>QZLF01000002.1 GCA_016771945.1 Candidatus Leucobacter sulfamidivorax
GCTCAGGGGCGGACCCTGAAAGAGATCCGGCGTGGCCTCAAACGCTATCTCGCCCGTCATGTGTACCGGGTACTCACCGCTGCCCAGCCCGCACCGTTACCGGCTTGACAAACATAGAAGGGTCTATTGCGCGAGGAAGGGACGGGACGGGGCAGGAGAAAGAGACCGGGCAGGGCGAGGGAAGAGAAATAGTTGCCCATTGAACGGGAAGGTTGGCGCGCACGGCGGCAATCCGCCCCACACTGGAGCGAAACGCCGCACGAACGGCGCACCGCACGAAGGAGAAGCCATGACCGCAGAGCGCACCCGCGTCGCCATCGTCGGAGCCGGCCCCGCCGGGCTCCTGCTCTCGCACCTGCTCGCCGAGGCGGGCATCGACTCGATCGTGCTCGACTCGCGCAGCCGCGAGGACATCGAGCAGACCATCCGCGCGGGCATCCTCGAGCAGGGCACCGTCGAGATCCTCGAGAAGATCGAGGGCAGCCGCGTGCACACGATGGGCCACCGGCACGACGGCGTCGAGCTGCGCTTCGCCGGCGAGGGCCATCGCATCGACTTCCCCGGGCTCACCGGCCGCAGCGTCTGGCTCTACCCCCAGCACGAGGTGCTCATCGACCTCATCGCGGCCCGGCTCGCGGCGGGTCAGGACCTGCGCTTCGGCGCGCACGTCGACACCGTCGAGGGCGTCGAGACCGACACCCCCCGCATCACCGGGACCGACGCCGAGGGCAGGCCGTTCGAGATCGTCGCCGACTTCGTGGTGGGCGCCGACGGCTCGCGCAGCGTCGTGCGCCCCTCGGTGGCGGGCTCGATGACCGCCGGCTACTTCCGCGAGTACCCCTTCGCCTGGTTCGGCATCCTCTGCGAGGCGCCGCCCAGCTCGGACGAGCTCATCTACAGCAACTCCCCGAACGGCTTCGCGCTCATCAGCCAGCGCAGCGACACCGTGCAGCGCATGTACTTCCAGTGCGACCCCGAGGCGGACCCGAACGCCATGAGCGACGCCGAGATCTGGGAGACGCTGCAGAGCCGCGTGCCCGGCACTTCGCTGAACGAGGGGCCCATCTTCCAGCGCGACGTGCTGCGCTTCCGCAGCTTCGTGGTGAGCGAGCTGCGGAAGGGCCGCGCCGCGCTCGTGGGCGACGCCGCGCACACCGTGCCGCCGACCGGGGCGAAGGGCATGAACCTCGCCGTCGCCGACGTGATCCTGCTGAACGAGGCCCTGCGCCGCCTGCTGCTCGAGAACGACGAGAGCGGCATCGACGCCTACGCCGAGGCCGCTCGCCACCGCATCTGGAAGGCGCAGCACTTCTCGTGGTGGATGACGAGCATGCTGCACCTCTCCCCCGAGTCGACCGAGTTCGATCGGTACCGCCAGCTGGGCGAGCTGCACGCGGTCGTCGAGAGCGAGGCCGGGCGACGCTACCTCGCCGAGTGCTACACCGGCTGGCCGTTCCGGACGACGCTGTAGGGGCGGGTCGGGCCTCCAATGCTCGAGATACCGCGCTATACTGGACGGTGCAGTCATTGCATGCAGAGCTGAGGGCGGTGATCCGTATGACGGTGCTTACAGTGAGGAACCTCAGGCCTGAGGTCCATCAGCAGTTGCGCGAACAGGCAGCACGGCACGGTCGTTCAATGGAGGCCGAGGCGCGGGCGATTCTCGAGGCGGGGGTGGCTACCGACTCCCCGGATCTCGTCTCGCAATTGCGCGGCCTCGCCGAAGCGCTCGCGCTGTCGGACACGGAACTCGCGACAGTATTCCCGGAGCGCCGCACGGAGACTCAGCGCTCGGTCGCCCTGGGTGACGCCGCGTGATCGTGCTCGACACCAATGTGGTGTCGGCTCTGATGCGTCCCGACCTCGATCCTGCCATTGCGCGCTGGATAGCCGAGCATGATCCTTCGGAGTTCGTTCTGACCGCTGTGACGCGGGCTGAGATCCGCTACGGTATCGCTCGGCTCCCGGCAGGGCAGCGTCGCGAACGACTCCGACACGCAGCCGATGCTCTGTTCGCCGCGCAAGCAGGGCGCATTCTCCCCTTCGATGAGCGAGCCGCGGATCTCTACGGAGACATCATCGCGCAGCGAGAGGCAACCGGACGACCCATCGGTGTGCTCGACGCTCAGATAGCGGCGATTGCGCGAGCCCACGACGCGGTCATCGCCACTCGGGATACCGGCGGCTTCGCCGACACCGGCACGGCTATCGTCAACCCCTTCGAGATGTAGAGCAGCGGGAGCGGGCCCCCGCATCGCCCCAGTGCACCCGGATACGCTGAATACATGGCGAACCCCTTCGAAGACCCCGAGCTTCTCGCGGCGATGGCGCGATTCGGAGTCGTCCACCGACCCGGCTCGGCGCAGGAGGCTCTGAAGGAACTGGCGCCTCTCCTCGCAGCCGAGGGCGTCGACCTCGACGACCCCGATGCGGATTTCGACATCGACCAGCTGAACGCGGCGCTCACCCGAGCGACCGAGCGTCGCAATCTCGAGATCGCGACGCCGATCGGCGAGCATCGCACCCGGGCACTCGCCGTGCTGCGCACCTCGGGCATCGCATTCGCCGACGGGCGACCCGATGATGCGGCCGCGCTCCTCGGCGACATCGAGCCCGATGAGACCGAGAACCGCCCCTCCGCCTCCCACGTCATCGGGGCCGGGCTGGGCGCGCTCGACACCTGGTTCGCCGATCCCTCGCTCGGCGGAATGCTCTCCGTCGTACGGATGCCGAAGTGGCACAGCAAACCCTCGCGAAACGTCGCGAACGACATCCTCGCGCTCGCCAGCAAGCACCGCGCCTTCGACTCGCTGCACAGCCTCATCGTGCGGCACGCGGGGCTCGCGGTCTTGGAGGGCACCGCACTCGCGGTCGCTGGCGCACTGGCCGCGATCGCAAATCGCGAGGGGTCGAGCGTCGCCGAGATCTCGGCGCGCCTGCTCACCGCGCAGGATGCGGCGATCCCCGAAGCGTCTCGTCCCGAGCCGCGACAGGGCTCCGGCGCGGCGTTCGGCGTCACTCCCCCGTTGATCACCGCCGCCGACCACGGCCTGCTGAGCCGCTTCGGCGCCTGGCTCGAGCGGGAGCCCTACATCGCCGGCCCCGCCGTCGAGATCGAGCTCGCCATGTTCGAGCACTTGCTGACCATCGCGCGCGAATACGGTCTCGATCTCGACAGGCCGAAGGACATGCTTCCGTTCTGCCTCCGGTTCTTTGATCCCGACGAGTATGAAGAACCGGAGGGGTTCGACACCCCCGGTATGCAGATGAACACGGCATACACTTTGGACGACTATCTGCACTTCCAACTGCAGACCGCGAAGCACCCCGATGCTTGGGAGCGGGCTCACGGCTTCATCGAAGAACTGCTCGATGACCTCTCCGCGGAACTCGACGATCGCAGCGGTGCTCCCTCCGATGAGCTGATCCGCATCGCTCAGGAGGCGGACTCCCTCGACCCCACGCCCCGCCTCGCCGCGCTCGCGCGGGTACCGCTCGTGAATGGAGTGCGCGAGTTGCTCGTCTGGGTCGGCAAGCGTCGGCGCGTCACGCAGACCGGAGCAGTGCGCCGCAACGAGATCGGCGAGGTTGCGGCATTCCTGGGCATCAACGCTCAGGGGGTGGCGAAGCATCCCGATCCCGAATTCGATCCCGCGCTCGAATTCGACGCTGAGCCAGACTACGACGCCATCGTCTATGCATCGTCGATGTGGGAGGTACCGGCACTCGCCGCCTGGTGGGAGTCGCTCAAGATGTTGGAAATCATCCGCACGAACACCTCCAGCGTCTCGCCGGGACCCGCAGCCGAGACCTGGCTCGCCCAGGAGCCCGTGCCGATCGAGCTCGCCGGGCAGCTCGTGGCAGCCACCGTCGCATACGCGCTCACCGTCGATCTAGTCGATGAGCGCTCGAGCTTCTTCGCCTTCTTCGACCGCGGTGCCTTCGCCCTCACCATCGCCCGCCTGCTCGGTGCGCTCTCGCCCGAGCATTCACCGGGTAGACCTGCCGACGAGAATGATCTCCGCACCGTTCTGCTGCTCGGACGCTCCACGAACATGCTGCGAACACTCGAGCGGTTCGGTGTCATCGCCCTCGACCCGCAGGGTGAGCCCGTCATCGCTCCCGAACTCCGCGGAGTGATGGCCAAGGCGGTGATGTTCGCGATCATGCAGCTCGACGCGAACGCGAGCATCGGGTAGTCCGCTACTCCCCCAGCTCGGCCCGCAGCACCTCCCCGAGCGCCCGCGCGCCCTCGGCGGCGAGCACGACCGTGTAGTGGTTGAGATCGCCGAGGCGCACGTGGCGGATCGCCGGGTGCGCCCCGAGCATCCGCTCCAGGTGGGCGGGCGCGTACAGACCCGGGGTCTCGTCGCGCAGGCCGCGCGGCACCGAGACGAAGAGCACCGGCGGGCCGGAAACGCCCAGCGTCGCGAGAGCCGCCGGAAGGGCGGATCCCGAGTTCATGTCGATCGTGTCCTCGGTGACGGTGGCGAGGCTCGTCGCCGGCCGCAGCTCCGAGCCCGCGGGCACGAGGTCGTAGGCCAGGTAGGTCTCGAGCTCGGGGCTCCAGGCGCCTGCGAAGGCCGGGTGGTCGCGCCAGAAGTCGAAGTAGGCGGCGACCGAGGCGAAGCGCATCGAGAGCCGCTCCGCCGTGGGGCCGAGGATCGCCGCCACGAGCTGCTCGGGCGAGAGCCCCGCCGGCGCGTCGAGCGGCAGCCCGCCGTCGACGAGCACGAGCCGCGCCACGCGCTCGGGCGCCGCATGCGCGAGCGCGACCGCGACGAAGCCGCCCATCGAGTGCCCGACGACCGGTGCCGAGTCGACGTCCAGCGCGTCGAGCACCGCCACGAGATCGGCCGCGTGGGCCCGCAGGCCGGCCGGGCCGGGCAGCGCGTTGCTCGATCCGCGCCCCCGCAGATCGGGGGCGATGACGCGCGCGCCCGGCAGCTCGGCGACCACGAGCGGCCACGCGAGATGCGACGAGGTGATGCCGTGCACCGCGAGCACCGACGGAACCTGCGCACCCTCGGTGATCGCGATCGGGTCCCAGACCCCGACGCGTATCTGCCCGCCCGCGACGGGCACGTCGAGCGTGTGGTACTTGTGGGTGATCATCGGGCGGTCCAGCCGCCGTCCATCGTGTACGACGCCCCCGTCACCATCGCCGCGGCATCCGAGGCGAGCCAGCCCGCGAGCGAGGCGACCTCCTCGGGCTCGACGAGCCGCTTGATCGCGCTCTCGGTCAGCATCACCTGCTCGACCACCTCGCTCTCGGGGATGCCGTGCAGCTTCGCCTGATCGACGATCTGCTTCTCGACGAGCGCGGTGCGCACATAGGCGGGGCTGATGCAGTTGCTCGTCACCCCGTGCGGCCCGCCCTCGAGCGCGGTCACCTTCGACAGCCCCTCGAGGGCGTGCTTCGCGGTGACGTACGCCGACTTGAAGGCGCTCGCCCGCAGCCCGTGCACGCTCGAGAGGTTGATGATGCGACCCCAGCCTCGCGAGTACATGCCCGGCAGGACCGCACGGATCAGCAGGAACGGCGCCTCGACCATGAGCCGCTGGATCAGCCGGAACATCTCGGGGTCGAACTCCTCGATCGGGGCCACCCGCTGGATGCCGGCGTTGTTCACGAGGATGTCGGCCTCGAGGGTCAGCCCGTCGAGCTCGGCGGTGTCGGAGAGGTCGACCCGCCAGGTCTCGGCGGTGCCGCCGCTCTCCTCGCCAAGCCGCCCGAGTTCGGCAGCGGCCTGCTCGGCGGCCCCGCCGTTCAGATCGGCGACCACGACGTGCGCGCCGCGCCTGACGAACTCCATCGCGCAGGCGCGCCCGATGCCGCTCGCGCCCCCCGTGACGACGGCCCGCTTCCCCGCAAGATCCCGTGTGCTCATGACTCCATTCTCCAACGGAATCCGCCGCAGAACATCTGATGCCGTTCCGCAGTGCAACCGCACGGACGACCGAAGGGGGTCGGGATCCGCGGATCCCGACCCCCTTCCGCGTGCAGGCGACTACACCGCGCGCAGCACGATGGCGCTGCCCTGACCGCCGCCGCCGCAGATGCCGACGGCGCCGAGCGAGCCCGTGCCGAGCTCCGCGAGCTGACGGGCGAGGGTGCCCACGATGCGGGCCCCCGAGGCGCCGATCGGGTGCCCGAGCGCGATCGCACCGCCGTGCGGATTCACGATCGCGGGGTCGAGGCCGAGCTCGCGGGTCGACTGCAGACCGACGGCCGCGAAGGCCTCGTTGATCTCGACCGCTGCGAGGTCGGCGACGGACGCTCCACCCTCCACCTTGGCGAGCGCCGCGGCGATCGCGCGGGCGGGCTGCGAGTGCAGGTGCGTGTCGGGTCCGGCGACGAAGGCGTGCGCCTCGACCCGTGCGATCGGCTTCAGACCGAGGCGCGAGACCGCGGCCTCGCTCACGATCACGAGCGCGGCCGCGCCGTCGCTGATCTGCGAGGCGTTGCCCGCGGTGATCGTGCCGTCCTTGGCGAAGGCCGGACGCAGGCCCGCGAGGCCCTCGGCCGTGGTGTCGGCACGCACGCCGTCGTCCGCCGAGACCACGGTGTCGCCGCGGCGGGAGGCCACGGTGAAGGGCTCGATCTCGCCGGCGAGGAACTCGGCCGAGGCCGCGACACGCTGGTGCGAAGCGGCGGCGAAGGCGTCCTGATCCTCGCGCGAGAGCTCGAGCGGGCCGTTGCCCTCCTCGGTCAGCGCGCCCATGGCGGTGCGGCCGAAGGCATCGGTCAGGCCGTCGTGGTCGACGGTGTCGACGAGCGTCGCCGGGCCGTACTTGGTGCCGGCCCGCAGCGGGATGACGTGCGGGGCCAGCGACATCGACTCCTGCCCGACCGCGACGACCACCTCCGCCTCGCCCGCGGCGATGAGGCGCACCGCCTGCGTGACCGCCTCGGTGCCCGAGAGGCACACGGCGTTCAGCGTGACCGCGGGCACGTCGAAGGAGATGCCCGCCCCGATGGCGGTCTGCCGCGCGGGGTTCTGGCCGGCGCCGCCCTGCAGCACCTGACCGGCGATGACCTGGTCCACCTGCTCCGGCGCGACGCCCGCGCGCGCCAGGGCGGCCTTCACCGCGTGCGCGCCGAGCGCCGTCGCGGGCTGCGCGGCGAGCTGCCCGGTGAAGCGGGTGAACGGGGTGCGGGCGTAGCCCGCGATGAGCGCGGTCATCGGCTCTCCTCCTCGAGTTCGGTGGCGAACGGGGCGCCGGTCGCCTCGCGGATCTCCTCCTCCGTGTGCCCCGGCGCGATGCGTCGCAGTACAAGGCCGCCGCCCGTCACGTCGAAGACGGCCCGGTCGGTGACGATGCGGTTCACGACGCCTGCGCCGGTGAGCGGCAGCTCGCACTTCTCGACGATCTTCGGGCTGCCGTCCTTCGCGACGTGCTCGGTAATGACGACCACGCGGGGGGTGCCGGCGACGAGATCCATCGCGCCGCCCATGCCCTTCACGAGCTTGCCGGGGATCGTCCAGTTCGCGAGGTCGCCGTTCGCGGCCACCTGCATCGCGCCCAGGATCGCGGTCTGCACGTGGCCGCCGCGGATCATGCCGAACGAGGTCGCCGAGTCGAAGATCGAGGCGCCCGGCACGAGCGTCACGGTCTGCTTGCCGGCGTTGATGAGGTCGGCGTCCTCCTCGCCCTCGAAGGGGAAGAGGCCCATGCCGAGGATGCCGTTCTCGCTCTGCAGCTTCACGGTGACGCCCTCGGGCAGGTTGTTGGCGACCAGGGTCGGGATACCGATCCCGAGGTTCACGTACTGGCCGTCCTCGAGCTCCTCGGCCGCGATCGCGGCCATCTCGTCACGAGTCCACATGTCAGGCCTCCCCACCGGTCGCGGCGCTCTCGCGCTGGCGAACCGTGCGTTGCTCGATGTCCTTCGTCGGGTCCTCCACGCGCACAACGCACTGCACGAAGACGCCCGGAGTGTCGATCCGCTCGGGATCGAGGTAGACGCCGCTCAGCGTCTCGACCTCGGCGATCGTGACGCGACCGCACATCGCCGCGAGTGGGTTGAAGTTGCGCGCCGTGAGGCGATAGCGAAGGTTCCCCTCGGCGTCGCCGATGTTCGCGCGCACCAGAGCGAGGTCGGCCACGATGCCGCGCTCGAGGATCGCCCGCTTGCCGTCGAACTCGGCCTCAGGCTTGCCCTCGGCGATCGGCGTGCCCAGGCCCGTCGGCGTGTAGAACGCCGGGATGCCCGCGCCGCCCGCGCGCATGCGCTCCGCGAGGGTGCCCTGCGGCACGAACTCCACGTCGAGCACGCCGTTCAGGTACTGCTCGGCGAAGAGCTTGTTCTCGCCCACGTACGAGGCGAGCACCTTCTTCACCTGCTGATTCTCGAGCAGCAGGCCGAGGCCCTTGCCGTCGACGCCCATGTTGTTCGAGACGATCGTGAGATCCTTCGCGCCGCTGTCGCGGACCGCGCGGATGAGATTGCTCGGGATACCGCTCAGCCCGAAGCCGCCGACCGCGATGGTCATGCCGTCCTCGATGATCCCTTCGAGCGCCTCCGCGGCGCTCGACCTGACTTTCGACACCATCCGCTGCCTTTCCGTTCATGATGTGGCCGAGTGGATCGGCCCCGTTCCAGACTAAGATCGGCGTATCGGCGCGGTCAACTCGGGGATGAGACCGTCCGGCAAGGTGCTCGCCAGGTGGGCGATTCGCCGTGTATCGTCCATATTGTGAACGCTTCGGATGCTCCGTTCTCGGAGGCGATGCCCGGCACCCAGGTCGTCGGGCGGGTGGTCGCGGTGCTGCACGCCGTGAGCCGGGCCATGCCCGCGGGTGCGGGAACGAGCGAGGTGGCGCGATCCGCCGCCCTGGCCCGCCCCACCGCGCACCGGCTGCTCGCCTCGCTCGCGGCGCAGGGGTTCATCGACCGCGACGCGCGCAGCGGGCACTGGCTGCTCGGACCCGAGATCTACCTGATGGGCGCCGTCGCGGCCGAGCGCTACGACGTCTCCGAGCTCGCCCGCGAGCATGTGGCCGCGCTCGCCGAGGCGACGGGCGAGAGCGCCTTCCTCTCGGCGAGGCGAGGCGGCGAGACCGTCTGCCTGCTGCGCACCGACGGCAGCTTCCCGATCCGCTCCTTCGTGCTCTACGAGGGCAAGCGCTTCCCGCTGGGAGTGGCCTCGGCGGGGCTCGCGATCCTGTCCTTCCTGCCCGAGGACGCGCGGGAGCGCTACCTCGAGCAGGCGCGGCTGCAGGACGAGTACGGCCCGAGTCACTCGGCCGCGGCGCTGCGGGAGCGCATCGACGAGACGCGGCGCCTCGGCTACGCCGTGAACCCGGGGCTCGTCGTCGAGGGCAGCTGGGGCATGGGCGCCGCCGTGTTCGGACCCTCGGGGCAGCCGTCGTGGGCGCTCAGCCTCACCGGCATCGAGACCCGCTTCTCGGCGGACCGCCGGCCCGAGCTCGGACGCCTGCTGCTCGAGCACGCGCACCGGCTGTCGCAGCGCCTGGCCGGGCGTTAGGCTCCGGCATCCGAATCCGCCGGCGTCGCCTGCCCGACCCAATAAACTACCGGGATGAGCAGTGTCGAGGCACCGGCGCGCAGCGAAGCCAGGCGCCGCATGATCCGCAGGCGCCGGCGCACCGTGACCGCCCTGATCGCGCTCATCGTCGTCGCGGGCGTCGCCTATGTCGCCGCCTGCGCGCTCGCCCCGCTGCCGGAGCCCCGCGTCTCGCTCGCGGTGGAGGCCGAGCGGCAGGTGGATCTCGAGCCCGCGCTCGCCGAGGCCGCCGTCGCCGCTCAGGGGCTGCCGACCGCCATCGGCTGGGCCGACGGCGAGGAGGTCTGGGCGAACGACGACACCGCCTACGCCATGGGCAGCATCTCCAAGCTCGTCACGGTGCTCGTGGGCCTCGAGGCCCAGCCCCTCGAGCCCGGAGCCGACGGCCCCACCTACGTCTGGACCGCCGAGGATCGCGCGAATCAGGACTACTACCTCAGCCTCGACGGCGTCGCCTACCCGATCCCGGTCGGCACCGAGATCACGCTGCGCCAGATGCTGCAGCTCATCTTCCTCCCCTCCTCGAACGACTACGCGTACGCCTACGCCATGTGGGTGTTCGGCAGCGAGGAGGCCTTCATCGAGGCGGTCGAGCGGTTCAAGGCGGAGCACGGCCTCGAATCTCTGAGCCTCGTCGAGCCGACCGGGATGGACGACCACAACCGCGCGAGCGTCGCCGACCTCGTGCGGGTCGCCCGCATCGCCATCGACAACCCGACCGTGCGCGAGTTCACCGGCATGCAGAGCGCCGAGATGCCGTGGGGCATCGGGCTCATCGAGAACACCAATCCGCTGCTCGGCGAGATGCCCGGCGTGATCGGCTTGAAGACCGGCATGCTCTCCACCGTGGGCTACAACCTCGTCGCCGCGCAGCAGACCGACGCCTTCGGCCGCGAAGTCGTGGGCATCTCCGTCACCCTGGCCCGGCCCTCGAAGGAGGACCGCGCCGAGTCCGGCCGCGAGATGCTGACCCTGATGGCCGGCATGCCCCAGCAGGTGGAGATCGTCGCGGAGGGCGAGGAGGTCGGCTCGGCGCTGACCGTCACCGGCGAGCGGGTCGCCCTCGTCACGACCGGCGGTGCGAGCACGGTGCTGCTGCCCGGCGAGGCGGCTCGCCGCACGATCGACCTCGGCGCCGTCACCGCGGGCCCGTCGGGCAGCACCGCGGGTGCGGTGCTCGTCTCGACGCCGACCGGCAGCGCGGAGGTGCCCGTCGCCACGGCCGGCGAGATCACGGAGCCCGACTTGTGGTGGCGCCTCACGAACCCCGGGAAGCTCTTCGGCGGAGGCGGATCGTGACCGGGCTCGCAGGCTCCGACTCGATGGCGGATCGGCTCACCGCATGATCACCGTCATCGTCTGCGGCCTGGTCGCGATGCTCGCCTGGTCGCTCTTCAGTCGCCGCCTGCAGCGCTGGCACGTCACCGGACCGGTCGCGCTGGTGGGCTGCGGCATCGCAGTCGGATTCTTCTTCGCCGACCAGATCATGTTGGGGCTCGACACGGACATCGCCGAGCCGATCGTCGAGCTCATCCTCGCGGTGCTGCTCTTCGTCGACGCCACGGAGGTTCGTGGCGGATACCTGGGCGGGCAGCACGGCCTCGTCGCCCGCCTGCTGGGCATCGCCCTGCCGCTGTCGCTGGTGCTCGCCGTGCTCGTCGGCATCCCGCTCCTCGGCATCCCGGTGCTCGACGCTCCCTCCCTGGCGATCACCGCGCTGGTGGCGCTCGTGGTGGTCCCCGTGGACTTCGCCCCGGCCGCGAACTTCCTGCGGGACCGGGTCATCCCCCGTCGGCTCCGCAACGCGCTCGCCGTCGAGAGCGGCTACGCCGACGCCATCCGCGCCCCGATCTTCGCCTTCCTGCTGGTCATCGCGGAATCCCCCGACGAGTCCCACACCCTGTGGGAGCTGCTGGGTCACGCGGTCCCCGACATCGTCTTCGCCGTCGTCGCGGGCGCGGGCGTCGGCGCGCTCGCCGGGGTGCTCGCGCGGGTCGCCCTGCGGCGCGGCTGGGTGCAGCTGCACGGGCTGCGGATCAGCGCGGTGCTGATCCCCATCGTGACCTACGCCGTCGCGGTGGGGCTGCATGGCAACGGCTTCGTGGCGGCCTTCATCGCGGGCATCACCTACCGCCTGATCCGGGCGCGCGGCACGGCGACGGAGCGCGAGAGGCACGAGGTCGCGCTGCGCGAGGAGCTCTCGCTCATCGAGAGCGTCGGGGAGCTCGCCTCGCTGCTCATGTGGTTCGTGTTCGGCACGGTGGTCTCCGTCGTGTTCCTGCTCGCGGTCGACTGGTCGCTGATCCTCTACGGCCTGCTCGCGCTCACGCTGCTGCGTTCGATCCCCGTACAGCTTTCGATGCTCGGCAGCGGGCTGCACTTCCGGGAGCGCTCGGCGCTCGGCTTCATGGGGCCGCGCGGCACCTCGACGATCGTGTTCGGCCTGCTCGCGTTCAACGCGATCGAGACCACCGACGCGGTGATCGTGCTCTACGCGATGGTGGTGACGGTGCTCGCCAGCGTGATCCTGCACGGACTGTTCGGCACCCTGATCTCCCGGGGCATCGTGGGCCGGCGGGCCGAAGCCGTCGAGGCCCGGGACGACGCGGTCTAGGAGATCCGCTCCGAGACGAGGCGGCGCAGGGCCTCGAGCGTGAGCCCGACCGAGGCCACGTCGATCCGCTCGTCGTGGGCGTGGATCCGCTCGCGGTAGCGCTCGTAGCTCCACTCCGTCGAGAGCAGGCCGAAGCCGTAGGACGGGATGCCGAGGCCTCGCAGCTCCCGCGCGTCGGATCCGCCCGCCGCCATGATGGGGACGACCGACGAGCCGTCGGCGCCCGCGATGGCGCGGCGGATCGCGGCGAAGAGCGGGGTGTCGACCGAGGAGGCCGTGGCCGGCCAGCCGCGCAGGTAGCGGATCTCGACCTCCGCGCTGAGCCCGTGCAGCATGCCGGCGAGCAGCAGGTCGATCTCCTTGTCCGTCGTCCCGGGCAGCGTGCGGATGTCAAGATCGATATATGCCTCATCCGGAATGACGTTGTGTGCCTGCCCCGACCGCAGCACGGTCGGCGAGATCGTCACCCGCGAGGCGGCGTGCGCGTAGCCGGCGATGCCGCCGAGCTCGGGCAGGGCCGCGTCGAGGCGCACGGGGTCGAGCATGCGCTCCTTCAGCGCCGGGTCGTCGACGCGGGCCTCGACGAAGGGCCGCCACAGGGGACCGAGCTCGATTGCGGGGGCCACGGTCGCGAGCCGCTGCAGCACCTCCCCTGCGACGACCGCCGCGCTGTGGGCGCCGTAGGGGATGGAGGCGTGACCCGGCGTGCCCCGCACGACGAGCCGGCGCCCGGCCGAGCCCTTCTCGGCCACGTCGATGGCGACGTATGCCCCCATGCGCATGCCGCCCGACTCAGAGACCGCCTCGGTGATGCCGAAGATGTCCGGATGCTCCTGCAGCAGGCGGCGCAGCCCGTAGTCGCCCCCGGCCTCCTCGTCGGCGACGGCGAGCAGCACCAGGCCGCCGCGCGGGGGCGTCGGCGCGAGGGCGACGTCGCGCAGCGCGCAGGCGAAGGCCGCCGTGAGGTAGAGCATGTCGACCGTGCCCCGACCCCACACCTCGCCGTCGACGAGGTCGCCGCCGAACGGGTCCCGGGTCCATCGCTCCGTGTCCGCGGGCACCACGTCGAGGTGGCCGAGCAGGCCGAGGACGGGCGCCTCGGGGTCGGTGCCGCGCACGCGGGCCACGAGCGAGGAGCGGCCCGGGGCCGCCTCGAACACCTGCGTCTCGACCGTGCCCCGAGCGATCGCCTCGGCGAGGAAGCGCTGCAGCACCCGCACGGCCCTGATCTCTCCGCCCGAGGCCGGGTCGCCCGTGTTGACGCACGCGGCGCGCACGAGCTCGCGCAGCAGCTCGACGGTATCGGAGGTGGCAGTCATCCTTCCCAGGCTATCGCGCGGCAGGGCGCCGCCCGGCGCCTAGAAGTCCCAGTACTCGTCATGGGCCGCGTGATCACGCGGATCTTCGGGGTTTGCAGCGGTGCCGTGCCCTCTGCGTGCCACTCTGAAACAGGCTCTCATTTCTGCCGCTTTTCGCAGCGCGTGGCACGTTTCTAGGGTAGCCACGCGTGACGCGGGCGGCAACGATTGCCCGACGCACCCTCGCTTCGATAGGAATTTGAGGATCGATTCAGAAGAAGAGCTGCGGGCCGAGCCGCGCGAGGGCGCACGGTACTATGCGACGTCGACGGTGGCCATCATGCCAGCGTCTTCGTGATCAAGGATGTGGCAATGGTAGACGCTGCGCCCCGGGTGACGCGCGAAGTCGACGAGCACCCGCACTCCATCCTGCGCGGGAACATTGATGACGTCGCGCCAAGTGGGTTCACTGACCGGTTGCCCACCCGCTTCGATCACCTGCATCGGCCAAATGTGCAGATGGAAGGGGTGATCCATAGGGGTGGGGTTCGTGATGAGCCACTCCTCGACGGCCCCTGCAGCAACGTGTTGGTCCACTCGGTCCATGTCGAAGGCACGACCGTCGAACCCGAAATCCATCATGCTTCCGCCACCGCCCATCATCATCCCCATTCCCATGGTGAAGGTGATCTCGCGCTGCCGTGCGACGGGCTGCTCGCGCAGATCTCGAACCGACGGTCGTTCTAGTGCCGCGCCCGGCGCAGCAACTTCTTGCCCCGCGACAGTGAGCGTGGCAATGGTCTCGGGACCGGAGAGGTTCTGGCCTCCCATCATTCCCATCCCGCCGCGGTCATAACCCAGCGTCTGAAACTCACCACTCCCAGCGCTCATGCTCACGAGAAGATCGGCGCGATTGCCGGGCGCTAGAAGTACCTCCCGCACTTCCGGAGGAGCCTGCTCGTGGCCGCCGTCGATCCCGAGCAACTCAAGACGTTGCCCAGGCAGGGCCAAGCGAAGGTAGCGCGAGGTGCATGCATTGATCACACGCCAGCGTTCCTGCTCCCCAGGTCGTGCCGACATGTGCGGACGGTGCTGACCATTGACCAACAGGAGATCACCTTCGCGGCCCATCATCACGTCCGCGCCCGAGGCGGCCGCAATCTGTCCGCCAGGAGTCAGTGAAATGTCCGAGACGACGAGCACCCGCTCGCGGCTGATGGGCATGTGGCCATCCTCGACGATCAGCGCACCGTACAAGCCGCCGAATATCTGGTCGGCAACTGAGCCATGCCGGTGAGGGTGATACCAGAACACCCCAGGCGGATGATCCTCTGGCAACGTGAATCGGTAGTCAAAGCTCTGCCCCGGGTCTATCGAGAGGAAAGGGTTGTCACCGTTCCCCGCGGGAGACACCTGTAGTCCGTGCGTATGCAGGTTGGTTGGGGTGTCCAGTTCGTTCCGCAACTGCACCTCGATGGAGTCCCCCGGTCGCACGCGCCAGGTCCGTCCCGGCACCATGCCGCCGTATGTCAGGGCATGCACCTGACGTCCGGCGATGGTCAATTCGCGACGCGCGGCAACGAGGTCGACCTGCAGCAACCCGCCGCTGCTTCGTAACACCTCCGGCTCGATCAGCAGTTCTCCATCGGCCATTGCTCTGCCCCAGGGGAGACCTGTTTGAGAGAGACCGATCCCGCCGATGACGACACCGAGCCCTCCCAGAGCGCCGAGCTGGAGCGCCTGTCGACGGGTAATGGGTTTCATGCGTCGGGTGCTCGGTCAAGTCGTTGACGTCGCTCGTCGTACTCGGTGGTGTCAATTTCGCCACGGGCATAGCGCTCATCGAGCAACTCGCGAGCCCGGTTGCTCTCGGTGCGATGAGGTGACTGTCGAGGATCGCGTGCAGCAAAGACTCGAACTAGGAGCACAATGAGTACGGTAATTCCCACCAGGAGCAGGATGAGGAAAACCCAGCTCCAGCCCATACCCCACCAACCCATGTGGTCCCAGTTCGGCCCCATTACCCTCACCTCCGAGGTGCTGACTCCGCAAACTCCGGCGGGCAACTGTTGGGGTGGTATCGGCAACTCAGCCGCTGTTCCAGCAATCGTCGAGTGGAGTCTTTGCCTCGATTTTACTTGAGACCCGATTCCCCGACCATGTGTAATTACTGCGGGTGAATCGGGCGCTGGGAAGCTGAAGATGCGTCTGCACCTGATCGAGGTCTCGTACCGAGGTCGTGTCCGCCCGAGACGAACGGATTGCCAGGTGGTACCCCTGGGAGGTATCGCCTCGACATGATTGAATAGCATGTGCAAGTCAAGTTGCGACGTACCGGTCCGGGAGGTGTTGGAGTGTCAGTTCAAGGCGCCCTCCCCTCGGCCCTGTTCGACCTGAAGCCTCGCCGGTTCATCGTCGCCCTGTTCGCGATCGGTGCACTGCTGCTGTGTGCCTTCCTCATGCACGCCTTCGAGCATGGACAGAACCATGAGACCACGCCGACCGCGGCATCCTTGGTGCATGTCGCGGCTGCCGCGGGGAACCAATCATCGCCGGTCTCCGCCGGTCACGGCACCCAATCGTCAGTTGCGCAATCTGGTGGAGTCGCGGATCATGGCGACGCGTGTGGCGCAGGCTGTGGCGGACACGACGCGATACAGCTCGCCTGCATGCTCGCATTTCTGACGAGCCTCGTGTTCTTCGCCCTCTACCTCACCCGCCTGTTGGCAACGAATGACAGGCTTCGTGAGCGCGCGATGGACACCATCGTGAGCGCTCGGGCTGGACCTCGCCCAATGACGCCGTCACCACAGGAACTCTCCATCAGTCGGACTTGATCGGTCCGTCGACGCTGCGCACATGCGCACCGCCTCGATTCGCCGACCCAAAAATTCTCCGACACATTGGAACGACTCTTGAAACTCCGAACATTCTTCGTTATCCCTGCCATCCTCACGGCAAGCCTGGTCTTGGCCGGATGCACGGCTGGCTCCGGCGCGTCCGCGCCGCCACAATCAACAACTTCGTCATCCGTGACTGAAGACTTCAACTCCGCTGACGTGATGTTCGCGCAGATGATGGTGCCCCACCACGTACAGGCCGTGGAGATGTCCGACGTGATCCTCGCGAAGGAGGGGATCGATCCTCGCGTCGTCACCCTTGCCGAAGAGATCAAGGCGGCGCAGCAGCCTGAAATCGACGCGCTCAACGGCATGATCGAAGCGTGGGGGATGCCACCGGCCGCGACGGATGGCATGGATATGGGGCATGGCGGCCACATGGACGGCATGATGACCGAGGAAGACATGGCCGCACTCGACGCCGCGACAGGCACAGAAGCGAGCCGACTGTTCCTTGAACAGATGATCGTTCATCACGAGGGGGCAGTGGAAATGGCGCAACTTCAGGTTGACTCCGGGGTGAACCCGGATGCGGTGACCATGGCCCAGGCCATCATCGACGCTCAGAACGTCGAGATCGAGACCATGCGCGAAATCCTCCAGAGCCTGTAGCTCCCCGCTCGGTGCGGGTGACGTTGCTTCCAGTCACGCCCGCACCGAGTCCCACCCCTACTTTGACTTCTGCTGTGCTCCTTGTGGTCGACCCGCGAGGAGCACAGCGTAATCAACCTTGAAAGACGTGACATGAAACGACCAACCATCCTCGCCGCAGCCGCAGCAGTCCTTGCCGTCGTGCTGGTCGGGTGCTCCGCCCCTGACACGAACCCTGACCCGGCAGGGGCCGATCTGCTCGCCGAGCACGGCCTCACCGACATGTCAGCGGTTGACATTATCGACAGCCTCGACAGAATGCCCGTGAGCGATCGCCCCGCAGACTTGATCGCATCCGTGCAGCCTGAAGCACTCGTTCTCACCGACAATGTCCGAGAAGTAACCATGGACATGCCGGACGATGTCACATACTTGTCAATCGCCCCATACGTCGAGCAGACCCATGAGTGCTATTACCACAGCCTCACGACCTGCCGCGGTGAGCTGTCGGGACAGGACATCGAAGTACGCATCGTTGACGACACAACCAGCGAAGTGATCGTCGCAGAGTCGACGACGACATTCGATAACGGATTCGCTGGATTCTGGGTTCCTCGTAGTCTGCAGGGAACGATCGAAGTGACATACGGCGGCCGATCCGGCACCACGCCGTTCTCTACCACAGGCGATGCGGCAACCTGCATCACAACGCTCCAGCTCACATGAAACGACGTGCCGCCGACCCTTATCGGCCACACCTCTCTCGCATCCATCGGGCCGACGTCTGAATCGCGACGTAGCCAGCCATAGACGGGAACTGCAATGAACCAACAACCAGGCCACGACCATCACGACCATCACGGCCACCACCCCTCCAATGGCCACAACCACGGCCGACCGGACACGCCGATCGAGCACGCCGCTCATGACGATCACGCCGTTCAACATTCGAGTGAACATGCACACCACGGCATGCACACCGAGACCGTCACCGCGGGCAGCCCGGATCCCCAGGTGGGTCACGATGCCCACGCGGGTCACGGAAGCGGTTCGCAGGGACATGATTCCCATGCTGATCATGATCCGGGCGCCCATGCCGGGCACAGCGTGGCCATGTTCCGGAACCGCTTCTGGGTGACACTTGTCCTTTCAATACCCGTGGTCGCGTTCAGCCCCATGATCGCGATGATCTTCGGCTACCACCTGCCCGAAACTGGGTGGACGACATGGATCGCGCCTGTCCTGGGCACAGTGATTTTCTTCTACGGCGGCATGCCGTTCCTCAAGGGCGCGTGGCGGGAGATCAAGCTCCGGCAGCCCGGGATGATGCTGCTCATCGCGATGGCGATCACGGTGGCGTTCCTCGCGTCTTGGGCCACGTCGCTCGGCGCCGGTCTCGATCTTGACTTCTGGTGGGAACTCGCCCTGCTGGTTGTCATCATGCTGCTCGGGCACTGGCTTGAAATGCGAGCACTCGGCGGTGCGTCAAGCGCCCTCGACGCACTCGCTGCGCTGCTTCCCGATACCGCCGAGCTGGTTCGTGAAGACGGGGCCGTGGAACAAGTCCCAAGTACCGACGTCAATGCCGGAGACCTCGTGCTTGTACGTGCCGGAGGACGCGTTCCCGCCGACGGAACCGTCGAGTCGGGATTCGCAGACATGGACGAATCTATGATCACGGGCGAATCGACAACCGTTTCCCGAGCCGTTGGCGATACCGTCACCGCGGGCACCGTCGCCACCGACTCAGCGATCCAAGTGCGGGTGACCGCAGTCGGCGAGAACACGGCGCTGGCTGGCATCCGTCGGCTCGTGGCGGACGCGCAGGCATCCTCCACTCGCGCCCAGGCGCTCGCCGACCGTGCAGCGGCACTGTTGTTCTACTTCGCCGTGGGTGCGGCCGTGATCACCGCAGTGGTGTGGCTCATCGTCGGCAGCCCCGCCGACGCCATTACCCGCACGGTGACGGTGCTGATCATCGCCTGCCCGCACGCGCTCGGGCTCGCGATTCCATTGGTGATCTCGATCGCGACAGAACGGGCCGCCCGCGCTGGCGTGCTGGTGAAGGATCGGCTGGCGCTTGAGCGCATGCGCACCGTCGACGTGGTCATGTTCGACAAGACCGGCACGCTCACCGAGGGCCGCCACGCCGTCACCGCAGCCGCAGCCGTTCCTGGCACCGACCCGCAGCGCGTGTTCCGACTGGCTGCCGCGGCGGAATCACCGAGCGAGCACCCCGTCGCTCGCGCGATCGTCGCATGGGCAAACGAGCACAGCGACGGCTTGCCCATTCCATCGGTTACCGAGTTCCGCTCGGAGCCAGGTGTCGGCGTGTCAGGAACCGTCGAGGGTGTCGAGGTTCGCGTTGGTGGCCCTCGGCTCCTCGCCGCGCTCGACCTGTCCGTGCCCGAAGGAATCCAGGCCGAGGTCACCGAGTGGGAATCGACCGGGTCGAGCGTCCTGTTCGCGGTTATCGAGGGCCGCATCGAGGGTGCGTTCTCGCTCAAGGACGTCATTCGCCCCGAATCGCGTGCCGCCATTGACGAAATGCACCGTCGTGGGATCCGGGTTGGCATGATCACCGGTGACGCACAACAGGTCGCGGACGCGGTCGCAGCCGATCTCGGCATCGACGAAGTGTTCGCGGGGGTTCTCCCCGGAGACAAGTCCGCCAAGGTCGCTGAACTGCAGGAACGTGGCTTCAAGGTCGCGATGGTTGGCGACGGTGTGAACGACGCCCCTGCTCTTGCCCGTGCAGATGTGGGTGTTGCAATCGGCGCGGGTACCGACGTTGCGATCGAGTCGGCAGGCATCGTCCTGGTGTCGAACGACCCGCGCGCCGTGCTGAGCGCGATCGAGCTTTCACACGCCTCCTACCGGAAGATGGTGCAAAACCTCGTGTGGGCAACCGCCTACAACGTGATCTCGGTACCGCTGGCCGCGGGCGTGCTCGCTCCCATCGGCTTCAACCTGCCCCCGGCCGCCGCGGCAGTGTTGATGTCGCTGTCCACGATCATCGTTGCCCTGAACGCCCAGCTACTGCGCCGCCACGAATTGGATCCGGAGAAACTGGCGCCGTTGCACACTGCCTAGCAGTACCCAAGCGCTGACTGACCAAGCAGGCTCAGCGCTCGCTCGGAGCGAGATGTCCCGCCCGACGAGCGCTGGGCTTGCGGTTCCCAGACGAAGTTCGCGATGTCGCGAGAGGTAACCAGTTCAGCGGCCCTTCCACCAACAGTGGGCATAGAACTCATAGGCTTTCGTGTCGGATTGACTTATTTACCTGCGCAATCAAGAATATAAGCATGTATGCAGATGATGCTCCTATCTCACCGCAGCACCCGTATGTGGAGCCCGCTGTCGAGGTGTTCGCAATGCTGGCGGATGCCACCCGTGTGCGGATCGTGCTCGCCTTACAAGACGGCGAACTGTCGGTTGGTGAGCTTGTCGAGATCGTGGGGCGCGCGCCAGCAGGGGTGTCGCAGCATTTGGCGAAGCTCCGCATGGCGCGAATTGTCGAGACTCGCCAGGAGGGGCAGCGGGTGTTTTATCGGTTGGCGAATGAGCACGTGATTCGATTAGTGACCGACGCGATTCATCAGGCCGAGCATGCAATTGACGCGGATCCCGCGCACCACCGGTCGAAGCACCCAGGTGCGGTCGAGGATCGCGAAGGTCGTCGTGCTTGAAGTACTCAAGAATCCGACCTACGCGAAGCTGTTCTCTGCCCAGATCATTGCCCTGCTCGGCACAGGCCTACTCACGGTGGCGCTGGGGTTGTTGGCATTCGATATCGCCGGTGGCGACGCGGGAGTGATCCTGGGTACGGCGCTGACGATCAAGATGGTCGCCTATGTGGCAGTGTCGCCGGTCATCACTGCCTTGACTGCCCGGCTCCCCCAGAAGACGGTACTCATCGTTGCCGACGTGGTTCGTGCGGCCGTCGCGGTGGGGCTGCCGTTCGTGACGGAAGCGTGGCAGATCTACATTCTGATCTTCCTGTTGCAGTCGGCATCGGCGACGTTCACGCCAGCATTCCAGGCCGTGATCCCTGAAGTGCTGCCCGACGAACGCCAGTACACGCGTGCCTTGTCACTGTCGAGGCTCGCCTACGACCTGGAATCGCTGCTGAGCCCGATGCTCGCGGCCGCGTTGCTCACCGTGATGACCTACAACAACTTGTTCGTCGGAACGATCATCGGATTCGTTATCTCGACCGTGCTGGTCACCATCACAGCATTCCCGCAGATCACGCCCGCCCCACCCGCACCGTTCTTTGCAGAGCTGACCCGCGGTGTACGTGCGTTCTGGCGTAGCACAGAGTTGCGTGCCCTTCTCGCGTTGAACCTCACCGTCGCAGCATCGACCGCGATGGTCATCGTGAACACCGTCGTGCTCGTGCAGGGTCAGCTCGGCCGCACGCAAGCCGATGTTGCGCTCTTGTTGGCCGCATACGGGGCCGGGTCGATGGTCGTCGCACTCATCGCTCCGAAGTTGCTCGATACATTCTCGGACCGTGGGGTGATGCTGCTCGGTGCGCTACTGATTCCGGTCGGCTTGATGGGTGCGGCCTCACTCATCGGCATGGCGCCTCCCACGGACATGTGGATGGGCCTGTTCGGGATCTGGGCGATCCTTGGTGCCGCAACGTCGTTGATCCTGACGCCGTCGGCTCGGCTACTTCGACGGAACTCGGATGAGACGAACAGGCCAGCCGTGTTCGCCGCGCAGTTCTCGCTGTCGCACGCTTGCTTCATGATTACCTACCCGCTCGCGGGAACGCTCGGCGCGGCGCTGGGCTTGAGCTGGACCGCTGTGATCCTCGCCGGTATCGGCGCGGTAGCCACCACGTTCGCGTTCGCACTCTGGAGGTCGCGTACGCCGGTGGCCGACCACACCCTGAGGTAGCGCCGCCGACGAACTCGCGACAACAACGCGGTCCTCCAGATCGCCCAGCCGCGCTTCAGCCAGCAGAGTGGTTCGGTACTGAGCTAGGCGGCTCGAAGATTTTCAAACCCATCACTGGGAGCACCCACTACCTCAACCCCAGCCCGCGAGCTTCGAGCGTAGCAACGGGATTCGGGGCGCGGCGCGACCGGCCCAGATTCTCGATCTCAAGTCGAGCCGCTTCGGCTCGGACTCGGTCGATCTTCTGGACGGTCCCGTCGGATGGTGCACCGAGCGCGGAGTTGGCAGTGATCTGATAGCGGTCTCGGTAGGCGGCGACCACGAACGCTGCTCGACGCCAGACGGTGGCGCGCTGCGGGTCCGCGGGCTCGCCGCCAAGAGCCGCAATCCACGGCGCCGAGTCAGCGAGGGCCGCAACGAGCACCGCGTCCGCTCGCGCTTCGATCAGGTGACGGCGCTCCGCCAGAGCCTTTTCCATCTCTAGGCTCATAGCGCCAGTTGCCTCGGGGATGAGCCCGGCGATCAGCCTGGGCACCGACTGCCTACGGGCCGAGCGCGCTGGCCTCGCAGTAGCCACAGCGACTCGATGGCGGAGCACTGCGGCAATATCATCGGCATCGCCGAAACCACGAGCGTGGACGAGTCGAGGAAGCAGGACCTCCAGGTCGTGATGGTTGGCTTCGGCTCGGCGCAGTTCAGCGGTCAACGGTCCAAAAGCATCCGAGTCGATGACTTCGTCAGCCTGTTCTGCGTTGAGGCCCGATGTCCGCACCAGGGATGCCCAACGGTCGCGTTGCGCGGCAGCAGCGATCGTTTCGTACTCGGCAGCAAGCTGCGCGATCGTGCCCCAGGATTCTTGCTCAGCGGCCATCGTTTCGTGTGCGGAGAGTTCGGCGCCGACGTGCTGGAGCACGCCGTAGAGCACGCTGCGCCCGGTGGCTTCACTGTTGTCCCCCGGATGTGGTCCCGCGTGAGACGAATCCGGCTTGTCGACTGCGACATAAGCAACGTTGGCGGTACGGCCCCTTGTCATGGCCACGTAGAACGTCTCGCGAGTCATCGCCGAATCGACGAGCACGTGCGCTGTATCGGTGGTGAGGCCTTGCGCACGGAAGGAAGTGACGGCGTAGCCAAGTTCGACATGCTCGGCGACGTAGGCCGCTGGCAGGAGGACAGCGGATCCCCGGGAGCGTCCTTCTCGTCGAACGAGCATTGAGCCGTCGCTTCGAACATCGGCGACCTTCCAACGGTCACCGTTGCGCACCCAGCTCCGCCCGGCCCGCAAGCGTCGGTCGTTACGTCGAGTGATCACGATGTCGCCGGACGCTGCGTGGGTGCCATCGTGCAGCTCTGACTCTCGCGCACCTCGGACGGTGCCGTCGAGGATCAGGTCGGTTCGCGCACGGTTATTGAGCGCGGTGACGGATTCGTTCGAGTCAGCGACGAGCACCGCCGCACGCCCCGCGATCAGGTCGGCGCGCCACGCGGCGTAGGCGGCATCGACCATAGCTTCGGTATCGCCTTCAAAGATGCGCCCATGCTCGGCGTAGGTGTCGATGACTTCTGTGTGGCCGTGGCGGAGATCGAGGGAGGCGCGTTTCTCCCACTCGTGTGTGAAGCGGTGAACATCGACGAGTTCGGCGACGTCATCGCGGTCGTGCGCGAGGAGCCCGAACGCTCCACCCGCGTCAACCGCTTGCAGCTGCGCGTAGTCTCCGACGAGCAGCACCTTTGCTCCCGCCGTGGCGGCAAGCTGGGTGATGCGGTCAAGTGAGAGTGTTCCTGCAAGCGAGGCCTCGTCGATGATGACGAGCTGCCCAGCCTGGAACTTCTCCCCCGTTTGGAGATGGGTCTGCCACCACTTCGCTGTGTTTTCCGTTGCGATCCCAAGGTCGTCGGCGAGTACCTGGGCCGCGCTTGAAGATGGTGCGAGCCCGACGACTGATCCAGGGCCGTGCTCTTTCTCCCACGCTCGTCGTAGTGCGCTCATTGCGGTTGTCTTTCCCGCACCCGCAGGGCCGACCAGCAGGTCGATGACCCTCCCAGAGACCGCAATAGCTATCAGCGCGGATGCTTGGTCCGCAGCAAGCATCCGACCCTCACGGTCAGACTTCTGCACGATTCGTTCGACCGTCGCCAGCGAGACGGTCGGCGCGGTCGTTGAGCGCGAGAGCTGCAGCAGGCGGCCTTCAGCTTCGAGCAGTTCACCCGACGAGAACACGGTGGAGTTTTTCGGTCGGAACACCGACGACTCATCGCTCCTGCGGAAGACGGCGGGGCTCGATGCCAGTTCGGGCGGCGTGAGCCTGAGCGAAACGGCCTCGGCAGCATCCACGACCAATCCGACGATGGCCTCGCGGTCTCGCGTGCTCGCGAACCGATACCCCATCGTCTGGCGCGCAGCCTCAGCCGTGAGGTTCCAACGGCGCCACGTTGAACGTTTCTCTCCAACCACAGCGACAACACTCTGCCCGAGCCTCTGGACGACATCGAGCGGAACGTCATCGGCCCACAGGAGCAGCGGATCCTCGTTCGTGGTGACTCGTCGAGCCCAGCTCGTGGCATCCGCACCGAGGATCGTTCCAGCTCGCTCTCGCCATTGAGTGGTGAGTTCGGCAAGCGAATGGATCTGCTTTTCCGGCCTGGTGGCGAGCGTCGCTTGCGCCCGCAGTTTGATGATCGTCGTGCTTGATGGTTGCCTGCCGTGCTTCGCCACGTATTCAGCGATGAGACGGTCCTTTTCCTCGTCGATGTGCCGCGATCGCGAGGAGAACTCAGCGACGAGTTCTGGCGGGACTTGCGCGATCGTCCATGCCGGGTTGCGGTCGCGTCCCCTGTCGCGGGCTTCCCATGCGACGCCGAAGAGACGGGTCAGGTGATCGGCGATCACGGCTTCGTGAAGCTCCGAGAGCGCCACCGTCGCCGCATGCATGGGGCGGCTATCCAGGCTGCGCCATTTGTTGTCGAGCACGGTCTGGACCTTGTTGCTGATGACGACGTGCGTGTGGAGGTGAGGATCGCCCGCGCGTGAGTCGTAGTGGTCGTACGCTGTCGCGATCAGCCCGCGCACATCGACCTGCGCAACGGCACCATCCCCGGGGGTTGCACCGGCGCGCGTGGCTGCAACCTCACGCTCCATGAACGCAACCACCTCCGCAACCGCAGCATGATGAGCATCAACGATGAGCGATTGCGTTCCCGCGTCGGCGACCGCCCACAACACCGACGCTGACTTCGGAATCGAGAACGTGTAGTCATACCCCGCGACCGCCCGACGTGTAGCACGTTCCGCCTCTTCGGTCTCGATCGCCGCGACTGCTCGACCGCGAGCAGTCGCACTCAGACCGGGGTCCAGCGTGGCCACACGATCGGCGACGCGTTCGGCTTTCGCCTTGTACTGCGGGTAGGCGCGGCCCAACGGTGCGCCGGTGAGCGGATCTCGACCCATGCCGATCAGCAGTTGAAGTTGCGCCTCGGTGACCTCGTCCCCTTCTTCGAGCTGCCCGCTTCCCAGCGCCGCGAGTCCGCTACCCATCCAGCGTCCGGGCGGAGTTCCGTCGGCGTTGTAGTAGCGCGTCAGCGGTGTTGAAAGGTCGCGGTCTCCGTCCCCCGCGGCGACGGTGCGCAGCAGGTACTTGTAGCCGTCGCCCGCCGACATCAACCGCATCGACACCGTCACCGCTGCTCACCTTCCCTCCATCAAGGAGGAGGTGAACAAGGTGCTTCAAGACTCAGTCGTGAGGAGTCGCGACCTCGATCTGCCAGACGCGTGGGCATCTGGAGACGGAAGCTCGCCATGGACCAGATCATGGTCCGGAACGCCCCGGCCGACGTAACCCGACGACTCACGGGATATGGCCACTGAAGCCATAGGGTGCATCGGCGAATCTAATAGCGCCGAGTTCGACGGCGCGGCACTGTAGCAGTGTCAGTGGCCAACGGTAGCGTTAGACACGCACCCAATTCCAACTTTAAACGCGCTTGCAAGCGAAGGAGATCCAGCGAAGCATGAGCAAGTCCCTTCTGGAGCAATTACCCGGCATTGTCGCGGCGGGCAAGCGTCAAGCGGCACAGATACTGGAGCAGCTGGAGGGACGTAACCGCGTTAGCCTTCAGACGCGCGAACTGGTCATCCCGTCGAAGGATCGTGGTGGCTTCAACTTTTGGGGAAACGACGGCGAGGGCATCGCCGAGATGCCGAACCGCCTGATCTACGGTGACAACCTGCTGGCGATGGCCGCATTGCTCGCGGGCGATGAGGATACGCCGAGCCTGCGCGGCAAGATCGATCTGATATACATCGATCCGCCGTTCGATTCGAAGGCGGACTATCGAACGAAGATCAAGCTTCCGGGAACCACGATTGATCAGAAGCCGACCGTACTTGAGCAATTCGCTTACTCCGACACGTGGTCGGACGGCACAGCTTCCTATCTCGCAATGATCATGCCGCGCTTGATTCTGATGCGGGAGCTTCTTTCGGAGAACGGCTCGATCTACGTTCACCTGGACTGGCACGTGGGCCACTACGTCAAGTTGCTTCTTGATGAGGCGTTTGGCAAACAGAACTTGCGCAACGAGATTGTCTGGGCGTATCACGGGCCAGGAAGCCCAGGGATGCGACAGTACAACCGCAAGCACGACACCGTCTTTTGGTATTCAAAGTCAGACAACTGGATCTTCAATGACGATCAGATCCGCGAGGCGCATAGTGAGAAGACCAAGGGGAACTTCAAGACCGGTCTCGCAGGCTCCGGGTTTATCACCGACGATTATGCGCTCGCCGAAGGAAAGATCCCCGAAGACTGGTGGGTGATGGCGATCGCTGGGCGTTACCCGGTAGATGGCAAAAAACGAGTCGGCTATGCCACCGAAAAGCCATGGCCGCTCATCGAACGAATCATAAAAGGATCCTCCTCGGAGGGCGCTATAGTTGCAGACTTCTTCGGAGGATCAGGTGTCTTCGCAGCTGTAGCCGAGTCGCTTGGACGAAGGGGGGTAGCGACTGACCTTGGCAAGCCCTCCACAATGGTGATGCGCAAGCGACTCATCGACGTCGACGCAAAGCCTTTTCTCTATCAGGCCATTGGCGACTATCAGGTGGAGCAGGCACGCTCGACTTTGGGCCGCTCGTTCCGAGTTGGAGATCTCGCCAGGGTCGTCCTCGACCTTTATGGCGCGTTGCCGCTGCCTCCCGAGGAGAACGTCAACGGCAGCCTTGGGCGGCTACCGGGTACCCGCACGCTCGTGTATGCAGACAGCCCGTCGCGCCTCACGACCATCTCGACGCTCAAGCGTGCGCAAGGATACCGCGAAGTCAAGATGGGTGGCTTCGACAAGGTTGTCGTACTCGGTTGGAACTTTTCCGCCGGCATCGGCCAGGACATCAGCGACCTGAACGACCCGAACCTTGAGGTACTGGTGATCCCACCTGACCTGCTCGACCGACTCAAGAAGAAGGGGGCGGACAAGCTGGCGTCCGAGGTGCGCTTCTCCAGCCTCCAGTATCTCCAGGCAGATGTCACCGCGCGCACGAGCAACGGCGAGCGCGAGACACTCACGGTGAACCTGCAGAACTATGTACTGCTCTCACCCGAGGCGATCAACCTCGACCAGGCCAACCGGGCAAAGCTCCAGGAAGTCATGAACACGGAGCCGCTGGCGCTCGTTGAGTATTGGGCAGTCGATCCCGCCTACGACGGCGAGGTCTTCCGTTCCGTCTGGCAGGACTACCGAGGCAACACCGACAACGACAGCGACGAGTTGCGTGTCGTCACAACGGCCACGTTGGATCTCCCTCGCCTCAACAGCGCACGTACAGTTTGCGTACGGGCAGTGGATGTCTTCGGCTTTGAATCTGAAGTCGTTATCTCTGGTGTGGAGGTAGATTCGTGAGCGGCTTCGCGGACTTCCCTTTGGCTCGAGGACTGTCAGCAGGCGTTGATCCGTTCATCCCGGGCATCGTTGACGGCTCAGGTTCGGAGATACTCGAGCGAGTCACACCGGTTACCGCCGAGCTATTGCGCTACTGGTTCCAGCAGGACTATTGCGAACTGCGGGAACTGAACTTCCACGCTGGGCAACGCGCGGCCATCTTGAACATCATCTATGCTCACGAGGTGCTCGGTACGACGCGCCTGCGCGACCTCTACGAGGCCGTCGCGCCGGAGGCGATGCTTGAAGGCGGCGTCCTGGGCGAAGTCACCCGGCAGCGCCACGACTTTCCGAAGTACGCAGCGAAGATGGCCACCGGCACCGGCAAGACGTGGGTGCTCAACGCTTTGCTCGTCTGGCAGTACCTGAACAAGCTAGCTGACCCGGCGGACCCGCGCTTCTCCAGCAACTTCCTGCTCGTCGCACCTGGCCTCATCGTATACGACCGCCTCCTGGACTCCTTCATGGGTAAGGAGCATGCGGGCGAGCGTGACTTCACCAGCAGCGACATCTACCGCCAGCAGGGACTGTTCGTACCGGACACCTACCGTTCGCAAGTCTTCTCGTTCTTGCAGTCATCCGTCGTCACCAAGGCTGAGATCGGTCGCAAGGTCACCGGCTCAGGCATGATTGCGATCACCAACTGGCATCTACTGGCTGGCAAAGAGGACCCTGACTTCCTCGAAGACGAGGCGGAGGTCGAGGCACCGGGCGCTGAGATCGATCAGAAGGCGGCTATCGAGAGCTTCTTCCCACTTACACCGGGCACGAGCGCCGGGAATGCGCTGGACGCGCTGGATCGACGCTTCCTGCGAGGAGGACCGCTCCAGGCGCTGAAGGACTTACCTGACCTGGTCGTGTTCAATGACGAGGCACACCACATCCATGAAGTCAAGAAGGCCGACGAGGTCACTGACGTGGAGTGGCAAAAGAGTCTGAGCGAGATCGCTTCGACCAAGGGGCGACGCTTCACGCAAATCGACTTTTCAGCGACGCCGTACAACGAGGTTGGATCGGGGCGCTCGAAGGGCAAGGCATACTTCCCGCACATTGTGGTCGACTTCGACCTCAAGTCTGCGATGCGCTCTGGTCTCGTGAAGTCACTCGCACTCGATAAGCGCAAAGAGATCGCCGCGCTGCCACTGGACTTCAAGGCAGAACGTGACGAGCAAAAGCGCGTCACAGGCCTCTCAAATGGGCAGCGCGTCATGCTGCAAGCCGGTCTTAAGAAACTCCAGATCCTCGAAGAGCAGTTCACAGAGGTAGGCCCCGATAAACACCCGAAGCTCCTCGTCGTCTGCGAGGACACGAATGTCACCCCGCATGTTGTCGAGTACTTGCAGAGCACCGGGCTGTCTGAGGATGACATCCTGCGCGTCGACTCAGGCCGCAAGGCTGAACTTGGACCGAAAGACTGGGAACCGATCCGCGAGAAGCTGTTTGACATAGACCGGCATAAGCAGCCGAAGGTCATCGTCTCGGTACTGATGCTTCGTGAGGGTTTCGACGTCAGCAACATCGCGGTCATCGTGCCGCTGCGATCTTCCCAAGCATCGATCCTGCTAGAGCAGACGATCGGACGTGGTCTCCGATTGATGTGGCGGGGTGATCCGTCGATCGATGAGCTGAAGGCTGAAACGCGGGAGCGGATTAGCAAAGGGCTTGAGCCAACCAACTACTTCGACGTGCTGTTCATCGTTGAGCATCCGGCGTTCAGTGAGTTCTACGAGCAGCTGCTAGGGAAGGACGGTCTCCTGGGAGAGGCCGGTGATGACGCGGACAGCACCGGCGCAACCGGCGATCTGGAGCATGTTGACCTGCGGCCCGGCTATCAGGCGTATGACTTTGAGATCCCGATCATTCTGCGCGATGCGGACGAAGAGCTTCGTCAGCCGAGCGTCGACCCGCTCGCGCTAACACCCTGCCCGTATCCGCTTGACATGATGCTCAAGGTGATCGGCACGGGTGACCGGTTCGTCTCCCATGACGCGCAGACGGGCACGCAGTACGGCGACTACCGCGTTGACGGTGGTGTCCTGACAGCGAGTGGCTACAACGATTACCTCTCGCGCATGACCACGCGCATCACCGAGGCGCTCGGTCGCACCATGACCAAGAGTCAGAGCAAGTACAACGAGAATGCCAAGTTCCCGATCTTGCAGGCGTACCGCCCGCTCTTGACCGGCTGGTTGGATACCTACATCCGGCACAGACTCTTCCGTCAGGACTTTGATCCGCTCGATGGCGAAAACTGGCGCGTACTGCTGCTCGACGATGTCGCTCACAGCATCGCCGGGACGTTCGCAACAAAACTGGTCGAGTTGCAGGAGAACCAGGTCGTAACCTCCGCCGAGGTGCAGCACCGCTTCTTGTCGGAAGTCATGACGATCCCGGTGCGCGGTAGCACGGCGGAAGAGGTCAAGAAGTGCATCTACCCGAAGCTGCCGATCCCCTCCCAGGGCGGCGGTCTTGAACGACGCTTCATTCGATGGGCAGACAAGGATTCAGGGATCGAGGCCCTCGCGAAGGTACACGAGTACCGACACGACTTCCTGCGTCGGCCGTATCTGAAGGCGGACGGTATGCCCGCACAGTACTCACCGGACTTTCTGATCCGCACGCCCGAGACCATCTTTGTCGTCGAGACCAAAGCGCAATCGGCCCTCAGCGACGAGAACGTGCAACGCAAGAAGAAGGCTGCCCTGGCCTGGTGCGAGCAGATCAACGAACTTCCCGAGGAAGAGCGAGACAGTCGTCGATGGGACTATGTACTTCTCGGAGAGTCGGTGATTGTCGAGTGGGAAAAGAAGAATGCCACCGTGACTGACCTCCTTCACTACGCACGGCTACGCCGCGTGTCCACGGCGAAGCAGGAGCGGCTGTTGTGAGCGACGATGTGACTGAGACCAGCATCGACTCAACCCAAGAGCCCAAGTTGGTTGACCCGCGCGTATTATTGGCCGACTGGGCGAACATCAGCGACGAATGGGTGCGTCTACTGGTTGCCGAGGTGCTCGTGAGCGGGCGCACTGTCGGCGCATCCACCGTCGAAAAGGCGTACAAGCTATTCCGGCAGGAGAAGGCACTCGATAAGCGCGAACTGCCGACCGTGCCAAAGCTCGATGTCGAGGCGCGACAGGACGAGTCAGCACCACCGCTGTCACTGATACGGCTCTCGGAGGTTCGTGGGGTCAATGCACTCGTGCCCGGCGCGATCATCGAGCCACACGAGGGTCTGACGATCCTTTACGGGGAGAACGGCACCGGCAAGACCGGCTACTCTCGCGTGTTCAAGGCTCTGGCAAATAGCCGCACGGCTGACACGATTCTCGGTGATATCGAAGCTGACACTGCCGAAGCGCAAACTGCCAAGCTTGAGTTCAAGCTCGGTGATGACGAGCAGACGCTGTCCTGGAGTGGGGAGCGCGGAGTATCGCCCTTCACCCGGATGTCGATCTTCGATAGCCCTGCTGTGAGTACGCACGTCGACGATGACCTTGACTACGTCTACACACCGGTATCACTCGCGCTCTTCAACCACGTTAGTGCCGCAATCCAAGCCGTGACGAGTGAAATCGATACCGCAATCACCGCGCTTGGCACGGATAGTTCCGGCCTGCTGACCAGGTTCCAGCGTGGGTCGTCCATCTATCCGCTGATCGAGACGCTCGGTGCGTCGACCGGCCTGGCCGAGTTGAAGGCCAAGGCCGCTACCGGCGAAACCGTCGAGGCTGATCTCGACTCACTTACGCAGGCGGTGGCTGCGCTGCGGGCCAATACTCTCAGTGCACAGATCACCGTGCTTAAGGCGGAGCAACGTGTCTTGGCACAGGCAGCAACTGCAGCCGATGCGCTCGTGTCGTTCGACTCCAAGGCTTACAACGATGCACTAACGAAGCGAGCGCAGCTTGCGACCGACTACGAGACCTTCCGCATAGAGCTCTTCGCCGCTGCCGACCTGCCCGCCGATCCTGACGACACATGGAGCGACTTCATTGAAGCTGGCGAAACGTACCGTCAGCACCTCACAGAGCTGGGTGCGCATGACTCGGATCGGTGCTTATATTGCCGACAGTCGCTGCTGGACCCCGCACGGGATCTGCTCTCCAGGTATTCGACCTACCTCGAAGACAAGATCTCGGCTGACATCCGTGACACCGACAGCTTGCTTGCAAGGTTCAAGCAGGAAGCCGCAGGTATTGAAGGTAAGGATTGCGCTCAGTTTGTCGACGAGTATCAGGCCGAAGAGGAGCAGCCTTCCTACTTCGCGCAGGTCGAGGCCATCGAGGGGGCAAGGAGCGCGCTCGCATCGGCAGTAGCAGACAGCAAGCCCGCCAGCCTTACTATCGCCGACATCCTCACGCAGCTGAAGACCGATGTCGATGCCGCACTAAAGACTGCCGAAGAAGGCATCACGACGCTAGAGGCCCAACAGCAGAACAGGACGCAGCTACTCGCCGAGAAGCAGACCGAACTGGTGGAGCTGAAGGACGCGGTCGAACTTGGCACGTCCTGGCCACTGATCGAAGGGCAAGTCAGGAGCGCCAAGGAGGCTGATCAGCTCAAAACGCTCAAGCGTCCGCTGTCATCGCTGACCAGAGCGGTTACCGCACTCGCCAAGACCACCAGCGACCAGCTGATCAACCAGAGCTTCGACGCCCTCTTCCTTGAGGAGTGCGACGCGCTCAGGGCGCCAACTCTGAAACTGCAGTTCGTTGGACGGGAGGGTCGAGCGCATCGTCGCAAAGTGCTGAGCGGCAAGCACAAGCCGTCAAGAGTACTCTCCGAGGGAGAACAGAAGGTACTTGCGCTCGCCGACTTCCTGGCTGAGGCTCGCTTGGCGGGAATTACCGCCCCCGTCATCTTCGACGACCCCGTCTCCAGCCTCGATCACCGTCGGATCAACGAGGTCGCGCAGCGCATCGCCGCGCTGGCGGATAACAACCAGGTCATCGTGTTCACGCACGACATCTTGTTCGCCACGACACTCCTTAGCCTCTTTGAGAAGTCCAAGCGCTGCGTCTACTTTCAGATCACGGACGAGAACGGCAAGGGGCAGGTTACCCGTGCCAGCGGGCCGAGGATCGACTCGCTGAGTGCAATCAAGAAGCGTATAACTGGCACAATCCAGGCCGCGAAGTCTCAAGAGGGCGAAGTTCGCGATGCTCTCGTGCGCGTGGCATATAGCCACGTCCGTGCATGGTGTGAAGTCTTCACCGAGGAGGAGCTGCTGAAGGGCGTCACCAAGCGCTACCGTGCGAACGTCCAGATGACCACACTGCCGAACATCGACGGCACCAGACTCAATGAGATCGGTCCAAAGGTAACGGAGATCTTCGAGGTGGCATGCCGCCACATCGACGGGCACTCGCAACCACTCGTGACGCTGGGTGTCAGCCCAACGCTCACGGGGCTGGAGCAGCATTGGGCAGAGTTGCAGGACCTCAAGAGATTGAACGATGGCGCCCTCCCCCTAACGTCGAACTGAGCGGCGCCACAATATTTCAAGACCCAGCACAACTGAATCACTCGTTGCTATCACTCTTGAACCATGCAGTGACGGTCTCCTTCCAGCGCGTCGCATCTGAGTTCCAAGCCAGCGTGTGCCCTGCATCGAAGGTCTCCAGCTGAACGAGATCTGGACGCTTCTGCGCGAGCGCCGACGAGGTCTTGATGGGAACTGAATCGTCTTTAGCCCCGTGAAGGATCAGCGTCGGCACAGAGAGTTCGTCGGCGCGCGCTATCCAATCAGACTCGCTGAACGAGATTCGGCTTGGGAGCCCTAGCCGTCGAGCCAGTGCGCGATTCGTCAGCCACGGGACCGCGAGCAGCCCTGCACTGCGTGGGAACCCGGCGCGCTGGCAGTTGGCTTTGATGACCTCGACCCAGTTGAGTACCGGTGAGTCAAGCACGAGCCCTGCTACCAGTGGCGCATAGTCTGACCGATGCGCAATCTGCAGTGCAATCGCAGCGCCCATAGACCAACCGAACAGCACGATCCGTTCTGCACCGCGGCGCACTGTTTAGCCGATGGTTCGGAAAGCGCCTGTGTGAGGATCGGAAAGCGTGGGCGCGACGGTCGGAAAGCGTGCCGCCGCGCCCGAGCGCCTATCCGGTGTGAGTATCTTCCGCGTTCTCGGCCGCGGTGTGGCGGCGCATGTTGGGGCCGGCCAGTTGCACGATCTCGGCATTGGAAATGATCCGGTTCAGGATGGATTCGGCGATGACGGCGTCGTGGAGCGATTTGTACCAGTCTTCGGGATCGAACTGGCTGGTCACCGCGGTGGAGCCTCTGCCTTCGCGTGCGGCGAGGATGTTGAGAAGCTCGGCCGCGGTCTCGCTGGTGATCGGCGTCGTGAGGAAGTCGTCGAGCACGAGCAGGTCGCAGGAGTGCAATTCATTCAGGAATCGGAGCCGTGCGGGGTCTGTGTGATGGTGGACGGCGATCTGGTTGGCGAGGTCGTCGAGCCGGTAGTACCGGGCGGTGTAGTCGCGTCGGCAGGCGGCGTGCACGAGCGCTTGCGCGAGGTAGGACTTGCCCACGCTGGAGGACCCCAGGACGACGAGATTCGTGGTGCGGTCGATCCAGTGGCATGCGGCGAGACGGGCCACGACCTCACGGTTCAGGCTGCGGCCTTCGAGGTAGCGGATGTCTTCGACGCAGGCGGCCGGGTTCGGGGTGCGGGACGCCTTCAACAGCTTCATCATGCGCCGCTCGCCCCTGGCTGTGGTCTCTTGCTCGAGGGCGTGGCGGATCTTCTGCGAGAACGTCCATTCATCGAAGGTGGGGTCGTTGGCGATGTCGATGACGGCTTCTCCGAACGCGGTCATCCGCAACCGGGTGAACAGGGGCATGTCATCGATGGTGAGGTGTTGGTCACGCATCATCACCCTCGATTCCCTGGTCGCGGCCGATGAGGTTGTCGAGGCTGAACGCGCTGATTCCGGCCAGGTGAGCACGGCTGGTATCCCGCCCGGCGGGTGGGCGCGACGACGGCGGAGTATCCGCTCTGGCCCAGGCCTCTGGGTCTGTGGTGGGTCTGGCGTTCTGCTCGGCGCGGATCGCCGCGATGGCATGCTTCACGGCGGTGTAGCTGATCTGCCGGTGGGGGTCACCGTCCGTGAGCCTTCGGCAGGCGAGCTCGAGGAGCCCACGGTTCCCGCGCTTTCCGAGGTCGAGGATATTCATGCAGGAGCGGAACCCCTGCGCCTCGATCGTCTTCGAGTCCAGCAGGCGGGTCAGGGCTGTCACGGTTCCCGGGCCTGCTTTCGCGGCTTGGCGGAGGAAGTAGGCGCGGGTCCAGAGCCCTGCCTGATCTTCAAGGTAGGCGGGCGCATGCCCAGGGTCGGTGACGTAGCGATTGCGATGCCTGCCGCGCTGGTGGGTGGCGATCACTTCCCCGTCGGCGAGGACGTCGAGTGTGTCACCGACGATCCGCACGTCCACGCCGAGACCGGCGAACGCGTACGGAACGGAGTACTTGATGGTGTCGATCTGGATATGCCAGTCGCGATGCACCTTCGCTTTCCGCCACGACACCGGCTCCCACCGCTGTTCGGGCAGCTCGAGCAGCGCCGGCTTCTCGTGCTCGGCGAACCACTCCCAGCGCGATCGCTGATCCCCGCGGAACGGGGTTCGGTGGTTGATCCATTCCACCCGCTCGGCGATCGCTTCGTTCAGGTCGTCGAGCGAGGCGAACGAGCGGTCGGCGAGGTAGTGGATGACCCAGTTCGTGACGACCTTCACGCCGGATTCGACGTGGCCCTTGTCTCTGGGGGCCGCGGATCTGGTCGGGACCGCAGCGGTCCGGTAATGCTCAAGGAACCCACTGTAGGAGGAGTTCACGTCCCGGGCCCGTTCGCTCTTGCTGATCTGGTTCGACGCCGTCGATGCGTTATCGGGCACCACCAGCAGCGTGACGCCGTCGATGTATTCAAACGCTCGCCGGTGCGCATCAGCCCAGGCAGGGAACTTCTCATCCAGGCACCCGTACGCGAACACGAGCCCGGAGTAGGGCAGCGACGCCACGATCACCGACACCGCAGACACCTCACCGGAGATCGGGTCGACGATCTGTATCCGAGTGCCCGCCCAGTCGACCTGCATCGTATGCCCGGGGACGTGCTGGATCGGGGCGGTGAGATCATTGACTCGCACGTGCTCAGCGACGATCTGGCAGAACCGTTCATACCCATAGTGGCCGCGGCCATCGGCAGCATCGACGTGCAGATACTGCGCCCACAACACCTTCAGCGGAGGCTTGTTCCGCCCCAGCCTCGCAGCGACCACCTTGTCGATATCGACCGGCACGAACTCGCCGGTCACGCTCTTGCGCCCGTCAGAGAACAACCCGTCAACGTCTTCGCGTGAGAGCGCGTCGACCTGGCTGACAGCCGTCAACTGGTGTTCGTCGAGCACACGACGGACCTTCGCGATCGTACGCTGCGAGCACCCCTGCCTGGCAGCGATCTCGCGATACGGGACCTTGTCCAGCACAAGCCGCATCAACTGGCGGTAATCGGTCATGAAGAATCATTCCTCCCACCCCACGAACACTCGTCGAAGGGTTGAGAGTCATCATCGAGCAGCCACACGCGCTACCCGATGCTTACACGCACGCTTTCCGATCTCTACACAGGCGCTTTCCGAAGCGTCGTCCTAACAGCGCACCGCATAGCTGATCGCAGCCTCGACGTCTTCGGTTTCGGCGGCGCCGAGCGTGGAGCGACCGGATCCTTCCGTGGGCCCTTCACCGTCGTTGCGGTAGCTCACCACGAGCGAAGTAAGCCCCAGTTCCGTCGCGACCTGCACACCGCGGAGGGTGCCCGCTCGGGGGCTGCCAAGACCGTGAACGTGAATCGCCCAGATCGATGTGTCACCGTTGATTCGCCAAGCTGGCGCCGGGCCGACGGCGGTGCTGATGACGACGTCGCTCGCATCGAGCCCGGCATCGGTGGGCGAACCGAAGTAGATGCCGCTCCACGAGACTCGATCGCCTTCTCGCGGCGTGAGCCCTGGTGACAATCCCGCGACGACGCGGGCGACTTGGTTCTGGCCGCGATCCTCAACCTCGCTGCCAAGTTGCGCCCATCCGCCGTGCTCAAACCAGAGATTGTACGTGCCGGGCGCTCCGGTGTCGGGAGTGCGGTCGAGTATGAGAAGTCGGCCATCGCCATCGCCCTCAACACCACGCAGTGTCAGGTTGAAACGGCGTGGCCCGACTGGTGCTGTTAGCTTCCGCGCGATCGTCCACCCCAGGGCTGCACCAACCGCACCGGCCATAGCACCGCCGATCGCGAGCTGCCGCTTCATGCGTGCTCCATGCTGCTGTCGCCGCGATCCGCGCGCAAACCGATGCGCGCTACGCCAGAGTCGAGTCCCAACAGCTGCGCCTCGGCCCGTTCCAGGAGAGCTTCTTCAGCAGGCGTCACCTCGAATGTCACGCGTGGATCGATCATGGCGTCACGAATCTCAACCACTTCGCGATGCAATCGTCCTTCAGGGTCGTCAAGACTGGCGCCGAGGGCATCCGTGCCGCTGAGCCCGGGGCGAACGCTCGTGGCCCGCTGCCAGAGCGGTTCCAGCTCCCTCGTGATCTGCGCTATCTGCGAGCGCCGTGTGCGTTCACGCAGCGACCTGACAACAGGTTGGCCCGCGAACCCGGCGCACAAGAACAGGAAAGTGAGCAGCGAGAGCGGCCCGTATGCTTCGCCGAATGTGCGCATCAGTTCCAGCTGACCCGCGACGTGTGCGACATCCATTACGAGGACCACGGCGGCCAAACCCACGCCGCACGCCGAACCAAGGAGCAAGAGGAGTGCCGGGATGCGCTGGATGCCGGTGCCGACGCGGAGTTGGCGTGCCGCCAACGCGAGCATGGCAGCGAGAACGATGCCGCAGTAGGTGAAGCCGATCATTGAGTAGGCGGCCGTTACCGGTTGGTCGCCGAGGTCAAGCATGAATGTCGCGGTCGACGCCCCTCGGTCGATGAAGAAGAACAACACCGTCGTCGTGACCAGGGCAAGGATCAGCGCGGGGCGCCCGACGGCGGCTCGCACCAGCCGGGGACGATACTCACCAGCCTTCATTGCCGCGCGGCCCAGAAAGAAGAGACCGATCATCAGGAGAGCATCCGAAAGTAGAGTCGCGATGTTTGTTCCGCCGAAGACGGGATCGACAGCGAGGTAGATCGCGTCGACGTTGAGGGTCATTGCGATGGCGATCGTGACCGATGCGTAAGTAATGCTGCGATCAGGGCGCCCGCGTCGCAGGACCAGCAGGCTCGCTACGAGAACCCACATCAGGATCGCAACGAGCGTCTGGATCACCCGAAGACCTCGAAGTAGCGAGACTCGGCAAAAGCGGACCCTCGGATCCCTGCCGCGAGCCGGTCCGCCAGAGATTCCGCAGCAATCTCGGTGTCCGAGTCAAGGTCCTGGCGCCTGAGCAGGCGGGCGCGAGTGTGCGGAGGAATGTCCGGCAGGAGCACGTCCGCCTCTGTGCACTCGTCGCCGTCGCAGTGACCCAAGATCATGTGTGACAACTCGTGTAACACAAACTGCTGGCGATGCAGTGCGGAGTCCGTGCGCGCATGGATGATGATGTCGTCTGCGTTTGAGTTGTTGATGCGAAGTCCATCAAGAAGTTATTGGCAGCCGAGAGCAGCGTCGAGCTACCGGGCACGCTGAAGTACATCAGATGATGTATAGTCATTGGATGCTGACTCTTACGGATCGAATCGACGTGATGAACCGGCTCGGTCGGGCGATGGCCGACCCGACCCGCTCTCGCATCCTCCTGGCCCTCCTGGCTGGCCCGAGCTACCCGGCGGTGCTGTCTCGCGATTTGGGGCTTTCACGCTCGAACGTGTCAAACCACCTGACATGCCTGCGCGGGTGCGGGATCGTGGTGGCCGAGCCCGAGGGCCGACAGACCCGCTACGAGGTCGCAGACCCGCACCTCGCCCGCGCGCTGACGGCGCTGGTGGACGTGACGCTTGCGGTCGACGAGAGCGTGCCGTGCATGGACCCCGACTGCGGAGTCGAGGGCTGCGTGGCGGGGGAGGCTCGGGCGTGAGCGCGGTCACGGGTTCGCAGGTCGAGCACGTCGACCTCGACGACGATGATGACGATGATCGGCCGTGGTATCGGAGCCCCAGCGTTCTGATCCCGATCGCTTCGGGTGTCGCGTTCGCCGCCGGTCTGGTGTGCGAGTGGACCGGCGCCGAGACCGCGGGTCTGGTGCTGTTCTGGATTGGCTTGCTGCTGGGCGCGTACACCTTCGTGCCGGGCGCGCTGCGCAAGCTGTTCACGAAGGGCAAGCTCGGCATCGGGCTGCTGATGACGATCAGCGCCACCGGTGCGGTGATCCTCGGCTACGTCGAGGAAGCCGCCGCGCTGGCGTTCCTGTACTCCATCGCGGAGGCGCTGGAAGACAAGGCGATGGACCGTGCCCGCGCCGGGTTGCGGGCGCTGTTGAAGCTCGTGCCCGACACCGCACTCGTCAAACGCGGCGACGCCACGGCCGAGGTCGAGGCGAAGGAGCTGCGCGTCGGGGATGTCCTCGTGGTCCGGCCGGGCGAACGCATCGCCACCGACGGCACCGTGCGCGCCGGGCGGAGCAGCCTGGACACGTCCGCGATCACGGGCGAGTCGATCCCGGTCGAGGTCGAACTGGGCACCGACGTGTCGGCCGGGTCGATCAACACCACCGGCGTTCTCGAGGTCGAGGCTACCGCCGCAGGCACCGACAACTCGCTCACCACCATCGTGGAGCTGGTCGAACAGGCGCAGGCTGAGAAGGGCGACCGTGCCCGCCTGGCCGACCGGATCGCCCGACCGCTGGTGCCCGGCGTGATGATCCTCGCCGTGCTGGTCGGCGTGCTCGGGTCGCTGCTGACCGGCGACTGGGAGCTGTGGATCACCCGCGCCCTGGTGGTGCTGGTCGCCGCGTCGCCGTGCGCGTTGGCGATCGCCGTCCCGGTGACTGTAGTCTCCGCGATCGGCGCTGCTTCGAAGTTCGGGGTGGTCGTGAAGTCCGGGGCTGCGTTCGAACGGTTCGGCGGCATCCGTCACCTTGCCGTCGACAAGACTGGCACCCTGACCCGCAACGAGCCCACCGTGATTCGCGTCGTGACCGCCGCGGGCGTGACCGAGGAAGAGGCGCTAGCTTGGGCGGCGAGCCTCGAAGGCAACAGTACGCATCCGCTGGCCGCCGCAATCACGAATGCCGTATTCGATGCCCCGATCGCTGAAGGCGTCACCGAGACCGCCGGACATGGCATCACCGGCACCCTCGACGGTGCCCGTCTCGCCGTGGGCAGCCCCCGCTGGCTCGACGCGGGCACGCTGACCGACCAGGTGCAAGCGATGGAATCCGAGGGGATGACCGTCGTCATCGTCCACCGCAACGATCAGCCAGCCGGGGCGATCGGGGTGCGGGACGAGCTACGCCCCGAGGTTCCCGAGGTCATCGCCACGCTGAACCGCCGCGGGATCGGGGTGACGATGCTCACCGGCGATAACGCGCGGACCGCCGCTGCCTTGGCCGACCAGTCCGGCATCAAGGACGTGCGCGCCGAGCTGCGCCCCGAGGACAAAGCAACCGCCGTCGCGGAGTTGTCGAAGTCTCAGCCCACGGCCATGATCGGCGACGGCATCAACGATGCTCCCGCTCTCGCGGCCGCGGATGTTGGGATCGCGATGGGGGCCAAGGGCGCGGATGCCGCGATCGAATCCGCCGACATCGCCTTCACCGGCCACGACCTGCGCCTCATCCCGCAGGCCCTTGCCCACGCCCGCCGCGGCCGCAACATCATCAACCAGAACGTCGTGCTGTCGATCGCGATCATCGTCGTCCTTCTGCCGTTGGCAATTACTGGAGTCCTCGGACTTGCCGCGGTGGTGCTCGTGCACGAGGTCGCGGAAGTCGTCGTCATCCTCAACGGACTCCGCGCAGCGCGGCGCACCAAGGCATGACCGATCCCCTTGACGGCTCCGCTCCCTCCCCGGGATCAGCGGACGCCGTGGAAGCGAGTTCTGCCCGCAAGCTGGCGCGGGTCCGGCTCCGCTGGTTCCTGCTCGCGTGCGCCGTCGCCGCCGGCGCAGTGCTGATCGACCAAGGCAGCAAGGCACTCGCCCTCGCAGAGCTCAGTGAGGATGACCGCATCCCGCTGTTGGGAGACTGGCTCGGCTTGCAGCTCGCGTTCAACCCTGGCACCGTCATGTCCCTCGGTTCCGACTCAACGTGGCTGCTCACCCTCATCGCCGCGGCGGCCTCCATCGCCCTGCTCATCGCCGCGACCCGCGCCCCCTCGGCCGGGTGGGCGGTCGCGATCGGCCTAGTGTGGGGCGGCGCAGTCGGCAACCTCCTGGACCGGCTGCTCGCCCCACCGGGGTTCGGCCGCGGTCACGTCACCGACTTCCTCGCTTACGGCAACCTGTTCATCGGAAACCTTGCCGACGTCATCCTCGGCGTCGGCGTCGCTCTCGGCCTCTTGCTCTACCTCCGCGGCCCACACCACACCAGGAACGAACAATGATGGTCGCAGAGCATCAACGGCACGCGGCTGCCGGAAGCGCTGGGTCGCCAGGCAACTGGAACGCGGCGGTGGGCGCATGATTCTGTCCTCGGTCCTGCAGGCGATCGGCCTGTTCATCGCCACGAACATCGATGACATCATCGTGCTCTCACTGTTCTTCGCCCGAGGCGCGGGCCAGCGCGGGACCACCGCCCGAATCCTGGTCGGACAGTACCTCGGGTTCATCGGCATCCTGGGCGCGTCCGTGCTGGTGGCGCTCGGGGCGGGGGCGTTCCTGCCGCCAGAGGTCATCCCCTACTTCGGGCTCATTCCGCTGGGGTTGGGACTTTGGGCTGCGTGGCAAGCCTGGCGCAACCGCGGTGCGGACGATGACGATGAGGCAAAGGTCGAGGGCAAGACGGTTGGGGTGTGGACGGTGGCCGGGGTGACCTTCGCCAACGGCGGGGACAACATCGGCGTCTACGTCCCGGTCTTCCTCAGCGTGGGCCCAGCGGCCGTGGTGGCGTACTGCATCGTGTTCCTCGCCCTGGTCGCCGCCCTCGTCGGCCTGGGTAAGTTCGTCGCCACCCGCCGACCGATCGCCGAACTCCTGGAACGCTGGGAACACACCCTGTTTCCGATCGTGCTCATCGGCCTGGCATCTTCATCCTCGTGAGCGGCGGTGCCTTCGGCCTCTGAACTCGTAGCCGACTACGTACATGGCAGCGTGCTGTGATTGCTACCTGGCGGCTGAGTGTCCCAGTGTGCTCCGCGTGTCAGCGGCCCAGACGACGCGCTCGGCGCCGCTGCCTCAACTGAGCCCACGCTGACCGCGTAGGCATCGATCACGCGGTCGGTGCCGGTGCTGAAGGCGTCGCGGATACCACTTGGACCACCACATCGATGAGCCCGGCTCTTGTGTCAGGCACAGCAGGAGGTGGGGAGTTCGTTGCGGAAGAGGTTCGCTGTGAGGCGAATGCCTTCTGCCATGGTGAGGTACGGAGCCCACGTGTCGGCGAGTTGCGTGACGGTGAATCCGGCTTTGATCGCGTAGGTCGCGGCGAGCATCATCTCTCCAGCAGTGTCAGCGAGTGCGTGGACGCCGAGAACCCTCCCGGAGTCAGCATCGGCGACAATCTTGATGCCGCCTCGGGTGTCATGGTTGGCGATTGCGCGGGGCACGTCGGACAGTCGCAGGTAGCGGCAAGCGCACCGGTATCCGGCGGCGATGGCGTCTGCTTCGGTGATCCCGGCGGAAGCGAGCTGGGGCGAGGTGAACAGCACGGAGGGGAGCCCGGTGTAGTCAACATGCTCAGCGCTACCGAGTGCGTTCCGCGCAGCGATCTTTCCGGCCATCGCGGCGACGTACACGTACTGGGGCGCAGCGGTGACATCACCGGCGGCGAACACGGCCGGATTGGTTGTCCGCTGCAGTTCGTCGACGATGACGAAACCACGCGCGTCGGTCGCAATGCCCGCCGCGGCAAGGTCGAGTCTCTCGGTGCGCGGTGTGCGGCCGGTGGCTACGAGTACCCGTTCACCCACAGCCACAGTCCCCCGGGCCGTCGTCACGTGCGCCAAACCGTCGATACGTGCGATGCTCGTGGCACGGTCACCAATGACGGTAATTCCGTCAGCTAGGAAGGCTTTGCGGAGTTCCGAGGAAAGTTCGGGTTCGGCGTGCGGGGCGAGCCGTCCGATGACGGTGACGTCGACCCCGAGCCGGGCGAAGAGTTGCGCTTGTTCCAGACCAACGAAACCCCCGCCGATCACGACCAGCGAATCGGGCAGCTCAGTCAGTTCCATCGCTGTGGTCGACGTCAGGTACTCGATTTGTTCGATACCGGGGATAGCCGGGATGAGTGGTTCTGCACCGGTAGCAATGAGATACGACTTGGCACGCACCGGTTGGCCATCTACGAGCAGCGTGGATGGACTGGCGAACGTGGCTGTGCCGGGAAGGATCTCGAATCCGTACGCGGTGGCGATGTCTGCGTACTTGGTTTGGCGGAGCATGCCGACCAGCTCGTCTTTTTGTTGCATGAGCGCGGCGAGGTCAACGTTGCCAGCAATCGTGGAGACGCTCGGGAACGGATTCGAGATCGCGGCGTGGCGTATGTGAGCGGCCGCGAGGAGCGTCTTCGAAGGCACACAGCCCACGTTCACGCAGGTACCGCCGAGGGTGCCGGACTCGATGGCGACGACGCTCGCACCCTCCAATCGGGCGTGGATTGCTGCGGACATTGCCGCGCCGCCAGTGCCGATCACCGCAAGGTCGAACTCGCTGTGTTGCGTCATGGTACTTCCCCCTATCGAACCGGGCCGTACGTTCGACCACTCGTAATAGGATGAACCTTCAAGTACGGTTGAAGGTCAAGCTGACTCCGGAGGTGTCACGATGCGGATCGGGGAACTCGCCGAAAAGGCAAGGACTACTACGTCGACCCTCCGGTACTACGAAGAGCGCGGGCTACTGCCGCAGCCAGAACGAACCCCGACTGGGTACCGCAGCTATGGGGACGAGTCAATTCAGAGGCTTGAATTCATTGACCGGGCACGTGCCGCCGGGCTCACCCTGGCACAAACCGCAGAGATTCTGGATGTTCGTGACTCGGGCCATTCGCCCTGCGATCACGTGCGAGGCCTCCTTGACCGTCAGCTCGTAGACATCGACGCGCTGATCGATAAGTTGCAGGCCTTGCGCTCCAACATCGTCGAGCTTCGCGCAAACGCCACGGCAACCGCATCCGAACCCTGCGCTCCAGAGTCCATCTGCCGCTACCTCTGAAGGACGTTCGCGACACATCGTCGCTGACGGCATGAGGTTCAGGTAGTACGACCGAGTGCCCGCGTTCGTGGCTCGGAGAGTGGACTTGGCGGATCGGGCTATGCCCCGCGGGAGATGACCTGCGCACCTGGCTCTCGACCCTGTTCCGTCACCGCCGCGGGCGGTGTTCACGCCAAGGAGCCACCGTGTTCGAACTCATCACGACCCTCACCGCAGTCCTGCCGATGAATATCGACGTGACTCCCAACGACTCGGGGTTGCCCGGAATCGGTCAGTTGCGCGTCATCGTTGGCGCCGTCATGACGATCGGGCTAATCCTGTCCGTGCTCGCACTGATCGTGTCGGCGATCGTGTGGGGATTCGGGGCCAACTCATCCAATCCCCACCTCGCCTCCCGCGGCAAGCTCGGCGTACTCGTCTCCTGTGGCGCCGCCATCATCTGCGGTGCTTCCGTGACGCTGATCAACTTCTTCTGGAACGTCGGGCAGCAGGTGTGAGCTTCGCGAATCCACCGACTTCGAGAGCAACGCCATGAGTGTCTGCGATATCCCCGTCATCTCCAGTGTGTGCGATGCGGTCGGTGAGGGCGCCGCAACGCTGGTGTCTGCCCCATTCGACTGGCTGGCTGCGACGATGGGGCAAGCCGCCGGATGGCTCATCGAATCCATGTGGACCGTCTTCGACAGCACCACCCTCGTCGACGTCCAGTCGCAGGGCTACCTCGACGTCTACAACCTGCTCTTCGGTATCGGTGTCTTCATCGTGCTGCTCTTCTTCTGCTTCCAACTCATTCTGGGACTGATCCGGCGCGAACCTGCTGCGCTCTCGCGCGCAGCGCTCGGTGCGGCCAAGGCTGTGCTCGGTTCGTTTGTGGTCATCACGCTGACGGCAACGGCGTTGGAGATCGTCGACCAGCTCTCCATCGGCATCGTCCAGGCTGCGGGAGAGACCACCGAGACGATGGGCGACAAGATCGCGCTGCTTACCGCTGGCCTCACCACGATCAATATTGCTGCGCCCGGCGTCGGAGCGATCATCACGATCTTCCTCGCCGGGCTCATGATCTGCGCGGTCGCGATTGTCTGGTTCTCACTCCTCATTCGCAAAGCTCTGCTGCTCGTGGCGATTGGGCTTGCGCCGATCGCCTTCGCCGGTGCTGCCTGGGACGTCACTCGCGGATGGATCGGCAAATGGGTGGCGTTCGTCGTCGCACTGATCGTGTCCAAACTCGTGCTCGTCGTCGTGTTCCTGATCGCCATCACCCAGGTCTCAACGCCGATCGAAGCTGACCTCGCCTCCGTCACTGAACCGATCTCGGGCATTGTGCTGCTATTCATCGCCGCGTTCGCGCCGTACATGGTCTACCGATTCATCTCGTTCCTCGGCTTCGACCTCTACCAGGCGATGGGAAGCGAGCAGGAAGCGAAGAACGCCGTCAACCGCCCCGTTCCTGTTCCGTCGAAGCCGCAAGGAGACGGCGTGAAGAAAGTCCTCGATGGCGGCTCCGGCGGTTGTTCCGGCGCAACTCCCGCATCGAGCGGTGCGCGAGGCACATCGACCCCAGCGGGGGCGAGTACCAGCGGAGCAGCAGCCGGAGCCAAAGCGGGACCTGGCGCGAGCGGAGGCGCTGGAGCCAGTGCTGGTGCCGGAGCGGGCGCTGGTGCTGGAGCTGCCGCGGCGGCCGGGCCTGCAGCAGCCGTGATCATCGGAGCCGAAGTCGTCAAGGGCGCAGCGACAGCGGGACCGAAGCTCGGGCAGGCGATCGGCGGCACCGCCGAAACAGCGATGACCGGCGCAGGTGAAATCGGGGCTGCCCCGTCTGCGACGCCTCCTGCCACCGCGACTCCCTCTGTGCCACAGCCGCCAGCACCAAGATCAGATCCCGCACCGCCGAGCACCCCGCGGCCCCGGCCAAACGGAAAGGAGTGACCAATCATGCCGAAGAATCACGACGTGCAACGAGCCGGTGACCTCGTCCCGGTGAAGTTCTCCCGGCTTACCCGCCGAGGTGTCCTGCTCGGGCTGTCGCTGTCGCAACTGGTTGCTCTCGGTCTCGGGGTCGGCACGCTCGTGTGGGCGTTCTACGCTGGCGGCGGCATTCTCATCGCGTTCTCCGCACCCGTGTGGCTTGCTGCGGCGGCCGTGGTGTGGATCCGGATCGCTGGACGCGCGATCGTCGAATGGCTCCCCGTGGTCGTGTGGTGGGTGTGGAAGACCACCGGCGCGCAACTGCTCTACCGTCGACGAGTTGTGAAACCTCGGCCCGCCGGGACTCTTGCGCTCCCTGGCGATATGGCGCGGCTCCGCGAGTACGACGACCCCACCACGGGCGCAGGGATGGTGCATGATCCGACCGCGGAAACACTCACGGCGATCGTTGCCGTCTCGCATCCCGCTTTCGTGCTCCTCGACCCCGGCGAACAGGAACGCCGCGTCAGCTCTTGGGGCCGCGTGCTCGCAACCGCCTGCCGATCAGGACGCATCTCGATGCTCCAGGTGTTGGAACGGACGCTGCCCGACTCTGGGACAGGGCTTGCCGAATGGTGGGCGTCGCACGGCAACGCCGACGCCTCCTGGGCCTCGACCACGTACGCCGAGCTGATCGAACGCGCCGGGCCCGCCGGAGAACGTCACGCGACCACGCTGTCCCTCTCCCTCGACATGCGTGCGGCATCCCGTCAGATCCGCACTGCCGGTGGTGGCATTCGTGGCGCGGCGGCTGTGCTGCGTCAAGAGATGTCGACGCTGATTGCCGCGTTGCGATCCGCTGACCTCTCGCCATCTTCCTGGCTGACATGCGGCGAGATTGCAGTGATTCTGCGATCGGCTTATGATCCAGCGGTCGCGGCGACGCTTGAACGCCACGGTGAACTTGGGCAGTCGCTCGCGACGGCCGGGCCGGTCGCCGTCAATGAATCGTGGTCGAGGCTGCGCACCGACTCGGCCTTCCACGCGGTGCTGTGGATCTCAGAGTGGCCACGGTCGATGGTCTACCCAGGGTTCCTCGCACCGCTGCTGCTCTCGACCGGGATCCAGCGGTCATTTTCGCTGCTCTGCACTCCAATGCGCTCAGATCAGGCGGCGCGTGACATCCGAAAGAAGAAGACCGAGTACATCTCGGATGCTGCCCAGCGACAGCGGATCGGCCAGATCGAGGATGCATCGCAGACCGCGGAGTTTCACGACGTCCTCCAGCAAGAAGCTGACCTCACTGCCGGGCACGGTGTGCTCCGCTACACGGGTCTCATCTCGGTCTCAGCACGCACCGCCGACGATCTCGACGCCGCAGTCGCTGCTATCGAGCAAGCCGCCATCCAAGCCTCCTGCGAGACCCGTCTCCTGGTTGGTCAGCAGGCGCAGGCATTCACCGCAGCTGCGTTGCCACTGTGCCGGGTGGTTTGAATTTGCAGTAGGAGTCATATTCCGATCGATTTCGGACGCTCATCAGTTTCATTCAGCCTTCGAATCACAACTTGCATGAGATCCGCGATTGCCTTGTCGTCCGCAAGGTCGGGGGCATCAGCGAGGATTTCCTGCACGATCCCAGCGACTTCGTTGGGCTGTAATTCGCGCATCTGACGCTGCCAACTGAGCACCTTGGCATCGCCGCCCTCGATGGCTGCATGCGAGAGCAAGAGCCATATCTGCTCTTCCCAGGAATTGAGGGTCACGGCGCTCTGGAAGAGCTGCCTCCATTGTTCGGGCGTCAAGCTGACCACGGTCGTACCCTCAGAGGTCTCGACTTCTGTCGAGATCTCGACCGATTCAATCTCCGTCGAAACTTCTTGGATATCGATCTCCACTGCGTCGATGTCGGATGTCTTCGAAACAACGGCTTTCCTGGAACGGAGCTTGCCTAGCGTGCTCGTTCCCCAGCTCTTGATCGATTCCCAGTTCTTTCCGACAGCGATAGCACCACCGACCACGACAAAAGCACCCGCCATGAGGATGACTTTCGTCCCTGGCGGCAAGTCCTTGATCGCGTCCATGACCTTCTTTATCCCCTCCTCGGAGGGGTCCTTCAAGAAGATCGGAGCATGCGTTTCGAGGGAATTGGAAAGAGGGTCTCGCAGGAGCGAACTAACTGCTGCCTCGGAGTAACTGGAATTCGAGAGCTTCGTCCCGTCAAACACCCGGATGATCGCGTCGTAATCGGTATAGCCCTCCCCAGACACGGTCTCCCCCATCCCATTACCAAACTCAACCTCTTTCAGCTTACTCAGCGCCGCCGCGCGGGTCGGCTCGTACACCTGTCAAGCATTGACTCAGTTGAGGAGGTCACGATGCCTACGTTCTACGATCCCGGCGCCGATGCCGGTGAAGCATCCGAGGCGCTGCGCGGGCTCGCGCATGCATCACGCAACTTCGAGAACCCCCAGGATCTTTACGGTGTGCTCGGCGACCTGCTGTCGGGAGTCCGTTCGCTGAGGCAGGTGCTCGATCAGCTCGCTACTGCCCACATAAGCAATCGTGCCCATGCGTTCGACGATCACGGCGACCATGCCGTTGGATCAGCGGACGCGGTCGCTGCCGCCGATGAGCTGCACCAGGCGGCAACATGCATCGACCAAGCCGAGGATCGACTGAACGCCGCAGCATCTGCAGCGAGTCGTGTCGCCTGGTACGACGCGCCCGCGACAGAAGACACCCCGGCAACTCGGTGGGTCAACGTCGTCTTCATCCAAGGTGAAGAAGCCGACGAGGTGCTCGACATGATCGACACCGACGGCCCTACCGCCGGACTCGACCACCTGAAGAGCTGGGATTACGGAGACGAGACCACGAGCGCGGCGATGGAGAACGGGTATGTCTACGACGAGCCGCCCAGCGGACCGTTGGAGCACGAGCTGCGAGAGGGTGACTACCACCTCACCTACAGTCACAGCTTCGACCACGTCGCCCTTTATCGACTCCACACCATCGAAGCCGAAGACGGACTTCCGAACGATTCGCGCGGCCTTGGTGCACGCCGAGCGGCGCCGCGTCAGCAGCGAGCATCTTGGTTCGAGCCTGCGAACATCACGGCACTCAAGCAACAGCGAGGACTGGGTCTATGAACCGGGATGAAGCCGAGCGGCTCCATACGGCGGTCCTCGTTGCTCCAGCGTCTGAGAAGCGTCGAGTGCGCAAGCAACGTCAAAAGGCGGCAGCAAACCTACAGATCGAGCAGCAGCACTCGGAACGCGAAGAAACCCGCGCGAAGTATCTGGCCGAGTTGGCTGAGCGTCGGGGCACATCGTATCTCCCCGCCGCCGGGGAGCAGGGCCCCACTCAGCTGCGTTCATCAGGCAGGTTCCGCCTGCCCCGACATCAGGACACCTCTGCCACCCTCGCAGGGGCGTACCCATTCCTCGCGGAGGGCGGCCTCGGATCCGACGGCGTCTTCGTAGGCCAAGATCTATACTCCGGCGGCTCCTTCGTCTACGACCCGTGGGTGCTCTACGCCCGCGGTATTATTACCGCCCCGAACCTCGTGCTCGCGGGCATCGTAGGCTCCGGGAAGTCCAGCCTTGCAAAGAGCCTCTACACACGGTCCCTCCCATTCGGGCGCCGCGTCTACGTGCCAGGTGACCCGAAGGGCGAACACACGGCCGTCGCCGAAGCCGTCGGCGGACGGGCAATCGTGCTCGGGCACGGACTCGCCACACGACTCAACCCGCTCGACGAGGGCTACCGCCCCTCAGGCATGAGCGACGAGAGCTGGGCGTCCACCGTCGCGTCTCGGCGCCGCGACCTGATCGGCGCACTCGCTGAGACCGTTCTTACTCGACCCCTCACCCCGCTGGAACACACAGCCATCGACACCGCACTGACCGAGATCGTGCGCAGCAACGATGTACCAATCTTGCCAATGGTCGTCGAACACATCCTCGCCCCTGCTCAGGACGCCGACCCCGAGGGGAGACTCGCCGAAGACGGGAGGCTGGTCGGGCATGCACTCCGAAGGCTTGTGGCTGGAGACCTCGCCGGGCTCTTCGACGGCCCGTCAACGGTGACCTTCGATCCGACGTTGCCCATGATCTCACTCGACCTTTCACGCGTGACCGAGAACTCCACGCTGATCTCGGTACTCATGACCTGCTCCTCAGCGTGGATGGAGTCCGCCCTGCTCGATCCCAACGGCGGCCAACGCTGGTGCATCTACGACGAAGCCTGGCGACTCATGTCCCACCCAGCATTGCTGCGAAGGATGGATGCCCATTGGCGACTCGCACGTCACTACGGGATCGCGAACATGCTGATCTTCCATAAGCTGACCGACCTGGAAAACGTCGGTGACGAAGGTTCCGCCATGCGCGCGCTCGCCAACAGTTTGTTGGCCAACGCCGAGACGCGGATCATCTACCGGCAGGAATCCGACCAACTCGGTGTCACTGCCGGAGCACTCGGGCTCACCGGTACGGAACAGAAGCTACTGCCCGGTCTCGGCATTGGCCAGGGCCTCTGGCGCATCAAGGATCGCTCGTTCGTCTGCCAGCACCAACTGCATCCTGACGAGCTGGAACTCTTCGACACGACGGGCCGCATGGTTTCGAATCGCCACTGATTCGCAACCCATAACCCAAGAGCGAGCGCACCCCAACATGAACAGTTGATGACGGGGGCCAACCAGACTTGATAGTCATTTCGATTTCTATCAATATAGAAGTATGTCGAATCAAGAAGTTGAGTTGGTCATCGTCGGTTCTGGGCCTGCCGGATACACAGCCGCCGTGTACGCGGCGCGCGCCGGTCTGGAGCCGGTGGTGATTGCGGGAGCGGTGACCGCGGGCGGCGCACTGATGACGACTACCGAGGTAGAGAACTTTCCCGGCTTCCTGGATGGTGTTCAAGGCCCCGCCCTGATGGAGAGGATGCGGGCACAGGCCGAACGTTTCGGCGCCAGCATCGTGTATGACGACGCGACCAACCTGAAACTCACTGGTGACGTGAAGACCATCGAGACGGGGAATGGCGTGACCTATCGCGCCCGCGCGGTGATCCTTGCGATGGGTTCGGCGTATCGCAAGCTTGGGCTCCCCGAGGAAGAGCGCCTGTCTGGGCACGGCGTGTCATGGTGTGCAACCTGTGATGGGTTCTTCTTCCGCGAGCAGAAGATCGCCGTGATCGGCGGTGGCGACTCGGCCATGGAAGAGGCGTTATTCTTGACTCGGTTTGCATCACAGGTGATCTTGGTTCATCGGCGCGGTGAGTTTCGCGCATCGAAGATCATGGCGCAACGTGTACTTTCTGACCCGAAGATCGAGGTCGCTTGGAACAGTGAAGTGATGCAGATCCTTGGAGAGGATCAAGTCACCGGGCTTCGGCTACGCGATACCGTGACTGGCGCCGAACGGGATCTCGATGTCTCCGGGGTGTTTGTCGCGATTGGGCATGACCCTCGATCCGAACTTGTGAACGACCAAATCGCGACAGACGACGATGGGTATGTTCTTGTGGACCACCCTTCGACGCGCACGAACCTTCCCGGCGTGTTCGCCGCGGGCGACCTTGTGGATCACACCTACCGGCAAGCGATTACTGCTGCAGGGACCGGGTGCGCAGCCGCCCAGGATGCGCAGCACTATCTCGCTCAGCTGGCACCAGACGGCGCTGCCGACGCACGGGTTCTGGCGGTCTCCGCATGAGCATCACCCATGTCACCGATGCCACCTTCCACGCTGAAGTCATCGAATCCGAGTTACCAGTGCTCGTGGATATCTGGGCAGCATGGTGCGGCCCATGTAAGGCGATTGCGCCGATCCTCGACACGCTCGCGGAAGAGTATGCGGGCCGGGTGAAAGTTGTGAAGGTTGATGCCGACGCCAACCCGGAAACGGTGACTGCTGCGGGAGTGACGTCGATACCCACCATCGGATTCTACCGCGCAGGCGAACGTGTAGATGTGCTGATCGGCGCGCATCCGAAGCCCGTGATCGCGGCAAAGATTGAAGACGTGATCGCATGAGGACGAACACCACCGCTGCATCCCTCATCACACCGAAGCGGATGTCGACGCTCGACAAGTGGCTACCACTGTGGATCGGGCTCTCCATGGTCGCTGGCCTGCTGCTGGGCCGATTCGTGCCAGCGTTATCTGGGCTACTGGCGCGCCTGGAAGTTGGCGGCATCTCGGTTCCCATCGCACTCGGGCTGCTCGTGATGATGTACCCGGTGCTCGCGAAAGTCCGGTACGACAAGGTGGCCGCGGTCACCGGCGACAAGAAGTTGCTGGTCTCCTCGCTGCTGCTGAACTGGTTGGTCGGCCCGGCAGTCATGTTCGCGCTCGCCTGGATTTTCTTACCAGGCCTCCCCGAATACCGCACGGGCCTCATCATCGTGGGCCTCGCACGCTGTATCGCGATGGTGGTGATCTGGAACGATCTCGCCTGCGGTGACCGCGAGGCGGCCGCGGTACTCGTCGCGATCAACTCCGTGTTTCAGGTGGTCATGTTCTCGGTGCTCGGTTGGTTCTACCTGACCGTGCTACCTGGGTGGCTCAGTCTCGACACACAAGGGCTTGAGGTGTCGCTGTGGCAGATCGCGTTGAACGTGCTTGTGTTCCTCGGCGTGCCACTCATGGCCGGGTTCGCCTCTCGCTGGATCGGTGAGAAGCGCCGCGGCCGCGTCTGGTATGAGCAGAAGTTTCTCCCAGTCATTGGGCCCTGGGCGCTCTACGGGCTGCTGTTCACGATCGTGCTGCTCTTCGCGTTGCAGGGTGAGGCTATCGCCGAGAACCCGTTCGATGTTGCCCGGATCGCGTTGCCGCTGTTCATCTACTTTCTGGTGATGTGGTTCGCAGGAATCCTCCTCGGGAAGGGCCTCGGGCTCGGATACGCGCGATCCACGACGTTGGCGTTTACTGCGGCAGGTAACAATTTCGAACTCGCGATCGCGGTTGCGATCGGCACGTTCGGCGCTGCGTCAGGTCAAGCCCTCGCAGGAGTGGTCGGGCCCCTCATCGAGGTGCCCGTGCTCGTCGGGCTGGTCTATGTTTCGCTGTGGGTGGCACGTGCCTGGTTCCATACCGACCCTTACAGCTCCGTCGCAGTTCCAGTGACGGAAGCCGCAACCGACCCGACAATTGAGACGAGGACATCATGACAGACACCTGCACTCCGTCCATGGCGCATGCGATCGGCGAGAGCGCAGCGACCACCGTCGCGAGCACTTTGAAGGCCCTCGCTGACCCGTTCCGACTGCGCGTGCTGTCGGCCATTGCGACCGACCCGCGCGGTGAATCGTGTGTGTGCGACCTTGCAGAACTCGCCGACGTCTCCCAGCCCACTGTCTCCCATCACCTGAAAGTACTCAAGGACACCGGACTGTTGGCCTCCGAGCGGCGAGGTACCTGGGTCTGGTACCGCATCGCACCCGAGAAGCAGCGCGCGGTCAGCTCCCTGCTTGACGCGTTCGCCCCCGCAGCGCTGGCGAACCAAACTAGCGAGACGAGCGATGCGGCCCTCGCGAAGGCCGACGCACTGGTCGAAATGGATGCCCGGGTGACACGTCTCGCCGAGGAACTCGCAGACGAACACGCGGACCAAAGCCGCGACCTCGTGATTGCGATGGTGAGGGAGTCGTTTGCGGGTCTTGCCCGCGCCGCCCGTGTCCCCCAGCACCTGATTCCCCTGACAGAGCGGTTCGCTCGGCAACGCCTGACAGACCTCGCCCGTGAACGGAAAACCGGCGTGCCGCAGGTGCTGTTCGTGTGCGTCCAGAACGCGGGCCGTTCGCAACTAGCAGCCGCACTCGTGAACCAACTCTCCGATGGCCGGGTCGTCGCCCGCTCAGCCGGATCCGCCCCCGCGGCCGACGTGCACCCGCACGTGCGCTCTCTCCTCACCGAGATCGAAGGCGGCCAGCGCACCGACGCCGCATTCCCGAAGCCCCTCACCGACGATGCGGTGCGCGCCGCCGATGTCGTCGTAACGATGGGGTGCGGGGATGTGTGCCCGATCATCCCCGGGGTGCGCTACGAGGACTGGGCCGTGGGCGACCCGGCCCTCGCCTCACCCGAGGGTGTTGCCGCGATTCGCGACGACATCGCCGGGCGCGTGCGCACCCTCATCGACTCCCTCACCAACGACTGAAACGGAAAGCTTCCATACTCATGACCGATCAGAAGCCGTCAGTATTGTTCGTCTGCGTGCACAACGCCGGGCGCTCGCAAATGGCCGCAGGCTACCTACGTCACCTCGCGGGCAACGCCATCGAGGTGCGTTCGGCCGGGTCGATGCCCGCCGAGCAGATCAACCCTGTAGCGGTCGCAGCGATGCGCGAAGAGGGCATCGATATCACCGCGGAAGCCCCGAAGGTACTTACCACCGAGGCTGTACGGGCCTCCGATGTGGTGATCACGATGGGGTGCGGCGACGCCTGCCCCTTCTTCCCCGGCAAACGCTACGAGGATTGGAAGCTCGATGACCCCGCCGGTCAGGGTATCGATTCCGTCCGGCCCATCCGCGACGACATCAAGGGCAGAATCGAAACCCTCGTCGGCGAACTGCTCGGAAAGCAGTGACCAAGCCCACGCAGAGCCCCTCTGTCATCCCGCTGGCGGATCGGGACCTCGATGTAGTCGTCATCGGTGGCGGCCAGGCCGGACTGGCCGCCGGATACTACCTACGCCGCGCGGGTGTGCGCTTCGTAATCCTCGATGCGTCCGCCGATCCTGGCGGCGCATGGCAGCATGGCTGGAACTCGCTCCGTCTCTTCTCCCCGGCCGATTACAGCCCACTGCCGGGATGGCCGATGCCAAGGCAGGAAGGCGAGGAGTATCCGACCGCTTCGCACGTCGTCGACTATCTTCGTGCGTACGAGCACCGCTACGACCTCCCCACCCATCGCCCGGTCCGGGTGAGCGCGGTTCGACGTGATGTGGAACAGCTAGCAGTGGACACCGACCACGGCACCTGGCGGGCCGCTCACGTGATCAGCGCGACCGGCACTTGGGGGAACCCCTATGTGCCGACGTACCCTGGCGCATCCGCCTATACCGGGAAGCAGCTCCACACCGTCGATTACTCGTCACCCGACTCCTTCCAGGGGAAACGGGTCGCTGTCGTCGGCGGTGGCAACTCTGCGGCGCAGATCCTCGCCGATGTGTCCATGGTCGCTGCGACCCGGTGGTATGCGCAGCGGCCACCCCTGTTCATGCCAGACGACGTCGACGGGCGCGTACTGTTCGACGTCGCAAGCCGTCGAGAATCCGCTCAACGACACGGAAAACAGACGGCCGGTGTGTCAGCGCTGGGTGATGTCGTCATGGTGGAAAGTGTCCGCGAGGCACGTGATCGCGGCGTCCTCCACACACTCCCGATGTTTCACCAGCTCACCGCCCACGGGGTTATCGAGTCGGACGGCAGCGAGTGGGAGTGCGATGCGGTCATCTGGTGTACCGGGTTTCGGCCCGCCCTCGACCACCTCGCACCGCTTCATCTCACAACTCGGGCAGGCAAGCCGCTCACGAACGGGACACGCTCAGCAGATGAACCACGGCTGGACCTGCTCGGTTATGGGGATTGGACGGGTATCGCATCGGCGACCATCGTCGGCGCGAGCCGCACAGCCAAGCTCGCCGTCGCAGATATCGTCAATAGCTGACTGGGCGGAAGCCGACGTTATCGCACGTGCGCCAAGGGCGATCGGGTTTGAACACGAGCGCTGGCGATCAGGAGGAGCGTTGCGATACCCGCGATAACAGCCAGCGCGCCGAAGGCGGCCGCGTAGCCGCCGAACGCTCCGGCGAGTACCACGCCGATCCACGGCGCCATCGCGGTTACCAACATGGTGGGTGTTCCGATTATCCCCGAGAGTTGCCCATAGGCGCGCGGCCCCCAACGATCCGTCACAGCGGTGGCCTGGAGAAGGGTCCCGATGCCACGACCGACCCCGGCTGCCATGGAGATTCCCACGAGCACCGCGAACGGGCCGGAAAGGATCGCGAATGCCGCGGCGCTCACGGCGACGATCGCAAACGCTGCCCCGGTGCGCATGGTGAGCGACGCTCGCCGCGCGAAGGCGGTGTAGAAGACACGCCCCGCGACCTGCCCGATCCCGCCGAGTCCGAGCACCCACGCAGCTTCGGACGTCGTCAGTCCACGTTCGAGCATCAACGCCATCATCGCGATCAACACCGTATGTATCGCGGCGGATGCGATCGTGAGCCCGGCCGTCAAGAGCCAGAACTGGCCACGGCGGAGAACTCCTGACACGTACCCCCGCTCATCGAGAGACCGAGCTGTGTGGTCAGCGTGCTGTTGGGGTCGCGAATGTCGCAAGAGGATCCAGTGCGCTGGTGCGGTGACTAGTGCCAGAGCGACGGCAGACCACAGGTAAGTGCCACGCCAACCGACAGCCGCCCCAACGTGCGCGACGAGCGGAGCGAACACTGTTGCGGACAGGTCAGCGACCAGCGTGAGCGTGGTCAGTGGCCCGAGGCTGCGCGCGCCGTACCATGAGGTGATGGCCGCGAACGCGGGCTGGTACAGCACGCCCGACATTCCGAATCCCGCAAGGATCCACGCGGCAGCGAACACGATCGAATTGTCAGATGCGGCAACGAGAGCCAGCGCCGCCGCGCTGAGCAAGGACCCGAGGGCCATTACCCAGCGCGGGCCGTGTCGGTCGATGAGCTTCCCGACCGGCACCCCGAGGAGCGCGGACACCACGAGCGACCCTGAGAACGCGAGCGTCACGAACTGGGCAGACCAGCCCGTGTCGCTCACGATTTGCGGTGCAAGAACGGGAAACGCGTAGTACAGCAACCCCCACGACACGGTGACCGTGACGCTGAGCGTGGCGAGCATCACACCCAGCCGCGGCGGGCGTTCTCGCACGTCACACAGTGAGCGTCAGCGATACCGGCTTGGGAGCACAACACGAGCCCGCGCCGCTCACCGCGTCTGGGGCGTCGAAGTCGCCAGCGCCTCCGCACACGCCCGTGTCGGGGAGCACGAGATCGACTCGTGCGGCAGCCTCGTGATCGCCCGCGATCTCCGCCACCACGCTGCGCACCTGCTCGAACCCGGTCAGTGCGAGGAAGTTCGGCGCACGACCATAAGACTTCGCGCCGACAATATAGAAGCCTTGCTCGGGGTGTGCGAGATCCGCCGCGCCGGTCGCACGAATCGATCCGCAGGAGTGGAGATTCGGGTCAACCTCCTCCGCGACACGCACCGGGGCCTCAAGACGCACATCGAGATCGAGTCGAATCTCAGACAAGAACGACAGGTCGGGACGCAACCCGGTCGCAACGAACACGCGTGCAGCAGGATCGAGTCTCCGCCCGTCTTCTGCGACCAGGACCACCCGGCCGTCCTCGTGCAGAATCTGTTCGGTGCGGAACCCGGTGACCAGGTCGACAAGCCCATCGTCGACGGCCTGCTTCGCGCGCTGCCCGAGCGCTCCGCGCTCCGGCAACTCATCAGCTGTGCCCCCGCCGAAGGTGTTGCCGACCAGGCCGCGACGTAGCACCCACGACACCCGTGTGCCCGGCGCCTCGTGTACCACGGGCGCGAGCAGAGTAATGGCGGTCGCCGCAGAGTGGCCATTGCCGACCACGACCACGTGCTCACCGCCGAATGCCGCTGCCAACTCGCTGGTCGGGATGCCGTAGCTGAGCGCCCCGGCTTCAACCGCCGCCAGCTCACCGAGGGCAGGCAACCCGTCGGCGCCCGCCGGGTTCGGGGTCTGCCACGTGCCCGAGGCGTCGATCACGGCACGAGCATCGATGCGACCCTCGCCCCCATCCGCAAACTGCACGTGCACGACGAAGGGCTGTTCGTCGCGGCCCGCGTCGACGGTGCGGTCACGACCCTTGCGACTGACTCCGACCACGCGCGAGCCGTACCGGACGCGATTGCCCAGCGCCTCAGCGAGCGGGGCGAGGTACCCGTCGATCCACTCCGCTCCGGTCGGAAGTCCGCTCTCGGGCTGCACCCAGCCCGTGGACTCTAACAGCCGGGCACTGGCCGCATCGACCAGCTCGGCCCAGTCCGAGAACAAGCGCACGTGGCCCCACTCCGCAACGCCGGAAGCCGCACCCGGTCCCGCTTCCAGCACGAGCGGTTCGATTCCGCGCTCCACAAGATGGGCCGCGGCGACAAGTCCCTGTGGGCCTGCACCAATTACGACGACAGGATTCATTTCATACCTTCTCTTATCGACATTCTTCGATGGGTCAAGCATGTCGAATGCATCGACAGATGTCAATACGTGCGAGAGAATGGATCTATGGCAACCCCGGGAAGTACCACCGAAGAGATCACGGCACGCACGTGCTGCGCGCCCGCAAACGATGCGGCACTCGATGACTCACGTTCGCAGCACCTCGCACAGGTGTTCAAAGCGCTCGGCGACCCCGCCAGAGTAAAGTTGTTCTCACTAATCGTCGCGAGTACCGACGGTGAGATGTGCGTCTGCGATCTCACCGAGCCCGTGGGGCTCTCACAATCGACTGTCTCACATCACATGAAACTGCTCGTCGAGGCGGGCCTTGTCACTCGTGAACAGCGTGGGCGTTGGGCGTACTACCGGACGGTTGACGGCGCTGTCGAAAAGGCCGCCCGCTCGGTCCTCACAGTCTAGGCCTTCATGCCACCACAAGTTCTCGGTCAGGTGTGGCTGATTGGGGACGTCTGAGATCGATCGCGCGCGACTGAGCACCTTCTTTGCATGAGCAAGCGCAACACTCGAAGTTCATTACCCGATCCCTCCGTCGACCTTCCAATCGCCAGCATCAGCGTCGATGAGCGTGGCGCGATGCACGTCACGTACGACGGACATGAGTTCCCACCTTCGACGCCAGATACAGAATGGAGTCGGGGTCGGTTCGGTGATCTGCTCGACGCACTCTCCGCGCACCGCACGCGCACACTCCGCGTCGAGGTGCACGAGTACGACGGCTCGGTATTCACTGACATCATCCACGCCACTCGCAGCGAGCGCATCGAAGACGAGGTGCCGCTGCCCAGTGCCACGCGGCGAGCGCGCCATCGAACGACTCATCAACTGATCGAGATACGCGGCTCCGGGTTCATTCCCGGTGAGGACGTGACGGTTGCGCTCACGCTATCGAGCGCGGAAGGCGCCGCAGACGGCACAGCTCGCGCAGTTGTCGATCTCAGCCACATTGCGGATCAGAACGCAGAACTCCTGCTCATCGGGCGCATCTCAGGTGTGATTGTCGTCGAGCGGTTGCAGTCATGACGAGCGCCCAGTCTCACAGCCGAGGTCTTGGAGAGGAGCTGACCAACGCCCTCATGATTGGCCTCTTCGCACTGTTCGGTTTCGCCGCCGTACTCCGCGGGGCCGGATCGGTCGCAGCGTTTCTTACTGGTGCTAAGCAGCCTGAAATCGGCTTCGCTGGCGGTGTCAACGTGCTCTTTGCCCCCGCTGACCCCGCCACGGCACTTGGTGCGCACGGCCTCAATGCAGTTGTGTACTGGGTCGTAGCAGTTCTTCTTCTCGGTTTGCTCACCACCGCGATTGTGTGGGCCTGGGCTCGGATACGACGCCATACTCGGGCCCTCACTATCGACCCCCGCAAGCTCCAAGGAACCGCGAGTGGGCACGACGTCGCATCCAGCGCTTCCTCGAAGTCACTCCTTCGTCGGGCTGCGACGCTACGTCCTTCGCTTGAGCATCCGAAGCCGGAGGATGTGGGCTTCTTGCTTGGTCGCTCGCACGGCAAACAGATCTGGGCGAGCGTCGAAGATTCGATCTTGCTGATCGGTCCTCCGCGCTCAGGCAAGGGCCTCCATTTCGTGATCCCGGCCATCCTCGACGCCCCAGGCGCAGTCGTCACAACGTCCACCCGCCCAGACAACCTCACCGTGACGCTCAAGGCACGAGAACGCATGGGCCCTGTCGCGGTCTTCGATCCACAACACCTGGCCGAAGGCATTCCTGCCGGGCTGCGATGGTCACCGATCAGAGGCTGCGAGGATCCGCTCACTGCGATGATCCGAGCGACCGGTCTCGCGGCAGCAACCGAACTCTCCTCTGGTGGTGTCGAAGGTGGCGGCTTCTGGGAGGGCAAGACCCGGGTCGCGCTACAAGCGCTCCTCCACGCCGCAGCCCTCGATCACAGGACCCCTGCGGAACTATTCCGATGGACGCTCGACCCCGCGGCCGCCGCCGAGGCCGTTGCGATCCTCACCGGTTCACCGCTCGCCGCAACCGGATGGGCCGAATCATTGGAAGCAATGCTCGACGCTGACCCGCGCACTCGCGACAGTATCTGGCAGGGAGTGTCGCTCGCACTGGCGTCACTCGCCGACCCCAGGGTGTTGGACGCGGTAAGCCCCACTGAGGGCGAGCACTTCGACCCGGAGCAGTTCATTCGCAGCCGGGGCACGCTATACCTGCTCGCGACCGGAGCTGGTGCCGGAAACAGCGCCGCGCTGGTCGCTGCCTTCGTCGAAGACCTCGTCGAAACCGCGCGCCGCATGGCCGCACGATCACCCGGCGCGAGGCTGGATCCACCGCTACTGCTCGCGCTCGATGAGATCGGGAACCTCGCCCCGCTCCCTTCATTGCCAACCCTCATGGCCGAGGGTGGCGGCACGGGCATCACGACGATGCCGGTGCTCCAATCGCTCGCTCAAGCACGCGACAAGTGGTCAGAAAATCAGGCCGCTGCGATCTGGGACGCAAGCATCGCGAAGATCATCCTCGGCGGTGCATCGAACTCTCGCGACCTCCAAGACCTCTCCACCCTCATCGGCGAACGCGACGAATTCACCGATTCCGTTACGTTCGGCGACTACGGCTCACGCTCCAGTCAGCGCTCCGTCCGCAGAGTCCCCATTCTGCCGCCGGATCGCATTCGGGCGCTCCCCTTCGGGTCCGGCGTGATTCTGCTCCGATCGACGGCACCAATCATCACCGATCTACACCCATGGCCGAAACGTGCTGACGGAGAGAAGCTCCGCCTCGATCGTTCGGCGACCGAGGCTCTGCTGGAGCACCCCAAGCATTAGCAAGCACGGGTGACGATCGCGCACCTACCTGTCGCAGCGGCTGAACAAAGGCGGCCGCCTGACCAGACAGGAAGAACATCATCATGTCGATCCACACACAAGAATCCGTCTCGGGCTTTGTCACCTCAGAACCGCAGCTGACCGTCTCGGCTAATGGCAACCCGCGCCTCTACTTTCGCTTCGGGCAAGAACACTTCCGCCGCGAGGAAGACGGCACATTCACGCAACTGGAGTCGAGCTTTCACCACCTCGTCATGTTCGGGCGTTCCGCCGAACGCGCTTCAGAACGATTTTCCAAGGGCGACAACTTCATAGCTGAGGGATATCAACGACCCGTAAGCTACGAGCGCGAAGGTCAAAGCGTCGAGAGCGAGGAGTTCGTCGCAAAGCGGATCGGCCACGACGCGGCCCGCACCCGGTACGAAGTCGACCGCTCACCCCGCAAGACCGCCTCGCGGAGCAGCGCCGACAAAGAGCAGCGCCGTGCATTTGCACCCCGAACCTCGGGAGCCGTGAATGGTGCTCCGTCTCTCGGGTACTGAGCCGGATCGGAGCAGCACATGAACGAGCACAGCATCCCCGGCGAAGACAACGAGAACATCCAGGCTGAGCGGTTTGAGCCGGATCTCGTCGCAGAGCCGCCACATCCCATCAACTGGAACCTCCTCACATCGCAAGACCTCGAAGAAGAACTCCTCGAACTCAATCGCTGGGTGAACTGGCTCCGCACGGAGTACGGCCTACCCGCCGCGGTGATTCCACCGGTCTGGCATCGTCACCCCGAGTTGTTCTGGGAGCTTTCCGCACTCCACCTGCATTGGCTGTGCGCCTACGACGCCAACCAAGACGGCTCAGCACCGTTCGGTTGGCATCGCGACTTCGCAGAGGCCCGTCAGCGTCTGCGCGACTGGGTGACGGCCAGCGGCACGCGACTTGACCGAGATCGCCCGACGCGGCAAACCGTCTGGCCGGGCGAGGAACGCACCGTCGACATCGTGGAGCAGACCATCACGGATCGGGATGCAGATTTCGTACAGTTCGTTCTCGAACAGGTTGAGGCGCGCAGGGCCGCAGAGGATGCGTTCTACGCAAGTATCGACGATCGGCCCGGGGAGGTGTCTGGTCAGGAGTAGTCCAGCCTTCATGTGCCGACGAGTTCCCCGTGATGTTCGTGGCGCGCTTGCTCGCGACGTGCCACGGCTTCGTCGTGTCGCGCACGGATGAGAAGTGCCACGGAGATCGGGCCGATCACGACGTATTTCAACGCGTTCCACAGGCACAGCAGGATGACGAGGTTGAGCCAACCTGGGGCGCCATCGCCGACCCCAGATGAGCACCAATACGCGAGCACGATGTACGGCGCAGCCAAGAGCATCGCGGGAACGCCCCATTTCAGGCCACGGCGTCGCCGGATCCGGCCCAGCACAATGTTCGTGGGTGCGTATCGCTGCAGAACTGCATAGATGAAGCTGCTGACCGTCAATATCAAACGGATCATGATGGGGCCTATCGTCACACGTCGATCTCCGTCGAGGAAGCAGCATGTGAATCGAACGCCCGAGAGGGCCGCCCCGAAGGGCCCGCAGAGTTGGGAACCTGCTTCGTCTCCCAGGGTACGCCTACTCCGTATGAGTCGAAAGGGGCAGCATTCGAACACCTTCTCAGTGAGATCTCACCTCGAAGGAGGCCATCATGCCCACGCTCTCGAATCTCGCGAAAGATGAGCGAACTGCCCGCCAGGTGCTGTCATTGATCGGCACCCCGAACGACGCCGCAACGGGCGCACTCCTCGAACGAGTCGGTGGGGTCGAACTCATCGCACTGGTCGAGCGCGACACCGCGATTCCCGGGATGGATCGAATCGAAGCGGCAATCTGGCGAGATCGATTGCAATCACGCGCGAATCCCAATCAGGTCGCCTCGCGGTTGCTCACTGAGAACGACTATCGGGTGCTCGTACCCGAGGACTCAGAGTGGCCCGCCGCCCTCAATGACCTCCGCGAGCGAGCCCCGTACGCGCTCTGGGCTGCGGGACGTGCAGAACTTCTCAGCGCGCAGCCCTCTCAACTGATCACGATCACTGGCGCCCGGGCGGCGACCGCTTACGGCGTGCACGTTGCCGAGGACATCTCCAGCGAGCTGGCCCGGAACGGCAAGACTCTCGTCGCCGGTGCTGCCTACGGTATCGAAGGCTCCGTACACAGGTCTGCGCTCATCGAGAGCGGCAACACGATCGCGGTACTTGCCTCGGGCGTCGACCGCCCCTATCCCGCAGGTCATGCTGACCTCATTGCGAGCGTTTCACGCCAGGGGCTGGTGCTCTCTGAGTTACCGCCAGGGGTCAGCCCAACCCGTCAGCGTTTTCTGGATCGTTCCCGTATCCTTGCAGCGCTGTCTGGCGCCACCATCGTCGTTGAAGCGGGGTTTCGGTCTGGAACGCTGCACACAGCTCGGGAGGCTGGGCACTTGGATCGCATCGTTGGCGCTGTCCCCGGGCCCGTTACCTCCGCCGCCAGCGCCGGAACGAATCATCTGCTTCAGGAGGGGAGCGCACGCGTCGTCACCAACGCATCGGACGTCACGCGGATGCTTGACAGTGCGAACGCCCCCAGGCGGAGCGTCATCCACCTGGGGGCGTCGCGTGCCGTTCTGCCGAACAACCGCGCGCTGTAACCGCTATCTCATCGTTGGGATCTCCACGACGAGACTCTTTCGCAGTTCATCCATGTCAACCCGGATGAGGCGCCCGACCCGGTACCCGCGAACCGTGCCGTCGGAGATTCGACGCCGGATCGTCTTGACTGAGACGCCCAGGCTTTCGGCCGCGACGGTAAGAGAGACCAGGTCGGGTTCGTGCTCCTCGCTGCGAGTTCGAGAGTTCATGGCAGTGCCTTCCTGTGAATGGATTGGTGTTACCTCACAGGTGTCCGCGGCTGTCCGCTTACGACTCCTTCCCTACGTTCTTCTTCCGGTCGAGGGTCGCTGCGACACGTGCGCTCATCCGGTCCGCCAGCTCTCGGTCGCGATTCATGGTGGCGTGCTGATATCGCAGCACGATGTGAATGTCAGCGTGCCCGCCACGTCGCATCAGCTCGGCAAGCGTCGCGCCCTCCTGAGCGAAGATCGTCAGCCCAGTGTGACGCAGATCATGGAAGCGGAAACGATGCGGCAACCCTTCAACGCTGTCACGCACATCGGCCCAGATATAACCCCAGCGGGTATTCGAGAGCGGCATGCTGCCGCGAATGCTTGCCGGGACAAGCGGCGCCCTGTCTTCGGTCGCGACGTGGTCTTTGAGGTGCTGCTTCAATCGAGCCGTCATGAGCTTCGGGATGCTCAGCGACCGCTTGCCTGCTTCGCTCTTCAGGTCGGTGTAGTCGCCGGTGTTGGCGTTCAGCTGACGTCGCACGTGCAGCGTCGCGCTGCCGTCGTCATGCCACTCGACATCACGTCGTTGCAGCCCAAGGCACTCGCCACGGCGCAACTGACACCAGGCGGCGAGCTGCACCATGATCGCCCACTGATCCGGAACCGCTTGATACAAAGCCTCCACCTGTTTCGGTGTGATGATGTCCTCGCTTTCATCATGGTCGGCATCATGACGAACCGATTCCTGGCGGGGAATCGAGACGCTTGGCGCCGCAGGAATGATGCCGTCGCGAGCTGCTTGACGCAGGATCATCATGAGCACGATCAGCACGGGCCGGGTGATCCCATTGAACTTCGATTTCGGGTTCAGTGGCGCCGGAATTTTGTCGAGTCGGTCTGTCATCACGCGGATGCGGTTGACATCGATATCCCTCATCGGGGTGTCGCCGAACTCAGGGATGAGATAGCCCGAGACCTTGCCCTGATACGAGCGGACGGTGCCGACGGCACGTATCTTGCCGCTTCGGTTCGGCTCGGTCTTGATCATCTGCAGCCATCGCTTCGAGTACTCCTCGAAGCCCATGGATCGCGACTGCTCAGCGGCAGTCTCGGCGCGGCGTCGCTCCGCAATGACCTCTGGCGGCTCCCACAAGCCGAGCGAGATCTTCGAGTGCATCGACGCGAGCCACTTTCGGGCATCGGTCTTCGTGACGAACGTCAGCGCCTTGTCGTCCTCGGTTCGCGCTGGGTACATCTCACCATCTGGCGCGGGATAGCGGGCCTGCCAGCGACCCGACGGAAGCTTGCGCAAGCTGCCCCATGCCTCGCGTTTCGTCCCGTTCATGATGCCCTCCCGTGTACTCGGATGGACGCGGTTGGACCCTCGTGCCACTCCGTGCCACTAGATCCGCGTGAACACCGAAACCCGCGTGTTTCCGCGGATCGTGAGGCATCACCAGAGACTCGTATGGCACGAAGTGGCACGGCCTCGGCGGTGTGCCGACCCCAAATTTCGGGTGGCTGGCCTGCTCGCTTCCAAGTGGAAGGTGTGCGCGTGCCATCCACGTGCCACTCTGAACGGTCATTCCTGGTCATCTCTGTTCTCCACTGTCGTCGAACAGAGGGCATAAAAACGGCCCGAACCCGCGAGATTTCGCGGATCCGGGCCTCTGACCAGGCTTTTCAGCCGGGGCTTCTCAGAAGTCCCAGTCCTCGTCCTCGGTGGCGACCGCCTTGCCGATGACGTAGCTCGACCCCGAGCCCGAGAAGAAGTCGTGGTTCTCGTCGGCGTTCGGCGAGAGCGACGAGAGGATGGCCGGGTTGACGTCGGTCATCTCCTTCGGGAACATCGCCTCGTAGCCGAGGTTCATCAGCGCCTTGTTCGCGTTGTAGTGCAGGAACTTCTTGACGTCTTCGGTGAGGCCGACCTCGTCGTAGAGATCCTGCGTGTAGAGCACCTCGTTGTCGTACAGGTCGTACATCAGCGAGAAGGTGTAGTCCTTGAGCTCCTCGCGGCGCGCCTCGCTCTCGTGTTCGAGCGCCTTCTGGAACTTGTAGCCGATGTAGTAGCCGTGCACGGCCTCGTCGCGGATGATGAGGCGGATCAGGTCGGCCGTGTTGGTGAGCTTCGCCTTCGACGACCAGTGGATCGGCAGGTAGAAGCCCGAGTAGAAGAGGAACGACTCGAGCAGGGTCGAGGCCACCTTGCGCTTCAGCGGGTCATCGCCGTGGTAGTAGTCGAGGATGATGTGCGCCTTCTTCTGCAGGTTGGGGTTCTCGACCGACCAGCGGAAGGCGTCGTCGATCTCCTGCGTCGAGCACAGCGTCGAGAAGATCGACGAGTAGCTCTTCGCGTGCACCGACTCCATGAACGCGATGTTGGTGAGCACCGCCTCCTCGTGCGGGGTGACCGCGTCGGGGATGAGCGAGACCGCGCCGACGGTGCCCTGGATGGTGTCGAGCAGGGTGAGGCCGGTGAAGACGCGCATGGTGAGCAGCTGCTCGGCGGGCGTCAGCGTCGCCCATGACTGCACGTCGTTCGACAGCGGCACCTTCTCGGGCAGCCAGAAGTTGTTCACCAGGCGGTTCCAGACCTCGAGATCCTTCTCGTCCTGAATGCGGTTCCAGTTGATCGCCTGCACGTGGTCGACCAGCTTGAGCGGCTGCGCGTTCATCGTTTCCTTCTTCGTTCTTGGTTCGGCTACCGGTGCGAGAGGGTCGGAGCATGCACGGATCGCGGAGCGATCACAGCATGCAGCTGACGCACTGCTCGAGCTCCGTGCCCTCGAGGGCGAGCTGGCGCAGGCGGATGTAGTAGATCGTCTTGATGCCCTTGCGCCACGCGTAGATCTGCGCCCGGTTGATGTCGCGGGTGGTCGCCGTGTCCTTGAAGAACAGGGTGAGCGAGAGGCCCTGATCCACGTGCTGCGTCGCCGCAGCGTAGGTGTCGATGATCTTCTCGGGGCCGATCTCGTAGGCGTCCTCGTAGTACTCGAGGTTGTCGTTCGTGAGGAACGGCGCCGGGTAGTACACGCGACCGAGCTTGCCCTCCTTGCGGATCTCGATCTTCGACGCGATGGGATGGATCGAGCTCGTCGAGTTGTTGATGTACGAGATCGAGCCGGTCGGCGGCACGGCCTGCAGGTTCTGGTTGTAGATGCCGTACTGCTGCACCTGCGCCTTCAGCTCCAGCCAGTCGCCCTGGGTCGGGATCGCGACGCCGGCGTTCGCGAAGATCTCGCTCACGCGCTCGGTCTCGGGCTCCCAGACCCGCTCCGTGTACTTGTCGAAGAACTCGCCCGAGGCGTACTTCGAGTCCTCGAAGCCCTCGAAGGCCTGGCCGCGCTCCTGCGCGAGCCGGTTCGACGCCTTCAGCGCGTGGAACAGGATCGTGTAGAAGTAGATGTTCGTGAAGTCGACGCCCTCTTCCGAGCCGTAGTGCACCCGCTCGCGGGCGAGGTAGCCGTGCAGGTTCATCTGGCCGAGGCCGATCGCGTGAGACTTGTCGTTGCCGTCCTCGATCGAGCGCACCGAGGAGATGTGGCTCATGTCGCTCACGGCGCTGAGGGCGCGGATCGCGAGCTCGACGCTCGCGCCGAAGTCGTCGCCGTCCATCATCATCGCGATGTTCATCGAGCCGAGGTTGCACGAGATGTCCTTGCCGATCTCGTCGTAGCTCAGATCCTCGTTGTACGTGGTCGGGGTGTTGACCTGCAGGATCTCGGAGCAGAGGTTCGACATGTTGATGCGGCCCTTGATCGGGTTGTCCCGGTTCACCGTGTCCTCGAACACGATGTAGGGGTACCCCGACTCGAACTGCAGCTCGGCGATCGTCTGGAAGAAGTGGCGCGCGCTGATCTTCGTCTTCTTGATGCGCGGGTCGTCGACCATCTCGTGGTACTTCTCGGAGATCGACAGATCGCCGAAGGGCACGCCGTAGACGCGCTCGACGTCGTAGGGCGAGAAGAGGTACATGTCCTCGTTCTTCTTCGCGAGCTCGAAGGTGATGTCGGGGATCACGACGCCGAGGGAGAGGGTCTTGATCCGGATCTTCTCGTCCGCGTTCTCGCGCTTCGTGTCGAGGAAGCGCATGATGTCGGGGTGGTGCGCGCTCAGGTAGACCGCGCCGGCGCCCTGGCGCGCGCCGAGCTGGTTGGCGTAGCTGAAGCTGTCCTCGAGGAGCTTCATCACGGGGATGATGCCCGACGACTGGTTCTCGATCTTCTTGATCGGGGCGCCCGCCTCGCGGATGTTCGAGAGCAGCAGCGCGACGCCGCCGCCGCGCTTCGAGAGCTGCAGCGAGGAGTTGATGCCGCGGGAGATCGACTCCATGTTGTCCTCGATGCGCAGCAGGAAGCACGAGACGAGCTCGCCACGCTGGGCCTTGCCGAGGTTGAGGAAGGTCGGGGTGGCGGGCTGGAAGCGGCCCGAGACGATCTCGCGCATGATGCCGCGGGCGAGTTCCTGGTCGCCGCGGGCGAGGCCCAGTGCGACCATCACGACGCGATCCTCGAAGCGCTCGAGGTAGCGCTTGCCGTCGAAGGTCTTGAGCGCGTAGGAGGTGAAGAACTTGAAGGCGCCGAGGAAGGTGGGGAAGCGGAACTTCATCGAGAACGCCTCGTTGGTGAGCTGCTCGACGAACTCGACGGGGTACTGCTCGAGGAGCTCGCGCTCGTAGTAGTCGTTGTCGAGCAGGTAGCGCATGCGCTCTTCGAAGTTGTGGAAGAACACCATGTTCTGGTTGACGTGCTGCAGGAAGTACTGGCGCGCGGCCTCGCGATCCTTGTCGAACTGGATCCTGCCGTCCGCGTCGTACAGGTTCAGCATCGCGTTCAGCGAGTGGTAGTCCATCTCGCTGATCTTCGACGACTCGAGCCCGGGCTCCATCACTGCTGCTTCCAAAATGCTTCCAATCCTTCTTGGACGGCGGTGATGTCGTCCGGTGTGCCGAAGAGTTCGAATCGGTAGAGGTGCGGCACCTCGCATTTGCGGGCGATGATGTCGCCGGCGATGCCGTAGGCCTCTCCGAAGTTGGTGTTGCCGGCCGCGATCACGCCCCGCAGGTGCTTCCGATTGCGTTCATCGTTGAGGAAGCGGATCACCTGCTTGGGCACGGCCCGCGTCTCTGGCCCGCCGCCGTAGGTCGGCACGACGAGGACGAAGGGCTCTTCTACCAGGAGCGGATCGTCGTTCGCGTGCAGCGGGATGCGGAGCGCCGGCCGCCCGAGCTTCTCGATGAAGCGGTGGGTGTTGCCGGACACGCTCGAGAAGTAGACGAGATCGGTCATCTGCTCCTCCTCCCGACCCGCTGCGACGGGTCTGCTCCGCCCCGCCGGACGGGCGGGCGCGTTCCCCGGCTGCGGCTGCGGGGCGGTTCGCGACGGCCGTCGTGGAACGACCGCGCGATCCGCCGCTAGTCGGCGAGACGTGCCGCGAGCGCCGAGATCTTGTCGGGACGGAAGCCCGACCAGTGCTCCTCGTCGGTTACGACGACGGGGGCCTGCAGGTAGCCGAGCTCCTTGACGGTCTCGAGCGCCGTCGGATCCTCAGAGAGGTCGACGATGTCGTACTCGATGCCCTGGCTGTCGAGCGCGCGGTAGGTCGCATTGCACTGCACGCACGACGGCTTGGTGTACACGGTAGTAGCCATGTCCCGCCCTTCTCCAAAATCCGATTACGCCCCGACCGAGGCACTACATATAGTGAACCACACCGCGGTCGACCACAAGATGATGTAGTTACACCACTGTAGTTTTCCACGATCAATCCACCGACCGCAAGGGGGTCCTGGGGAGAACTTTCGGCGCGATTCCGCTGCGGCGCCCACGTTATCCACAACCCGGGGAGGGCGGAAAATATTTCCTCCCCAGTCGTCCCCCGGCGTGTCGCGCCCGAGACCCGGATACGACCCCTCCGAGGGCCGCGATCCGCCCCTCGGAGGGCCGCGTTCCGCGCCTCCGAGAACCGCCGTCCGCCGTTCGGAAGGCCGCCGCGCGGCCCCCGAACGCACCCCGCTCACAGCGCCACCGGCCACAGCAGCTCCGTTCCGTCGGGCTGGAACCAGCGCAGCACGAGCATCGCGTCGGGCGCGGAGAACGCTCCGTCGGCGTGCACGCCGCGCACGACCACCCGGAGCCGCTCGCCGGGGTAGACCGTGCGGGGCAGCGTGAGCCCGAGCATGCCGCCGCCCGCGAGGGCGAAGCGCACGGCGCGCAGCGGCCCGGTGCCCCGGTGCTCGAACTCGACCGCGCCGCGATCGCTGCGGGCGACCACCCGCCACGGCACCGGCACGGCCGCGGACGTCCCGGCCTCGAGGACCGGAGGGGCGGGGACCGGGGTGCCGGCGCCCGACGGCGGGCCCGGAACCGCCGACGAGACGGCGCCCCGAGGCGGAGCCCCGCGGGGTATCGGCAGGATGCGGCTGTTCAGGCGGAACGAGTTCATGGGAGCAGGCTAGGGCCTGCCACCGACATTCACGGGGCCTCGGCGGGGACCCCGCGGAACCCGGTTCGGAGGCCGGCGACCGCGCTCAGGAGGCGACGATGCCCGGCCGGCGGCCGGCCCAGGGGAACCGCGACTCGAGCTCCGACGCCACCCGGAGCAGGAGGTCCTCCCGGCCCTGGGCGGCGACCAGCTGCACGCCCAGCGGCAGACCCCCGGAGGTCCGGCCGAGGGGCAGGCTCACCGCGGGCTGTCCGCCGAGGTTGAAGGCGCTCGTGAACGGCCCGTACTCGAAGATGGCGGCCATCCACGACCGGCCCGTGTGCCCGGGCTCGTCGTAGCCGAGCGTGCCGTGCGGGAGCGGTTCGCGCGCGACGGTCGGCGTGACCAGCAGGTCGTAGCGCTCGAAGAAGGCCCCGGCCTGGCGCGACACCGTGTTGAAGGCGTCGAAGCCCGCAGCGGCATCGGCGAGCGGCGTCCCGCGGGCCTCGAGCACGAAGGCGCGGGTGGCCGCCTCCATCTCCGCGAGATCGGCGACGCCGGCGACGGCGCCGGCCAGACCGAGCCGCGTGACGGCGACGTAGGCGTCGAGGATGTCGTCGTCGCGGAAGCCCGGTGCCGTCTCCTCGACCACACGATCCCCGCGCTCCAGGGCGGCGGCGACGACCCGGGCGAGCTCGGCGGCCTCGTCGCTCACCGCCGCGTCGTACCATCCCGTCGCGGAGACGGCGATCCGCAGCGGCCCCGACTCGCGCCCCACCTCGCCGGCGTAGGGCTCGCTCGGGGCGGGCACGCGGTACTTCTCCCCCGGGGCCTCGCCCCCGAGGGCGTCCAGCAGCGCCGCGACATCGCGGACGGTGCGGGTGATCGCGAAGTGGTGCGTGACCCCGAATCCGGCCTCCAGGGCCTGGGGCCCCACCGGCACGCGGCCGCGAGAGGGTTTGAAGCCGACGACCCCGCACGCCGCCGACGGCACCCGGATCGAGCCGGCTCCGTCCGACGCGTGCGCCCAGGGGACGGCCCTGGCCGCGACGAGCGCGGCGGATCCGCCGCTCGATCCGCCCGTGCCCCGCTCGGGATCCCAGGGGTTGCGCGTCGGGCCGCGCAGCACCGACTCGGTGGCGAAGCTGATGCAGAACTCGGGGGTGGCCGAGGCGCCGAGGATCGCGAGTCCCGCTTCCCGGGCTCGCGCGGTGACGAGCGAGTCCCGCTCCGCGACCGCACCCGCGTCCGCGAGGAGCCGGCTGCCCACCGTGAACGGGCGTCCGGAGGCGAAGGGGCCGTCGTCCTTCATCAGGAAGGGCACGCCGGCGAGCGGGCCGGTCTCGTCGTAGGGGATCGCCTCCTCGAACAGCGGGAACGCGAGGGCGTTCAGCTGCGAGACCGAGGCGATCGCGGCCCGCGCCGCGTCCGCGAGCTCGTGCGCGCCGATCTCCCCGTCGCGGAGCAGCTCGCCCAGGCCGGTCCCGTCGTATTCGGTGTACTCGTCGACCCTCATGAGCCCTCCAATCGTCTCGGGACCTGCGCCGCACCGCTCGCGACCCGACGCATGGACACCATCATCTTCGCGCCGCGATCCGGCCGCAACGCGTATTTTCCGGCATCCGATGGCGGCTTCTCCCCCATCGTCCGCGGGCGCCGCCGGATTATCATCGGAGCATGTCGAACACCGCACCGCAGCCGGGCGCCGCCGATCCCGTTCCGCCGAGCCTGGAGTTCTTCGCCCGCATCGACGTGCGGGTGGGGCAGCCCGTCGAGGTCGGCGAGACGATCGACGGCGTCCGCCGGGTCATCCCGATCCTCGGGGGGACGGTCTCGGGCCCCGGCATCGGCGGCACCGTGCTGGAGGCGGGCGCCGACTTCCAGCTGATCCGCACCGCCACCCTCACCGAGCTCGAGGCCAAGTACGCGATCGAGACCGAGGAGGGCGAGCGGATCTACATCGAGAACCTCGGCGTCCGCTCGGGCGACGCCGCCGACATCGCGAGGCTCGTGCGCGGCGAGGCGGTCGACCCGGCCCGCATCTACTTCATGACCGCGCCGCGCCTGCGGTCGGCTTCGCCACGCTGGCGCCACCTCGACGAGCGGCTCTTCGTCGCCCGCGGGAGACGGTTCCCCGACCTCGTGTCACTCGACGTGTTCATGATCGGCTGAGCCGGCGGCGGCCTCCGGGGCCCCGGCCGGCGGCTCCGCGCCCTCGATCATCAGCGGGGCGCTGCGGCGCAGGAACTCCACGAAGCGGCGGGCGTTCGCCGAGAGGATCCGGCCGGCCGGCCAGGCGGCCACCGCCAGGGTCGGCTCCGGCCGCGGCGCGATCTCCCGCGTCACCAGCGGGCGCCCCTCGTAGCTGACGGTCGAGCGGGGCTGCGCGAGCGTGATGGAGTAGCCGAGACCCGCGGCCACGAGTGAGCGAGCCACCTCCAGCTGCGAGGTGCGATGGCGGATCAGGGGTTCGACGTCGTGCGCGCGGAAGAGCTCGGCCACGTGCGCCGGGCTCGGCGGCGTGTCGACGAGGATCAGGGGTTCCGCCGCGAGCGCCGTCACGGGGATCTCGTCGAGCTCGGCGAGGGGGTGGTCGGCCGCGACGATGCAGCGCAGTCGAGTGCTGAACACCGGCACTCGCCGCAGCTCGGGATCGAGATCGACGTCGTACAGCAGCGCGGCCTCGAGCTCGCCGCGGCGCATCCTCTCGATGAGCACGTCCTGGGGTTCGGCCGCGAGATGGGGCTCGACGCGCGGATGCTCGCGCTTGAACAGCTCGAGCAGGGCGGGGAAGAGCGTCGGCGCGACGGAGACGAAGCAGCCGCAGTGGAGCGGACCCGCCAGCTCGTCGGTCGCCACGCCCTCGATCTCCCCCGCGGAGCGGATCAGGGCGAGCGCCTGCTCCCGCACCTCGAGGCCGATGGGGGTGAGCGCTACGCCTGCGGACTTCGTGCGCACGACGAGCTGGGCGCCGAGCGCGGCCTCCAGGTCGTCCAGCGCGGAGGCCAGCGCCGAGCGGGAGACGTTGATCCGCTCGGCGGCCGCGCTGATGGAGCCCGCCGCGGCCACGGCGACGAAGTACTCGAGCTGCCGGAGCGTGAGCCTCAGCACGGCGCGGTCCCGCCCGTGCCCGTGCCGGTCGCCTCACACATGGTGGTAGGGCCTCCCCGCAGCGATCTCCTGGGCGCGGTAGAGCTGCTCGGCCGCGATCAGCCGCACGAGCTGATGGGGGAACACGAGCTTCGACAGGCTCCACACGAAGTCGGCGCGCTGCCGCACCCGCTCGTCGACCCCGTACGCCCCGCCGATCACCAGCGCCACCGGGCGCGCGGCGTCGAACGCGGCGCGCAGCAGCCGGGCGAGCTCGCGCGAGTCGACGTTCCTCCCCCGCTCGTCGAGCAGCACGACGAAATCGTCGCGGTCGAGCTTCGCGAGCAGCCGATCCGACTCCTCCGCGCGCGCCGCCTCGCCCTCGCGCGCGGAATGCGGCAGCAGCTGCCAGGTCGCGTCGAAGGGCTTGCGCAGGCGCCGCTCGTAGCGGTCGATGCCCTCGGCGACCCAGGTCTCGTGCTTTCGTCCGATCGCGAGGATCCGGACCGTCATGGGAGGACACCCGATCCGCGCACGGGGGCCGCCACCGCCTAGTCCACCCGGACGGTCTCGAGGAACTCGGCGATGCGGCCGATCGCCTCCTCGAGCACGGGCACTGCGGGCAGCGCCACGAAGCGCAGGTGGTCGGGGGTCGGCAGGTTGAAGCCCTGCCCGTTCGTGACGAGCACGCGTGTCGCCCGCAGCAGGTCGATGACGAACTGCTGATCGTCCTGGATGGGATAGCGCCTCGGGTCGAGCCGGGGGAAGAGGTACAGCGCACCGCCCGGCGCGACGCAGTCGACGCCCGGGATGTCATTGAGCAGGCGATGCGTCGCCGCGGCCTGCTCGTACAGCCGGCCACCGGGAGCGCACAGCTCGTCGATGGAGGTCTCGACCGTCAGCGCGACCGGGATCGCGTACTGCGCGGGCACGTTCGAGCACATGCGCATGTTGGCGAGCAGCGTGAGCCCCTCGAGGAAGTCGCGCCCCATCTCCTTGTCGCCGGTTGGGACGACCCAGCCGGCGCGGTAGCCCGCGACGCGCTGCACCTTGGAGAGACCACCGAAGGTCAGGCAGAGCGTCTCCTTCGCGTGCAGCGCCGCGTACTCGTGCTGCGCGCCGTTGTAGAGGATGCGGTCGTAGATCTCGTCCGACATGAGCACGAGGCCGTGTCGCTCGGCCAGCTCGGCGAAACCGCGCACGAGCTCGGCCGAGTAGACCGCGCCGGTCGGGTTGTTCGGGTTGATGAGCACGATGCCCTTCGTGCGGTCCGTCACGAGGGCCTCGATCGCGTCGAGGTCGGGCATCCACCCGTTCGACTCGTCGCAGGGGTAGTGCACGGGTCGCCCGCCGGTCAGCATCACCTGGGCCGTCCACAGCGGGTAGTCGGGCGAGGGGATGAGGATCTCGTCGCCCGGGCTGACGAGCGCCTGCAGCACGAGCGAGATCAGCTCGCTGACGCCGTTGCCGAGCAGCACATCGCCCGGATCCACCTCGGGCAGGCCGATCTCGGTGTAGTGCCGGGCGACGGCCTCCCGCGCGACGAGCACGCCGCGCGAATCGCTGTAGCCCTGCGCCTCGGGGAGCGCCCGGATCATCGCCTCGATGATCTCGGGCGGCGCCTCGAAGCCGAACGGCGCCGGGTTGCCGATGTTGAGCTTCAGAATCGCCTCGCCCGCGCGCTCCAGCCGCTCCGCCTCCTGAAGGATCGGACCGCGCACGTCGTAGCGCACGCCTGCGAGCTTGCTGGACTGGGTGATATGGCGCATTCTGCAAGTATCCCACCGGGGCGGACGGGAAAGCTGCACGCGGGCACGGGCGCGGGCACGGGCACAGACGCCGGTCGGATCCGTCATTGCCCGAGCCGTTTAGCTCAGTTACGATCTAAACACTTCGATCGTATTTCTCGAGCGTTCAATGGCGAATGAAAGGCGGAAGATCGATGGGCAGGATCGTTTCAGCGAGTGCCGCGAGCCACGCTCCCGGTCTCATCGGGCTGTTCGACGGGGCTCCGCCCGAGTCGCAGCAGGTCGTCCGCAACATCTTCGGGCGCATCAGGAAGGACTGGGAGAGCTCGCGCCCCGACGTCGTCATCGCCTTCGCGAACGACCATCTGGCCAACGGGCGCCCGCGGGTCTACCCCGACTTCCTGATCGGCATGGCGGACCGGCACGAGGGCCCCGCCGAGTGGTACCAGGAGTGGATCGGCTGCCGCGACTACGCCGTGCCCGGCGACCCGGAGATCGCGGAGCAGCTGCTGACCGGGATGACGCAGCGCGGCATCAGGATGTTCGGGCAGCGCGAGAACCTCGAGTTCGACGACAACATCAGCATCCCGACGGTGTGGACCGATCTCGACACCCTCGGCCCCGCGCTGGTGCCGATCATGCACAACGTCACGGTGCCGCCGTTCCCGGGGCCGAAGGAGTGCTACCGCGTGGGGCAGGCGGTCCGCGAGTTCGTCGAGCGGGACCTCCCCGACGGCTGCCGCGTGGCGCTTCTCGGCACCGGCGGGCTGAGCCACGAGCCCGGCGGCAAGCGGTACTTCTTCATCGACGAGGAGTTCGACCACTGGTTCCTGGGACTGCTCGAGGCCGGCGATCACGAGAGGCTCCTCGAGGAGGTGACGCTGGAGCGGCTCGAGGCGGCCGGCGCCGGCGGCACGGCCGAGCTGCTGTCGTGGATCGTGGTGCTCGGGGCGGCAGGGCCCGCGGCCAGGTGCGAGAGCCTCGGCTACACCGCGTACGAGAACTGGAAGTCGGGCGTCGGCGGCGTGCTGTGGCACATCGAGGACGCGCAGGACGCGAGGGGCTGATCATGACATTCAAGACCTCGATGGTGACGAACGACCTGGTCATCGACCTGAAGCGCAGCCGGGAGCTCAGGGCGCTGCTCGCGGAGGACGAGGCCGCGCTCTACGACCGCTACCCGCTCACCCCCGAGGAGCGCGAGGCGCTGCTGGCGAGAGACTTCCGCAGGCTCTACGACCTCGGCCTGCACCCCTACCTCGGCGGGCAGCTCGCGCGCCTCTTCTACGGGAACGCCGCGGGAGAGGCCGCGACCCGGGCGGTGCGCAAGCTGGTCGAGTCGCTCGGCGGCCAGCAGAGCTACCGGAAACCCGACGGCGAAGCTTGATCCCGCTGGTGCACGGCCTGCCCGCGGTCGTCGGCGAGACCGCGCGGGTGGGGCTGTTCGGCGGGGAGGATCCGCAGCCGGCCCTGTGCATCGATCCGGGCGACGAGGTCGTGACCTCCGTCCTCGGTCCCTGGGCGGGGCGTCTGGCGCGGAACGCCTCGATGGCGGATCTGCTCCGCCTGCGCGCGGAGTACCCCGGCGTCGGGCCGCACACGCTCACGGGGCCGATCGAGGTGACCGGCGCACGACCGGGAGACGCGATCGGCGTCGAGATCCTGGCGGTGGTGCCGGAGGATCACGGCGTGAACTTCGCGCTTCCGGCCGACCTCTCGCGGGGAGTGCTCGCCGAGCGGCTCGCGGAGGGGTACGTGCGCCACTTCGACATCGACGCGGAAGCCGGCATCGCGAGGAGCGGGGCGCTCGAAGTCCCGATCGCCCCTTTCCTCGGCTTCGTCGGAGTCGCGCCCGCGGATCCCGAGCCCCGTTCGTCGGTGGTGCCGGGAGCCTTCGGCGGCAACATCGACCTCCGCCTCGCGACCGCCGGGGCGACGGTGTGGCTGCCGGTGCACCGGCCCGGGGCGCTCCTCTATCTCGGGGACGCGCACGCGGCCCAGGGGAACGGCGAGATCAGCGGAACGGCGATCGAATGCGGCGCGCGGCGCGTGCACATCCGCGTCCACCGCCTCGAGGGGGTCGAGCTCGAGCACCCCAGGCTCACGGACGCGGAGAGCCTGGTGTCGGTGGGGCTGGGCGGGACGCTCGAGGACGCCGTGCGGGTCGCCGCCCGGGAGATGTTGTCCTGGCTGTCGGCCGGGGGGATGGACGAGGCCGACGCCTACGCGCTCTGCTCGGTCGCGGGGAACATCTCGGTGACCCAGGTCGTCAACCGCACGGTCGGCGCCCACCTGACGATCCCGCGCAGCCTGGTGCGGGGCGAGCCGAGCCCGCCCGCGCTCGGCTAGGGCCCCGCGGCGGAGAGCGGAGGCGCCGTGCGGCGCGCATCGCGGTGGCCGTAGAGCAGCGCGGGCTTGCCCCTGACGCCGCTCCGCTTCTCCTCCGTCGGGATCAGCTCGGGGATCATCAGGCGCCTGAAGGTGTCGGGGTTGAGCTCCTCGCCGAGGACGCGCTCGTGCAGCTTCCGCAGGTCCCGGATGGTGAACAGCGGATCCGAGAGCAGCCGATACGGATCCGGGTGGGCGCGGTAGCCCTCGCGCACCCGCCCCACCGACAGCTCGATGATCTCCCGGTGGTCGAAGTCCAACTGCGGCAGCTCGGTCACCGGGAAGATCCGGGTGTGCGGCTGCAGGCGTATCCGAGAGCGCCGCACGACGTCGACGTGGGCGACGGAGATGGTCCACCCGCGCGCGTCCCGGTCGGGTTCGTCGAAGACCCGCAGCTGACGGGGGTGCAGCCCCTGGATGCCCGCCTTCAAGGCCAGCGCCCGGAGCGCCGCCGCCTCCAGCGTCTCCCCCGGCTCGATGAACATCCCGGGGAGCCGCCACTCCGAGGCCGGCTCGCGGTCCCACATGGACTTGTGGACGAGCAGCACGCTCATGCCGAACTCGGCGTCCAGGGTCAGGACCGCGGTGTCGACGGCCACCCAGGGATGGTCGACGCCGAATGCGGCGCTCCTCACCTCGCGATCCGGCTGCGCGCACATGGTGGGAATCCTAACAACCCCGTTCCGCAGCGCCGTCCCGAGGCGCGGTCGCGGACGCCGTTCACCCGGCCAGCCGGAGCACGCGCCGGACGAGCTCGCTCTCCGGGTCGAGGAAGTCGGCGAGCTCGTTGAAGTGATCGAGCCCGGGGCGCGCCCAGCACTCGCCGCTCAGCCCGGCGCCCCGCCACGCCTCGAAGAAGTCGCGGGACTGCCTGAGGAACTCCGGGGGCTGGAGCTCGCCGTAGCTCACGAGCAGGTGGGGCGCGGCCTCCGGCAGGCCGAGCATCGGGCTGTTGCGCAGCACCTGATCCGCGGTGAACCGGAACTCGGTCTGCATCGAGGTGTAGGGGAGGGGGCGCAGGTCGTAGAGTCCGCTCATGGCGCAGGCGCCGACGATCGGATCCGCCGCGATCCCGTAGTCGGCCCAGTCGGTCTGCAGCACCCGCACCGCGAGGTGCGCGCCCGCCGAGTGCCCGGCTAGCACGATGCGGTCCGGGTCGCCGCCGAACTCGGCGATGTGCTTCTTCGTCCAGGCGAACGCCGCCCGCATCTGCCGGACGATCTCGTCGATGGTGACGTGGGGCAGCAGCGCGTAGTCGGGGACCACGACCGTCGCTCCGGCGCGGGTCATGCCCGTGCCCAGGTAGCTCTCGTCCTTGCTGCTCACCGATTTCCAGTATCCGCCGTGGATGAAGAACACGACGGGGCCGCCCGGCGGGCCGTGGAACACGTCGAGTGTCTCGGCCCGGGTGTGGCCGTAGGGGATGTCGAGGGTGTTCTCCGTCTCGGCCCGGGCCGCCTCGCTGGCGCGATCGAAGAACTCGATGTACTTCTCGAAGCTCTCGACCGATCCCTCGACGTCGTACGCCTCGTCGAGCTCCGCCGTGGTGCGGAAGATCACAGACGGAGAGGGGCGGTACAGATAGCTCATCCAATATGTATATCGACCGCGGGGTGGCCGGACAAGGGGCGGATCCGCCCCACTGCGCGGCTCGATCCTGCTGCGCGGATCAGCTCTGCTGCGCGTAGAGCTCCGCGTAGCGGCCGCCCCGCTCGAGCAGCTCGGCGTGGGTGCCCTGCTCGACGATGCGGCCGGCCGCGACGACGTAGATGCGATCCGCCGCGACGACGGTCGAGAGCCGGTGCGCGATGGCGATCGTCGTGCGCCCGCCGCGGGCGTCGTCGAGGGCGCGCTGCACGGCCCGCTCGTTCACCGTGTCGAGGGCGCTCGTCGCCTCGTCGAGCACGAGCACGCGGGGGTTCTTCAGCAGCACGCGGGCGATCGCGATCCGCTGCTTCTCGCCGCCCGAGAGCCGGTAGCCGCGCTCGCCGACGATCGTGTCGTAGCCGTGCTCGAACCGGACGATCGTGTCGTGGATGTTCGCGAGCCGCGCGGCCGCCTCGAGCTCGTCCTGGGTCGCCTCGGGCCTCGCGTAGCGCAGGTTGTCGGCGATCGAGGCGTGGAACAGGTACGGGTCCTGGGTGACGACGCCGATGCGGTCCATGAGCGCGCCCTGCCGCAGCTCCCGCACGTCCTCGCCCGCATAGCGCACCGAGCCGGCGCTCGCCTCGTAGAGGCGCGGGATCAGCATGCCGATCGTGGTCTTGCCCGATCCCGAGGCGCCGACGAAGGCGACGAACTCCCCCGGCTCGACGCTGAACGACACCCCCTCGAGGGTCGGCGCGGCGTCCGGCGGCATGTCGGGGTAGCGGAAGGAGACGTCCGCGAAGTCGATCCGCCCGGCGAGCCCCGGCGCGTCCGAGGGATCGCGGGCGCCGTCGGCGTCGCGGATCGCGGGCGTGAGGTCGAGGTACTCGAAGATGCGGGCGAACAGCGCCCGCGAGGTCTGCAGGTCGAGCGCGACCCGCATGAGCGCCATCATCGGGAAGAGCAGCCGCGCCTGCACCGTCGTGAAGGCGACGATCGTGCCCGCGGTGATGCCCGGGTCGAAGCCCTGGCCCTGCGCCTGGGCGATGAGCCAGCCCGAGACGAGGTAGACGATCGCGGGCACCGCCGAGAGGAACACCTGTATGCCCGCGAAGAAGAACTGCCCGCTCATGGTCTGCCGCACCTGCAGCTCGATCTGGTTGCGGTTCTCGGCGGCGTAGCGCTCGGTCTCGGCCTGCTGCCCGGAGTAGGTCTTCGCGAGCAGCACCCCCGACACCGACAGCGCCTCCTGGGTGATCGCGCTCATCTCGGAGAGCGACTCCTGCGTGCGCCCGGCGATCCGCGCCCGGATCTGCCCGACCTTACGCTGCCCGGCCACGAGCGCCGGCAGCAGCACGAGCGCGACGATCGTGAGCTGCCAGCTGAGCAGCAGCATCGCGACGAACGCCGCGATGACCGTGACCGTGTTGCCGATCACGCTCGAGACCGTGTTCGAGAGCACGCCCGCGACGCCGCCGACATCGTTCTGCAATCGGGACTGGATGACGCCGGTCTTGGTGCGCGTGAAGAAGCCCAGCTCCATCGACTGGAGATGCGAGAAGAGACGCACCCGCAGGTCGCCCATGACGCGGTTGCCGACGCGCGCGGTCTGCCGCGTCTGCACGATGCCGAGGCCGGCCGACGCCACGAAGGCGACCACCATGGCGAGCACGAGCCAGCCGAGCAGCGGCAGGTTCGGGTGGCTGGAGGCCGGGAACAGGCCGTCGTCGAAGACCCGCTCGGTGATGAGCGGCGGCAGGATGCCGAGCGCCGCCGAGACGAGCACGAGCGAGACGATGAGGATCAGCTGCGCGCGATAGGGCCCGAACAGCGCCGCGATGCGCCGGCCGAGCCCCGGGATCTCGGGGGCGGCCTCGTTGAGCTCGCGCTGCTTGCGCGCGTCGGCTCCGGAGACGCGCGCGCCGCCCGCGCCGCGCCTCTCGCCACCCGCCCCGGCTCCCCCGGGGCCGCCGCCCATGCTCATGCCTCGGAGGATACTCCCGGTCCGCGGCGTTCACGGCCGAGTTCGCTACTGGCTGCGCTCACCCTGCTCCATCTCGAGCCGCTACCGGTCACGATCTTCGGAGATGTCACGAATCTCCGAAGATCATGACGAAGCGAGCGATGCCCCAACCCTCGCTAGAGTCTCAGCATGGACGACGCACCCGAGCTCGACGCCTTCTGGCAGAACTTCTACTCGCGCTCGCTCGGAGAGGGCCGCTCGGTGGAGCAGGTGCTGCGCGACACCGTCCGCGTGATCATCATGCGCACGGACTCCGATGTCGATCTGTCGCTCATCGAGCGCATGCCCAATATGCGCGAGCTGATGATCGCCACCACCGGCCGCGTCTCGAACGCCGACGCGATCGCGCGGGCGCCGAAGCTGCGCGAGCTCTCGGTCAACGGCGACCACTTCGGCGAGGCGGATCTCGCGCTCTTCGCCTCGAGTCCGACTCTTGCGAAGCTCACCCTGAACCGCTTCACGGCGAAGGATCTCACTGCGCTGAACGCCGGAGCCAAGCTCAAGGAGCTCGCCCTGAACGGCGTGACGCCCGCCACCGCCGCCGACATCGCGCGGCTCGAGCAGATCACGACGCTGCGCATCTCGCACATCGAGGAGACCGACTTCTCGGCGCTCGCGGCCATGCCCCGGCTGCGCAACCTCGGGATCGGATTCTTCGAAACGGGCCGCCTCGCGAATCTCGACATGCTCGCCGCGCCCAAGCTGATCTCGTTTGAGACCGACTTCTCCGCCGACGACGAGTCGGGCCTCGAACTGCTCGCGAAGAAGACGCAGTTCAAGACGCTCGGATACGCGCTGCGCGATGTGGGCGTGGTGGCGAACTGCAAGAAGCTGGTGTCGCTGCGTCTCGACGGATCGGTGGATCACGACCTGGGCGTGATCGCCGACCTGCCCATCGGCTCGGTGCACGTCTACTATGCACCCTCGCGCGAGGTCGCCCAGGCGCTCATCGATCAGGCCAAGACCGTCTGGCCGGATATGCGCTCCACCGGGTGGCGCCAGAGCTGGGAGGACCCCGAGGATGCGCCGCGCCGTGGAGCGATCCGGTATCGGCCGACGCCGGAACCGGCTGCAGCCCCGGCCCCCGCCGCAGCTGAACCGGCCGCGCCCGAGGCGCAGCCGGAGCCCGCGCCCATTCCGGAGTCCGTGCCGGAGGCCGCCCCTGCGATCGTGTCGCAACCGGTGCTCGAGGGGGATGCCGCGCCCTACCTGCCGCCGCAGCCACTGGTGCAGCAGCAGCCCATCCGACATCCGCCGCTCCAACCGCAGCCGCAGCCGCAACCGCAGCCCACAGAGCCGGGCTTCTGGCGACGACTCTTCGGCAGGGGCTGAACCGCCCGGCTCAGGAGGCGTCGATCGCGCGCTCCAGGCGCTCGAGCTTGCCTTCGATCTCGCCTGGCGCGGCGGTGGCCGCGCGAGCCTCCGACGTGGAATGCTGCGCATCCCACGCCAAGCCGGAGGCTCCCGGGCGGATGTCCGCCTTCATCACGAGCGAGACCCGCGAGCCGTAGGGCAGCACGGCCTCGGTCGCGCGCTTCACGACGTCGAAGACCTCGTCCCACTCCCCCTCGACCTCGGTGAACATCGACGAGGTGCGATGCGGCAGGCCCGACTCGCGCACGACCTTCACGGCCTGCGCGACGGCCTCCGACACCGAGCCGTCGGGGTGCTCGTTCACGCCGCCGCTGGGGGCGACGGAGAATGCCAGGATCATCGTTCTTCCCTTCCCGTCCGCGGTCCGCTCACCGCGGACGCAATGTATTCCGTATCAGGCATGCACTGTCACAGCGCACGCACGTCGTCGTCCACCCAGTCGAGGGATCGCTCGACCGCGCGGTTCCACAGCCGCAGGCGCCGCTCGCGATCCGCCACCGCCATGCGCGGCGTCCAGCGTCGCCCCTCGCGCACGAGGCCCGCGAGCTCCGCACGATCCGCCCACACCCCGGTCGCGAGCCCCGCCGCGAAGGCGGCGCCGAGCGCCGTGGTCTCGAGGTTCTCGGGCCGCACGACGTCGATGCCGAGCAGATCCGACTGGAACTGCATCATCATGTCGCTGGCGGATCCGCCGCCGTCGACCCGCAGCTCGCCGAGCGCGACGCCCGTGTCGGCTGCCGCTGCGTCGATCACCTCGACCGTCTGGTAGGCGCAGGCCTCGCTCGCGGCGCGCACGATGTGGGCGCGGGTGACGAAGCGCGTCAGCCCGACGATGACCCCGCGCGCGTCGGGCTGCCAGCGCGGCGCGAAGAGCCCGGAGAACGCGGGCACGATGAACGCGCCGCCCGTGTCGGGCACGCTCGAGGCGAGCCCCTCGATCTCGGTCGAGTCCCGCAGCAGGCCGAGGTTGTCGCGCAGCCAGTGGTGCAGCGATCCCGCGACCGCGACCGAGCCCTCGAGCGCGTAGACCGGCGATTCATTCCCGATGCGGTATGCGACGGTGGTGAGCAGGCCGTTGCGCGAGAAGACCGGTTTCTCCCCCGTGTTGACGATGAGGAATCCGCCCGTGCCGTAGGTGTGCTTCGCATCGCCCGGGGCGAAGGCCGCCTGCCCGAAGGTCGCGGCCTGCTGGTCGCCGAGCACTCCGCTGATGGGCACTCCCTCGAGTCCCGGGATGCCCCGCACCTCGCCGATGATCCCGGACGAAGGGACGATCCGCGGCAGCATGCTGCGGGGAATGTCGAAGGCGGCGAGCGCCTCGTCGCTCCAGTCGAGGGCGGCGAGGTCGCAGAGCTGCGTGCGGCTCGCGTTCGTGACGTCGGTGACGTGGATGCCGCGCTCCTCACGCGCCCCGCCGGTGAGGTTGTAGACCAGCCACGAGTCGATCGTGCCGAAGCGCAGCTCCCCCCGCTCGGCGCGCTCGCGGGCGCCGGGGACCTCGTCGAGGATCCACCGCACCTTGCCCGCCGAGAAGTAGCTCGCGAGCGGCAGGCCGCTGATCGCGCGCAGGCGCTCCGTGCCGAAGGGCTCGCCCGTCGCGGGGTCGGTCTCGGCGGCGAGCGCGTCGACGATCGGCTGCGTGCGCGTGTCCTGCCAGACGATCGCGTCGGCGACGGGCTCGCCGGTCGCGGCGTCCCACACCACGGCGGTCTCGCGCTGGTTGGTGATGCCGACGCCGGCGATGCGATCCGCCCCCAACCGGGCCTTGCCCAGCGCCTCCCGCAGCAGCGACTCGGTCGTCCGCCAGATCTCGTTCGCGTCGTGCCCCACCCAGCCCGGCCGCTCGAAGATCTGCCGGTGCTCGCGCTGGGCGCTCGCGACGGGCCGGGCGCTGCGATCGAACACGATGACCCGCGTCGAGGTGGTCCCCTGATCGATCGCGACGACGTGGTCTGCGCGGTGCCCTGCCATAGCCCCGAGCCTACTCGCGCACCCTTCTCATCGGGCGCTCGACCCCTGCGCTCGGTCCGAGATCTGCATTCGCGCTGGGCGGAGACACCGGAGGTGAGGGTGGGAGTGTGGAAAGCGGCGAAGCTCGCCGAAGTAGACTGGTCGGCATGGCTGAAACCCTGCGCCTCGCCTCCGTCAACGTGAACGGCATCCGCGCCGCCTACCGCAAGGGCATGGGCGACTGGCTCGATCGCAGCGGCGTCGACGTGCTCGCCATGCAGGAGGTGCGCGCCGACGACTCGCACCTGCTCGAGCTGCTGGGCGACGCGGCCGACGGCGGCTGGCACGTCCTGCACGACCCCTGCCAGATCAAGGGCCGCGCCGGCGTCGCGATCATCAGCCGCGCGCCGGCGACAGCCCACCGCATCGGGCTCGGCCCCGAGGGCGCCCAGGAGAGCATCCAGTCCTCGGGCCGCTGGCTCGAGGCCGACTTCGAACTGGGTGGCGCGCCGATCACCGTCGTCAGCAACTACACGCACTCCGGCGAGGTCGACACCCCGCGCCAGGAGGCGAAGTGGGCGTTCCTCGACGCGATGGGCGTGCGCATGAACGAGCTGGCCGACGAGCGCGAGTTCGTGGCGATCGTGGGCGACTTCAACGTGGGCCACCGCGAGTTCGACATCAAGAACTGGCGCGGCAACGTGAAGCGATCCGGCTTCCTCCCCCGCGAGCGCGCCTACTTCGACCGTTTCTTCGGCCCGCGCGGCGAGATCGTGACCGGCGTGGACGGCTCCGAGGGACCGGGCTTCGGATGGGTCGACGTGGGCCGCCGCTTCGCCGGGGAGATCGACGGGCCCTACACCTGGTGGTCGAACCGCGGCCAGGCCTTCGACAACGACACGGGCTGGCGCATCGACTATCACGTGGTCACCCCGCAGCTCGCCGAGCGGGTCGCCGACTACCGCGTCGACCGCTACCCGTCGTACGACACCCGATGGTCCGACCACGCGCCCGTCGTCGTCGATTACTCCGCCTAGCGATTCCGAAAGCACCCATGAACGCCTCAACTGAACATTCGAAGCCCATCATCTTCTCGGGCATGCAGCCCTCGAGCGACTCGCTGCAGCTCGGCAACTACATCGGCGCGCTCGCCCAGTGGCGGCAGATGCAGGAGGACTACGAGGCCTTCTTCTGCGTCGTGAACCTGCACGCCATCACCGTGCCGCAGGATCCGGCCGAGCTCGTGGACCGCACCCGCCGCACCGCGGCGCAGTACATCGCGGCGGGCATCGACCCCGAGAAGTCGACCCTGTTCGTGCAGTCGCAGGTGCCGGCGCACGCGGAGCTCGCCTGGGTGCTCAACACGCTCACGGGCTTCGGCGAGGCGAGCCGCATGACGCAGTTCAAGGACAAGTCGCAGAAGCACGGCGCCGACGCCTCGTCGGTGGGGCTCTTCACCTATCCGATGCTGATGGCCGCCGACATCCTGCTCTACCAGGCGAACGCCGTGCCCGTGGGCGAGGATCAGCGCCAGCACGTCGAGCTCACCCGCGATCTCGCGAACCGCTTCAACTCGCGCTTCGGCCTGACCTTCACGGTGCCCGAGGCGACGATCCCGAAGGACACGGCGAAGATCTACGACCTGCAGAATCCCACGGCGAAGATGTCGAAGTCGGCCGAGAGCGAGGCTGGGCTCATCAAGGTGCTCGAGCCCGAGAACGTCACGAGGAAGAAGATCATGCGGGCGGTCACCGACGCCGACGGCGAGATCCGCTTCGATCGCGAGGCGAAGCCCGGCGTCTCGAACCTGCTGACGATCTTCTCGGTGCTGAGGGGTAGCTCGATCGCGTCGATCGAGCAGGAGTTCGCCGGAAGCGGCTACGGCGACCTCAAGAAGGCGGTGGCCGAGGTGGTCGAGGCGGAGCTCGGCCCCGTGCGCGAGCGCACCGAGGAGCTGCTGGCGGATCCCGCCGAGCTCGACCGCCTGCTCGCCCGGGCGGCGGATCGCGCGAACGAGACGGCGGATCGCACCCTCTCGCGCGTGTACGACGCGATGGGCCTGATCCGCCGCTGAGCTTCGCCGGGGCGCTCCCTAGACTTGGGGCATGACCGAGCCCGCGACCGTGCCCGATCCCGCCGTCTCCCCCCGCTCGCGAGGCCGCGTGCTCACCGTGCTGAGGCGCACGCCGTTCACGATCCTCTTCGCGCTCGCGATGCTCGCGATCGGCATCGCGGCGGGCACGATCCTCTCGCCCGCCTCCGAGAAGCCGTGGTTCGACGCCGTCGCGACGGGCCTGCCCGCGCTCGAAGCGGGACGCTGGTGGACGCTCGCCACCTCGGCGTTCTTCGCGGATCCGCCGATCCAGCTGCTGCTCGTCGCCCCAGTCCTCGTGGGCGGCCTGGGCTGGGCGGAGTGGCGGTTCGGCACGCTGCGGGCGATCGGCCTCTTCTTCGCCGGTCAGGTGGTCGGCGTGCTCGTGGCCGCGGGCGTGCTCGCGCTCGTCGCGCCGAGCGGCTGGCCCTGGCGGTGCGCCTCTCCGAGGCGCTCGACGTCGGCCCCTCGGCCGGCGCCTTCGCCTGCCTGGCCTTCGCGCTCGCAACGCTGCCCTCCCCCTGGCGGCTGCGCGCCCGCGTCGCGCTGGGCGTCTGGGCGGCGATCGAGCTGCTCTACATCGGCCAGCTCGCGAGTCTCGAGCACGCGATCGCCATCGCGGCGGGTCTCGCCGCGAGCGGCTGGCTGCCCGCCTTCCGCCACCCCGCCGGACGCCCGAGCGCTCGCGAGTGGCGGCTCATCGCCTTCGCGGGGCTCATCGTCATCGGCGTCGTGCAGATCATCGACCTCGTGATCCCGTACGACGGCCCGCTCGGGCAGAACGCCCCCGTCGCCTCGGCGCTCGACGTCGCGGTCGATATCGTCGTGATCCTGCTCATCGCGAACGGGTGCGTCAGGGACTGCGCATCGCCTGGATCGTGACCCTGATCCTCGCCTCCTACAACGTGCTCACGGCCGTGATCGGCATCGCGCTCATCCCGGCCCTGCTCGACACGGGCGGCATCGAGCATCCCGCCGAGCTGCTCGGGCTCGTGCTGCCCGCGGGCGTGCTCTGGCTCGCGCAGCTCATCGTGCTGATCGTCGCGCACGGCGCGTTCCGGGTGCGGCTGCGGCGCTCGTGCCGCGCCCTCACCGTGCGGGGCATCGACGGGGACGAGGCGCTCGATCGGCTGCGCGGTCTCGGCGGCGGCACGATCTCGTGGATGATCTCCTGGCCGCCCAACCGCTATCTGCCCGTCGGCGAGGGGCTCGTCGCGTACCAGGATCACGCGGGCGTGGCGATCGGGCTCGGCGATCCCGTCGCCGCACCGGGCCAGGAGGGCGAGGCGCTCGCCGCCTTCGCCCGGGGCGCCGAGCGGGCCGGGCTCATCCCCTGCGTGTTCTCCGCGGGAGCCGCTGCGGCGGCCGCCCGGCCCGCGGGCTGGCGCGCCGTCGTCGTCGCCGAGGACACGATCGTGGATCTGCCCGGGCTCGAACTCACGGGCAAGCGCTGGCAGCCGGTGCGCACCTCGGTCAACCGCGCCGCGCGCGAGGGGATCGAGTTCCGCATGTGCACCCTCGCCGACGAGCCCTGGAACGTGCTCGCGCAGGTGCGCGCCATCTCCGAGCAGTGGACGGGCGACAAGGGCCTGCCCGAGATGCGCTTCACCCTGGGCACCGTCGACGAGGCGCTGGATCCCGAGACCCGCGTCGGCATCGCCGTCGACGCGGAGGGGAACCTGCACGGCATCACCTCGTGGCTGCCGGTCTACGGCGCCGGCGGCGCGGTGGTCGGCTGGACCCTCGACCTCATGCGCCGGCGGGACGACGGCTTCGGCCCGGTGATGGAGTTCCTCATCGCCTCCTCCGCACTGCACTTCGCGGAGCAGGGCTACGCGTTCGTCTCGCTCTCGGGGGCGCCGCTCGTGCGTCCGGCCGACCTCGAGGCCGGCCCGGTCGACCGCCTGCTCGATCGCCTCGGCGAGCTCATCGAGCCGCTCTACGGCTTCCGCTCGCTGCACCGCTTCAAGCAGAAGTTCAACCCCCGCTCGGAGCCCCTGCACCTGCTCTTCCGCGACGAGGGCGACCTGCCGCGCATCGCGATGGCGCTCACCCGCGCCTACCTGCCCGACGCCACGCTGCGCGACCTCGCCGCCTCCGCCGCGAGCGCGGCGGCGCCGGGGGACACGCGCTGAGCCGCGGATCGCGCCTCGCCCGCTCGGCGCCCCGCCGATCCTGCGCCCATCGACTCGAGACCCGCACACGCCCCGGCCCACGACCCGCGCCTACCGGCTCATCCGCACGCCGGCGGACCCTTCCCGCCGGCCCACGGCCCGTTGCCCGCCGAAAGGTCGAAAAAGCGGGTCCCCTCGCGAATTCTCACGCGTTATCGACCTTAGGGCTCTCCACTTAACCGGACTAACGTGATCGCCAGGGCCATTCCCCGGTAGCGCGCTCGATCGAGGGCGGATGCCCGGTCGTGCGCGGCGGTATCGGCGACACGCTCCGAGAGCGGGTGCCGCGGGCGAGATCCTTGTAGCGAACCGGGGAGTGACCGACAGCGAGTTCAAGAACGCGGTAGAACAACAAACCGCGACTGTTCGAAGTACGCCGGTTGAACCGAAAGCAGAACTCTCCAAGGTATTCATCCAGGTGCGCCCTATCGACCGCGCCTTGATGAGTCGACAACAGCCATCGTTTCGCAAGTGAGGCCACGCGGTGCACTCCCGGCAGCAGCGTCCCGACATCTTCGCCTCGCGCTCTTGCAGCGTTCTGGTTCCGGGGTTCATGGATATAGCCGATCAGGTCGAGTCCACGGTAGCTGCCCCACCCATCGGTGATGACCCGACTGCCGGGGGCGATGTTCTCTCTGATGAACCGGTGGAGCGTGGCGCGGGAAGCATCCTCGATGGTCTCCATGCGGCATCGGCCGTAGCCGCGGGGCTCGTGCTCCTCGACAGCAACCGCGACGAGGGCTTTCTTCCCGCGAGCCCGCCCGCCAGACAGGCCGGGCTCTTCGCCGCCGATGTACGTCTCGTCGACCTCGACGATGCCGTGGAGCAGTTCTCTGTCCGGGCGAGTGAGCACAGATCGCAGGCGATGCAGGATCGCCCACGCGGTCTGGTACGACCCGAACTCGAGAGTGCGCTGCAGTCCGAGTGCCGAGACGCCGTCTTTTGGTGTCGCGAACGCCCACACCGCTTGGAACCACACCGTCAGCGGGGTGCGGGTCCGATCAAAGATTGTGCCCGCCGTTACCGACGTACGATGCGAACAGGATGAGCACTTCCAACGCCCATCAGCGATGCGCCATCCGTCCTCGTGCCCGCATCGGTCGCAGGTGAAGCCGCTCGGCCAGCGCAGCCAAGCCAGGTAATCCCGGCAGGCCTCGTCAGTGCTGAACCAAGCGAGGAACTCGCCCATCGATCCCGGATAATCATGTCCTGCCAGTAGTGTGCTCATCCAGTGAGGGTAGTCCGGTTAAGTGGAGAGCCCGAATCGACCTTTCGAGACACACACCCTGCGGCGCTCCCTCCGAGTAGGCGGGTTTCCACGGGAGGGAATGGGGCGGTCCCGGAGGGGCTGCGGAGAGTTGCCCATGTTGCATCGCGGGAATAGCGGGTCCCGGAACACGTTAGGGTAGTTAGCGTGTTCCGGGGTCGGTGAGATTCCGAACCGGCGGTGACAGTCCGCGAACCTCGCATCCGCGAGGCCGAACCGGTGGAATTCCGGTGCCGACGGTGATGCGCGAGGCACGAGCCCCGCGTTCAGTCCGGATACGAGGAACACAGGCGACCGCCGATGCCGGCGGGACGCCTCATCCCCGGCACGCACGAGATGTGGAGCCGGAGATGCCGAACCGCGAGGCGCACGAGGCCGCGATGCGGCGCGCGCTCGCGATCGCCGAGCAGGGTCCCGCCGATGATCCGAACCCGCGGGTGGGCTGCGTGATCCTCGACGCCGAGGGTCGCCCCGTCGCAGAGGGCTGGCATCGCGGATCCGGCACCCCCCACGCCGAGGTCGAGGCGCTCGGGCGGCTGAGCCCCGAGCAGCGCGACCGTATCGGCGAGCTCACCGCGGTCGTCACCCTGGAGCCCTGCAACCACACCGGCCGCACCGGCCCCTGCGCGGTCGCGCTCGCCGAGACCGGGATCGGCGCGGTGGTCTACGCACTGGACGATCCGGGCGAGGTCTCGGGCGGCGGGGCCGACGCTCTGCGCGCCGCGGGCGTCGCGGTGACCGGCGGCGTGCTGGCCGAGGAGGCCCGCGAGCTCATCGCTCCCTGGCTCGCGCGGCAGGATCATCTCACGGATCCGAGCCCGGGACGGACTCGGGACGCCGCGAGCGAAGCCGAGAAATCGGCTTCGCTCCAAGCACGGCGTCCACACGTCACCGTGAAGTGGGCGCAGACCCTCGACGGTCGCGCCGCGGCGGCCGACGGCAGCAGCCAGTGGATCACTGGGGTCGACGCCCGCGGCGACGTGCACCGCAGGCGGGCCGAGGCCGACGCGATCCTCGTGGGCACCGGCACCCTCCTCGCCGACGATCCCGCCCTCACCGCCCGCGCCGAGACCGGCGGCCTGCTGGTCCCGGCCGAGCAGCAGCCCGTGCCGGTGGTGCTCGGCCGCCGCCCGATCCCGAGCGGCGCGCGGATCCTGGAGCATCCGGCGCTCGCGGCCCGCGGACTCGCCGAACCGATCCGCCTCACGGGCGACGACCTCGCGGCCGATCTCGCCGAGCTGCACGAGCGCGGCATCCGCCGCCTCTTCGTCGAGGGGGGACCTGCCGTCGCGAGCTCGCTCATCGCGGCGGGCCTCGTCGACGAGGTGCTGATCTACCTGGCGCCGGCGCTGCTGGGCGGGCCGCGGCTCGCGCTCGGCGACATCGGCGTCGCCGACATGTCCGGCATCCGGCGCCTGCGCATCCTCCACCTGGCGCAGTTGGGCGCCGACCTGCTCGTGAAGGCCGCGCTCGAACCGGCGGCCGTGCCGCCAGCACCCGCCGCGCCCGGCGCATCCGCCACTCCGACCACCCCCACCACCGCCGAGAAGGAGCACTGATGTTCACCGGACTCATCGAGGAGGTCGGCGAGATCGTCGCCGTCGAACCCGTGGGCGATTCGCTGCGGCTCACCGTGCGCGGCCCGATCGTGACGGCCGACGCCGGGCACGGCGACTCCATCCAGGTCTCGGGCGTCTGCCTGACCGTCATCGAGCAGGGCACCGCCGCCGACGGCGCCGGCACCTTCACCGCCGACGTCATGGAGCAGTCGGTGCGCATGTCGACGCTCGGCGAGCTCGCCCCGGGCGACCGCGTCAACCTCGAGCGCGCCGCCCGCGTCGACAGCCGCCTCGGCGGGCACATCGTGCAGGGCCACGTCGACGGCACGGCCCGGCTGCTGTCGGTCACGCCGCATGACAATTGGAAGACGCTGCGCTTCGCGCTCGATCCCGCACTCGCACCGCTCCTCGTAGACAAGGGCTCGGTGACGCTCTCCGGCGTCTCGCTCACGGTCTCGAGCATCTCCGGGCCGGCGGATCCGCAGCCCTGGTTCGAGGTGTCGCTGATCCCCGAGACGCTGTCGGCGACCACCCTCGGCGCCCTCGCCCCGGGCGACCGCGTCAACCTCGAGACCGACATCCTCGCCCGTCACGTGCAGCGCATGCTGCAGTTCGCAGACCCCACCGACCCCACCGCCCCCGCAGGAAATCACGAAGGAACCCCCGCATGACCACCCCTGGCATCAGCACCATCGAAGAGGCCATCGCCGCCATCAAGGCCGGTCGCCCGGCCATCGTCGCCGACGACGAGAACCGGGAGAACGAGGGCGACGTGATCCTCTCGGCCGAGCTCGCGAGCCCCGAGTGGGTGGCCTGGAGCGTGCGCAACTCGTCGGGCCTGCTCTGCGCGCCGATGTCGAACGCGATCGCCGACCAGCTCGACCTGCCGATGATGGTGGAGCGCAACGAGGACGTGCGCGGCACCGCCTACACGGTGACGGTCGACGCCGCCGAGGGCGTCACCACGGGCATCAGCGCGAGCGACCGCACCACGACGCTGCGCGCCCTCGCGAACCCCGCCGCCGAGCCCGACGACGTGCGCCGCCCGGGGCATGTGCTTCCGCTGCGCGCCGTCGACGGCGGGGTGCGCGCCCGCGCGGGCCACACCGAGGCCTCGGTCGAGCTCATGCGGCTCGCGGGCCTGCGCCCGGTCGCCATGATCGCCGAGATCGTCGCCGAGGACGGCGAGATGATGCGCCTGCCCGGGCTCATCGAGCTGGGCGCCGCCGAGGGCGTGCCCGTGGTGACGATCGAGCAGCTCATCGCCTACCTCGACGAGCACGACCCCGAGGGCGCCCGGTAGGCGGGGCCGCTCGCCCACCGCCAGGTCAGCCTGCGCGCCGACACCTCGTGCCGACCGAGCACGGCGAGTTCCGCATGCGCGCCTACCGCGACCGCCGCGCCGGCATCGATCACGTCGCGCTGATCTCCACGAGCGGCACCGACCGCCTGCCCGAGGAGGGCTGCCTCGTGCGCGTGCACTCCGAGTGCATCACGGGCGAGGCCTTCGGCTCGCTCAAGTGCGAGTGCGGGCCGCAGCTGCACGCCGCGATGGATCTCATCCACGAGCGCGGCGGCGTCATCATCTACCTGCGCGGCCAGGAGGGCCGCGGCATCGGCCTCGCGAACAAGCTGCGCGCGTACCAGCTGCAGGAGTCGGGCGTCGACACCCTGGACGCGAACCTGCAGCTGGGGCTGCCGGCCGATGCGCGCGACTACACCGCGGCCGCCGAGATCCTCGCCGACATGGGCCTCAGCCGCGTGCGCCTGCTCACCAACAACCCCGACAAGGTGGATCAGCTCGAGCAGCGCGGCGTGACCGTGATCGAGCGGGTGCCGCTGCACGTCGGCTTCACCGAGCAGAACGCGGGCTACGTGCAGACGAAGCGCGACCGGATGGGGCACCAGTTCCCCGGCACCCCCGAGGAGGACGCACGATGAGCGGACACGGAGCCCCCGAGCTGAAGGTCGACGCGCAGGGCCTGCGCGTCGCGGTGATCGCCGGCAGCTGGCACGGCGAGGTGATGGGCGGGCTGATCAAGGGCGCCCGCGAGACGATCGTGGCCGCGGGGGCGGATCACACCCTCTTCCGCGTCGCCGGCGCCTTCGAGCTGCCGCTCGCGGCGCAGGCGGCCCTCACCGACGGCGGCTTCGATGCGGCGGTTTGCCTCGGGGTCATCATCCGGGGCGGCACCCCGCACTTCGAGTACATCTCGAGCGCGGTGACCGACGGGCTCACCCGCGTGCAGCTCGACACCGGGCGGCCCGTCGGCTTCGGCGTGCTCACGACCGACGATGAGCAGCAGGCGCTGGATCGCGCGGGGCTCCCGGGTTCCGCGGAGTCGAAGGGCGTCGAGGCCGCCGAGGCGGCCCTGCAGCTCGCGGTCGTCGCCCGGCGCATCCGCGTCGGCGACGCGCCCGCGGCCTGAACCGGGCGGATTCTGCGTCTTACGCGCGGAATGGCGGGTGCTCGCGAAGCAATGCCCGGGGTACTCACGAGACTCCCAGGCATTCAGCAGATGTTTCAGTTCGCACGGCTAGGGTGTGAGTCGTGCCACGTGAATCGAAGCGACGCGAGGACGCCGTCCCCCGGGGCCCGCGCGCCTCGCTGAAGCAGCTGATCCCCTATCTCCTCGAGCAGCGCGGGCGCTTCGCCTTCATCGCCGCCCTCAGTGTGGCCGGCGCGCTCTTCTCGCTCGCCCAGCCCCTGCTCGTCGGCGCCGTCATCGAGCGCGTGCAGAACTCGGCCCCCCTCGACTGGCTGCTGTGGGCGCTGCTCTTCTTCGTGCTCGCGAGCGCGCTCGCGAGCGGTTACCAGCACTACCTGCTGCAGTGCATGGGCGAGGGCGTGGTGTTCTCGTCGCGGCGACGGCTCATCGCGAAGATCCTGCACCTGCCGATCTCCGAGTTCGACCGGCGCCGCACGGGCGACCTCGTCTCCCGCGTCGGCTCGGACACGACGCTGCTGCGCGCCGTGCTGACGCAGGGCCTCGTCGAGTCGATCGGCGGCGTGCTGCTCTTCGTCGGCGCCCTCATCGGCATGCTCGTCATCGACCCGCTGCTGTTCGCCGTGACCTTCGGGGTCGTTCTCGTCGCGCTCATCGTGGTGGTCGGGCTGTCCTCGCGGATCCGCCCCGCCGTCGCACGTGCGCAGGAGAAGGTCGGCGACCTCGCCGCCGCCGTGGACCGCGCGATCGGCTCGGTGCGCACGATCCGCGCGGCGGGGGCCGACGGGCGCGAGCAGGTCGAGATCGAGGCCCAGGCCGAGGGCGCCTACCGCCTGGGGCTCAAGGTCGCGCGCATCTCGGCGCTCATCGTGCCGATCTCCTTCATCGCCATGCAGGTGTCGTTCCTCGCGGTGCTCGGCATCGGCGGCTACCGCGTCGCGACCGGCGCGATCACCGTGGCGCAGCTCGTCACCTTCATCATCTTCCTCTTCATGATGATCATGCCGCTCGGCCAGGCCTTCGGCGCGATCTCGGCCGTCAACCAGGCGCTCGGCGCGCTCGGCCGCATCCAGGAGATCACCGCGCTCCCCGTCGAGACCGCGCGGGACGCCGAGCTCTCGCCGGCAGGCGCGATCCTGCCGCTCGCGGAGGCGAGCCGCGACGACGCCCCGGCGATCCGCTTCGACCGCGTCGGCTTCGCCTACCGCTCGGCGGCGCCCGACCGGGTGGACGCCCGGCAGCTCGTCCGCGGCACCGGCCGCGGCGCCCGGCGCGACGCCGAGGCCGCTCCCGCGCCGATCGTCGAGACGCCAGTGCTGCACGACGTCAGCTTCGAGGTGCCGCGCGGCATGCGCGTCGCGCTCGTCGGCCCATCGGGGGCGGGCAAGTCGACGATCCTCGGGCTCGTCGAGCGCTTCTACGATCCCGACAGCGGCACGGTGTCGCTGCACGGGGCGGATCTGCGCAGCCTCGACCGCGCCGAGCTGCGCCGGCAGCTCGGCTACGTCGAGCAGGACGCCCCCGTCCTCGCCGGATCCCTGCGCGAGAACCTGCGTCTCGGCGCCCCCGAGGCGAGCGACGGCGAGTGCGAGCGGGTGCTGCGCGCGGTGAACCTCGGCGGGCTGCTCGACCGCACCGCGACCCAGGCCGGGCTCGCGAATCCGCTCGACGCCCAGGTCGGCGAGCGCGGCATCATGCTCTCGGGCGGCGAGAAGCAGCGCCTCGCGATCGCGCGGGCCCTGCTGACGGCGCCGCCGATCCTGCTGCTCGACGAGTCGACGGCGAGCCTCGACGGAGTGAACGAGCGGCTCATGCGCGAGGCGCTCGACTCGGTGGCGACGGGCCGCACCCTCGTCGTGATCGCGCATCGCCTGTCGACCGTGGTCGACAGCGACCGCATCATCGTGCTCGACCAGGGGCGCGTGGTGGGCCAGGGCACGCACGCGGAGCTCATCGAGAGCGTGCCGCTCTATCGCGAACTCGCCCGCCACCAGCTGCTCGTGCCCGAGGGCGAGTAGCGCCATACGGTCTCGCCTTCCCGAAGAGTTGGCGCGGATGTGCAGCTGCGCACTGAATACTGCACATCCGCGCCAACTCCTCGTAGGGGACGTCGCGCACCGCTACTCATCGGCACTGCTACTCGTCGGCACCGATGCTCTCGACGAGCTCGGAGAGCGCGGGGCGGTAGTCCTCGAACCAGCCCGAGGCGTCGACCTCGGCGTCGATGTACAGCGGACCCTCCGGAGCGTCCAGCACCCCGGTGAGCCCGTTCCCCGTGGCGACGTGCCGCAGCTCGAGGCCCGAGCTCAGCGTCTCGCTCATCACCGGCACGGCGGCGGAATCCCCCGCCCCCTGTTCGAAGAACGCCTCGACATCGGCCTCCGGCGCGGTCGTCAGCTCGACCGCGAGCACCCGGTCGGGCGAGTGCAGCAGCAGCCCGTCGGCGGTCGGCCGCACGGCCCACCCCTCGCGCGGGGTCACCGATACCCCCGCCTCGGGCACGGCGAACACCCGCGCCCCGTCGGCGATCTCGATCGCGCGCGCGGAGCTCAGACCCGGCCAGACGAGCAGGGCCACCAGCGCGACGGTGCAGGCGAGGCCGAGCACGGCGGCGGCCAGGGCCGACCAGAACGCGGCGCGGCGCGATCCGCCCCCGGCCCCGGCGCCTCTCCCGTTCACAGGCCCGTTCTCGTTCACGGCCCCGTTCCCGACCCCGGTCATCGCGAACTCACCCGCCCCGCCGGCACGCTGCCGCCGAAGAGCTCGGACACCGTGACGGGCTCGAAGCCCCGGTCGCGCAGTCCCTCGACGATCGCCGGGGCCGCCGTGACGCTGTCGAGATGCGTGTCGTGGAAGAGGACGATGCCGCCGGGCGAGACGCCGTTCACGGCGCGGTCGATGAGCACGTCGACGCCGGGGCGCCGCCAGTCGTTCGTGTCCACGCTCCAGAGGATCGCGGGCATGCCGACCGCGTCGATCACCGCCGCGTTCACCGCGCCGTAGGGCGGGCGGAACATGGTGACCGGCACGCCCGCGGTCTGCTCGATCAGCGCCGCCGCATCGCGCACCTGGGCGCGCGCGGCCGCGGCGCTCAGCGTGGTGAGATCGGGGTGGCTCATGGTGTGGCTCGCGACCTCGTGCCCCTCGGCGACGGTGCGGCGCACGGTGTCGGCGCCGCCCGGCACCGCGCTGCCGATCAGGAAGAAGGTCGCCGAGGCCCGCTGCGCGGCGAGGGCGTCGAGCAGCTGCGGGGTGTAGCCCGAGGGCCCGTCGTCGTAGGTGAGCGCGACGCAGGGCACGAGCGAGCAGTCGATCGGCACGCTCGTGGCCGGGGCCGGGACTCCCGCGAAGGGCTGCCCCGCCTGCTCGGCGAGCGCGCGCCACTCGGGCGCGGTCCATTCGAGCGCCGTCTCGGCGTCGACGATGAGCGGCAGCGCCTCGGCGGTCGCCTCGATGTCGAGGCCCGCGAGCTCCGGCGAGGCGATGCCCGGCGCCAGCACGACGAGCAGGCCGCCATCCGCGGGATTCGCCGGGTCCGGCATCGCCGTCCGCAGGGCGTCCGCGGCGAGCGCGAGCTGCGTCTCGTCGGGCTCCGCGACCGGCGCCGTGCTCAGGCCGCCGGCCCGCTGCCGCAGCAGCTCGACGGCGCCGCCACAGCTCGTCCGGGGCGGCCTCGCTCCACCGGTTCATCCCCTCGGTCACCGTGCCGGTGGAGACGTCGACCAGGAGCGCATGGGTCTCGTCGCCCGCCACCCCGTCCGGCCCGCCCGTGACCACGCGCAGCGTCACGCCGATCGTGTGCCCGAACGCGGCGGTCAGCTCGCACGTGACCGCGATGCCGACGCCGCCGACGGGGCCGGTCTCGGGGCGGCTCAGCACCTCGGCCGCGGGCCAGACGGCCGAGCCCGGCACGCAGCCGCGATCGGCGAGCCCCGAGCCCGCCGGATAGGCCTGCGGAGCATAGGCCAGGCCGGTGGCCGCGATCGCGGAGCGCAGCAGCCCGTCCACCCGTTCGTTGAAGGCCGGCGCGCCCGGGATGAGCACGTAGCGCGCGGCGAATGCCAGGGCGTCGTTGCGCAGGCGGCCCGGCACGAGGCCGAGGGAGGTCGCATCGAGACCGGCGGCCGGGGCCGCGACGGGCGGGGCCTCCACGGGAGAGACGAGCTGATCCGCCCCTTCGCCCGCGGGATCGGGGGCGGCGGGATCCGCCGGGTCCGCAACGCTCGGATCGGCGAGGCTCACTCCGGGGATCACCCGCGCCGGAGGGGGCTCCCAGCCGGGCACGGCCTCGGGCGCGCAGCCGACGAGGAGCACGCAGAGGGGCGTCGCGGCCGCGAGGACGCAGGCGAGCGCGCGGATCCGCCCCCGTCTCACGCGCAGCTCCCCGGCATCGGCGACCCTCCAGGCTGTCCGGGGCGATCCGCCCTCCCGTCAGCAGACTACCGCGCCGGCTCCCTCGCGAAGAGCCACTCCAGTCTCGGTTCGATCACGGGTCGGAGCGCCCGCGCGACCCAGCCGGTCGAGAGCACGACCGCGATCGCGACGGCGACGGCCACGAGGATCAGCACGCCGCCCTCACCGAGACGGCCGATCGCGCGCACGGCGCCGGTCTCGCGCAGCGTCCAGATGATCGGCCCGTGCAGCAGGTAGACGTAGAGGGTGCGCGTGCCCCAGGTCGAGACGAAGCCGCGGGCGCGCGGGATCACGATGACGAGCGCCAGCGTCATCGCCGCGGCGATCACGAGCAGCGCCGTACGGACTCCGACGCCCGCGAGCGCGAGCTGCCACCAGGCGTCGGGCGACCAGTCGCCGATCGCCCCCTCGCCGCCGAGCAGAGCGGCGTAGTCGCGGTTCCAGGTGATCCAGGAGTCGATCCGCCAGAAGTCTCGCAGCCCGGGCAGCGCGACGAGCACCGCGACGACCGCGGCGAAGACCCCCCAGGCCGCAGCGGTGAGAGCCGGTCCCGGACGCAGGAAGCGCTCGCGCTCGAACCAGCCGCGCTCTCGCGCGAGCCACGCGCCGACGAAGAACGGCAGCAGGCACAGGGTGCGCTGCGCCGAGAACGCCGTGCCGATCGCCGGGCTCAGCCCCGCGGCGAGCGCGATGATCACCGACACGACGAACGGGTGCCGCAGCCGCGCGATGTAGGGCAGCAGGATGCGCATCGTGGCAAGGGTGACGAGGAACCACAGGGTCCAGGCCGGGGCGACGAGCCAGTTCCGGCCCGGTGGATCGCCCTCGGCGAAGAGGCGGATGAGCGCCCAGATGCCCTCCCACAGCAGCCAGGTGACGATGAGCTGCACGACCGAGCGCGCGATGCGCGGGCTCGCCTCGGCCTTCGAGAACGCCCCGGTCAGCGCGATGAACGCCGGCATGTGGAACAGGTAGATGAAGACGTACAGCCCGTAGCCGAAGGCCGTCTCGCCGCGCACGGTCGCGATCGCGTGCCCGATCACGACGAGCGCGATGAGCGCGAAGCGCGCGTTGTCCCACAGCGCGACCCTGCCCCGCCCGATCGGGGGCGGCGGCGTCCGGGCCTCGCTCGCCGTCATGGCGCGGGGCGGATCGCGACGGGCCGCTGCCGCCTAGGCGGTCGCGGCCGCCGCTCGACCGCGATCCAGGTCGACGAAGGTGCGGGTGTTGAAGCCGTAGGCGGCGCGCACCTCGTCGAAGACGCGCTGCTGCTCGACCTCGTCGAGGCTCTCGCCGAGGGTGTTCAGCGCGTCGCGGTAGGCGGCCTTGAACTCGGGGATGCCACCGAGCTCGGCGAAGTCGTAGAAGGCGACGCCCGCGCCGTCGAAGCCGTGCTGCTGGGCGACGGCCCGCGCGATCATCTGGCCGCCCGAGAGGTCGCCGAGGTAGCGGGTGTAGTGGTGCGCGACGATGCCGGGCAGCCAGCCCTCGGCCGTGAGCTCGCGAATGCGGGCGACGTACTCCTCGGTCGCGGGCACCGCTTCGATGCGGTCGCGCCAGTCGGGCCCGAGCAGGTGCTCGAGGTCGGCCTCGATCGCGGGCAGGCGCACCAGTGCCTCGGGGTGGAAGACCGCGAATCGCGGATCCGCCGCGAGCAGGCGCGAGGCCTCCTCGAGCGCGACGTAGACGAAGTAGTGCTGGGCGACCATGGCGGCGTAGTCCTCGACCGTGGCGCGCCGGCGCATGATGTCCTCCATGAACGTCGACCCCTCGCTGTCCGAGTGATCGCCCCAGGTGGCCTCGCGCAGCGCCTGCGAGAAGGAGCCGTCGCTCTCGGCCTTGCCGTGCGGATGGCCGCCGGGGTGTCCGCCGGGATGCCCGCCCTGGCCGTGCGGGTGGCCCGCGCCGTGCGGGTGACCGCCCGGGTGCCCACCGGGGTGACCGGCATGCCCGCCCTGCGGGGCGGCCTCGTGCTCCTCGCGCGGCTGGACGCCCAGGCGCTCGCACGCCGACTTGTAGAGCACGACGACCTCGCGGCGGATCTCGGCGCGCTCCGAGATCGGCCAGCCGGGCCAGGTCACGCGCAGATCCTGCGTGCCGTCCGCATCAGTGACCCGCCAGACACCGGCCTCGCCGTCGAGTCCGATCATCGTGCTCTCCGTCGCCTCGGGGCGACCGAACGCTCGCGCGATCAGCAGATTGTCCTCGGGATGGTCGCCGTTCATATGGGCGACGACAGCAGAGATCACGGCGGGATCGAATTCATTCACCCCACCATCTTAATGAGACGAAACCCACCTTGTCACACTTCATCAGATGAAGTCCAATCGACCCTCGCGGTCTCTTCTCGGCGGTACGCAGTAGACTCCGACTGTCTTGTGTGTCTCTGAGATTGGCGGTTCCGTGAAAACTGGGTTCGGTCGCCGCGCTCGCGCGGCAGCGATCTCCCTGCTCTCCGTCGCGGCGCTGACCCTCACCGCGTGCAGCGGCTCCGGCCCCGTCGAGGACGCCGTGGCGGAGAACACGATCGACGCCGCCCTCGCCGCGGGCATCGAGGAGGCCGTCGGCGCCGCGATGCAGTACAGCGGATCCGACTCCGCGATCGTCGGCGTCTGGACCGGTTCGGGCAATTACGTGCAGTCCTTCGGCACCGGGGCCGACGCGGGATCCGCCATCCGCGGGGCCCAGGCGACCCAGCCCGTGATCTGCGCGCTCCTGCTCGAGCTCGCCGCCGAGGGCACGGTGCCCCTCGACCGCAAGGTCTCCGAGGACCTCCCCCGCCAGGTCGGCATCGACGACATCACCTACGGGCAGCTCTGCACCGCGAAGACCGGTCTCGCGGACTTCAAGATCGGCCTCGCCGACGTCTTCACGAACAACCCGACGCGTCCGTGGTCGGATCGCGAGCTGTTCGCGCAGGGGCTCGCCCGCTCGCCGCTGTCGTGGCCCGGCCTCGACGTGCACGTCTCCGACACCGACGCCCTGCTGCTGGCCCGCGCCCTGCGCGTCGCCACCGGCACTCCGGTCTCCCAGCTGCTGCAGCAGTACGTCTTCGGGCCCGCCGGCATGACCTCGAGCTACTACCCGGCCGACACGCTCGCGCGCACGGCGCTCCCCCAGGGGGGCCTCGAGGGCAGCACCTACCCCTCCGCGGGCGGGGCACCCGTCTGCGAGGCCGGCGTCGTCGCGGTGCCGCAGGTCTCGCCCTCGATGCTCGGCGGCGCCGGGGCGAGCGTCACCACCGTGACCGACCTCAAGAGCTTCTACGAGCAGTACCTCGGCGGCTCGTTCGGCGGCGAGCTCGCCTCCGTCGTCATCGAGGCCACCCCCACCGCGAACCCCGAGCGCGACGCCGACGGCAACCCGATCGTGCCCGAGGAGGGCGCCGTCGACGACCCGAACGCCCAGGCCTGGGGCTTCGGGGTCGAGCGCCTCGGCACCCTCTACGGCAGGAGCGGCGCGATCACCGGCACGCTGACGGCCGTCTACCACGATCCGGCCGCCGGCTTCAGCGTCGTCGTCGTGCTCGACAACTCCAGCACCGGCGCCGGCTTCGTGCGCGCGCTCGCGCTGCAGCTCGCCGCGCTCGCCGCGGAGGCCGGAGTCGGGCCCGCGGTCGCCTGGACCGCGGCCGATCAGGGCGCCGCGCTCGCCGCGGCGGCCATCTGCCAGGCGCCGCCCGAGGAGACTCCTGCCGAGGAGGTTCCCGCCGAGGAGGCGCCTGCCGAGTAGGGGCGGGCCCTGCGAGCGCCTCGCGCTCTGCTAGGGTTGACGGGTGGTTCCCGAACCCTTCCGGGGCCGTCGTCTAATGGTAAGACATCAGCTTCCCAAGCTGAGAACGCGGGTTCGATTCCCGTCGGCCCCTCTGAAACGGTTGTGACCCCCGGCCTTCAGGTCGGGGGTCACAGCCGTTTCCGGGTCGATGGGAATCGAACCCCGTGAGGGGCGCGGGCAGCAGGAGAACGCATCGCGTTCGATCTGCCCGCGGCGTGAGCGGAGCCCGAGGCGGAGCGAGCGCTGCGAATGCCGGGCGTAGCCCAGCATTCGCGTCGATTCCCGTCGGCGACACGGATCAGCATCCGTTCGGCCGTCGCCTGCGGCACTTGCCCCCCGATCTCGGGCGCGTGTTCGAAACCCGACGCCCGCGGAGCGGCTACGATTTCACGAGCGGCAGGAAGACATCGTCGACGATCGTCTCGATGCTCTCTTCCGGCACCGGCCCCGGCAGTATGAGCATCTCGAGGTCGAGAAGATCCAGCGGCGATCGCAGCCTTCGAGAAGTGATCTTCTCGGGGAGGACCTCCCCTCGCGCGACGGCGCGGGCGACCACTACTTCGAGCAGAGCGAGGTGCCGCTCACGCACGAGGGAGCTCAGCCCTTCGAGGCCGGAGCCTGTCTCGCTGAAGTAACCGGCGAGTTGGGCGGTCAGCACGGCGAACCACTCCGAGCGGTCGTCGGCGATCTGCCGCAGCAATTCGATCGTGTCGCTTCGCAGCGAGCCGGTGTCGGGCGCCTTCACGGGCTGCCGCTGGTCGGCCGCATGCCTGGCGGCTGCGGAGACCAGTTCGCTCTTCGCCGTCCAGCGGCGGTTGACGACCGGCCGGCTCGTTCCGGCCCGTTCCGCGACGCCTTCGAATGTGAGGCCGAGGTATCCCCGGGCAACGAGCTCATCCCATGCCGCATTCAGCAGCGCGGCCTCGAGCTTCGCTCCTCGGCGGCGGGTGGCAGTCGGAGGCTTGTCGACTTCGCTCATGGCCCCATTCTCCTACAGACGACCCCACACCCCCCGGCATCCCGACGCTGCTCGACCCCCTCACCGCTGCGAGTTCGCTCTCCGACGCGCGCGGACGCCGGGTCGTGCTGTTCTCGTCGCTCACGGTGTTCGCGCGCGCCTGCTGATACGCCGCGATCGCGCTGCGGACGGAAAGCCCCGAATCCTCGCACTGACCTCTCCCACCATCCGCAACGAGAGGAAGGCGGCGGTTGCGCTTTCCCCCCGCCGCGGTAAGATCATATTGATCATACTCAATCAGAGAGGATTGGCCTTGGACGATCAGACGTTCCGCGATCTCATGGCGCATGTGCCCGCGCCGGTGACCGTGGTCACGACGCACGACGGCGCCCCGCACGGCACCACGGTGTCGGCCTTCGCCTCGCTGTCGCTCAGCCCGAAGCTCGTGATGGTGTCCATGGACAACAACTCGCGCATCCTGCAGCGCATCCGGCATGTCCGCCGCTTCGGCGTGAACCTGCTCGCCGACGGCCAGGGCGACGTCGCGATGCGCTTCGCCCGCGACGAGGCGCTCCGCTTCGCGCCCGACGACTGGCGGCTCGATCGCGAGCTGCCCGCCTGGACGGCACGGCCGCCTGGATCGAGTGCGTCCTGGCGTACGAACTGCCCGCCGGCGACCACACCATCCTCGCCGGCGAGGTGCAGCACGCGGAGATGGAGGGCCCGCTCGCACTGGTCTACAGCAACCGCGTCTTCGGCGCCAACAGCGCCGCACTCTCCCCCGCCGAGGCCTGAGCACCGGGATCCGGAAGCCCGCTGCGGCGGACGCCGGATCCTCGCCCCGGGCACCGGTACCGACCTGACAGAACGACCCACGAGCACCCCGCAGCGATGGGGCTGCAAAGAAAGGAAACACCCAATGACCGCAATCGGCGCCGTCTCCGAGATCGGCTACGTCTCGATGCTGACCCGAGACCTCACCGCCTCGACCAAGAACGCCATCGACGTCTTCGGCCTGCACGAGACCGACTCGACGGGCAAGAAGGTCTTCCTCACCGCCCAGAACAAGCACCACGAGCTCGTCTACACCCAGGCCGAGGAGGACGCCGTCGACCACATCGGCCTCGTCGTGCCCAGCAAGGACGAGCTCGACGCCGTCCGGGCCAAGGTCGACCGCGGAGGCTACAAGGTCGTCTCGGAGAACCCGATCGAGGATCACATCGAGGAGGGCTTCGCCTTCGTCGGCCCCGAGGGCTACACCTGGCAGATCTACACCGAGAAGCTGCCCTACAGCATGCTGAAGCGCGGCTCGCTGACCGCCGACCGCCTCGGCCACGTCAACATCCAGGCGATCGACTCGCACGCCCAGCGCGACTTCCTGCACGAGGTGTTCGACTTCGTCGTCTCCGACAACATCGGCGACGAGCACTTCTTCATGCGCTGCAACAACGACCACCACGGCATCGCGGTGTTCAAGGCCCCGCGCACGGCGATGCACCACCACGCCTGGCAGGCCGGCAACATCATGGACCTCGCCCGCCTCGGCGACCGCCTGGCCCGTCGCGGCGCGCGCCTCGCCTGGGGCCCCGTGCGCCACGGCGCCGGCGACAACATCGCCGTGTACTACGTCGAGCCCAACGGCGCCGTGATCGAGTATTACTGCGACATGGAGACCATCCGCGACAAGAACCGCCCCGAGCGCTGGTTCGACGCCGACGACCTCTACTGGATCAACCAGTGGGACGGCCAGGTGCCCCCCGGCGTGCTCGACTACGGCGTGAAGCCCGTCGCGCGCTGACCCGCGCTCGGCGACACCGCAGAACGGCCGCTCCGGGCATCGCCCGGGGCGGCCTTCGCATTCACCAGCCGTGCAGCGTCTCGCCCTGCGAGGCCACGTAGTCGCGCATGACGCCGAAGGCGGCCTCCCGATCGCGGGCCTCGAGCGCGGCGATCATCCGCTCGTGCAGATCGAGCTGCAGGCGCAGTCCCTCCTGACCGTCGCGGCCGAGCGGCATGACGGCTACGGCGTGCTCGTCGAGGAACTCGATCAAGCCGACGAAGACGGTGCGCAGCAGCGCGTTGGGCGAGATGCTCGTCACGCGCGACTGGAAGTTCCAGTGCCCGCGGATGAAGCCGTCGACGTCGCCGCTCTCGGCTGCGCGCTGCATGCCCTCCAGAATGCCGCGCAGGTCATCGATGTCGAAGCGGCTCACATGCTCCACCGCGTCCGAGAGCGCGAGCGGATCGAGGGCGTTGCGCATGCGCAGCGCATCGCGCAGCGTGTGCGTGCTCGTCTCCATCCCCACGATCTGCGCGCCGAGCCGCATGAGCGAGGTCGTATGGGCGCTGAAGATGCCGCCGCCGGGGCCGCGCCTGAGCGTCACCGCTCCGCGTGCCTGCGCGATCCGCAGCGCCTCGTTGAGGGTGCCCACCGAGACGCCCACGAGCTCGCGCAGCTCGTCCTTGCTGCCGAGCCTCGCGCCGGGCTCCTCCTCGCGGGCCATCGCCTCGATCTGGGCGGCGACCTGCTCGGCCAGGCTCGTCTCCGGCGACACCTGGTACTGGCTCGCTTTGCGGTGCGAGAGCCAGGCTCGACGACTCAGGGCCGGCTCATCCCCCGGGTCAAGCTCCACGGCGGAATTCCATACCATGAATAGATAGTAGCAGCAGGCCTCCCGCAGGACTGTGCCGCCAGGACTCGCTTGACATTCCCCATCCTCAATGACATATTGATCATGATCTTTATCGGCAACTCGAAGAGGAGAGGCACCCCCACCATGACCCAGGTATCAGACGGCATCAAGAAGGTTCTCGAAGCGACCGAGGCGATCCTGCCCGAGATCGCGGCAGCGGGGAAGGACGGCGACCGGGATCGCCGCGTGCGCGACGACATCATCGAGAAGCTCAAGGAGACCGGCGCACTCGGCATCAGCAAGCCCGAGCGCTTCGGCGGCCTCGGCGCGAACGCTCGCGAGATGCTCGAGGTGTCGACCCTCGTCGGCCGCGCCGACGCCGGCGCCGGCTGGGTCGTCATGCTCACCAACGTCTGCGGCTGGCTCACCGCGCACATGAACCACGAGGTGCAGGCCGAGGTCTGGGGCGGCGACAACCCCAACCCGGTGCTCACCGGCGTGCTCATGCCCACCTCGACCGCCGAGAAGGTGGAGGGCGGCTACCGCGTCAGCGGCAAGTGGCACTACAACTCGGGCTCGTGGTGGTCGGACTGGGCGGGCATCGGCTTCCCCGTGCCCGACGAGAACGGCGAGATCGTGAGCGTCGGCCTGGGCGTGATCCCCCGCTCCGACTACGAGATCGAGGACACCTGGTACATCAGCGGCATGCGCGGGAGCGCGAGCAACTCCATCGTGGCCAACGACGTGTTCGTGCCCGACCACCGCGTCATGCTCGTGCCGCCCGCCATCGAGGGCGAGTACCCAAGCGTTTCCGCCAAGGACGAGCCCGTCTACCGCACCGCCTTCATCCCGCTGCTCGTCATCGTGCTCGTCGGCCCCTCGCTCGGCGCCGCGGAGGCCGCGCTCGAGTACGTGCGCGAGAAGGCGCAACAGAAGCCCGTCTCGCAGACCTTCTTCGAGAAGCAGGCCGACTCCACCGCGCTGCAGCTGAAGGTCGCGCAGGCCGCGCAGAAGATCGAGGTCGCGCGCCTGCTCACCTTCGACGTCTGCGACCGCCTCGACGCCTGGGGCCGCGAGGGCGTCTACCCCGAGCCGCTCGAGCGCACGCGCGTCAAGGCCAACACCGGCTACATCATGGAGTTGCTGCAGGAGGCCATCGAGACCCTCATGTGGGTGCACGGCTCGGGCTCGTACGCCGACTCCAACCCGATGCAGCGCTGGTGGCGCGACATCCACGTCGGCACCAGCCACGCGGTCGGCAGCCCCTCCATCGGTTACGAGACCTACGGCAAGCTGCTGCTGGGCAATGAGACCAGCATCACCCCGATGATCTAGAGGATATATACTTTTCCTCAAAGATATACACTTCCGGACCCCTACCAGAAAGCAGCACGATGCGCCTTGCGAACCACGACGGCCGAGCCGTCATCCTCACCGACGACACCACCGGCTTCGACGTCGCCACCGCCAGCGAGGGCCGCTTCGGTCCCGGCATCCAGGGCATCTACGACGACTGGGATGCGTTCACCGCCTGGGCCGCCGGCGCCTCCGGCGACTCGGTCTCCATCGAGGAGGCGAAGCTCGGCCCGCTCACCCCTCGGCCGTTCCAGTCCTTCGGCGTCGGCCTGAACTACGCCGATCACGTCGCGGAGAGCGGCATGGGCACGCCCGACGCCCTGCCGCCCGTCTTCCCCAAGTTCCAGTCGTCGATCGCCGGACCGTACGAGACTGTCGAGCTCGTTCCCGGCGGCAAGACCGACTGGGAGGCCGAGCTGGTGATCGTCGTGGGCCGCAAGGCGCACAAGATCGCCGAGGGCACCGGCTGGGACTACGTGGCCGGCCTCACCGTCGGTCAGGATCTCTCCGAGCGCGTCACGCAGCTGCAGCCTCCGTCACCGCAGTTCGGCCTCGGCAAGTCGTTCCCCGGCTACTCGCCCCAGGGTCCGTGGCTGGTCACCCCCGATGAGCTGCCCAACCGCGACGACCTCGTGATCACGGGTGAGCTCGACGGCGAGGTCGTGCAGAGCGGCCACACCGGCCAGATGATCTTCGACGTGCCCTCGATCATCGAGAAGCTCTCGCAGATCGTCGTGCTGCAGCCGGGAGACGTGATCTACTCGGGCACCCCCTCGGGCGTCGGCTTCACCCGCGAGCCGGAGTGGCTGATCCAGCCGGGTCAGACCCTCACCACCACCATCGAGGGCATCGGCACCATCCGCCAGACCTTCGTCTGAACCCCACTCGCACGAAGAACCCCCTCGGCCTCGGCCGAGGGGGTTCTTGCGTTCTCCCTCCGGCCCCTGACCCGCCCCTCGGCCTTCACCCCGCCCCTCCCTCCCGACCTCCGACCCCCCCCGACCTCGATCCCCTGCCCCTCCTCCGACCCCGACCCTGCCCCTGCCCCCCGGCCCGACCCTCGACCCTCGCAATAGACGATATGGGGGTGGTCACCCCTTGACAGGACTGGGGCCCCGACTCGCATGATCGGCGGTTACCAGCCCTCGTTCCAGTAACTGAAGTCTTGGAGCAACGAGGGGCTGGCCTATCACCAGTCGAGATTGGAGGCCCCAGTGTTCCCTTATCGTACGTTCATCGGCCTGGACGTGCACGCACGATCTGTGGTCGCGCACGCGATCAATATTGATGCCGAGCAACCTGTCCGGAAGAAGTTCCCCTACGACCCGTTCCAGGTCATCGAGTGGGCGCGCACGCTGCCCGGCCCGACCACGGTTGTCTACGAGGCCGGCCCGACCGGATACGACCTCGCCCGCCACTTCAGTGATGCCGGGATCGAGTGCGTGGTCGCGGCCCCCTCGAAACTGCAACGCCCGACCGGGGATCGGGTGAAGACCGATGCCCGTGACGCGGCACACCTCGCGAAACTCCTCCAGCTCGGACAGATCGTCCCGGTCGCGATCCCCACGATCACGGCCGAAACCGCGAGGGATCTCGTGCGCGCCCGGGAAGACTGCCGACACGATCTCATGGCGGCCAGGCATCGCCTCTCAAAGCTCCTCCTCCGGCACGGGTACGTGTACGACAGCACCACCTGGACACAGAAACACCTCGCCTGGTGCCGGGCACACCGGACCGGGACCCCCGCCTACACAGCGGCATTCGATGCCGCCTACGAGACCGTCGAGCAGACCCTGACCCGCAGAACACGGCTCGATGCCGCGATCAAGGAGATGGCAGCGGATTCCGAGTTCACCCCGGTGGTGCATCGGCTCGGGTGCCTGCGCGGGATGGGCACGCTCACCGCGTTCGCTCTCACTGTCGAGATCGGCGACTGGGACCGGTTCACCGGCAAGACCATCGGCTCCTATCTCGGCCTCGTTCCGTCGGAGTATTCGACCGGTGGATCGCGCAGGCTCGGAGCGATCACGAAGACCGGCAACTCTCACGCCCGCAGGCTGCTGGTCGAAGCGGCCTGGCATCATCGACGCGAGTACCGTCCCGGCTATTCGCCCTCGCTGGAGAAGCGTCTCGCGCTCGCGTTCCCGGCCGCACGAGCGCGCGGGCAGGTCGGGAACGAGCGGCTGCACCGGCAATGGGTGCGTCACACCGTCCGTCGGAAGAAGAGCACGGTCGCCTGTGTCGGGATCGCGAGAGAACTCGCGGGCTGGTGCTGGTCCCTCGCGACGCTCACCGAGTGACCGGCCGCCCAGAGACTGCCGGCCTGCCCGTGAACGAGGGTGCGGGGCCTACGAACACGTGGAGTGACCCACTCTTGCACTATGAGCAGCCGATACCGGTGACGCTCGCGAATAGACCGTGGCACCGCTCCACTCGCACGTTTCGTCCTGCGGTACCCAACCCACGCATATCAGTCTGATCGTGTAAACGTCGGAAAGACACGTCAGGCCCAGGATCCCCCTTTCAGGGGTCCGGCCGGTAGAACTGGAACGATCCGAGCGGCCGTACACCTCTCGGATCGTTCCACCATGCTTACTTGACAAACACAACCACATATCAGTGCAGTGGTTGCTGTTCGGAAGCCGACGGAACGACGATGCGCGCACTGTGAGGATCGGTGTCAGCTGGTCTGGGACTGGCTGGCAGGGTAGGTACCGGCCGTGCTGTCCCCGTGGTTGTGGCTCATACGCGCACCGACCCCCTTCTCCTGGGGTGTCTTGCAATAGACCTGCCCAACCGTGCGGGATGGCCGGCCGGTACCTGCCCGGTCCACTCCGGTGACTTGATCAGAAGGCTGTCCACCTCTGAGGTGTGACTCGTCACAGTGTTGTCCCGAAGTGATTCCTCCCCGGACCGGTACCGGCCGTGAACGGCCGACTCCCGCAGTCCGTCAGCACCGAAGGAATCAACCGTCATGTCTAGCATCGCGCATACGCGCCCGTTTGTCGTCGGCGTAGACACCCACGCCAGGCACCACGTCTACGCCGTCCTCACCACCACCGGTGAGGTCCTCGATACGCGCGAGTTCCCGACTCATCGCGCGGGTATCGCCCGCGCGATCGCTTGGGCCGCCCGCCGTACCGGCGGTGATCTCGCAACACTCTGGGCGATCGAGGGCACCGCTTCTTACGGGGCGCTCCTGACCGCAGCGGTCACCGCGACCGGATACCAGGTTGCTGAGGCCCCGCGCTTGGGCACGCATCGCGGGCACGGGGTCGGGAAGTCCGACCCGCTCGACGCGCAGCGCATCGCGGCCGCTGTGCTCCCGCTCGATACCACCCAGCTGCGTGTCCCGCGCCTGGGAGACGGGATACGGGCCTCGCTGCGGGTCCTGGTCGCGGCCCGCGACTTGATGACCGGTGAGCGGACCCGCAGCGTGAACGCGCTCACCGCGCTGCTGCGCATTCATGACCTCGGGGTTGATGCGCGCCATCCGCTCACCGGCCCTGGGCTGCGGCAGGTGAGCGGATGGCGGGCCCGCAGCGAATCCCTGACGCACCAGATCGCTCGGACGGAAGCGACCCGACTCGCGAAACGGGTCCGGGCACTCGATGACGAGTTGGCCCGGAATCTTGCACGACTGACTGAACTTGTCAGGGCGAGCGCGGCGGCGCCGTTGCTGGAGGAGCCCGGGTTCGGGCCGGTATCGCTCGCGATCTGCCTCACCGTGTGGTCACACCCCGGTCGGGTCCGGTCAGAGGCTGCGTTCGCGTCGCTCGCGGGTGTGAACCCGATCCCGGCGTCTTCGGGGAACACTGTCCGGTATCGACTCAACCGGGGCGGCGATCGGCGGTTGAATCGTGCTCTGCACATGGTCGCGCTTACTCGGATGACTCATGATGAACGGACCCGCGCGTATGTTGAGAAACGGCGGGCTCAGGGGCGGACCCTGAAAGAGATCCGGCGTGGCCTCAAACGCTATCTCGCCCGTCATGTGTACCGGGTACTCACCGCTGCCCAGCCCGCACCGTTACCGGCTTGACAAACATAGAAGGGTCTATTGCCGGGGAGGGGGTGCCGCCGGCCCCCAGGGGATACCCGCCGCGAAGTCGAGCAGAGCCCGCACGCGCGGCAGCTCCGCGGCCCGGGCCGAGCAGATCGCATCGATGCCGACGGGCTCGACCGCGGGCTCGATCTCGACGGCGACCAGCGGATTCCCCTCCAGACTCGCCGTGTTCGCCGGACGGTGCACGAAGATGCCGTAGCCGAGCCCGCGGCCGACGAGCGTGCGCGCCGCCTCGAAGCTGCCGGTGCGATGGCGGATTCGCGGTACGAGACCGCGCGCCGAGAACAGCGAGAGCATGTGGGTATCGGAAGGAGGGGTGTCGAAGAGGATGAGCTCCTCCTCGGTCAGCTGCTCGAGGGTCACGCTCGGCGCGGTCGCAAGCGGGTGATGCGCGGCGAAGAGGGCGTAGGCTCGGAGGGCGGCCAGCCGCCGCCGCACGGGCACTTCCGTCACGAGCGTCTCGAAGACGAAGGCGAGGTCGAGGGCGCCGGCGGCGACCTCGCGGCACAGCACGTCCTGGGAGGCCTCGATCACCCGCAGCTCGACCCGGGGATGCGCGCGGGAGAAGCCGTCGAGCAGGGGAGGCAACGCGCTCGGGGCGAGCGTCGGATAGCAGCCCACGGCGATCGGACCGACCAGTTCTCCCGGCTCCGATACGAGCGAGAGCTGGAACTCCCGGGCCTGCTCGAGCAGGCGCTTCGCATCCTCGGCGGCGCGGGTGCCCGCGCTGGTCAGCGTGACCCCGTGCGCGCGTCGGCGGATGCAGAGCTGCGCCCCGAGCGCGGTCTCGAGGTCCGAGACCGAATCGGCGACAGCCGAGGGCGATACGAAGAGCTCCGCTGCCGCTGCGGCGAAGGAGCCGTGGTCGGCGACGGCGACGAAGTAGGCGAGCTGTCGCAGGGTGAGGTCGGGGACGGCGCCGGGCATGATCCGGACCCTATCACCGATTTTTCCGGTGTTAAAGAAAGATTATTCGAGATTTTTTCGCGGAGACTCCGGGGAGATACTGGGTTCAGCCGGGCGACGACGCCCGCAGCGAGCACAGTGAGGAAGCCGGCGATGAACTCGATTCCAGCCCCCGTGGCCGACTGGGTGACGATCCCCGCGCTCTACCGCGACCCCTTCCCCATCTACGAGCGCCTGCGCGCCGAGGGCGGCGTGCACTGGGTGCCGGCGGTGGGTCGATACCTCATCACCTCGTACGAGGCGGTGCACGCGACCGAGCTCGACCAGGAGGTCTTCTCGGCGAACGAGGAGGGCTCGCTCATGCTGCGCAGCATGGGCCACTCGATGCTGCGTCGCGACGATCCCGAGCACTACATCGAGCGCAAAGCCTGGCAGCCCTCCCTGCAGCCGGGGGTCGTGAAGCGGGTGTGGACCGAGATCTTCGACCGCGCCGCCGACCGCTACCTCGGCGAGCTCGCCGAGAAGGGGCCGGGCGCCGACCTCGTGCGCGACTTCGCCGGCCCCTACGCCGGCGAGTGCCTGCGCGAGCTGCTCGGCTTCCACAACGTCACCCAGCAGGACATGCAGCGCTGGTCGCAGACCCTCATCGACGCCACCGGCAACTACGCCGACGATCCCGACGTGTGGGCGGCGGGCGAGCGCTCCTTCGAGGAGGTCGACGACGCCCTCGACGAGATGCTCGCCTGGCACGCCGCGCACCTCGAGGACAACCCCACGCTCATTGCGCACCTGCTGGTGCTGCCGGGCGAGAAGATGCCGCTCGACCGCATCCGCGCGAATATGAAGATGACGATCGGCGGCGGGCTCAACGAGCCGCGCGACGCCATCGCGGTGGGGGCCTGGGCGCTGCTGCTGCATCCCGAGCAGCGCGCCGCGATCGCGGCGGATCCCTCGCTCTGGTCCGCCGCCTTCGAGGAGACCATCCGCTGGGTCGCCCCCATCGGCATGTACTCGCGGCAGGTCACCCGCGACACCGTGCTCGCCGGGGTCGAGTTGCCGGCGAAGGCGCGGCTCGGCATCTGCGTGCTGTCGGCGAACCGCGACGAGAAGGTGTGGGATGCGCCCGAGCGCTTCGACATCCACCGCGAGGTGAAGCCGCACCTGGCCTTCGGCAAGGGCACGCATGTCTGCCTCGGCACCTGGGTCGCGCGGGCCGAGGTGGCCGAGATCGCGCTGCCGGCGCTCTTCTCCCGCTTCGAGGGGCTCGCGCTCGTGCCCGATCGGCCGGCGGAGGCCGGCGGGTGGGTGTTCCGCGGCATGACGCGGCTGCCGGTGCAGTGGGACGCGGTACGCGGGGGCGGATCGGCGCTCGCCGCGGGCGGTGCTGCTGTTGCGGGCCTTGCTCCCGCGCCCGGATCCCGGCCGGCTCCCCGCATCGCCGTCGTGGGCTCGGGCCCCTCGGGCGCGTTCACGGCGCAGGCGCTGCGCCGCCGCATCCCCGATTGCCGCGTCGACGTGTTCGAGGCGCTGCCCGTGCCCTTCGGGCTCGTGCGCTACGGCGTCGCGGCGGATCACCAGGGCACGAAGGCCGTCGCCCGCCAGTTCGAGCGGCTCTTCGCCGACGAGGCGGTGCGTTTCATCGGGAACACGCGGGTGGTCGCCGAGGAGCCCGGCGTCGACACGGCCGGTGCGGGCGGTACCGGTGCGGCCGATGCCGATGCCGATGCCGATGCCGGCGCCGGCGCCGGCGCGCCCGGTGCCGAGGTGCCCCTCGACGAGCTGCGCTCGAACTACGACTCGGTGGTGCTCGCCACGGGCCTCCACGCCGACGCGCCGCTCGCGATCCCGGGCGCGGAGCTGCCCGGCGTGCACGGCGCGGGCTCCGTCACGCGGTGGCTCAACGGGCATCCCGACGCCGCCGAGGTGCCCGCGCTCGGCGAGACGGTCGCCGTGATCGGACACGGCAACGTCGCGCTCGACGTGGCGCGCCTCATCGCCCGCGACGACTTCGAGGGCAGCGACATCGACGACGCCGAGCGGCAGGCGCTCGCGGGCTCGGTGCGCACGATCCACCTGATCGGCCGCAGCGTCCCGACGAGCGCGAAGTTCGACCCGGTCATGGTGCGCGAGCTCGCGGGCCTGCCCGGCGTCGGCCATGCCGTGCACGGGGTCGACTTCGACGCGCTGCCGGGGGAGGGCAAGGACGCGCGCGCCGACGCGGTGCGGCTGCTGGCCGGCTCCGATACCGTTCGCGGCGCGGGCGACGCCGAGCGGGTGCGCATCGAGTGGTGGTTCGGCGCCGTGCCGCTCGCGATCGAGGGGGCGGATCGCGCAGCCGCCCTGCGGCTGCGCACCCCCGAGGGTGAGACCTCGCTCGATGTCGACGACGTCATCACCGCGATCGGCTTCCGCGCGGACGCGGCCCGGGCGATGCCGGTGGAGCCGGGGCAGACCGCCTCGGGCCGCATCGAGCCGGGCCTCTACGTCGCCGGGTGGTTGCGCCGTGGACCGCGGGGCACGATCCCCGACCAGCGCGAGGACGCGAGGCAGCTCGCCCGCCTCATCGCCGAGGACATCGATACTGCAGCGAGTTCGTCGGTCGCGGAGGCGGATCCGTCGGCCGAGCCCGTCGAGACCAGGATCCGCGTCGCCCGCTCGCGGGATCTCGCCGCGACCGGCGTCGAGCGCTCGGCCGCCTCGGTCGACTTCGCGGGCTGGCGCCGCATCGACCTGCACGAGCGCGCCGCCGCCGCACCGGGCCGCGTGCGGGCGAAGCTGCGCTCCTGGGCTGCGCTGCTCGCGATCGCAGGGGCGCCTGGCACACCGCTGCCCGAGGGGCTCGATCCCGTCGGGTCAGCGCATGACGAGGCGCTTCCGGTGCCGCTGACGATCGCCTACGCGACCGAGTCGGGCGGCGCGCAGTTCGCGGCCGAGGAACTGCGCGCGGCGCTCGCGGGATCCGGCACCGACGCCAGCGGAGCCGCCGCAGACATCGCGCTGCTCGACCTCGCCGAGATCACGCCCGCCGGGTTCGATCCCGAGCGCTTCCACGTCATCCTCTGCTCGACCTACGGCGACGGCGAGCTGCCCACTGCGGTGCGCGGCCTCGTCGCGGACCTCGCGGCCGAGCGCCCCGAACTCGACCGCCTCGCCTACGCGGTCTTCGGCCTCGGCGATCGCAGCTACGAGAAGACCTACTCGCGCGGCAGCGAGCTCTTCGACGAGGCGCTCGCCGCATGCGGTGCGCGCAGGGTGGGAGAGTATGGGCGCCACGACGCGGGCGGCGGCACCGACGCGGCCGAGGCCGCCGCCGAGTGGTTCGAGGGGGTGCGGGAGGAGATCCGCGCGCTCGTCGCCCTCGCCTGAGCTGAACTCTGCGCCCTTGCCTGAACCGAGAGGTCAAAAAACGAGGTGGCTCCCAAGACCTAGCGCGATTTTTGACCCTTCGACGTAGGTCGGGCCGCTCTTCTCATCCCGTGCGACGGTGCGGGCGTTGCCGGCCGGCCCAGGCGCGACGACCGCACCATCGGACCTCGGAATATGCGGGTGAGCGGCGTATACGGGTGCGCGGTGTCGGGCAGAAGCAGCCGGGGAACTCCGCCGCTCACCAGCGCGTGATGACGGTGCGGGCGATCTGCCCGGTCTTCATCAGCTCATAGGCGTCGTTGATCTCCTCGACTGGGATCTCGCGCGAGATCAGGTCGTCGAGGTTGAGGCGGCCCTGCAGGTAGAGCTCGGCGTAGACGGGGATGTCGCGCTTGATGTTCGCGGATCCCATGAACACGCCCTTCACCGTGCGCTGCGGGGTGATGACGTCGTCCATCATCGCGATCTCCATGCGGCTGCCGGGAGGCTGCAGCCCGATGAGCAGCACCTGGCCGCCGATGCGGGTCATGCGCAGCGCCTGCGTCGTGGTGGCCGGGAGCCCGATCGCCTCGAAGGCGTGGTCGGCCCCGCCGCCCGTGATCTCCTGCACCGCCGCGACCGGGTCGCCCGCGCCGCCGTTCACGACGTGGGTCGCGCCGAAGCGGCGGGCGAGCTCGAGCTTCTCATCGGAGAGGTCGACCGCGATGATCTTCTCGGCTCCGGCGAGCGCAGCGCCGCTGATGATGTTCAGGCCGATGCCGCCGACGCCGATGACGACTGCGGTGTCGCCCGGCCTCACGCGGGCGGCGTTGATCGCGGCGCCGGCGCCGGTGATGGTGGCGCAGCCCAGCACGGACGCCTGGGGGAAGGGGATGCCGTCGGGCAGCGCGACGAGCTGGTTCTCGTGCACGAGCGCCCGTTCCGCGAAGGCCGCGGTGCCGAACACCGGGAACACCGCCTCGCCGACGGCATCCGTGAGGCGCGGCGGCTGATCCGGCCCGCGCATCAGCTCCGCGCCGGAGCGGCAGCGGTAGGTCTCGCCCGAGAGGCAGGCATCGCAGCGGGAGCAGAACTGCACGAGCGAGCCCGCGACGCGGTCGCCGGGCGCGAAGCCCTGCACCTCGGGGCCCACCGCGAGCACCACGCCCGCGAGCTCGTGCCCGAGCACCGCGGGCAGGGGCACCCCGAAGTCGATCGTCGCGAAGTGCAGGTCGGAGTGGCAGAGTCCCGAGGCGCGCACCTCGACGAGCACCTCGCGGCCGATCGGTTCGGCGATGCTCAGGTCCTCGACGAGGAACCCCTCGCCCAGGCCGCGGATGACCGCTGCTCTCATGATCCACTCCATCTCTCGGTGTTTCGTCTATCGGACCTTCACGGTGCCGTCTGCACTGCGGTCTCGGTGCCACCGTAGTCCGGGCCGCCGATGCCGGGTACGACTCCGCGGAAGTCCTCGTGCGAAATCCCTGCATGAAGCGGCGGTGCGACCGGCTCGCCACGGCGCGGCTCGGGGGCGCTCAGCCCCCGAAGCGGGCCCGCAGATCCGCCTTCCGGATCTTGCCCGACGCCGTGCGCGGGAACTCGTCGATCACGACGACGTTCCTCGGCAGCTTGTACCTCGCGAGCCGGCCGTCGAGCGCCGCGCGCACGGCCTCGGTCGACACCGAGGCGGGAGAGACCCTCGCGCAGCGTCAGCACGGCCCACGGCACCTCGCCCCACTGCTCGTCGGGCACGCCGATCACCGCGGCGCCCGTGACGCCCTCGATGCTGTAAAGCAGGTCCTCGATCTCGGCGGGGTAGATGTTCTCGCCGCCCGAGATGATCATGTCCTTCAGACGATCGGAGATGAAGAGGTAGCCGTCCTCGTCGAGGTAGCCGAGGTCCCCCGAGCGCAGCCAGCCGTCCGCGGTGAAGGCCGCGGCGGTCGCCTCGGGCAGGCCGTGGTAGCCGAGGAACACGTTCGGCCCCCGCAGCTCGATCTCGCCCACGGTGCCGCGCGGCGCGATGCCGCCCGCGCCGTCGGAGATGCGCACGTCGCTGAAGAAGTGCGGCAGCCCGACGCTGCCCCGCTTCTCGCGGGTCATCGCGGGCGAGAGGCTCGTCGCCCCCGGCGAGGTCTCGGTCATGCCGTAGCCCTGGGAGAACGAGAGCCCGCGCGCCTCGTACGTGTCGAGGATGCGCGTGGGCACCGCGGATCCTCCGCAGGTGAGCTTGCTCAGGCTCGAGATGTCGGTGCCCGCCCAGGCGGGGTGATCCGCCAGCAGCTGATAGGTCGTGGGCACGCCGCTGAGCTGCGTCACCCGGTGGCGCTCGATCAGCTCGAGCGCCCGTCCGGCCTCGAAGCCCCGCTCGAGCACGGTGGTGCCGCCCTTCACGATCGTCGGCAGCACGCCCATGCCGAGCGCCGCGGCGTGGAAGAGCGGCGAGATCATGAGCGCGATGTCGCTCGACACGATGTCGTAGTCGACGATCGTGTTGACCGACACCCAGGTCAGGTTGCCGTGGCTGAGCACCGCGCCCTTCGCCTTGCCCGTCGTGCCCGAGGTGTACATGATCACCGCCGGGTCGTCGAGCGAGACCGCGACGTCGCTGTGCCCGTGCGGGCCGGCCGCCGCGACCAGGGCGTCGAGGCCCGGCGTCGTGGCGGATCCCGCGCCCGTCGCGATGACGTGGGCGATGCCGAGCCGGGCTGCGATCGGCGCGACGACCTCCGCGAACTCCGGACCGTGGATCAGCACCCGCACGCCCGCGTCGCCCAGCACGTGCTCGATCTCGGGCGGCGCCAGCCGGGTGTTGACCGGCACGAAGACCGCGCCCAGCTGCGCCGCCCCGAACAGCGTCACGATGAACTCCGGGCAGTTCTCCCCGATGAACCCGACGGCGTCGCCCTTGCCCGCCCCGCGATGGTGCAGCAGCGCCGAGAGCGCGTCGGCGCGGTCGGCGAGCTCGCGATAGGTGATGCGCTCGCCGACGGCGTCGCCATCACCCGACGCAGTGATCAGCGCGACCTTGTCGGGGCTCTTCAGGCGGCGGTGGGGCAGCCACGCGCCGAGTCCGCGGTTGAGCATGGAGTCTCCTCTTCGAGAACGATGCCGTGGAGATGGGGCGGATCGGCCTACGCGTAGAAGCGGTACAGGCTGCGGGCCACGAGCGCGGGTCGCTCGCCGCCCTCGATCTCGAAGGTCTGGTCGACCGTGAACTGGTAGCCGCCCTTGACCTCCTCGACCTCGGCGATGACGGCGCCCATTCGCACGCGGGCGCCGACCTTCACGGGCGAGACGAAGCGCACCTTGTCGAGGCCGTAGTTGACCTTCGTGGTGACGCCCTCGAGGTCGAAGAGCTCGCTCCAGAAGTAGGTGGCGAGCGACAGCGAGAGGAAGCCGTGGGCGATCGGGCCGCCGAAGGGGCTCTCCTTCACGGCGCGCTCGGGATCGACGTGGATCCACTGGTGGTCGTCGACGGCGTCGGCGAACAGGTTCACGCGGTCCTGGGAGATCTCGAGCCAGTCGGTGAACCCGAGATCCCTGCCCGCGAGGCTGGGGGCGTCGGTGTAGGCGGCGATGAACTGCTGGGTCATGGTGGGGCTCCTTGGTGGTGGGGTCTGGTCTTAGACGAAGGCGGAGGCGCCGGTCAGTGCCCGCCCGACGATGAGGGAGGTGATCTCGTGCGTGCCCTCGTACGAGTAGACGGCCTCGGCGTCGGCGAAGAACCGCGCGACGTCGGTGTCGAGCACGATGCCGTTGCCGCCGGCGACCTCGCGGGCGAGTGCGACGGTCTCGCGGGCGCGCAGCGCGACCCACATCTTGGCGAGCGAGGAGTTCGCGTCGCTGAAGACGCCGCGATCCTGCAGCTCGGAGATCTGGATCACCATGCCGAGCGAGGCCACTACGTTGCCGGCCATGCGCGCGAGCTTCTCCTGCACCAGCTGGAAGCCCGCGAGCGGACGCCCGAACTGCTCGCGCTCGCGCACGTACCGGATCGCGGCCTCGAGCGCTCCCGCCTGCAGACCCGCGGCGATCCAGGCCACGTCGGCGCGCAGGGTGCCCATGATCGCGGCGACGTCGCGCCACGAGTTCACGCGCGCGAGCCGCGCGCTCTCGGGCACGCGCACGCCGGTCAGAGTGAAGTCGGCGTTCTGCATGGGCCGCAGCGACACCTTGCCGGTGATCGTCTCGATCTTCACGCCCTCGGCCTCGCGCGGCACGAGGAAGCACTTGACCTCGCCGTCGGCCGTGTCGCGGGCGAACACGGCGAGCACGTCGGCGCCGACGGCGCCGCCGATCCAGCGCTTGTGCCCGTCGATGACCCACTCGGCGTCGTCACCGTCGCCCGTGCGCGTCGCGGTGGTGGCGAGCCCGCCCGCGATGTCGCTGCCGTGATCGGGTTCGGTGAGCGCGAAGACGCCGGTCAGACCGAAGTCGCGGATCAGCGGATCGAGCTCGGCCACCTGCTCGGGCGAGCCGCCCTGGCGCACCGTCGTCCGGAAGAGCCCCGCCTGCGCGTTGTACACGGTCGCGACCGAGACGTCGGTGCGGGCGAGCACGTAGGTGCGCAGGCCCTTGAAGAGCGAGGAGTCAGCCTCCTCGCGGCTGACGCCCTCGGGGTCCATCAGGCCGAGCGGCGCGAGCGCGCCGATCACGCCCTCGGGCATGGTCGCCGTGTCCCAGGCCTCGTTCACGAGCGGCTTCACCCGCTCGTCGAGGGTCCGCTGCAGACCGGTCAGCGCGGCGACGGCGGCGTCGCTCAGCCGCCCCTCGCAGAAGCGGAACGGGTCGATGCCGAAGGGATCCTCGGCCGCGATCTCCGGATCGCGGATCGCGGCGCTCACGCGCGGGCCCCCGCTTCGGAGTCGCCGGCATCGGAGTCGTCGGCACCCAAGCCGAGCAGACGGATCGCGTTGCCCTTCAGGATCCCGGGCAGCGCCTCGGGCTTCAGCTTCGTCTCCTCGATGTCGCGCAGCCAGCGGTCGGGGGTGAGCAGCGGGAAGTCGGTGCCGAAGAGCACGCGGTCCTTCAGGATCGAGCCGGCGTAGCGCACGAGCTCGGCCGGGAAGTACTTCGGACTCCAGCCCGACAGGTCGATCCAGGTGTTGTGCTTGTGCGTGGCCACCGAGAGCGCCTCCTCCTGCCACGGCACAGAGGGGTGGGCCATCACGATCTGCAGTTCGGGGAACTCGGCGGCGACCTCGTCCAGCAGCATCGGGTTCGAGTAGCGCAGGCGCAGACCGCGCCCGCCCGGCATGCCCGCGCCGATCCCGGTCTGGCCCGTGTGGAACAGCGAGACCACGCCCGCCTCCTCCAGCACCCCGTAGAGCGGGAAGTAGGCGGGATCGCTCGGGTCGAAGCCCTGCACCGTGGGCTGGAACTTGAATCCGCGCACGCCGTGGTCCTCGATCAGGCGCCGGGCCTGATCCACCGCCGCCGCGCCGCGCAGCGGATCGACCGAGGCGAAGGGGATCAGCACGTCGTTGTTGCGCGCCGCGCCCTCGGCGATGTCGACGCTCGAGATGGGTTCGTGGCCGAGGTTCGTCGTGGCGTCGACCGTGAACACCACGGCGGCCATGCTCCGCTCGCGGTAGTAGTCGGCGACCGCGTCGAGCTCGGGGCGGATGCCGCCGTTCTTGAAGTAGGCGCTCGCCGCCTCGGCGAGGTCGTCGGGCAGAGAGTTGTGCCCGTGATCGTCGCCCTCGATGTGCACGTGCACGTCGATCGCGGTGATCGCGTCGAGGTCGATCGCGGGTTCGTAGCGGGTCATCGGTGCTCCTCGGGCCTCGGAGAGTGCGGAGTGGTGGGGTGGATCAGCCCTGCGCAGCCGGCTGCAGCTCCTCGGGCAGCGGCGGGAACTTCTCGCCGACCGACTGCTGGTGCGCGCCGATCGTCTCGGGGAACTCGGTCTCGAGCGTCTCAGCGTCCCAGCCGCCGTCGTGGAAGGCGGTGACGACCGGCTCGGGGTGCGACCACAGCTGCAGGCGGTCGCCGCCGACCCCGATCGCCTGGCCGGTGACGCCCGCCGCGGCGTCGGAGGCGAGGTAGGCGATGAGCGGGGCGACGTCGGCGGAGTTGCCGAAGCCGATCTCCTTGCGGAAGAAGTCGGGCATGGGCTCGCCCTTCAGATCCGCCTCGACGGCGGCGTGGAAGTAGGGCACGGTCGCGGTCATCGCGGTGGCGGCGACGGGGATCACGGCGTTGGCGGTGATCCCGGCCTTCTTCAGCTCCTGCGCCCAGGTGCGCACCATGCCGACGATGCCGGCCTTCGCCGCGGCGTAGTTGGTCTGGCCGAAGGTGCCGCGCTGGCCGGTGGGGGAGCCGATGCAGATGATGCGCCCCGCGATCTCGTTCTCGCGCATGTAGACCGCGGCCTCGCGCACGCAGGTGAAGGTGCCGCGCAGGTGCACGTTGATCACCGTGTCGAAGTCGTCGTCGCTCATCTTCCAAAGCACCGTGTCGCGCAGCACGCCCGCGTTCGTGACGAGGATGTCGAGGCGGCCGTAGGTGTCGACCGCGTGCGCGACGAGCCGCTGCGCGGTCTCGGTGGGGCCGACGGGCGCGACCACGGCGCTCGCGGTGCCCCCGGCGGCCTCGATGCTCGCGACGGCCGCGGTCGCGGTCGCCTCGTCGACGTCGTTCACGACGACCGAGGCGCCCTGCCGGGCGAGCTCCTGGGCGTAGGCGAGGCCGAGCCCGCGGCCCGATCCGGTGACGATGGCGACCTTGCCGGTGAGCGACATGGCGGCTCCTTCTCGTTGTGCGGCTTCCGGGGTGTCCGGAGCGGCGATGAGACCAGTAGAGCACCATTTCATTGAAAAAGTCAATTATTTTGAATCGCATCTTTTGCTAGGCTTGCGCCATGAGCGAGACCGGCACCCCCACGCGCGATGCGTCGTGGCGCGCGAGCTCGGTCTCCGCGGACCTCAGCTTCCTGCTCGCGCGATCCAACGCGCTCTCGCTCGCGGCGGGGAACGAGGCGCTGCGCCCCTTCGGGCTGCGGGTGCGCTCCTATCCCGTGCTCGCCCTCGCCTGCGACGGCCTGCGACCCACGCAGCGCGAGCTCGCCGACTTCCTGCGGCTCGACCCGAGCCAGGTCGTGGCGCTGATCGACGACCTCGAGGGGCGCGGCCTCGTCGAGCGGCAGACGGACGAGCGCGATCGCCGATCGAAGGTGCTCGTGCCCACGGCCGCGGGGCGCCGGATCTGCGCCGAGGCGCGGGAGGCCGTGCTCGCCGCCGAGGCGGCGCCCTTCGCGGCGCTCAGCCCGGCGGAGCGCGAGACGCTGGCAGAGCTGCTCGGGCGCGTCGCCTTCCCGGCAGCGGATTGAACGGATGCATCGGTAGCAGTCGAAAGAGAGGCAGTCGATGACGATCACCCCCGAGAGCTCCGCCCTCGACATCGCCGCGGCGATCCGCGCCGGCGAGGCGAGCCCCGTCGAGGTCGCCGAGATGTACCTCGACCGCATCGAGCAGCGCGGTGACGAGCTGAACGCCATCGTCTGGCTGGACCGCGAGGACGTGCTGCGCCGCGCGCGCGAGTCCGAGGCGCGGCTGCGCGCGGGGGAGGCTCGGCCGTTCGAGGGCGTGCCGATCCCGATCAAGGATCTCGCGAGCGTCGCGGGCCAGCCGAACACCATGGGCGGCTCGCTCGCCGTCTCCGATGCGCCCCGCGAAGCCAGCGACATCGAGGTGCGGCTCTTCGAGGACGCCGGCTTCGTGCTGCTCGGCCGCTCCAACACTCCCGAGTTCGCCGTGCTCACCGCCGCTGAGAACGCACGATACGGGGAGACCCGCAACCCCTGGAACCTCGACTTCACACCGGGCGGATCGAGCGGGGGCGCGGCGGCCGTGGTTGCCGGGGGACTCGCTCCCATCGCCCACGCCTCTGACAGCGGCGGATCCATCCGCGTGCCGGCTGCCGCCACCGGCCTCGTCGGACTCAAGCCGGGCCGCGGCCGCGTGCCGGCCGAGGCGAGCGCCTGGGGGCACGGCATGACGACCGGCGTCGTGACCCGCACCGTCGCCGACACGGCCGCCGCGCTCGACGCGCTATCGCCCTTCGACCCGCACGCCTGGTACTCCGCACCCCGTCCGCGACGCCCCTTCTCGGAGGAAGTCGGCGCTGACCCGGGCCGCCTGCGCATCGGCCTCGTCACGACGCCGACGACCGGGCTGCCCGTCGACGACGCGCCGATGGCCGCAGCGGTCGCGGCGGCGCGCGAACTCGAGGCGCTCGGCCACGTCGTCGAGCCCGCCGAGCCGTTCATGTTCACCCGGGAAGCGTTCTTCGGCTACGTCGAGACGATCATCGATGCGAGCATGCTCGCGTCCCCCTGGGAGGACGTCGAACTGCTGGAGCCCTACGTGCGCCACCGGGTCGAGCGGGCGAGGACCCGCGATTCCGGAGACTACGCCCGCACGGTCGAGCTGCTGGAACGCGAGACCCGCGCGGTCGCTGAGCAGTTCGGCCGCGACTTCGATCTGCTGCTCATGCCGACGATGGCGGTCGCGACGCCGCCGGTCGGGCTCGTCCGCGGCGAGGCGAACGAGGACCCGGATGGCCCGCGGATCACGGAGGCCCGCATGGTGAGCTTCACCGCGTGGGCCAACATCGCGGGGCTCCCCGCGATCTCGCTGCCCGTGCACACCGACGAGCGCGGGCTGCCCGTCGGCGCCCAGCTCGTGGGCGGCCCCTTCGACGAGGCCTCGCTCATCCGGGTGGCTGCGCAGCTCGAGCCCGTCTTCGAGTGGCAGCGGCGTCTGGCGCCCTGGCTCTGAGGGTCGTCTCGCGCCTCGTCGCTCTCGCAACCCCTCGCCCCTCCCGCAACCCCTCGCCCCTCGCCCCTCCCGCAACCCCTCGCCCCTCGCCCCTCCCGCAAAGGTGCACGTATTGTCGTCTCGCTTCGGGTCAGACAGCAATACGTGCACCATTGCGGCCCGCGGGTCGGCCCAGACGGCTTCGGCGGCTGCGCATCCTCGAGGGATCGGGGATACCCCTGGCGACCGCCCCGACGTAGGCTGAGGGTACTCGGGTCATCGACGAGGATGCGGAGGGGAATCGCCATGTCATCTGAAGCTCAGGCCGGACGGCCGATCGTGTTCCGGAACGGGATCGTCCTCACCATGGACGACGCCGACACCGTGATCCCGCGCGGCGATGTTCTCGTCGTCGACGGCAGGATCGCCGGGGTCGGCGAGGGGATCGCCGCCCCCGACAGCGCCCTCGAGATCGACGCCTCGGGCGGCATCGTCATGCCCGGCATGGTCGACACGCACCGGCACATGTGGCAGACCGCGATGCGGGCCTACGGCGCCGACTGGACGCTCACCCAGTACTTCGTCTGGTTCTACCTGCAGCACGGCATCAAGTTCCGGCCGCAGGACTACGCCGCCGGCAACCTGATCTCCGCCCTCGACGCGGTCGAGTCGGGGGTCACGACGAGCGTCGACTGGTCGCACGGCCTCAGCACGATCGAGCACGCCGAGGCCGCCTACGACGCGCTCGCGACGTCGCCCGGGCGCTTCGTCTTCGCCTACGGCAACATCCACCAGTCGCCCTGGGAGTGGACAGCGGATCCCGCCGTGCAGCGGCTGCTCGAGAGCGTCCGCGACGACTCGCGCATGTTCGGCGCCGCCATCGCCTTCGACGTGCCGAACCAGAACCCGGACTTCCCCGAGCTGGCCGCCTACCGGGTCGCCGAGGAGCTGGGCATTCCCGTCACGACCCACGCCGGGGTCTGGGGCGCGACGAACGACTGGGGCATCGCGAACGCCTACGACGCCGGGGTGATGAAGGAGGGCTTCACCTACGTGCACGCCGCCTCGCTCTCCGACGAGTCGTACCAGAAGATCGCCGCGACGGGCGGCAACGTCTCGCTCGCCACGGAGTCCGAGGACACCTGCGGCCAGGGGTACCCGCCGATCCACAAGCTGCGGCAGTACGGCATCCCCGCCTCGCTCTCCGTCGACACGAGCGTGTGGTTCAGCGCCGACCTGTTCTCGGCGATGCGCGCGACGGTGAACGCGGATCGCGCGCTCGAGCACTACCTCGCGCACCGGTGCGATCCCGCCGAGACCGTGACGCACGTGAAGCTGCGCGCGCAGGACGTCGTGCGCCTGGCGACGCGCGGCGGTGCGCAGGCGATCGGCCGGGACCACCTCATCGGCTCGCTCGAGAAGGGCAAGCTCGGCGACGTCGTGCTGCTGAAGAACGAGGACTCGCCCACCTGGGCGCCGCTCATCAATCCGTGGGGCCAGGTGGTCTACCAGGCGCAGCGGGGCGACGTGCACACGGTGCTCGTCGGCGGCGAGCTCGTGAAGTCGGAGGGCAAGCTCGTCGCGGGCGACCTCGCGGGGGTGAAGGCGAAGCTGGAGGACACCGTGTCGCACCTCGAGCGCGAGGTGGGCGACGAGTGGGTCGCGGGGCAGTACCCCGAGATCCCCGAGACCGAGGTGCTCACGAACCCGTACCAGTACAAGAAGTAGCGGGCGGCGGATCGGCCCACGTTCCTGAATCGGGGTCGCTTGGGGCGCCTATGGACGGAATGATCGCCCCAAGCGACCCCGATTCTCAGGGGCGGGGTGGGGCGGGCGAGGGCGGACGGGTGCGGGCGGATCGGCCCGCGGTGCGCCGGCTCAGCCGCGCGGCTCGAGCACGTAGCGCGGGCGCCCGAGCGGCACGCCGACGACGATGACGACGACGGCCGCGACCCAGACCACCGCGAAGGGCAGCAGCCAGCCGCCCGTCACCTCGTGCAGCCAGCCGAAGGCGATGGGGCCGGTGGCCGCGATGAGGTAGGCGAGCGACTGGGCCATGCCCGAGAGCGCGGCGGCGTGATCCTGCGTGCGAGCGCGCTGCGCCATGAGCATGAGCGAGACCGTCAGCAGGGCGCCCGCGGCCACGCCGCCGATGACGATCCAGAGCAGCATCGCCCCGGGCAGCAGGGCCATCCCGAGCCAGGCCACGAGGCCGATCGCGGGCAGCAGCGCGGGCAGCCAGCGGGTCAGCCGGCCCCGCGCGAAGAGCGGCACGAGCATCGAGCCCGCGACGCCGAAGATCTGGTAGATCATCAGCTCGATCCCCGCGATGACGGGGGACTGCCCGAGAGCGGTCTCGTAGTGCGGCAGCCACGTCGAGATGACGTAGAAGGTCACCGACTGCGCGCCCATGTAGATGGAGACGAGCCAGGCGAGCGGATCGCGCCAGATGCGGCGACCGGCGTCGCTGCGCGCCGGCTTCACCGCGGTCGGGGGGTCGGCGGCATCGGGCTGCGCGGGATCCTCCGAGCCGCGCCGCTTCCGCTGGGCCCAGATCCACACCGCGATTCCGATGGACAGCGTGGCCCCGCTGAGCAGCAGCGCCCCGCGCCAGCCGATCACGTCGTCGCCGAAGGGGATCTGCGATAGGGGCACAGAGATCCCCGCGATGACCGCGGCCATGCCGCCGAGCAGCGCGGTGTAGGCGCCCATGACGAGGGCCAGGCGCTGGGGGAAGTCGCGCTTGATGACCGCCGGCATGAGCACGTTGGCGAAGGCGAGGCCCGCGCCGATGATCGCCGTGCCGACCCAGAGGTTGGCGGGGCCGCCCGGGAACGACCGCCACACGGTGCCCACGGTCAGGACCAGGAGCGATACCGTGACGGCGTTCGTCAAGCCGATGCGCGTGCTCAGGCCGTGCGCGAGCGGGCAGAACGCGGCCCAGGCGAGAAGCGGCAGCGAGCCGAGCAGCCCGAGCGCGGCGGGGCTCACCCCCTGGTCGTCGGCGATCTGCTCGAGCAGGGGACCCACGCCGGTGATGGTCATCCGCATGTTCGCGGCGACGATCGCCACCGCGACGAAGAGGAGCACCCAGGGGCGGCGGGAGTCGCGCTGTTCGGTCACCCGGCCGAATCTACCCCACTTCGGGTCGCCGGGTCGCCGGTCGGCTCTTCCCCCGGCACGCATCGACGGTTAGAGTGGTTTCGACAAACGAAATAGTTTTCGCAAAGCGAAAAACTGGGCGATGCCCGTTCGAACGGAGGAACGCATGATCGACAAGACCGTGCCGTCCATCGAGGAGGCGGTCGCGGGGATCCACGACGGCGCCACGGTGATGATCGGCGGCTTCGGCCGGGCGGGGCAGCCCGTCGAGCTGATCGACGCGCTGATCGAGCAGGGGGCCGGCGATCTCACGATCGTGAACAACAACGCGGGCAACGGGGATGTGGGGCTCGCGGCGCTGCTCGCGAAGCGCCGGGTGCGGCGGATCGTCTGCTCCTTCCCGCGCCAGAGCGACTCGTGGGTCTTCGACGGCCTCTACCGCGAGGGCGCGATCGAGCTCGAGCTTGTGCCGCAGGGGAACCTCGCCGAGCGGATCCGCGCCGCGGGCGCCGGCATCGGCGCCTTCTACACGCCGACCGCCGTGGGCACGCAGCTGGCCGAGGGGCGCGAGACCCGCGAGATCGACGGCCGCACCTATCTGCTCGAGTATCCGCTCAGGGCGGACTTCGCGCTCGTCAGCGCGCTGCGCGCCGACCGCTGGGGCAACCTCGTCTTCCGCGAGACCGCCCGCAACTTCGGGCCGATCATGGCGACCGCGGCGACGACCACGATCGTGCAGGTCGACGAGATCGTGCCGCTCGGGGCGATCGATCCCGAGACCGTCGTGACGCCGGGCATCTTCGTGGATCGCGTCGTCGCGCTCGGCGAGCGGGCCTGGCTGCAGGGCGGCGAGTTCGTCGGGGGAGTGGACATCGAAGGGAGACCGCTGCACAGCGAAGGCAAAGCCTTCGACGCAGCGGGCTCGGCCGCCATAGCGGCCAACCCCCGCAGCAGAGAGGACGGACGATGACCGACCGCATCACCAGGCAGCAGCTCGCGGCGCGCATCGCCGCCGACATCCCCGAGGGGTCGGTCGTGAACCTCGGCATCGGGGCTCCCACGCTCGTGGCCGACTCGCTGCCGGAGGGCCGCGAAATCATCCTGCACACCGAGAACGGGATGCTCGGCATGGGCGAGGCTCCCGAGGCCGGGCGGATCGATCCCGACCTCATCAACGCGGGCAAGCAGCCCGTCACCGCGCTCGCGGGCGCGGCCTACTTCCATCACGCCGACAGCTTCGGAATGATGCGCGGCGGGCATCTGGACGTGTGCGTGCTCGGCGCCTTCCAGGTGGCCGAGAACGGCGACCTGGCGAACTGGTCCACCGGCGAGCCCGGGGCGATCCCGGCGATCGGCGGCGCGATGGACCTCGCCATCGGGGCGAAGTCGGTCTACGTGATGACCGATCTGCTCACGAAGACGGGCGAGTCGAAGCTCGTCGCCGCGTGCAGCTACCCGCTCACCGGCGTGGGCTGCGTCTCCCGCGTCTACACCGACCACGCGGTGTTCGACGTGACGCCCGAGGGCTTCGCCGTGCGCGAGGCCTTCGGAGACAACACGGTGGCCGGGCTCGCAGAGCTCACCGGCCTGAAGCTCGTCGACGCCACCGGCGTCGACCGCACGAAGGAGAACTGACCCCATCATGGCAGGCACCTACATCTACGACGCGGTCCGCACCCCCTTCGGCCGCGCGGCCGGCGCGCTCTCCGGCGTGCGCCCCGACGACCTCGCGGCGCATGTCATGCGCGCGACCGTGGAGCGCACCGGCCTCGACCCGGCCCGCGTCGACGACGTGATCTTCGGCGACGCGAACCAGGCGGGCGAGGACAACCGCAACGTCGCGCGCTTCGGCGCACTGCTCGCCGGCTTCCCGACGAGCGTCACGGGCGTCACCGTCAACCGGCTCTGCGCCTCCTCGGTCGAGGCCGTGATCCAGGGCTCGCGCGCGATCGAGTCGGGCGACGCGGAGGTGATCCTCGCCGGCGGCGTCGAGTCGATGAGCCGCGCGCCCTTCGTCATCGAGAAGTCGGGCAAGCCGTGGCCGGCCGTGGGCAACCAGACCGTGTGGAACACCTCGATCGGCTGGCGCATGGTGAACCGCGCGCTGCCGAAGCACTGGACGATCTCGAACGGCGAGGCCGCCGAGAAGATCGCCCGGGAGTGGGGCATCACGCGCGAGGCGCAGGACGAGTTCGCGGTGCGCTCGCACGAGCTCGCCGCGACCGCCTGGGCCGGGGGGATGTACGACGCCGAGATCGTGCAGGTGCCCGGGCACGAACTGTCGCGCGACGAGGGCATCCGCGACGGCAGCTCGGTCGAGAAGCTCGCCGCGCTGAAGCCGCTCTTCGCGAGCGACGGCACCGTCACCGCGGGCAACTCCTCGTCGATCAACGACGGCGCCTCGGCGGTGCTGCTCGGCCGCGAGGACGCGCTCGACGCGGAACCCCTCGCACGCATCACCGGCCGTGCGGCGCACGGCGTGGATCCCGACGACTTCCCCATCGCCCCCATCGAGGCGGCGAACAAGGCCCTCGCCCGCGCGGGTCGCACCTGGGCCGACGTCGACCTCGTCGAGCTCAACGAGGCCTTCGCCTCGCAGTCGCTCGCGTGCCTGAAGGGCTGGCCCGAGCTCGACCCCGGGAAGCTGAACATCCACGGCGGCGCGCTCGCGATCGGGCACCCGCTCGGGGCCTCGGGCGGGCGGATCATCGGCCATGCCGCGCAGGAGCTGAAGCGCCGGGGCGGCGGTGTCGCGGTGGCGACGATCTGCATCGGCGTGGGCCAGGGCCTCGCGGTCGTCATCGAGCGCTAGCGGATCGCGCCTCGCGCCCGTTCGACGGGCTGTTAGGATCCCTGGCAAGGAGGGCGATCCATGGGCGACGTTGCCGTTTCAGCTGCCTCTGTGCGGACGGTCGAGAGCAGGGAGATCGACGAGTACGCGGACCTGGTCTCCGAGAGGTTCGCACCGTTGAAGATGGACACCCGTCGACGCGGGGACTTCCGCGGTTGCATTCGAGGCCGCCGGTTCGACGACATCCGGATCTTCGACGTCCGCGCGACTCAGCACTCGGTCGAGCGGGGCGAGCGAATCGTCTCGAGCACGCCGCAGTCCGAATACATGCTCCACCTTCAGCTGTCGGGTGTGGGCATCATTCGCCAAGACGGTCGTGAGGCCACCCTTCAGCCGGGCGATCTCGCCTTCTACGACAGCGATGCTCCGTATTCGATGGGCCTGGACGATCAGTTCAGGAATGCGATTCTGGTGTTCCCTCAGCGATCTCTGGCGATGCCTCCCGCCCTGATCTCCCAGCTCACGGCGGTCAGGATTCCGGGTGCGGAGGGAATAGCGGGCATGGTCGGGTCCATGCTCACGGAGCTCGTCAAGAACATGGAGGGGCTTCCCCGGGTGCATGGTGCCCGATTCACGCAGGGGGTCGTGGATCTCCTGTCCGCGGCGCTCCAAGCCGAGCTCGGCGCGCCTCGAGATCTCTCGGTGAGCGACTCGCAGGATCTCTCTCTGCAGCAGGTGCTCGCCTATATCGAGGGCAACCTCTCCGATCCGGATCTCGGGCCGGAACAGGTCGCCGCGGCGACCTTCATGTCGGTTCGCGCCCTGCATGCGCTCTTCAGCCGGACGGGTACGACGGTCGCCGCCTGGATCCGGAACAGACGGTTGGAGCTCTGCTACGAAGATCTATCGAGTCCGCGGTTGCGGCAGCTGTCCGTCGGCGCGGTGATGAACAGGCACGGCTTCGTCTGCGCTCCTCACTTCTCCCGTCTCTTCAAATCCGCCTACGGCGAGCCGCCGGTACGGTTCCGAGAGCGCATGATCGCGGAGGGAGAACGCGGTCTCCAGAGGCTGCAATGATTCGGGTCGCCCGGCACGGGTAACCTTGAGCCATGTCTGATTCCGCACCGACGTTCGAGACGAGCTGGGATCCGCTCGCGCCGCAGGCCGTCGCCGAGCTGCTCGAGGCGGCGCCCGTGCGCTGGTGGCTCTCGGGCGGCGTCGCACTCGATCGCTGGCTCGGCGCCCCGATCCGCCCGCGCCCCAACACGGACGTGAGTGTGGTGCTCGCCGATCTGCCGCAGCTCGTGGCGAGCATTCCCGAGGGCTACGACGCCTGGGCCGTGCGCGGTGAGGACGAGCTCGTGCCGTTCGCCGAGGTCGACCCGGGCGACGAGGTGCAGCCGGTGCTCATCCGCGACCTCGCCACGGGCAGCTGGGTGCTGCGGGTGAACGTCGAGGACGGCGCCCCGCGCGCCTGGGTGTACAAGCGCGACCCGCGGCTGCAGTTGCCCTGGGAGCGCGCGGTGCTTGACATCGACGGCATCCCGACCGGCGCCCCCGAGGTGCAGCTGGTCTGGAAGGCGCTGCGCCCGCGCCCGGAGGACGACGTCGACAAGGACGCCGTGCTGCCGCACCTCTCCGAGGAGGCGATCGCCTGGTACGAGAGGTGCATCCTCTCGATCCACCCGCACTCGTCGTGGTCGATCCACGTCCGCAGCCCCTTCGCCCCGGCGAAGGCCAGCTGGAACCGCACGCAGCGGCGCTGACGACAGGGATCGCGGGCCCCGTCCCCGCACCGCCTCCGGCGGGCGCCCGGCTTTCCGCGGGCGCCGCTCTCAGACCGCCGACCAGCCCCCGTCGGAGGGCAGGATCGCGCCGTTGACGTTCGTGCCGTCGTTGCTCAGCAGGAAGGTGATCGAGGCGGCGAGCTGCGCGGGCTCGGCGATCGGCGGCAGGATCGTCATCGCGCTGTTGATCCGGCCCTGGTACTCGCCCTCGCGGAAGCCCGCTCCTCCGATGTTCGTGAGCACCGGTCCGGGGGCGACCGCGTTCACGCGGATGCCCTTCGGCCCGTACATGAAGGCGCTGTTCTTGGTCAGGCCCACGACCGCGTGCTTCGAGGCGGTGTAGGCCGCGCCCGCGGCCGATCCTCGCAGCCCCGCCTCCGACGCGATGTTCACGATCGAGCCGCTGCCGGCCTCGATCATGAGCGGCAGCACGGCGCGGGTCAGGCGCATCATCCCGGTCACGTTCACGGCGATGACACGGTCCCAGAGCGCATCGGTGACCTCGTGCAGTGCCGACATGTCGTCCATGATGCCCGCGACGTTGGCGAGGCCGTCCACGCGACCGCCGGCGGCGGCCAGGATCGCGGCGACCCCCTCCTCGGAGGTGATGTCGGCGGTGACGGCCGTGAAGCCGCCGCCGAGCTCGCCCGCGACCTCGGCGAGCCGATCGGCCGACACGTCGACGCCGACCACGCGACCGCCCTCTCGGACGATGCGCGAGGCGGTGGCGCGACCGATGCCCGAGCCCGCGCCGGTGACGATCACGGTCCTGCCGTCGAAACGCCCGGCGGTGACCCGCTCGCTCCAGCCGGCGGACACCGCCGCGGCATCCGCCTCGGGCATGACGCCGCCGTTCGCGCGCAGCACGAGGTCGTCGACGACGGACTGCGGCATCTGCCCCTGGCTCATCTCGACCAGGCGCTGGAGCGGCAGCCCGTACACCGGTGCCAGCGCGCTCGCGTCCTGGCCCCCAGCGGAGAGCAGCTCCCGCAGCAGCGGCCCGCCGGTCGGGTGATCCAGCCAGTCGCCGATCGAGCTCTGGGCGGTGATGGGGCGTACGTCTTCGGACATGTGCTTCTCTCTTCCCTCGCGTTCGAGCCGCGGCGCGGCCGTGATACCCCGATCGGGGATACCACAATCGGCGATATCTCGATCGGTGATGCCTCGATCATCATCCTCGGCGATCAGGATGTCAACAGTGTTGATAATCTTCACGGCGATGACAGAATATGAGCGTGGGCGGAGTGCGAGGTCAGAGCAAGCAGGCGGTGTTCGCGGCGGCCATCGAGCTGTTCGCCGAGCGCGGCTACGCCAGCACCTCGGTGCGCGACATCGCGAAGCTCGCGGGCACGGACCCCGCGCTCGTCATCCGGCATTTCGGGTCGAAGGAGGAGCTGTTCGTCGCCTGCATGCAGCCCGACACCGACGGGCTGGTGCCGTTCCATTCGCCGATCGGTCGGCTGGGCGAGGAGATCGTGCGCACGATCGTCGCGCCCGGAAGCCCGCTGCGCAGCACCTTCCTGGCGCTCGTGCGGGCGAGCGAGGCCGAGAGCGTCAAGGCGGTGCTCGCCGATCTGCACGAGCTGGGCTTCGTGCGCCCCCTCGCCGGGATGCTCGAGGGCGAGGATGCCGAACTGCGCGCCCGGCTGGCCGCGGCCATGGTCGGCGGCCTGATGTATGCGCTGTGGATCGCGGGAGACGGATCGCTGCAGGCCCATCCCGACGCCGTGGTCGCGTACTACGCCCCGAAGCTCCAGCAGCTCATCACGCCCTAGAGGTTCGCCGCGACGGCCAGACCTCGGCTTCGTCGACCAGCTTCATCATGCCGCTCCCAGATGCTCATCCATGGGCGCGCGGGATGCATGCCCGTCCCGTCGAAAGGTCAATATTCGTGGTGTTCTTCGATGCCCACCACGAATATTGACCTCTCGGCGTGATTCACAACGGACTTTCCAGGATCCGAGGCCGACCCTGGCATCGAGGGATCACTCCCGCACCGCCTCCAGCACGAGCGCGCGGAACCAGCGCTGCACCGGGGTCAGCGCGGCCTCGCGCCGCGTGTACAGCGACACCGGCGTGCTCTGACCGGGCCAGGGCAGGTCGAAGATCTGCAGTCCCGGGAACCAGTGGGTGAACACCTCCGCGACGTGCCGCGGCAGCAGGACGACGAGGTCGGTCGCCTCGAGCACCGCCGGCACCGTCGCATACTCCTCGACCGAGAGGGCGACCTGGGGCAGCAGCCCGTGATCGGTGAGCGTCTGCAGAGGGAAGACGTGCCCGCCGCGCGCCGAGACCCGCATGAAGTGGCGATCCGCGAACATGTCCGGGCCGGTCTCGGGCAGCGGGTGGTCGCGGGAGGACAGCGCGACGTACTCGACCGAGCGCACGCGCGAGCGCCACAGCCGCGGGCTGTCGATCATCGACACCGTGATCGCCAGATCGATCGTGCCCCGGACGAGTCCCTCCTCGACCTGACCCGAATCGAGTCTCTCGACCCGCAGGTGCGGACGGGAGCCCTCGCGCGCGAGCGAGGTCATGATGGGCGGGAGGAAGGTCTGCTCGCCGATCGAGGTGAGCCCGAGCATGAGCTCGCCCTTGAAGCCGGCCGGCTCGAACGCGTCCGTCTCGTTCACGGTCGCGTCGATCTGCGCGAGCGCCTCGTGCAGCGGGCCGAACAGCTGGGCGGCCTTCGCGGTCGGCACCATATCGCGCCCCTCGCGGCGGAACAGCTCGTCGCCGAAGCGCTCACGGAGGCGCCGCAGGGTGTAGCTGACCGTCGGCTGCGTGACGTGCAGCTGCTCGGCGACGGCGGTGACGCTGCGCAGCTCGTAGAGCGCTACGAAGGTGCGCAACTGGTTGAGATCGGCGAGCGACATGCATCGATTGTATCTATGCAGATCGATTTCTGTATCTATTCGACTATATGAACAGCCCGCTTTAGCATTGAGGGACAGCAGCCCCCTGGGGCTCTGGGGTGGGACAACAGACGAGACAAGGACGGCTCCCGTTGATCATCGATATCCACGGCCATTACACGACCGCTCCGGCGCAGCTGGGCGCCTGGCGCGATCTGCAGATCGCCTTCGCCGACGGGCAGGGCGAGGCGCCCGATCCCGCTTCGCTGCGCATCTCCGATGACGACATCCGCGAGACCATCGAGGCCAACCAGCTCAGGCTCATGAACGACCGCGGCAGCGACGTCACGGTCTTCAGCCCGCGCGCCTCGTTCATGGCGCACCACATCGGCGACCTCGAGGTCAGCAAGACCTGGGCCCGCATCTGCAACGACCTGTGCGCGAGGGTGAGCGGGCTGTTCCCCGACCGCTTCCTGATGGGGGCGATGCTGCCGCAGTCGCCGGGGGCGGATCCGGCGACCACGGTCGCCGAACTCACCCGCGCGGTCGAGGAGCTCGGCGCGGTCACGGTGAACCTCAACCCCGATCCCTCCGGCGGCAAGTGGACCGCCCCGGCGCTGACCGATCGATCCTGGTACCCGATCTACGAGAAGCTCGTCGAGTACGAGCTGCCCGCGATGATCCATGTCAGCACCTCCTGCAAGCCGCAGTTCCACACCACCGGCGACCACTACCTTGGCGCCGACACGACCGCCTTCATGCAGCTGCTCAAGGGCGACCTCTTCCGCGACTTCCCCGATCTCAAGTTCGTCATCCCGCACGGCGGCGGCGCGGTGCCCTACCACTGGGGGCGCTTCCGCGGCCTCGCGATGGCGCTCGGCAAGCCCGAGCTCGAGGAGCATCTGCTGGGGAACGTCTTCTTCGACACCTGCGTGTACCACCAGCCGGGCATCAACCTGCTCACCGAGGTGATCCCCACGGACAACATCCTGTTCGCGAGCGAGATGATCGGCGCCGTCCGCGACATCGATCCGCGCACCGGTCACTACTTCGACGACACGAAGCGCTACGTCGACGCCACCCCGAACCTCACCGACGCCGAGCGTGAGCAGGTCTTCGAGGGCAACGCCCGCCGGGTCTATCCCCGCCTCGACCGCGCCCTCGAAAAGCGTGCCCTCGAGAAGCGCGAACTGACCGCCCGCGGGCTCTGAAGGAGAAACCCATGCGTCTGAACAATCTCGGCATCGTCCGCACGAACATCGAGCGTCCGGATCCCGCCGACGTCGCCCGGCTCTCGCAGTTCGGCGTCGCGACGATCCACGAGGCGATGGGACGCGTCGGGCTGATGCGCCCCTACATCCGCCCGGTCTACAAGGGCGCGAAGCTCTGCGGGACGGCCGTGACCGTGCTGCTGCAGCCCGGCGACAACTGGATGTTCCACGTCGCGGCCGAGCAGGTGCAGGAGGGCGATGTGCTCGTCGCCGGCTGCACGACCGAGAGCGAGGACGGCTTCTTCGGCGATCTGCTGGCCACCTCGGTGATGTCGCGCGGCTGCAGGGGCCTCGTCATCGACGGCGGCGTGCGCGATGTCGACGACCTCGAGGAGATGGGCTTCCCGGTCTTCTCCCGCGCGATCGGCGCGAAGGGCACCGTCAAGGCCACGCTCGGCTCGGTGAACGTGCCGGTCGTGGTCGCGAACGCGCTCGTGAACCCGGGCGACGTGGTCGTCGCCGACGTCGACGGCGTCGTGGTCGTGCCGCGCGAGGTGGTCGGCGCGGTCGCCGATGCCGCCCAGAAGCGCGAGGACAACGAGGGCGCGAAGCGTCAGCGCTTCCGCGACGGCGAGCTCGGTCTCGACATCTACGGCATGCGCGAGCCGCTCGCGGCCGCGGGCCTGGAATACGTGGAGGACTGAGCATGGCGCGCACCGCTCCCCACGGCACCACCACCGGCGACTTCGAGAAGACGCCCGGCTGGCTCGACTGGTACGACGGGCCCAGCACGCCCGCGTTCCGCCTGCCCGCGGGCGCCGTCGACGCGCACTGCCACGTCTTCGGCCCGGGCGCTGAGTTCCCCTACGCCCCCGAACGCAAGTACACCCCCTGCGACGCCTCGGCCGAGCAGCTGTTCGCCCTGCGCGACCACCTCGGCTTCGAGCGCAACGTCATCGTGCAGGCGACCTGCCACGGCGCCGACAATCGCGCCCTGGTCGACGCTCTGCAGCGCGCGGGCGGGAAGGCCCGCGGTGTCGCGACCGTACGCCGCGACGTGACGGAGGAGCAGCTCGCCGAGCTGCACGAGGCCGGCGTGCGCGGCGTGCGCTTCAACTTCGTGAAGCGACTGGTCGATCGCGTGCCCACCGACTCGCTCGAGGAGATCGTCGCGAAGATCGCGCCGTTCGGCTGGCACGTGGTCATCTACTTCGAGGCCGAGGACCTGCCGGAGCTCTACGACTTCTTCTCGAAGATCCCGACCGACGTCGTCGTCGACCACATGGGCCGGCCCGACGTCACGAAAGACCCGAACGGTCCCGAGTTCGAGCTGTTCCTGCGCTTCATGCGCGAGAACCCGAACGTGTGGACCAAGGTCTCCTGCCCCGAGCGGCTGAGCGTCACCGGGCCCCGCGCCCTGGACGGCGAGCAGCACGCCTACACCGACGTGGTGCCGTTCGCACGTCGCGTGGTCGAGGAGTTCCCCGACCGCGTCCTGTGGGGAACCGACTGGCCCCACCCCAACCTCAAGGACCACATGCCGGACGACGGCCTGCTGGTCGACTACATCCCCCAGATCGCCCCGACGGCGGAGCTGCAGCAGCGGCTCCTCGTCGACAACCCGACCCGCCTGTACTGGCCCGAACAAGGAGCATGATCATGGCACTCGACAAGCCCTACAAGAACGTTCCCGGCACGATCATCTTCGACGCCGAGATGGCCCGCAAGGGCTACCACCTGAACCAGTTCTCGATGTCGCTCATGAAGCCCGAGAACCGCGAACGCTTCCTCGCCGACCAGGAGGCCTACCTCGACGAGTGGCCCCTCTCGCCGAAGCAGCGCCAGGCCGTGCTCGACATGGACCTCAACGCCATGATGGCCGAGGGCGGCAACATCTACTTCCTGAGCAAGATCGGCGCCACCCACGGCCTGAGCTTCCAGCAGATGGCCGGATCCATGACCGGCATGTCCGAGGCCGCGTACCGCGACATGATGATCGGCGGCGGGCGTCGCCCCGAGGGCAACCGCCTGAAGGATCTCGACGGCTGGACCCCGCCCGCTCCGGGCGAGAAGTCCGAGACCATGCGCGAGAACCCGCCGGCGAGGTTCACCTCGGCGCTCTACACCTCGCACGTGCCGGCGATCGGCGCCGCGATGGATCTCGGCAAGACCGAGGAGCCCTACTGGAAGAAGGTCTTCTCCGGCTACGAGTGGACCCGCAAGTGGGCCAAGGAGAACACGCCCGACGTCGTGATCCTGGTCTACAACGACCACGCGACCGCCTTCGACTCCTCGATCATCCCGACCTTCGTGCTCGGCACCGGCGAGGAGTACCCCGTCGCCGACGAGGGCTACGGCCCCCGCCCGGTGCCCGATGTGAAGGGCTACCCGGAGCTCGCCGCGCACATCGCGCAGTCGGTGATCCAGGACGACTTCGACCTCACCCTCGTCAACGAGATGGTGGTGGATCACGGTCTCACCGTGCCGCTCTCGCTCGTCTACGGCGAGCTCGGCGTCGACGAGGAGTGGCCGGTCCGCGTCATCCCGCTCGCCGTGAACGTCGTGCAGTACCCGGTTCCGTCCGGCCGCCGCTGCTACGAGCTCGGCAAGGCCCTGCGCCGCGCCCTCGACAAGTGGGACGGCCCGGAGCTCAACGTGCAGATCTGGGGCACCGGCGGCATGAGCCACCAGCTGCAGGGCCCGCGCGCCGGCCTCATCAACGAGGAGTGGGACAATGCGTTCATGGATCACCTCATCGCCGATCCGCTCGGCCTGACCGAGTGGCCGCACATGGAGTACGTCGACGAGGCGGGCTCCGAGGGCATCGAGCTCGTGGACTGGCTGATCGCGCGCGGTGCGATGGACGACCAGTTCGGGGGCGGATCGCCGACGGTCGATCACCGCTTCTACCACGTGCCGGCGTCGAACACGGCGGTCGGGCACCTCGTGATCTCGAATCCCGTCGCGCCGAAGTCGGACGAGGCCGCGGCCGAGGGCCAGAGCGCGCCGGTCCAGGCCGAGAGCGCCGACCGACCGCTCGCGGAAGCGAACGCATGAGCGACAGGGTACGCATCGCCGTCGTCGGCGCCAACGGCGCCTTCGGCATGAAGCACCTCGACGGGCTCGCCGACATCGAGGACGCCGAGGTGACGGTGGTGAGCGCCACCTCGCAGGAGAAGGCGGACGGGGTCGCCGCGAAGTACGGCGTGCCGAACGCGGTCGTCGGGCTCGACGCCGTGCTCGAGCGCGACGACGTCGACGCGGTGATCCTCGCGACGCCGACCGGCCTGCACGCCTCGCAGACGCAGGCCGTGCTCGCCGCCGGCAAGCACGTGCAGGTCGAGATCCCGCTCGCGGACTCCCTCGCCGAGGCGGAGGCGACCCTCGCCGCCGCCGAGGCGTCGGACCGCGTCGCCATGGTCGGACACACGCGGCGCTTCAACCCCTCGCACCAGCTCGTGCACAATCGGATCGCGGCGGGCGAGTTCAACGTGCAGCAGATGGACGTGCAGACGTACTTCTTCCGCCGCACGAACACGAACGCCAAGGGCGAGCCCCGCTCCTGGACCGACCACCTGCTGTGGCACCACGCCGCCCACACGGTCGACCTGTTCGCCTACCAGGCGGGCAGGATCGTGCAGGCGAACGCTATCCAGGGGCCGATCCACCCCGAGCTCGGCATCGCCATGGACATGTCGATCCAGCTGAAGAGCGAGACCGGGGCGATCTGCACGCTGTCGCTGTCGTTCAACAACGAGGGCCCGTTCGGCACCTTCTTCCGCTACATCGGCGACACCGCGACCTACGTCGCGCGCTACGACGACCTGTACACCGGCAACGACGAGCAGATCGACGTGTCGAAGGTCGCGGTGAGCATGAACGGCATCGAGCTGCAGGACCGCGAGTTCGTCTCCGCCATCCGCGAGGGGCGCGAACCGAACTCGTCGATCCGCCAGGTGATCGACTGCTACCGCGTGCTCGGCGCGCTCGAGGAGCAGCTGGGCCGATGAAGCCTGCTCTGCCCCTGCCCCGGATCGGCCTCGGCTGCATGTCGCTGAGCCATGCCTACGGTGTGCCGCCGTCCGTCGACGAGGGCCTCGCGTTTCTGCGACAGGCCCTCGACGACGGCGTCGGCATGCTCGACACGGCGACGCTCTACGGCGGAGGCCGCAACGAGGAGCTGGTCGGCAAGGCCATCGCCGGGCGCCGCGACGAGGTCGTGCTCGCCAGCAAGTGCGGCATGGCCATGGTCGACGGGGTGAAGCGGATCGACGGGCGTCCCGAGACGCTGCGCGAGCAGGTCGACGCCTCGCTCGGGCGCCTCGGGGTCGAGCACATCGATCTGTACTACCTGCACCGCTGGGACAAGCAGGTGCCCATCGGCGAGAGCGTGGGCGCGCTCGCCGAGATGGTGGACGCCGGCAAGATCGGCGCCATCGGGCTCTCCGAGGTCTCGGTGCAGCGCCTGCGCGAGGCGCAGGCGGTCGCGCCCATCGCCGCGGTGCAGAACGAGTACTCGCTGTGGAGCCGCAATCCCGAGCTCGGCATGCTCGAGGCCACCCGCGAGAGCGGGGTCGCCCTGGTGGCGTTCTCGCCCCTCGCGCGCGGCTTCCTGAGCGACGGCTTCGGCGATCCCTCGGACTTCGCGCCGAAGGACATCCGGCTCGCGATGCCGAGGTTCCAGGCCGAGCACTGGCCGGCCAACGCCGCCCTGCTGCCGGGGTGGCACGCGCTCGCCGCCGAGGCCGGCTGCACGCCGGGCCAGCTCGCGCTCGCGTGGGTGCTCTCCCGCGGCGAGCACGTGGTGCCGATCCCCGGGACCACGCGCGTCGACCACTTCCGCGAGAACCAGGCCGCGGCCGCGCTCGCGATCGATCCCGAGCTGCTCGCGCGCGCGGGCGAGCTCATCCGGACCTCGACCGTGTCGGGACCGCGCTACGCCCCCGGTCCCGCCGCCGAGGTCGACGCCGAGACCTTCGAGGGCACCGACTTCGAGGACGCTGCGTGAAGGCCGTCTCCTCGATGGCCACCCGGCGCGTCCTCGCCGATCTGAACGAGGCCGCTTCCGCGGCCGGGCTGCCTGCGCTGGACATCGAGTCGGTCGGCGGGGTGGACGCCGCCCGGCGCGTCGCCGACGGCGAGCCCTTCGACCTCGTGTTCCTCGCTCTGGACGCGCTGCAGCGGCTCGCCGCCGACGGGCACGTCGAGGCCGAGTCCGTCACGCCGCTCATGCTGTCCCAGGTCGCGGTGGGCGTGCCCTCGGGCTCCGACGCGCCCGCCGTGCATGACGGCGGCTTCGCCTTTCCGAACGCCTCGGGCATGCAGGCCGCACTGCGCGGTGCCGCCCGCATCGGCTACTCGACCGGCCCGAGCGGCACGGCCCTCGTCTCGATGATCGACGACTGGGGCTCGCGGACGAGCTGGGGAGCGGCTGGTGCAGGCCCGTCCGGGCATCCGGTCGCCCGGTCCCTCGCCGAGGGCGAGGTCGACCTCGGCTTCCAGCAGCTCAGCGAGCTCGTCGGGCAGCCGGGCGTGCGCATCCTCGGCGTGCTGCCCCCCGACTGCGCCATCGACACGGTCTTCGCCGGCGCCGTCGCGACGGCTTCGTCGGACCCCGCCGCCGCCCGCGAGACGCTCGCCTTCCTCGCCTCCGACGCAGCGGCCCCCGTCAAGGCCGCGCACAGCTTCACGCCCGCTCGCTGAACCCGCTCCCCGGCTCCGCTGAGAGCACCTGTCGGGGGCGAAAGCACCCATCGGGGAGACTTCCCAGGCCATGCTCTCACCCCCGAGGGGTGCTCTCGTATGCGCCGCTTCGCGCGTGCCATTCAGCGGCACGGCACGGTCCATCCTCCGGTCGACCGGGCGTTGAGATCGCGCCGTTCCCGTCTCCTGCGTGGGATCCGGCGCCTCATGCCGGTGCCACTCAGCGGTGCGGATCCGGGCCTTTCCCGCCGCCTCGGAGTTACTGTCTCGTCTGCAGAGCAGAGGTGCTTCGCCCGTCACGGCATCGCCTCGGCTCTCGACTCACACGAGATCGGTGGCAGAGGCGCCACCCCGGCGAGAAGGAGCGGCTATGGCAGCTGCAACACGAATCATTCGAGCGCGGTCGGCGCAGCGGAAGGTCGTCGGCGCGGTCGCGCTCGGCGCCGCCCTGGCCCTGGCGCTCTCGGCCTGCGCGTCGGACTCCGGAGAGGGCGCGGGCGATGACGCCGGCACCGGCGGCGCGAGCGAGGCCGTCATCGCCGAGGCCCGGGCCTGGGTCCAGGAGGCCTCGCAGCCGCCGAGCTGGCCCGTGCCCGAGACCCCGATCGCTAACCCCGCCGATCTCGCGGGCAAGACGGTCATGCTCATCCCGTTCTCCGACCAGATCCCGATCATGCACGGCACCGCCATGGGCATGCAGGAGGCGCTGGCGGAGCTCGGCGCCGAGGGCGTCATCTGCGACGGCGGGGCGAACCCGAGCCAGATGGCGACCTGCCTGAAGACCGCGGGCGACCAGCAGGTCGCGGCGGCGGTGACGCTCTTCATGGAGTACGACCCGCTCGCGAACGCCATCGACGCGACCATCGCTGCGGGAGTCCCGGTGCTCGTCGCCGGCGTCGCCCCCTCGGCGGCCCGGCCGGCGGGCGACGGCCTGGCCTACGGCGACAACACCCAGGCGATCAACACCGGCTACGAGAACGTCGCGAGGCAGGCGATCGCCGCGCAGGGCGCCGACACGAACATCCTGTGGGCGCGCCTCATGGACTCGAGCCTCACCACGGGCTTCAGCGACGCCGGCATCGCGAAGTTCGAGGAGCTCTGCCCCGACTGCGGCGTGGCGACGGTCGACTTCACCACCTCGTCGCTCGACAAGCTGCCCACGGCGATCAGCGCGGCGCTCGCGAGCAACCCGAACACGACCGTCGTGTTCATCCCGCCGGACGCCTACCTGCCCGCCGGTCTCCCCGGCATCCAGTCGGCCGGGTTCATCGACCGGGTGAAGATCGTCGGCAACGCGGCGGATCCCGCCGGACTGCAGCGCGTCGCCGCCGGCACCCAGGCGTCCACCGCAGCCTCGTCCGTGCTCTACGACGGCTGGGAGATGACCCACGCCCTGATGCTCTTCCTGAGCGGCGAGGACGTGCCGCCCTTCACCGTCGACGCGTCGCGGGTGTTCACCCCCGAGGTCGTGGCCGAGATCGGCGAGATCAGGCCCGAGGACTACTTCGGTCCGGCCTGGTTCGGCGAGCCGAGCTACAAGGACGACTTCCTCGCCGTGTGGGGAGTCGAGTAGCGATGCCCCCGCAGGCTGGATCCTCCCAGCCGCAGCCGCCCGGGACGGAGCCTTTCGGGGCTCCGTCCCCGCGGTTGTCGGCTACCCGGGTGAGCAAGACCTTCGGGCCCGCCAAGGTGCTCGACGACGTCGAGCTCGTCATGCAGCCCGGCGAGATCCACTCGCTCGTCGGGCAGAACGGCTCGGGCAAGTCGACGCTGGTCAAGGTGCTGACCGGCTACCACGCGCCCGACCCCGGCGCCGAGATCGCGCTGGACGGGCGGCTCCTCGACCTGCCCGTCCAGTGGCGCGCCGCCGAGCAGGCGGGCATGTCGGTCGTGTACCAGGACATCGGGCTCATCGACGACCTCACGGTCGCCGAGAACATCGGCATCGGCGGCTTCGTGACCTCGCCGGTCATCCGCCGCATCGACTGGCGGGCGCAGCAGCGGGTCGCCGCGGAGATCCTCGAGCGTCTCGAGATCCCCGTGTCGCCGAAGGCGATCGTGGGCGAGCTCTCGGCGTCTCGCCGCGCGGCGGTCGGGATCGCGCGGGCGCTGCGCCACCAGACCCCCGGGGCCGGGCTCATGATCCTCGACGAGGCGACCCGGGCCCTGCCGAAGAACGAGCTCGACCGCTTCCACGAGCTCGTGCGGCGGGTGGCTGCGAGCGGCACCTCGATCCTCATGATCAGCCACAGCCTCGAGGAGGTGCTGTCGCCACCGGGTCACCGTGCTGCGCGACGGCCGCGTCGAGGGGGCCGCGCTCGACGCGACGGGGCTCACGGAGCTCGAGCTCGCGCGGCTCATGCTCGACCGGACGGTCGAGCGCGTGGCAGCGCGGGGCGGCGGGCACGGTCAGGGTGCGCAGGGCGCCTCGGCTGCGCAGCCCGGCCCCGCGGCCGCGACGATCGAGGCGCTGGAGCTGCCGGGCCACGAGCCCATGACGATCGAGGTCGCCCGCGGCGAGGTCGTGGGCGTCACGGGGCTTCCCGGCACCGGCTTCGAGGACATCCCCTATCTCGTCACCGGGGCCCGCCGCGCGCGCGGCGGCACCGTGCGCACCTTGCGCGGCTCGCTCGACCTGCACCGCGCTACCGTGGCTCGGGCGATGCGCGCGGGGATCGCCCTCGTGCCGGAGTCGCGCCTGCGCGAAGGCATCGTGTCCGAGCTCAGCGTGCGCGACAACATCGCGCTGCCCAATCTGCGCCGGAAGGGCAGGCCCTGGTTCGTCGCCTCGGGGTGGCAGCAGCGGATCGCGGGCGAGGCGATCCGGAAGCTCGCCATCAAGGCCCGTTCCACCGCGACCCTGCTCAAGGAGATGAGCGGCGGCAACCAGCAGAAGGTGCTGTTCGCGAAATGGCTCTCGGCGGATCCCGAGTTCCTCGTGCTGCACGAGCCGACCCAGGCGGTCGACATCGGCGCCCGGGCCGACCTGCTGGCGGCGATCGGCGAGGCCGCCGACTGCGGCATGGGCGTGCTGCTCGTCAGTGCGGAGTCGGCCGATCTCGTCGAGATCTGCGATCGGATCCTCGTCATCCATCCCGACCGTCCGACCCGCGAGCTGCGCGGGGCGGACGAGGACGCCGTGCTCGACGCCGTCTACGAGGCCTCGCTGGCCGCCCCCGAACTGGAGAAGGAACCCTCATGACCGCAACCGCACCGGCCGTCGCCCGCGCGCCCCGCTTCGACGGGGGCGGGCTCTTCCGCGACCTGCTCTCCCGCTACGCCCTCGTGCTCATCTGGGCGCTCATGGCCCTGGGGTTCTGGGTGGCGAAGCCCGGGATCTTCGGCACCCCGCAGACCTTCTCGTCGATCTTCGGCGGGCAGCAGGTCGTCATCATCCTCGCCATGGCGGTGCTGATCACCACCATCGTCGGCGAGATCGACCTCTCCTTCGCCGCGGTGATGGGGCTGACCGCCACGATCATCCCCATGCTGGCCGGCCTGCACGGCTGGCCGCTGTGGCTCGCCTGCCTCGTCGGGCTCGGCGCCGCCGCGATCTGCGGCGCGATCAACGCCTGGTTCGTGGTGGGGCAGGGGCTCAACTCGCTCGTCGTCACGCTCGGCATGGCGACCCTGCTGCAGGGCGTCGCGCAGATGCTCTCGAACAACTCCATCGTCTCGGTCGTGGATCCCGGCTTCGCGAAGATCGCGCTGCTGCAGATCGGCGGCATGCCGGTCTCCTTCTACTACTGCCTGCTGCTGGCGCTCGTGATCTTCTACGTGCTCGGGTGGACGCCGCTCGGCCGCAGCATGATCTTCATCGGCACGAACGCGGAGGTCGCGCGGCTCGCGGGCATCCGGGTCGCCGCGACGCGCTTCGGCGCCTACATCGTGTCGGCGCTGCTCTCGGGCTTCGCCGGCCTCGTGCTGGTCGCCTCGGTCGGCGGCTTCGACTCGGGTCAGACCATGTCGTACCTGCTGCCGCCGCTGGCGGCCGTGTTCCTCGGCACCGCCGTGGTGCAGCCCGGCCGCTTCAATCCGATCGGCACGCTGATCGCGATCTGGTTCCTGACGACGGGCATCTTCGGGTTGCAGCTGCTCGGGGCCACGGGGTGGATCCAGAACGTCTTCTACGGCGGCGCGCTCGTCGTCGCGATCGCGCTCTCGAAGTTCATCCGGGACCGGGCCAAGGCGCGCGGCCTCGGCTGATCTCGGAGGCAGAAGGACCACGCAATCGAGCATTAAATACTTGGAAACTATCAAAGTAAATGATAGTTTCCAAGTATGCGATATCGATCTGCGCTCAGAGAACTGGCGGAGGTGACCGAGTCCCAATGGGGGATGGTCACCTCTGCGCAGGCGATTGCGCGTGGTCTCAGCCATGTCGATCTCGCGCGCCTGGCGGATTCCGGCGATCTGGTACGGATCGCGCATGGAGTCTACAAGGATGCCGGTGCGCCGAGCGATGAACACCAAGAGCTTCGCGCGGCATGGCTGAGTATCGAACCCGGTCGATTGGCAGAGCAGAGGATCCGGGACCGGCCCGGCTTCGCGACGGTATCCGGCGAGTCAGCGGCAGCACTGCACGGGGTCGGCGAATTGCGTACGATGCGCAGTGAGTTCACCACGCTGAAGCGCAAGCAGACGCAACGAAGCGATATACGGTATCGGGTCAGACCGCTGACGGAGGAGGAGGTGACTCTTCGGGCAGGATTGCCGGTGACGACCCTCGAACGGACCATCGCAGATCTGCTCGAGTCGCGTGTCGATCCGAGCCTGATCGGAGGGGTCGTTCGAGATGCGGCACTCCGATTTCGTATCGACTACAGTCGGTTGATCGAACAGCTCAATCCACTTGCGTCGCGGTACGGCTTCCGCAAGGGAGACGGGGAGGGTCTGCTTGAACACCTGCAGGCCGTCGCAGGAATCACCGCGGAATCTCTAGCACTGCGCCTGGGGCAGAGCCTGATGCTCATCACCCCGGAGGAGTTCGAGAGGCTTCCCGACGAGAACCGCGAAAGGGTTCAGGAACTCGCCCATGAAATGATCGAGACCCTGCAGAACAAGGCGCAGACATGAGCGCCGAGGGATACCCTTCCAGCAGCGGTGTCGAGCAGGCCATTCGAGACGCCGCTCGTCGAGCACATGAGGCCGATCCGTCCGTGAGCGTGCAGGAGCGAGTACGACAGGAGATCTTCCGCCGACTCCTGAGCCGCGTGTTCTCGGAGCCAGGGTCCGATTGGATACTCAAGGGCGGCACCGGAGTGCTCGCTCGCGTGCAGGACGGGCGTTCGACACTCGACATCGATCTCTTCCGATCTGGATTCACGCTGGAGCAGTCCTTGGTCGAGCTCCGGCGGCTCGCTGAAATCGATCTGGCGGATCACTTCAGCTTCATCTACCGGTCTCATGAGCCGATCCTCGCCGGCGATCAGCAAATCTACACCGAAGGTCTTCGCATCGTGTTCGACGTGTACCTCGGAGCCAAGAGTCGTGGAAACGTGAAGATCGATCTTGTCGCCGGCACAGGGGTCACTGACGAGATCGTAGAGCAGCACCCGGTCGGCGCTCTCGATCTGCCGCGACTACCGAGTTCTCCCTATCGTCTGTATCCGGTCGTCAATCAGATTGCGGACAAGATATGCGCGACGCTCACCGTATATCCGAGTGGCCCGTCGACGCGTGAGAAGGATCTGGTCGATCTCGTAGTACTCGCCACTACCCAGGAGATCCATTCCGGCGCGATGCGGAGCGCGATTCGCGCTGAAGCTGTACGCAGACATCTACCAGTGCCCACTGCATTCGTGATCCCCGAGCAGTGGGGTCTCGCCTACGCGAGGATGGCCAGGGAGACGCCGGCCTGCGCGGATTACCCGACGGCGCAATCGGCGATGAGACTGATGGACCGCTTTCTCGATCAGCTGCTCGACGGCGCAGTGGAATACGCGCGTTGGGATCCTCATCGGCGCCGATGGGAAGCGGGAATGGCAGAGGGGGAGAACGCGTGTACGTGAAGGGCGGGGAGGCAATGCCTCCCCGCCCTGCGGCAGCGGATCCGCGACCCGACTACAGGTCCCCGTTGTAGAAGGCGCGCGTCAGCGTCAGCATGCCCTCGCGGCGCTCGATCTGCACCCAGTGGCCGCAGTTCTCGAAGACGTGCAGCTGCGAGTTCTCGAGAAGCTCGTTGTAGTACACCGACGAGTCGGGGGTGATGAAGCGGTCCTCGCGGCCGTGCACGAGCAGCACCGGGTGCTTGATGCGCACCAGCGCCGACTTCGGCAGCGTCATCTCGGCCGACGCCATCGGGTTCGCATGCATCGTCGTGAAGGAGCGGCGGACATCGGGGCGGCTGATCTCGGCGAAGCGATCCTCGACGATCTCCTCCATCGACGCGCCGAGCGTGTTCTCGTCGTGCACGAACCAGCGGGTGAGCGCCTCGAGATGCTCGCGCGAGGGGTCCCGGTAGAAGGTGACCATGCGGATCACCTCGGTGGGAGGCGACGCCATCTTGCCGCCCGCGGCACCCATGAGCACGAGGTCGATGACGCGCTCGGGCGCGGTGACGGTGACCCACAGCGAGAGCGCGCCACCGGCGGAGTTGCCGATGAGGTGCACCTTCTCGATGCCGAGGGCGTCGATCAGCGCGATGATCTGGTTCACGCGGGCGCGCATCCAGCCGGTCATCGTCGCGGGGGCCTCGCCCTCGGCCGGGTGATCGGTGTTGCCCCAGCCGTAGATGTCGGGGGCGATGACTCGGTAGCGGTCGGAGAGGCCGGGGATGAAGCGGCGCCAGTTCGTCACGGCGTTGGCGCCCGGGCCGCCGCCGTGCAGCAGCAGCACGACCTCGCCGTCGCCGCCCGAGTCGAGGTACTCGGTGGTGATGTCGCCGGTGCGGACGCGCTCTACGGTGTAGTCGGTCATGGTGTCAGGCCTCCGTGGTGGTGTTCATGATGTTGTCGTCGGTGTGCGGCACGTAGTCCGTCGGGCCCCACATGGTGAGCGCCAGCGCGGCGTCCTCGGCGCCCCACTCGACGGGCTCCCAGTCCGGATCGAAGATGAGGTAGCCGTTGCTGAAGATCTCGACGCGGTGGCCGGACCCCGGATCGCGCACGTAGAGGAAGAACGCCTGGCTGACGCCGTGCTTGCCGGGGCCCATGTCGGGCTTGATGCCCGCCTCGACCACGATGTCGGCCGCGCGCAGCACGTCGGCGGCGTTGTCGAGCCAGAACGCGAGGTGATGCATGCGCGCCGGCGTCGTCTCGAGAGGACCGGCCTTCATCAGGCCCATGTCGTGCACGAGCGGGGTGACGCTCAGCCAGCCGCCGAGGCGCCCGGCCGGCGTCTGGATGTACTCGCGCAGCTTGAAGCCGAGGTTCTGCGTCAGCCACTCGTGCTGGGGCTCGGTGTCGTGCGTCGTCCACAGGTTGACGTGGTCGATCCGGCGCACGCCGATGCCGCGGTTCCACGACTTGTAGCGCTGGTTCAGCAGCACCGAGCGGTCCGCCTCGGCGACGCCGGGCTTGTCGACGTCGTAGTAGAGGCGCAGCTTGTGACCCGAGGGCATCTGCAGGCGCAGCGACTCGCCGTAGCCGTCCTCGCGGTTCGGGGCCTCGACGAGCACCTCGTTGCCGTTCTCGGTGAGGATCGTGTGGAAGCCCTCGAGATCCTCGGGCCGCCGCACGCGCCAGGAGACGTGGTCGAGCCTGGCGCGGTCGCCGGCCTCCAGCACGAGGCTGTGGTGCTCGTGCTCCATCGCGGCGCGGAGGTAGACCTTGTTCTCGGTACGGGCGGTGATCTCGAGGCCGATGATCTCGTGGAAGAACCAGAGCGACTTGTCGAGGTCGGGGGTGACGAGGTGCGCCGCGCCGAGCTTGGCGATTTCGGGGTGGTACTGGAAGGTCATGAGGGGTTCCTGCGTTTCTGTGCTGGGGTCTGAGCTGGGTTCGAAAGAAGGGTGAGGATCGGGCGCGACTCAGCGCGAGGCGGCGGCCGCGGGCCATTCGGGGGTCGCGAGGCCCGAGGTGTCGGCGGCCGCCACGAAGCGGTCGGGGCGCAGCGCCACGATCCGCGCGCCGTACTCGCGCATCCAGCCGAGCACCGCGCCGTACAGGTCGACGAACTCGTCGGCGGTCTCGGTGCCCTGATCGCGCTGACGCACGGTGAGGTAGTGGGCACCGAGCGCGTCCCAGCCGGCCTTCTCCTCGGGTGTGAGCGAGGCTGCCGGATCGACGCCGTCGCCGATCAGCACGTAGTCGCGGCCGAGCACGTCGTCGAGGCGCACCATGTAGCCGTCGGGGGTCTCGACCTTCGGCTGGGGGATCATGCGGCCGACGATGCTGTCGTCGCCGATGGGCCCGCGCAGCCAGCCGGCCACGAGCACGGGCGGGGCGATGAGCGGGGCGTCGGGCACTTCCGCGCCGGGGGGCGGCGGCGCGGTGACCTGCGCGAGCTCCTCGTCCGAGAGCTCCTGCTTGATGACCTTGCCGAGGCCGATGGCCAGGTTCGTGTAGAACTCGACGTTGGGGCGCCGCTCGGCCTCGTAGGTGTCGAGGATCGACTCGGGGGCGGTGCCGCCGAGCACCCGCGCGATCTTCCACGAGATGTCGTAGGCGTCGCGCATGCCGGACTGCATGCCCGCGCCGGCCCACGGCGGCATGAGATGGCCGGCGTCGCCGACGAGGAAGACCCGTCCCTCGCGCCAGCGCTCGGCCATGCGCTCGTGGTGGTGGTAGAAGGCGTGCTGGTGGATCTCGACGTCGTCGCGGGTGACGCCGAGATCCTCGAGCAGCGGCCAGACCTGCTCCTCGGTGGTGAAGTCGTCCTGCGACTCGCCCTCGCGCAGCGGGATCTCCCAGCGGTGGTTGCCGAGGGGGAGGGGGATGTCGACGACGGGACGCCGCTTGTCGGACCAGAAGGTGAGGAAGTCGCGATCCGCCCACCACCGCTTCACGCGGCAGTCGATGATGATCCAGTTCACCTTGAGCGTGTCGCCGAGCAGCTCGATGCCGAGGTCCCGGCGGGTGGGGCTCGAGCCGCCGTCGCAGGCGAGCGCGTAGCGGGCGCGGATCGACCGCTCCTCGCCCGTGCCCAGCTCGCGCGCGGTCACGGTGACGCCGTTCGAGTCCTGCTCGGTCTTCACGACCTCCCAGCCGTAGCGCACGTCGATCCGCTCGGGGTAGCGCTCGCCGCCCTCCCGCAGCAGCGGTTCGAGCGCCGGCTGGTAGACGTTGTAGAAGCGGACGCCCTCCACGGTGCCGAGCGTCGAGGGGGTGAAGCTCACCCGCATGAGCTCGCGGCCGTCGTAGGTGACCCAGCGCAGCGCGCGCTGCGGATCCACCACCTTCAGGATGTTCTCGTCGAGGCCCAGATCCTGGAAGATGCGCATCGTCCAGTCGTTGACGGTGACCGCGCGCGCCCGCGGGTAGATCTCGATGTCGCGCTCGAAGGCGATGGAGCTGATGCCGCGCGAGGCGAGGGTGTTCGCGGCGGTCACCCCCGAGGGGCCGTAGCCGATGATGGCGACATCGGCGTCGTAATGCTGCTCGGCACTCGCCGGCACCGTGCTCGTCTGCACCGTGCTCGCCGGCTCCGCGGAATTCGTCATGGTGTCACTCCAGATCCTCGTCGATCCGCGACCCTCCGAATCGGGTCGCCTCGGTGCGACCAAAGTTAGGTCGGCCCGGCGCGGGGGAGTAGTTTCCGTGCGGCTCAGTAGGACGGGTGGTTCCGCATGCGACCGATCCGGGTCACACTGGTGCGTGACAACGGCGTGAAATCAACGGAATCCGAGAATCGAGGGTGGATCATGCATCCCGCTCAGCAGGACAACCCGATCGCGATGGTCGACCGCATCGCCTCCATCGTGAACTTCGTGGCGGATCAGCGCGAGCCCGTCTCGGTCAGCGAGGTCGCCCGGCGCACAGGCCTGCCGAAATCGACCGTGTCGCGCATCGTGCACTCCCTCATCCCGCACGGTCTACTCGAATTCCAGGACGAGGGGATCGTGCTCGGCCTGCGCTTCTTCGAGCTGGGGGAGCAGGCCTCCCGCCCGCGTTCGCTCCGTCGCCTGACCTACGCCCACATGGAAGGGCTGCGCCGAGTCACCGGGCAGACCGTGCATCTCGCGGTGCTCGATCTCATCCACGTGGTCTACATCGAGATCCTGCGCTCCCGGAATACACCCGCCCTGCCGAGCCGCGTGGGCGGGCGGGTCCCCGCCCATGCGACCGCGGTCGGCAAGGCGATCCTCGCCTTCTCCCCGCCCGAGGTGACGGAGAAGCTGATCGAGGGCGGGCTCGAGAAGGTCGGGCCCCGCACCATCACCGATTCCGACGCGCTGCGCGCCGCGCTGTGGAAGATCCGGGCGAACGGCGTCGCCGTCGAGGTGGAGGAGTCGGGGCGCGGGGCGGCCTGCGTCGCCGCCCCCATCCTCGTGGGCGAGGGCAAGGAGCCGATCGCCGCGATCTCGGTGTCGGGGCTCGCCGGCGAGCTCGACCTCCAGGCCTGCGGGCGCGCGCTGCGCGACGCGACGGCGGCGCTGCGCCGGCAGGCGGTGTCGCTGCCCCGCAGCGGCCGGACGATGTGACCCCGTTCGCTCGCCCGCCTGCTACTTTCTGCCGAGAGCACCCCTTGGGGATGAAAGCACCTGTGGGGGAGGTCCCCCGAGCAGTGCTCTCACCCCCGAGGGGTGCTCTCAGCGGGTCTCGGCGTAGGGTGGTGGAGTGAGCGTACCCGGGCCAGGCGACAGCGCCGACTTCGTGCAGTCGCTCGCGCGCGGCCTCGCGGTGATCCGCGCCTTCGACGCCGAGCACGCCGAGCTCAGCCTCAGCGACACCGCACGCCGGGCCGGCATCCCGCCCGCGGCTGCGCGCCGCTTCCTGCGCACCCTCGAGGCGCTCGGCTACGTGCGCAGCGACGGGCGCCGCTTCTCGCTGACTCCGAAGGTGCTGGAGCTCGGCTTCAGCTACCTCTCGGCGCTGTCCCTGCCCGAGGTGATGCAGCCGCACCTCGAGCGCCTCTCGCGCGAGGTCGACGAGTCGGTGTCGGCCGCGGTGCTCGCGGGCCCCGACATCGTCTACATCGCTCGCGTGCCCACGCGCCGCATCATGACGGTGGGCATCACGATCGGCACGAGCTTCCCCGCCTACGCGACGAGCATGGGGCGCGTGCTGCTTGCGGAGCTGTCCGCCGACGAGCTCGCCGCGCGGCTCGCGGACGCCTCGCTGCCGGCGCTGACGGAGCGCACCCTCACCGATGCCGCGGCGCTCGCCGACGAGATCGCGCGGGTGCGGCAGCGCGGGTGGGCGCTCGTCGACGGTGAGCTCGAGCCGGGTCTGCGGTCCATCGCGGCCCCCGTGCGGGGTCGCGACGGTCGGGTGGCCGCGGCGATCAACGTCTCGACGAGCGCGAGCCGGGATCCGCTCGAGCGCCTGATCGAGCACCACCTGCCGCTGCTGCTCGGGACGGCGCGCGCGATCGAGGCCGAGCTGCGGCTGCTGTAGGCGGATCCCCCCGCCGCGGGCTTTGCGTCCCCTCGGCGTTCGGCCCTTCCCGGCGGCGCCCGCGCGGTAGGCTCGCGGGAAAGGAGGAGAGGGGAGCGACGATGGCGAGGAAGCGGTTCGAGCGCGAAGGCGCGGAGTTCGGGCGCGGGCTCGGCTTCTTCGACGCGATCCACGCCTTCGCGATCACGCTGCTCGTCGTGAACATCGAGCCGCCGCCCGCGGCCTCGTGGTCGAGCCTCTCCTCGCTGCTCGGCTCGGGCCTCGGCACGGCTCTGATGGGTTTCGCGATCAGCTTCGTCGTCATCGCGGTGTTCTGGCGCAGCCATACCGAAATGATGAGCCGCTTCAACGGCATCGACCAGGCGGTCATCACCGTGTCCCTCCTCTCTGCGGGGCTCGTGGTTCTGGTGCCCTTCACCACGCAGGGCATCAGCGACAACGAGATCGCCGACTACCCCCTGCCGGTGGCGCTCTACGCGACGAACGTGGCGGCAGTGATCCTGACGCACGCGATCACGCTCGAGGTGGGGCGGGCGCGGGGGCTGCTGGTCGCCGAGCCCTCCCGCGAGATGCTGCTCGTGGAACGCCTGGACGCCCTGGTGAAGGTCGTGGTGTTCATGGTCTCGATCCCCGTCGCCTACCTGGTGAGCCCAGGGTGGGGGATGCTCACCTGGCTGCTCCTCGTCCCGATCGGCATCGCGTTCGGGCGGTGGGGTGCGCGGATCGAGCGCCGTGCCGGCGTCGGCGGTGCCGGCACCAAGGTCGACGTCGACGTCGACGTCTGAACCCGAGTCCCGGAGCGGTCGTGACCGCCGTCGCCCACTCGGATTTCTCTCTCATTTGCATCGCTCTCGCAGACTCTGAACCGTCAGAGGCGTCGAAGAGATGCGGTGCGGATACACGGCGCATCGTCTCGCGGTGAGATCCACCGACGCTCGCCTGGCTCGTGCCGCCGTTCCGAGAAAGGAAATCCCATGATCAAGCGCTACTCCTCCAAGGAGATGTACCGGACTTACCTCGAGGAGTACCGGGAGAAGTGGGCCGAGTTCTTCACCTTCAAGAGGGAGGACGGCATCCTCGAGGTGCGCATGCACACCGAGGGGGGCACCGCCTCATGGGGACTCGAGCTGCATCGTGCGTTCATGCCGGCCTTCCAGGACATCTCCTTCGATCCGGAGAACGAGTGCATCATCTTCTCCGGCACAGGCGATCGCTTCCTCGGCTCGATGGATCCCGAAGGGTGGGAGCGGAACGGGTTCAAGGAGAAGTACGACTTCACCAAGGGCTACGATTTCTGGTACAAGGATCAGGTGCACGAGCCGTTCGCCATGCTCGACCTCGAGATCCCGATCATCAGCGCGATCAACGGCCCCTGCTTCATCCATCAGGAGCTGGCGCTGGTGCACGACATCGTCATCGCCTCGGAATCGGCGAGCATGCAGGACGGTCACTACGCGCTGCTGGGGATGGTCCCCGGCGATGGCACGCAGACGGTGTTCCGCGAGCTGCTCGGGATCAACCGCGCGAACTACTTCCTGCTGACGGGCGAGATCCTCGATGCCCAGCAGCTGCTCGACCTGGGCGTGGTCAGCGAGCTCGTCCCCGATGACCAGCTGCTCGACCGGGCCTGGGAGATCGCACGGACCGTCATCATGAAGAACTCCCGAGCCGCCCGCCGTATGTCGCGAGCGCTGCTGGTGCAGCCCTGGCGCGAGAAGCTGAAGCGCGAGCTGCCCTTCGGCATGGCGATGGAGGGCTGGGCCACTCATGAGTACTGGCCCCTCGCAGACGAGGAGGACTACGACATGTACACGCTCAAGAAGAAGGGCGACTGAGCGATGAACCCGAGGCTCTCGCACGCGAACATCCGCGTGGTCGACATTCAGAGGTCTCTCGAGTTCTACGGCGCACTGGGGCTGGAGGTCGTCGGCTGCGCGGTACTCAGCCCCACGTATGTCATCGTCTACGTCGGCAGTCCCGACCAGGCGGACGTGACGTTGGAGCTCGTGGTGAACGAGGGCGCAGGCCCCGAGTTCGATCGGACGCCGGGCAGCGGGCACGTGGCCTTCACGGTCGACGATCTGGAGATCGCCCTCGCTCAGCTGGCCGATATCGGATATTCGGCGGAAGCACTTCCTTCGCATCCCGCGGATCGAGAGGATCTGCCGCTCGTCGCGTTCGTGCGGGATCCGGATGGAGTGCGAGTCGAGTTGATCGAGCGGAGCTTCCCGACGCCGAGCGATGATCTGCCCGACTGGATCGTGCCTCCTCGACGGGAACCCTCCTCATGAGGATCGCGCAGCTCGTCGTCGGAGACGGTGTCGTCGTCGCGGTCTCCGACGACGAGCCTGCTGCGCCCTGGATCGACCTGCGATCGGCGGCGGAGATCGAGTACCGGCGATCCGGCGCCACGTCGGACGCCGCTCGTGCGCTTGCGGCGGCACTCGTGCCGTCGAGCAGTGCGCAGTTCTTGGAGCGGGGCGGCCTTGCGCGCGATCTCGCGCTCAGAGCGATCGTGGAACGGCCGGCTGAGGCGACGGTCGTCGAACCGGAGTTCGGCCCTGCCGTGAACCCGCCGAGCTTCCGCGACTTCATGGTGTTCGAGGAGCACTTCCGCTTCGGATACGAATGGCGGGGCCTGCCGGTCCCCGATGTCCTCTACGAGTTGCCGGTCTCCTACGCCGGTGAGCCGCGAAGCGTCATCGGCACGAAGGAGACCGTCCCCTGGCCCTCCTACACGGACCACCTCGACTACGAGCTGGAGCTCGGCATCGTGATCGGGAGGACCGGGCGGAACCTGCACCCGGACGAGGCTCTGAGCCACGTCGCAGGTCTCGTCCTGCTGAACGATCTGAGCGCCCGGGATGTTCAAGGGCACGAGATGCAGGGAGGGCTCGGGCCGTCCAAGGGCAAGCACTTCGCCTCGTCCATCGGTCCGTGGATCCGCACGCTCGACAGCATCCCCGTCGAAGGCATAGGAATGACCGCGTACGTCGACGACGAGCTCTGGTGCGATACGAGGAGCGATCGGATGGTCTGGTCCGTGGCGGAGATCGTCGCCTGGGCCTCCCAGGGGGAGACCCTGGTGCCGGGAGCCCTGCTGGGCACCGGAACGTGCAACGGCGGGTCGACCATCGAGATCGGGCGACGTCTGGAGTCGGGCATGACCATCCGCTTCGAGGCGGAAGGTCTGGGAGCCTTGGAGAACACGCTCGTTGTGCGAGAGAGCGGCGGCTGGCTTCCCCAGCCGCGCGAGAGAGCCGAAGGACGGGCGGCCTCCCTGCGCTTCCTGCGCTAGTGAGGCTCGCCGAGGCAGGGCCGGAGAGGGAACTGGAGAGAGATGATGTCAGAGCAGGGCAATGCGCGGGTGCTCGAGGCGCTCGTCGCGAGCGCGGGCGATCCCGAACGCATGATTCTCATCTCGGGCGGCACTGTGGTCACGATGGATCCCGATGTACCGGATCTCGTGCGAGGCGATGTGCTGATCCGAGGCCGGCGGATCGTGGAGATCGGCGCGGATCTCTCCGCGGCGGCGCGCGGCGGCGCCATCGTGGTGGACGCGAGCAATTCGATCGTGATGCCGGGTTTTCACGACACGCATCGGCATTGCTGGCAGAACCAGCTGCGCAGGCTGATTCCCGACTGCGACGACAACGCCGCGTACCTGCAGGTCACCCATGAGTGGCTGGGGCACTACTACAGGCCCGACGACATCTACGTCGGCAACATGATCTCCGTGCTCGGCGCGCTCGACAGCGGAATCACCACGATGATGGACGTGTTCCACAACCCCCGGACTCCCGAGCACTCGGACGCGGCGATCGAGGCCTTCCAGGACACGGGGATTCGAGGCGTTCACGTATCCTGCGGCGTGCTGGCGGGGGAGTGGGATCACAATTGGCCAGGCGATCTGCCTCGCATCCGCGATACCTACTTCTCCTCCGACGACCAGCTGCTGACGCTCCGCTTCGGAACGATCGGGGCGGAGTTCGCGGCCGACTACATCCGCCTCGACAGCGACAAGATCCTGATGGCGCGGGAGCTCGGCATCGACCTCACCTCGGACGGAGTGGTGGGCCCAGCCTGCTCGGCCAGGATCAAGAAGTTCGCCAGGGAGGGGTTGCTCGGTCCGCATCTGACCTTCATCCATTGCCTGGACCTCGATGACGAGGCGTGGAAGCTGCTCGCGGATCACGGCGTGAACGTCTCCATTCCGGCGACATCCGATGCCGTGATCGGCATCTACTCGTCGATCCCCTCCATTCAGCAGGCACTGGATGCGGGTATCCGTCCCAGTCTCAGCGTCGATGTCGAGGTGTGCCTCACCCCGGATATGTTCACCCAGATGCGCACCGTTCATGCGATGCAACGCGCTTCCGTGTTCAACCGTCGCTACCTGGGCGAGTCGGATCTGCCGGAGGCGCTGACGGTGAAGGACGTCCTCGAACTGGCGACGGTCTCGGGTGCGCGCGCCAACGGCGTGCTCGACAGGACCGGCACGCTGACGCCGGGCAAGCAGGCCGATCTCATTCTGCTGGGCGCCGAGGATTTCAATTCGATGCCGCTGAACAATGCGTACGGCACCATCGTCTCCGGTGCGGACACGAAGAACGTCGAGGCGGTCTTCGTCGCGGGCGAGGTGAAGAAGTTCGAAGGCAAGCTGGTCGGCTGGGATCTGGCGAGCGTCCGTCGCCGAGTGCACGAGTCCCGTGATCGCATCCTCGCGGACGCCGGCTTCGAGCTGGACGTCTTCAACCAGACGGTCGGCCTGCGCAAGACCTACGGCATGGACTGACCCGATCGCGGGTCCCCACGGACGCGAGGTCTCCGGAGACCTCACGTCCGTCACGTTTCCAGCGCCTCCGGCAGCAGACCGAGGACGTGCGTATACGGTCGTCCGGTGGCTCGCTCCATGCCCATCTCGCAGGTGCGATTGGATGAGAGATAGGCGTCGTAGGAGCGCTCGCCCACCTCGCGGGCCTCCTCGCGCGTCGCGGACTCGGTCAGCTCGGGATGCAGCATCCCGCGATCCCCCGCGTATCCGCAGCAGCCCCAGTCGAGGGGCACCGTCACCTCCTCGGCCAGCTCTCCGGCGACCTCGATGAGGTCGTCGGTCGATCCCAGATGCTCGGTCGAGCAGGTCGGATGGAGTACCGCGTTCCTCCGCACCCTCCGATGGGGAGTGAGCCGGAGAAGCCTCCTCGCAAGCGTCACGGAGTCTTCGAAACGCAGCTTCGCGAACCGGGCCCGGCGCTCCGCATCGAGACGAAGCTCGAGCTCGCGGAGCCCCTGGGTGCAGCTCGAGGCATCGCAGGTGATCGCGAGCCCGCCCTGCTCCGAGGCCTCCCAGAGCGCGTCGAACGTGCGCCGGGAGATGCTCGTCGCGCCTCCGGAGTATCCCTTCGAGAGCCAGGGAGTTCCGCAGCAGAGCGCATCGATTCCGGCCGGGGCGACCAATTCGACGCCCGCACGTTCGCAGAGCAGGCGGAGTCCCCGTTCAGCGGTCGGACCTTCAGGAGGTGCGAACAACGAGGAGACGCATGCGGTGAACAGCACGATCCGCTCCGTCATGACTTCCTCTCCCCGCCGTCGCGCGCACTGCTCCGTCGTCTTCCGGCACCCGGGAGCTCCGGTCCCGGCATGGGCACGAGATCGGAGAGCCCCAGCGCGCGAATCGGGCGCAGCGCTCCTCGTATGAGCCATCGCGGGATCACCGGCGCGATTCTCAGGGCGAGACGCGCCATCGCCTCGACGCCGGCCCAGTGCCGAGCGATCACGAGTGCGATGCGCTCGGCGAGTGGACCGTGCGACTCGATCCTCTGCTGCTTCATCAGGGCGCCGGTGTCGATCTCCACCGGGCAGGCCGTGAGGCACATCGAATCCGCGGCGCAGGTCTGCACCGCAGCGTATTCGAAGTCGCGGGCGAGTTCCTTCCGCACGCGAGGGCCGGCGACTCGCATCTCGCGCAGCAGCACGATCCGCTGACGAGGCGTGGTCGTGAGATCGCGCGAGGGGCAGACCGGCTCGCAGAAGCCGCACTCGACGCAGCGATCGGCGGCGCCACCGACATCCGGGGTGCTCTTCAGATTCTTCAGGTGTTCAAGGGGGTCGTCGCTGATCAGCACCCCGCGGCCCAGCAGATGATCGGGGTCGATGGCGGACCTCAGTTCGCGCATCACCGCGTAGAGCTCCGGGCCGAACTGGCGCTCCACGAACGGAGCCATCACTCGGCCTGTGCCGTGCTCGGCCTTCAACGTACCTCCGCGCGAGAGCACCAGATCCACCAGCTCCATCGTGAAGCGCTCGTATCTCGCGATGTCCGCCGAGTCGCCGAGGTCCGCGGTCATGAGGAAGTGCAGATTGCCGTCTTTCGCATGACCGAAGATCACCGCATCGTCGTACCCGGTGCCGGTGAGCAGACGGCTCAGTTCCTCGACGGCCGTGCTGAGATGCTCCGGAGGGACGGCGACATCCTCCAGCAGCGTCGCGCGGCCCGAGGGCCTCGCCGCCGCGAGAGCCGGGTAGAGTCCTTTTCGCGTCTTCCAGAGGGCGGCGCGTTCTCGACTGCTCGAAGTGAACCTCGTCGGTGCACTCGTCGCTGCTCCGGCGAGCACCTCCTCGAGCGATCGGCGGACCGTGTCGCGTTCGCCATTCTCCGCCTCCTGCACTTCGATCAGTACGGCGGCATGACGATCGAGGTCGATGCCTGCGAGATCCTCCGGCCCGCCGGGAAAGCGCTGAGCCACACCGAGGGATGCGGTGTCCAGGAGTTCGAGCACGCGGGCGCCGGCGGCGCGGAGCCCCGGAAGGGAATCGGTGGCGTCGATGATGCTCGGGAAGAGCGCGAGAGCCGTGGCTGCCGACGGAAGCAGAGGCACCGTGCGGAGGACGACGTCCCCGATGAAGCCCAGCGTGCCCTCCGAGCCGACCATGAGGTGCAGCAGGATGTCGATGGGATCATCGTGATCGACGAATGAGTTGACCCCGTATCCCATGGTGTTCTTGAGTCGATACTGCTCGGCGATGCGAGCGAGGGAGTCCGGGTTCTCGCGCACCCGTTCGCGAAGACGGAGAATCGTGTCGTAGAGCCCGGGCTCGTTCTGCCGGAACTGCTCATCCGCGTCCGGCGCGTCCGTGCGCAGCACGGTTCCGCTCGGCAGCACCATGGTCAGCGATTCGATCGTCCGGTAGCTGTTCTGCTCGGTTCCGCAGGCCATGCCCGAGGAATTGTTGGCGATGACGCCTCCGATGGTGCAGGCGCTGTCGCTGGCGGGATCGGGCCCGATCTTGCGTCCGAAACGGGCGAGGCGCAGATTCACCGCCCTGATGGTCGCGCCGGGCCCGCAGCGGACGCGCAGCCCGTCGTCCAGCACCTCGATGCCGCGAAAGTTTCTGCGGCTGTCGATGAGGATCCCGTCCCCCACCGACTGGCCGGAGAGGCTCGTGCCCCCGGAACGGAAGGTGATCGGCGTTCGACTGCGCCGGGAGGCGCGGAACGCCGTAGCGATGTCGTCGAACGACCGGGCACGCACGACCGCTTGGGGATGCAGCAGATACTGCGAGGCATCGTGGCTCATCGCCGCGCGGTCGAGATAGCGGGTGAGCAGAACATCGTCGGTGAACGCCCTCCGCAGTTCGGCTTCGAGTGCGGGATCGACCGCGGCGAGTGAGGACACTTCGAACCGTCCCTTCCGAGTCCCGAGAGTTCCGCAATCCTCGCAGCGGCGTGAAAATCAGAGCGAAGTCGGAGTCAGGCTCGGAGTTCGGAGAGCAGCCTGCGCGTCGCTCCTGCAGGCGTCGTGGGGATCTCTGCGAGCGCCTCCTCGCACTTGCGATAGAGGGCGATGACGCGATCCTGATCGCCGACCGCCGACGAGATCCGCATAGCGAGACGCCAGGCGCGCTCCCTGAACGCATCTGCGGCGAGCACCTCGGTCACGAGTTTGTGGGCGAGACGGTAGTCCGCCACCTCGAACGCGGCTTCGGCTGCGATGTGCTTGGTATCCAGCCTCAACTGGCTCCACCGCTCGCGTTGCTCCTGCGCCCATGCAGAGCGGCCTCCGGCGAGATACGGTTTGTCTTCGGAAGCGTGCAGCGCGGAGAGAGCGAGCCTCAGCCGTTCCTGTCCGCCGACGTTGGCGAGGCGGCGGAGCCGCACCCGGAGATCCGTGAAATCGCTGCGCAGAGATCCAGCCGCCCACCAGACCCGGTTCGCATCCACGGCGATGCAGTCCGGGTCCTCCAGCGCCCGGCGGATCTCGTTGACCGCCATGCGCAGATACGCATGTGCGGCCTTCTCGGTCTTGCTCTCGAAGAGCGCCTCGATGAGTTGATCCCGGGAGGCCGAACCGCCCTCGAGGGCCAGGAACGAGAGCAGCTCGGCGCTCTTCGCGAGTTTCAGCTCGACGGAGCGGTCATCGAATTCGAGGTGCGCGTCCCCGGTCTCGACGAGGTGGAACTCCCCCCTCCGGAGAACGCCAGGCTGCGTCTCGGTCTGCAGCACCATCGCTCGGCCGAGATCCTGCCACACGCCGTCCTGATCGAGCTCGAGGTCGAGCCTGCGCGAGAGGACTGAAGGAAAGTCGGTGAGGGCTTGGATCAGAGTGTGATGAGAACCCGTCGCCTCTGCCGCGCTCAAGGCCAGATCCGCCGCCTGGTCCGCTGCGGATTCGTTTCCGGCTCGCCATTCGGCTTCGGATAGATACACCGCCGCGACCGGGAGGAACATCCATCTCTCGACCGAGGACATGAGGTCGACGGCTGCCCTCAGCCGTCCGACGGCCGTGATCACGTCGCCGTCGAGCAGGGCGATGAGCCCCCACCAGAGGTCGAGCTGCTCGACGACGCGGACGCGCTGCAACGCCGTCGGCTCTCGCTCGACGGCGCGAAGGGCGGCCGAGGCCTGTGCGGTGTCCTTGGTGAACCGCAGTGTGAGAGTGGCCTCGGCCAGCAGTGAGAACATGCGGTAGAGCGGAGACTCCGTCTGGCCGAGGCGCTCGCGGCCCGAGATGAGCTCGGCCCAGGCCTTCTCCGGCTCGCCTGCCTCGGCCATCAGTTCGGAGCGGAACCTGATCGCCGTCCAGCCGTTCTTCGTGACCCCGGAGGAGAGGAGCTGCGCGTCCTCGAGACGTCCGAGCCAGGTCAGTGCACTCATCTGGCTGAGACGAACGACGCTCCGAGCGGGCCGACGATGGGAGAGAATGCGCTGGAACCGCCCGTGGACGAGGTCGCAGCGGGACAGCATGCCCTCGAACTCCTCGGGAACCTCATCGGGCCGATCGCGGTATGTGGTGCCATCGTCCATGAGCTCGACACCGATCACGAACCGCATCGCATTGAGACGCGGGTCCGGTCCGGCCTCGTCGAGTGCGTGATACGCGTCATCGAATCGGCCGACCAGGAAGTAGCACCAGGCCATGTACCCGTACAGAATGGGATCGAGCTCGGCGGACTCCGAGTCCATGGCCCGAAGCCGGTCCGCGCAGCGCGATCCTCGGCCGTACTCCTCTCGTTCGAGCGCGACGAGCAGTTCAGCGGAGGTCAGCACCGCCGAGGACTCGATGCGCCAACGTCGGAAGTGCGACAGCCACTCTGCGGCGAGATCGAAGTCGAGGCGCCCCGTGACCTCGGCGATGACCGTCGACGCGGTCTCCTCGGCCTCGGCGACCTCGCCCACTGCGAGATATTCTCCGACCGCCTCTTCGAGCCGATTCTCCGAGCGCAGCAGTTCCGCGGCTGCCCTGCGCACCGAGGCCTGCAGGTCATGGTCGAGCAGGCTGAACTGGGAGCGCAGGAACTCTCTGAACCGCGGGTGGCAGGTCAGCGAATGGTCGGCTGCTACGTTCAGCGGGAGACCGTATCCCTCGATCTCGGAGATGATCTCTCCCGCGCCTCGGATTCCCAGCCGCTCGGCCGCAGTAGCCGTCACGCTGTCCAGCACGCTCGTGAGCGTGAGGAAGCTCTGGATCCGCTCGGGAAGTCTCGCCATGATCTCGCTGGCGAGGTAGCCGTGCAGCGGGTCGACCTCTCCACCCGTTCCGTGCACGTGCTGCGACGAGCGCCATGCTTCGAACAGCACTCCCGTCACCCACCCTCCGGTGGCCAGAACCGCTTCTCGGGCATCCGCTGCGCTCGCCGAGCGACGGGCCAGTGCAGACGCAGCCTCTCCGACGGTGAACGCCAGGTCGCGTTCCACGACATACCCGGTTTCGAGCGCCTCCCGGTGCGCGACGCTTCCGACGTCCTGCCTGCTGATCAAGACGAAACGGATCCCAGCCGCCGAGTGCTGGATGAAGGCATCGAGAGCCGCAAGCGCGGCCGGGGTCGCGCTGAGGCGTTCGAGTTCATCGATGACCACGACCACCTCCTGCTTGCCGATGGCCTCGGCCAGCAGGGCGAACAGGTCTCGATGGGTGACTTCTACACCTCTGGGCCTCCAGTCCTCGGGCATGTCGATGACCGAGCTGAGGGATGCGGCGAGGTACTCCAGCATGCGACCGGGAGCCTGATCGGCATCATCGAGACGGAGCCATGCGATGGGGCGATCGAAGCCGGCGAGTGCTTCCGCGACGGCCGTCGTCTTGCCCGATCCCGCCGAGGCGACGACGAAGACCACTCGATTGCCCGAGATCCTCGCATGGACCAGGGAGGACACTCTGGGGCGGGCGATCACCGATTCTGCGAGCGCGGGCATGGTGATCTTCCCGCGCACCAGATGGTCCGTCATCGCTCCTCCTCGAGCACCTCTTCACGGCATACGGGCGACATGCCTACCAACTGTTATAGCCCGGCGATCGGATTTCCCGCCTCGGAGATTTCGCAGTTCTTTTCACCGGCTGCCTAGCGTGCAGATTGCCCCGCTGCGACCTGTTTCGGGGAGTCTCATCGGATTCGATCGCGAATCCGACCTCAAGGACGAGGAGTCGATATGAAACATCAGTCATCCGCGAGACTCGCAAGAGTCTGGAAGGCGGGAATCGTCGCCGCTGCGCTCGTGGTCTCCGTGTCCGCGTGCGCCACGGGCGGCGACGGTGGCGGCGGAGAGCCGCAGGGCTCGACCACGGGACCGGTGCAGAGCGCTGAGCTGGATGCGCTCTACGCGGGCGCGTTCACGGATCCGCCCTCGGAGGGCCCGGTGGCGCAGACGGGCAAGAACGTCTGGTACATCTCCTGCGGCGAGTCCTTCGCGGCATGTTCATCGAGCTCGGCCGCTTTCAAGGAAGCCGGAGAGGTGCTCGGGTGGGAGGTCACCGTCTTCGACGGCGCGACCGATCCCGGCACTACCGCCAACGGCATCGAGCAGGCCATCGCCGCTGGAGCCGACGGCATCGCCATTCTCGCGACCGATTGCAGCCTGATCGCCGGGGCCCTGCAGCAGGCGAAGGATGCCGATATCCCCGTTGTCAACGCCCAGGGACTCGATTGCGATACCCCGCTGTTCACCGAATCCGTGAGTGTCGCGGGCACCCCCGACTTCTGCGGATTCTATGAGGAATGGGGTCGGCAGAAGGCCGTGTACGTCGAGGGCGCAGGACTCGGAGAGGCCGTGCTCGATCTCCACGAGACCAGCCAGGAACTGCAGCGCTGCGTGCACGACGGATTCGTCGAGCGTCTGGCCGAGTGCGAGGATTGCAACATCGTGGCGGATGTCCCGTGGTCGTTCGCGACGATCGGCGACCTGGGGTCGATCGTCTCCTCGGCACTGCTGGCCAATCCGAGTGCCACTGCGATCAACGTCTCCGCCGACACGCTGATCCCGGCGTTCGTGGGGCCGGCCGTCCAGGAGCAGGGACTCGCCGGCTCGCTTGCGATCATCGGCGGTGAGGGGTACGACGCGAACCTCGAGCTGATTCGCTCGGGTCTGCAGCCGGTATCGATCGCGTTCTCCTTCCCCTGGATCGCCTGGGGGCAGGCTGACGCGCTGAATCGGGTGTTCGCCGACGGGGCCGATGTCGTCCAGCCGGATCAGGGCGGCGGATTCCAGGCGATCGACATCGATCACAACCTGCCGGCCGAAGGCGAGTCCTGGGAGCCCCCGGTCGACTTCCGGGCGGCGTACACCCAGATCTGGAAGGGCTGAATCGATGTCCGAGGCGCTGGTGGAGGAAGCGCTGGTCATCCGCGGAGCCACGAAGTCGTTCGGCAGGGTCACCGTGCTCGAGGACGTCGACTTCGTGGTGGCGCGGGGAACCATTCACGGGCTGCTGGGCGGGAACGGCTCGGGCAAGTCGACGCTGATCAAGATGATGGCCGGCGTCTACCGGTCCGATCGATCCGCGACGATGCGCACCGCTCACGGCGAGGTCGATCTGGAGCAGATCGATCCCGCCCGTTCGCGGAGCCTCGGAATGCGCTTCGTCCATCAGAACCTGGGACTCATCCCCTCCATGAGCGTGCTCGAGAACATGGCGCTCGGAAGCGAGTTCCTCCGCAAGGGCCCCCAGATCCGCTGGCGGGCCCTTGCGGAGCGCGCTCGCGAAGCCCTGGTCAGGTTCGGCCTCGATGTCGACCCCCGTATGCAGGTCGACCAGCTGCGGCCGGCCGAGCAGACGATCGTGGCGGTCGCGCGCGCCCTCGCAGACAGCGACGGGCTCGAGCATGCGGTGCTGGTCCTGGACGAGCCGACGGCGACCTTGCCGAGATCCGAGGTGGACATGCTCTTCGCGGCGCTCCGGAAAGGCGCGGAGGCCGGTCAGACGATCATCCTCGTCACGCATCGCATCGATGAGGTACGCGAACTCACCGACGAGGTGACGGTTCTCCGCGACGGCGAGCAGGTTGCGGCGGAACGCACGGATTCCTTCTCCGAGGACGCGCTGATCGAACGGATCGTCGGCCATCGGGTCGAGGTCGCGCAGACCGAGACCGCCGAGGTCGGACCGGTGGTCGTGGCGCTGGAGGGGATCAGCGCCGGTCCGGTCACCGACGTGAGCTTCCAGGTGTCCTCCGGGGAGATCGTCGGAATCGCCGGAATGCTGGGCTCCGGGCGCAGCGAGATCCTCCGCTCGCTGTTCGGAGACCTGCGCGGCGTGCGGGGAGGCATCCGGCTCGCCGGTGAGCGTTTCCATCCGCGGACGCCTTCGGAGGCTATGCGCAAAGGGGTCGCCTACCTGCCCGAGGATCGCCCCGGCCTGGCGGCCCTGCCTGCACTCTCGGTGGCCGAGAACGCGACCATCGCCGACCTGAAGAGGTTGTCGAAGGCCGGGCGGGTCGGGACTACTGCGGTGCGCAGGCGGGGACGGGAACTCATGTCCGAGTATCTCGTGCGGGCCGCGGACGAGAACCTGCAGCTGCAGTACCTTTCCGGAGGCAACCAGCAGAAGGTGCTGCTCGCGCGGTGGATCAGCAGGCACCCGCGGTTGCTGCTGCTCGACGAGCCCACTCAGGGGGTGGACGTCGGAGCGAGGGAGGAGATCTACGACATCATCCGTCGCTCGGTGGGAAAGGGGGCGGCGGTCATCCTCGTGAGCTCCGACTACGACGAACTGGCGCAGTACTGCCACCGAGTCCTCGTGCTCCGAGACGTGCGCATCACGGCTGAGCTGTCGGGATCGGAGCGGAACGCTCACAGTATCGCAAGCCATGTACAGAAAGAGGTGACGTGCTGATGAGCGCGGAAGTGGAACAGCAGCTCGAGAGCGCCGAAGCCGGCGGAAAGCCGGTGCAGCAGAACTCCCGCGTGCGGTCGCGCCGGGGGATCGAACGATGGGCTCTGCTCATCGCGTTCGTGATCCTCGTGGCCGTCTTCGCCTCGATACTCCCGGGGACTTTCGCGAGCTACGCGAACCTGAGAGTGATCCTGAACGGTCAGGCTGTGATCGCGGTCGCCGCACTCGCCTTGCTGGTTCCCCTGGTCGGCGGGCGCTTCGACGTCTCCGTGGGGTCGAACATCGCTCTGAACGCCATCGTCTGCGCGGCTGCGATGTCGCACTTCTCTCTGCCGCTCTGGCTCGCGGCTCTTCTCGCCCTCCTGGTCGGAGGGCTCGTCGGCGCGATCAACGGGTTCTTCATCGCCTATCTGGGGGTCAACTCGCTGATCGCCACGCTCGCCTCGGCCACTATCATCATCGGACTGAATCAGTGGTACACCGGAGGACGCCCGATCGCCACCGGTATCGACCAGAGCCTGACCTCGGTATCCGTGGGGCAGATCGCCGGCATTCCTCTGCTCGCGGTCATCATGATCGTTCTCGCGGTCATCGTCTGGTACCTGCTGACTCAGACCGTCTACGGACGACAGCTGACGGCGGTCGGGGTGGGCCTGGAGGCCTCACGGCTGGTCGGGGTGCCGGTGCGGGGCAGAATCCTCATGAGTTTCGTGATCTCGGGCGTGCTCGCGGGTTTCGCGGGAATCCTGCAACTCGGGCGCCAGGGGAGCGGCGACCCGGCTGCCGGGGGCATCGAATTCATCCTGCCGGCGCTCGCCGCCGTCTTCCTCGGCGCTACCGCCTTCACTCCAGGGCGCTACAACGTGCCGGGAACGATCCTCGGTCTCTTCTTCGTCGGAGTCGCTGTGAGCGGCCTGGCGCTGCTCGGCGCGAAGCCTTGGGTCCAGCCCGTCTTCAACGGGGCGATCGTACTCGTCGCCGTCGCCGCCTCTCAGTACGCGAATAGGCGACGCACCGGGAACGCCCCCATCGGCAGTTGACCGCCTAACATTACGACAAGTCAAAGGAAAGATCCCATGTCAGCAGCAGAACGTACGCTTCTTCGCGGTGCGACCATCGTCGCGGTCGATCCGAATTATCCTTCGGAGTTCGTCGGGGACATTCTGATCGAGGGACAGGTGATCAAGGAGATCGCCCCGCGCATCGAGGTCGACCCCGGCGCGGTCCGAGTGGTCGAACTGGAGGGGCGGATCATCACTCCGGGGTTCGTGGACACTCATCGCCACATCTGGCAGACTCCTTTCCGTTACGCAGGCGCCGATTGGACGATCGTGCAGTACGCCGTGGCGATGTGGGGGATGGCAGGGCCGATCTACACCCCTGAGGATCAGTACGCGGCGCTCCGGCTCGGACTGGCCGATGCGCTGAACGCCGGTGTGACGCAGGTGTACGACTGGAACCACAACGTCAATACCCCCGACCACGCCGATGAGACCGTTCGCGCGCATCGAGACTCCGGCGCACGCGTGGTGTTCGGATACGGACAGGGCTCCCCCGACTGGGCAACCTTCCTCGATCCTGAGGTCGGAGTGAGCACACCGCCGCCGAGCGACGACATCGAGCGGATCCTGAATCAGTACTACTCCTCCGCGGATCAGCTCACCACCCTGGGCCTGGCGGCGCGAGGGCCCGAGGTCTCGCCGATCGAGGTCGTGCAGTTGGAGACTGCGCAGGCGCGTCGTCTCGGCCTGCGACAGAGCATCCATATCGGGAACGGGTCGTGGGCGCACATCCGCCCGGTGCGAATGATGCAGAACCTGGGCCTTCTCGGGGAGGACATCACCTGGATCCACGGCAACGGTCTGTATGACGAGGACCTGCAGCTGATCGCCGATAGCGGAGGCAAGGCGTCCTGCGCTCCCGAACTCGAGTCCCATATGGCTCACGGCCCCGTTGCGATCCGCAGATTCCTGGATCGGGGCGTCCGGCCCTCGCTCTCGGTCGACACCTGCACCAACGTGAGCGGGGACATGTTCGCGATCATGCGGGCCGCACTCGCGATGACCCGGGCCGATTACCAGAACGCGGAGATCGCCGAAGGGCGCGATCCGTCATCCGCGGCGTTGAAGACGAGCGACGTGATCGAGTTCGCCACGCTGCGCGGGGCCGAGTCGAACGGGCTTGACCAGATCACCGGAACGCTGACCCCTGGGAAGCAGGCCGATCTGGTCGTGATCGACACGAACGCGCCGAACCTGCTTCCCCTGAACTACGCTGCAGGCGCTGTGGTCATGGGGGCTCATCCCGGCAACGTCGAGCACGTGCTCGTCGCAGGACGTTTCGTGAAGCGCGATTTCGAACTGGTGGGCATCGACGGCGCCTGGTTGCGAAGAGAGGCCGACGCGGTGCGCGATCGCCTGTTCGAGCGGGTGGGCGCCACTCGCGGCGGTTGGATTCCCGGCCTTGGAGACGCGGACGTCTCCCGGTGAGGCGGGGAATCCCGACGGAAGGGTAGATGGCTCCCCACCGGGGAGCTGCAGAGCGGCGCTGTGCGAGGCGGAGAGATGTGACTCCTGCCCTGCACCGCGCCGTTCGGCGTTTGCGGGCAAGCGAGAGGAGACCGACGGGAACAAGAGGCGGAAGTGCCGCGTTCCGCTAGCATTCCGCGATCCACTGGAGTAAACTTGAGTCAATCACACTCAAGTTTGCAGCCACGGGCTGCGCAACGGAAACGGATCGAGAGAGGAAGACATGCAGGCAAACTGGCAGCCCGCCGCTGAGGAAGGCGGAGAGAGCGCCCTCGAGCAGTTCGGCGTGAACCTCACCGAGGTCGCCCGCTCGGGCAAGCTCGATCCCGTCATCGGACGGGACAGCGAGATCCGCCGGGTGAGCCAGGTGCTCACGCGGCGCACGAAGAACAACCCCGTGCTGATCGGCGAGCCCGGCGTCGGCAAGACCGCCGTCGTCGAGGGCCTCGCGCAGCGGATCGTCGCGGGCGACGTCGCCGAGTCGCTCAAGGACAAGGAGCTGATCTCGCTCGACATCTCCGCGCTCATCGCCGGCGCGAAGTACCGCGGCGAGTTCGAGGAGCGCATGAAGGCCGTGCTGCAGGAGATCAAGGACAGCGACGGCAAGATCATCACCTTCATCGACGAGCTGCACACGCTCATGGGGGCGGGCGGCGGCGAGAGCTCCGTCGCGGCGTCCCAGATGCTGAAGCCCATGCTCGCCCGCGGCGAGCTGCGCCTCATCGGCGCCACGACCCTCGACGAGTACCGCGAGTACATCGAGAAGGACGCCGCGCTCGAGCGCCGCTTCCAGCAGGTCTACGTGGGCGAGCCGAGCGTCGAGGACACGGTCGCGATCCTGCGCGGCCTCAAGGAGCGCTACGAGGCGCACCACAAGGTCACGATCGCCGACTCGGCGCTCATCGCCGCGGCCTCGCTGTCGAACCGCTACATCACCGCCCGCCAGCTGCCCGACAAGGCGATCGACCTGATCGACGAGGCCGCGAGCCGGCTGCGCATGGAGATCGACTCGGCCCCGATGGAGATCGATGAGCTGCGCCGCGCCGTCGACCGTCTGAAGCTCGAGGACCTCGCGCTGAAGAAGGAGAAGGACGACGCCTCCAAGGAGCGCCGCGCCAAGCTTCAGGAGGACCTGGCCGCGAAGCAGGCCGAGCTCGACGTGCTCGAGGCCCGCTGGGAGCGAGAGCGGGCGAACCTGAACCGCGTGGGCGAGCTGCGCGAGAAGCTCGACCAGCTGAACATGCAGGCGCAGGTCGCGCAGCGCGAGGGCAACCTCGAGAAGGCGTCCAAGCTGCTCTACGGCGAGATCCCGGTGATCCAGAAGCAGCTGGCCGAGGCCGAGAACGCCGAGCTCGCGGGCGAGGTCGACGGCGAGCCGCGCATGGTGAACGAGCAGGTCACCGACGAGGACATCGCGGCCGTGGTCGCGGCCTGGACGGGCATCCCGGTCGGCCGCCTCATGCAGGGCGAGACCGAGAAGCTGCTCTCGCTCGAGGCCGAGCTCGGCAAGCGCCTCATCGGGCAGACCGACGCGGTGCGCGCCGTGAGCGATGCCGTGCGGCGTTCGCGCGCGGGCATCGCCGACCCCAACCGGCCCACGGGCTCGTTCCTGTTCCTCGGCCCCACGGGCGTGGGCAAGACCGAGCTCGCGAAGGCGCTCGCCGAGTTCCTCTTCGACGACGAGCACGCGATGGTCAGGATCGACATGAGCGAATACGGCGAGAAGCACTCGGTGTCGCGTCTCGTCGGCGCCCCTCCCGGCTACATCGGCTACGAGCAGGGCGGTCAGCTCACGGAGGCCGTGCGCCGGCGCCCCTACTCGGTCGTGCTGCTCGACGAGGTCGAGAAGGCGCACCCCGAGGTGTTCGACGTGCTGCTGCAGGTGCTCGACGACGGCCGCCTGACCGACGGCCAGGGCCGCACGGTCGACTTCCGCAACACGATCCTGATCCTCACGTCGAACCTCGGCTCGCAGTACCTGATCGATCCCGACATGCCGTGGACCGAGAAGGAGGACGCGGTGCGCGAGACGGTGCGCCGGGCCTTCAAGCCCGAGTTCGTGAACCGTCTCGACGAGATGGTGATCTTCCGGCCGCTCAGCGAGAGCGACCTGGCGCAGATCGTGGAGCTCTCGGTCGACCGGCTGCAGACGCGGCTGGCGGATCGGCGCCTCACCCTCGCGGTCACCCCGGCCGCTCGCGCCTGGCTCGCGATGCGGGGCTACGATCCGATCTACGGCGCCCGCCCGCTGCGCCGCCTCATGCAGCACGAGATCGACGACCGCCTCGCGCGGGGCGTGCTCTCGGGCGAGGTGCGCGACGGCTCGCTCGTGAAGGTCGACGTGGCCGAGGACGGCGATTCGCTCGCCCTCACGAGCGAACCCGCTCCGCAGCTCGGCGGATCCGGCGCTGCACCCGCCGGCGGCATGCCCGGCTTCGGTGGAGGTGCCGGCGCCGGCTCCGGCTCCGGGTCCGGCGACGATGACGAGGTCATCGAGGCCGAACTGCTCGACGACTAGCGCCGCTGCGCCCCTCGAGGGGACGCGTTCCGCTCTCCCGGTACCGGCCGGACGGCAGAACGCGTCCCCTTGCGCGTTCCGGGCCGCGTTCGCGGTCCGCGCGGGTGCGTGGTCCATCGTCTTCAGGTGTGGCGGGGCGCTCGCCGTCAATGCTGCCAGATCGCCCCGATCGGCAGTCCCCAGATACGATCACCCATGAAGACGGGCTGCGTGCCGAAGCCCAGCACCGCGCCGCCGATGAACCGGTCGCCCAGGCGCTCCGCGAGTGCGCGGATACCGCGAGCGTGCTCACTGCGATAAGTAGCGGATGCCTTCACCTCGATCAGATAGACCGAGCCGTCGTCGTACTCGATGACGATGTCTACCTCGAGCCCGTTGCGATCTCGGAAGTGGAACAGCCTGAACTCCTCGGTAGACCAGCCGCTCTGCTTCACGAGTTCGCTCGTGACGAATGCTTCGAGATGCATACCGACCACGGGCGATTGAGAGAGTGATTCGAGGGCCGACGTTCGTAGAGCTGCGAGGCGCATCGCCAGGCCGCTGTCGCTGACGGAGACCTTGTGCCGCCCGATTTCGCGCTTGGTGAGGTTGGCGCGCCACGGAGGCAGCGACTGAGTGAGATAGATGGCCTGCAAAGCGGAGAGATAGCTCGCGATCGAGGACTTGGGCATCGCAAGGGCATCCGCCAATCGTGCTTGCACCAGTTCGCCACCCTGGTTCGCAGAGATGAGCCGAAGCACGGCATCGAGTCGATCACTCGACAGCCCGCGTGAGACGTCTCCGATGTCACGTTTGAGAATACGCGTCAGGTAGCTGTCGAACCACGCATTCCGCAGCCGCCCTTCGAGATGCTGGGTTTCAGGGAAGCCGCCTCGGGCGAGCATCTCGATGTAGTCCGCGCGCCTCCACCGGCTTGCTTCTTCGAACGCGGTGAACTCGCTATTGCGCACGCGTCGCGCGAAATCTTCTTTCGTGCCCGACAACTCGCCTTGGCTGAAACCGTGGAGCTCCAGCGTCACCGCCCGACCCGCTAGAGAATCCGGGGTTCTTGAGAGCCTGAGCAAGTCGGATGAGCCGGTCAGGAGGAATCTACCGGGACGCCGGTCACGGTCCACACTTGCCTTGACTGCCAGCAGAACTTCAGGTGCGCGCTGCACCTCATCGATGACGAGGGTGCCGCGCTCCGCGAGCTCGACGAAGGAATGCGGATCAGCCGAGGCGTTCTCGCGGTCATCCGCTCGATCGAAATTAACCGTCACGTGTTGACGGCCACGCATCAGCTGCGAGGCGAAGGTGCTTTTGCCGACCTGGCGGGCCCCCTGGATGACGACGACCGGAAAAGTATCGAGCAACTCGGTGCCCCAGCTGAACTGGTGGCGCGGGATCAGCTCGTTCATGTCTTAACAGTAACCGATATCGAACGTTCGCTGATCTCATGTCGGACGTTTGCTGAGATTAAAGTCAAACGTTTGCTCCATTTAGATCGTACATTCGCTGATCAAGGGTCGAACGTTTGCTGCCTGGATCGTCGAAGGTCGATGATGCCGTCTCCAGTGGCTCCGAGGCTGTTCGATTTCGAACAGGGGCGGGTATACGGTGGAACCCGGTGAGAGAGGGGAACCATGGCCGATTCCGCGCGGGGCATGCTGCTCCGCTTCGCCCCCATGATCTACGGTCCCACCGTGCTCTTCGCGCTCGGAGAGGGGGCCGTGATCCCGCTCTTCCCGGTGATCGCCGCCGAACTCGGCGCCGACATCGCGACCGCGGGCCTCATCGCGTCGATGCTGGTGGTCGGGCAGCTGTGCGGCAATATCCCCGCGGGGTGGCTCGTCGCCCGTCTCGGGGAGCGGATCACCATGGTCGTCGCGGGCTTCCTCGCGCTCGTCGGCGTCGCCGGCCTCGCCCTCGCACCCGCGCTCTGGGCGCTGACCCTCGCGGTCTTCGTCATCGGGCTGAGCGCGTCGGCGTTCGGCCTCGCCCGGCACGCGTTCATGACGACCCGGGTGCCGCTGGAGTTCCGCGCCCGCGCCCTCTCCCTGCTCGGCGGGTCCTTCCGCCTCGGCATGTTCGCCGGTCCCTTCGCCGGCGCCCTGCTCCTCGGGCTCACGGGCACGGAGGCCGCGGCCGCCTGGTTCTTCGCGGCGTGCCTCGTCGCCTGCGTGCTGCTCGTGCTGCTCGGCCCGGATCCGGAGACCCGGTTGAACGAGGAGTCCGTGCCCGCGGGGCGGGGCGGCAGCGGCGATGGCGGATCCGCCCCCGCCGATCCGGGGGAGACCGGTGCGGGCGAGATCGGAGCCGGCGGGGCCGACACAGGGGAGGCCATCTCGGGCGGCGTGACGCTGCCCGGCGAGCGGCGCGAGGGCGTCTTCCGCACGATGGCGCGCCACCGACGGGTGCTCTCGCGCCTCGGCCTCGCGGCGGCCTCGCTCTCGGCGGTGCGCGCGGCGCGCCAGGTCGTGATGCCGCTGTGGGGCGTCTCGATCGGCCTCGACGCGCAGACCATCTCGCTCGTCGTCGGCATCTCGGGCGCGATCGACTTCGCCCTCTTCTACGCGAGCGGTCAGGTCATGGACCGCTTCGGACGCCTGTGGGCCGTGCTGCCGTCGATGCTGCTCATGGGCTGCGGCTTCCTCGCGCTCGCCTTCACGCACGACCTCGGCCAGGCGGCCATGTGGTACGCGATGCTCGCCGCGGTGATCGGAGTGGGCAACGGGCTCTCGAGCGGCATACTGCTCACGCTCGGAGCCGACGTGGCTCCGAAGGGGGATCCGGCGCCGTTCCTGGGCTCATGGCGCACGCTCACCGACTCGGGCGGGGCGATCGCGCCCGTGCTGTTCTCCGGCATCGCGGCGATCTCGACGCTGGGCGTCGCCACGGCGGCGATGGGGGTGATCGGTCTCGCGGGGGCGTACGGCTTCCTGCGCTGGGTGCCGCGCTTCGTGCAGCGGCGCCCGCCGGGCGAGGGCTGAGCCGCCCCGCTACGCGCCGAGCTCGCCGCGCGCCCGGATGAAGTCCCGCGCGGTGAGCCGATGCGACCGCCTGCCGTAGTCGTCGGAGGTGATGCCGCTCAGAAACGCGCCCGCGTCGATCTCGAGCGCGGTCGCGATGCGCACGAGCGACTCGACCGTGGGGCTCGAGGCGCCGCGCTCGATCTTGCCGATCGTCGTCCAGTTGATCTCGGAGAGCTCGCCGAGATCCTCCATCGAGATGCCGAGCTCCTGCCTGGCGTCGCGGATGCGCCTGCCGATCTCGGCGGCCGCAGCGGAGTGGATCTTGGGCACCGAACTAGCGTGCTGGCATGGGAGGGAAAACACCAGAATGCCAACGCACAGGGCGATAACGCACAGTGAGGCGGAGGCAGGAGCCTTCCTCCCGCCCGCTTCGGGGCTCGCCCTCCCCGCAGCCGCCTCCGAGGACACGAGCGCATAGACTGGGGTGGCCCCGCGAACAGCGGGGCGATTCGAGCGAAGGACCCATGCCCCCAGTGAGCCCCACCGAGAGCACCGAGACCACCGGGAACACCGACCGCCTCCGCATTCTGATCGGCTGCGACACCTTCGCGCCCGACGTCAACGGCGCGGCGCGCTTCGCCGAGCGCCTCGCCGCCGGCCTCGTGCAGCGCGGCCATCGGGTGTTCATCGTCGCGCCGGGCATGCGCCAGCGGCGCACCCCTCCCGCGATCGAGGTCATCGAGGGGCAGCCCATGACGGTGTACCGCCTCCCCGCGGTGCGCTGGAAGCCGCACGACTGGCTGCGCTTCGTCTGGCCGTGGCGCTCGAAATACTACGCCCGCCGCGTGCTGCAGGCCGTGCAGCCCGACATCGTGCACATCCAGTCGCACATCGTCATCGGGCGGGGCCTCGCCCGCATCGCGAAGCAGCGCGGCATCCCGGTGGTCGCGACGAACCACGTGATGGCCGAGAACATCATCGACTTCACGACGCTGCCGCCGTTTATCGACAAGCTCTTCCTGAAGCTCGCCTGGGACGACGCAGAGCGCACCTTCAAGATGGCTCGCGCGGTCACCACGCCGACGCGTCGCGCCGCCCAGTTCCTCGAGCGCACCGTCGACATCGACGAGGTGATCCCGGTCAGCTGCGGCATCGAGCGCGCGAACTACCGGCCCGACCCCTCGCCGCGCGGCGAGCACCGCATCCTCTTCGTCGGCCGCCTCACCACCGAGAAGCACGTCGACGTCACGCTCAAGGCCATCGCCCGCATCGTCCCGGAGATCGACGTCCGCTTCGACGTCGTCGGCGGCGGCGACCAGATGAGGCCCCTCCTGCAGCTCACCGAGAAGCTCGGCCTGCAGGATCGCGTCACCTTCCACGGCCGCATCGACGACGGGCCGCTCGTCGAGCTCTACAGCCGCGCGTCGGTCTTCGTGATCTCCTCGATCGCCGAGCTGCAGTCGATCGCGACGATGGAGGCCATGGCCTCGGGGCTGCCGATCATCGCGGCGGACGCGGTCGCGCTGCCGCATCTCGTGCACCACGGCGAGAACGGCTACCTCTTCGAGCCGGGCAACGACGCGGAGCTCGCGGCGCGCCTCACCGAGGTGCTCACCGCGCCGCACGAGGAGTGGCTGCGCATGCAGCGCGCCTCCCTCGACGGGGTGGTGGTGCACGACATCACGCGCACCCTCGACACCTTCGAGGCGCTGTACCGGGGCGAGGCGATCCCGGAGTGAGGATGCCGCGGTGAAGGCTTCGGAGCCTCGACTGCTCTCGCGGCGCGGATCGGCGCCGTCGAGCGACGGCGAACGCCCGGTCCGCCTGCTCTTCGACGCCCGCTACATCCGCACCGACTTCCACGACGGCATCAGCCGCTTCTCGGCCGAGCTCGCGCGGGCGGTGCACGAGGCGGCGCCCGCGGCCGGGATGGACGCGGTCTTCCTCATCCACGACGACGAGCAGCGCCGGCTGCTGCCCGAGGGTGCGCGGGTGCTGCGGATCCACGCCCCCACCTCGCCTCTCGAGCCCTTCACCGCGCTCATCCTGAACCGGCGCCGACCCGATGTCGTGTTCTCGCCGATGCAGACGATCGGATCGCTGGGCCGCCGCTTCCGGCTGATCCTGACGCTGCACGACACGATCTACTACCGCCACCGCACCCCGCCGCACGATCTGCCGGCGCCCGTGCGGCTCGGCTGGCGCATATTCCATCTGAGCTATGCACCCCAGCGGTTCGTGCTGAACGGCGCCGATCTCGTGGCGACCGTGAGCGAGACCAGCAAGCGGCAGTTCGCCGCCGCGCGGCTCACGAAGCGTCCCGTGCTGGTGCTGGCGAACGCGCCGCAGCGGCTCGAAGAGCTGCTTCCCGCCGAGGCGAGGGGCGGCGGATCGCGGGCCGACGGCCCGCCGCGCAACATCGTCTACATGGGCTCCTTCATGCCCTACAAGAACGTCGAGACGCTCATGCTCGCGATGGCGGATCTGCCGGAGCACACGCTGCACCTGCTGAGCCGGATCTCGCCGGAGCGCCGCGGCGAGCTCGAGGCGTTCATGCCGCCCGGGGCATCCATCGTGTTCCACGGGGGAGTGAGCGACGAGCAGTACGCGGCGCTGCTGGACGATCGTGCCGTGCTCGCGACGCTCAGCCTGGACGAGGGCTACGGGCTGCCGATCGCCGAGGCGCTCGCCTTCGGGGTGCCCGCGGTCGTGAGCGATCTCGAGATCTTCCGCGAGGTCGCGGGCGAGGGCGCGCTGTTCGTGCCGGCGCAGGATCCCGCGGCGTTCGCCGCGGCGGTGCGCTCGCTCGACGATGCCGCGGTGCGCGAGCGGGTCGTCGCCGCGGGTCGTGCGCACATGGAGCGCTACTCGTGGGAGCGCTCGGCGCGGCTGCTGCTCGACGCGGTGCGCGGGCTCAGCGAGCGGTAGGTCGGCCGCTCTCCTCGGGCCGACTGCTGTGCGGCTGCCTTCGCCAGGTTGCGGGTCGCGCCTAGAAGCGCCAGACGACGGCCTGGAAGCCGGCCGGAGGCGCGGGCGTCCAGTGCTCGTTCTTGCTGACGAGGCCGGATCCGCCGGGGTTGTTCGACTCGATGATGGTGAAGGTGCCGTCGCCGTTCACCCCGGTGATGAGCAGGGTGTGCACCCCGACGATCCACGAGGTGGGGTAGAGCAGGTGCTCGTACTGCACGATGTCGCCGGGCTGCGCGTCGGCGATCGAGAGGCGCAGCGCGCCGTTGTAGTTGCTGATGGGATCGCCGCCGCCGGTCCACTTGCCGCCGCCCGCGAGGATCCAGCGCTGGGCCGACATGATGCACTCGCCGGGCTGGCTCCAGCCAGTCGCGCGGCTTGTGCCGATCTCGGACTCGGCCAGGGCGATCGCCGCGGCCACGTCGTAGGTCGCAGGGGCGCTACCGAGCTCGCCCTCCTGGTTGAGCGTGGTGAGGGTGAGGTCGTCGAGGGCGTCGGTGGTGACGAGGGACTGTGCGGTGGGCACCGCGGTGGCGACGGCTGCGGCGGCGTAGCCGGCGGGGGCCTCTTCTGCGGCTGCGGGTGCGGCGCCGAGGGCGAAGGTCACTGCGGGGATGAGTGTGACGATCACTGCCTTGACTGCACCCCGCATGCTGCTCCGCTCGTTCCGATTGACCTTGGACTCTGTCGATGATGCGGCCCGCGCTTCGCTGCGATGCACGCGACCGTCCGAATGCGCCCCGAAAAGGCACGAGGACCAGTATGCGTTACATTTCCGTTATAAATCAAGTCGCGGCTGGGAGACGGCTGAGCACGGCCGGTGCCGCGGCGGAGTTCGGGCGGAGTTCGGGCGAAGCTCGGGCGAAGCTCGGCGGGGCGCCGGGAGCGCGCTTGCGGGCGCGCGGCTTCGGCTAGGATAGTGGGGTCGGCCGCTCGCGGCCGGCGCTGGAGGATTCGCCTAGCGGCCTATGGCGCACGCCTGGAACGCGTGTTGGGTTCACGCCCTCGGGGGTTCAAATCCCCCATCCTCCGCCAGTAGAAAATAGCCCCTGACCAGGTATTTTGTTGCCTAGGTCAGGGGCTTTTTCTCGTTCATGTGCCGAAATATGTGCTAGCTCTCGGCGACGTGCTTCGCGAGCAGGTCGATCGCGCTGCGTTGCATCGTCGGCGCGACGTGCGAGTAGATGTCCATCGTCGTGCTGATCTTCGTGTGCCCGAGGCGCTCCTGCACGACTTTCGGGTGCACGCCCAGCTCGAGCAGGATCGTCGCGTGCGTGTGACGCAGACCCTTCAGGGTGATGCGGGGCAGGTCAAGCTTCTCCTGCGCCTTTGCGACGCGATACGTCCAGCGTCGGCCGACTTCGTTGGGGGAGCGGATCTGACCCTGGTCGTTGCCGAACACGTACGCCTCGGGGCGAGCGAGGTCGAGCGAGATCGAACCTCGCTTCGCCTTGTACGCCTTGAGTGCGTCAACGGTGTCTTGATCGAGGTCGATACTGCGGCTCGAGCCGGTCTTCGTCTTCTTCGTCGCGTTGCGCTTAGTGACGTTCGCGGCGCGGCGCAGGCTGAGCATGTTCGTCTTGAAGTTGAGGTCGCCCCAGGTGAGGGCGAGGGCTTCGCTGCGACGTAGGCCAGTGAACGCGACGGTATTCCAGAGCGTGAACAACTCATCTTCGAAGGTGTCCCTGTTCCAGGCGAGAAAGGCGTGCAGCTGCGCCCCGGTCCACACCTGAATCTCGGGCTTCTCCTCGCGGATCTGCTTACCCGTGGGCGCCTTCACGGTCTTCTTGCGCTTGGTCGGGTTCGTGGTGATGTAGCTGTCTTCGATCGCGGCGTCGAGGATCGCGCCGAGCACGATGTGCACCTTGTTCACACTGTTCGCCGACAGCGGCTCGCCCTTGTGCTTCCCATCGCGGCGCCCGTGGTCTTCGAGCTCGCGATAGTGGCGGGCGATCCGGGTCGGGGTGAGCTTGTCGAGGCGCACGTCGCCAAGCTCGGGTTTGATGTGGTTGTGGATGATCTTTTCGTAGCCCTGGATGGTGGAGTCGGCGAGCTTCAGGCTCTTCACCCAGTCGTCAGCGTAGGCCCCGAGGGTGGGCGTCTTGCCGGCGAACTTCTCGTTGCTGCGCTTCTTCTTCAGCGCGTCCTGAAGTGCGTCGTCGGCGGCGTCGACGGTGAGGAATCCGCCGCGGGTGAGGCGGCGTTCGCCGAGATCGGGATGCTCGGGGTCGATCGGGACGTAGATCTGGAACTTCCACCGTTCGCCGGCCTTCGTCTTGTAGAGCAGCAGGGAACCCTTCCCACGGCGACGAGTGCGCTTCTCAGCCATCAGAGTTGTTCCCTAGCGTCACGAAAGGAGGAGGAACCTGGTTAGGTTCAAGGTCTATCCCGCGAATGTCAGGCATGATGCCACCAATCGTCGGGAGTGGCTCGTCCTCGCCATAGGTTGTCTGTAGTTCTTTGAGTCGGTTCCAGGCAAGGGTCAGTAGCTCGGTTGCTTTGCCGACCTCCTCGTGAGCACGTTCACGCTCCCATTGCTGTGTGTCGCTTTGTGCGAGAGCGCCGCGGGCTCGCTCCAGGCGCATACCGGCATCGTAGTAGGTGAGTGCCCAGTGCTTCATGAGGGAGGGGCGAGATAGGTCTGCGTTCTGTTTTGCCCAAGCTATTGCGTCTTCCGCGCTGGCGTACTTGGGCAACCCGGTTGCGGCCGGTCGTGAGCCGTCGGACCGGAAAAGCAAATCGATGGGCGAGACGTTGAGTGCGACAGATAGCGCGATCAGATCGTCAACATCGACGCGCCTGGCGCGTGCCTCAATTCTCCGAATACCCAGTGCCGGGATTCTGTGGTGGGAATCTTCTAGACGCTTTTCAAGCGCAGCGTAGGTGAGGTTAAGGCGATTGCGTTCTTGGGCGACATTCTCGGCTACGCGCAGGCCGGTCGGCCCGAGGTCGAGTTCTTTCATTCCTTTTTTCTCAGTCACTTTCGAAGCGTATCAGATTGAACGCTTTGAGGTTCAGTTTGACACGTAGCCGGGGATGCTGTTAGCTGAACTCAGAAGCGTTCAATATGAACCCTTCCGGGTTCAGAAAGGAATCGAATGTCCACCATCAGCCGAGAGCACCTGACTCTCGAATCGTTGCGTACCTCCACCGCGCCGACGATCACCATGAAGACCGCAGCAGCGGTTCTCGAGGTCGATCCGCGCACAGTCAGCGCTGGCATCAAGGAGGGAACGATCCCATCGGTTCGCCTCGGGCGCCGGGTCGTTATCCCTCGCGAAAAGTTCCTGACACTCTTCGAGGTGGCTTGATGAGCCCGCCCGACCAGGCCGCTTCTACTCGCGCAGATTACTCGCGAAATCCGGATCTCAACCGGAACCTGCTTACCTACAGCGACCCCACCGGTGAGCAGGCGATCAGGAACCTCCTCAACGGAGGCGGGCCGTACACGATCACCGCGGAGAACGGGTTCCGCCTCTTCGCGAACAGGCACTCGCTCGAGTACATGCTCCTCGGCATGAAAGCCAGGGTCAGCCGGGGCGGAAAGCTCTGGGTCGACCCGATCCCACCCGAAGAAAAGAACACCCCCACCGCAGTTCCAAACGCCAATCCGGGCTGCAGCAGGGGTTCCACCGAAAACACCATCATCTAGGAGGCATTCCAATGTCTGTATCAACCATAACCGACGTGATCGCGCCGGCCAACCCGTTCGATGCCCGGTTCCTGATAGATGCCGAGTTCGGGCCGATCACGGTCGAGTCCGAACGCGAGTACATCGCCCGGCACGACAGCGACGAGAGTGCGGTCCTCAAGGATCTCGATCTCGTGCGAATCGACAACGGCGGCGGCGTGGTCCACGTCGACGCGGCTGAGGCTCTGCAGCTCGCCGCCGCGATCCAGGCCGTCGCGGTCGACATGCTCAAGCAGCAGCCTCGCTATGTGCGCCGCCGCACCGAGGCTGGCGCCCCGAGCTTCGAGGACGTGATCTGAATGAGCACAAAGATCAAGACCACGAAATTCGGTAGCACGTTCAAGCCCTCGTTGGAGGCCGACGATGCGTCTCGCGTGTGGGCAGCCTCCGTGTTCGGAGACGTGCCAGTGAAGCTGAAGCTCTGCGAGCGCGACTGCAACTACAAGTACAAGGCGAAGACTCGTCGCGACGAGCTCGGACAAGTCTTCCGGCGCGCATTCCACATCACGGCGGCGCCCGGCGAGTCGATCACCATCCACCTCTACCGGCGTGCGACCGAGGCTGACCTCGACCGGGCGCGCCGTATCGTCAGCGACTCGAGAGCAGGGCTCCTCGCGAATATCTGGAAGAAGACGGACTCCTCGCTCGGGTTCAAGATGATCGCCTGGCTCGGACACGATCCCGTGAAGTACTCGCCCGAGGTGCGGCCATGTGACGACCCCCATTGCGTCGAAGACTGGCATGCCTGGGAGACCCGGGGCGACGAGTACCCCGAGCAAGCCTGCGTGAACGACAAGATCTTCACTGACTGGTACCGGATCTACCTCCAGAAGCACCACGGCGAACCATGGGAGATCCACTCGTTCAGGATCGACGACGAGGAGGACTTCGAAGGATCGGCAGGGCTCGAGATTCTCCGCCGCTGGGCGAACGACTACGCCTACCTACAAGGCGAGGCGGACCGATTGAACTCTGCAGCCGAGGCGAACACGGAGGTGCCCGCATGAGCAAGCTCGTCGCACATCTGAACGCTGTGATCGGGAGTGCCGGGATGAGCAAAGCGGAACTGTCCCGCCGCACCGGCATCGCCTACAAGACGCTCTGCCGGAAGCTCGCCGGGCGTGGTGAATTCACTGTCACCGACTATCTGAAGATCGCCCGCGCGCTCGGGGTGAACGTGTCGACGCTGATACCGAAGGAGCTGCCCGCATGACCGCGCTCGGCCTGCAGTTCATGCCCGTTCAGACACCCGAGGCCATCGCCACGCTCCGAGAGGACATCCGGGAGCATGGTGTGCAGGTGCCGGTCGTCATCGATCAGCACGGCCGCATCCTCGACGGGAACAACCGTGCCGCGATCGCGGTCGAGCTCGGCATCGACTACCCGACCGAGACCGTGCATGTCGCGGATGATGACGAGGCCGAGGATCGGGCGATCGCTCTGAACCTGAAGCGGCGCACGATCAGCCAGGCCCAGATGAGGAAACTCATCCAGGACCAGATCGACCGGCACCCGGACATGTCAGATCGGGCGATCGCGAAGCGCCTCGGCTGCACGCATCCGACCGTCGCCACGGTCAGGCGGGGTGGAAAGATTTACCACCCAGACCAGATGACGAGGGAAGAAGCCGAAAAGGTCACCCAGGAACTGCAGGCTGCGGTTGCCGAGTGGGAAGAGCACATGGCCGCCATCGTCTACTTCCTCGCGTCGAACGCCGTCGACTTGATGCGCATCATGCGGGCGTTGCAGCACGGCGAACTCACCCTCAGTCAGGGGTTTGGCAGAGGTGATGAGGATCGGGATTTCTGGGCGATGGCCGCTCGCATCACGTTCGGAAGACTCCGAACGATGGTCCTCGACGAGGGCTTCCAAGCCGAGATGCAGGAGCAGGCGGAAGGGCCGTGTTTCTTGCCGCTCCCGGAAGATAATGTCGCGGATCTGCTCGGGGTGCTGAGCGACCCGTCTGGGGGCCGGCATGGCCCGCCGGCAGGTTAGTGCCGGAGCCGAACGCACGCTCGACGCCTGGCTTGCCGGGCTCATGGAGGGGAAGATCCACATTCAGGATCTTCCCCTCTGTGTTGCCGCATGGTTCCATGCCGGCGAAGCGTACGGGCGTGCAGCACGGCAACTCGAAATCGACCACGCCAACCATCAAGCCGATCTGTTCTACATGCAGGCGATGACCCCGAAAGAGCGGCAGCAGGAGTACCAGCGCCGCCTCGAAAACCACTTCCAACGCGAGAACGACCTGTTCTTCGCGGACCCCGTTGACACCGGTACACCGCCGGACCTTGAAGGAGCAGCCGATGGGCACACCCCTGAACGAAGCCCTCACTCGGGCGCACGAGATCCTCGCCCGATTCACCGTCCAGACCTCGCGGCATGAATACGTCGCGATCACGTTGTGGGCGGCGTACACGCACGCGCAGACCGTGTTCGACTTCGCACCCCGCCTCCTCATCACGTCCGCGGAGAAACGCTCCGGGAAGTCGAGAACGATGGAGGTCGTCGCGAAGCTCTCCGCGCACCCCCTGATCGCGGCGAACGCGACGGTGCCCGCGATCTTCCGCTCCCTCGACAACCCCCGCACCCTGTTCTTGGACGAGGCCGACACGATCTTCGGCACCAAGATCAAAGCGGAGCAGAATGAGGATCTTCGCGGGCTCCTCAACGCTGGGTTCCAGCGGGGAACTCCCGTGATTCGCACTGTCGGCCCCTCGCATGTTCCGACCGAGTTCCAGGTGTTCGCCCCGGCGTGCTTGGCCGCGATCGGGCGACTCCCCGACACGATCGCGGACCGGGCAGTGAACATTCGGCTTCGCAGGCGGAAGCCCTCTGAGCGGGTGGAGCAGTACCGCACGAAGCGGAACGACCCCGAGCTCGAGCAGGTGCAGCAGCAGCTCGCCGACGCCGTCACGGAGGTCACTGGGCTGCTCGAGGTTGCGGACCCGGTCACCCCACTTGAGGACCGCGCCGCGGACCTCTGGGAGCCGCTCCTCGCGATCGCCGACGCCGCCGGGGCCAGTTGGCCCGACCGTGCCCGTGCCGCTGCCATGCACCTCACTCGGCAGGCGCTCGAGGAGGATCACGAACAGTCCGAGGGTATCGACCTGCTGACCGATATCGCGCAGGTCCTCGACTGGGTGAAGAGCGATTTCATTCCGACCGCGGACCTGATCCAGAAGCTGAAGGGAATCGAGGAATCCCCTTGGCGGGAGACCGACCTGAACCCGAGGAAGCTATCGACATTGTTGAAGTCGTACTCGGTGCACGTCGCCCGGCGGAACAGTGCGAGGGGCTACAAGCGGGCCGCGCTCGAGGATGCTTTCGCACGGTATCTGCCCGCATATGCGTCCCAAGCGTCACTTCCGTCACTTCCCGCGGAATCATGCGGATCTGACGGTGACGCTTCGGTGACGGGTGACGCTTCTATCCGTCACCCGTCACCTATCCGTCACCCGGAGAACGGCGGAATCACGCCGATCGTGACGGAAGTGACGGATACGGCACCACTCCGGGCGGGAGCGGCGGAAGACGGCACTGTGACAGGTGACCGGTCGGCAGCATGCGCGGTCTGCGGCGAGTCACTCGCGGGCCGTCGAGAAGGCACCATCACCTGTTCTGACGTATGCCGGAAGCGCCTGTCCAGGCAGTCCAAGGAGGCGTCATGACCAGCAGCAGCAGCCGGCGGGTGTTCCGTGTCGACGCCAAGGCCTCATCCTGGGGCACCACGGACGGGCGGCAAGACCCGATCGTGCGTCTCCACCCGAAGGGCGGGAAAGGCACGATCGCGATCGACTACAGCGAGATCCCGAAACTCATCGCGGAACTCGCCACCCTCCTCAACGACCACCAGCACCAACCGGAGGACACCGCATGAGTACCAGATTCAACGGCCCGAGAGCTAAGAACTATCTCTTCCGCACCCCAGAAGGTGAACGGTCTGTCATCGCGATCTACGCCGGCCCGAAGAAGCTCGGCTTCATCGAGTACGACACCGCACGCAGGTTCGTCGACCAGATCCACGACCTCTGCGACGAACACGAACAACAACTCAGGAAGGGGGCGGGCGACGGACCCCCGGAACGATCCACGACCATCTGAAGCCCCGGCACACTCCCGGGGCTCACCCATTTCCAGAAGGAGAAACATGACCACGCCCGACAACATCGCTGAGCGCATCCGCACAGCACAGCAGCACGAAGAGATCGCGGCCCTCAACCGGCTCATGGACGACGTCGAACACGAACTCGACAACGACCAGCAGCAAGACACCCGAGACGCGGAAACAGTGGAGGCAGTAGAGGCCCCACCGGCCGAGCTCACTCCCACCGCGATCGCCAACGCGGCCAGACGCCAACGAGGAGCAACCCGGGACATCCCCGAACCCCTCGACGACAACGCCACCGCCGAGGAAATCGTGGACCGCGTCCGCTACCACGGCAACCCGCGACCCGAGAAACCCGATATCCACTACCCGCGCCGCTTCATCAACCGGAACCACCGCTAACCCGAAAGGACCATCATGACTCTCACGACCCAGACCCCCAAGCAGAACACCGCCGCCGACCTCGAAGCCGAACTCGAACACGCCCAGAACGACCGGCAGAGCATTCTCCACCGTCTCGCCACCGTAAAGCGAGGCCAGGTGCAACCCTCACCCGGGGCTCTCGGCAGAGCCGACGAACGTATCGCGGTACTCGCGGCGAAGCTCGAGATAGCTCGCGACGCCGCCGCGAACGAGCAGCACCTGCTCCCCACGGAGGAGCAGGTCGAAGAAGCACTCGGCGGCGTCGCAGGTGAACTCGCACGCGCGCGGGCCGCACTCAACGAGGCCAGCGAAGCCGTCGAGGAAGCCGTCGCGAACCTCAGAATCCGTGACAGCGAGCACAACGACCTCATCACCCGAACCCGGGCCAACCTCAGAAGCATCCGACTCCCCGAGACCGGATCCGAACTTAACGACCTCGAACTGGGGTACGCCGAGAACCGTCTTCAGTACGCCGGATGGGACCACGGAACCCTCGACGAACGCCACGTCGCCTACTTCCTCGGCGCGCTCGGCAAAGCCCCCGCCTACCTCGGCAAGAGCGAAGTATCGAACTTCGTCAGCAGCGTGAACCACGCAGCCGGCAAGGGAAACTCCTACCTCGCAGAAGCCACCCGACGATAACCACCTTGGGGGCGGCGCGCCGGGTTGGGCGCCGCCCCCATGGGCAAGTTACACCGCATCGTCCACGAAATGAGCGGTGAGTGCAGGACGCATGGGTACTGGCGTAATGGAGAGGGTGAGCCCACTCGTCAGCGAAAGCGATGATGCCCTCAGCCTGAGTGAGGCCAAGACGATCCCTGGACGACGTGCTCCTCTAGCCATTCCTCACCGACAACAGGAATTCCGTACTTCCTGGCCTGCTGAGCCTTCCCCGAGAGAGAGTCCGGGTCGGCAGCGACAAGCAGTCTCGTCTTCTTTGTAACCCGCGGGTGTGGCACATACCCGACCGATCGCAGCCGGGACTCCCACTCAGAGCGGTCGACACTCATCTCACCAGTGAGCACAATATGGTCACCAGGCGACAACTCGAATGCCGAGGGCACCCAGTCAGCGCTTTCCGACGCGGCCAACGGCTGACGCGCATCCCACTCCGAGGCGGGAATCGCCAACATGTCCGCCACTGCAGTGAGCTCCTGAATCTCTTCCTCCGTCAGCACCCCATCGGACCACGCACGCGACTGCAAGGCATCAAAATAACGACGATTCAACGCACCCGCGGAAGCCCGCCCCAACCCGAGATGTTCAGCCAGCGATACGAGCTCTCCCGCCTCAGATGCTGAGATGACTTGATCCAGAAGGCACCGGTCCAGCGCCTCCAGGTACGACACCTCGGCCCCTTCAGCCTGCACCTCCAGAGGCGGCTCAGTAATCCGCTCCAGGAAGTGCTGCGGCTCCCCGAACGTCTCCCCGCGAGGCTTCCACGCCACCCCGAGACTCGACAGTGCCGGGAGAGGGAAACTAGTGCCCATCCGGCCAACCTGCGCCCAATACGCCCCCCACTCGCCCATCTCACGAGTCACCCCAATGTACGCACCGAGCAACTGAGCCGTAGCGAGGGAATCAGCACCAGCCGTGTGAGCATCAACAAGATCGATACCGAAGTGAGCGCAGCACGAATCCAGCGTGCGCCGCCCCGGCACCCCGAAACTATGGGAGAGCTCCAAAGTGCAAATGTGCGGCCAGGCGTCACCCGGGTACAGCCCGACAAATGTGAGCTCAGCAACCAGGAAACGAAGATCGAAGTTAGCATTATGCGCCACAAGCGTCCGATCACGAAGCAGACTAAGCACATCCGGGACTATGTCCTCAAACCGGGGCGCATCAAGAAGATCCGCCCCCCGTATCCCATGAATCCTCTGCGGCCCGAGGTCACGAACCGGATTAACTAGCGTCTCCCACCTGCCCGACACAGAGCCGTCATCCTCGACATGGGTGATACCAACCTCGACCACACGGTGATGGTAAGACGGCAAGAGTCCGGTCGTCTCAAAATCAATGACAGCGTAAGGCATCAGGGAATCCTCTTCGACTACGACAGACCTCACGACAGTACCGCACGCCAACGAAAGACCGGCCGAAACACTGCTAGCGATCTGCCGAGCAACCCGGAGACCCACCCCGGCCTCCTCTGAGCCGACACCGGGGGGATCCCCCCTCACAACCGCTCTTCTGCCGTCGGCGCTAGCAAACAAGAATCTGCGTGCGGATCGGATCGTTTTTTGGGTGGTTCTGGGGGAAGCTGTCGCGTGTTTTGGCGGAAACTCCGGTTCTGGGGGCTGTTCGAGGGGCCTCGTTCTGGTGCGATTCTTGTCTGTTTTTCATCTGAAGGAGATGGTTATGAGGACGTCGTTTACGAGCGCTGAGGCGCGGAAGCTGTGGCGCGAGACGATGCGCCGGTACGAGTTGATGGTGCACGAGAAGCTGATTCTTCGGGGTGCGTGCGTGTCGCTGGATCGGATCGCTCTGTTGGAGGAGGCGTTGAAGGGTGCTGATCTGACGGCGCGGGGGTCGATGGGTCAGGACGTGGCGCATCCGCTGCTTGCGGAGTTGCGTGCGCAGCAGGCGGCGTTTGATCGGGCGGTGAAGCAGTTGGACCTTCCCGAGGAAGGCGAGACGGTGGGGAGGGCCGCGAGGTCCCGGTCGGTGTCTGCTCGGGACGCGGCGAATGCCCGATGGAATATGTGAGACGTGCTGATGAAAGTCGAGGGCGCCAGATGGTGCGCAGAGAGTGGGGTTCGGAATGGGTCTGAGGGAGAGTGATGAGTTTGCGGCATTCGTCGCGGAGTGCCAGAAGCTTGGTCTCGCGGATGTGAAGGCGCTCGAGGCGGCGTGGGAGGAAGCGGCATCGTTTCTGCCGCCGAACGCTGACGCGGTGGTGTTCCGTGAGCAGATGATCAAGATGCTGACGGCTGGGGTCGAGTACACCCGGTTGCAGGCGCAACTCGAAGAAGAACAAGGACGAGCACAACCCTGACTCGTCGTACCCCTGGAAGGCGTGCATCTTCCAGGCGAATAGTTGTTTGTGGAACCCCTGCCAGACGGTGGGGGTTTCGTGCATATACAAGGAGGTCGTGATGACGACGAGAACCACGAAAGTGCGCCTGTCCGCCGAGATACAGAGCTACGTCGACGGGATGCAGCAGGCGGCGAAGGCCACCCGGGAGACCGGGACTGAGGCGGAGAAGCTGGGGCAGCAACAGGAAGCGATCCAACGCCTAGGGGTCGCGTCGATGGCGATGGGTGCCGCCGCGGCAGCGGGGGCGACCCTCGCGGTCGCAAAGTGGGCCGATTTCGATCAGGCAATGTCCGCGGTGCAGGCGGCGACGATGGAGTCTGAGGAGAACATGCAGCGCCTCTCGGACGCGGCTCTCGAGGCGGGTGCCCGGACGGTGTTCTCTGCTGAAGAGTCCGCGAACGCGATCGAGGAGCTCGCGAAGGCGGGCGTCTCGACGGCGGACATCCTGAACGGTGCCCTGGACGGTGCTCTCGATCTTGCCGCTGCCGGCGGGCTCGGTGTTGCTGAGGCTGCGGGGATCGCGGCGACTGCTCTTAAGACGTTCAAGCTTGAGGGCTCGGACATGGCGCACGTCGCGGATCTGCTCGCTGCGGGTGCGGGAAAGGCCATGGGCGATGTCACCGACCTGTCAATGGCGCTGAACCAGTCCGCAATGGTCGCCAACGCGAGCGGGTTGTCGATCGAGGAGACCACGGGCGCGCTTGCCGCGTTCGCGTCCCAGGGGCTTCTCGGGTCCGATGCGGGCACGTCGTTCAAGTCAATGTTGCAGTCGCTGACTCCGACGTCGGGTGCTGCGGCGGAGACGATGAAGCAGCTCGGGATCTCCGCCTACGACTCGTCCGGGAACTTCATCGGTTTGGCGGCGTTCGCGGGCCAGCTCGAGGGTGCGCTGAAGAACCTCACGGTGGAGCAGCAGCAGGCCGCACTGAAGACGATCTTCGGATCCGATGCGATCCGCGCCGCGACCGTGCTGTACTCCGAGGGAGAGCAGGGCATCCGGGGCTGGATCGACGCGGTCGATGATCAGGGGTACGCGGCAGAGCAGGCAGCAGCCCGTCTCGACAACCTGAAGGGCGACATCGAGGCACTTGGAGGAGCGCTCGATACGGCGTTCATCAAGACGGGGTCGGGTGCGAACGACGCGTTGCGGGCGATGGTGCAGTGGGCGACCGAGGCTGTGGACGCCTACAACGATCTCCCGGCCCCGCTGCAGTCAGCCGCCCTCGCGGTCGGGATCCTCGCCGCCGCAGCGGGCTTGGCCGGGGGTGGCCTGCTGCTCCTGATCCCGAAGGTCTACGAGCTCAAGATCGCCCTGGATACTTTCGGAGTGAGCACGGTCGCGGCGACGACCGCGCTGAAGACCGTAGGAACGTTCCTGACCGGCCCGTGGGGCATCGCGCTCGGGGCCGCGTCCCTCGCAATGTACGCCTTCAGCCAGGCCGTCGAGTACAACACGTACACCCAGGACGAACTCCGAGGTGCGTTGAAGCAGACCACCGACGCGTCGGAAGCGTTGAAGGCCTCCTTCGAGCAGGGCGCCGTATCGACCTGGTTCTATGGGGATCTGAAGGAAGAGATCGAGGATCTCCCCGCGATCCTCGACAAGGTGCGGGGTGCTGGTGACGGGTTCTGGCGGTGGTTCTCCACTACACCGACCGATAAGACCATCCTCGATACGATCGCCCAGTCCGGGGCGGCGCTCGCGGACATGGCGGAGAATGACCTCCCGACCGCGCAGCGCGAGTTCCGTGAGTTCGTCGACTCGTTCAACCTCGACGATGACCAGGTGGCGCAACTTCTGTTGGAGATGCCGGAGTTCCGGGCGCACCTGGTGGGAGTCGCGGAAGATCTCGGGTTGGCCGCGGACGATGCGACTCTGCTCGAGCTCGCTCTGGGCGGGATCAACCCGGTCGCGGAGGACAACGCGAAACGGCTCGAGCAGTTGCAGGGCGTCGCACGGGACACCTCGGAAGAGATCAGCACCTTGGCGGATGAGATCAAGGGGTTCGGGTCGGCCCAGTTCGATGTCGAGCGCGCCACGCTCAGCTTCGCCGAAGCGGTCAACGACTTGCAGGCGAAAATTGCTGAGAGTGGCGGGTCGTTGGATGTTTGGACCGAAGCAGGGCAGGACACGAACCGGGCCATGCTCGACGTGGCGAAGTCCACGAATGAGTACGCGGGCGCGCTCGCCCTCACCGGGGGCACCACAGAAGAGATCCAGGGGGTACTCGAAGCGGGCCGGCAAACGATCATCAATACTCGGATCGCGCTCGGGGAAAGCGAAGAAGCCGCGCGTGCGTACGCGGATGAACTCATCGCGACCCCGGAAGTCGTCGCGAGCCGGATGGAACTGGACACGTCTGCGGCGGCGAGTGCGTTGCACGCATGGTTGGCGTCGATCCCGAGCGTGGTGCAGATCGGTGTCGGCACGTATTGGATGTCGGCGTCGGATGAGGCGCGGGCCGCGACTCGCAACGCAGACGGGAATATGTATGCGTACGCCAACGGCGGTATCGAGTCGTATGCGGGCGGCGGGTTCCCGGCCGGAATCTATTCCGGTGGTGCCCCGATCCATAAGTTTGCTGAGCCGGAGACGATCTGGGAGGCGTACATCTCGGGGAAGCCGGATCAGCGGGACCGGAACCGGCAGATCTGGATTGATGCGGGCGACCGTCTCGGCATGGGCGAGCAGATCGGGGGCGAGATCCGCGCCGCTCTGAAAGATGTGCTCGGGCACCAGAGCAGTTCGTCGCGCACGACGAACGTGACGATCAACAACCCGGTCACTCGGGACCCGTTCCAGGACGCCTGGGAAGCGGCTCAGGGGAAACTGTAGCCGTCACCAAGTAGCGGGGTGTTCCACGCGGAGCGCCCGTTGATAGACAAGACTGCTGAAGCGCCCCCTCGGCCTCTTCGGAGGTGCGAGGGGGCGCTTCTATGTGGTGAATGCTGGCAGTATTCACAGGCCCGGTTTCAGCGCCCCTATCTCGGATACTGTCAGCACTAGAGGCCCGAGAATCCTCGGACCTCGACCAGGAAGCAGGGACATCATGTCCGACAGAAATTCAACCTCTACCAACCAGACCCCCGCGGGAAAGCCCGCGGAGGAGTCCAAGGACAAACAAGCGGAGAATGCGCCTGCCGCAACGCCCGAAGCTAAGTAGCTGAAGATGTGGAACCCTCACCAAGTTTCTTGGTGAGGGTTCTTTTCATTTCTCCCGCAGCAGCAAGGGAGCGCTCGATTCGGCGGGCACACTGGCGCTGTGTGCGGAGCCGCACGAAGAACTATAGGAGCAGAAAATCATGGACAGAAGAAGCGGAGCACACCCAGAGCCTTTAGGACTCTCATCTGTGCTGCCCGGGTCGTTGCCGTCGACACTCATGACGGATCGCGAGCCAGCGAGATACACCGTCGAGGCGGTGTTTACTCGCCGCCCTAATCAGAATGAGTTAGTGGAGCTACTGGGTGGCAGAACTCGGGAGTATATGTCGAACGCGGGGTATCCGACTATTGAGGTCACCGTTTCTGACCGTCGGTTGGGGATCGCGAATACGAATCTTCAGGAACTGCGAGATGGCCTGGGGGAGGTACTTTCGAATCTTCTTGATGAGATCAGTGAGAGGGTGCGAGAAAGGAACGATGCTGCGGCAACACACCATCAGGTTATGGCAGCCGCAGAACGGGAACGTATCGCCGCCGTGACAGAGCTGGCCGAATCTGTGAGATTCGTCTCTACTAGGTGCGCGGGTCAGAATCGGGTGGTGTGGCGCGCGGCGTTGACTCTGGCATCGCGCGCTGACGGTCGCGAACGGGAACGGGCGGGCCGTTGCGGTGTGAGAGCGTGCGGGATCGCACGGCGAGGGGCTCGTGGCGACTGTCGGTGCGTGCTGTGACGCCCAGGGACCCCTGGGGAGGCCTATGCGGGCGCCAGCCCGGCGGCTGTAGCGACGCGGAGCTTGCGGAGGTTGTGGCAGATCGTGTGGAGTAGCCATTCGCCTTGGGCGCCGGCGAGTCCGCGTAGCCGGAGCTGTCCGGCGTTTTGCCGGGTCTTCATCTGCCCGAACGCGGGTTCAACGATGGCTTTGCGGCGCGCGTAGTCGGTGCGGCCCTGCTCGGTGCGCAGCGCGTGCGCCATCCGCTCCCGCCGGCTCGCGTCCTCTGGGGCCGGGTCCGGGGCGCCGGCGGTAGGGAAGCTCTCGCCGTGACGTTGCCGTCCCGTCGCGATCAACACCTGTGCGTCCAGATCGTCGGCGGCTTCGAGGTTGGCTTCCGAGCAGTAGCCCGCGTCAGCGAGGACGACCTCTGGGGAACGCTCGATTCCTGCCGCGTCGAGGTTCCGTAGGGTCTGCTCGGCCATCGGGACGAACTGCTGGATATCGGTGGCCTGCTGGGTGACCTCGGCGCTCAACACGATCTGGTGGCCCTCATCGACAACGGCCTGCGCGTTGAACGCGTAATCGAAGCCGCGGACCGTCTTCATCATCCGCGCCTCAGGATCGGTGAAATTGCGTTGCGCTTTCGGCTTCGGCGCCGCCGTGTCCACCGCAGTCGCGACGGCCGCGTCGGCCTGCTCAGGGGGCTGACCGGCGGCGTCGGCCTTCTTCCGCGCCACGGCTGCCGCCTTCTCGGCGGCGTCGGCCTCGATCGCGTCCTTCGCGGCACGTAGTTTTGCCAGGCGCCCCTCACGGCGGGCCAGCTCCGGGGCGACCTCGTCCCCGCGCCGGTCCTGGCCGAACTGCTGATCCTCGGCCTCATCGACCGCCTCCGCCTCGGCGAGCAGCGCAGCGACCTCGGCTTGGAGCTGATCGATCTTCGGCACGATCCGGTCATAGCTCATCGCCTTATGCCGCGACGCGTTCGCAGCCAGCTTCGTGCCATCCAGCGCGACCCGCCCCAACCGCACCAGCCCCGCCTCCGCGCAGACCCGCAGCACCTGCAGGAACAACCCCGGCAGGGCATCCAGGTGACGCCGACGAAACCGGGCCAGCGACCGGTAGTCGGGCGCCTGGTTGCCCGACAGCCACCGGAAGGCGATATCGCGCTTGCAGCGCCGCTCCAACTCACGAGACGAGGTCACGCCCGTCGCGTACGCGACCAGCAGCAGCTTCAACATCATCCGCGGGTCATACGGAGGCGCACCCGAGGCGGACGCGTACGACGCGTAGACCGGCGTCAGATCCAAGAGCTCTTCGACGACCTCGGAGATGAACCGGGCCTCATCATCCTCGTCCAGCCAGTCATCCAGACTCGGCGTGAGCAGGAAACACTGCCCCTGGTCATACCCACGGAACGTCTTGCCCGCACCCGCCGGTGCAGCCGATCCCGGCGCCCGCGCCTCACCCGGCTCGACCTCGAACAGACCCTCCAGGCTGGCAGTCACCGTCATGAATCGATTCTCCCAGCACCCCGCGCTATCCACCGGATTCACCCCGGCGCGTTAACGGAAGGATCTGACCCACGCACCTAGACGAACTTCTGAATCTACGTATCTTTCGCGTGCATCAGACCGTGCGCAGATGCAAGAGTCGGCAAGCGAAGGAGGGCAGAAGCTCTAGGTGCCAGGGGCGGCGCCTACGGGGTGCGCTAAACCCCAGTGTCTTCGCGTGCGAGAGCCCGTCAGAACTCGCCCACGGAGGACTGCGGGGCGTTTCTGTCTTTTTGGCTCTCTTTACCCTGCTCCAGCTCACAGCAGTGGAAGTGACTCCTCGCTCGGCCGCATCAGGGCGCCTTCAAGCCCCAGCGAGGCCTGCTCGTCTCGTCGGATCTCAGCCGCCCGACGAGCGAGCGTCGCCGCGGTGGGCTGGTACCCGTGCGGAAGTTGCGCGACCTCGACGCTCCGCTGCTCGTCCGAATCGCTCTTGCGTACGTCTGTAGGAACGACGGGCTTTACTCTGGGGTTTTCGATTGTTGGCATTTGCGAAGCGTATCGACCCAAGATGTGCATCCGAGTGTGCATCTGTATATGCGACCCTCACCCGACGCAGAACCCCCGCTCCTTACTCTTCGAAACCAAGGCTAGGGGGCGGGGTGCCCGTCGAGGATCGCGTCTCGGATCAACTGCTCCGCTTCACGGACCGTATCGAGGCTCTTCGAATAGAACACCTCGCGGGAGAGTTGGGACATGCCGCGATCAAGAGTTCGTCTTTCACCGAAAGATACCGGCTTTGTCTCGTTGCGGCGAAGGACGTCGCGCACAACCTCGGCGAGCCTCACCACACTCCCCGATCGCATCTTCTCCTCGTTCGCTTTGTACCGCCTGGACCAGTTTTCCGGCTCCTCGCCCGTGTCGCTGCTCAGAGTATCGAAGACCTCATCAAGGTCTGCTCCTCTGACTACGTTCCTCAACCCAACTTCGGCGTATCGATCGATTGGGATGGTGATTGCGAGCGCATACGTGTCTAACGCTTCTAAGTCCAAGCATTCATGCGTTGTTCCGTTGGGGAACCTGTGTTTTGAGACTGACCGGACGGACATGGGGCCGTGTGCGGGGTGGATGAGAACCGTCCCTGGTGTGAACATCATGGGTTCCTCTACATGGAATGTTGATCGTGGTCGACAGACGCAGGCTGAGGCCTGGGCTTGCTCCTTGGCTGCTTATCTTGCTTCGTGCCGAGGTGCTGCAGGCTAAACAGAAGGCGGGCAGCACTCCCGTCGACTACCTGCTGATTCTCAACGCGATCGCTGCCGCCTGATTCTTGTCGCGCTTCGCGGCCTTCTTCTCTTTCGCCGTCATCGCTGCGGGCTTCTTAGCGGCTTTCTGGCCTTTGTCTTTGGACATGTCGATGTCCTCAATTCCGGGTATAGGCACCCTGCCCTGACCATAGCCCATGGAATTGTGGGCGTGAACGAGAACACCATCTGATCATCCCGATGAGACTCTCGTGCGCCCGTGAGGCACATGGTTTCGTTCGGGCGGAAACTCGCTCATCGGAGCATTCTCTCGAGTGCGTGGCGGTGCTGATCGTACGACGGGTAGCTGATTTCGCCGGCCTCGTACTGGGCGACGAGATCCCGGAGCGCCTCCCGCGCCGCCTTCCGGAAGGTATGTAATGCCCATCTCACCGCCCGTACTCAGCCTGCAACGGCATGATTCACGTAGCGTAGGCGGCAGCGACCGGTCATCGGTTCGGTCATCCTGTCCGAGCTCCCGCCTATCGGATCCTCAGAGAAACAGGGTGTGTTCATCTCCTCTCCTAACGCTGACTTGGTCAGCACCCTCGGCCCCATCCGCCAAACCTACGCTCGCAAAGAAGACTTCCCACCGATCGCCCGCGCCTACACGCAGCTATCTCAAACGATCCGCGATATGGGGCTCCTACGACGCAGCCCCGCGTTCTACATACTCACTGGAGTTGCGATACTGCTCAGTTTCGCCGGGGCAATCACCGGATTCATTCTGCTCGGCGAAAGCTGGTTCCAGCTCCTCATTGCCGCCATTCTGGGCATCGTGTTCACACAGGTGGCGTTCCTGGCACACGAAGCGGGCCACCGCCAGATCCTTACGACGGGGCCCGCGAACGATCGACTCGCTCGCGTCCTCGCAGCTATTGTCGGCATCAGCTACTCCTGGTGGGACTCCAAGCACAGTCGTCACCACGCGAACCCAAATCGTGTGGGAAAGGATCCTGACATCGAAGCCGACACGATCTCCTTCCTCGAGGACGACGCGCTCCGAGCCCGCGGGATACGAAGGCTCATCACGCAGCGGCAGGGATGGTTCTTCTTCCCGTTGCTTACGCTCGAAGGACTCAACCTCTACTTCCACAGTCTGAGATATTTGCTCGGACGGGAACCAGTGAAAGCCCGTTGGGCTGAACTTGGCATGATCGCCGCCCGGTTCGCGTTGGTATTCACGCCCGTATTCCTGCTTCTCCCGCTGGGAATGGCGTTCGCCTTCACCGGGGTCATGGTCGCACTCTTCGGGGTGTACATGGGTGCATCGTTCGCGCCGAACCACAAGGGCATGCCCGTGATTGCGCCGGACGCTCGATTGGACTTCTTCTCGAAGCAGGTCCGCACCTCCCGCAATATTCGGGGCGGTTGGTGGGCGACTGCGCTTATGGGCGGGCTGAACTATCAAATCGAGCATCACCTCTTTCCCAGCATGGCGAGGCCGCAACTGGCGAAGACACGGGAGATCGTGCGCGAGTACTGTGCCGCGCATCAGGTGCCCTACACGGAGACATCGCTTGGGCAGTCCTACGCGATCGTGATCGGGTATCTGAATCGTGTCGGCCTGGCCGCGCGTGATCCGTTCGATTGCCCTATGGTCGCGGCGTATCGTCGTGGATAGTTCCGGCTGGCCGACGACTCGTCGGATTGTGTCATTGCTTCTGCGGTGGATCGGAATGATGAGACCGCTCGTTGAAGACTCGATAGTCCTTCGGCGTTCTGCTCGCAACTCCGCATTTATCCCGCACTCTTCATGTGCTAACTGATGTGCTACCGGCTGCGTAATCGCTTGTGGTCCGATGCGCTTGCCCCAATCCTGAGGCCAGTTAGTCGTTGATTTCATGCGGTTCTAGGTGATCGAATGATATGCCGAGTTCCTGCCCCCTGGTGAGTTCAAATCCCCCATCCTCCGCCATGTGGAATGGGGAGTCTGCCCTCGGGTAGGCTCCCCATTTCACATACTGGGGCTGAGCGATTTGAACCCGGAACCGAGCGCGCCGGCGCGCTCGGCGGCATCAGCGCGCGAAGCAATGCTTCGCTCCAGCGCTTGGCCGGGGTGGTTCCTGCGCGCGTAGGCTCCGCGACTCGCGCAGCGAGACGTGGAGAGCGCGTAGGGCAAATCCCCCACTCCTCAGCTCAAGGCTTGGCGTCTCGGCGAAGAAACGGGGTCGGAGAGGCTCCGAGCGCGAGCACGGCGAGCACCGTCTGCAGCAGGCCCGTGCCGAAGTAGATCCCGTGCAGCGGCGACCAGGCGAGCATGATCGCTATCTCGACGAATATCCAGATCATCATGATCAGCCCTGCGGCGGCGTGCAGGCCCCAGGCGACCGCGAAGCGGCCGTGCTGCCCGATGAGCGCCAACGCCTGGGAGCCGCCCACGACGACGCCGAGGATGATCCCGGGCCAGAAGTAGGTGCGGAAGACGCTGCCCTCGATCAGTTCGAGCGGGATCCCCATCCCTCCGCCCAGGGTGAGCCCGGCCATGCCGGCGAGCGCCGACGCGAGGTTGAACCATCCGACGACGAGGAGGGCTACGCGAACGGTGCGAGCGGGACGGCGCGTGATCACGGCACCAGTGTATAGATCGCGGAAGGACCGGAACGATCATCGGCGAACCGCTCGGCTCCTCTCGCACGTCGTCGCACAGGCGGGCGGCGTAGTCTCGAACCATGACCAGCGGTGTGCCCGATGATCCCGGCGCCCCAGGAGCACCCGACCTGCCCGGCGCGCACCTCGGTGCGGCCTTCGCACGCGCACTGCCCGAGCTCGCGGTGCCGTGGCGGGCGCGGCCGGTGGAGCAGCCGTCGATCCTCGCGCTGAACGAGTCCCTCGCCGCCGAGCTCGGCCTCGACCCCGAGCACCTGCGCACCGAGCAGGGCATCCGCTTCCTGCTGGGCGCCGAGCTGCCGGAGGGGGCGCAGCCCGTCGCCCAGGCCTACGCCGGCCACCAGTTCGGCACGTACAACCCGAGGCTCGGCGACGGTCGCGCCCTGCTGCTCGGCGAGATCTCCGACGTCGCGCCCGACGCCGATACCGACGCCGGATCAGGCGGGCCCCAAGCTGACGCCGAGCCCACCCGCCTCCGCGACATCCACCTCAAGGGCTCGGGCCCCACTCCCTTCTCGCGCGGCGACGGCTTCGCCGCGGTCGGGCCCATGCTGCGCGAGTACCTCATGGGCGAGGCCATGCATGCGCTCGGCATTCCCACGACCCGTGCGCTCGCGGTGGTCGCGACGGGTCGGCCGCTCATGCGCGACGACGCCCTCGACCCGCAGCCCGGCGCGGTGCTCGTGCGCGTCGCGAGCAGCCACCTGCGGGTCGGCACCTTCCAGTACGCGAGGGCGCTCGAGGCGACCGGGGAGAACGGCGGACTGCTGCGCAGGCTGGCCGACTTCGCGATCGCGCGCCACTACCCGGAGGCCGCCGACGCCGAGCACCCCTACCTCGCCCTGCTCGAGGCGGTCGTCGCGGCGCAGGCGCGGCTCGTCTCCTCCTGGATGCTCGTCGGCTTCGTGCACGGCGTCATGAACACCGACAACATGACCATCTCGGGCGAGACCATCGACTACGGGCCCTGCGCCTTCATCGACGCGTACGATCCGGGCGCGGTGTTCAGCTCGATCGACCGCGGCGGGCGCTACGCCTACGCCCGCCAGCCGAGCATCGCGCTGTGGAACCTCACCCGCCTCGCCGAGGCGATGCTGCCGCTGCTCGGCGACGACCGCGGAGAGGAGCAGAGCGAGAGGCACGGCGAGCATCGCGACGAGCCGCCCGCCCCGACCGAGGCCGAAGTCGAGGCCGCGAGGGACGCCGCCGTGGCGGTGCTGAACGGCTTCGCCGAGCACTACAACGAGGCCTGGACCGCGGGCATGGCGGCGAAGCTCGGCATCGCGGCCCGTCTCCCTGAGGCGAGCGGGGGCGGATCCGGCGCCGCCGTCGATCGGGTGTCGCGCCTGGCCGCCGCGCTGCAGCAGGAGCTGCATGCCGCCGGCGCCGACTACACCGGGGCGTTCCGCGCCCTCGCCGAGGCCGCACGAGGCCGGCCGGAGGCCTATCGCGAGCTGCTCGATCCCGGCGTCGAGCCGGGGGAGTGGTTCGCGGAGTGGCTCGCCCTCGACCCCGACGGCGACGCGATGGACGCGGCGAACCCCGTCGTCATCCCGCGCAACCACCTCGTCGACGAGGCACTGGACGCCGCGACCGCCGGCGACCTCGCCCCGTTCGAACGCCTGCTCGACGCGGTGACGCACCCCTTCGACAGGCGCCCGGGCTTCGAGCGCTACGAGCGTCCCGCCCCGCCGGGCGGCCCCCCGCACGTCACCTACTGCGGTACCTGAGCGGGTTCGGGCAGCCCCCACTCCACGGCGACGCAGGCCGCACGGGTGCGATTCGGAACGCCGAGCTTCGCGATGATGTGCTCGATGTGCCGGGCCACGGTGGTGTGCGAGACGCCGAGCGCGGCTGCGATCTCGGCGTTCGTCGCGCCGGAGGGCAGGTACGACAGCACCTCCGTCTCGCGGGCGGTGAGCGGCTGGGCCCGGCCCGGAGCCGCGTGGGCGCCGGCACGAGCCCCGGGCGCGGCGGCGCGCGAGGCGGTTTCGAGCAGAGGCGAGACCGCGGACTCGATCAGCTGCACGAGGTGGAACGTCGAGTCGTCGAGATCGCCGCCGCTCGCGGTGAGGTTGAGATAGCCGAGGTAGCGGCCGCCGCGCGAGAAGAAGCAGTGCGTGAGGCCGTCCTGAAACCTGTTGCGCTCGATGATCTGGATGCCCACTGGGCCCGAGAGCAGGTGATCGGGCAGGCCGCGCAGCCGCAACGGCGTGTGCCGCGCGCGCAGCCACTGGAAGGTCGCGTCGGTGTGGATCAGCGAGTCGCAGAGCCTCATCACATGGTCGGGGTAGCCGACGTTCATGAGGGTGCGGTGCGTGCGGGCCTCGGTATCCCAGTACGAGAGCGATCCCATGTCGAAGCCGGTCAGGGGTCGCAGCGAGTCGAAGGCCTCCTCGACGGCGTCGCCGCGCCACGCGGCGGGCCCGATGCGCGCCGACTCCAGCGCCTTCACCGCGGCGAGCGAACGCGCGAAACCGTCGACCATGCCCACTGCCATGCCGCCTCCCGTGTCGCCGTCGACCTCGAAGCATCCGAGGCATCCGGATCCGCCGATTCCCGCCATCCTAACCGAGCGCGACGCCGCGGAAGATCCTCAGAATTGAGGATTCGCCCGCACGCCCGCGAACCGTAGCCTCGGCTCCAACCCGGTCGCCGGCACGGCGATCACCGGCACACCGACGACCGGCGCCCCGACGAAACCGACGAAGGAGACCCGATATGCGCATCGACGAGTACACCGAGCACGACGCTACGGCCCTGGCCGAACTGATCCGCGCGGGCGAGGTGAGCGCTGAGGAGGTGCAGGACGCCGCGGCCCGCGCGCTCGACGAGGTCGAGCCCGAGCTGTCGGCGATCGTCGGGGAGCGCTACGAGCGGCCGCTCGACCACGCCGCGGACGGCGTCTTCGCAGGCGTCCCCTTCGCGATCAAGGATCTGGTGCTCCACGCGGACGGCGTGCCGACGAGGAACGGCACCCGCATGCTCGGCGAGGGCGTCGTGCTCGGCGAGAGCGCGCTCATGACTCGCTTTCGCAAGGCCGGCCTCGCCGCGATGGCGACGACCCGCACCCCGGAGTTCGGCTTCAACGCGACGACCGAGGCCGTCGCCTACGGGGCCCCGACCAAGAACCCGTGGGACACGACGCGCAGCCCCGGCGGATCGAGCGGCGGATCCGCCGCCCTCGTCGCGGCCCGCGCCTTGCCGGTGGCGCACGCCAACGACGGCGGAGGATCGATCCGCATCCCCGCCGCCGCGTGCGGCCTCGTCGGCCTCAAGCCCAGCCGCGGCCGGGTGACGGTCGGACCGGGCTACGGCGATCCGCTGCTCGGCCTCGGCGTCGACTTCGCCCTCTCGCGCACCGTGCGCGACACCGCGGCCATGCTCGACGCGGTGCACGGCAGCGAGCCGGGCGAGCGCTACCTGCTGCCCGAGCCGGCCGTCGCCTACGCCGAGTCGGCGAGGCGCGGGGCGGAGCGCAAGCGGATCGCGATCGCCTGGGACCTCCTGACCCCCGGCCAGCAGATGGACCCGCAGGTGCGCGCCGCGGTCGAGGACGCCGCCCGGCTGCTCGAGTCGATGGGCCACACGGTCGAGGTGGCCTCGCCGCGGATCGACCACGAGGAGTGGCTCGACGCGACCTACAAGCTCTGGGGCACCTTCCTCGCCGACGGGGTGCGCACGCTCAGCGGGCTGCTCGGCATCGAGGCCACCCCTGAGGTGCTGGAGCACGTCACCCTGCGCTGCGTCGAGTACGGCGAGCGCGTCAGCGGCGTCGACCTCATGCGCACCGAGGGCGCGCTGAACCGGGCGAGCCGCGCGCTCGGCGAGTTCCACACCGAGTACGACGCCACCCTCTCGGCGACCATGATGAGCCCGACCTTCCCGCTCGGCCATTTCGATCAGAACGACCCGTCACTCGACGCCGAGGGCTGGTTCCACAAGCTGTTCTCGGGGCTCGGCACGGCGCTCTTCAACGCGACCGGCACGCCTGCCGTCTCGCTGCCGCTCGCGCAGTCGGAGGAGGGGTGGCCCATCGGCATCCAGCTCGGCTCGGCCTACGGCGACGAGTCGACGCTGATCGCGCTCGCCGCCGATCTCGAGCGGGCGCGGCCCTGGGCGGATCGGAGGCCGCGCGTCGTCGCCGGCGGCGCCTGAGCGGCACCCCCGCCGCAATAGTGCAGCCGTTGTCGTTACCGCTTGGGCTGAACGGCAACGGCTGCACTATCGCGGTCGATGGCGGCGGCGACGGCGACCGCGACCGCGACGGTCAGTGGGAAGAGCTGCCAGGGCGCGCAGGCAGCGGGGTGCGGCGGCGCAGCCGATGCCGCAGGCGGGCGAACGCGCCGAGCACCAGCACGATCACCACGCCCCAGACGAGGCCCGCGACCGCCGAGAGCGCGCTCTCGACGATCCAGGCGATCGCGGGCACGCCCTCGATGAGGTGCGTCACCGCGTGCACGAGGTCGAAGGGCCACGGCACGCCGACCTCGGCGAGGTTCGCGAGCAGGATGTGCCCGCCGACCCACAGCATCGCGACCACGCCGACGATGCTGAGCAGGCGGAAGACCACGGGCATCGCCTTCACGAGGCCGCGCCCGAGGCCCTGCGCGGCCGCGCCCCGGCGCCCTATCAGCCACAGCCCGACGTCGTCCATCTTGACGAGCAGCGCGACGGCGCCGTAGACGATCACGGTCATGAGCACGGCGACCACGATCAGGATCGCGAGCCGCATGCCCCACGAGTCGGTGTCGACGTTCGCGAGCGCGATCAGCATGATCTCGGTCGAGAGCACGAGGTCGGTGCGCACGGCGCTCCCGACGATCTGCTTCTCGTCGGTCTCGGTGCGCTCGAGCACCTCCTCGACGGAGTGCTCGTGCTCGGCGCCGCGCAGCGTCTGCAGCCAGTGCCACACCTTCTCAGTGCCCTCGTAGGCGAGGTAGGTGCCGCCGACGAGCAGCAGCCAGGGGAAGATCCACGGCGCCCAGATGCTGAGCAGCATGATCGCGGTGATGATGATCGCCTTGTTCACGAGCGAGCCGCGCGTGATGCGCCACACGATCGGCAGCTCGCGCTTCGGGCTGATCCCCCGCACGTACTGGGGCGTCACCGCCGCGTCGTCGATCACGACCCCTGCCGACTTCGCGGAGGCCTTCGCGGCACCCGCCACGACGTCGTCGATCGAGGCCGCGGCCGCCTTCGCGAGCACCGCGATGTCGTCGAGCAGGGCGAAGAAGCTGGAACTCACGGGGTCCTCGATCGGTCGGGCGGCGGATCGGGCGCGCTCGCGAGCGCGCCGCTGCGAGGAAGCCTACCGGCCCGAGCGCGCTGACAGCCGGGGGTATCCCTGTCAGACTGGGGGAGTGGCGGATACTCAGAACGGTCGCGTGGCGGTCTACCTCGATTTCGACAACATCGTGCTCTCCTGGTACGACCGGGTGCACGGTCGCAACTCCTATGCGCGGGATCGGCAGCGCATCGCGGAGGATCCCTCCGACGCCGAGATCGCCGCGCGCCTGCGGGCGGCCGTCGTCGACGTGGGAGCCATCATCGACTACGCCTCGTCGTTCGGGACGCTCGTGCTCACGCGCGCCTATGCCGACTGGTCGGCGGCGGTCAACGCGGACTACCGCTCGCAGCTGGTCTCGCGGGCCGTGGACCTCGTGCAGCTCTTCCCGGCCGCGGCCTACGCGAAGAACGGCGCCGACATCAGGCTCGCCGTCGACGCGGTCGAGGACATGTTCCGCCTCGACGATCTCACCCACGTCGTGATCGTGGCCGGCGACTCCGACTATGTCCCGCTGGCCCAGCGCTGCAAGCGGCTCGGCCGCTACGTCGTGGGGATCGGCGTGGCCGGATCCACCGCGAAGGCCCTGACCGCGGCCTGCGACGAGTTCGCCTCCTACGACGCGCTGCCGGGCGTCGAGCTGCCCGAGCGGGAGCAGCCTGCGAGGCGGCAGCGGCGCGGGAAGGGCGGGGCGGATCCGCAGCAGGAGGAGGCGGGCTCGGCCTCGGCGGGGCGCGTCGGCGACGAGGCGGCCAGAGGCGCCGGCGGCCGCGGTCGCTACCGGGACCGCCCGGCCGGTGCGACGGACCAGGCAGATCCGGATGATGCGGACGACGTCGACGAGGATCCCGAGATCGCGGCGACCGGACTGCTGATCCGGGCGCTCTGGCTCGGGCAGGAGGCCGACGACTCGGGATGGCTCCATAGCTCGGCGGTGAAGCAGCAGATGCGCCGGATGGATCCCTCGTTCAGCGAGAAGGCGCTGGGGTTCCGCTCCTTCTCCGACTTCCTGAAGTCCCGCTCGGACGTGGTCGAGCTCGAGGAGACGGGGCACGAGCGACTCGTACGCCTGGCGGATCAGGGCTCGTAGCCTGGGAACGCGGAAGGCCCCCGCCGGAGCGGGGGCCTTCGCCGTGATCCTCTGGTAGCTGAGGCGGGATTCGAACCCGCGACCTCACGATTATGAGTCGTGCGCTCTCACCAACTGAGCTACTCAGCCACGGCGTTCCGCAGAGGCGGCGAGAGGATCAGAGCCCCGACGCAGGATTGAACTGCGGACCCCTTCCTTACCATGGAAGTGCTCTACCACTGAGCTATCGGGGCGTGCCCACCGTGCGGTGGCAACCGTAGAAGACTACCATCATGATCGTGGGTCTGCGAAATCTGATTCTCGGCGTAATCGGTTGTGTCCTGGGCCTCTGGATGGGGGCCGGTCGCTGGCTGTTCGGCATCGGCGGTGAGCTCACGATCTGGTACCTGCCGCTCATCGGCGTGCCCTTCGCGCTGCTGCAACTCTGGACCGTGCGACGCATCCGCATCGCGACCGATCGGGGCCGCCGGGTCGGCCGCGCACCCTACGTCTCCCTCGCGCTCTCCTGGGCCTGCGCGATCGGCTTCGGTCTCACCGTTCCGGATCTCTCGGGCGGCGAACTGGTGACGATCCTCAGCCTCTTCGGCGGCGATTTCTGGCTCGGCATGTCGATCGCGCTGTGCAATCCGCTCGGCATCATCGCCTTCGCCACGACGATCGCGGCCCTCGGCTTCGCCGCGGCGGCCGGGCGCGAGCCGCGGCCCGAGGAGGACGAGGACGAGCCGGGGATGGTACCCCACCCGCTCGAGCGGTGAAAGCCCCTCCGCCCGGGTCGTCGAGCGCTGCATAGACTGGCGGCGAGCGCTCTGAGCGGATACCCGGAGGTGCGAGATGACGAGCGATGCCCCGAGCGGCGCGAAGGACGCGAGGAACGCGCTGCGGATCGGCTGGCCTGCGATCCTCCTGACCGGCGTGCTGGCGGCGACCGGGTGCGCCGGTGGCGAAACGCCCGAGGAGACGACACCCACGACGTCCGCCCCGGCGCCCACGTCGAGCGCTCCGGCGCCCGAGCCGAGCGAGGAGCCGCAGGCGATCGTGCTGCCGGACTGCGAGAGGATGAACGCGACGATCACGGGCGAGAGCGACGCCTTCTACGAGCTCCAGGGCGACGCCGGCGTCACGGCCCACCGCGGCGCGGTCGACCTGTCGATCTTCGACGACACCGTCGGCCCCTCGGCCCAGGAGGCCATGACGCGGGCCACGCAGGTGGCCGGCTGCACCTGGCCGGTGCACTCCCACAACATCGTCACGCAGTACGTGGCGCAGATCCCCGCAGAGACGGGCGAGTGGCTGATCGCGGAGCTGCGCGGCTCGGTCTACGTCGAGTCCACCGCGGGCCCGGCGATCCGCTTCGACCACACGGAGCCCTCTGACAGCCCGTTCATCGTCGCCACCGACATCACCTACCTGTTCCTCGACGACGTGTGGATCGCGATCGTGGGCAACGGCTCACTCGACTACGCGCAGGGAGCCCTCGACGGGCTCGCCGCGGCGAACCCCGGGCTGCTGTAGGCAGTGCTCGCGCATCTCGACAGGCTCGATGCGCGGATTCGCCGGCCCGCGCTCAGCCGCGCACGAACACCGCGAGCGCCTCGAGGTGATGCGTGTGCGGGAAGAGGTCGAAGGCGCGCAGCGAGTCGAGCTCGTAGCCGAGGCCGATGAGCGTCGCGGTGTCGCGCGCGAGCGCCACCGGATCGCAGGCCACGTAGACGAGGTTCGCGGGGGCCAGCTCGCCGAGCAGCGCGCACACCTCGCCGCCGGCTCCCGAGCGGGGCGGATCGAGCACCACCGTGGCGCGACGCAGCCGGTCCCGCACGGGCCCCGGGGCGGCGGCGAGATCGGCGAGGTGCCGATCCACCCGCGCGGTCACGGCGAGGGCGCCCACGAGCTCGCTCAGGTTCTCGGCTGCGTCGTCGGTGGCCCCCGGGTCCGCCTCGACCGAGGTCACCTTGAGCGCCGGTCCCGCCGCTTCGCCCATGGCCGCGGCGAGCAGTCCCGCCCCGCCGTAGAGGTCGAGGTTGGCGGCGCCCGCGTCGAAGCGGCCGCGCTCGTCGAGACCCCGGATCGCGTCGCGCACCGCCTCGAAGAGCACCCGCGGCGCCTCGCGGTGCACCTGCCAGAATCCGCCGGCACGCACGAGGAACTCGCGCCTGCCCACCGATTCGCGCACCGCCTGGTTCTCGCCGGCGCGGGTGCGCTCGCCCTCCGCAGTGATGAGCATGCGGGGATCGTCGGCGCTGGGCGCGACGAGGTCGACGGTGTCGACGCCGGGCATCGGCTCGTCGAGCGGGGCGATGTAGCCGATCTGCTCGTTCGCGAGCGGCAGTGAGGCGACCGGGATCACGCGGCGGCTGCGCGCCGCGTACGGCCCCGCCTGCCCCCTCTCTGAGTCGACGTGGAGGCGCACGCGGGTGCGCCAGCCGAGGCCGCCCGCCTCGTCGTCGCCGGGCGCGGCCGCGACGACGACACCGGAGCCGTCCGTCGCCCGCGCGATCTGCTCGTCGCCGAGCCCGCCGAAGCGCCGCAGCGCATCGTCGAGCACCTCCGCCTTCAGCGAGCGCTGCCGCTCGAGCGAGACGTGGCCGAACTCGGCGCCGCCCGCGCGCTCATCGGGGTCCCGTTCGAGGGCGGCCTCGGACCAGATGTGGGGGCGCCGATCCGGCGACGCGGCGAGCACCTCGACCGTCGCGGCGCGGGCGAACGACTTCTTGCGCGCCTCGGTGACGCGGGCGCGCACCCGCTCGCCGGGGATCGCGTCGGCGACGAACACCACCCGGCCGTCGTGGCGGGCCACGCACACGCCGCCGTGGGCGATGCCGGTGATGTCGAGTTCGATGAGGTCGCCCGGGGCGAGGGTTGCCGGGCGCGCCGGCGCGGGGGTCTCGGTCATGCCCGCCATTCTCCCATCCCGGCGGGCGGTCGCTGCGTGCGCCGGACCGGGCCCTGGCATGGACGCGGCGGGCGCGTGGGAAGGGCGGGCCGGCGCGAGGGCACTGGGTAGGGTGAAGGCATGACGAAGCCGAGGGAGCGCGGACGGCCGAAGGGCGGCTCGGACTCGCGGGGGCGGATCCTCGCCGCGGCGCTCGAAGAGTTCGGCGAGCGCGGCTACGACGGCGCCACCATCCGTTCGATCGCGGCGCGCGCCGGGGTCGACTCGGCGCTCGTGCACCACTACTTCGGCACCAAGGCCGACCTCTTCGCGGAGGCGGCCGACCTGCCGCTGCGCCCCGATGTCGTGGTGCCGATGATCCTGAGCGGTCCCCGCGACGAGGTGGGGGAGCGGATCGTCCGCTACATCCTCGAGGCCTTCGAACGGGACGAGGTCCGCCGTCGCGGCGTCATGCTGCTGCGCACCGCGGTCGGGGGCAAGATCGGCAGCCCGCTCGTCGTCGGCTTCCTCTCGCGCGAGCTGCTGCCGCGGGTGGCGAACCGCCTCGACGTGCCCGACGCCGAGCTGCGGGCCGACCTCGTCGCCTCGCAGGTCGCTGGGATGCTCGTGGTGCGCTACGTGCTGCGGATCCAGCCGATCGCCGACGCCCCGATCGACGAGCTGGTGCGGCGGGTCGGGCCGACGATCCAGCGCTACCTCTTCGACTGAGTCCCGGCTTCCACCGGCCCTTGATCGGCGCACCCGAGCGCTATAAATTCATCACATGATGAATTATTCCCCCGCGCCGAGCGCGAGGCACGCCGCGAGCGGAGCGGATCCCGCCGTGGCCTGTGTCGGCCTCACGGTGCGGCGCGGGCGCCGCGCGGTGTTCGAGGGGCTGGACCTCGAGATCGCGGCCGGCGAGGTGACGGGCGTGCTCGGCCCGTCGGGATGCGGCAAGACGACGCTGCTGCGCTCGATCGTCGGCACGCAGGCCGGCGTGGGCGGCGAGGTGCGGGTGCTCGGCCTGCCCGCGGGTGCGCGGGCGCTGCGCAGAAGAGTCGCCTACGCCACGCAGGCCGCCTCGGTCTACGACGACCTCACGGTCGCGCAGAACCTCGCGTACTTCGCCCGCGTGCTCGGCGCCCCGCGCGGCGACACGGAGCGCGTGGTGGATCTCGTCGGCCTCGGCCCCCAGGCGGGCCAGCGGGTCGGCTCGCTCTCGGGCGGGCAGCGGAACCGCGTCTCGCTCGCGGCGGCGCTGCTCGGGGAACCCGAGGTGGTCGTGCTCGACGAGCCGACGGTGGGCCTGGACCCGGTGCTGCGGGCCGAGCTCTGGACGCTCTTCGGGCGCCTCGCCCGCGCGGGCGCCGCGCTCATCGTCAGCAGCCACGTCATGGACGAGGCGCTGCGCTGCGATCGCCTGCTCCTGCTGCGCGAGGGCGAGGTCGTCACCGACACCACGCCGACGGAACTGCTCGCCTCGACCGGCGCGGCCGACCCCGAAGCGGCCTTCCTCGCCGTGATCGGAAGGACGACGCCATGACCGCGATCCGCACCCTCGCGACCGCCGGCCGGGTGCTGCGGCAGCTGCAGCACGACCCGCGCTCCGTGGCGCTCGTGCTCCTCGCCCCGAGCCTGCTCGTGGGGCTCTTCGCGTGGCTGCTCGACGGGCAGCCGGGGGCGTTCGACCAGTACGGCGGACCGATCCTCGCCCTCTTCCCCTTCATCCTGATGTTCGTGGTGACCTCGGTGACGACGCTGCGCGAGCGCCGCTCGGGCACCCTCGAGCGGCTGCTCACGACGCCGCTCGGCAAGGGCGACTTCATCGTCGGCTACGCGATCGCCTTCGGGGCGGTCGCCGTGGTGCAGGCGGTGCTCACCGTCGGATTCGCGGTGCTCGTCTGCGGGCTCGAGGTCGCGGGGCCCGTATGGCAGCTCGGCTTCGTCGCGGTGCTGAACGCACTGCTCGGCACCGGCCTCGGGCTGCTGGCGAGCGCCTTCGCCCGTACCGAGTTCCAGGCGGTGCAGTTCATGCCGATCCTGGTCTTCCCGCAGGTCCTGCTCGGCGGGCTGCTCATGCCGCGGGACCGCATGCCCGAGGTGCTGCAGGCGATCTCGGACTGGCTGCCGCTCAGCTACGCGATCAACGCCGTGAACGCGGTGACCTCGGGCGACGAGGGCTGGGCGCTCGGCGGGCCGCTCATCGTGGTCGGCGCGGTGACCGTCGCGGCGCTCGGGATCGCCGCGCTCACGCTGCGCCGTCGAACGCCGTAGGGCGCCCCGGGACAGGGTCTTCTCACGGTCCTGACGCATTCCGAGCGCACCGGCATCACCGGTCCGCCGCGGAGAACATGGGGCCGCAGGTGCGGGTGCCGCTGGGGAGCACCCGCAACCACTGCCCGAAACTCCGGCGAGAAGCAGAAGTGCCGGTCTTCGCGACCCGCACGGGCCGCAGTGCGTCCTTGGCCGGTTCCGCCGCCACGCGGGTACGGCGCCAGAGCCCCGAAGGTCCGTTGCGAAATGCGTTGAAAGGTCAAAAAATGTGGTGTTCGTCGAACCTCAACATGCTTTTCGACCTTTCGAAGGGCTTTCTCGCGCGTTGCGGGGCCTTCCTGCAGGTGATGTCCTGCGTGCGCAGAATGACGAAGAATCGACGGTGACCGGACTCCGGCACGGGGAGGCGGATCCGCCGCCTCCGAATAGGCTTGAGCACATGCGCCTGTACCTCGCCTCGACCTCGCCCGCCCGCCTCTCCGTGCTGCGCGCCGCGGGCATCGAGCCGCTGTGCTTCGCCCCCGAGGTCGACGAGGAGGCCGAGGTCGCCGCGCGGGAGGCCGAGCACGGCCGCGCCCTCGACGCCCCCGAGCTGACCGAGTACCTCGGACGGCTCAAGGCCGAGGACGTCGTGCGGCGCCACGGGCCCGCCGGCACGGGTGAGATCGACGGGCTCGTGCTCGGCGGCGACTCGGCGTTCCTGCTCGGCGGCGAGATCCTGGGCAAACCGCACGTCCCGGAGGTCGCGCTGGCTCGCGCGAAGCGGCACCGCGGCGAGACCGGGGTGCTGCATTCGGGGCACTGGCTCGTCGACTGCAGCGGCGGCGAGGTGCGGGGGGCCGCGGGCGCGATCGACACCGCGACGGTGACGCTCAGCGCCGATCTCGACGACGCCGAGCTCGAGGCCTACGTCGCGACGGGAGAGCCGCTGCAGCTCGCCGGAGGCTTCGCGATCGACGGACTCGCCGGCGCCTTCATCGAGCGGATCGAGGGGACGCCGAGCTGCGTGATCGGCCTGTCGCTCCCGGCGCTGCGCCGCCTCGTGCGCGAGCTCGGGCACGACTACACCGCGCTCTGGAACCGCTGAGAACTCCGGCGGACCCGGGCGGGAACGCATCCGCATGTGTCAGGATCGTACCGACAGCGAACCACGAGGAGGACCCATGTCCGAGTTCCACGACCGCGCCGCAGATGCGAAGTACATGCGGGTCTACAAGCAGGAGACCCCGGACATCACGAAGGCCTTCGCCGAGTTCGACGGCGCCGTGTTCGCCGCCGAGGGCCGGGAGATCCCGCTGAAGTACCGCGAGCTCATCGCGCTCGGGGTTGCGGTCACCACCCAGTGCCCGTACTGCATCGAGGCCCACTCGAAGAACGCCGTGAAGGCCGGGGCGAGCGATGCCGAGCTCGCGGAGGCGGCCTGGGTCGCGACCGCGATCCGCGCCGGCGGCGGGCTCACCCACGGCTGGCTCGGCTTCAAGTTCGGCGAGGAAGCGCGCGGGCACCAGCATTGAACGCGCAGTCGCCGGAGGGCGGTGACCAGGGGACCATCAGCGTCGCCGAGTTCGTCGGCGCGGCGCTCGCCCGCCTCGGGCTGCGGCGCTGCTTCGGGCTGGTCGGCTCGGGCAACTTCGAGGTCACGAACGCGATCATCGCCGCGGGGGTGCCCTACGTCGCCTCCCGCCACGAGGGCGGGGCCGTGACGATGGCCGACGCGTACGCGCGGGTGAGCGGCGAGGTCGGGCTCGTCTCGCTGCATCAGGGCTGCGGGTACACGAACGCGGCCACCGGCATCGGCGAGGCCGCGAAGAGCCGGACCCCGCTCCTCGTGCTCGCCGCCGAGGCCGCCCGCTCGGCGGTGAACTCGAACTTCGCCATGGACCAGTCCGGGCTGGCGCGGAGCGTCGGTGCCCTCGCCGAGCGCGTCTACAGCGCCGGAACCGCGCTCGAGGACGTGGTGCGCGCCTTCCGCGCCGCGCGCGATCAGCGCCGCACCGTGGTGCTCAACCTCCCGCTCGACATCCAGGCGGACCGGGTCGACGCCCGGCTGCTCGAGCGGATCCCCGATCCCGGAGCGCTCTCGCCGCGGCCGGCCGGCGACGCCGCGATCCAGCGGCTCGCCGACGCCATCGAGCGTTCGGAGCGGCCGGTCATCGTCGCCGGCCGGGGTTCGCGCGATGCGGGTCCCGAGCTCCGCGCGCTCGCCGAGCAGTCCGGTGCGCTGCTCGCCACCTCCGCGGTGGTGAAGGGCCTCTTCCGCGGCGACCGCTTCGACCTCGGCATCTCCGGGGGCTTCTCGTCGCCCACGACGGCGTCGCTCCTGCAGGGGGCGGATCTGATCCTCGGCTTCGGCTGCGCGCTGAACATGTGGACCATGCGCCACGGCGGCCTGATCGGCGAGGGCGCCCTCGTCGCGCAGATCGACCACGAGGCCGAGGCGATCGGGCGCAACCGCCCGGTCGACATCGGGGTGCTGGGCGACACCGCGGCCACGGCCGAGGCCGTCACCCGCGAGCTCGCCGCTCGCGGGAGTGCGGCCGAGCGCTACCGCAGCGACGAGGTCGCCGAGCGCATAGCGGCCTCGGCGAGATGGGCGGACATCCCCTACGAGAGCATCTCGACGCCGGAGCGGATCGATCCGCGAGACCTGACGCTGCGGCTCGGCGAGCTGCTGCCGGCCGAGCGGGTGCTCTCGATCGACTCGGGCAACTTCATGGGCTATCCCTCCGCCCTGCTCGACGTGCCCGACGAGCAGGGGTTCTGCTTCACGCAGGCCTTCCAGGCGATCGGGCTCGGCCTCGCGACGTCGATCGGGGCGGCGTTCGCGCAGCAGAACCGCCTCCCCGTGCTCGGCACGGGCGACGGCGGCTTCCTCATGGCGATCGCCGAGCTCGAGACGGCCGTGCGCGAGCGGATACCGCTGCTCGTCATCGTGTACAACGACGCCGCCTACGGGGCCGAGGTGCACCACTTCGGCGAGGGCGGGGCCGAGCTCGGCACGGTCACCTTCCCCGACACCGACATCGCGGCGCTGGCGCGCGGTTTCGGCGCGGAGGGGATCACCGTGCGCACGGTTCAGGATCTCGACGCCGTGCGCGAGTGGCTCGGTTCCGATCCGGATCGCCCACTCGTGATCGACGCGAAGATCGCCTCCGACGGCGGCGCCTGGTGGCTGAAGGAGGCCTTCGTCGGGCACACCTGAGCAGGAGGCGCCCGGGGAGGGCGCCGAGCCTGGTCGCGATCGGCCCCGTCAGCCGGCGGCGGCTGATCGCGTCGAGGTCTGCGCCGAGGCCTGCGCGTAGGCGCTCGCCGCAGCCGCGACGCGGTGGTTGTAGTCGATGGTGTCGTTGTAGGCGGCGACCGCGTCGATCCAGTGCTGCGGGTTCCGCAGGTTCCCGCCGGCCGCGCAGAGATACCGGCCCGCCGCATACGCCGCATCGTCGATGTCCTGCGGATCCGCGATGCCGTCGCCGTCGCCGTCCGAGCCCCACTCGGCCCAGCTCGACGGGATGAACTGCATGGGGCCTACGGCCCGGTCCCAGACCGCGTCGCCGTCGAGGGCGCCGCCGTCGGTGTCGGGGATCGCGTTCGTCGAGGTGCCGTCGAGCGCGATCCCGATGATCGCGGGCGCGGCACGGCCGTCGGCGGCGATCCGCGAGCCGTGGATCGTGCCGTGCTCCGACTCGACGAAGCCGATGCCCGCGAGGGTGTTCCAGCCGAGGCCGCACGCGGGCTGCTCATGGGCGATCCGCGCGTCGGCCTCCGCATAGGCGGCGAGCGGGCGCGGCGGGATGCCGGTCGCCGCCGAGACCCGGGTCACCCAGTCGGGGTCGATGCCGGTGGCCGGGGCCGTCGGCGGCTGCGACGTCGGGGGCTGCGACGCCGACGGCCGTGCGGTCGAGGGGTGCGCCGACGGTGGATCCGCCGCGCTGCCCGGCGACGCGGTCGACGGGCGCGTCGATCCGTTGGGGGAGGACGCGAGGAGCCCGGCGCCGATGCCCACCACCCCGAGCAGCACCGCGACGAGCGATGCGATCGGCAGCAGAGGGCCGCGTCTTCGCGGTGCCGGATCCGGGCGGTCGTCGCCGTATCCGCCGTCGCCGGGCCCGTATCCACGGATCAGCGCATCGAATTCGTCGAGGCGTTCTTCCGAGTCCGGCTCCTCCACGGACCTCATCCGCCGGCGCTCTCGCGGCGCAGCACCCAGACCGTTCCGCCCGCGATCCCCGCGATCGCGAGGAGCCCGCCCCCGACGATGGCGGCGACCACCGCCGGGTGGGTCGCCGCGATGCCGGTCACCGCCGACGGATCCCGCGCATCCGCCGACGAGCGAGTGCCCGAGCGGCTCGATTCGGGGCGGCGCTCCTGATCCGCTGCCGCCGCCTGCTCGGCGGCCATGGCGTCGAGGTTCGCCTGCGCGACCGCCGCGTCGACCAGCGCCGAGGCCCCGGCGCCGTGCGCCGACATGCCGCAGAACACGTCGCCGAGCGGCACGTCGCCGACCTGGAAGACGTAGCTGTGCTCGGCCGTGGTGAGGCTCGCCCCGGTGGCCGGGTTCGTCGCCACCGCGTGGACGGTGAGCACGTAGATCCCCGGCTGCGTGAACACCCACTGCGCGTGGGTGTGCGCCGGCGCCGGCTCGCGGATCGTGCCGGGCAGCGTGTAACCGCCGTGGGTCAGGATCGGCCGCCAACCGCCGAAGGCGCCCTGGCTGGTGTAGAGGTGCACCTGCCCGGGCCCGGACACCCCGGTGATGTTGATGGAGACGTCGCTGTACCTGCTCGCGGTGGTGCGATTCGTGTCCCAGCCGGGCCAGATCAGGTCCGGGTTCTGCGCGAGGGGCAGCAGGTAGCCGGAGGGTCCGCCGGGAACGCCCGCCGGGATGCTCGTGAACGCCTGCTCCTTCACCCGCAGCAGCACGGTCTCGGCCTCGCGCAGCACGCGGTGCCCGGTGACGTCCTCGAGCAGCTGCAGCACGGCCATGCCGCCGCCCGCCGAGACGGCGAAGGCGTCGATGTGCCCGTGCTCGAGCGTCACCGCGGGCAGGCACTCCTGCTGCGGCGCCGTCGGCGCCGGGGGAGGCGGCTCGGTCGGGGGCGGGGGACCGGGATCGACCGGACCCGGCGGTGCGAGAACGGTGAAGCGGTCCCAGCCGACGAGCGCGCCGTCGCGATCCTTCACCACCAGGCGGTACTCGCCCGCCGGCGTATCGGCCGGGATCGACGCGGTGAAGTCGCCCGCCCCGTCGAGTCGCACCCAGCCGAGCCAGACGGCGGTGGTGCCGTGCAACCAGACCGATACCCAGTCGCCGTGCAGCTCGGCCGCGTCGACCCGGGCGGCGAGCGCCGCCCCAGCGCTCGCGGTCTTCGCCTCGCCCGTCACCCGCGCGCCCTCGCCCGCGCTCGTCCCCGCGAGCGCCTCCTCGCCCACGGGCTCGGTGTCGTCGTGATCGGGGCGGGAGGCCTGCTCGCCGCTGACGGTCACGACGACCGGCTCCGACTGCGAGGGGGCGAAGTCGTTCGACCACGTCGGCACGAACTCCGCGACGATGCGGTGCTCGCCGGGCGGCAGGGCTCCGGTGCGGAAGGCGGCGGCGCCGTCGGCGCCCACCGGGGTGTGGCCCAGGATCCGCCCGCTCACGAGCTCGCGGAACTGCACGGCGCCGACGGCCGCGGGCGAGACCCGGGCCGTGAGGGTGACCGGGTCTCCCGGGTCGATGGCGGTGGCGTCCGCCTCCAGTGTCGTGCCGGAGGCGACCGTGTGCGCCGAGAGGTCTCCGACGACGAAGGTGTAGTCGCTCCGCGCGGTCTGCATCGCGCCGCCGACGAGCCCTGCCATCTCGAAGGAGACCGTATAGGTGCCGGGAGTGCTGAAGGCCCAGTTCATGTGCGCGTGCTGGGGCACCTCGATCTGCCAGTCGGGCAGCGCCGTCGTCGAGCTGAAGAGCCGTTCGACGCCCTCGCTGCCGATCAGGTAGACCTCGAGCGATCCCGGTCCCGCGACGTCGAGCATCCGCACGCTGAGCCACTGCCCCTCGGCCGCGGCGCGCAGGCTCGGGTGCTCCGTGCTGAAGCCGGGCCAGATGACGGCGGGGTCGCGCAGCTGCGGCGCGATCCAGATCTCCTGCCCCGGCGCGCCGAGGAAGCCGAAGGCGGGGTTCGCGGGAACCCCGGCCCGCCTCGCCGAGGTGGAAGAGCGTCGCGTCCGCGTCGAAGCGCTTGCCGAGCTCGCCGTCGACATCGGCCTTGCTGTCGAGCACGAGCAGCCCGTCGTCGACGAACGCCGAGACCGTGTCGGTGTGCACGTTCCCGATGACGCGCTTCTCGCCGCTCGCCGGCGCCGGCTGGTCCGACTGCCAGGGCAGCGGCTCGACCTCCATCGGTGCGGTGCCGAGGGGCGGTGCGGCCGCGGCGGCGGGGGCGATGCAGAGCGGAGCGGCGCAGACGGTGAGCGCGGCGAGCAGGGCGAGCGCTCGGGCGCGACGGGGCCGGCGATCCGTGCGGATCATCGCGCACCCCCGGGGTCCGATGCCGCGAGCGACTCCAGCGGCCGGTTCGTCCCACCCGACTCGGCGCTGCCAGGCTCGGCGCTGCCCGGCTCGTCGGTCTCCTCGTCGGGATCCTCCCGGTTCCTGCGATGGAGGCGCTTCGCGATCAGCCCGTGCCTGGGTGCGAGCACCCAGGCGAGCAGGAAGACGACGGTCGCGACGAGCACGATCGTGCCGCCGGCGGGCAGATCGAGGCTCCAGGAGAGATAGAGGCCGACGAGGGCGGATCCCGCCCCGATGATCGGCGCGACGAGCATCATGAGCCCGAGCCGGTCCGTGAGCAGGCGCGCGGCTGCGGCGGGCGTGATCAGCAGGGCCAGCACCAGGATGTTGCCGATGGTCTGGATCGAGATAACGATCGCGACCGCGACCATGACGTACAGCACGAGGTCGAGCGCGAACACGGGCAGCCCGGTGGAGCGGGCCATCTCGCGGTCGAGGGTGACCGCCACGAACTCCTTGTGCAGCAGGAAGGCGACGAGCAGCAGGATCGCGCCGGTGACGGCGACGATGACGACGTCCTCGTCGGGGATGCCGGTGACGGACCCGAAGAGGAACTGCTGCAGCGATCCCGCGTAGCCGGGGGCCTGGGAGATGATCACGATGCCCAGCGCGAACGCGGCGACGAAGAAGACGCCGATGATGCTGTCCTCCTTGATGCGGCGGTTCTGCGAGAAGACGGCCACGAGGATCGCGGTGGCGACGCCGGCGACGGCCCCGCCGAGCACGAGGTTGCCCTGGATCACGAAGGCGACCGCGAGCCCGGGGAACACCGCGTGGGCGACCGCGTCGCCGATGAAGGCCATGCCGCGCAGCACGACGTAGCTGCCAATGACCCCCGCGACCACGCTCGCCATCATCGAGACGATGAGCGCCTTCGGCAGGAAGCGGAGGTCGGGGTTGAGGAGGTCCTGGATGAAGTCAACGGGGGAGAGCATCGGGATCCTTGTCCGGTGGGATGCTGCGACTGCGCGCAGCATGGCGGGCTGGCGGGAGCATCAGGCGGCTTTCAGCATCCCGAGCAGGGGATTGTCGGCCTGCACGCGGAAGGCCGACATCCAGATGGCCGGATCGTCGAGCTCCGACGGCGGCCCGTCGGCGACGACGGTGCGATTGACGAGGCACAGCCGCGAGCACTGATGCATCGCACCGACGAGATCGTGGGTGCTCATCACGACGGCGCGGCCCTCGGCGGCGAGCCCCGCGAAGAGCTCGAGCAGCAGGTCCTGCGTCGGCATGTCGAGCCCGGTGAAGGGCTCGTCGAGCAGCAGCAGCCCCGGGTGCAGCGCGAGCGCCCGGGCGACGAGCACGCGCTGGCGCTGACCGCCCGACAGCTCGCCCACCGGCCGCTCGGCCAGGTGATCCATCTTTACGCGCTCGAGCGCCTCGGCGGCCGCGTCGAAGTCGGCCCGCCCCGGCCTGCGCAGCCAGCCGATGCGCCGCACGCGCCCGGTCATGACCGTCTCCTCGACGGTGATGGGGAAGTCCCACGCGAACTCGGTGCGCTGCGGCACGTAGCCGACGCGCGAGCGGGCCCGGGCGAGAGGTTCGCCCTCGATCCGCACCGTGCCGCTCTCGGCCCGGACGATGCCGAGGATCGCGCGCAGCAGCGTCGTCTTGCCCGCGCCGTTCGGGCCGATCAGCCCCAGGAACTCGCCGCCCTCGACCGAGAGCGAGACGTCGCGCAGCACGCGGCGCCCGCCCAGGCGCACGGCGAGGTCGGTCACCTCGAGCATGCTCATGCCGGATCCTCTCCGTGCTCCCTGTGCCCCCCGCCCCGCTGCGCCCGAGCGGCGCGCGAGCGCGCCCTCGCCCGTCGGGAGGCCATGACGATCACGACGATCGCCACGAGCAGCGCGGCCCCGACCGCCCCTGCGACGATGCCGACGACGAGGCCGAGGCCGTCGCCCTCCGTCGCCTCGAGCGCCGCGCTGTCGCCGTCGGCCGCCGCGCCGGCGCCCGCGCCTCCGCCCTCTCCGGCCCCCTCGGCCGCGAGCAGCGAGGCGTCGAACTCCATGTCGAAGGCGGCCTCGGGGTCGGTGGCGTCGCCGACCGCGAAGCGCAGCGTGTCCTGCGCCGTAACCGTCGTCCCGTCGATCAGCTGACCCTCGAACTCGATCAGCACCAGGTAGACGCCCGGCTCGCTGAACACCCAGTTGGCGTGGGTGTGCGTGTTCACCTCGATCCACGACTCCTGCGGGAAGGGCGCGAACGTCGACCAGAGCGGCTGCGGCTCGCCGAAGTTGCCGCTCTGCAGGTAGACGGTGACCTCTCCGGGGCCGTCGACGCCCAGGATCCGCTGCGTCGTGCCCATGCTGAGCGCGTCGAGCACCGCGGGCTCCTGCGTGTTCCAGCCGGCCCAGATCACGCCCGGCTGCCGCACCTGCGGGATCACCCACGCATCCGCTCCCGCGGCGAGGCCGAGGAAGGCGTAGGCCGGATCGTCGGGCACGGTGAGCCGTGAGCCGTCGTTCACCTTCGCGACGACGTCGGAGGGCATCCGCCAGTAGCTCGGCTGCGAGGTGTCGTCGTGGATCTGGATGATCCACTCGCCCGTGTTCAGCGTCGGGCCGTAGTCGATGTGGCCGTCGTCGAGCACCACCCGACCCGTGCCCTGCGCCTGGTTCGGGTCGATGATCTGCTGCAGGCCGTCGTCCGGCGGCACGCCGGGCGGCTCCTCGGCGGCGGCGATCGAGGCGGGCAGCGCCGCGAGCGCGAGGGCCGCGAGCACGGCGCCCGCGATCCCGAGCAGCTCGGTGCGCGTCCTGATGATGGTCATCGGTTCTCCTCGTCGTTCGTCGTATGCGCCGTCTGCACCGGCGCCGTCAGGCAGTCGCGCACGGACTGCGCGTTGAAGCGCATCATGTCGATGTAGTTCGTCACCTCGGGGCTGAAGGCGTCGCCGTAGATCGTGCACACCGAGATCCCCTGCTCCTTCGCGACCTCGGTGAGGGTCGACGAGCGCGAGGCGAGATTGGGTTCGAGGAAGACGGCGGGCACATCGAGGTTGCGGATCGTCTCGGTGAGCCGCTTGCGCTCCGCGAGCGACGGCTCGACGGACGGGTTGGGCGTGACGAATCCCGCGATCTGCAGATCGTAGGCCCGCGCCAGGTAGCCGTAGGCGTCGTGGGTGGTGACGAGCGTGCGCCGCGCGCGCGGGACCTGCGCGATGGTGTCGCGCACCTCGGCGTCGAGCGCCTCGAGCTCGCGCAGATAGGCCGTGGCGTTCTGCGAGTACTCCGCCGCGCCGCCGGGATCCTCCTCGATGAGCACGTCGCGGATGATCTCGACGTAGGACATGGCGTTGCGCACGTTCTGCCAGAGGTGCGGATCGATCTCGCCGTGCACGTGCTTGCCGAGCACGGCCTGGGGCAGCTGGTAGACGTCGTCGCCGGCGCGGCCGAGGAAGCGGTAGGCGGGGTCCCCCGGGATCGGGTGCAGCGCCTTGTTCGGCACCTCGATGACGACCTCGCCCGGCGGCAGGATTTCCTGGTGCACCTCGGCGGTGCCGTGCTCGTGGTCGGCGACCACCTCGAAGGCCCCGTTCTCGAGGTTCAGCGCGATGTCGGAGTGGCCCGAGTCGAGCACGGTCGCGTCCTCCATCCCGGGCGCTTCGCGGGGGTTCACGCCGACGGCGAAGACGATCCGGTTCGCCGCGATGTCGACGGGCCGCTCCTGCTGCGAGACCTGGAGCCTGCCCTGCAGCTCGAGGACGTAGTAGCCGGGCTCGGTGAAGGCCCAGCTGAGGTGGGTGTGGGTATCCGGGGGGACCGTCACCGAGTCGTCGCGATAGCCGCCGGCCGCGTCGAAGCCGTTCGAGGAGTCGAAGTAGACGTCGACCTCGCCGAAGCTGCCCGTGAGGTACGCGATCAGCTCGCCGGGGCCTTCGACGCCCGTGGCGGAGAGGATCACATCCGAGGCGCGATCCGCCCCGTGCGCCGCGCCGTCTCCCCGCACCCGCAGCCCGAGCCAGATCGTGTCGAGCGAGACGTCCTCGACGAGGGGGATGATCTCGGCGGCGTACTTTACGGCCTCCTCGGCCAGCGCGATGTTCGGCACGTCCTCGCCGAGGTTCGTGTCGAGCGCCTTGATGAGGCTCTGCTCCTCGAGCATGAGGTAGTTCGAGAAGGCGACGTCCGCGTAGACGATGTCGCGCACGTCCCTGAGCGAGGGCTCGTAGCTGTGCGGATCGCCGCCCTCCGGCACGAGCGAGCGCACTTCGGCGCGGTCGCCCGCCACGTTCCGGGCCAGGTCGGCGATGATGCCCGTGGTGGTGACGACGCTGATGCGGCCGTCGTCCGCGCGGCCGGGTCCGGCGGAGGCGCAGCCCGCGAGCATCGCGGTCAGGAGCACGGCTGCGGGTGCGGCGGCGAGCGCGGTACTGAGGGATCGGTATCGCACGGTTCTTTCCAGGGTCGGGGTCGGGTGGACGAAAAGGAACGGCGGGCGGCGGTCCGGTGAGGCGGACCGCCACCCGCCGTTCCGTGCTCAGTCCTCCGAGGTGCGGCGGCGGGCAACCATCAGCGCCGCACCCGCTGCGAGGACGAGCAGGGCCGCGCCGCCTATGGCGACGAACGGCAGCTCTGCGCCGGTGATGGCGAGCCCGGCACCGGCGCCGCCGGCCCCGCCCGTGCCACCGGAGGTCGCGGTCACCTGGATCGCCTGCCAGCCGATGAGCGAGCCCGCGGCGTCGTACACGGCGATGCGGTGCGCGCCGGGCGCGGCGTCGCTCGGGATCCGCACGGCGATCCTGCCGTCCGCGGCCACTTGCGCCCAGTCGCCGCCGAGCAGCACCGGCGTGGAGAACAGCCACGGCGCGACCCACTGATGGGCGTGCTCGTCGCCCGCGCCGACCTGGACGGTCACGGTGCCGCCCTGCTCGACGGAGCCCTTGTCGAGTTCGATGCCGCCGGCGGGGATGCCGTCGAGCGCGTCCTCGTCGGGCTGCGCGGGCGCCTCGCCCGGCTTGACCGGGGTGGGCGCGTGGTGATCGTCGATCTCGATGACGACCGGGGCGCTCTCGGCGATCACCGCGTGATCGTGATCGTAGAGACGCGCGATGATCTGCGCGCCGTCGTCGCCCTCGAGCACCTCGTAGGCTAGGTTCGCGGTCAGGGCGCCCGCGATCACGGAGTAATTCTCGTCGCCGGTGCGCTTGATGAACCAGTGGTAGTGGTCCTCGCCGGTGTCGGGATCCTGCACCGCGGTGAGGTTCGCGACATCGCCGGTGTGGTAGTGGTGGGCGAGTCCGCTGATGCTCAGCGTGGTCTCCACCGGCTCTTCGCCGTGGTGGTCGTCGATCTCGATGACGACGGCAGCGGACTCGGCGATCACGTTGTGATCGTGGTCGTAGAGACGCGCGATGACCTGGGCGCCGTCGTCCCCTTCCAGTACCTCGTAGGCCAGGTTCGCCGTCAGGGCTCCTGCGATCACGGAGTAGTTCTCGTCGCCGGTGCGCTTGATGAACCAGTGGTAGTGGTCCTCTCCGGTGTCCGGATCCTGCACCGCGGTGAGGTTCGCGATATCGCCCGTGTGGTAGTGCGCGGCGAGGCCCGTGATGGTGAGGGTCGTCTCCACCGGCTCCTCGCCGTGGTGATCGTCGATCTCGATCCTGACGGGCTGCGACGCGACGTACGGCGTGCCGTCGTCGAAGGTGAGCACCGCGCGCACGAATGCGTCTTCGAGATCCGCGGTCACCTCGAACGAGGCGCTCGCGGCGTTCTGGCCGGCGATCGCGGTCCACGTGGTCTCACCCGTGCGCTGCACCTGCCACTCCCAGCGCGTGAGCACGGAAGCCGGCGCCACGTCGGCGGTGAGCTCGGCGGTGTCGCCCGTGTGTTAGTGCTCGGCGGCTCCGCTGAGGGTCACCTCGTTGAAGGGCGCCGCGCCGTGGTCGTCGATGTCGATCGTGACTGCCTGGGCTGCGGCGAGTTCGGTGGTGCCGTCGGCGTCGAGCAGTCGCGCGGTGACCTGCGCGCCGTCGAGGGCCTGCTCGGCCGCGAGCGTCAGCGAGGCGCTCGTCGCACCCTCGACGCGCACCGGTGCGGCCTGATCCACCCGCTGCACGAACCACTCGTAGCTGCCGTTCTCGACGGCGGGATCGGCGGTGATGCTCAGGCTGATCGGGCTGCCCTGGTGATAGTGGTGCGAGAGGCCGGTGATGGCGATGGCCTGCTCGGGAGCGGCGGGCTCGTCGACGGCCAGCGTCACCGCGGGTGCGGCGGCGATCTCGCTGCCGACGTCGCCGATCAGGCGTGCTGCGACGTTCGCGCCGTCGAGATCCTGCCCGGCGGTGAGGCTCAGCTGCGGGCCGGTCTGGTCCGTGACGACCGTGCCGTTCACGGTCCACTCGTAGCTGCCGCCCGTGACCGCGGGGGTCGAGGCTGCGCTGAGCACGATGTCGGCGCCGTCCGCGTAGCTGCTCTCGGCGCCCGCGATCGCGAGCGTCGGCGCGACGACGAAGGTGTAGACCGCGGTGTTGCTCGTCGCCGTCAGGCCGTTGCCGCTGACGTGGGCCGTGACCGTGAGCTGATACTCGCCGGCAGCGGTGAAGGCCCAGTTGGTGTGGGTGTGGCTCGGGAAGCTCTGCAGGATGCGACCGGAGGGGTTCAGCCGGTACTCGCCGCTCGTCAGCATGGACACGAGCTCGCCCTCGATGTCGAGCTGCCACATCCAGACGTCGCCGGGGCCGGTGACGTTCGCCTCGAACTCGACGGAGACGTTGTCGCCGTAGACCGGCTTCAGCCCGTTGGTGTCCCAGCCCGGCCAGATGAGGTTCGGGTTCGCGTTGGCCGGGAGGCGGTAGACCGTCGCGCCCTGCAGCGCGGGCGGCACGAAGGCCGTCGGGCTGTAGGTGTGGAGCGCGGCCTCCTTCACGACCAGGTCGACCGATTCGGGGGTCCGGTTGATGTGGGAGCCGGTCGCCTCGTCGCTCAGCACGAGCAGCGGGGAGCCGTCGTCGTTCAGGGTCGTGAAGAACGCGTCGATGTGCCCCTTCTCCAGGGCCACCGGGTTCGTCAGCGGCGCGTCGGCGGCGCTCGCCTGGGTCGGGGCGAGCAGCGCCCCTGCCATGGCGAGGGCGACGGCGATCGCCCCCGCTCGGTTCCGGGTGCGCAGATTCATGCAGTGCAGCCTTTCCAGTTGCGCGGATCATTCATTCGATAATGAGAATGAATATCAATAGAATTCCACACTCCCCTCCCGCGTGCAACTTCGGGTCGCGACTCTCGCGGAGTCGCCGCCGGTGACCTATGGTCGATGACAGTGGCCACGATGACGACCGCCGCCTCAGTCGAGGGGAGACGTCGAGAGGCACGTCGAGGGGAACGGAGGGGTCATGGCACGAGCACTGTCGTCGTTCGCGAGGGGAGCCGCGATCGGCGTCGGCGTCGGTGCCGCGATCGCCGGGGGAGCCTGGCTGTGGCGCAAACAGGGCGAGATCGCCACACGTCGCCCGATCAACGAGTGGACCTTCACCCACATGAATCGCGTGATGCCGATCGAGGAGGTCCCGCGCCCCGCGCGCAGCCGCGGGCTCGAGGCGCGAGGGGCCCTGCGCCCGATCTCGTACGAGTTCGCGGGGCGCAGCCGCACGCTCGCCGAGCTGCACGAGCGGACCCATACGACCTCCTTCATGGTCGTGCACCGGGGCCGGGTGCTGTCTGAGGTGTACCCGGGCCGATTCGCCGGCCGCGGCGTGCGCTTCATGTGCTATTCGCTCTCCAAGTCGGTGACCTCGATGCTGGTCGGGATCGCCGTCGAGCGCGGCGAGATCGCCTCGATCGACGATCCCGTCGTCCGCTATCTGCCGGAGCTCGCCGACAGCGCCTACGACGACGGCACCACGGTCGCGCATCTCCTGGACATGTCGAGCGGCGCGGGCGGGCTCGAGGACTGGACGATCCCCGACGCCCCGATCCTGCGCTTCGAGAAGGCCGTCACCACCGGCGGTTCGGTGCTCGAGGTGATCCGATCGCTGCCGCGGGTGGCGGATCCCGGCACGGTCTTCAACTACTCCACCATCGACGCCCACGTGCTCGGCTGGGTGCTCGAGGCGGCCACGGGCCGCACGATCGCGCAGAACGCGGCCGAGCGGCTCTGGGCGCCGATGGGAGCCGAGTACGACGGCTACTACTTCCTCACCCGTGGCCGTCCGCGCACGGCGCTCGGCGGCGGATCCCTCAACGCGAGCACCCGGGACCTCGCCCGGATCGGGCTGATCATGGTGAACAGGGGCCGCGCGGGATCCGAGTCGGACGCCGCGCAGATCGTGCCGGAGGCCTGGGTCGAGCGCGGTCGCAGCAGCGATCTCCCGCATCTGCAGCTGGGCACCCTCGAGTCGGGCGGCGGCTACGCCCACTACGGCTACGCGAATCAGTGGTGGACGCTCGGCGGCGCGCATCGCGAGTTCACCGGGCTCGGCGTGCACGGGCAGTACCTGTGGGTCGATCCCGAGCGCGAGACGGTGATCGTAAAGACGAGCGCCTGGGGCACCGCGGACGATCCGGATCGCGACCTCGAGACGGTCGCGGCCTTCCGCGCGATCACGGAGCGGTTGGCGGCGGAGACCCCGGCCTCCGCCCCGCGCTAGGTCCGAGGGGCGCAGCGCGCCGGAAGCGGGACGGGCGCGCGTGCGGCGCGCCGAGCGATGGGCTCGGACCGCCCGGTCAGGATTCGGTCGGGCGGCCTGCCAGCGGACGGCGCGGGCACAGCCGGGGTCGCGAGACGAGCGCGTGGACCGGCTCCGCCACGTGCGCGAGCGGCGCTGCCCGCGGCGGCGCGAATCCGAACCGGCCGTGCAGGTCCGTGACCAGGCTCTCGGCGGTCGCCGCCCGCAGCCGCCAGGGCTCGTGGTGCACGGGGTAGCGCCAGAGGCGCCCGCCGCGACGGGCGAACATGTTCCAGCGGGCCGTCAGCCAAGCCTCCAGACCCGAGGAGGCGTCGACCGGCTCGAGTGCGCGCACCTTCGCCTCGAAGGAGACCCCGGATTCGGAGAGGCGCGATCCCGAGCGCAGGAAGCGGTAGCCCAGCATCGGCGCCGTGTCCGCCATGGCTGCCGCGTCTGCCGTCTCTGCCGCGCCCGCCCGTCGTGCATGGCTCAGCGCTCGATGGTAGGGGAGGCCGAGCGCGCGGGCCGAGGCGACGAAGCCGGCGCTCGAGCACCACAGGCTGAGGAACCAGACGCCTCGGTTCCCCGCGAAGTCGTGCACGTAGACGCGCGCGTTCAGCTCGGGAAACCTCGAGCGGGCGCCGAGTGCGGGCAGCGGCGGGACGCGCACCGACGACATCACGAACGGCACGACGCCGAACCAGGTGCGCCCCTCGTAGCGGTCGACGATCAGCCCGTCGGGAAGCAGCGCCTGCACCTCTTCGGCCGGCACCTCCCAGTGCAGCAGCGAGAGCGACTCCCAGGTCTGCGCGTTGATCGGCAGACGCGGCCGGGCCGGCGGGTGCGCATCGACGGGCTGCGGATCCACCGCGCTCATCGCGGCCTGTTCAGCGGGCTCGTGCTGCATCCGTGTGAGCCTCCCGTCGGCTGCCGCGCGAGCGCCCGCCCGCGGTGGCGGCTGCGACTCGCTTCCGGCAGCCTACCCTGGGCCCCGGAGCGCCGGAGAACGCTGCATATTGCGGAGAGCCGTCTCGACTCGTCGGATGGCGGCAGGGTGAGGCCGCGCGCAGGCCGCGAAAGCATCGCATTAAGATAGGCGCGATCAGAGAAGACAAGGAGCGCTCCGGCATGACGCAGACCCAGCAGGCCCTCGGAGAAGTCCCGGTCCCAACCCCAGTGCAGCCTATGAACACGCTGGCGATCGTGGCCTTCATCGGCTCCTTCTTCCTCGGCCTCGCTGGAATCATCTGCGGCCACATCGCGCTGGGGCAGATCAAGCGAACCGGAGAGAGAGGTCGAGGCCTCGCGCTCGCGGGTACGATCATCGGGTATGTCGTCACCGCGTTCACCATGATCGGAGCGAGTCTCGCGATCGTCTTTCTCGCGATCGGCGCGAGCCTCATCGGCGCAGCGGCATCGACGGCTGCGGATGAGCGGGATGCACCGCCTCCGACCACCAGCATTCCCGAAGCACCCTTGCCGTTCGCACCGGGCTACAGCACCGAGTTCTGCGACGTCTTCGAAGAGATGCTGATCTTCCTCGACGAAATGGAGGATGAGAAGACGGCTGACGCTCCGGTGGTAGATGATCCCTCACTGATCCAGAAGGAACTCGAGTTCCTCGGAGAACTGGCACTGATCGACAGCCCGAACCGCGAGGTCTACGAACGCTCCCACAATTTCCTGAAGGATCCCGAATCCCTTGACGATCCAGACGGCAGCAAACTGAACGAACTCATCAACGACCGCTTCAGTGCGTTGAGCGCGGACGCCGAGGGCTGTCGCATCGGGTAAGTCCACAGCAGGCTTTCCCGCATACACGGCTTGGCAAGATCCTCCAGGCGGGCCGCTTGCTCGCGCCGCGACGGAGATTTCGCTTCAGATTCGGCGGCCTGGTGAGGCCGCGCGCGCAAATAACGAAAGCTCTGCTTTCGTTCCAGATTTGGCGGCCTAGTGAGGCCGCGCGCGCAAATTGCGAAAGCTTTGCTTTCGCTTGAAATTTGCGCGCCCCGAGGGATTCGAACCCCCGACCTTCTGATCCGTAGTCAGATGCTCTATCCAGCTGAGCTAGGGGCGCGTGTCGATTTCTCAACCTCACAGACTTTACCCGAAGCCGCCGGGAAACGGAAATCCGGGAGTACCCTTGCATGGTGCCGACCGAACTCATGAGTCCCGCGCTCCGTCGCGCCGAGACGCTCATCCGCGAGATCCCCGACTACCCCGAGCCGGGCATCCTCTTCCGCGACATCACGCCCCTGCTCGCCGACGGCGAGGCCTTCCGCGCCACGGTCGACGCGCTCGTCGAGCCCTTCGCCGGGCGGTTCGACGTGGTCGCCGGCATCGAGGCGCGCGGCTTCCTCTTCGCTTGCGCCGCCGCGGCCCTCTCGGGCACCGGCATGGTGCCGGTGCGCAAGGCCGGCAAGCTGCCGCAGCCCGCGGTCACCATGGACTACGCCCTCGAGTACGGCACCGCGACCATCGAGATGCACGCGGATCTCGAGCCCGGCACCCGGGTGCTGCTGATCGACGACGTGCTCGCGACCGGCGGCACCGTCGCCGCGACCCTGCACATGCTCGAGCGGCTCGGCTACCCGGTCTGCGGCACCTCGGTGCTCTTCGAGATCGAGGGCCTCGGCGGCCGGGAGCGGGTCGGCGACCACCCGCTGCACACGGTGTTCCGCAGCTCCTGAGCGCATCCGCCGATGCCGGCGGCGCCTTCCCGTTCCGGTCGCGGATCCGGAATCGCCGGTTTAACCGGTCTGGTATGCATGCTTTTGACCGCTTGACGGCTGCACCGACAGTCATGATACTCAGGACATGACGGGTCAGGGAGGCGGCAAGCTTCTATTCGCAGCGGAGCTCTCGCGTGCGAGCTCTGTGGACGACCTCACCCAGCGGCTTTACGCGGGCATCGACTGCGTCTTCGATCGGGTGGCGGTGGGCTTCGATCTGCTCGATCCGGAGACGCATCGGCTCAGGCAGACCTCGGCTCGAGGCGTCAGCGATTTCTTCCTCGCCCGTTACGACCAGGTCGCTCGCGAGGCGGATCCGGTGCTGAACTATGCGATCGCGAGCCAGAAAGTCGCCTACAACCTCTCCATGTTCTCGGAGGCGGAGTGGCGCGATCTTCCGGTCTATCGCGAGGTGTTCTCGCTGCATCGGATGGTGGGGCTCGTCTACGCCCCCGTCGTCGTCGCGGGGAAGGTCGTGGCGACGCTCAACCTGTCCCGCGGCGGAGAGTCGGGCGCGTTCGCCGCGTCGGAGATGCAGAGTGCCAAGGAATTGTCCCAGCTGCTCGGCTCCCTGCTGGAATCGCTCCTGGTGCGCGAGCGCCTGGAGCGCGAGCACAGGCTCTTCCAGAACACGCTCGAGTCGACTCGCGAGGCGGTGGTGATCAGCGACCTGCGCAACGTCAGGCGCTATGCCAACCGGGCCGCCCGCGAGGTGCTGGATCGACAGCCGCCCGAGGCGCCCCACCTGGACGAGGCGATCATCGAGATGCGGGAGCGCAAGCGCTCGGGCGACGGCTTCAGCGGCCTGGTGCAGCGAGTGGTCGAGATGCCCGAGGACGATGCCTTCGTCGCCTTCCTCCGAGGGGAGACACGGGTGAGCGAGCTGCCGAAGTGGCTGCCGCAGACTCTGACGCCTCGAGAGACCGAGGTCGTCGAGCTGGTCGTGACCGGGCTTCGCGACGCCGAGATCTCGGAGCGCCTGCACCTGAGCGTGCACACGGTGAAGGGCTACCTGCGCGAGGTCTACCGCAAGCTCGGCATCCGCTCGCGAGTCGAACTCGTGCGGATGATGATCGACGCTGAGATCGAGACCCCCCTCGATTGAGGGGGCGCGAAAGATCCCCCGAAGGGGTCTAACTCGCCCACCGGCTGCGCTTCTAGCCTTACCTGTACCTGAGCAGGCGGGCTCGTATTCGGGTGCGTCGATCGCAGGAGAGGCGGGCCGGTTTCGGTCCGCGGTTGACGATCACAGTGAGGTGAATAGATGACTGCCAGTATTTCTGCGGTGCTCTCCACTGAGACTCCGGAGGTGCGACGATGACGGAGCAGGTTGCAGAGACCAGGACCGGGAACGGGCTCAGACCGAACTCGCTCGGTGTCGCCGGGATCGTGTTCTTCGTGGTGGCGGCAGCGTCGCCGCTCTCCGCCGTGCTGGGCGCCAGCCCGGCCGCCGTCGGCGTCGGCACCGGAGCGGGTGCTCCGAGCGCCTACCTCATCGCGGGCGTACTGCTGCTGATCTTCTCGGTCGGCTACTCGGCGATGAGCCGCAGCGTCTCCGCGGGCGGCGGCTTCGCCGCCTACGTGCAGGCGGCGCTCGGCAACCGTTCGGGTCGCGCCGCCGGCTACATGGCCACCCTCGCCTACTTGGCGATGCAGGCGGGCCTCTACGGCATCTTCGGCTTCTTCGCCGAGTTCATCTTCGCCGACTTCGGCCTGGCTCTGCCCTGGTACGTCTGGTCGCTCATCGCCTGGGCGCTCGCCGGCGTTCTGGCCTATCTCGACATCGACCTCTCGGCGAAGGTGCTCGGCATCGTGATGATCCTCGAGGTGCTCGTGCTCCTCGTGGTCTCCTTCGCCATCGTCTTCAGCGGCGGCGCGGAGGGCATCAACTTCGTGAGCTTCACCCCCTCGGTCGCGACGAGCGGCGCACTCGGGCTCGGCATGATGTTCGCATTCGCCTCCTTCATCGGCTTCGAGGCGACCGCGATCTACAGCGAGGAGGCGAAGAACCGCGATCGAACCATCCCGCGCGCGACCTACACCGCGGTGATCATCATCACCCTGTTCCTGGTGTTCACCGTCTGGAGCTTCGTCATCGGCTACGGCGCCGACAACGTGCAGGCGGCCGCGACCGATGACCCCGGCCCCGACGCCTTCGTGTTCGCGCTCGCCGAGCAGTACGTGGGCCCGATCTGGGTGAACATCATGATGGTGCTGCTCATCACGAGCTTCTTCGCGGCGCTGCTCGCCTTCCAGAACACCGTCGCCCGCTACCTGCGCGTGCTCTCGATGCAGGGCTGGGCGCCCGCTCCGCTGCAGCGCACCCATCCGAAGTTCCAGTCGCCCCACATCGCGAGCCTCGTGTCCAGCGCCTTCGTGCTCATCATGATCCTGCTGTTCACGGTGCTCGGCCTCGACCCCTACGGCACGCTCTTCATGTGGTTCGTCGGCCTCGGCACCCTCTCGGTCATCGTGCTGCAGGCCATCACCTCGATCTCGGTCGTGGTCTACTTCCGCAGGAACCCGAGCGACCACAACCTCTGGCGCACGCTCATCGCCCCGGTGATCGGTGCCATCGGACTCATCGCGGCGGCGGTCCTCGTGGTGGTGAACTGGCCCGTCATGGTCGGATCGGACTCCGGCTTCTCGCAGTTCCTGCCCTGGTTGATCCCGATCGTCGCGGTGGTGGGCCTCTTGCTGCCGGCCACCGGCAGGTCCGCGGAGCGGCGGCCCGCAGTCCACCAGAACGCCGACTGATCGCGGTCGACCCCGCATACACCGAATCCATACCCTGAGAGAGAAGGCGATTCCCCATGGATCTGAACAAGCTCACCAAGCAGTACATCGGCGGCCACTGGCGCGACGGCGGCAGCGACAAGCGGCTGAGCGTGCGAAACCCCTACAACGACGAGGAGGTCGGCTCGTTCGCGATCGCGACGCGCGAGGACATCGACGAGGCGTACCGCTCCGCGAAGGCCGCGCAGAAGGAGTGGGCGGCGCTGACCGCGTACCAGCGTCGCGACGTCTTCGAGAAGGCCGCGCAGATCGTCGCAGAGCGACGCGGCGAGATCATCGACATCATCATCAAGGAGGTCGGCGGCACCGCGCTGAAGGCCAACTTCGAGATCGGCCTCGCGATCGACTCTCTCAAGGAGGCGGCCTCGACCGGCTTCAAGGTGATCGGCAGCATCATCCCCTCGCAGGTGCCGAACACCGACAACTACGTGTTCCGCAAGCCGGTGGGCGTGGTGGGCGTGATCAGCCCGTTCAACTTCCCGTTCTTCCTGGGCATCAAGCCGGTGCTCGCCGCGCTGGCGACGGGCAACGGCGTGGTGATGAAGCCGCACGAGGAGACCCCGATCACCGGCGGCACGCTGATGGCGGAGATCCTCGAGGATGCGGGGCTGCCCGGCGGCCTGTTCAACATCACGGTCACCGAGATCCCCGAGATCGGCGACTACTTCCTCGAGCACCCGATCCCGCGGGTGCACATCTTCACCGGCTCGGCCCCGGTCGGGCGTCACGTCGCCGAGGTCAGCGCCCGTCACTTCAAGAAGGCGATTCTGGAGCTCGGCGGCAACAACGCGTTCATCGTGCTGGAGGATGCGGACATCGACTACGCCGTCGAGGCCGCCACGTTCAGCCGATTCACCCACCAGGGGCAGATCTGCATGTCCGCCAATCGCCTGCTCGTGCACCGGAGCGTGGCCGCGGAGTTCAAGGAGAAGTTCGCGAAGAAGGTCGCGAGCCTCACCACCGGCGACCCCGCCGATCCTGCGACGATCGTCGGCCCGTTGATCAACGACCGCGAAGTCGCGAGCCTGCAGCAGCGGGTCGACGATGCCCTCGCCGGCGGTGCGACCGCGCTCGTGCGTTCGGAGAGCTCGGGCAACGTGCTCGGCCCGGTCGTGCTCGACGGCGTGAAGAACTCCGATCCGGTGGCGCAGGGCGAGCTGTTCGGCCCCGTGATCCTGGTCATGGAGTTCGACACCGACGACGAGGCGATCGACATCGCGAACGATTCGCTCTACGGCCTGTCGGGCGCCATTCACACCCGAGACCTGATGCGCGGAGTGGAGATGGCCAAGCAGATCGAGACCGGCATGGTGCACATCAACGACATCTCGATCTTCGACGAGCCGATCGTGCCCTTCGGCGGTGAGAAGCAGTCGGGCATCGGGCGTCTGAGCGGTCAGGCGACGATCGACGAACTCACGACGCAGCAGTGGATCTCGGTGAACCACGGCCAGTCCCGCTTCCCCTACTAAGACACCTGCACGGCGCCGGTTCGGCGAGGGCGAGCAGTCTCTCGCCCTCGAGTCCAGCCTCAAGACCTTCTCGAGCCGCTTTGCGAAGTCGGCCGAGCTGACCGAGCGCGGCAAGACCGTCATCCCCGGCGGATACAGTAGAAACTCGTTCAATTTCGGCCCGCACGCGATCTACGTGCGAGAGGGCGATGGCGCCTACATCACCACGGTCGAGGGGCATCGACTGCTCGACCTCAACAACAACTTCACCGTGAACGCGCTCGGTCACAACCACCCCGCCGTGCAGGAGGCGCTGCGGGCGGCCATCGAGACGGGAGTCTCCTTCGGCAACCCGGTCGAGCTCGAGACTGAGCTCGCGCAGCTCATCGTCGACCGCATCGAGTCGATCGAGAAGGTGCAGTTCTCGTGCTCGGCCTCCGAGTCGAACATGAGCGCCATCCGCCTCGCCCGCGCCTTCACCGGCCGCGAACGCATCGCGAAGTTCGAGGGCGGCTACCACGGCTTCACGGATCCGCTGCAGATCTCGTGGCATCCCGATCACGACGGCGACTGCGGCCCCGACGACGAGCCCAAGCCGATGCCCGACAGCGCCGGCATCCCCTCCGCCGAGATCGCGAACGCGGTCGTGCTCACCCAGAACGACTGGGAGGGCACCGAGCGGATCCTGCGGGCGCACGCCGATGAGGTGTCCTGCGTCGTCCTCGAGCTGGAGAGCGCCTCGGGCGGCGTCGTCACTCTCACCCGGGAGTACGTCACGCGCCTGCGCGAGCTCACCGCCGAGCTCGGCATCGTGCTGATCGTCGACGAGACCGTCACTCTGCGCGCCGGCTACCACGGCATGCAGTCCGACTACGGGATCAAGCCCGATCTCACGGTGATGGGCAAGATCATCGGCGGCGGCTTCCCGCTCGGCGCGGTCGGCGGCTCGGCCGAGATCATGGACCTGCTCGAGACCGGGGTCGTCTCGATCTCGGGCACCCACCACGGGCACAAGATCGCCCTCATCGCCGGCATCGCGACGATGCGCGCGCTGACCCATGAGGCCTTCGACCGCCTCAACAGCATGGCCCGCCGCATCATGGACGAGATCAACGAGTGGGCCGCGGCACGGGGCAGCCGGTTCGCGATCTACGGCATCGGCATCTCGCATCTCGCCTACGGCTTCATGCGCGAGCCCGGCCTGACCATCGACACGCATCGCGACTACTGGCGCAATTTCGACGACGAGGCCACCCAGGCATGTTCGCTCGAACTCGCCAATCGCGGCTACTTCCCGGTGGCGCGCGGTGACTTCTCGCTGAACCTGCAGATGACGGATGAGGACATCGCCGGTTTCATCGAGACCCTCAAGGAGATCGTCGCCGGCATCGAGGCGTGAATCGGGGCGGGCGCGTTCCGAGGGTGCGCGCCCGCCGCTGTTCCGGCGGCACCTGCGAATGTCGGCAGCATCCGCCGGTCCGAGCCCTTGTATGGCAGGATGGTCGGAACCTCGGAGGTCCGATGACGCTCAACTTCACGTTGCGACAGCTCGAGTACTTCCACGCGGTCGCCGCGCATTCGAGCATCAGCGCCGCCGCCGAGAAGCAGAGGATCTCCCGCTCGGCGCTCGCCTCGGCGATCTCCGATCTCGAGACGGCGCTCGGCTGCAGGCTCTTCACCCGGCAGAAGGCCCGCGGAGTGATGCTCACCCCGGTCGGCGCTCAACTGCTCGAGATGAGCAGGGAGGTGCTCGACAGCGCGAGCCGGATCGAGGCGGTGCTGCGCGGTGCGGAACTCTCGGGCAGCCTCGGGATCGGCTGCTTCAACGCGCTCGGTCCGACCGTCGTGCCGCCGCTGCTCGACCACTTCCGACGGAACCATCCGCGGGTGACGCTGCGCGTGCAGACCGGCATGCTCGAGGAGCTCACCGCCATGCTCAAGTCCGGTGAGATCGAGCTGGCGGTCGGCTACGGTCTGAACTACGACTCTCTCCTCCAGGCCGAGGAGGTCTATACGGAGCGTATGCACGTCATCCTGCCCGAGGGGCATCCGCTCGCCGAGAAGGACGTCGTGAGCGCCTCCGATCTCCGGGATGAGACCATGGTGCTGCTCGACACCCCGCAGAACTCGGAGAACGTGCGCAGCTATTTCGCCGGTCAGGGCTTCGTGCCGAGAATCGGGTATCGCTTCAAGAACTTCGAGGTGATCCGCTCGCTGGTCGCCCGTGGCGTCGGGTACTCCCTGGTGATCCAGCACCCGGTGACGAACCTCTCCTACGAGGGACTGGGGATCGTCCCCAGGCCGCTCGACCCGCCGCCGTTCCCCGTCTCCGTGTCGGTCGCCTGGCTCGTGGGTCGTGCGCTGTCGCCTCTTGCGCGAGAGGCGCGGACCGCGCTGCAGGCGATGGACCGGCCGCCGGCGGCGAGCAGGTTCTACGACGACTGAGGCCGCGCCGTCTCGGAGGGCGTCGACGTGTTTGGCTCCTGCGGCTGCTCCCATGCGGCGAGCACCGGCAGCGTCGCGGCGGCCGAGGCGCGCACGTGGGCGATGCAGGCCGCCCGGGCTTCGACCGGGTCGCCCACGAGCACCGCGTTCACGATGCGCTGCAGGCCGTCCAGCGTCGATTCCGCCCGCTCCGCCATCGAGACCGAGACGCGGCGCACCTGGTTGATGCGCACGTGCAGCAGCTCGATGAGCCGGTGCAGCTCCGGGTTCCTGGCACCGCGCAGGAGATGCCCGTAGTAGATGTCGCTCAGAACGAGCGTGCGGGTGACGTCCCCGTCGTGCATGGCCTCGCGCACCGGCTCGAGCGACTGGGCGAACTCGATCTTCTCCTCGGGGGTGCCGCGCACGGCGAAGAGCTGTCCGGCGAGCCCTTCCAGTTCCTCGCGCACCTGGTACATGTCGAGCGCATCCGAGTAGCTGAGCGACTTCACTCGGGCTCCTCGGTTCTCGTTCAGCTCGAGGATCCCCTCGGCGGCGAGGTACCGCAGCGCCTCGCGCACGCCGGTGCGGCCGACGCCGTATCGGAGGGTGAGCTCGCGCTCGACGAGTTTCACGCCCGGTGCGTACTCGCCGTTCGCGATGGCGCGACGAAGCGCTTCCCTGAGATCCGCGGCGGTGTCGATGTCGCGGGCAGTGGCGGCAGTGGTCATGGCAGGTCCTGTTTCGCTGACGGTCGAGTGTGCATCAGGTGGTGACGAGCATAGCGAGTGCCGCCGCGAGAACCTCGGGCGGACGGGGCGTGGCACGCCGGAATGCTGCGATTTTCGATGCTGATGTCCTCAAAATGTCGACAATAAGTCCGCCTCCCCTCGAACGAAGGGGATGTCCAAAGAGGGCCGGATGCGGGACACGAGAGCAGAAAATCAATGAAATTACTGGCTTATCCGACGCATCGCACCTGTCGGATTCCCCTGTCTTCAAAGCTCATTTTTCAGGTCGATGGCGATTCCTTCGGAGCAAGCGTTGATTTTTGTCGACATTCGCTCGTATGCTGACACCACCGCACCGGCGCGAGTGGCGCCCGGCCGGGGAAGGAGGAGTACCAGATGTACGAACTGCACAAGCTGCTCTGGGACATCCGAAAGGATCCCGAGCTCGCCGAGAGCTTCCGTGCCGACCCGACTCCGATTCTCGACGAGTACGGCCTCGAGGGCGACGCCCGCGAGGCGATGGCCACGCTGGATTTCAAGAAGCTGCACGAGATCGGCGCCAATCCCTACCTGATCTACTTCTGCGCCATTCAGCTGCGGGTGGATCGCGCGGAGTACTACGCACAGATTCGTGAGGAGAAGAACTGATGGGCAAGATCGTGGGCGCCTTTGCTGGATCGCATTCCCCCGGGGTGACGGGTTGGCCCGAGCGGGCCGAACCGGCCAAGCGCGAGGCCGTCGAGAGCGCGTTCGCCGAGGCTCGCCGTCGCATCGACGCGCTCGCGCCCGATGCGATCATCGGCATCTCGGTGGAGCACTTCACCAACTTCAACTTCGGCAATCTTCCGGCGTTCGCGGTCTCGACCGCCGATTCGCACCTCGGTCCGGTCACCACGGAGATGGCCGAGTTCCTGCGCGTTCCGCAGCACCAGTACCCTAGCAATGGGAGGCTCGGGCGTCACATCTACGAGTTCGCGATCGCCAACGAATTCGATCCGGCGCTCGTCGAGGGCGGCATGGCCTTCGACGAGAACTTCTGCGTGCCGTTCAAGCACTTCGACCCCGAGACCAGGTACCCGATGGTGCCGATCATCGTCAACGGGGTGAACCCGCCCTGGCCCACCGCGAAGCGCAGCTACGAGTTCGGCGAGATGATCCGCCGCGCCGTCGAGGCGCAGGACGAGGTCGAGCGCGTCGTGGTCGTCGGCACCGGCGGCCTCTCGCACTGGGTCGGCCTGCCCGAGTCGGGCACGGTCAACGAGGAGTTCGACCGCGACTTCATCGCTCGGATCGAGAGCGGCGATCCCGAGCAGCTGAAGAGCTACTCGCCGGCCGAGATCGACGCGGCGGGCAACGGCGCGCACGAGGTGCGCACCTGGATCGCCGCCGCGGGCGCCATCGGCGCCCCCTTCGAGGTGCTCGCCTACGAGCCCGTCCCCGAATGGCTGACCGGTACGGCCGTCGCCGTGTCCACTCCCGGCTTCGAAGACTAGTCACGACCCCCGAATCCAACCAAGGAGAAACGAAATATGAGCAAGCTCCCCAAGGTCACCGGCCGCGACATGCGCGGTGTCATGGCCTACCCTCCCACCCCGGCCCTCCCCGGCGCCGATGAGGTCGAGGCCCAGAACACCGTCGATCTCGTCGAGACCGAGCGCATGATCAAGCAGCTCATCACTGATGGGGTCGACGCGATCGCGCTCAACGGCACCCTCGGCGAGATGGCGACCCTGACCCTCGACGAGTGGAGGGCGTACGCCGAGTGCGCCGTGCAGACCGCGCACGCGATCGACCCGGACTTCCCGATCTTCGTCGGTGCGACCACCCTGAGCACCCGCGACACGATCTCGCGCATGCGCTTCCTCTCGTCGCTCGGTGCGACCGGCACCCTGCTCGGCCGCCCGATGTGGGGCGAGATGGTCGCTCCCGTCATGGAGAAGTTCTACCGCGATGTGGCCGAGGCCGTGCCCGAGATGGCGATCGTGGTCTACGACAACACCGCGGCTTTCGGCGGCATCATCCCCCGTTCGGTGTACCGCACCCTGGTGCAGCTGCCCCAGGTCGTCGCAGTCAAGTACGCCGGCGGCGCCTCGGTCGGCTTCCGCTACCACAACGACATGGCTCACACCGGCACCCGGTTCCCGCTGATGCCGATCGAGACCGACTGGTTCCCCGCCTGGGAGATGTACGGCGAGGAGCTCGTCGGCATGGCCTGGTCGTCGACCACCGCGATGGGTCCGGATCCGGTGCTGCAGCTGCGCGATGCGCTGCAGCAGGGCCGCACCGAGGATGCCCGCTGGCTGACGGAGCGTCTCCGCTGGGCGCATGAGCCCTTCATCGTGGGCCAGGACTTCTTCGAGTTCGCGAAGTACAACATCCCGCTCGAGAAGATCCGCGTCAACCAGGCCGGCTACATCCACGTGGGCAAGAGCCGCGTTCCCTACGTCGAGGACCTCGTGCCCCAGGTGCACTGGGACACCACGTACGAGCACGTCGAGCGCTACAAGCAGATCAGCGCCGAGATCGAGGCGCGCCTCGGCGCTCACCCGAAGAAGTAAGCAAGTCCATTCCGCTAGAGATCGGTGGCCATCATGACGACGGAGTCGGCAGACAAGGTGCAGCAGCGCCTGCGCGAGATCCGCGAGGGTATCCAGCAGGGCCGCTTCCCCGCGCACGTGTTCAACGATCAGGAGATCTTCGATCTCGAACAGGAGCGACTGTTCGGTCAGGCGTGGTCGTTCCTCGCGCACGAGTCGGAGATCCCTCAGCCGGGCGACTACGTCACCCGGTACATCGGGAACAACAACCTGATCGTCGCCCGCGACGAGCACGGCGAGATCCACGCGAATCTCAACATGTGCCGTCACCGCGGCAACATGATGTGCAAATCGGAGATGGGCAACGCGTCCCACTTCCGCTGCTCCTACCACGGGTGGGTGTACAAGAACTCCGGCGAACTCATCGGCGTGCCGTACATCAAGGAGGGGTACGACGGCGCGCTCAAGAGGAAGGACTGGGGCCTCGTCAAGGCACGAGTCGACACGTATGCGGGCCTGGTGTTCGGCACGTTCAACCAGGATGCTCCGCCGCTCGACGAGTACCTCGGCGGGTTCCAGTTCTACCTCGATCTCTACCTGAAGCAGGGCCTGGCTGGGAGCGAGGTGCATGGCCCGCCGGATCACTGGATCACCGAGACCGACTGGAAGATCGCCGCGGAGAACTTCTCGGGCGACGGCTACCACACTCCGGTGGCTCACCAGTTCGGCTTCAACCTCGGCTACTTCCCGTCGTCCGGCGCGACGCACAGCCAGGGATGGGCGGCGAGCATCCCCGGCAAGGGCCACGGCATCGGCCTCGGCCACACGCCCGGCTTCACCCCCTTCGCGGGCTTCCCCGACGAGCTCACGGAGGAGATGAAGCGCAGCTTCTCGCCCGAGCAGATCGAGGTGTTCAGCAACACGCGCACCGCCGTGGGCACGGTGTTCCCGAACCTCTCGTTCCTGATGCAGCCGTTCAGCCTCGTACCGGGCGAGCCCGGCGTGCGCTTCGTGACGATGCGCCTGTACCATCCCATCGGCCCGGGCAAGACCGAGATGTGGTCGTGGTGCCTCGTGCCGAAGGAGGCCTCGGACGAGTACAAGGAAGCGGCCTATCAGGCCTACACCCTCGCCTTCGCCCAGGCCGGCACCTTCGAGCAGGACGACCTCGAGAACTGGGCCCGTGTGAGCCGCATGGCCAAGTCCTCGGCCGCGCGCGACATCGACTTCCCCTACCTGATGAGCATGGAGGGGGAGCGGGATCCGGATTTCCCCGGCCCCGGTCACGTGGTGAAGCCCTACGTCAACGACACCAACTTCCGCAATCTCTGGAGCCGCTGGGCCGACTATCTGCTCGGGGAGGCGTGACCATGGACAAGCTCAGCAGCGTGGACCGCACGACGCAGGAGGACATCCGCGAGTTCCTGTTCCGAGAAGCGCTCGCGCTCGATGAGCGCCGCTTCCGGGATTGGCTCGACTACCTGGCCGAGGACATCACCTACGACGTGCCCCTGCGCGTCGTGCGCGAGGACCTCGCGGAGTGGGAGCTCTCGCCGAACGGGCGCATCTTCCAGGACAACAAGCAGACCCTCGAGGTGCGCGTGCGGCGCCTCGAGACCGACTTCGCCTGGGCGGAACAGCCGCCTTCGCGCACCCGCCACTATGTGACGAGCGTGCTCATCGACGAGGGCGAGAACGAGGGGGAGTTCGACGTCAAGTCGTACTGCCTCATCTATCGGAGTCGCGGCGACAGCCCCGATCCCAACTTCGTGTCGGTGTATCGCAAGGACGTGATCCGCCGCACCGCTGGTGGCTTCTTCGAGATCGCCAGCCGTTACGCGGCCATCGATCAGGCGGTCATCAACGCCCACAACCTGTCCATCTTCATCTAGGGAGATGCCAACCATGTCCACGGAAGCACGGCCGCAGGCCGAGAACCCCGAAGAGGGGGAGCTCTTCGAGTTCCCCCAGGACGGCGGAAACGCCGGGCCGATCGTCATCGCGAACGAGTTCGCCGATGTGGTCGTGCGCAAGGTCGAGACCCGCAACGGCGTCCGCCTCGAGCTCTGGTCCCCCCGTCGCGGCACCTGCGTCCGCTACGACGCGGTCGCGCTCGATGTGCTCAGCTATCAGGAGCCCGAGTTCATCACCGAGCTCCTCACCCGGACCCCCGGCGCATGAGCGAGTCTCTCGCCGGGCTCCACGTCCTCGTGACGGGTGGCGGATCGGGCATCGCCCGCGCCGCCGCCGAGCGCTACGACCGCGAGGGTGCGGTGGTCACCGTGCTGAACCGATCGCCCGAGGGCGCCGCCGATGTCCGCGAGACCTCGGGCGGGCGGATCAAGACGATCGTCGGCGACGCCACCGATCCCGACGTGATCGCCGAGGCGGTGGCCGCCTCGGTCGACGAGCAGGGGCGCCTGCACCACCTCACCTGCGGGGTGGGCGTCTTCGACAGCTACGCCAAGGTCACCGGGCTCTCCGTCGACGAGCTGCTGATCGCGGCGGAGGAGAGCTGGAGGGTCAACGTCCTCGGCACCCTCCTCGCGGTGAATCTCGCCGTGCCGGCCCTCCGTGCCGCGGGCAACGGCTCGATCACCCTGACGCTCTCCGAGTCGGCGTTCAACGCCATCGGCGGCGGCGTGCTGTACGGCAGCTCGAAGTGGGCGCTCCGCGGCGCGGTCGAGCACCTCGCCGCAGAGCTGGCGCCCGAGATCCGGGTCAACGGCGTCGCCCCCGGCGGCACGACCGGCACCCGCTTCGGGGGGCTCTCCTCGCTCGGCCAGACGGTCACCGCGGATCGGGTCGAGGGGCGGGACGAGCGGATCGCGTCCAGCACCCTGCTCGGCTTCGCGGCGACTCCCGAGGACCACGCCGGCGCATACCGACTGCTCGCGGACCCGGCCGACAGCCGGGCGGTCACGGGCGTCGTGATCCGCAGCGACGGGGGACGCAGGCTCTGATCACGACCGCGACCTCTCACACCCAGACGGGACCCGGGTCCGGGCTCCTGCCACGACTCCCGCCCCACAGCATCTAGGAGACAAGTTCAATGTCAGAAACGATGATCGATATCCGCAAGATCTTCTCGCAGGTCGAGGAGATCCGCACCTCGGCCGGTCGTGAGGACGGTACTCCGCTGCGCAAGGTCGCGGTGTGCGCCGTGATCAAGAACCCCTACGCCGGGCTCGGCTACGTCGAGGACCTCTCCGCGCTGATCCGGGCCTCGGACGCGATCGGCCGCGAGCTGGGGGAGCGGGCGCTGAGCCTGCTCGGCGCACCGGTCGAGAGCTATGGCAAAGGCGGACTCGTGGGTGAGGCGGGCGAGCAGGAGCACATCAACGCCGCGCTGACCTCGGTCTTCGGCAACGCGTTCCGCGAGGCCATCGGCGGCGGGGCGGCCTGGATCACCTCGGTGACCAAGGCCGGCGCCGCCGGCGCGGTGATCGACATCCCGACGGCGTACAAGGACGAGGTCTGGGTGCGCTCGCACTACGACGGCATGGAGGTCCGGATCCCCGACGCCCCGCATGCGGATGAGCTCGTGGTCATCGCGGCCGTCACCAACCGCGGCCGTCTGAACGCCCGCGTGGGCGGCATGTCGGTGGCCGAGGCGAAGGCGAAGGGCGATCAGTCGTGAGCGGCTCGCTCGCCGTCGTCGGAGCCGGGATCATCCTCTCGGGCGACCACCGCGCGCCGATCGTGGCGGATGCCGACACCGTCATCGTGCGCGACGGGCTGATCACCGCCGTCGGGCGTCAGGTCGATCTGCAGGCCGAGGTCGACGCCTCGCCGCAGGTGGTCGATGCCGCCGGCACGACGGTCGCCCCGGGGCTCATCGATTCGCACTGCCACGTCGTGCTCGGCGACTACACCCCGCGCCAGAAGACGGTGGACTTCCTCGCGAGCTACGTGCACGGCGGCATCACGAGCGTCGTCTCGCCGGGCGAGATCCACGCACCGGGCCGTCCGAGCTCGGCTGCCGGTGTGAAGGCTCTGGCCATCGCGGCGAAGGAGTGCTTCGACAACTTCCATCCCGGCGGCATGACCGTGCACGCCGGCGCGGTCGTGCTCGAGCCCACGCTCTCCGAGCAGGACTTCGCCGATCTCCAGGAGGTCGGAGTGCATCTCGCCAAGTTCGGCTTCGGCAAGTACTCCGACCCGGCCGACGGCGTCGACCAGGTGCGCTGGGCGAAGGAGCACGGAATCACCGTGATGTGCCATTCGGGCGGCGCGAGCATCCCAGGCAGTAAGCCGATCACCCCCGAGCACCTGCTCGCCCTCGCACCTCACGTCTGCGGCCACGTCAACGGCGGGCCGACCGCACTGCGCGAAGACGGCGTCGACCTCATCATGGACGAGACCGACATGGCTCTGCAGCTCGTGCAGGCCGGCAATCTCCGCTCCGCCGTGCGCATCATCGATCGCGCCGCGGAGAAGGGCATGTTCGAGCGCGTCGTCATCGGCTCGGATACGCCGACCGGCACCGGTGTGATGCCGCTCGGCGTGCTGAAGACCGTCGCCGAGCTCTCGTCGCTCTCGGAGGTCGCGCCCGAGCTGGTCTGGGCGGCGGCCTCGGGCAACAACGCCCGTGTCTGGGACCTGCCCGCCGGCTTCATCGAGCCGGGGCGCGCCGCCGACATCGTCGTGCTCGACGCCCCCTGGGGCTCCACGCGCGACGACGCCCTGGGCGCTCTCGAGGTCGGCGACATCCCGGGCATCACCGCGGTCATCACGGGCGGGGTCGTGCGGGCGCTGCGCAGCCGCAACACCCCGGCGGCGGCGCGTGCGGCCGTCGTGACCCCGCGCATCGAGCACTTGGAGTCCGCCGGCCACTGAGGGCCGGCCGGCTGCGACGAAGCAAGGGAGTAGGACATGTCATTCAAGATCACCGTCGATCTCGGGCTGTGCCAGGGCTACGCGGCATGCCTGATCGAGAGCCCGGCGCTCTTCGACATCGATGACGACACCGAGAAGGCCGTCGTGCTCGGCGGCCCCGAGCACGACGAGTCGATGCGCCAGCAGGCCGAGGCGGCGATGCGGGCCTGCCCGGCCCGGGCCATCACGATCGAGGACGCGTGATGCGACGAGTAGTGGTGGTCGGCGGCTCGGTCGGCGGCGTGCACGCCGCCGAGGCGCTGCGCGACCAGGGCTTCGAGGGCGAGGTGACCCTCGTCTCCGCCGATGCTCAGCTGCCCTACGACCGGCCTCCGCTGTCGAAGGACGTGCTGCTCGGCAAGACGGACGCCGATCGGATCCTGCTGCGGCCGGCCGGCTGGTACGAGGAGCGCGATATCGATCTCCGTCTCGGCAACGCCGCACGCGGCCTCGACGCGGCCTCGAAGACCCTGAGCCTCGCCGACGGCTCCGAGCTCGGCTACGACGGTCTGGTGCTCGCGACCGGCTCGGCGGCTCGCACGCTGACCCTGCCGGAGGGCTCGCCCGAGGTGCACGTGGTGCGCACCCTCGAGGACGTCGAGGGGCTGCGGCCCGAGCTGCAGCCCGGTCGCCGTCTGGTGATGATCGGCGCGGGCTTCATCGGCCTCGAGATCGCCGCGGTCGCGGTGCAGCTGGGGCTCGAGGTCACCGTCCTCGAGTACGCGCCCTCCCCGCTCGCCCGGGTGTTCGGCGGCGAGGTCGGCGGCTGGTACCGCGGGCTGCACGAGCGCAACGGCGTCAGGATGATCTGCGGCGTCTCGATCACCGGCACCGAGCCGGCCCCCGGCGGCGTGACGATGACACTCGACAACGGCGAGACCGTCACGGCCGAGGTCGTCGTGGCCGGCATCGGTGCGGCTCCCGCGATCGAGTGGCTCGCAGGCAGCGGCGTCGAACTCGGCAACGGCGTGCTCTGCTCCCCGGATCTGCGCACCTCCGCGCCCGACGTCGTCGCGGTCGGCGACATCGCCAACTGGCGCAATGCCGCCTTCGACGAGGAGATGCGGGTCGAGCACTGGACCAACGCCTCGGAGCAGGGACGTCACGCCGTGACCACGCTGCTCGGCGACTCCGCGCCCTTCTCCTCGGTCCCGTACTTCTGGACCGACCAGTACGACACCAAGCTGCGCTTCGTCGGCCGTGCCGCGGGCTTCACCGATTCCCGCATCGAATCGATGACGGACGACAAGCTCGTGGTCACCATCGGCCGGGACGGCGTGCTGATCGGCGCGCTCTGCCTCGGCGCACCGCGTCACCTGGCGAGATACAAGGCCGCGATCCAGGCGAAGACCCCCTGGCACGACTCGGCCGCCCTGGCCGAGGGACTCCCCGCCTGACTCCATACCTTCCCCACCAATTCAAGGAGAAATCAATGACCACTGTGAACAACGGCGACGCGCTGTCGCTCATCGAGCTTTTCCCGCAGGACGAGGACTGGTCGCTGCAGACCATGCGCCTGCTCTCGCAGGTCGCGGTCGGCGGTGCGGATCTCTTCGAGTGCGCCCGCACCGCGGCCCGCATCGGCGAGGAGACCACCGACGGGGAGGTCTGGCAGCAGGAGTGGAGCCGCACCGGCAAGGAGGTCGCGGCGGCCGCGCAGGCCGCGCTCGAGGCCGGCCACATCACCACCGCCCGTCGAGCCTTCTTCCGCGCGATGAGCTACTGGCGTCATTCGGAGTTCTTCCTGCATCGCGACGACCCGCGTCGCACCGAGGCCTACAACGAGGGCCGCAAGAACTTCCGCAAGGCCGTCGAGCTCTCCGACGGTCTCATCGAGCAGATCGCCGTGCCCTTCGAGGGCGTCGAGATGGAGGGCTACATCGTCCGCCCCGACAACTCGGGCGAGGCCCGTCCCACCGTGCTGTTCCTCGGAGGCGCCGACTCGTGGGCCGAGGAGCTCTACTTCCTCGGCGGCACCGAGTTCCCGGCTCGCGGCCTGAACGTCGTGATGGTCGACACCCCGGGTCGCGGCAGCTCGCTCCGCTTCAAGGAGCTCTACAGCCGTCCGGACTACGAGGTACCGGTCGCGGCGATCCTCGACTTCCTCGAGAGGCGGAGCGATGTGGACGCCGATCGCATCGGGCTCGCCGGCGTGAGCTTCGGCGGCTACTACGCTCCGCGCGCCGCCGCGTTCGAGCCGCGCGTCAAGGCCGTCGCGGCCTGGTGCGGCACCTGGAGCATCCTCACCGACTTCTACGAGTTCTACCCGCCGCTGCAGGAGCAGCTGCAGTGGCTCAGCGGCTCGAAGGACGACGCCGAGGCCCGCGAGAAGCTCGCGAAGTTCACCCTCGACGGGGTCGCGGACAAGCTCAAGATCCCGGTCTACGTGATGCACGGCACCGCCGACATCATCATGGACATCGCGGGTGCTCACAAGTTCATCGATGCGCTGACCTCCGATGACGTGACCGTGGACATCTACGATGCCGCCGGCTCGCTGCACTGCAGCTACGACTACATGTCCGTCGCGGGTGCGCGCCTGGGCGATTGGTTCCTCGACCGCATCTGAGCACGACGAGACCTGAGCACGACGAACGGCCCGGGGCGACGCGCGCGGCGCGGCGCCCCGGGCCTGTGCGCCTCCGCCCCGACGGGGCGACCCCGTTCGAACGAGGGGGTCGGGCGAAAACGCACGAAGGGAGGATAGGCGCCCTCGGAGCGGACTGTTTGAATGAGTCTCAGCCGCCGGAGTCCGTCGGTGAGCCCTCCCATTCCTGATTCTCCCGGATCCCGACACCGAGGTCGGATCCGCACTCACCAGAGGAGACGACATGATGAACGACAAGATCCGCCGCAACGGCCCGTTCCGCAAACGCTGGGGACGCGTCGCCGCCCTGGCGGTCGCGGCCGCGCTGACCGTGGGGGCCTCGGCCTGCACGAGCGCATCCGAGGTCAACGACCAGGCGGGCGAGGGCGGGAACGGGGCCGCCTCGACCTCGAACAAGATCGCCTTCGACTACCCCTTCACCTCGGTCTCGCTGTACGCGCCGCTCGTGCAGATGATGACCGACGCCGCCGAGGCCCGGGGGTACGAGGTCGTCACCACCGACGACGCCGAGAGCCTGGATCGCCAGGTGAGCAATCTCACCGGACTCGCCACCTCCGATGTCGCGGCGATCGTCTCGTTCCCGCTCGAGCCCGCATCGGTGATCAACATCATGAAGCAGGCGCAGGGCAACGGCATCAAGTGGGTGACCTACGCGGAGAACATCGAGGGGCAGGACGGCTTCATCGACTTCGCCGGCGAGAAGACCGGTCGCGCGCAGGTCGAGAGCTTCGTCGCCTGGGCCGACGCGAACGGCATCGCCTCCGGCACCGTGCTGCTGGGCACGAACGAGACGGTCAACATCGGCCGCACCCGCACCAACGGCATGCGCGAGGCGCTGGCCGAGCTCGCCCCCGGCTTCACGGTCGTCGAGCAGGCCGCGGTGAACGTGGAGCAGGGCCTCGCGGCAGGGCGAGCGGAACTCGCGAAGAACCCGGATCTGGTCGCCGGGCTCGGCGTGAACGACGACGTGGCGATGGGTCTCGCCCAGGCCTTCAAGGAGGCCGGCAGGACCGGCAGCGACCTGGTCTACGTCGGCGGCAACGACGGCAACCCGCAGCTGCTGCAGATGATCAAGGATCCCGACTCGGTGGTCCGCGGCACCGTGGCCTTCGACGTCGCCGCGGTCGGCGCCGCGCTCGCGAACGTGCCCATCGACCTCATCGAGGGCAAGGGCGACGGCAGCTACGTCATCGAGTACTGGGCGCTCACCGCCGACAGCCCGCAGCTCGACGAGATCCTCGCGGGGCTGGGGTAGCGCCAGGTGGACGACGGAGCTCCCGTTCGCACGGGAGAGGAGCTGGGCGGTCTCGTCGACGAGACCGCGCAGCCTCTCCTCGAAGCCCGCGGAGTGCGCAAGCGCTTCGGCAGGGCCTACGCGCTCGACGGAGTCGATTTCGCGGTGCGCCCGGGGCGCGTGCACGCCCTGCTCGGTCACAACGGAGCGGGCAAGTCGACCCTCATCGCCCTCCTCTCCGGTGCGCTGAAGGAGGACGGCGGCGAGATCCTCGTCGGCGGCGAGCGCGTCGATCCCTGGAACCCGACCTCGGCCATCGCCAGCGGAATCGCGGTCATCTACCAGCACCTCTCCGTGATCGACAGCCTGAGCGTCGCCGACAACATCTTTCTGGGCAGGGAGCTGAAGCGGGGGCTGGGCATCGACCGGGCCGAGCAGCACGCTCGCGCCAGGGCCGTGCTCGAACGGCTGGATTCCGACCTCGACACACGGGCGCTGGTGGGCGCGCTCACCGTCGCCCAGAAGCAGCTGGTGGAGATCGCCAAGGCGCTCGTGCGCGACGCGCGAGTCCTGATCCTCGACGAGCCGACCGCTGCGCTCTCCCATCAGGAGGCCGACGCCCTGGGCACCCTGGTCGAGGCGCTGAAGCGGGAGGGGATCGGGATCGTCTACGTCACCCATCTCATCGGCGAGGTGAAGCGCCTGGCCGACGAGGCGACCGTGCTCGAGGACGGCCGCGTGCAGTTCCACGATCTCGTCGAGAACGTGGGGTTCGACGAGTTCGTCGCCCTGCTCGCCCGGGGCAAGGCCCAGCAGGAGCCGCTGGGCGAGCGGCCGCTGGGCGAGCGGGTGCTCTCGGTGGAGCAGCTCGCCGGAGACGGTTTCGGCCCGATCGACCTCGACCTCAGACAGGGCGAGATCGTCGCGCTCTTCGGCATGCTCGGCTCGGGGCGCGGGCAGTTTCTGCGCTCCCTCTCCGGCGCGAGCCGGAGTCGGGGAAGGGCCGAGGTCGCCGGGCGGCCCTTCGCCCTGAGAACGGTGAGGACCGTGAGGGCCGCCGGGATCCTGTACGTCGGCCCCGAACGCAAGAAGGACGGGCTGTTCCGCGGCAGGGGCGCCTTCGACAACCTGCTCATGCCGAGCTTCGGCAAGCTCGCCTCCTTCGTGCGCGTGCCTCAGCGCGAGCGGGCGCAGTGGGAACGGGCCCGCGCCGCCGTCGAACTCGCCGATATCCCGTCGACGCTAGTGGACCACCTGTCCGGCGGGAACCAGCAGAAGGTCGTCGTCGGCCGCGTGGTCGGCGGAGCGTGGGAGCCCCGGGTGATCCTGCTCGACGAGCCCACGCAAGGCGTCGACATCGGGGCGCGCGGGGATCTCTACCGGGCCATCGAACGATCGTGCGCGGAGAACGGCGTCGGCATGATCGTCTCCAGCAACGACCCCGAGGAGGTGCTGACGGTGGCCGATCGGGTCTGCGTCTTCGCCCACGGCGTCGTCGTCGCCGAACTGCGGCGCGGCGAATTCAGCGCCGAGCTGCTCATCGAACTCGCCTCTCGAGAGGCCGACCGAACGGAGAACACCGGATCATGACCACTGCACCCACGAGCGGACTGCGGCGGCCACGGGTGAACGTCTCGTTCATCCGCAGGAACGTGCTCTTCCTCGGACTCATCGCGCTCATCGTCATCTTCCAGACGATGAACGGATCGTTCCTCTCGGTGGGGAACATCCGCGGCATCCTGCTGGATCTGTCCATCCTCATCATCGTGTCGGTTCCGGCGGCACTGCTGCTCATCGCGGGCTTCGTCGACTTCTCGGTCGGCTCGGTGATCGGCATCTCCGGCGTCACCGCCGGCCTCATGCTGAACAACGCCCATGTACCGACCGGAGTGGCCGTGGCCACGGCGCTCGGAGTGGCGCTCCTGGTCGGGGTCGTGAACGGCCTGCTGGTCAACATGCTCGGCTTCTCGCCGATCATCGTCACCTTCGGCACGCTGGCGCTGGTCGGCGGCATCGCGCTCGGCATCGGCGCGATCCCGACCGTCGGCTACCCGGAGTCGTTCCAGAACATCGGCGGCGCCCAGGTGCTCGGGGTTCCCGTGCCGGTCATCATCGCCGCGATCGTCTTCGTCGTGGGCGTGCTCATCGTGTGGAAGCTGCCGGTCGGTCGTCACATCTACGCCATCGGCTCGAACCGGGAAGCGGCGTACCTCTCCGCGCTCAGGGTGCGCACCGTGCCGTTCGTGCTCTACCTGCTGACCGCGCTCGCCGCCGGGCTCGGCGGCATCATCACCGCGGCACGGCTCAACACGGCGTCGTCGAGCACCGGAACCGGCTTCGAGCTGACGCTGCTCACCGCGATCCTGCTCGGCGGAGTGAGCTTCTTCGGAGGCTCGGGCACGCTCTTCGGCGTCATCGTCGGCGTGCTCTTCCTCGGGGTGCTGCAGAACGGTCTCGTGATCCTCGGCGCTCCGAGCGCGGTGCAGCAGTCGGCGACCGGCGTCGTGCTGGTCTTCGCGGCGGCCCTCAACTTCCTCGCGGAGCGAAGTCGCTGACACCCGGACGTATTACGGTGGGACCGGGGCGGCGCCGGAGGGCGATGACCGCGACACCCGCCGTCATCCATCGGCAACCGAACAGAATGGAAGACAGATGGCCAGAGAGCGGGCGTTCATCAACGCCACGATCCACACCGTCGACGCGCGGGACACGGTCGCCGAGGCGATCCTGATCCGCGACGAGCGCATCGCCCTCGTGGGCACCACTCAGCAGGTGCTCGCCGCCGCCGGTCAGAGCTGCGTCATCGCCGACGCCGCCGGCAAGACCATCGTGCCCGGGTTCATCGACCCGCACTACCATCTCGGCTACGCGATGCTCGAACCGGTCTCGGTCGACTGCGCCATCCGCCCGGGCGACACGATCGACGACGTGCTCGAGGCGATCTCACGGGCGACCAGGGAGCTGCCGCCGGGCCAGTGGATGCGGGGCTTCGGCTTCAGCCCCTGGGCGCTGCCCGGCGAGCGGGAGCCCAGTCTCGCCGAACTCGACGAGGCGGCGCCGAACAACCCCTTCTTCCTGCAGGACGAGTCCTGCCATCGAGGCTGGGCGAACTCGGCGGCGCTCGCGGAGGTCGGCATCGACGAGTACAGCCCGCAGCCGTGGGGCGGCACGGTGGTGAAGGATCACGCCGGCCGCCCGACCGGTGCGCTGCTCGAGGCGGCGGTGAACCCTCTCCAGACCCGATCCTGGCTCGACATGGCATCGGCCGACTGGGAGGCGACGCGCGCGCTGCTCACCCGGAAGATGCGGGAGCTCGCGGGTCTCGGCATCACCGGTCTCTGCGACGCCGCCGTGACCCCGGACATCGCCGATTTCTACGCGCGCGCCGACCGCGAGGGGAGCTTCCTCTTCACCGTGCAGCAGCTGCACACGGCGGACGACTTCTTCGGCAAGCAGGATCCCAGGCGCCCCGACTTCGTGCAGCGGGTGCACGAGCGCGAGAGCGATCGCCTGCGCAGCGGCACGATGAAGATCTTCGCCGATCCCGGTTTCCCCGACGGCCCGCTCATCTCGTGCTCGCACGGGGGCGTGCACTCGCACCGCGGCAACTCCTGGTACAGCGCCGCCGAGGTGAAGGAGATCGTGCGCACCGCCGATTCCCTCGGCATCCGCACCGCCATCCACGCCATGGGCAACTGGGCGGTGGATGCGGTTCTCGACTCCTACGAGGCCGTGCGCCGGGGCGATCTCACGAGCGAGGGGCTCATGCGCATCGAGCACGCCTTCGTCTCGGCGCCCCAGACCCAGGGGCCGCGCATGGCCGAGCTCGGCGTCGACCTGGTCGCCATGCCGGGGTTGATCCATCACACCGGCCCGGCCTTCGACGCGGGATGGCGCGGCGAGTTCCGCGACGAGCTCACGGTGATCCCGATCCGGTCGCTCATCGACGCCGGCGTGCGGGTGAGCTTCGCCTCGGACGGCCCGACGGGCCCGGTGGCCCCCGCGCACCTCATGTGGGGAGCAGTGACGCGCGCCTCGCTCACGGGGCAGCCGATCGATCCGCACGAGGCGGTGACCGCGGCGCAGGCGCTGCGCTGCTCGACGATCAACGCCGCTCATGCCGCGGACCGCGGCGACGAGGCGGGCAGCCTCGAAGCGGGAAAGCGGGCCAACCTCGCGGTGCTGGACCGCGACATACTGCGCTGCGCGCCCGACGAGATCCGCGAGATGCTGGTGCTCGAGACCGTGGTCGACGGCCGGACGATCTTCGAATGCGATGAGGCTCCGAGGCCTGCCGTGCTTGGCTGAATCGGGCGGCGGCGCCTCCTAGTCTTGAAGGCATGAAGGATCGCGGCGGCAGCACGGGCGGCGACGGCGCGCCCGCCGCGGGCGGACCGCGCGGCCCCGACTTCTTCGACCTCGCCGGCAGCGATCCCGAACTGCTGAACTCCGGGGCGATCCCGGATCCGCAGCCGGGGCACACGCCGCTGTTCCGCTGGCTCGCCCAGGTGCTCACCGCGATCGAGGCGCGGCTGCGCGCCCGGGGTGCGGCTCCCGTGCGCGGCCTGATCCGCTTCTTCTGGATCTTCGTCGCGGCCGTCGGGGTCTTCCTGCTCGTCGGCCCGGTGGTGAACGAGCCCGCCGACTTCGATCAGATCATCGCCTCGTCGAAGGTCGCGGACGTCGACTGGGTCGCCCGCGACGCGAGGATCGACTACTCGGTCGAGCGCGACGATGGGGCGCCTTCGTGGCCCAGGTGGGCGAGAGCTACACCGCCGACTTCCTGAACGGCCCCGAGCGCGCGATCGAGCGCCGCGTCGTGACCGAGTTCCACGGTCACGACGCGCGCTTCGCGCTGCACTCCGCGACGATCGACGGGGAGGAGGCCCGGGTGGACGTCGCCCGCGGCCCGGCCTACACGACGATCCGGGTCTCCCGCGCCGACGGCGAGCGGCTCGAGGGCGAGCACGAGATCGCGATCGCCTACGAGCTGCACGATCTCGTCTCGACCGTCGTCGACGAGACGATCGACCGCCCGCTCGACCAGTGGTCGTGGCCGCTCTTCGCGAGCTGGCCGCAGGCCACCGCCGGCATCGAGGCCTCGTTCACGCTCAGCCGGGAGATCGCCGACGAGCTGGTGCGTGAGCCCACCGTCTACATCGGCTTCCTGCTCGCGAACGTCACGCAGCGGCTCGAGCCCGACGAGCGGACCGCGGAGTCGGTGCGCTACTCCTTCAGCAACGACCAGAACCTCCCGCCGAACACCGATTTCTGGTTCACCGCCTCCTTCGAGCCGGGCACCTTCGTGCAGCCGCCCACCACCGCGCTGTTCTGGTGGCAGAGCTACGGCCCGCTGCTGCCGCTCGCGATACTCGCCGTGCTGCTGCTCTTCGCGCTCGCCGCCCGGCGGGTGGTCTGGGCCGACAGCGAGGGCGAGCCCTGGTACCTCCCGCGCAGCGAACCGCCCGACGACCTGCCGCCCGAGCTCGCGGCGCGCCTGCTGCGCCGCACCCGCCACGCCGAGCTGATCGACGCGCTCCGGGCGAAGCCGGGACGCAAAGCGTCCGTCGGCCCGTCGGCCGACCCAGGCGCGCGCAGCGTCTTCAAGGATTCGACCGAGGGCGGCGCCGCCGCGCGCCGCGAGCGCTGGCTGCGCCACGTCGCGCGGGTCGGTCGCCGCACCGGGCGCTTCGGCAGCACCCCGACCGTCTGGGCCCAGGGCTCCCGGTGGTCGGGGTCCGGCAAGAACGATCCGATCCTCGAGCGGAAGCTGCGGTGGAAGCCCGACAGCTACGTCCGCGACACCTTCCTGCTCGCGCCGATCGCGATCACCCTCGTGCAGTGGGGGCTGCTGCGCCAGCTCTCGGAGCAGGTGATCCTCAGCGTCGTCTGGTGGCCCTTCGCCTTCGTCGTCGTCTCGACGGCGCTCGCGCTCGCCACGGTCGCGGCCGTGGCGAAGCCCCGCCCGCTCACCCGCGCGGGGGCGCTCGTGCTGCAGCAGCTCAAGGGCATCCGCGCCTACGCGCGATCCACCAGGCTGGCGGATCGCGGGCCGATCGACGATCCGCTGCTTCCCTATGCACTGCTCTTCGAACCGCCGCGCGCAGCGGGCGACGCCGCCACCGGGCTCGCGATCGACGAGGCCCGCGATCCCGGGCTCGCCCGGGGCTGGCGCGACGACCGCTTCATCTCGATTCCCGCGATGCTCGCGCTCGCCGCCTCGCTCGCGGTGCTCGCGGGTGCCATCGTCACGGTCTCGACGCAGCCCGCGCCCTATTCCCAGGACCACGATCACCTCACGCGCTTCGACGACCTGCCCGGCACTTTCTATACGCAGACCACCGGCTTCGAGATCGAGGCCGAGCTGAGCCGTGATGGGCACGGCGACGCGCGGCTCGGCGTCGTCGAGCGGAACACCGTCGACTTCGAGGAGAACGGACCGCGCGCGCCGCAGTTCGCGCGCGAGTGGCCGAGCGAGCGCCTGGGCCAGGATCTCGGGCTCGAGATCGTCTCGATGCGGATCGACGGCGAGGAGATCCCCTTCCGCGTGGTCGACAACCCCGTGACCGACAGTCGCGCCGCGGTGACGCAGCTCGCGAGGGCGCTCTCCGGGGAGCACGAGGTCGAGGTCGAGTACGTGCTCGACCATCCGGTCGTCGCGGTGACGCGCGGAGCCGAGACCGTGGAGCAGCTGCGCTGGGTGGCGCAGTACTTCTTCTGGGAGGACGAGTTCTACCCGGATCTCCGCAGCCCCTTCGACGGCACCGAGCCCGTGCGCCCGATCAGGGTGCAGTTCGCGCTGGCGCCCGAGCTCGTCGACGCGGTGCGGCAGGGCGGCTGGATCGACGGCGACTACGACCGCGCCAGGGAGCCGGGCGAGTTCGGCAACTGGTTCGCGCCCTGGGAGTACGAGGCCTCGCATCTGTCCGAGCGCACCGACGAGTTCGTCGACTTCCGCGTCGGATCGCTGAGCACGCGGGCCGACGGCGCCCAGGTGGCGGTGCTCGACTTCGACGCATTCGACGAGGCGGTCGGCGAGCCCGTGAGCACGCACAGCGTCGGCCTCGGCAGCGACCTCGGCGTGCGCATCGACTTCGCGCGCGGTACCTTCGCGGATCTCGACCCCCGGGGCGTGGAGCAGCACCGGGCGGCCTATGCCATGCCGTACGCGGTGCTGCTCGTGCTGGCGGCGCTCGTGATCGCGGCGTCGATCGCGGTGCTCGCCGTCGCGACCCGCGTGCGCTGGTCGGGGCGCACCTCGAGCGTGTCGCTGCTGCTCGTCGGCTGGGCCGCGGTGCCGATCGCGGCGGTCGCCCAGTTCGTGCTCTTCTGCTGGGTCATCGGGCCGGCGCCGGGCAGCGACCCGCGGATCCCGGCCGCCCTGATCGTCGGCGGGCTCATGTTCGTCGCCGTCATCGCCGAGATGATCGCGGTCGGGCGCGCCGCAGCGGGTGCGGCGACCGCCGCAACGGTTGCGAAGAGGAAGAGCGGGAAGAATGCCGAGGAGAGATCCGGGAAGCAGACGGAGGAGAATTGACCCCATGAACGCAGCGACACCCACCGAGGCCTTCTTCGCAGCCCGAGACCGCCTGCTCGAGCTCTCCGGCCATCCCGACCGGGCCAGGGCGGAGTTCCGCTGGCCCGACGTCGGGCCGTCGTTCAACTGGGCGCACGACGTGTTCGATGTGATCGCGGAGGGCAACGACACCACCGCGCTGCGCATCGTCGAGAGCGGGGGAGGAGCCGCGCCCGGCGCCGGCACCCCCGAGATCGCGCGCAGTTTCGCCGAGCTGAAGCGACGCAGCGACCAGCTCGCGAACTGGCTGCTCGAGATCGGCGCGCGTCAGGGCGATGTCGCCATGCTGATGCTGGGCAACCGTCTCGAACTCTGGGAGATCATGCTCGCCGCGCTCAAGATCGGCGTCGTGATCCTGCCGGCCTCGGTCGTGCTCGGCACCCAGGAGCTCGTCGACCGCGTCGACCGGGGCCGCGTGCGCTGGGTCTTCGCCGCGCCCGAGGACGCGGCGAAATTCGCCGAGGTGCCGGGCGACTACCGCGGCGTCGTGGTCGGTGGCGACGCGGCGACGCCCGGGCAGCGCGGGGAGCCGGCCGGGTGGCTGTCCTTCGACGCCTCGTACGACGCCCCGGCCGTCCCCGTCGCGAAGACCACCGCGAGCACCGATCCCTCGCTCCTCTACTTCACCTCGGGCACGACGAGCCGGCCCAAGATCGTGGAGCACTCCCATGTGAGCTACCCGCTCGGCCACCTCACGACGATGGCGTGGATCGGTGTGCGCCCCGGCGACGTGCACTCCGTCGTGAGCGCGCCGGGGTGGGGCAAGCACGCCTGGTCGAGCTTCTTCTCCCCCTGGAACGTGGGCGCGACGATCTTCGTGCTGAACTACACGCGCTTCGACGCGGAGGACTTCGTCGCCGAGCTCGACCGCGCCGGGGTGAACACCTTCTGCGCGCCGCCGACCGTGTGGCGCATGCTCATCCAGCGCCGGCTCGAACGGAAGCCCCGCGGCCTGCGCGAGCTCGTCTCGGCGGGCGAGCCGCTGAACCCCGAGGTGATCGCCCGTATCGCCGAGTGGTGGGGGCTCGAGATCCGCGACGGCTACGGTCAGACCGAGACCACCGCGCTCGTCGGCAATCTCCCCGGCGACCGGGTGGTGCCGGGGGCGATGGGGCATCCGCTCCCCGGCGTGAACGCGGTGCTCGTCGATCCGCTCACCGGCGCCGAGACCGACGAGGGCGAGGTCTGCCTGGTGCTCGGTCCCTCCGCGCTTCGCGCGTCGCCTGCCCGCGCCGGCGCGGGCAGCGCCGTCGGCGCGCACAGCGATGCTTCGCACGGCGCCTTGCCGCCGGTGAACCTCATGACCGGGTACTTCGGCGACCCCGAGGCCACGGCGAAGGCCATGCGCGACGGCCTCTTCCACACGGGCGACGTCGCCCAGCGCGGCGAGGGCGGTGCGCTGACCTTCGTCGGCCGCACCGACGACATCTTCAAGTCGAGCGACTTCAAGGTCTCGCCTTTCGAGGTCGAGAGCGCGCTCATCGAGCACGCCTTCGTGGCCGAGGCGGCGGTCGTCGGGGCTCCCGACGAGACCCGGCTCAACGTGACGAAGGCGTACGTCGCGCTCGCCGCCGGGGTGGCGGCCGATGGAGATACGGCGCGGGCGATCCTGCTGCACGCGCGCGAGGCGCTGCCGCCCTACATGCGGGTGCGGCGGATCGAGTTCTTCGAGCTGCCGAAGACGAGCTCGGGCAAGATCCGCCGGGTCGAGCTGCGGCGGCGCGAGATCGCGGCCTTCGAGGCCGGCGAGCGCATCGCGAGCGAGTGGCGCGAGGAGGACTTCCCCGGGCTCAAGGGCTGAGGCGCGGTTGCCGGGGCTCGGTTTGGTTCCGGCTGAGGCTGAGCCGAGACTCAGCCGCCGAGCAGCGCGCGACAGCGGGCGACTCGTTCGCGCCACCAGGCCTCGCGCTCGGGGGGCGCCGCATAGCGCTCGAGCAGCTCGGCGTCGAGGTCGGGGCGCCGCACCTCGATCTCGCCGGCGACCGGCAGCAGGGGATCCGCCGTCACGTCGCCGTCGAGCAGCGTGACCGTGCCCAGCCCGCATGCGCCCGCGAGCGCGCCATCGGGCAGCGCCGCGGCCAGGTGCAGGCCCATCGCGATGCCGACGGAGGTGTCGAGCGCGCTCGACACGACGACCGGGAGACCCGCTTCCGCGACGATCTCGAGCGCCCGCGCGATGCCGCCGAGCGGCTGGGCCTTCACGACGAGCAGGTCGGCGGCGCCGGCCCGGGCGACGGCGAGCGGATCCTCGGCCTTGCGCACGCTCTCGTCCGCAGCGATGCGGACGAGGGTCGACCCGTAACCAGCGGGTTCGGGGTTCGACGAGCTGCCGGCAGGGGAAGGGGGATTTGAACCTGCGACCCCTTGACCCCCAGTCAAGCGGGCTCGAACCCGGACGAGCTCGTCGACACCGGCGCACGGCTGCTCGGCGTAGTCGAGGTCGAACTCGGCGAGCACGGTCAGCGCCGCGACGGCCTCGTCGACGCTCCACCCGCCGTTGGCGTCGACCCGCACCGCGGCGTCCGGTCCCATCGCCTCGCGCACGGCACGTACGCGCGCCACATCGTCGGCGAGCGTCTGCCCGCGCTCGGCGACCTTCACCTTGGCCGTGCGGCAGCCGGGGAAGCGGGCCAGCACGGACGGCACCTCGCCGGCCGGCACGGCGGGCACGGTGGCGTTGACCGCGATCCGGCCCCGCGTCACGGGGGGCAGCTCGCCCCAGCCGAACTCGATCGCCGCGGCGAGCCACGCGGCGGCCTCGGCGTCGCCGTACTCGACGAACGGCGAGAACTCGCTCGCCCCGTTCGGGGCGTCGAAGAGTACTGCCTCGCGCACGCTCACGCCGCGGAAGCGGGTGCGGGTCGGGATCGCCACCACTCGCGTGCACCCGAGCAGTTCATGGAGACCAGGCCGATCCGCTGTCACGGATCCATCATCCCACCCCGTTCCCTACCCTCAAACAGTTGTCACTTTGCTGCTCTAAAACGTGAAATAGCGCAGCAAAGTGACAACTGTTTGGCGGGGCGGGAGGGGGACGGAGCGGGACGGAGCGGGTGCAGGGAGGGCGGCTCGGGCAGGGCCGAATAGGCTGGTGCCCATGACTGAGCAGCAGGTCTCCGAACTCTTCGACCCGGCCGAGTGGGAGCCCGCGCCGGGCTCCGAGGGCTACACCGACATCACCGCGCACGTCAGCCGCGACGGCCGCATCGCGCGCGTCGCCTTCGACCGCGCGGAGGTGCGCAACGCGTTCCGGCCGCGCACGGTCGACGAGCTCTACGACGCGCTCGACCGGGCGCGCATGAACCCCCGCATCGGCGCGGTGCTGCTCACCGGCAACGGTCCGAGCCCGCGCGACGGGGTGCGGGCGTTCTGCTCGGGCGGCGATCAGCGGATCCGCGGCCGCGATGGCTACAAGTACTCGGAGTCCGAGACGGAGGTCGGGCCCGAGGCCCGCGCCCGAGCCGGCCGCCTCCACATCCTCGAAGTGCAGCGGCTGATCCGCTTCATGCCCAAGGTCGTCATCGCGCTCGTGAACGGCTGGGCCGCCGGCGGCGGGCACTCGCTGAACGTGGTCTGCGACCTGTCGATCGCGAGCGCCGAGCACGCGCACTTCAAGCAGACCGACGCCGACGTCGGATCCTTCGACGCCGGCTACGGCAGCGCCTACTTCGCCCGCCAGATCGGGCAGAAGAACGCGCGCGAGGTGTTCTTCCTGGCGCGCGAGTACAGCGCCCAGCGCGCCTACGAGATGGGGGCGGTGAACGCCGTCGTGCCGCACGAGGAGCTCGAGCGGACCGGTATCGAGTGGGCGCGCGAGATCCTCGGCAAGTCGCCCACCGCGATCCGCATGCTGAAGTACGCCTTCAACGCGGTCGACGACGGGCTCGTCGGCCAGCAGCTGTTCGCGGGCGAGACCACGCGCCTCGCCTACGGCACCGACGAGGCGGTCGAGGGACGCGATTCGTTCCTCGAGAAGCGCGACCCCGATTGGTCGCCGTATCCCTACCACTTCTGAGGCCGCTCGGTTTTCAGTCGCCTGCCGGCCCTCGAATCCGGCCATCCCGGGCGGTACCCTTTCGTGCCGGAAAGTTACCCGCAAGAGGAATGCGGGCGTCGGAGCGGCGGACGTACTCTCGAAATCCACCCCGGAGAGAGGACGACCATCGTGACCGCTGAAGTGGCTACCCCCGAGGAGAATCTGGCGCTCCTGAAGAGCCAGTATCCCGAGCCCGCCCGTGACGAGAACGGCATGACCCACCGCGAGCGCTTCGAGCGGCGTCGACTCGCCATCGGGCTCTTCCTGCCGACCCTCAGCGGCGGGGGCAGCGGGCACTACGCGAGCGACCTCGGCCTCTTCGCGCCGACCTGGCAGTACAACCTCGACTGCGCGCGCCGGGTGGACGAGCTGGGCTGGGACTTCATCTTCCCGGTCGGCCGTTGGCGCGGCACGGGCGGCCGGATCCATTTCCACGAGCTCTCGCTCGATGTGGTCTCGCTGACCGCAGCGCTCGCCTCTCAGACCGAGCGCTGCATGGTGTTCACCACCTGGCACGTCTCGTACGGCTACCACCCCATGCACGTCGCGAAGATCGGCGTCGGCATGGACCACATCAGCAGCGGGCGCTGGGGGCTGAACGTCGTCACCGGCTGGAAGCCCAGCGAGGTGCAGATGTTCGGCCTCCCGTTCCGAGACCGCGCGGAACGGTACCGGATGGCCGGCGAGTTCGTCTCGATGCTGGATCGGCTCTGGGCGGCCGAGGAGCCGATCGATCTCGAGGGGGAGTACTTCCAGGGCAAGGACTGCGTCGTCACGCCCGATCTGCTGGGCGGCCGGAAACCGCTGATCATCAACGCCGGCCAGTCCGAAGAGGGTCTGGCCTTCGCGGCCGAGCACGCCGACGTGGTGTTCATCCAGGGCGGCAGCGGCGACCGGAGCGACGATGTCGAGGCGGTCCGCGAGGTCGTCGACCGAGTGCGCGCCGCAGCCGGGAGCCGGGGCCGCCGGCTGAAGGTCCTGCTGCCCGTCGTGATGCTGGTCCGCGACACGGAGGAGGAGGCGCAGGCGCTTCGCCAGGAGATCCTCGACCACGCCGACTACGAGGCCGCTCAGAACACGATCAACGGGCTCACCGAGGGAAGCAAGTCGTGGCCTGACCACACGCTCGAGCCGGTCGTGCTGGGCCTCGGCGGTTTCAAGATGATCGGCACTCCCGAGCGGATCGCCGATCTGCTGGAGCAGCTCGGCGACGCCGGCGTCGATGGCGTGCAGCTGATCCTGTTCGACTACAAGAACGACATCGAGTACTTCGCGGAGAAGGTGCAGCCGCTGCTCGAGGAGCGCGGGCTGCGCGACATCCTCCCGCCGAGATGATGGCGATCGTACGCGGTCCATCGTCGCGCCGCTCCGCGGGTCGGCCTCCCGTCCCGCGGGGCGGTCCTGCCGGTCCGCGGGAGGGGCGGGCGGCCAGGCGTTACTCGAACGGGTAACTTTAGCGCTCCTCCTCCCGCGGCGACCCGACTTTCGATCGAGCTCTCCGAAACGATTGGGTAAGCTGACGTCACTGACGGCGAGCCAGCGCGAGGGGAGTCGATATGGGGTCACTGCAGACACGCGCGCCGACAGCGGACCAGCAGCAGCGTCTGCACCGTTTCGTCGGCCGACTCCAGCAGGCGCTCACTCTGCGCGAGCTCTCGAACGTCGTGATCGACGGCATCACCGAGGTGATCCCGGCCGACAAGTCCGCCCTCTACCGGCTCGACGCCGATTCCCGGAAGGTGCTCGATGTCCATGCCGACGCGGACCACTGGTTCCTCGACGAGTACGAAGCGTACTGCCGGGAGGAGGATCCTCTGCTCTCCTACGTCGTCGACATCGGCAGGCCCATCGACTCGACGCGGGTCGTCGCCGGGGAGCATTGGAAGAATACGCCCAACTACGTGCTGCTGAGAAGGGCGGGGCTCAGCTATTCGCTCGAGGCTCCGGTCATGGCCTCCGGGATGCTGCTCGGCACGATGAACTTCGCGAGGTCGGAGGAGGCGGGCGCCTTCAGTTCCTCGGAGCTGACGGTGGCCACACTCATGTCCGAGCAGCTGGCCTTCGCTCTGGAGCGCGCGGCCAGGTTCGAGGTGAGCGGTCGGCGTGCGAGCCTGATGGAGAACGTCCTGGATCGCCTCTCCGAGGCCGTGGTCGTCACCGATCTCGACGCCCGCGTGCTCTTCCGCAATCGCGCTGCTCGCAAGGACCCGAGTCTGGCCGGGAGGTCCCAGCCGGACGTCCCCGGCGAGGGTCAGGTGTTCGAGGAGCTGCTCTCGACCGCCATGGAGGACTTCCGCCTCAACGGCAAGCGCGTCCGTATCGGACGGATGCGCGGGGAGAACGGCAAGCAGCGGGTGGTGAAGAGCTATCGGCTCGGCGAGTCGCACGGAGCCGCGGTGACGATGGTGTTCGATGAGGGCGCCGATCCGGGCAGCCCCGCCCTGCCCGCCTGGAACGTCCTGACCAAGCGCGAGCAGGAGATCGCGCGGTTGGTCGCCGAAGGCCTGACCGCCAAGGAGATCTCGGAGCGCGCCTACATCACCGAGAACACGGTGAAGCAGCATCTGAAGCGTCTCTTCGCCAAGACCGACTCGCGGAACAGGGCCGAGCTGGTCCAGCGCATCTGGATGGCGGGCCGGGCCGGCTGAGCGGCCGGCGCAGCGGATCCGCGATCGTTATCGACCACCGCGGAAATAACCCGCAGGGGTAATGTGTGCGCCTGCGCGCTCTCTTATCGTCATAGACACGTTGCCGACCCGGGTCGACCGGAGCGGCACCGGCGAAGCCGCCCGTACCTGTCGATGACGACCGTTGGAGATGCGATGACGACCACTGACGATGCCGTGGGGACGGCGGCATCGGCGGTACGGGTCGCCGGCGTTTCGAAGACCTTCGGCGGGACCAAGGCTCTCGACGACGTGTCATTCGAGATCGCGCAGGGCTCGGTGCACGCGCTGCTCGGAGGCAACGGCTCGGGCAAATCGACGCTCATCAAGATCCTCGCCGGGGTGCACCAGGCGGACGAGGGCGGAACTCTTCGGGTCGGCGAGGCCTCGACGGCTGCCGATCGCATCACCCCGGGCTGGGCGCGGGAGGCCGGCCTGCATTTCGTGCATCAGGCGATCGGGACCTTCCCGGATCTGAGCGTCGCCGAGAACTTCGCCGTCAACAGCTCGTTCGGGGGAGGGCTCCTCGCCCCCATCAGGTGGCGGAGCCTGCATCGGCAGGTTCAGGGGATCCTCGACAGATACGAAGTCGGGGTCCGCGCGACGACGATGATGGGCGATCTCCGCCCGGCGACGCAGACCATGGTGGCGGTGGCGCGTGCGCTGCAGGGCGAGGAGAGCGCCGGCCGCGGCGTCCTCGTGCTCGACGAGCCCACGGCGACGCTGCCGAACGAAGAGGTCGACGTCGTGCTCCAGGCGATCGAGGGGTACAGGCGCCGCGGGCATACGGTGGTGCTCGTCACCCACCGGCTCGACGAGGTGATGGCGGTGTGCACCGACGCGACGTTCCTGGTCGACGGGCGCCATCGACTCACCCGATCGCTCGCCGGCGTGACGCGCGCCGAGATGGTGCAGACCCTCACCCACGGCTTGGGCCTCGCGACCGGGACGCGTTCCGGCGCCGCGGCGAACGCGCCCGTCAGGCTCAAGATCGACCGTCTCGCGGCAGGCACGCTGACGGACTTCTCGCTCTCCGTGCGCCAGGGCGAGATCGTCGGCGTCTCAGGCCTTCTCGGCTCCGGGCGCAGCTCGCTGCTCCGCGTCCTGTTCGGAGCGCAGCGGCCCACGGCCGGCCGCATCGAACTGGACGGCCGTGCACTGGAGCCCGCCGACACGGCCGACGCGATGGGCGAGGGGATCGCCTACGTACCCGAGGATCGGGGCCGCGACTCGCTCTTCGGCAACCTCCCCGTGGCGCGGAATCTGTCGCTGCCCAGGATCGGCGCATACTGGCGGGCCGGGCTCCTCGACCGCCGCGCCGAGGCCTCGGAGGCCCGTGGCCTCGCGGAGCGCTATGGCATCGTCCTCTCCTCGGTCGAGGCGCCGATCTCCTCGCTCTCGGGCGGCAACCAGCAGAAGGTCGTCATCGCCCGGTGGCTGAGCCTCGCCCCCAGGCTGCTGCTGCTCGACGAGCCGACGCAAGGGGTCGACATCGCCGCCCGCGCGGCGATCCACGAGACCATCCGAGCGGCCGCCCGCGAGGGATGCTCAGTGCTGGTCGCGAGCTCGGATGCAGACGAGCTCGCGCAGTTGTCCGACCGGGTGGTCGGCCTGGTGGGCGGGCGCTCCCGCGGCGAGGTATCCGGAGCGGCGGTCACTCAGGAGAGCTGCCTGGCGCTCGCGTATCAGGACGAGGGAGAGACCGGGCCGGTCGGCGGCTCGGACGACTCGCGGCCGTCCCCCGGAGCGTCTTCGGGCGGGACGAAGACGGATGACCCAGGTGACCCAGTGACTCGAGGAGGGGCGGCATGAGCGCCGAAGATCTTGCCGGCAGCATCGCGCGACCGCGCACGGCGGGCACCGGCCGCGCCCTGCTGCTCGCGGAACGGTTCGCGCTCCCCGCCATCATGGTGGTGACGGCGGTCGTCTTCTGGGTCACGCAGCCCGCGTTCGGCACCTCGGCGAACATCCAGGCGATCCTGTCCTCCCAGTCGGTGATCCTGGTGCTCGCCATGGGCATGATCGTCCCGCTCATCGCCGGCAATTTCGACCTGTCCATCGGCTCGATCGCATCGCTCTCCTCGATCGTCGCAGCCAAGCTCATGGTCGAGCAGGGGGTTCCGGTCCTGCTGGCGCTCGCCCTCGGGCTCGTGTGCGCGATGGCCATCGGGGCGTTCAACGGCTATCTCGTCGCCTACGCGAACCTCGACGCCCTGATCGCAACGCTGGGGTCGTCCATCGTCATGACCGGGATCATCAGCTGGATCACCAACGATCTGGCGGTCACCGGCATCCCCTCGGGCATCACGCGGCTCGCGATCACCCCGGTCCTCGGCGTGCCGATTCTCGTGCTGCTGGCGCTTCTCGCCGCCGCGGTGGTCGCCTACCTCACCGCGCAGACCCCCTTCGGCCGTCGGCTGACCGCGATCGGCTCGAACCGGAATGCGGCCGATCTGGTCGGTATCGGCGTGCGCCGGCTGCAATTGGTCAGCTTCGTCATCTCGGGGTTCTTCGGAGGGATCGCGGGGATCATGCTGCTCGCGCAGCAGGGCAGCGGCAGCCCCGCGGTGAACCCCATCTCTCTCATACTCCCCGCCCTCGCCGCGTTGTTCCTGGGCGCTTCCGCCATCACCCCCGGCCAGTTCAACGTCCTGGGCACGCTCATCGGGCTCACCCTGGTCTCGGTGCTGGTCAGCGGCCTGATCCTCGCCGGCGCCAACACCTGGGTCCAGTCCATCGTGACGGGTGGCGCCCTGATCCTCGCGGTGGCAACATCCACCGCGCTCCGCAGGCGGCGGCTCGGCATGCGCTGACCCGTCCCGAACCCATGAAGGATGGAAACCCATGAACCGGATAGCACCCAAGCGCGTCGGCATCGGAGCCGCTTCGCTTCTCACCGTCACCCTGCTCCTCTCGGGCTGCGCCTCGGGCGGCTCGGGCGATACCGGCGGAAGCGACGTTCCCGGCGCGACCGCGGGCGAGGTCTCCCCTGACGCCGTGGCCGCGGTCGAACGCGGGTTCGCCGCCGAGCACCGCGCACTGCCGGCGGACGGCCCGACCGCTGTGGAGGGGGTGGACATGTGGTTGATCTCCTGCGGGCAGGCCTTCCTCGGCTGCTCCAGCACGACCAACGCGACTCAGGAGGCGCTGGAGACTCTCGGCTGGAACGTGACGCTCGTCGACGGCAAGGGGGATCCGAGCCTCTTCAACGACGGAATCCGCCAGGCGCTCGCCGCTCGGCCGGACGGGATCATGCTGGTCGGAATGGACTGTCCGGTGGTGAAGACCTCGCTCGAACAGGCCAAGGAGCAGGGGGTGCCGGTGGTCGCGCCCTACTCCTTCGACTGCGATGACCCGCTGGCCGGCGGCTCGGAGTCGCTCTTCTCCGCGCAGGTGAATTACGGGACCGAATCGACGGCCGAGTTCTTCGAGCAGTGGGGCGCGCTCCAGGCGGACTACGTCGCCGTTCAGACCGGGGGCGATGCGCAGGTGGTCGAGCTGAACGACCCGGGCTTCCTCTTCGCGCAGTACCGGAACCAGGGTTTCGACAAGCGCCTCGCGGAGGTCTGCGCTTCCTGCGAGGTCGTCGGGCAGACCGACTTCACCGCGAGTGATATGAGCGACGGACGCGCGGCGCAGAAGGCGAGCACGCTCTTCGCCCAGCACGCCGATGCGAACGTGTTCGTACCGGCGTACGATCCGCTCATCGCAGCGATCGCGCCGACTCTCGCCCCCGCAGCCGAGGCCGGCATGCTGGTCATCGGGAGCGAGGGGTACCCGGAGAACATCGCTCTGATCGAGCAGGGCATCCAGACCGTCGCGGTGGCGATGCCGGCGCACTGGATCGGCTGGGCCGCCGCCGACACGATGAACCGCGTGCTCTCGGGCGAGACCAGCATGCCCGATGCCGGTATCGGGTTCGAGATCGTCGACAAGGATCACAACATGCCCGCCGACGGCGTCTGGGTCCCCAATGCCGACTACGTGGCCAACTACAAGAGGATCTGGGGAGTCGGCTGATCGACCGATCCGCGGGAAGCGGGAGCGGGGCACGGGTCCCCGCTCCCGCTTCGTCTGCGGCGATGGTCGGGTCGTCCGGCCCCGGTTCGACAAGCGCGGGCGGATCCCCTAAACTCGTACGAGGTAGTTGACTTCTGCCAAGATTTTTCATGCCCTGAATCGAGTGCTCCGTTGCTGGACAGGGATGAGAATCGAGCAGGGGAAGCCCATAGGGCGGTGGCGCAATTGGTAGCGCAGCGGTCTCCAAAACCGCAGGTTGCAGGTTCGAGTCCTGTCCGCCCTGCCACACCCGGTGGTTCCGATCGCCGGGAGGAAGAGAGGACGTGCGCGTGAGCAGCAAGGAAATCGACGAGACCGGCGACGGTCTGGTCGAGCGTGCCAAGGCCGACCGCTCCAAGCGGTCGTGGTTCGGCCGCATCGTCCTGTTCATTCAGCAGGTGTTCTCCGAGCTGAAGAAGGTCGTCACCCCCACCCGCAAAGAGCTCATCAACTACACCCTCGTGGTGCTGGGCTTCGTCGTGGTCATGATGGCGCTCGTGTGGGTGCTCGACCAGGCATTCGGCTGGGTCACCGTCTTCATCTTCGGCACCCCGGGCTAGCGCCCCGCACCGTCCGCATCGAGCGGGCGGATCGCCGAGACCCGAGCACCGAGACACGTCCCGCGGACCGCTTCCCGCGATCGAGAGCAAGAGAGTCAGATGACGAGTGAGAACATGAACCCCGAGGCCGAGCTGGACGCCGCCCTCGACGCGCTGGCGAACCAGACCGACGCCGAGGCGGATGCCGAGGTCGACGACGCGCTCGAGATCGACAGCATGGAGGAGGCCGCCGCGGCCGCCGCCGCGATCGTCGAGGAGGAGGCGGACGCCGAGGCGGCCGAGGCCGACCCCTATGCCGCCTTCAAGGTCGAGCTGCGCCGCAAGCCGGGCAAGTGGTACGTCGTGCACAGCTACGCGGGCTACGAGCGCAAGGTGAAGTCGAACCTGTGGAACCGTCGCGAGACGATGGGCGCGGTCGACGACATCTACGAGATCCAGGTCCCCATGGAAGAGGTCATGGAGGTCAAGAACGGCCAGCGCAAGATGGTGACCCGCGTGCGGATCCCGGGCTACGTGCTGGTGCGCATGAACCTCAACGAGAACTCGTGGTCCGTCGTGCGCCACACCCCGGGTGTGACCGGCTTCGTGGGCAACGCCCACAACCCAGTGCCGCTGCGCTTCAACGAGGCGTTCGAGATGCTGAAGAGCACGGTCGAGCTCGAGCCGGTGCTCGCGAAGTCCAAGGCCGCGGCGGGTGCCGCCGAGGCGGGCAACGTCGAGATCGACTTCGAGATCGGCGAGACCATCACCATCAAGTCGGGCTCCTTCGAGGGGCTCCCCGGCACGATCAGCGAGATCAACGCCGCCTCGGGCAAGCTCACCGTGCTGGTGTCGCTCTTCGAGCGCGAGACCCCGGTCGAGCTCAGCTTCGATCAGGTCACCAAGATGCTCTGAGGTCGCGTCGTCGCAGACCATCCCCCAGGGGGATGCGAAAGGCCCTCCGGCTTCGGCCCGGAGGGCCTTTCGCGTCCCCCTTCGCTTCATGCGGCGCGGTGGCGCCGGCTGCTTTGCAGGGCGCGAGAGGGCGCGGACTCACACACCCAGTACGAGCCTGATCCCTGCGCCGATCTGCCTCATGAGGTAGGTCGGGACATGCCCGACGGGAAACGGATCGAGAAACTCGCGGCTCACCGGGCCGAGCTGAGTCACCACCGCCACGGAGTCCCGATCCAGCCCCGCGGTCTCTGCGGGTATGCGCACATTGCCAGGGAACGATTCGAGCCCGAGGTTCGAGGTGAGCGGGACGACGAGCACCGTTGTGATGCGGGAGTCGAGCAGCCATTTCTCCTGCAGAACGACGGCCGGGCGCACTTTCGCCGGTTCCGATCCGCGCGGTGAACCGAAGTCGACCCAGACGATATCGCCCCAGTCGATCACCAGTCGACCTCGTCGTGCAGCAGGCGCTCGGATTCGCGAGTGAAGAGCGGGTCGGCAGGTTGACCGGCCAGATCGAGCGTTGCGTTCGCGATGGCGGTGAGCTCGGAACCGCCATCGAGTTCGTCGCAGAACCGCTGGGCCGCGCGGCGGTAGAACTCCGAACGGTTCATGCCGTGCTGCGCCGCGATCCGCTCGAATCGCGCGAAGTCGTCGTCAGGGATCGAGATCGCCGTCTTCATGGATTGAGTATAACAAGTTATACCTAGCACTGGCCTCACTCGGGTCTCAGGCGAAACACGTTCGCGTGGTCTTTTCGCGACACCAGCTTCGTATGCGGGCATCACCGGCAGGGTTGCGAATGCGGAATCTGTAGAGAGATCAGGAGATTCTCAGCGCGAACGGGCTTGTGAGGGGCGAAGGGGTCGGGGATGAGGATCTGCGACTCCGCCCCGCGAAATTTCGGGCAATTGTTGCGGGTGTCATCGAGCAGCACCCGCAACAACCGCCGCATACTCGGGACAGCGCTGACCGAGTATCAAAGATTGACTGTGACTCAAAGTCAATCTAGTGTGGCTGCATCGGCAAGGAGGTCGGGATGGCGGATCGGCGCAGCCAGGGGATCGCGGGACGGATCCCGGCATCACTGACCGATCGGGGCATCGCGCCGGAGGCGATCCAGGATCCGGCCGTTCCATCCCGAGCTGCGGCCGGCACGCCCGACACCGCCCCGCTCGTGCGGGTGCGCTGCCGCGACGAGAGCGACGTGCTCGCCGCGATCACGGCCTGCGCGGGTCTCGGCGTGCCGATCTCGGTGCTCGGCGGCGGGTACTCTCCCGGAGCGCTCGGCGAGGCGGCGGGAACGGTCTGCCTCGACCTGGCGGGCCTCGACCGCATCGAGGTCGACCCGGAGGCGCGCACGGTCACCGTCGGGGGCGGCGTCACGGCCGGCGCGCTCGACCGCGCGCTCGACGGCACAGGGTTCGCCCTCAATCTCCCCGTCCCCAGTCGCATCGGCGTCGCCGGGGCCGCGCTCTCGGGCGGCGTCGGCGTGCTGCTGCGCCGTCTCGGCTTCATCGGCGACCGGATCGTCGCCGCGCGGCTGGTCGACGGCACCGGCACGGTCCGGCAGGTGGACGAGAGGCGCGATCCCGAGCTGCTCCGGGCGCTGCGCGGCGGCGGGGGCAACTTCGGCGCGGTCACCGAGCTGACGCTCGCGCCGGCGCCGATCCGCGACTTCCACGTCGTGCAGCTCGCCTTCGCGGCGGATCACGCAGCCGAGGGGCTGAGCTTGGTGCTCGACCTCGCCGCAGGGGCCGGCGACGACCTCACCGCGGTGGCCTTCGTGCGTGCCCTGCCGCCGCTGCCGGGCCTCGACCCGGCGCTCGTCGGCGGTGCCGGTGTGCTCGCGCTGCTCGTGCACGCGGGCGAGGCCGGGGTCGCCGAGCGCGATCTCGGCCCCGCGACCCTGCACCCGCGGGCCGCCGCGGTCGTCGCGGGCAGGCTCACGCCCCTGCAGCTGCGCGAGCGGCTGGAGCCGGCGTTCCCCTTCGAGCGCTTCGGGGCGCACTTCCGCTCCGGCTTCGCCGACCGCCTGGGCGACGGCGACATCGAGGCCTTCGTCGATGCGGCCGCCCCGCTGCCCGGGCCGCACTCCGCCTTCGAGATCGTGCCGCTCGGCGGAGCGGTGCGCCGCGGGGAGGGCTGCGCACCCGGCCGCGACGCGGCGTTCATGATCAACGTCATGGGGCTCTGGGTCGAGCCCGAGGAGGCCGCCGCGACGCGCGAATGGGCGGCGGGCCTCGATCGGGTGCTCGCGGCCGTGCGCCGCGACGAGGCGCGCGTGCCCGGCTTCGTCTCGCGCGACGAGGCGGGATCGGGGAACGCCGGCCTCGGCGACGCCGCCTACGCCGCCGGCGACGGCCCCGCGCTGCCGATCCTGCGCGAACTCAAGAATCGTCACGACCCCCACCGACTCTTCACCACCGCACTCACCTTCACCACCGATCAGGAGCACGCATGAACACCACCCCCGACCGCTTCGACGTCGTCATCGTCGGAGCCGGCCCCGTCGGCCTCTCGGCCGCCATCGACCTCGCCCGCAGAGGCCGCAGCGTCGCGGTGCTCGAGCAGCGCGAGACCCCCTCGGATCAGCCCCGCGCCCATGTGATCAACGCGCGCACGATGGAGCTGTTCCGCCAGTGGGACGTCGCGGACACCATCCGCGAGGCCTCGCTGCCCCCGCATCTCGCGACCGGCTTCGGCTGGCTGCCGAGCATCGCCGCGAACACGCTCGCCACCCTCGACTACCTCGACGACGACGCGGCCGAGCTGAACTCGCCCGAGCGCCTCGCCTCCTGCGCGCAGGACCTGATCGAGGGCGCGCTGCGCGACGAGCTGGCGAAGCACCCCTCCGCGCAGCTGCGCTTCGGCACGCGCGTGACGGCGCTCGAGGAGGGCGACGGCGGCGTGACGCTCACGACCGACGATGCTGCGGGTGGGGGCATCGTGAACGCCCGCTTCGTCATCGGAGCCGACGGCGCGAACAGCACCGTGCGCGACCTCGTCGACGCGGGCCTGACGCGCAGCGCGGCCCTCGGCACCCGGGCGAACATCTACTTCCAGGCCGATCTCACCGAGGCGACGCGCTCGCGTCCGTACATCCTCTGGTTCATCATGTCGGCCGAGACGCAGGGCATCTTCATCGCGCTCAACGGCGCCGACCGCTGGGTGTACAGCGTCGAAGTGCCCGACGGCACCGATGTGAGGGCCGTCTTCACCGAGCAGTACTGCACCGAGCTCCTGCGTACGGCGACCGGCGTGGCGGATCTCGAGCCCGAGATCCTGAGCGTCCTGCCGTGGCGGGTCGACATGGCGATCGCGGATCGCTGGCGCGTCGGCGACGTCTTCCTCGTCGGCGACGCCGCGCACCAGTTCCCGCCGATGGGCGGCTTCGGCATGAACAGCGGGATCCAGGACGCGCACAACCTCGTCTGGAAGCTCGACGCCGTGCTGACCGGCGAGGCCGGCACGAGCCTGCTCGACAGCTACGAGCCCGAGCGGCGGGCGGTCGCCTCGCTGAACGCCGAGCGCTCGATGGAGAACGCCCGCAACCAGCAGGAGGCCGCGGCGATGCTCGCGGATCCGCAGGTGCTGCGCCTGCTCGCGCTGCCCGAGGGCGAGGAGATCCGCGGCCACTTCGCCGCAGGCGTCGCCCAGCAGAAGGAGGAGTTCCACTCCCAGGGCCAGATCTTCGGCACGGTCTACGAGTCGTCGGCCGTGGTCGGCGACGGCACCGCGGCGCCCGAGTCGACGGTCGCGCTCTATCGGCCGACCTCGGCGCCGGGCGCCCGTGCCCCGCATCTGCGCCTGCGCGGCCCGGGCGTCGATTCGGCGTCGAGCGTGCACCTCATCGCAGGGTGGACCCTGTTCTCGGCGGGCGAGGCCTGGCCCGCTCCCGAGGGCGTCGCGGCGTACGGCATCGCGGTGGGCGCGGGAGGCGCCGGCGACTACGCCGACGAGACCGGCCGCTGGGCCGAGACCTACGCGATCCCCGAGGGCGGCGCGGTGCTCGTGCGGCCCGACGGCCACATCGCGGCCCGGTGGATCGCCGCTCCCGCCGACCGCGCGGCCGCCGTGGCCGAGGCGCGCAGCCGGGTGCTGGCCCGGGCCTGATCGGGTCGGGTCGCGAGCGCGCACGCCCTAAGCTGAGGGGTATGCCGAGAACGCCTTCATCCGCCTCCGACGAGCGCCGGCAGCGGCTGCTCACGGAGGGCATGGAGGCGTTCGGCACGACCCCCTACGACGAGGTCGTGGTCTCGGAGCTCGCCCGCCGAGCCGGAGTCGCGGCGGGGCTGCCGTTCCACTACTTCGGCAGCAAGCGCGGCTACTTCCTCGCGGTGCTCGGCCGCGTCGCGGTCGAGATGCGCGAGGTGCTCGTGCCGCCCGAGGGGCTTGCTCCCCGAGACGCCGTGCGCGAGATGATGCGGGCGCACATCCGCTGGCTCGGCGGCCACTCGCAGCAGTTGCGCGAGCTCGTGCGCGGGGGGCTGGGCGGCGACGCCGAGCTGCGCGCCGCCTTCGAGGCGGCCCGCTGGGAGGGCGCCAGCCAGCTGCTTGCGACCGTCGGCATCGACCACCTGGACGAGAACGCGCGCATCTTCGTCGCGGGGTGGATCGCGATGAAGGACGAGATCGTCATGTCGTGGTTCGACCGCGACGAGCAGGACCGCCTCGACGAGGAGCGGGTCATCGAGCTGCTCGTGCAGGTGCTCGCCGACACCCTGCTGCGGCTGGACGGCGCCGACCCGGCGGTGCGCTCGGCGGTCGAGGCGATCCGCTGACCTTCCCGCAAGGGGACGCGAATCGCTCTCCCGCGCGGGGTCGGAGAGCGATTCGCGTCCCCTTGCGCCTCGACATCACCCGTCGACGACCGGGGTCTCCATCACGCCGAGGCCCGAGATCTCCATGCGCACCACGTCGCCCTCGAAGAGGTAGGACGGCGGATCCTGGAAGGCGCCGCAGCCCGTCGTCGTGCCGGTCATGATGACGTCGCCGGGCGAGAGCTCCATGGCGCGCGAGAAGTCGGCGATGAGATGCGGGATGTCGATGATCATCTCGCTGCTCATCCCGTTCTGCCGCAGCTCGCCGTTCACCCAGCAGCGCAGGCGCAGATCGTGCGGATCCGGGATCTCGTCCTTAGTCACGAGCCAGGGCCCGAGCGGCGAGCCGGTGGGGATGCCCTTCGCCCGGGTCATCTGCTGGAACATCGGGTTGACGTGCACCTCCTTGAACGCGAGATCCCGCGCGGTCACGTCGTTCGAGATGCAGTAGCCGGCGACGTGCTCGTAGGCGCGCTCGAGCGGGATGTCGCTGCCGCCGCGTCCGATGATCACCCCGATCTCGGTCTCGTAGTCGAGCTGCTCCGAGTTGTAGGGGCGTTTCAGCGCATCCCTCGGCCCGATCACGGTGTTCGACGGCTTGAACACGATGATCGCCTCGGAGGGCGTGGGCGCGTCCTTCATGCCCGCGGCCTCGTCGACGTGCGACTGGTAGTTGCCGCCGGCGACGATGACCTTCTCGGGCGCGGTGACGGGCGGACCAAGCCGTACCGAGTCCTCGTCGATCCAGACGGTGTCGTCGCGCGTCAGTGCCTCCTCGACCTCGGGCTGCAGCACGTCGAGCAGCGAGAGGAACTCGTTCATCTCGAGCGCGGAGCGGCCGAGCGAGCGCAGCAGCGGATCGAGCGGGGCGATGCCCTTGCCGGGAACGTAGATGCCGGGTCGCTCGGCGCGCACGGCGCCGAAGGTCACGAGCTTCATGGTGTCTCCTTCGTTTCAGAGTTTCAGATACCGGCGCCGATGGTCGGCGCCTGGAAGAGTGGGTCGTATTCGAGGCCGATGAGGCCGGTGTAGCCGATCTCGCGCAGGGCTCCCAGCACCGCGTCGAAGTCGATGTCGCCGGTGCCGGGCCGGCCCCGGCCGGGGGAGTCCGCGAACTGCACGTGCCCGATGAGCGGACCGTGGCGGCGGATCGCCAGGACCGGATCCGTCCCCATCGTCGTGAGGTGGTAGACGTCGAGCAGCAGCGCCGCGTTGCCGCGGGCGCTGCGCGCCCTCGCCGCCGCGACGATCTCGGCCGTGCGATCGATGTCGACGAGGGGGTAGTCGGGGCTCGTGCGCGAGTTGAGAGTCTCGACCACGACAGTGGCGCCGTGCTCGCCGACGCGGTCGGCGACGCGCACGAGCCGATCGAGGGCGAGGGCGTCCTCCTCGTCCGCTCGCGCGGCGTCCTGCCGGTTGCCATACAGCGCGTTCACGACGCCGCAGCCGGTGCGCCGCAGGATCTCGCAGACGGAGTCGAGGTTCGCCTCGAACGCCTCCGCGGCATCGGGATCGGTGAGGATCCCGCGCCCGCTCGCGCCCCCGGCACCCGCGGTGAGGTTCAGCAGCGCGAGCCGCACCCCCGCCTGCTCGAAGGACTCGCAGAACGCCGCGAGCTCGGTTCGGCCTGCCGCCGCTCCGTCGAACGGCCACCAGCTCTCGGCGTAGCCGAAGCCCCGCTCGGCCGCCGCGGCGGGTCGCTCGGTGAAAGGCAGCTCGGGGAAGAGGATCGACAGATTGGCGGCGTACCTGGGTGCGCCTAGCGTGGGCGCGGCCGCCGCGCCGGCCGCCGGTGCCGTCACGGCCGACGCTCCAGGATCCCGAGCAGGGCGGCTTCCCATTCCGCCGGATCCGCGGCGCCGCACCAGGCGACGATGCCGTCGGGGCGCACGACCGCGGCCTCCGCGACCCCGAGCACCGCCGCGTCGGCGACGGCGGCCGAGCCGGGGAGTCCGAGCCGCTCGAGCACGGTCCGGGCAGCATCGACCCGGGCCGCATCCGCGACGACGATGCGGAAGCCGTCGACCGGATCGGTGTTGCTCGAGCGGCGCTCGCCGTCGATCAGCAGCGCGGTCTCGGGGAAGCGCGAGCCGAGCCGCGCCCGGGCCGTCGGCGATCCGTCGTTCGGATCACGGCCTGCGAGCGCCCCGGTCTCGTAGCGGAACGCGAGATCCTGATCCGACGCGTCGACGTGGCCCCGCTGCGCGTCGAGCTGCTCGGCCAGCGCCTCGTCGTCGCCCGCCGCGATCGCCGCCTGGATGCGGCGGAAGCGGGCGCCATTCTCGGCGCTCCACGCCGCGTTGCTGCGGGCCACGGGCGCCCGTTCCGCCTCGTAGCTGTCGAGCAGCCCCGGCCCGGCGTTCCCCGCGAGCACGGCGGCGAGCTTCCAGACGAGGTTGTGCGCGTCCTGGATGCCGGTGTTCATGCCGAAGCCGCCGGTGGGCGGGAAGGTGTGGGCCGCGTCGCCCGCGAGGAAGACGCGCCCCTCGCGCCAGCGCTCGGCGACCTGGGCGCTGATCCGCCACGTCGTGATGTCGAGGATCTCGGGATCGACCTCATCCCCGACCGCAGCGCCCACGGCCCGCGCGATGATCTCCCGCGCCTCCTCGGGCGTCGGCGGTTCGGGCCGCGTCTCGGAAGCGGGCTGCATGACCATCGTGATCCAGCGCTCCTTCCCGTCGACGCTCGCCACGCTCGCCGGGTGGCCGCTGCGCGCGCCGGTGTGGAACTGGATGCAGAGGCGATCCGCCGTCCACCGTGAGAGGTCGCCGCGCCAGTAGATGCTCTGCCCGTAGCCGATGACCGGCGCGCCCTCCATGCCGACGCCGAGCAGCCGTCGCACCGCGCTCGCCGCGCCGTCGGCGCCGATGAGGTAGTCGCCGCGGTGCACTGTGCCGCTCGCGTCGACCGCGCGCACGCCGTCATCGTCCTGCTCGATCGCGACCACGGGGGAGCCCAGGCGCACCGTCACGAGCGGCTCGGCCTCGACCGCCCCGAGGATCGAGCGGAGTGCCGAGTCCTGGGCCACGCGGCAGGCGCGCGCGAGGGTCGTCGCCGATCCCTTCGATTCGATCTCGCCGGTGCGGGCGATCTCCTCGCCCGCGAGGGTGTCGCAGTAGATGAAGCGGTTCGCCTCCTCGGGCAGCGCGATCGCGTAGAGCGGGTCGGCGATGCCCCACTGCATGAAGAGCTCCATGGTACGCGGGCGGATGCCGCGGGCCTTCGGGTGGGTGCTCGGCGCCTCGTCCTGCTCGAGCACGGTCGAGGCGATGCCCGAACGTGCGAGCAGCAGTGCGGCTGCGAGCCCCACGGGACCGGCGCCGACGATGACGACGCGGGGCTCTTCCGCGACGCGATCCGGGTGCGGGTTCATGATTCCTCCTGCATTCCCTGCGCGGCAGGGCTCGGCGCGGTGACGGCGAGGTGCATCACCGCGGGGTCGTCGTCGGCCAGGCCGAGTGCGATCGCCCGCTCGAACAGGGTGCGCGAGCCCTCGAAGACCGGGTAGGCGGCAGGGTCGTCGATCAGCTCCTCGATCAGCTCCTGGATCTCGATCATGCCGCCCGTCCTCACTCCGGTGCCCTGCACGGCTCCGGCGCGCAGCTGCGCGAGGGCGCGGGTGAGCATGGCGCTGCCGGCCCAGCCCTTCTCGAGCACGGAGCCCGCGGTGTCGAGGTCGATGCCGAGGCGGTGCAGCAGGGCGACGGCCTCGGCCGCCGACGCCATCTGCGAGCTCACGAGCAGCTGGTTCACGAGCTTCAACTGCAGTCCGGCGCCCGGGCCGCCGATGGGCGTCACCTGGGCGCAGTAGGCGCTCACCACCGCGGCGGCCGCCTCGATCGCGGCAGGGTCGCCGCCCGCCATGGCCGCCAGCCGGCCTTCTCGGGTGCCCTCCGGTCCTCCGGTGACGGGCATGTCGACGAATGCGGCGCCGAGCCCGGCGAACCTCCGCTGGACCTCCGCCGCGACGACCGGCGAGAAGGTGCCGTGCTCGACGAAGACCCGGCCGGGCCGCGCGGCCTCGATGAGGCCGCCGGGGCCGAGGTACACGCGCTCGACCGCGGCGGAGTCGAGCAGGCAGCTCAGCACGATGCCGGCGCGCTCGGCCACGAGGCGCGGCGACTCGACCCATTCGGCGCCCGCCTGCTCGGCCCGGGCCGCGTTGCCGCGCGTGCGGTTGGTGACGACGACGGGACGGCCCGCGGCGCGCAGGCGCAGCACCATCTCGGTGCCCATGGCGCCGGTGCCGATGAAGCCGACGGGCTCTGCGAGACTCATGCGGTCTGCTCCGTTCGTCCGGGGGTGCGAGATGCGCCGGGCGCGCTCACCCCGTCGGCGCGCAGGAAGTCGAAGTCGCAGCCCGTGTCGGCCTGCTGCACGTGGCCGCGGTAGAGCCGCTCGTAGCCGCGGCTCGGCACGGGTTCGATCCGCAATTCCGCGCGTCTGCGCGCGAGCTCCTCGTCGGGAACCAGCAGATCGATGCGGTTCGAGGCCGCGTCGAAGCGGATCGGGTCGCCGTCGCGGACGAGGGCGAGCGGGCCGCCGACGGCCGCCTCGGGGGCGACGTGCAGGATCACGGTGCCGGAGGCGGTGCCGCTCATGCGGGCGTCCGACACCCGGACCATGTCGGTGACGCCCTCCGCGAGCAGCCGGGCCGGGATCGGCAGATGCCCGACCTCGGGCATGCCCGATCCGCCGATGGGTCCGACGCCGCGCAGCACGAGCACGGAGGAGGCGTCGACCCCGAGATCGGGGGAGTCGATCCGCGACCGCAGATCCTCGACGCCGTCGAAGACGACCGCCCGTCCGATGTGGGAGAGCAGGTCGGGGCTCGCGGCGGAGAGCTTGACCACCGCGCCGTCGGGAGCGAGCGTGCCCGACACGAGCCCGATCGCCCCGACGGGCCCCTTCGGCTCGGCGCGGGAGCCGATCGTGCCGCCGTCGCGCCGGGGCGGTGCGACCGACTCGCGCCAGGGCCGGTCGTCGCCGGCGAGCCGGTCGAGGTTCACGAGATCGCCGAGCTGGTGCATGAGGGCGGGGATGCCCCCGTCGGCCTCGACCTCGTGCAGGAAGCCCTCGCCTGAGGGCCGCACGTCGACGAGGAACGGCGTCGTCTCGCTCAGCTCCCGCAGCACGGAGGCGTCGAGGGGGATGCCGAGTCGGCCCGCGAAGGCGAGCAGGTGGATGACGGCGTTGGTGGATCCGCCGACCGCGCACACCGCGCGGAAGGCGTCGTGCAGCGCCGAGGCGTCGACGATGTCGGCGGGAGATCGACCGGCCAGCGCGCGGGCGACGATCAGGCGGCCGGTGCGCTCGGCGATCCCGGACCGCTCCTCCGTGCCCGCCCCGGCCAGCGAGCTGCCGGGCAGCGACATGCCGAGCACCTCGGTGATGACGGCCATCGTGGTCGCGGTGCCCATGACGTTGCAGGTGCCCACGCCGCAGCTGACCTGGGACTCGAACTCGCGCCAGCCCGCGTCGTCGAGGACGCCCGAGCGGCGCTCGTCGATGATGGGCCAGAAGTTCTCGACCGTCATCGGTTCTCCGCGCCAGCAGGAGAGCGGACGGGGGCCGGCCGCGACCGCGAGCGCGGGTTTGCCGGCGCTGAAGGCGCCCATGAGCAGGGCGGGGATCGTCTTGTCGCAGCCGCCCAGCAGCACGACCCCGTCGATCGGGCTCGCGCGGATCATCTCCTCGACGTCCATCGCCATGAGGTTGCGCAGGTAGAGGCTCGTCGGCCTCACGAAGGGCTCGGCGAGCGAGATCGTGGGGAACTCAAGGGGCAGGCCGCCCGCGGCCACGATCCCGCGCTTCACGTGCTCGGCGACATCGCGCAGGCCCCCGTTGCAGGGGTTGAGCTCGCTCCAGGTGTTCGCGATGCCGATGACCGGGCGATCCGCGATGTCGTCCCGGGTGAGGCCGGTGCCGCGCAGGAAGCCGCGGGCGAGCGTGCCGTCGGGCCCGGGGTCGCTGAAGAGCTCGCCGCCGACCCTGCTGATGTGTTCTTGTGACATTGCCGTCCTCGGAGATGCTGAGGGGAGAGGGGCGGGGCGGCTCGGGGCCGCCCCGCCGTCTCAGGAGGTGCGGATCATCTCGCTCGCGGGGATCTTGCCCTCGATGGCGCCGTACTTGGCGAAGACGTCGAGGAGCGGCTGCACCTGGTCGGCCTTGAGGGGGCCCACCTGGTACTCGCCGAGCGCGACGACCGGCGGTACCTGATCGTTGAGGCCGGTGTTCGGCACGAACTCCGCGACCTCCTCGAGGTTCTCGGCGGCGTAGGAGTAGGCCTCCTGGATCGCCGCCATGAACTGCGCGGTGATCTCGGGGTTCTCGTCCATGTACTCGATCGCGCCGATGAAGACCGCGCCCGGCGCGCCCGGGATGGTGAGATCGCCCGTGACGTAGCTGAGCACGTCCACCTTGCCGGTCTCGATCGCGGCCGAGAGGAAGGGCTCGTTCACGAAGGCGGCGTCGACCGTGCCGTCGGCCACGGCGTCGCCGATGGCCGGGAAGGGCACGGCGATCTTGGTGAGCGAGGCGTAGTCGCCGCCCAGCGCGTCGATGGTGAAGGCGTGCGAGGGATCGACCTCGGTCGAGTCGGCGGCCCAGGTCTCGATCTGGGAGGCCTCGGTGATGCCGGCCTCCTTGTTCACGATGACGGCCTGGTACTTCGAATCGGGATCGGTGGGGATCACGTTCGCCGCGCCGATCAGGCTGATCGGGATCCCCTTCTCGATCGCCTGCACCGCCGAGCCGAAGCCGGCCATGCTGAACTGGGTCTGCCCGTTCAGGGTGTTCGGGATCGCCACGGCGCCGTCCTCGAGCACGACGAGCTCGACCTCGAGCCCGTGATCGGCGAAGACGCCGCGGTCGGCCGCGAGATACATCGGCGTCGAGGTGGCGGCTCCCGGGCTGACCGCCACGGTGAGCTTCACGAGCTCCCCCGAGCCGTCGGTCGCGGGGGTGTCGCCGCCGCTGTCGCCCCCGCCACCGCTGCTGCAGGCGCTCAGGGCGAGGACCGCCGCCGCGGCGACGGCGGACAATCGGATCAGTCGTGACTTCATCGTCGGTTCTCCTTCGTTATCTGTGTGGTTCTCGGGTCTGTGAATTCTGGATTGCGGGTCGCGGGTCGCGTATCGCGGATCGCGCCGGTCATGCCGCCGCCGCTGCCGGCGGCGCGTCGTGCCTCACCTCGCGCAGCACCGCCGCGCGCAGCTCGGCGAAGCGGGGCTCGGACTTGGTCGAGATCTGGTCGCGGTCGACGCCGAGGTCGATCGTGAAGTCGCTCACGACGTTCGCCGGCTGGCCGCCGAGCACGATGACGCGGTCGGACATGTAGACGGCCTCGTCGATGTCGTGCGTGACCGAGATCACGGTGATCGCGAAGCGGCGGCGCAGCGCCAGCAGCAGGTCCTCGAGGTCGGAACGGGTCTGGGCGTCGACCGAGGCGAAGGGCTCGTCCATGAGCAGCACCTTCGGCCGGTAGGCGAGCGCCCGGGCGATGGCGACGCGCTGCTGCATGCCGCCCGAGAGCTGCCACGGGTACTGGCGCAGCGTGTGGGCGAGGCCGACCGCAGAGAGCGCCTCCTCGGCGCGCTCCTTGCGCTCGGCAGCCGAGTCGACCTTGCCCCGCAGCGGCAGCGTCACGTTGCCCTCGATCGTCAGCCAGGGCAGCAGCGAGCGGCTGTAGTCCTGGAACACGACCGCGAGGCTCGGCGGCGGCCCCTGCACCGCGACGCCCTCGAACCTGACCTCGCCCGAGGTCGGCGTGAGCAGGCCCGCGATGCAGCGCAGCACCGTCGACTTGCCGGAGCCCGAGGGGCCGACGATCGAGACGTACTCCTCGCGCCGCACGGTGAGGTCGAGGGACTCGAGGATCATCCGGCCCGTCTCGCCGTCGCCGAAGCGCTTCGAGATGCCCGCCAGCTCGACGACCGGCTCCCGCGGCTCGGCCGGGGTCTCGCGCTCGCCCATCACTTCCGCCCCCGCATGCCCAGGTGCCATTTCAGTACGCGCCTTTCCAGGTAGTCGAATGATTTGTTCAGCAGGTAGCCCACGACGCCCATGAGCAGGATCGCGGTCCACATGCCCGGCAGGTCGAAGCTGTACTGCGCCGATCGCGCGAAGGCTCCGACGCCCTCGGCCGACACCACCATCTCGGTGACGATCACGACGATGAGGGAGAGCGCGAGGCCGACGCGCACCCCGGCGAAGATCTGCGGCGAGGCTCCCGGGAGGGTGACCCGCATCAGCTGCTGGAGGGAGTTCACGCGGAAGACGGCGGTCGTGTCGCGCACCGTGCCGTCGATGCCGCGCACCCCGTCGATCGTGTTCAGCAGCACGGGCCAGACCGAGGCGAAGGCGACGACCGAGATCCGCATCGTCATGTCGATGCCGAGCGCCGAGATGAACGCGGGCACGATCGCGATGGCGGGGAGTGCCCGCAGGAACTCGAGCAGCGGCGAGAAGAAACGGTAGAGGCCGGCGCTCGAGGCGAGCAGCACGCCGCCCGCGATGCCGACGACGATCGCGATCGAGTAGCCGACGGCGAAGGTGACGAGCGTGGGGACGAGGTACTCGACCGTGCCCGCGAAGATCCAGACGTTCCAGAACTCGACGAGGATCTCGCTGAGCGGCGGGAAGTAGAGCGACTCGCTGCCGGCCGACCACCACCACCAGACGGCGATGACGAGGACGGGGATGACGAGCTCGAGGGCGATGCGTGCCGGGCGGGACATCAGGACTCCCTCCGGTTCGCGGCGTGCCAGAACATGGCACGGCGCTCGAGCGCGGCGAACGCCAGATTGATGACGACGCCGAGCAGGCCGCTGAGCAGCACGAAGACGAAGGCCCTGGCCGGGTTGCTGTTCGCCTGCGCGAGCAGGATCTGCTGGCCGATGCCCGGCGCGCTCGTGACGATCTCGGTGCCGATCGCCACCATCAGCGCGACGGTGGCGGCGACGCGGATGCCGGTCGCGACGAGCGGCGCGGCGCTCGGGATGAAGAGGAAGGCGACGCGGTCGACGGCGCGCACGCGGAAGACGCCGACCGAGTCCCGCGCCACGGGGTCGACGTGGCCGATGGCGTAGCGCGCGTGGATGAGGATCGGCCAGACCGAGGCGATGACGATGAGCGTCACCTTCATCTCGAGGGTCGAGCCCATGAGCAGCACGACGAGCGGCACGAGCATGATCGCCGGGACGGTGCGCAGGAAGTCGACGATGCCCTGGCTCATGGTGGTCGCGATCGTGCTCGCCCCGATGAGCATGCCCGCCGGGATGCCGATGGCCGCCGCGATGAGCATGCCGAGCGCCCAGCCGGCGAGGGTCGCGCCGAGCGCGGCCCAGAACGCGGGGGTCGGCACGGTGGTGAGCGCGGCCTCCCACACCGCGACCACGCCGGGGATGGCGCGGGCGTCGAGGACGCGCGCCGTGACCTCCCATGCGACGAGCACGAGCAGCACGAGCCCGATCCGCTCGGCGATGAGACGCGGCATGCTGATCCGCCCGCTCCGCCCGCGTGCGCGGTTGCTGCCGCCGCGGCTGCGGGGGCGCTCCGCCGCGGCGACTGGATCGATTGCGGTCACGACACCTCCCTGTGTTCGACCTGTAGCGAGTTTGACATATTTGATGTGCATGCAGCAAGCATTTCTGTGATATATCTATAGATGCACGGATCCGCCCGGCCATACTGGGGGATCGAGAACCCGAAGCGGAGGCGCCATGTCACTCACCGAGAAGGTGTACGAGCAGCTGAAGATGCAGATCCTCCGCGTCGAGAAGGCGCCCGGCGATGTGATCTTCGAAGCGGATCTCGCCGAGGAGTTCGGCGTCAGTCGCACCCCCGTGCGCGAGGCGCTCTCGCTGCTCGCGAACCGCGGCTGGGTGGTGGTGCTGCCGAGGAAGGGGTATCTGATCCGTCCCGTGGAGCTGCGCGACATCGGCGAGATCTTCACCGTGCGGCGCATGCTCGAGCCCTCGCTCGCCGAGCTGGCGGCGCGCTCGACCAACCCGGCGCAGCTCGAACGGCTGCGCGCGCTGATCGAGCAGCAGGAGTCGAGCGCCGAGCTCGCGGACGCGCTCGAGGCCGCCCGCGGCTTCCACCTGCTGCTCGCCGAGCTCTCGGGCAGCGAGCGCCTCCGATCGATGCTGACCGACCTCGTCGAGGAGGTGCAGCGGCTGCACTACCTGCTGCCCTCCATCGAGCACCACATCACCTCGGCCGACGAGCTGCGCGCGCACCGCCTCATCATCGAGGCGATCGCGAGCGGGGATCCCGAGCGGGCCAGGGCGCAGATGGTCGAGCACCTGCAGGAGGTCGCGCAGACGCTCGTGAAGGGGTTCTCCGGGGTCTGATCCGGTCGATCCTGCCCCGCCGCTCTTCGCTGCTCTCCGCCTGACCGTTCTTCCGTCTCCCGCAAGGGGACGCGAATCGTCGTCCTGCGCGCCGCAAGACGACGATTCGCGTCCCCTTGCGGCGCGGGGAACCCGCTACCGCGCCCGCGCCTCGAAGATCGCGCCCGGGTTCATGATGCCCTGCGGGTCGAGCGCGTCCTTGATCTGCTGCCCGATCTCGAGCACGTCGGCGCCGATCTGACTCTCGAGCCACGGCCGCTTCAGCTTGCCCACACCGTGCTCGCCCGAGATCGTGCCGCCGAGCGACACCGCGAGCGACATGATCTCGCCGTACGCGGCCTCGGCGCGACGCTGCGCCTCGACGTCGGCGGGATCGAAGACGACGAGCGGATGCGTGTTGCCGTCGCCGGCGTGCGCGATGAAGGCGATCTCGGTGCGGTGCTGCGCGGCGATCCGCTCGATCCCGGCGATGAGCCCGCCGAGCCGGGGGATGGGCGCGCCGACGTCGGAGAGCAGCAGACGCCCGCGGGCCTCGACGGCCGGGATCGCGACCCGGCGCGCGTGCGCGAGCTGCTCGCCGCGCTCCGGGCTCGTCTCCTCGACGAGCGTCGCGCCGTGCCGTCCGAAGGCCTCGACCATGGTGGCGATGTCGCGGCCCGAAGGGTCGAGATCGTCGCTGCCGGCGAGCACGAAGGCCTCGGCCGAGCGGTCGAGCCCGAGGCCCAGCAGGTCCTCGACGGCGTTCACGGCGTTGCGGTCCATGTACTCGAGCAGGCTGGGGCGGATCGCGGCCGCGATCTCCCCGATCGCGGCCGCGGCCTGCGACGAGCTCGAGAACCAGGCCACGACGCGCCGCGGCGCCGGCGGAGCGGGCAGCAGCCGCACGATGATCTCGGTGACCACGCCGAGCGTGCCCTCGCTGCCGACGAAGAGCTTCACGAGCGACAGCCCCGCCACGTCCTTGACGAGCGGCCCGCCGAGACGGATCGCTCGGCCGTCGGCGAGCACCACCTCGAGCCCGAGCACGTAGTCGACGGTCACCCCGTACTTCACGCAGCAGAGGCCGCCCGCGTTCGTCGCGATGTTGCCGCCGATCGAGCAGATGTCGAAGGAGGCGGGATCCGGCGGGTACCAGAGCCCGCGCTCGGCGACCGCCGCCTTCAGCTCCGAGTTCAGCAGCCCCGGCTGCACGGTCGCCGTGCGGGTCGCGGGATCCACCGTGACGGCGCGCATGCGCTCGGTCGAGAGCACGATGCCGCCGGCCACGGCGGTGGCGCCGCCCGAGAGGCCGGTGCCCATGCCGCGGGGCACGATCGGCACGCCGTGCCGGGAGGCCCAGGCGACGACCGCCTGCACCTCGGCGGTCGAGCCGGGCAGGGCGACCGCGAGCGGTACGCCCGCCGCGGGGTCGAGGGCCCGGTCGCGACGGTAGGGCTCGATGTCCTCCGAGGCGGTGAGGACCGCGCCGGGCAGTAGCGCGGCGAGCTCCGCGAGCGCCTCGCCGCCCCCGCTCACGATCCCTGCCGCTTCTTCGCGCGCCGCAGCGCATGCAGCAGCGGCTCGGTGTAGCCGTTCGGCTGCGCGGCGCCCTCGACGATCAGACGCCGGGCGGCCTCGAAGGCGATGCCGGGCTTGTCGCCCGAGGCGCCGAGCAGCGGCTCGTAGGCGGGGTCGCCCGCGTTCTGGCGATCCACCACCGCGGAGAGCCGGCGCAGGCTCTCGTCGACCTGCCCCTCGTCGATCACCCCGTGCGCGAGCCAGTTCGCGAGCAGCTGGCTCGAGATGCGCAGGGTGGCGCGATCCTCCATGAGCGCCACGTCGTGGATGTCGGGAACCTTCGAGCAGCCGACGCCCTGGTCGATCCAGCGCACCACGTAGCCGAGGATCGACTGCACGTTGTTGTCGACCTCGGTGGCGACGACCTCGGGCGTCAGATCGCCCTCGCCCGCGAGCGGGATCCCCAGCAGCACGTCGAGGCTGTCGCCGGGCAGCGCAGGCAGCGCCCGCCGCGCCGCGAAGGCGTCGAGCTCGTGGTAGTGGAGGGCGTGCAGGGTCGCGGCGGTCGGCGACGGCACCCAGGCGGTCGAGGCGCCCGACTTCACGTGTCCGATCTTCTGCTCGAGCATGTCGTGCATGAGGTCGGGCATCGCCCACATGCCCTTGCCGATCTGCGCCCGGCCGTCGAGGCCGCAGTCGACGCCGATCGCGACGTTGCGCCGCTCGTAGACGTCGAGCCACGGCCGCGTGCGGATCGCCCCCTTCGGCAGCATCGGACCCGCCCACAGCGAGGTGTGGATCTCGTCGCCCGTGCGGTCGAGGAACCCGGTGTTGATGAACACCACCCGCTCGCCCGCGGCGGCGATGCAGGCCGCGAGGTTCGCCGAGGTGCGGCGCTCCTCGTCCATGATGCCGATCTTCACGGTGTTCGCGGGCAGCCCGTAGAGGGCCTCGACCCGCCCGAAGAGCTCGGAGGCGAAGGCGGCCTCGTCGGGGCCGTGCATCTTGGGCTTCACGATGTAGACGGAGCCGGTGCGCGAGTTCCAGCCCGCGCTCGGGCCGCGCAGGTCGCCGAGCGCGCCGAGCACGGTCATGATCGCGTCGAGGATCCCCTCGGGCACCTCCGCGCCGTCGCGGTCGAGCACGGCGTCGGTGGTCATGAGGTGGCCGACGTTGCGGATGAAGAGGGTGGATCGCCCGGGCAGCGAAAGAGTGCCGCCGTCCGCGGCGCCGCCCGCGGCGATGTACTCGCGGTCGGGGTTCATCGCGCGGGTGAAGGTGCGGCCATCCTTCGCGACCTCCTCCCGCAGGGTGCCGTCGTTCAGTCCCTTCCAGTTGCGGTAGCCGAGGGCCTTGTCGTCCGCGTCGACGGCCGCGACCGAGTCCTCGAGGTCCATGATCGTGGTGAGCGCCGACTCCACGACGATGTCCTGCACGCCGGCCGCATCGGTGGATCCGATGGCCCCGCCGCGGTCGATCGCGATCTCGAGGTGCAGGCCGTTGTGGCGCAGCAGCACGGCGTTCGGAGCATCCGGGGCGCCGGCGTAGCCGACGAAGGCGTCCGGATCCACGAGCGCGGTCGTCGTGCCGTCCGCGAGGGCGACCGCGAGGGCGGCGTTCTCGACCGTGTACGCGGCTGCGTCGGCGTGCGAGCCGTAGGCGAGGGGCGCCGCGCGGTCGAGCAGGTCGCGGCCGAAGGCGATCACGGCCCTGCCGCGCGCGGGGTTGTACTCCGCGCCGGGGGCGAGCCGGCCCGTGCGATCGATCGCGTCGGTGCCGTAGAGCGCGTCGTAGAGGGAGCCCCAGCGGGCGTTCGCCGCGTTGAGGGCGAAGCGCGCGTTCAGCAGCGGCACCACGAGCTGCGGGCCGGCGAGGCTCGCGATCTCGGGATCGACGTTCTCGGTGGTGACGGCGACGGCGTCCGGCTCGGGCCGCAGGTAGCCGATCTCCTCGAGGAAGGCGCGGTACTCGGCGGGGTCCGGGACTCCGGGGCGGTCCCGGTGCCAGTCGTCGATGCGGGCCTGCAGGGCGTCGCGCTCGGCGAGCAGCGCGCGGTTCCTCGGGGCGAGCTCGTGGACGATCCCGCTCACCCCCTGCCAGAAGGCGTCGGCGTCGAGGCCGTGCTCGGCGAGGGCCGCTTCCGCGAAGTCGGCGATGGGCGGTGCGACGGAGAGGTCCGCGCGTGCGAGGTGGTCGGTCATGGTCATGCCTCCGTTCGATCGGCGCCGAGCAGCGCCAGAGTTTCGGTCGCGACCGCGAGATCGACCGCGGGCGGGCCGCCCGCGACCCCGAGGCCGCCCACGTGCACGCCGTCGAAGACGAGCGGCAGGCCGCCAGCGATGCGGGTCAGCGTGCCGCCCGTGCCGAGCGGCAGCGCCACGGCGAGCGGTTCGGGCAGCTCGCTCGAGGGCTTGCCGGTCGAGGCGGAGGTCTTCGCCTTCCGTGTCGAGGTCTCGGCGCTGTGCGGGGTCGCGCCGTCGGCCATGCCGTAGGCGACGACCGTCATCGAGGGATCGGCGACGGTCACGACGGGGCGGATGCCGTGCTTCGCGCCGACCTCCATGGCGAGGGCGACGGCGCGGGCGGCGGTCTCGTACGAGATCCGGGGCACGGTGATGTAGGTCATGTTCTCTCTCGTCTGCATTCTCTCGTTCGCGCTTTTTCGTCCGCGTTCTCCGCGTTCGCGTTCTTCCGTCCGGGTTCTCGCCCGGGTGCGGTCGACACGGCTCCGGGCGACGTGATCCACGATACGGAGAATTCGACATCATGGAATTTTTATTCCGTATCATGGAATTTATGAGGACGAAGCGGAAGGATGCGGCGGAGAGCGCCGGGAGCACTGGGAGCGCCGGGAGCGGATCGGGGGCGGCGCGCGGCGACGGCGCGCAGTCGGGGACCGCCCCGACCGGCACCGTGCAGTCGGTCGAGCGGGCGTTCCACGTGCTCGAGGCGCTCGCCGACGCGGAGGGCGCGCTGCCGCTCTCGGAGCTCGCCGCGGCGACGCGCCTGCCCCAGCCCACGGCGCATCGCCTGCTGCGCACGATGGAGGAGCTCGGCTACGTGCGGCAGCTCGATACACGCAGCTATGCGCTCGGGCCCGGCCTCATCAGGCTCGGCAGCCGGGCGACGCCCCCGCTCGCCGCACGCGCGCAGCCGATCATGGTCGAGCTCGAGGAGATCGCCCGGGAGACCGTGAACCTCGCGGTGCTCGACGGCGACCGCGTCGCCTACATCGGTCAGGTGCCGTCGCGGCACCAGATGCGCATGTTCACCGAGGTGGGCCGCCGTGTGCTGCCCCACTCGGCGGGTGTCGGCAAGGCGATCCTCTCGATGCTGCCCGAGACGCGGGTGCGCGAGATCGTCGGGCGCACCGGCATGCCCCGCTTCACCCCGACCACCATCACCGGGATCGACGCGCTGATCGCCGATCTGCGGGAGAGCCGGCGGCGCGGCTTCGCCGTGGACGACGGCGAGCGCGAGGTGGGAGTGCGGTGCATCGCGGTGCCGGTGCCGGGAAGCGCACCGCCCGCGGCGCTCTCGATCTCGGGACCGAGCGCGCGCGTCGACGACGATCTCGCCCGCACCATCACCGACGCCCTGCTCGCGGCGGCCGCGCGTCTCGCCGAGGAGATCGGCTGAGGCGCTCTGGGCCCCGCCCTGTCCGTCCGGCTCCGGCTCCCGTCCGCTCCGGCCCAGCTCGCCCTGCCCCCTCGCCCGGCCCCGCTCGCCCCGGCTCCCGCTCGCCCCGATCGCGCGCAATGATGCGCGTATTGCTGCCCGGGCTCGCGCCGGACAGCAATACGCGCACTGTGAGGATCGGTGTCAGCTGGTCTGGGACTGGCTGGCAGGGTAGGTACCGGCCGTGCTGTCCCCGTGGTTGTGGCTCATACGCGCACCGACCCCCTTCTCCTGGGGTGTCTTGCAATAGACCTGCCCAACCGTGCGGGATGGCCGGCCGGTACCTGCCCGGTCCACTCCGGTGACTTGATCAGAAGGCTGTCCACCTCTGAGGTGTGACTCGTCACAGTGTTGTCCCGAAGTGATTCCTCCCCGGACCGGTACCGGCCGTGAACGGCCGACTCCCGCAGTCCGTCAGCACCGAAGGAATCAACCGTCATGTCTAGCATCGCGCATACGCGCCCGTTTGTCGTCGGCGTAGACACCCACGCCAGGCACCACGTCTACGCCGTCCTCACCACCACCGGTGAGGTCCTCGATACGCGCGAGTTCCCGACTCATCGCGCGGGTATCGCCCGCGCGATCGCTTGGGCCGCCCGCCGTACCGGCGGTGATCTCGCAACACTCTGGGCGATCGAGGGCACCGCTTCTTACGGGGCGCTCCTGACCGCAGCGGTCACCGCGACCGGATACCAGGTTGCTGAGGCCCCGCGCTTGGGCACGCATCGCGGGCACGGGGTCGGGAAGTCCGACCCGCTCGACGCGCAGCGCATCGCGGCCGCTGTGCTCCCGCTCGATACCACCCAGCTGCGTGTCCCGCGCCTGGGAGACGGGATACGGGCCTCGCTGCGGGTCCTGGTCGCGGCCCGCGACTTGATGACCGGTGAGCGGACCCGCAGCGTGAACGCGCTCACCGCGCTGCTGCGCATTCATGACCTCGGGGTTGATGCGCGCCATCCGCTCACCGGCCCTGGGCTGCGGCAGGTGAGCGGATGGCGGGCCCGCAGCGAATCCCTGACGCACCAGATCGCTCGGACGGAAGCGACCCGACTCGCGAAACGGGTCCGGGCACTCGATGACGAGTTGGCCCGGAATCTTGCACGACTGACTGAACTTGTCAGGGCGAGCGCGGCGGCGCCGTTGCTGGAGGAGCCCGGGTTCGGGCCGGTATCGCTCGCGATCTGCCTCACCGTGTGGTCACACCCCGGTCGGGTCCGGTCAGAGGCTGCGTTCGCGTCGCTCGCGGGTGTGAACCCGATCCCGGCGTCTTCGGGGAACACTGTCCGGTATCGACTCAACCGGGGCGGCGATCGGCGGTTGAATCGTGCTCTGCACATGGTCGCGCTTACTCGGATGACTCATGATGAACGGACCCGCGCGTATGTTGAGAAACGGCGGGCTCAGGGGCGGACCCTGAAAGAGATCCGGCGTGGCCTCAAACGCTATCTCGCCCGTCATGTGTACCGGGTACTCACCGCTGCCCAGCCCGCACCGTTACCGGCTTGACAAACATAGAAGGGTCTATCGCGGTGCCGCGGATCAGACCGCGGTGTACCCCCCGTCGGCGGTGAAGACCGCACCGGTGATGAAGGACGCCGCGTCCGAGAGCAGGAACGCGACGACCCCCGAGAGCTCCTCGGGCTCGGCGATGCGGCCCTGCGGCGTGCCCTCCGCCATCGCCTCGAGCGCGGCGGGATCGTCGAGCCATCCGGTGAGGATGTCGGTGCGCACCGAGCCGGGCGCCACGACGTTGATGCGGATGCCCTGTCGCGCGTAGTCGATCGCCGCCGACTTGCTGAGCCCGACGACGCCGTGCTTGCTCGCGCAGTACGGGCCGATGCCCGGCGCGACGATGACGCCGCCGACCGAGGCCGTGTTGACGATCGCGCCGCCGCCCGCGCGCAGCAGCGCGGGGATCTCGTGCCGCATCGAGCGGTAGACCCCGCCGAGGTTGACGTCGAGGATGCGCGCGTACTCCTCGGGCTCCTGCTCATGCAGCGGGAGCGAGGGCCCCTGCGTGCCGGCGTTGTTGAAAGCGAGGTGGAGCGCGCCGAAGGTCTGCTCGGCGAACTCCACGGCCGCGCGCACGGAATCGTCGTCCGCGACATCCACGCGCACGGCGGTGGCCGCGCCTCCCTCGGCGACGATGCCGTCGGCGATCTCCCGGCAGGCGTCGAGCTTACGGGCGCCGAGCACGACCGAGGCCCCGCAGCGCGCGAGGTGGCGCGAGGCGGCGGCGCCGATGCCCTGGCTCGCGCCCGTCACGAGGCAGACCCTGCCGCTGAGATCCTGATGCCCCGGGGCGGGGATGGTGGTCATGATGGTTCCTTTCGATGGAGCGGGAAGAAGAAGGGGTCGGCCCGCTACTCGGGCCGCATGCGCGCGTGCACCTCGCGCAGCGCCGCGTAGCTCTGCCGGTAGAGGGCGTAGAGCTCCTCGTAGCATGCGGAGTTGTCCGCCGACGGTTCGAAGACGGCGTCGTGGACCACCAGGCGGCGGGACGCGTCCCAGGGATCGGCGCCGGTGTCGACCGCCGCGGCGAACACGGCGGCCCCGACGACCGCGGTGTCCTTCTCCACGCTGCGGCGCATCTCGCGGCCGGTGACGTCGGCGACGATCTGGCACCACAGCGGCGACTGCGAGCCGCCGCCCGACAGCGTGGCCACGGTCGAGGGCACGGAGGCCGCGACGTCGACGGCGTCCATCAGCTCGCGCGCCGAGCAGGCGATGCCCTCGAGCACCGCGCGCGACAGGTCGGCGAAGCCGGATCCTGCGCTGAGGCCCAGGAACCACCCCCGCACATCCGCGTCCCAGAGCGGCGCGCGCTCGCCGAGCAGATGCGGCGCGAACATGACGCCATTCGCACCGGGCGGCGAATCGGCCGCGGCGGCGATCACGTCGTCGATCGAGCGCCCGCTGATCCCGGCCCACCAGCGCAGCGAGTCGCCGCCCGACTGGGTGGGGCCCGCGTGCACCTGGCGTCCGCGGTACGGGGCGAAGTTCGCGACTCCCGGCCCCGAGGTCCCGCCGACCCCGACAGATCCGCCGATCACCGAGGTGCCGAGGATCACCATCGCGTCGCCGGGCTCCCGGAGGCCCGAGCCGAGGGTGTTGCCCATGCCGTCCATGCTCCCGGTCGCCATCGGGGTGCCCGCAGGGACCCCGTGCCAGTCCGCGAGCGTGCGGCCGACGACCTCCTCGGGCCACTGCAGCGGTGCCAGTCGCTCCGGTAGCCCCGGGGCCCCCGCGACGCCGAGCACGTAGTCGGGCACCGGCGTCGCGGTCTTGAACGAGGCGAAGGGGTCGGTGGCGACCGATCCGGTCAGCCGGGCGTTCACATAGTCCTTGGGGAACAGCACCCAGCGGGTGCGGGCCCACGCCGCGGGGTCGTTCGCCGCGAGCCAGAGCGCGCGCGGCACCGGGTTGGAGGCGTCGAGCGGATCGGGCGCGCCCCACTCCGCGATGCGGCCGGCCTCGCCGAGGCGCTCGTTGACGGCGTCGACCTCGGCCGCGCAGCGCACGTCCTGCCAGGAGAAGGCCTCGGTCACGGGCTCGAGGGCCTCGTCGACGAAGATGTGCGTGTCGACCTGGCTCGTGATGCCGATGCTGCGCACGGTGCCGAGGTCGACCGTCTCGGCGAGGGCCGCGACGCTCGCGTCCACCGCGTCGAACCACTCGCGCGCGTCCTGCACCGCCCAGCCCGGACGCGGCCTGCTGATCGCGTAGCCCTGCGAACCGACCGCGAGCGACTCCCCGTTCTCGCCGAACGCGATCGCCTTCGTCGTCGTGCTGCCCACGTCGACTCCGATGTAGACGGCGGGTGTCTCAGTGCCCATCGAGCGCCCCTCTCAGGCTGTCGAGCAATCCGGTCAATTCTCGCTCGCCGCGCAGCGCCGCCGCCACGCACGCGGAGCCGACGATGACGCCGTCGGCTCCGAGCTCCACCGCGCGCCTGGCGTGCTCGGGGGTCGAGATGCCGAACCCGAGCGCGAGCGGCGCGGTCACGCCCTCCGCGCGCAGGCGCGCCAGCAGCTCCTCGTTGTCGGCTCCGACCTCGGGCCGCATGCCGGTCACGCCGGCCGCGGCCGCGACCATGACGTACGACTGCGCGCCGACCGCCTGCCGCACCTGCGCCGGGCTCGGGTCGTGGTCGAGGAAGGGGATGTCCAGCAGGCCGTGCGCCGCGGCGCGCGCGGGGATCCTCTCGGGATCCGCGTCGGGCAGCAGCAGGCCGCCGGCGCCGGACGCGGCGACCGCCGACAGGTAGGCGTCGTCCGGATCGCGCCGGTAGCTCATCCACACGGCCGCGGGGCCTCCCGCCGCCTCGAGCTGCCCGGCGAGCAGCTCTGACGCGCGCCGGGTGTCGACGCCGGACTCCACCGCGCGCCGCATCGAGTCGGAGATCGTCGGCCCGTCGAGCGTGGCTTCGCGCACGGGGATGCCGCATTCGACCACGTCGACTCCGCACCGCACGTACCGCTCGGCGGTCGCTGCCGCGCACGCGGGATCGCCGAGCGGCAGGTAGCAGATGAGCACCGGACGGCCCGCGGCGCGCAGCGACGCCGCGCGCATGGGATCGGCGGCCGTCACGAGGAGTCCTCCGCGGAGGCGATCTGCGCGCCGATCGTGGAATCGCTCGCGGCGAGCTCCGGCCGCAGCAGTGAGCGGATCTCGTGCCGCAGCGGCACGAACGCCGGATCCGCGATCGTCTGGTCGAAGTCGCGCTCCCGGCCGAACGGCACGTCGAACACGGCGCGGATGCGCGCCGGCCGGCTCGACATCACCACGACCTGGTCGGCGAGCAGCAGTGCCTCGTCGATGTCGTGCGTGACGAGCATCGTCGTGGTCGCGTTGCGCCGCACGATCTGCAGGAGTTCCTCCTGCAGATATCCGCGGGTGAGCGCGTCGAGCGCTCCGAACGGCTCGTCCATCAGCAGCAGCGTCGGCTCGAGCGCGAGACCGCGGGCGAGCGCCACGCGCTGCTGCATGCCTCCGCTGAGCTGATGCGGGTACTTGTCGCCGTGCTCCTCGAGGTGCACCAGTTCGAGCGCGGCGCGGGCGCGTTCCCGCCGCTCGGCCGCTCCTATGCCGATCTGCTCGAGGCTGAACTCGACGTTCGCCTGCACCTTGCGCCAGGGCAGCAGTCGCGGGCCCTGGAAGACGTAGGCGCTCGTCAGGTCCGCGCGTGCCAGCTCGATCGAGCCCGAGGTGACCTCGGTGAGGCCGGCCAGCAGGTTCAGCAGCGTCGACTTGCCGCAGCCGGAGGGCCCGATGATGGCGACCAGCGATCCCTCCTGCACCTCGAGGTTGATGTCCTCGAGCACCGGGAGGTCGGTCTTGGGGTAGGTCTTGCCCACCCCGCGAAAGCGGATCAGCGGCTCGGCGGTCATGAGGCCTCCTTCCGGTGGCGGGTGAGATAGCGCTCGACGGGACGGAAGATGCCGTACTCGAAGATCACGGTGAGCACGACGACCGAGAGGCCCCACATGAACACCGCCTTGGTGTCGAGCAGCTTGATGGCGGTGCTCACCTGGAAGCCGATGCCCGGGGCGCCCGTCAGGTACTCGGCGAACAGCGTGATCTGCCACGAGACGCCCAGCGCCACCCGGGCGCCGGCGAGGAAGTAGGGCACGACCGAGGGCAGCACGATGGAGCGCATGATGACCGACTCGCGCGACTGATAGGCCCGCGCCATGTCGACGAGATCCTGGTCGATCGCCCGCGTGCCCTGGATGACGTTGAGCAGGAAGTAGGTGATCGATCCCGCGATCGTCACCGCGATCACCGACGACTCGTTCGCTCCGAGCACGATGAGCGCCAGCGCGATCAGCACGATGGTGGGCACCGTCTGCAGGAAGATGAGCGGGATGCGCGTCAGGTCCTCGGCGATCCTCGAGCGGCCGATCAGGATGCCGAGCGGCAGCCCGATCACCAGGACCGCGCCGAAGGAGATGACCATCTGCTGCAGGGTCGCCAGCACCTCGGCCGTCCACACGCCGCGGCTGAAGGCGTCCAGGAACGAGTCCCAGACCGCCGCCGGGGCCGGCAGCAGGTACGCGGGCAGCCGGGTGGCGGCGAGAGACCAGATGATGTAGATCACCACCACCGAGCCGACGACCCGGGTGGGCCGCAGCCACCGCGCGCGGCTGGACCTGCCGCGCGCGGTGACCGCGGCGATCGCCGCAGTGCTCGGATTTGCAGCGTCGGACATGTATCAACCCGCCGATACGATGAACAGCGACGCGGGATCCTTCGGAGCCTCCGCGATGAAGCCCGACTCCTGGAGCAGCGGATACAGCTCCGTCCAGGTCTCCACATCGCGCTGGCTCACGCGCTTCTGCTCCTCGGTCATGTCGGTGAGGTTCAGCACCTGGCCGACGAGCTCGAGCTGCTCCGGCGGCACGCCGCTCACCTCGCTGGCGACCGCGATGACCGTCGCGGGGTCCTCCTGGAAGAGCGTCCAGACCTCCTGCGTCACCTCGACGAGCGTCGCGATGAACTCGGGGTTCTGCTCGGCGAAGGCGGTGCTGGTGATGAAGCCGCCGTTCATGACGCCCGGGTCGCCGAAGGCCTCCTCGAACGCCTGCTGCACGTTGAAGATCGGCGTGTAGCCGTCCTCCAGCAGCGGCGCGGTGGCGGGAGCCTCGAGGAACGCCGCGTCGACGCGGCCCTGCGCGAGCTCCTGCGCCGCCGCATCGGTCTCCACGAGCTCGAAGTACTCGTCGATCCGCTCCCCGGTCGCGGCCATCACCGCGGCCTGCTCGCCGCCGAAGCGGCTCGCCAGCGGCGCGATGGCGACGCGCTTCCCGGCGAGGTCCTCGATCGAGGTCGCCGTCGACCCCGGAGCGACCAGCAGTTCGGGGCCGGGCGTCCAGCGCGCCATCGGGAAGAAGTAGCTCGTGTCGATCCCGTACTGCTCCTTGATGCGCGGCTGGAACGACGGCACCGTCGTGATGACGTCGAGATCGCCGCGCCCGAAGGCGGGGACCTGCGTGGTCGCATCGAGCACGGTGAACTCGACGGTGTAGTCGGTGTCCGCGAAGAGCTCGTCGGACTTGCCCTGCATGTAGGCGTAGATGGGGTGGAACGGCACGTCGATGCCGACGACGACCTTCTCGGCGGCGGCATCCTTGACGCCGGCGGGATCGTTCGCCCCGGAGTCGGCGTTGCCTGTGCATCCCGTGACCAGGGTGGTGATCGCCAGGGCCGCCGCGGCGGCGAGGGCGAAGCGTGATTTCTTCATTTCTGTTTCCTCACTGGTTTCTTGAGTGGTTCGGACTGAGCGGGTTGGTGTGCGGGGGGAGTGCGGGGCCGGGTGCGCCGGCCGCCTCGGACGAAGGGCGTCGAGGCGTCGGTCACCTCGGGCGCGTCGCTCGTGAACATGAGGGAGACGCCGGGTCCGTCGGGGCGACGGTCCGCCGAGACCACGACCTTGTCGCCCGCGATGAGGGCGCGATCGTCGACGACGGCCCGTCCGCCGTCGTCGAAGGTGAGCCTGGCCGAGAGCAGCGCGGCGTCGCCCGGCCGGCGGCGCAGCATCTCGGCGGAATCCTCGTCGAGCAGGCTCGCCTGGAGCGTCTCGGTGGCATGGTCGATGCGGATGCCGAGGTCGGAGTACAGCACCTCGTAGAGCGAGCGGTTCTCGAGCACCGCGGCGTCGAGCCCGCCTCCGATCGCGGGGGGCAGGAGCGACGTCTGCAGCACGAGCGGCTCGTCGTCGACGTAGCGCAGACGCACGAGCTCGAACGCCTCGTCGCTCGGCAGCGACATCCTCTTCTGCTCGATCGGCGACACCGTGACCAGTGTGTAGCCGAGCACCTCGGTGCGCAGCGAGCGGCCGGAGTCGGTGATCTGCGCGGCGAAGCTGGCGAGCGAGCCGAGCGGCAGCCGATAGGGCTGGCTGCGCACATAGGTGCCCTTGCCCTGCGTCGTCATGACCAGCCCGCGCTCGACGAGCACCTGGATCGCCTGACGCACCGTCATCAGGGTGACGCCGAAGCTCTCGGCGAGCTCCTTCTGCGGAGGGAGCATCTCCCCGGGCTCGAGCTCCTGTTCGACGATCGCCAGTGCGATCGCGCGCGAGATCGCGATGTACTTCGGCAGCCCGTCGTCGCGGCGGAACGAGATGCTCGGGAGACGGAGGCCCGTGGGCTCGGGGCGGGTCATCGCTCGACCTCCGCGTGACGCACGAGCGCGGGGGAGAGGTCGTCGATGACCGCCGTCGTCTGCTCGGCACCGCTCTCCGCGGCCGACACGAGACGGGTGCCGACGATCGCGCCGTCCGCACCCGCCGACATCACGACGATGGCCTCCGCGTACCCCCGGACGCCGAAGCCCACGAGCACGACGTATGGCTTGCCGTCCATCGCCTCGGCGAGTTCGCCCAGGCGCTCCCGAGCCTTCTCGGGGTTGAAGGCGCCGCCGGTCTGCAGGTCGGCCGATTGCAGGTAGATGATCGGATCGGGCAGGATGCCCGAGGCGATCAGCTCGAGATCCTCCTGCAGGTGCAGGAAGACCACCGCGTCGATGCCGAGTTCGCGCGCGCGAGCGCCGAGCGCGAGCTGATCGGCCACGGGGGTCTGGGGGAGGAGGAAGGCGTCGATGTCGGCGGCCGACAGCGCCTCGAGGAATCCTTCGGGCGTGATCTCGTCGAGCGTGCGCGCATAGGCGAGCCCGATGATAGTGTCGCCCGGATGGCGCCGGCTCGCAGCGGCGAGCCGCAGCGCCTCGTCGACCGTCTTCGTGCGCTCCGAGGCCTGCAGCGCGGCGCGCTGGATGAGCGGCCCGTCGAGCTCCGGAGCCGGACCCGGCATGCTCACCTCGAGCGCGTCGAGACCGGCTTCGAAGGCGGCGCCGACGGCCTCGGCGAACCCCTCGGGATCCGGGAAGCCGGAGGGCAGGAAGCCGACGAGGATGCCGCGCTGTTCTTCGCGAGCCTGGGCGATCCGTGTCCGCAGACGTGTCATTCGGGGTTCCTTTGACTGGTTCTTCATCGAACTGTTCTAGAACACTAGATCAGATCGCGATCCGCCGTCAAGCCTCCGAAACCCCTCGGAACGGCGGAGGGCCCCTCGCATCGCGCGAAGGGCCCTCCGAGTGCCGGCGGATCCGGCGGTTCCTACTCGGCGAAGTGCGAGAAGAGGAACCAGCGATCCTTGTCGAGCTGCTGCGCGATCGCGATGGCGAGGTCCTGGCTCACCGGATCGACCTCCTCGAGACCGTCGACGGCGCGGTAGACGGTCGCGAGCGCGGCGTCGAGCTGGGCGACGACCTCGCGCACGGTGACCTCCCACTGCTGGAAGCCGGGCTTCAGCTCCGGGGTCGAGGTGCGGCTCGCCACGGTGCCGATGCGGCCGTCGACCGGCAGCCCGAGGGCGATGATGCGCTCGGCGGCGGTGTCGGCGGCCTCCTGCGCGTGCTCCACGACCTGGTCGAGGAACTCGTGCACGCCGACGAAGTTGACGCCGCGCACGTGCCAGTGCGCCTGCTTGCCGTTGACCGCGAGCGCGATCAGGTCGTGCACGACGGGGGCGAGGTACTGGGCGACCCCGGTCGGGCGGTTGACGTCGCCCTGCGCGGCGGGCACCTGGGTCTCGTGAATGGACATATCGGTTCGACCTCCATCTGTTCTCTTCGCACCGCTTGTGGCGGTGCTCGAAAGCGCCGGATCCCTCCGGCCTGTGCACTCCACGATACGCTTCTGAATCTCACGCGCAAGCAAGCGAAGGCTTCGCTAAGTCCCCGGGAATCGGGCCGGAACGGGGAGTCGCGAGGCGTAGGGTGGTGGGCGTGAAGCGGGTCGCGATCGTCGTGATGGAGGGGGCGAAGCCCCTCGACGTCGGCATCCCGGCCCAGGTGTTCGCCACGCGGGCGAGCATGCCCTACGAGGTGCGCGTGTGCGGCGTCGAGACCGGGCTCGTGGCGGGAGCCGACGGCATCTCGTATCACGTCGAGCACGGCCTGGAGACTCTCGAGGACGCCGACATCGTCTTCATCCCGGGGTATCTCGCGCCCGACGCCCGGCCGCCGCGGCCGGAACTGCTGGACGCGCTGCGCCGCGCGCACGCCGGGGGCACCCGGCTCGCCGCCATATCGACCGGGGCCTTCGCGCTCGCCGCCACGGGTCTGCTCGACGGCAGGCGGGCCACCACGCACTGGCACTACACGCAGGCCTTCGCGGAGCAGTTCCCGAGGGTCGAGCTGAACGAGGACGTGCTGTTCGTCGACGAGGGGTCCGTGCGCACCTCGGCGGGCGCCGCCTCGGGGATCGCTCTCTGCCCGCACATGCTGCGCGGCGATCTCGGCCTCACCGCGGCCAACCACGCGGCCAGGAGGCTGGTCGCCGCGCCGTACCGGAGCGGGGGCCAGGCCCAGTTCGTGCAGCGCAGCGTGCCGCCCGCGCACGGCGAGCGGTTCTCGGCTACCCGAGAGTGGGCGCTGCGCCGGCTGAGCGAGCCGCTGACCGTGGCGCGCCTGGCCGCGCATGCGCGGGTGTCGGCGCGCACCTTCGCGCGCGGCTTCGTCGAGGAGACCGGTTACACCCCCATGCGCTGGGTGATGCGGGCCAGGGTCGATCTCGCGCGCGAGCTGCTGGAGAACACCGCGGAGGGCGTCGACGCGATCGCCCAGACCGCGGGCCTCGGCACCGGCGCGAACCTCCGGCTGCACTTCCGGCGCGTGCTCGGCACCACGCCGAGCGAGTACCGCCGAGCATTCTCCCGGGAGGAGTGACGGGGCGTCTTGTCGGCGCGGTGGCGTGACGCGATCGTTCGCCGAGTGCGAGATCCCGATCCGGGCTTGGCAGTATCCTTTCGAACATCGTCATTGATGCCACTGGAGATGGGCGACCGTGCTCGCGAACAATCGACTTGAGAGACGATCGAGAACCTGAGGAGTCGGTACACCACCATGAGCAACCGCATCGCCATCAACGGATTCGGCCGCATCGGGCGCGGAGTGCTGCGCGTGATGCTCGAACGGGACATCGAGCTGGAGGCCGTCGCGGTGAACGACCTCACCGACGGCGCCATGCTCGCGCACCTGCTCGAGTGGGACAGCGTCTACGGCCGGCTGAAGCGCGACATCTCGTTCGAGAACGGCGAGCTGCGCGTCGACGACCGCCGCATCAGGGTGTTCGCCGAGCCCGACCCCGCGAAGCTGCCCTGGGGCGAGCTCGGCGTCGACGTTGTGCTCGAGTCCACGGGCCGCTTCACCGACGCGGCGGGGGCGCGGAAGCACCTCGAGGCGGGGGCCGGGCGCGTGCTCGTCAGCGCCCCGGCGACGGGTGCGGACCTCACGGTCGTGATCGGCGTGAACGACCATCTGTACGATCCCGAGCGGCACCGAATCATCTCGAACGCCTCCTGCACGACCAACGCATTCGCTCCGCTGGCGCAGGTGCTCGACGATCTCGCCGGCATCGAGCAGGGCTTCATGACGACCGTCCACGCCTATACGCAGGACCAGAACCTCATCGACGGGCCGCACCGCGATCCGCGGCGGGCCCGGGCGGCGGCGCTCAACATCGTGCCGACCTCGACCGGCGCCGCGAAGGCGATCGGTCTCGTGCTGCCGCAGCTCGACGGCAGGCTCTCGGGCACCTCGATGCGCGTGCCCGTGCCCGTCGGCTCGATCGTCGAGCTCAACGCAGCCGTCTCGCGCGAGGTGACGCGCGAGGAGGTGCTCGAGGCGTATCGGGCGGCTTCCGAGGGGGCCTTGCAGGACGTGCTCGAGTACTCCGACGAGCCCCTCGTGTCCTCAGACATCGTCGGCAACCGGCACTCGTCGATCTTCGACTCCGAGCTCACGGAGGTGCACGGCAGGCACATCAAGGTCACCAGCTGGTACGACAACGAGTGGGGCTTCTCGAACCGCGCGGCGGAGATGCTCACCCGGCTGGCGCGCTGAGGCTTCCCCGACGGGCCGACCGGGGGCTATCCGAGGGACTTTGCGAGGTAGACCAGCTCCACGTCCTCACTGAGCCTTTCGCGGCGGATCTCCGCGTAGCCCTCGCGAGCGTAGAGGCGCAGGTTCGCCTCGCTCCTGTGGCCGGTGAAGAGTTCGGCGCGCCCGGCCCCCGAGGACCGCTCCGCCAGGCGGAGGAGCATCGTGCCCAGCCCGGCGCCCTGCCGGTCGGGGGCGACGACGAGCCTCCCGATATGGGCGGTGTCCTCCTCCACCCTCCAGCGGACCGAGGCGACTATCCGGTCGCCCAGGGTGGCGACCAGCCCTCCGCCCTCGCTCAGCTCCTGCTCGAGCGCCTCGAGCGTCTGCGTCAACGCGGGGAGGAACGGGTCGCCGTAGAGCTGCGCCTCGGTGGCGTACGCGGCCCGCTGCAACGTCAGGATCTCGCCGGCGTCCGCGGTCGAGGCCGGGCGGGTCGTGCATTCATCCATGGGGGCATCCTTCCACGGGGCGGCGGTCGCGCGCATGCGCTCGCGCTGGCGCGATCCGCCCCGGCTTGCCGCCGAAAGAAGGAATCGGGCTCTCCACTTAACCGGACTACCCTCACTGGATGAGCACACTACTGGCAGGACATGATTATCCGGGATCGATGGGCGAGTTCCTCGCTTGGTTCAGCACTGACGAGGCCTGCCGGGATTACCTGGCTTGGCTGCGCTGGCCGAGCGGCTTCACCTACGACCGATGCGGGCACGAGGACGGATGGCGCATCGCTGATGGGCGTTGGAAGTGCTCATCCTGTTCGCATCGTACGTCGGTAACGGCGGGCACAATCTTTGATCGGACCCGCACCCCGCTGACGGTGTGGTTCCAAGCGGTGTGGGCGTTCGCGACACCAAAAGACGGCGTCTCGGCACTCGGACTGCAGCGCACTCTCGAGTTCGGGTCGTACCAGACCGCGTGGGCGATCCTGCATCGCCTGCGATCTGTGCTCACTCGCCCGGACAGAGAACTGCTCCACGGCATCGTCGAGGTCGACGAGACGTACATCGGCGGCGAAGAGCCCGGCCTGTCTGGCGGGCGGGCTCGCGGGAAGAAAGCCCTCGTCGCGGTTGCTGTCGAGGAGCACGAGCCCCGCGGCTACGGCCGATGCCGCATGGAGACCATCGAGGATGCTTCCCGCGCCACGCTCCACCGGTTCATCAGAGAGTACATCGCCCCCGGCAGTCGGGTCATCACCGATGGGTGGGGCAGCTACCGTGGACTCGACCTGATCGGCTATATCCATGAACCCCGGAACCAGAACGCTGCAAGAGCGCGAGGCGAAGATGTCGGGACGCTGCTGCCGGGAGTGCACCGCGTGGCCTCACTTGCGAAACGATGGCTGTTGTCGACTCATCAAGGCGCGGTCGATAGGGCGCACCTGGATGAATACCTTGGAGAGTTCTGCTTTCGGTTCAACCGGCGTACTTCGAACAGTCGCGGTTTGTTGTTCTACCGCGTTCTTGAACTCGCTGTCGGTCACTCCCCGGTTCGCTACAAGGATCTCGCCCGCGGCACCCGCTCTCGGAGCGTGTCGCCGATACCGCCGCGCACGACCGGGCATCCGCCCTCGATCGAGCGCGCTACCGGGGAATGGCCCTGGCGATCACGTTAGTCCGGTTAAGTGGAGAGCCCTAAGAAGGAAAATGCACGTTCACCCGCGAGAAAACGTGCATTTCCCTTCCTTCGGCGCGGGTAGAAAAGGGTCGGGGGAGGCGGCAAGGGCGAATCGGCATGGGCAGAGCGTCGGAGGCGGACCGCAGAGCCGGATCGGCGCGCGAGCGCAGTCGCCCGCTCACGGCGGGGAACCTCATTTAAATATGCCCGCGAAACATCTTCGGTGACTCACGAAGGAATGCCCGCGTAATTGCTGAGTTTAACCGGCTTGTTTCGCCCGCGGTCGGGCGGGTTTGACCCCAGCGGTCGCGTCGGGCTGTTTCGCGTACTCAGCGGCTTCGAGTTTGCGTGTCTTGTCGGCGGCGAGCCAGGTGAGGCGTTGCTGGAGCCGGTCGATCTCGCGGGCGATATGCGCGGGGTTCAAACTGTCCCGGTACGCGGTCAGCTCCGCAGCCTTCTCGCTGGTGAGGACGCCGGATCGGAGAACCCGGTCGAACGGGGTCGCAAGCGTGTCATAGACGCGTCTGCGGCGGCCCTTACCGTCGGTGTCCCATCCGATGGGTTTCTTCGTCGGGGTGAGGAAGTTGTGGCGGTCGTTCACGAGCGGCCAGAGCTCGTTCAAGAGCTTCAGTTGCGGCGCCGTGTCGTATCGCCAGTAGAAGCCGTATCTGCGGACGATCTGGTTGTTCTTCGATTCGACCGTGGCCTGATCGTTCTTCTTGTACGGGCGTGATCTGGTGAAGTAGATATCAAGTTCAGCGGCCCACCCGATGACGTTGTAGTTGATGAACTCGCTCCCGTTATCAAAATCGACTCCGGTCACCTCGAACGGGGTGTCAGCGATGAACCGGTCAAGCGCGTCACGCAGGTGCAGATGCGCGTTGTTGCGGATCGAACGAGTGTACGTCCACCCGGTGTGCATGTCCGTCATGTCGAGGGTCCTCGCGAACTCGCCCTTGAGCACAGGCCCGCAGTGGGCGACGGTGTCGCCCTCGAAGAACCCGGGCACCTGCTCAATCTCATCCCCAGCCTTCCGGACGGTGATCGAGTTGCGCAGCAACGGGCCCGATGTGGTTGTGGTGATGCCGCGCAGCGGGTCCTTTGCGCGGGCGGGTGCAAGATAGCGGTCGATCGTTGCTGGGCTCATCGCGAGCAACTCGTCACACACCCTGTCGGAGTAGCCGCCCGTGCCCGGCACCAACTCCCCGTGAGTTTCAAGGAGCATCAGCTGCAACTCCATCGTGGCGGTGAGGTACTTCCCGCTGATCCCGCCCGCGAACGCCCACACCCGCTGCAACACCGTGATTGCTTGCTCGGAGTACTTCAACGCCCGCGGCTTCCTCTTTCTGGTACCGACGCGGCGTGGTTTCAGTGCTGCTTTCAGTTGCCGGCGTGCGTTGTCTCTGGACCAGCCCGTGATCGCGCACACCTCGTCGAGTAGCTTGCTCTTTGCACCTTTTTCTGCGGCCGCGTATTGCCGCGCGAACTTTCTGGTGATCTCGTGTGTGGCTCGCATTGATAGCCCACTTCCCATGAAACTGATGATGTCGTTTCGCGGGCATTTTTATTTGAGTCACCGGAATCGTTTCGCGGGCATATTAGGTGAGGCACGTCGCACGGTGGCGCGATCCGCCCCGATGGCGTAGACTTTTCTGGTTTGCGTCTGCGCACCCTTCGGGGCGGCAGCGGAACGCGGACACCGCACCGCCCCCGGACCGTCCGGGACGCGGGAGAGACCGGTGAGAGCCCGGTCTCGAGGAAGGAAACGATCATGGCAAAAGCCAAGAAGGTCTCCGGTCTGATCAAGCTTCAGATCGCGGCCGGCGCCGCCAACCCGGCACCCCCCGTGGGTCCCGCGCTGGGTCAGCACGGCGTCAACATCATGGAGTTCTGCAAGGCCTACAACGCGGCCACGGAGAGCCAGCGGGGCAACATCATCCCCGTCGAGATCACCGTCTACGAGGATCGCTCGTTCGACTTCATCCTGAAGACCCCGCCCGCCGCCGAGCTGCTGAAGAAGGCCGCCGGCGTGCAGAAGGGCTCCGGCACCCCGCACACCGTCAAGGTGGCGAAGGTCAGCGCCGAGCAGGTTCGCCAGATCGCCGAGCAGAAGCAGGCCGATCTGAACGCGAACGACATCGACGCTGCGGCGAAGATCATCGCGGGCACCGCCCGCTCCATGGGCATCACGGTCGAGGGCTAAGGGGCAGAGAACATGGCACAGAAGTCGAAGGCGTACCGCGCCGCTGCCGCCAAGATCCAGGACGGCAAGTTCTACACTCCCGCCGAGGCCGTGGCCCTGGCGAAGGAGACCGGGTCCACCAAGACCGATGCGACCGTCGAGGTCGCCGTGAAGCTCGGCGTCGATCCCCGCAAGGCGGATCAGATGGTGCGCGGCACCGTCAACCTGCCGCACGGCACGGGCAAGACCGCCCGCGTCATCGTGTTCGCGAACGGCCCGGCGGCCGAGGCCGCGCTCGCGGCCGGCGCCGACGAGGTCGGCGGCGACGAGCTCATCGAGAAGGTCGCCGGCGGCTGGACCGATTTCGACTCGGCGGTCTCGACCCCCGAGCTCATGGGCAAGGTCGGCCGTCTGGGCAAGGTGCTGGGCCCCCGCGGCCTCATGCCGAACCCCAAGACCGGCACCGTGACCCCGGATCCGGCCAAGGCCGTGACCGACATCAAGGGCGGCAAGATCGAGTTCCGCGTCGACAAGCACGCCAACGTGCACTTCATCGTCGGCAAGTCCTCGTTCTCGCCCGAGCAGCTGAACGACAACATCTCGGCCGTGCTCGAGGAGATCGTGCGCCTCAAGCCGAGCTCGTCGAAGGGCAAGTACGTGCTGAAGGGCGCGGTCTCGACCACCTTCGGCCCGGGCATCCCGCTCGACGTCAACACCATCTGAGCCTCGCGCTCGGACCGCGGAACCCCCGGCCTCGGCCGGGGGTTCTCCGCTTTCCTCCCCGTCATTCAACATAGATATGATGTATCCGTGTCCGAGCCCACCTGCGCCGAACGGGGGCTGACTTCTCGTCGCCCGCGCGGCGCGAGCGACCCCGCGCGAGCCCGTGGCTGAGGCCGCACCCCCCGCGCCGCCGCAGATCTCGGGATTCGGCTACGTACGCCCTCTCGGATCGGGCGGTTTCGCGCATGTCTACCTCTACGAGCAGGACATGCCGCGCCGCGTCGTCGCCGTGAAGGTGCTCGAGGGAGGCCTGCACACCCCCCGCGATCGCAGCGACTTCGAGGCCGAGGCCGACGCCATGGCGCGGCTGTCGAGCCACCCCTCGATCGTCTCGGTCTGGGACGCGGGGGTGTCGGCCGACGGCAAGCCCTACATCGCGATGGAGTACTGCCCCGACTCGATGCGCGAGCGCACGCGCGGCAGGCCCGCGTCCCTCGACGTCGTGCTCGACGCCGGCGTGCGCCTCGCGGGCGCGCTCGAGACCGCGCACCGGGCCGGCGTGCTGCACCGCGACATCAAGCCCTCGAACGTGCTGATCGCCACGACCGGGCGCCCTGCGCTCTCCGACTTCGGCATCTCCATGCTCGCCGGAAGAGGCTCCTCCGACGACAAGGCCCGCGCCATGTCGATCCCCTGGGCCGCTCCCGAGGTGATCACGAACGCCAGCACGGGAACGGTGGCGAGCGAGATCTGGTCGCTCGGCGCGACCCTCTACACCTTCGCCGCGGGCCGCTCGCCGTTCGAGCACGTCGACCGCGCGCAGAACACCCAGGCCAAGATGGTCTCCCGCATCACCCAGGCCAAGTACACCCCGGTGCCGGGGGCGCAGGGCTACGGAGCCTTCGACGCGGTCATGGCCCGCGCCATGAGCCCGCGCCCCGAGCAGCGCTTCGCCTCCATGCGCGAGTTCGCCGAGGCGCTGCGGCAGCTGCAGCGCCAGTACGGCTTCGACGTCACGCCGCTCGACCTCGTGGAGGCGGGATGGGTCACCCCCGCGGCGGCGCCCGGGCCGGTGCGCACCCCCGCGGCCTCCTCGGTGCGGTCGACGAGCCGGGCGCGGCAGCGCGCCGAGCTGCGCGCCGCCGAGTACGAGGCGGATCACGACGGCATCGTCGCCGACAAGCCCTCGTCGCCGCTGAAGGCCGGCCTCATCGGAGCCGGCATCACCGTCGCCGTCGCCACCGCGCTGGTCGCGGTCTCCCTCATGGCCGGCTGGATCGGATGAACGCGGCGAAGGAGGCGCGACCCCGCGGGGCGCGCCGGACGGGGACCCGGGCGACGCGGCGCCGCTGGCAGGCATGGGTCGCGGGCGGCGCGATCCTCGCCGTCGCGGCGACGGTCGCGGTCGTGGTCGCCGGCTTCGACTCGCGCGAGACGCCGCGCGAGGATCCCTCGGTGTGGGTGGCGCGCTCCAGCGGCCAGTACGCGCGCGTCAACACGGAGACCGCCGAGATCGACACGGTGCGCCTGGTCGACAGCCCGAGCTCGGTCGTGCAGTCGGGCGGTCTCAGCCTGCTGCTGACCCAGGGCTACGGCCGCGCCTGGACGATCGACCCGAGCTCGCCGCGCGACATCCAGGACTCCGCGGGCTCCGGCGCCGCGGACGAGGACACCGCGGACGAGGATGCTGCGGGCGACGGCGCCGGCGAAGCCGCCCAGGACGGCGAGGCCGCTACGGGGAGCCCCGCGACGGGCGACACCGCGACGGCGGACTCCGGATCCGCGAGCGGGATCCGCACCCCCGACGGCACCCGGCAGGTGATCGCGGAGGGCGACCGCGTGCTCTTCCACACCGAGGCCGGCGCGGCCTACCTCGCCTCGGTGATCGCGGGGGAGGACGGGCGGCCCGCGCTCGGCGCCCCGATGCCGCTCGATCCGCTCGCCGACGAGCGGGACGCCGACGAGCAGGACGCGGAGGAGGGGGATCCCGACGGGGCCGACTCGTCAGACGCGGCCGAGGCCGACGGCCCGGGCGAGCAGGGCTACCAGGTTGCCGCCGCCGCGCTCGACGCGAACGGCCTCGTGGCGCTGTTCTCCCCGACGGAGCAGGGCATCCGCTGGTACGACGCCGCACGGGAGCGCTTCCGGGGAGGCCTCAGCGCGGTGCCCGCCGAGGTGCCTGCGCAGGGCGTGCAGCTCGCGATCGTCGCCGGCAAGTGGGTGCTCTTCGACGAGGGGAACGGCCTGCTGTGGCGCGAGGACCTCGCCGACCCGGTCGAGCTCGACACGACGGGCGTCGCGCTGCTGCAGGGCTCGAGCACCGAGGTCGCGGGCGGCGAGATCGCCGGCACGGACGCGCTCGTCGCCGACGAGGCGGGCCTGTGGGTGGTGGATCGCGACGGCCGCGCCGAGCGCATCGCCGAGGCGAGCGGCGTGCCCGCCCGCCCGCAGCAGGCGGGGGAGCTCGCCGCGGCGTGGATCGGCTCGTCCGGAGCCGGCATGTGGACGAGCGGCGCGGGCTACGCCCCGCTCGAACTCGACGAGACCGTCGAGGATCTGGCGGATCCCGATCCGGTGATCCGCACGAACGGCGGGCGGGCGCTCATCGCCGAGGCCCGCAGCGGCATGATGTGGACGGTGCCGGACGGCCGGCTCATCCCGGTCGAGCAGTGGACGCTCGTCGACCCGCCGAAGAACCAGGAGGGCGAGGTCGTCACGCAGGACGTCACCGAGCAGGAGCCCCCGGTCGCCACCGACGACGCCTTCGGCGTGCGCGCCGGGGAGCCGGCTCTGCTGCCCGTGCTGCTGAACGACTTCGATCCCAACCGCAAGGACGTGCTCACGGTCGTGCCCGACGGGCTCGGCGAGGGGCTGCCCGCCGAGTTCGGCACCCTGGCCGCGCTGAGCGACGGCCAGGGCCTCACCGTGCAGCCGAGCGCGGCGGCGCAGGGCTCCGTCAGCTTCGGCTACCGCATCACCGACGGCGTGAACGTCTCGGAACCCGCGACGGTGACCCTCACGGTCGTCGACGACTCCGTGAACACGGCCCCCGAGTGGTGCCCGGTGACGGGGTGCCAGCGCCCCTGGCCGAGCCCCGAGCTCGCGCCCGGCGGCACGCTCGTGCTGCCGATCCTCGAGGGCTGGGTCGATCCCGAGGGCGACCCGATGATGCTCGCCGACGCGTCGCCCGCGAATCCGGCCGACCCCGTCCGGGTGCTCATCACGGCCGACGGCCGGCTGGCCGTGCGGCACACCGACGCGAACGCCCCGGACGGCGACATCGTCGTCCGGGTGCGCGTGACCGACGGGCGAGGGGAGGCCGTCGAGCGCGAGCTGCGGATCCGGGTGCGGCCCGGGGCTGCCCTCGACCTCGCGCCCATGGCCGTGACGGTGAAGACCGGCGAAGCCCAGGTGCTGCGGCCCCTCGAGCGCGCGATCGGCGGATCGGGCTCGTTCCAGCTCGTCGACGCCATCGTGCAGCAGGGGGCGCTGAGCGCCGTGGTGAACACGGGCTCGGGCACGATCGAGACGACGGCCGCGGCCGCGGGCAGCGCGATCATCGCGGTCACCGTGCGCGACTCGGTCACCGAGCAGGAGGCGACCAGCGTCATCCGCGTCACCGCGGTCGACACGCGGGGCAGCTACAGCGTGCCCCCGCTGCGAGCCTTCGTACGGCCGCTCGCCGACACCACGGTCGACGTGCTGGCGGCGCTGCCGGGCGCGAACGCCCGCGCGCTCACGGTGCAGTCGGCCACGGTGCGCGACGGCCAGCTGCGCGCCGACGTGATCGAGCACTCGCGCATCCGCCTCTCGGGCGCCACGCCCGACGGGCAGCCGGGCCGCATCGGCTCGGTCGAGGTCGTCATCGACGAGGGCGGCACGGCCACGCAGGCGCGGCTCACCGTCTTCCAGGTCCCCGCGACGGTCGGCGGCGCGATCGCGGTGGCCGACACGGCGACCGTGCGCGCCGGATCCGTCGTCGACATCCCGGTGCTCGACAACGACGTGGCGCCCCCGGGCGAGCGGCTCGTGCTGCACCCCGAGGTGGGCGCGCCGGGCGCCGAGGGCGAGCTCGCCTTCGCCTCGGGCGGGCGCGTGCGCTACCTCGCCCCGGAGACGCCGGGCACCTACACGGTCAGCTACACCGCCTACGGGGCATCGAGCCCCGAGCTCAGCGACGTCGGCCACGTCCGGGTCACGGTGCTGCCCACCGGGGCCAACCGGCCGCCGCAGCCCGCGACCGTGACGGTGCGCGTGGCGCCGGGGGAGCGCGTGAGCACCGCGATCCCGCTCTCGGGGGTCGACCCCGACGGCGACCGCGTGCGCCTCGTCTCGGTCGGCACGCCCGAGGACGCGCAGCTCTCGGCGACGATCCTGGCCCGCACGAGCGCCGTGCAGGTCGAGGCCTCGCAGAGCGCGGCCCGCGGCACCCAGACCGTCGCCTACACCGTGCGCGACTCCTTCGGCGGGGAGGCCGAGGGCCGGCTGCGCATCATCGTCACCGACCCCGATCCCGGCGGGGGCGCCCCGGTGGTCTACAGCGACTACGTGCGGATCGCGCGCGGCGCCGTCGATCCCGCGACCGTGCGGCCGCTCGAGAACGACCTCGACCCCTCCGGCGGCACGCTCGAGCTCGTCTCGGTGGTGCCCAACGTGCCGGGCGGCGAGGAGTCGCCCGCCTATGCGGCCCTCGCGGCGCGCCTCGACACCTCGCGGATCGACCAGGGCATCGTGCGCGTCACCGGCGGCGAGGAGCTCGGCACCGTCTCGTTCAAGTACACGGTGCGCTCGAGCAAGAGCAAGAGCACGGCCGACGGGCTGATCGTGGTGCAGGTCTCCGAGCGGATCGGCCTGCAGGCGCCCGCCATCACCGACACGGTGCTCTCGGTGCGCGACCGCGCCGACTTCCAGCGCTCGGGCGTCGACGTCGTCACCGATCGGGTGCGCTGGGCGGGCGGCGACGTCGGGGCGCTCGAGCTCTCGCTCTGGGGCAGCGCGGCGGAGCGCTACAGCGTGAGCGGATCCAAGATCCTCGGCAGCTACCGCGCGGAGGGCGACCTCGTGCCGTTCCGCCTCGCCGGCCTCGACGCCACGGGTGCGGAGGTCGAGAGCTTCGGCTTCCTGATCGTCCCGCCCCTCGACGAGCTGCGGCTCACGCTGCGCCCGGGCCTGCCGCCGATCTCGGTCGACGAGGACAAGAGCATCGACGTGAACGTCGCGGACATGCTCGACCTCGGGCCGGGCGACACCGTGGAGCTCGATCAGTCCGCGTTCTCGACGCAGCGCGGGCAGGCGAGCTGCCAGGCCACGGGCACGACCACCCTGCGCTACACGGCGGGCAAGGAGGCCCCCTGGAGCGACAGCTGCACCGTGCGGGTACGCCTCACCGAACAGCGCAGCTACACGGCGCTCGCCCTGCCGATCTCGGTCGTGCCGCGCGAGCCGGTCGTGCAGCTGAACCCCCTCACGCGCACCATCGCGCCGGGCGAGACCCAGACCATCGACCTCGTCGACATGGTCGGCTGGCAGGGCGGACGCGAGGGGCAGGTGTCGTCGCTGCAGTGGCAGCTCGCGCCGGTCGGCGGATCCTTCGAGGTCACCGCCTCGGGCTCCCAGGTGCAGGTGCTGGCCCGGGCCGATGCCGTGCCCGGGGCGCAGCAGGCCGCGAGCGTGACGGTGACGGGGGCGGGCAGCAGCCAGGCCGTGCTCACGCTCCGGGTGGGAGAGGCGGCCCAGGACGCCCCGAGAGGCGCCACGGTCGCGCTGCAGTGCACGGTCGGATCGAGCTGCGAGACGCCGCTCGTGAACCGGCCGGGCGAGCACGACCCCTTCGCGGGCAAGCCCGGCGGAGGACTCCACGTCGTCTCGGTCGACGGCAGCGCCTGCACCTACGGCAGCCTGCAGATGGCCGGAGACTCCGTGCGGGTGAGCTGGGCCGACGCCCGCGGCCCCGGCGGCCGCTGCACGGCGAACTACACCGTGCGCGACGCGCAGAACCGCACCGGCACCGGGACGATCGAGTTCGACGCCCAGGGCGTGCCGCGCGCGCCCGCGAGCATCTCGCAGCTGCGCTACGGCGCCGACAGCGTCACGCTCGAGGTGCAGCTGGGCGAGGCCGCGAACGCCCACCCCGCCGTGACCGGCGTCGTCATCGACATGGACGGCTCGCGGACCGGCGCGAGCTGCTCGCCGAGCGGCGGCGCCTACGAGTGCACGGTGTCGGGCCTCGAAGTGGGCGTCAAGCACAGCTTCACCGCGCGGGCGGTCAACGCGGTCGGCGAGTCCGACCCGACTGCGAACGCCGCGACCGGCTGGGCGTACCGCACCCCGAGCAGGCCCACGGCGACCGCGACCCAGCTCTCGGCAGAATCGGCGACCCAGGGCACCATGCGCCTCGACATCACCACGACCGACTCCACGACGGGCGGCTTCCGGGTCACCGCCGGCGGCCAGACGCAGACGGTGGCGGTCGGCGCCCCCGTGCAGTTCGCGGGCCTCGCGGTCGGGCCGGTCGCCTGGCAGGTCGTGCCCGTGAGCAAGCACGAGGTGCCGCCGGGCGACACGGCCGACGGCGAGGTCGCCTCGGGCACCTTCGACCTCGGCGGGCGCCCGATCGTGCAGGTATCGGCCTCATCCACCAGCCCGACCACCGCGGATATCGTCGTGACAGTGAACGCCAATGGCGGAAGCGATGTGAAGTGGGGCTTCAACTACCAGCAGGGTAGGAACGGCACTCCGGCTTGCTCGGCCACCACTCCGGGTACCTCCGGCTTCGGGACCGCGACTGTCTCGCCCTACCGCTGGGTGAGCATCTCAGGCTGCGCCGAAAACAACTGGGGCCCTGCCGAGACTCAATACACTCAGTTGCGTCTGGGCGGTGATCCGGCCGCGCCTCAGGTCAACTCGGGCATCACGATCGCGACCGCCGCGACGGGCGGCGAGTACCAGCTCGTCTCCGGTCCCATGGTCACGCCAGTGGGCGACCTGCAACTGCAGTACCAGGTACAGGGAGTGACATACGACTTGGGAGTAGACCCGTTCCCGCTCTGGCTGGATCCGAACTCGCTCGCCACCGCCCAAGTGCGTCAATGCGCCGACGATGCCTGCTCGCCCTACGCAGCCATTGGATCCAATGTCCCGGCGACGGTGAGAGTCGACATCGCGAGCTGCATCCCCGCCGACGCCGATGCGAACACGCTGCGGCTGCGGGTGTCGGCCGCTGCGCGCAACTTCGCGGTGCCGAGCTACGATGGCACGACGTTCACCGTCTCCTGGACGGGGGACTTCGCGCCGCTCAACACGCTCAGCGTCGCGGTGCCCGCGTGCGCGCCGCCGCCGGGTCCGGACCCCGAGCCCGAGCCCGGCGGGGGCGGCTGAGCCCGGCTCGCGCAGGCCGATCCGCCCAGGACCGCGTCTCCCGAACCCGCTCGACCGATCCCGCCCACCGACCCAGAACCCTCACGCACGACAGAAGGACAGGCACATGACGACCCAGCAGGCAGCCCCGACGGCCCCGCCCTCGACGGCGCCGCTCTCGCCCGAGCGCGCGATCTGGGCCGGCGACTCGCTGCGCACGACCGCCGATGCGATGGAGCAAGTGATCCACGGCAAGCGCCGCGTGGTCGAGCTCGTGCTCGCGACCGCCGTCGCGGGCGGGCACGTACTGCTCGAGGACGTGCCGGGCACGGGCAAGACGGCGCTCGCGCGCACGCTGGCGCAGGTGATGCAGGGGTCGGCGTCCCGCATCCAGTTCACGCCCGACCTGCTGCCCGGCGACGTGACCGGCATCACAGTCTACGACCAGCGCCAGGGCGTGTTCGAGTTCCACGCCGGCCCGATCTTCGCGAACGTGGTGCTCGCCGACGAGATCAACCGCGCCAGCCCGAAGACGCAGTCGGCGCTGCTCGAGGTCATGGAGGAGCGGCAGGTCACGGTCGACGGCGAGACGCATCCGGTGGGCACGCCGTTCATGGTCATCGCGACGCAGAACCCCGTCGAGCAGGCCGGCACCTACCGGCTGCCCGAGGCCCAGCTCGACCGCTTCGCGATCAAGACCTCGATCGGCTACCCGGACGCGACCGCGATGCACCGCATCCTGCAGCAGCAGGCGTCGAAGCCGGAGATCCGGCCGGTGATGAACACGGGCACCCTGCTGCAGCTGCAGGAGTTCGCGGACCAGGTCTTCGTCAACCCGCTCATCGCCGACTACATCACCCGCCTGGTCGAGGCCACGCGCTCCGCCGCCGAGGTGCGACTCGGCGCGAGCGTACGCGGTGCGCTCGCCCTGCAGCGCATGGCCGTGTCGTGGGCGCTGCTGCAGGGCCGCGCCTACGTGGTGCCCGACGACGTGCGCGACCTCGCGATCTCGGTGCTCGCGCACCGGCTGGTGCTCGAGCCCGAGGCCGAGTTCGACGGCGTCACCGCCGAACAGGTCATCGGTCGGATCCTGCTCGACGTCCCCCAGCCCCAGGAGAACGGCGCGGCGTGACCCAGGAGACGACGCGCAGCCGGCGCCTCTGGCAGACCGGCACGCGCACCGGCACCCGAACGCGCTTCGGCGACACCACCCGCGCGGGTGGCGGCCGAGCGCGCCGGGGGGCGCACGCGAAGCGGTGGTGGCGTCACACGCGCCGCCGGCTGCGGCGCGCCTGGAACGCGGTCACGCAGGCGATCACCCCCGTGGGTTGGTTCGTGATCGCGCTCGCGCTGGCCGGGCTCGTCACGGGTGCCGCGCTCGGGTGGATCGAGGGGTGGTTCGTCGCCGTGTTCGGCGCGCTCATCCTGCTCGTCGGGCTGCCCTTCCTGCTCGGCTCCCGCGCCTACCGCACGCGCCTGCTGATGAGCCGCCCGAACGTGGTCGCCGGCGGATCGGTGGAGTTGCGCGTCGAGATCGAGAACACCGCCGGGCGGCCGCAGCTGCCGGCGGTCGCGGAGCTGCCGGTGGGCGACGCGCTGCGCGAGCTCACGGTGCCGCTGCTCGGCCCGCACCACGCCACGACGCTGCACGTCGAGGTGCCCACCGCCCGTCGCGGCGTGATCCGCGTCGGTCCGCTCACCGTGGCGCGGCGGGATCCGCTCGGCCTGCTGCGTCGCGAGGTGACCTGGCGCGACCGGCACCTGCTGCACGTGCACCCTGCGACGGCGTTTCTGCCGCCCAACTCGGCGGGCCTCGTGCGCGACCTCGAGGGGCAGGCCAGCAGGCGCCTCACGGACTCCGATCTCTCCTTCCACGCGGTGCGCGAATACGCGCCCGGCGATGCCGTGCGCCACATCCACTGGAAGTCGACCGCCAAGACCGGCGCCATCATGGTGCGGCAGTACGAGGAGTCGCAGACGGCGCGCGTCGCCGTGCTCTTCGACGCGCGCCGCGAGGAGTACGCGAGCGACGACGAGTTCGAGCTCGGCGTGAGCGTCGCAGCCTCGCTCTCGGTGCAGGCGGTGCGCGAGGGGCGCGAGCGTTTCGTCGTCTCGGCATGGACGCCGGGCCGTCTGCGGCCCAGCATCGACGGCCTCGAGGAGCTGCCGTCGCGCGACCCGGCGGAGCTGCTCGACGCCTGGGCCGAGCTCGAGCCCGCGATCGAGGGGCTGCCGTTCGAGGCGCTCGCCCGCGGTCTCGCCGAATCCGGCCGGCCGCTCTCGATCGTCGCGATCATCACGGGCTCGGCGCCCGAGATCGGGCGCCTGCGCCGCGCGGCGATCTCCTTCCCGCCCGACGTGCATGTGCTCGCCGTGCGCTGCGAGATGCTCGCCGAGCCGAAGCTGCAGCGCATCGACCCGCTCACCCTCGCCACCGTCGGCGTCCTCGGCGACCTGCCCCAGCTCATGCTGCGGGGTGCGCGGTGACGCCCCGCGCCCGCCTCGCGGCGGCGGTGATCGCCTCGGCGCTCGCGGTCGCCCTGGGCGTGCTCGCCGCCTGGCCGATCTACCGCACGCCCTGGCTGCTGGTACCCGCCCTCGCCGGTCTCGTGCTCGGCGTCGGGATCGCCGCGCTCGCGGTCTTCCGCCGGTGGGGCGTGCTCGTCACGACGGCCGTGCTGCTCGGCGGCTTCGTCGTCAGCGTGGTGCCGGTGGCGGTGCCCGAGGCCTTCGACCGCCTGCCCGCCGGGCTGCTGCGCGGCCTCGTCGACGGCCTCGCCGCGGTCGTGCTCGGCTGGAAGCAGCTGCTGACGCTGACGCTGCCCGTGGGCACCTACCAGACCATGCTGGTGCCCGCCTACATCGTCTTCCTCGTGACCTGCTTCGCGGTGACCACGATCGCGTTGCGGGCCGGGCGCTTCGCGCCGCTCGCGGCGTTCCCGATGCTGCTGCCGGTCGCCTTCGGCACCGTGTTCGGCTCGTCGGAGATCAGCTCGCCGCTGCAGCTCGGTCCGCTGACCGTCGCAGCTCCCCGGGAGATCGGGCTGTGGATCGCCGCCGCCGCGCTCGGAACCGTCTGGGTCGCCTGGACGGCGACCGCCGAGCGCCGTGCCGCGCTGCGCCGCGGACGCATGGCGGGGGAGCCGCGGGTCACCGGGGGCCGCGCCGCCCGCATCGGGATCGCCGCCGTCACCGTCGTGGTCGCGCTCGTCGCGGGCTTCCTGCTCGCGCCCGTGCTCGAATCGGGCGCGCGGGCGGTGCCGCGCGATCGCATCGATCCCGAGATCGTCGTGCGCGAGCGGCCGAGTCCGCTCGCCGGCTACCGGGCCTGGAAGCGCGACGATGCGCTCGACGCCCCGCTCTTCGAGGTGGCCGCGGACGAGCGACTGCCGCAGCGGCTGCGACTCGCGGTGCTCGACGTCTACGACGGCGTCGACTTCCACATCGGCGACGAGGCAGCGGGCCGCTTCACCCGTTTCCCGAGCGGTGACGGCGCGGCGGAGCCGGTCGACGTCACCGTGCGGATCGGCGAGGGCTACGGCGACATCTGGGCGCCGACCGCCTGGCTCGCCTCCGCGCCCTCCTTCTCGGGCCCGCGCGCCGCCGAGCTCGCCGACGCCTTCTACGTCAACCGCGCCACCGGCGCGGCCATCGCGGTGCCCGGAGGCAGCGGCACGAGCGGGCTCGAGGCGGGCGACGCCTACCGGGCGACCATGGAGGCCGCTCCCGATCAGGCGCTCGAGGGCAGCCCGGCCGCGGGCGCGGCCATCGATCTCGACACCATGCCCGAACTCGCGGCCTGGGTCGAGGCGCAGGATCAGCCGGCCTCCGCCGCGGGCCTGATCGAGCTCGTGCAGCGGCTGCGCGATCGCGGATACCTCAGCCACTCCATCAGCGACCGCGAGGGCGAGTCGGGGTGGATCGAGCGCCTCGCCGAGCAGTACGGCACCCGCTTCGAGTCGAGTGCGGGCGGCCACTCCGCCGCGCGCATCGAGCAGCTCTTCGCCCAGCTCAACACCCAGCAGCGACTGGCGGGCCCCGGTGCCCGGCCCGAGATGCTCGTCGCGGCCGTCGGCGACGACGAGCAGTTCGCCGCGGCTGCGGCACTCGTCGCCCGCGCGCTCGGCTTCGAGTCGCGCGTGGTCGTCGGCGTGCGCCTCGGCGGCGAGGACGCCGGCGTCCCGGGCATCCCCGCCTGCGCGAGCGTCTGCACCGGCGAGAACGTGGCGGCCTGGGTCGAGGTGCGCGGCGAGGGCGGCAGGTGGGCCCCGCTCGATGCGACCCCGCAGCTGACGATGCGGCCCACGACTCTCGAAGAGGGCGAGCAGCTGCCCGAGTTCCCGACCACTCCCGAGGAGCGCGACGCGCAGGAGGTCGATCCCCCGCTCGGGGTCGGGGAGCGCAGCGATCAGACTCCGCAGGACCAGCCCGAGCCGGGGGCGGCCTGGCTGCTGCCCGTGCTGCGCATCGCGGGCCTGTCGCTCGCCGCGCTCCTGCTGCTCGCCCTGCCGCTGCTGTTCCTGCCCTTCGCGAAGCGGCGTCGGGCACGGTCGCGCAGGTCCGACGCGGACCCCGAGCTGCGCGCCCTCGGCGCTTGGCAGGAGATGGTGGATCGCGCGGTCGACGCCGGGGTCGTCGTCCCCGCGGGGGCGAGCCGCGCCGAGACCGCGGAGATCCTCGGCACCGCACCCGCCCGCTGGGCCGCGCAGCAGGTCGACCGCGCGGTGTTCTCTCCCGCGGGCATCGCCCCGGAGGACGCCGAGTGGGTGTGGGCGGCCGCTGCGGCCGATCGCGCGGAGCGCGAGGCCGGGCATGGAATCTGGCGACGTCTGCGGGCCGCGTACACGCTACGCTCGTATGGTGTTCGCTTCGGCGCGCGCGGTTCGCGCGTGCGCGAATCGACAGGCGCTCCGGTCCGTGGCCGGGAGCACACGTAGGACTGACGGGAGCACACTCAATGGCACTAGGAAACACCTTGAGCGGCCTGTTCGCGCTCATCATGGTTTTCGCCGTCGTCGGAGGGCTGATCGGCATCGGATTCCTCGTCTGGTACCTCTGGGCGATGTCGCGGCTCTTCCCGCGCATCGGGCTGCCGGCCGGGCACGGCTGGATCCCGATCTGGAACGACTGGCGGCTGATGGAGCGCACGGGCCTCCCCGGCTGGATCGCGATCCTCTACGTCATTCCCGTCGGCAACGTCGTCGCGGTGGTCTTCCGCACGATCGCGCAGCACCGCATCGGCCGCGAGGCGGGCGTCGGCGCGGGGTACACGGTCCTGGGCCTCTTCATCCCCCCGCTCTGGGCGACCCTGCTCGGCTCCCACCTGCGGGGACGGGTGCTGCCCGATCCGAGCACTCCCGGCGTCTACGGCGCGGTCTCCACCCAGCCGCCGGCCTACGCTCGGGGCCAGGCCGCCGCGGCATCGGCGGCGACCTTCGGAGCGGCAGCGCCGCAGGGCTTCGGCGCGCAGGCGCCCGCGGCCCCCGCGCCTCCGACAGGGGCGCCGTCGGCTCCTTCCGCACCGGCGCACGCCGCGGTCGCACCCCCCGCGCCCGTGCCTCCGGCGCCGACCGCTCCGCCCGCCGCCGCAACGCTGTCTCCCGCCGCCCCGGACCCCTGGGCCTCGCCCGCGTGGGCCTCGGCCCCCGTCCCGGAATCGTCCGGCGGCGCCCGTCCCCCGGCGGGGTCCGCCCCCGCGCCCGAGGCCGGCCCTCTCGGTCGTGAGACCGAGGCGGAGTACGCGCGCCTGGCCGCCGAGTCCTTCCAGACGCCGCCGGCGGCCCCGCTCGGCCCGCCCCCGCCCCCCGAGCCCTTCTCGTGGACCGCGGCCTCGCAGGCGCAGCCCGAGCAGCAGCCCGCGCGCGAGGTGCCGACGCCTCCGGTGCACCCGCTCGCGGCTCCGCCCGCGCCTCCTGCTCAGTCCGCGCCCCCGGCCCAGCCTGCGGTCTCCGCTCCGGCCCCGCCGCCCGCCGCGCCTCCGGCACCCGTCCCGGCCCAGGAGTCGTCCGCGCCGGTGCCGCTGACGCTGCCCCCGGCACCGGAAGAGGCGGTAGGCGTCGACCTCGACTCGTCGGGGACCGGGCTGCAGGAGCAGGCCGCCCCGCCGGTCGCCGCCGTGCACCGCTCCACCGGCATCACCGCGAGCCATCGGCCGAGCGCGGACGCCGCGGCCGCGGACGACGACGAGCTCGATCGCACCGTCGTCGTGCCCCGCGGTCCCCGGGTGGGGTGGGTCATCGAGATGCCCGACGGCGAGATGCTCGCGATCGAGCACGACACGGTGCTGGGACGCCGCCCCGAGGCGATCGACGGCGCGGGGACGGTCGCGATCCCCGACCCCACCCGCACCCTCTCGAAGACGCATGCGCGCCTGCGCTACGACGGCGAGAACTGGACGGTCGAGGACCTGGACTCGACGAACGGCGTCTTCCTGGTCCACGCCGACGGCCGTGAGGAGGAGATCGCGCCGCGCACTCCGACCGGGGTCGACTCGCGCCTGATGCTCGGCACCCTGCACATCCGCCTGCGTCGCAGCGACGAGACCGTCTGATGCGACTGCTCGCCGCCGGCACCGAGCCGGTGATCGAAGTCGCCGCTCGCACCGACGTCGGGTTGAAGCGCGCGGTGAACGAGGACGCCGTGCTGGCGGCGGATCCCTGCTTCCTCGTGGCCGACGGCATGGGCGGCCACGAGGCGGGGGATCGGGCGAGCCGGGCCGCCATCGCCGCCTTCGGGGAGGCCTTCACACGGCCCGGGCACGCCACGCTCGAGGAGATCGATCGGGCGCTCGAGGCCGCCCGCGCAGCCGTGCAGGAGGTCTCGGACGGGACGCGGCGAGGCGCGGGGTGCACGCTCACCGGGGTGATCCGCACGGTGCACGAGGACGAGCCGTACTGGTACGTGCTCAACGTCGGCGACTCCCGCGTCTATCTGCACCGGGGCAGCGAGCTCGTGCAGCTCACGCAGGACCACTCGCTGCGCGAGGAGCTGCGCGGTTCGGGCGAGGTCGGCGCCGACGCGACGCCCCGCAACGTGATCACGCGCGCGCTCGGCTCGGAGGACGACCGGCACGACGCCTGGCTGCTGCCGCTCGAGAACGGCTCGCGACTGCTGATCTGCTCCGACGGGCTCACGACGGAGGTCGAGGACGAGGATCTGCGCGCCGTGCTGACCGTGGGAGGTCGACCGACCTCGGTGGCCGAGGAGCTACTGCGCCGCGCGCACGCGGGAGGCGGCCGCGACAATATCACCATCGTGGTGCTCGACGTGGTCTCCGGCGGCGCCGCGCCGCGGGACAACGGCGAGGCCGGGGTCGAGGACACCCTCGAGCAGACGAGGCCGGGGCGACGATGACCGATTCGGGCGGCACGACGGACCTCGAAGGGGTGACCGAGGTCGACGACGCGACCGTGGCCCGGCCCCGTCCGACGCAGGATGAGGCGGTCGACGACGCGACCATCCTCCGGCCCCGGCCGCGCGATGCCGATGGCGCCGACGACGCGACCGTGGTGCGCCCGCGCCCGCGCGACGGCATCGCCGACGAGGCCGACGACGCAACGATCGTCCGCCCGCAGCCGCAATCGCAGCCGCAGGACGGCGAGACGGAAGCGGCGGATCCCGAGGCGACCCTCATGCGCCCGCGGCGGGAGAGCCGCACCGCGTCCGCGAGTCGCACCGCATCGGCGAGCATCACCGGTTCGGTCGCGATGCCCGTCGAGGAGCCGGAGGTCTCGGGCCGCGGCTTCGGCACCGAGCCGACCCCCGGCCTCGACCCCGAGCGCCGCATCGCCGCGGTGCCCGATCGTCCCCCCTGGGAGACCGGGCCCGCCGCCGAGCGCGGAGTGCGCCCGGGCGCGCCGGTCGTCTACGGCACGCGCTCGGAGCATCTCGGCACCCCTCTGACCGGAGTGGACGAGGTGCATCGGCGCCTCGGCGATCCGCCCCCCGCGACCTTCGTCCCCGTGCGCGAGGGACGCGGTGCGCTGCCCTCGATGACGCGCCGCACCGCGCGGGCCCGCGTCGGCACGCTCGTCGGCTACGGCATCGTCGTGATCGTCGCCGTGGCCGGCCTCTGGGGCGTCGCGGTGCTCGCCTTCGGCTGAACCGCCTGAGCCGCCTGCGCCGCTCAGACCGGGGCCGGTTGGCGGAGCCAAGGCTGCGGACGATAGCGCGAGATCGGCGGCGCGCCCGAGCCGGTCGTCACCCGGACCCCGAGAATGCCCCACCGGTCGAACACGCTGTGCGCATATAATGACGCGTGTCCTCCTTCCCAGGGGGAGTGCGACTCAGAGTGGAGAGCCGATGATCACGTATGCCGAGATCGCGAACCTTGCCACGGAGAAGGACCCGATCGAGAAGGCTCGACTCGCCTGCGAGGCGTTCCTCGGCACCACCGTGTTCACCGGCCTGGCCATCACCTACGTCTCCCGGGGGGAGCGGGGCGAGCGATCCCACCGCTTCCTCTACGCCCACGGGTATTCGGACGATGCGCTCGACTATCTCAAAGGCACCTTCATCCCGACGGACCCGTACTTCCGGGCGGCCGTCGCCGATCCGCGGGTGATCCCGACCTGGTCCCGCGGCGAGTTCGCCCAGAGCGCCGCCGCCCGATGCTGGCTCTCGCCGGCCGGCTACCGCAACGGGTTCTCCCTCTCGGTGCAGCAGGAGGGGATCGGGGAGATCGGCTCGGTGCACTCCAACTCGTATGCGCCGGACTTCGGGGATCAGCAGCTCGAAGCCGCCCTGGCCTTCGGCGAGCTGCTCAAGACGGTCTTCCTGCAGAAGCGGGCGCAGGAGAGCGCGCACCTCACGCCGCGCGAGATCCACATCGTGAGACTCGTCGCCCAGGGCGCGACCAACCCCGAGATCGCCGACATGCTCTCCGTCTCGCGCAGCACCGTCGCGACCCACATCGAGAACATCCTGCGCAAGCTCGACGTCACCTCGCGCGTCAGGATCGCGGTCGAGGGCACCCGCCTCGGGCTGGTCTGAGCCGGCGCCCGCGCCGCCTCATTCATGTCTCAAATCGGTAACTATCGAAAAATATCGGCCATCTGACCGATATCGCCGCACGGCCATTCCTGTGTCAATAGACATGCCCGGTTGTCCAGCGTCGGAGGGAGAGGAGAGCTTGCCGGTCGCAGCGCCGCAGCTGCCCGCACGCTCCTCCTCCGCCGTCTGGTCACGCGGTCATATCACTCACCAGGAGGAATCATGCGAACCAAACGACTACTGGCCGGCATCGGCGCCGCCGCGGTGGCGGTATCACTCGCCGCATGCAGCGCACCGGCCGACGACACCGCAGGAGGCGGCGCGGAGATCAAGGGCGCGATCGCGTGGAGCTACCCCTCGCAGGACGTCCCCGTCTGGGCCGATCAGCTGAAGCTCATGGCCCCCATCATCGAGGAGGCCGGTTACGAGTTCCTCACCCACGACCCGGGGTTCGACGCGCAGAAGCAGGTCGACGACTGGCAGGCCTGGATCGCCCGCGGCGATGTCAAGGCGATGGGAGGCTTCCCGTTCGACGTGAACCTCATCGGCGGGGTGACGAGCGAGGCCGCCGCGGCGAACATCCCCCTCATCGGATACATCGTCGAGTGGGACGGCGTCGCCGCGGCGACGCTCGCGCCGGCGTACGAGAACGGCGTCGACCTCGGCACCGCCGCGGGCGAGTGGATCGTCGAGACCTACGGCGACGAGCCGGTGAGCGTCGCGATCCTCGGCGCCTTCGGCACCCCGTACGCGCAGGAGCAGGCCCGCGGATACACCGACGGCCTCGAGTCGACCGACGCGAACATCACCATCGCCGAGCTCGAGGCCGTGGATCGCAACGCGGGCCACACGGCCATGCAGAACCAGCTGATCGCCGATCCGAACACCCGTGTGGTGCTCACCCACGGCGCCGACATCAGCCTCGGAGCGCGCCAGGCGATCATCGACTCGGGCGTCGAGGCGACGGATGAGCGGTGGTTCGTCGGCGCGACCGACGCGACCGACGAACTGGTCGACCTGATCGCCAAGGGTGACGACATCCTCCGCGCGGCGTTCGTCTCCCCGACGGTCGAGCTCGCTGAGACGAACGCGAGGCTGCTGATCGACGCCGCCGAGGGGCGTCCCGTCGAGACCACCGTGGTGGCCGCGGAGCGCATCACCCCGGAGAATGCCGACCGCTTCCGCTCGCCCAAGTAGCGCGCCACTCTTCAGGAAGGGGCACACCGTGTGTCGCATCGCATTCCGAGGCGTCTCGGTCGACTTCGGCGCCACCCGCGCTCTCGACAAGGTCGAGTTCTCCATCGAGCCCGGTGAGGTCGTCGGCCTGCTCGGGCACAACGGAGCAGGGAAGTCGACCCTCGTCAGCGTTGCCGCCGGTGTGCTCCGACCGACGGGAGGGTGGGTCGAGCTGGACGGCGAGCGCATCGCCCACGCGACCCCGCACTCGCTGAGCGAGCGCGGTCTCACCGTCGTCAACCAGGTCCCCTCCCTTGTCGGCAGCCTGTCCATCCGCGACAACCTCTTCCTGGGACGCACGCGCATCCCGAGGAGGGAGCGGGCCGGCAGGACCGCCGACGCCCTGCGACGGGTCGGGCTGGGCCGGGTGTCTCCCCACACGCTCGTCGCCGAGCTCTCGATCGGGGAGCAGCAGCTCGTCGATCTGGCCCGGGGCCTGACCGGCGGAGGCGTGAACGTGCTCTTCCTCGACGAGCCGACCGCGGCGCTCGGCGCCGCGGAGACCGCGAACCTGCACGCGCTGATCAGGGAGTTCTCCGCAGCCGGAACGGCGGTCGTCTACGTCTCGCACCGCCTGCCGGACATCCTCGACGTGTGCACGCGCACGGTGGTGCTGAACGGCGGCAGGGTCGTCAGCGACATGAGCGTGTCCGACCTGACCGTGCGCGACCTCTCCCATGCGCTCGCACCCGGCTTCGAAGAGCTCGAGGAATGGGAGAGGCCGCCGTCCGATGACACCGCTTTCGAGATCCTGGGGCCGAGCACGATGCGGTTCGGACGAGGGGAGATCGTCGGCCTGTTCGGGATGGCCGCGGGCAACCAGTTCAAGCTGCTGGAGTCGATGTTCGGGTGGCGGCATCACAGCGTCACCGACCGCTTCCGGTACGAGCTCGACGGCTCGCCCTTCGCGCCCGGGTCGCCCGCGGCGGCGATCGACGCCGGCGTCATGATGGTCCCCGCGGACCGGGAGCGGGACGGGCTGCTCGCGAACCTGGGCGCCCGGGAGAACGTGCTGCTGCCGTGGTATCGCACCCTGTCGAAGCTCGGCACGGTGATGCCGAGCACCGGCGCGGCGCCCTATGCCCGGGCGCGAGCCGACATGAAGGTGAGCGGGCCGGGAGGCGACGCCCCCATCGGCGCGTTCAGCGGCGGCAACCGGCAGAAGCACCTCCTGGCGCGATGGATCTACCCGCACCGGCCCCGGGTGCTGCTGCTGAACCAGCCCACCCAGGGCGTGGACATCGGCGCCAAGAACGACATCGTGCGCGCCCTGCGCGGTCTCGCGGACGACGGGGTCACGGTCATCGTGGCCTCTTCGGAATCGGACGAGATCGCGCGCATGTGCTCGCGCGCGTACGTGATCTACGACACGGCGGTCGCGGAGATGCTGGCGGGGCCCGGCATGGAGGAAGACATGCTCGCCGCTCTGCTCGATCTCGCGGGAAGGTAGCCCACCATGGCACAGGAGACACTCATTCGCCGGCCGTCGAAGGAACGCCTCAGGCTGCTGATGGTGCAGAACGGCGTCCTGTTCGCCGTCGTCGCCCTCATCGTCTTCTTCGCAGTCCTCAGTCCCAGGTTCCTGACGGGCCCGAACATCCTGACGATCCTGCTGCAGATCTCGGAGCTCGGCCTGCTCGCCCTCCCGGTCGCGTTCCTCATCATGCAGGCGAACGTCGATCTCTCGGTGGGCTCGATCGCCGCTCTCGCCTCGGTGTGCGGCGCCATGACCATGGTCGCGTCGGGCTCCATGTGGCTCGGCATCCTGGCGGCCCTCGTCGTCGGAGCGCTCACCGGGGTGATCAACGGATTCCTGGTCTCGGTCGTCGGGCTCAACTCGTTCGTGGTGACCCTCGGCTTCATGAGCGCCTGGCTGGGCCTCGCCCAGCTGCTGAGCGACGGCAAGTCGATCAGCGGCCTGCCGGGGGAGTTCACCGCCATCGGCTCGTTCTCCGTCTTCGGCGTCCGCGTCCAGATCATCGTGCTCGTGGTCGGCATCGTGGTGGCATGGTGGGTGCTGAACCACAGCGCGCGGGGCCGGGAGATCCTCGCCGTCGGCGGGAACATGCGGGCCTCGCAGCTGATGGGGCTGAAGGTGCATCGCGTGCGGGTGAGCACCTATGTGGTCGCCGGCGTGGTCGCCGCGATCGTGGGGCTCATGCTGACCGCCAAGCTCCAGGCCGCGAGCCCGGTCATCGGCCAGGGCTGGGAGCTGCAGGCGCTGACGGTGGTGCTGCTCGGCGGCATCGCCTTCGAGGGCGGATCGGGGCGGATCCGCAGCGTGATCTACGGACTGATCTTCGTCGGCGTCCTCAACAACGGCCTGGTCATCCTCGGGGTGTCCCCGTACATCCAGACGATCCTGGTGGGCCTCACCCTCGTCGTCGCGGTCAGCCTCGACCGCGGAATCCAGCAGGCCATCGCGAAGACCATCGCCCAGAGCGCTCGCCGCCGCCAGCGCCGCGAGAGCGCGGGCAACGCAGAGGAAAGGAACTGAGACCCATGTCGCAGCACGCAGATTCCATCATCAGGGACGCGGTGATCTTCACCGCCGATCGGGAACGGCTCTGGGCCGAGGCCATGGCCGTGGCGGACGGCCGCATCCTGCACATCGGCGACCTCGAGAGCGTGCTGCGGTTCGCCGGTGAGGACACCGACGTGCGCTCGCTCGAAGGCCGGTTCCTGATGCCCGGCATCATCGACGGCCACAATCACCCGGCCCTCGCCGGTCGCACCGCGCTGTTCGAGCTGTCGGTGTCCCCCGCGGCCTCGTACGAGGAGGCGCTCGAGACGATCCGCGAATACGCGGCCGGGCTCGCCCCCGGGGCATGGATCACCGGCGCCGGGTGGGGGCTCCACCTGCTCGAGGTGATCAGCACCGCGGAAGCGCTCGCGGGCCTCGACGAGGCGACCGCGGGTCACCCGATGGTGCTCGTCGACATCAGCAGGCACAACCGGTGGGCCAACACCGCCGCGATGATGGCCGCGGGGGTGGTTCCGGGAGAGGGCGTGCTCGTCGACGAACGCGGCGTCCCCACGGGGGTGCTCTTCGAACGCGCGGGCCTTCCGGTCGCGTACGCGGCCGCCCGCGAGGGCGGGCTGACGGACGAGCAGGAGCGGACCGCGTACCGCCACAGCATCGGGATCCTGCACAGCTACGGCATCACCTCCTTCCAGGACGCCGCGGTGACCCCGGAGCTGCTCGCCGCCCTGCACGGTCTCGATGCCGCGGGCGAACTGGACGCGTGGGTCGTCAGCTCGATGATGATGAACGACGAGGTGCTCGGCGCCGAGATCATCGGCGAGCCCCTGCTCGACCTGGCCGAGCAGTACCGCTCGGAGCACCACCGCCCCGACTTCGTGAAGCTCTTCCTCGACGGCATCCCGCCCGCCCGCACCGCGGCGATGCTGGAGCCCTACCTCGAGGATGCGCAGCACGGCTGCGGCTACTGCGGCAGCACGATCCTCTCGGCGGACGAGCTCTACCAGACCTTGACGGTCACCTCGCGGCGCGGTCTCGGGGCGAAGATCCACAGCACGGGCGACGCCGCCACCCGGCTCATCCTCGACACCGTGCAGCGCCTGCGCGAGGAGGGGCACGCGTTCCGCTGCCAGATCGCGCACGGCCAGTACGTCGCCCCGGACGACGTGCCCCGCTTCGCCGAGCTCGACGTCGATGCGGACATCTCGCCCTACATCTGGTACCCCGGTCCGCTCCCCGAGGCCATCAAGATGGCCGTGCCCGAGGAGCGCGCGGTGCGCATCCACCCGAACCGGGACCTCATCGCCGCGGGAGCCCTCGTGTCGGCCGGATCCGACTGGCCGGTGAGCCCGGTGCCGAACCCGTGGCAGGCGCTGGCCGGACTGGTCACGCGCCGGGACCCCACCGGGGAGTTCCCCGGTGCGCTCTGGCCCGAGCAGTCGCTCACGGTGCGGGAGGCGATCGAGGTGTTCACCATCAATGGTGCGCGGATGCTGGGGATCGACGACGTGACCGGCTCGCTCGAAGCGGGGAAGTCCGCCGATTTCGTCGTGCTCGACACCAACCTCTTCGAGGTCGATCCGAACGAGATCGGCGGCGCGGCTCCGCAGGAGACGTGGTTCGCCGGCCGCCGGGTGTTCTCCCGCTGAGCTCCGGCGGTCGGTCGGCGGCCGCCGGTCAGCGGTGGCCGGTCAGCTGCGCCGGGTCAGCGCATGAGGCGGGCGATGGCGTCGCTCGCCTCCTTGAGCTTGGCCGCCGAGACCTCGCCGCCCTCCTGGGCCGCCTCCGCGACGCAGTGCCCGAGGTGATCGTCGAGCAACGCGAGGGCCACGCGCTCGAGGGCCTTGGTCGCCGCGGCGACCTGCGTGATGACGTCGATGCAGTACTCGTCGCGCTCGATCATGCCGTGGATGCCCCGCACCTGGCCCTCGGCGCGGCGCAGACGCTTCAGCAGATCCTCGCGATGGGCGCTGTAGCCGTGCGGGCCGTGCCCGGGACGCTCGAGGGGCTCGGGGGCCTCGGCGAGATCGGCGCGTTCGGATTCCATAGAGAGACCATACACCCCCGAGGGGTATCGACCCGAGCCTAATAGCGATCCCTGCGGCGGCTTCGCAGCAGCTCGGCGGCCCCGCCGGCGAGCAGCACCGCGACGGCGAGCCAGATGGCGAGGTAGGCGGGCAGCTCGGCGGCGACGATCCGCTCGCCGATGAGCAGCGACGCGACCACGAGCATCGCCGGTTCGACGTAGCTCAGCAGGCCGAAGAGGCTGAGCGGCAGCATCTTCGAGGCGAGCAGGTAGAGCAGCAGCGCGAGCGCCGCGAAGAGGCCGAAGGCGGGGGCGCTCCACCACAGGGCAGGGTTCTCGGCGAAGGCGGATCCCGTGCCGACCTCGATCCCGATCAGCACGGCGGCGATCGGCGCGGCCACGGCGATCTCCCACCACATGCCGCCCAGGTTGCCGATGCCGAGGCTGCGGCGCAGCACGAAGTAGACCGGGTAACCGAGGGCGACGAGCAGCGTCTCCCAGCCGATGAAGCCCACGCGCACGATCTCGAAGGCGACCCCTACCGCGGCGATGCCCGCCGCCGCCCACTGCCACCAGACCATGCGGTCGCCGTAGAGGAAGCGGCCGATGATCACCAGCGCGAGCGGCAGCAGGAAGTAGCCGAGGGCGACGGCGATCCCACGGCCGTTGAGCGGCGCCCAGCCGAACAGCCACAGCTGCGCCGAGAGCAGCGCTCCGCTCAGCGCCACGCCGGCGAGCAGCAGCGGCCTGCGGGCGATGCGGCGGCCGATCTCCGCGACGAGACTCCAGCCGCGGGTGAGGAGCAGTACCGCTGTGACGAAGGGCAGCGTCGAGAGCACCCGGGCCGCCCACACCCCCTCGCCCGACAGCGGCTCGAGCAGCGGGGTCGCGAAGTAGACCGCCCCGAAGCAGACGGAGGATCCGACCGATACCAGAACCCCTCTGGCGGTCGTCGTCAACCCAGGTCCACGAGCGGAGCCCGCATCAGAGGTCGATCGCGCCGATGACCTCGCCGTAGGGGGTCTCGCCGACCGGCTTGAAGCCCACGTGCAGGAAGAACTCTTCGGGGCCGTCCTCGCCGCGCTCCCAGAGCACGGTGAGGCGATCGACGCCCCGTCGCCTGGCCTCCTCGATCAGGGCCTGCACCGCGAAGGTGCCGACGCCCCGCCCCTGGACGTCCGCGTCCACGTTGATGCGCCAGAGCGCGGCCCGGAACTCCTCCTCGTGGGCGTCCGGATCGAAGTTGCCGTGGATGAAGCCGACGACACGGTCGTCCTCGAGCACGACCCGCTGCCAGGCGGTGTGGGGCGGGGTGACCGCCGCGGCCGCCGCGTACGAGACCGGGCTCACGAACTGCTCCTGCCCGGGCTTCAGACCGAGACTGTTGACATACACGATCGTCGAGGCCGAGAGTTCTTCGAGTCGGAGTTGGCTCATACAGCTAGGGTAGCGTGCGCCTTTCCGAACGCAAACAGCGTCTCAGCCGACGGGCGGGCGCAGCTGCGCCCAGGGCTTCGCGAGCTCGAACGCCCGCGCGGCGTTCAGCACGTCGCCGTCGGCGTGCAGCCGTCCTGCGAGCATGAGGCCCACCGGCCGGCCGTCGGCGGTGAAGCCGCACGGCACCGAGATCGCGGGCGTCGTCGTCATGTTGTACACGTGCGTCATCGACCAGTTCAGCAGCCGGTCCTTCAGCGGGAAGCCGTCGAGCCGCTCCGGGTTGAAGCGCGTCACGGGGTAGCTCGCGACCATCGTGGTCGGCGAGGCGAGGATGCGGTGATCCCGCATGAACGACTCGAACGCGTCGTAGATCCGGCCCCGCGTCACGTCGGCGCGCGCCGCGTCGGCCACGGTCAGGCGCTCGCCGCAGCGGATCAGCTCGACGAGCTCCTCGTCGAGCTCACCGCGCATCGCATCGAGGTCGAAGGTCGAGCCGAGCGCGGCGAGGCCCGGCACCCAGACGCCGTTCCACATCGACTCGTTCGGATGCGGCCAGTCCGGGGTCGCCTCCTCCACGACCGCGCCCGCGTCGGCGAGGCGCTCGACGGCCCCGGCGACGATCGCGGCGACCTCGGGATCGACGTCGCCGAAGCCGAGGTCGGGGGAGTAGGCGATGCGCCACCCGGCGATGTCGCCGTCGAGCGCCTCGAGGTAGGAGCCCAGCGGGTCCGGCAGCGAGAGCGGATCGCGCGGATCCTCGCCCGCGGTCACGTCCATCATCAGCGCGGCGTCGGCCACGGTGCGGGTGAGCGGACCGTGGAACAGGTTCGTCGCGAAGCGCTGCGGCAGCATCACCTGCGGGATCCGGCCGGTCGAGGGCTTGAGGCCCACGATGCCGTTGAACGCCGCGGGCACGCGGATCGATCCGCCGCCGTCGCTGCCCTCGGCGAGCGGGCCGAGCCCCGCCGCGACCGCGGCCCCCGCGCCGCCGCTCGATCCGCCGGCCGAGAGCCCGGTGTTCCAGGGGTTGAGGGTCGCGCCGAAGAGATGGTTGTCGGTCTTGCCGCAGTAGCCCGCCTCGGGCGTGTTGGTCTTGCCGAGGAAGAGGCCGCCGGCGCCGCGCATCCGCTCGACCACGGGCGCGTCGTGATCCACCACGTTGTCGCGCAGCGCCTTCACCCCGAGGGTGAGCGGCAGGCCCGCCACCGCGGTCAGATCCTTGATCGTGTAGGGGACGCCGTGCAGCGGGCCCGAGACCCCGTGCGCCGCCTGGTGCTCGTCGAGCGCGGCCGCGTCGCGCAGCACCTGCTCGGGGTCCCAGCTGATGATCGCGTTGACGACCGGGTTCACCCGCTCGACGCGCTCCACCATGGCCTCGGCGATCTCCCTCGCCGACAGTTCGCCGCCGCGCACCAGGCGCGCGAGCTCGACGGCGGGCAACCAGTGGATCTCGGTGGACAAGACGGGACTCCTTCGCGTGCGGTCTGCGGCGACTCCCATTCACGCATACCGGCCGCGTCGCCGGTATCGGTCGAATGACCGAGGCGGATCCGCCGCGCCTCAGGCCAGGCCGAGCCTGACGGCCTCGACCGCGGCGCCCGCCCGGGACGCCGAGCCCGTCTTGCGCAGGATGCTCTCGACGTGCGTGCCCACGGTGCTGCGCGAGAGGCCCAGGTGCTCGGCGATCTCGGCGTTGGAGGCGTCCTGGGCGAGCAGCCGGGTCACCTCGAGCTCGCGCGGCGTGAGGCCGAGCTCGTCGCGGCGGCGCAGCTGCCGCATGAGCGCCGCGACGTACGCGGCGAGCGCGTGCACCGCCCGCAGGCTCGCGGAGGGGATGCTCTCCACGCGGGTGTTGACGTGGATCGAGCCGAGCTCCCCGTAGCCCTGGTCCCGCACGGCGAGGGAGGCGCCGTTGCGGTATCCCGCGGGCTTCAGCCAGGTCTCGGCGGTGAAGCTGTGCTGGAAGCCGGTCCGGTCCCACGTCATCGCGGCCTCGCCGGCCTCGGCGGCGGCGCGGTACTGCTCGTCGTGGAGCACGAACTCGGTGCGCAGGTGCGCGAGGTTCTCCGCGCAGTAGCCGCGCGCGAAGACGAGCTCGTGGGGGCGGCGCCCGCCGGGAGCGTAGGTGGCCGCCGCGGCGCGGAACTCGGTCGCCTCGACGAGACCCCTGACGGCGCGTGCGATCCTGGCCTCCGGCTCGGTCTCGCCCGCGATGCCGAGCAGATCCTCGAAGGAGATCATGACCCTCCCCGGTCTCGGGCCCGCCCCGGCGCGGGCATGCCGTCAGTATAGGCGCGGGCGTCGCCGCGCCTACTCCGCCAGCAGCCGGCGCACCCGCGGAATCACCTCGGTCGCGTAGAGCTCGATGCTCGACATGAGCTGCTCGTGCGGCATCGTGCCGTTCGCGTATTTGAGGTCGAAGCGCTGGGCGCCCAGCGTGCGCATGGTGTGCGCGATCTTCTGCGCGACGGTCTCGGGCGAGCCCACGTGCAGGGCGCCCTCGCTCGCCTCCGACTCGAACTCGAAGCGGGTGGCCTTCGGCCAGCCGCGCTCGGCCCCGATGCGGTTGCGGTTCGCGGCGAAATGCTCCCAGAGCTGGTCGCGCGCCTCGCGGTCGGTCTCGGCCACGTGCCCGGGCGAGTGCACGCCGAGCGGCATGGGCTCGCGTCCCAGGTCCTCCTGCGTCTGCCGGTAGAGGTTCGCGAAGGGCTGGAAGCGCCGCGGCTCCCCGCCGATGATCGCGAGCATCATCGGGATCCCGGACTGCACCGAGCGCAGCACCGAGTGCGGGCTGCCGCCGACGCCGACCCACGCGCGCACGCCGTCCGGGCGCTCCGTCTTCGGATGCACCTCCTGCTCGACGAGCGGGCTGCGGTGGCGGCCCGACCAGGTGACCGGTCCCTCGGCGCGGAGCCTCGCGAAGAGCTCGAGCTTCTCGTTGAAGAGCGATTCGTGGTCGGCGAGGTCGTAGCCGAAGAGCCCGAAGGATTCGGTGAAGGATCCGCGGCCCAGGATCACCTCGGCCCGCCCGCCGCTCACCCCGTCGAGCGTGGCGAAGCGCTCGTAGACCCGCACCGGATCGTCGCTCGAGAGCACGGTGACGCCGGTGCCGAGCAGGATCCGCTCGGTGCGTCCGGCGATCGCGCCGAGCACCACCTCGGGGCTCGAGAGCGCGAAGTCGTCGCGGTGATGCTCGCCGAGGGTGATGGCGTCGACGCCGAGGCGGTCGGCGAGCGCGGCCTGCTCGACGACGTCGCGCAGCACCTGCGCGGGGTGCTTCGGGCGGCCGCCCTGGCCGTTCGAGATGTCGCCGAAGGTGTCGAGGCCGAGGGCGACCTCGGAGGAGGAATCGGGTGCGGAAGAGTCGGTCACAGGGGCTTCAACCGTCGCTGCGGCGCGGGTATTCCGCCGGTGGCGCCGTGACCGGCGCCTCCATGATCGGCGTCGCCGCGATCAGCGAAGCCGCGATCAGCGCAGCCGCTCGGGCACCGCATAGCCGAGCACCGCGGCGACGAGACCGAAGAGCACCGCGACGATCCACGGCACGCCGAGCGCCAGCATCGCGCCGACCCCCGAGCCGATGAAGAGCAGCTCGATGAGACCGCGCCCGAAGCGGTCGGTGCGCAGCACCGGCCGGGGGGAGAGGAAGAGCGCCCAGACGATCACCGCGAGGGCGCCGAAGCCGAAGCCGGTCAGCCAGAACCAGGGGGCCTGCCAGTCGAGGAAGCCCCAGACGAAGACGGTGACGACGATCACGAGATGGCAGAGCGCTCGCAGCAGCTGCAGGACGGCGGTGAGACGCGGAGAGCGCGCGGCCTGGAGGTTCGTCGTGGTCACCCGCACAGTGTACCCGCGGCGGCTGGGCGGGACGGGCCGCCCGGAGGCCGCCCGCGCGGCCGTGGACGTCCCTTCCGGCCCCGGAGAACGGCCCTCGATAGACTGGATGCACCGGTCGCCGAGACGGCCGCTCGCCGAGACGAACGAGGAGGTGCCGCGTGGATGGCATCGTGGGCTGGATCGAGCAGCTCTTCGAGGGCTCGATCGCCGGCGGCATCTTCCTCATCATCGGCATCGTCGGTGCGGTCCTGCTGCTGCTCTCGGTGCTGCTCGACGGCATCTTCGACTTCTTCGACTTCGGCGACGGCCCGCTGAGCCTCACCACGATCGCCGCGTTCACCGCGATCTTCGGCTTCACCGCCTTCGCGACCGTCGGCGCGGGCGCGGACACCGCGCTGGCCGCCGTCATCGGCGCGCTCGCCGGTCTGGTCGGCGGCGTCCTCGCCTGGTGGCTCAGCCGCGCGATACGACGGGCCGAGTCGACGACCGCCGTCACCACGACCGACCTCGTCGGCAGCGAGGCATCCGTCGTGCTGCCGATCCCCCAGGGCGGTCTCGGCGAGATCGCGCTCGTGCGCCACGGCGAGCGCGTGTCGCTTTCCGCGACCGCCGACACCGCCATCCCGCGAGGCGCCCGTGTGCGCATCGCCCAGACCCTCACCTCGACCTCGGTGCGGGTCGAACCGGTCGCGGCCCAGCCCGCGGCCGGTGATCCGCCGACCGCGGAACGTCCCTGACGATCCCCGCCGGTCCCGCCCCTCGACCCGGAGAAGACATGCTGTTCGCAATCCCATCGATCGTCGGAATCTTCGGCGCGATCATCGCAGTCGTGCTGATCGCGCTCGTCATCATCAAGCGCTACCGCATCGCGAAGCCCGACGAAGCCATCATCGTGACCGGCGGCAAGGGCAAGAAAGTGCTCGACGAGGAGGGCCACGAGACGCGCGACCTGTCCGGCCAGAAGGTCGTGACCGGCGGCGGCGTCTTCGTGCTGCCCTTCGTGCAGAAGTCGTTCACCATCTCGCTGCGCTCGCGCCGCCTCTCCATCACCACCGAGGCGCAGACGACCGACGGCATCACGATCCAGGCCCAGGCCGTCGCCGTGGTGAAGGTCGGCGGCACGCAGGAGATGATCCGCGCGGCCGCCCAGCGCTTCCTCTCCAACTCCGACGAGATCGACGAGTCGACGCAGGAGGTGCTGTCGGGTTCGCTGCGCTCCATCATCGGCGGCCTCACGGTGCTGCAGATCATCCGCGATCGCGCGGTCGTCGCCCAGAGCGTGCTCGAGGCCGCCGAGGAGGCGCTCACGAAGCAGGGCCTCGTGGTCGACACCCTGCAGATCCAGGAGATCCGCGACGGCGCCGACTACATCTCCAACATCGGCCGCCCCGAGGCGGCGAAGGTGCGGCAGACCGCCGACATCGCCGAGACCAACGCCTACCAGGCGTCCGAGGAGGCGAAGATCGCGGCCGAGAAGGTGCTGCTCGACCGCAACCGCGAGCTGAAGCTGCGCCAGGCCGAGATCCAGGCCGAGACCGACAAGGCGAGCGCGCAGGCCTCGGCGGCCGACCCGCTCGAGAAGGCGATCCAGCAGCAGGCCATCGTGCAGCAGCAGGAGATCACGGCCCAGCGCGAGGTCGCGCTGAAGAAGGAGCAGCTGAACGCCGAGGTGCGCGCGGTCGCGGAGGCCGAGGCGTTCCGCGTCGAGGCGCTCGCGAAGGCGGAGGCCACCGCGACCGTCGCCTCCGCGGAGGCCGAGGCGCGGGCGCTCGAGGCGAGGGGCCTCGCCGAGGCCCGGGCCACCGAGGCCAAGGGTCTCGCCGAGGCCCAGGCGATCGACGCCCGCGCCCGCGCACTCGAGGCGCACGCGGAGTCGGTGCTGGCGCAGGAGCTGATCCACCTCCTGCCCTCCATCGCACACGAGTACGCGCAGGCGATCGGCGCGATCGACACGATGACGGTCGTCTCGGCCGACGGCACCTCGAAGGTGTCGGGCGAGGCAATGGGCAACATCAAGGGACTGCTCGACATGGCGCGCGACACCGTCGGCATCGACCTCGTCGGCATGCTGAACGGCGCCGTGGCCGGCGGCGCAGCGGGCTCGGCCGCCGGGCGCGCCTCGGTGCTCGCCGAGCAGGACGCGGAGAGGGGCTCGCGGGCCGGCTCGGCCGCTCGGGTCGACGGCGACGCCCTGCGCGAGACGGCGGACCGCCTGCGCGGGCAGGCCGCCGCGGCGGAGGAGACGGCGCGCACCGCGGTCGCGGATGCCGCGCGGCCCGCGGGTGATCCGCCGCTTCCCCCGGTGAACCCGTCAGAATAGGAGGCATGTCCCTTCCGCCCCCGCCCGCGGCGACCGTCGAGGTCGAGACGGTCGTGGTGCGCCTGCGCCGCCACGGTCGCCGGCTGCTGCTGCCGCTCCTCGTGCTGTTGGCGACGGCGGGCGCCGCGGGGTACTGGGTCGGCTCCTTTCCCGAGCCCTGGATGAACCTCGCCGCAGCGTGCGGCGCGGCCGCGGTCGCGCTCGTGCTCGGCGTCGGGCCCGTCCTCGCCTGGCTCGCGACCCGGGTGACGATCACGACTCGCAGGGTGATCGTCCGCCGCGGTTTCTTCGTGCGCCACCGCAGCGAACTGCAGCTCGCGCGCGTGCGCGAGGTGCGGGCGCGGCGCGGCCTCGTGCAGCGGATGTTCGGATCGGGCGACGTGGAGCTCGTGGTGGGCGTCGAGGCGCCCGCGGTGCTCCGCGACGTCCCCGGGCCCGTCGCCGTGGTCGACGCGCTGCACGAGCTGATCGCGCGGGACTACGCGCGCGAGACCGCGGGGATGGTCGCGGCGACCGGCCTGCCCGGGCTGCCCGGCCTGCCCGCGGTGCCCGGTGCGACCGGCGCCACCGGAGGCCTGCCGCCGACGAGCCTTCCTCCCGCGCGGTGATGCGCGTATTGCCGTCCGGACACGCGCCGGACGGCAATACGCGCATCACCGCGGTCGCGCTGCGCCGACCGGGCTCAGGCGCTGCGCGCGATGAGGGTGTCGATGAGGCGCCCCGCGAGGTCGACGAGCCGGGCGATCTCGTTCTCGTCCCGATCCACCCACCGGCACTCGGGGTCGCCGACCGGCACGAAGTTCTCGTGCCGCTCCCAGACCATCAGCGTGCGCTCGGCGCCCAGCACGTACTGCTGCCACCAGATCTGCCGCAGATAGCCGCGCGGGATCGAGCGCCACTCCTTGTTCGTCGTCTTGATCTCGGCGAGCTCCAGCCGCCCGCCGTCCCGCTCGGCGAGGCCGTCGGGCGTCGCGAGGTGGCGCCGGTCGAGCTCGGCGTGGAAGAGCGCCCGGCTCGGCGAGATGCCGTGCTCGCGCAGCACCCAGGCGGCGATCTCGGGCTCCCGCTCCGTGCCGTGCCGCGTGTAGGCGTTGCCGTTGAACGAGCTGCCGTGCAGCTTCTCCCACGCCGCGGTGTCGATCGAGCGCGGGGTCGAGAGCTTCGCGACGTCGGTCGCGGTGATGCCGCGGGATCGCGCCCGCATCCACTCCATGCGATTGCTGCCGTCGGTGACGACGCGCTGCAGATAGGGGGGAACGAGGGCATTCATCGCCACCATTGTGGCATCGCGGCCGCGGGCAGCGCGTCACCCCCGCCGAAGGGGTGTCGCGAACACCGGACGGAATCATCTGATAATCACTTGCGACACCACCGGGTCATTCAGCGGACACAGAGCAGGAACTGCCAGACTCGAGGGCTATGGGGGCTAACACACTGAAACATGCTGACGGCGCGAAGATACGCGCGCTCGTAGTCGACGACGAGGAGTCGATCCTTCAACTCCTCGCGATGGCGCTCAGATATGAGGGCTGGGAGGTCGAGACGGCTGCTGGGGGAGCCGAGGCGCTCGAGAAGGTGAGAACATTCTCGCCGGACGTCGCGGTGCTCGACATCATGCTGCCCGATTTCGACGGCCTGCAGGTGCTGTCGAGGATGCGCAGCGAGGGCTTCCTGCTGCCCGTCCTCTTCCTGACCGCGCTCGACTCGGTCGACGATCGCGTGAACGGCCTGACCGCGGGCGGCGACGACTACGTCGTGAAACCCTTCAGCCTCGAGGAGCTCATCGCCCGGCTGCGCGCCCTGGTGCGGCGCTCGCAGCTGATGCTCGACCAGCATCCGGACCCGGTGCTGCGGGTGGGGGACCTGCTGCTGAACGAGGACAGCTACGAGGTGGAGCGCGGCGGCGAGCCCATCGAGCTGACCACGACCGAGTTCGAGCTGCTGCGCTACCTGATGCGCAATCCGCGCCGCGTGCTGTCGAAGTCCCAGATCCTCGACCGCGTGTGGAGCTACGACTTCACCGGCAAGCCGAGCGTCGTCGAGCTCTACATCTCCTATCTGCGGAAGAAGATCGACTCGGGTCGCGATCCCATGATCCACACGGTGCGCGGCGCGGGGTACATGATCAAGGCCGCATAGCCGGATCGCGCGATCGCGGCGGTGCAGCCGGCGTGGTTCGAGCAGGCCCCGCTTCGGCGTAAAATAGAGGACCGTGCCTACCTACGCCTATCGCTGCACCGCCTGCGATCACGCCTTCGACATCCACCAGACCTTCGACGACGCCGCGCTCACGGTGTGCCCGGAGTGCGGCGGCAAGCTGCGCAAGGTCTTCGGAACCCTCGGGGTGACCTTCAACGGCTCGGGCTTCTACCGCACCGATTCCCGCGCGGGGGCCGGGTCCGGCGGATCGGCTTCGGGCGGATCCGCCTCCTCGAGCGCGTCCTCCTCGGGCGGCGGCTCGAGCGCCGCGGCCTCGAGCTCTTCGGGCTCGGGCTCGTCGGGCTCCGGCGGCTCGAACTGACGACCGTCGCGCCGCCGGTTCAGAAGATCAGCACGCGCTCGGGCGTGACCGCCCCCGCCACCGGCACGTCGTGCGGCTCGGCGGGCAGCTCGTCGAGCACCTCGTCGTCGTAGACGACCGCGAAGACCGGGGGGATCCGCTCGAGCGTCGCCAGGGTGCGGTCGAAATAGCCGCGACCCCAGCCGAGGCGCACCCCGCGGCGGTCCACGGCGCACGCCGGCACCAGCGCGAGATCGACCCCGCCGAGTGCGGCGGGCGGCAGCCGCTCGCCGAGCGGCTCGGGGATGCCGAAGGCCCCGGCGCGGTGGCGCCGCCGGCGGCCGGGACCCAGTCGAGCAGTCCGTCCTCGCGGCTCGAGGGGAGGAGCGCCTCGATGCCCGCATCCCGCGCCCGGGCGAGGAAGCCGCGCGTGTCGGGCTCGCCCGCCACGGGCAGATAGCAGGAGACGCGCCGCGCGCCGCGATCCGCCACGAGCTGCGCGATCCGCTCGGTGAGCGCCTCGCCCGCCGCGATGCGGGCGGTCAGGCCGCGAGTCGCGCGACGGACGCGCACGACCCTCCGGATCCCGGGCTTTCCGCCGTTCGGATCGATCGCGCTCGGCTCGTCCACGCCCGTAATTTTAGCGGCGCGTCCGAGTAGGCTGGTCGCATGGTTCCCGAACCCGTGAAGCGCACCGTCGCGAAGGCCGTGATCCCGGCCGCGGGCCTCGGCACGCGGTTCCTGCCCGCGACGAAGGCCATGCCGAAGGAGATGCTGCCGATCGTCGACAAGCCGGCGATCCAGTACGTCGTCGAGGAGGCCGTGGCGGCCGGCCTGCACGACGTGCTCATCATCACCGGTCGCAACAAGGGCAATCTGAGTAACCACTTCGACGGCGTGCCCGAGCTCGAGCTCACCCTGGAGCGCAAGGGCGACGAGGAGCGGCTCGAGCGGGTGCACGAGGCGAGCGAGCTCGCCGAGGTGCACTTCCTGCGTCAGGGGCAGCCGCTCGGTCTCGGCCACGCGGTCGGCCGGGCGCGCATGCACGTCGGGGACGAGTCCTTCGCGGTGCTGCTCGGGGACGACCTCATCGATGTGCGCGATCCGCTGCTGGACCGCATGATCGAGGTGCACGACTCGCGACAGGCCACCGTGGTCGCCCTCATGGAGGTGCCGCCCGAGGCGGTGCACCTCTACGGATGCGCGGCGACCGCGGCGACCGACGAGGCGGATGTGGTGCGCATCACCGGGCTGGTCGAGAAGCCCGCCCCCGAGGAGGCGCCGTCGAACCTCGCCGTGATCGGGCGGTACGTGCTGCGCCCCGAGATCTTCGGCGTGATCGACCGCCTGGAGCCCGGCCGCGGAGGCGAGTACCAGCTCACCGACGCGCTCAACGTGCTCGCGAGCGGCGGAGGCGAGGCCCCCGTCTTCGGCGTGATCTTCCGCGGGCGCCGCTACGACACGGGCGATCGGGCCGACTGGATCAAGGCGAACCTGCTGCTCGGGGTGGATCACGAGGAGCTCGGCCCCGAGCTGCGCAGCTGGGTGATCGACTTCGCCGACCGGCTGCGCGCGGACGATGCCGCGCGTCGCGCTGGACGGGACTGAGAGACCCAGGTGAGCCCGCTCGCGCACCCGATCGAGACCCCCGCGCCGCTCGTCAGCGGGGAGGTCGGGATCCGCGCGATCCGCATACGCGACGCCCGGACCCTGCAGCGGCTGCTGACCGAGAACCGGACGTGGCTCGAGCAGTGGGAGGCCACCTATCCGGGCGGGGGCGGCGCGGTGCCGGGGTCGACGCCGATGCGGCCCGTGATCCGCGCGCTGCAGCGTCAACAGCGGGACGGCGCCGGGATCACCTTCGTCATCACCTACCGCGGCCAGGTCGTCGGGCAGCTCTCGCTCTCGGATGTGAGCGGCGGCGCCCTGCGCTCGGCCTCCGTCGGCTACTGGGTGTCGCAGGAGGTCGCGGGGCGCGGGATCACGCCCGTCGCCGTGGCGCTCGCCATCGACTACGCGATGACCTCGCTGCGGCTGCACCGCATCGAGATCTGCATCAGACCCGAGAACACGGCGTCGCTCAGAGTCGTCGAGAAGCTCGGGATGCGGCCCGAGGGGCGGCGGCTCGCGTACATCCACATCGCGGGGGCGTGGCGCGACCACGACAGCTTCGCGGTCACCAGCGAGGAGATTCCGGACGGCATGCTCGCCCGCCTCGGCGCGGCACCGCTCAGGGAGGGTGCCGGAACCGTACAGTAAGCCGCATGACAGGCGGAGTGCTCGGTGGCGGTGTGATCTTCGTGGTGGCGGCCCTGCTCTGGGCCGCGGTGCTCGTGCCGGCGTGGGTGCGACGCCGCGAGTTCAAGGCGGCCGAGCGCAACGCCGTGCGGCTGCAGCGGACGCTGCGGGTGCTCGCCGAGACCGCCGAGGTGCCCACCGAGGTGCGCGTCGAGGCCACCGCGCGCGAGGCGCTCGCGCAGGAGAAGATCCTGCGCACCGCGCAGAAGCAGCAGGAGGCCGAGCGGCAGGCCAAGCTCGCCCAGGCGCGCGCCGCGCAGGTGCGGGCCCAGATCAAGGCGCAGCAGATGAAGCGGCGGCAGGCCGCGCTCGTGCGCGCTGCGAAGCTGCGCCGGCCGTGGGTGCGTCGGCTGCGGGGCTTCGCCGCGCTCGTCGCCGTGGCCGCGGTCGTCTCCGTGCTCGTGGGCGCCGGACTTGCCCTGGCCGGGCAGGGGTTCCTGCTGCTCGGCGGGGCGGCGCTCGGTCTCGTCGCGGCGCTCGGCGGGCTCGTGCTGATGGCGCCCGGACGCGTGAAGCTCGTCGACATCCCGGCCGAGCATGCCGCCGACGAGATCCCCGCGCCGATTGCGGAGCCGGAGTCGGCGCCCGCGGCGATCGAACCCGACGTCCGAGCCGCTGCTGCCGCCCACGCGGCGAGCCAGGCGGCCGCCGCGGCGAGGATCGACCGGGCGCGCGCCCTGGCCCGCGCCCGCGCCGAGCGTCCTGCGACGGCTCCGGCCGCGACGGAGCGGCGCACCCGGCCCGATTCGATGCTGCTCGAGGAGAGCGGATCCGCCGCTGCCGCACCCGCGGCACCCGTCGCGCCTGTCGCGCCTGTCGTTCCTCCTGCGCGTGCCGCCGAGGCGCGGGATCCCGAGGCGGAGCGCCGCGCCCGCGCGCAGAGCGCGATCGACCGCTCCGTGCAGGCCGCCGCCGGCCGGCCCGCCGGTCGCTCGCAGCAGGAGTCGGTGAGCGAGCGGCTGCGCCGGATGGGCGTGGTCGGCGACACGAGCGACGGCATGCCAGATCTCGACGCCGCGCTGCGCCGCCACCGCAGCGCGAGCTGATCGCAGGCCCGCCCCGCCGGCGCGCGGGCATGACGCCAGAGCCCGGAAGGCCCGTCGCGACGTGTGCCGAGAGGTCAAAAGACGTGGCGTTTGCCGAAATCCAGCACGCTTATCGACCTTTCGGCAGGCATCTCCTGTGCTGCGGGGTCTTCCTGCAGGTGCTCGTCCTGCGTGCGCGGAACGACGAAACCGACTTCGACGAAGACCCTGCGCGATTTCGTGGCCGCCGCGTCGCCCTGCTAAGCTGGTCAGGCTTCAAGGGTCTGTGGCGCAGTTGGTAGCGCGTCTCGTTCGCAATGAGAAGGTCAGGGGTTCGATTCCCCTCAGATCCACAAATGAGTTGAGACCCCCGCTTGTCGGGGGTCTCAACTCATTTCTGTCGCTGCGAATCGAACCCCTGGGTGGGCCCACACCGCGGAGGCTCCGCGCGCCGCGTAGCGGTGCGTGGAGGGCGGTGGGGACGATTTCCCTCAGATCCACCAATGAGTTGTGACCCCCGCTCGTCGGGGGTCTCACTCGTTCAACGAGCGGGAAGCGTGCGCAGCGCAAGCGCCTGGCTCGCGGCGAAGAGCGCGATGTCGACCGCCACCGCGACGACCGCGAGGACGATCAGCAGCGTCGCGGCCGTCGCCGAGGCGAATCCGACGGCGACGGCGGCGAGCACGTTCACGATCATGACGAGCCGCAGCGCGGCTCGGAGCGGGAGTCGGGCCAGCATCCACAGGACGCCGCCGGCCCACGCCACCACGGCGATGCCGGTCGCCGCGATCAGCGGCGCAGGCAGCGCGACGTCCTCGGCGATCCGCCCGGCGAACAGCGCGACGGCGAGGCCCAGCACCGCGCAGTAGGCGGCATCGAGGCGGAGGCTCCAGCGCCCGAGCCGCTCGCCGTCGATCCTGAGCATGGTCATGCCGATGCGCCGTCGAGGTCGATCCGCTGCGGGCTCCATGCCACCAGTCTGCTGCCTGCGAGCCGCCCTGCCAAGCGGGCGGCGATCCACCCCTACCGGTAGAACCCCTCCCGCAGCTTGATCCCGTGCTCCAGCCAGACCTTGAGCGCCGCGAGCATCCCGGTCCAGCCCTCGCAGTTGCCGAATGCGGCCTTCGCTCCCTCGGCGGTCGCGCGCCAGGAGGTCTCGGTGATCGTGACCAGCGTGCGCGTGTCGTCGTCGAGCGACTCGAACTCGAAGACCACCCGTGTGCTGTCGGCGTCGCTCGCGCCCGGGGCGGCGCCCCACTCGATGACGAGCCGGTGCGGAAGCGCGGCCTCGACGACCGTCACCGGGAACGCGCCGGGGAAGTCCGCGAAGTCCCAGGTGATGTCGGCCCCGGGCTCCAGGCGCCCCCGGGCGCCCCCGGTCGTGAAGTAGGCCGACAGCTGCTCGGGATCGGCGACCGCCTCGTAGACGGCGGCGCAGGGTCGCGCCACGCGCCCGGAGACCGTGAAGGAGAGCTCGGTGAGTGCGGCGGGTGCGGCGCTTGTCTGATCATTCATGTTGTATTTTTACAACATGAATGATGCGCTTGGCAAGGGCTTCGACGACGATCTCGTCTTCAAGGCGCTCGCCTCCCCGGTGCGGCGCAGGATGCTCGACGCCCTCAAAGCGGGCCCGCGCACCACCGGGACCCTGTGCGCCGAGATCCCGGAGCTGGACCGCACCACGGTGCTCCAGCACCTCCGCGTGCTCGAGCGCGCCGGGCTCGTGAACGCCCGCAAGGTCGGCCGGGAGCGTCACCTGTCGCTGGCGCCGCTGCCGATCAAGCGCATTCACGATCGCTGGATCGGCGACTACATGCACGCCGCGGTCGGCCTGCTCGACCGCCTGGCGAACGAGCCGCAATAGCCCGCGAGTCGAACGGATCGAGCGGATCGAACGGACCTCACGCGCAGAGCGTGAGCAGCACATGCGAGTCGGCGCGCGCCTCGAGCTCGTGAAGCTCGCCCGGCTCGACGTGCAGGATCGTCCCTCGCGTCATCTCGATGGTCTCGCCGGCGATCCGGAAGTCGATGCGCCCGTCGAGGAGCTGCACGATCAGCGGCGCGTTGGTCGAGTGCTCGCGCATCACCTGACCCGCGGCGAAGCTCAGGCGGATCACCTTCGCCCCCGTGCCCTGGAACGCCCGTTGGATCTGGAACCTCTCGGCCGAGATCGGGGCGATGCCGATCAGCGCCTCCCAATCGTCGGCGATCAGCGTGTGCGTCCGCGGCTCTTCTGACATGTGCTCCACTCGTCTCATCCGGTCTCTCCGAAGTCGTGATCGCTCACCCGCCGGTGATCGCGCCCTCCCAGAGCCGCGCGACGACGAACACCACGATGCCCAGCACCTGCACGCCCAGGATCGTCCAGAGCGCGGGAGCGAAGGGGTGCCGGCGGCTGCTCAGCACGACGTCGACCACCACGGCCGCGAGCACGAAGACCGCCACGAGGACGAAGCCGACGATCAGGATCGGCCGCAGGTAGGCCAGTTCCTGGCTGACGTCGACGCCGGAGGGATTGATCGTCTTGAGCAGCGCCGCGAAGAGGGATCCGAGCGCGACCGGGAGGGCGAAGGCACCGGCATTGAGGATCAGCGCCGCGCGGGGGAGCGGTGTTCGTGCGTCGTCGGGCATGTCTCTCACCTCACCCGCCACTCTACGCCGATCGCGGATCGGGTTTCCGATCATGGCGGATCTCGATCGTCGATTCGAGGCCTGGGAGTCCGCCCTCCCACGCTTCTCCCAAGCGGTGGGACTAGGCTGACGGGCATGGAGAACTGGTGGGTCAACGCGATCTGGTCGCTCACACCGACGGTGCTGATCGGCATCTTCTTCTTCGTGGTGCTGCGAATGATCCTGCGCGCCGACCGCACCGAGCGCCGCATCTACAAGCGCATGGAGGCCGAGGAGCGCGTGCGCCTCGGCCTGCCCCCGAAGCCCGACGCCTGATCCGCCCCGGCATCCCCGGCGCCTCCGGCGGAGTGCGACGGTCGGTGCGGACCCCAGAGGGAGGAGGCCCGAGATGGCCGAGCCCGACGGGTCTTCGCCGATCGGGGCCCTGCTCTGGCTGACGAGGGCGGTGCCGTGGACGCCGCTCGCGGTCCTGTCGTACGTCGCGAGCATCACCGTCGGCACGCTGAGCCTCCGCGGTCGCCGGATCCACCGCGGCTGGCACAGCGGCCTGTTCGTCCTCACGTGCGTTCTCACCGCGGCGGCGGCGGCCTTCTCCTTCCCGGGGCACTGGGTCCGCGGCCTCCTGCTCGCCCTCGCCCTCGTGCCGCTCGTGCTGCTGCCCCTCGTCACCGTCCCGGTGTCGAGGCACCCCCGGCGCCACCTCCTGCTGGGGCTGGCCGCCTCGCCCTGCTGCCTCGGCGCGCTGATCCTCTGGGCGGTGCGGCCGTGATGGCCCTGGATATCGTCCGCGTCGCCCGCCTCGAGCAAGGGAGCACTCAGTGGAGTTCCTCGACGTCGTCTTCGACCGCCGCACCACCAACGGCCCGTTCCTGACCGACCCCGTCTCCGAGCAGCACCAGCGGCTGCTCATCAGGGCCGCGGCGGCGGCCCCCTCCCAGTTCAACAGCCAGCCCTGGCGGTTCCTGCTCATCGAGGATCGCGCGACGATCGACGCCATCGCCCGCATCAGCGGGGAGTCGATGACCGCCGTCATCGCGGAGGGCTCGTTCTTCGAGCGGTACAAGCGGCATTTCCGCTTCAGCGCCGAGGAGATGGCGGAGCACCGCTCCGGGATGTACTTCGATCGGCTGCCGCGCGCGCTGCGGCCCTTCACCCGCGCGGTGTTCACCGGGGCCGGGCTCGGGATGATGCGGATGCTGCGCGTGCCGCAGACCCTGGGCGAGGAGAACCGCAGGCTTGTCGAGGGGTCGCCGCTGATCCTCGGCGTGCTGCTCGACCGCCGGGAGCGCACCGCGCACCCGCTGGCCGACTTCTACTGCCAGTTCAGCATGGGCGCCGCCATGGAGAACCTCTGGCTCACCACCGTGGAGCTCGGCATGGGGATCCAGTTCATCTCGTTCCCGATGGAGGTGCCCGAGCAGTGGGCCCGCCTGACCGGGATGCTCGAGGTGCCCGACGACCTCGAGCTCATGGCCCTCTACCGTCTCGGCTACGTTCCCGAGACCTCGCACCGGCCGAAGATCGACTGGTCGAGCCGCGAGCGCCGCCCGCCGTCGCAGTTCGTGTTCAGGGAGAGCTGCCGCCGGCATCAGAGCGGCTGGGACGCGGACTGAGGCGAGGGTCGTCCGCCGGCCCGGGGCGCAGGGCGAGCAGGCGGAAGGGGCCGAGCCTCTCCACGCGCCAGTCCGCCGGCAGCCGCGCCGCCAGCTCCGGCGGCGTGTAGCTGCGCCGGATGCTCCGCAGCCCGTCGATGCGCAGGAACGTGCCCGGTGCGAAGGGGGTGATCGCGACGGCGAAGGCGAGGTAGGCCGTGCGCCCGCGGGCGATGTCGGAGTGCACGCACAGGCCCGTCGCGAGCGCCTCCGAGTCGTCGATCAGCTCGTCGAACGCCCGCCCATCCAGGTGGTGCAGCAGATGGTTGGAGATCACGACGTCGAATCGCTCTCCTCGCTCTCGCAGCGCTCCACTGCCGGCGCGTTCGAACGACAGCCCCGGGACCGGCCTCCTGCGCTGCGCCACCTCGATCGCCCGGAGATCGGGGTCGACGCCGAGCGCCTCGACCTCGAGCCCGTCGCGGTGCGCGAGCCGCACGAGCCGGTGCAGCACGTCGCCGCCGCCGCATCCGATGTCGAGGATGCGGGCGGGGCGCTCGAGCCCGCGCAGCACGGGTCGCAGCCGTGCGCGGTAGACGGAGCCCCAGCGGGAGACCGCGCGGTTCACGATCCCGAAGCGGCACAGGGTGCGGCGGAGCCGCTCGGGATCGCACGCCGGATCGTCCATCAGCTCCGCGAGCCCGGCGTCCCGCTCCGAGAGCCTCACGCGCCGGCCCCGACCGCGTCGCGTCGCGTGAAGAGGGCCGTCTCCACCGTGAGCCCCGGCCCGAAGCAGATGCCGGCGACTCGGGCGCCGTCGCCGAGGGAGTCGTCGTGCAGGATCCGGCGGAGGATGAAGAGGATCGTGGCGCTCGACATGTTGCCGTAGTCGCGCAGCACGGCGCGCGAGTGCGCCAGTGCGGCGTCGGGGAGCCCCAGCGCGGCCTGGACGCGGTCGAGCACGCTCCGGCCGCCGGGGTGCACCGCCCAGTCGTCGATCTCGGCGAGCGGATCGGCCCCCTCGCCCAGCATCCCGCCCACCGCATCCGCGATCTCCCGGCCGATGATGCGCGGCACCCGGGCCGTGAGCCTCATCTCGAAGCCGCTGTCGCCGATCGTCCAGTCCATGTCCTCCTCGCCCTCGGCCGTGACCGCGGTGGTGAACTCGCCGAACTCGAGCACCGGGCCCGTCGTCCGCGGCTCCGCGGAGGCGACGACCGCGGCGGCGGCTCCGTCCCCGAACACGGCCGAGGCGACGATCTGCTCGGGGTCGCGAGAGGACCGGATGTGGATCGAGCAGAGCTCGGCGCACACCACGAGCACCACGGCTCCCGGCCGGGCCTCGCTCATGCGGGTGGCCGTGCGCAGCGCGGGGAAGGCCGCCGCGCAGCCCATGAAGCCGAGGTGGTACCGCTCGGCCGTGGGAGGGATCCCGAGCTCCCGCACGAGCAGGAAGTCGGGGCCCGGAGCGAAGAAGCCCGTGCAGGAGGCCGTGACGACGTGGGTGATCTCGGCGGCCGTGAATCCGGAGCCGGCGATCGCCTCCCGGGCCGCGGCCGCGAAGAGCGGCGGCGCCTCGGCGCGGTAGACCGCGTTGCGCTCGCCGGTCGTCGGGGCGCGGAGCCGATCCCGCTCGTCGACGAACACGGCCGAGCGCGCGCCCGCCGCTCCGACGACGGAGTACCTGGTATCGATCGCCGACTGGTCGAAGGCCGCGCCGATCAGGCGAGCCGTCAGCCGGTCGACGCCGGGCTGCGAGGCCAGGAAGTCCCGCGTCTCCGTCTGCGCGAGCCGCGCGGAGGGGACGGCGGTGCCGATCGAGAGGAGCCGGGTGGTCATGCCTCCATGTAACCCCCTGAACCGCCCGGGTGGAAGGGCTTGACGCCGCGTCCGCCGGTGCAGGGAGGTCGAGGAGCGCGCGTCTCGTTCCGCGACCGGAGCCGGAGACCCGACCCCGCCGCGGCTCCACCGGTAGAGTGTTGCGGAACGGCCACGCCGGCCGCGATGGAGGGTTGAGGAATGCCGTCTCTGCTGCTCGAAGCCGAGGGCACCGATGTCGGCTTCTGGGTGTCGGTCAACTGGCCGTGGCTGTGGACGGTCAGCTGGCTGATCATCGACAACGTGATCCGCGTGGTCGCGCTGTTCGTCGTGCCGCGCAACCGCCGTCCGACCGCGGGGATGGCCTGGCTCCTCGCGATCTTCTTCTTCCCGGTCCCGGGCCTGCTCTTCTTCCTGCTCATCGGCGGCAACCGGCTGCCCAAGCGCCTGCGGCGTCGGCAGGAGGAGGTGAACCGGCGGGTGGCGGAACTCGCCGCGCGCGAGGAGCGCACCCTCGCCACGCCGCTCGAGACGCTGCCCTCGGGCCTGCGCAACGCGGTGATGCTCGGCCGCTCCCTCGGCGCCCAGCCGATGATGAGGGGCAACTCCGCCTCGATCTGCATCGACTACGAGGAGTCGCTGGCCCGCATCGCGGCCGCGATCCGCGAGGCCGAGGAGTACGTGTACATCGAGTTCTACATCCTCGTGCTCGACGACACGACCGCCGACGTCTTCGCGGCGATGCGCGAGGCGAAGGCGCGCGGCCTCGAGGTTCGGGTGCTGCTCGACTACATCTCCTCGCTGCGGAACCCCGGCTTCAGGCGCACCGCCCGCGCCCTCGACGACATGGGGGTCGAGTGGAGCTACATGCTCCCCGTGCGGCCGTGGCGGGGCCAGTGGCAACGCCCCGATCTGCGCAATCACCGCAAGATCGTGGTGATCGACGGTCGTGTCGGCTTCATGGGCTCGCAGAACCTCGTCGACTCGAGCTACAACAAGAGCTCGAACCGGCGCCGCGGTCTCCACTGGAAGGACATCATGGTGCGGGTCGAGGGGCCGACCGTGCTCGGCCTCGAGGCGGTCTTCCTCGGGGACTGGTTCATCGAGACGGGCGAGCTCGCGAACGAGCCGGACGCATCGAGGTTCCGCGATCATCAGCCGGGCGACCTCGACTGCCAGGTGCTGCCGAGCGGCCCCGGCTTCGGCAACGAGAACAACCTGCAGGTGTTCGTCTCGCTGCTCTACACGGCGGTGCGGCGGATCAGCATCACGAGCCCCTACTTCGTGCCCGACGGCGCCATCATGCACGCGCTCCGCGCCGCCATCGCGCGAGGCGTGGCGGTCGAGCTCTTCGTCTCCGAGATCGGCGACCAGCCCATGGTGTACCACGCCCAGCGCTCCTACTACGAGGAGCTGCTGCGGGCGGGAGTGCGCATCCTCATGTTCCGGCCGCCCTACATCCTGCACTCCAAGCACTTCACCGTCGACGACGACGTGGCCGTCGTCGGCTCGTCGAACATGGATCAGCGATCCTTCAACCTCAACATGGAGGTGTCGACCGTGATCTACGGCGAGAGCTTCGTGCGCGACCTCGACGAGGTGAACGACTACTACCGCGCGAACTCGCGGGAGATGACCGCCGAGGAGTGGGCTCGCCAGCCCCTGCGCTCGCGGTTGCTCGACGGCCTCGCGAGGCTCACCTCGGCGCTCCAGTGAGCCCGAGGGTGTCGTTTTGGCAAAACGTGCCCTGACGTGCGACGATTCCTCTACCGTATTCGACGGAAGGAAACGCAATGGCGCGTAACGATGCTTCCCTGTCCCCTTCGGCTGAGCCGGAGACCCCCGATCCTGCCGCCGCGTCCGCGGCCGGGGGAAAGCCCGCGGGCACCGCCGCGGCCAAGCGATCGAGTACGGCGAAGAAGACCTCGGCCGCCGCGAAGACCGCGTCGAGAGCCGGCGCGAAGTCCGCGTCCAGGACCGGCGCGAAGCCTGCCGCGAAACGGGTCTCGGCGACCAAGGCGGCGCTGAAGGCCGCGGCCGAGAGCGCCCCCGCGGCCGACGAGTCCGCCGCTCCGGCCGAGACCGCCGCACCGGCACCGGCACCGGCGAAGAAGCCGCTGGCCCGCCGCCGTCGGCCGCGCAAGTCGCAGGGCACCGGCCCCATCACCATCGGGCGCAGCGGCTTCACGAAGCTCAAGAACATGTCCGAGATCCGGCACTACCTGCGCACGAGCGAGGCGCCGGTGTTCTTCGTCGGCGCGACGGCCTTCAACCTGCTCGGGCTCGACCGCATGGTGCGCGGCTTCTCCTACATCGCCTACTACGACAGCTGGGACGGCGTCCACCCGCGGGTGTTCTCCCCGACCGAGAAGCCGTACATCGAGTTCGAGAGCGGCGAGCAGATCAACAACTGGCTGCTGCGCAACCACGAGGTCCGCGCGCACATCGAGCGGAGCACGCCTCCGGGCATGCGGCCGAAGGTGGTCATGGTCTTCTTCGACGAGGAGACCGAGCGCATCTGCGAGGAGCTCGACTACGAGCTCATCCTGCCGAGCCATGCGCTGCGCGAGCGGCTCGACTCGAAGATCGTCACCACGCAGATCGCCGACTCGGTGGGCGTGCCGAGCGTGCCCAACATCCTCACCACGGTGAAGGACTGGGACGAGCTGGTGAAGGCCACGAACAAGGCCAAGCTGGGGCAGGATCTCGTGATCCAGACCGCCTACGGCGACTCGGGCAAGACCACCTACTTCATCACGAGCGAGGCCGAGTTCGCGGCCGTGGCCGACGAGATCACGGACGTCGAGATCAAGGTCATGAAGCGGATCAACAACCGCCCGATCGCCATCGAGGCCGTCCTCACGCGTCACGGCACCGTGGTCGGCCCGTGCATGACCGAGATCACGGGCCACGCCGACCTGACCCCGTACCGCGGCGGCTGGGCCGGGAACGAGATGTTCCCCACGGTGCTCGACGACGAGAGCCGGCACGAGGCGATCAAGCTCGTGCGGAAGCTCGGCGACCGCCTGGCCAAGGAGGGCTACCGCGGCTTCTTCGAGGTCGACGTGCTGCTCGACACCGACACGGGCGACGTCTACCTGGGCGAGCTCAACCCGCGCATCAGCGGGGCCTCGGCGATCACGAACGTCACGGCCGGCGCCTACGCCGACGTGCCGCTGTTCGCCTTCCACCTGCTCGAGTACTCGGGGATCGACTTCGAGCTCGACGTCGACGAGATCAACCGCCGGTGGGAGGAGCTCGCCTCCGAGGACGAGTGGAGCCACATGGTGATCAAGCACACCCGCGACACGGTGGAGCGCATCGACGCGGCGCCGCGCACGGGCCGCTACTTGATCGATCACTTCGGGCACCTCGTGTTCAGCAACGCGGGCCTCGACTGGCACTCCCTCCGCACCGAGCGGGAGGCCTACTTCCTGCGCATCTACGACGCGGGCGACTACCGCTGGAAGGGCGCGGACCTGGGCATCCTGGTGACGAAGGCCCACATCGAGGCGGATCACGGCGGTCTCAGCCTGCACGCGAAGTACCTGATCGACGCGATCCGCGGCATGTACCAGACCACGCTCGTCGAGGGCGACGAGGAGCCGCCGCGCCCGGCGCCCGCCAAGGGCAAGTAGAGCCCGGCGAGGCGGATCCACCGACCATTCCACCTCCGCGGAGCGACCTCGAACGGGGCCGCTCCGCGAGGGTTGCACGCGGATCGTGAGATACTGAACCGGTGATTTCGGAGACCGAGTACGGACATACGGCCACCGGAGCGACCCCGATCCCGCCGGGTGCAGGCGGGGAGCAGGCGACGCTCACCGGGGTGATCCCGGTGGTTCCCGCAGCCGATCCTCTGCTGGGGACGACCCCCGTCGACGCCGGGTACGAGGCCGCTCCGCCGGCCCCGCCGGTCGTGACCGTCCCGGCCGTCCCCGCCGTCCCCGCCGAGACCGTGCCCATCGCGATCGTGCCGGAGATGCCCGCGGATCCGTCGCCCGCACCTGCGGCCGCGCCCGCTCCGGTTCCCGTCGCGCCGGCGGTCCCCGCGGCGGAGCCGGTCCCCGCCGCCCCCGCGGCGCCTCCCGTCGTCGAGGCCGTGCCCACGGGCGCGATCCCGATCGTGTCGGGCACGCCCCTGCCGCCGCTCGACCAGTGGCAGTTCGCGCCGTACATCCAGTGGTCGATGCAGCACATCGAATCGTTCCTGCCGGTGCACCGGATCCTGCGCGGCGAGCGCGTGAGCGAGTTCGCGCTGCGGCCCTCCGCCGAGCTGAGCGCCCTCTCCGTGCGGCATCCCTGGGAGGACCGCCAGGCCTCCTTCGCCGAGGTCATGGAGGGGTCCTTCACCGACGGCTGGATGGTCGTCCACCGGGGCGCGATCGTGGGCGAGTCCTATTCCGGCGGCCTCGTCCCGGGCGGCATGCACCTGCTGATGTCGGTGTCGAAGTCGCTGACCGCGACGGTGGCGGGCCAGCTGGCGACGGCCGGCCAGCTCGACCTCGAGCGGCCGGTCACCGACTACGTGCCCGAGCTCGCGGGCTCGGGCTACGACGGCGCGCTCGTGCGGCACCTCGTCGACATGCGCACGGGCGTGCGCTTCTCCGAGGAGTACCTCAACGACGACGCCGAGGTGCGGCTGCTCGAGGAGGCGATCGGCTGGGCGCCGAAGCGCCACCCGGAGGTGCCCGACTCGCTGCTCGGCTTCCTCGCCACGCTCGGGCAGAGCGGCCCGCACGGCGGCCCCTTCGACTACAAATCGTGCGAGACGGACGCGCTGGGCTTCGTGATCGCCGGCGCCACCGGCCGCCATCCCGCCGACGTGATGTCCGAGCGGCTGTGGCAGCCGATGGGCGCCGAGTTCAACGCCCACGTCGGCATCGACAGCATCGGCGGCGGCATGTTCGACGGCGGCGTCTCGGCGGCGATGCGCGACCTGGCCCGCTTCGGCCACCTCTTCGTGAACGGCGGCAAGTCGCTCGACGGCGTCGCGGTGCTGCCCGAGGCCTGGGTCGAGGACACCTTCGAGGGCGGCCCCGACTCGCGGCAGGCCTTCGCCGACGCGCCCGAGCCGACCTTCATGCCGGGCGGCATGTACCGCAACGGCTTCTGGTTCCCTGGCGAGAGCGGCGACGTCATGCTCGCGCTCGGCATCCACGGCCAGATGATCTACATCAACCGCGCGACCGGTGTGGTCGCCGCGAAGGTCTCGAGCTGGCCGACACCGCAGGACGCGGAGAAGCTGTTCTGGACCGTGCGTGCGTTCGAGACCGCCTCCTGGGCGCTCGACCGCGGCGAACTCTGAGACGGCCCGGGCGAGGTCCCCGGGCGAAACCGAGACGAATGGAGCGATCCCGTGTTCGTGGTCACGACGAATGAGGTTCCCGGCTACCGCATCCGGCAGGTGCTCGGCGAGGTGATGGGCCTCACCGTTCGCTCGGCGAACTTCGGGCAGAACTTCACCGCGGGCTTCCGCTCGCTGGCGGGCGGCGAGATGCCCGAGTACACCAAGGTGATCTACGAGTCGCGCTGGGAGGTCATGCAGCGGATGTGGGCGGAGGCCCAGGCGCGCGGCGCGAATGCGGTCATCGCGATGCGCTTCGACTCGGGGTCGATCGGCAACTTCACCGAGTTCTGCGCCTACGGCACCGCCGCGATCATCGAGCCCGTCGATCCCGGCCTGCAGCCGAACCCGGAGCAGTACCCGCAGCAGCCGCAGCAACCCCAGCAGCCGCAGCAGGGCTGACGGGCCGCCGCCGCACGGCGGCGCCCTCGCGGCGGCGGCGCACCCGGCGAGGGCGGGCTAGGGCGTCAGCACCAGCAGCTCGCCGACCTCGCAGTCGAGCGCGCGGCAGACCGCGGTCAGCGTCGAGAAGCGGATCGCCCGCGCGCGATCGTTCTTCAGCACGGAGAGGTTGACGAGGCTCACGCCGACGCGCTCGCTGAGCTGGGTGAGGGTCATGCCGCGCTCGGTGAGCAGCTCGTCGAGCCGGCAGTGGATCGCGTGGCCCTCTTCGGACTCCGCGGGGCTCATACGAGGCCCTCCGTCTCGCGCTGCAGGCGGTTGCCCGCCCGGAAGACGTAGGCGAGGGCGACGATGCCGAGCCCGACGAGGACGGGGAAGATCATCGAGATCTCGAAGCCGGGGGTCGCCACGCCCCCGAGCGCGGGATTCAGCTCGTCGGCGGCGAAGGCCTGCCCGAAGCCGCGCGCCCCCTGATGCAGCAGACTGCCGATCGCGATGGTTCCTCCGGCGGCGACGAGCGCCGTCTGCATCGTGCGGTGGAAGAGCTTGCGCTGGAGCACGCGCACGAGCACGAACGTGATGCTCGCCGTGACGATCCCGATCGTGAGCGCCAGCAGGATGTCGGCGATCGCGAGCAGCCAGAGCGGACCGGCGGAGAGCGTCTCCGGTGTGACGAGCAGGCGGTCGCCGTGGGCCTCGACGATGCCGGCTCCCCTCTCGAGGGGAATGTCGGCGAGGAGAGCGATCGGGGCGCCGCTCGGATCGAGCACTCGGAAGATGCCCGTGACGATGCCGAGCCCCGCGATGAAGCCGCCGCCGAAGACGCCGATGACGAGGAAGGCGGTGATGATCCCGCGGTCCGCCCGTCCGAGAGCGGGAAGTCGTGTCGTCGTCATGATGTCCCCCATTTCTTATCGAGTATCGATATTAACGCTTATCGATAAATATCGGGAACCGGCCGGCGCATGTCAAGCCTCGGTAACGCCTGCGGCGAACAAGCCCCCGGCGGGGCCGTCGAGCACGTAGCCTGGATGCATCGGCGATCCCCGCCGCTCGGGATCCGCCAAGGAGGTTGAAGATGTTCGAGAGATTCACGGATCGCGCCCGCCGGGTGGTCGTGCTCGCCCAGGAAGAGGCGAAGCTGCTCAACCACAACTACATCGGCACGGAGCACATCCTGCTGGGCCTCATCCACGAGGGTGAGGGGGTCGCGGCGAAGGCGCTCGAGCAGCTCGAGATCTCGCTCGACGCGGTGCGCGAGCAGGTCACCGACATCATCGGCACCGGCCAGCAGCCGCCGGCGGGCCACATCCCCTTCACGCCGCGCGCGAAGAAGGTGCTCGAGCTGAGCCTGCGCGAGGCGCTGCAGCTCGGCCACAACTACATCGGCACGGAGCACATCCTGCTCGGTCTCATCCGCGAGGGCGAGGGGGTCGCGGCCCAGGTGCTGGTGAAGCTCGGCGCCGATCTCAACCGCGTGCGGCAGACCGTGATCCAGCTGCTCTCCGGCTACCAGGCCGGCAAGGAGGCCGTGGCCGTGGGCGCCTCCGAGAGCGCGGGCGCCGAGGCCAAGGGCTCGCAGGTGCTCGACCAGTTCGGCCGCAACCTCACGCAGGCCGCGCGCGAGGGCAAGCTCGACCCCGTCATCGGGCGCGAGAAGGAGGTGGAGCGGGTCATGCAGATCCTCTCCCGCCGCACCAAGAACAACCCCGTGCTGATCGGCGAGCCCGGCGTGGGCAAGACCGCCGTGGTCGAGGGCCTCGCGCAGGCCATCGTCAAGGGCGAGGTGCCCGAGACGCTGAAGGACAAGCAGGTCTACGTGCTCGACCTGTCGTCGCTCATCGCCGGCAGCCGCTACCGCGGCGACTTCGAGGAGCGTCTGAAGAAGGTCACCAAGGAGATCCGCAACCGCGGCGACATCATCATCTTCATCGACGAGATCCACACCCTCGTCGGCGCGGGTGCGGCCGAGGGCGCGATCGACGCGGCCAACATCCTGAAGCCGATGCTCGCCCGCGGCGAGCTGCAGACCATCGGCGCGACCACGCTCGACGAGTTCCGCAAGCACTTCGAGAAGGACGCCGCGCTCGAGCGCCGCTTCCAGTCGGTCATGGTGAACGAGCCGAGCCTGCCCCATGCGATCAACATCCTGAAGGGACTGCGCGACCGCTACGAGGCGCACCACAAGGTCTCCATCACCGACGGCGCGATCGTCGCTGCGGTGAATCTCGCCGACCGCTACGTGCAGGATCGCTTCCTGCCCGACAAGGCCATCGACCTGATCGACGAGGCCGGCGCCCGCCTGCGCCTGTCGATCCTGTCCAGCCCGCCCGAGCTGCGCGAGTTCGACGAGAAGATCGCGGTCGTGCGCGCCGACAAGGAGCAGGCGATCGAGGATCAGGACTTCGAGAAGGCCGCGTCGATGCGCGACGAGGAGAAGAAGCTGATCGCCGAGCGGCTGCGCCTCGAGAAGCAGTGGCGCAAGGGCGAGGTCGAGACGAGCGCCGAGGTCGACGAGGGGCTCATCGCCGAGGTGCTGGCCCAGGCCACGGGCATCCCGGTGTTCAAGCTCACCGAGGAGGAGACCGCGCGTCTCCGCTTCATGGAGGAGGCCCTGCACCAGCGGGTCATCGGCCAGAACGAGGCCATCTCCGCGCTCTCGAAGACGATCCGCCGTCAGCGCGCCGGCCTCAAGGACCCGAAGCGTCCCTCGGGCTCGTTCATCTTCGCCGGTCCCACCGGCGTCGGCAAGACCGAGCTCGCCAAGGCGCTCGCCGAGTTCCTGTTCGACGACGAGGACGCGCTGATCTCGCTCGACATGTCGGAGTACGGCGAGAAGCACACGGTGTCGCGCCTCTTCGGCGCGCCTCCCGGCTTCGTCGGCTTCGAGGAGGGCGGCCAGCTCACCGAGAAGGTGCGCCGCAAGCCGTTCTCGGTCGTGCTCTTCGACGAGATCGAGAAGGCCCACCCGGACATCTTCAACTCGCTGCTGCAGGTGCTCGAGGAGGGTCGCCTCACCGACGGCCAGGGCCGCGTGGTCGACTTCAAGAACACCGTCATCATCATGACCACGAACCTCGGTTCGAAGGGCATCGCGGGCGGTCCCGTCGGCTTCCAGGTCGAGGGCGACACCCAGATCGGCTACGAGGTGATGAAGGGCAAGGTCAACGAGGAGCTGAAGAAGCACTTCAAGCCCGAGTTCCTGAACCGCGTCGACGACACGATCGTGTTCCCGCAGCTGTCGAAGGAAGAGCTGCTGCAGATCGTGAACCTCTTCGTGAAGCAGCTGGCCGACCGCCTGCTCGACCGCGACATCCGCATCGAGGTGTCGCAGGCCGCCCGCGAGCGCCTCATCGAGGTCGGCTACGACCCCACGCTGGGCGCGCGTCCGCTGCGCCGTGCGATGCAGCGGGAGATCGAGGATCGCCTCTCGGAGCGGATCCTGAGCGCGGAGCTGCTCGCGGGCGAGCTCGTGAAGGTCGACTACGTCGACGGCGAGTTCGTCTTCGCGAGCGAGGGATCCTCGAAGGATCACGGCGGCGCCTCGGCCACGGCCGCCGCGGCGGTCGCGTCGAGCGCGCCCACGATCGGCACCGCCGAGTAGCCCGTCTCCGAAACGCACGAAGGGGGTCCGCGACGCGGACCCCCTTCGTCGTTCCGCGGCTGAGGCGAGCACTAGACTCGCTGCATGCCTTCGGAAGGAACAGACGCGATGCGGGTGCGCCCGGCGCGCACGAGCGACGTGCCCGCGATGGTCGCGCTGATGGAGCCCCTCGTCGAGCGGCGGATCCTGCTCGGCAAGGATCTGGTCGAGCTCTACGGCGCCGTGCCCGAGTTCATGGTCGCGGTCGACGGGGCGGATCGGGTCATCGGCTACGGCGCCGTGCACGTGATGTGGGAGCAGCTCGGCGAGGTGCGCACGCTCGGCGTGGCCGAGGAGCGGCTCGGTCAGGGTGTCGGGCACGCGCTGCTCGAGGCGCTCGAATGCCGCGCGCTCGAGCTGGGGCTCACCCAGCTCTTCTGCCTCACCTTCGAGGTCGACTTCTTCGGGCGGCACGGCTTCCAGGCCGTGGGGGAGGACGAGAGACTCGTCGCCGCCGACGTGTACGCCGAGCTGCTGCGCTCCCACGACGAGGGCGTGGCCGAGTTCCTGGATCTTGCCCGAGTAAAGCCGAATACTCTCGGCAACACCCGCATGCTGAAGCGGCTCTGAGGGGTTTCCCGGGCTATGGTGAAGCCATGTCCAAGTGGCGGGAACCCGTGGGGCCCAAGGGCAAGAACGTCTACCTGAGGCGCCGGCTCCTGGTGCTCGCCGGCCTCGTCGCCATCGTCGTCGCGGTGGTGCTGATCATCCTGCGCCCGGGCTCCACCGGCGGGGCGACCGGTGCCCGCGAGGTCGAGGTGCCCGACGACCTCGTCCAGGTCGAGCAGCAGAACCAGAGCGAGACCGCGGAGGCCGAGGATCCCGATGCGATCCAGGCCTGCGCCCCCGGCCGTCTCGTGGTCACCCCGATCACCGATGCCGCCACCTACGGCCCCGAGGATCAGCCGCTCCTGAGCCTCGGCATCGAGAACACGGGCGACGAGCCCTGCTCGGTCGACCTCGGTACGGCGGGCATGCTCTTCGAGATCTCGAGCGGCAGCGACCAGATCTGGCGCTCGGCCGACTGCCAGCAGAACCCCGATCACCGGGCAGTGATCCTCGCGCCCGGCGAACCCGAGGAGACGGAGCCGATCTCCTGGAACCGCGAGCGGAGCAGCCCCGAGACCTGCGAGACCGAACGGGAGCGGATGCCGGGCGGCGGCGCCTCCTACCATCTCCGCGCGACCGCGGCCGGCGTGCAGAGCAGCGGCACCGCGCAGTTCCAGCTGTACTGACCGGCGCCTGAGGCTATCATCGAGATATGGAGAAGAAGCCGCGCGCGTCGGAGACGGGCATCCGCATGGAGATCATCGAAGGCACCGACGAGGGTGTCGCCGTCGACGCGCTGGTCGACGACTTCCTCCACGGCAAGACGAAGCAGGCGCTGAGGGATCTGCACGAGCCCGCCGGCGAGGACGAGCCCGAGGTCGGCTGAGCCGAGTCGCCTCGACGGGCCGTTCGGCCGTCGGGTCGGGCCGGGCCCTGAGTCGGCGCCACTCGTCAGCCGAGTGCCTCCTCGAGCCGTAGCGCGAGCCATAGCTCGGCGCGGTGGTCCGCGTCGTCGACGAGTCGCCCGGTGATCCGCTCGATGCGTGCGAGGCGGTCCCGCAGAGTGTTGCGGTGGATCCCGAGCTGCTCGGCCGCGGGCTGCCGCCGCCCGCCGTGCGCGAGGAAGACCCGCAGGGTCTCCCTCAGGCTCTCGCGCTCGGCCGGTTCGAGACGCGCGTCGAGGCCCGAGTCCTCCAGCGTCGCGTCCGCGTTCGCCGCGGGTCGGGCGAGTGGGCCGAGCACCGCGGCGCAGAGCCGGCCGTTCGGGGAGGGCTCGCCGGGTCGCCCCTCGAGCAGCGCCTCGAGCAGCGGTGCATCCTCCTCGGCGCGGACGGCGATCGGAAGGCGCGGATCCCGGTAGACCCCGGCCGCCCCCGGCAGGGCGTCGAGTCGCCGCTCTGCCGAACGGAGGCTGAGCGGCGCCTCCGCGAGCGCGGCAGGACGGCCCACGATGCAGTCGAGGCCGAAACGGCGCAGCGACTCGACCGCCCGATCGACCGCCTCGGGGGCGTCGGCGCAGAGCTGCCGAGCCACCGCGAGCCCGGCGCCGCGCGGTTCGCCGGGGGTGACGAGCCGGTCCAGTCCGTGACGCTGGGCGCGGAACCAGGCCGCGATGCGCTCGGGATCCCCCTGCACGGCGATGGCGCGGATCCGCCGGGGGAGTTCCATCTCCGGGGCCAGGATGGTCGCGGCGGCGCCGAGAGCCTCGCCGCGCAGCAGGCCTTCGGTCAGCGCCGCCCAGCGCCTCCGCTCGCGCTCCTCCTCCCGGCGCGCGCCCCGCAGCTCGAGGCCGAGCACCATCGCGCCGGCCGCGACCACCGCGCGCTCCTCGGGCCCGAGCGGAGGCCCGCCCGCGAGCAGGAGCGAGGCGTCCCCCTCGGCGTCGAGCGGCACCGACTCGGAGCCGGGAGCATCCTCGGGAAAGCCCACGGCGGCGGCGATCAGCGTTCCGTCCCCCTGCCGCAGCGCGAGCCGTCTCCCGGTCGCCTGTGCGATGCTCGAGAGCAGCTCCGCCGGACCCTGGCCGCCGCGGGCCCCGTCGAGCAGTCGCTGCTGCACTCCGAGGGCGCGACGCGCGGCCCGCAGCTCATCCGCCTGCAGCAGGCCGGCCGCGGCCTTGCTCACCGCGATGAAGGGGGTCGGCGGCGGCACCTCGAAGAGCGCCAGGCGGTAGGCGCTCGCGGCCGCGACGAGCGCGCGAGGCGTCCGGGGGTGCTCGACCCCCACCCCGAAGCCGATCGCCGCCGCGCGGGCACGGCTGAGGCCCGCGACGAAGTCGAGCCAGCCCGGGTCGTCCTCGCCGAACGAGAGTCCGGTCGTGAGCACCACCTCGCCGCCCTCGAGGTAGGGGGCCAGATCGCGCAGCTCGGTGGTCGAGATCCAGGTGATGGCGGGGTCGCTCGGCCCCGCCTGCACCAGCCGCAGCCCGAGCGCGGGCACCGCCAGCAGATGCGAGAGGGAAGCCATAGGGCATTCTTGCACAGTCGGATTCGTTCTGATTGTGCATTATGGCAGTCTCGCTGCAGGCTCGGGATTCGTAGGCTGAAACGGCAGGCGACGGTTGCGACGAGAGGATGCGGCATGGGCGAGCGGGACGTCCCGAGCGAGCCGGAGAGCGCTCGCGGGCCGCTCAGCGGCATCAGGGTCGCGGACTTCTCCCGCGTGCTGGCGGGCCCGCACGCGACGATGATCCTCGCCGACCTCGGCGCCGATGTGATCAAGATCGAGGCGCCCGAGGGCGACGGCACCCGGCAGTGGTCACCGCCCGTGAACGCGATCGGGCAGAGCACCTACTTCGCGGGGGCGAACCGCGGGAAGCGATCGGTGGTGTGCGATCTGCGCGATCCGGCCGGCCTCGCCCGGGCCCGCGAACTCGCCGTCACCGCGGACGTCGTGATCGAGAACTTCAAGCCCGGCACGATGGAGCGCTACGGTCTCGGCTACGACGCGGTCGCGGAGGCGAACCCCGGCGTGGTCTACTGCTCGATCTCGGGCTTCGGCGACGGCGCGGGCCGCGAGCTGCCCGGCTACGACCTGCTCGTGCAGGCCGTCGGCGGGCTCATGAGCATCACCGGGCAGCCCGCGGCCGAGGGCGGGGAGCCGAGCAAGGTGGGCGTCGCGGTCGTGGACATCCTGACCGGGCTGAATGCGGTGATCGGGATCCAGGCCGCGCTGCATGCTCGCGATACCCCTGGATCGGTCACCACCCGCCGAGGCCGGCACGAGGGCGTCGATTCGCGTGCCGGCCGAGGCCAGCACGTCAAAGTCACGCTGCTCGGCTCGCTGCTCTCGGCGCTCTCGAACCAGGCCTCCTCGACGCTCGAGACCGGGGTGTCGCCGGGGCGCATGGGCAATGCCCACCCCTCGATCACCCCGTACGAGACCTTCGACACGGCCGATCAGCCGATCGCGCTCGCGGTCGGTACGGACGGGCAGTTCGCGCGGCTGTGCCGCATCCTCGGCGCCGAGTCGCTGGCGGCGGATCCGCGCTTCGCCGACAACCCCTCCCGCGTCGCGCACCGGGCCGAGCTGCGCGAGCTGCTGCTCGCGCGCCTGCGCTCGCGGCCCGCCCAGGACTGGATCGACGCCCTCACGGCCGAGCAGATCCCCGCGGGTCGGGTGAACACGATCGCCCAGGCCTTCGATCTCGCCGAATCCCTCGGCCTCGGCATGATCGCTGAGACCCGGGCGCCCGGACCCGACGGCGAGCCGCGGATCCTGCGCTCGGTCGCGACCCCGATCTCGCTCTCCGCGACGCCCGCGCGAGCCGCGGGGCCGCCGCCCGGCCTCGGCGAGCATCAGGCCGCCGAATGGCTGCCCCGCGCCTGACCCCGGACGAATCACCCGCTCCTCGAACGAAGGAACCGCCATGACCACCACCATCGACCAGCTCTTCGACGTCTCCGACTTCGTCACCGAGGAGGAGCGCGAGTGGCAGCTGCGGGCGCGCGAGTTCGCCCGCACCCGCATCGCCCCCATCATCGACCAGGCCTTCGAGGATCGCCGCCTGCCCGCCGAGCTGCTGCCCGAGGTGGGCGCGCTCGGCGCCTTCGGCATGTACATGGAGGGCTACGGCCTGCGCGGCGCCTCCTCGGTGGCGTACGGCCTCGTCGCCATGGAGTTCGAGGCGGTCGACTCGGGCTTCCGCACCGCGCTGTCGGTGCAGGGCTCGCTCGCGATGGGCGCGATCTACAAGTTCGGCAGCGAGGAGCAGAAGCAGCGGTGGCTGCCCGCGATGGGGCGCGGCGAGGCGATCGGGTTCTTCGGGCTGACCGAGCCCCAGGGCGGATCCGACCCGAACACCATGCTGACCACCGCCCGGCGCGAGGGGGACTCGTGGGTGCTGAACGGCAGGAAGCGGTGGATCGGCCTCGCCACGATCGCCCAGGTCGGCGTGATCTGGGCCAAGGACGAGGAGGGGGTCGTGCGCGGCTTCGTCGTGCCGACCGATACGCCGGGCTTCACGGCGACCGCGATCGAGAACAAGCTCTCGATGCGGGCCTCGCTGCAGACCGAGATCTCGCTCACCGACATGCGACTGCCGCTGGACGCGATGCTGCCCGGCGCGCAGGGCCTGTCGGCGCCGTTCAAGTGCCTGAACGAGGCCCGCTACGGGATCGTGTGGGGCGCCATGGGCGCCGCCCGCTCCTGCCTCGAGGCGGCGGTGTCGCGCTCGATGACGCGCGAGGTCTACGGGTCGCCGATCGGCGGCAAGCAGCTCATCCAGGGTCAGCTCGCCGACTGCTTCGTGGAGTACGAGAAGGGCCTGCTGCTCGCCCTGCACCTGGGGCGCCTGAAGGACGCGGGCAGGCTCTCGTACGGGCAGATCTCGGTGGGCAAGCTGAACAACGTGCGCGAGGCGATCAAGATCGCCTCGACGTGCCGCGCGATCCTCGGCGGCGACGGCATCACCTCGGACTTCCCGGTGATGCGGCACATGGCGAACCTCGAGTCGGTGCGCACCTACGAGGGCACCGACGAGGTGCACCAGCTCGTCATCGGGCGGGAGCTCACCGGCATCGCAGCCTTTGCGTGAATGCATGGCCTCGCACCGCCTAGGCTAGGAGGGTGAAGCAGCGCATCTACGACTCCCGCAGGCAAGAGGTGGTCGACTTCGACCCCCGTGTCCCGGGCGAGGTCGGCATGTACGTCTGCGGCCCCACCGTGCAGTCCGCCCCCCACATCGGGCACCTGCGCAGCGCCCTCGTCTACGACCAGCTGCGGCGCTGGTTCCTCGCGACGGGTGAGCGGGTGACTCTGATCCGCAACGTCACCGACATCGACGACAAGATCCTCGACGGCGCGCGCGCCGCGCAGGAGGCGGGCGGCCACGAGGAGTGGTGGGCGCTCGCCTACCGGGTGGAGCGCGAGTTCACCGGGGCCTACGATGCCATCGGGGTGCTGCCGCCGACGTACGAGCCGCGCGCCACGGCGAACATCGCCGAGATGATCGCCCTCATCGAGCGGCTCATCGAGCGCGGGCATGCGTATCCCGCCGAGGACGGCACGGCGAGCGTGTACTTCGACACGGGCAGCTGGCCCGAGTACGGTGCGCTCACCCGGCAGCGCCGGGAGCAGATGGAGGACGCGGCCGACTCCGAGCCGGTCGGCAAGCGCGATCCGCGCGACTTCGCGCTGTGGAAGGCGCACCGCGAGCACGAGCCGCTCTCGGCCTCGTGGCCCTCGCCCTGGGGGCGGGGTCGGCCCGGCTGGCACATCGAGTGCTCGGCCATGGCGACGCGGTACCTCGGCGAGCAGTTCGACATCCACGGCGGCGGGCTGGATCTGCGCTTCCCGCACCACGAGAACGAGCTCGCGCAGTCGACGGCGGCCGGCGACTCCTTCGCGCGGCACTGGATCCACAACGGCCTCGTGAACACCGGCGGCCAGAAGATGTCGAAGTCGCTCGGCAACTCCCTCTTCGCCCACGAGCTGCTGGCCGCCGCGCGGCCCATCGTGCTGCGCTACTTCCTCGGCTCGGCCCACTACCGATCGGTGCTCGAGTATTCGCCCGAGCTGCTCGCCGAGGCCGGCGCCGCGTTCGGGCGCATCGAGGGCTTCCTCGAGCGGGCATCCGTCCGCCTCGGCGAGCGGATGCCCGCGGCGTTCGGCGGATCCGCCACGACCCGCGAGCTGCCGTCCGCCTTCGCCGAGGCGATGCTCGACGACTTCGGCGTGCCACAGGCGCTCGCCGCCCTGCACGGTGCGGTGCGGGCGGGCAACACGGCCCTTGACGCCGACGATCTCGAGGGGGCGCTGGCCCGGGCCGTCGAGGTCGCCGCGATGCTCGACGTGCTCGGCCTCGATCCGCGCGACGCGCACTGGCAGGCAGCGGGCGGATCGGCGGGCGCCGGCGTCGACTCGGCGCTCGGGGCGCTCGACTCGCTCGTCGGGGCGCTCATCGAGCAGCGCGCCGACGCCCGCGCGAACAAGGATTTCGCCTCGAGCGACGCGATCCGCGACAGCCTCGCGGCTGCCGGCATCGCCCTGGAAGACAGTCCGAACGGAACCCGTTGGAGCCTCTCATGAGCAACAAGAAGCCTCGCGCCGGAGCGGTGCGCAAGAAGAGCCGCGGCAAGGCCGTCGGCTCCGGCGGCCAGGGTCGTCAGGCCCTCGAGGGGCGCGGCCCCACGCCGAAGGCCGAGGATCGCGAGTACCACCCCGCGGGCAAGGCCAAGGCGGCCCGCGAACGCCTCGATGCCGCGCGCCGCCGCCACGGCGTGCAGGACAAGGGTCGCGGCTCCGAGCAGCGCGCGCCGCGCCGCAAGGCCGATGACGCCGAACTCGTGACCGGTCGCAACGCGGTGCTCGAGGCGCTGCGCACGCGCATCCCGGCGACCTCGCTCTACGTCGCGGCGAAGGTCGAGATGGACGACCGCATGCGCGAGATCATCGCCGTGGCGGTCGGACGGGGGATCCCCGTGCTCGAGGTCATGCGGCCGGAGCTCGACCGCATGACGAGCCGCGACACCGTGCACCAGGGAGTGGCGCTGAAGGTGCCGCCCTACGAGTACGCGCACCCGCTCGATCTGCTCGACGAGGTGGAGCGCCGCGGCGAGACCCCGCTGCTCGTCGCACTCGACGGCGTGACCGACCCGCGCAACCTCGGGGCGATCATCCGTTCGGTGGCGGCCTTCGGCGGGCAGGGCGTCATCGTGCCGCAGCGCCGCTCGGTCGGCGTGAACTCGGCGGCGTGGAAGACCTCGGCCGGCGCCGCGGCCCGCGTCCCGGTGGCCATGGCCGCGAACCTGACGCAGACGCTCAAGGCGCTGAAGGAGCGCGGGGTCTTCGTGGTCGGACTCGACGGCGACGGCGAGGTGACGCTCCCCGGTCTCGAGCTGGCGGATCGCCCCCTCGTGCTCGTGGTCGGCAGCGAGGGCAAGGGGCTCTCGCGCCTCGTCACCGAGAACTGCGATGCGGTCGTGTCGATCCCAATCTCTGCGGCGACCGAGTCCCTGAACGCGGGCATCGCCGCGAGCGTCAGCCTGTACGAGGTGTCGAGGATCCGCGCGAAGGCCTGAGCGGCCCGATCGACCCGATCGACCTGATCACGGGCCCCGATCGCGAGCTTCAGAGCACCGCGATCTGCGTCGCCCGCCAGCGCAGGTGCAGCCACTCCAGCCGCATCGCGACCGCACGTGCGCGCTCGCCCACGTAGACGACGGAGGCCGCCTCGGCGACCCCGGCCGAGGGCCTGTCCACGCGCACGTGCCCCGCGCGCGAAACGTGTCGGGCCGGCTCGCGGAGCACCGTGCGCTGCTCCTGCCTCGCCGCCCGCATCGCGGTCAGCTGACGTGCGGCGCCCAGCGTGATCGCCGTGCCGAGCTGCGTGATGCCCCGCAGCCCCTCGATCACCTCGAAGATCAGCACGGCCATCGCCTGCACCTGGTCGGGACGCGGATCGAGCACCTCGTCGCAGCCGTCGGCATCGTGATCGGGGACCGTGACAGGCGGCACCGCTGACAGCGGGGTGCGGGGGCTCGGATCACTGGGGTTCGGGTCTTCGGGGCCCGGGCCGGCGGGGGTTGGCAGAGCGATCGACATGATTGGTTCCCTTCGCGAAGGCGGAACTCCCCATCCCTCAGAGAACTCGACCGCAAGGCATATGCAATGAGATTCCCATGAGATTCCCGATATTGATGTATGGATTCACAGCATAGGAACATCGCCCCGATGGGAGTCAATGGTCGATCGAGTACTGGGCGCGAAGTTCCAGTGCGTTGTCGCGCTGGCCCCGAGCGATCCGCGGATGCCGCCGGCCCGCATCGAACGGGGAGCTCCGGCCGAGCCGTCCACCGCCCACCGAGCATCTATGCTGATTCAGTGTCAACACTGCGCAATCTCGCCACGAAGTACTCGACCCTCGACGCGGAGCAGGTCGAATGGCTCGAACTGCTGATGCTCGACTGGGCGCTGCTCGCCGATCTCGCCCTCGGCGACGTGGTGCTGTGGGTGCCGACCGACGATGGCAACTACCTCGCCGTCGCCCATAGCCGGCCCGCCGGCTCGGTGACCCTCTTCTACCGCGACGTCATCGGCGACTACCTGCGCCCGGACTGGCGGCCCATCGTCGACGAGGCCATGGCCACTCGGCTGCCCGTCGAATCGCGCGCGCCGATCTGGTACGAGGAGAACGCGATGCGGCTCACCGCCTACTCGGTGAGCCGGCGCGAGGAGGGCAGCGGCTCGAGCACGGGGCGCAACACCGACACCGGAGTCATCTCGACCGGGGCGCAGAGCGAGCCGTTCGCGGTGATCACCGTGCACACCGGGGTATCCGACGTGCAGGGCGCCTCGCGCATCGGCATCGCCTTCCGCGAGGTCGCGGCTGATCTGCTCGGCATGATCCAGCAGGGGCTCTTCCCCTCGCCCGGCACGACCCGCGGACGCGAGCGCGGCGCCCCCCGCGCCTCCGACGGCCTCGTCCGGGTCAACCTGCAGGGCATCGTCTCGTTCGCGAGCCCCAACACGCAGACGACCTTCACCCTGCTCGGCTACCGGGACGAGCTCGAGGGCGAGAACTTCTCCGAGGCCATCGCCGAGATCGTGCGCGGCCAGTTCGACACCAACGAGTCGTTGCCGCTCATCGCGCAGGGACGGGTGGCCAAGCGGGCTGACATCGAGGCGAACGGCCGGGTGGTCACGCTGCGCTCGATCCCCGTGATCCGCGACGAGCAGCGGATCGGCGGCATCGTGCTCACCCGCGACGTCACCGATCTGCGTCACCAGGAGCGGGAGCTCATCACCAAGGATGCGACGATCCGCGAGATCCACCACCGGGTGAAGAACAACCTGCAGACCGTGGCGTCGCTGCTGCGGGTGCAGGCCCGGCGCGCCCGCAGCGAGGAGGCGAAGCAGGTGCTCGGCCAGGCGATGCGCCGCGTCGCGGCGATCGCGGTGGTGCACGACACGCTCTCGACCGGGCTGTCGCAGATCGTCGACTTCGACGTGGTCTTCGACCGGGTGCTCGGACTCGCCGCCGAGGTGGCGAGCCTGCACAACACGGTCGTGCATCCGCGCAAGGAGGGGCGCTTCGGCGAGCTGCCCTCGGAGTACGCGACCCCGCTCGCGCTCGCGCTCACCGAGATCGTGACGAACGCGGTGGAGCACGGCCTCGCCGGGCGCGAAGGCGAGGTCTTCATCAGTGCGGATCGCACCGAGGACCGCCTCGCCGTCGAGGTGATCGACACCGGCACCGGCCTTCCCGGCGGGACCGTCGGCGACGGGCTCGGCACCCAGATCGTGCGCACCCTCGTCGAGGGCGAGCTCGGCGGTTCGATCACCTGGGGCCCCGACGTGCGCGGCGGCACGCGGGTGTCGATCCAGATCCCCCTGAGGTGGATCAGGACGTAATCGCATAGAGGAGAACGCATCGCGTTTTCCCGCGATTGCGTCCCGGCGGCACCGCGCCGGTGATCGCATAGAGGAGAACGCATCGCGTTTTCCCGCGATTGCGTCCCGGCGGCACCGCGCCGGTGATCGCATAGAGGAGAACGCATCGCGTTTTCCCGCGACTGCGTCCCGGGCCCACCGGCCCGGTGATCATATTGAGGAAAACGCGGAGCGTTCTCCATGATCAGGTCCCGGCGCCACTGCGCCGGTGAGGCGACCTGGCGCGGTGCTTCGGCTCAGCGCCGCCGTGCGCTGCGGATCGCGATGGCGATGCCGACCCCCAGCAGCAGGGCGCCGAGCCCCAGCACCGTCGCGGTGATCCAGAGCGCCGTGTCGACCCCGCCGGGGAAGAGGACCCGCTGCACGGCATACGCGCAGAAGGCGAGGATCAGGCACCCCCACACGATCGGGCCGGTGCGCGGACGGGGACGCTCGGGCTGGACCGGACCGGCCGGCTCCGCCGCGACGGGGCTATCCGCCGGAGCGGAGCCGCCGCTCGTCGCACCGTGCTCGGCCGGTCGCCCGGCAGGGCCCCCCGCGTCCTGCTCGACGGTCGGCCCGGTGCCGGCGACCGACTTGGGGTCGACGGTCGGTCCCGTGGGCTGCTGCTCTGCCGGCCGCTCGGCGGGCTGATCCGCTGTGGCGCTCATGATGCGTACTCCAGGGTCGTGCGCCCGATCGCGGCGCTCGGTGTCGGATTCGAGCTGGTGCTCGCAGGCGCGCTCGCATTCGCGAAGCGGTCGACGAGCTCGGGCGATGCGTTCGAGCCGTTGACGCTCACGTTGCCTCCGACCAGGTAGACCCTGATCCGGCTCACCTCGTCGGCGTCGGCCCCGCGCAGATTCGCCCCGATGACCTGATGGGGGAAGGGCCCCGCCCGGTAGCGGCGCTCGCCGTCGGCGTCGGTGTCGGCGATGTTGCCGCCGATGAGGCCCACGTTCACGATCACGGGCTGCTCCTCGGGGAGGTCGATCGTCGCGTTGCCGCCGACCATCCAGAGGGAGAAGCTCTGCCCCTCCTCGATCCGGCTCAGATCGACCGTCGCATTGCCGGCGATCATGACGAGCCCGGGCGGGCTGTGCTCGGTGACGGCGATCTCGGCGGAGCCGAAGAGATGCACCCGGCTGCCCCACGGGATCACCGCGGTGAAGATCAGGACGACCACACCGCAGAACGAGAGGAAGCCGACCCAGCCGGTGCGGCGGCCGCGCGCGCCGGCGACGATGAGCGAGAGCGCCAGCACCGCCACCGCGGCGACGATGGCGGCGAAGAGCGCGCCGGCTCCGTCGCCGGGAACCGGCGATCCCAGCAGCGCGCCGCTCGTGAGCGCCCATACCGCGGCGGCCCCGGCCGCGAGCAGCGCGATCGCGAGCGTCAGCACCGTCTGCGCGGCGCCGAGCCTCGTCGCCTCGTACTGCCTGCTCCAGGCGGCCGTCTCATCGCCGACCTTCTTGCCCCATTCGTTCGCCTGCTCGCCCCATTCGGAGGCCTTCTCGTTCGCGCGCCGACCCCATTCGTTCGCCTGCCGGTTCATCCGCTCGCCGAACGACTCGGACGAGGCTGCGGCGAAGGCGGCCGATCCGTCAGCGGCGCCCGGCGATCCGGCGAAGGCGCCGGGCGATCCGCCGTCCGTGTCGGCGAAGCCGCGACCGGTCTCCGTCGATCCGCCGCCTTCCGCCGATCCGGCGTTCGTTGCGCCCGCGCCGTCCGCACCGGCCGTGCCGCCGCTCGCCGCGGTGGTCGAGCTCCGCCGCACCAGCCAGATGACGAGCCAGACGATCGCCGCCGGCAGCAGCACCGCCCACCAGATGATGCTGAAGATCGTGCCGAGCCACTCGGGATAGCCGAAGATCGGCCAGCTGTTCCACCCCCACCCGTTCGCGACGGGCACGGCGATCGAGAAGACCAGCATGATCAGCGGCACGACGAAGATCACCCCGAGGATCACGGCCGTGACGATCACCCCGGTCGACGCTCGCCCCCGCACGATGTCCTCCAGGTGGATGCGCCCGGACGCGTCGGGCAGCAGCAGCCAGCCCGCGAGGTAGAGCAGGAGGCCCGGCCCGCCGAGCACCGCGAGCACGACGAAGACGCCGCGCACGATGAGCGGATCGATGCCGGCTTTCGCCGCGATGCCGCCCGCGACGCCGGCGAACCAGCGGTCGCCGCTGCGCACGATGCCGATGCTGCGCAGCCACAAGAAGAACTGGTTCGAGCCGCCGCGGGGCGCCGGACCGGCTGAACCGGCCGAACCGGTCGCGCCGGCGGTGCCCTGGGGTTCGCCTGGAGGGGGAGTGGTGTCGTCCATGCCTCGAGTCTGCCGGGCGCCGGCGGCGGACGGCTATGGGGGATCGCCCTGATCCGACCCTGAATCCGCCCCGGAAACCGCCTCGATCGGGGCTCCGGGCATCGTGGATGTCGGTCGTCGATGCTTGGATGGAACCATGGCAGCCCCACCCCTGATCCGCGACCCCGAAGGGCGAACGATCGCCGGGGTGTGCGCGGGCCTCGGGGCGCATCTGGGGATTCCCGTGCTCTGGGTGCGCGTGTCGATGGTGCTGTTCGCCCTGCTGGGGGGCGCTGGCCTGCTGTTCTACGTGTGGCTGTGGGTGACCGTGCCCCGGGGTTCTGCCGCCGATGCGGTGCCGCCGATGCGGCGCGCGCTCACGCAGCCGGCGGTGCCGGCCGCGGACGCGGCGGCGTCGGGTGCGGCTGCCTCGGGTGCGACGGTGCCGGCCGGGGCGGCGACAGTGGCGGTGGTCCCGGCGGCGGCGCCGGTTGCCGCCGCCGTGGATCGTCCGGGGGCTGCGGCTCTCCATGCGTCGTCCGCTGTGTCCGCCGCTGCGCCGCCGTCCGGCCCGCCGCCGTCCGCCGCTCAGCCGTCTGCCGCTCAGCCGTCTGCCGCGCAGCCCGCCGCGGAATCGAGCGCCTCCGCCCCCGGCGCCGAGCCTTCGCGCCGGCGGCCGCGCTGGCCGATCGCCGAACTGCTGCTCGGCGGCTGTCTGCTCGTCGCCGGCATTGCTCTCGTGATGGTGCAGTTCGGCGCACAGCTGCACCTCGACATCGTGCTCCCGGCGCTGGCGGTGCTCGCGGGCGTCGGCCTCGCCTGGTGGCAGATCGCGGATCGCGACCGCCCCGAGCGCCATCCGCTGCCGCGCGTGCTCGGCGCCCTGGCGCTCGTCGCGGTGGGCGTGCTCATGTTCTTCGTCACGGCTCGGGAGCCGAACGCCTTCACCGTGGTCGCGGCGGCTCTCGCGGTGCTCGCGGGCGTCGCGCTCGCGATCGCCCCCTGGGTGCTGCGCGTGAACCGCGAGCTCATCGCCGAACGGGCGGGCCGCGCGCGGGAGGCCGAGCGGGCCGAGATCGCCGCGCACCTGCACGACTCCGTGCTGCAGACGCTCGCTGCGATCCAGCAGCGATCCGAGCCCGGCAGCGAGGTCGCGAGACTCGCGCGCGGGCAGGAGCGGGAGCTGCGGGAGTGGTTGTTCCGCGCGGCGGACGGCGCGGAACCCCCGCAGCGCGACGCCATCGCCGTCGAGCTCCGGGCGCATGCCGCGGAGCTCGAGGCCGAGCATCCGATGCGCTTCGAAATCGTGGCAGTGGGCGCCGAGGCCGCAGTCGCTCCCGAGGCGCTGCTCGGTGCCGCCAGGGAGGCCATGCTGAACGCGGCTCGGCATGCGGGCGGCGAGGTCACGGTCTACGTCGAGATCGCACCCGATCGGATGTCGGTCGACGTGACCGACCGAGGCCCCGGTCTCGACCCCGAAGTGCTGCCCGAAGGGCGCATGGGGGTGCGCGAGTCGATCCTCGGACGTATGCAGCGTGCCGGGGGCACCGCGCGCATCGTGCCGGGACCGGGCGGATCCGGGACCTCGGTGCGGCTCGCGATTCCGCGCGATGCGGCCGCGAGCGATGCGGGCGCGAGCGATACGACCGTGGGTGACGCTTCTGCCGGGAACGCCGCCAACAGGGAGGCCGCCGCCGGTGATGCCGCCGAGGGACAGGGGGACGAGCGATGAGCGAGACGGACGGAACGCCTCCGCGGCCGATCCGGGTGGTGATCGTCGACGATCACCAGATCTTCCGCACCGGGCTGCGGGCGGAGCTCGGCGCGGAGCTCGACGTCGTCGGCGAGGCGGCCGACGTCGAGAGCGCGATCGCGACCATTCGCGAGACCGGGCCCGACGTCGTGCTGCTCGACGTGCACCTGCCCGGCGGACGGGGAGGCGGCGGGGCCGAGGTACTGCGCGGCATCGCCGCCGATCCGGCCTGCACGGCCGTGCGCGCGCTCGCGCTCAGCGTCTCGGACGCCGCCGACGACGTGGTCAGCGTGATCCGCGCGGGAGCCCGCGGCTATCTCACGAAGGCCGCCTCGGGCGCCGAGGTCACCGCCGCCGTGATGCGCGTGCACGGCGGCGACGCCGTGTTCTCGCCCCGGCTGGCGGGCTTCGTGCTCGACGCCTTCGGCACGGGCCTCGGCGAGACCGCGGCGGCCGAGGACGAGCTCGACCGGCTCTCGGCCCGCGAACAGGAGGTGATGCGCATGATCGCGCGCGGCTACGCCTACAAGGAGGTCGCCGCCGAGCTCTTCCTGTCGGTCAAGACGGTCGAGACCCACGTCTCGAACGTGCTGCGCAAGCTGCAGCTGTCGAATCGCCACGAGCTCACCGCCTGGGCGCTGAGCCGACGGCTGCTCTGATACAGGCGCCGCCGGCTCAGTCCCACCCCGGCAGCCAGACGTGCAGCCGCCAGAACCACTCCGCGGTCGGCATCCCGCTCCACGCGGGGAAGAAGAGCACTCCCAGCACGAGAACCGCGATCGCGAAGATCGCGACGGCCATCCTCCGGCCGCGCACCGAATCAGGGGAGGGGTCGAGGCGGATCCCCGCGAGCTCGAGCACGCTCGGCCTCGATGCCGCGCGTGCGTCCTGCCTCGCGGAAAGAGACGCGAATCGCTCTGCGGGGCGTTGCGGCAGGGCGATTCGCGTCCCCCTGCGGACAGCGCAATGGGGCGCCGGCGTCGGGGGAAGGCCGGCGACGGCGCCGAGCACGAGCGCGAGGGCGAGTGCGGCGAAGGGCGTGAGCACGACCGCGTAGAACTGGAACACCGCCGAGCGCGAGAAGGTGAGCACCCAGGGCAGCCACCCCGAGAGGTACCCGGTCAGCACGAACGCCGCGGCCCAGAGGGCCGGGGCCGCGAGCGGTGAGGCGGCGAGCCGCGAACCGGGGACGTCCAACGAGCCGACGGGGGCGGATCGGCCCGCGCGTGCCGCGGCGATCCACCTGCCGCGCAGCGCGGCCATCCGTCCCGCGCGCAGCACCGTCCAGAGCATCGCCCAGAGCAGCAGGACCAGGGCGAGCACGCCGCCCCAGGTGACGAGCGGGTTCGGCAGGGGGGAGATCACGGCGACGCAGCCCGAAGCCCAGCGGCAGCCCTCGTCGGGCCCCCATGACACCTCGTACATCGCGGTCGGGCGCAGGGCGAGCGGCCAGCTCAGCGGGTGCGCCTGGTAGGGGTGGGGGGCGCTGAGCCCGGTGTGCCAGGACAGCGCGTCGCCGTGCCAGCGGATGAGGGAGACCCACCAGGCCTCACCGGGGGAGCGCTCCTGGGCGCCGGGGCTCGCGATCCAGCCGGCCCAGCTCGCGAGGTAGGCGGCGAAGGCGGCGGGCAGCGCTACGCCCGCGGTGACGAGCGCCTGCAGGCCCGCTCCCGCGAGCGGGTGCCGCACGCGCGCCCGGCGGCGCAGCCACCAGTCGCGCAGGGTGATCAGCACGAGGAACCCGGCGAGCGCGTAGAGCCCCGACCATTTGACGGCAGCAGCGGCGCCGAAGGCCAGGCCCGCGGCGAGCAGCCACGGGCGGCGCCAGGCGATCCGCCCCACCCCGCTGTTGCGGAGACGAGGAGGCGGCGAGGCCTGATCCCGCCATACGAACAGCGCGCCGAGCAGCACCAGCAGCGTGAGGAAGATGTCGAGCAGCGACACCCGCGACAGCACGACGTTCACGCCGTCGACCGCGAGCAGCAGCCCAGCGAGGCACGCGATCCACATGCTGCGGCTCATGAGCCAGCCGAGACGCATCGTGAGCCCGACGGTGGCGATGCCGGCGAGGGCTGCGGCGATCCGCCATCCCCACCCGCTGTCGGGGCTGAACAGCAATATTCCGAGGCCGATCAGCCACTTGCCGAGCGGGGGGTGCGCGATCGAGTTCGGCCGGTCGGAGAAGGAGCCCGAATTCGTGAAGGCGGGGTCGTCATCGGGCCAGCTCGTCGTGAAGCCGTGGGCGAGCTGACTGATCGCGTCGCGCACGTAGTAGAGCTCGTCGAAGACGAGCGAGTCGGGGCGGTCGAGCGCCCAGAGCCGCAGCACCGCGGCGAGCGCGAGCACCGCGACGGGGGCGATCCAGCGCAGCCTGTGCAGGCGATGCAGGGCGGTGCTCACCCCACCAGCCTAGAGCGCAAGGGGGAACGGCGATCCGTGCGGCGGCCCGGCGCTACGATAGAAGCCGTGCTGACACGCCTCTCGAACTACTTCCTGAAGACCCTCCGCGAAGACCCCGCAGACGCCGAGGTCGCGAGCCACAAGCTGCTCGTGCGCGCGGGCTACATCCGTCGCCAGGCCCCGGGCGTCTTCGCCTGGCTGCCGCTCGGGCTGCGGGTCAAGGAGCGGATCGAGCGGATCATCCGCGAGGAGATGTCCGCCGCGGGAGCGCACGAGGTGCACTTCCCGGCCCTGCTGCCGCGCGAGCCCTACGAGGCCACGGGCCGCTGGGACGAGTACGGCGAGACGATGTTCCGGCTGCAGGATCGGCACGGCGCCGACTACCTGCTCGCCCCCACGCACGAGGAGGCCTTCACCCTGCTGGTGAAGGACATCGTGAACTCGTACAAGGACCTGCCGCTGACGATCTACCAGATCCAGGACAAGTACCGCGACGAGGCCCGGCCGCGCGCGGGTCTCCTGCGCGGCCGCGAGTTCACGATGAAGGACGCCTACTCCTTCGACGCGACGGACGAGGGCCTCGACGCGAGCTACCAGGCTCAGCGGGACGCCTACGAGCGCATCTTCACCCGTCTCGGTCTCGAGTACGCGATCGTGTCGGCCGATGCCGGGGCGATGGGCGGCTCGAAGAGCGAGGAGTTCCTGCTGCCCATCGAGATCGGCGAGGACACCTTCGTGCGTTCGGCGGGCGGCTACGCGGCCAACGTCGAGGCGTACCAGGCGCCGGTGCCGGATCCGCTGCCCATCGAGGGGCAGCCCGAGGCGCTCGTGTTCGACTCGCCCGACACCCCCACGATCGAGACGCTCGTCGCGCACACGAACGCCGTGCTGCCGCGCGCGGATCGGCCCTGGGAGGCCGCCGACACGCTGAAGAACGTCGTGCTCGCGGTGACGCCCATCGCGGGCGAGCACGCGGGGGAGCGCTCGCTCGTCGTCGTGGGCATCCCCGGCGACCGCGACGCCGACATGAAGCGTGCGGAGGTCGCCTTCGCCGGCTGCGACATCGAGCCTGCGACGCCCGAGGACTTCGCGAAGCATCCCGGCCTCGTGAAGGGCTACATCGGGCCCGGGTCGGCTGGAGCGCCGGTGCTGGGGCTCGAGGGTGCGACCGGGATCCGCTACCTGCTCGATCCTCGCGTCGTGCCGGGCACCGCGTGGGTAACCGGTGCCAACGAACACGAGATGCACGTCGCCCACCTCGTCGTGGGCCGCGATTTCACCGCGGATGGCGTGGCCGACATCGCCACCGTGCGCGATGGCGACCCGGCTCCTGACGGCTCCGGGCCCGTGACGCTCGCGCGCGGCATGGAGATCGGGCACGTCTTTCAGCTGGGCCGCAAGTACGCCGGCGCGCTCGGGCTCAAGGTGCTCGACGAGAACGGCAAGCTCGTCACCGTGACGATGGGCTCGTACGGTATCGGTGTGACGCGCATCCTCGCGATCCTCGCCGAGCTGCATCACGACGACCGCGGGCTGGTCTGGCCCGCCGCTGTGGCCCCCTTCGACGTGCATCTGGTCGCGACCGGCAAGGATCCCGTCGTGTTCGAGATCGCCGAGGAGCTGGCCTCTTCGCTGACCGCCGCCGGAGTCGAGGTGCTCTTCGACGACCGGCCCAAGGTGTCGCCCGGTGTGAAGTTCGGCGATGCGGAACTGCTGGGCGTGCCGCGGGTCGTGGTCGTCGGCCGCGACGCGGCCGAGGGCTTCGCCGAGGTGTGGGACCGCGCCGCGGGCACGAAGGATCGCGTCGCGATCTCCGAGGTGCCGGCGCTCTTCGACGCGTAGCTCTTCGTCGCGGAACTCTGCGGGGCATCACGTCGGGTCGGATGTCCGTCCCGCCGCGGTTTCATGCGGCCTATTCGCCGTGCACAACCCCGGATCATCCAGGATCCGAATGAGTTGTCTACATTCTCTATATCTATGCCCTATGGATTCATTGAGTCTGTTAGCGTGGTTCTCGCCACCTTGGAGGAGATGGCGTCTATGAAACTGAACATCTTGCGAACTGGGGAGCTCTTCGCATTTCCGTTAGGAGAACCCCAACATGTCGAACATCAAGGTGTCGTACGGCGAGATCGAGCAGGCAGCGGCGCAGCTCGGCGTCGGTCGTGAGGAGATCGGTACGAAGCTGCAGAACCTGCAGCAGCAGATCGCGAATCTGGTGGCATCCGGCTTCGTCACGGACCAGGCCTCGGTGAAGTTCAACAGCGCCTACACCGACTACACCACGAGCGCGAATACCGTGGTGAACAAGCTGAACGAGATCCAGAGCTTCCTCACGCAGACCGCGAATACGATGCGCGACATGGACGCGCAGATCGCCGCCCGTATCGGCTGACCGGTTCCCTCTGCCTGCCTGAGAGGAGGACCCCATGGCGGAGGATCTTCATCTTGACGAGCGGCGCCTGGCCTTCGCTCGCTCGGAGCTCATTCGGGCCTGCAATGAGCTGCGAGAAGCGGGCTCCCGCGTGCCCGGGGTTGAGATGCAGAGTCTGACCGGTATCAGCGGCGAAGTACGAGAGTACCTCGAAGCCGTGAGGATGGCGAGTCGGCTTCTCGCCGAGAGCGCGGGCGCCGCTGGTGAGGTGCTCGGAAGCGCTATTCAGATGAGCACCGACACCGATCGATCCGTGGCCGCTGCGTTGAACCGGGGCCTCGAAGAGACACAGGTGATGCCCGGGAGCGGACAGGCGCGGACATGAGCTATGTGCCGTCTTCCGCCGCTGAGGTGCTCGCGCCGAGGGAACTGATCGTCGGAGATTCCGAGGAGCCACTCGTGGTGGTGGGCTATCTGACCTCGGTATCGAGCAGAGCGGAGGTGTTCGCATCCCGCTTGGGCTCTGCGCATACGCAGTTCGATACCCAACGAGGATTTGCCGTTTCCGCCATCCGGATGCAACTCGAGAGCGGTCCGTTGCCCGGAACGAAGACCCTTGCCGCGAATGCCTTGTCTTCTCGAGAGCAATTCACTCGATATGCCGAGGCGGTTCGAGAGCTGAACCACCGGGGAAGTGAAGTCCTTGAACGGGTCGACTCCCATCTCCAGACGATCCGGGTGCAGAAAGCGGAGATCGAGACCATCGCCCACAGGATCGGGGCGTGGGCGGAGTACACCTGGAATGAAGGCGCTCCGTCGCAGATGCCCGAGCCCCGTTCTTCCGGAATGATCGAGACGGCAGACCCCTCGGAACGACTCTTCGAAGTGGAGCGACTGCGGCAAGCTTACGGTTCGCGCTGGCAGATCGCCTCCCGTCGCTGGGCCGATGCTATCGCCGACATCGACAGCGAAGGCCGCCGCTGGCTCAGCCTGATCGACCAGCGCCGTGCCGCCGAACGTGCCCTCGTCGTTTCGCTCCATCGAACCGAGATCGGGAGGCTCGCCTTTTCGCCCGGAGTGCGCACCGAGGGGCTTTCGAGTGCGATCGCGCTGAGCTTCTTCGGAACCCGGCCCGTGGCGGAAGCCGGTCCGCTCGAGCCTCCTACAAGTCATCAGTTGCTGCTGAAGCTCATCGGTACCAGCGACGGCAGTGATGTCTGGAACAATTCACCCAACTCGATGATGGTCGCCGCGAATTGGGCGAAGCTCTCGGCAGAGGAACAGAACATCCTGATCGCGCAGGTGCCGTGGGTCATCGGGAACCTCCCCGGCCTGCCGTTCACGCCCCGGGACCTCGCCAATCAGAATCTCGTCGATTTCTACGATGCGAACCGGGATCGGCTTGATCCGCGTTCTTTGGCTGCCCTCGATGCGGTGATAGGACTCATGGATCGGGACAAGACCGGCGTACCGCCGCGTTATATCGTGGCGCTGAACTTGCAGAACGGCGAAGTGCCGATGGTCGCGGTCGGCTATGGAGATCTCGACTCGGCGGACAACCTCACCTGGGAGGTGCCTGGGATGGAGAGTGACGCTGACAATGCCTTGGAGATCTGGGATCGGGCGAGTCGGAACCTGTATACCGAGCAGAAGCTGTTGGCGGGACTGAACGATCTCGGCAGCGTAGGCGTCATCGCTTTCCTGAGCTATGACACTCCCGATCTCGCAGACTCGATCGACGTGTGGGGCGGCTTGAAGCCTGGAGCGGATGGTGTGCTTTCCCCAGATCTTGCTCGGCTGGGGGCAGCTCGCCTCGCCGCAGAGCTCGATGGCACCTGGGCCGCGCGGAACCAGCCGCTCGGGGTGTCGCCGGGGTATGTGTCGCCGGACTCGCCGCGCATCTCAGTAGTGGCGCACTCCTACGGCACAACGACTGCGGCCGACGCACTGATGCTCGTGCGCTATGAGGTCGACTCCTTCACCATGCTCGGCTCGGCCGGTCTCGACACCGGCCGGGTCCCCTCGCTCGAGGCGCTCGCGGTGGCCGAACCCTTCGGCCAGAGGCAGCAGATCTACGCGAACAGCGCGGAGGGGGACCGGCTGGCAACGCTGGGCATGAAGTACGGTGGCCGCGGCAACCCGAACCCGCAGTATCAGGTCGATGGCCTGGTCAACTACGAGGGTGCTGGCTATTTCCACTCCGATGGCTTTGTTACTTCTAACGGTGAGGTGTTCCAGCCGACCGATGGGCACAGCGTCATTGGAGAAAAGAAGGGGCCGTTCATGTCCGCCCCGAAAGCGGCGCTCTATCTTCTCGGCTTCGAGGCGAGTAAGGGGCGCGGGTACTGGGATGCTGGCACGGAGTCGCTGCGCAACATGGCGGCGACTTCGCTGGGCCTGCCGGGAGAAGTGTTGGAGGGTGTGAGCTATGCGAAATGACCATTTGAGGCATGGTTGGCGAGTAGCGATGGGCGGTCTGACCGTCCTGCTGCTGATCGGCGTAACGGCATGTGAAAGATTGGCAGAGGTACCGGTGCTGTCGGAAAGAAGTGTGAGATCGGATGCGACGCTGATCGAACTGCGCGAGTGGGTCTCGGAGGAGATCGACGCGGTGATCGAGGTCACCGGGATCGAATCGGAGTGGAAGGCCCTCGGATCGGATGGCGACATCCGGTGGCTGGAGAATCGTGAGCGGATCTTCGAAGGGCAAGGACTGTCTGCGTGTTCTTTTCGCTCAGGGGAGGTTGACCCGGCTGCGGTCAGAGTGGATCTCATCACCACTCCCTTGGATCAGGATCCGTTCCTGCTGCTCGAGCGGGTGAGGGAGCTCTGGGTCGAACGCGGTTGGAAAGTCGGGAATCTACCGGGATCCGGTCAGGGACAGAGCCAGATTCTGACGATGCGCGCCGACCGAGAGGACGGGGCGATGGCGACCCTCAGCGCGGGCGATGCGGCAGGGGGCAGAATGCTGGGCTTGACAGTGATCTCCGCCTGCTCCAACGACCCCTCGGTGGCAAGGAAACCCGAATGACCGAAACGCAAGAGCCCCCGCAGAAGCCGAACCCCGCCTTCATCGGCGCCTCCTGGATCGCGCTGCTCCTCGGCCTGACCGCGTACCTCGTCGGGCTGTGGAACGCGCAGATGCAGCTGAACGAGAAGGGGTACTACTTCACCGTGCTGATGTTCGGCCTCTTCGCGGCGGTGTCCCTGCAGAAGACCGTGCGCGACCGGGCCGAGGGCTTTCCGGTGACGAACCTCTACTACGGCATCGCCTGGTTCGCCGTCATACTCGCGCTCGCCCTGCTCGCGATCGGCCTCTGGAACAAGCGCAGCCTGGCTCTCAGCGAGAGGGGTTTCTACGGCATCGCGTTCGCGATGGCGCTCTTCGCCTCGGTGGCGGTGCAGAAGAATGTGCGCGATCTCGCACGGTTGCGGGCAGCGGAGCAGGAGGAGGAAGAACCGGCGCATTGGCAGGATGGTACAAATGCCTCACCCGGCTCAGGGGTGGCGGGTTCAGAAGGCTGACAGTCGTGCTCCCGAGCGCATTCCGAAACCCTATAACCTTGAATCGTCATCGAGACCGTCGGTGGCGCTCATCGAGAGCCGGACACGTTGCGAGTCGCAGCACTTCGCAATTCGGACTGTAATAGGGAGCCGACATGGCGAACATCAATGTCTCCTACGCCGAGATGGAGCAGGCGGCGAGCCTTCTGGGTGTGGGGCGCGACGAGATCACGCAGAAACTGCAGGCGATGCAGACGCAGATCAACAACCTCGTGGCCTCGGGCTTCGTGACCGATCAGGCCTCCGGCAAGTTCAACAACGCCTACAACGAGTACACCATCAGTGCCAACACGGTCGTGGCGAAGCTCACCGAGATCCAGAGCTTCCTCACCCAGTCCGCGAACCTGCTGCGCGACATGGACGCGCAGATCGCCGCCCGCATCAGCTAAGCGGTCGGCCTCCGGCCAAGCCTGAGCAGCAATACACCGTTCGTGCCACGGCTCGGCCGTGGCACGAACGCGCTCGAAACGAGAGAGGGGATCGTCATGGGCGGTGGTATGAACCTGACCGACTCCGCTCTGCAAGCGGCCGGGGCGAACTTCGTGCACGCCTCCTCGACGATGACCTCGGACAACGTGAGCCGCCCTGCGGGAGACCTCGCCAGCCTCACCGGCATCGGACCTTCGGTCACGATGTATCTGAAAGGCCTGAACGTGGCGCGCGCCGCGCTGGCGGACGCCGCGAGAACGGGGAGCGAGTCCGCCGCGGCCCTCATGTCCGAGAGCTCCGAACTCGACAGCTTCATCTCGGAGACGCTGGGCACGGGTTACGCGGTCGAGGGCGGGCCCGCATGACGACCTGGGTCCCGGGCTCGTGGTCCGAGATACTCTCGGGCACGCCGATCGCCGGCACCGTCGAGACGATCAACGCGATCGGCGCCTTCGTCTACGACGTGCACCTGGACGCCTGGTCCTACCAAGGAATGGTGCAGCAGGCCCAGCGCGAGATGGGCAGCCTCACGAGCGACGCGGCGGCCAAGATCGACGCGAAGGTGACCGATTCCCTCGTTCCCGGATCCACCGCGCTGATGCAGTCCGCCGACGAGGCGAAGCGCGCCTTCGACACCTACGCCTCGGAGGTCGATCGCATCCACCGCGATGCGCGGGCACTGCGCGACTCGGTCGACGACCGACTCGCCTCGATCCGCACCCAGTCCGCCGAGATCGAGACGATCTCCGAGAGCATCCGGGTCAAGGTGTCGTACGCCTGGGACGTGGGGGCGCCGGGGCAGATGCCGGATCCGCGACTCGGCTCCGCCGCCGACGATCTCACGGAGGGACAGCGCACGGCCGCCCTGCAGAACCTCAGGATGCTGTACGAGAACCAGTGGTTCCGGGCGGCGATGATCTGGCACGCCGACATCGACGAGGTGGCCAGCGCGAAGACCAAGTGGGCGACCCTCATCGAGGAGCGGAAGCAGGCCGAGGGTCAGCTCACCCTGTCGCTCGGGGAGACCGCGGTCGGGCAGTTGATCACCCTCGCCGTCGGCAGCGGTCGCTCGCGGAAGAGCACTCTCGCGCTCGCCTTCTCCGGAGAGCTCTGGGGCAGCACCGAGGGCGCTCTGCAGTTGAACACCTCGCACCCGCTGTTGAACAAGCTGATCGGCTCGGAGTCGGGCGAGCACGTCTGGGACGCCCCACCCGACCCCGTCCAGGTCGCGGCCAACTGGGCGAAGCTCACCGAGGAGGAGCGCGAGCGCCTCATCCAGGAGGTGCCGTGGGTGATCGGCAACCTCCCCGGCCTGCCGTTCGGCGTGCGCGACGAGGCCAACCGCCTGATGCTCCAGTACTACACCGTCCACCGCGATCTGCTCGGCGTCGACAGCCAGACGGCCCTCGACCAGGTGATGAAGATCGTCTCCGAGGGCGAGCGGACCGCCCCGCCGGTGCAGGTCGTGGCGCTCGACCTCAGACGCACCGTGCCGATGGTCGCAGTCGGTTACGGAGACCTCGACGCCGCCGACAATCTCACCTGGCAGGTGCCGGGCATGGAGAGCGACGCGCAGAACGCGCTGGGGGTCTGGGACGAGGCGAGCCGCAACCTCTACCGCGAGCAGAGCTATCTGAGCGCGCTGAACGGATCGGGCAGCGTCGGGGTCATCTCCTTCCTCAGCTACGACACCCCGAACCTGGGCGACAGCCTCAACGAGAAGGGCGTGCTCCATCCGACCCAGGCCCAGAACGGCGCCGCGCGCCTCGCGGCGGAGCTCGACGGTACCTGGGCCACACGGAACCAGGCCGATCCGGCGACGGGGATCCCCAGCGTCGGCGACCCGCCGCGCATCGCGGTGAACGCGCACTCCTACGGCACCACGGTGACGGCGAACGCGCTCACGCAGGTGAAGCACGCGGTCGACTCGTTCACCATGGCGGGTTCCGCAGGCCTCGACACCGAGACGGTGAAGTCGCTCGACCATCTCAACGTGGCCGAGACCCGGCCGGGGCAGAAGGCCATCTACGCGAGCCATGCCGATGGAGACGGACTGGCGCCGATCGGACTCGTATTCGGCGAGCGGGCGAACCCGAACGCGAACCTGGAGTACGCGCACGCCGTGAACTACGAGGGCGCGTACTACTACTCCTCGGACGGGGTCACGACGGCAGGGGGCGAGTCCTTCGCGCCCACGGACGGCCACAGCGTGATCGGGCAGACGGGAACCCAGTGGTACCACGTCGACCGGCACATCAAGCACGGGCTCGGCTTCGAGTCGGCCGAGGGCGGAGGCTACTGGGATTCGGGCACCCAGTCGCTCCGCAACCTCGCGGCCACCTCGCTCGGGCTGCAGGACGAAGTCGTCGGAGGGCTGTATGTCGCGGCCGAATAGCGCGCCGGCGCGACGCATACGGAGAAGCGCATCTCGTCGAGGGACAGGGGGGATCCTCCTGGCCTCCCTGCTCGCGACGATGATGCTGACGAGCTGCCAGGGAGTACCAGTGGTGTCTGATCGAGAACCGAAGAGCGACGCGACGGTCGAAGAGCTGCGCGAGTGGGTCGCCGACGAGGTCGATGCGGTGACCGAGCTCACCGGTCTCGAGGACGGATGGCGCATGCTGCTCGACCTCGAGCTGCGCTGGCCTCGGGATCGCGAGCAGATCTTCGAGCGCTCGCACCTGCCGCGCTGCACGACGCAGAGCGGCGAGGCGAATCCGGCGGCGGTGCAGATCGACTTGCTCAGCGATCCGCTCGACGGCGATCCCGTGGCGCTCGCCGAGCAGGTGCGGGATCGATGGGAGACCGCGGGGTGGGAGCTCTCGCAGGTCGGACCCGGCTACTACCGCGCCGATCGCGCCGACGGGGCCTTCATGACCATCGAGGGAGCAGAGGGAGCGGGCGGCAAGATGCTCTCCCTCCTGGTGCGATCCGCCTGCTCGGGCAACCCCTCCGTGGCCCACTGATCGACGAACGATGAAACTGCGGTTGACGCTGGCGCCGACGGACGGCGCGAGTGGCGCGGGCGGCGGTGCGGGCGACATCACCCTCTCCTGCGACGTCACGCAGACCGTGGCGGAGACGGCTCGCACGCTGATCCGCTCGGGAGCCGGGGGCGACGCCGATCCGCAGCTCCAGGCGCTCGCGGAGACGCGCTTCGCGCCCGTCACGCTCGTCGGCAGGCCCACCGAGGGGGCGTCGCCCGTGATGCTCGATCCTGCGACCCCGATCGGATCCTCCGGCCTGCAATCCGGATGGATCATCGAGCCGGTCGCGGAATTCGGGTCCCGGCGCGATGTCGACCGGTTCATCGGCGTCGCGGGCTATGTCGAGGTGCTCTCGGGGCGGCAGGCCGGAGTCTTCTTCAGCCTCGTCCCGGGGACGAACTCCGTCGGCCGCGACCGCGGCGCCCGCATCCATCTCGGCGACCCGAGCGTCTCGCGGCGTCACGCCTCGATCGAGATCCGACAGGAGGTCGGGCAAGAGATCGTGCTGCACGATCTGGGGTCGGCGAACGGCATCCTGGCCGACGGGGAGCGCGTCGAACGGCTGACCATCGATCATCCGCGAGTCGTCCAGCTCGGCACTGTCGAGATCCGCATCACGCCCGGTCCGCCGCCGCAGGAGATCCCCCAGCTGGCCCACCAGGTCATGCACACCCGATCGCCGCGAGTCGGTCCGCGCTTCCCCCAGTCCGAGCGCGAGCTGCCCGCGCCGCCCGCGCCGCCGACGCCCGGCCGCATTCCGATGCTCGCGATGCTGGCCCCCATGATGATGGGCGGCGTGCTGTTCCTCGTAACGCAGTCGCCGATGAGCCTCATGATGGTGGCCTTCACCCCGCTCATGATGGTCGGCTCCTGGGTCGACGGCAGGCTGAGCGGCCGCCGGAAGCGGCGAGGCGACCTGCAGCGCTTCCTGGAGACGCTCGAGACCGAGCGGGCCGAACTGGCCGAGCTGCGCGGCCGTGAGATCGAGGTCAGAGCAGCGGAGACGCCGGCCTTCCCCGAGATCGCGGCGGCGATCGCCCAGCGCGACGGCCTGCTCTGGACGCGCAGGCCCGAGCACCGGTCCTTCCTCGAGGTGCGCTTCGGCGAGGGGGTGTTGCCCAGCAGGACCCGGGTCAAGACGCCCCCGCGGGGCGAGGCCTCGGCCGACCACTGGAAGGCGCTGTGCGAGATCGAGGAGGAGTTCCGCGAGGTCGCACCCGTGCCCGTGCTGGAGCGCCTGAGCCGCTGCGGCTCGATCGGCCTCGCCGGAGAGCCCTACTGGGCCGAGGGCATGGCGCGCTCCCTCGTGCTGCAGCTCGTGGGCCTGCACTCGCCCGCGGAGCTCGCGCTCGCCGGCTTCGTGGGCCCCGGCGACGCCGAGGACTGGGAGTGGCTCAAGTGGCTTCCGCACATCGACTCGGTGACGAGCCCGATCCCGTGCTGGCCGCTCGCCGACGATCCGGCCTCCTCGACCCGGCTCATCACCGCGCTCGAAGGGCTGCTCGAGACCCGCCGGGCGGCGATGGGCGCGCGGGCAGAGGTGCGTTCGCATCTCGACATCGGAGCGCGCAACGACGACCACCAGGGCGAGGCGGTCACCGCGCTGCCGATCACCCCGGCCGTGGTCGTGCTGGTACTGAACGACCAGCAGATCGAGGCCTCCAGACTCATCGCCCTCGCCGAGCACGGGCCCGACCTCGGCATCCATCTCATCTGGGTCGCGCGCGAGCGCGCGTCCATTCCCGCGGCATGCCGCACCTTCGTGGAACTCGGGCATGCCGAGGGCAGCGTCAGCTTCGTCCGCAGCGGCGACCGCGTACCGCTGCTGCGGCTCGAGAACGCCGAGACCGGCCTGGCGCTCGAGCTCGCCAGGCGCCTCTCCCCGGTCGAGGACACCGGCGCGCGCGTGCTCGACGAGAGCGACCTGCCCAAGTCGGTGAACCTGCGCGAGCTGCACCCCGTCGACCTGCTGGGCGGATCGAGCGCGATCGCGCAGGCCTGGGCCAGGTCCGGCACGCTCACCTCGCAGTGGATGAAGGGGGCGGATCGCGAGCCCGTCTCCCTCGCCGCCGTCGTGGGTCAGGGACCCGACGGCCCCTCGGTCATCGATCTGCGCGTGCATGGACCGCACGCGCTCGTGGGCGGCACGACCGGCGCGGGCAAGTCGGAGTTCCTGCAGAGCTGGATCATGAGCATGGCGGCGACCGTGAGCCCCGACCGCCTGACCTTCCTGCTCGTCGACTACAAGGGCGGTGCCGCATTCGCCGAGTGCACGGAGCTGCCGCACACCGTCGGTCTCGTCACCGACCTCAGCCCGCACCTCGTGCGACGCGCGCTCACCTCGCTGCGCGCCGAGCTGCGGTACCGCGAGGAGCTGCTCGCCGAGCACGGGGCGAAGGACCTCATCACGATGGAGCGCCGCTCCGATCCGGCCGCGCCGCCGACGCTCCTCATCGTGATCGACGAGTTCGCCGCCCTCGCGAACGAGATCCCCGAGTTCGTCGACGGCGTCATCGACGTCGCCCAGCGAGGTCGCTCGCTCGGCCTGCACCTGATCATGGCGACCCAGCGGCCCGCGGGCGTCATCAAGGACAATCTGCGGGCGAACACGAACCTGCGCGTCGCGCTGCGCATGGCAGACGAGGCCGACAGCAGCGACGTGATCGGAGTGAAGGACGCCGCCTTCTTCGGGGCCGAGACGCCGGGCCGGGGCGCCATCAAGGTGGGGCCGGGGCGGATCGCCCACTTCCAGACCGGCTACCTCGGCGGCCGGGCCTCCGCCTCGTCGGGTCCTTCGACCCGGCTCGAGGTGCGACCGCTCGGCTTCACCGAGGGGCGGGCCTGGGATCTGCCGCCGGAGCGCGAGGAGCCCGCGGCGAAGCGATCCGCTCGTGACATCGAGGTGCTGCGCGACGGCATCGTCGCCGCGGCGACCGCAGCCGGGGTGGCCGCGCCGCGCAGGCCGTGGCTCGACGCGCTCCCGGAGCGGCTCGCCCTCGAGGAACTGCGTGAGGCGGATGCCGCCTCCGCCTCCGCTGCCGATGTCACCGACGCCCCGGTGGTCGGGCTGCGGGACCAGCCTTCCGAGCAGCGCCAGAGCCCCGTCGCGATCGACTTCGAGGAGGCCGGGAACATCTCGATCATCGGTGCGGGGGGCACCGGGAAGACGAGTGCGATCCTCACGCTCGCCGCGTCCCTCAGCGCGGACGCCGCGGCGAAGCCCGTGCAGCTGTACGCGATCGACGCGGCCGGAGGCGCACTCGACGCCCTCGCGGGTCTGCCGACGGTCGGCGCGGTGGCGCCGCTCGGCGACCTCGAGCTGACCGGGCGGGTGATCCGCCGCGTGCTCGAGGTGATCGGTGAGCGCGGCCCCCGCTTCGCCGCAGCGCGGGCGGGCGGACTGCGCGCCTACCGCGGCACTCCCGGCGGATCGGCGGAGCCCCGCGTCATGCTGCTGATCGACGGCTTCGCGGCCTTCCGGCAGGCGACCGAGACGCTCGGAGGCCCGGCCTCCCTGTACCAGATGCTCGGCGAGATCATGTCGACGGGACGCTCGGTGGGCGTGCACGTCGTGCTGACGAGCGACCGGCCCTCGGCGATCCCGGCGGCGATGGCCTCCACTCTGCAGCAGCAGTACGTGCTGAGGCTCGCGAGTCCGCACGACTACGGCTACCTCGGGGTGCCCGGCGACGCGCTCGGCGAGGCGCCGTCCGGTCGCGCGCTGCTCGCGGGGGACGACGAGGAGATCCAGTTCGCCGTCGTGGGCGGCGAGCACGAGCTCGCGGCCCAGGCCGAGGCGATCGACGGGCTCGCGTCGAGGCTGCGCGAGAGCGGGGTGCCGCAGACTCCGGAGGTGCGCAACGCCCCCGAGCGGATCCCGCTCGACGAGCTGCCCGCCGCGGTCGCGGATCGCGCCGTCTACGGCATCGACACCCGCACACTCGAGCCGATCGGCATGCCCGCCAGGGGCCTCGGGGTGATCTCGGGTCCGGCGGGCTCGGGCCTCTCGACGGCGGCGCGCAGCTGCGTCGCCGGTCTCGAGCGGTGGGCCGCGGGGCGCGGGGAGCGGCTCGACACGGTGCTGCTCACCATGATCCCCGAGGGCTTGCGCTCGCAAGGCGGCTGGGGGCGCGTCGCCTACGGGGAGGACGAGGTGCGGGATCTCGCGAGGGAGCTGACCGTCGCGCTCGGCGGCCGTCCCGCCGCGCGACCCGGCATGGCGCCGATCGGCGGACTGATCGGTGGACCGATCGGCGCTCCCGCAGGGCTCATCGGCGCTCGGGACGGCGCCGGCGACGAAGCGAACGAGGCGGGCGATGCGGATCCGCTCGTCTTCCCGCGGCCCGGCGCCCGGGGCGTCGTCATCGTGGAGCGCCCGGCCGAAGCGGAAGGCACCGAGGCCCTGGCCGAGCTCGTCGCGCTCGCGCGGGCGGCCCGGCGATCCGAGGTGCTCGTGCTGTTCGAGTTCGAGCAGGGCACGGGGGCGGGGATCTGGGACCTCTTCACCGCGCTGAAGCAGCCCGGGTGGGGGCTCGCGCTGCAGCCGGACAACGGGGAGGGGCAGTCGCCCTTCCGGGAGAGCTTCGGCCGGGTGAAGCGCGCCGACTTCCCGCCGGGTCGCGGCTTCGCGGTCGAGAGCGGACGCGTGACCCCCGTGCACGTCGCAGACGCCTCGGGTACGCTGGTTCTCCGATCCGCATCTGCGGGCGACATCTGAATAGACATTTCAATACCCTCAGGAGGCCACCGTGAAGATCGACCTCGCCATGCTGCGCGGACTCGAGCGCGAGCGTGATATCCCGCTCGAAGAGCTCGTCACCATCATCGAAGAGGCCATCCATTCGGCCTACATCAAGCACGAGGTGAACGTCGGCAACCCCGAGCCGGCCGACGATCAGGTGCGAGTCACCCTCGACCGCAAGACCGGCGACATCACGGTGCTGGTGCCCGAGTTGAACGAGGCCGGAGAGGTGATCGGAGAGGCCGTCGCCGACACCGAGGAGTTCGGCCGCATCGGCGCGAACGCCGCCAAGCAGGTCATCAACCAGCGGCTGCGCGACCTCAGCGACGACCACGTGCTCGGGCAGTTCAAGGACAAGGAGGGCCACATCGTCTCCGGTGTGGTGCAGCAGGGCTCGAACCCGCGCATGGTGCAGGTCGATCTCGGCGAGCTCGAGGCCATTCTGCCGCCCGAGGAGCAGGTGCCCGGCGAGGAATACCGTCACGGCACGCGCCTGCGCGTGTACGTGACCAGCGTCTCGAAGGGGCTGAAGGGCCCGCAGGTCGTGGTCTCCCGCACGCACCCCGGCCTGGTGCGCCGGCTCTTCGAGCTCGAGGTGCCCGAGCTGTCGGCCGGTGTCGTCGAGATCGTGTCGTTGGCGCGCGAGGCCGGGCACCGCACCAAGGTCGCGGTGCGCGCGAATCAGCCCGGGATCAACGCGAAGGGCACCTGCATCGGCGAGATGGGGCGCCGGGTGCGCGCCGTGATGAGCGAGCTGGGGGAGGAGAAGATCGACATCGTCGACTACTCGCCGAGCCTGCCGACCTTCGTCGCCAACGCGCTGTCGCCCGCGAAGGTCACCGACGTGTTCATGCTCAACGAGCAGCTGAAGCAGGTGCGCGCGCTCGTGCCCGACTTCCAGCTCTCGCTCGCCATCGGCAAGGAGGGGCAGAACGCTCGCCTCGCCGCGAAGCTGACGGGCGCGAAGATCGATATTCAGCCGGATTCCGTTATGGAATCCGACTGAATATCTCGATCCTCGCGCCGAAGCGCTTGTAGCGGGGCCGCGGCGCGGCCCCGCGCGCTTCGGTCGGGAGGCGAAGCCGACCGACAAGCACAGCCATCCAGCCGAATGGGGCGCTGAGAAGTGGAACTACGGGAAGCTGGTAAGATGGATCCGGTTCGGACGTGCGTCGGGTGCCGCCTACGGGTGCCGCGCGGCGAATTGCTCCGAGTAGTGCTGCAGGACAGCCGGCTGACGCCGGATGACCGAGCGGTGCTTCCCGGGCGCGGCGCGTGGGTGCATCCCACGCCGCGGTGTATCGAACTTGCAGTGTCGCGCGGAGCTTTCGCGCGTGCGCTCAGGGTGTCGGGGAAACCCGATGCCGGCCCCTTAGAGAACAGGCTGAAAACACTCATGGACAACTGATGAGCGGCTCAAAATGAGGCCCGTCCGATAATTATGGTTCTCGCCTGTCTGGCGTGAACCCAGACAGGAGAAAAGTGGCAAACCCACGCGTGCACGAGATCGCTACCGAGCTCGGCGTAGACAGCAAGGTCGTGCTGGCCAAGCTGAAGGAGATGGGCGAATTCGTCAAGGCGCCCTCCTCCGCGATCGCGCCCCCGGTGGCGCGCAAGGTCAAGGCGGCCCTCGAGGCCGAGGGCGTCGCGAAGCCGAAGGCCGACGAGACGGCCCCGGCGAAGGCGGCTCCCGCGAAGTCCGCGGCGAAGCCCGGTCCCGCGCCCACCCCGGGCCCGAAGCCGAAGGCGGAGGCAGCCCCTGCCGCTCCCGAGGCGCAGGCCCCGGCACCGGCGCAGGCCCCTGCCGCCCCCGCGGAGAAGCCGGCGAGCCCGGCCCCCGCACCCGGAAAGCCCGCGGCGCCCGCGCCTGCGGCCGGCCCGAAGCCCAAGCCCGCCGGTCCCCGCCCGGGCAACAACCCGTTCGCGAGCAGCCAGGGCATGGGGATCCCGCGCCCGCCGCGTCCGGGCAACAATCCGTTCGCGCCCAAGCAGGGCATGGGCGGCCGTCCGAACCCCGGTAACATCCCCCGGCCCGCACCCCGCCCGCAGGGCGCCGGCGCCGGTGGTGCCCGCCCGGGCGGTCCCGGTCGTCCCGGCGGCGGTCGTCCCGGTGCTCCCGGCGCCGGCGGCGCGGGTGCCGGCGGCGGTTTCGGCGCTCCGCGTCCCGGCGGCGGTTTCGCCGGTCGCGGTCGCGGCGGTCGCGGTGCAGGCACGGCCGGTGCCTTCGGCCGCGGCGGCGGCAAGAGCAAGGCGCGCAAGTCGAAGCGGGCGAAGCGGCAAGAGTTCGAGATGCGGGAGGCGCCGTCGATCGGCGGCGTCCAGGTCCCGCGCGGCGACGGTTCCACCGCGATCCGTCTCCGCCGCGGTGCGTCGCTCAGCGACTTCGCCGACAAGATCAACACGAGCGCCTCGAACCTGGTGACCATCCTCTTCCACCTCGGCGAGATGGCGACGGCGACCGAGTCGCTCGACGAGGCGACCTTCGAGATCCTGGGCGACGAGCTGGGCTACAAGATCCAGATCGTCTCGCCCGAGGACGAGGACCGCGAGCTGCTCGAGGGCTTCGACATCGATATCGAGAGCGAGCTCGAGGACGAGGGCGACGACGTGCTCGAGGCGCGTCCGCCCGTGGTCACCGTCATGGGCCACGTCGATCACGGCAAGACCCGCCTGCTCGACGCGATCCGCAAGGCGAACGTCGTGAGCGGCGAGGCCGGCGGCATCACGCAGCACATCGGCGCCTACCAGGTGCATACCCAGCACGAGGGCATCGACCGCGCGCTGACCTTCATCGACACCCCGGGCCACGAGGCGTTCACCGCCATGCGCGCCCGCGGCGCGCAGGTGACCGACATCGCGATCCTCGTGGTCGCGGCCGATGACGGCATCATGCCGCAGACGATCGAGGCGCTGAACCACGCCCAGGCGGCCAACGTGCCGATCGTGGTCGCGGTCAACAAGATCGACAAGGAGGGCGCGAGCCCCGAGAAGGTGCGCCAGCAGCTCACCGAGTTCGGTCTCGTGGCCGAGGAGTGGGGCGGCGATGTCATGTTCGTCGACGTCTCGGCGAAGAACAACATCGGCATCACCGAGCTTCTCGACGCCGTGCTGCTCACCGCCGACGCGGGCCTCGACCTGCGTGCGAACCCCGACAAGAACGCCCGCGGTGTCGCCATCGAGGCGAAGCTCGACAAGGGCCGGGGTGCGGTCGCAACCGTGCTGATCCAGTCGGGCACTCTGCGGGTGGGCGACGCGATCGTGGCGGGCACCGCCTACGGCCGCGTGCGCGCCATGGCCGACGAGAACGGCGATCCGGTGATCGAGGCACTGCCCGCGCGTCCCGTGCAGGTGCAGGGCCTGTCGAGCGTGCCCCGTGCGGGTGACAACTTCCTCGTCGTCGACGAGGATCGCACCGCCCGCCAGATCGCCGAGAAGCGCGAGGCCGCCGAGCGCAACGCCCTGCTGGCGAAGGCCCGCAAGCGCATCAGCCTCGAGGACTTCACGAAGGCGCTCGAGGACGGCAAGGTCGAATCGCTCAACCTCATCATCAAGGGCGACGTGTCGGGTGCCGTCGAGGCGCTCGAGGAGTCGCTCATGAAGATCGAGGTCGACGACTCGGTGCAGCTGCGCATCCTGCACCGCGGCGTCGGCGCGATCACCGAGAGCGACATCGATCTCGCGACGATCGACAACGCGATCGTCATCGGGTTCAACGTGCGCCCCGACGTCAAGGCCCGCGAGCGCGCTGCGCGCGAGGGCATCGACGTCCGCTTCTACAACGTCATCTACAACGCGCTCGACGACATCGAGAGCTCGCTCAAGGGCATGCTCAAGCCGGAGTACGAAGAGGTCCAGTCGGGTGTCGCCGAGATCCGCGAGGTGTTCCGCTCCTCGAAGTTCGGCAACATCGCGGGTGTCATCGTGCGCAGCGGCACCATCACGCGCAACGCCAAGGCGCGCGTGATCCGCGACGGCGTGGTGCTCGCCGACGGCCTCGCCATCGAGTCGCTGCGCCGCTTCAAGGACGATGTCACCGAGGTCAAGACCGACTTCGAGTGCGGCATCGGCCTGGGCAAGTACAACGACATCCAGGTGGGCGACGAGATCGAGACCACCGAAATGGTCGAGAAGCCGCGCGTCTGACGCAAGGCGGCCTCACGGGGAGGGGGCGGATCGGCACAGCGCCGATCCGCCCCCTCCTCTCGTTGAAGCGCTAGCGCCGTGCGTGGTCGAAGCGACGCCCCTGGACGCTCGGCGAGAGTATGCAGAGCACGATCAGCGTGAGCCCGCCGAGATAGGGGACGAAGACCAGGAACCAGAGCGGGCCGGGAAGGTTCGCGTCGTGCAGGCGACGCCACGAGACCGCGAGCCAGGGGATGACCGTCCCCAGCAGCATGAGCCACAGTACGAGCCCGATGGCCATGCCGAGGTAGGAGCCGGCTCTGTCCGCGGGCATGCGATCGCTCGCGCTTGCGGCAACGCCGGCGATGGCCGAGAGCATGATGAAGGCGCCCCAGAAGAGCAGCACCATCCACCAGAACTCGCTGCGCGATGCGCGCCCCGTGAAGTTCGCGTAGTTCTTGAAGAAACGGATGAAGGCCTGTCCGGGGTTCGCGCCGTAGAGCGGGCGGCGGAGCTCATCCACGTGCAGCGCCCCGTCGAAGTACGGGCCCGGCCCCGGGGCGTGGAAATGCGACGGATAAGCGGAGTACGGAAGCGATATCGGAGCCTGCCACTGCTGGGCCGGGTACTGCGGGTGGGACGGTGCGGGCTGCTGCAGGGGTTGCGATCCGTCATTCCCCGGCGGCCAGGGCGTCGTCATGCGCGTTCCTCCGTGAATCTGGTCCGAGATGCATGACGATCCCATGCGAACACGAGGTGACGGTCCGACTCGTGCTGAATCGGGGACATTCGGGACGCCCAATAGCGGCGAATACGCGCCGGAACCGTCCCCGATTCCAGGAATGGGAGGGATGAGACGGATCAGGCCGGGAGCTGCTGCACGCGAGCCGTGTTGCCGGCCGGATCGCGGAAGGCGAAGTCCCGCACGCCCCAGTCCTGCTCCATGGGCTCCTGCACGATGTCGGCGCCGGAGGCCTCGACCTTCTCGAAGAGCCCGTCGAGGTCGTCGGTGGCGAAGACGATGAAGCCGAAGGATCCCTTCGCGATGAGTTCGAGGATCACGCGCCGCTCGTCCTCGGTGATGCCGGGGTCGACGGCCGGGGGAGTGAGCACGATCGCGGTGTCGGGCTGGTTCGCGGGGCCTACGGTGATCCACCGCATGTCCGCGTAGCCGACGTCGTTGCGGACCTCGAAGCCGAGCACGTCTCGGTAGAAGGCGAGCGAGGCCTCGGCGTCGGTGTGGGGCAGGAATGTGTTCTGGATGTTGATCTTCATGGCTGCCACGCTAGTCCTGCCCGCCGGCCCGAACTTCTCGATTCCTGACCGGTTTGGTGGCGCGCATCGTGACGATTCCGGGCAGCCCGGTGAGCGGGCCGCCCTCGCGCTTGTAGCGGCCCGGGGGCAGCCCGACGAGCTCGGTGAAGCGCGTCGTGAACGTGCCGAGCGAGCCGTAGCCCACCGCGAAGCAGACCTCGGTGACGCTCAGGTCGCCGCGGCGCAGCAGGGTCATGGCGCGCTCGATGCGCCGGGTCATCAGGTAGCTGTACGGCGACTCGCCGTAGGCCCGGCGGAACTCCCGGCTGAGGTGGCCGGCCGAGACGCCAGCACCCCGGGCCAGCGCCTCGACGTCGAGCGGCTCGGCGTACTCGCGGTCGATGCGGTCGCGGACCCGGCGGAGGAGTGCCAGCTCGCGCAGGCGCTGCTCGTGGGGAGGCGGGGTACCGGACATCGAGCACATCCTCTCACGGCAAGTGCTCTGCGCCGCTGCCGGCTACCGTCTCGAGAGGTAGCGCCGTCCCCCGGGCCTCGGGCTGCGGCAGGCGAGCACGATGAGAATGATTCCGCCTGCGTAGGGGATGAAACTGAGGAAGTACATCGGTCCCGGGAGGTCCGAGTCATGGAGTCGACGCCAGGTGACCGCGAGCCAGGGCAGGAACGTGCCCGCCCAGAGCGCGAAGAACAGGATCCCGCCGAGGGACAGGAGCAGCAACCCGGCACCGGTGCCTGCACCGGAGCGGTATGAGGATACGCTCGCCATGATGATGCCGGTGACGTACAGGATCGAGGGAATGATGGCGGCCAGCCCGAGGGCGAGCGCCACCCACCAGTATTCGCTGCGCGAGGCGCGGCCTTCGAAGTTCACGTAGTTGCGGAAGAAACGCCCGACCGCCTGGCTGAAGGTGGCGCCGTAGAGCGGGCGGCTCAGATCGTCGGGGTGGCTCGCTCCGTCGAACGGCTCACCCGGTCCGGCCGGCGGAAGGATCATCCCTGAGTAGGGGGAAGCGGCGTACTGCGGGGCGGCGTACTGCGGCGCTCCGTACTGAGAAGCATACTGCGGCTGCTGGGGCTGCGCGTACTGCGGCGGCTGCTGGGGCTGCGCGTACTGCGGCGACTGCTGAGAGGCGTATTGCGGCTGCTGCGGCGGGGCGTACTGCGGCTGGGCGGGCTGCCCGGACGGTCCGCCTGTCGATCCGGGATTGCCGGGGCTGTTCTGGTCGCTCACTGGTATGTCACCTGTGCTTCTGGCGGTGAATAGTCTTCATCGTAGGGGCATTCTCCGGCGGTAGGGTTGTGGCATGAGCAATCCCAGAGCAGGCAAGGTCGCCGAGCGCATCCAGCAGATCATCGCGCGCAGGCTCGAGAAGGGTCTGCGGGATCCGCGCATGGGCTTCGTGACCATCACCGATGTGCGCGTCACCGGCGACCTGCAGCACGCCAGCGTCTTCTACACCGTCTACGGCGACGAGCAGGAGCAGACCGACACCGCCGCGGCGCTGAAGGCCGCCACCGGCATGCTGCGGACCGAGGTCGGCAAGCAGCTCGGCACCCGGCTGACGCCGAGCCTCGAGTTCATCCACGACGAGCTGCCCGAGACCGCGCAGCACCTGAACGAGCTGCTCGACGAGGCCCGTCGCCGCGACGAGGAGGCCCATGTGCTCGCCGCGAACGCGCAGTACGCCGGCGATGCCGATCCCTACGTGAAGCCTCGCGAGGACGAGGAGGAGTAGGGAGCGCCGCCTAGGGCGTGTCTCGTAAATAGTTGAGCCAGGCTACGACCCCGTTCAGGACGACCGCGGCCCGGTACACGACCGCGAGCTTGTCGTATCGGGTTGCGAGCCCGCGCCATTGCTTGAGCCGACAATAGCCACGCTCGATCACGTTCCTGCCCCGGTATTTCTCGGCATCGAACTTCGGCGGCCTGCCACCGGTACGGCCGCGACGCTTTCGGTGTGCTTGCTGGTCACGGGGCTCAGGAATGACCGCCTCGACACGATGCTCTCGAAGATACTCGCGGTTCTTGCGTGACGAGTACGCCTTGTCACCCAAGACCGCATCGGGTCTGGTGCGGCGGCCGATCCGCACGTGCTCCATGAGCGGGACGAACATCGGCGAGTCCCCATCTTGACCTGCGGTGCAGATCGTCACAAGCGGCAGACCCCGCCCATCGACCAACTGGTGCGTCTTCGTCGAGAGACCACCACGAGAACGGCCAACCGCGTGGTCAAGCGGCTCGGTCAGCAGATTCTTGTAATTCGATGAATCCCTTTTTTAGGCGCGTGACATTGGTTGCGTGCTGATGCGCACGCGCGATCGTGGAATCCACCGACACCGACCAGTCGACCAAGCCGTCACGGTCTGCAAGTTCGTGAAGCAGGCGCTGCGCCTGATCCCAGGTGCCGTCACCAGCCATCCGGCGATGCCATCGCCAGACGGTCTGCCAGGGGCCGAACACTTCCGGGAGATCCCGCCACGCGATCCCGCACCGATACCGGTAGATGATGCCCTCGACCATTGTGCGAGCGTCTGCGAACGGGCGTCCCTGTTTCCCAGTAGGGCCAGGCATGAGGCCCGAGATGAGGGCCCATTGATCATCCGAAAGGAGCTGGAATCGTGACATAGTTCCACGATCCCAGCCCCCATCAAGAAACTTTACGAGACACGCCCTAGCGGTGATCCTGGCGCGGCACCTCGAGCGGCGTCGCGGGAGGGAAGGTGCCCGCTGCGGCGAGGCCCGAACGCGGCGAGACCTCGACGGCGGCGCAGATCGCCCGGCCGGCCTCGGTCGCCGATCCGGCGTCGATACCCGTCGCCCACCCGCCGCGCTCGAGCGCCCAGACGAGGTCCTCGGTCGCGACGTTGCCGGCGGCGCCCGGCGCGAAGGGGCACCCGCCGAGGCCCCCGACGGAGGAGTCGAGCGCGCGCACTCCGGCCGAGAGCGCGGCGAAGGCGTTCGCGATGGCGGTATGACGGGTCTCGTGGAAGTGTGCGCGCCGCCCCGTGTGCGTGCGGATCGCGTCCCGGGCGAAGAGCGCCTCCACCTGCCCGGGCACCGCGCAGCCGATGGTGTCGGCGAGCGCGAGCTCGGCCAGCTCGGCGCGGCGCGCGGCCTCGGCGACGATCCGCGCCACCTCGTCAGGGGCGACCTCGCCCGAGAACGGGCATCCGAATGCCACCGCGACGGTGAGGGTGAGACCGAGGCGCGCATCCTGCAAGAGCGGCGCGACCGCGGCCAACTCGTCGAGCAGACGCGCGCGCGTCGTGTTCTGGTTGGCGAGCGCGAAGGCCTCGGTGGCGGGGATGACGAAGTTCACCTCGTCGACGCCGGCGTCGATCGCGCGCCGCACTCCGCGCTCGTTGAGGGCGAGGCCGATGTAGCGGATGCCGTCGCGTCGTGGGACCCGGGCCATGACCGCCTCGGCGTCGGCCATGGCCGGCACGAGCTTCGGATGCACGAACGAGACCGCCTCGATCCTGCGGGCACCGGCCTCGATCAGCCGGTCGACCAGATCGAGCTTCGCCTCGGTGGAGGCGATCCGCTGCTCGTTCTGCAGGCCGTCGCGCGGGCTGACCTCGACGATCTCGACGGTGCGCATCACACCGCTCCCGCCGCACGGAGCGCGGAGATCGCATCCGGCGCGTAGCCGAGCTCGACCAGCACCTCGTCGGTGTGCGCACCCAGCTCGGGGCCCAGCCAGCGGACGGACCCGGGGTGCCGCTCGAGCCTCGGGACGACCCCGGGGAAGACGACCGCGGCCTCGCCCGGCTCGCCGAGATCCACGGCGTGCTCCTCGAGCATCCCGCGATCGCGGTAGTGCGGATCGGCGACGATGTCCGGCGCGCGGTAGATCGGGCCGCTCGGCACCTCGGCGCCCGCGAGTACCTCCAGGGCCTCGGCGGTCGTGACCGTGGCGGCCCAGTCGGCGAGGGCCTGCTCGATCCGCTCGACCGCCGGCACGCGGCCCTCGTTGCTCTGCAGGGTGGGGTCCTCGCCCAGATCCGGGCGCCCGACCGCCGCCATCAGGCGGCGGTAGATCGCATCCCCGTTGCCGCTGATGATGACGTACCCGCCGTCGCTGCAGCGGAAGCTGTTCGACGGGACGATCCCCGTCAGGCGGGACCCGGCGGGCTCTCGCTGCACGCCGAACGCGGTGTGTTCCGGGACCAGATCCTCCATGAGCGAGAACACCGCCTCGTAGAGGGCGACGTCGACCACCTCGCCGCCACCGCCGCGACCGCGGGCGACGAGACCCAGGAGGGCCCCGATGACCGCGTGCATGCCGGCGACGGTGTCCGCGAGGCTGATGCCCACGCGGACCGGCGGCCGGTCGGGGTAGCCTACGACGTGCCGTAGCCCGCCGACCGACTCCGCGACCCCGCCGAAGCCGGGCCGATCGCGATAGGGCCCGGTCTGGCCGTAGCCGGAGATGCGCACGAGCACCGCGTCCGGGTTGATCCGCTCGATCTCCTCGGGGCCGAGGCCGAGGCGCTCCAGGGCTCCCGGGCGGAAGTTCTCCAGCACGATGTCCGCGCGGGCGATCAGTCGGCGCACCACGTCGATCCCCTCGGGGTGCTTCAGATCGGCGGTGATGCTGCGCTTGTTGCGCCCCAGCGTGCGGAACAGCAGCGAGGTGTTGGTGGCGGCGTGCATGCGCCAGGTGCGCAGTTCGTCGCCCGTGCGGGGGCGCTCGACCTTGATCACGTCGGCGCCGAAGTCGCCCAGCAGGCGTCCCGCCGTGGGGGCCGCGATGAAGTTGCCGAGTTCGACGACGGTGATGCCCGCGAGGGGGCCGGCGGAGGCGCTCATACCCGCAACGATACCGGCCGGTCCCTGTTGAGGGAGAGCACGGCCGGGCCTTCTCGAAGCCGGTCCTGCACTATGTCGAAAGGACAATATTCGTGGTGAATTCCGGCAGACGCCACGAATATTGTCCTTTCGCGCAGTTCATCTTGGACTCCGAGAAACCCTGGGCCTGGCGCATGGCGGGCGCCCCAGGGCTACGGAAGCCGGGCGAGGCCGTCGAGCTCCACGACGAGCCCGTCCGAGACCAGCGAGTCGTAGGCGCGCCGCGGCTGCTCGGCGTCCCGCACGCCGCCGTCGGCAGCCGCCCCAAGCGCCTCGGCGACCGGAACGGGGGCGGATGCGGCGCGCAGCAGCGCCATGATCCTTCCGCGCACCTGCCGGTCGCTCCCCTCGAAGGCGGCCTGCCGGGGGCGCTTCTCGGGCGCGTTGTCGGGGTAGCCGGCACCGCGCCACTCGCACCACGCCGCCACCGGGCACTCCCCGCAGCGCGGCGCCCGCGCGGTGCACACCACGGCGCCGAGCTCCATCATCCCCGCGTTGAAGACGCGCGACTCGGCGGGGTCCTCGGCAGCAGCGCCGCCATGTCGTCGAGGTCGGAGGCGCGGGGCATCCCCGCCGCCGCGCGGCCGTGCACGAGCCTCGCGATCACCCGGCGCGTGTTCGTGTCGACCACGGGGTGCCGCTCGCCGTAGGCGAGACCGCGACGGCGCGGGCGGTGTACGGCCTGACCCCGGTGAGCGCCAGCAACGCCTCGACGCCGCGGGGCACGGCGTCGTCGTGATCCGCCGCGATCTCGGCGGCCGCCCGATGCAGCCACAGCGCCCGGCGCGGGTAGCCGAGCCGCCCCCAGGCGCGCACGGCCTCGCCCGGCTCCTCCGCCGCGAGGGCCGAGGGGAGGGGCCACCGCTCCATCCACTCGAGGAAGCGGGGCAGTACGCGATCCACCTGCGTCTGCTGCAGCATGAACTCGGAGACCAGCACGGACCACGGCGAGGGGTCGGCCCGCCAGGGCAGCTCCCGGGCCTCCCGAGCGAACCAGTCGTTCACCGCGCGGGCGATGTCCTCGCCGGCGCCGCCGTCCGCCCCGCTCGGCCCACTCATCACCCGCCCAGTGTAGGACAGGCCGCGAAGCGTAGAATCGAGGCATGTCAGAGACGGCGACCGCAGCTCAGGATCAGCGCACCGTCGGCGCTCCCGTGGTGAGCCTCGCGATGCCGCGGCTGCGTCGCGAGAAGGGCCGTCTCAAGGATCTGCCGGTCGACGGGTCGAAGAAGGTGCTGCTCGCCGCGCCCCGCGGCTACTGCGCCGGGGTCGACCGGGCAGTGGTCGCGGTCGAGAAGGCGCTCGACCGCTACGGCGCCCCGGTCTACGTGCGCAAACAGATCGTGCACAACGTGCACGTCGTCCGCACCCTCGAGAAGATGGGCGCGATCTTCGTCGACGAGGTCGACGAGGTGCCCGAGGGCGCGCACGTGGTCTTCTCGGCGCACGGGGTGTCCCCGGCGGTGGTCGGGGCGGCGGCGGATCGCGGTCTGCACGCGATCGACGCCACCTGCCCGCTCGTCACCAAGGTGCACCGCGAAGCCGTGCGCTTCGCGAAGCAGGACATGGAGATCCTGCTCATCGGCCACACGGGCCACGAGGAGGTCGAGGGCACGAGTGGCGAGGCGCCGGATCACATCACCATCGTGAACTCGCCCGACGACGTCGACGACCTCGAGGTCAAGGATCCCGAGAACCTCGTCTGGCTCTCGCAGACCACGCTCTCGGTCGACGAGACGATGGAGACGGTGCGGCGGCTGCGCGCGAAGTTCCCGAAGCTGCACGATCCTCCCAGCGACGACATCTGCTACGCGACGCAGAACCGGCAGGTCGCCATCAAGACGATCGCGCCGCAGGCCGACCTCGTGATCGTCGTCGGCTCGTCGAACTCCTCGAACTCGGTGCGATTGAAGGAGGTCGCCCTCGAGTACGGGGCGAAAGCCGCGCACCGCGTCGACTTCGCGAGCGAGGTGCGGCAGGAATGGCTCGAGGGCGTGCGCACGATCGGCGTGACGAGCGGGGCGTCGGTGCCCGAGGTGCTCGTGCAGGAGCTGCTCGACGACCTCGCCGACGCCGGCTACACGGATGTGCAGGCGAGCGTCACCGCCGAGGAGGACCTCGTCTTCTCGCTGCCGAAGGAGCTGCGCCAGGATGCGTCCGGTAAGCGCGATGAGCGCGCGCTCGGCGGGAGGGTTCGTTGATTCGCCGCCGTGCGCGGCGTTTTCGCGACCCTGTGCGAGGCGGTGCCTCGCACTGACGGGTCGCGGAGTTTCGTCGGCAGCGAACTTCCCATGCGACTCGCATCACGGTCGGGTAACGTCGAGGTGTGACCGAATCCACGATCAGTCCCCGGTCCTTCGGCGAAGAGGCCGTGGCGGAGGCGAAGGTGCACCCGCTCACGGGGCCCATCGATCTCTCGCAGATCGACATCTCGATGATGGAGGGTCGGCGCCAGGTGCGCGACGGGCTCACCCGCTTCCTCATGCCCTACAAGTTCGCCATCGACGAGGTCATGACGAAGCTGCGCATCCTGCAGGAGGAGTTCACGCAGACGGGCGAGTACAACCCCATCGAGCACGTGTCGAGCCGGCTGAAGGATCCCGACAGCATCATCGAGAAGATGCAGCGCCGCGGCATCCCGCTCGAGACCGACCGAGTTCGCGAGACCATCACCGACATCGCCGGCGTGCGCGTGGTCTGCGCGTTCGTCTCCGACGTCTACCGCGTCTTCGAACTGCTCACGGCTCACAGCGACGTCACGGTCTACCAGGTCAAGGACTACATCGCGAAGCCCAAGGAGAACGGCTACCGCAGCCTCCACCTGCTGCTCGAGGTGCCCGTGTTCCTCTCGAGCGGCCCGGTGCAGACGATCGTCGAGGTGCAGATCCGCACCATCGCCATGGACTTCTGGGCGAGCCTCGAGCACAAGATCTACTACAAGTACGATCGCGAGGTGCCCGAGGAGCTGCTCGACGGCCTGCGCGACGCCGCCGACCAGGCCGGCCGGCTCGACTCGACCATGGAGTGGCTGCACATCGCCATCCGCGGCGGCGACCGCGACACCCTCGTCAGGCGCAGCACCGACACCCTCGCGCGCGGGGGCGGATCGGCTGAGGCCGCGTCCGCCTGAGCCCTGCCGCCCGGCACCGGCGGAGAGCGGTTACGGCTCGCCGAAGCGGGCGAGCAGCTCGGTGAGCAGCGCCTCGGCGACCGGAGCCGGCAGGCGCTCGATCAGCGCCATGAGCGGAGCGACGCGATCGGGCAGGGCGGATCCGCCCTCCGCGCCCGCGGCCCCGCCGCCCGGAGCCCTGCCGCCGATTCCGGCGAGGCGCAGCAGCGTCCAGGCCGCGGACGGGCCCGGCACCCGTCCGTCCTCGCCGTAGCCCAGCAGCCGCATGGCCGCGAGCACGGCTCCGACGGAGGGCCGCGGCCTGCCGCGCACCGTGTCCGCCGCCCGCCGCAGCGCGACGGAGAACTCCGGCAGTGCGCGCTCGATGACGGGCGTGATCGTGAGATGCGCGCTGTGCGGCAGCCGCACGCCGTTCGCCTGTTGCAACCCGGGCTGCAGCTGCATGCGGAACCCGAGCCGCGCGACCTCGTCGGCGAGCAGGTGCGGATCCACCCGGTCGGCGGCGGGCACCGACTCGTCGGCGACGAGCGCGAGCCCTGGGCCCGATGGCCGGCCCTGCACCGCGAGGCCCGGGATGCCGGCCACCTCTGAAGCGATGCCGCGGGCCACCCGCAGGCAGGCGGCGGTGAGGTCGCGATATCCCTCGGCACCGAGCCGCCGTGTGATCGCCCAGGCGGCGGCCACGGGCGACGCTGATCGCGAGCCGAGCAGGGTCGGGTTCACCACCGGGTAGCCCGGCCAGCGGGTCGTCGCGAAGAACTGGGCGCGGTGCCGCGCGCGTCCGCGGTGCAGCAGCACGGAGACGCCCTTCGGGGCATAGCCGAACTTGTGCAGATCTGCCGAGATGCTCGTGACGCCCGGCACGCGGAAGTCCCAGTCGGGAAGGTCCGGCCACCACGGCAGGGCGAAGCCGCCGAAGCAGGCGTCGACGTGGCAGGCGATGCCCTGCGTCGCGGCGGCGCGCGAGACCGCGGCGATCGGGTCGAGCGCGCTGCTCGGGTACGCCGGGGCCGACAGCACGACGAGAGCGACGTCATGGCCGAGGCGGCGGATCACCTCGCTCGCGCGCACGGAGCCGTCGGGCTCGCAGGGCACCGGATCCCATTCGAGATCGAGGACGCGCGCGGCCTTCTGGAACGCGGGGTGGGCGGTCGCCGGCGCGAGCAGTCGCGGTCGCCGGCGCGCGGCGAGGCGCGGGTTCTCGCTCCGCCACAGATCGCGCGCGGTCTTCGCCGCGAGCAGGCAGCTCTCGGTGCCGCCGCTCGTGACGCTGCCCACCACCCGGCCGCCGCCCCGCATGCCGTGCCGGCGCTCGCCGCGCAGCGCCCGGCGGGCGAAGGCCACGAGGTCGCGCTCCATGACCGCGATCGAGGGGAAGGCCGTGGGGTCGAGCCCGTTGAGCGGGCGGGCCAGCTCGGTGGCCTGGCCGGCGAGCCGATCCAGCTCGGGCAGGCCGGGGTCGTAGACGTAGGAGAGGATCCGGCCCCCGTGAGTGGGGGCGTCGAGCTCGCGCAGGGCGCGCAGCCGGGCGAGTACCTCGGCCGAGTCGGTGCAGTGGGAAGCAGCGCCGTGGGCGGCGCGAGAGGTGCCGTCGGTGCGGCTCATTCGACGGCCCCGTTCGCCTCGAGGTCGTTCCGGCGCAGCCGGTAGCGCCCGAACGCCAGCAGGCTCAGCAGCATCAGCACCGCCGGCAGCAGGCTGAAGGAGAGCGCGATGCCCGCGATCGCCGAGCCCGGCTGCTGCACCTCGACCCCGGCGGCCGACTCGACGTAGCCGGTGGCGGCGAGCACGACGGTGAGCACGGTCGCGCCGAGCGCCATGCCGATGGTCTCGCCCGCGGTCCACACCCCGCCGAAGATGCCGGCGCGGCCTCCGGCCCGCTCGTCCCCTCCTCCGCTCGAGTAGCCGATGACGTCGGGCAGCATCGCGAGCGGCAGCGACTGCATGCCCGCGTATGCGGAGCCGGCGAGGGCGACCGGGGCGACGATCCACCAGCCGGGCGCCCAGATCATGCCGACGAGTGCGACAGTGGCGATGAGGAAGACGAAGCTCGCGATGCGGAACGTCCGCTCCTTGCCGATGCGGTCGGAGATGCGCCGCCAGACCGGGGCGATCAGCAGCGCCGGCGCGATGAGCGAGACGAAGAGCACGGTGACCGCGCCCTGGTCGTGCAGCACCCAGGTGGCCACGAACTGGGCGCTTGCGAGCATGAGCCCGGTGGCCAGTCCCTGCAGCATGAAGGCGCCGAGCAGCGCTCGGAAGGGCTGGCTCTCGCGCAGCGCCTCGAAGCCCTCGCGGTAGTGGACGAGGGAGAGGATCCGCGGCCGCCGCGATGGTGCCGTCTGCGCTCCCGTCCGCGCCCCCGGCAGCGGCTCGGCGAGGCCCGCCGCACCGGACGCGGTCGTGCCCGGTTCGCTCCTGGGCGCGACCGAGCTGCCGACCCACAGGCCCGCCCAGAGCAGCACGGCGGAGACGACGGCCATGACCAGGTAGCCGAGCTGCGCATCGTCGGGGAAGAGGTCGCGGATCTCGGGCCCGCCCGCGCCGAAGAGCAGGATCGCCACGGTGAGCACCACGACGCGCCAGGTGAGCAGGCGGGTGCGCTCGTCGTAGCCGCGCGTGAGCTCCGCAGGCAGCGCGATGTAGGGCACCTGGAAGAGGCTGAAGAAGGTGGCGGCCGCGACGAAGGCGATGAGCACCCAGAGCGCCGCCGCCCATGGCGCGAGCCCCCGCGGCACCGCGAAGGTGAGGACGAACGCGATCGGGAGGCCGATGGCGCCGACGAGCATCTGCCCGCGCCGCGAGCCCCGGATGGCCAGTGCCCGGTCGCTGAGCCCACCGATCACCGGGTCGATCAGCACGTCCCAGACCTTCGCCAGGGTGACGATGGCGCCTGCGAGCAGCGCCGCGACCCCCAGCGAATCGGTCAGGTAGTAGACCAGCACGAGGCCCGGCAGCGTGGCGAAGCCGCCGGTGCCGAGCGAGCCCGTCGCGTAGCGCGCGACCACGCCGCGCGGCAGCCGCCCGGCTGCGGGCGATGCGGCGAGAGCCTCCGGGTCGGGTGAACTCGGCGCTGGATCCATAGCCTCAGCGTAGCGCGAGCGCCGCCTCCAGTGGAGGGGCCGAGGCCAGTGGCGGTCGAGAGGTTGGGGCTAGGGGAGGGAACCGGCCTGGTCGAGGATCTTCGAGAGCGCGTCGGGATCGCTCATCTGCTGCATCAGCTCGGGCAGCTGGACGACGGCGACCGTGGAGCAGACGAAGAGCACGATCAGCGCGAGACCGAACGCAGCCAGCGGTACCCAGAACGCGAGCTTGCGCGCGCGCATGCGCTGGATGGAGAAGATGAGGTTGACGGCGTAGATCGCGAGCACCACGATCGCGCCCACCGTGCCCGCGACGCCGACGGCCTCGGGTACGTCGAGGCTCTCCATGCCGAGCAGCGAGGCGGTGAGGCGCATCGACTGCGGAAGCTGCTGCAGGCTGAGCGCCAGGTTCAGGGCGCCGTACGCGCCGAGCGCGAGCAGCGCGATGGTGATGATGCGGTCTGCGAGCAGCCCGCCGCGGGGGCCCGGCTTCCCGGCCTGCGGCGGTTCAGAAGCGCGATAGGCGTCGGGGCGCTCGCTCGTCTCGGGCCGCGGGGCGCTCGCGGGCCGCGGCGCGGGATCCGCCCCCACGCCGAGGTTGTGCGGCACGCCGGGCACCTGACCGCTCGGCGCGGGTGCCGGGGCCGCGGGAGCCGCCGCGCTCACCGGCGAGGCCGGCGCCGTCGCCCGATCCGGAGCCTTCCCGTCTCCCGTCGATGCGCCGTCGGCGACGCCCGGCGGCGTCCAGGTCCATCCTTCCGGCGCGAGCTCTCCGTAACGAGGGGCGGGTCGGGGCTCGCGGGGCTGATCCGGCGCGCCCACGGGCCGCGGATCCTGCCCGGCCCCTTGCGTGTTCTGCTGCTCGCTGCGCTCGTCGGCCACTACGCGCTCACCGACTTCCCGGCGGAGCCGAGCTGCTGCGCCGCCTCCACGATGCGGGCGGCCATGCCGCTCTCGGCGAGCCTGCCGTAGGCGCGCGGGTCGTACTGCTTCTTGTTGCCGACCTCGCCGTCGATCTTGAGCACGCCGTCGTAGTTCTTCAGGATGAAATCGGCGACCGGCCGCGTGAAGGCGTACTGCGTGTCGGTGTCGATGTTCATCTTAATGACGCCGTTCGCGACGGCCTCGGCGATCTCGGCGGCGGAGGATCCGGATCCGCCGTGGAACACGAGATCGAGCGGCTTCGCGCCTGTGCCGTACTTCTCGGCGAGCCCGGACTGGATCTCGGCGAGCAGCTCGGGGCGCAGGTGCACGCCGCCGGGCTTGTACACGCCGTGCACGTTGCCGAAGGTGAGCGCCGTCATGTAGCGGCCCTGCTCGCCGAGGCCGAGGGCCTCGACCGTCGCGACCGCGTCCTCGAGGGTCGTGTAGAGCTGCTCGTTGATCTCGTGGACGATGCCGTCCTCCTCGCCGCCGACGACCCCGATCTCGACCTCGAGGATGATGCCGGCCGCGGCCATGCGCGGCAGCAGGCTCTTCGCGATTTCGAGGTTCTCGGCGAGCGGTACCGCCGAGCCGTCCCACATGTGCGACTGGAAATAGGGGAGGCCGCCGGCCGCCACGCGCTCCTCGCTGGCCTCGAGGAGCGGCAGCACGAAGCTGTCGAGGTGCTCCTTCGGGCAGTGGTCGGTGTGCAGCGCGACGGTGACGCCGTACGCCTTCGCCACCTCCTCGGCGTACTTCGCGAAGGCGATCGCGCCGCCGATGCGGTTCTTCACCGTGTGGCCGGCCAGGTAGTCGGCGCCGCCGAAGCTCACCTGGACGATGCCGTCGCTGCCCGCCTCGGCGAAGCCCTGCAGCGCCGCGTTCAGCGTCTGCGAGCTCGAGACGTTGATCGCCGGGAACGCGAAACCGCCCTCCTTCGCGGCGTCAAGCATGGCGGCGTACTGCTCGGGAGTGGCGAGGGGCATCGGGGCTCCTAGACGTCAGGGGGCTCGGTCGCCCTTCATTCTAGGCGGTGGTCCCGAGGCGTCGCCGGGAACGGACCGATGGTCGCGGCGCCTCCGCCGGGGCGCCGACGGTAGGCTGGCTGCTATGACTGAGCACTCGACGCTGGACGACTGGCAGCCGGACCGCAACCTCGCGATGGAGCTCGTGCGGGCCACGGAGGCCGCCGCGATCCGCGCGACTCCGTGGATCGGCCGCGGCGACAAGAACGCGGCGGACGGCGCGGCCGTCGACGCGATGCGGCGCTTCCTCAGCACGGTGGCCATGCGCGGCACCGTCGTCATCGGCGAGGGGGAGAAGGACGACGCCCCCTGGCTCTACAACGGCGAGCAGGTCGGCAACGGCGAGGGCGCCGAGTGCGACGTCGCGGTGGATCCCATCGACGGCACCCGGCTCACCGCCGAGGGGCGCCCCGGCGCGATCTCGGTGATCGCGGTCGCCGATCGGGGCAGCATGTACGACCCGTCGGCGGTGTTCTACATGGACAAGCTCGTCTGCGGCCCCGAGGGCATCGGCGTGGTCGACATCGAGCGGCCCATCGGCGAGAACGTGCGCGCGCTCGCGCGGGCGAAGGGCGTCGACGTCAGCGACATCCGCGTGGCGGTGCTCGACCGGCCGCGTCACGACCGGCTGATCGCCGACATCCGCGAGGCCGGCGCCGGCACCCGCCTCATCATGGACGGCGACGTCGCAGCGGGTGTCGCGGCAGCCGACTGGCACTCGCGCATCGACATGTGCGTCGGCATCGGCGGCACCCCCGAGGGCATCATCACCGCCTGCGCGGTGAAGGCGCAGGGCGGCGTGATCCAGGGCAAGCTCTGGCCGAAGGACGACGCCGAGCGCGAGCAGGCGCTCGCCGCCGGGCACGACCTCGACCGGGTGCTGCACGCGAACGACCTGGTCGCGAGCGACAACACCTACTTCGTCGCGACCGGCATCACCTCCGGCGACTTCCTCGACGGCGTGCAGCGTCGCGGGCCGTTCCTGCGGTCGGAGAGCGTGGTGATGCGCGCGTACTCGGGGACGATCCGCCGGGTCATCACCGATCAGCGCCCTCAGCGCTGGGACTGACGTCCGGATCTTCGCCTCGCGCCAGCTTCGGCGACCCCATCCTCGTGAATCGGGGTCGCTCAGGGCGTCTATTGCGGAGAATAGGCGACCGAAGCGTCCCCGATTTCTCGGTGCGGAGCGCAGCGGGAATGGAGGCAGCGGGCGCGGGTTTCAGAGCTTCAGCGGCACCGCGGTGAGGCGCTGGATCCGCAGGCCCGCGGCCTTGGCGAGCGCCGGCACGTCCCCCGCCTCGTGGCGCCTGGCCGCGTCGGTGATGATCGCCGCGCAGGCCTCCGCGTCGGCGAGCGCCTCGTGGTGGGCGAACTCGCCGAAGCCCGCGGCCTCGGCCGCGAGCGGAAGCCGGTGCGAGGGGATGTCGTAGGTGCGCCGCGACACCTGCACGCTGCACAGGTAGCGCAGCTTCGGCGTCGGGGTGACGGTGACCGCGCACGCCTGGCGGATCACGCCCATGTCGAAGCCCGCATTGTGCGCCACGGCGATGTCCGCGCCGATGAACTCGCGCAGGGGGCCGAGCTGATCCGCCCATTCCCACGCGTCGGCCACCATCTCGGGGGTGATGCCGTGGATCCTGATGTTGAAGGCCAGGAACTCGTCGTGGCCCGCGGGCGGGCGGATGAGCCAGGAGGCGCGATCCACCACTCTGCCGTCACGCACCCGCACGAGACCCACCGCGCACGCCGACGACGCATGCCCGTTCGCGGTCTCGAAATCGATGGCGGTGAAGTCTACGGGCACCCGACTACTCTGGCACACGCCGCCGACAGGTTCCGGGTCCGGTGACCGGTAGACTTGCCCTCCGTGGCTCTCACTATCGGAATCGTCGGTCTGCCCAATGTCGGCAAGTCGACTCTCTTCAACGCTCTCACACACAACGACGCGCTCGCGGCGAACTACCCGTTCGCGACGATCGAGCCGAACATCGGCGTGGTGAACCTGCCCGATCCGCGGCTCGAGAAGCTCGCCGAGATCTTCGGCAGTGAGCGGATCCTGCCCGCCCCCGTCTCGTTCGTCGACATCGCCGGCATCGTGCGCGGCGCGAGCGAGGGCGAGGGGCTCGGCAACAAGTTCCTCGCGAACATCCGCGAGGCCGACGCGATCGCCCAGGTGGTGCGCGGCTTCAGCGACCCCGACGTGGTGCACGTCGACGGCGACGTGAACCCCGCGAGCGACATGGAGACGATCAACACCGAGCTGATCCTCGCCGATCTCGAGACGCTCGACAAGGCGCTTGCGCGCTACGAGAAGGAGCTGAAGTCCAGAAGATCGACGCCTCGGTGGTCGCCGCCGCCAAGGCCGCGATCGAGGCGCTGAACGCGGGCGAGCTGCTCTCGCACACGAAGATCGACCTCGAGCCGATCCGCGAGCTCGGGCTGCTCACCGCGAAGCCCTTCCTCTACGTCTTCAACGTCGACGAGGGCGTGCTGCAGGACGCCGCGCGGCTCGCCGAGCTCGCCGCCCTCGTCGCGCCCGCGAAGGCGATCTTCCTCGACGCGAAGCTCGAGAGCGAGCTCATCGAGCTCGACGAGGAGGACGCGAAGGAGCTGCTCGAGTCGATCGGCCAGGAGGAGAGCGGGCTGGATCAGCTCGCCCGCGTCGGCTTCGACACCCTGGGCCTGCAGACCTACCTGACGGCGGGGCCCAAGGAGGCGCGCGCCTGGACCGTCAAGAAGGGCGCGACCGCCCCGCAGGCGGCCGGCGTGATCCACACCGACTTCGAGAAGGGCTTCATCAAGGGCGAGATCATCTCCTTCGACGACCTGGTGGAGTGCGGCTCGGTCGCCGAGGCCCGGGCGAAGGGCAAGGCCCGCATGGAGGGCAAGGACTACGTCATGCAGGACGGCGACGTCTGCGAGTGGCGCTTCAATGTGTAGATCGTTGAAATCCCGGGCCTGACGCCGGCGCAGTAGAGTCTGATCACGCTTGCGGAAACTGAGTGCTCGTAGGCGGTATCCATGCTGAGTCGTTATTCGGCGCTCACACCCCTCGGAGGCGCAAGTTCTCCACAGATTGCCTGATCCGGTCACAGCGCCTGAGGGTGCGGACGCAGACTTGATCCATGGGCATCAGATACTACGCATATGCATTCGACCATGAGCTGAGCGATCAGGCTCGGGAAAATCCTCGCAGCCTGGTCTCGAGCGACCCGCTCGCGGATGCATGGGGACTCGTGCCGCACGCGACCATCAGTCATGCCACCTTTGAGCAGACGGTACCTGAACGGGACATGCTCTATCTCGACAAAGCCTGGCGCGAACTGCAAATACTGACCGGTCCACGAGAGCTCTGTGGAACTGCGAGACCTGCCTTCGCGATGTTCGCAGGGGAGGTGAGGATGCATGACTTGATGTGGGAGCCGTGGGTGCGTCCTCTGTTCCCTGCAGATCTTCCCGAGATCGAGCGAGATCTGGCGGACCTTGTCCGTGATGAGGCGGAGCGAATCCCCGAGGCCTCGGAGACGGTAGACGCTCGAGGAGAGACATTCGTGATGCACTTCTTGCGACGAGCGCACGAGTTCGTAGCTGGGCTCGTCGCAGACGGTAGAGGCATGGTCTACATGATCGGTTGATTGCCGATAGTCCACTGACGATATCGAGATATCTTGCAGTAGCCAAACTATGCGGAGAGGTTGCTCTCTTCGTAGTCTGATGAGAGCGGCGACTTAACGTTCGGCGTTATTGACGAACTTCGTTATATACTGATCTCGTGATCAGATCGTTCGGCGGTAAAGACACCGAACGCATCTGGCACGAGCAATACGTCAAAAGCGTCGATCGCGCGGTGCAACGAGCTTGCTTGCGAAAGCTCGAACTCATCCATGCGGCGAGGGATGTGGAGGATCTTCGGATCCCTCCGGGCAACCGCCTGGAACGACTGCAGGGTGACCGTCGCGGGCAGCACAGCATTCGAGTGAACGCGCAATGGCGTATCTGTTTCGTCTGGAGAGAGGGAGGTGCAGAAGATGTCGAACTCGTCGACTATCACTGAGAACGAAGCGATCGAACCGATCCATCCGGGAGAAGTCCTGATGGAGGACTTCATCGAGGGATTCGCGATCACCCAGCACAGACTCGCCGTGGAGATCGGGGTCCCCCCGCGTCGTATCAACGAGATCGTGCATGGGAAGCGGGGGATCACCGCCGACACCGCTATCAGGCTTGCCCGCTTCTTCGGCACTTCCGAAGAGTTCTGGATGAATCTGCAGAGCAACTACGAACTGAGACTCGAGCGTCGTGCGTTGGCCGAGCAGCTCGCGGCTATCCGACCGCTGCAGGCTGCGTGATGCGGGAAGACACGGTCCAGGACGGCGACGTCTGCGAGTGGCGCTTCAATGTCTGAGACTTTCGAGGAGACCGCGCTGCCTCCGTGCCCGGAGTGCGCGAGCGAGTACGCATACGAGTCGGGCGCCCTGCTCACCTGCCCGATGTGCGGGCACGAGTGGGCGGCGGATGATCCCGATCCCGATTCCGGCGACGCAGCCGGCGACGGGGTCGTGCGCGACGCGGTGGGCAACGTGCTCTCCGACGGCGACACCGTCACGCTCGTGAAGAGCGTCAAGGTCTCGGGCGGAGGCGGCGGCACGATCAAGGTCGGGACCAAGGTGCCCGGCATCAGGCTGATCGCCGACGGCGTGGGAGATCACGACATCGACGCGCGCGTGCCGGGCTTCGGTCGCATGCAGCTCAAGTCGAGCGTGGTGAAGCGGGCTTCCTAGACCGGAGCAGGCCCCGACGAGGCGCCGAGGAGGCGGAGGACATGGCGAAGAAGAAGACCCCCGAGGAGAAGGCAGACGAAGAGCGTCGGTACGCGCTCGCTCGCGCTGCGGTGACCGACGCGGACTTCGAGCCGTTCTTCACCGATCCCAATCAGTCGATCCGCAACGTGGCCGCGATGAACCCGCGTGCGAGCGCGGCCGTGCTCGAGCGTTTCGCCGACGATCCCTTCTGGAGTACGAAGCTCGCGGTCGTGGATCACCCGAACACCTCACGGGAGACGCGGCTGCGTCTGGCGTCGAGGCCGCGCGGTGTCGTGTACCACGCGGCCCGGCGTCGACTCGAGTCCGAGGGGGTCCGGTTCGGCGAGGACGGCCTGCCCATCGCATAGGAGCGCCTCCGGTCGGGAGGGCGCGCCTCGCCGGCCGCCCCGCCGGGCCGGGAGCAGACCCGTTGATAGGATCCGAAAGTGATGCGATTCGTGACAGCGGCCGTCGGTCTGAGTGCAGTGCTGATGCTCGGAGCGTGCGCGACGCCCGCGGTGGCGCCGGTGCCCGAGGTCACGGCCCCGGCCCCGGTCGAATCGCCCGAGCCCGCGTTCGAGAACCGCTCGGAGCCCTTCGGCTCTTGGAAGCTCGAGCCGGGCATCCCCGAGAACACGCCCGTCGACGTACCGTTCCCCGAAGGCCGCTGGATCGAGGAGTCGAGCGTCGCCTTCGACGACGAGGGCGGCATGATCGATCTCTGGGTGACGGCGGACGAGCTCGACCGGGTGATTCGCGTCTTCGAGGACGCCGGCTGGGTGTTCGGCGAGCGGAGCGAGAACGCGGGCCGGGTGACCGTCGTCGCCTTCGACGCCGAGCAGGACCGGGCGCTGAACTTCATATTCAATCCGGAGCGCGACGATCGCGACTCCCGCCTCACCGTCACCTACGTCGCATCGGTCAGGGGATGAGGCCGGCCCCGCGGACCGCCGACCGCCCCGAGTGCCGGGTCCGGGAGCGCGAGCGAGCGGAGGCCCCGACCGGATGACCCTCATCGAGATCGAGACGCGGATCGCCGCGCCGGTCGAGCGCTGCTTCGCCCTGAGCCTCTCGATCGACGCCCACGCGGCGTCGATGGGCGCATCGCGCGAGCGCGCGGTCGCCGGCGTGACGAGCGGTGAGATCGGCCTCGGCGAGCAGGTGACCTGGCGGGCGCGCCATTTCGGGCTGACGTTCCGCATGACTTCGAGGATCACGGCCTACGAGTGCCCGACGTGCTTCGTCGACGAGCAGGTCGAGGGGCCGTTCGCGCGCTGGTGGCACGAGCACCGCTTCCTCGCGGAGGAGCCGGGAACCCTGATGCTGGATCGGATCGAGTTCGCCGCTCCCTTCGGCGCTCTCGGCCGCGCAGTCGAGCGCGCAGGGCTCGCGCGGTACATGGAGCGGTTGATCCTCGAGAGGAACCGCTGGCTGGCGCGCGAGCTCGAAGGGTGATCTGTCGACCCCCGGCGGCGGATCCGCCGATCTTTGAGCCTCGATCCGGTCTCTGTCAGACTGGAGTGAGCCGCCGCGACCGATCTCCGGGCGATGATGCGGCCGGGCATCCGCCGCGATCCCGCCGGCCTCGGCATCCGCGACTCTGAAAGGATCATCGATGACCTCTCTCCCTTCCGCCTCCGCCCTCCGCCGAGCAGGCGGACTCGCCGTGGCCGCGGGCTCGCTGCTCGCCGTCGCAGGCGCCGGTGCATGGTTCGCCGTGACGAAGCAGTTGCGCGACGAGAAGATCACCGTGCCCGGCAACGCCCCCGTGCTCGCGGGCAAGCGCGTGCAGGGCCCGGCCACCGCGTACGTGCAGGCGCTCGTCATCAAGGGCAACGCCGAGCGCGGCGCGGGCGGGCGCACCTTCGCCGACATCAGCGAGGCGCTCCGCGGAGTAGACCACGACAGCGACGAGGCCCACGAACTGCGCAATCAGAGCTCGTCGCTCGCGACGGCGGCCTCGCTGCGCACCTCGCTCATGACCTCGGTGCTCGCCTTCGGCGTGAGCGCCTTCGTGGCGGGGCTCGGGGTCTTCCTCACTCTCGTCGGCTCGCAGCTCCGCCGGGCCGGAGGCGAGTAGGCCGGCTCGGACCTCGCTGCGGCGGTGAATACCGGTTGTGCCCGTCGGCCTCGTCCCCGATAGTGGGTAGGGAGTCCGGAGGCTCCGAAGGAATGGGGGATCCGATGGCAGCGAAGCAACCCGCGATGTCGCCGTCCGACATGCCCGTGTCGGAGGTGCTCGATCGCGTCACGGGCCCGAGGCGCGCGGAGGCCGACGAACTGCTCGCGATGCACCGCGAGACCAGCGGATCCGAGCCCGTCGTGTGGGCTGGGCGCATCATCGGCTTCGGCGAGTACGAGTACCGGTACGAGAGCGGCCGCGGGGGCGTGGTCCCCGAGCTCGCCTTCGCGACGGGCTCGGCGAAGCACACGATCTACCTCGTCCACGACTTCTCGGAGCGCTGGCCGGATCTGATGTCCCGGCTCGGCAAGCACAGCGCGAGCAAGGTCTGCCTCTATCTGACACGTCTGAGCGGGGTGGATCGCGACGTGCTGCGCACGCTGCTGCAGCTCTCGCTCGACGAGACCCGCGGCGCGAAGGGGTAGCCCGCACCGCTGCGACCCCCTTCCGCCTCCAACGAACCCCCGACTCCGAAGGAGCCCAACATGACGCACACGCTCGCCACCTACATCGCCCTGCCCGGCACGACCGCGGAGGCCATGGAGCACTGGCACGAGGTGTTCGGCGGTGAACTGAACATCCAACGCTACGGCGACGTCCCGCTCGAGGGCATGCCGTTCGAGCCCGACCCGCAGGCCGTCGCGCACGCGACGCTCGTCACGCCCGCCGGCGTCGTCACCGGCGGCGACGCCATGGACAGCGAGAACGACTACCCGGTGCGCGGCACGGCCTACTCGATGCTCTACACGACGGACACCGCGGACGAGGCGCGGGAGCTGATCGGCAAGCTGCTCGAGGGCGGCGGGACCATGGGCATGCCGTTCGAGCGCGCTCCGTGGGGCGACTGGTACGGACAGGTCTTCGACCGCTTCGGCGTGATGTGGGCCTTCTCCAGCAGCGGCGACTGAGCGCGAAGCACTGAGCGCGGTCCGCGTCCCGACGGCCGGTCGAGGCGCTAGCGTGGAGGGGTGGCACTCTCGCACCCCCTGCATTCCACGCTCGTCGGCGGATCGAACCCTGCGCCTGCGGCCCGCGTCGTCTTCCTGCACGGACTCTTCGGGCGGGGCAGGAACTTCTCGCGGATCGCCGCGGGCCTCGAGCCCGAGGCGCAGAGCCTGCTGATCGACCTGCCGAACCACGGCGAATCGGGCTGGACCGAGGGCTTCGACTACGCCGAGATGGCGGATCTGGTGGCCGATCACCTGCGGAACGGCTTCGCGTCCGCGGGCCCGGTCGACGTGGTCGGGCACTCGATGGGCGGCAAGGTCGCCATGGTGCTCGCGCTGCGCCACCCCGATCTCGTGCGCAGACTCGTCGTGGTCGACATCTCGCCGGTCGCCTCGGCATCCGGTCGGGGCGAGTTCCCGCACCTGCTGTCCGCGCTCAGGACGCTCGACCTGGCCGCGATCGAGAGCCGGACCGACGCGCACGCGGCGCTCCGCGAGGCGATTCCGAACGACACCGTGCGCGGGTTCCTGCTGCAGAACCTGCAGCGCGCGGGCGACGGCTTCGCCTGGCAGCCGAATCTGCGCCTGCTGCACGACGAGCTCGAGGCGGTGATGGGCTTTCCCGACATGACCGGGCGCCTCTTCGAGGGGCCGGTGCTGTGGATGCGCGGCGAGCGCTCGGACTACGTCGCGGACGACGACGCACCCGCCATGCGCGCGCTCTTCCCCAAGACGACCCGTCTCACCGTGCTCGGCGCGGGGCACTGGGTGCACTCCGAGAAGCCGGACGAGGTCATCGCCGCCCTGCGCTCCTTCCTGCTCGTGTAGCCGCGGGAGTATGCTCGGGGCATGCCAGCCCCGAAACGCGACAGCATCGACGACTTCTTCGCCCAGCTCGAGCCCCACCAGCGGGCCCACCTCGAAGAGCTGCGCCGCATCAGTCTCGACTACCCGGTCGAGGAGGCGCTGCGCTGGAACCAGCCCGGGTACATGCGGGGCTCCGAGCAGATGTGGATGCTGCAGGCCTACGCGAAGCACTGCTCGCTGCGCTTCGTGCCTGACTTCTTCGAGGCCTACGCCGACGAGGTGAAGGCCGCGGGTTACGAGGCCGGCGCCGGCTTCCTGAAGATCCTCTACGCGCAGGAGGTACCGGAGCAGCTGTGCCGGCGCCTGATCGAGGCGCGCCTCGCGGGCGCCTGACCCCGCGATGGGGGCCGAGCCCGGACGCCAGCCGACCCGCCACCGGGTGTGGCTGCGCTGGTTCGTGTCCCTCGCATGCGGCGTCGTGGTCGCCGCGTTCGCGATGCCGTGGGTCGGCATCGCCGCGGGTCTCATCGCGGGCTGGGCCGCGCTCGCGATCGTGAACGTGACCTGGACGCTTCTCGCGGTGTGGCCGATGGACGCGGTGCAGACGCGGGCGCACGCCATCGCGGAGGATCCGGGCCGCGCGATCGCGCGCGGGGTCGCCACCGTCGGCAGCGTCGCGAGCCTCGCCGCGGTCGTCGTCGTGGTGATCGAGGCGCGTGCGGCTCAGGGCGCGATGGCGTATCTGCTGGCGGGGATCGCGGTGCTGAGCGCGGTGAGCTCCTGGGCGCTGATCCAGACCGACTACCTGCTGCGCTACGCACGCGTCTACTACCAGAGCGGGGAATCCGGCCAGGACGCAGGATCGGGCCCGCCCGCCCGGGGCATCGAGTTCAACCAGTCGGACGATCCGCGCTACGTCGACTTCGCCTACTTCTCGGTCGGGCTCGGCATGACCTATCAGGTCGCCGACACGAACGTCACGCGCACCGAGGTGCGCCGCATCGTGATCGCGCAGACGCTGCTCGGCTATCTGTTCGGCGCCGGCATCCTCGCCACGGTGATCAACCTCATCGCCGGGCTGGGCTGAGGAGGCCCACGAGTCGCTCCCCAGCGTCATTCTGTACGCTGTCAGGGTGAACGATGACGAGTTGCGCGCATTTCTCGAGTCCGCCACGGTGGGCGAGGACAACGCAGACGGCAGCGGAGCCGACGACAACGCCGCCGACGGCGTGCCGTCGGCGACCGAGGCCGAGCAGCCCACGGTGGTGCTGCCGCCTGCGCCCGCGAGCGCGGAGGACCGGGTTCCGAGCTTCGACGAGCTGATCGGCTCCGGTGCGGGCTCGGACCCGTCGGCCGACGCCGAGCTGCCGCCGATCGTGCTGCCCGGCCCGCCCTCGGCGGGACGGCGTTCCCCCTTCGGCGAGCCCGATGCGGTGCAGGCCCCGTCCGCACCGAGCCGGGCGCCGGAGCCCGAGCAGGCCGCCCCGATCCCCGCCCCGAAGCCGGCCGCGCAGAAGCCGGCCACCCCGAAGCCGGCAGCCCCGAAGCCGGCCGTGCCCGCGCGGCCCGCGGAGGAGAAGCCGGCGACCCCCGCCTGGGGCGCCCCGACGGCCGCAGCCGCGGCGACCGGGGCCGCAGTGGGCGCAGCAGCCGCCCGCACCCCGAACCCCGCCGCAGCTGCCCGGCCCCCGCAGCAGCCGAGCCCGACGCCGGCGGCTCCCGCCGCCCCGACGGCCCCGATGGCGCCGATCTCGGCCGCGTCGGCGGCTTCGACGCAGATCGGCCCGCCGACCGCGGCGCTCCCGGAGGTCGACGGGGACTACGAGAAGATTTCGGTGACGGGCGGCGAGCGTCGAACCTCCCGCTTCGTCCCGTGGATCATCGTCGCCGTCGGCGCCATCGTCGCGGTGGTCGTCGCGATCTTCATCGTCACCTCGCTGAGCGGCGGGGGGAACCCCGAACCCGCCCCGACCGCGGCGCCGACGACCGAGTCGCCGACCTCCTCGCAGCCGAGTACACCGTCCGATTCCGACGACGACGGGGAGCAGGGCGGATCGACCCAGCCGACCCGCGCACCGGCGACGACCGCGCCTCAGGTCGAGGTCGGCCCGACGATGAACCTGCCGGTCGCGGACTGGGGCGTGCAGGCCGACCTCTCCGAACGCCTGGGCCTGAGCGTCAACTACCGGCTCGACGGGCAGAACCTGGTGCTCTCGAGTTCGCTCATCGACAGCCTTCCCGCGAGCTGCTCGAAGGAGTGGGGCATGACCCGTACGGCTGCGGGCGACTTCGAGGTGCTGAAGCCGGCCGAGCGATGCGCGGCTGCCCCGGCGGTCTACGACGAGCTCTGGGGTCTCATGGACGCGATGGTGAAGAGCGTCCGCCCGCTCTGAGCGCGACGCTCAGGCGGGCGCCGCGAACAGGGCGGGCCACCACATGACGGCGAGGGCGTAGCCGACGAAGCTCACGATGTCGAGCACCCAGTGCGCGACGATGAGGGGCAGGGATCTGCCCCAGCGGTGGTAGGCCCAGCCGAAGACGAGCCCCATCGCGACGTTGCCGATGAAGCCGCCGAAGCCCTGGTACAGGTGATAGCTGCCGCGCAGCAGCGCGCTCGAGACCACGATCGCCACCGGGCCGACTCCGAGGCGGCGCAGCCGCTCGAAGAGGTAGGCGACGACGATCAGTTCCTCGCCGAGCGCGGCGCGCAGAGCGCTGAGCACGAGGATGGGCACCGTCCACCAGTGCTCGTCGAGCGCGGTCGGCACGACGGTGACGTTGATGCCGATGGCCTTGCTCCCGAGGTACAGGCCGAGCCCCGGGATGCCGATCGCGGCCGCGAGCACGAGCCCCCAGCCGGCCTCGCCGATCCATCGCAGGCGAGACGAGCCCGCAGGTCGTCCGAGCCCGAGCCGTCCGAGGTGCGGGGGCCGGCTCTGCCAGAGCAGGAAGACGACGAGGGCGACCGGGGCGAGTCCGAACGCGAAGCCGAGCAGCTGGAAGACGAGATCGAAGACGGGCCGGGCCGAGAGCGAGGAGTTGAGGGTGGCGGTCTGCTCCGCGAGCGAGGTGTCCCGGGTGACGCGCTCGATGATCCGCACGATGGCGGTAAGGCCGGCTGCGCCGTAGGAGAGCGCGAGCACGATCGCGAGCTCCCAGCGCAGGCGAGCCTTCGACGACGTCGCGGACGAGTGGATCACGCGCCCAGCGTAGCGGGCGCGATCCGGATGCGAGCCGGGAGTCGCCATGTCCGGCATTCCAGACGGGCTCGGCCCCGGGGGCGTTGCCGTGCGGCCCGGGTGGGGGTGGGATTGAGATATCCGCGATCCACCCCGTCGCCCGAACACCAGACGAAAGGCACCACCATGGCACTCCCCGGCGCACGCCCAGTCAAGGCCCCTCGCGGCACCGAGATCTCGGCCAAGAGCTGGCAGACCGAGGCCCCGCTGCGCATGCTCATGAACAACCTCGATCCCGAGGTCGCCGAGCGCCCCGACGACCTCGTCGTCTACGGCGGCACCGGTCGCGCCGCCCGCAGCTGGAAGGCCTTCGACGCGATCGTCGACACCCTGCGCGACCTCGAGGAGGACGAGACGCTGCTCGTGCAGTCGGGGAAGCCGGTGGGCGTCTTCCGCACGAACAGGTGGGCGCCGCGCGTCCTCCTCGCGAACTCGAATCTCGTGGGCGACTGGGCGACGTGGCCCGAGTTCCGCAGGCTCGAGGCGGAGGGCCTCATCATGTACGGCCAGATGACCGCGGGCTCGTGGATCTACATCGGCACCCAGGGCATCCTGCAGGGCACCTTCGAGACCTTCGCGGCGGCGGGCCGGAAGCTTCAGGGCCAGGGCCGCATCGCGCCCGTCGAGGGAAAGGGCTCGCTCGCGGGCACCATCACCCTGACCGGCGGCTGCGGCGGCATGGGCGGCGCGCAGCCTCTCGCGGTCACGCTGAACGACGGCGCCTGCCTCATCGTCGACGTGGACAGGACCCGCCTCGACCGCCGCGCCGGCAAGCGCTACCTCGACGAGGTCGTCACCGATCTCGATGAGGCCCTCGCCAAGGTGCAGCGGGCCAAGGACGAGCAGCGCGGGTGGTCGGTGGGCCTCGTCGGCAACGCCGCCGAGGTGTTCCCCGAGATCCTGCGCCGTCACCGGGCCGGCGAGATCACGATCGACCTCGTCACCGACCAGACCTCGGCGCACGACCCGCTCTCGTATCTGCCCATCGGCTACACGGTCGACGAATGGCAGGATCGTGCCGCGGCCGACCCCGAGGGGTTCACCCGGGACGCGCAGGCCGCCATGGCCGCCCACGTCCGGGCCATGGTCGAGTTCCAGGACGCGGGCGCCGAGGTGTTCGACTACGGCAACTCGATCCGCGACGAGGCCCGCAAGGGCGGCTACGATCGCGCCTTCGAGTTCCCCGGCTTCGTTCCCGCCTACATCCGGCCGCTCTTCTGCGAGGGCCTCGGCCCGTTCCGCTGGGCCGCGCTCTCGGGCGATCCAGAGGACATCCGCGTCACCGACGAGGCGCTCAAGGAGCTCTTCCCGGAGAATGCGCACCTCCACAACTGGCTCGATGCCGCCGCCGAGCGCGTCGAGTACGAGGGACTGCCCGCCCGCATCTGCTGGCTCGGCTACGGCGAGCGCCATCAGGCCGGCCTGCTCTTCAACCGGCTCGTCGCCGAGGGCAAGGTCAAGGCGCCCATCGTGATCGGTCGCGACCACCTCGACTCGGGCTCGGTCGCCTCGCCCTACCGCGAGACCGAGGCCATGGCCGACGGCTCCGATGCGATCGCCGACTGGCCCCTGCTCAACGCCCTCACCGCGACCTCCTCGGGGGCGACCTGGGTGTCGATCCATCACGGCGGCGGCGTCGGCATCGGACGCTCCATCCACACGGGTCAGGTCTCGGTCGCCGACGGCACCGAGCTCGCGGCCGAGAAGCTCACTCGACTGCTCACGAACGACCCGGGCATGGGCGTGATCCGCCACGTCGACGCCGGCTACCGGCGCGCGGTCGACGTGGCGGACGAGCGCGGCGTGCGGATTCCCATGGAGCCGGTGATCCGTAACACGGACGAGGCCTGGGTGAACTGACGCCATGACTGCTCTGCTCATCACCGGCATCGGCGAGCTGACGACGAACGACGAGTCGCTCGGCGAGGGCGTCGGCGGCCGCCTGCGCGACGCCGCCGTCGTGATCGAGGGAGAGCGCGTCGCCTGGGTGGGCTCGTCGGCCGTCGCACCGGCGGCCGACGAGCGCTTCGACGCGACCGGCCGGGCCGTGCTGCCGGGCTGGGTCGACTCCCATACGCATATGGTCTTCGCCGGCGACCGCACCGCCGAGTTCGAGGCGCGCATGGCCGGAGAGGCCTATGCCGCGGGCGGCATCAACGTGACGGTCGAGGCCACCCGCTCGGCCCCGGACGCCGAGCTCGAGCAGAACCTCGCCCGTCTTGTGCACGAGGCCCGCCTCGGCGGCACCACGACCATCGAGACGAAGACGGGCTACGGGCTCACGATCGCCGACGAGGCGCGCTCGGCCCGCATCGCCGGCCGGCACGTCGACGCCGTCACATTCCTCGGTGCGCATGTGGTGCCGAGCGGGGCGGATCCGGACGCCTATCTCGACCTCGTCACGGGACCGATGCTCGATGCCGTCGCGCCGCACGTCAGCGCGGTCGACGTCTTCTGCGAGACCGGGGCCTTCGATGAGGCGGCCTCGCGACGCGTGCTCGAGGCCGCCGCCGGGCGGGGGCTCGCGACCCGCGTGCACGGCAATCAGCTCGGCGAGGGACCCGGCGTGCGGCTCGCGGTCGAGCACGGGGCGCTCAGCGTCGACCACCTGGGCTTCCTCTCCCAGGCAGACATCGACGCGCTCGCCGGCTCGTGGGCGGACCGGCGCGGCGGATCCGGCCGCCGCGGCACGGTCGCCACCGTGCTGCCGGCCTGCGACCTCTCGACGCGCATGCCGCTCGCGCCCGCCCGGCGCCTCCTCGACGCCGGGACGGTGCTCGCGATCGCCTCGAACTGCAACCCGGGCACCTCGTACACGAACTCGATGGGCTTCTGCGTGGCCACCGCGGTACTGCAGATGGGGCTCACGGTGCAGGAGGCGGTGCGGGCCGCGACGCTCGGCGGCGCGATCGCGCTCGGCGCTCACGAGGAGGGGTGGTGCGACCCGCAGGGGGTCGCGCAGCCCGCGGTCGGGGCGATCCGCCCCGGCTCCCGCGCGGACCTGCAGCTGCTCGACGCCCCGTCCGCGACCCACCTCGCCTACCGGCCGGGCATGCCGCTCACGGCCGCCGTCTGGCGGAAGGGCGCGCGCATCGCCTGAGGCGTGCCGCGGGAGCGCCAGGCCGCCGTTACGCGGGCTTGCCGTGAATACGGGTCGACAGCGTGCCTGCGGCGGCGCGCACCTCGTCGGCGAGCGCGGCGAGGCCGTTCCCGTCTGCGTCACCCGGCACCTCGCCGTCGCGGAACGTCACCGCGATCGCCGCGACCGGCCAGCCCTGGTGGTCGAGCACCGGCACCGCCACCGAGGAGAAGCCCGGGGTGACCGATCCGTGCTCGAGAGCGAAACCGCGCGCGCGGGCCGCATCGAGCACCGCGCGCAGCTTCGAGTAGCGGTCGATCTCGGGCTCGAGAGTCGGCCCCCCGATCTCTGTCCCGTGTCGACGCACGAAGGCGGTGCGGTCGGGGAAGAGCGCGCGAAGCTGAGCCTTCGGCAGGGCTGCGAGGATCGCGCGCCCGCTCGCGGTCAGCTGGGCGGGCAGGCGCACGTCGACGGCGGTGATGAGTGCAGGTGCGCCCTTGGCGCGCTCCTCGACGATGTAGAGCACGTCGCGTCCGTGCAGCACCGCCAGGTGCCCGCTGAAGCCGAGGTGGTCGACGAGTGCCGCGAGCAGGGGCCGACCGATGCGGGCGAGCGGCTCCTGCCGAGTGTAAGCCGAGCTGAGCTCGAAGGCGGCGATCCCGAGCCCGTAGCGCCGCTCCTCGGGCAGGTGCATGACGAAGCCGTGCTCCTGCAGGGCCGCGAGCAGCTGATAGACGGTGGATCGCGGCAGATCGAGCTGCGCGGCGATCATCGCCGCCGCCATCGGACCGCGCGACGCCGCGAGCAGCCTGAGGATACGCAGGGTCTGATCCGCCGCGGGTGCCTTCGGCTGCTGGGCCATGCCTCGCAGCCTACCGACTGCGGATGACCGGTGGTGGTCGGAGCGGGCGGCCTGCCGCTCGCCCGGCCCCGGCCCTGCAGTCGCCCGGGATCTAGAGTGGAGGCATGGCAGGGCTTCGCGTCGCGATCACGGGTGGCACGGGATTCGTGGGTCGGAATCTGGCCGAGCGCTTCGAGGGTCCGGTGCTGATCTCCCGCCGCACGGGGCACGCGGTCGACGACGTCGAATCGCTCGCTCGTGCCTTCGAGGGGTGCGAGGCGGTAGCGCACTGCGCCGGCATCAACCGCGAGATCGGCGAGCAGACGTACGAGCGGGTGCACGTGCGGGGCACCGAGGCCGTCGTCGAGGCGGCGAGGCGTACGGGCGTGCGGAAGATCGTGATGCTGAGCTTCCTGCGGGCCCGACCCGATTGCGGATCGGCCTATCACGAGTCGAAGTGGGCGGCGGAGGAGGCGATCCGCGCCTCGGGCCTCGACTACACGATCCTGAAGGCCGGAATGATCTATGGCCGTGGAGATCACCTCATCGACCACACGAGCCGGGCGGTCCAGACGATCCCGCTGTTCGCGACGGTCGGTCTGCGGGAGAAGGCGATCCGGCCGATCCCCGTCGAGGAGCTGGTCGACGTGATCGAGGCCGCGCTCGGCGGCCGGCTCGAGCGGCGGACCGTCGAGGTGGTGGGCGCCGAGGAGTTGAAGCTCAGTCTGGTCGTGCGCAGGGTGGCCCACCTGCTGCACCGGCGGGTGGGCATCCTCCCGGCGCCGGTCTGGGCGCAGTACGTGCTCGGCCAGCTCACGGAGTGGACCATGCGGGTACCGCTCGTCGCGAAGGCCCAGGTGCGCATGCTCGCCGAGGGGGTCTCCGAGTCGCTGCCGAAGGCCGAGTCGCTGCCCGAGGATCTGCTCCCGAAGAAGCGCCTCACCCGAGAGCAGATTCTCGCCGCCCTGCCCGAGGAGGGGCGCTTCGGGTGGCGGGACTTGCGCCTCTCGCGCTGATCGAATTCAGCCGAGCGGCGCGCCGAGCGCCCCCTCCGCGGCCTCGAGAGCCGCGCCCGAGGCGACGAGCTCGTGCGCGGCGGCGACGTCGGGGGAGAGGAAGCCGTCGGTGTCGGGCGCGCCGATGCGCGAGCGGAAGAGTTCGTGCACGGCCCGGGTCGCCGGGGCCGACTGTCCGGCCGCCGGATCGGCCGCGCGGAAGTCGAGCGCCCGCGTCGAGGCCAGCAGCTCGATCGCGAGCACGCGCGAGAGCCCGTCGATCGCGCGGCGCAGCTTGCGGCCGGCGTGCCAGCCCATCGAGACGTGATCCTCCTGCATGGCCGAGGAGGGGATCGAGTCGACCGAGGCGGGTGCGGCGAGCCGCTTCAGCTCGGAGACGATGCCTGCCGCGGTGTACTGGGCGATCATGAGGCCGGAGTCGAGGCCGGGGTCGGCCGCGAGGAACGGCGGCAGCCCGTGGTTGCGGGCCACGTCGAGGAAGCGGTCGGTGCGTCGCTCGCTGATCGATGCGAGGTCGGCGACCGCGATCGCGAGGAAGTCGAGCACGTAGGCGACGGGCGCCCCGTGGAAGTTGCCGTTCGACTCGACGCGGCCGTCGGGCAGCACCACCGGGTTGTCGACGGCGGATCGCAGCTCGATCGAGGCCACGCGCGCGGCGTGATCCGCCGTGTCACGCGCGGCTCCGTGCACCTGCGGGGCGCAGCGCAGCGAGTAGGCGTCCTGCACTCTCGTGAACTCCCCTTCGCGGGGCCGCTGGATCAGCCCCGACTCGGCCAGCACGCGGGCCATGTTCGCGGCCGAGGCGGCCTGCCCGGGATGCGGGCGCAGCGCCTGCAGCTCGGCGGCGAACACCGCATCGGTGCCGGTGAGCCCTTCGACGCTCGCGGCGGCTGCGAGATCGGCGACCCGCAGCAGCGCGGAGAGGTCGTGCAGCGCCAGGCAGAGCATCCCGAGCATGCCGTCGGTGCCGTTGATGAGGGCGAGCCCCTCCTTCTCGGCGAGCACGAGGGGCTCGATGCCGGCGGCTGCGAGCGCCTCGGCGGCGGGGACGGGGGCGGCGTGCGGATCCGCCCCCCGCGTGCGCACGGAGCCTTCGCCCATCAGCGTGAGCGCGCAGTGGGCGAGCGGGCTGAGGTCGCCCGAGCAGCCGAGCGAGCCGTATTCGTGCACGACCGGGGTGATGCCGGCGTTCAGGATCGCGGCGTAGGTCTCGGCGACCACTGGACGCACGCCGGTACGACCGCTCGCGAGCGTGTTCAGGCGCAGCAGCATGAGCGCCCGCACGACCTCGCGCTCGACCTCGGGCCCGGTGCCGGCCGCGTGCGAGCGGATCAGGCTGCGCTGCAGCTGCTGCCGCTTCTCGGCGGGGATCTGCACCTTCGCGAGCGCGCCGAAGCCGGTCGACACGCCGTAGTGGGGGCGGCTGTCGTTCGCGAGCTCGTCGATCATGCGGCGGCTCTCGGCGATACGGGCGTGGGCGTTCGGGCCGATCTCCACCGGCGCCTCCTCGCGGGCGACCGCGACGACGTCGGAGATGGTGAGGGGGCTCTCGCCCAGGACGACGGTCTGGTTCATGCCTCGATTCTGCGCCCGCCTCGCGCGCATCGCACCGGCCGTTGCGCGGGATGCGTCCGGAATCCCGGACGTGATTACGGGCTTCCCGCTGTCGCGATCCCTCGCCGCTCGCGACCATGGGAATAGACGATATGGGGGTGGTCACCCCTTGACAGGACTGGGGCCCCGACTCGCATGATCGGTGGTTACCAGCCCTCGTTCCAGTAACTGAAGTCTTGGAGCAACGAGGGGCTGGCCTATCACCAGTCGAGATTGGAGGCCCCAGTGTTCCCTTATCGTACGTTCATCGGCCTGGACGTGCACGCACGATCTGTGGTCGCGCACGCGATCAATATTGATGCCGAGCAACCTGTCCGGAAGAAGTTCCCCTACGACCCGTTCCAGGTCATCGAGTGGGCGCGCACGCTGCCCGGCCCGACCACGGTTGTCTACGAGGCCGGCCCGACCGGATACGACCTCGCCCGCCACTTCAGTGATGCCGGGATCGAGTGCGTGGTCGCGGCCCCCTCGAAACTGCAACGCCCGACCGGGGATCGGGTGAAGACCGATGCCCGTGACGCGGCACACCTCGCGAAACTCCTCCAGCTCGGACAGATCGTCCCGGTCGCGATCCCCACGATCACGGCCGAAACCGCGAGGGATCTCGTGCGCGCCCGGGAAGACTGCCGACACGATCTCATGGCGGCCAGGCATCGCCTCTCAAAGCTCCTCCTCCGGCACGGGTACGTGTACGACAGCACCACCTGGACACAGAAACACCTCGCCTGGTGCCGGGCACACCGGACCGGGACCCCCGCCTACACAGCGGCATTCGATGCCGCCTACGAGACCGTCGAGCAGACCCTGACCCGCAGAACACGGCTCGATGCCGCGATCAAGGAGATGGCAGCGGATTCCGAGTTCACCCCGGTGGTGCATCGGCTCGGGTGCCTGCGCGGGATGGGCACGCTCACCGCGTTCGCTCTCACTGTCGAGATCGGCGACTGGGACCGGTTCACCGGCAAGACCATCGGCTCCTATCTCGGCCTCGTTCCGTCGGAGTATTCGACCGGTGGATCGCGCAGGCTCGGAGCGATCACGAAGACCGGCAACTCTCACGCCCGCAGGCTGCTGGTCGAAGCGGCCTGGCATCATCGACGCGAGTACCGTCCCGGCTATTCGCCCTCGCTGGAGAAGCGTCTCGCGCTCGCGTTCCCGGCCGCACGAGCGCGCGGGCAGGTCGGGAACGAGCGGCTGCACCGGCAATGGGTGCGTCACACCGTCCGTCGGAAGAAGAGCACGGTCGCCTGTGTCGGGATCGCGAGAGAACTCGCGGGCTGGTGCTGGTCCCTCGCGACGCTCACCGAGTGACCGGCCGCCCAGAGACTGCCGGCCTGCCCGTGAACGAGGGTGCGGGGCCTACGAACACGTGGAGTGACCCACTCTTGCACTATGAGCAGCCGATACCGGTGACGCTCGCGAATAGACCGTGGCACCGCTCCACTCGCACGTTTCGCCCTGCGGTACCCAACCCACGCATATCAGTCTGATCGTGTAAACGTCGGAAAGACACGTCAGGCCCAGGATCCCCCTTTCACGGGTCCGGCCGGTAGAACTGGAACGATCCGAGCGGCCGTACACCTCTCGGATCGTTCCACCATGCTTACTTGACAAACACAACCACATATCAGTGCAGTCGATGCTGTTCAGCCCGGATTCAGACGACAACGGCTGCATCTTTGCGCGAAGGAGGAGAGGAGCCCCATGATCGACCGCATGCTGCCCCACGATCCGCTCTGGCCGAGGGCGGGCGGCTGGCCCGCGCCGGAGGGGGAGCGGCGCGTCGACCTCGCGCTCGTCGGGGTGCCCACGAGTCGCACCTCGCTCTCGCCCACGAACGCGCACGAGACCCCCGCGGCGATCCGCGCTGCGCTGCGCCGGTACTCGGAGCATCTGGTGGATCCCGGAGCGCCCGGGCGCCGCGGTGCCGAGGCCGAGCTCGTGCTCGGGGAGGCGCTCGACATCGTCGACGCGGGCGACCTCGCGGACCCGGATACCGAGGCGGGGAGCGGGCCGCCGCGGACGCCGTCGCCGGGCTCGCGGCCCGGGCCCGCCTCGTCGTCGCGCTCGGCGGCGACAACGCCTGCACGGTGCCCGCCGCCCTCGGCGTCCTGCGCGCCCACGGCGGGCTCGACGGCACCGGCCCGAACACTGCCGGCTTGATCACGGTGGACGCGCACCACGACCTGCGCGACGGGCGCTCGAACGGCTCGCCCGTGCGCCGCCTCGTCGAGGCTGGGCTCGACCCTCGCCGCATCGTGCAGATCGGCATCGCCGACTTCGCGAACTCCCGCGCCTACCGCGAGCGCGCGCGGGACTGGGGCATTACCGTGATCCTCCGCGACGAGCTGCACGAGCGGCCGATCGCCGAGGTGGTCGAGGAGGCGCTCGGGATCGCGGGTGCCGGGGGCGGGCCGATCCACGTCGATCTCGACGTGGACGTCTGCGACCGCAGCGTCGTCCCCGGCTGCCCGGCGTCGATCCCGGGCGGGCTCCAGGCCCACGAGCTGCGGCGGCTCGCCCGCGCGCTCGCCGCCGACCCCCGGGTGCGCGGCGTCGACATCGCCGAGGTCGACGCCGCGGCCGATGCGCCCGACGGCCGCACGGTGCGCCTCGCAGCACTTCTGGTGCTGGAGGCGGCCGCGGGTCTCGCCTTGCGCGAGGGGTGAGAGAGGCGAGGGGCGGGGGGCGGGGGCTCCCGTTTCCGTCATTTTTGCGAAATGCGAGTATGGCATCCTGCGGATCCTGCGAGCTTTTCGCAACGTCATGATGGAAACGGGAGCCCCCGCCCCCGCCCCGATGGTCGGATCTAGACCAGCACCTCGCTCTCGAGGCGGGCGTAGCTCTGCTCCATGCCGTCTGCCATACCGGTCGCGAGGATCATCTCGCGGGTCTCGGCGTCGGGGTAGGTGATCAGCGCCGCGACGAGGGTGCCGCCCTCGACCGGGGTGAGCGTGAGCTCGTTCAGCGTCGAGGGACTGTTCGCGGCATCCGGGTCCTCCAGGGTCCACATCGCCTCGGTCGTCACGGAGCGGTGCGGGGCCGAGATCTCGACCACGACGCCGGTGAAGCCGAACTCCGAGCCGTCGGCCTCGCTGCGCCACCCGTTGCGGTAGCGCTGCCCGACCTCGGTCGCGACCTCGCAGATCGGCATCGTCCAGTCGTCGGGGCCGAGCATCCAGCGGCGCAGCAGCTCGGGGTCGTGGTGCGCGCGCCACACCTGGTCGACGGTGCCGCGCACGATCCGCGAGGTGCGCGCCTGGTTCTCGCCGATCAGCTGCACCTCGGTGCCGTTGCCCGCGGCGAAAGAGGCGAGGTCGGCGAGCACGTCGTCGATCTGGCCCATGGCGGCGCTCATGCCCTCGATCTGCCCCATCGAGAGCACCAGCTCCAGGTCCTTGATCGAATCGTGGTGGCTGATGACGGTGACCCGCGAGCCGAGCGCGGTCTCGGCGAACTCGAACACCATCCGGCCCTCGGGCATGTCCTCGTTGGGCGTTCCGTCGTCGTGCGCGAAGCCGTCGCGCACCTCGAACGAACGCCCTTCGTCGACGGCGGTCCACTTCCAGTAGCCGCCGAACTTCTCGCCCTCGGGGCTGGTCATGTAGTACTTGCTGAGGCCGCCGACGAAGCCGTCGTGGCGGGTGAAGGTCGCGGGGTACTCCGGCGGCCACCAGAAGCGCTCGAGCTGGCGGGGGTCGAGGTAGGCGTCCCAGAGCCTGCGCACGGGAGCGGTGAAGTCGGCGACCACCGTGATGGTGAGGGACTGCGGGTCGGTGTCTACTGAGGTGATGGGCATGGTCCTGTCTTCCTTGTTAGTGGTCCTGTGCGGACGAAGGGTCCTCGGCGAGCAGCGCGTCGAGGCGATCGATGCGGCCCCGCCAGATCTGCTCGAAGCGCCCCAGCAGCTGCTGAGCGCGGCGGATGGCCTCGGGATTGCCTTGGATGATGCGCTCCCTTCCTCTCGGGATGCGGGCGACGAGGTCCGCGGCCTCGAGCACGGCGACGTGCTTCTGCACGGCGGCGAACGACATGTCGTAGTCCTTCGCGAGCTCCGAGATCGACGCCTCGGCGGTCAGCGTGCGACGCACGATGTCCCGCCTCGTGCGATCCGCGAGGGCCCGGAAGATGCGATCGACGTCGTCATCGGTGAGTGTTTGTGAAACCATTTGGTTGTATGTTAAGCGGCGGATCCTCCCGATGTCAACCGACCCGGCTCCGCTCCCGAGGGGTGATCCCCTCTTCCCTCACAGATCGGGCGGCGATCCCAGTCCCAGCGCGCGCCGTGTAAGGTAGAACGTTCGCTGTTTCACGATCGTGAGGAAACCACCTCTATGGCTCTCGCCACCCGCGAAGACCTCCGCAACGTCGCCATCGTCGCCCACGTCGACCATGGCAAGACCACCCTCGTCGACGCCATGCTGCGGCAGACGAACAGCTTCGACGCGCACGCCGACGTCGACGATCGGGTGATGGACTCGAACGATCTCGAGCGCGAGAAGGGCATCACGATCCTGGCCAAGAACACGGCCATCAGCTACGAGGGCGCGCACGCGACGAACGGACCGGTCACCATCAACGTGGTCGACACCCCGGGCCACGCCGACTTCGGCGGCGAGGTCGAGCGCGGGCTCTCGATGGTCGACGGCGTCGTGCTGCTCGTCGACGCCTCCGAGGGGCCGCTGCCCCAGACGCGCTTCGTGCTGCGGAAGGCGCTCGAGGCGCACCTGCCCGTGATCCTCGCGGTCAACAAGACCGACCGGCCCGACGCGCGCATCGAGGAGGTCGAGGGAGAGGCGCAGGATCTGCTGCTCGGCCTGGCCTCCGACCTGTCCGAGGACCATCCGGACATCGACGTCGACGCCGTGCTCGACGTGCCGACCGTGTACCTCTCGGGGCGTGCGGGCGCGGCGTCGCACAACCGCCCGGCCGACGGCTCGCTGCCGGACAACCCCGACCTCGAGCCGCTGTTCGAGACGATCCTCAGCCGCGTGCCCGCTCCGGAGTACGACGACGAGCACCCGCTGCAGGCGCACGTCACGAACCTCGACTCCTCGCCCTTCCTCGGCCGCATCGCGCTGCTGCGCGTGTACCACGGCACCATCAAGAAGGGGCAGACGGTCGCCTGGGTCAAGCACGACGGCAGCGTGCAGAGCGTGCGCATTACCGAGCTCATGCTCACGAAAGCGCTGACCCGCTACCAGGCCGAGCAGGCCGGCCCCGGCGACATCGTCGCGATCGCCGGCATCGAGGACATCACGATCGGCGAGACGATCGCCGATGCCGAGGACGTGCGGCCGCTGCCGAGCATCTCGGTCGACGAGCCCGCGATCTCGATGACGATCGGCGCGAACACCTCGCCGCTCGTCGGCAAGGTGAAGGGCCACAAGCTCACCGCGCGCATGATCAAGGACCGCCTCGACCGCGAGCTGGTCGGCAACGTGTCGATCCGCGTGGTCGACACCGGCCGCCCCGACAACTGGGAGGTGCAGGGCCGCGGCGAGCTCGCGCTCGCCATCCTGGTCGAGAACATGCGCCGCGAGGGCTTCGAGCTCACCGTGGGCAAGCCCCAGGTGGTCACGCGCGAGGTCGACGGCAAGACCCACGAGCCCTACGAGCACCTCACGATCGACACGCCCGAGGAGCACCTCGGCGCGATCACGCAGCTGCTCGCCGCGCGCAAGGGCCGCATGGAGAACATGGTGAACCACGGCACCGGCTGGGTGCGCATGGAGTTCATCGTGCCCTCGCGCGGCCTCATCGGCTTCCGCAGCGAGTTCATGACGATCACCCGGGGCACCGGCATCGCGAACGCGATCTCGCACGGCTACGCCGAGTGGGCCGGCCCCATCGTCACCCGCAACAACGGATCGATCGTGGCGGATCGCTCCGGCGTGGTCACGCCGTTCGCGATCATCAACCTCCAGGAGCGCATGAGCTTCTTCGTGCAGCCCACCGAGGAGGTCTACGAGGGCATGGTGATCGGCGAGAACTCGCGCAGCGAGGACATGGACGTGAACATCACCAAGGAGAAGAAGCTCACGAACATGCGCTCGTCGACGGCCGACACCTTCGAGTCGATGACGCCCCCGCGGCAGCTCACGCTCGAGGAGTGCCTCGAGTTCGCCCGCGAGGACGAGTGCGTCGAGGTGACGCCGGAGGCGGTGCGGATCCGCAAGGTCGATCTCGACGCGGTCACGCGGGCGAGGGCCGCCTCGCGACTCAAGCAGCAGCTCGCGAAGTAGGCTGGTCGTCGTGACCAGGCACTTCCTCCGCGACGACGACCTCAGCCCCGCCGAGCAGCGCGAGGTGCTCGAGCTGGCCGCCCGGCTGAAGGTGGATCCCTTCGCCGAGCGCCCGCTCGAGGGGCCGCAGAGCGCCGCCGTGTTCTTCGACAAGACCTCGACGCGCACGCGCTTCAGCTTCGCGGCCGGCATCGCCGAGCTCGGCGGCAACCCGATCGTCGTGAACCCGGGCGAGGCGCAGCTGGGCGTCAAGGAGTCGATCGCCGACACCGCGAAGGTGCTCTCGCGCATGGTGTCGCTCGTCGTGTGGCGCACCTTCGCGCACGCCGGGCTCGAGGAGATGGCCGCGCACGCGACGGTGCCCGTGATCAACTCCCTCTCGGACGACTTCCACCCCTGCCAGATCCTCGCGGACCTGCAGACGGTGCGCGAGCGCTGCGCCGATCGCAACGGCGGCGAGCTCCAGGGCCTCACCGCCGCCTACGTCGGCGACGCCGCGAACAACATGGGCCACTCCTACCTGCTCGGCTTCGCCACGGCCGGCATGCACATCCGCGTCGCGGGGCCCGAGGGCTTCCACCCCCGCGCGGACATCGTCGAGGACGCCCGGCGGATCGCCGCCGAGACCGGCGGCAGCGTGACCGTGACGGCGGATCCGCTCGCCGCGGTCGCGGGCGCCGACGTCGTGATCACCGACACCTGGGTGTCGATGGGGCAGGAGGAGGAGAAGGCCGCGCGCGTCGCGACCTTCGGCGCCTACCGCGTGACGCCGGAGCTCATGGCGCTGGCCGATCCCGATGCGATCTTCCTGCACTGCCTGCCCGCCTACCGCGAGTACGAGGTCGCGCCCGAGGTGATCGACGGCCCGCAGAGCGCCGTCTGGGACGAGGCCGAGAACCGCGTGCATGCGCAGAAGGCGCTCATGGCCTGGCTGCTGAAGGAGAGCAAGTGACCGAGAACACCAACCGCGCCGCCGAGGCCGGAGCCCTGTGGGGCGGGCGCTTCGCCAGCGGTCCCTCGCCCGAGCTGCAGCTGCTCTCGAAGTCGACCCAGTTCGACTGGGCGCTCGCGCAGTACGACATCCGGGGCTCGAAGGCGCACGCGACCGCGCTCGCCGCGGCCGGCTACCTGAGCGACGAGGAGCTCGCCGGGATGCGCGCCGCGCTCGACGAGCTCTCGGCCCGGGTCGCCGACGGCCGGGCGCTGCCGGCGGAGGACGACGAGGACGTGCACTCGGCCCTGGAGCGCCTGCTCATCGAGATCGCGGGGGTGCAGCTCGGCGGCAAGCTGCGCGCCGGCCGCAGCCGCAATGACCAGATCGCCACGCTCGTGCGCCTGTATCTGCTCGACCACGCGGCCGTGATCCGCGGCCTGCTGCTCGACCTCGCCGCCGCGATCCTCGCCCAGGCCGATGCGCACCCGGAGGCGATCCTGCCCGGTCGCACCCATCTGCAGCACGCCCAGCCGGTGCTGCTCGCGCATCAGCTCGCGGCGCACGCCTGGCCGCTGATCCGGGACGTCGAGCGCCTGCGCGACTGGCGAACTGCGCCCGCCGCTCGCCCTACGGCGGCGGCGCCCTCGCCGGCAGCTCGCTGGGCCTCGACCCCCGGCTGGTCGCGGAGGAGCTCGGCCTGGGCGATCCGCTCGAGAACTCGATCGACGGCACCGCGGCCCGCGACGTCGTCGCCGAGTTCGCCTACATCACCGCCCAGATCGGCATCGACCTCTCGCGCCTCAGCGAGGAGATCATCATCTGGAACACCAAGGAGTTCGGCTTCGTGCGGCTGCACGACGGCTACTCGACGGGGTCCAGCATCATGCCGCAGAAGAAGAACCCCGACATCGCCGAGCTCGCGCGCGGCAAGTCGGGCCGTCTCATCGGCAACCTGACGGGCCTGCTCGCGACGCTGAAGGGCCTGCCGCTCGCCTACAACCGCGATCTGCAGGAGGACAAGGAGCCGGTCTTCGACTCGGTGGACCAGCTCGAGGTGCTGCTGCCCGCCTTCACCGGCATGGTCGCGACCATGAGCTTCGACACGGCGCGCATGGCCGAGCTCGCGCCCCAGGGCTTCTCGCTCGCGACCGACGTGGCCGAGTGGCTCGTGAAGCAGGGCGTGATCTTCCGCGACGCGCATGAGATCTCCGGAGAGCTGGTGCGCCACTGCGAGGAGCGCGGGATCGAGCTGCACGAGCCCTCCGACGAGGAGCTGCGCTCGGTGTCCGAGCACCTGACGCCCGCCGTGCGCGAGGTGCTGACCATCGAGGGCTCGGTGAACTCGCGCGTGGGCGCCGGCGGCACGGCCCGGGTGCGCGTCGACGAGCAGCTCGCGCTCCTGGGACGGCGGATCGCGGAGCTCCGCGGCGCGTAGGGCGCGTAGGTCACCTCGGGCAGGAGCGAGAAGTATGGGCGAGACGCCGGCGCACCGGGAGCTCCCGGCCGTGCGACGGTTCCCGCTGCTGATCCTGAGTCTCGCCGCGCTGTTCGTCGCCCTGTACATCGTGACCGTGGTGCTGTACGCGGGCAGCGGCGGCACCAACGTGGGCACGCCCGTGGACGATTCCGCGGAGGGGATGCACGTGGTGCTCACCCCGCGCGACGTCGATGCGGCCTCCGATCGGCTCACCTTCGACATCGAGTTCGCGCCCGGCAGCACGCTGGTCTCCGACGACGGACTCAGGGTCGCCTCGACCTTCGACCTGCTGCTGTCGTCGTCGGGGGACGTGAGCGGACGGGTCATCCACTACGAGCGCGGCATGCCCGCGGCCTCGGCCCTCATCGAGCTGCGCTCGGAGGGCGAGATCGAGCTCTGGCCGTTCGACACCCACCCCAGCCGCACGATGCTGCTGGTCACCACCCCCGCCGAGGACGGCGGCGATGCCGGCGCCGTGCCCGCCGACCTCTCCCTGGGCGCGCATCACGTCCCGGGCTGGACCATCACGCTCGACCCGGACCCGGCCGTGGTCGGCACGGCCGCGGACGGCGTCGTGGTGCACCAGTACGTCATCGAGGCCGAGCGCGCGCCGGCGACGGTCGTGTTCGGCATCGTGCTGCTCGTGCTCATGATCGCCATGCCGGTGCTCGGCCTGACTGCGGCGATCCTCGCCCTCCGGGGCCGTCGCCGCATCGAGGTGAGCTTCTTCACCTGGAGCGCGGGCATGCTCTTCGCCACGCCCACGCTGCGCAACTTCCTGCCCGGCCAGCCTCCGATCGGCTCGTGGGTCGACTACCTGGTCGTCCTCTGGGCGATCGCGGGGCTCGTCCTGGCGCTGCTCATCAGCGTCGTCGCCTGGTACCGCTGGGGCCGCCCCCAGCCGGAGCTCGAGGCGGCGGAGGCGCGCGACGGCTCCGCTCGAGCGCGCTACGATGGCAGGCGTGTCTGAAACGAACGAGCGCGCCGAGATCATGGCGGCCCAGCGCAACGACGACAGCTTCCCCACCCTGTGGAACGAGCTGCAGTGGCGCGGGCTGATCCATGTGTCCACCGACGCCGAGGCCCTCTCGGCGCTCATGGAGGGCGAGCCGTTCACCTATTACTGCGGTTTCGACCCGACCGCCCCGAGCCTGCACCTCGGCAACCTCGTGCAGCTGCTGCTGCTGCGCCGTCTGCAGCTGAAGGGTCACAATCCGCTCGGCCTCGTCGGCGGATCCACCGGCCTCGTCGGCGACCCCCGCCCGACGGCGGAGCGCACCCTGAACGAGCGCTCGACCGTGGAAGCGTGGGTGAAGCGACTGCAGGTGCAAGTGTCCCGCTTCCTCTCCGCCGAGGGCGAGAACGCGGTGCGCCTGGTCAACAACCTCGACTGGACCGCGCCGCTGAGCGCGATCGACTTCCTGCGCGAGATCGGCAAGCACTTCCGGGTGGGCACCATGCTCAAGAAGGATGCCGTGGCGGCCCGGCTGAACTCCGAGGAGGGGATCAGCTACACCGAGTTCAGCTACCAGATCCTGCAGGGATTCGACTTCCTCGAGCTCTGGCGGCAGTACGACTGCCGACTGCAGACCGGCGGCAGCGATCAGTGGGGCAACCTCACGAGCGGCACCGACCTCATCCGGAAGGTCGAGGGCGGCACCGCCCATGCGATCGGCACCCCGCTCATCACGAACTCCGACGGCACGAAGTTCGGCAAGAGCGAGGGCAACGCCATCTGGCTCGACGCCGAGATGTGCTCGCCCTACCGCTTCTACCAGTTCTGGCTGAACCAGGCCGACGCCGACGTGATCGATCGTCTCAAGGTGTTCACCTTCCTGTCGCGCGCCGAGATCGAGGAGTACGAGCGGCTCGTCGCCGAGGAGCCCTTCCGCCGCGCCGCGCAGAAGCGCCTCGCGATCGAGGTCACGACGCTCGTGCACGGCTCGGCCGCGACGCAGGCCGCGATCGACGCCTCCGAGGCGCTCTTCGGGCAGGGCGACCTCGCCGCGCTCGACGCGGCGACCCTCGCCTCGACGATCGAGGAGCTGCCGCAGGCGAGGGGCGGATCGGGCGACTCCGTCGCCCAGCTGCTGGTGGACGCCGGACTCGTCGGCAGCCTGAGCGAAGCCCGCCGCGCCATCGCGCAGGGCGGCGTGTACGTGAACAATGCGAAGGTCGAGGCCCAGGACGCGACGCTCGCGGAGGCGGACCTGCTGCACGGCCGCTTCGCCGTGCTGCGCCGGGGGAAGAAGACGCTCGGCGGCGTCGTCGCCTGATCCGGGCCCCGCTCCGTAACACCGCTTGCGGGAGGAGTACCGTGGAGGGCATGAGCGACGATCCCGATGCAGAGCCGGATCCCAGCCACCGCGTCATCGAGCCGAGCGTGCTCTACGTCGGGACGCCGGCCTATCTCGTCGCGACGCGGAACCCCGACGGCACCCCGAACCTCGCGCCGGCCTCCAGCCACTTCGCGCTCTCGCGCACGATCGTGCTGGGCCTCGAGGAGGGCGGCCGGTCCCTCGACAACGTGCGGCGCCACCCGGAGCTCACGGTGAACTTCCCGTCTTCGAGCCAGTGGCGGCACGTCGAGCGGCTCGCGAGGGTGACGGGGCGGGATCCGGTGCCCGAGGAGAAGGCGGGAACCTACGAGTTCGAGCCCCGCAAGTTCGAGCGCGCGGACCTCACGCCCGTCGCGTCCGACCTTGTCGACGTGCCGCGGGTCGCCGAGGCGCCGTTGCAGCTCGAAGCGCGCGTGCGTCGGATCACCCCCGCGACGACCGGCGAGTTCGGCATGGTCGAGGCCGAGGTGGTGCGCGTGCACGCGGCCCGGGAGATCACGGTCGAGGGCACCGACCATCTCGACCCCGAGGCCTGGCATCCGCTCATCTACGCCTATCGCCACTTCTTCGATCGGGGCTCCGAGGTGGGATGGACCTGGAAGACGCCCTTCGCGGCGATGCCCGCGGCGGTCGATCGCTGGGAGCTGAGCGGCGGCACCTGGGCGGTATCGCATGCGGGAGGCGGATCCGCCACCGTCGACCTGCTTCGCTGCGACGGCGGTGAGCTGGTCGAGCGCATCCGGCTCAGCGATCCCGCCGAGCTGCGCTGGGCCGCGGCGCAGTTTGCGAACGGGGAGGAGACGCCATGAGCGCTGTTTCGACGGAGTGGGCGACGAGGCTCGGGCTCCGTGCCCCGATCGTCTGCGCGCCCATGGGCGGCGTGGCCGGAGGCAGGCTCGCGAGCGCCGTGTCGCGGGCCGGCGCGCTCGGCACGATCGGCATGGGCAGCGCGGGCTCGGCGGAGGCACTGGAGAGGGAGCTCGCGCTGCTCGACACCGGCGGCGCGCCCTTCGGGATCGGCCTCGTCGGCTGGAGCCTCGATCGGGACCCGGCGATGCTCTCGCTGGCGCGCGATGCAGGGCCCGCGCTCGTCTCGGTGAGCTTCCTCGACTGGTCGGCGCCGATGCGGCCGGCGTGGATCGCCGCGGTGCAGTCCGCGGGCGCCCTCGCGGTGACGCAGGTCTCCACGGCCGCCGAGGCCCGGCACGCCGCCGAAGCGGGCGTCGACGCGGTCGTCGCGCGCGGGCGCGAGGGCGGTGGGCACGGCGATCACCGCGAGCCTCGCCGCGAGCTGCTGGCCGAGGTGCTGGCGGCGGTGGACCTGCCGGTGCTCTCGGCCGGTGCGGTGAGCGCCGCGAACGGGGTCGCCGAGGCGATCGCCCAGGGCGCGGCGGCGGCGTGGGTCGGCACCGCCTTCTCCGCCTGCCCGGAGGCGCTGACCTCCGACGCCGCCCGCGCCGTGCTGCTCGCCGCCGACGGCTCCGAGACGCTCGTGAGCCGCGTGCTGGACGTCGCACTCGAGCGGCCCTGGCCGGCGCGCTTCCCCGAGCGGCTGCTGCGCACCCCGTTCGTCGACCGCTGGCAGGGCAGGGAGGACCAGCTCGCCGGCGATCCCGAGACCCGGGCCGCCTTCCGCGCGGCGTTCGAGTCGGACGACTTCTCGATCGTGCCCATCGACGCGGGCCAGGGCGTCGGCCTGCTCACCGAGGCGCGCCCGGCTGCGGAGGTCGTCGCGGCCCTCGTGAGCGGCCCCGCCACGATCTAGCATGAAGCCATGAGTGAAACGCCACGGTCGGTCTCGGAGCGCCTGGATGCGCTGCCCTTCACCCGCAAGCACGGGCGCGTGCTCACCGGATCGGGCATCGGCTGGGCGCTCGACGCGATGGACGTCGGGCTGATCTCGTTCATCATCGCGGCCCTCGTCGAGCACTGGGGGATCACGAAGACCGAGAGCGGCCTCATCGCCTCGATCGGCTTCGCGGGCATGGCGATCGGGGCGAGCCTCGGCGGTCTGCTGGCGGATCGGCTCGGCCGCCGTCAGGTGTTCGCGATCACGCTGCTCGTCTACGGCCTCGCGACGGGAGCGAGCGCCCTCGTGGGCGGCATCGGGCTGCTGCTCGTGCTGCGTTTCCTCGTGGGATTGGGGCTCGGCGCAGAGCTGCCGGTCGCTTCGACCTACGTCAGCGAGTTCGCCCCGGCGCGCATCCGCGGCCGCATCATCGTGATCCTCGAAGCCTTCTGGGCCGTGGGCTGGACCGCCGCGGCGCTCATCGGCTACTTCGTGGTGCCGCTCGGCTCCGACGGCTGGCGCTGGGCCTTTGCGCTCGGCGCGGTGCCGGCGGTCTACGCGCTGATCGTGCGCTGGAGCCTGCCCGAGTCGCCGCGCTGGCTCGCGAGGCGGGGTCGTCTTGCCGAGGCCGAGCGGATCGTCGCCGATTTCGAGCGCTCTGCCGGTAAGCCGAGGCCCGGCGGCGGATCCGCCCCGTCTGCCGGCGATGGGATCGCCGCCGGCTCCGACATGCCCGCGGCCTCCGCCTCGTCGGCGCCGTCCGGACCCGCCCTTGCGGCCGGGGGCCGTCTCGCAGCGCTCTGGTCGCGGGAGTTCCGGGCGCGCACCCTCTCGATCTGGGCGGTCTGGTTCTGCGTGAACTTCGCGTACTACGGCGCCTTCATCTGGATCCCGAGCATCCTCGTCGATGCGGGCTTCAGCCTCGTGCGCTCCTTCGGCTTCACCCTGCTCATCACGCTCGCCCAGCTGCCGGGCTACGCCGTCGCCGCCTGGGTCATCGAGAAGTGGGGGAGGAGGCTCACGCTCTCGGTGTTCCTCGTCGGCTCGGCGGCGTCCGCCATGGTGTTCGGCACGGTGCACTCCGAGGGCGCGATCATCGCCTCCGGCATGGCGCTGTCGTTCTTCAACCTGGGGGCCTGGGGCGCACTGTACGCCGTCACCCCCGAGCTCTATCCGACGTCGCTGCGCGGCACGGGCGCCGGGTGGGCCGCGGGGGTGGGCCGCATCGCCTCGATCGTCGCGCCGCTCGTCGTGCCGGTGCTGCTCGTCGCCGGCGGATCCGCGCTGACCTTCGGCGTGTTCGCGGTGTTCTTCATCGTCGCCGCAGCTGCGGCCTGGGGCCTCGTGGAGGTGCGCGGCCGGGCCCTCGACGAGCGGTGACGTGCGAATGTGCGAGGCTCCCCTCCCGCAATGGGACGCGAATCGTCGTCCCGCCCGGTCACGGACGACGATTCGCGTCCCATTGAGCGCGTGCCAGGAGGCGTGTCGCACGCGACACGCCTGCGCGGCCGGTGAGCGGACAGCCATTTCTGGCTGTCCGCAGGCCGCGCCGAAGGCCTCCGGCCTTCGGTAGCGTCGGGTGTGCCGCGTGCGACACGCCCGGCGTACAACACTGAGTTGCACCGCACTCGATCCGCGTGTTAAGTTTCTCTAGTTGCCCAAACGGGGCCAGGAGGCCGCGAAAGCGCAACGGATCTGCTTCTCGAAGCGCCCCTCATTGAGTGGTGTACGGGTGGTGTTTGGTCCTTGAGAACTCAATAGTGTGCACTTGATTGTCAAATGCCAATTTATTATCCCCGGCATCTGGCTGCGCAGTGATGTGTGGTCGGGTGTGGGAGATTCCTTTTGGACAAATTTATGGACGTCAGTAATGATGTTTGTTTTTGTCAGGTCAAACTCGCATCCTGGGTGGTCGTTTTCCCGACTGTTCGGGGTGTATCAGTTTTTTACGGAGAGTTTGATCCTGGCTCAGGACGAACGCTGGCGGCGTGCTTAACACATGCAAGTCGAACGCTGAAACCGGAGCTTGCTTCGGTGGATGAGTGGCGAACGGGTGAGTAACACGTGAGCAACCTGCCCTTCACTCTGGGATAAGCGCTGGAAACGGTGTCTAATACTGGATACGACCCATCACCGCATGGTGTGTGGGTGGAAAGATTTATCGGTGGGGGATGGGCTCGCGGCCTATCAGCTGGTTGGTGGGGTAATGGCCTACCAAGGCGACGACGGGTAGCCGGCCTGAGAGGGTGACCGGCCACACTGGGACTGAGACACGGCCCAGACTCCTACGGGAGGCAGCAGTGGGGAATATTGCACAATGGGCGCAAGCCTGATGCAGCAACGCCGCGTGAGGGATGACGGCCTTCGGGTTGTAAACCTCTTTTAGTAGGGAAGAAGCCGCAAGGTGACGGTACCTGCAGAAAAAGCACCGGCTAACTACGTGCCAGCAGCCGCGGTAATACGTAGGGTGCAAGCGTTGTCCGGAATTATTGGGCGTAAAGAGCTCGTAGGCGGCTTGTCGCGTCTGCTGTGAAAACCCGGGGCTCAACCCCGGGCCTGCAGTGGGTACGGGCAGGCTAGAGTGCGGTAGGGGAGATTGGAATTCCTGGTGTAGCGGTGGAATGCGCAGATATCAGGAGGAACACCGATGGCGAAGGCAGATCTCTGGGCCGTAACTGACGCTGAGGAGCGAAAGCATGGGGAGCGAACAGGATTAGATACCCTGGTAGTCCATGCCGTAAACGTTGGGAACTAGATGTAGGGCCTGTTCCACGGGTTCTGTGTCGTAGCTAACGCATTAAGTTCCCCGCCTGGGGAGTACGGCCGCAAGGCTAAAACTCAAAGGAATTGACGGGGGCCCGCACAAGCGGCGGAGCATGCGGATTAATTCGATGCAACGCGAAGAACCTTACCAAGGCTTGACATATACCAGAACACCCTGGAAACAGGGGACTCTTTGGACACTGGTATACAGGTGGTGCATGGTTGTCGTCAGCTCGTGTCGTGAGATGTTCGGTTAAGTCCGGCAACGAGCGCAACCCTCGTCCTATGTTGCCAGCGGGTCATGCCGGGGACTCATGGGATACTGCCGTGGTCAACACGGAGGAAGGTGGGGATGACGTCAAATCATCATGCCCCTTATGTCTTGGGCTTCACGCATGCTACAATGGCCGGTACAGAGGGTTGCGATACCGCGAGGTGGAGCGAATCCCAAAAAGCCGGTCTCAGTTCGGATTGGGGTCTGCAACTCGACCCCATGAAGTCGGAGTCGCTAGTAATCGCAGATCAGCAACGCTGCGGTGAATACGTTCCCGGGCCTTGTACACACCGCCCGTCAAGTCATGAAAGTCGGTAACACCCGAAGCCGATGGCCTAACCCTTGTGGAGGGAGTCGTCGAAGGTGGGACTGGTGATTAGGACTAAGTCGTAACAAGGTAGCCGTACCGGAAGGTGCGGCTGGATCACCTCCTTTCTAAGGAGCAACTCGGTCCCGCCCCGCTCACACGAGCGACGGCACGGATCGCAGAATGAGCCAGAACAGAACCGTATGTGTTCTGCTGGCCGCTCATGGGTGGAACATTCGACAAAGCAAGCTGTGATTTGCTCGCCTGTGCTAGTACACCGGCCCGTTTTCGGGTCTGGTCGGAACGTGCGGGGGTGTGGGTCAGGGTTTCGCAAGTGCATGCTGTTGGGTCCTGGAGGCCCAGACTCTGGCCTTGTCGGGGTGTTGTTCACGGTTTCGTGGGTGGTGCTTTTGGGGGTCGGGTGATGGTCTTCTTGGTCCATGTCTGCCGGACGTGTTGCTGGTGGGGGTGGGACTGGTCGTACGTTGAGAACTACACAGTGGACGCGAGCATCTAGCAAAGCATGATCCCTTTGGGGTTGTGTTCTGCTGGTCTAACGCAGATCGATTGTTCCGTGCCCTGTTGGGGGTGTGGATGGTGGGTCTGTGTTTTTCTTTGATACTTATGTGATTTCAAGTTGCTAAGAGCAAACGGTGGATGCCTGGGCATCTGGAGCCGAAGAAGGACGTAGTAATCTGCGATAAGCCTCGGGGAGTTGATAAACGAGCTGTGATCCGAGGATGTCCGAATGGGGAAACCCCGCCAGGGCGCGTGCGTGCCTGGTGACTCCCGCCTGAATATATAGGGCGGGGTGAGGGAACGTGGGGAAGTGAAACATCTCAGTACCCACAGGAAGAGAAAACAACAGTGATTCCGGGAGTAGTGGCGAGCGAAACCGGAAGAGGCTAAACCATGCGTGTGTGATACCTGGCAGGGGTTGCACGTGTGGGGTTGCGGGACTTTTCTGACCGGGCTGCTGACTGGTCGGCGTGAGAGTGATCGTATAGGGGAACCGCTTGGAACGGCGGGCCGGAGTGGGTGAGAGCCCCGTACCCGAAATGCGAGTACCGCGTGAGAAGTATCCCAAGTAGCACGGGGCCCGAGAAATCCCGTGTGAATCTGTCAGGACCACCTGATAAGCCTAAATACTCCCAGATGACCGATAGCGGACTAGTACCGTGAGGGAAAGGTGAAAAGTACCCCGGGAGGGGAGTGAAAGAGTACCTGAAACCGTTTGCTTACAATCCGTCGGAGCACCCATTGTTGGTGTGACGGCGTGCCTTTTGAAGAATGAGCCTGCGAGTTAGCGGCATGTGGCGAGGTTAACCCGTGTGGGGTAGCCGTAGCGAAAGCGAGTCTGAATAGGGCGATTCAGTCGCGTGTCCTAGACCCGAAGCGAAGTGATCTATCCATGGCCAGGCTGAAGCGACGGTAAGACGTCGTGGAGGGCCGAACCCACTTAGGTTGAAAACTGAGGGGATGAGCTGTGGATAGGGGTGAAAGGCCAATCAAACTTCGTGATAGCTGGTTCTCTCCGAAATGCATTTAGGTGCAGCGTTGCGTGTTTCTTGCCGGAGGTAGAGCTACTGGATGGCCGATGGGCCCTACAAGGTTACTGACGTCAGCTAAACTCCGAATGCCGGTAAGTGAGAGCGTGGCAGTGAGACTGTGGGGGATAAGCTTCATAGTCGAGAGGGAAACAACCCAGATCACCAACTAAGGTCCCTAAGCGTGTGCTAAGTGGTAAAGGATGTGGAGTTGCTGTGACAACCAGGAGGTTGGCTTAGAAGCAGCCACCCTTGAAAGAGTGCGTAATAGCTCACTGGTCAAGTGATTCCGCGCCGACAATGTAACGGGGCTCAAGCACACCACCGAAGTTGTGGCAATCGGCGTAGAGGTAGGCCTTCGTGGTCCAGCCCGCCGGTTGGGTAGGAGAGCGTCGTGTCGCGAGTGAAGCAGCGGGGTGACCCAGTTGTGGATGCGACACGAGTGAGAATGCAGGCATGAGTAGCGAAAGACGGGTGAGAAACCCGTCCTCCGGAAGACCAAGGGTTCCAGGGTCAAGCTAATCTGCCCTGGGTAAGTCGGGACCTAAGGCGAGGCCGACAGGCGTAGTCGATGGACAACGGGTTGATATTCCCGTACCGGCGAAGGACCGTCAAACGCCGATCCACAAGTGCTAACCAAGCGAAGCATGGTTCGCTCCTTCGGGAGTGTTTCGTGTGGAGAGTGGGAACCCGGTGTGGTGAGGTGAGCGTGGTAACAGGTGTGACGCAGGAAGGTAGCTGGTCCCGGGCGATGGTTGTCCCGGGCTAAGCCCGTAGCCCGAACCTTAGTAATATTTTGGTTCTTGTGGGTGAGAGGTGATGGGGACCCGTATGGGGAAGTCAGTGATCCTATGCTGCCAAGAAAAGCATCGACGCGAGGTTCTAGCCGCCCGTACCCCAAACCGACTCAGGTGGTCAGGTAGAGAATACTCAGGAGATCGAGAGAATCATGGTGAAGGAACTCGGCAAAATGCCCCCGTAACTTCGGGAGAAGGGGGGCCACCCGCTTATACGGACTTGCTCCGGAAAGGGTGTGGTGGCCGCAGAGACCAGTGGGAAGCGACTGTTTACTAAAAACACAGGTCCGTGCAAACACGCAAGTGGACGTATACGGACTGACGCCTGCCCGGTGCTGGAAGGTTAAGAGGAGAGGTTAGCCCTTGGGCGAAGCTTTGAATTTAAGCCCCAGTAAACGGCGGTGGTAACTATAACCATCCTAAGGTAGCGAAATTCCTTGTCGGGTAAGTTCCGACCTGCACGAATGGCGTAACGACTTCCCAGCTGTCTCCACCGTGAACTCGGCGAAATTGCACTACGAGTAAAGATGCTCGTTACGCGCAGAAGGACGGAAAGACCCCGTGACCTTTACTACAGCTTGGTATTGGTGTTCGGTGTGGCTTGTGTAGGATAGGTGGGAGACTGTGAAGCGGGCACGCTAGTGTTCGTGGAGTCGTTGTTGAAATACCACTCTGGTCATACTGGATGTCTAACTACGGACCCTGATCGGGTTCTGGGACAGTGCCTGGTGGGTAGTTTAACTGGGGCGGTTGCCTCCCAAAATGTAACGGAGGCGCCCAAAGGTTCCCTCAACCTGGTTGGCAATCAGGTGGCGAGTGTAAGTGCACAAGGGAGCTTGACTGTGAGACTGACAGGTCGAGCAGGGACGAAAGTCGGGACTAGTGATCCGGCAGTGGCTTGTGGAAGCGCTGTCGCTCAACGGATAAAAGGTACCTCGGGGATAACAGGCTGATCTTGCCCAAGAGTCCATATCGACGGCATGGTTTGGCACCTCGATGTCGGCTCGTCGCATCCTGGGGCTGGAGTAGGTCCCAAGGGTTGGGCTGTTCGCCCATTAAAGCGGTACGCGAGCTGGGTTTAGAACGTCGTGAGACAGTTCGGTCCCTATCCTCTGCGCGCGTTGGAGATTTGACAGGATCTGACCCTAGTACGAGAGGACCGGGTTGGACGGACCTCTGGTGTGCCAGTTGTTCTGCCAAGGGCATGGCTGGTTGGCTACGTTCGGGATGGATAACCGCTGAAAGCATCTAAGCGGGAAGCCGGCCTGAAGATGAGATCTCCATGGGCACTTGTGCCCGTGAGGCTCCCGGGAGATGACCGGGTTGATAGGCCAGATGTGGAAGCGCCGTGAGGTGTGGAGCTGACTGGTACTAATAAGCCGATGACTTGACAATCCTCACCTCCCTTTTTTGGAAGGGGTGTGATGTTGTGGGTATCAAACGAAACGTAACGAGGCCCCTGGGCACAGTGTGTGTGGGTGGTGTTCGCGTCTGCTTTGTGGTTCTTGACGTACGAACCACAACCCCCCCGGTGTGTTCGGGCCGTGATGGTTCGGGTGCTGGTGCGGGGTTGGGTATGTCAATAGTGTTACGGTGGTTATAGCGTCAGGGAAACGCCCGGATCCTTTCCGAACCCGGAAGCTAAGGCTGACAGCGCCGATGGTACTGCACTCGGGAGGGTGTGGGAGAGTAGGACACCGCCGGACCTCTTCAGAGAGAAGGGTCGTTCAGAGAAGTCGATCGTAGTCGATACTTCTCTGAGCGGCCCTTTTCGCATTTCCGGAGGTATGAGATGAGCGAGCGCGACGATCGCGAGCGGAACGACCGCGAGGGCGAGGATCGCGGCAACCGCGGGGAGCGCAGGCCGCAGGGCGGATCCGCCCGCCGTGACGGCGACCGTCCCCATCGCGGTGCGCCCCGACAGGACGGGAAGCGCTCGTACGGCGGCAAGCCGGCGCGTGACGGCGAGCGTCTGCGACGGGACGGCGACCGACCGGGATACGGCGAGGATCGTCGGCAGCGCGACGGCGACCGTCCGCGCTCGGCCGGCGACCGGCGCGAGGGGGATCGCCCCCGCTCCGGCGACCGGCGTCCGCAGCGCGACGGCTACGCTCCGCGACGCGACGGATCGCGCCCGCAGCGGGAGGGCGATCGCCCCCGTTCCGGTGAGCAGCGCCCCCGTCGGGACGGCGGCCGCCCCCGGTACGGCGATGATCGGCCGCGGAAGGACGGGGATCGCCCGCGGTACGGCGATGATCGCCAGCGACGCGACGGTGACCGTCCGCGCTCCAGCGGCGACCGCCCGCGCAGGGACGGTGACCGTCCGCGGTATGACGGCGACCGCCCGCGGAGAGACGGCGACCGCCCGCGGAGGGATGGAGACCGTCCGCGGTACGGCGACGACCGCGGGCGCCGCGACGGCGATCGCGCGGACCGCGGCGGAGCCCCGGCCCGCGGCGGCACGCGAGGCGGCGGCCGCAGCGACCGCGGCGGTCGGGACCGCGAGTTCACCGAGGCAGAGCGGCTGCAGCACGAGCTGCGGCCCGTGCGAGCCGAGCATGACGATCCGCCGATCCCGGACGACGTCACCCCGAAGGATCTGCACCCCTCGGCGCGCAACGAGCTGAAGACTCTGCAGGCCGAGACGCAGGAGGTGGTGGCGCGTCATCTCGCGATGGTGGTCGCTCTCATCGAGGACGATCCGGAGCGCGCGCACCAGCATGCGATCTCCGCCAGCCGGCGCGCGGGCCGCATCCCGGTCGCCCGGGAGATGCTCGCGGCCACCGCGTACCGGACCGGCGACTACGCCCTCGCCCTCCGCGAGCTGCGCACGCACCGCCGTCTCAGCGGCTCGCAGGGCAACATCGCGCTCATGGTCGAGTCCGAGCGCGCGCTCGGCCGCCCGCAGAAGGCTCTCGAGACGGGCCTCGAGGCGGATCGTACGGGTCTGAACGCCGAGCAGCGCGCGCAGCTGGCCATCGCGATGTCGGGCGCGCGCCTCGATCTGGGGCAGACCCAGCAGGCCCTCTTCGAGCTCGAGATCGCCGAGCTGGACCCGAATCGGGCGTTCTCCTACAGCCCAGAGCTGTTCGCCGCGTATGCGTCGGTGCTCGAGGAGCTCGGACGCGAGGCCGAGGCCTCGAAATGGCGCGAGCGGGCCGAGCGGGCCGCCGACGCTCTCGACGAGGTCTTCTCCGCGAACGATCAGCTCGAGGTGTACGAGATCTACGAGCACGAGCCGGCCCCGACGCCGGAGCCGGAGCCGGAAGAGGATCCTGAGGCAGAGCAGGACCTGGAGCCGGGGGAGGGCCCGGAGACCGGGGAGGACCGGGAGCCCGTGCGGGAATCGGAGCCGTCGCAGGCAGAGCAGCCGGAGCAGGGCGAGGGGCCTCGGGCGGAGGAGCGCTGATGGCGCTGTTCGGCAGGCGCGTCGGCCGATCCCTGGGCCCGGCCCCGCTGGAGGGGCGCAGCCTGCTGCTCGCCGATCTCGACGGCGTCGTCTACCGCGGCAGGGCCGCGATCCCCGGCGCGGTCGAGCAGCTGAACCGCGCCGCCGAGACGGTGCGCCTCGGCTATCTGACGAACAACGCCTCCCGCACCGACGAGACGGTCGCTGCGCAGCTGCGCGAGCTGGGCCTGGCCGCGCGGGCGCAGGACGTGGTGACCTCGCCGCAGGCCGCGGTCGCCCTGCTGAGCCGCACGGTGCCCGCGGGCTCGCTGGTGCTGGTGGTCGGCGGCGACGGCCTGGTCGACGAGCTCGGCAAGGCGGGGTTCCGCGTCACCCGCAGCGCCGCCGACGATCCTGCAGCGGTCGTGCAGGGCTTCGCCCCGCACGTCGGCTGGGAGCACCTGGCCGAGGCGGCGTTCGCGCTCGCGGAGCGGCCGGGGCGCGATCCGCTGCCCTGGATCGCGACCAACACGGACTGGACCCTGCCGCTCGAGCGCGGCCTCGCGCCCGGCAACGGCACCCTCGTCTCGGCCGTCCACACCGCCGTGCAGCGGCTGCCGGAGTTCGCCGGCAAGCCCGAGACCCCCATCTACGAGGCCGCCTTCGAGCGCTTCGGCACCCGCGACGCGCTCATGCTCGGGGATCGGCTCGACACCGACATCCGGGGAGCCCGGGCCGCCGGCATCCCGTCCGCGCTCGTGCTGACGGGGGTGGATCGCCCGAAGCAGCTGGTCGCGGCCTCCGCCGACATGCGGCCGGACTTCATCGTCGCCTCCATCGCCGAACTGCACGAGCCCTACCCCGAGACCGTCACCGAGAAGGACGGCACGGCGCGCGTGGGCGCGTCCCGGGTGCGCATGCGCGGTCCCGTCGTGGAAGTGGTGGATCCGGGCGCCGATCGCCTCGATCTGCTGCGCGCCGGCTGCGCCGCGATCTGGACGTCCGGCCTCGCGATCTACGGGTTGCAGGTTCCGGAAGAGCTCTACGCCGACCACTGGGCGGACGATCCGACGCGATAGCATCGAGATCGACGGGGGAGAAGTTACGGAAGGATCTGAGACGTGAACACTTTCTCCCCGGGGTGGTACCCCGACCCCTACGACTCGCAGGTCCAGCGGTACTGGGACGGCGAGCGCTGGACGGAGCACACCCATCCGCTCGCTGGAACCGCACAGGCGCCCGAGCCGCAAGGCCAGACCGCGACCCAGGCCCCGTTCCCCTCCGAGCCGCCGGCCCCGAAGAGGTCGCGCGCGTGGCTCTGGTGGGTGATCGGCGTCGCGGGGGTGCTGCTCGTCGCCGCGGCGGTCGCCTGCGTCTGGTGGGCGCTGGCGGTCGTCGGGCAGGCGTCGGCGGAGGATCGGGACCCGTGCGACAGCTCGCTGGCGCAATGCGACGGGCCCGGCCGGGACGAGCCCGAACCTGAACCCGAGACGAGGCCGACGCCGACGACGACCCGCGGGAGCAGGAGGCCACGGCGGAGCTGCAGCGGTTCTGCGAGGCCGGCGCGGTGGAGGCCTACCTCGATCTGCAGTCGGCGGCGATCGCCGCGATCGGCGGCGCGGGGACGGTCGACGACGTCCGAGTCCAGCTCGACCTGTTCGAGCAGGAGCTGGCGCAGATGCCCGAGGAGGCGTCCTCGTCGGCGGGCTACGCGGCGAACGAAGCGGAGATCCGCCAGTTCCTGAGCGACGCCCGCGCCTCGGTGGACGCCGGAGACGCGCGCGGTGTCGCGGGGCTGATCGTGGACGGCCCCGATGTGGTGGGAGCCTTCTCCGAGACCTGCTCCGGCCACGGCTTCCTCGGCTGGTGAACCGGGTCCGGCCGTCCGGGTGACTACGCTGGGGGCATGAGCGACATCGATCCCGCGCCCGCGCAGCCCGAGGAGGGCCTGCTCGAGCGCACGCAGTTCTTCGAGACCGCCGAGGCGATCGAGGCACAGCCGCTCGAACTGCGCGCCGCGGGCTTCGACCAGCTGGCCGAAGCGCTCGTGGCCGAGCTCGAGCGCAGCGATCACGAGACCGGCGCGTAGATGGAGGCGCCGATGGGGGCGCCCGCCGCCTGGCAGGGGGCGCCCGAGCGCCTCGACCTCGTGCTGCCCGAGCTGGGCCTCGCGCGCTCGCGCAGTCGCGCGGCCGAGCTCATCGCCGCGGGGCGGGTGCGCGTCGACGGCGCGGTCGCGACGAAGGCCGGGGCGAGGGTGGCCCGCGGATCCGCCATCGCCGTCGAGGGCGCCGACCGCTACGTCAGCCGCGCGGCCGACAAGCTCATCGCCGGGCTCGACGCGTTCGGCGTCGAGCCCCGGGGGCGCCTCGCGCTCGATCTCGGCGCATCCACGGGAGGCTTCACTCAGGTGCTGCTCGAGCGCGGCGCCCGCGAAGTGCTCGCCGTCGACGTGGGGCACGGCCAGTTGGCCGAGGAGATCCGGGAGGACCCCGCGGTGCGGGTCGTCGAGGGCTGCAACGCGCGCGAGCTGACCCCCGAGCTGCTCGCGGAGCTCACCGGCACGGCCGAGGCGCCGAGTCTCGTGGTGGCCGACCTCTCGTTCATCTCGCTGACCCTCGTGCTGCCGGCGATCGTCGCGGTGGCCGCGCGGGACGCCGAGCTCGTGCTGCTGGTCAAACCCCAGTTCGAGGTGGGGCGCCAGGGCATCAGGGAGGGGATCGTGGTCGATCCCGCCCTCGCCGAGGCCGCGGTGGCCCGTGTGATCGCCCGCGCGGAGGAGCTGGGCCTCTCCTCGCGCGGACTCGTGCCCTCGCCCGTCGCCGGGGAGCACGGCAACCGCGAGTTCTTGGCATACTTTGTAGTGACGGAAGGCGGGCGATGACGAGCAGCGCACGGCACATCCTGGTGGTGTCGCACACGGCGCGCCCCGAAGCCATCGAGGCGACGGTGCGCGTGGTGAACGTGCTGCGCGCCGCCGGCATCATGCCGGTCATGCCCGCGAGCGACCGTGCGGAGTTCGCTCCGCACCTGGCGGGCGACCTCACGGCCCAGCTCGCCTCGGAGGTGCCGCTCGAGCGGATCGAGATCGCGCTCGTGCTCGGGGCGACGGCACGATCCTGCGCGCCGCCGAGCTGCTGCGCGGATCCGCCTGCCCGATCCTCGGCATCAACCTCGGGCACGTCGGCTTCCTCGCCGAGACCGAGTCGCACGATCTGGGCTACACGATCGATCGTGTGCTCGCCGGCTCGTACTCGGTCGAGGAGCGCATGACGCTCGAGGTGAGCGCCACCCAGGACGGCCGCACGATCGCCGAGAACTGGGCCGCGAACGAGGCGAGCGTCGAGAAGCTCGGCCGCATGCTCGATGTGGGCGTGGGCGTCGACGGCCGCCCGCTGACCTCGTTCGGCTGCGACGGCGTCGTGCTCGCGACGCCGACGGGCTCCACCGCCTACTCCTTCTCGGCCGGCGGGCCCGTGGTCTGGCCGGGCGTGGAGGCGCTGCTCATGGTGCCGCTCGCCGCCCACGCGCTCTTCAACCGGCCCCTCGTGGTCGGCCCCGACTCGGTGCTCACCGTGAAGATCTACGGCCCGGAGGAGGGGCGCGGCGTGCTTTGGTGCGACGGCCGCCGCCGCATCGAGCTGCCCGCCGGATCGGTCGTCGAGGCGCGCCGCTCCGAGCTGCCGGTGAGACTCGCCCGCATCGACGAGGCGGTGTTCACCGATCGTCTCGTGGGCAAGTTCCAGCTGCCGGTGTCGGGCTGGCGTGGCCCTCGCGGCGGCACCGATGCGGATCGCCGGGGCGGCGAGGCAGAGCCCAGGAGCACCGACGCGGAGTCCAGGGCGTGATCGAGGAGCTGCGGATCCGCGATCTCGGCGTGATCGCCGATGCCACGCTGCCCCTCGGCCCCGGCTTCACCGCGATCACGGGCGAGACCGGCGCGGGCAAGACGATGGTCGTCACTGCCCTCGGCCTGCTGATGGGGGATCGCTCCGATTCGGGCGCGGTGCGGCGCGGCTCCGGAGCGGCCCGGGTCGGCGGGCTCGTCGTGACGCGCGATCCGGCGGTCGCCGAGATCGTCGACGAGATCGGCGGCGAGATCGAGGACGGCGAGCTCGTGCTCACCCGCACGGTCAGCGCCGAGGGACGCAGCCGCGCGAGCGTGGGGGGCGCCGCGGCGCCCGTCGGCAGCCTCGGGAGGCTCGCCGAGCGGCTCTTCGCGGTGCACGGGCAGTCGGAGCAGCTGCGCCTGCGCAGCGCCGCGGCCCAGCGGGAGATGCTCGACCGCTTCGGAGGCGAGCCGTTGCGCGCGGCGCTGGAGGAGTATCGCGCCGTGCACGCCGAGCGCCGGGAGCTGGCCGAGCGGGTCGACGATCTGGTGCGGAGCCGCGACGAGCGCGCCGACGAGGCGGAGCGGTTGCGCACCGAGCTCGAGGAGATCGCGGCGGTGGATCCGCAGCCGCGCGAGGAGGGCGCCCTCCGGGCGCGGGTCGAGCGCCTCGGCAACCTCGAGGCGCTGCGCGCGGCGACCGCGGGCGCTCTGCAGGCGCTGACGAGCGAGAGCGACGATCCCTTCGCGGGCGACGCCTCGGGCCTCGTCGACGCGGCGCTGCGGGACCTGGAGCGGGTGTCGGGCGCGGATCCGCGCCTCGACGCGGTGGCGGAGGCGCTGCGGGAGGTGGGCTTCCGGCTGAACGACGCGGCGCGCGAGCTCGCGGGCTACGCGAGCGACCTCGACGAAGACGGGCCGGCGGAGCTCGAGCGGGCGAACGAGCGGCTCGCGGCGGTGAACGCGCTGCTGCGCGCGTACGGCCCCGACACGGAGGCGGTGCTCGCCAGGGCCGAGGCGGCCGCGGTGAGGCTCGCGGAGCTCGACGGCGACGACGAGTCGATCCCGCGGCTCTCGGAGCGCCTCGAGGCGCTCTCGGCGCGGGAGCGGGAGCTCGCCGACGCGCTCTCCGCGGCGCGGCGGGACGCCGCCGGGCGCTCTCGGCGCGGGTCACCGAGGAGCTCGCGCAGCTCGCCCTGCCGGACGCCCGCTTCGTCGCATCGGTCGAGCCCGCGCCGCTCGGGCGTCACGGGGCCGACGAGGTGCAGCTGCTGCTGCAGCCCCATCGCGGCGCCGATCCTCGGCCGCTCGCCAAGGGCGCCTCCGGCGGCGAGCTGTCGCGCGTGATGCTCGCCCTCGAGGTCGTCGTCGCCGCGAGCGACCCGGTGCCGACGTTCGTCTTCGACGAGGTCGACGCGGGGGTCGGCGGCGCGGCCGCCATCGAGATCGGGCGCCGCCTCGCGAGGCTCTCGCACACCTCCCAGGTGATCGTCGTCACCCACCTCGCCCAGGTCGCGGCCTTCGCCGGCAACCATCTGCGCGTCGCGAAGGACGCGAGCGGGGAGTTCACGGAATCGAGCTGCGTGAGCCTCGCGGGCGAGGAGCGCCTGGGCGAGATGGCGCGACTGCTCTCGGGCCTCTCCGACTCCCGCAGCGCGCTGCAGCACGCGGCGGAACTGCTCGACCTGGGCGCCGCCGAAGCGGCCTCGTAGCACCTGCGAGGGACGGTCGGGGGCATGCGGACCGGGAGCCGCCGATCGTCGGTGGCCGATGCTACTCTCGGGGCATGATCAAGTTCTCGCGGCGCCGCACCGCCTCGAAGAAGTCCCCTTCCGACGTGAGCGGGGCAGAGGAGCGGGCGCGCTACCTCGATGAGCATCCCGACGTGGTGCACGCCGACCTCGAGCAGATGGACGCCGACACGCGCGAGATGTACCGCGACGCGCGCGAGGCCCAGGCCGAAGAGGCGCAGGAAGCGCAGCAGCGCCAGCGCAGCGTGCGCGAGTTCATCATCCGCAGCCCGTTCAAGCTCGGCTTCATCATCACGCTGGGCGCGCTCGTCGCGATCCTCGTCGGCGGGATGATCAGCCAGCTCAGCACCATCCTCATGTACGTCGTCGGCGCGATCTTCATCGCGCTCGCGCTCGACCCCGTGGTGCGCTGGCTCGAGCGCAAGAAGGTGAAGCGACCGCTCGGCATCGCGATCGTGTTCGGCACCTTCATCCTCATCGTCGCGGGCATCCTCGCCCTCATCGTGCCGATGATCGCGAGCCAGATCGCGCAGCTCATCAAGACCGCCCCGGGCTACTTCACCGATATCCAGAACCAGCCCTGGTACCTGTGGCTGCAGGATCAGTTCGGCTCCTTCATCGACTTCGAGGCGCTGCTCAAGATGGGGCAGGACTTCGTGGGCAACCCGGCGAACTGGGCCCAGGTCGCGGGCGGCGTGTGGCAGGCGGGCCTGGGCATCGCCAACGCGCTCACCGCGTCCCTGATCGTGCTGATCCTGAGCCTCTACTTCCTCTCCTCGCTGCAGGTGATGAAGCGGGCCTTCTACTCGATCGTCGCGCGCTCCACCCGCGCGCAGGTGATCGACATCACCGAGCAGATCACGAAGTCGGTCGGCGGCTACGTCAACGGCATCGTGATCCTGGCGCTCATCAACTCGGTGCTCGGCTTCATCATGATGACCATCGTGCACGTGCCCTTCGCCGGCCTCGTCGCGGTGGGCGTCTTCTTCCTCGCGCTCATCCCGCTCTTCGGCTCCGTGCTCGCGACGGTGCTCGTCTCCCTCGTGGCACTCTTCGAGTCGCCCACCGCGGCGATCATCGCGGCGATCTACTACCTCATCTACATGCAGGTCGAGGCCTACCTGCTCACACCCCGCATCATGAACCGGGTCGTCTCGGTGCCGGGAGCTCTGGTCGTGATCGGCGCGCTCGTGGGCGGCACCCTGCTCGGCCTGCTGGGCGCGCTCATCTCCATCCCCGTGACGGCGATGGTGCTCATGATCATCAAGCAGGTGTGGGTGCCTCGACAAGAGCTCAACTAGCGAAGTCCCCGGCCCGAGGTACCGCACGAGTGATAGGATCGAAGCCCGTGGGATCAGAGCAAGCGGCGAGCCGTGACAGAACGACCAAGCACATCTTCGTGACGGGAGGCGTGGTCTCCTCGCTCGGCAAGGGGCTGACCGCCGCGAGCCTCGGCAATCTGCTCACGGCTCGGGGGCTGCACGTTGTGATGCAGAAGCTCGATCCGTACCTGAACGTCGACCCGGGCACGATGAACCCCTTCGAGCACGGCGAGGTCTTCGTCACCGACGACGGGGCCGAGACCGATCTCGACATCGGGCACTACGAGCGCTTCCTCGGCATCAACCTCTCGCAGGCCGCGAACGTGACGACCGGGCAGATCTACTCGGAGGTGATCGCCGCCGAGCGGCGCGGCGACTACCTCGGCGCGACGGTCCAGGTGATCCCGCACATCACCAACGAGATCAAGCGCCGCATGCGCCTGCAGGCCCAGCAGGATCCGCAGCCCGACGTCATCATCACCGAGATCGGCGGCACGGTCGGCGACATCGAGTCGCAGCCCTTCCTCGAGGCCGCGCGCCAGGTGCGCCACGAGCTCGGCCGCAAGAACGTCATCTTCGTGCACGTCTCGCTCGTGCCCTTCATGGGCGCCTCGGGCGAGCAGAAGACGAAGCCCACGCAGCACTCGGTCGCGACGCTGCGCTCCATCGGCATCCAGCCCGACGCGCTCGTGCTGCGCAGCGACCGGCCCGTCACCGACGACAACCTGCGCAAGATCGCCCTCATGTGCGACGTCGACGAGAACGCCGTCGTGAACGCGATCGACGTGAAGAGCATCTACGATCTGCCGAAGCTGCTCAACGAGCAGGGTCTCGACCGGACCGTCGTCGATCACCTCGAGCTGGGGGAGCGGGCGAGCGAGGTCGACTGGCGCACCTGGCAGCCCGTGCTGGACGCCGTGCACCAGCCGAAGGGCGAGGTGACCATCGCCCTCGTCGGCAAGTACATCGACCTGCCCGATGCCTACCTCTCGGTCACCGAGGCGCTGCGCGCGGGCGGCTTCGCCCACGCGACCAAGGTCAACGTCAGGTGGATCGCCTCCGACACCTGCGAGACGCCCGAGGGTGCGCTCGAGCAGCTCGGCCAGGTCGACGGCGTCTGCGTGCCGGGCGGGTTCGGCATCCGCGGCATCGAGGGCAAGCTCGGCGCGCTGCGCTTCGCCCGCGAGAACGGCATCCCCGTGCTGGGCCTCTGCCTCGGCATGCAGTGCATGGTCATCGAGTACGCGCGCAATGTGGCCGGGCTCACCGGCGCCTCCTCGACCGAGTTCGACCCCGAGACCCCCGTGCCGGTCATCGCGACCATGGCCGAGCAGATCGAGCACATCTCGGGCGGCGACCTGGGCGGCACCATGCGCCTCGGCCTCTACGAGGCCGCCCTCGCGGAGGGATCCCTCGCCGCCGAGCTCTACGGCGCCTCCACCGCGAGCGAGCGCCACCGTCACCGCTACGAGGTGAACAACCGCTACCGCGACGAGATCGCCGCGGCCGGGCTCTCGTTCTCGGGGACGAGCCCCGACGGCTCGCTCGTCGAGTACGTCGAGCTGCCGCGGGAGACGCATCCCTTCTACATCGCCACGCAGGCGCATCCCGAGCTGCGCTCCCGTCCGGGCCGACCCCACCCGCTCTTCGCCGGGCTCATCGCCGCGGCGATCCAGCGCCGCGAGGCGACGCGCCTCTTCGACGCCTAAGGCGTGCCGGGAAGTCGCGCCATGGCGAGCGGCGTCAGCCCGGAGAGCGGATCCGCCCGCTACCTCCGGCATGTCGCGATCGAGCGCGGGCTGTCGCAGAACACCCTGGACGCGTACCGGCGCGACCTCGCCGCCTACGCCGAATGGCTCGCCGAGCGCGGGATCGACGATCTCGCCGCGGTCGACCCCGAGACGCTCGCCGAGTACGTCGCGGAGCTCAATGGGGCCCCAGCCCGGGAACAGCGAACGCCCGTTTCCGGGCGTTCGCCGGGGCCCTCGAATGCCTCCGAAGTTCGGCCCGAGGAGAAGCCGCGCCCCGCTTACTCCCCGGGGACCATCAGCCGACGGCTCTCCACGGTGCGCGGCATGCACCGCTTCCTCTACGAGGAGGGCCTGCTGCCCGGTTTCGCCGGGAGCGGCGTGCGCACGCCCAAGAAGGGGCGGCGGCTGCCGAAGGCGCTCTCGACGACTCAGGTGGAGGCGCTGCTCGCGGCCGCGGCGGCGACGACGCCGACGCGGTCGGGCTGCGGGACCGGGCGCTGCTCGAACTGCTCTACGCCAGCGGCGCGCGGGTCAGCGAGGTCACGGCGCTCGACCTCGACGATCTGCTGAGCGAAGCCGGACAGGGCGACGCCTGGACCGACCCCGAGCGCCGGCTCGAAGCGGGCGGCTTCCTGCGGGTCACGGGCAAGGGATCGAAGCAGCGGATCGTGCCCTACGGCAGCTTCGCGGGCCATGCGCTCGCCGCCTATCTCGTCCGGGCGCGGCCCGGCATGGTCGAGAAGGGGCGCGGCACCCCCGCGCTCTTCGTCGGCCCGCGCGGCGCGCGCATGTCGCGGCAGAGCGCGTGGCTCGCGATCCGCGCGGCCGCCGAGCGCGCCGAGATCGCGGCGGAGGTCTCGCCCCACACGCTGCGCCACTCGTTCGCGACCCACCTGCTCGCCGGCGGCGCCGATGTGCGCACGGTGCAGGAGCTCCTCGGGCACTCCTCGGTGACCACCACGCAGATCTACACGCAGGTCACCCCTGACACGCTGCGCGAGCACTACCTGATGTCGCATCCGAGAGCGCGATAGCGCTCTCGGATCCTCCGTTGAAACGCCGCTGGTGAGCGACGGTTCGCAGTCGCTCGGGAACGCGATGCGTTCCCGATGGCAACTGCGCACCCTCGAGCGCGGTAGCGCTCTCGGATCCTCCTCGCGTCTCGGATTCCCCGATAGGGTGGTGGAGGGAGCAGGGAACCACCGCAAACGAGAATGAGTAGAGTCATGAAGCTGAAGAAATCCACATTCCTGATCGTGCCGGCCCTCGCCATGGGCCTCTTCGCGCTGACCGGCTGCTCGGCGCTCTCGTCCATCATGGGCGGCAACTCGGCCCCGGTGCGCGACGCGGAATCCGGCGACATCGTCGAGGAGAACGAGAACACCGACGTCTTCTCGATCCGCGTCGGCGACTGCCTCAACACCGATGAGACGCTCAGCGAGGAGACCACGAGCGTCCCCGTGGTGCCGTGCTCCGAGCCCCACGCCGACGAGGTCTACTACTCGTTCTTGATCGACGAGCCGAGCTTCCCGGGCAACGACGAGGTCATCCGCATGGCGGACGAGGGATGCCTGGCCGAGTTCGAGAGCTTCATCGGAACGCCGTGGGCCGATTCCGAGATCGACTACTGGCCGATGTACCCGACCGAGGGCTCCTGGAAGAACGGCGACCGCGAGGTGCTGTGCATGGTCTGGGACCCCACGGGCGACACGGTGGGCACGCTGAAGGACTCGCGCCGCTGATCCGCCTTCCCCGACCGGGTCCCGAAGGGGCTCGGGTGCAGACGAACGCCCGGAAACGGGCGTTCGTCGTTCCGGCGGTCCGGCCCGCGATCCGGACGGGCCGCCGGCGCCTCGCGCGATAGGATTGAGCGTCAACGAGCGGAAAGGGGTCAGCGTGGCGAAGAGAGCGAGCGCGATCGGCCCGACCGGGCGGCCGGAGCGCTTCTACCCGGTGCCGAAGAAGCTCGACCGCCACGGTCCGGCGCGCATCATCTCGATGTGCAACCAGAAGGGCGGGGTGGGCAAGACCACCACGGCCATCAACCTCGGCGCGGCGCTCGCCCGCTACGGACGTCGGGTGCTCGCGGTCGACTTCGACCCGCAGGGCGCGCTGTCGGCGGGGCTCGGCGTGCCGGCGCATGACGTGCCCACCGTGTACGACCTCATGCTCGGCAAGGTGAAGGATCCGCAGGCCGTGATCCAGCGCACCGACGTCGAGGGACTCGACCTCATCCCGGCGAACATCGACCTCTCGGCCGCGGAGGTGCACCTCGTGAGCGAGGTCGCCCGCGAGCAGATCCTCGCCGGCGTGCTGCGCAAGGTCTCGTCCGACTACGACGTGATCCTCATCGACTGCCAGCCCTCGTTGGGCCTCCTCACCGTGAACGCGCTGACCGCGAGCCACGGCGTCCTGATCCCGCTGGCGTGCGAGTACTTCGCGCTGCGCGGCGTGGCCCTGCTCATCGAGACCGTCGAGAAGGTGCGCGACCGGCTGAACCCCGGGCTCGAGCTCGACGGCATCATCGCCACCATGTACGACCCGCGCACCCTGCACGCCCGCGAGGTGCTGGAGCGCGTGGTCTCGACCTTCGGCGACAGGGTCTTCGACACGGTCATCGGCCGCACGGTGAAGCTGCCCGACGCCTCGGTCGCTGCGAAGCCGATCCTCGAATACGCCCCGAGCAATCCCGCCGCCGAGGCCTACCTGCAGCTCGCCCGCGAACTGGTCGAGCGCGGCACCGTCGCCTGATCCGCCATGCTCGCCCTCGACGCCGAACTGGAGGAGCCGGGCCCGTCCGAGGCCGGCCTCGCCCCCAACCCGGGGTCCCTCGATCCCGGATCCCTCGATCCCGGATCCTCCGATCCGGACGGCTTCCGCGTCTCGCTGGACGGCTTCGACGGGCCGTTCGATCTGCTGCTCAGCCTGATCTCGAAGCACGAGCTCGACATCACCGAGATCTCGCTGAGCCTCGTCACCGACGAGTTCATCGCCTATCTCGCCGGCATCGAGGGCCAGGGCCTCATCGAGCTCGAGCGCGCGAGCGAGTTCCTCGTGGTGGCCGCGACCCTGCTCGACCTCAAGGTCGCGAGCCTGCTGCCGCAGGGCGAAGTCGTCGACGCGGAGGACGTGGCGCTGCTCGAGGCGCGCGACCTGCTCTTCGCGCGGCTGCTGCAGTATCGCGCCTACAAGCTCGCGAGCGCCTGGTTCGCCGAGCGGATGGTCGCCGAGGAGCGGCGGCACCCGCGCCAGGTGCCGCTCGAACAGAAGTATCGCGACCGGGGGCCAGAGCTCGTCTGGACGCTCTCGCCGCAGGACTTCGCCGCGATCGCGGCGCTGGCCTTCGCGCCCCGCGAGATCCCGGTCGTCGGGCTCGACCACCTGCACGCGCCGCTCGTGTCGATCCGGGAGCAGGCCGCCATCGTCGTGTCCCTGCTGAGGGGCGGCGGGCCGCACAGCTTCCGCGAGCTGGTCGCGGGGGTCGACGTGCAGAGCGAGCGCGGGGTGATCGTGGCGCGCTTCCTGGCGATCCTCGAGCTCTACCGGCGCGACGCCGTGCTCTTCGAGCAGGCGGAGCCGCTCGGCGAGCTCCTGGTGGAGTGGATCGGCGAGGGCTGGGACGACGAGGGACTTTCGACGCTAGGCAGTGACTATGACGGATGAGACAGAGACCTTGGAGGCCGAGGCCCCCGCGAACCCCGAGCTCGCGAGCGCGCGCGCGGAGCACACGCTCGAGCAGCAGCTCGAGGCGCTGCTGCTCGTCGCCGACGAGCCGGTGAGCGCGGTCGGGCTCGCCACCGCGGTGGACCGGCCGGTGCGCGAGGTGCGCGCGGCCGTCGCCGCCCTCGCGGCCGACTACGACGGCGACGGCGAGGCGCCCCAGCGGGGCTTCGAGCTGCGCGAGGTCGCCGGAGGCTACCGCTTCTACGTGCGGGAGAGCCTCGATCCGCTCATCGCCGACTTCGTCCAGCAGCAGAGCCCGGCCAGACTCTCCCAGGCCGCCCTCGAGACCCTCGCGGTGATCGCCTACCGGCAGCCGATCTCCCGGGGCGCCATCGCCTCGGTGCGCGCGGTGAACGTGGACAGCGTCGTGCGCACGCTGCTCGGGCGCGGGCTCATCACGGAGGTCGGCCACGACCCCGAGACCGGGGCGGTGCTCTACGGCACCGACGACGCGCTGCTCGGCCACCTCGGCATCGGCGGCCTCGACGAGCTGCCCCCGATCGCCCCGCTGCTCGCGGATGCCGACGAGGGGTTCGAGGAGTGAGCGGGGACGGGGCAGACGCGGCGGGTCGGACAGCGCCCTCGGACGGGACGGCCTCGGCGCGCCGCGCGGAAGACCCGGGGACGGGTCTTCCGGATCAGGGCGTCCGTCTGCAGAAGGCGCTCGCTCACGCGGGTGTCGCTTCGCGCCGTGCCTGCGAGGCGCTGATCGCGGGCGGCCGCGTGACCGTCAACGGCGAGACCGTGTTCGAGCTGGGCAGCCGCATCGACCCCGCGAGCGACATCGTGCGGGTCGACGGCGTCGTCGTGCAGCTCGACGCGGCCAAGCGCTACTTCGTGCTGAACAAGCCGCGCGGCGTGGTCTCGACCATGCGCGACGAGCAGGGCAGGCGCGACCTGCGCGAGTTCGTGGAACCGCTGGGGGAGCGCCTCTACAACGTCGGCCGGCTCGACACCGACACCTCGGGACTCCTGGTGTTCACGAACGACGGCGAGCTCGCCCACCGCCTCGCCCACCCGAGCTTCGGCGTGCAGAAGACCTACATCGCCAAGGTGCGCGGCCGGGTGACGCCCGCCGTGATCCAGCGTTTGAAGGACGGGGTGGATCTTGACGACGGACCCATCCGCGCCGATGCCGCGAAGCTGCTGCCCGGCGAGTCGGGCCGCGGCCCGGGCAGCGCGTCGCTCGTCGAGGTGACGCTGCACTCCGGCCGCAACCGCATCGTGCGGCGCATGCTCGCCGAGGTCGGTCATCCGGTGCAGGAGCTCGTGCGGCGCAGCTTCGGTCCGCTGCACCTCGGCACCCTGCGGCTGGGCGAGATGCGCGAGCTCTCGGCCGCGGAGCTCGGCGCGCTGCTGAGCGTCGCCGAGGACGGGGCCGAGGCCGCCGCCGGCATCACGGCCGGCCGGCCGGGCGACGGCAAGGGCGCCCGCGGGATGCGCGGGATCGCTGCGCACGGCAGCCCGCACGGGCGGCGGTAGACGCAGTCGCCGGGACCTCGGCGGTTCGATCCGCCCGGACCCGTTCAGAATGGCGCCCCGCCGGTAGGGCAGACTTGTAGGGGCGAAAGAAGGAGACCTCCGTGGCGAATGGAACGGCGAACGGGCTCGCGAGCCGCGTGCACGGCTCCGTGCACGTGATCGGCGCGGGGCTGCTCGGCGCGAGCATCGGCCTCGGGCTGCGCGCGCGGGGGGTCGACGTGACCCTCGAGGACATCTCGCCCACCACCGCGCTGCTCGCCGCCGACTACGGCGCTGGGCGCGCCCGGGCGGAGGGCGACGCGCCCCCCGCCCTCGTCGTGGTCGCGACGCCGCCGGACGTCGTCGCCGACGTCATCGAGCGCGCCCTGCGGACCTTTCCGGACGCCGTCGTCACCGACGTCGCGAGCGTGAAGCTCGCCCCCTTCCTCGAGCTCACCCGCCGGGGCGTCGACCTGACGAACTACGTCGGCTCGCACCCCATGGCCGGGCGCGAGCGCGGGGGCGCGATCATGGCGCGCGCCGACATCTTCGCCGCGCGGCCTTGGATCGTCTGCCGCGACGGGGAGACCCCGCCGGCCGCGCTCGCCCTCGTCGATGCCGTCGCGCTCGACCTCGGCGCGACGCTGCTCGAGATGACCCCGCAGGAGCACGACCGCGCCGTCGGCCTCGTCTCCCACCTGCCGCAGGCGGTCGCGAGCCTGCTCGCCGCCCGCCTCGTCCCGGCCCCGGAGCAGGCCATCGGCCTCGCGGGGCAGGGGCTGCGCGACACGACGCGCATCGCCGCGAGCGATCCGGAGCTGTGGGTGCAGATCCTCGGCGCGAACCGCGAGCCGGTGCTCGAGGGGCTCGAAGCGCTGCAGGCCGACCTCGCGGCCTTCGTCGAGGCGCTGCGCGAGCCCGACTCGCCGGGCGCTCGCCGCCGCATCGCCGATCTGCTCGCCGCGGGCAACCGGGGTGTCGCCCGCATCCCGGGCAAGCACGGCAGCCGCGAGCGCTTCACCACGATCACCGTGCTCATCGACGACCGACCGGGCCAGATCGCGGCGCTGCTGACCGAGATCGGCGACCTCGGCATCAACATGGAGGACCTGCGCCTCGAGCACTCGCCCGGCGCTCAGATCGGCTTCGCGGAGATCGCGGTGCTGCCCGAGGTGGCCGAGCGCGCGGTGGCCGACCTGACCGAGCGCGGCTGGAGGATCCTGTGAGCCCGGCCTCGAGGAGCACGACGACCACCCTGACCGTCGCGATCGACGGACCGGCCGGCAGCGGCAAGTCGAGCGTGGCGCGCGAGGCCGCGAACCGGCTCGGCTTCGGCATCCTCGACACCGGCGCCGCCTACCGCGCCCTGGCCTGGGCGGCGCTCGAGACGGGGACCGATCTCGACGACGAGGCCGCGATGATCGCGCTGCTCGACTCGTGGCGCTACTCCATCACGCTCGTCGGGGAGCAGCGCGTCGAGGTGGTGCTGAACGACGCCGGGCAGGACCGGACCGCGTTCTTCGACGTCACCGCCGAGATCCGCGACCCCGCGATCAGCGGTCAGGTGAGCCGCGTGTCGAAGCACCCCGCCGTGCGCGACCGGCTGAACGGGATGTTCCGCGAGCTCGTCGCAGCGTCCGGGCTCCCGGGCGTCGTCATCGAGGGGCGCGACATCACCACCGTGGTGGCTCCCGAGGCGCCCGTGCGGATCCTGATGACCGCTTCGCCGGAGGTGCGGGCCGCGCGCCGGGCCGGTGAGCTGCCGGGGCTGAGCCCCGAGCAGGTGCTCGCGGACATCGCGGCGCGCGATGCCAAGGATGCGCTCGTGGTGGATTTCTTCACCCCCGCGCCCGGGGTGACGCTCGTGGACACGAGCGAACTGGATTTCGAGCAGTCGGTGCAGGCTGTGGTGGATATCGTGCGAGAGGCACAGACATGAGTGAAGAGAACGAATTCGACGCGTCGGCGATCTCCGACGACGAGATCATCTCGGGCGAGGGCTTCGACGATTCGGTGACCGACGAGGAGCGGCTGCGCGCCATGCGCTCGAACCTCGAGGGCTTCGATCTCGAGGCCGAGGACCTCGTGCTGCTCGGCGACGACGGCGAGTTCCTCGGCTTCGCGGAGCCCGAGGCCGAGGCATTGCCGGTGGTCGCCATCGTCGGCCGGCCGAACGTCGGCAAGTCGGCGCTCGTCAACCGCGTGCTCGGCCGTCGCGAGGCGGTCGTGGAGGACGTGCCGGGCGTCACCCGCGACCGGGTGAGCTATCCCGCCGAGTGGACCGGCAAGCGCTTCACCGTCGTCGACACCGGCGGCTGGGAGCCGGACGCCAGGGGCATCGACGCTGCCGTCGCGGCGCAGGCCGAGATCGCCATCGAGCTCTGCGACGTCGTGCTCTTCGTCGTCGACTCGCGCGTGGGTGCGACGGCCACCGACGAGCATGTCGTGCAGCTGCTGCGTCGCACGAAGAAGCCGGTGTTCCTCGTCGCGAACAAGGTCGACGACGCGATCCAGGAGCCCGAGGCCGCGGCGCTGTGGTCCCTCGGCCTCGGCGAGCCCTGGCCCGTCTCGGCCCTGCACGGCCGCGGCGTCGCCGATCTGCTCGACACGGTGCTGAAGGTGCTGCCCGACGAGTCGGCCGTGGCGAAGCCGAAGCTCGGGGGGCCTCGTCGCGTGGCGATCCTCGGCCGCCCGAACGTGGGCAAGTCGAGCCTGCTGAACAAGGCCGCGGGGGAGGAGCGGGTCGTGGTGAACGACCTCGCGGGCACCACCCGCGACCCCGTCGACGAGCAGGTGGAGATCGCCGGCCGGGTCTGGACCTTCGTCGACACCGCGGGGATCCGCCGTCGCGTGCACATGCAGCAGGGGGCGGACTTCTACGCCTCGCTGCGCACGGCCGCCGCGCTCGAGAAGGCGGAGGTCGCGGTGGTGCTGCTCGACGTCACCGAGCCGATCAGCGAGCAGGACGTGCGCATCATCGACCTCGTGCTCGAGTCGGGCCGCGCGCTCGTGCTGGCCTTCAACAAGTGGGACTTGCTCGACGACGACCGGCGCCGCTACCTGGAGCGGGAGATCGAGCAGGATCTCGCGCACGTCGCGTGGGCGCCGCGCGTGAACATCTCGGCACGCACCGGCCGGCACCTCGAGAAGCTCGTGCCCGCGCTCGAGACGGCACTCGACTCGTGGGACATGCGGATCCCGACCGCGAAGTTCAACGCCTTCGTCGCCGAGCTCACGCAGGAGCATCCGCACCCGCTGCGCGGCGGCAAGCAGCCCCGCATCCTCTTCGGCACACAGGTGCAGAACCGGCCGCCGACCTTCGTGCTCTTCACCACGGGCTTCCTCGACCCCGGCTACCGGCGCTTCATCCAGCGCCGGCTGCGCGAGCGCTACGGCTTCGAGGGCACGCCGATCGTGCTCAACATGCGCATCCGTGAGAAGCGTCAGCGTCGCTGACGCTTCTCCGAGGAGGCCATTTCTGGCCTCCGAGAGGATGCGCCGCGACCGTCTCGGTCGCGGTGAGCGCTGCGACGGCCGCAGGTCGGAGTAGCTCCCCTCATGCCGTGAGAAGCGTGCCGATATGACTTCCGAAGACCGCGACCGCGAGCTCACCGGGCTCGAGCGGCGGATCGACCGCGCCGCGAACCGGCTGCTGCGGGGCCAGCCCGCGCACGGCTGGCGAGCGTTCGCGATCGAGTGCGCGGTGTTCGTGCTGAAGCAGGCCTGGGCATGCGTCTTCGGGGCGCTGCTGCTCGTCGTCATCGTGGCGGCGCGGCTGTGGTGGCCGGACGGGGCGGCGATCGCGCGTAACGACGCGCTCACGGTCGCGGCCGTCCTGATCCAGATCGGCATGCTCGCGTTCAAGCTCGAGAGCGGCCGGGAGCTCTGGGTGGTGGTGCTCTTCCACGTCTCGGGCACCGCGATGGAGCTCTTCAAGACGGACGTCGGCTCCTGGAGCTACGACGCCGAGGGCGTGCTGCGCATCGGCGCGGTGCCGCTGTTCAGCGGCTTCATGTACGCGGCCGTCGGCTCGTACATGGTGCGGGTGTACCGCCTGCACGAGCTGCGCTTCAGCCGGTACCCGAAGGTCTGGCTGACCACCCTGCTCGTGATCCTCATCTACGCGAACTTCTTCACCCATCACTACATCTTCGATCTGCGCTGGATCCTGCTCGCCGCCGTGGCGGTGCTCTGGCTGCCGACGGTGATGCGCTTCCGGGTGTGGCGCCGGGTGCTGCGCCTGCCGCAGCTGCTCGTCTTCGCCGGGGTGGCGCTCTTCATCTGGATCGCGGAGAACATCGCCACCTGGGCGGGGGCCTGGGCGTACCCGTATCAGGAGGGCGGCTGGCAGTTCGTCGGCCCGGAGAAGCTCGTCTCGTGGTTCCTGCTGATGATCCTGTCGGTCGTCATGGTGACGTGGGTGTACCCGCCGAGGGCTCCCGAGCCCGCGCGCGATCCCCAGGGGCCCGTGCCCGATGCCGCCCGATAGGCGTACCGCCCGATAAGCGAATCGCGGGCGGCGGATTGTGCGGTCGACCCGCGAGATGGCAGGATGGTCGGAGGGGGTATCCTCGGCGCCGCCGAGACCCGAACGGCAGGAGACCGAGCATGCGCAAGCCAGCAACCACGATCGCCACGAGCGCGCTCGTCATCTTCGCAGCCCTCGGTCTGACGGGCTGCGTGGGCCAGATCGAGAGCGCGATCAGGCAGGGCGCCGAGAGCGCGATCGAGGATGCCACCTCCGAGAACGGCATCGATGTCGACCTGGGCGACGGCGCGAAGGTGCCCGACGGCTGGCCCGCATCGGTGCCGGTGCCCTCGGGCGAGATCCTGCTCTCGGGCACGGCGGAGGGCGGGTTCTCCCTCATCATGACCGCGGATCAGGTGGATATCGACGGGATCATCGAGGAGATGAAGTCCGCCGGCTTCTCGGAGCAGTCGAACATGGGCGTGGCCGAGGGTCGCATGGTGGTGCTGCAGAACGCCGAGTGGAATGTCGGCCTCATCTACGGCGAGGACGCGGACAGCGGCAAGATGTCGCTCATGTACACCCTCACCCCGGTGAAGTAGCCGCTCCTCGCGGTGCGCGCCGTCCGGAGCCGGAACGCTCTACAGTGAATGCCATGGATGAGCAGACCACGGCCGAGCCGATCGGCACGGCGGACCTCTACGACGAGCGCGGCGACGAGCTGCAGTCGGTGTCGACGCAGTTCCAGAGCATCGGCGGGCGCGCACGGTTCTCGGGCCCGGTGCGGACGGTGCGCTGCCACCGCGACAACGCCCTGCTGAAGTCGATCCTCGGCACCCCCGGCGACGGCGCGGTGCTGGTGGTCGACGGCGGAGGCGCGCTGGAGAGCGCGCTCGTGGGCGACATCATCGCGCAGCTCGGCGCGGACAACGGCTGGGCCGGCGTGATCGTCAACGGCGCGATCCGGGATCGCGTCGCCATCGCCGGGCTGCCCATCGGGCTGAAGGCGCTCGGCTCCAACCCGGCGAAGTCGAGCAAGACGGGCGCGGGCGAGGCCGACGTGCCGGTGAGCTTCGGCGGGGTCGTGTTCCGCCCCGGGGCCATGCTGTGGAGCGACGAGGACGGGATCCTCGTCGAGCGCTGATGGAGCGCGCGCAGACCCACCGGGCCCGGGCGGTGATCCCGTTCATCCCCTATATCGCGGTGTCGATCCTGCACGTCGTGCTGAACACCCTCGACCTGCCGGGCGGCGGGTTCGAGACCAAGCAGCTGCTCATGCCGGCGCTCGCGCTCGCGGCCGTGTGGGCGACCTGGCGCGTACGGCCCCGATCTCGCGCAGGCCTGGCGCTGATCCTGACCGCCCTGCTCTTCTCGTGGATCGGCGACGGCGCGGGACTGTTCTTCGCAGGTCTCCCGACCCTGCCGATGATGATCCTCTGCTTCGGCGTCGCGCACCTCACCTACATCGCGCTGTTCTGGCGCGCTCCGGGCATCGCGGATCCGCGTCGCGTGCCGTGGTGGGCGGCCGTCTACGCGGTGTGGTGGATCGGGGCCATCGCGGTGATCGGTCCGCATGCGGGCGACCTCCTGATCCCGCTCTGCGTCTACGGGCTCGTGCTCGGCGGCACTGCGGCGCTCTCGACCCGTCTCGGTCCGCTCGTGGCCTGGGGCGGGGCCTCGTTCCTCGTCTCGGACACGCTCATCGCCGTGCGCGAGTTCCTCGAGGCGCCCGACTGGGTGGGGGACTGGATCATGCCCACCTACACGCTCGGGCAGGGGCTCATCGTGTTCGGCGTCGTCGCGGCCCTCCGGTGGGGTGCGAGACCCGTGACGGGCTCCCCGGCCTGAGCGGGGGTCTCGACGGAGACCTCGCCCGGTTTTCTGCTGGATGGAAAAATCGGCACCCATCCCACCCTGCGGGATGATCCTGGCAGAGGATCGAAGACGGCGCTGCGGATGACCGGCTGATCTTCGGCGCGACACGAGGAGGTCCCGGCATGCAGAAACGAATGATCCAGCGGCGCCCCTCCTACGCCATCGAGTCGGTGGACAACGCGCTCAGGCTGCTGCAACTGCTGCGGGACGAGAACGCGATCCGCGTGAGCGACGCCGCTGCCGATCTCGGGGTGTCCGTCTCGACCGCCCATCGCCTCCTCGCCATGCTCGTGTACCGCGGCTTCGCGGTGCAGGACGAGTCGAAGCGCTACTTCCCGGGCCCCGCGATCGGTGCCAGCCCCGTCTCGGTCTCGTGGACGAGCACGCTGCGAACGGAGTCGCAGCCGCACATGGAGCGGTTGCGCGACGAACTCGACGAGACCGTGCACCTCGCGGTGCGGGTCGGCAGCAAGATGCACTTCCTGCACACCCTGGAGTCGCAGGCCTCGGTGCGGGTGGGCGACCTCAGGGGCGCCGTGCTCGAGGCGCACGAGAGCGGCGGCGGCATCATGCTGCTCTCCGAGCTGCACGACCAGCAACTGGCTCGCATGTACGGAGCCGCGGGCGGGGGCGGCCGCCCCTCCCTGTCGAGGGTGCAGTTCGTCGAGCTCATGAAGAACGTGACCGAGGCCCGACGCCTGGGCTACGCGATCAATCGCGAGCTCGCGGAGCCAGGAGTGGGCGCTATCGGATTCCCGTTGCGCCTCCCCTCGGGCCGTGCGATCGCGGCGCTGATGGTGGCATCCCCGATCTTCCGGCTCGAGGGACTCCTGGAACCCGAGTCGATCCAGGCCTGTCTCGATGCCGCGGCGCGGATCGACGAGATGATCCTGGTCCAGGGCATCGACGTGAGCTGAGACGCGTCCTCCGGCGGGGTCCCGGAACGGGCTGATTCTGGTCACTAGAAAAAATTTCGCGGCCGTACCTCGGAGTTCCTAACCTCATGGAAGATACCGCCGCCGAGGACGACGGCGCGATCGGAAAGGAGCCCGGGTGACTCTCAAACGACGTGGGAACGACGACCATCTCCGGTTCGGGATCATGTGGCCCAACACGATGACGCAGAACATCACCTCGCGCGCCGTCGCGGACGCGAACCCCGATGTCCTTGATATCGCGAACCACATCCCGGCGGCCCGGGCGGCCGAGGCGGTGGGCTTCGACTACCTGTTCCTCGCCGACACCTACGCCGCCAACCCGCCTGCGAACATCGCGGCGGGTCACGGCGAGCCGAGGCTCTACGCGCCGATCTGGGCCGCGGCTCTGCTCGCGGCGACGGAGCACATCGGCGTGGTCTCGACCCTCCACATGCGCTACCTGCCGCCGGTGGTGATCGCCCGGCTCGGCGCGAACCTCGACGTGCTGAGCGGCGGCCGCTGGGGGTGGAACGCGGTGCCCGGGGCGAAGGCCGACGAGCACTCGCTGTTCGGCCTCGAGGAGGAGACCGACACCGACCGTCGCTACCGCATGGCTCGCGAGGCGATCCGGGCGATCAAGGCCTTCTGGTCGGCGGGCATCGGCGAGCGCGTCGAGTTCGACGGCGAGTTCTTCAAGCTCTCCGGCGTCCTCGCCGGCCCCCGCCCGCTGCAGCGGCCCTTCCCGCCGATCTTCAACCCGGGGGTCTCACCCGCGGCCATGGACCTCATCGTGGCGGAGGCCGACTACGGCTTCACCGCGATCGTCGACGACCTCGACGAGGTCGCGGCGACGGCGCGGGCCCTCTCCGAGCGAGCGGCGGCCGCCGGCCGCGATCCGCGCGAGGTCGAGGTCGCCGGATCCATCGCGGTCGTGCTCGGGGACACCGAGGAGGCGGCGCAGCGCAAGTACCGCGAGCTGCTCGACTCGGTCGACATCGGCGCCGCAGAGGGGTTCGCGAGCTTCTTCCTCCGCTCGAGCTCCACCTATCAGCGGCTGTTCGAGGGGATGCCCAAGGAGGAGCAGGTGCGCCGCATCGGGGCGGGGGCCGGCAGCAGCGTGCTGGTCGGCACCCCGGAGCAGGTCGCGGAGCGGTTCTCACGGATTCGCGAGGCGACCGGGGTCAGGCAGTTCCTGACGCTGCCGTTCCACTGGAGCCCCGAGGAGTTCACCGCGATGGGTACGGTGTTCGAGGGGCTCGCGCGGCGCGGCGACTGGGTGCACCCCTCCGAGCGGGGGTGGAGCTGGTGAGCGGCGGGACGGAGACGGACGGGAAGACTCTGCTGAGCGTCGAAGAGCTCTCGCTCAACTTCGGCGGGCTGCAGGTGCTGAAGAACGTCACCTTCGGGGTGGAGGAGGGGCAGATCTGCGCGCTGATCGGCCCCAACGGAGCAGGCAAGACCTCCGTGTTCAACTGCGTGAGCCGCTTCTACCACCCGAGCGCCGGACGGATCCTGATGGCGGGCGACGACCTGCTGCAGCGGCCGGCGCACCGGGTCGCCGCGCACGGCATCGCGCGCACCTTCCAGAATCTCGCGCTGTTCGGCGCGCAGACCGTGTTCGAGAACGTGATGGTGGGCGCCTACCCCGTCACGAAGGCGACCATCCTCGACGTGCTCCTGCGCCTCCCCCGAGAGCGCAGGGAGGAGCGGCGCACCGAGGCGCGCGCCTGGGAGATGCTCGAGGAGACGGGCCTCGTCGATCTCGCCGACACGAAGGTGCTCGACCTCCCGTTCGGCTCGCAGAAACGGGTCGAGCTCGCTCGGGCGCTCATGAGCGAGCCGCGGCTGCTGCTGCTCGACGAGCCCGCGAACGGCCTCTCGCACGGCGAGGTCGAGTCCCTCGCCGAGTTCATCCGCGAGGCCGCGGCACGCCTGGGCCTGACCGTGCTGCTCGTCGAGCATCACATCGGCATGGTGCGCGCGATCTCCGACCACGTGGTCGTGCTCGACGCCGGCGAGGTGCTGGCCCAGGGCAGCCCCGACGAGGTCACGAACGATCCGAGGGTCATCAAGGCCTACCTGGGGAGCGCGGCATGAGCGAAACGAATCGGGACCTCCTGACCGTCCGGGGTCTGCACGCCGGCTACGGCGCGGTCAGGGTGCTGCGCGACATCGACCTCACCGTCGCGGCGAACGAGGTCATCGTGCTGCTGGGCGCGAACGGTGCGGGCAAGACCACCCTGATGCGGGCGCTGACCAATCTGATCCCCTGGACCGGCGAGGTCGTGTTCGACGGCGCCTCGACCTCCCGGAAGCGCACCGAGGCGCTGACGCGCCGGGGCATCGCCCACGTGCCGCAGGGCCGGGGCACCTTCGTCGAGCTCACCGTCGAGGAGAACCTGCGCGTCGGGGGCCTCGTGACGGGTTCGAAGGAGGCGCTCGAGGAGGGGCTGGAGCGCTGGTTCGCGGTCTACCCGCGGCTGGCCGAACGGCGCCGGCAGCTCGCCGGCAGCCTGAGCGGCGGGGAGCAGCAGATGCTCGCCATCGCGCGGGCGCTCATGAGTCGTCCGCGGCTGCTGCTGCTCGACGAGCCCTCGCTCGGGCTCTCGCCCATCATCACCGAGGAGCTGTTCGAGCACCTCGCGCGGCTGAGAGCCGACGAGGACATCTCGATGATCATCGTGGAGCAGACCGCAGAACTCGCGCTGGCGATGGCGGATCGCGCGCACATCCTGCGGTCCGGGGAACTGCTTCCGAGCCGGCTGGCCTCCGAGCTCAACGACGCCGAAGTGCTGCGCGAAGCCTACCTGGGCGCCTGAGCCCCGAGCGGAGAGGAGGAGAAGGACCATGGAACTACTGCTTCAACGGATCGTCGACGGCTTGGGCAGCGGCAGCATCTACGCGGCGCTGGCACTGGCGCTCGTCCTGGTGTTCCGCAGCACGGGAGTCGTGAACTTCGCCCAGGGAGAGATGGCGATGCTGTCGACCTATCTCATCTGGATACTCACGCTCTTCGGGCTGAACATCTGGCTGGCGCTGCTGCTCTCGATCGCGGTGTCGTTCTTCGCCGGCGCCCTGCTGGAGCGCGGCCTCATCCGCATCGTGCCGAGGGACGACCATCTGGTGATGGTGCTCGTCATGATCGGTCTCTACACCGTGCTCGGGGCGCTCGCGCTCTTCGTCTTCGGCACCGAGGGCAAGCCGGTCGAATCGCTCTTCCCCTCCGGGGGTCTCACGCTCGGCTCGGTCGTGATCCCGTTCAGCACGCTCGGAGCGATGGCGGTGCTCTTCGGCGCGAGCGGGCTGCTCTGGGCGGTGTTCCGCTTCACGAAGACGGGCCTCTCGCTCAGGGCGGTCTCGCTCAACCCCGAGTCCGCGGCGCTCGCGGGGCTGCCGCGCGGCCGACTGCTCGCGGTCGGCTGGGGCCTCGCCGCCTGCATGGGAGCCATCTCCGGCGCGCTCGTCATCAGCCTCGGTCTGTTCCTCGAACCCACGATGATGCTGCCGGTGCTGGTGTACGCGCTGTCGGCGGCGACTCTCGGCGGCTTCGATTCGCCCGTCGGCGCGGTCATCGCGGGGCTCGCCCTCGGCGTGGTGGAGAGCCTCGCGATCGGGTACATCACGTTCATCGGATCCGAACTGGCGCTGCTGGTTCCGTTCCTCGTCATGGTCGTCGTCATGCTCGTCAAGCCCAACGGCTTGTTCGGCTCGAAGAAGGTGGTGCGGGTATGAGCGCGATGCGCGAACACAAGCGGAGCGGATCGCGCGATCCGCGCCTGGTGCTGGCGTTCCGGGTGCTGATGGTCGTGCTGATCGTCGTGGCGCTCATCATCCCCTTCACGAACCCGCCCTACATCGTCGGCAACGTGACGCGCATCTTCATCGCCACGCTGCCGGTGCTCGGACTCAGCCTTCTCACCGGCTTCGGCGGGCTCACCTCGATCGGCCACAACGCGCTCTTCGGCGTGGGCGCCTACACCACCGCGATCCTCGCGACCACGCACGGCTGGCCCTGGTGGCTCTCGGTGCCGTTCTCGATTCTGACCGTCTTCATCGCAGGCCTGCTCGTCGGCTTTCCGTCATCGCGCATCAAGGGCGTGTTCCTCGCGGTCGTCACGCTGGCGCTCGGAGCGATGTTCCCCGCCATCATCCACCGGCTCGGCTTCATCACCGGCGGCAACATGGGCATGAAGGTGCAGCGGCTCCGGGCGCCCGAGTGGACGGGCCTCATGAGCGACCAGTGGGCCTATCTGGTGTGCCTCGCGGTGCTGCTCGTGTGCATGCTCGCGCTGCACCGGCTCACCCGCGGTCGCTTCGGCCGCGCGCTGATGTCGATCCGGGACCAGGAGACGGCGGCGGTCGCCCTCGGCGTGCGCGTCGCCTGGACGAAGACGCTCGCATTCGGCGTGAGCGCGATCTTCGCCGGGCTCGGCGGCTCCCTCTTCGTGCTGACCCAGGGCATCATCTCGTCCGAGAACCTATACGTCACCCTCATGGGCTCGATCCAGTTCCTCGCGGCACTGCTGATCGGCGGGGCCGGCAGCCTGCTCGGTCCGCTCATCGGCACGGTGCTCGCCGAACGCCTGCCCCCGCTGCTCTCCGGAGTCGATCCCGTGCTCGCGAACGTGATCTACGGAGCCCTGCTCATCATCGTGATCCTGCTCTTCCGCGACGGGATCGCCGGCGCCCTGAGCCGCTTCTCGACCTGGCTGCTCGGGCGATGGGACGGAAGGAGGGGCGCCAAGGGGGAGCGCGAGCGGGAACCGGAGTAGACGCGCTCGCCGCCGGAGTCTGCGGCCGGCCCCTTCCGCAGCAGCCACCGATCACTCATCGACCCACCATCCACCACCATGCGAAGGAGCATTCCGTTGAAGACAAGAACATTCCCGGCGCGGCGACTGATCCAGGCCGCCGCCATCACCGCGGTCGCGGCGCTGACGCTCTCGGCCTGCAGCGGTCGCGACACCGGATCGAGCTCGGCGGGGGAGACCTCGCAGAACGCCGAATCGACCGCCGAGCAGATCGTCACCATGGACGACTGCATCGACTACGTCGCCTCGCCGGGCATCACGGAGGATGAGATCCTCCTCGGCTCCACCTTCCCCGACAGCGGACCCCTCGCGTCGATCGGCGAGACCAACCGGGGCATGATGGCGTACTTCAACTATCTCAACGACACCGAGGGAGGGCTCGACGGGCGCAAGATCACCCTGGTCCCCCGTGACGACCAGTACGACGCGACCCGCGCAGTCGCGAACGTCGACGAGCTGCTGCAGAAGGACAACGTCTTCGCCATCGTCGGCGTGCAGAGCTCGGTGGGCGCCACGAGTGTCTGGGACACGCTCAACGAGCAGTGCATCCCGCTCATGATGTCGACGGTGTCGGGATCGCTGCTCGACGACCGCCTGCAGCGGCTGAACACGCTCGACGGCCTCGTGCCCTACGCCGCGGAGGCCTACGCGCTCGGTCAGTACGCGGTCGACGAGTGGGACTCGAAGAAGGTCGCGGTGATCGCCCAGAGCGGTATCTTCGGCGAGTCCTTCCTGCGCGGCCTCGAGACGGTGCTCCCGGAGAACAACGTCGAGATCGCGGGCATCGAGACCTACCAGGTGACCGATCCGACCGTGACGGCCCAGATCACGAACCTGCGCGCGACCGACGCCGACACCCTGATCGTGGTCGCCGCCGGCACCAAGTGCCCGCAGATCTTCGACGCGGTGGAGGCCGCGGGCTGGGATCCGCACATCGCGACCACCTTCACCTGCAGCAACACGACGCTCATGGGCCTGGCCTCGCCGACCGCGGTGGACGACGTCGTGAGCAGCACCTGGCTGCGGCAGCGCGAGGCCGGGGACGCCGAGTCGGACGTGTACTTCGAGGCCGTCGCGAAGTACTTCCCCGACCTCAACGCCGGGAGCGAGAACGTGGCGCTCGGCTGGGCGCAGGGCGAGGCGATCGTCGAGATCCTCCGCCAGGCTCCCGCACTCACGAGACTCGATGTGATCAACTCGGGGCTGAGCATGAAGGACGTCGAGATCCCGATGGCCGCAGACGGCGTGCTCCTCAACACCTCGGCGACCGACACGATGCCGATCGAGACCGTGCGGATCACCAGGTTCGACAGCGGCACCATGAAGTGGTCGGTCGTCGAGGGCGACAACTCCCTCGTCGAGCTCAGCGGCGTGCTGGAGAAGACGGACCGTTGAGCGCATCGGAATCCATGGGGATCGCCTGGCGCGAGGTCATGGAGCAGTCGCGTCGTCGGGTCGTCTGGCCCGACGGCGCGGCCGTCGCCTCCACGATCGGCATCGCGCTCGAGGCCTTCGTCAATCAGTCCCAGTACCGCCTCTCGGGCAAGCCGGGCGAGCGGAACGAGTTCTCGCTCTCGTACGGCGAGTACGGGGTCAAGGTCGGGGTGTGGCGGCTGCTCGAGATGCTCGAGCGCCACGGGCTTCCGGGGACCTTCTCCATCTCGGGCCTGCTCGCGGAGCGGCACCCGCAGGTGATCAGCGCCATCGTCCAGGCGGGGCACGACGTCGTCGGCCACGGCTGGGCGAACGACCTCTTCCTCATCGGCGCGTCCGAGGAGGAGGAGCGCCGCATGATCCGCGACACGCTCGATGCGATCGAGCGCGCCTGCGGCGTCCGCCCCTCGGGGTGGGCGAGCCCCGCGAACTCGAGCAATGAGGGCACGAACGCCATCCTGCTCGAGGAGGGGGTCTTCTGGACCGGCGACGACGCGAGCGACGACCTGCCCTACGTCGAGCACGCCGGGACGCCGCAGGAGATCGTGATCCTGCCCAAGGTGAATCTGGCGGCGAACGACCTGATCCACTGGATCCTGTCGACGAACAGCCCGAGCGTATTCCGCGAGGGCTTCGAGGACACCTTCGCGACCATCACCCGCGAGGGTCGCGAAGGCCGGCCGCAGTGGAGCGACATCGTGCTGCACTGCCACATGGCCGGGCGGCCGGCGTTCGCGCCGACGCTGGACCGGATCCTGGGCTTCCTCGCCCGAGAGGAATCCGTATGGCACGCCACCAAGACCGAGCTGGCGGAGTGGGTGCGCGAGCAGGGGGTGACGCGATGAGCATTCCGCAGTACCGCATGCTGCCCGAGGGGCGGCTCGTCGAGGTGAACGGGGTGGAGACCTGGGTGACCGAGGCGGGGGAGGGCTCGCCCGTCGTGTTCGTCTATGGGGGGAGCTTCGGCGGCGCCGAGGCCGCGAGCGGAGCCTATGCCTGGGCCCCGCCCTTCCGCGCCTTCGGCGGGTCCCACCGCGTGATCGCCTACGACAAGCCCGGCCAGGGCTGGTCGACGAAGCCGCCGAGCCTCGCCGAGTACACCATGGGAGCGGTCGTCGACCACCTCATCGGGGTGATCGAGGCGCTGTCCCCGGGGCGGCCGGTGCATCTCGTCGGGCACTCGCGCGGCGGGTACATCGCCTGCCGCACCACCCTGCTGCGGCCCGACCTCGTGCGCTCGGTGACGCTCGTGAACAGCGGCACGCTGAGCCCCGGGGTCGGGACGAACGAGGTCGTGCTGGCGAACTGCCCGTACCCGCCCTCGCGCGAGAGCATCGCCTGGTCGTACGGCTCGTACTTCCACGACTTCGACGGGGTGAGCGACGAGTTCATATCCGAGAGCTGGAGCGTGCTGCAGAGCGACAACTACCAGGCGGCGCTCGCCGAGATCAGGCAGCACGGGCTGATGGCGGGACAGTTCCTCCCCCTGCTCACCCGCGACAAGCGCGAGACCCTGCAGTGGCTCGCCGACGGCAGACTGCAGCGCCCCACCCAGATCGTCTGGGGTCGGGACGACCGCACGGCGCTGCTCAGTCGCGGCCTCGCGCTCTTCGAATCGCTGCGCAGCAGCAACCCGGAGACCCGGTTCTCCGTGGTCGACAAGTGCGGCCATTTCCCCTACCTCGAGCATCCGGAGTGGTTCGCGGAGACGGTCGGCAGGTTCATCGGGGAGGTGGATCATGAGTGGGCATGATCGGGGCACGCTTGATCGGGGCGCGGGCGAGCTCGTAGTCCTGCTGCACGGAGGCGCCGCTGGGCAGAGCCCCTGGGCGGAGACCGGGCGCAGCTGGGAGGCGACCCGGGCCCGGCTCGAGTCGCTCGGCTACCGCTGCATCGCCCCGGACCGTCCCGGCCACGGCGCGAGCCCGGCCGAGACGATCGAGGATCTGGGCTTCGCGCGGGAGTGCGCGGCCGTGGCCGAGGCGATCCGGCAGCACGGCGGCGCCGCGCACGTCGTGGGCCACGCCGAGAGCGGGATCACCGCCCTGCTGCTCGCGCGCCGCAGTGCGCAGGAGGAGCTCGGCATCGGGGTGCTCTCGTGCACCGTGGTCGGCGGTTACGGCGCCGAGCCCACGGCCGACGGCGTCGAGCGCGTGGTGCTGAGCCACCCGCCCGAGCCTCGCTGGTCGGCGCCCTCGCAGCGCTGGGCCCTGCGGCGGCTGAGCTACGGCGGCGACGCCCTCGGCGATCGCTGCGACGACGCCCAGGCGACCCGGAGCGTGCGGACCGCCGGCGCTGCTCGAGCAGCCGGGCGCCTCCGCCCGCATCGCGGGTGACCTGCTGCGCGCGAAGGGCGATATCTTCGCCTACGCCCGCGACCACGGCTACGACGTGCCGATCTCGCTCACCTGGGGCATGCACGATCCGCTGAGCGAGCCCCCGCGCGCGGTCGAGCTCATGAACCTGCTCGCGACGACGACGGCGCACCTCGAGCTCAACCTCGTGGACCGGGCGGGGCACTTCGCCCATCGCGAGCGGCCGGCGGAGTTCCACCGCCTGCTCGAGGGCTTCCTCAGCCGTCCCGGGCGCGCGACGAGCGCAGCCCCTGCGAACGGGAGCGCCGCGAACGGAGAGGAAGCGCGATGACCGAGTCCTCGCCACTGCACGTCATGGTCACCGGGGCGGCCGACGGCATCGGCCTCGCCGCCGCCGAGCGCTACGCGCGAGCCGGTCACCGCGTGACGCTGCTCGACGTCGCCGCCGAGCGCCTGGGCGCCCGGGTCGAGGCGCTCGCCGCCGAGGGGCTCGCGGTGCGCGGCGAGGTCGCGGACCTCACCGACCCCGAGGCCGTGCGAGCCGCAGTCGCGCGTTCGGTCGAGGCTTTCGGTACGCCGCACATCGCGATCAGCAACGCCGGCATCGCGCCCTACATCGAGCTGCTGAGCTGCACGGTCGAGGAGTGGCAGTATGTCGTCGACGTGAACATGACGGGCTCCTTCGTGTTCATGCAGGCCGCGATCCAGGCCATGATCGCCGCGGGGGTGAAGGGCGCGGTCTGCGCGACCTCCTCGGGCGCGGCGTTCCAGGGCCGGGTCGGCGGCGGGGCCTACAGCGCCTCGAAGGCCGGCGGGCTCATGATGGCCCGCGTCCTCGCGGTCGAGGCCGGTCCGCACGGGATCCGGGTGAACTCCGTCGCGCCGGGCCTCGTCGACCACGGCTACCGCGAGGGGCTCGGCGACTTCGTGCCCGCCGAGTACGCGGAGCGGGCACGCGGCTTCACCCCGCTCGCCCACGAGGCCTCGGCCGAGGACATCGTCGACGCGATCGAGTACCTGTGCTCGGAGCGGGCCGCCCACGTGACGGGCACCTATCTGCGCATCGACGGCGGGGCGAGCGTCGGTCAGTACGGCTCGCCCTGGAGCCGGGAGGAGTGAGATGGCCGAGCAGGAGACCGCCGGCGAGGCGATTGCGCGGGCCCTGCGGGCCGCAGGCGCCGACCGCGCCTTCTCGTGCCGGGCGAGAGCTACCTGCCGGTGCTGGAGGGCATGCGCGCCCACGGCATCGAGGCGGTCGTCTGCCGCAACGAGGGCGGCGCGAGCTATATGGCGCTCGCCGACGCGGTGCTGACAGGTCGCCCCGGGCTGGCGATGGTCACCCGCGGACCCGGAGCGGCGAATGCCATGGTCGGCGTCAGCGCCGCGTGGCAGGACGGCGTGCCGGTGGTCCTGCTCGTCGGGCTCGTCACCACCGACGAGCGCGACCGCTTCTCCTTCCAGGAGTTCGATCTGCGCGGCTGGTTCGGCACGACCTCCAAGCGGGTCTTCGTGCTCGACGCGCCCGAGCGCGCGCAGGCCGTCGTCGAAGAGGCGCTCAGAATCGCGACGAGCGGTCGCCCCGGACCGGTCGTGATCGGCCTCCCCGAGGACGTGCTGAGCGCTCGTGTCGACTCGCGCGATCCGGATCCCGCACCGATCGTGTCGAGCGGCCCCGATCCCGCGGCCGTGCTCGAGGCGGCCCGGGTGCTGGAGGGCGCCGAGCGGCCCCTCGTCCTCGTCGGGGGCAGTCGCTGGACGGCGCGGGCGAGCGCCGACCTCGCCCGCTTCGCCGAGCGGCACGCGGTTCCGGTGCTCGGCGGCTTCCGGGCCGGAGACCGACTGCCGAGCACGAGCCCGGCGAACGCGGGGTGGATCGGCTTCGGCGCGCATCCGGAGGCGTGGGGGCTGCTCGCCGACGCCGATGCGCTGCTGGTGATCGGGACCGCGCTCGGCGATGTCGCGACACGGGGCTGGAGCCTCGAACCGCCTCGCGCCACCGCCGTCATCGGCCCCGATCCGGAGCTGCGGGGCCACATCTCCCCGCCGCTCAGGCACGTCGTCGGCGATCCCGTGCGGGCGCTCGCGATCCTCGCCGATGCGGATATCGCGTGCGGCGGAGGATGGGCGGGGCGCCTGCCGGCGATCCACGAGGCGTATCTGCGCTCGCTGCGGCCCGTGCGCCCCGGGCAGCGGCGACCGGAGGATCCGGTCCGGGTCGCCGAGGTGATCGGCGCGCTGAACGACCGGCTCGAGGAGGAGGTCACCGTCGCCTACGGCGCGGGTCAGCACTGCCTGTGGCCGCAGCGCTTCATCCCGAAGGGCCCCTTCCCCTCGGAGATCGGGCTGCAGAACGGATCGATGGGCTACAGCGTGCCGGCGGCCGTCGCCGCCTCCCTGCGGCAGCCCGAGCGCCTCGTGGTCTGCGTCGCGGGCGACGGCGAACTGCTCATGAACGGGCAGGAGCTCGCCACGGCCGCCCAGTACGGGGCCGCGATGCTGCTCATCGTCGTCGACAACGGGAGCTACGGCACGATCCGGGACCATCAGGAGCGGCTCTTCCCCGGGCGGCGCTTCGCGGTGGACCTCAGGAACCCGGATTTCGCGGCCTACGCGCGCGCCTTCGGCGGCGAGGCGTTCCGAGTCGAGCGCTCGGGGGAGGTCGATGCCGCGGTGGCGGGTGCGCTCGCCGCCGCCCGGGTCGGAGGCATCGGGGTCGTGCACGTGCTCGCCGACGAGCTCGACATCGGGGAGTAGGCCGTGCGCGGCCCGTTCAGCCGCAGGGGCGGATGAGTCCCGCGGACATCAGCTGCGCCGCGGCCGCCTCCGCGCCGTCCTCCAGCAGCGGGCGCAGCAGAGGCCAGCTGTCGGCGAAGGCCGGATGCAGCGGATAGTCGGTCACGCGCTCGACGGGCACCCACTCGAGCGCGTGGCTCTCGGGATCGGTGATGCGGGCCTCGAAGGGGCGCGCGACGACGGCGACGACCGTCGTGTAGGTCCAGCCGCCGCGGTCGAGCACATGGCCGTAGCGCGGCAGCACCGCGTCCTCGGGCACGCCGGCCTCTTCGCCCGATTCGCGGATCGCCCCGGTCACGGCGTCCTCGCCCTCGTGACGGGCGCCGCCGGGGATGCCCCAGGTGCCGCCGTGATCACTCCAGCTCACGCGGTGCTGCAGCAGGATGCCCCGGGTCGGATCGTGCGCGAGCAGGCCGGCCGCGCCGAAGCGCCCCCAGTAGCGGAGACCGTCGGCCGCGGTCACCCATGCGTCCCCGGGGTTGCGCAGATCGCTCATGACTCCAGGTTACTCTCGGGTCGTCGTCCTCCCGGCCACGCGCGTCGGATTCCGCGCGTCAAGCGGACACGCCCTGCGGCTTGAAATCTTCGGAAGGAGAGGCTAAAGTTGATCTTTGGTGCTTTGCGCCCGCTTCCTCGTTCCCGCGGGCAGAAGGCGCAGGGCATTCGCAGACCAGCGTATCTATTTGAACGAACCAGGGGTTATGGCCAAAAAAGACGGCGTCATCGAGATCGAAGGCCAGGTTGTCGAAGCTCTGCCCAACGCGATGTTCCGCGTTGAGCTGACCAACGGGCACAAGGTGCTCGCGCACATCTCGGGCAAGATGCGTCAGCACTACATCCGCATCCTCCCGGAGGATCGCGTGATCGTCGAGCTGACGCCCTACGATCTGACCCGCGGCCGCATCGTCTACCGCTACAAGTAGGTCCGCTGAGAAGTAACGGCCCGCGGCGCCCCGCGGGTACGAGGACAGCGAACCGTAAGGAACACTCATGAAGGTCAAGCCCAGCGTCAAGAAGATCTGCGACAAGTGCAAGGTCATCCGCCGCCACGGCCGCGTCATGGTGATCTGCGAGAACCCGCGCCACAAGCAGCGCCAGGGCTGATGCCCCGGCGTCGCGGCTGAGCCGCGACGGGATCCGCGATCCGCGAACACAACTGAATAACAGAACCAGCGCATCGAAGAGCCGGCTCGGCGAGCCGGGGACACCTCGGGGCGGAGGCCCGAACCCCCGATGCGCCCCACACCTCCACTACCCGCAAGGAGAGCCAGCATGGCACGTCTCGCAGGAGTCGACATCCCACGCGACAAGCGCGTGGAGATCGCACTCACCTACATCTACGGGGTCGGTCGCACGAGCGCCCTGAAGACCCTCGCCGACACCGGCATCGACGGCAACATCCGCGTGAAGGATCTCAGCGACGATCAGCTCGTCGCCCTCCGCGACTACATCGAGGCCAACTTCAAGGTCGAGGGCGATCTGCGGCGCGAGGTCGCCGCGGACATCCGCCGCAAGGTGGAGATCGGCAGCTACCAGGGCCTGCGCCACCGCAAGGGCCTGCCTGTGCACGGTCAGCGCACCAAGACGAACGCTCGTACCCGCAAGGGCCCGAAGCGCACCGTCGCCGGTAAGAAGAAGTAACCCCGGTCGCCTACCAACACAGAGCTTTCAGGAGAACACTCAATGGCTGCACCAAAGAGCGCCGCGCGCAAGCCGCGCCGCAAGGACAAGAAGAACGTCGTCGTGGGCCAGGCCCACATCAAGTCGACCTTCAACAACACGATCGTCTCGATCACCGACACCACCGGTGCGGTGATCAGCTGGGCCTCCTCCGGCGGCGTCGGCTTCAAGGGCTCGCGCAAGTCGACCCCGTTCGCCGCGCAGCTCGCGGCCGAGTCGGCCGCCCGCAAGGCGCAGGAGCACGGCATGAAGAAGGTCGACGTCTTCGTCAAGGGGCCGGGATCGGGTCGCGAGACCGCGATCCGCTCGCTGCAGGCCGCGGGCCTCGAGGTGGGGTCGATCACCGACGTCACCCCGCAGACCCACAACGGCTGCCGTCCGCCCAAGCGTCGCCGCGTCTGAATTTATGGTCGCAGCGCGCGAGCGCGCTGCGCACTGTCGCCTTCGGCGACGGGTGGATCCAACTGGATCCCTCATATTTCAGACCTTCTCAAATTTCCATCAACCGCATGAGTCATATAGCGGACTCCAGCGAAAGGAATCATCAACGTGCTCATCGCACAGCGACCCACTCTGACTGAAGAATCAATCTCCGAGTTCCGCTCGCGTTTCATCATCGAGCCGCTCGAGCCCGGCTTCGGCTACACGCTCGGCAACTCGCTCCGCCGCACCCTGCTCAGCTCGATCCCCGGCGCCGCCGTCACCAGCGTGCGCTTCGAGGGCGTCGCCCACGAGTTCACGACCATCGCGGGCGTGACCGAGGACGTCACCGAGATCATCCTCAACATCAAGGACCTCGTGGTCTCGAGCGAGCACGACGAGCCCATCACCGCCTACCTGCGCAAGACGGGTGCGGGCGAGGTCACCGCCGCCGACATCTCCGCTCCCGCGGGCGTCGAGGTGCACAACCCCGAGCTCGTCATCGCGACCCTGGGCGAGCAGGCGCAGTTCGAGCTCGAGCTCACCATCGAGCGCGGCCGCGGCTACGTCTCCGCGGCGCAGAACCGCAACGACGACGCAGAGGTCGGCCGCATCCCGGTCGACTCGATCTACTCGCCGGTGCTCAAGGTGACCTACCGGGTCGAGGCCACCCGCGCCGGTGAGCGCACCGACTTCGACCGCCTGGTGGTCGACGTCGAGACCAAGCCCGCCATCAGCCCCCGCGACGCGATCGCCTCGGCCGGCTCCACGCTGGTCGAGCTGTTCGGCCTGGCGCGCGAGCTCAACACCGCGGCCGAGGGCGTCGAGATCGGCCCCGCTCCGGCGGAGGTCGTGGTCGACGGCGAGCTGTCGATCCCGATCGAGGATCTCGACCTGTCGGTGCGCAGCTACAACTGCCTGAAGCGCGAGGGCATCAACACGGTCAGCGAGCTGGTCGCGCTCAGCGAGGCGCAGCTGATGAACATCCGCAACTTCGGTCAGAAGAGCGTCTTCGAGGTGCGCGACAAGCTCACCGAGATGGGCCTCTCGCTCAAGGACGCCGTGCCCGGCTTCGACGGTGCGCAGTTCTACAGCTACGAAGACGACGTCAACTAACTTCTTCGGTCGTTCCGGCCGGATCATTCATTCAACGGAGTAACAATGCCCAAGCCCACCAAGGGCCCCCGCCTCGGCGGCGGACCCGCCCACGAGCGCCTCATGCTGAACCAGATGGCGTCGCAGCTCTTCGAGCACAAGCGCATCCAGACCACCGAGACCAAGGCCAAGCGCCTGCAGCCGGTGGCCGAGCGCCTGGTGACCTTCGCGAAGCGCGGCGACCTGCACGCCCGCCGGCGGGTCATGCGCCAGATCCTCGACAAGTCGGTCGTGCACGAGCTCTTCACCGAGATCGCCCCGCTCGTCGAGAACCGCGAGGGCGGCTACACCCGCATCATCAAGACCGGCTTCCGCAAGGGCGACAACGCCCCGCTCGCCGTGATCGAGCTGGTGCTCGAGCCCGTCAACCCGAAGCCGAAGCGCGCCAAGAAGGCCGAGGCTCCTGCCGCTGAGGCCGTCGCTGCCGAGGATGTCGCCGAGGAAGAGGTCGCCGAGGTTCCGGCCGATGACGCCGACGTGGCGGAGACCGTCGAGGAGGCCGAAGAGGCCGCCGTCGCCGAGGCCGACGCCGAGACGGCTGAGGTCGCCGAGGAGGCGCCCGAGGCTGAGACCGAGGAGGCCCCTGCGGCCGACGTGGCCGAAGAGGCCGCCGAGGAGAAGGCCGAGTAACGCCCTTCCCCCCGCACTCGAGGATGCCCCGCTGCCGTCACGTTCGCAGCGGGGCATCCTTCGTCCCTGGCCGGAGGAGTCAGGCCTTCGACTCGGGGTACTCCTTCGAAGTGCAACCGGCGGGCGCGGGGACGCCGTTCCACCGGTCGAGCGTCCACTCCACGATCTGCGGAGTGAGCGGGGAGTCTGCAGCGACGAGGCTCACGTGGCTGAGCCCGACAAAGGTGCGGTAGTCCAGCACGGCACCGGCGTCGCAGCGGTCGTGGACCCACTGCTGCTGCAGCTTCGGCAGCACGAGCGGATCGGACAGGCCCTGGGCGACCAGCACGGGTGCGGGCCACGGGCCGGTCGGAGTCTGCTCCTTCAGCAGTCGACCGAAGTCTCCGTCGAGCAGGCTGTCGGGGAAGATCTGGTTCGGCACCTGGCTGCCGCGCAGAATCGCCGCCAACGCGTCGCTGCCGTTGAAGCAGAGCTGCGAGATGCGCTCGACCGGCCCGGCGGAGCCCGGCGTCAGGTGGCTCTCGAGCGACAGCTCGGGGAAGACCTCGTTCCAGGTCGCCGCGATGTAGGCCGAGACGGTCTTGCCGCCGGCGTTGTCCTTGTCGGCCTCGGCGAGCCCGAACAGATCGGCGGCGGGAGCGAATGCGGCGACGCCGAGCACGGTGAGCTCCGGCGCGTAGTCGATGGCGATCTGCCCCGTCCAGAGCGATCCCTGGCCGCCCTGCGAGTGCCCCCACACGACCGTGTCCGTCGTCATCGACAACTCCTGGAACTGCTGCGCGGCGAGCGAGGCGTCGAGCACATTGCGGGCCTCTGCCTCGCCGACCAGGTAGGCGGTCGTTCCGTCGGTGCCCATGCCGGTGTAGTCGGAGGTCACGGCCACCCAGCCCTGCTCGGTGACCATCTCGGCCATCGCCGTGCCGGCCCCGTCCGAGAAGGGGAGAGCGCCGAGCGAGGGCGCGCAGCCGTCGACCACCCCGGTGGTGCCGTGCGCCACCGAGAGCAGCGGCAGGGGCGAGCCGTCGCGTTTCGCGGGGGCGAGGATCGTTCCACTCGAGATCGCGGGGCTGCCGTCGGGGTGAGTGGTGGTGTAGAGCATCCGCCAGGCCTGTGCGCCCTCGGGTACCCCGGTGGTGAGGGTCTCTATCCGGATGAGCCGACCGTGGGCGGAGGGCACCTCGTCGGGTGCGGAGTAGAACGGACCCGGCACGGGTTGGGGCGTGCCGCCGAGCAGCTGGGCGCTGCCGTAGGCGGCACCGGCCGCGAGCACAAGTGCGAGGCCCGCGGCGATCGTGCGGGACCAGCGGGCGAATCCCGAGCGCCGGTGGGCGGGATCCCCGTTCGGCTCGCGCCGCCCGCGCTCGCCCCCGCGACCGTGCCCGTGAGGCGAGCGCCGCCGCCACATCTCGAACAGCAGACCGAACCCGCCGAAGAGCAGCCAGGCGCCCACGCCCAGGCGGAACAGCGCCAGTGTCAGTACCGGCCAGGAGAATGCGAGCACGCCCACGGCGATGCCGGCCAGCGCGAGAAAGACCCCCGAGACTCGGCGATCCGCATCCCCGCCCAGTGCGGCGACGCCAGACACGACGCCATGGACGATGAGGGAGAGGGCGACCGTCGCCGCGAGCCATGGCGCACCGGCGTCGGGCCACACCGCCATGAGCGCCCCGATGACGAGGAGCGCCGCGCCCGAGAGGCGCGCGACCCAGGCGAGTGCGCGATCCTCGGCCCCGCGAAGCGCGAGAACCAGGCCGGCGACCGCGATGCCGGCTCCGGTGACCGCTGCGATCTGCTGCACGGAGAGCGGCACGAGCAGCAGGGCGGTGCCGAGTCCGATCGATGCGACGGCGGCGACCGCCAGCGCCAACATCGACCAGCGTCCGCTACGCATCATGGTGATCTCCTGCTTCTTGTGTCGGCACCATGCTCACTCTGGCACATCCCGCCATCGCAGTGGCGGAATGACGGTGGTATATCCGGCGCCGCCGAGATCTCGATCGGCGGCCCCTCGCGCGTATCCGGCGATCGCGCGACCGTCGAGGAGCTCGCGGGTCGTCGCACTCAGCGGGCGGGCCGCTCCTCGGGTGAGTTCAGCGCGTCGAGCGCCGCCTGGATGGCCTGGGCGTAGATCACCGCGGCCTGGTCGCCGGGGTGGATGCCGTCCCCGGCCAGCAGCTCGGGGGACCCGGCGATCGCGCCGCTCCAGTCCGCGACCACCACGCCGGGCCGCGCCGCCGCGAAGTCGGCGAGGGCCTGGTTGTTCTCGGGGATCCACCACCGGTCGCCGTAGGCGTTGACGAGCACCACCCGGCAGCCGGCCGAGGCGGCCTCGAGCCAGTCGAGCTCGGCCTGCGCGACCGGCCCGTTCGTGCTGAGCCCGAGCACGAGCACCGGTCGCAGGCCCTCTGTCGAGGCCTGCTGCTCGATCATCGAGACGCCGAAGCCGAAGGAACGGGACACGTCGGCGTCGATCCAGACGCCCGGCAGCTGAGCGCCGAGCGCGCCCGCGCTCGCCAGCATGACCGAGTCGCCGACGGCCCAGATCTCGTCGCCGATGATGGGCGGGGGCGGGGGCTCCGGTGTCGGCGTGGGGGTCGGGGCAGTGTTCGGCCTCGGTGTCGTCGGTGTCGATTGCGACGCCGAGCCCCCGCTCGGCGCCCCGTGCTGCGCCGCGGCCTCCTGGCCGCGCGCGATCGCCTCCGCGGCGCTGCTGCGCTGCGGGGCGACGGCGATGGCCGCCGCGGTCGCGGGAATCGTGACGAGCAGCAGGGTGACGACGGCGAAGCCCGCGATGCGATGCGCGGAGGGCAGCCGGGGCGTGCGGACGAGCGCCCGCAGCGAGCGCAGCAACCCGTGGCGGCGCACCGGCTGTTCGACGAATCGGTAGGAGAGGATCGCGAGCGGCATCGTGATGGCGAGCGCCAGCACGCCGGTGATCCAGCGCGCGTCGGGATCCCTGCCCCAGGGCGTCGGCGCCGCCGCGAGCAGCACCAGCACGGGCCAGTGCCACAGGTAGATGCCGTAGGAGCGCTCGCCCACCCATCTGAGGGGAGCGGCGTCGAGGAGGCGCCCGACGAGGGCCCCCGGTCGGGTGACCGACCACACCGCGAGCAGCGCCGCGAGCGAGGCGAGCTGGAAGCCCCAGGCGAAGCTCTCGGGACTGCCCTCGCGCAGGCTGAACGCGAGCCAGGCGAGCACGCCCAGGCCGAGGGCGGCGCCGCCGAACGTCACCGGCTGCAGCCAGCGGGGAGGGGCGGCCCCCGGAGTCGGCTCGCGCACGAGCAGCGCGAGCGCCACGCCCATGAAGAGGCCGAAGGTGTGGCTGTCGCTGCCGAAGTAGATGCGCGTGGGCTCGGCGCCCTGCAGGGCGAGCACCGCCATGATCACCGCGGACCCGGCGCTCAGCACGACGAAGGGCATCGCCCGCCAGCCCCGTGAGCGCGCCCCGAGCGCGAGCAGCAGCAGGAACGGCAGGACGAGGTAGAACTGCTCCTCGATGGAGAGCGACCAGGTGTTGCGGTAGATCTCGGGGTTGTCGCGCGCGAAGTAGTCGGAGCCCAGGGCGACGAAGACCCAGTTGCTGACGAAGAAGGCGGATCCAGCGATCTGCGCGCCGATCGAGACGAGCACGTCGCCGCCCACGAGCAGTGCGGCGCTGCTGCAGACGAGCAGTACGAGCCCGAGGGCGGGCAGCAGCCGCCTGGCGCGGCGTCGCCAGAAGGAGAAGAGCGCGATGCGGCCGGTGGCCTGCCATTCGCGCAGCAGCAGCGAGGCGATGAGGAAGCCGCTGATGACGAAGAACACGTCCACGCCGAGGAATCCGCCTCGGAGCGCCGCGGGGAAGAAATGGTAGACGAGCACCATGGCGACGGCGATCGCGCGGAGGCCGTCGAGGCCTCCGAAGCGGCGCCGGGCCGTGTCTGGGGTGGGGGAGGTGGTGGTGCTCATCGTCTGGATCCGCGTTCGCGGCATCATTCAAGTCTAGGCGCTCGGCCCGGTGCGGACGCCCGATCTGGCAGGATCGAGGCATGACCCCGAGCGACGCCGACCCCGTCCGGCCGAGCGCGCCGCCCGGCGTGCGGCTGCGGCTCGACATCGGCTACGACGGCACCGGCTTCCACGGCTGGGCCGCGCAACCCGGGCTGCGCACCGTGCAGGAGGAGATCGAGTCGGCGCTCGCGGTACTGCTGCAAGCAGGGAGTGAGGGGGCGGATCCGCGGCTCACCGTCGGCGGACGCACCGACGCCGGCGTGCACGCCCGCGGTCAGGTCGCCCACCTCGATGTGCCACGCGAGGCCGCGGAGCGCCTCACTGCGCGCAGGATCAACGGGGTGCTGGGGCGGCAGGCCCCAGACGCGGTGGTGCACGAGGTGCGCGAGGCGCCGGCGGAGTTCGACGCCCGCTTCTCGGCGCTCAGCCGCCGCTACGAGTACCGCGTGCGCCCGCTCGGCTCTCGACGGGATCCGCTCACCGCGCGCTTCACGGTCGAGGTGCCGCGCGAGCTCGACCTCGCCGCCATGCAGCGGGCAAGTGACGAGCTCACCGGGCTGAACGACTTCACCTCGTTCTGCAAGGCGCGCGAGGGGGCCACGGCCGTGCGCGAGGTGCTGCGCTTCGACTGGCGCGAGACCGAGGACGGCGCGCTCGCGGCGGCGATCGAGGCCGATGCGTTCTGCCACTCGATGGTGCGGGCGCTCGTCGGCGCCGTCGTGGCGACGGGGAGCGGGCGGATCGGCCTCGCCGACCTCGTGCGGCTGCGCGATGCGCGCGAGCGCACGAGCCGCTTCACCGTCATGCCCGCGCACGGCCTCTCGCTCGAGGAGATCGCCTACCCGCCCGACGACGAGCTCGCCGCCCGCGCCGAGCAGACGAGGGCGCGCCGCGATCCGCTCGCAGCAGCGGAATGAGGGTCTTGCGCACCTCCCGACAAGCTCGAGGCACCGTGATGCGGGGCGGGTGAGCGCGATCCTGTCGCCTGCGGGACTGAGCGACATGGCACGCTTGCCTACCATGTCGCGAAGGCTCGCCGAGCGATGGGATCGCGCTCACCCGCCCCGCATCACCGCAGTACGTGCTAAGGTAGATCCTTGGTGCGCAAGTACCCGAATGTGAGCCCCCCGAGGGCGGTGCATCCGCGCGAGCGGAACCCGCACGGGGAGGGATCCACGAACCACTCCATTTCGAACGAAAGCAGCACACTGTGACTCGCACGTATTCGCCGAAGGCCTCCGAGCAGAAGCACGACTGGCTCGTCATCGACGCCACCGACGTGGTGCTCGGCCGCCTGGCCTCGCACGCTGCCGCGCTGCTGCGCGGCAAGCACAAGACGACCTTCGCCCCCCACATGGACATGGGCGATCACGTCATCATCGTCAACGCCGACAAGGTCGTGCTGACCGGGAACAAGGCGTCCAAGAAGCTCGCCTACCGCCACTCGGGCTACCCGGGCGGTCTCAAGTCGGTCAGCTACACCGAACTGCTCGAGAACAACCCGGAGCGCGCCGTCGAGAAGGCGATCCGCGGCATGCTGCCGAAGAACTCGCTCGGCCGCGACCAGTTCCGCAAGCTGAAGGTCTACGCAGGCCCCGAGCACCCGCACGCTGCGCAGCAGCCGACCCCGTACGCCATCGGCCAGGTCGCTCAGTAACCGCCGGCACGAGACTCAGCAAAGGATCTACAGAACATGACTGAAGAGAACGTGGCCGTCGAGAGCTACACCACCGAGACCCCCGCCGACCAGGCGGTCGTGTCGACCCCGCGCCCCGCGCTGACCGTTCCGGGCAGCGCCGTGGGCCGTCGCAAGCAGGCCATCGCCCGCGTGCGCCTCGTCCCCGGTTCGGGCGTCATGACCGTCAACGGTCGTGAGCTCTCCGAGTACTTCCCGAACAAGCTGCACCAGCAGCTCATCACCGATCCGTTCACCGTGCTCGAGCTGACCGGCTCGTACGACGTGACCGCCCGCATCAACGGCGGCGGCCCCTCGGGCCAGGCCGGGGCCCTCCGCCTCGCGATCGCCCGCGCGCTCAACGAGATCGACGCCGAGCACAACCGCCCGACCCTCAAGAAGGCCGGCTTCCTGAGCCGCGACGCCCGCGTCATCGAGCGCAAGAAGGCCGGTCTCAAGAAGGCCCGCAAGGCTCCGCAGTACTCGAAGCGCTAAGCGACGCTCTGCGAGCTATGACACGCCTTTTCGGCACGGACGGGGTCCGGGGCCTGGCCGGGGTCGACGTGACCGCCGAGCTGGCCCTGGGCCTCGCCCAGTCCGCGGCCTTCGTGCTCGGCCGCGATGCCCGGGGTGAGAGCCGTCGCGCCACCGCCGTGGTCGCCCGCGATCCCCGCGTCTCGGGCGAGTTCATCTCGGCCGCGGTGTCGGCGGGGCTCGCCTCCGCCGGCGTCGACGTGCTCGACGCCGGAGTGATCCCGACCCCCGCGGCGGCCTACCTCGTGGCCGATACCGGCGCCGACTTCGGCGTCATGGTCTCGGCCTCCCACAACCCCGCAGCGGACAACGGCATCAAGTTCTTCGCCGCCGGCGGCCGCAAGCTGGCCGACGAGGTCGAGGACGCGATCGAGGCCGCCATGTCGCGGCCGCACGCGGGGACCACCGGTCGCGAGGTCGGGCGGATCCGCCGCTTCGCGGACGCCGAGGACCGCTACCTCGTGCACCTGCTCGGCACGCTCGAGGGGCTGCGGCTCGACGGCCTGCACGTGGTGCTCGACTGCGCCCACGGCGCGGCCGCGGGCATCTCGCCCGACGTCTTCACCGACGCGGGCGCCCGCGTGACCGTGATCGGCAACGACCCCGACGGCTTCAACATCAACGACGGCGTGGGCTCGACGCACCTCGAGCCGCTCGCGGCCGCCGTCCTCGCGCACGGCGCGGACCTCGGCATCGCCCACGACGGCGACGCCGACCGCTGCCTCGCGGTCGACGCGACGGGCGCGGTCGTCGACGGGGACCGCATCATGGCGATCCTGGCGCTCTCCATGAGCGCGCGCGGCCACCTGCAGCAGAACACGCTCGTCGCGACCGTGATGAGCAACCTGGGCCTGAAGCTCGCGATGGCGAACAACGGCATCGACGTGATCGAGACCGGGGTGGGCGACCGCTACGTGCTCGAGGCGCTGAACGCCGGGGGCTACTCGCTCGGCGGCGAGCAGTCGGGGCACGTCATCATGAGCGAGCACGCCACGACCGGCGACGGGATCCTCACCGGCCTGCACCTCGCGGCAGAGGTCAAGCGCACGGGCAGGACCCTGGCCGAGCTCGCCGCGTGCATGACCGTGTACCCGCAGGTGCTCGTGAACGTGCGCGGCGTGGACCGCTCGAAGGCCTCGTCCGACGAGGTGCTGCAGCAGGCCGTCGCCCAGGCCGAGGTGGTGCTGGGCGGTCGCGGCCGGGTGCTGCTGCGCCCCTCGGGCACCGAGCCCGTCGTGCGGGTGATGGTCGAGGCGGCCGACGAAGGCCAGGCCAGGCAGCTCGCCGACGACCTCGCGGCCGTCGTCAAGCACCGCCTCGCGGTCTGAGCGGGTTCGCGCCGAGACCTGACTAGGCTGGTCGCATGCCGACCCTCCTCCGCATCGACAGCAGCGTCAGCCCCGAGTCCTCCGTATCGCGCCGCCTCACCGAGGCGTTCGCCCGCGGCTGGGAGGAGGCCGGGGGCGCGGTCGTCGTCCGGGATCTCGACGCGGATCGGCTGCCGCACCTGCCCTGCCGCGGCCTCCACTTCCCGCACCGGCCCGGGGTGCCCGCCGATCTCCCGGAGGCCGCGCTGCAGGACGCGGTGATCGAGGAGGTCTTCGACGCCGACGCGCTCGTGATCGGCGCGCCGATGTACAACCACTCCATGCCCTCGACGCTCAAGGCGTGGCTCGACTACCTGCACGTGCCCGGCCGCACGGCCCCCGCGCTGCCCGGTGATCCCGCGCCGCTGGCGGGGAGGACCGCGGTCATCATCTCCACGCGCGGTGCCGCCTACGACGATCCCGCGCTCGAGCAGGAGGCCGACCACGTCGTGCCCCCGCTGCGCGTCCTGCTGGGCACGGCGATGGGCATGGAGGTCGAGGCGATCACGCTCGACCGCACCCTCGCCGACATGCTCGCCGAGGTGATGCCGGAGCTCGACCCCGCGCTCGCCGCCCGTCTGTTCGCGGAGGCCGCGGAACGCGCCTTCGCCCGGGGGCGGGAGCTCGCCGCAGCGCTCGCGGGCTGAGCGCGCCCGCGATCCGCCCGCCCGCGTTCCGCTGCATGACGCCGTGCGCGGCGGGGCCGCCCGCCTGGGATAGCCTGGGTAGGTTGCGGAGGGGAGCGCGCGTCCGCGCGAGGACCTGGTCCGAGAGGAGATCCATGAAGACGCATCGGTTCAGGACCGCCGCGGGCATCGCCCTGCTCGTCGCGGCCGCGCTCGGCCTCGCCGGCTGCTCGTCGCCGGGGGCGGGGGACGAGACCCCCGCCGCGGATGCGAACGGCGGCTCGGGCGACACCGCGATCGTGGCGGGCGACTGCGCGGGCGTGCGCGTCGTCGTCGATCCGGGCGAGCTCGAGGGTGCCGACGTCGACACCTGCGTCGAGACCGATGCCCCGATCACCGCCGTCAAGGCCTTCGAGGCCGCCGAGGTCGAGCTCGTGGGCGTCTCCACGAGCGATGCCTTCTTCGCCTGCCGCGTAGCGGGCGCGCCCGCCGCCGACGAGGCGCTCGAGTACGAGGGCGAGAGCTACACCTCCGGCGACTGCGCCGACTTCGGGCCCATCTGGGCCTGGTGGGGTCTGTTCGAGGATTCGGGCAGCGGGTGGGAGTTCGCCCAGGAGGGCGCCGACACGCTCGAGCTGGCCCCCGGTGACGCCGTGGCCTTCGCCTTCCAGCTCGGCGACACGGCCGAGCCCCGCCTGCCCGGGAAGTAACCGGCGACTCCCCGATGCCGGGCATCGTCTGGCTGCTCGCCGTCGCGGCGGCGCTCGTGGGCGCCATGGCCCCGACGCCCTGGTGGCAGCTCGGCATCATCGCCGGCGCCGTCGCCGCCTGCGCGGCGTTCGGGCGGATCCGCTCGCCCGCGCTGCGCTTCGGCGTGATCGCGGCGCTCGTCTTCGTCGCCGTGCGCGTCGCCTACCGCATCGTCTTCACCTCGACGGTCGCTCCGCCCGTCGGCGCGGTGCTGCTCATCGACTTGCCGGTGATCCCGCTCGGCGGACCGTTCCGCGGCATCGCGCTGTTCGGCCCGCTCACCCTCGATCAGCTGCTCGCCACCATCGCGGATGCGAGCCGCTTCGCCGCGGTGTTCGTGGTCTTCGGCGCCGCGAACGCCATCGCCGACGCCCGCACCCTGCTCGCCCGCGCGCCGCGCCCGTTCCTGCCCCTCGCGACCGTGCTCGCGCTGGCGCTCGGCGCGGTGCCGGCGCTCATCGCCTCCGTGCAGCGGGTGGATCGCGCCGCCCGGATGCGCGGCGAGGGCCGCGGACCGCGCCTGCTCGTCCCCGTCCTCGAGCAGGCCGTGGAGCGGGCGACGACCCTCGGCGCCTCCATGGAGCTGCGGGGCTTCCCCGCCGCGGGTCCGGCGTCGGCCCCGCCCTCGACTCCGCCCTCGACTCCGGCCCCGACCCTGCCCTCGGCCCAGACGCAGGCCCCGGCCCCGGCCCGCGAGCCCTGCGCGAGCGTGCTGCTGCGCGCCGAGGGGCTGAGCGTGCAGTACGGCGGCGGATCGGACGCGAGCGCCGGGCGCGAGACCGTCACGGGCGCGAACCTGGAGCTGCGGGCGGGGGAGCTCGCCCTGCTCACGGGGCCGACCGGCAGCGGCAAGTCCACGCTGCTGCGCGCGCTGGCCGGGCTCGCCCCGGCCTACACGGGCGGCCGTGTGTCGGGCACCCTCGAGGTGCTCGGCCGGGAGGTGCTGGGGAGCGGATCCGCCGGTGCCGGTCCGGGCGCCGGCCTGCGCCCCGCCCGGCTCTCGGGCCTCGTCGCCCTCGTGCCGCAGCGGGTCGAGCACTCCTTCCTCGCCGAGACCGTCCGCGCGGAGCTCGCCTTCGCCCCCGCTCGGCGAGGCGTCTCCGGGGACGAGCTCGCGGACGCGGTGGATCGCGGGCTCGAACGGTTCGGCCTCACCGGCCTCGCCGAGCGCGATCCGGCCACGCTGTCGGCGGGGGAGGCCACAGGCGGCGCTCGCGGCGGCCTGCCTCGCGCGGCCCCGGGTGCTGCTGCTCGACGAGCCGATCGCCGATCTCGACCCGCGCTCGGTCGACGCCGTGCTGGCCGCGCTGCGATCGCTGCTCGGCGAGGGCTGCGCCGTCGTCATCGCGGAGCACCGCCCCGAGCCGCTCGCCGCCCTGGGGGAGGCGCCGATCCGCCGCTTCGAGATGCGGGCGGGCGGGCTGCAGGCGATCTCCGGTGAGGGATCTTCTGCGGCCGGGACCGCGGGGGTCGCCGGAACTCCGAGAGCCGCCAGAGCCGTGGGAGCCCTCGAGACCGTGGGAACCTTCGGAAGCACGGGAACCACCGGGGCCTCCGGAATCGCGGGAGCCGCAGAGACCCCCGCCGTGCGCCCCGAAGCGGCTTCCCGCTCGCGGTCCCGTCCGGACGGGGACGGGCGGGGCGCCCCGATCGTGCTCGCGAGCGATCTGCGCGTCGAGCGGGGCGGCAGACCGCTCCTGCACGTCGACGAGCTCGCGGTGCGCCCGGGCGAGATCGCGGTGCTCTCCGGGCCGAACGGCGTCGGCAAGACGAGCCTGCTCGAGAGCATCGCGCTGCCGCGCGGGGCGAAGGGCCGGGCGGCCGGCGTCGCGCTGGTGCCGCAGCGGGTCGACGACCTGCTGATCCGGGACGCGCTCGCCGACGAGTGCCGCTTCGCCGATCGCCGCGCGCGCGCCGAGGCGGGCGCGACCGCGCGGCGCTTCGAGCGGCTCATCGCGGGGTCGATCCCGGAGTCGATCCTCCCCTCGCTGCCGGCCACCCACCCGCGCGATCTCTCCGCGGGCACCCGCCTGGCGCTCGGCATCGCGGTGCAGCTCGCGTACGAGCCGGAGGTGCTGCTGCTCGACGAGCCCACCCGCGGCCTCGATCGGGACGCGCGCCGCCGCCTGGCCGCGATGCTCGCCGAACTCGCGGGCGAGGGCACGGCGGTGCTGCTCGCCACCCACGACGCGGGCTTCGCCGGGCTGCTGCGCGCCGAGGGGGCGGGGATCCGATCGCTGCGGCTCGAGGCCGAGGACTTGGGGACCGACGGTGCTACCGGGACCGACGATGCTGCCGGGACCGGCGGTGCTGCCGAGGACCACGCCCTCGGAGACCCGGCCGCCCCCGCTCGCATCGTCGAGGCGACGCCCGATCGGGGCTCGCATGAGGCGGGTACTCGGCGCGGCCCTGGTGCCGCTCGCCAGCCTGGCCGCCCTCGCGGCGTTCTGCTGGCCCTTCCTGCAGGCGGCCGTGCCGGCCGACGCGCAGCGCGCGGTGCCGGTGCTCGCCATCGCCGCGGCCGTCGTGCTCGCGGGCGCGGTGGCGGTCTCGCTCGCGGGCGGGGCCCAGGGGACGATGCTCGTCGCGATGCTGGGCACCCTCACGGCCGTGGGCATGGTGCTGCGCTTCTTCGGCACGGGCTTCGGGGGGATCGAGACGGCGCTCGTGCTGCTGATCCTCGGCGGGCGCGCCTTCGGGCCCCGCTTCGGTTTCCTGCTCGGGGCCACGGTGATGCTCGGGTCCGCGCTGCTCTGGGGCGGGGTGGGGCCGTGGCTGCCGTTCCAGGTCTTCGCCGCCGGCTGGGTCGGCGCGGGGGCCGGGCTGCTGCCGCGGTGGCGGCGTGATGCGGCAGCGGGCCGGGGCGGAGCCGCCGGTCGGGCCTGGGCCGAGCTCGCGATGCTGGCGGTCTACGGGGTGCTCGCCTCCTACGTCTTCGGGCTGCTGATGAACGTCTGGTTCTGGCCCTTCGCCGTGGGCGGGGACACGAGCATCTCCTACGACGCGGCCGCCGGTTTCGGCGGCAATCTCGTGCGCTTCCTGAGCTATTCCCTCGTGAGCTCGACGCTCACCTGGGACACGGTGCGGGCCGTCACGACCGTGGCGGGGCTGCTCCTGATCGGCCGCCCGGTGCTCGCCGCGCTGCGCCGCTCCCCGCTGGCGCGGCGCGGCCGGGCTTGAGCGCGGCCGGGTCGGGGCGCGGCCACCGCCACTCGGACTGAGTCCGCACTCCGGTCGATCGTATTGCAGAGCCGGAACACGGATCTCAGGCGGAAGCGCCGCTCCCCGGCACGGCCTGACGAGCGCCCGCCCGCACTTCGTCGACGCGCGCCGCGACGAGCGGCCAGAACGCGTCGGCCCAGACCTGGTAGCCGCGGTCGTTGGGATGGAAGGCGTCGGCGGCGAACTCGGTCAGGACGCCGCGGATCCCGCGATCCCTCGTCGCGCGGTGCACGGGCGCGACGGCGAGGCCGCGGGCGTTGGCGATCGTGCGCAGGATCGCGTTCGCCTCCTGCACCCGCTCCTCCCTCGGCGGCAGGAAGAAGCAGGGCACCTCGCCGAGGATCGTGTGCGGGGGCAGCGCATCGAGGATCCGGTTCAGGTTGGAGTGGAAGGCGACCGGGTTCCACTCGGCGATGTCGTTCGCGCCGATCGCGAGGGTCACGAGCTCGGGGTTCCGGCGCAGCGGCTTCTCGGCTCGCCGCAGCTGGTCGCGCACGCAGAGCGCGGAGGTCGCGCCCGAGGCGGCGACGTTCCACGCGCGCACGGGGGCGCCGGTGCGGGCCTCGACGCGGTCGAGCAGCTGGCCCACGTAACTGCGGCCGGGGGTGCTCGCGCCGATGCCCTGCGCCGTCGAGTCGCCGAGTGCGAGGTAGAGCAGCTCGCCGGGTTCGAGTCTGCGCTCCCGCCACCAGGCGGCGGTGACGGGCTGCATGTCGGAGAGCGCCATGACCGGGCGGTTCGCCCGCTCGATCGCCGCCTCCCAGCCGAGGCGGCGGGCGAGGCCTCCCTGCGCCCAGAGCGCGAGGGCGCGCAGTCCCTCGATCGGGGAGGCGGCGGGCATCATGCGCTCAGCGTAGCGCGGGCGACCGGGCGGAATCTCCGCGAGTGATCTGATCATAGTTAGGATAACCTTATTCATCGGGAGGCGTCGGATGGCGAAGCGAGGATTCCAGGGTGCGGTCATGCGCGGCATGGGCGTGCGGGATCACACGGTGACGGTGACGGGCGTCGAGTTCATCACGCCGGGTTTCAAGCGCGTGCACATGGTCTCGGAGACCCTGTTCGAGGACGTCACGGTGTCCCCGACGGCCTGGCTGCGCTTCTGGTTCCCCGACCCGGACGGCAAGGACTTCGAGCATCAGCGGGCCTACACCATCGTCGAGGCCGATGAGCAGACGGGCGAGCTCTCCGTCGACTTCCTGCTGCACGAGCCCGCGGGTGCGGCCTCGGCCTGGGCCGCCGCCGCCCGACCGGGCGATGCCCTCCCCGTGGGCACGCTCGGCTCCTCGAAGTTCGACGTGCCCGAGGAACTCCCGGCGGGCTACCTGCTCATCGGAGACGCGGCCTCGATCCCGGCGATCAGCGGCATCATCGGCGCACTGCCGAGCGATGTCGCGATCGAGCTGTACCTCGAGGAGCACGGCGAGGACGAGCGCCTGATCCCGATCCCGGATCACCCCATGCTGCGCACGCATCGCATCCGTCGCACCGGCCCGGAGTCGCTCGCGGCGGCGATCGAGGATCGCGACTGGTCGGACTGGTACGCCTGGGCGGCGACCGAGGCGGCATCGCTGAAGCAGCTGCGCCAGCGCCTGCGCGACGACTTCGGCTTCCCGAAATCCGAGATCTACGCGCTGGCCTACTGGATCGAGGGCCGGTCCATGGGCACCCTGCGCGGCGACGGCGGCAAGAAGGACGCGGCGAAGGCGGCGGTCCGGCCCGAGCCGACGCCGGATCCGGAGCCGCTGCGGCAACCGGAGCCGCAAACGGAGCCGCAACCGGAGTCGGAGCCGCAACCGGCTCCGCTCGGAGCGGGCGCTTCCGACGCACCGAAGGCCCGGCCCCGGAAGCAGCCGCGCGGGGAGTGGCGGGCCCGGGCCGCGGGCCGCCTGCTGCGTCCGCTGAAGCCGGTGTTCATCGCGGCGGGCGTGCTGCAGGGCCTCGTGACCCTCGTCGAGCTCGCCCCGTTCTTCCTGCTGGTCGAGCTCTCCCGTCGCGTCCTCGCCGGCGCCGCGGCCTCCGAGCTCTGGGCGATCGGCCTCTGGGCCGTCGCGCTGATGGCCGCCGGCGTGGTGCTGTCGGCCGCGCTGCTGCTGTGGCTGCACCTCGTCGACGCCCGCTTCGAGCGCGATCTGCGTGCGCGCCTCCTCGGCAAGCTCGCCCGACTGCCGCTCGGCTGGTTCTCGGCCCGCGGATCCGGCCAGGTGAAGCAGCTCGTGCAGGACGACACGCTCTCCCTCCACTACCTCGTCACGCACGCGGTCTCCGACGCGGTGGCCGCGGTCGTCGCCCCGGTCGCGGTGCTCGTCTACCTCTTCGCGATCGATCCCCAGCTTGCGCTGATCCTGCTCGTGCCGGTGCTCGTCTACATCGTCACGATGGCGTGGATGGTGCTCGCCTCCAAGGACAGGATCGGCCAGGCGCAGCGCTGGGCCGAGCGCATGAACGCCGAGGCCGCGGGCTACCTCGAGGGCCAGCCCGTCATGCGCGTGTTCGGCGGCTCCGCCGCCTCGACCTTCCGCGCGCGGCTCGGCGAGTACATCGGCTTCCTGAACGACTGGCAGCGCCCCTTCATCGGCATGAAGACCTTCATGGACCTCGCGACCCGTCCGGCGACCTTCCTGCTGCTCATCTGCGTCTTCGGCACCCTGCGGGTTGTCGCGGGCGGAATGGACCCCGTCGCCCTGCTGCCGTTCCTGCTGCTCGGCACGACCTTCGGCTCCCGGCTGCTCGGCATCGGCTACGGGCTTTCCGGCCTGCGCAGCGGGCTCGTCGCCGCGCGTCGCATCCAAGTGACGCTCGAGGAGCCCGAGCTCCGGGCCGCCGGCGAGGGGCCGGGCGGCGAGGGCCCGGCCGTCGACCCGGGGCGGATCGGCGAGCCGGATCCCGGCAAGCCGCCCGCCGGCCTCGTCGAGTTCGATGGCGTCGGCTTCTCCTACCGTCCCGGCGCCCCCGTGCTCGAGGAGGTCTCGCTGACCCTCGAGCCCGGCACCGTCACCGCGCTCGTCGGGCCCTCCGGCTCGGGCAAGTCGACGCTCGCCTCCCTGCTCGCGCGCTTCCACGACGTCGGGGAGGGGGCGATCCGCGTCGGCGGCCGGGATCTGCGCGAGCTCTCCGCCGATGAGCTGTACACCCGAGTGGGCTTCGTCTTCCAGGAGAGTCGGCTGATCCTCGGCACGGTGCGCGAGAACATCGCGCTCGCCGTCCCGGAGGCCTCGGCCGAGGCGGTCGAGGCCGCAGCGAGGGCCGCGCAGATCCACGAGCGCATCATGCGCATGCCCCAGGGCTACGACACGGTGCTCGGCCCGGACGCCGCGCTCTCGGGTGGAGAGCGGCAGCGCCTCACGATCGCGCGCGCGATCCTCGCCGACACGCCCGTGCTCGTGCTCGACGAGGCGACGGCCTTCGCCGACCCCGAGTCGGAGTACCTCGTGCAGCGGGCCCTGAACCGCCTCACCGCCGGCCGCACGGTGCTGATCATCGCGCACCGGCTGCACACCGTGACCGGGGTCGACCGCATCGTCGTGCTCGACCGCGGCCGCGTCGTCGAGACCGGACGGCACGACGAGCTGCTCGCCCGCGACGGACGCTACCGGCGGCTGTGGGAGGCGGGGGGCGCGCCCGGCGGCGCCCCAGGTGCCGAGCCCGCCGCCGCAGCGCACGACGCCACGCTTCCCATCGGCGGATCGGAGGCCCGGCGATGATCCGCACCCTGCTCTCCCTGCTGCCCGCGGGCAGCCGCCCCAAGGTGATCGCGCACACCGCGCTCGCCGTGCTCGGCGTGGTGCTCCGCGCCTGCGGCGCCGTGCTGCTCGTGCCCCTCGTCGCCGCACTGTTCGGCGAGGAGCCGGCCTCCGCGTGGCCGTGGGTGCTCTGGCTCGCGGTCGTCACCGCCGCCGGCTGGGCCGTCGACTGGGCGGTCGCCCGCATCGGCTACGAGCTCGGCTTCGGGCTGCTGGACACCGGTCAGCGCGCCGTCGCCGATCACATCGAGCGCACCCGCCTCGGCTGGTTCACCGCCGAGCGCACGGCGACCGCGCGCCAGGCCGTCGCCGCCACGGGCCCCGAGCTCGTGGGGCTGATCGTCTACCTCGTCACGCCGCTCCTCAGCGCGGTGCTCATGCCGCTCGCGCTCGCGATCGCGCTCCTCCCGATCTCCTGGCAGCTCGGGCTCGCCGCCCTCGCCGGCGTGCCGGTGCTGCTCGGCGCGTACTGGATCGCCGGCCGGCTGGGGCGCAGTGCCGATCGGGCCGCGGCCTCTGCGAACGAGGCGCTGACCGAGCGGATCCTCGAGTTCGCGCGCACCCAGCAGGCGCTGCGCGCGGCCCGCCGGGTGGAGCCCGCGCGCAGCCACGCGGGCGCGGCGCTCGCCTCGCAGCACGGCGCCATGGTCCGGCTGCTGCTCATGCAGATCCCGGGGCAGCTGATCTTCGGGCTCGCGACCCAGATCGCGCTCGTGCTGCTCGCCGCCACCGCCGTCTGGCTCGCCGTGACCGGCAGCCTCACGGCGCCCGAGGCCGTCGCACTCATCGTCGTCATCGTGCGCTACCTCGAGCCCTTCACCGTGCTCGCCGAGCTCTCGGCCGGCGTGGAGGCCACCGCCGGGACCTTGCGCCGCCTGCGCGAGGTGCTCATGGCGCCGCCCGTGCCCTCGGGTGCCGGAGGGGTGGACCGGGACGGCGCGCCGCGGATCGAGCTGAGCGGCGTCTCGTTCCGCTACGACGAGGGCTCGGCTCCGGTGCTCGAGGGCCTCGACCTGGTGTTCGAGCCGGGCGAGACCACCGCGATCGTCGGGCCCTCGGGCTCGGGCAAGAGCACGATCCTCGCGCTGATCGCCGGGCTGCACGCGCCGACGAGCGGATCGGTGCGAATCGGGGAGACCTCACTCGACGCCCTCGACGCCGAGGCCCGGCGGGAGCTCACGAGCGTCGTCTTCCAGCATCCCTACCTCTTCGAGGGGAGCGTGCGCGAGAACGTGCTGGTCGGGAGCCCCGGAGCGGGGGACGAGGAGCTGCGGCAGGCCTCCGGCCTCGCGCGGGTCGATCCCATCGTCGAGCGGCTGCCCGACGGCTGGGCGACGCGCGTCGGCGAGGCCGGCGGATCCCTCTCGGGCGGCGAGCGTCAGCGGGTGTCGATCGCCCGCGCCCTGCTCAAGCCCGCCCCGGTGCTGCTCATCGACGAGGCGACGAGCGCGCTCGACACCGAGAACGAGACGGCCGTCGTGGCGGCGCTCGCGGACGATCCCGTGCCCCGCACCCGCGTGATCGTCGCGCATCGGCTCGCCAGCATCCGCGCGGCGGATCGGGTGGTGTTCGTCGAGGACGGCCGCGTCGTCGAGCAGGGCGGAGTCGACGAGCTGCTGGCCGCGGGCGGCCGCTTCGCCGAGTTCTGGCGTCAGCAGGACGCCGCGACCGGCTGGCGCATCGGCGCGTGAGGCCGCCCGGCCGCTACACCGAGAAGTACTTCGCCTCGGGATGGTGGAAGACGAAGGCGTCGGTCGACTGCTCGGGGTGCAGCTGCAGCTCCTCCGACAGCTCGACGCCGATGCGCCCCGGTCTCAGCAGCTCCACGACCTTCGTGCGATCCGCCATGTCGGGGCAGGCCGGGTAGCCGAGCGAGAAGCGGGCGCCGCGGTACTTCAGCTTGAAGAAGTCCTCGACGCTCTCGGGCTCCTCGGCGCCGAATCCCAGCTCGCCGCGGATGCGCTGATGCCAGTACTCGGCGAGCGACTCCGTCAGCTGCACCGCGAGGCCGTGCAGCTCCATGTACTCGCGGTAGCGGTCGCCTGCGAACAGTTTCGCCGTGTGCTCGTCGACCCGCGATCCGACCGTGACGAGCTGCACCGCGAACACGTCGGGCTGACCGGAAGCCTCGACGGCCTCGCGTGAGCGGATGAAGTCCGCGAGGCACAGGTGACGGTCGCGCCGCTGCCGGGGGAAGGCGAAGCGCAGGCGCTCGGCGCCGACGGGACCTCCGGATCCGCCATCGGGGGCGAGGATCTCTCCTTGGTCTCGACGGGCTTGACCGGCGGAGAAGGCCCGCTCCAGCCCCTCGCCGTGGTGCAGGATCGCGACCTCGTCGCCATCGCTGTACGCGGGGAAGTAGCCGTAGACGACCGAGGCGTCGAGCATGCCCTCGGTCTGCATGCGGCCGAGCCACTCGCGCAGCCGGGGGCGCCCCTCGCTCTCGACCAGCTGCTCGTAGCTCGCCGTGCCCTCGCCGCGGCCCGAGCGCAGACCCCACTGCCCCATGAACACGGCCCGCTCGTCGAGCAGCGCCGCGTAGTCGGCGAGCGGCACGCCCTTGACGATGCGGGTGCCCCAGAACGGGGGAGCGGGTACGGGGTTGTCGGCGGCCACGTCGCTGCGGGCCGGGAGGTCCGCCTCCTCGGTCACCGTGAGCTGCGCGCCGCGACGGTGGATCCGCTTCTTCAGCGGAGGCAGGCCCACCTCATCGGGCGAGGCGCCGCGGGCGACCTTCACGAGCGGCTCCATGAGCGCGAGTCCCTCGAAGGCGTCCTTGGCGTAGCGCACCTCGCCCTCGTAGATCTCGGCGAGGTCGTCCTCGACGTAGGCCCGGGTGAGCGCCGCCCCGCCGAGGATCACCGGGTACTTCCTCGCGAGCCCGCGCGCGTTCAGCTCCTCGAGGTTCTCCTTCATCACGACCGTCGACTTCACGAGCAGCCCGCTCATGCCGATCACGTCGGCGCCGTGCTCCTCGGCCGCCGCCACGATCTCCGAGATCGGCTGCTTGATGCCGATGTTCACGACGGTGTAGCCGTTGTTCGTCAGGATGATGTCGACGAGATTCTTGCCGATGTCGTGCACGTCCCCGCGCACGGTGGCGATCACCATCGTGCCTTTCGACGCGGATTCCCCCTCGACCTTCTCCATATGCGGCTCGAGGAATGCGACGGCGGCCTTCATCGTCTCTGCGGATTGCAGCACGAAGGGCAGCTGCATCTCGCCGGCGCCGAAGCGCTCGCCGACCACCTTCATGCCCGCGAGCAGCACGTCGTTCACGATGCCGAGCGCCGGGTGGCCGTCGTCGAGCGCCAGCTGGAGGTCGTCCGCGAGACCCTTCTGCTCGCCGTCGATGATGCGTCGCTCGAGGCGCTCGGTCACGGGCAGGGCCGCGAGCTCGGCCGCGCGCTGGTCGCGCATGGAGGCGAGGTCGACGCCGCTGAAGATCTCGAGCATGCGCGCGAGCGGATCGTACGTCAGGTTGCCGTCGGCGTCGTACTCCCGGCGGTCCCAGACGAGGTCGAGGGCGACCTGGCGCTGATCCTCGGGAATCGAGGCGAGGGGCAGGATCTTGGCGGCGTGCACGATGGCCGAGTCGAGCCCCGCCTGCACCGCCTCGTGCAGGAAGACCGAGTTCAGCACCACCCGGGCCGCGGGGTTGAGACCGAAGGAGACGTTCGAGACGCCGAGCGTCGTATGCAGCCCCGGGTACTTCGCGGTGAGCTCGCGGATCGCCTCGATCGTCTCGATCGCGTCGCGCCGGGTCTCCTCCTGCCCGGTGGCGATGGGGAAGGTCAGCGCGTCGACGATGATGTCGCACTCGCGCATGCCCCACTCCGCGACGAGGGCGTCGACGAGGCGGGAGGCGATCCGCACCTTGTCCTCGCGCGTGCGCGCCTGCCCCTGCTCGTCGATCGTGAGCGCGATCAAGGCCGCCCCGTGCTCCTTCACGAGCGGCATGATGCGCGCGAAGCGGCTCGTCGGTCCGTCGCCGTCCTCGTAGTTCACCGAGTTCACGACCGGGCGCCCGCCGATGAGCTCGAGGCCGGCCTGCAGCACGGCCGGCTCGGTCGAGTCCATCACGATGGGCAGGGTCGAAGCGCTCGCGAGCCGGGAGACCACCTCGCGGGCGTCCGCCGCGCCGTCGCGCCCGACGTAGTCGACGCAGACGTCGAGCAGGTGCGCGCCGTCGCGGATCTGCGCCTTCGCGATCTCGACGCACTCGTCCCAGTCGCCCGCGAGCATCGCCTCGCGGAACGCCTTCGAGCCGTTCGCGTTCGTGCGCTCGCCGATCGCGAGGAAGGAGGCGTCCTGCTTCAGCGGCACGGCCTGGTAGAGGCTCGAGACCTCGTCCTCGCGCGCCGGGGTGCGCGGAGCGGGGGCGGATCCGCCCAGCCTCTCGACCACCGCGCGCATGTGCGCGGGCGTCGTGCCGCAGCAGCCGCCGACGAGCGACAGCCCGAACTCGCGCACGAACTGCTCCTCGGCGACCGCGAGCTCCTCGGGGGTGAGCGGGTAGACGGCGCCGTTCGGCCCGAGCACGGGGAGCCCCGCGTTCGGCATGACCATGACCGGCACCTGCGAGTGCTTCGACAGGTAGCGCAGGTGCTCGCTCATCTCGGCGGGTCCCGTGGCGCAGTTGAGGCCGATCGCGTCGACGCCCATCGCCTCGAGCGTGGCGAGCGCCGCCCCGATCTCGGAGCCCATGAGCATGGTGCCCGTCGTCTCGACCGTGACCTCGACGAAGATCGGCAGCCGCACCCCCGTGCGCTCGGCGGCGAGCTTGCAGCCGTTCACGGCGGACTTCGTCTGCAGCAGATCCTGGCTGGTCTCGATGAGCAGCGCGTCGGCGCCGCCCCGCGTGAGGCCCACCGCCTGCAGCGCGAAGGTCTCCTTCAGATGGGCGTACGTCGTGTGCCCGAGGCTCGGCAGCTTCGTGCCGGGGCCGATCGAGCCCAGCACCCAGCGCGTGCGGCCGTCGGCCGCCTCGGCGGCCTCCACCGCCTCGCGCGCGATGCGCGCGCCGGCCTCGGAGAGCTCCTCGATGCGGTCGTCGATGCCGTAGTCGCCGAGATTCGACCAGTTGGCGCCGAAGGTGTTCGTCTCGATCGCGTCGATGCCGACCGCGAGATAGCCGTCGTGGATCGCCCGGATCATGTCGGGGCGCGAGACGTTCAGGATCTCGTTGCAGCCCTCGAGCCCCTGGAAGTCCTCGAGCGTGGGGGCGGCGTCCTGCAGCTGCGTGCCCATGGCGCCGTCGGCGATGACGACGCGCTCGCGCATCGCGGTGAGCAGGGCTTCGGATCGAGGCGGGAGCTGCGGGTCGTTCACCCCATCAGTGTAGGCGCGGGCGGATGGGGGGATGATGAGGTGCCAGGGTCTTGACGTCCGTCACCTATGCCATTCCGTGCACGCAGGGCGCCCGAATGCGGGAAGGCTCCGCGGCGCACGAGAAGCATGCGGCACACGAGAAGCATGTCGAAAGGTCAATAGTCGTGGTCCGTTTCGAAGAACGCCACGATTATTGACCTTTCGGGGCGGTTCGTGACGGGTCTTTCAGAAGACCCTGGATGATGAAGTGCGTGCGGCGGCGCCCGAAGGCGGCGCGAGGACGCCGCGAGACGGGAGGCCGGATCATGCTCGACCCCGATGAGGACGGCGCGCTGGGCGCATGGCTCGAGGAGGTGCAGGCGCAGGACGCCGCGTGGGACGGCGTCCCACGCAGTCCTGCGGAGACCCTGGCCTACGGTGAACGCCCCGAGCAGGTCGTCGACCTCTGGGTCCCCGCCTCGGGCGCGGGCGGCCCGCTCGTGATCAGCCTGCACGGCGGCTACTTCGAGGCGGAGTTCGACCGCTCCCTGCACGTGCCGATCGTCAGGCGGCTGCTCGCCGAAGGCTTCTCCGTCGCCAACGTGGAGTACCGCCGGATCGGCTCCGGGGGCGGGCCCGAGGAGTCGGTCGCCGATGTGCACGCAGCCGTCGACGCCGTCGCCGAGCGGCTGGCGCCCCCGGCGATCGCCGTCTTCGGCCACTCCGCCGGAGGCTACCTCTGCGGTGCGCTCGCCGCGCACCCCCGGGTCGACCTCGTGGTGCCGCTCGCCGCGGTGAGCGATCCCGCCGGGGCGGCCCGAGCCGGGTGGGACGAGGGCTCGATCGCGCGCTGGATCGCCGCGGGCGCGGTGCGTCATCCCGAGGGCTACGAGGTGCCGACCCTGGGGGCGCAGCCGCGCACCGGCACCGAGCACCTCGTCGTGCACGGCGTCGCCGACACCGTGGTCGGCGTGGAGCAGTCGCGCGCCCTCGTGGAGGCGCGGCTGCGCGCGGGCGACCGGGCCCGTCTGGTCGAGCTCGAGGGCGAGGGGCACTACGGCTTCCTCGATCCGCGCGAGGCGGCCTTCGGGGCCCTGCGCGAGGGACTGCTCCGATGGCGCGATGCCGTGGACGGGGAGGCCGCCCGGACCGTTCCGCACGAACAGTAGAGTGGCCGCATGAGCAGGGGGACGATTCCGAGGCTGGTGGCGTGGGCCGGCCTGACCGCGGCCGGCGTGCTGCACGCGATCTGGGCGTCGGGGTCCCCCTGGCCCGCGAAGAATCGCCGGCGGCTCGGCGAGGCCGTCGTCGGCAACGCGAAGGCGATGCCCGAGGCGGAGGCCACCTGGGCCGTCGCGGGCGCGGCGTTCACCGGCGCGGCCCTCGTCGCGGGCGGATTCGGCGAGGGCCGTGTCGCCGTGGGGCTCAGGCGCCTGATGGGCGCCGGCCTCCTCGCGCGGGCCGCGCTCGGGGGCGACGCGGCGCTCGCGGCGCTCGGGCTGCCGCCTGCGGGGAAGCGGTTCCGCGAGCTCGATCGCCGGTACTATCGGCCGCTCTTCGCGGTGCTCGGTCTCGCCGTGCTCGCCGGCGCGCGCAGGCGCTGATCCGCGGACGCCGTCGCTGGGCGCTGCCCCGCGCCCAGCCTGAGCGCGATACCCAGCGGGCGGGCGTAATCTGGTGAGGAGCGCCCCGATCCGCGGGGCACGGGGCCCGGAGGGCGACGCGTGCAGACGATCAGCTACAACCTGCGGAAGAATCGCGCGCTGAAGGAGATCGAGGGGCTCGCCGAGCAGCACGCCGTCGACATCCTCTGCCTGCAGGAGGCCGATGCGGTGACCCTGCCCGCGCATCTCGGTCACATGCGCCTCGTGCGCGCGACCGAGAAGAATCGGCTCGGCCTCGCGATGTACGTGCGCGAGGATCGCTTCCAGGTGCGCGAGGCGCACGCGTTCCAGCTGAAGAAGTCGCTGCACGACCGGGTGCTGCAACCGGCTCACGAGCGCCTGCTCGGCGCTCGCCTGCACGACCGGCAGACGGGCCGCGACCTCGTGGCCGCCTCCTTCCACGCGGCGCCCCTCACCGCCCTGAACTCGCTCAGGCGCCATCAGATCAGCACGGCGCTCGGCGAGCTGCGCCAGCTGGGACCGGGCCTGCCCGCGCTCATGGTGGGCGACTACAACTACCCGGTGTTCAAGGATCGGCTCGACCGGCACATGCGCGACGAGGGGTACGACCTCACCCGCAGCGACAAGCGCACCTACACGCGGTACAAGATGTTCCGCGGCCACTACGACTTCGCGACCTCGACGGGGCTGCGTGTCGACAGCGTGCGCACCCTCGAACGGGGCACGAGCGATCACCTGCCGATCCTCGTCTCGGCGGCCTTCGAGGAGCAGCTCGCCGCGGCCTGAGCGGATCCGCTGGAGCTTCGCGGGGATCCGCTACAGCTTGCGCAGCAGAACTTTCTGTACTCGGTGGTCCGCCTCCTTGCGCAGCACGAGCGAGGCGCGCGCGCGAGTCGGCCGGATGTTCTCGATGAGATTGGGCTCGTTGATGCCCTTCCAGAACTCGTGCGCGAGCGCCCGCGCCTGCTCCTCGGTGAGGCCCGCGAACCTGCGGAAGTGCGACTCCGGATTGCGGAACGCCTCGTCCTTGAGGCGGAGGAAGCGCTCCGTGAACCAGTTCTCGATGTCGCTCGTGCGGGCGTCGACGTAGATCGAGAAGTCGAAGAGGTCGGCGACCGCGAGCGGGCGCTCCATCGAGGCCGGCTGCAGCACGTTCAGCCCCTCGACGATGAGGATGTCGGGGCGGCGCACGACCGTGAACTCGCCCGGGACGATGTCGTACACGAGGTGGCTGTAGTGCGGGGCCCGCACCTCCGGCACCCCGGCCTTGACCTGAGACACGAAGCGCAGCAGCGCGCGACGGTCGTACGACTCGGGGAAGCCCTTGCGGTGGGCGATTCCCCGCCGCTCGAGCTCGGCGTTCGGGTAGAGGAACCCGTCGGTCGTCACCAGCTGCACGTTCGGGGTCTCCGGCCAGCGGGCGAGGAGATCCCGCAGGATGCGCGCGACCGTCGACTTGCCGACCGCGACCGAACCCGCGATGCCGAGCACGAAGGGGGAGTGGCGGTCCTCCTCGAGCTGCAGGAAGCTGCGGGTCCGCCGGTGCACCTCGCGCGTCGCGGTCGCGTACTGGTTCAGCATGCGGCTGAGCGGCAGGTACACCTCGCCGACCTCGGCGAGGTCGAGCGGCTCGTTCAGGCCGCGGAACGAGGCGAGCTCGTCCTCGGTCAGCGGCATCGGCGTCTCGCCCGCGAGATGCGCCCATTCGTCGCGGCCGATCTCGAAGAACGGCGAGATGACGTCGGGGCGCGTGAGCGCCTGCGTCTCGGTGCCGGGCGCCGAGGAGCCCGCCTGGGTGTCTGCGACGGGCGCCGAGGAGCCCGCCTGCGTGTCTGCGACGGACGCCGAGGCGTCCGTCTGCGTCTCTGTGGTCTCAGTCATCGCTCTTCATCGTGCCACTAAACTTGGCCGCATGTGTGGAATCGTCGGATATGTCGGCCCCGGGGACACGGTGGGCGTGCTGCTCAGCGGGCTGAAGCGACTGGAGTACCGCGGCTACGACTCCGCGGGCGTCGCGGTCTTGGACGGCGCCGGCGAAGTGTCGGTGCGCAAGCGCTCGGGCAAGCTCGCGCGCCTCACCGAGATGCTCGAGGCAAGCCCGCTGGAGGCCCACGGCAGCGGCATCGGCCATACCCGCTGGGCCACCCACGGCGGGCCCACGGACGCCAACGCCCACCCGCACCTCGGCGACGGCGGAAGGCTGGCGCTGATCCACAACGGCATCGTCGAGAACTTCGCCGAGCTGCGCGCCGAGGTCGAGGCCGCCGGCGTCGAGCTGCTCAGCGAGACCGACACCGAGGTGGTCGCAGCTCTCCTCGGCATCGAGTTCGAGCGCACGGGTGAGCTCGAGAGTGCGTTCCGCACGGTCGTGCGCCGCCTGCACGGCACCTTCACCCTGCTCGCGATGCACCGCGACGAGCCCGACACGGTGGTCGCCGCCCGGCACAACTCGCCGCTGGTCGTGGGCCTCGGCGAAGGCGAGAACTTCCTCGGCAGCGACGTCGCCGCCTTCGTCGGCCACACCCGCCGCGCGGTGGCGGTCGAGGAGGACAACATCGCGATCATCACGCCCGAGGCCGTGCGCATCACCGACTTCGCCGGCGACCCCGTCGAGTTCGAGGAGTACGAGGTCGCCTGGAACGCCGACGCCGCCGAGAAGGGCGGCTGGTCGTCGTTCATGGCGAAGGAGATCACCGAGCAGCCCGAGGCGGCCGCGAACACGATCCGCGGCCGGATCGCGGGCGGCGAGATCTCGATCCCCGAACTCGAGGCGCTCGGGGACGAGGTGCTGCGGAACGCCGATCGCATCGTCATCATCGCCTGCGGCACCGCCTCCTACGCCGGCCAGATCGGCGCCTACGCGATCGAGCAGTGGGCGCGGGTGCCGGTCGAGGTGCAGCTCAGCCACGAGTTCCGCTACCGCGACCCGGTGCTCACCGAGCGCACGCTCGTCATCTCGGTCAGCCAGTCGGGCGAGACCATGGACACCCTGATGGCGGTCAAGTACGCGAACGAGCGCGGCGTGACCACGGTCTCGGTGTGCAACACGCAGAGCGCGACCATCCCGCGCGAGAGCGACGCCGCGGTCTACACCCACGCGGGCCCCGAGGTCGCGGTCGCCTCGACCAAGGCCTTCACCGCCCAGATCACCGCCCTGTACCTCATCGGCCTGCACCTCGGCCGCGTGCGCGGCACGCTCTCGGCGGAGGACCAGGCGGCGGCCGTCACCGCCTTCGACGAGCTGCCCGCGGCGATGACGGAGGCGGTCGAGACCCACGAGCAGCTCGCCCAGCTGGCGCACTGGATGGCCGACACCCGCTCGGTGCTCTTCCTCGGCCGCCACGTCGGCTACCCGACGGCCCTCGAGGGCGCGCTCAAGCTCAAGGAGATCGCCTACATCCACGCCGAGGGCTTCGCCGCCGGCGAGCTCAAGCACGGCCCGATCGCGCTCATCGACCACGGTCAGCCGGTCTTCGTGCTGGTGCCGAGCCCCCGCAAGTCGCCGGTGATGCACTCGAAGGTGGTCTCGAACATCCAGGAGATCCGCGCCCGCGGCGCCCGCGTCATCGCGATCGTGGAGAAGGGCGACACCTCGGTGCTGCCCTACGCCGACGACGTGATCCGCCTGCCGCTGACCGACGCGCTCTTCGAGCCGCTCGTGCAGGTCGTGCCGCTGCAGTGGTTCGCGCTCGAACTGTCGCAGGCGAAGGGGCTCGACGTCGATCAGCCGCGCAACCTCGCGAAGTCGGTGACCGTCGAATAACGCCATGATCATCGGCATCGGGGTGGATACGGTCGACATCGAGCGCTTCGGTCGGCAGCTCACCCGCACCCCGGCGCTGCTCGAGCGGCTGTTCGCTCCCGCCGAGCGGGAGCTGCCGATGCACTCGCTCGCGGCGCGCTTCGCGGCCCGCGAGGCGCTCATCAAGGCGCTCGGCGGGTCGCACGGCCTCGGCTGGCACGACATGGAGGTGGTGCGCGGCGACGACCGCGTGCCCGCCTTCGCCGCGACGCCGGGGCTGAACCGGGAGATGGCGGCCAGGGGGGCGGATCGGGCGCACCTCTCGATGACCCACGAGGCCGGGGTCGCGACCGCGTTCGTCGTCATCGAAGCGGCGATCGGAGGATCGCTCGCGGGCGGATCGGGCGCCGCCCGATCGATCGCCGGCGGGTCGGCCGCCGAGCCGTCGGCGGAGGGGGAGCGCTCATGAGGACCGGATCGATGCGCATCGCCGAGATATCGCCCGCGGCCATCCGCCACAACGTGCGGCGGATCCGCGAGGTGACCGGGGGCGCCGCCGTCATCGCGGTGATCAAGGCCAACGGCTACGGGCACGGCTCGCTGATCGCCGCGCAGGCCGCGATCGAGGGCGGGGCGGAGCTGCTCGGGGTGACCGACCTCGAGGAGGCGCTCGGGCTGCGCGACCAGGGCGTCGAGGCCCCCATCCTGTGCTGGCTGCACGGCGTGAACGCGGATTTCGACGCCGCGATCGCGGATCGCATCGAGATCGGGGTGAGCCATCTCGCCCAGCTCGAGGCGGTGGCCGCCGCGGCCGCCCGAGCGCGCGGCACCGCGACCGTGCAGTTCAAGGTCGACACGGGGCTCAGCCGGAACGGCGCGGCCCCGGTCGAGTGGGCCGAGCTCTTCGCCCGCGGAGCCGAGCTCGAGCGCGCGGGCCTCGTGCGGGTGCGCGGCGTCTTCAGCCACCTCGCGAACGCGGGGGAGGATCGCGACCGCGAGCAGGCGGGTCGCTTCGACGTCGCGGTCGAGATGCTCCGGGCCGCCGGCTGCGAGCCCGAGCTCGTGCACCTCGCCGCCTCGGCCGCGACCCTCACCTCGCCCCACCTGCACTACAACGCGGTGCGGGTCGGGGTCGCCCTCTTCGGGCTCAGCCCCTTCGCCGCCCGCAGCTCCGCCGAGCTCGGGCTGATCCCGGCGATGACGCTGAAGAGCGAGATCGTGGCGCTGCGCGAGGTGGCGGCGGGCACGGGCGTCTCCTACGGCTACAACCACATCGTGCAGAACGACACGACGCTGGCCCTCGTGCCGATCGGCTACGCCGACGGCATGCCGCGCGCGCTCAACGGCGCGGGAGCCACCGTCGCGATCGCGGGGCACCACTGCCCGATCGTGGGGCGCATCGGCATGGACCAGTGCATCGTCGACCTCGGCAGCCTCGCCAGGCGCGTCGGCCTCGGCGAGCCCGTCGTGCTCTTCGGCGATCCCTCGACCGGGGTGCCGCCGGTCGAGGTCTGGGCCGAGCTCATGGGCACGATCAACTACGAGATCATCGTGGGCATCGGATCCCGCGTCGTGCGCGTGGCCGTGGACGAGGACCCCGCTTCCGGACCCGGACCGTCGGAGGCACCCGGATCCGCCCCCGCTCCCGCCTCCGTCGAGCGGCTCGAGATCGCGGATCCCGACGCCATGCACGAGCTGGGCCGGCGCCTGGGGGCCCGCCTCGCCGCGGGGGACCTCGTGATCCTGACGGGCCCGCTCGGCGCCGGCAAGACGACGCTCGCCCGCGGCATCGGCGAGGGGCTGGGTGTCCGGGGACCGGTGACGAGCCCGACCTTCGTGCTCGCTCGCACGCACCCCTCGCTCGTGGGCGGCGCACCGCTCGTGCACGTCGACGCCTACCGCCTGGCCGACCCGGCCGAGCTCGACGACCTAGACCTCGACTTCGAGGGGTCGGTGGTGGTCGCCGAATGGGGCGCGGGCATGGTGGAGGAGCGCGGATCCTGGCTCGAGATCGTCGTCGAGCGGCCGGAGGGCGCCGGCGCGGGTGCGTCGGGCGAGACCGAGAGCTACGAGGAGACGCTGGTCGAGCCGCGCACGGTGACGATCTCCGGCCACGGCAGCCGCTGGGCGGGAGGGGCGCTGTGAGCCTGGTGCCCGCGCTCATCGCCATCGACACCTCGATCGGCACGAGCGTGGCGGTCGGAGCCGGCGGCGAGGTCTTCGAGTTCGAGAGCGCCGACCGGCGCGGCCACACCGAGGCGATCGGCGAGCTGATCGCGGCGGGTCTCGACGCGCCGGGCGTCTCGCCGGCGCGGATCACGGGAGTCGTGGTCGGCATCGGTCCCGGTCCCTTCACCGGTCTGCGGGTCGGCATCGCCGCGGCGAAGGCGCTCGCCGCAGGGCTCGGCGTGCCGCTGCTGCCGCTCTCGGGCCACGAGGCCGTGGCGTTCGAGGCGATGTCCCGTACTCCCGATGAGCGCCCCGTTCGCGTGCTGCAGGACGCGAGGCGCAGGGAGCTCTTCGTCACCGAGTACACGGGCCTCGATGCCCGGGGTCTGCCGGCGCGCAGCGCGGACGCCCACCTGCTCGCCCGCGCCGACTGCGTCGAGGAGGAGCGGGACGTCTGGCCCGAGCGCATCCCGGCCGCAGGGCTGCTCCGCCTCGCCGAGCTGCGGCTCAGGGCGGGGCGCGGCTTCGAGCCGGACCGCGCCCTCTACCTCCGCGCGCCCGATGCCGCCCAGCCGAGAGCCCCGAAGCGGGTGAGCGCGTGAGCGGGGCGAGCCCGACGCGGGACCGCGAACTGAGCATCAGGCCCGCATCGATCGACGACCTCGACGCGATATGGGCCATCGAGGCGGCCGTCTTCGCCTCCGAGGCCTGGAGCCGCGAGATGATGCGCGAGGAGCTGACCGGGGATCACCGCGTCTACCTCGCCCTCGTCGACGGGGCGGGCGCGGTGCGCGGCTACGGCGGGCTGCTCGCAGTCGGCGCGGAGGGGGACGTCCAGACGATCGCGCTCGACCCGGCTTCCCGGGGCGGGGGCCAGGGGCGGCGCCTCATGAACGCGCTGCTCGACGCCGGCGAGGGGCTCGGCGTGCGCGAGGTCTTCCTCGAGGTGCGCGCCGACAATCCGGTCGCGCGGGGGCTCTACGCCTCGCTGGGTTTCGAGGAGATCGGCGTGCGTCCCCGCTACTACCAGCCCGACGGCATCGACGCGATCGTGATGCGACTGGAAACGGGGGAGCGTCGATGAGCACGCGGGAACCTCTGGTCCTGGGCATCGAGACGAGCTGCGACGAGACCGGCATCGGCATCGTGCGGGGCCGCACCCTGCTCGCCAACACGATCGCCTCGTCGATGGACGAGCACGCCCGCTTCGGCGGGGTCGTGCCCGAGGTGGCGGCGCGGGCGCACCTCGAGGCGCTCACCCCCACGATCGAGAAGGCCGTCGCCGAGGCCGGGATCCGCCTCGACGATCTCGACGCGGTCGCGGTGACCTGCGGGCCGGGCCTCGCAGGCGCCCTCATGGTCGGGATCGCCGCCGCGAAGGCGCTCGCCATCGGCCTCGGAAAGCCGCTGTACGCGGTCAACCACCTCGTCGGGCACGTGGGGGCGGATCTGCTCCAGGGTGAGGGGCTGCGCGAGGTCTCGGGCCCCGTCGGCGAGCTCGAACTGCCCACGGTCGCGCTGCTCGTCTCGGGCGGGCACACCTCCCTGCTGCTCGTGCGAGACCTCGTGGGCGAGGTCGAGCTGCTCGGCGAGACCATCGACGATGCGGCGGGGGAGGCCTTCGACAAGGTGGCGCGCCTGCTCGGGCTGCCCTACCCCGGCGGCCCGCACATCGACCGGGTCGCGGCCGAGGGCGATCCCGCGGCCATCCGCTTCCCGCGCGGGCTCACGCTGCCCAAGGACCTCGAGCGGCACCGCTACGACTTCTCGTTCTCGGGGCTGAAGACCTCTGTGGCGCGCTGGGTCGAGAAGCGCACCGCCGAGGGGCTGCCGATCCCGGTGGCCGACGTCGCCGCGAGCTTCCGCGAGGCCGTGGCCGACGTGCTCACCGCGAAGGCGATCGCCGCGTGCCGCGACTTCGGCGTGCCCCGGCTGCTGCTCGGCGGGGGCGTCGCCGCGAACGCGCGGGTGCGCGAGCTCGCGGCCGAGCGCGCGGCGGCGGCCGGCGTCGAGCTGCGCGTGCCGCCGCTGTCGCTGTGCACCGACAACGGGGCCATGATCGCCTCGCTCGGCGCCCAGCTCGTCATGGCCGGGCATGCGCCCTCGGGCCTCGGCTTCGGCGCCGACTCGACGCTGCCGGTGACCGCGGTGCAGGTGCGCTGAGCCATTCCGTCCCGCTCGGGGGAGGCGCGGCTCAGAACAGGGTCGGCGCGTCCGGCGCTCCGGGCGTCGCGGAGCCGGCGGCCCGAGCCAGCGCGGCCGGAGAGGGGGCGCCGCGCGGCCGCTCGAGGCCGTAGCGGCGGATGAGCGGGCGGATCCGCCCCGCCAGCTCCATGCGATAGCCCTGCGGCGCACGGCTGCTGCTGCCCGGGTACAGCTTGCGGTAGGCGGGCACGAGCTCGGGGTGGCAGCGCTCGAGCCAGGCGAAGAACCACGGCTTGACGTGGGCGCGCAGGTGCAGCGGGCCGTAGAGCACCGACTGCGCCCCGGCGTCGCGGATGTCGCGCAGCAGGCGGGAGAGGTGGGCGGCGCCGTCGGTGAGGTGCGGCAGCACCGGCATGAGGAAGACCTCGCAGGCGAAGCCCGCCTCGCGGGCGGCCGCGATCGTCTCGAGCCGGGCCCGTGCGCTCGGGGTGCCGGGCTCGATCGACTGCTGCAGCTCGGGGTCCCCGATCGCGATGGACATGGCGAGCGAGACGCCCGAGCGCTCGCGCGCCTCGGCGAGCAGCGGCAGGTCGCGCCGCAGCAGCGTGCCCTTCGTGAGGAGCGACAGCGGCGTGCCGCTGCGACTCAGCGCGCCGATGATGCCGGGCATCAGCCGGTAGCGGCCCTCGGCCCGCTGGTAGGGGTCGGTGTTCGTGCCGAGCGCGACGTGCTCCCGCCGCCACGAGGGACGGGCGAGCTCGCGGCCGAGCACCTCGGCGACGTTGACCTTCACCACGATCTGCGAGTCGAAGTCGGCGCCCGTGTCGAGCTCGAGATAGCGGTGGGAGCCGCGCGCGAAGCAGTAGACGCAGGCGTGCGAGCAGCCGCGGTAGGGGTTGATCGTCCAGGTGAACGGCATCGAGGAGGCGCCCGGTACCCGGTTGAGGGCGCTCTTGGCGAGCACCTCGTGGAAGACCACGCCCCGGAACTCGGGCGAGCGCACCGTGCGCAGGTGCCCGGGCATCGCCGCGACCTCGCTCAGGGCGAGGCCGGGAAGGGCGTCGTCCGGCGGCGCCCCCGGTCGATCCGGCTGCACCACGCTCTGTCCGCTCCATCTCACGGGTTTATTCGAACATATGTTCGAGTGAATCGCAAGCGGGAGTGGATCCCGGTTCCGGGAAATGCGCCGGGAAGCCGGGAAGGAGGCGCGGATCAGCGCGCGGCGAGCGCGCGCTCGCGCGAGGGCGCCACGCCGTACTCGCGCTTGAACGCCCGGGAGAAGGTGTCGACGTCGACGAAGCCGCTGCGGTGGGCGGCCTCGGCGACGGAGCTGCCGGATCGCAGCAGCCGCTGCGCGATCTCGAGGCGGCGACGCCTGATGCAGGCGGCCGGGGCGTCGCCCCCGTCGTGCGCGAAGAGCTTCTGGGTGTAGCGCAACGAGATGTGGAAGGCGCGCGCGAGCGACTCGGGGGTGAGCTCCGGGTCCGCGGCGTGCTCGTCGACGTGCAGCCGCAGCGCGAGGGCGAGCAGTTCCGCCTCGAGCGGCGGGGGAGCCGAGGGCCGATCCGCGGAGATCGCCGCCCGCAGCAGGGAGGCGAGCGATTCGGCGATCGCCTCGTCCTCGACCCGGTTCCGCTGTCGGCTCTCGGGGTCGATCGAGCCCGCCAGAGCGGCGAGCGCCCGCAGCGGACCGCTCGGGTGCAGCACCCGGGCCGTGAGATCCTCGAACGCGTTGCCCACCCGCGACACGGCGCGGCGGGGCAGCTGCAGCACGATCTCGCTCATCTGCGCGGGGAACGCGAGCGTGTACGGGGCCGAGGCGTCGTAGAGCGCGGCGGCTCCCGGCGTCAGCCGGGCCGTGCGGCCGTGCTGGGAGACGGATCCGGATCCGCTGCGATGCAGCGAGAGCAGGATGTCCTCGCGGGGGCTCTCGGCGATGACGGCGCGATCCCGCACCACCTCGGAGGCGCGGCTCGCGACTGCGGTCAGCGTGACCCCCGGCGCCAGCTCGACCTGCTCCAGGCTCGCCTGGAAGAGGGGATTCGCCGAGCGCACCCGGAGCGGCACGAAGGCCGTGCTGCAGGCCTGCATCCATTCGGATACCGATGCGACCTCCGCGTGCAACATGCCCCGATTGTAGGTTTCGCGAGCCCGGGGCGCCAGAGGCGGGATGCGCGACGGCCCCGCCGAGGCCGGGATCGTGCGCGGAATGCCGGATCCGCCCCCGCGTGCGCGAATCGTCGGATGCCGTGCGCGCAATCCCTGGGCCTCCCTCCCCGCGCCTTTCTAGCCTGAGGACACCGCGGCGACGAGGCCGCGACGAACGGAAGGGGAGCTCCCATGACCGACTACACCCACCAGTTCCGAGCGGCGACCGACTACACCCACCAGTTCCGAGCGGCCGTCGTGCAGGCGGAGCCCGTCTGGCTCGACCTCGAGGGCGGGATCGACAAGGTGATCGCGCTCTCGCGCGAGGCGAAGCGGAACGGCGCGCAGATCGTCGCCTTCCCCGAGACCTTCATCCCCGGCTACCCCTGGTACCTCTGGCTCGACTCGGTCGCCTGGCAGTCGCAGTTCACCGTGCGCTACGCGCAGAACTCCCTCGAGATCGGCAGCGAGCAGTGGAAGCGCATCGAGCGCGCGGCGGCGGAGATCGGGATCACGATCGCACTCGGCTTCAGCGAGCGCGAGGGCGGCTCGATGTACATGGCCCAGGCGCTCATCGACGACACGGGCCGGACGCTCATGACGCGACGGAAGCTGAAGCCCACTCACGTCGAGCGCACCCAGTTCGGCGACGGCGACGGATCCGACTTCGAGGTGGTCGACACTCCCGTGGGACGCGTCGGCGCGCTCAACTGCTGGGAGCACCTGCAGCCGCTCACGAAGTACGCGCTCTTCGCGCAGCAGGAGCAGCTGCACATCGCGGCCTGGCCGAGCTTCTCGATCTTCGAGGGGGCGGTGAACGCGCTCGGCGCCGAGGTGAACAACGGCGCCTCCCGCCAGTACGCCGTCGAAGGCCAGAACTTCGTGCTCGCACCGTGCGCCGTCGTCGGCGAGGCCGCCCAGGAGCTCTTCTGCGACACCGACATGAAGAAGCAGTTCCTCGGGGTCGGCGGCGGCTACGCGCGCATCTACGGGCCCGACGGGCGCTCGCTCGCCGAGCCGCTCGACCCGGCCGAGGAGGGGATCCTCTACGCCGACATCGACTACGCGGGCATCCTCGCCGCGAAGAACGCCGCGGATCCCGTCGGCCACTACTCGCGCCCGGACGTGTTCGCGCTGCATCTGGAGAAGCGGGGGCGCCTGCCGAAGGTCACCGCCGAGCCGGTGCGTGCCGAGGCGCCCGAGGCCGCGGCCGCCGAGGCCGAGGCGCAGCCGGTGACGAGCCTGTGACTGCCGCTCAACCATCCCTGACCGAAAGGAACCCGAAGACCCTGGAGACACCGATGTCGAATGGCCTCGTCTCTTCGATCGCTCCGCACCTGCGGCGCCCGGACCGTACGCCGAAGCACCGTCCGGGCACCTATCACCCGCCGTATCCCACCTTCTCGGCCCGCTTCGGCGAAGAGGTGAAGGCCGTGGTGATGGCGTACTACGGGGTGCAGGTGCGCGATGCCGGCGACCCGGGGCTCGCCGTCGCGCTCGACGAGATCCGCGACGCCTTCGTGGCCGACGGCGGCCCCGAATACTGGGATCGTGCCCACTACGTCGACGGCGAGGGCTACACGACGATCATCAGCATCGCCTACTGGACCGATCCCGAGGTCTTCGCGGGGTGGCAGGCCGCCCACGGAGAGCCGTGGACGGCGGCCTCCCGCGCCGACGACGGCATCGGCTTCTTCCTCGAACTCGTCACCCCCTCGGTCGAGCGTCTCGAGACGATCTTCTCGGCCACCGACGTGCCGGAGGGCGTGGCGGCGGCCGCCCCCGGTTTCAGCGATGCGATCGAGGAGCACTACTACTTGGGGGTCGATGCGCGGCCGCATCCCCATGAGCCAGACCGATCCGCTCTACCCAGACGGCGAGCCGAAGCTGGCGGTCGACGGGCCGGTGCGCACGATCGTGCTGCACGAGAACGCCTGCCTCATCCGCTCGGGCGAGGACCTCACCGACACCGGCGAGACGGAGCGATGTTTCTACATGGAGCAGGTGGAGCCGATGCTGCAGGCCGGCATGCAGTTCCTCTGCGATGAGGGGGCCGCGATCGGCTGCTTCGAGAGCCGGTACATGAGGGTGCTCGACGAGCGGAACCGGCCGACCGACCGCACCTTCGGGATGAGCTGGTGGCGGGACCTCAGCGCGCTCGAGGAGTGGGCGGCCGGGCATCCATCGCACCTGAAGATCTACGGCTCCGGAATGAAGCACCTCTCGACCTTCGGGCCCGAGACCCGCCTGCGCCTGTACCACGAGGTGACGGTGCCGGCGGCGAACGAGCAGCGCTTCGTCTACGTCGGCTGCCACGATCGGACGGGGCTGCTGCGGGCCTTCGGCTGAGCGATCGAATCGGTGGATGCCGCCCTCTGCGAGTTCGCGCTCTCGGAGGAGGTGCGCATGTCGGCTGAATCGATCACCACGATCGTCGGAATCGTCGTTCTGCTGCTCGCCCTCGCGAGTGGCTTCGGGTGGATGATCCACCGCATGGACGGCCGGCTCACCGAGACGCGTACGGACCTCTCGGGTCAGATCTCCGATCTGCGTACCGAACTCAGAGGTGAGATCGCAGATGTTCGTCAGGACGTCAGCGAGGTGCAGCGCGGCCTCAATGCGGTACAGGTGTCCGTCGCGCGCTTGGAGGTGTCGGTCGCGGGTCTGGAGGCGTCCGTCGCGCGCCTGGAAGGACCGCCGAGGCGGCACTGATACTTTCCTGACCCTTCACCTCAACAACACGCTGCGGGGCTTCGAAAGCGTGCCGGTGCGGGTGTCGATGGCGGCGTAGCCGCTCGTCACCCGCCCGGGAACGGGCCGGGGCGATCAGACGAGTGTCTCGCGCGGGTCCCGTCCCGCGCTCAGGACGAGACGGCGAGCACGGCGATGAGCACCACGAAGGCGATGTTGCCGACGTAGATGACCCGCTCGAAGAAGCCGAACAGACCGCGCCGCTTCGCGATCGCGCACGCGAGCATCCCCACCGCGCCGACCGCGGCGATCACCCCGAAGACCGTCGACCACGTCGCCGCCGCCGCGTGACCGGCGTCGTGCAGCGCGCCGCCGGCGACGAAGGCCGCCGCAGTGGCGGGACCGAACGCTCCGAAGGCGAGAACGGTGTGGATGCGCCCGACGCCCGTCACGGGCTCGCCCGGCGGGTCCATGCGGAGGAAGGGGATCAGCAGTCGCGACACGGCGTACACGGCGAGGAGCACCGCGGTCACGACGCCCGCGTCGCTGAGCAGGCCGCTGACCGCGTAGATCGCCGCGATCCCGGCGATCCCCGAGCTGATGGTCGAGGTCGCGATCCACGGACGGTAGCGCGTGAGATGGTACTGGCTCACCGGGTCGCGGAAGGGGCTGAGCCCGGTCGGCAGCACATGCACCGCCACCAGTCCGGCTATCGTCACGACCATCGCCGCGAGTGCGACCCAGCCCGCCACAACGGTCATCGCAATCCCCCGTCTCGTGAGCGGGCGGCCGCGGAATCGAGCCGCTCATCGGCTCGGCCGATCAGACACAGACTATCCACCACGGCGCCCTCAGGGCCATCCCCGTTCTCGAAAACGCCGGTGAGCGCTGTCGACCGCGGCGCCGGGACGAGAAAACCCTCGACTCCCGCGGAGTGACGCGGCAGTCGAGGGTGCGTGCCTGACCTGGAAACAGTGCCCCCGGAGGGATTCGAACCCCCGACCTACGGTACCGGAAACCGGCGCTCTATCCCCTGAGCTACGGAGGCCGGGTCAAGACACCAGATCAGCCTAGCGCACGGGCGGGCGCCTCGCCGACGGGCGCCCGTCGGAGGGCCCCGGTCGATGCGCACGGGTTCGACCGCTGCACACGGGATATCGCGCGGCAACGCGTGTGCGACGGCTGTGCGACGGCTGAAGTCGTGTGCAGCGAAGCGCCGGTCGGGGAGAACTAGAATTGACCTTCGTGACGCCACAAGAACTCGCCAGCCATCTCGCCCGCATCCTCGCCGACATCATCGCGGAGCGAGGCGAGGGCGCAGCCGAGGGCGGCGATCGGAGCGGCACGGGCGCGGCGGCGACCGGCATCGAGGTGACCGAGGCCGACACCGCGGTGGAGCGTCCGAAGAACCGCGAGCACGGCGACTGGGCCTCGAACGCCGCGATGAAGTTCGCGAAGCGGATCGGCGCGAACCCGCGCGAGCTGGCGCAGGAGATCGCGAGCCGCGTCGCCGGGATCGACGGCGTCGCGAAGGCCGAGGTCGCCGGCCCGGGCTTCATCAACATCACCCTCGACGCGGCGAGCGCGGGCGAGACGGCCCGCCGCATCGTCGAGCAGGGCGCGGCCTACGGCACGGGCGACTCCCTGCGGGGCGAGCGGATCAACCTCGAGTTCGTGAGCGCGAACCCGACGGGCCCCCTGCACATGGGGCACACCCGCTGGGCGGCGCTCGGCGACTCGATCTCGCGCGTGCTGCGCGCGGCGGGCGCCGAGGTGACGAACGAGTACTACATCAACGACGCCGGCGCGCAGATGGACAAGTTCGGGCGGTCGGTGCTCGCCGCCGCCCTCGGCGAGGACACCCCCGAGGACGGGTACCCGGGCGAGTACATCTCCGAGCTCGGCAGGAAGGTGATCGCCGAGCAGCCGGATCTGCCCGACCTCGCCGCCGTCGATCGCGGTGCGGCGCTCGAGCTCGCCCAGGAGCTCGCCTACCGGCAGCAGCTCGCCGAGATCAAGGACTCGCTCGAGCGCTTCAACGTGCACTTCGACGTCTTCTTCTCCGAGCGCACCCTGCACGCCCCGGGCGACCTCGTCGGCGACGACTCCGGCGATCGGGCCCCGAGCCCCATCGAGGCCGCGATCGACCGCCTGCGCGAGCAGGGGCACGTCTTCGAGGACCACGGCGCGATCTGGGTGCGCACGACCGACTTCGGCGACGACAAGGATCGCGTCTTCACCCGCGGCAATGGCATCTACACCTACTTCGCGGCCGACGCCGCGTACTACCTCTCGAAGAAGGATCGCGGCTTCGGCGAGAAGATCTACCTGCTGGGCGCGGATCATCACGGCTACATCGGCCGCCTCACCGCCATCGCGGGCGCCGCGGGCGACGACACCGAGAAGGACATCACGGTGCTCATCGGCCAGCTCGTGAACCTGGACGGGGCGCGGCTCTCGAAGCGCGCGGGCAACATCATCGAGCTCGACGACCTGCTCGAGTGGCTCGGCAGCGACGCGCTGCGCTACTGGCTGGCCCGCTACCCCGCCGACTCGCCGCTCGCGCTCGACGGCGAGAAGCTGCGCAGCCGCACGAACGACAACCCGGTGTTCTACGTGCAGTACGCGCACGCCCGCACCTGCGCGGTCGACCGCAACGCCGCCGCCGCGGGGGTCGACCGCAGCGCCTTCGCGCCCGAGCTGCTGACGCACGAGACCGAGGCCGAGCTGCTCGGCAAGCTGCAGGAGTACCCGCGCGTCGTCGCGGGCGCCGCCGAGCTGCGCGAGCCGCACCGCGTCGCGCGCTACCTCGAGGAGCTCGCGGCCGCCTTCCACCGCTGGTACGACAACTGCCGGGTGATCCCGCAGGGCGACGAGCCCGTGGAGGATCTGCACCGCACCCGCCTCTGGCTGAACGATGCGGCCGGCCAGGTGATCCGCAACGGCCTCGACCTGCTCGGCGTCTCCGCCCCGGAACGGCTGTAGCCATGGCTCGGGAAGCGGGGGAGACGGATCGGGCGGCGACGCAGGTGCTGCCGGACCTCGAAGCGCAGCCGGATGAGGCGGATCGGCCGAAGCCCGTGCGCAAGCGCCGCTGGTGGCTGCGCATCCTCATCGTGGTGGTGGTGCTCGGCGTGATCGCCGGCGCCGCCGAGATCGTGCTGCGGGCGGTGATCCCGAGCATCGTGTCCGACCAGGTGCGCGAGCAGCTGAAGCTCTCGGACGACCACCCGGTCGACGTCGAGCTGGGCGGATCGACGGTGCTCTCCGCCCTCACGGGCCGCGTGGGGCCGATCGAGGTCGAGGTGCCGGACGCCCCGCTGTTCGAGGGCATCGTGGCGACCCTCGCGGTCGAGGCGCAGTCGCTGCCCTTCGACCCCACGAAGGGCGAGATCGAGGGGGCGCGCGCGGGCGTGCTGATCCCCGCCGAGAGCGTCGGCACCGTGGTGAAGCTCGCGACGCAGGGCATGGCCGACACCGGTCAGGTGGGCAACGGCGTGATCGCCGTCGGCCGCACGATGAACCTCTTCGGCGCGGAGGTCACCCTCTCGGTGACGCTCCAGATCACGGCGCAGGACGGCGACCTGTGGATCGAGCCGGTCAAGATCGACGCCGCGGGCTTCGACCTCACGGCCGAGCAGATCCGGACGGTGACCGGCGATGCGCTCGACGGGATGCTGACCGCGCACGAGGTCTGCGTCCGGGACCGCCTGCCGGTCGGCGTGACGCTCACCGACGTCCGGCTCTCGAGCACCGGGTCGGTCACGATCGCTGCAGACCTCTCGCCGACGATCCTCTCCGATCCGAAGCAGCAGGCGTTCGGCAGCTGCGACAGCTGAACCGGAGCGGCGCCGAGCCGGTAGAATCGGGCGGATGAGCGCTGCGAACGAGATCGACCCCCGCGTGTTCCCGGCGACCGCCCGGCGCGGCCGCAGCTGCGGGCAGTTGAAGCTCGGCGGCATCCGCGCGACCGAGCTGATCGAGCGCTTCGGCTCGCCCCTCTACGTCGTCGACGAGCAGGTGGCGAGGGATCGCGCGCGGGCGATACGCGAGGCGCTGCAGGGCGAGTTCCGGCGGATCGGCACCGAGGCCGCGGTCTACTACGCGGGCAAGGCGTTCTTCTGCGTCGAGGTCGCCCGCTGGATGGCCGAGGAGGGTCTCGGCGTGGACGTCGCGAGCGGCGGGGAGCTCGCGGTGGCGCTCGCCGCCGGCGTCGACCCGGCGCGCATCGGCTTCCACGGCAACAACAAGAGCGAGGCCGAGATCGCGCGCGCGGTCGTGGCCGGCGTCGGCACCCTCATCATCGACAGCGAGCAGGAGATCGAGCGGATCGCCGCCGCGGCCGCGGCGGCGGGTCGGCGCCAGCGCGTGCGCCTGCGCATCAACAGCGGCGTGCACGCGGGCACCCACGACTTCCTGGCGACCTCGCACGAGGACCAGAAGTTCGGTCTGCCGATGGATCGCGCGATGGAGGTCGTCGGGCGGATCGCGGCGCACGAGAGCCTCGACTTCGTGGGCCTGCACTGCCATATCGGCTCCCAGATCTTCGCCACCGACGGCTTCCGGGAGTCGGCGCGACGCCTGATCGGGCTCTACGGCGAGCTCGCCGAGGCCCTCGGCGGGCCGGTGCCCGAGCTGAACCTCGGCGGCGGCTTCGGCATCGCCTACACCTCGGCGCAGGCCGACGAGGCGCCGGACATCGCGAGCGTGGCCCGCGAGCTCGCCGACATCGTCGCGGAGGGCTGCGCCGAGGCGGGGATCCCGCTGCCGAGGCTCGCCTTCGAGCCGGGCCGCAGCATCATCGGGCCCGCGGGCGTGACCCTCTACACGGTGGGCACGACCAAGGCGGTGGCGCTCGCCGGCACCGACGCGGTGAACGCCGACGCCGGCTGGGCCGAGCGCCTCTACGTCAGCGTCGACGGGGGCATGAGCGACAACGCCCGCCCGGCGCTCTACGGCGCCGACTACCAGGTGCGCATCGCGAACCGCGCGAGCGACGCGGCGCCCGCCCTCGTGCGGGTGGTCGGCAAGCACTGCGAGTCGGGCGACATCGTGGTGCAGCGCGACGTGATCCCGGGGGACGTGGCTCCGGGGGATCTGCTCGCGGTGGCGGCCACGGGCGCCTACTGCTGGTCGCTGTCGAGCAACTACAACTACGTGCCCCGGCCTCCCGTGGTCGCGGTGCGGGACGGCGAGGCGCGCCTGATCGTGCGCGGCGAGACCGAGGACGAGCTGCTGGCGCGCAGCGTGATCCCCGACTGACGAGCTGCCTTCCCGCAGCACGACCGGCTGCGGGAAGGCCTCGCAGCGCACGACAAGCATGCCGAGAGGTCAATAATCGTGGTGTTCCTTGAAAAACACCACGATTATTGACCTCTCGGCGCGGTTCGTGACGGGTTCTCCAACCTCAGGGGTCGTACCCCGCGTGTGAGCGGGACCGGTCGCAGGCGTACCATGTCTCTCGTCGGTGGCGAAGACCGGTGCCCCGCCTGCTTCGCTGGAATTCGAGGCAGTGGTTGCGGGCGTCCGACCCCGGCGCATCCCGGTGAGGGTGGGCGATCCCTGTAGGATGGGGAGGTCCGACCGGGAACCAAGACTCCGTTCGCTCGGCTTCAGGGGCCAATCCGGGTCCGCTCGCCAGGGGGATCGCACCGGCCGCGGCCGCCGGGCTCTCCGCCCGCGGGCCGCGCGTCGACCGCGATCCCGATCCCGGCGCCCCGCCGTTCGGTCGCGTCGTTCGCGATCGGGACCGCGGGAACTCGAACGGGAGCGTGCGACGAGCGCAGGCACCGAGACGAACACGGGAGAATGACGAAGTGAACGCATACCGCGATCTGCGTGTGGCGCTGCTGGGCTGCGGCTCGGTGGGCGCCCAGGTGGCACGCCTCATCATCGAGCAGGGCGACGAGCTCGCGGCCCGTGTCGGGGCGCGGCTCAGGCTGACGGGCATCGCGGTGCGCTCCCTCGACGCGGAGCGCGACGTGGAGCTGCCGCGGGAGCTCTTCACGACCGACGCGGAGCAGCTCGTGCTGGGCGCCGACATCGTGGTCGAGCTCATGGGCGGCATCGAGCCCGCCCGTGCGCTGATCCTGCGCGCGCTCGAGGGCGGCGCCGACGTCGTCACCGCCAACAAGGCGCTCATCGCCACGCACGGCCCGGAGCTCGCCGACATGGCCGAGCAGGTGGGCGCGCAGCTCTCCTACGAGGCCGCCGTCGCCGGCGCGATCCCGATCATCCGGCCGCTGCGCGAGAGCCTCGCGGGCGACCGCATCACCCGCGTGCTCGGCATCGTGAACGGCTCCACCAACTACATCCTCGACCGCATGGACCGCTTCGGCGACTCGGCCGAGGACGCGATGCGGGTCGCGAGCGAACTCGGATACCTCGAGGCGGATCCCACGCTCGACGTCGAGGGCTACGACGCGGCGCAGAAGGCCACGATCCTCGCGAGCATCGCCTTCCACACCGAGGTGCCGGTCGAGTCCGTGCATCGCGAGGGCATCACCGGGGTGACGGCGGAGCAGATCGAGGCCGCCAAGCACGCGGGCTACGTCATCAAGCTGCTCGCGATCGCCGAGCGGCTCATCGCGGCCGACGGCACCCCCGGCATCTCCGCCCGCGTCTACCCGGCGCTCATCTCGCGAGACCATCCGCTCGCGGCGGTGCACGGCGGCAAGAACGCCGTCTTCGTCGAGGCCGAGGCCGCGGGCGAGCTCATGTTCTACGGCGCGGGGGCCGGCGGCGTCGAGACCGCCTCGGCCGTGCTCGGCGACCTCGTCTCCGCGGCGCGCCGGCACGTAGTCGGCGGCCCAGGGATCCCGGGATCCGCGCACGCGGACCTGCCGCTGCTGCCCGTCGGCGAGGTCACCACGAGCTACCAGATCATGCTGCAGGTGCGCGACGAGCCGGGCGTGCTCGCGGCGATCGCGGGCATCCTCGCTCGGCACGGGGTCTCGGCCGCGAGCGTCGAGCAGACCGCGGCGCAGGCCGACGAGGCGGCGGATCGGACCGCGGGCGCCGAGCAGACGGCTGCCCTGGTGATCGGCACGCACCGGGCGCGCGAGGCCGATCTCGCGGCCACGGTCGAGGCGCTGCGCGAGAGCGCGGCGGTCACGGCCGTCACGAGCGTGCTGCGACTCGAGGGGGACTCATGACCCAGCTGCGCGTACGCGTACCGTCCACCAGCGCCAACCTCGGCCCCGGCTTCGACACCCTGGGCATCGCCCTCGCCTATGCGGACGAGCTCATCGTGGCCACGCGATCCGCCCCCGGCGCGACCGTGCGGGTGACGGGCGTCGGCGAGGGGGAGGTGCCGTGCGACGAGACCAACCTCGTCGTGCGCTCGGCCGCCCACGTCTACGAGCGCCTCGGCCGCACGATGCCGGGCCTCGAGATCCACGCGCACAATCGCATCCCGCACGGCCGCGGCATGGGCTCGTCGGGATCCGCCATCGTGGCGGGCGTCATGATCGCGGCGGGCCTGCTCGCCGACGCCCCCGCCGATCCGCTGCGGCTCGACGAGGACCGCCTGCTGCGCTTCGCGACCGACCTCGAGGGGCACCCGGACAACGTCGCCCCCGCGCTCTTCGGCGGCCTGACGATCGCCTGGACCGGGGAGGACGGCCCGCGCTTCAAGCGGCTCATGGTGCACCGCGGCATCTCGCCGCTCGTGCTGGTGCCCGAGTTCCGGATGTCGACCGAGCTCGCGCGCAGCCTGCAGCCGAAGCAGGTGCCGCACGAGGACGCAGTGTTCAACGTCTCGCGCTCGGCGCTGCTCGTCGCCGCGCTCACCCAGAGCCCCGAGCTGCTCTTCGAGGCCACCGAGGACCGCCTGCACCAGGACTACCGCGGCGAGGCGATGCCCGCGACGCGCGACCTCATCCGGGAGCTGCGCGACGCCGGCCACGCGGCGGTCGTCTCGGGGGCGGGGCCGTCGATCCTCGTGCTCGCGGCCGATCCCGCCGAACGGCTCGAGGCCGCGGAGATCGCCGCCATCCGGGCCGAGGCCTGGCAGCCGCTCTTCCTCGCCGTGGACAACCGAGGTGCTACAGTAGAGGAGATCCCTGCGTAGCACACTCCAGCGACGTCGTCGCGTGAGCGAACGGGTGGATCGTTTCCTCGCCGAACAGGCGGTGCCGAATGGCAGTGCCGAAGCGGTGATTCATTGCACGATCGTGTGCGGATCCCCGGGGCCGCGAAGGCTCCCGGCCGCGCTGCGTGCGTTCCCGAAAGGAATACCGTGGAGCAGAACTCCGAAGAGACCACTGCGCCCGTCCAGGCGCAGACCGATGACGACCAAACCCGGCCCGGCGAGGCCGAGGCGCCCGAGGCGCCCGTCCGCCGCCGCGCCTCGCGCCGGGTGACGGCGCCCGCCGGCGAGGTCGTGCAGGCAGAGCCCCCGGCTCAGGCTCCGGCCGAGCCCGTGGCGGAGGCGCCCGCCGCCGAGCCCGCCGCGCCCGCCGAGGCGCCCAAGAAGCGCCAGTCCCGCGCCCGCAAGAAGGTCGAGGACGCCCCGGCCGAGGCGAGCGCCGACGCCGCCGCGCCGACCACCGATGCCGCGTCCGCCGACAGCGCTGCCGCCGATGGCGCCGAGGCCGCCGAGTCCGAGTCCGCCGCACCGAAGCGCCGCGCCACCCGCAGCCGCAGCAAGAAGGCCGCGGAGGAGGGCGCGCCCGCCGAGGGCGCCGCCGATGCCGAAGCCGAGGCCGCGGCCCCGGCCGCGCAGGCCGTTGCCGGGACCGAGACGCCCGCCGAGGCCGGCGCCGAGAACGGCTCCGCGCAGGGCGAGCAGGCCGCCGCGGAGCGTCCCTCCCGCGGCCGCGGATCGCGGCGCGCGAAGGCCGAGCCGAAGGCGGAAGCGGCGGGCGACGAGCCCGGCGAGGACGCGGAGAAGGCCGAGCGGCCGGAGCGTCCCGCGAGGGGTGCGCAGAACGGCGCGCAGCAGGCCAAGAACGGCGAGAGCCAGTCGCGCTCGAGCCGCACGCGTCAGCGCGAGCGCAAGCGCCGCCAGGGCGACGACCTCGAGCCCGAGATCGCCGAGGACGACGTGCTGCTGCCCATCGCGGGCATCCTCGACGTGCTCGACAACTACGCCTTCGTGCGCACGAGCGGCTATCTGCCCGGCACGAACGACGTCTACGTGTCGCTCGGCCAGGTCAAGAAGTACGGCCTGCGCAAGGGCGACGCCGTGGTCGGCGCGATCCGCCAGCCCCGCGACGGCGATGGCGGCGGCCGCCAGAAGTACAACGCGATCGTCAAGGTCGACACCGTGAACTCGCGGCCCGCCGAGGAGAACCAGACGCGCCCCGAGTTCGCCGTGCTCACTCCGCTGAGCCCGGAGCAGCGACTGCGCCTCGAGACCGAGCCGCAGCGCCTGGCCACCCGCCTGGTCGACGTCTTCGCGCCCATCGGCAAGGGGCAGCGCGGCGTCGTCGTCGGCGCCCCGCGCACGGGCAAGAGCACCCTGCTGCTCGAGGCCGCCGACGCGATCGCGAAGAACCACCCCGACGCGCACCTCATGCTCGTCACGGTCGACGAGCGGCCCGAGGAGGTCACCCGGCTGCAGCGCACCGTCGCCGGCGAGGTGATCGCCTCGACCTTCGACCGCTCGGCCGAGGACCACGCGACCGTCGCCGAGCTCGCGGTCGAGCGCGCCAAGCGCCTCGTCGAGCTGGGGCACGACGTGGTGGTGCTCATCGACTCCCTGACGGCCCTCGTCGGCGCCTACAACCTGCTGGGCCCCGCCGCGAGCCGGCAGCCCGCGGGCCTCGTCGACCCGGCCGCCCTCGTCCCGGTGAAGCGCATCCTGGGCGCCGCCCGCAGCATCGAGAACGGCGGATCGCTCACGATCCTCGCCGCCGCGCAGTCGGGCTCCGCCTCGGACGACGCGATCCTCGCCGAGCTGCTCGGCACCGCGAACCTCGAGCTGCGACTGAGCCGCGAGCTGGCCGATCAGCGGCTGTTCCCCGCGGTCGACATCGCGGCGTCGGGCACCCGCCACGACGAGCTGCTCGTCGGCGACGCGGAATCCCAGGTGGTCGGCCGGCTGCGCCGGGCCCTCGCCGGGCGCGACGCCGCCGAGGCGCTCGAGTTCGTGCTGCAGCAGCTGCGCGACACCGGCTCGAACGTCGAGTTCCTCGCGCTGGCCCAGCGCACCCAGGGCCGCGCCTGATCCCGGGCGCGGAGGGAAGATGTTCGAACAGGTCGAAGGCCTCGTCGCCGAGCACGGCCGGCTGCAGGACGAGCTGGCCGATCCCGCGCTGCACGCCGACGCCGCGCGCTCGAAGCGCGTCAACCGGCGCTACGCCGAGCTGAGCAAGATCAAGGCCGCCTACGAGCAGTGGCGGCAGCTCGGAGACGACCTCGAGGCCGCGCGGGAGCTCGCGAAGGAGGACGAGGCCTTCGCCGAGGAGATCCCGGGGCTCGAGGAGGCGCTCGCCGAGTCGCAGGAGAAGGTGCGCCGGCTGCTGATCCCGCGCGATCCAGACGACGCCCGCGACGTGATCCTCGAGATCAAGGGCGGCGAGGGCGGCGCCGAGTCGGCGCTGTTCGGCGGCGACCTGCTGCGCATGTACATGCACTACGCCGAGTCCAAGGGCTGGAAGACCGAGATCCTCGAGAAGGACGAGAGCGACCTCGGCGGCTACAAGAACGTGCAGGTGGCGATCAAGTCGAACGCGAGCGACCCCTCGCAGGGGGTGTGGGCGCACCTCAAGTACGAGGGCGGCGTGCACCGCGTGCAGCGCGTGCCGGTCACCGAGTCGCAGGGGCGGATCCACACCTCGACGACGGGCGTGCTCGTCTACCCCGAGGTGGACGAGCCCGAGGAGGTCGAGATCAACCAGAACGACCTCAAGATCGACGTCTACCGCTCGTCGGGCCCCGGCGGCCAGTCGGTCAACACCACCGACTCGGCGGTGCGCATCACTCACCTGCCCTCCGGCATCGTGGTGGCCATGCAGAACGAGAAGTCGCAGCTGCAGAACCGCGAGGCGGCCATGCGCGTGCTGCGGGCCCGCCTGCTCGCGAAGCAGCAGGAGGAGGCCGCGGCCGAGGCCTCGGCGCACCGCTCGAGCCAGATCCGCACGATGGATCGCTCGGAGCGGATCCGCACCTACAACTTCCCCGAGAACCGCATCGCCGACCACCGCACCGGCTACAAGGCGTACAACCTCGACGCCGTGATGAACGGCGCGCTCGACCCGGTCATCGAGTCGTGCATCCGCATGGACGAAGAACAGCGCCTCGCCGAACTCGGCCAGTAGCATGACCCTATGACCGCGCGTCGCCCGATCCTGCCCTGGCTGGTCTGGGGCGCGGCCGCGCTCGCCTACGCGGTGGCGGTCGTCAACCGCTCGTCGCTGTCGGCGCTGGGACCGGCGGCCCAGGAGCACTTCGGCATCGACGCGACCACGCTCGCGATGTTCGCGGTGATCCAGCTCGTGGTCTACGCGGCGCTCCAGATCCCGGTGGGCGTGCTGCTCGACCGCTTCGGCTCGACCGTCATGATCCTGAGCGGCGGGGTGCTCATGATCGCGGGCCAGCTCGTGATGGCCACCGTCTCCGAGGTGTGGTTCGCGATCCTCGCCCGCATCCTCGTCGGCGCCGGCGACGCCTGCACCTTCATCAGCGTGATCCGCATGCTGCCGGAGTGGTTCTCGGTGCGGCAGATCCCCACACTCAGCCAGTTCACCGGTCTCATCGGCCAGGCGGGGCAGCTCGTCTCGGTGACGCCGCTCGCCCTGCTCGTCGGCATCGCCGGCTGGACGGGCGGCTTCCTCGGCGTGGTCGCGCTGGGCCTGCTCGTGACGCTGCTCGGGGCGGTGGTGCTGCGAGACCGACCCGGCGTCGGCACGCTGCTCGAGCGCGTGTTCGGACGCGCCGGCGGTGCCACGCGGCACGCCCGCTCGCTCGGCCAGGCCGACACGACGGGCACGCTCACCGCGCTCGCCCCGCCGCCGACGAGCCTGATGCCCGCGGCCCCGGCCCGGCGCCCGCGCCGCGTGCCGGGCGCGGGGTTCTGGCAGAGCGCGAAGCGCCTGCTCGCGATCCCGGGCGTGCGACTCGCGTTCTGGGTGCACTTCACCTCGCCCTTCGCCGCGACGGTGTTCATCCTGCTCTGGGGCACGCCGTTCCTCACCGGCGGCGTCGGCCTCGACCCGGGCGCCGCGCGCTCCCTGCTGAGCCTGACGATCCTCTCGAGCATGGCGGCCGGGCTGCTGCTCGGCCCCCTCACCTCCCGCTTCCTCGAGAAGCGGGTGCTCTTCAACATCGTCATCACGCTGGCGGTCGCCGCGGTCTGGATCGCCGTGCTGGTGTGGCCCGTCTCACCGCCCGTGTGGCTGCTGGTCGTGCTCGTCATCGTGATGCCGCTCGGCGGCCCCGCCTCGCTCATCTCCTTCGAGGTGGCGCGCTCGCACACCCCGCGCAGCTTCGCCGGCTTCGGCACGGGCCTCGTGAACACGGGCGGCTTCATCTCGGCGCTGCTCGTGATCCTGCTCATCGGGCTCGTGCTCGACCTGCAGGGCGCGGGCTCGCCCGAGCTCTACACGCTCGGCGCCTTCCGCTGGGCCTTCGCCGTGCAGATCCCGTTCTGGGGGCTCGGCCTGACGATGATCCTCGTCGAGCGGCGTCGCACGCTCCGCTGGATGAACGAGCACGGCCGCTCCCTGCGGTAGCCCGCTCGCGCCTCCCCATCCTGCCCTGCTCCGCTCTGCGCCGCCCGCAATAGTGCAGTTGTTGTCGTCGCCTCAGAGTTGGACGACAACAACTGCATCTTCGCGGGCGGGCGGCGGGCCCCCGTTCGCAGTGCCCAGGGTCGAGGCGGCTGAAAGCTGTATGAGTTCGACCGATAGCTGGGGATAACCCGGTTTCCGTCGACGCTGTCAGCCACGCTGAAACCATGCCCTCGTATCCTCCTCTGCCGAGAGAACTCGGCGATGAATTCAGCACCGTTCTGGAACAGAGCCTCGGAGTCACCGCCGGTCGTCTGAGATCGAGCGACTTGGAAGCGCCCTTCCGCGGTACGCGCATGCGCGGACCGACGCGTGCTGAGATCGACGCCGAGGCCGAAATCTCGAAACGGTACAAGTTGCGGCACAAACGCGAACTCGCTCTGATCCGCTCTCTCGGCCGGAGACTGGTTCCGGGCCAGTTCGTCAGCCACAGAAGCGCCGCCCTGCTCTGGGAAGCGCCCATGCGCTGGACTCGCGAACCGTTGCTGCATGCGACGGCGCTGCGGCCGAAGACTCAGCCGCGAATCAGAGGAGTGATCGGGCATGCGATGAACGTCGAACGCTGCGGAATCCGGCAGCGGGACGGGGTGGCAGTCGCCGATCCCGCCACTACCTGGGCGATGCTCGCCGATCTGCCGCTCGCGGAACTTGTCGCGGTCGGTGACTACTTCGTGCGGGTCTACCGGCCGGGCTATGGGCGGCGCAACGTCGGACGGCCGTCGCACGCGACCATCGCGGATCTCGAACGCACGGTTTCGCTCGGGCGCTGGCGGGGCCAGCCTCGCCTCGAGTGCGCGTTGAGGCTAATTCGGGAGGATTCGTGGTCGCCGAAGGAGTCGGCGGTCAGGGTTGAGCTCGTGGCGGCCGGGTTGCCCGAACCGGTACTGAACGTCGACCTCTTCGATGTGGAGGGCAGCTTCATCGCCTGTCCCGACATGGTGTACCCGGAGTATCGGGTCGCGGTGGAATATCAGGGCGAAATGCACAATGAGACGTACGCGGAGGACATTGAGCGGGTCGAACGTCTGCGCGCGGCGGGCTGGATCGTCATCCAGGTGACCAAGGTGCTCCTCGCGCGGCCGAGAGAACTGGTGCGACGGGTCGAGAGGGACCTGCGCGCACGCGGCTGGCGGGGATGATCGCGATGGTGGGGCTGCCTGGCCGGCTCTCGACCCGCAACAGTGCAGTTGATGCTGTCCCGCCGTGGCTAAACGACAACGCCTGCATCATTGCTGCTTGCAGCAGCTCCAGGAACCGCTCAGATCACGTAGAAGTCGGCCTCGTCAGGCCGCTCGGCGCGCGCGAGCGGCGAGCCGCGCCGGGGCCGCGCCTGCGCCGGGATGCCGGTGAGCGTGCTCCAGGGCTCGGCCGAGTTCACGACGACCGCGTTGGCGCCCACCGCGCAGTCGTGGCCGAGCACGACCGGTCCGAGCAGCTTCGCACCGGCGCCGATGACGCAGCGGTCGCCGATCGTGGGGTGGCGCTTGCCGGTGTCGTGGCCGGTGCCGCCGAGCGTCACGCCGTGGTAGATGAGCACGTCGTCGCCGATCTCCGCCGTCTCGCCGATCACGACGCCCATGCCGTGGTCGATGAAGAGGCGCCGGCCGATGCGCGCTCCGGGGTGGATCTCGATGCCGGTGAAGAAGCGCGTCAGCTGGGAGAGCGCGCGGGGCAGGAAGCGCATGCCGCGCCGCCACATCGCATGCGCGACGCGGTGCCACCAGACCGCGTGCAGGCCCGAGTAGGTGAGGAACACGGAGACGCCGCCCCGCGCGGCCGGGTCGTGGCTGCGCGCGGCGGCGACGTCTTCGCGGATGCGGCTGAAGATGCTCAAGTCGACTGGGGAGCCCGGGGGCTTCAGACCTCGAGATCCTCGAACAGCACGGTCGAGAAGTAGCGCTCGCCGAAGTCGGGGACGACGACGACGATCCGCTTGCCCGCGTTCTCGGGGCGCTTCGCGACCTCGACGGCGGCCCAGACCGCGGCGCCGCCCGAGATGCCGGCGAGGATGCCCTCGTCGGTGCCGAGGGCGCGCGCCTTCGCGATCGAGTCGGCGAGCGTCACGTCGATGACCTCGTCGTAGACCTCGCGGTCCAGGATCGCCGGGATGAAGTTCGCGCCCAGACCCTGGATCTTGTGGGGGCCGGGCTCGCCGCCCGACAGGATCGGCGAGTCGATCGGCTCGACCGCGACCACCTTGATGTTCGGGTTCTGCTCCTTGAGGTAGCCGCCCGCGCCGGTGATGGTGCCGCCGGTGCCGATGCCCGAGACGAGGATGTCGACGGTGCCGTCGGTGTCGTTCCAGATCTCCGGGCCGGTGGTGGCGCGGTGGATCGCGGGGTTGGCGGGGTTCGCGAACTGCTGGGCGAGCACGGCGCCCGGGGTGTTCGCGGCGATCTCCTCGGCCTTCGCGACGGCGCCCTTCATGCCGAGGGGGCCCTCGGTGAGCACGATCTCGGCGCCGTAGGCCGCGAGCAGCTTGCGGCGCTCGATGCTCATGGTCTCGGGCATGGTGAGGATCACGCGGTAGCCGCGCGCGGCGCCCACGAAGGCGAGTGCGATGCCGGTGTTGCCGCTCGTGCCCTCGACGATGGTGCCGCCGGGCTGCAGCGCACCCGACTGCTCGGCCGCGTCGATGATGGCGATGCCGATGCGGTCCTTGACGCTGCCGGCGGGGTTGTAGAACTCGAGCTTTGCGAGCACCTCGGCGCCGGCGCCGTCGGTGACGCGGTTCAGGCGGACGAGCGGCGTGTTGCCGAAGGCCTGCGTGATGTTCTCGTTGATCCGTGCCATGGGTGAGCCTCAATCCTTCGCTGTGAGTCGTGTCAACCCGCGGGCGGGTCGCGAACCACCCAAAACTATACCGCCTAGTTATCAGATCATTCGCCTGAGGTTATGTTTTGCGACGCGAGATGACGTGCGTCCGATGCTGTGAACGGTCTTCACGGTGACTAGGGTTGGGGGAGTGCATACGGAAAGCGAGGGCCGCCCGGTCGGCGAGCTGATGGGCGAGATCGCGGATCGCCTGGGCGCCGCGGGCATCGAGCATCCGGCGGCGGACGCCGAACTGCTGCTCGGGCATGTGCTGGGGGTCTCCCGCGGGCGCGTGCAGGCGCTCGCCGTCACGGGATCCCGCGCCTCCGCGGAGCAGGCCGAGGCGGCTCTGGATCTCGCCGGCGAGCGCGCCCGTCGCGTGCCGCTGCAGCACCTGACAGGGCGGGCGCCGTTCCGCGGCATCGAGCTCGAGGTCGGCCCCGGCGTCTTCGTGCCCCGCCCCGAGACCGAGGGGGTGGCGCAGCTCGCGATCGACGCGCTCGCGTCCGTGCCCGATCCGGCGCCGACGGCCGTGGACCTCTGCACCGGCAGCGGCGCGATCGCCCTCGCGATCGCGAACGAGGTGCCCACGGCCCATGTCTGGGCGGTGGAGAAGAGCCGCGAGGCGCACGCCTGGGCCGAGCGCAACGTCTCGGCGCTCGGGGACGGCCGGGTGGGGCTGCTGCTCGGCGATGCGGCGGATGCCGCGGCCCTGCTGCCCGAGGGGCTGCTCGGCCGGGTGCACGTGCTGGTATCGAACCCGCCCTACGTGCCCGACGCGATGGTGCCGCGCGATCCGGAGGTGCGCGATCACGACCCGGGGCTCGCCCTCTACGGCGGCCCCGACGGTCTCGACCTCGTACGGGTGATCAGCAAGGTCGGCCTCGAGCTCGTCGCCCCGGGCGGCGCGATCGTGATCGAGCACGCGGAGACGCAGGGCGCGGCGATCCGCTCGCTGCTCGCGGCCGACGGCTGGCGCGCGCCGGCCACGCACCCCGACCTCACGCTGCGCGACCGCACGACGACCGCCGTGCGCTGAGCCGGGCCGCCGGATCCGTGAAAGCACCCCTTGGGGGTGAGAGCACCCATTGGGGGTGACCCCCTGGGGGTGCTTTCACCCCCGAGGCATGCTCTCGCGGTCAAGGCGCGGGTTGTCCCGCGCCGATCCGCGCGCTCGTCAAGAACACGGCTGCCAGCACGAGCCCGATCACCGATGCGCTCGCCGTGAAGAGCCACGACAGATGCCACCCGCCGGCCGCGACCGCCAGTGCCGTCAGCACGACGGGGCCGACCAGATTCGCGGCGTTGAACACCTGGGTCATCAGGCCGATCACCGCCGAGGGAGCCCCGCCGGGAGGGGCGATGTCGACCGCGACTCGGGTGAGCGTCGCGGGGATCGTGGCCGCCGTGCCCGAGAAGAGACCGGCGATGGCGAGCTGAACCCAGTGCCCGCCCGGCACGGCGGACCACTCCGGTGCGAACAGCAGCACGGTGAGCACCAGCATCGACACCATGCCGAACACCACCATCGACCGCCGGGAGGCGCCGCGCTGCAGCGCCACTCCCGCGAGCACGTTGCCCACGCCGTTGAGACCACCGACGATCGCGGTCGCGAGCCCCGCCGCGAGCGGTCCGATCCCGGAGTCCGACACGATGTCCGGGAGGAAGCCGATGATCGCGCCCCATTGCAGGGTGTACATCGAGAACATCACCGTCAGCATCCACGGCATGAGCGCGGCCACCGTCTTCCCGATCGCCCGCACGGCGAGCCTGAGATTCACGGCCGCGGCGCGATCCCGCGGTACGACGAGGCGCGCCAGCACGAGCCCGACGACCGAGAGCACCGCCATGACGATCCACCAGCCGTGCCAGGTCATCACCGGCGGAGGCGAGAGCAGCAGGACGCCGGCGGTCACCGCCAGGAACACCGCGATGCCCTGGAAGGCCGCGAGCCAGCCCATGGCGATGCTCGCGCGGCTGGTGGGGACCCAGCGGCGGACCAGCGGAGGGCCGACGACCGAGACGAAGAGGAAGCCGATCCCCTCGACGATGCGGGTGGCCATCAGCTGCCAGGTGTGCGTCGCGAAGGCGCCGGCGAGCGAGCCGAGCGCGAGCAGCAGGAGGCCGATGAGCAGCGTGGTGCGCAGACCCAGGCGCTCGGAGAACACCGAGGCGGAGAGGCCGAGCAGCATCGAGGCGAGCTGCACGATGCCGAGCAGCACGCCGGCGTCGACGAGGCTCATGCCCAGGTCTTCGCGGATCCACTGCATCGCCCCGGGGAACTTCCAGACGTGCATCGCGGCGATCACCGAGCACGCGACGATCACGATCCACACGCGGTCAGGGGTTCGGGCCCCTGCCGCAGGCGGGGGATCGGGAGCTGCCATGGGGTTCAGGATATCGGCGGCTTGCGCCGCATCCCAGCGCGGGTTACTGTGTAACTAGTTACTCGGTAATCATCTTGAATACCGGTCTCGACTTCCGATGGAGGATCCCGTGTCCGTGAAGCACGCCATGCTCGCCCTGCTGTCGGCGCAGCCCTCGTCCACCTACCAGCTGCGCAAGCGCTTCGACGACTCCACCGGGCAGAGCTGGCCGCTCAACATCGGCCAGGTCTCCACCACGCTGCAGCGCCTCGAGCGCGACGGGCTCGTCCTCCGCGACGACGCGGGGGCCGACGATCCCGCCGGGGGGCAGCCCTGGCGGCTCACGCAGGCGGGGCGCGCCGAGCTCGAGGCCTGGTGGGACAGGCCGGTGGTCGCCGAGCAGCGGGGGCGCGACGAGCTCGTGGTCAAGCTCATGCTCGCCACCGTCGCCCCGGGCGTCGACATCGCGGCGCTGATCCAGTCGCAGCGCGCGGCGACCCAGCGCTCGATGCACGACCTCACCCGGCTGCGGCGCGATCTCGACGCCGACGACCTGGTGGGCCGCCTCGTGCTGGACCACCACCTCTTCATCGCCGAGGCCGAGCTGCGCTGGCTCGACGACGTCGAGGCCGGCGTGGTGCGCTCGGCGCAGCGCGGCCGCGGCGCCGCCGGGCGGGGCGGGGCGGGGGAGGCCGCCCCCGCGGGGGCGGACGAGGCGAGCGAGCGGAGCGCGCGATGACCGCCGCTGACCGGGAGGCCGGGCGGGAGACCGCGCCGGACGCGGCCGTCGCATCCGTCTCGCATCCGGTCCTGGAGCTGCGCTCGGCGAGCCGCACCCACGGATCGGGCGCCCGCGAGGTGCTGGCGCTCGACCGCGTCGACCTCGCGGTCGCGGCGGGCGAGTTCATCGCGGTGATGGGGCCGTCGGGCTCGGGCAAGTCGACCCTGCTGAATCTCGCGGGCGGGCTCGACGAGCCGAGCTCGGGCGAGGTGCGCGTCGAGGGCGTGCCGCTCGCGGGCCTCGGGCCCCGCCGGCTCGCCCGGCTGCGCCGCCGCAGCGTCGGCTACGTGTTCCAGGACTTCAACCTGCTGCCCGGCCTCACCGCGGCGGAGAACGTCGCCTTCCCGCTCGAGCTCGACGGCTGGGGCCGGCGCCCCGCCTTCTCGGCGGCCCGCTCGGTGCTCGAGGAGTGCGGCATCGCCGAGCTCGCGGATCGCCGGCCCGAGGACATGTCGGGCGGCCAGGCGCAGCGCGTCGCCATCGCACGGGCGCTCGTCGGCCCGCGCCGGCTGCTGCTCGCCGACGAGCCGACCGGTGCGCTCGACAGCGGCACGGGCTCGGCGATCCTCGAATTGCTCAGGAACCGGGCGGATCGCGGCGCCGCCGTGGTGATGGTGACGCACGAGGCGCGCTTCGCGGCCTGGGCCGACCGCACGGTCTACCTGCGCGACGGTCGCGTCTCGGGGGCGACCGGCCCCTCCGACCCGGGCGAGCTGCTCGCCGCGCGCGCGGAGACCGGGCCGTGACCGTGCCGGCAGGGACGGGCTCGGCCGAGACCGGTCCGGCCGAGGCCGAACCCGCCGCGACCCCCTTCGCAGCCTGGCGCCCGGTGCTGCGCCTCGCCCGGCGCGACGCGAGGCGGCATCTCCGGCGCACGATCCTCGCGGCCCTGCTCATCGGGCTGCCGGTCGCGGGCCTGGTCTCCTTCGTCTCGGTCTCGAACCCCGGCACCCCGACCCGGGACCGGGTGCTCGCGAGCATCCCCGACGGTGCTCAGGCGGTCGTCACCGCGACCGCGCTGCCGCGCGAGCTGCCGCCCTTCCCGCAGCTGCCGGAGGGTCCGCCCGGCCCGTGGATCGACGACCCGGAGACCGTCCCCGCGAGCGCGGCCGAGATCGCCGCCGAGCTCGCTCCCGGGAGCCGGCTCGCGGAGTTCTGGATCTCGCCCCGCCTCATCGTCTCGCCAGACCTCGACCTGTCGCCCGGAGAGCAGCGGAGCTCCGCGGCGGGCGCCGAACGCGTCGACGGCGCATCCCTCGACCGCCTCGCCACCGCCGAGCTGCGCGAGGCGAGCCCGCAGGCGCTGCCGCTCCTGATGCCGGCCGCGGCCGCGGGCCGGCAGCCCGAGAGCCCCGACGAGGTGCTCGTGAGCCGGGCGCTCGCCGAGCGCCTGGGCCTCGCGCCGGGGGACGAGCTGGGTTTCGTCGCCCCGCCCGACAGCGGCGTGCGCAGCTCGGATGGCAACGCGGCCGCCGCGATGCAGGACTCGGCGCGCGGCTACCGGGTGGCCGGCATCGCCGAGGGCGGCGCCTACCTGGCCTGGGCCCCGGCGGGGTGGCTCTCGGGGCTGGTCTCGGCGCATCCGCAGGGCGTGCAGGGGCACTGGCTGGTGCTCGGCGACGCCCCCGTCACTTGGGAGCAGGCGAAGCGGCTGAATGCGCTGCAGGCCTTCGCGGTGTCGCGCCACGTGCTCGAGCACTACCCGGCCCCCGACGAACTGCACCCGGTCGAGATCGACCCGACGGCCTACCTCGAGGCGGCCGTCGGCGTGATCCTCTTCGCGGCGGTCGGCGGGCTGCTCGTGCTCTTCCTCGTCACGCCGGCGCTCGCCATCTCGGCCGAGCAGTCCAGGCGCACCCTCGGCCTCGCCGCGGCGGCGGGGGCGGCGCCCCGCGACCTCAGGCGCGCGATCCTCGCGCAGGGACTCGTCCTCGGCGCTGCCGGAGGAGTGGCGGGCGCCATCCTGGGCGTGGCGGGCGCGCTCGGCTTCGGGGCGTGGCTCGGCGCGATGGAAGCGGGATCCGGTGTCGAACAGCCGCGCTACGGCGCCGCCGCGGCGCTCGCGCACCTTCCCTGGTGGACGCTGCCGGTCGGCGTCGCGATGGCGATCCTGCTCGGCCTGATCGCGGCGCTGGGCCCCGCGCGCAGCGCCGCCCGGCTCGCTCCCGTCGACGCGCTGCGGGACCGCCGTCCGGCGCCCGGGCGCCGCGAGCGCCGGCGCCGCCGCTTCGCGCTCGTCGCCGGTCCGGTCCTCCTGGTGCTCGCCGTCGCGCTCGGCGCCGCCACCCTGCTCGCACCGGTGCCCGCGTATCCGGAGGGCATCGACTTCGCCGGTTTCCCGCCGGGCACCCCGCCGCCCGGTGCCGACGCGCTCGCGCTGCTGGTGCTCGTCGCGGTGCTCGCGGCGGCGGTCGGCCTCGCGCTCACGGTCGCCGCCCTGCTGCCGCGACTGGGTCGCGGCGGAGGCCGCATCGGCGCGCGCAGCCGCCCAGCGTGGCGGCTCGCCCTGCGCGACACCGCCGACCACCCCTCCCGCACCGTCCCGGCCGTGCTCGGCGTGGTCTTCTCGCTGCTCGCGGCCTCCTACCTGCTCGTGCTGAACGCCTCGGCGCACGAGAACTGGCGCGAGGGCGGCACCACGCTCGACTGGCGGGGCACCTTCATCGTGTCGCCGCAGGTGCCGATCGCACCCGAATTCGACCGGGCGCTCGCCGAGGGCGTGCTCGCCGAGGTGTCCCGGGATCTGCCGCAGGTCACCGGCGGTCTCCCGGTCGAAGGGGTGTCGATGCGCTCCTCGGTGCTGCTGGAGGCGCTGCCGCCCGAGGGGCGCGAGTGCCCGACCGGCCAGGCGATCCACACCGCCTCGGCGCGCGAGCTCGGCGTCCCGCTGCGCTGCGTCAGCGTCGCCTCGGGCGCGGCGTACCAGGACAACATCCGCTTCGGCAGCCCGTTCGGCACCTGGAACCCGCCCGTGCTGATCAGCGGCGAGACGCTGCGGGCGATGCGCCTCCCCGGCGGAGAGGAGGCCGCGCGCGTGCTCGAGGCGGGCGGGGTCGTGGTGGGCAACGCCGCCCTCGTCGACGACGAGGGGAGGGTGCGCATCGCCGCGGGACCCTGGGGCACGGCGACGCTCGTCGACGCCGAGCGCGAGGTGCGTCTGCCCGCCGCCTTCCTGCGCGGCATGGGCGTGCCCCTCGCCATGACCCCCGAGACGGCGCGCGGGCTCGGCGTCGACGCGATCGACCTCGCGGGGCTGCTCGCCGAGACCTCGTCGCCGATCGACGAGCGGGTGCTGGCCGGGCTGTGGCGGCTCGACGTGGGCGAGCTCGCGTGGGTCGGCGTGCCCGACGTCTCCGATGCCCTGGGCGCGTCCGACGAGCCGATGAGCCGGGCGCTCGCATGGGGCCCGATCCTGCTGCTCGCGCTCGTCGCGGTCGTCGCGACGGCGGTGGCGGTGCTGCTCTCGGCCACGCAGGGCCGCCGCGACGCGGCGACCATGCACGCGGTGGGGGCGGATCGCGCCATGCTCGTGCGGCTCGGCCTCGCCCGCGCCGGCGTGATCCTCGCCTGCGGCGCGCCGGTGGGGCTGGCCGCGGGCCTGGCGCTCGGCGCCTACCAGGTCGCCTGGAACCGGCGCCTCGAGGCGAGCGGCGCCTGGCTCGACACGGTGCCGGTGTGGAGCGCGCAGTTCGGGATCGCGGCCGGCGTGGTTGCCGCGGGCCTCGTCGCGGCCCTGATCCTGACCCGCCCGCCGCGCCGTCTCGTGCGCCGCGGTCTCGACTGAGGGCCGCCCGAGAATCGCCTCGAGGTCGAGGAGTAGGCTGGATCCTCATGGCCCAGGTGTTCGACTGCAGCGACAGCTCTCAACTGCTGACGGCCGCGCGCGCGGCGCGCCAGGCCATCGGCCGGGGCGAGCTCGTCGTGCTGCCGACCGACACCGTCTACGGTCTCGCCGCCGACGCCTTCTCGCCCGAGGCGGTGCAGCGCCTGCTCGACGCCAAGGGCCGCGGCCGCCAATCGCCGCCGCCCGTGCTCGTGCCGAACACCGCGACGCTCGCGGCGCTCGCCGCGGAGGTGCCCGCGGCCGCGGCCGCACTGGCCGAGGCCTTCTGGCCCGGCCCGCTCACGATCGTGCTCCTCGCGAATCCGAGCCTCAGCTGGGATCTCGGCGACACGGGCGGCACCGTGGCGCTCAGGATCCCGGACCACGAGCTGACGCTCGAGCTGCTGCGCGAGACCGGCCCGCTGGCGGTCTCGAGCGCGAACCTCACCGGCGAGCCGGCCGCGCGCACGGCGGCCGAGGCGCGGCGCATGCTCGGCGACGCCGTCGCGGTGTACCTCGACGCGGGGGAGAGCCCCGGCGACGGCACCGCGTCGACCATCGTCGACGGGACCGGGCTCGGCGCCGACGGCGGCACCCTCCGCATCCTGCGGGAGGGCGGGGTCTCGCGCGAGGCCATCGCCGAGCTGCTGCCGCGGGTGACGATCGAGGGCTGAGGTGCTCACCTTCCTGGCGGTCGCCGCCGTCGCCGCCGGGGTGACGGCGATCGCCTCCGTCGCCGTGCTGGCGCTCAGCCGCCGTCTGCGCCTCGCCCCGGCGCTGCGCGAGCGCGACGTGCACCAGGTGCCCACACCGCGCCTGGGCGGGGTGGCCATGTTCCTCGGCATCCTCGTCGCCACGTTCGTGGCGAGCCTCTTCGACACGGGGGTCGAGACCTCGCAGCTGTGGGCGCTGCTGGGGGCCTGCGCCATCATCGCGGTCATCGGCGTGCTCGACGACCTCTTCGATCTCGACTGGATGATCAAGCTGGCGGCCCAGCTGCTCGCCGCGGGGCTGCTCGCCTGGCAGGGCGTGCAGATCGTCTCGCTGCCGTTCGGCGACACCCTGGTCGTCGGATCCCCCTCCGTGAACTTCGTGCTGACCGTCGTGCTCATGACCCTGGTGATGAACGCGGTGAACTTCGTCGACGGCCTCGACGGCCTCGTCGCCGGCGTCGCGATCATCGCGAACTCGGTCTTCTTCGTCTACACGCAGCTGCTCACGGCGGAGACCGGCGGCGACTCCTCGATCACGCTGGCGGCGCTCATCGCGGCGGTGGTCGTCGGCATCGCCGCGGGTTTCCTGCCCTTCAACTGGCACCGGGCGCGCATGTTCATGGGCGACACGGGGGCGCTGCTCATCGGCCTGCTCATGGCGACCTCGACGGTCTCGGTGACGGGGCAGCTGAACCCGGCGGCGCTCGATCAGAAGCTGGTGCTCGCGAGCTACATCCCGATCATCCTGCCCATGGCCGTGCTCGCGCTGCCGCTCGCCGACTTCACGCTGGCGGTGCTCAGGCGGCTGCGCGCGGGCAAGAGCCCGTTCTCGGCGGATCGGAAGCACCTGCACCACCGCCTGCTCGACATGGGCCACTCGCCCGTGCAGGCCGTGTGCATCTTCTACCTCTGGACCGCCGTGATCTCACTCGCGTGCCTCCTCGTGTTCACGATGCAGGAGTTCTTCTGGCCCGCGGTCGTCGCGATCTCGGGGGGCGCCCTGTGCCTGGTCGTGACGCTGACCCCGCTCGTGCGGCTGCGCGATTGGATGGCTCAGCGGGGCTTGCTACGGTTGAGCGTGCCCGCGAGGCTTCCCGACGGGGAGGCGAGCACCGGGACGGGCACCCAGACGGACGCAGAGACGGACGCAGAGACGAATCCCGACGAGAGGATCCAGCAGTGACCGACGCCGCGCAGCCGGCCGTGCCCGAGGCGACTCCGGAGACGACTCCCGGGGGACCGGGCGAACCGCCGGCCGAGCGCCGCATGCCCTCGTCCCAGCCGGTCCTGCTGCGGGCCCTGCTCTGGGGCTCGGTCGCGACCCTCGCGCTGCTGATCGTCTGCGGCGGCGTGGGCTGGCTGATCGCCGGAGTCCCCGGGCTCGTCGGCGGCGCGCTGGGCGCGGCCTTCGCGGGGGTCTTCCTGGGCCTCACGATTGCGAGCATCGCGGCGGGCAACCGCCTCATCGAGAGCGACTTCTATGTGGTCGCCTTCTTCGCGATCGTGGTCGGCGGCTGGGTGCTGAAGTTCGTCGCGTTCATCGTCGCGGCGGTGCTGCTGCGGGACCAGCCCTGGCTCGATCCGAAGATCCTCTTCTTCTCGCTCATCGCGGGCGTGCTGGTCTCGCTCGCGATCGACGTCGTCATCGTGATGAAGAGCCGGCTGCCGTACATCTCGGATCCGAAACCCGGGGCCTGAGCCCGGGCGCCCGGCCCGCGGGGGAACCGCGGGCGAACCGCGGACGGAGCCGGGCGAGTTTCGCCGTCGGCGAAGTTCTTGATAGGATCGTTACGTTCCCTGCGCGGGCTGCGCGGCGCGTGATTACGCATGCACTGGGGGCACGACCATCGTTCGACGCTGTGCGGATGCTTCTTCGCACCCCGAATCAGGAGACTGGCGCTGTTCGCTAACGCTGTGCACCTCGTGACCCCGAACCTCCTCTCGAGCGAGGAGGGCGGCGGCTTCCATCCGCCGTCGATCACCGACTTCTTCCCGGACGGAGTGCTCTTCCAGGGCACCCCCTTCGAGATGAACCGCATCATGATCATCCGCGTGATCATGACCGTCGTGCTGCTGCTGCTGTTCTGGCTTGGCACGCGGAAGATGCGCGTCGTCCCCGGCCGCGGACAGTCGATCACCGAGATGGCGCTCGGCTTCGTCCGCGTGAACGTCGCCGAGGATCTGCTCGGCAAGGTCGACGGCCGCCGCTTCCTGCCGATCCTCACCGCGATCTTCTTCACGATCCTGTCGTTCAACATCACGGGCATCATCCCGGGCTTCAACATCGGCGTCTCCGCGGTGATCGGCCTGCCGCTCACGCTGGCCATCGTGTCGTACGTGACCTTCATCTACGCCGGCATCAAGAAGAGCCCGAAGAACTTCTTCAAGAACTCGCTGTTCCCGGCGGGCGTGCCGTGGCCGCTCTACATCATCGTCACGCCGATCGAGTTCTTCTCGACCTTCATCCTGCGGCCCATCACGCTGACGCTCCGTCTGCTGATGAACCTGCTGGTCGGCCACCTGCTGCTCGTGCTCTTCTTCAGCGCGACCAACTTCTTCCTCCTCGAGGGCGAGGGCTTCTTCAAGCTCTTCGGCGTCGGCACCTTCGTGGTCGGCTTCGCCTTCACCCTCTTCGAGATCCTGGTGGCGTTCCTCCAGGCCTACATCTTCACCATTCTCACCGGCGTCTACATCCAGCTCGCGCTGGCTGAAGAGCACTAGAAACCTCGATAAACCTCAAGCGGGCGCGGCGACCGCCGCGTCCACCAACGGAAGGAAACACCCACTGTGAACGTTCTCGCTGAAGTTTCGGGCAGCATCTCGACCGTCGGCTACGGCCTCGCGGCCATCGGCCCGGCTATCGGCCTGGGCATCGTCGTCGGCAAGACCATCGAGGGCGTCGCCCGCCAGCCCGAGCTGGCCGGCCGCCTCCAGGTTCTGATGTGGATCGGTATCGCGTTCACCGAGGCCCTGGCGCTCATCGGTATCGCGACCCACTTCATCTTCCAGTAAGTCGTCCACCTTTCCCTAGTCTCGAAAGGGAGGCTCGATGATCAACGCAGTCTTTGCCGCTGCCGAGGGGGAGACGCCCAACCCGCTGCTCCCCGCGACCTACGACATCGTGTGGTCGGCGGTCGTCTTCATCATCATCCTCATCGCGTTCTGGAAGGTCTTCCTCCCCAGGCTGCAGAAGATGCTCGATGAGCGCGCCGCGGCGATCGAGGGCAACATCGCCAAGGCCGACGAGGCCCAGGCGAAGGCCGAGGCCGCCCTGCAGGAGTACACCGCGCAGCTCGCGGGCGCCCGTCAGGAGGCCGGCGAGATCCGCGAGGCGGCTCGCGTCGACGCCGGCAAGATCGTGGCCAAGGCCAAGGACGACGCCGTGGTCGAGGCCGCGCGCGTCACCCAGGCCGCCCAGGCCCAGATCGAGGCCGAACGCCAGAGCGCCGTCGTCTCGCTGCGCAAGGAGGTCGGCACGCTCGCGATCGACCTCGCCTCGGGCGTGGTCGGCGAGTCGCTCTCCGACGACCAGAAGGCCTCGGCCCTGGTCGACCGCTTTCTCGCGGATCTCGAGGCCTCCGAGAAGGCGGCGCAGTAATGGGCAGTGCGTCACGCGAGGCGCTGGCCAAGGCCAGTGCGGCGCTGAGCGGCATCATGGCACCCGGCACCGGCCGGGAGCTGCTGGCCGCCGCCGCGCAGATCGACGCCGCTCCGGCGTTGGGAGCGGTGCTCGGCGACGCCTCGATCGAGAGCGCGGCGAAGGCGCAGCTCGCCGAGCGGGTCTTCGCGGGCGCCAAGTCTGACGCGCGGCGGGTGCTCGTCGCGGCCGTGAGCGAGAGCTGGTCGAACCAGGCCGAGCTCGTCGCCGGCATCGAGGAGCTGGGGCTCAGGGCCGAGTCGGTCGTGAACACCGGCCTCGCCGATGAGCTGCTCGCCGCGGCGAGCGCGATCGACGGCAGCCACGAGCTCGAGCTCGCGCTCGGCAGCAAGCTGAGCGATCCGGCGGCGAAGACGGCGCTGGTCGAGCGGCTCTTCGCCGGCAAGCTCTCGGAGTCGGCGCTCGGCGTCGTCGGCCACCTCGTGGCGAACCCCCGCGGCCGCCGCGTGGGCGCCGCGCTGCGCGAGAGCGCGCGCGTCGCCGCCGACCAGGGCGGCAGCGAGCTCGCCACCGTCACGGTCGCCGGACCGCTCTCCGCGGCCCAGCAGAACCGCCTGGCCGAGCTGCTCCAGCAGAGCGCCGGCCGCCCCGTGCGCGTGACCACGGTCGTCGATCCCTCCCTGATCGGCGGCGTGCGCGTGCAGATCGGCGACGATGTGATCGACGGCAGCGTCAGCTCGCGACTCGAGGATCTCCGCCAGCGACTCGCCGGCTAGAGCACAACTTTTCACCCCGGGGTCGCCCGGTACAGACAGAGGAAACGAAATGGCAGAACTCACAATCAGCCCCGACGAGATCCGCGCCGCGCTGAACGACTTCGCGAAGTCGTACGAGCCGGCCGCGGCAGGCAAGACCGAGGTCGGTACCGTCATCGACGCGGCCGACGGCATCGCGCACGTCGCCGGACTCCCCGGAGTGATGGCCAACGAGCTCGTCCGCTTCGCCGACGGCACGCTCGGCCTCGCGCAGAACCTGGACGAGGGCGAGATCGGCGTCGTCGTGCTCGGCGAGTTCACCGAGATCGCCGAGGGTCAGCAGGTCACCCGCACCGGCGAGGTGCTCTCGGTGCCCGTGGGCGAGGGCTACCTCGGCCGCGTGGTCGACCCGCTCGGCAACCCGATCGACGGCCTCGGCGAGATCGCCGGCATCGAGGGCCGCCGCGCCCTCGAGCTGCAGGCCCCCGGCGTGATGGCCCGCAAGTCGGTGCACGAGCCGCTGCAGACCGGCATCAAGGCGATCGACGCGATGATCCCGGTCGGCCGCGGCCAGCGCCAGCTCATCATCGGCGACCGCCAGACGGGCAAGACCGCGATCGCGATCGACACCATCATCAACCAGAAGGCCAACTGGGAGTCGGGCGACGTCAGCAAGCAGGTGCGCTGCATCTACGTCGCCATCGGCCAGAAGGGCTCGACCATCGCCTCGGTGAAGGGCGCGCTCGAGGACGCGGGCGCGATGGAGTACACCACCATCGTGGCCTCGCCGGCCTCGGATCCCGCGGGCTTCAAGTACCTGGCGCCGTACACCGGTTCGGCCATCGGCCAGCACTGGATGTACGCCGGCAAGCACGTGCTCATCATCTTCGACGACCTGTCGAAGCAGGCCGAGGCCTACCGCGCCGTGTCCCTGCTGCTGCGCCGCCCACCGGGGCGCGAGGCCTACCCGGGCGACGTCTTCTACCTGCACTCCCGCCTGCTGGAGCGCTGCGCGAAGCTCTCGGACGAGCTCGGCGCCGGCTCGATGACCGGCCTGCCGATCATCGAGACCAAGGCGAACGACGTCTCCGCCTACATCCCGACCAACGTGATCTCGATCACCGACGGCCAGATCTTCCTGCAGTCCGACCTCTTCAACGCGAACCAGCGCCCCGCGGTCGACGTGGGCATCTCGGTGTCGCGCGTCGGCGGCGACGCCCAGGTGAAGTCGATCAAGAAGGTGTCGGGCACCCTGAAGCTCGAGCTCGCGCAGTACCGCTCGCTCGAGGCCTTCGCGATGTTCGCCTCCGACCTCGACGCGGCTTCGCGCCGTCAGCTCGCACGCGGCGCCCGTCTCACCGAGCTGCTGAAGCAGCCGCAGTACTCGCCCTACCCGGTCGAGGAGCAGACGGTCTCGATCTGGGCCGGCACCAACGGGTACCTGGACGACGTTCCGGTGGAGGACATCCTCCGCTTCGAGCGCGAGTTCCTCGACTACCTGGGCCGCAACAGCGAGGCGCTCACGGTGCTGCGCGACACCAACGTGCTCGACGACGACACCGTCGCCGAGCTCGAGGCTAAGATCGCGGCGTTCAAGCTCGAGTTCCGCACCTCGTCGGGGCAGGCTCTCGCCGAGCAGTTCGAGGAGCTGCCCGAGGAAGAGATCCAGCAGGAGCAGCTGGTCGTCACCAAGAAGTAGCGGAGCGGGCGGGATGCTCGAGCGTCCCGCCCTCCCGCTCGACGATCATCGAACCAGACGCGAACCAGACACAGGAGAGACATGGGAGCGCAACTTCGGGTCTACCGGCAGAAGATCCGTTCTGCCCAGACGACCAAGAAGATCACCCGTGCGATGGAGCTGATCGCAGCCTCTCGCATCCAGAAGGCGAAGGCGCGAGTCGAGGCCACCACGCCGTACGCCCGGGCGATCACGCGCGCAGTGTCGGCGGTCGCCACGCACTCGAACTTCGACCACCCGCTGCTCACCGAGCCCGAGACGGTGACCCGCGCCGCGGTGGTCATCTTCACCTCGGATCGCGGCCTGGCCGGCGCCTTCAACTCGCAGGTGCTCCGCGAGGCCGAGGAGCTCAGCGAGCTGCTGCGCTCCGAGGGCAAGGAGATCACCTACTACCTGATCGGCCGCAAGGCGCAGGGCTACTTCTCGTTCCGGCACCGCCGGGCCGAGCGCGTGTGGACGGGCTTCACCGAGAGCCCCGTGTTCGAGAACGGCAAGGAGATCGCCGACGCCTTGCTCGAGGCCTTCTCGCAGGACACCGCCGAGGGCGGCGTCGATGAGATCCACCTCGTCTACAACCGCCTCATCAGCATGGTCACCCAGCTGCCCCAGGTGCATCGCCTGCTCCCGCTGCAGGTCGTGGAGGGCGTGGCCGAGCCCGGCTCGGGTCAGGAGCCGCTCTACGAGTTCGAGCCCGATCCCGACAGCGTGCTCGACAAGCTGCTGCCGGCCTACATCGAGTCGCGCCTGTTCAACGCGCTGCTCGAGTCGGCCGCTGCGAAGCACGCGGCGACGCAGAAGGCGATGAAGTCGGCGAGCGACAACGCCGACACCCTGATCCGCGATTACACCCGTCTGGCGAACAACGCCCGTCAGGCGGAGATCACCCAGCAGATTTCCGAGATCGTCGGCGGCGCCGACGCCCTCGCCGACTAAGCCCACGCTACGAAGAGAGAGAATGCAATGACCGATCAGGCCACCACGAAGGTCGCCGGGCGCATCGCTCGGGTCACCGGCCCCGTCGTCGACATCGAGTTCCCGCACGACGCCATTCCCGCCGTCTACAACGCGCTCGAGACCTCCATCGACTTCGGCGAGGGCTCGGAGCCCATGAAGCTCGTCCTCGAGGTCGCGCAGCACCTGGGCGACAACCTGGTCCGCGCCATCGCGCTGAAGCCGACCGACGGCCTGGTCCGCGGCCAGGAGGTCGTCGACACGGGCGACTCGATCACCGTTCCGGTGGGCGACGTCACCAAGGGCAAGGTCTTCAACGTGACCGGCGACGTGCTCAACCTGCCCGAGGGCGAGACTTTCGAGGCGACCGAGCGCTGGAGCATCCACCGCGAGCCCCCGGCCTTCGACCAGCTCGAGTCGAAGACCCAGCTCTTCGAGACCGGCATCAAGGTCATCGACCTCCTCACCCCCTACGTGCAGGGTGGCAAGATCGGCCTCTTCGGCGGCGCGGGCGTGGGCAAGACGGTGCTCATCCAGGAGATGATCCAGCGCGTGGCGCAGGATCACGGCGGCGTGTCCGTGTTCGCCGGCGTGGGGGAGCGCACCCGCGAGGGCAACGACCTCATCCACGAGATGGAGGAGGCGGGCGTCTTCGACAAGACCGCGCTCGTGTTCGGCCAGATGGACGAGCCCCCGGGGACCCGTCTCCGCGTCGCCCTCTCGGCGCTCACCATGGCGGAGTACTTCCGCGACGTGCAGAAGCAGGACGTGCTCCTCTTCATCGACAACATCTTCCGCTTCACGCAGGCGGGCTCCGAGGTGTCGACGCTGCTCGGCCGCATGCCCTCCGCGGTGGGCTACCAGCCGAACCTCGCCGACGAGATGGGCCTCCTGCAGGAGCGCATCACCTCGACCCGCGGCCACTCGATCACCTCGCTGCAGGCGATCTACGTGCCCGCCGACGACTACACCGACCCGGCGCCGGCGACCACGTTCGCCCACCTCGACGCGACCACCGAGCTCTCGCGCGAGATCGCCTCGAAGGGCCTCTACCCGGCGGTGGATCCGCTCACCTCGACCTCGCGCATCCTCGATCCGCGCTACCTGGGCGAGGACCACTACCGCGTGGCCACCACGGTGAAGCAGATCCTGCAGAAGAACAAGGAGCTGCAGGAGATCATCGCGATTCTCGGCGTCGACGAGCTCTCGGAAGAGGACAAGATCACCGTCGCCCGCGCGCGCCGCATCCAGCAGTTCCTCTCGCAGAACACCTACATGGCGAAGAAGTTCACCGGTGTCGAGGGCTCGACCGTGCCGCTCAAGGACACCATCGAGTCGTTCGACGCGATCTGCAAGGGCGAGTTCGACCACGTCGCCGAGCAGGCCTTCTTCAACGTCGGCTCCATCTCGGACGTCGAGGAGAAGTGGGCGCAGATCCAGAAGGAGAACGGCTGATCATGGCCGCCCTGAACGTCAGCGTCGTCTCGGCCGACCAGGAGATCTGGACCGGCGGGGCCTCCCAGGTCATCGCGAAGACCGTCGAGGGCGAGATCGGCATCCTGCGCGGGCACGAGCCCATGCTGGCGCTGCTCGCCCAGGGCGAGGTGCGCGTGACCATCGACGACGGCACGAAGATCACGGTCGACGCCGAGGGGGGCTTCCTCTCGGTCGACCACGACAACGTGACCATCGTCGCTTCCCGCGCAGCTCTGATCTGACGCTGCGGGTTCCCGCCCCCTCGATGCACGTCCTGCTGCCGCCCTCGGAGACCAAGCGCTCCGGGGGCGGCGGCGTGTTCGCCCCCGAGGCACTCGCGCACGACCGGGCGCTGCAGAGGACGAGGGCGCAGGTGCGGCGGGCGCTGCTCGAGCTGTGCCGGGACGAGGAGGCGGCCGCGAAGGCGCTGAAGCTCGGCGCCAAGAACCGCGGCGAGATCGCGCACAACCGGGCCCTCCGCAGGCCCGCCGCCGCCCCCGCGATGCCCGCCATCGAGCGCTACACCGGTGTGCTCTACGACGCGCTCGACCCGCTCCATCTCGATGTCGGCGCGCGCGGGTGGATCACGGCGCACGTCTCGGTGCAGTCAGCCCTCTTCGGCCTCCTCGCTGCGGACGACGCCATCCCCGCCTACCGGCTCTCCGCCTCGACCCGGCTCCCGGGGCTCGGGGCGCCGCTCGCGAACGTCTGGCGCGACGCGCACGCGCGCATCGACCGGCGCGGGCCCGGCTGGATCCTCGACATGCGCTCGAAGGACTACGCGGCCCTGGCCCCGCTGCCCGAGGGTGCCGGCGTCCTCCTGCAGGTCGCCCAGCGCGAAGCGGACGGCACGGCGCGGGCGCTCAACCACTTCAACAAGGCCGCGAAGGGACTGCTGCTGCGCAGGCTCGCGCTCTCCGGCGCGGCACTCGACGATGCCGACGACTTCGCCGCCTGGGCCGCGGGCGAGGGCCTCGAAGTCGAGCTCGATCCGGCCGCGTCGGGGGCTGCGGCGACGGCGACGCTCGTGCTGCCCGCGCGCGAGGCGGGCGCGCCGCCCGGCGCGGTGCTCGCAGCGGTGAGCGCAGGATAGGCTGAACGGGTGATCTCCAGGGGACGTCGATGATCGCGCGAGGCGTGAACGCGGTGCGCAGGCGCCTCCGCGCCGCACCGGGATCGGAGATCGAGGTCGAGCTCTCGTGGTTCGGGGCGAGCGACGTCGGGCACCGGCGGGAGACCAACCAGGACAGCTATCTCACCGTGCCGCCGATCTTCGCGGTCGCCGACGGCATGGGCGGGCATTCGGCGGGCGAGATCGCCTCGGCCGCGGTCGTGCGCCGGCTGGCCGAGCTGGGCGGGCCGATGCCGATCGCGGCGAACGACGTCGACGAGGCGCTCTCCGACGCGGTCGCCGACATGGAGCTCGACGCGGGGGAGACCGAGCTCGGCACGGGCACCACCGTCACCGGCGTCGTCTTCGGGGAGGACGAGGGGCGGCCGACCTGGACGGTCTTCAACATCGGCGACTCCCGCGTGTACCAGTACTTCAAGGGCGCGCTCACCCAGATCACCGTCGACCACTCGGTCGTGCAGCACCTGATCGACACGGGGCAGATCACGGCCGACGAGGCCGAGTTCCATCCACACGCCAATGTGATCACCCGGGCCGTGGGGCTCGGGGAGGAGCCCGCGGCCGACTACGGGCAGCTCGCCCTCATCCCGGGTCAGCGGCTGCTGATCTGCTCCGACGGGCTGACGAAGGAGCTGACCGACGTCGGCATCCAGCACTTCCTCGCGACCGCGGAGACCGCCGAGGGCGCGGCTCGGCAGCTGCTGGAGCACGCGCTCGGCAACGCGGGCCGCGACAACGTCACCGTCATCGTGATCGACGTGCACGCGGTCGGCGACACGCGGGACACCGCCGACATCGCGACCCTCGAGCAGACGCGGCCGTAGGGCCGCGGCGCGTTCGGCTGGGCCGACGCTGCGCCCGCTACGCCCCGGCGGCGGTGAAGGCGTCGTCGAGGGTGCGCACGACGAGCGCGCAGAGCTCGTCGGTGAACTGCAGCGAGGGCAGGAAGCGGATCACGTTCGAGTAGGCGCCCGCACTCAGCAGCAGCACGCCGCGCTGCCCGGCGAAGTCGATGACCTGCTGCACGAGGCCGGGGTCGTGCTCGAGCGTGCCGGGCTTCACGATCTCGATCGCGAGCATCGCGCCCTTGCCGCGCACCTCGGCGATCGCGGGGTGCTTCGCGGCCAGGCCGCGCAGCCCGTCGCCGAAGACCTCCTCGATGTGCCTCGCGCGTTGCAGCAGGCCGGCGGACTCGATCCGCTCGAACACCGCGACCGCCGCCGCGCAGGAGACGGGGTTGCCGCCGAAGGTGCCGCCGAGGCCGCCGGGCAGCGATGCGTCCATGATCTCGGCCCGGCCGGTGATGCCCGCGAGCGGGAGGCCGCCCGCGATGCCCTTGGCGGTGAGGATGATGTCGGGCACCACGCCGAACTGCTCGATCGAGAACATGGTGCCGGTGCGCGCCATGCCGGCCTGCACCTCGTCGGCGATGAAGACGACGCCGTTCGCGCGGCACCACTCGACGAGCGCAGGCAGGTAGCCGTCGGCCGGTACGATGAAGCCGCCCTCGCCCTGGATGGGCTCGACGACGAGGCAGGCCAGATCCTCGACGCCCGCGACCTTCTCGAGGTAGGCGATCGTGCGGGCGGCCGCCTCGGGGCCCGAGAGCCCGTCGCGCAGCGGGTAGGAGTTGGGCGCCTTGTAGATGTCGCCGACGCGGGGGCCGTAGCCGGCGGCGTAGGGCGCGGCCTTGTAGTTCATGCTCGAGGTGAGCAGGGTGCGGCCGTGGTACGCGTGGTCGAGCACGGCGACGCCGGGCCTGCGGGTGTAGCGGCGGGCGATCTTGACGCCGTTCTCGACGGCCTCGGCGCCCGAGTTCATGAGCAGGGTCTTGGCCCCGCCGCCGCCCGGGAAGTACTGCGAGAGGTACTCGGCCACGCGCACGTAGGGCTCGTAGGGCGTCATCGTGAAGAGCGTGTGGGTGACCTTGGCCATCTGCTCCTGAGCCGCCGCGACGACCGCGTCGTCGGTGTGCCCGATCGTGGTGACGCCGATGCCGCCGCAGACGTCGACGATGTGGTTGCCGTCGACGTCGACGATGATCGAGCCGTGCGCGCGCTCGATGTAGATCGGCGCGACGCTGTGCACCCCGGGCGGCACCACTGCCTTGCGTCGCTCGTGGATCTCGCGGCTGCGGGGGCCGGGGATCTCGGTGACGATCCGGGGCTCCTGAGCGATATCGGCGGCGATCTCGGTGGCGGTTTCGGTGACGATGCTCATGCGGCCAAGCCTACTCCTGTCGCGGGCGCGCCCACAGCGCCCGTCTCTTCTCAGCCGAGACCGTGCGAGGTCAGCTCGGCGAGGAACGGGCGCGCCGCGAGCGCCTCGGCGAGCTCGCGCGCGCGGGCGGCGTGCCGCCGCATCCCCGCGGAGTCCCCGAGCGTCCGGAGGAGCAGGGCGATCGCCGTGTCGACCGGACCGTAGCTGCAGGTGCCCTGCCAGATCCCGAGCCCGCTCCACGGCTCGAGGCGTTCCAGGTAGCGGGTGCAGAGCTCGGCGTCGCCGAGCCCCGCGACCGCGCGGGCGCCGACCGCGTGCCCCGCGAGCCAGGTGGCGTCGTCCTGGGCGAGATCGAGCGCGAGGGCGGCGCGCGTGCGGGCGGAGTCGGGATCCGCCCGGACGGAGGCGAGCGCGGCGGCGCTCTGGAAGGCGGGGATGCCCGGCTGCGCGGTCGCGAGGCCAGTGAGCATGGGGGCGAGCTCGTCGATCCTGCCCTGGGCGAGGCGCAGCGCGATGAGCTGTCCGGCGTAGGCCGCGGCGGCCCTGGCCGGCGAGACCGGCGTGAAGAGCTGCTGCGCCTGCGCGGCGAGGCGCTCGCACTTCTCGTCATCGCCGTCGAGGTGGGCGATCGCGGCGCGCACGAAGAGCAGCGCCCACTGCCGCCCGGCATCGCCGATGCGGCTGACGGTCCCGGCCAGGTCCTGCACGGCCCGGCGCGCGTCCGCTCCCCGGCCGTCCTGCAGCGCGACGGAGAAGCGCAGCTGGGCCGCCTCGAAGGCGGCCACGGGGTCGCCCAGGCGATCCGCGAGCCGCGTGAGCTCCTCGGCGGCCGCGCGCCGCACCGGCAGATCGGCCGGCGCCCCGAGCGCCATGTAGGCGAAGGGGAGCACGCGGGCCCGGGTCTCGTCGGAGACCGAAAGCTCGAAGGCCTCGGTGAAGAGCTCGCGGCTGCGGGCCGCGACGCCGACGAGCGAGGAGGCGAGGCTCGCGGCGGCGAGCACGGGCGCGCGCAGCTCGGGATCGCCGAGGCGCGGCAGCGCCCGCTCGAGTATCGTGCGGACCTCCGGGATCGGCCTCCCGCTCGTGCTGCTCGCGCCGAGCTGCAGGAGGGCGAAGCAGGCGGCCGCGGTCGCCTCGTCGTCGCCCGAGTCGAGGGCCTCGCGGGCGGCGTCGAGCAGGGTGCTGAGATGCGCGGGATCGCCCGCGAGGCGCTGGGAGTCGCCGAGCTCGATGCGCAGCATGAGGCGCGTGGACCGATCCGCCTCCGGCACTTCGAGGCAGCGCGAGAGCCAGAGCACGGCCTCCTGGTGCGCGCCGCTGCGGTTCGCGGCGGCCGCGACCTCGCGCGCGGTCGCGATGGCCTCGGCGGGATCGAGCCCGGCGAGGGCTCCGCGCAGCTGCTCCTCGTGCTCGCCCCCGGAGGCGTCGGCGCCGTCGGCGGCCGCGACGACCGGGTACGGCCCGGCCGCGGCGGATGCCGTGGCGCCGAGCGCCTCGGCCTCGGCGGCTGCGAGCCAGGGCCCGGGGACCACCCCGAGCTCGTCGCGCAGGCGCCGCCGCGCCGTGTTCGCAGCGGCGAGGGCCTCCCCGCGCCGGCCGGCCAGCAGCAGCGCCCGCACGCGCAGGGCCTGCCGGCGCTCGTCGAGGGGATCCGCCGCGTGCAGGCGCTCGGCCTCGATCGCGGCCCACACCGGGCGTCCGAGGCGGATCGCGGCCTCGAGCCGCAGATCCTCCGCCCCGCGCAGCGCCGCCTGCAGGCCGCGCTCGGCGGAGGCGATCTCGGGCAGGTGCTCGATGTCCGTGTACGGCCGTCCGCGCCACAGCGCGATCGCGGCCTCCGCGGCGTCCGAGGCGGCCGCGGCATCCCCCCGATCCAGCAGCTCCTCGGCGCGGCGGGCCAGCGCGGCGAGATGCCTGGCATCGGTCTCGCAGCCGAGCGCGTAGCCGCCCGGAGAGGTGACCACGATGCCCTCGCCCCAGGCCCCGCGCAGGCGGCTGACCTGGTTCTGGATGGCCTGGCGGAACTGCCGGGGCGCGTCGCGCTCCCAGACGGCCTCGGCGATCCGCTCGACCGGCACCGGGGCGGGTGCTCCCAGGGCGAGGCGGGCGAGGATCCGCCGCTGCGTCGCGCTGAGGGGCGCCTCGGAGCCCGGAGCCTCGGGCCCCGGAGCGTCGGGCTCCAGAGCCTCGGCGCTCGGCCTCTCGACGCGGCATTCGCCGATCACGCACAGTCGCAGCGCAGGGGTCATTCCTGCATGCTACGGCCCCGCCGCCGTGCCGCGCACCCGCCGCGACCCCCTGTGTTAGTGAGCTGTTAGCGGTCTCTGGTGCCATGAGGGGGGGGTGATTCGAACGATTCGGAGAGTCGACGGGAGCGACATGATGGGGACTCGCAGATTCTTGGGCGTCGCTGCGGCGATCGCGCTCCTGGCGGGAGCGGTCCCGACCGCGGCGTTCGCGGAGGAGACGCCGGACATGGAGCAGGTTTCGGCCGTGGACCAGGTCGCGGCCGTGGAGCAGACGCCGGCCGTGGCTCCTGCGGATCCTCCGCCCGCACCGGCCGATCCCGCGGCGGAGCCGGAGCGGTCCGCCGAGGCGCCGACCGGCGAGAGCCCGGAGAATCCGGAACCGGCCGACGGCCCCCCGGCAGACGCCGCCGCGATCGCAGCCACCCCGAGCACCGCCGCCCCGAGCACCGACGAAGCGCGGGAGGGCGTGTCGACCGCCGCCCCGCGGACCGCATCCCTCGGTGATTCCGCAGCCGCGTTCGCTTCCGCATCCGCGTTCGCCTTCGCCCCGATGGCCGGCGGAGTCGACCACGCCGTCATCTACGAGAACGGCCCGGGCTCGCCCGTCATCGGCACGGCGACGGTCTCTCCCGCGGACTGGCTCGCGGGCGACATCGTGACGATCACCGTCAACCTGAGCCGGGCGAAGCAGACGTACCCGGTCGACGAGCCGTACTGGAACGGTGAACGCTGGATCAGCGAGTACAGCTACGGCGCCTACGAGATATCGGTGCAGACCACGGAGTTCGCCGAGCCATGGTCGACCAACGGAGGCTCCGCCTACGCGTCGAGCTGGCTATGGCGGGCCTCTTCGAGCATCGAGGACGGGGAGAAGCTGCCGATCGGCAACTACGTGTTCCAAGGGGTCGCGAAACTCGATCGCAGCGCGCAGGGCGGGAGCTGGGGCGGCCCCTACGGAGGCATCAAGGTCACGGTGCCGCTCAGCGAGAGCCAGCCGACGACGCCGCGCTATCTGGGCGGCGGCTTCCGCTGGGGCGCCGCGCTGAACGATCCCGTCGCGAACTTCGAGCACGCCCCGGATAACGCCGAGCCGAAGCTGGTGATCTTCACGAATACCTCGAGCGACGTGGAGGACGACCCTTCCGCGATGACCGCCTCCTGGGACTTCGGGGACGGCACGAGCTCGGCGGAGTGGTCGCCGACCCATCGCTACGAGCAGCCCGGCAGCTACACCGTGACGCTCACGGTGACCGACAGCTCGGGCCGCAGCGACGTCGTGCAGAAGGAGGTCCGGGTGGTCGCCGGGCTCGTGGTGAACTCGACGGGCGACCTGCCCGCGAGCGATCCGGTGCAGGGCTGCGACACGGGCGGCACCGTCACGGGAGGCGCGCCCGAGTGCACGCTGCGCGCCGCGATCCAGGCCGCGAATGCTGCGGGCGGCGGCGAGATCTCCTTCGATATCGAGGGATCGCCCGCCATCCCGCTCGGTTCGGCGCTGCCGGCGATCACGACGCCGACGACGATCGACGGCACGACGCAGGCGGGGGGCTGGGTCGAAGTCAGCGGCGGCGGGAATGCGGTCATCGCGCTCGGCGACGGCACCGCGACGCTGACGGGCCTGGCATTGCACGGGGCCGCGCGCGCGGTGACCGTCTCCGGCGGCACCGGGCACGTCGTCGAGGGCAATCGGCTGGGCGTGAACCTCGCGGAATCGGCGACGGGCGACACCCCGGTGGGCGTGCTGCTGGAGGGCGGCGACATCGCCGCCGTGCGGAACAACACGATCTCCGCAGCGCAGGTGGGCGTGATGGGCGTCGCCGAGGGCGGCATCATCGGCGAGGTCGGCGGCAACAGCATCGGAGCGACCGGGGCCGGTGCGCCGCTCGGCGACGTCGAGATCGGCGTGCTGCTCGTGGGCTCGGGCCCCTCGATGATCGGGAACAACCTGGTGCGGTCGACGAAGTTCGGTGTGATGGTGGCGAGCGCGCAGGCGGCAGGCACCTCCGTCACCGGCAATCGCGTGGGCACGACGGGCGCCTCGCCCTTCGCGGATCAGGGCACGGGCATCGTGATCGAGGCCGCCGCGAACGTCACGGTCGAGGGCAACACGGTGGTCGCGGGGGACTGGGGCGGGATCCTCGTCGCGGGCAGCGTGCAGGCGACCGTCGCCGGCAGCCAGATCGAGTTCCACTCGCCCACGGGGCCGGTGCTCGAAGGGCCCGCCACCGCGAGCGGCGCGACGATCACGGGCAACACCGTCACGGCGACGGAGTCCGTGAGCGTCGGGATCGGCTCGTGGGCCGATGCCGCGGGGCTCGCCATCTCCGGCAACACCGTCACGGCCGCGGGAGCGGGCGGCGTCTCGCTGAACGGCGGCGCAGGACACGCGATCGCCGACAACGTGCTGGGCGCGGCCGGCGCGCCGTTGCGAGGCGGTGTCCGGTTGATCGACACCGACGCGCCGACCGTGACGGGCAACACGGTGTTCGCCGAGGGCCAGGGCGTCTACGTGCACGGCGACGGGGCAGGGGCGACGATCTCGGGCAACGGGGTGACGGGCGATGCGGCGGGCAACTCCACCGGCATCCTCGTCGACGACGAGCGCACAGGAGTCGCGATCACGGGCAACACGGTGGCCGACGCCGGGCGGGCGGGCATCCAGGTCGACGCGCCGGGGGCTCAGCTGACGGAGAACACCATCGCGAACGGGGGCGTCGGCATCGTCGCAGACGGCGCAGGCCTCACGATCCGCGACAACCGGATCGGTGCGACCGCCGGTCTCGCGGCCTTCCCCGGGAACCGGGGCACCGGAATCCTTCTCGACACGGGCGACGCTGTGATCCGCGACAACGTCGTCGTCGGATCGGGAGGCGACGGCATCCGCATCGGCCCCGACGCGACCGGCACCCTGCGCGCGAACCGGATCTGGGACACCGCGGGCCTGCCGATCGCCGCGCCCGACGCGGCCCCGCAGCTCGCGGCCGCGCTGATCTCCGACACCGCGTCGGCGACGCGGACGACGCTGCTCGTGACGGGCATCCCGGGGGCCGCGGCCGGCACGATCGAGGTGTTCGCGAACGACTCCTGCGAGGCCGACGGCGGCGAGGCGAAGGTCGTCACGGGCATCACGCGCCAGACGAAGCCCGGTCGCACCGAGCAGATCATCCAGTTCGAGAGCTCGCGCGACCACTTCACACTCACGTACACCGCCGCGGACGGGGCGACGAGCCGACTGTCGAGCTGCGAGGATCGCGACGCGTACCCGGACGGTGACGGTGACGGCTCGCCCGATCCGCTCGACGCCCTCATGGGCGCCGAGAGCGATCCGACGGTCGGCGTCATCGCGACGACGAACGAACAGCTGCTGGTCGCGGCCGTGGCGGATCGCGACGACGCGGCGGGCATCGGCGGCGGCAGGCTCGAGCAGTTGCGGGCGGTCGACGACCCCGCCCCGGGCTCGCATCCGAGCGGCTGGGCGCTGCCCTACGGCACGCTCTCCTTCCGCGTCGCAGGCCTGGAGCCGGGCGCCACGGCGCGGGTCATGCTGACGACGTTCTTCGCCGACGAGCCGCTGCAGGGCGACGCCTACTGGAAGTACGGCGCCGCATCGCCGGGCGCCGCCGCGGGCTGGTACGACTTCGCGCCCGACGCCGCGACGGGCACCGGGGCCGAGCGCAGCAGTGCGGACGTGCCGGGGCTCGGCTACCGCGTCATCCATCTGCTGACGCTGATCGACGGTGCGCGCGGCGACGAGGACGGCGCGATGAACGGCTCGATCACCGATCCCGGCGGGCCGGTCGTCTTCGCGGGTTCCGATGCTCCCGTCGTGACCCCGAGCGGCCCCGCGACGCCGCCTCGGGCGGCGGCTCCGGGGCTCTCGGCCACGGGTGCCGACGGCGACGCGGGTCAGGCGCTGCTGTGGGCGGCGGCGGGGGCGATCCTCCTGGGTGCGTTGCTGCTGCGCCGACGTGGCGCCCGCCGACCGGGGGAGCGCCACCGGCCCGCGGCCGGGTAGCCTGGCTGCATGGGCGACAGGCACGAGTACCGCATCGGCGTCGAGTGGATCGGCAATCGCGGCACGGGCACGAGCGGCTACCGCGACTACGGCAGGCAGCTCGTCGTGCGGACCGCCGACGGCCGCGAGCTCGCGGGCTCGGCCGATCCGACGTTCCACGGCGACCGCAACCGTTGGAACCCCGAGGAGCTGCTCGTCGCCGCCCTCGCCCAGTGCCACATGCTCTCCTACCTCCACATGGCCGTGCGTGCGGGCGTGGTCGTCACGGCCTACGCCGACGAGGCCGAGGGGACGATGGTGCAGGAGGGGCTCGGCGGCCGCTTCACCGAGGTGCTGCTGCGTCCGGTCGTGACCGTCGCCGACGCCTCGATGGTCGACGCGGCGCGGGCGGCGCACGCCGAGGCCTTCGAGCACTGCTTCATCGCGAGTTCGGTCAACTTCCCCGTCCGCCACGAGCCCACGATCCTCGTCGCCGACCCTCTGCGGTGAAAGCACCCTTCGGGGGTGAGAGCACCCGTCGGGTGACCTGCCCCAGGGGTGCTCTCGCCCCAAGTATGCTCTCGCGCCGCGGAGCGTTGGGGGCGGGGCGGGGGGCTCGTGGCGGTACACTCGCCCGCGTAACAGGGCCGAGTGGCGCCGCGATCCGCCATAGAATTGAACGCATGCCCGATCGCAAGCGGTTCTTCCTCACCACGCCCATCTTCTACGTGAACGACGCCCCCCACATCGGGCACGCGTACACGGAGGTGGCGGCCGACGTGCTCGCGCGGTGGCATAGGCAGGCCGGCGACGACACCTGGTTCCTGACCGGCACCGACGAGCACGGTCAGAAGATCCTGCGCACCGCGACCGCGAACGGCGTGGCTCCCAAGGAGTGGGCGGATCGCCTCGTCGAGACCGCCTGGAAGCCGCTGCTCGACACGATCGACATCTCGAACGACGACTTCATCCGCACGACCGACGCGCGCCACGAGGAGGGCGTCGCGGTGTTCCTGCAGAAGCTCTACGACGAGGGGCACGTCTACGCGGGCGAGTTCGAGGCGCTCTACTGCGTCGGCTGCGAGGAGTTCAAGCCGAAGAGCGAGATCGTCGACGGCACGGGCGCCTTCGAGGGTGAGAAGGTCTGCGCGATCCACTCGAAGCCGCTCGAGCTGCTGCAGGAGAAGAACTACTTCTTCAAGATGAGCGCCTTCCAGGACCGCCTGCTCGCGCTCTACGCCGAGCGTCCCGACTTCGTGCAGCCCGCGAGCGCCCGCAACGAGGTCATCGCCTTCGTGCAGCAGGGACTCGAAGACCTGTCGATCTCGCGCACCTCCTTCGACTGGGGCATCCCGATCCCGTGGGACGACACGCACGTCACCTACGTCTGGTTCGACGCGCTGCTCAACTACGTCACCGCGATCGGCTACGGCAGCGACGACCCCGCCACCGCGGCCGAGTTCGCGCGCCGCTGGCCGGGCAACCACCTGGTCGGCAAGGACATCCTGCGCTTCCACGCGGTCATCTGGCCGGCCATGCTCATGGCGGCGGGCCTCGAGGTGCCGGAGCACGTCTTCGCGCACGGCTGGCTGCTCGTCGGCGGCGAGAAGATGTCGAAGTCGAAGCTCACCGGCATCGCGCCGAACGAGATCACCGACACCTTCGGCAGCGACGCGTTCCGCTACTACTTCATGCGCGCGATCTCCTTCGGCCACGACGGCTCGTTCAGCTGGGAGGACCTCTCGGCCCGCTACCAGGCCGAGCTCGCCAACGGCTTCGGCAACCTCGCGAGCCGCGTGCTCGCGATGAACGCGAAGTACTTCGGCGGCGTCGTGCCCGCGGCCGGCGAGGAGGCCGAGGCGGACCTGGCGATCCGCGAGCTGGCCGCCTCCGTCGCGGCGGCGGCCGATGCGCGCATCGAGACCTTCGCGATCCACGAGGCCATCGCCGAGGTGTGGCGGCTCGTCGACGCGCTGAACGGCTACATCACCGAGCAGGAGCCGTGGGTGCTCGCGAAGAGCGAGGCGGATCGCGACCGCCTGGGCACCGTGCTCGCGACCGCCACCGAGGGCCTGCGCGCGCTCGCCGAGCTGCTGCACCCCGTGATCCCGATCGCGACGGCGAAGCTGTGGGCGGCGCTCGGCGCCGAGGCGACGCTCGGTGCGCTGGACGCGCAGCCGATCCGCGAGGCCGGACGCTGGGGGCGCCTGCCCGCGGGCGCGCCGCAGCAGCCGCTCGCCGTGCTGTTCCCCCGGATCGAGGTCGAGACCCAGTGAGCAGTGAGCCGCAGGCCGAGCCTGCCGAGACCGGAGGCGGGCCGACCGGTGGGCTGCGCAAGCGCTCGTCGTCGGCGGCCGGGAACGGCGGATCGCGCGACCTGACCCGGCCCCCGGCCCCCGAGCCGCTGCCCGTCCCGGTCTACGACAACCACACGCACCTCGAGTTCGAGGACGGGCTCGACGTGCTCGACCCGCTCGACTCGCTCGCGCGAGCCGAGGCCGTGGGCGTCGCGGGCGTCGTGCAGGTGGGCACCGACCTCGAGACGAGCCGCTGGGGCGCCGAGCTCGCGGCGAGCGACCCGCGCGTGCTCGCCGCGGTGGCGCTGCACCCGAACGAGGCGCCGAAGCTCTTCGCCGCGGGGAGGCTGTGCGAGCAGCTCAGCGAGATCGCCCGCCTCGCCGCGCAGCCGCGCGTGCGCGCGGTGGGGGAGACGGGGCTCGACTTCTTCCGCACCGGAGAGGACGGCCGCGACGCGCAGATCGAGTCGTTCGAGGCGCACATCGACATTGCGAAGGCGAACGGCATCGCCCTGCAGATCCACGACCGCGACGCGCACGAGGCCGTCGTCGCGACGCTGAAGCGCGTGGGCGCCCCCGAGCGCACCGTGCTGCACTGCTTCTCGGGCGACGCGGCGCTGGCCCGGGTCTGCGCCGAGCACGGCTGGTACCTCTCCTTCGCCGGCACCATGACGTTCAAGAACGCGCCGGCGCTGCGCGAGGCGCTCGCCGTGGCCGACCCCTCGCGCGTGCTGGTCGAGACCGACGCGCCCTTCCTCACGCCCGAGCCCTTCCGCGGCCGGCCGAACGCGCCCTACCTCATGCCGCACACCGTGCGCCGCATGGCCGAGGTGCTGGACGAGCCGGTCGAGGAGCTGTGCGCCCGGCTCGCGGCGAACACCGAGCGCGTGTACGGATCTTGGGGCGACGATCTTCCCGGCGAGGCCGCATGAGCCTGCTCGGTCCCGCCGAAGTACGGGAGCTCGCCGAGCGCCTGGGCGTCTCGCCCACGAAGAAGCTCGGCCAGAACTTCGTGATCGACCCGAACACGGTCCGCAAGATCGTGCGCCTCGCGGGCGTCGAGCCGGGGGACCGCGCGATCGAGGTGGGGCCGGGCCTCGGGTCCCTCACGCTCGGGCTGCTCGAGGCGGGCGCCGCGGTGACCGCGATCGAGATCGACCACCGGCTCGCCGCAGAGCTGCCGCACACGGTCGCCGCCATGCAGCCGGAGGCGGTCGCGCGGCTGTCGGTGATCCGCTCCGATGCGCTCGACGTCACCCCCTCCGACTTCGCGGACACCCCAGAGATCTTGGTCGCGAACCTGCCCTACAACGTGTCGGTGCCGATCCTCATGCACCTGCTCGAGATCGTGCCCTCGCTGCGGGCCGGGCTCGTCATGGTGCAGGCCGAGGTCGGGCACCGCATCGCAGCGAGCCCGGGCTCGAAGGAGTACGGGGCGCCGAGCGCGAAGGCCGCCTGGTACGGGGACTGGCGCCTCGCGGGCACCGTGAGCCGTCGCATCTTCTGGCCCGTGCCGGGCGTCGACTCGGTGCTCGTCGGCTACGCGCGGCGCGGGACGCCGCTCGGATCGGTCGCGGAGCGATCCGCGACCTTCGACCTCGTGAACGCCGCCTTCGCGCAGCGCCGCAAGATGCTGCGGCAGTCGCTGCAGCCCGTGCTCGGGCCGCTCGACCGTGCCGTCGCGGCGATGGAGGCCGCGGGGGTCGATCCCGCAGCCCGCGCCGAGCAGCTCGGCATCGAGGACTTCCTCGCCATCGCGCGGGCGGCCGCCTAGCCCCGCCTTGCCCCGGCGGACCCCTCCGTGCTACTCAAGAGGGGTGTCCCGCATCACCTCACGCCGCCGCGTCACCCGCATCACGGTCGGGGAGTCCCCGCGCCGCCTCTCCGACCTCCTCGCCGCCGAGGAGCCGCTCGAGATCCGCGTGCTCGGCCGCTCGCTCGCGGTGACGATGCGCACCCCCGGCCACGACTTCGAGCTCGCCGCCGGCTTCCTCGTCTCCGAGGGGGTGATCCATCGCGGCGATCAGCTGATGACCGTCGCCTATTGCGCCGGGAACGACGGCGAGGGCGGGAACACCTACAACATCCTCGACGTGGTCCTGGCCCCGGGCGTCGATCCGCCCGACCCGAGCCTCGAGCGCAACTTCACTACGACCAGCTCCTGCGGGCTCTGCGGCAAGGCGAGCATCGACTCGGTGCGCACGCAGTCGCGCTTCACGGTGGCCGTGGATCCCCTGAAGCTGAGCCCCGAGGCGCTCACGGGCTTCCCCGAGCAGCTGCGGGCGGCCCAGGCGGTGTTCGACCGCACGGGCGGCCTGCACGCCGCCGCGCTCTTCGACGGCGCGACCGGCGAGATGCTGGTGCTGCGCGAGGACGTGGGACGGCACAACGCGGTCGACAAGGTCGTGGGGTGGGCGCTGATGAACGGGCGGATCCCGGCCCGCGGCTGCGTGCTCATGGTCTCGGGTCGGGCGAGCTTCGAGCTCACGCAGAAGGCGCTCATGGCGGGGATCCCGATGCTCGCCGCGGTGTCCGCGCCGTCCTCGCTCGCGGCCGATCTCGCCGAGGAGGTCGGCATGACGCTCGTCGGCTTCCTGCGCGGGCCCTCGATGGTGGTCTACAGCCGGGCGGATCGCCTGGTGTGATCCTCAGACCACGACGGGGCGCCCCACGCCCACCGGCGTGCTCGACGGCTCGAGGCGGATCACGACGGCCTTCGACACCGGGGTGTTGCTCTCGAGGGCCGTGCTGTCGAGCGGCACGAGCACGTTCGCCTCGGGGAAGTAGGCCGCCGCGCAGCCGCGCGCCGTCGGGAAGGCGACCGCGCGGAAGCCGCGCAGCACCCGATCGGGCTGGTCCTTCCACTCGCTGAAGATGTCGACCGTCTGGTCGTCCTCGATGCCGAGCTCCGCGAGATCGTCAGGGTGCACGAAGATCACCGAACGGCCCTTCTTGATGCCCCGGTAGCGGTCGTTCAGACTGTAGATCGTCGTGTTGAACTGGTCGTGCGAGCGGACGGTCTGCAGCAGCAGCCGCCCCGGCGGGCACTCGACGTGCTCGAGCTCGTTGACCGTGATGCGGGCCTTGCCCGTCGCGGTGTCGAAGCGCCGCGCGTCGCGCGGACCGTTCGGCAGCACGAAGCCGTCGCGCCGCCGCGTCTTCTCGTTGTAGCCCGCGCACCCCGGCACGACCCGCGAGATGTGATCGCGGATCACGTCGTAGTCGTCGATCATGCCGAGCCAGTCGATGCCGTGCCGGTCGCCGAGCACGGCGTGCGCCATGCCGGCCACGATCGCGGTCTCCGACCGCATCTGCGACGAGATCGGCTTGATCTGGCCGTGCGACGCGTGCACGGCGCAGACGGAGTCCTCCACCGTCACGTACTGCGGCCCCGAGGCCTGCATGTCGACCTCGGTGCGCCCGAGCACCGGCAGGATGAGCGCCTCCTCGCCGGTGATCACGTGCGAGCGGTTGAGCTTCGTCGACAGCTGCACGCTGAGCCGGGTCCTGCGCATCGCCGATTCCGCCAGATTCGTGTCGGAGATCGCGCCGAGCAGATTGCCGCCGAGGCCGACCCAGACCTTGATGCGCCCCTCGTCGAGCGCGCGGATGCCGTTCACCGCGTCGACGCCGTGGTCCCGCGGCGGCTCGAAACCGAACTCGCGCCCCAGCGCGTCGAGGAACGAGTCGGGCATCTGCTCCCACACGCCCATCGTGCGATCGCCCTGCACGTTGCTGTGCCCGCGCACCGGCGAGGCTCCCGCGCCCGGCTTACCGATGTTGCCGCGCAGCAGCAGGAGGTTGATGATCTCCCTGATCGTGTCGACCGCCTTGCGGTGCTGCGTGATGCCCATCGCCCAGCAGATGATGGTGCGATCCGACGCGATGTAGCGCTCGGCCAGCTCGTCGATCTCGACCTCGGCGAGACCGGTCGCGAGCGCCACCTCGCGCTCGTCGAGCCGGTCCATGTGCGCCTCGAAGGCCTCGAAGCCGTCGCAGTACCGCTCGATGAAGTCGCGGTCGAGCACGGTGCCCGGCGCACGCCGTTCGGCGTCGAGCACGCGCTTCGACAGCGCCTGCAGCAGCGCCATGTCGCCGCCCGAGCGGATCTGCAGGAACTGATCCGCGATCTTGATCGCCTTGCCGAAGTAGCCGCGCACGCTCTGCGGATCCTTGTACCCGATGAGCCCCGCCTCGGGCAGCGGATTGACCGCGACGATGCGCGCCCCGTTCTCCTTCGCGTGCTGCAGCGCGGTCAGCATGCGCGGGTGGTTCGTGCCGGGATTCTGCCCCATGATGATGATCAGCTCCGCCTTGGCGAAGTCGTCGTAGGCGACGGTCGACTTGCCGATGCCGACCGTCTGCAGCATTGCCGTACCGGTGGACTCGTGGCACATGTTCGAGCAGTCGGGCAGATTGTTGGTGCCGAGCACCCGGGCGAAGAGCTGGTACAGGAACGCCGCCTCGTTGGAGGCGCGCCCGCTCGTGTAGAAGGCGGCCTCGTTCGGGTCGTCGAGCGCGTTCAGGTGCCTGGCGATGATCTGGAAGGCGCGGTCCCAGCCGACGGGCTCGTAGTGATCCGATCCCGCCGCCTTGTAGACGGGCTCGATGATCCGCCCCTGCATGCCGAGCCAGTACTCGGTCCGGTCCTCCAGCGAGCTGAGCGAGTGCTCCTCCCAGAACGAGCGCTCGACCTTCAGCGGCGTCGCCTCCCAGGTCACCGCCTTCGCGCCGTTCTCGCAGAACTCGGCGACCTTGCGATGATCGGGATCGGGCCAGGCGCAGCTCATGCAGTCGAAGCCGTCCTTGTGGTTGATCTTCAGCATGAGGCGTGCGGTGCGTCCGAGGCCCATCTGCTTGATCGCGGGCTCCATCGAGTGCAGCACGCCGCCGAAGCCGGCAGCGAACTCCTTCGGCGGGGAGATCTCGATGTCGGCGTCGGAGAAGTCCTCGCCGGGTGCCTTCGGTGCCATGCGCGCCCTCCGTGCGGATCGGGGACCGGGGTACGACCACTCTATCCCCGGCTCGCTCCGCGCGGCGGGTGCAGTAGCGTTGACCCATGGGCAGTGAGGGGGAGGCGCGGCGGATCACGGTGCGCGCACCCGGCAAGATCAACGTCTGCTTCCGCGTCGGCGCGCTGCAGGACGACGGCTACCACGACGTCGCCTCGCTCTACCTCGCGGTCTCCGTGTTCGAGCAGGTGACCGCCGCCCCGGCGGAGGGCTTCTCGGTGGGCTTCACGGGCCCGATCGACACGAGCGGCCTCGCCGTCGACGAGTCGAACCTCGCGCTGCGGGCGGCACGGCTGCTCGCAGCGCGCGTGGGCCACCCGGGCGGAGTCGCGCTGACGATCGAGAAGCACGTGCCCATCGCGGGCGGGATGGGGGGCGGATCGGCCGACGCCGCGGCGACACTGCTCGCCTGCGACGAGCTCTGGGGCACCGGGCTCGGCCGGGCGGGGCTCGCGCCCCTGGCGGCGAGCCTCGGCGCCGACGTGCCCTTCGCGCTCGAGGGCGGCGTCGCCGTGGGCACGGGCCGCGGCGACGAGCTGAGCCCCGCCCTCGCGCGGGGACCCTTCCACTGGGTGCTCGTGCTCTTCGACGAGGGGCTCTCGACGCCCGTCGTCTACGGCGAGCTCGACCTGCACCGGCGGCGGCACGCGGCGGTGCTGCCGCCCGTGCCCGACGCCGTGCGGGTGGACGCCGAGGCGCTGCAGGCGATGCGAGCCGGGGATCCCGTGGCCCTCGCCGAGGCGCTGCACAACGACCTCCAGGTGTCGGCGCTGCACCTGATGCCCCGACTCGCCGAGGTGCTCGAGCTCGGGGAGTCGAGCGGGGCGCTCGCGGGCATCGTCTCGGGCTCGGGACCGACGCTCGCCTTCCTCGCCCCCGACGCCGCCGCGGCGGCGGCGCTGCGCGGGGTGCTCGTCCGCGAGGGGCTGCGCGCGCTGACGGCGACGGGCCCCGTGCCGGGCGCCCGCGTGCTGCGCGCCGCCTGACCTCTCGGCATCCTGCCTCGCCGGCATCTTGACCCGCCGGAATAGGGGAGCGGCGGGCCGCGTTCCACCGAACATGAGCGAGGAAGCCCAGACGCAGGATCCCTCGGACGATCCGGCGGTCCGCCCGTCGATCCACGTGGAGGTCTGGTTCGACGTCCGCTGCCCCTGGTGCTACCTCGGCAAGCGCCGTCTCGAACGGGCGATCGAGCTCTTCGCCGCGGACGGAACCGGGGTGCCGGTGACGGTGAGCCATCGCAGCTTCGAGCTCGCGCCCGGGATGCCCGAGCGCTTCGAGGGCACCGAGGCCGAGTACCTGCTGCGGTACGAGGGCGTCCCGCTCGAGCAGTCGGCGCGCACGCTGCCCGCGCTGCGCGAGCTCGGCGCGAGCGAGGGAGTCGACCTGCGCTTCGACGAGCTCGTCGAGGTGAACACGCGCCGCGCGCACCGGGTGTTCCAGCTCGGCCGCGACCGGGGCCTCGGCGAGGAGCTGCTCGAGCGGCTCTTCGCCGCCTACTTCACCGAGTGCAGGGATCTGGCGGATCCCGAGACCCTCGCGGCGCTCGCCGCCGAGGCCGGACTCGACCGGGACGAGGCGCTCGCGATCGCCTCGGGCTCGGACCTCGCCGAGGCGGGCCGCTGGGACCGGGTGGTCGAGAAGGAGGACGTGCGCGCCCGCATGCTGGGCACGGCGGGAGTGCCCTTCGCCCTCGTCAACGCGAAGTACTCGATCTCGGGAGCCCAGCGTCCCGAGGTCTTCGCCGAGGCGCTGCGCGAGGTCGTGCGGCGCGACTTCTTGTCATAGCGCGTCGTAAGGCCTCGCCATTGCTGCATAAGGTTGAAGGCCCGCTCGACCACGCTCCGATCCTTGTGCTTCTCGACGTCGAACCCTGGAGGTCTGCCGCCCCGGCTGCCCTTGCATTTGCGTGAGGTGATCTCGGTGATCTTTTCGGGGATGGCCGCCCCGATACGAGGCCCCGGAGATAGCCGCGGTTCATACTGATCCCATCCCGCTGACTGTAGCGACTGTTGCCAGCACTACCGATGCGTTTCGGATGGGGCAGGTTCAGCAGATCGCCCGAGACTGGGTGCAGGGCACCGAGTGGGAGATGCTCAGTGTGACCGCCGACGCTGATTCCCTCAAAATCAGGGTGACCGGCCCCGATCCGGCCCCCTCCACCGCGGAACTCGCAGAGAAGCTGGACGACGCCGGTATCGATGCGCGCGCTGTCAAAGTCGAGCTGATCCCGTCCAGGACAGTGAACTTGAGTTCCATCGACTAGGGTACCGGGGCAGTAGTATTGGCCGGTGGTCAGCGCAGTTGCGCGAACGCTTCGACGCGGATCGTCGGGCCGACGACGAGCATCGTGTCGCCGGCGTGCAGGATCGTGCCGGCTTCGGCGTTGCGCCAGGGCTCGCCCGGGGTGCGGTAGGCGGCGACGGTGACCTGGTGGGTCGTGCGTACGCCGGCGTCGCTGAGGGTGATGCCGTGCAGTGCGGTGGGGGCTGCGGTCTTCACCATCGCGTAGCCGGGGTCGATCTCGACGTAGTCCGCGGCGGCGCCGCGCACGAGGTGGGCGACGCGGCGGCCCATGTCGCGTTCCGGGGAGAGGACGCGGTGCACGCCGAGCTGCTCGAGGATGAGGGCGTGCTGCTCGTCGTCGGCCTTCGCCCACACGACCGGAACCTTGAGCCGCAGCAGCAGCGAGGCGGTAAGGATCGAGACCTTGATGTCCGAGCCGACGGCCACCACGACCCGGTCGAAGCCGCCGATGCCGAGCTCCTCGAGCACGTCGAGTTTCGTCGAATCCGCCCGCACCGCCTGGGTCAGGCGCCCGCTCATGCCCTGCACGATCGTATCGTCCAGATCGATGCCGAGCACCTCGGTACCGGTGTCCATAAGCTCGAGCGCGAGAGAGGAACCGAACCTGCCGAGTCCGATGACCGCGACGGAATCGGCTTCGGCGATCCGGTGCATCGGGCCGGTGGAAGAGTGTCGCTTGGGCATACGGGAGTGCTTCTTTCGCAAGGGGAGGTTATCCGATGATGGGGCGCTCGGCCGGATACGCGTAGAGCTCCTGGCGCTGCCGGAGCGCGAGCGCGGAGGCGAGCACGATCGGGCCGACTCTGCCCATGAGCATCAGTGCAGTGAGAACGTACTTGCCGAACGGGCCGACCTCGGCGGAGATTCCGACCGACAGCCCGCAGGTCGCAAATGCCGAGATCACCTCGAACAGGATCCGGTCGAGCTTCGCGTCGCTGACAATCGTCAGCAGGGCCGCGGCGACGAACACGAGCGTCGCGCCGAGGAACACGACGCTGATCGCGAGGCGCAGCGTGCCGTCGGGGAGGCGACGGCCGAGCGTGTTCGTGTGGCGGGTGCCCTTCGCTTCGGCGACGATCGCGAGGAACAGCACCGCGAGCGTGGTGACCTTGATGCCGCCGGCGGTCGAGGCGGAGCCGCCGCCGACGAACATGAGGGCGTCGCTGAGGAGCATCGTGGTCGCAGTGGACGATTCCATGTCGACGATTGAGAACCCGCCCGAGCGCAGCATCGTGGACGCGAAGAAGGCGTGGCCGATCTTCTCCCACCACGGTTCGTCGCCGACGGTGCCCGGGTTGTTCCACTCGAACCCCGCCCACGCGGCCGCGCCGAGCAGGAGCAGCACCGTGGTGGTGATCAGCGTGAGCTTGGTGTGCAGCGTCCATTTGTGCCGCGTCCACCTCACTCGGATCAGGTTGAGGAACACGGGGAAGCCGAAGCTCCCGACGAACACCCCGACCGCGATCGGAACGAGCACGAACGGATTGCCCGCGAACTGGGCGAGCCCGCCCTCGTGAGGGGTGAAGCCCGCGTTCCCGAACGCCGAGATCGCGTAGAAGATCCCGTGCCACAGCCCTGGCCAGAACGCCCCCTCGGCAGCGACGAACGCTGGGACTAGAAAGACGGCCAGCATGCCCTCGATCAGGAATGTCGTCGCGACCACGACCTTTAAGAGCTGTCCGACGCTGCCGATGCCGTTCGCGCCGATGCTCTCCTTCGCGAAGACCCGGCTGGAGACGCCGAGCTTGCGGGTGACCATCATCGCCAGCAGCAGCGCGATCGTCACCACGCCGAGCGCACCGGTTTGAATCGCGGTGAGGATCACGATCTGCCCGAACATCGACCAGTGCTCCGCGGTGTCGACCGTCGTGAGCCCGGTCACCGTGACCGCAGACACGGCCGTGAACAGCGCGTCCGGAAGTGCCGTCCGGGTGCCGTCGTCCGACGCGATCGGGAGCATGAGCAGGCCCGTGAACACCAGCGTGGCCGCCGCAAAGACTAGGATGGCGATCCTCGCCGGCGCATGACCCGCCGCGTACCGGACATGACCACGCAACCGGATGGCGAGATCCCGTGCCCGCTGCAGGACGCTGCTCTCGGAGCTGGTGTTCATCGGGATCGCCCTCGGTTTCACTGACGCGCCCCGGGTTCGAGACGGCGTATCGACCAGACTTCCCGATGCACCGCACCGATGCTACCCCATCCGAGCGCTGCAGCCCAGAAGAGGTGTCGACGAAAGCAGGGATCGCCGGAGGATGAGTGCGAGATCCCCTGCAACCGGCATAGGATGGGGACTCGTCACGGGGTTCGTCCCCGATGACGCATGGTGTGCCGGGAAGTCTGGTCGGCGAAAGACGAACGAACCAGAACCCGAAAGGCCACTCGCAATGATCGCACCGTTTCTGATACGCGGGGATGCGCTCCCGGCGCTCTTGGACCTCCCGGAGGCTCCGCGCGAGGATCGTCCGCGCGGCCTGCTCTGGGGCGTGGACCTCACAGGGTGCTCGACACGGAAACAGGCGCGTGCGACCTGGCACGACGCGATCGCCGAGTTGAAGGCGGAGTTCGACACGGTGCCGGGAATACGACGCGTGTGCGTCGCCTGCATCCGACCGAATAGGTTCCCCCCGCAGGCGCTCGTCCGCGTGCCCGCCGGGCTCGCTAGTCAACTTCACAATGATCTCGAGCGAGACCGCGCCCGCTATGTGAACACCCTGGTGCTCGATATCACCGACTGCGACGATCCCGCGCTGCTCCGCGCACGACTTGACGAGGCGCTCACCGAACCGCCCAAATGGGGTGATCTCACGCTTACATGGGACGATGTCGTCGACTCGACACTGCACGAAGCCTGGGCCCGCGAATCGCTCTGACCATCCCATATCTTCCGTCTTGTTCCAAGGCCCGACGGGCCTCATCCCCTCGAGAAAGCTCGCATGACCGACCCCACCAATCGAACAGCCGTACAGTTCCCACGCTACGGCTCGTTCGCCGAAGCCCGCCGCATCGGCGAGGTCCTCCGCAAGGAGACCGTCGGCGGCATCCTCCTCGTCATCGCCGCGGCGATCGCGATCGTCTGGGCCAACACCCCGCTCGCCGATTCTTACTTCGCGCTTCGCGACTTCGAGATCGGTTACGAGCCCTGGCACCTCAGGCTGAGCCTCGGTACCTGGGCGGCCGACGGGCTGCTTGCGATCTTCTTCTTCCTCGTCGGCCTCGAACTCAAGCGCGAGTTCGTCGCCGGCGACCTCCGCAGATTCAGCACTGCCATCGTGCCGATCGCGGCGGCGGCGGGCGGTGTCGCCGTTCCCGCTCTCATCTACGTGCTCGTAGTGCGGGGCGAGCCGGATCTCGTGCACGGGTGGGCGATTCCGACTGCAACCGACATCGCCTTCGCGGTGGCGGTGCTCGCGATCATCGGTTCCCGCCTCCCATCCGCGTTGCGCATCTTCCTGCTCACCCTCGCCGTCGTCGACGACCTCATCGCGATCAGCATCATCGCGATCTTCTACACCGACCACATCGAACTCGTCCCTCTCCTCATCGCCTTCGCGGTGATCGCGGTCTACGGACTCATCGCGCAACGCTACCGAGCCTTCTTCGGGCTGCGCCCGCTCGCGGCCTGGCTGATCCTCCTCCCGATCGGCGTCATCGCGTGGACATTCATGCACGCCTCGGGTATCCACGCCACCATCGCTGGAGTACTGCTCGGCTTCACGATCCCCGTACTCCACAAGCAGAGCGCGAGTGATGCGCTGAAAGAGCGCGCGGGCCTCGCCGAGGAGTTCGAGCATCGATTCCGACCGCTCTCGGCAGGCTTCGCGGTGCCCGTGTTCGCGTTCTTCGCCGCCGGTGTCTCCGTCGGCGGCTGGGAGGGCGTGCAGGCCGCGTTCGCGAACCCGGTGACGCTCGCGATCATCGCCGCGCTCGTGTTGGGCAAGCCGATCGGCATCACCCTCACGACCTGGCTCGTCACGAAGATCGGACGCATCCGCCTCGACCCCGAACTCCGCTGGATCGACCTCATAGGAGTCGGGCTCCTCGCGGGCATCGGGTTCACCGTGTCGCTACTCGTCGCCGAGCTCAGCTTTGCTGCAGGTTCCCCCGAACACGACTATGCGAAGGTCGCGATCCTCGCCGCATCCATCGTCGCCGCCCTGCTCGCCGCGCTCGTGCTCGGCACCCGCAACCGCAGATACCGCAGAATCCAGGAACGCGAGCAGATCGACGCCGACGCAGACGGCATCCCCGACGTCTACCAGGATGAAACCCGCGAAGGATGATTCAGAGCTGTCAGGAGCGGATAGGCGCTATGTGATGTGCGCAGCGAGGAGTGCCGCGGCAACGTGGGAAGGCGTTCAGCGTCGGGCGAGGAATGTGTTCAGTCCCGAGTTCGTAGACCCTATCCGCTCCGCGTGACGTGCGCCACGATCCCCAACAAGATTCCAGGACCGGCCTGTCTGCGGCTGTGAGGCCACGTTTGTTGTTACACGTACGTCCTGTGCACTGAACCTGGCTGTGGGGCATGCTTGCGACCGTCTGATCTACCGTGACAGGGTGAGTAGCAGGCGCTGTGCTGGCTTTGTTCCGGTGGAACGTCTTAGTGTAGCAATCTGCGGCACGTTGAAGATCAAAGAGAGTGCCCTTCGCCCTCGTCAACGCGAAGTACTCGATCTCGGGAGCCCAGCGCCCCGAGGTCTTCGCCGAGGCGCTGCGCGAGGTCGTGCGGCGCGACTTCGGCTGACGTTCCCCGATACCCTTGCCCCCAGGAATAGCGAGGCAGCCCCGGAGGTTCTATCGACCATGTCAGAAACAATCAGAGTCGACGTGTGGTCGGACATCGCCTGCCCCTGGTGCTACATCGGCAAGCACCGCTTCGCAGAGGGCCTCGAGGCCTTCCGGCGCCAGCACCCCGACGTCGAGGTCGAGCTCGAGAGCCACAGCTACGAGCTGGCCCCCGACACCCCCGAGAACTACGCGGGGAGCGAGATCGACTTCCTCGTGAAGCACAAGGGGATGCCCGCCGAGCAGGTCGAGCAGATGCTGGCGCAGATGACCGCCATGGCCGAGGCCGAGGGCATCGTGTTCGACTTCGGCCGGCTGCGGCACGCGAACACGCGGCGCGCCCACCGGGTGCTGCACCTCGCGAAGGAGCAGGGACTCCAGGCCGAGCTGATGGAGCGGCTCTTCCGGGCGTACTTCGCCGAGGGGCGCGAGGTCTCGGACCCGGACACGCTCGCCGAGCTCGGCGAGGAGGTGGGACTCGACTCCGACGAGGTCCGGGAGGCCTTCGACGACGAGGCCTACGAGGAGGCGGTGGATCGCGACATCACCCGGGCGCGCATGCTCGGCGCGGCAGGCGTTCCTTTCTACCTGTTCGACCAGCAGTACGCGGTGTCGGGCGCGCAGCCCGCGGCGACCTTCGCCGAGGTGCTGGATCGCGTGCTCGAGCTGCAGCGCGGCGGCGGCTCCGACGCCTGAGCGCCCCCCGGGGCGACTTGTCATAATGGCCTCATGCCCGAACTGCCGGAGGTGACCGCGCTGGTCGACGATCTGCGGCGCCGTGCGGGCGGCCGGACCGTGGAGCGCTTCGGCGTGTTCGCGTTCGCCGCGCTGAAGACGGTCGGGATCGGACCGCAGGAGCTCGCCGGCAGGAGGATCGAGGAGGTCGGCCGGCACGGCAAGTTCCTCGACCTGCGGCTGGGCGCCGACCACCTGATCATCCACCTGGCGCGGGCCGGGTGGATCACGTGGCGCGACGAGGTGCCGAAGACGCCCGTCAAGCCCGGACGGAGCCCGCTGGCGGCGCGGCTCGTGCTCGCGGGCGAGGACGGCGGATCCTCCGCCTGTCTCGACATCACCGAGGCGGGGACGAAGAAGAACCTCGCCCTGTACCTCGTGGCGGATTCGGCCGAGGTGCCCGGGATCGCCCGGCTCGGGCCCGATCCGCTCGACCAGGCCTTCACCTTCGAGGTGTTCGCGGGCATCCTCGCCGGTGCAGGCAAGGCGCGGATCAAAGGGGTGCTGCGCAATCAGTCGCTCATCGCGGGGATCGGCAACGCCTACTCCGACGAGATCCTGCACGCGGCGCGCATGTCGCCCTTCAAGCCCGCGGCGATGTCGCACGACGAGGCCGTCCGGCTCTACGAGGCCCTGGAATCCACGCTCCGGGTGGCGGTGGATCGGGCCGTGGGGCTCGCCGCCGCCGACCTCAAGCGCGAGAAGAAGTCGAGCATGCGGGTGCACGGCCGCTTCGGGGAGCCGTGCCCGGTATGCGGCGACACGATCCGGCAGGTGATCTTCAGCGACTCCACGCTGCAGTACTGCCCGACGTGCCAGACCGGAGGCACGGTGCTCGCCGATCGCGTGCTGTCGCGGCTGCTCAAGTGACCGCGCCGGCATCCTCCCTGCGCCGATCGAGGTCGTGCAGGTACAGGTCGCGCAGCAGGCAGACCTCGGAGAGATGGTGGATGAGCTCGCAGTTGATGTGCAGCACCAGCCGCGCCATGGAGCTCTCGGCGTAGGGCCCCTCGGCCGGCCCGCAGGGCCGCGCGAGCCCGGCCTCGCCGAGCGAGGCGACGCCGGCCTGCCACCATGCGATCTCCTCGTCGAGCTGGGCGAGCGCCTCGGCCGCGGTCTCGGCGTATCCGTGGGTGAAGTAGTCGACCGGCTCGCGGCCGAAGTGCGAGGCGTTCCGCATCGCGAGGACGCCGACGATGACGTGGCCGAGCCGCCAGGCGATCGTCGTGACGGGCGCGGGATCGGGCGGCGGCATGGCGAAGTCAATCGTCATCGCCCCCGAGCCGGCCTGCACCGGGGCGGTTCCCGTCCCCCGGGGCCGCACGTTCCAGCAGTCCGGCACGGGCTCCCAGAAGTACTCGTCGTCCCTCAGCCCGGCGAGGCGCTCGCGGAGCTGATGGTCCCAGTGCCAGCCGAACTGATCGATCAGCAGCTCGTTCCAGGACTCGATCCTCGCGGTGCGGTCGTTCATCCCAGCACCCCCTTCGTCCTCTCGCCCCGCTCTCAGGACTTCCGCCCAGGGTACTCCGCGCGAATCCGAGCCCGATAGCGAATCCGAGCCCGATCGCGGATCCGGACCCGATTACACTGAAGAGAGACACGAGCGAGGAGCGAGAGATGAGCGACACCGCACGCATCGAGGCAGCAGACATCGAGGCGACGGAGGCCGGGGAGGCCCGGGAGATCGGTGAAGCCGGTGAGGCCGCCGGTTTCGGCGCCGCCGCGTTCGCCGACGCCGAGACCCGGGAGATCCTGAATCTGCTCGGCGACGAGGCGGCGGGCGGCTCCTGCTGCGGCGGGAGCTGCTGCAGCGTCTGAGGGCCCTCGCTTCGCGCCCGCCGCCGTGCCCGGAAGCATTCCCGTGAGAGAATATGCGGATGGTGACCAGCCGCGACGTCGCCCGCCTGGCGGGCGTCTCCCAGCCGACGGTCTCCCGCGCGCTGCGCGGCCTCCCGGGCATCGCCCCGGCCACCGTCGAGCGCGTGCGGCAGGTCGCGGCCCAGCTCGGCTACGTCCCGAGCGAGGCGGGCCGGGCGCTGTCGACGCGGCGCACCCGAGCCATCGGGATCGTCGCTGACGAGCTCACCAACCCCTTCTACCCCGAGCTCGTCGAGCCGATCCGCGTCTCCCTCGAGCAGAACTCGTATCGGGCGCTGCTGATCCCAGACTCTCCCGACGCGCCCCTGCAGCTCGAGCGCCTCGCCGACGGCACGCTCGATGGGGTGATCCTCACGACTGCCGCCCTCTCGTCTTCGCTGCCCGGACTGCTGCGCGAGCGGGGGATCCCGTGCGTGCTCACCAACCGCACCGTGCCGGGGGAGGCCTTCGACAGCTGCGCCTTCGACAACGCCGCGGGCGCGCGCCTCGCCGCCGAGCACCTCTTCGCTGCCGGGCATCGCGAGATCGCCGTCGTGAGCGGCCCGGCCGAGACGAGCACCGGCCGCGAGCGCGAGGAGGCCTTCACCGCGTTCATGGCGGATCAGGGCCGCCCCGTGCGGCCCGAGCACGTCGTGCGCGGACCCTTCTCCTTCGAAAGCGGCTATCGCGCGGCGCTCGCGCTGTTCGGGAGTGAGGACGCGCCGACCGCGGTCTTCTGCGGCAACGACGTCATCGCCCTGGGCGTCTGCAACGCCCTCGCGCACCTGTCGCGCCCGGACATCGCGGTCGTGGGCTTCGACGACATCCTGGCCGCGGCCTGGGACCTCTTCTCGCTCACGACCGTGCGCTGCGACCGCACTGCGCTCGCGAGGGAGAGCGTCGGACTGCTGCTCGCGCGCATCGAGGATCCCGCCCGCGAGCCCGAGCAGATCCGCCTGCCTGTCGATCTCGTCGTCCGGGACTCGTCCCGCATGCGGCTACGCTGAGAGGGTTATGGCGCATCTGCTGGGGGCCGAGGCCCTGCACCTCGAGGTTCCGACGAAGGTCGTCTTCGACTCCGTCACGCTCGGCATCGCGGAGGGCGACCGCATCGGCATCGTCGGACGGAACGGCGACGGCAAGTCGTCGCTGCTCGCCATGCTCGCGGGTCTTCGCGAGCCCGACGGCGGTCAGGTCACCGTGCGCGGCGGCACGACGATCGGGGTGCTCGACCAGGCCGACCGCTTCGAGCCGGGCGAGACCGTCGGCGGCGCGATCGTCGGCGACACCCCGGAGCACGAGTGGGCCGGCGTGCCGCGGGTGCGCGAGGTGATCGCGGGCCTCGTCGGAGACCTCGACTGGGCGGCTCCCGTCGACGAGCTGAGCGGCGGGCAGCGCCGCAGGGTCGCGCTCGCACGCCTGCTCGCGGGGGAGTGGGACGTGCTCATGCTCGACGAGCCGACGAACCACCTCGACGTCGAGGCGATCGCGTGGCTGGCGGATCACCTGGTCAGGCGGTGGCCCGCGAACCAGGGCGCGCTGCTGGTCGTGACGCACGACCGGTGGTTCCTCGATGCGGTCTGCACGGCGACCTGGGAGGTCCATGACCGCATCGTCGAGCCCTTCGAGGGCGGGTACGCCGCGTACATCCTGCAGCGGGTCGAGCGCGACCGGCAGGCCGCCGCGATCGAGCAGAAGCGGCAGAACCTCGCGCGCAAGGAGCTCGCCTGGCTGCGCCGCGGCGCCCCCGCGCGCACCTCGAAGCCGAAGTTCCGCATCGACGCGGCGAACGAGCTGATCGCCGACGTGCCCGAGATCCGCGATCGCGTGGCGCTGCAGTCGCTCGCGGTCGCCCGTCTCGGCAAGGAGGTCGTGAACCTGCTCGACGCCGGCGTCGCCTACGGAGAGCGCGAGGTGCTGCGCGACGTCGAGTGGCGGCTCGCGCCCGGCGAGCGCACCGGCATCCTCGGCCCGAACGGCGCGGGCAAGTCGACGCTGCTCGGCCTCATCGCGGGTGACGTGGAGCCGACCGCCGGCCGGGTGAAGCGCGGCAAGACCGTGAAGGTCGCGACGCTGACGCAGCGCCTCGACGAGCTCGAGGAGCACCTGAACGACCCGGTTCGGATCGTGATCGGGCGGCTGCGCACGAGCTTCACCGTGGGCAGCGGGTCGAAGGCGCAGGAGCTCACCCCCGGGCAGATGCTCGAGCGCATGGGCTTCACGAGCGCCCAGCTCTCGACCCCGGTGAAGGATCTCTCGGGCGGGCAGAAGCGGCGCCTGCAGCTGCTGCTGATCCTGCTCGACCAGCCGAACGTGCTGATCCTCGACGAGCCCACCAACGACCTCGACACCGACATGCTCGCCGCGATCGAGGATCTGCTCGACTCGTGGCCCGGCACGCTGATCGTCGTGTCGCACGACCGGTACTTCATCGAGCGCGTGACGGATCAGCAGTACGCGATCCTCGATCGAAAGCTGCGGCATCTGCCGGGCGGAGTGGACGAGTACCTGCGGCTGCGGACGAAGGCCTCGGTCTCGACAAGCTCGACCGGCGGCCCGTCGTCGACTGGTGGCCCGTCATCGACCGGCGGCCCGTCATCGGTCATCGAGCCTGTCGAGATGACCTCCCCCACCCTTTCGGGCGCCGACCGCCGCGCCGCCGAGAAGGAGCTCGCCGCGGTCGAGCGCAGGATGGAGCGGCTGCAGGCCGACGCGGCGAGCGCCCGCGACGGCCTCGCCGTACTCGACCAGACCGACTACACCTTGCTGAACGCGGAGATGACGAAGATCACCGCGATCGAGGACGAGGTCGCCGCGCTCGAGGAGCGATGGCTCGAACTCGGTGAGCAGCTAGACTCCTAGGGCGTGTCTGTTTATTGTTTCGTGGGGGTTCTGGGATCGTGGAGGCATGTCTCGATTCCAGCTCCTCTCCGATGACCAATGGGAACTGATCGCTGACGTAATGCCCGGCCCGACAGGCAAGAAGGGTCGACCATTCGCTAACGCCCGTCTGATGGTCGAGGCGATCATCTACCGGTATCGGTGCGGGATCGCGTGGCGTGACCTCCCGGAAGTATTCGGGCCGTGGCAGACCGTCTGGCAGTGGCACAAGCGGATGGCTAATGACGGCACCTGGGACCAGGTACAGGCCCGACTGCACGAGCATGCCGATCGTGCCGGGCTGATCGATTGGGACATCTCTGTGGACTCCACGATCGCCAGAGCGCATCAGCATGCCACGAACGTGACGCGGCTAAAAAAGGGCTTCGTGGAATTACAAGAATCTGCTGGCCGAGCCGCCTGATCACGCGATCGGCCGTTCCAGGGGCGGCCTGTCGACGAAGGCACATCAGCTGGTCGATGGCCGCGGCCTGCCGTTGGTGACGATCGTGACGGCGGGGCAGGACGGCGATTCGCCGATGTTCGTCCCGCTGATGGAGCATCTGCGGGTGGGTCGTCGCACCCGCCCCGATGCCACGTTGGGTGACAAGGCGTACTCATCACGAGGGAATCGCGCCTATCTGCGACGACACGGTATCGAGGCGGTGATTCCCGAACCTCGTGATCAGCAGGCGAACCGGAAGCGGCGCGGCTCTCGTGGCGGCAGGCCGCCGAAGTTTGATGCGGTGAAGTATCGCGGCCGGAACGTGATCGAGCGCGGCTACTGCCGGGTGAAGCAGTGGCGGGGGCTCGCGACCCGGTACGACAAACTCGCGATCGTGTACCGGGCCGCAGTGGTCCTGAACGGAGTCATCGCCTGGCTGAACTATTTAACAGACACGCCCTAGCTGCATTGCCGACATCGGTGAGCACGACGAAGGAGCCGGCCTTGCGCCCACTGCACACCGATCTGCCCGCCCCCGCGGGAGGCATGAACGCCGCCGCTCGCCCGACCGGCATCGTCCTGGGCCTCGTCGTCGCCGTCGTCGCGGTCTTGGCGACGACGCTGGTGCCGGGCGTCTGGGCGATCTGGAGCGGCTTCGCCACGGGAGTCTTCTCGTCGGACGCGGTGGGGACCGACGGGTTCAGCGGGTTCGTCGTGATGCTCTCCTTCGCGCTCGGGGCGCTGTGGCTGTGGCTGTGGCTGCGCGCGAAGGAGCGCCGCCCCTTCGCGAGTCTCGGCTTCGAGCGCCAGCGCGGCCGCTCCTGGCTCGCCCTCGCAGCGCGCGGGCTCGGCGTTGGCATCGTCATGATCGTGGTCTGCGTGCTCGTGCCGGTGGTGCTGGGTCAGGCCCGGCTCGAGTGGGCGAACCCGAGCGGCACTGGCGTCGCGCTCATCGCCGGCATGCTGCTCGCGTTCCTCGTGCAGGGCTCGACCGAGGAGATCCTCACCCGCGGCTACCTCACTCAGGTGGTCGCCCGGCGCTGGGGGCTCGTCATGGCCGTCGTCGTGCAGGGGCTGTTCTTCACGCTGGTGCACGGCATGAGCGCGGGCATCGGCGTGCTGCCGATCGTCAATCTGCTGCTCTTCGCGCTCTTCGCGAGCATGTACTCGCTCGCCGAGGGCGGTCTGTGGGGCGTCTGCGCGCTGCACGGCATCTGGAACTGGGCTCAGGGCAATCTCTTCGGCGTCGCCGTCTCGGGCAACACGGTCGATTCGCTCTTCGCCTATGCGCCTCAGGCGGACGCGTCCGAGCTGCTCACCGGCGGGGCGTTCGGGATCGAGGGCAGCATCGTCACCACCGTCGTATATGCGGTGGCGGCCTTCGTCGCCTGGCGCGGGTTCCGGGCGAGGCGGCTTCGCGCCGCCGTGTGACGGGCCACTGCAGGCGGGCCCACGGCCGGAAGCGGATCGAAGGCGTGCGTACTCACGTCGAGCGGGTGAAGACGGCGTGGGCGATGCTGAGATCCTGCCAGGACATCCCGACGCTCTTGAAGACGACGGGGCGATCGCGCGGCGGATCGACGACGCCGTTCACGACCTCCTTCATCGGGATCAGGTCGTCCGCGCTCAGCACCCCGTCGTGCTGGGCGAGGATCACGTCGCCCGCTTCGCGGAGCGCGGTGGCGCGATCCTCGACGATGACGGAGGAGGGGGCCATCAGCGCGGTGTCGAGCTCGCGGGCGTCGGGTTCGTGCGAGCCGACCGCGATGACGACGGCGCCGGGGGCGACGGCGGTGCCGGGGAACAGCGGGGTGCGGGCGCTGGTGGCGCATACGATCACCCCTGCTCCGGCCATCGCGGCGGCAGCCTCGGCGGTGCCCGCGGGAACGATGTCTCCGCGCGCCAGCACGGCCTGCCCGGCGCGCCCGGGCCGACGGAGCACGAAGGTCGTGGACCCGATGCCGACGGGCGACGCCTCGGCGAGGGCGTCGACGTGTCCGACGGCCTGCGGGCCGGCGCCGAAGACCACGAGGTCGGGCGGCTCCGCGAAGCGCCGCAGGATCGGGAGCACCGCCGCGACGGATACCGCAGGGGTGCGCAGCGAGGTCAGTGCCGTGCCGTCGAGCATCGCCAACAGGGCGAGTGTGCGGGCGTCGTAGAGCAGGTAGCTCGCCTGGATGCGCGGCAGCCCGATCTCGGGATTGCCCGGGGCGACGGCGGCGAGCTTGATCCCCGCGACCGGGCCGGCCTCGGCCGGCATGAGGAGCAGGTGACCGCTGCCGAGCTGCGCGGAGGTGCGGGGGATGTCGGCGGCAGGATCGAAGCCGCTGCGCAGGGTGGCCGTGATGGCCTCGACCGCGGCGGCGGGCGGAAGCGCGGCCGCGATGGTCGCGGCATCGATGTACTGCGGAGCGCTCATCGCGGCGGATCCGATCGTCGAACGAAGTACTCTGGTCCCTTCGATTATGGCTGCTCGACGTCCTGTCGCACCGCGGCGTCGAAGTCCCAGCCGGCGAGTGCGCCGGCCGCGGCGGCTCCGGTCATCGCGCCGGCCCCGATCGACATGGGCACGTTCGCGCCGGGGTTGACCGCGTTCCCGACGGCCCAGATGCGTTCCTCGCTCGTCCTCCCCGTGGGATCGACGGCGAGGAAGGACCCGAACGGGGTCTCGCTGCGCTCCAGCCCGAGCGGGGCGAGGAAGCCGTCGTGCGGGCGCGGGGCGCCGGCGGTGAAGATCGCCTCCACCCCCACCTCCCGGCCGTTCCGGAGGCGGACGGCGGAGACGTCGGAGCCCGTCCCGAGGACCTCGGCGACCGGTTCGGGCTCGAGCTCGACGCCCCGCGCGTGCAGGCGCCGGGCGATCCCGGGATCGAGCGCGCCGAGGAGGCCGGTGAAGACGGTGACCCGGTCGCTCAGCTGTCGGATCAGCTCGGCCTGGTGCAGGGCGAGGGGAGTGGTCGCGAGCACGCCGAGCCGCCGGTCGCGCACCTCCCAGCCGTGGCAGAAGGGGCAGTGCAGCACGCTCGTTCCCCAGCGCTCGGCGAGCCCGGGGATGTCGGGCAGCTCGTCGCTCAGCCCGGTCGCGACGATCAGGGTGCGCGCCCGCAGCACGTCTCCGTCGGCGGTCGCGATCCGCAGGCCGTCCGCCTCGCGTGCGGCCCGTTCGACCCGCTCGACCGCGCCGCGCCGCAGCTCGACGCCGTAGTCGGCGACCTCGCCCCGGGCGCGGGCGATGAGCGCGCCGGGGTGCGCCCCCTCCTGCCCGAGCACGCCGTGCATGTGCTCGGCGAAGCGGTTGCGCGGGCTGCCCGCGTCGACGACCAGCACGCGGCGGCGCGAGCGGCCGAGCATGAGCGCGGCCGACAGCCCTGCCGGGCCGCCTCCCGCGATGACCGTGTCCCAGATGTTCTGCTGCATGAGCCCAGCATGCGCGGACATGGGCCGAAGTCGCAAACGATTTTGCCGAATTGGCAATTCATTCAAGTCGCGCGCGCCCGCCGAGACTCGTTCTCAATAAATATTCATATTGCAATCTGTTTATATGTATGGTTGGCTGAGGCCATGGACGTGGAACCGGGGCTGGCCGAGGCGGCGCAGCTGTTCAAGGTGCTCGGCAACGAGTCGCGGCTCGGCCTGCTGCGCCTGATCGGCGCGGGGCCCCGCACGGTCGGCGCGCTGACCGAGGCGACGGGCATGTCGCAGCCGCTCGTGTCGCAGCACCTGCGCACGCTGCGGCAGGCCGGGCTGGTCGCGGCGAACCGCACGGGCAAGGAGATCACCTACCGGCTGGTCGACCTGCACGTGGCGCACGTCGTCGCCGACGCGCTGGCCCACGTCCGAGAGCCCGCCGCGGTCGAGGCCGCGGACGAGGACCGATCCCACCCCGAACAGAAGGAGACGGCATGACCACCACGGATCAGCACGCGGAGCACACGATCGCCGAGCACGAGCACGGCGAGGATTGCGGGCACGAGACGGTGCAGCACGGCGACCACGTCGACTACCTGCACGACGGTCACAAGCACGCGGTGCACGAGGACCACTACGACGAGCACTGACCCGCGGTAGCGCGGGACGGATCCCTCACTCCGCCCGGTCGGCGATCGTCGACCAGGCGGGGAAGGGGTCCGGGAAGCCCCGCCAGGCCGCGGGGCCGGCGGCGAGTTCGTCGTCGTCGAGCACGGCCTCGTCCAGGGCCGCGGTGAGCGCCTGCCGATCGAGGTCGAGGCCGGTCAGCGCGAGGTCCTGGCCGAATGCGAGCAGCTCGTTCTCCTCGCCGAGCGCCTCGCCGAGTGCCTCATCGAGTGCATCGTCGCCGGCGATGGGCTCGAGCGAGACCATCCGGCCCACGTGGTCCCAGCGCCCGGTGAGGCGCGGGCGGGTGGCGAGGCGGCAGAAGCCGGCCGAGCGGATCAGCGCGCCGAACTCACCGGCCTCGACCCGATCGTTCAGCAGCTGCTCGAACCTGCCGGGATGCAGCGGGCGGACGTTCTCGTAGCGGAACGAGCTCACCCGCGGGTCGGTCATGTGCGGATCGTGATCGCCGTTCAGGATCCCGACCCACCCGGGTCGCTCCTGCGCCGCGGTGTACGGCGTTCCGCCGAGCGAGGCCCACCCTTCGTCGCCGCCCCGTTCGAGTCGCAGGCGCGCGTGCGGGCCGAGGTGGCTGACGAGGGCCATGACGGTCGACAGCTCGGGGGTGGAGAGCGCCTCCCAGTTCACCAGCACGATCGTCGAGGCGTACTCGATCTGCGTCACGGCCAGCATCGCGTGGGCCGTGTAGCGGTCGGAGATGCCGCGCTGCCAGGGCAGTGCGGGCTGGAAGGCGTAGCTCTCGCACCTGAGATCCTCGAGCAGGTGCCCGGCGTCGGCCACGCACACGACGCCGCTCAGGCGGATCCCGGATTCCGGATCCACGAGCGCGCCGATCAGCTCGGTCGTCAGGGTGCGCTGCGGGAACTCCGCCACCGCCCCCTCGGTCCGGTCGGTCCACGGGGCGAGCGAGACCGCCTCGTCGACCGGATCGGGCGAGACGTTCAGGCGCTGCGCCGGGATCAGCATGCGCGAGGTCTCCGCCGCGAGCCGGGCGGCGAAACGCTGCCGCTCCGGCGCGCAGCTTCCCACCACCGCGAGCACGTCGATCTGCTCCACGCCGACCCCCATTCGTCTCTCCGCTCGGACTCCGCTAGTCTAAATGATAACTGTTATCAATAGGAGATGTGAAATGAAGGTCAGAGCCTCGCTCAAGTCGTTGAAGAAGCAGCCCGGGGCGCAGGTCGTCCGGCGGCGGGGGAGGGTCTACGTGATCAACAAGCTCAACCCCAGGTTCAAGGGGCGCCAGGGCTGAGGCGGGTCGTCCGGCACCACCGCCGTCGGCCCTACTCGCGCTCCAGGATCCAGTGGGTGCCGTCTCCGAGCGGGGCGAGGCGGAGCCCGAGCTCGCCGGCCTCCCGGGCCACCGTGGCCGGGGCGGGGTGCCGGTAGAGGTACTCGGCGGTGTCCTCGGTCAGCACGCGCTCCCCCTCGAGGCAGAGGTAGGTCACGCGCCATCGCATCAGCTCGGTGTCGATCGGCCAGGCCTCGGCGATTCCGCGATAGCTCAGCCCGCCGATGGCCGCCGCGGTGAACTCCGCCGGCTCGACGCGGCGCGGGCGCTCGGGGTGCTGCAGATCCAGCAGCGCGCCGCCGCCCGCGGGGAGCCGGGCGGCGAGCTCGGCGAGCACGGCCGCCCGCTCGCCGGGATCGAAGTGGCCGATCACCCCGGTCAGGATCGCCCCGCCGATGCGCGCGGGCAGCGACGCCGAGAAGAAGTCGTCGGGCAGGACGGTGACCCGCTCGTGCCACTCGGGGCGGCCGGCGATGCGGGAGAGGGCGAGCGCGCGCATCGCCCGGCTCGGCTCGAGGGCGAGCACATGCGCATCCGGCACCCGCTCCAGTAGTGCGGCGGTGTTCGCCCCGGAGCCGGCGCCGATGTCGAGGATCGGCCCGGCCTCGGGGCGCAGTCGCGGCAGCAGCCGCTCGAGCGCGGCCTCCTGCGCCGGCCGGTGCGACATCGCGAACAGGTCGTAGGCGCCGGCCGCAGCCTCGTAGGTGTCAGCGTCCACGGCGGGACCTCCTTCGCACTCGACCGCCCTGGGCGCGACTTTCTAGTAGTGATAATCATTATCGTATAACTTCGAGATCGCCTCGACTCGCGCATCTTGCAATCCGTTTCGTATACGTATACATTGAGCGGTGACGGCTCTCGCGCCGACCCATCACGAACGCCCCGCACGGAGGTCCCGAATGTCCATGTCAGCCACCGCCACCGCCGAGCCGCTCGCGCTCAAGACCCCCTCGGGCGACAGCTCGGAGCGCGGCAGCACGGGCAGCGTCCGCGCGACCGTCGAGGCGGTCATCGCCGACATCCGCGAGCGCGGCGACGCGGCCGTGCGCGAGTACTCGGCGAAGTTCGACGACTACGCGCCCGAGTCGTTCCTGCTCTCGCCGGCCGAGATCGAGGAGATCCTGGCCCGCGTGCCGCAGCAGGTGATCGACGACATCCGCTTCGTGCAGCAGCAGGTGCGCGCGATGGCCGAGCGCCAGCTCGAGTCCCTCGCCGACTTTGAGATCGAGACGCTGCCCGGCGTGCTGCTCGGGCAGAAGAACGTGCCGATCCAGGCCGTCGGCGCCTACATCCCGGGCGGCAAGTACCCGCTGCTCGCGAGCGCGCACATGACGATCGTCACCGCCAAGGTCGCGGGCGTGCCCCGCGTCGCGGCCTGCACGCCGCTCATCAAGGGCGAGGTGCCCGACGCCACGATCGCGGCCATGCACCTCGCGGGCGCCGACGAGATCTACCTGCTCGGCGGCATCCAGGCCGTGGCCGCGATGGCCGTCGGCACCGAGACCATCGCCCCCGTCGACATGCTCGCCGGCCCGGGCAACGCCTTCGTCGCAGAGGCCAAGCGCCAGCTCTTCGGCGAGGTCGGCATCGACCTCTTCGCCGGCCCCACCGAGGTGCTCGTCGTCGCCGACGAGCACGCCGATCCCTTCGTCGTCGCCGTCGACCTGCTCTCGCAGGCCGAGCACGGCCCCGATTCTCCGGCCGTGCTCATCACGACGAGCGAGGTGCTCGGCCGCGAGGTGCTCGCGCACATCGACGCGCTGCTCCCCGGCATGCCCACCCGCGACTACGCCGAGCCCGCCTGGCGCGACTGGGGCGGCGTCTACGTCGTCGACACCCTCGACGCGGCCTACGCGCTCGCCGACGACCACGCCTCCGAGCACGTGCAGATCCTCACCGCCGAGCCGCGCGAGGCCCTCGAGAAGATGAAGCACTACGGCGCGCTGTTCCTCGGCGAGGGCACCTGCGTCTCCTACGGCGACAAGGTCATCGGCACGAACCACGTGCTGCCCACGCGCGGCGCCGCCCGCTACACCGGCGGCCTGTGGGTCGGGAAGTACCTGCGCACGGTGACCTACCAGGAGGTCGTGAACACCGAGACGAGCGCCTTCCTCGGCGAGCTCTGCGGCCGGGCCGCCCGCGTCGAGCGCTTCGAGGGGCACGCCCGCTCGGGCGACGTGCGCGCCGCGAAGTACCGGGGCGGTAGCCTCGAGTGGTCCGACGTGAGCTACGAGGGAGCGCGATGAGCCTTGATTCCGGGTCCGCCCCGTTCGCCGGGAAGGTCGCCCTGGTCACGGGCGCCGGCCGGGGGATCGGCCGGGCCGTCGCCGACCTGCTCCATGCCGAAGGGGCGGCCGTCTACGGCACCAGCCGCGACGAGGCCGCGGCGGCCGAGATCGCCGGGCGCTACGGCACTGCGCCGATCCGCATGGAACTGCGTGACAAGGCCTCGATCGACGCCGGCGTCGCCGCGGTCCTCGCGCACGCCGGCCGCATCGATCTGCTGGTCAACAACGGCGGGGTCAACGCGCCGCGGCTCGCGATCGACGTGCCGCAGGAGGAGTGGGACCTCGTGCACGAGACCAATGTGCGCGGCACGTTCCTCGTCAGCCAGGCCGTCGCGAAGCACTGGATCGCAGGCGGCCGCCCGGGCGCGATCGTGTCGGTGGCCTCGCAGGCCGGCATCGTGGCGATCGAGGAGCGCGTGGCGTACGGCTCGAGCAAGGCCGCGATGATCCACATCACCAAGCAGCTCGCCATCGAGTGGGGGAAGCACGGCATCCGCGTCAACGCGGTCGCCCCGACCTTCGTCCGCACCGAGCTCACGGCCTCGACCCTCGCCAGGCCCGACTGGGCCGCCGAGCTCCTCGGCCGTATCCCCGCGGGGCGCTTCGGCGAACCCGAGGAGGTCGCGACCGCGGTCGCGTACCTGCTGGGCGACGGCGCCTCGCTGATCACGGGGCACACGCTCGTCGTCGACGGCGGCTACACGATCCGCTGATCGACAGGCGCTCGAGGTCGCCCCTGCGCTGACAGCGCGGTCCGGACCGCGAGATTTGTGTCCTCGGCGCAGTGGTGAAGAGCGGCAGTCTCCGTAGCGTTGGCACGTCACCGACCGTGCGACTCGAAGGAGAGACAGAATGTCCGCAACCCATCCAACCGCCATCCCCACTGACGAAGAGCTGATCGCGCAGGCCGCGACGATCATCCCTACGCTGCGCGAGAACGCAGACACCACCGAACAGGATCGTCGGGTCGCCGATGACAGCATCCGGGCACTGCGTTCGGCCGGCCTCGCCCGGATGGCGACGGAGAAGCGATTCGGCGGTTACGAGACCGATCTGCTGACTCAGCTGCTCGTGCTCGTCGAGCTCGGAAAGGGGTGCCCGTCCACCGGCTGGGTCGAGGCGATCCTGCTCGCCGGGCGAGAGATGATCAAGTCTCTCGACGACGAGGCGAAGCAGGAGGTGTTCGGTGACAACCCGGATGCTCATATGTTCACTTCGAATTCTCCGACCGGAACGATCACGAAGACGACCGACGGCTACGTCGTAGACGGGAAGTGGGGGTTCTGCTCCGGGTCCGATCATGCCGAATGGGGATTCCTCATGTGTCTTGCGAAGGACGAGGCGGGGAATCCGGCCGGGATGGCGATGGCAGTGGTGCCCAAGGACGAGCTGATCAAGCATGACGTCTGGCATGTCGCGGGCATGTGCGGTACCGGCAGCAACACCTGGGAGGCGAGGAATGTGCTCGTGCCCGAGCATCGAGCCACCCTCAGTGCCCTGCCGCGTCCAGGATCGACCACTGCCATGTCTCTGACTCTGCTCGCGGTCGTGCTCGGCGCTGCGCGTGGTGCCCAGGAACTGGTCGTGAATCAGCTCGGTTCGGGACGCGCCGTCACTTACTCCAAGGTCCTCGACGCAGCGGATTCGCCGATCGTCCAGGTCTGGCTCGCCGAGGCGGCGGCACTCTTCGATCGTGCCGAGACGGAGCTGCGCGCGGCCGCTGCCACGACGCAGGAATGGATCGATGCCGGGGCGCCGGTCCCGCCCGCGGACGGAGCGCGAATGAGATACCGCATCGCCGATGCGCTCGAGAGCGTGCGTCTGGGGATGAACAAGCTCCTGGATCTGGGCGGTGCGAGCAGTTTCGCGCTTTCCAGCCCGCTGCAGCGATTCTGGCGGGATGTGGAGGTCGGCAGCCGGCACGCGCAGCTGAACAACTACATCCCGCGCGAGGACTACGGCCGGCCCCTCCTCGGAATCACCGATGTGGTCTCGGTGCTCGAGTGATCGGGGACTTCGGCATGAGCGCGACGATCGCGGAGTCCCGAATAGCCGCTGAAGACTTCCGTTTCGCATTCCGATCCCATCCCGCGGGCGTGGCGATCGTCACGGCGGATACGGGAGACGGCCCGGTCGCGATGACCGTGAGTTCGGTCGCATCCGTCTCGAGCGATCCGCCGACGCTGATGTTCTCCGCATCGACGAGGTCATCGAGCTCGCCGACTATCCGCCACGCGGAAAGCCTCGTCGTCCATCTTCTTGCGGCTGACCAGGTCGAACTCGCGAAGCTCGGTGCGCGCAGCGGCGCGGAGCGATTCGGCGAGGGGACTCGATGGGGGCGCCTGCCGACCGGGGAGCCCTTCTATCCGGACGCGAACTGGTTCCGCGGCAGAGTGGCCCGACGCCTGGATGTCGAAGGTGCGACGATCGTCGTCGTCGAAGTGATCGATGCGAAGCCCCGGGGGGAGAGCCCGGATCGGGAACCCGCCCCGCTCGTCTACCAGAATCGCCAATGGCACACGCTGACTCAGAGATCCATGCTGCCCCCCGCGACGCCACCGTTCTGCATCGTCTACGGGCGCGATGAATAGCGGTGGCGCCGCGAGAACCCGAAGCTAGGCTCATACGAAAGCTCCGTCTGCGTCGAGGGAAATCATGGCGAACTCCGATCTGTACCGGCCCTGGATGGCTCTGCTGCGTCCTTCACGGCCGGGGCTGCTGCGCGAATCGGTAGTCGATCCGGAGGTCATCGCCGAGATCGTTCTTCAGGTAGGAGAGCCGGCCACCGAATGGGCGATCGAGACGGCCTACGAAATGCAGTCGGTGCAGGATGCCGAACGCCTCGGGGGCCCGCTGCTTCGATCGATCCCGAAGAATGCGGAGACGGAGTTGTTCGGGCTGTGGGCGGTCATGGTGATCAGCGGACGGACCCAGACTGCGACGTCATTGCTCACTCGTCTCGTCAACGACGTCATCGAGGGTCTTCCGCAGATGCTGTCGTTGGAGCAGTCGCTTCTGGGCCTCCAAACCGCGCACGGCTATTTCCTCGACAGGCTTCTCGAGATATGCAGCGCCCAGGACGGCGACGAGTCGGCGCGCGTCGCCATGAAGCAGATCTCGCACGATCTGTATCGAGGACTCCGGTCGTTGAGTGCGAAGCTGGCTCAACGATTCGAAGCCGAGCGGGGGCGCTGGTTGTCGACCAGGTCGGCGGTGAAGCATGAGACGGTACTCGCGGTACTCGCAGGGGAGGCGGTCGTCGATATCGATCGTGCGTCCAGCCGGCTCGGGTACGACTTGGGGGCGGAGCATATCGCCCTGATCGCCTGGAGGGTCGATCCGCCGGAGAGAAGCTCCGAAGCAGCCCTTTCCTCGGTCGCGGGCCGGCTGCTGCACGATCTCGGCTGCCGAGGCGTCCTCGTCCTCCCCGTGGACGGCGATCGTGTCTGGGCTTGGGGGCGGATCACCACCGAAGACAGGCCAGAGGTGAGCGGGCTGTCGGTGCGAGAGGGGGTGAGAGCAGCAATAGGTCTGCCCGCTCGCGGCATTTCGGGTTTCAGGTCGAGTCATCTCCAGGCACTCGAGGCTGAACGCATCGCCCGTTCGTTCGCGGGCACTGAAGTCTCAGTCTTCGATTTCGAGGATCTGGAACTGTTCGGTCTCCTATCGCTCCGACCGGCGGCTCTGGCGGCTTTCGTGGAGCGTGAGCTCGGTGCACTGGCCCGCCGGGCACCGAGCGAGCAGCTTCTGCGCGAGACTCTCATCTGCTATCTGGAGAACGATCGGAGTCTCTCCGCGGTTGCATCCCGACTCCACATCGCCAAGAACACGGTTCTCCACCGCGTCCGTCGGAGCGAGCAGCTCCGAGGCAGAGCCGTTCAGGAGAACAGACTGCGGTTGTTCGTCGCGCTGCATGTCTGCGAGATTCTCGACGCCATGGGAATAGAGCTTGCGGCCGAGGCCTTCGGCACCCGCTGAGCGGGGATCGCGGACGTCGCTGCACACCTGTTCGACCGCCGCACACGAGTTATTGCGCGACAACGCGTGTACAACGGTGGAACAGGTGTGCAGTGAGCAGCTCAGGGGCGTGCTCAGCCCTGCAGCCAGGCCCGCGTCTCGGCGTGGAACTCGGCGAGCTCGGCCGGGCGATCCGTTCCCAGCTGATCGTGGTCGAGGGCGAGAGCGACTCGCCCTGGTGAACGACGCGCGATGCGACGTCGCCCCGGAATAGACTGGTGGGCGCCGCCGCGGTTGTCGCGCGGCCGGTCTTGTCGGAGGAGGTTTCGGCGCGATGGTATCGACTTCACGCGAAGAGGCCGGGAACCGGGCCGGCGATCGGGCTGAGAGCCGGCAGGAGCTGGCCGACCGCATCCGCCAGGAGCATCTGCGGGGCTCGGGCCGACGACGGGTGCAGGCCATGGTGCTCGTGGTCCTCCTCGTGGTGGCGGCCATCGGCCTGCTGCTATGGATGCAGTTCCGCGCCCATCAGGAGTCCGTGGTCACTGCTCCCCAGAACGCGACCGAGGAGTACGGCTTCCTGCTCACCCCGGCGCTCAAGAACGGCACCGAACCGACCGATGCGACCCCCGTCCGCGTCGTGACCTACGAGGACTTCCTCTGCTCCTCGTGCGGGATCTTCCACACGGAGTCGAGCCCGTTCCTCGCCGAGCAGGTGGCCGCGGGGGCCATCGAACTCGAGTACCGGCCGATCTCCTTCCTGGTCAACGCGTCCACCGACGAGTACTCGCAGCGGGCCGCGAACGCGGCGGTGTGCGTCGCCGACCAGGCCGGAGTGGTGGCCTATGCGGCCATGCACGACCTGCTGCTCGCCAATCAGCCGGCAGAGGGAGGGGCCGGCCTGAGCGACGAGCAGCTGATCGACTTCGCCACTCAGGCGGGGGCGGAGGGTGTCGGCGACTGCGTGACCGAGCGGACCTTCTGGCCGTGGATCGAGGAGGCGACCGCCGCCGGCCTCGCCGCTGACGTGCACGAGACCCCTACCGTGCGGGTGAACGGGCAGAACGTGGTGCGCAGCGACAACGGCAAGGAGTCGATGCCCGGTCCGCCCGAGCTGCAGTACGCGATCGAGGCCGTATCGTGACCGGGCAGACGCCGGGGCAACGGCCGGCTCACGCCGACTCGCCGGATCCGCCCTCGTGGGACGTCGAGCGGGAGCGGGCGCCGCAGCGCCCCGCCTTCTCGTCGAGCCTGCCCGAGGAGATCTACTGGGAGCGGCCCCGGCGGGTGATCGTCGCCTTCGTACTGGGGATCCTCGTGGTCCTCGGTGCGATCGCCTCGTCGATCGTCCTCGCGATGCACTTCGAGGAGATCCGGGACGCCCTGGTCGCGAGCCTGCCGGAGGATGTGGTCGTCGACTACGAGGAGGAGGACGTCCAACGGGTCGCGAGCATCATCGTCTGGGCCGCGGAGGGCCTCGGGATCCTGCTCGCCCTCTTCCAGCTGCTCGCCCTCCGCGGGTTGACCTTCCGGCGCAGTGGCGGGGCCAGGGCGGGCTTCGTGGTGCTGTTCGTGCTGGCGCTGCCGGTGACGTTCGTCTCGCTGGTTCTGCGCGAGGCGGGGACGGAGCAGCTGCTGATCTCGGGGGCCGCGACGCTGTGCGGCTTCGTCGCGGTCGTGCTGGTCTGCACTTCCGCGGTCACGCGGTGGCTGCGGCAGAACGAGCGGCGACGGACGATCCCGATGGCGCGGCCGGAGGAGGCCGCTCCCGTGGCGACTGCTCCCGAGGAGACTACTCCCGGGGGCTCGTCTGCAGACGCCTCCGCAGGTTCAGCTCGTTCATGAGGCCGGCGATGATGGTCTCGCAGCTCCGCTCCGCGGTCCTGCAGGCCAGGAAGGTCTCGCGGTCGAGGAACGGGTTGTCGAGCAGCTCCCGCCACCGCCCCAGCTGATCGACCGCGCATTCGAGCAGGGCCTCGGTGTCGGCGTCCGTGTCGGCCATCCCCAGCCGGACGGCGACATCCGCTCCCCGCCCGCCGACGAGCCGCTCGAGCTCGACGGCGAGCTCCGGGGGCAGCTTCAACCGTCCGCTCGCGATGCGGCCGACGAGCTGCATCTCCGTGAAGGTGTGCGCGGCGGACATGTGGCTGTCGGCCAGCACCAGGAGGTCCTCGGCTCCCGGCACCGGGTGCCGCCGCAGCAGCTGGTGCAGCGCGAGCACGATCGAATGCGCCTTGAGGTCCGACTGCCGCTGGGTGAAGTGGACGTCGATGACCCGGCGAAGCTCTTCGAGCCCGCTGCGCCGGAGCAGCTCCGCCGCCAGCGCGGCCGCATCCTCGATGCCGCCCCGCAGCGACGCCAGCGCGAGTCTGATGCCGTACATGCCGAAGCGGTCCACGAGGTCGATGCGCGTGCGCTCGTCCGGCAGGGAGTCGTCCTTCGCGGTGATGAAGCGCTCGCCGCTGACGAGGAGCTGCCGGGTCTCCTCGGGATCGCGCGAGGCCATCGCCGAGAACACCGCGAAGTCGGCCTGGCGCAGCGTCATCGCGCCCATGCCCATGAGGCCCGCGACCGGCACGATCGTCTCGCAGACGCCCTCGAGCGCGGGGAAGTTGCGCAGCTCCTCGACGGCCTTGTTGATGGAGAGCATCGCGGTGAGGCGGCCCGCGCCGAGCTCGTCCGCCCGTGACAGCACGGCGATCGCGCCGATCGCCGCCTTGCCGTGCCGAGTCCGCTCGTGCAGCGCCCGCATGTACTGGATGTCCGACTCGTGCAGGGAGCGGAGCAGGTAGACGACGGCGTCGGCGCCCGCGGCCCCGTGCTCGGGAAGGAGGAAGCGGTGCGTCTGGTGGGAGACGTCCTGGGAGATGGAGGCGACGCCGGGGGTGTCGATCAGGGTGATCCCCCGGATCCCCGGGGCCGGCCAGGTGACGTCCAGCCGATCGACCTCCTCGGGGGAGAGCCCGTCCAGGTCGAGCTCGAGTCGCTCGCGCTGCCGCCTCGTGGGGAGGGAGGTCACCCTGCCGTCGCCGAGGTGGGCGTGCACCCGCGGCGTCGTCCCGTAGTGGTACCAGGTGACGATGCGGGTGCACTCGCGCGAGTCGGTCGGGGCGATGCGCTCCCCGAGCAGGCCGTTCAGCAGCGTGGACTTGCCCGCCTTGACCGAGCCGACCAGTGCGACGCGCAGCGGCTGATCCAGTCTGCCGTCCAGTTCGTCGATCTCGGCGAGCGCGGCCGGGTGCGAGGCGTACAGTCCGCGCGCGGCCGCGAGGAGTTCTCGGGCCGAGGTCATCGGATCGTTCATGAGGCGTGCTGCTCCTGTGGGATCGGGGCGGGGAGCAGGAGGAACTCCCTCGCCCGCGCCTGCAGTGTGCGAATCTCCTGAAGCTCGGCGGCGGCCTGGGCTGCCCGCTCGTCCCGTTGGGTCGGGGGCAGCGCGGCCCCCTGCTGCGCGACGCGGATCGACTCGGCGAGGGAGCGCTTGACCTCTTCGGCGGTGGTGACGAAGTGATCGCGCAGGACCCGCCTGATCCGGTTCATCCGATCGCGAGACTCCTTGCCGACCTGGAAGATGGCCTCGTCGATCAGCTTGCGCACCGCCGTCTTCGCCTCGTTCCGCCGCTGATCGAGGCGCTGCAGCGCGTCCTGGCGGTACGCGAAGCCGCCCACGATGAGTCCCGCGGCCAAGGAGATCGGGTTCACGAGCGCGAGACCGGCGAGGGTCGTCATCAGGCCGAACATGAGGATGCCGGAATAGGATCCGCGCAGCCCGATCATCACCTTCTGGCCGAGGGAGAGCTTGCCGGCCTGCACGAACTCCAGGTCGCCGATGGCGCGTAGCGCCTGGTCCGTGCCGTCGAGCGAGAGCGTCGGAATGGCCGCTCGACCGTCGAGCGAGAAATGCTGGGCCACGACCTCGGCGAGGTGGACGCTGCGCTCGTGCGCCCAGACAAAGTTGTCGGAGACCGCCTGCGTCACCGAGTCCGCGAGCCAGGCGCCGATGTCCTCCCAGGACTTCCCCGGATCGCTCGCGGCGATGAGCTGCTCGGCCTCCCGGCCGACTTCGCGCAGGCGGTCTCGGAGGTCGAACTCGATGTCGGAGATGAGGTCGCCGATGCCGTCGCTGAGGGTCTGCTGCCACCTGGCCGAGCGGCGCGTCAGGTTCTCGGCGGTCTCCTCGGCCTGCTTCAGATCCCGCACGATCTCCGGGCTGCTGCTCGGGTCGTCGAGCACTCCGATCTCGGCCTGCATCGACATGGCGATCAACTCGCACACGGCATCGATCTCCCGGGCGACCGCGCCCTGCCGCTCGTGGATCACCTCGACCTTCACGACGTCCCGCAGATAGCCGGTCAGCGCGTCGATGCGCGATTCCTCCCGCAGCGTCGGATCCCCGTCCATCAGCGCATACTCGTGGAGCAGGGCCGAGGTGACCATGACCGGAACATCGATGTCGGCGGCGGAGAGGTGCTCGACATCGGCCTGCACGATGCTGCGCCACTGATGATGCAGATCGATCTTGCTCACGATGCAGGTCACCCGCGAGCAGAGCGCCGCCGACTGCCGGAGGAAGGCGAGCTCGGGATCGGTGAGCTCCTGGGTGGCATCGGTCACCACGAGCGCCGCATCGGCCTGGGGGAGGAGGGTCAGGTTCGTCGAGACCCGCGCCTGCGCTCGACCCACCCCCGGGGTGTCCATGAACACGAGGCCCTCGGCCAGGAGCGGGCTCGGAAGTGTCACCTCGGCGTGCAGATTGCCGAAGATGCCGGTGTCGGACGACATCTCGGTGACGTGCTCGCGCAGTCGTCGCGGATCGATCTCGGCGCGTATGGGCTGGGACTCGCCGGCGAGCTCGGTGATGAGCGCGGCGCTCGTCTGCTCGCCCCAGCGCACGACCGTCGGCACGGAGGTCGCGATCACATCGTCCACCGGGCAAACGGGAGCCGAGACGAGGGTGTTGACCAGTGTGCTCTTGCCCTGCTTGAACTGGCCGACGACGACGATCTGCACCTCGGCGTCGTCGAGTGCGGCCCGGGCCTCGGCGACGCGGTCGGCGAGATCCTGGCGTCCGCTCCGCAGTGCGATCTGACGCAGGCGGTCGGCGAGCGCTGCCATGCGTTCGGCGGCGACTGCGTTGCTCGGCATGGGGCGGGCCTCCTGGGCATCGGGTGGATCCGACCACGGCGAAACCGCTGCCCCGGTGACGCGGGATCCCGCCGCCGTTGGTCGGCGGCGGGGCCCTGCGGCACCGGATGCAGCGGCTTCACTGCGGTGCTGTGAGCCTACAGCTCACGATACCCGAGTGGGCTGGAGGATCAGAGGACGTCCGCACCTGTGATGTTGTGCGAGTCCGTCGTCGTCGTATTGCCCGACTGGTAATCGCCCCACGACTGCTCGTTGTAGGTCGAGTTGTCGTCCGACCACGACTGCTGGTTGTAGCTGGCGGTGTCACCGGCGTCGTAGGAGTTGCCGGAAGCGACGTCGCCCACCTGGACCGAGTTGTCGGTCCACGTGGCATCGACGGTGGTCGTGTCGCCCGAGACCGTGGTGGTCGAGTTGTCCAGAGCGACATCCACGTCCAGCGTGACATCGCCCACGGTGACCGACTCGTCGGTGAAGTTGCCGGTGTCCGTGGCGTTGTTCTGGTTGCCGCCGACGGCGTTGCCGGTGTTCTCGGCGTTGTTCTGATTGCCGCCGATCGAGTTGTCGGTCAGGATCGCGTTGGTGGAGTTGTTCGAGAGATCGACCGCGACGGTGCCCACGTTGATCGAGTCGTCGTCGTTGAGCACGACGGTGTTGCCCGAGTCGGAGGTGTTGCCCTGGTTGCGGTTGTCGGAGTTGTCGTTGCCGATGCCGCCGACGTTCGAGCCCTCCGCCCAGTAGTCTCCGCCGACCGAGTTGTCGATCGAGTTGTCGGAGTTGTCCGAGAGGTCGACGCTGATGTCCCCGACGGTGATCGAGTTGTCGTTCCCGGAGTTCTCGGCGTTGTTCTGAGCGCCGCCGATGGCGTTGCCCGTGTTCTCGGCGTTGTTCTGGTTGCCGCCGATCGAGTTGTCGATCGAGTTGTCGGAGTTGTCCGAGAGGTCGACGCTGATATCGCCGATGGTGGTCGAGGCGTCGGTCGCGTTGCCGGTGTTCTCGGCGTTGTTCTGATTGCCGCCGACGTGGACCGAGTTGTCGTTGCCGGTGTTCGGGGCCTCGTTGTTGTTGCCGCCGACCTTGTCGCCCTGGGCGAGGGCGTCGCCGCCCGCCACGACCGCATCGTCCTGCGCGACCGTCAGATCGCCGCCGAGGGCCATGTTGCCGTCGCCGTTGTTCTGGATGATGTCGCGGCCCGCGGCCTGCGCCTCGTCGGTGGCGACGAGGTTGCCGTCGCCGACGATGATGGGATCGTTCGTGATGAGCGGTCCGCCCACTGCGAAGCCGCCGTCGCCCGCGAAGGCCTGGCGCACGTCGCCCGCGGCCCAGATGTTCTGGATGACGCCGCTGTTGGCGAAGTTGCTGACCGCGACGTTCTTGATGATGTGGTGGATCATCTCGCCGGCGGTACCGCCCCCGCCGCCGACGATGGCGACGGCGCCGGGCGCAGCGTTCGCGATGATCGGGGTGAGGGCGTCGACATCGGCGCAGGTGACGCCGGAGAGACCCGCGACCGCCATCGCGGAGTTCGGGTTCTCTGCGAAGGCCTCGGCCTTCGTGGGGTTCGCCAGCAACTCAAGGATGAATCGCATGAGCTCTGTGGTCGTGACGGGCATGGTTGTACTCCCCCTGGGATGGATGCGGCCCCCTTGTTATGGGGGGATTGGCGTTTTTCAGAGTATGGTTCGGGGCGTCCGGATCACGACGGGGGAGTTCCCCCCGATCCGCTCCCTACTGCTCCTTCAGGCGACTCGCGGATGACTGAGGTGGATGAGGGGATGTATTAGGGGATTCGGGAGGTCCGATCGGGTTTCCCTACGGTGTTCTTCGATGCGAGCTGCGGGTATTGTGAGTGGCGCAGCAACGGTGAGAGTAGGGGACTCCCAGCAGCGACGGCTCCCTCCACAGGAGGCGCAGCCGGTCGACTTCGTGAGTGGAGGACCTGAAATGGTCGGTATCGAGGTGGGGGCCACCCGGATCACGGTGAGCAGCGGCGAGAGCATCCCGCTCGACCAGGAGCTCATTCCCCCCGACCTGCTCAGGAGGGTCGCGGACGATACCCCCTACGTGTGGCTGAACGGCGACGGCCACGGTCTCAGCCCGGCCTGGGACGTCTACGCGGTCGCCATCGCCGACGCGCTGCGCGCCCATCGGCTCGAGGAGCGCGACGAGTTCCCGATCGGCGTCGCCGTGCCGGGCGGATGGGCGCCGAGGGCGCTCTCACAGGTGAGCGCCGCCCTCGCGGCGCGCGGGATCGACGCGGTGCTGCTGAACGACGCGGAGGCGGCCGTCGCCGGGTATCGGACGAGCGGCACGCGCCTCCCCGAGAGCGTCGCGGTGGTGGGCCTGCGGGCCACGCAGGTGAGCGTGGTGGTGGTCGGCGGCTGCGACCGGGATCGACCGGTCGCGCTGCCGAGTCCGACCCTCGTGCACGACGAGGGCGCGGAGCGGCTCGACGCCGCCGTGCTCCAGCATCTGATCAGGGGGCTCGCGGATCTCGGGGAGCGCGTCGACGTCTCCGATCCCGAGGTCCTCGCGGCGGCGCGGGGCGCGCTCGAGCAGTGCCGCCGCCTGCGCGAGTCGCTCTCGACGAGCGCCCGCGAGTCCGAGCTGCTGGATCTGCCGGGCGTCGGTCACCGCGTGCTCCTGACGCGCAGCGAGCTCGAGGAGCTCGCGCGCCCCTGGGCGGACGCCGTCGTCGGCGTGCTGAGCATGACCCTGGAGCAGTGCGTGCGGCCGGTCGGCGCCGTGCTGCTCACGGGCGGTCCGGCGGCGATGCCGCTCATCAGCCAGCGGGTCTCGGCGGATCTCGCGCTCGAGGTGCACGTGCCCGAGCAGCCGTCCCTCGTCGTCGCGCGCGGCGCCGCGCGGCTGCTCGCGGAACGACGCCTGCCGGAGAGACGGGCGCGCGGCCTCTGGGACACCGTGAAGCGCCGGGCGCTCGGCTTCTCGCCCGCACCCGGGCGGCTCGGATCCGTCGCCGGGAGCGGCGCCTTCGACGGCGGAGCGCTCCTCGCGTTCGAGGACGAGCTCGCGGCCGCCCGCGACGTCCCGGGCCCGGAGGCCGCCCGTCAGGCGAAGCCGGTGCAGCAGACGAAGCCGGTGCAGCAGGGGAAGCTGGTGCACTGGTGAGGGGCCGGGGAAGCGGGGACCGCTCATGAGCACGCCGCGGCAGCTCGCGACGGATCGCGACTTCGCGCGTCGCACGCTGCTCCTGCACATCGCGGTCACCGCCCCGTACGACGCCGCCGAGCTCTCCCGCCGCATCTCGCGCCCCCAGCAGGCGATACACGAGGACATCGAGACGCTCATGGACGAGGGCGTCGTGCACCTCTACGACGCGGCCCTGCGGACCTCTTCCGCAGCTCGGATCATCGCGGAGGCGAGCCGGGAGGAGTTGCGCGACATCCACGGGCAGGCGCTGGCGGATTTCGCGTCGGGCGGCGCGGCGAGGCCCGCGGTGCTGGTGGCCCTCGCGGAGTCGGGCTGCGACGACGAGGCGCTCATCCACCTGCTCGTCCGAGCCGCCTCGGAGCATCCCGACGATGCCGCCGTCGCCGGCGCGCTCTCGCTCGTCGCCCGCGTCCGGGGGATGAGCGACGCCGAGCTGCGGCTGATGCGGGCGACGGACGCCGCGGCCCGCGGCAGCCTGGACTCGGTCCTGTCGCTGACCGAGACCCTGCTCGCCGACGCCTCGCCCGAGATCCAGGCCCGAGCGGCGCTGCTGGCCGCCGGCGCGCACATCCAGGCGAACCGGCTGGATCGGGCCGAGGCCCTCTACCGGCATGTCGGACCTGAGCGGATCGGCATCCACGGCGCCTGGGCGGTGGTCGCCGCGGTCGGCAGAGGCGGGCGGGCGGAGGCGGAGGCCTGGCGTGCGGCCATGGGAGCCGACGGCCTGACGAGCCTGGCCGCCGGTCTCACCGACGCCGCGGACGGCCTGCTGCGCAGCCTGGACGGCAACGGGGACGGCGCCCTCGACATGCTCGCCCGATCCGTCTCGACGCTCGGGCCGCTGGGGCGGGCCTGACGCTGCCGAGAGCCCCGCGGCGCTCGCGGCGCTCATCGCGATCGGCCGGGGAGAGCCGGCGACCGCGGAGACGCTGCTGGAACGGGCGATGCGGGCGGACCTCGGAGGGGGCAGCGCGCGGGCGCGTCACGTGCTGCTCAGCTCGTGGTGCCTGATGGTGCAGGGTCGCGTCGACGCGGCGGAGCGGCGGATCGAGCAGATCGATCCCCGCGCCCTCGACGATCGCGACGCGCTGCTCTACTGGTCGCTGCAGGCGGGCCTCGCCCGCCGTCGCACCGATCTCTCCGCGATGCGAGCGTGCTGGCGCGAGATCCGGAGCCACACCTTCGGCCTCCGCATCACCCTGTACGACCTGCTTCCGCTGGGGGAGATGATGGTGGTCGGCGCCCGCCTGAGGGATTCGGCGCGCGTGGAGCACATGGTGAACGACGCGATGCGGATCCTCGCCGATCTCGGCGACCCCGTCGCATGGTCGGCCCTGTTCCACTGGCACGGAGTGCAGGCGGCCTTCCAGGCCGAGTCCCCGGCCGCGCTCATCCCGCATGCGAACGCGCTCGCACATGGCGGGGCCCAGAGCCCCTACGCCGCCACGCTCGCCACGGCCGGACGGACCTGGCTGGACGTGCTGCGCCGCGAGACCGACTTCGCCTCCGTCGAGAGCAGCGCGCGTGCGCTCGCGAAATGCGGGCACGTCTGGGACTCGGCGAGACTCGCCGGGCAGGCGGCGCTGCAGCACCCCGACCGGGAGAGCGCGCTGTCGATGATGCAGCTCGCCCGCGAGATCAGCAAGGATCATTCCTGGAGCGCGATGTCGGAGCAGAGCACCTCGCTGCTGACCCGCAGGGAGCTCGAGGTGGGGCGTCTCGTGCTCGACGGCCAGGGCTACCGGGCGATCGGGGAGCAGCTGTTCATCTCTCCCAAGACCGTCGAGCACCATGTCGCGCGCATGCGGAGCCGGCTGGGCGCCTCCAGCCGGAGCGAGCTGCTCGAGAAGCTCCACGACATCGTGGCCGAAGCCGACGAGTGAGGGATCCGCGCGCCGCGCCGGCTGCGCGCCGGGTCAGGCGTCGGCGCGATCCTCAGCCAGGAGCCGCACGACCTCGCCGCGCGACGACAGGTGCAGCTTGCGCAGCACGCTGGACACGTGCGAGCGCACGGTCGTGACCGAGACGAGGAGCGACTCGGCGATCTGGTTGTTCGAGCGTCCCTTCGCGAGCTGCCGTGCGATCTGCAGCTCGCGCGGGGTCAGCGTCGCGAGGCGGGCTCCGATACCGCCGGCGGAGGCCGCGACCGACTCGGCCTCCAGCCCGCGGCGCACCCGTGGCAGGTATCCGAGGGCGCCGATCTGCTCGAGCGTCTCCACCGCGGACTTCAGGCGCGCGCCGCCCTCCTGTGCTCGGCCGCTGCCGATGAGGAACTCGCCGAAGTCGGCAAGGGTGAGCCCGAGCGGCAGCGGGAAGGCGCGCTCGCGGATCGCCGCCTCGTAGTGCCACTGCGCCGCGGAGTCGTCGCCCAGCGCCTGCGCGTGCCTGGCCCGCAGCCAGTCGAGCGTGCCCCAGTACTCGTGCCACCGATCGCCGCGCAGTGACGCGAGGTCGGCGATGAGCGCGCCGGCCTCGTCCGTGCGCCCGAGATCCAGCAGCGCATGGGCTCGGTAGCCGAGGAAGCCGTGACGGGTGTTCACGAGGCGCTCGACCCACTCGCCGGAGGTCGCCTCGAGCACCGCGCCGGGGTCTCCCGCGGCCCGGGCGACCTCGCAGTCCGCGAGCACGGTGAGATCCGGCCCGTACCCCTCCCAGGAGAAGGAGCGCTGACGCCGGGCCTGCTCCGCGTACACGGCCGCGTCGTCCTGGCCGGTGACCGCCGAGACGATGCTGCGCAGCGCCGCCCACGAGCACCTCGTCTCGACGTCGAGCGAGCGATAGGTGAAGTCGGCCGCGGACTCGACGTACGCGCTCGCCGCGGCGAAGTCGTTCTGCAGGATGAGGCAGTCGGCGAAGATCAGCCGGGCGGTCCCTCCGGCCCACGGCTCGCCGACCTGCTCGAGGAGCTCGACGCCCCGCTGCGCCAGGGCGCGGCCCTCGGCGAGCTCGCCGAGGGCGAGCTTGGCCCCGGCGACCGCGACGAGGGCGTCGATCTTCAGGGAGGAGGCGGGGAGCGCGTCGATGCGCTGCTGCAGCTCGGGGAGGAGGGCCCTGACCCGATCCCACTCGCCCGCTATCTGATGCTGGACCATCTGATAGCCGTCCAGCACGACCAGGCGCGCGTCGCGGGACACCATCCATGCGAGCCGCTGGTCCGAGAGCTCCGCGGCATCCGCGGGAGCCAGCTCGGTCAGCATCTTGGCGTGCGCGATCATCGGCGGGACCCGCTCGCGGTCCGGGGAGCGCATCGTGAGCAGCACGACCATGAACGCGAAGAACGCGACGACGGCGCGGTCGTCCGGGGTGTGCGCGGGGGCGGTGAGGAGGCGCTGGACCCGCTCCAGCGGGAGCGGCTGCGCGGCCCGGTGCGCCGAGAGCACGATGGACAGGAACTCGTGGAGCACGCTCCGCGGCAGCGATTCGATCTCGTCCAGCAGGTCGAGCATCAGGTACGCGTTCTTCGCCTGGATGTGCAGGAGCGCGAGGCTCTCCAGCAGCTCCGTGCGGGCCGCCGGATCGTCCACGATGCCGAGGGCGTCGCGGATCACCTCGATGGCGTGGCCCGGGTTCTCCTTCTCGACGGCCCCGGTGATGTAGTCGTGCACCTGCGCCCGGAGCCCGTCGTCCCACGAGTCCGCGCCGCGGATCGCGTGGCGGAACGAGCGGTGCCCCGTGGTCGTCTCGGCGAGGGCGCGGGACACGGAGCGGGCCCGCTCCGCGGGGAGGGCGTCGCGGATCGCGCTCGCGAGCAGCGTGTGCCTCGGCAGGATCGTGGAGCCGAATCCCGACTCCGTGAGCACCTTGGCGGCGAGGGCCTCCTCGAGCGCGAGCGGCTCGCCGAGCCTCCGGGCGGCCGCGGCGAGACCCTCGCGGGTGAGCTCGTGCTCCGCGAGGCAGACCACCTCGCAGGTGCGCTGGGCCTCCGGGCTCAGCCGCTCGAACGCGTGCAGCAGCGGCGCGCCCTCGGAGACGACCATTCTGATCGGGGCGTCCCAGGTGAGGTGCAGCTGCTCGATCTCGCGGTAGCTCAGCGCGGAGAGCACGCTGTCGACGCCGAAGAAGGAGCCGCCGGTCGCCTCCAGGATGCGCTGGGCCGTGTTCGCGGAGATGCCCGCGCCATGGCGCTCGAGCACGAGGGCGGCGATCTCGGCGGTGCTCAGCGGCTCGAGGTGGTGGTGGACGTCGCGGGGGTTGCTAAGCGCCACGTCCTTGAGGAACCCGCCGAAGGAGCCCGGGAGGTGCGGGCTGCGCACTCCGAAGGCGAAGAGGGTCCTGCGGCCGGTGATCCTCGGCAGCAGGTACCGCAGCACGCGCTGCGACTCGCCGTCGACCCACTGGGCGTCATCGACGACGATCACGCGATCCGGCGACTTGCCCCCGCCGACCATGCGGCGCACGCACTCGCGAGCGACCGCGATCGTGTCGGTCGAGGTGTCCGGGGTGAAGAACCAGTCGGTGATCACCCCGCTCGCGATGAAGCGTTCGATGAAGCTGTAGGGCTCGTTGCGCTCGATCTCGTCGGCGCGCACGAAGGTCACCTGCCAGCGCGGGTCCTCGCTCGCCGCGTCGATGAGCTCGCGCAGCAGGAACGTCTTGCCGGTGCCCTCCATGCCGTCGAGCACGAACGCGAGCCCGCCCTGCTGGCCGGCCTTCTGCAGCACCTCCGCCGCAAATCGGCGCCTCGCTCCGATGGGGGACTGCGGGGGTCTTCGATCGCCGTTGGTTCCCGAGTCCACAACTACCCCCGGTGTCTTTCTCGTTCGGAATCCCCCTCGCCAATCATACGCGAGCGCGGAATCCGGGTTCTGGGTGTGCGCTTTGGAAACTCTCGGCGCGCGCATTGCCGCCGGAGGCGGGCGAGCCATATGATTCAGCTGCGGACGGCAGGCAGGGGATGGCTATGGCTGAGGGTTCTGAACGGATCGCGGGCGGCGTCACCGGCCCCATTGCGGGCCCCGTCACCCGCCGCACGGCCCTGGGGATCTCGGCGGTCGGGCTCGGGGCCTTCCTCACCGCGTGCGGCTCGCCGCCGGGCTCGGCCTCCGCGCCGGTCGTGCCCGAGGCTCCCGCCGAGCCGACGGAGCCGGTCGCGCCTCCGGCGGAGTCCGAGCCGGAACCCGAGCCGGAGCCGGAACCGGAGCCGCCCGTCTCACAGGCGCCGGTGCTCGACCGGGTCCCCGCGCCCGCCGGCCCGTTCTACGGCTTGCCGGGCGAGGGCAACCTGCTCGCCTGGACGGTCGACGACGGTGCCGACTCGGCGGTCGTCGCGGCCTACGCCGCCTTCGCCGCCGCGACCGGCACCCGGCTGACGCTCTTCGCCACCGGCAGCTACCCGGCATGGGCCGAGAACGCCGAGGCGCTGCGGCCGCTCGTGGAGAGCGGCCAGGTGCAGATCGGCAACCACACCTGGAGCCATCCGAACCTCACGGCCCTCTCCGACCAGGGCATCATCGACGAGCTGCAGAGCACCCACGACCTCATCGCCTCGCTCTACGGCGTCGATGCGAGGCCCTACTACCGGCCTCCCTACGGCTACTTCGACGATCGCGTGCTCGCGGTCGCCGCGAGCATCGGATACACGGCGCCGACGATGTGGTACGGCTCGCTCTCGGACTCAGGGTACCTGCCGTCGGATCAGATCGTCGCGCTGGCCGACCAGTGGTTCCTGCCGCAGCACATCGTGATCGGCCATCTGAACTTCCCGCCGGTGACCGAGGTCTTCCCGCAGCTGTCGCAGATCATCGCCGCGCGCGGGCTCACGACCGTCACGCTCAACGACGTCTTCACGAGCGAGTTCCACCCGTAGGCTCTGCGACGGTTGTATCGACCGTGGCCGAGCGAGACCGACCGCGACGGACCGAGACGGACCGCGCCGGCCTGCGCACCATCACCACGGCGGCGGGCCCGAATCCATGGGCACCGCTCGTGCTCGCGTCACGTTATTCTCGGGATTCCCGGGCGGTGGCCTCCGCTCGGGGAGGTCCTCGTAGCAGCGACCGGTGGGGGAACGCCAGACGAGCACCCCGTCCGGACGCTGCGCCACGCTCCATCGGATGCCGATCGCGAGGTCCGGGTGCTTCAGCGCGTGGTGGCGCCGGCACAGATGCGCGAGGTTGCCGACCTCGGTGCGGCCTCCCGCGGCCCACTCGACGGTGTGGTCGACGTCGCAGTGCTCGACGGGCATGCGGCAGCCCGGGAAACGGCAGTGCTCGTCCCGCGCCTCGAGCACCCGTCGCATCGCCTCGGTCGGCCGATACCTGTCGGTGGCCCGCACCCCGCCGCTCTCGTCGACGGCGACGCGGTCCCAGCCCGGGGCGACCGCGCTGAGCCGCCGGGCGGTCGTCGCGTCGACGGGCCCGTAGCCGCCGAGCGTCGCGGGACCCCGGTCTTCGACCGGGACCGTGATCGTCACCCGTGGCACGATGCCCGCGACCGTTCGTGCTGCCGGAGTCGGATCGGGGGAGATGCCGGTGAGCAGCAGCTCGCACAGCAGATCGGCCCGCAGCTGGTCGAGCGCGCGCGGATCGGCGGGGGTGTCAGCAGAGATATCGGCGTCCGGCGTATCGGCGTCTCGAGTATCGGCGCCCGGAATATCGGGGCCCGGGATATCGGCCGCCGGGGCATCCGGCACCGCGGAGCCGGCAGACGCGCGCCGCCGGGCCGCCCGCCCGCCGCGCGTCAGCCGGTCGTAGATGCCGTGCGCGAGCACCGCGGGCAGCTCGGCGCCCAGCTCGGCCATACCGTCGGGGAGGTCCCGCAGCCAGACGCGGCGATGCTCGGCCGCCCGGACGTGGCGCTCTTCCTGCGCCTCGGGCTGCAGAGCCTCGGCGATCCGCCGGGCCGTCGGCCGGAGCCGGCTGGCCGTGGTCTCGCAGGCGATCGCGAGCACCCGCTGCTCGTAGGGCCGGCGGAGCTCGGCGGGAAGTCGCTCGCCCTCCTCCGCGATGACGCGGGCGTGGGCCGGGGCGATCCGCCCGCCCTCGAGGGCCTCGACCGCCGCCGGATATCCGAAGACGAGCGTGTGGGCCTCGCGCAGGCGCCCGAGGATCGCGCGGTTGCTCGTGCGCGTCACGGCTGCGAGCTCAGCGGCGTAGGACCGGAGCGCGAGCGCGGGATCCGCGTCCCCCTGCCGCTCGGCGATCTCGACCACCTCCGCGAGGATGCGCGCCTGCCGCGCGTGCTCGCGGGCCACGGCGGCGTGCGAGTCGCGCCACTGCTCGGTCAGGCGGTCGAGGCGCTGCACCGGCGATTCCGCGCCGGCGCGCTCGAAGCGCACTCGTGACGGGCGCCCTGCAGCGGCCTGAGCGACGGGCGGAGCGTCGGCCGGGGCGGCTGCGGAGGGACGGGGGTTCATGTCGCTCAGTCAACCAGCGACCACCGACGTTGATGCCCCGTCTCGAGGCCGTCCCGATCCAAGGTTCGGGGCGGTTTCCTGTGGAGGCACGACAACGTCCGACAGCGCCCGACGACGAGCCTCCGACGGAGCTCAGTCGTCGATCGGCGCGAGGCTGCGCAGCTGCGTCACATGGCGCGGCTCGAGCTCTTCGAGCGAGGACACCCCGAGCAGCGCCATGGTGCGCACGATCTCGCTGCGCAGGATCGCGATGGCTCGATCCACACCCTCGCGTCCGCCCGCCATCAGCCCGTAGAGATACGCACGGCCGATGAGCGCGAATCTCGCCCCTAGCGCGACCGAGGCGACGATGTCGGCTCCGTTCATGACGCCCGTGTCGAGCATCACCGTCGCGTCGCGGCCGACCTCGCGGACGACCCGCGGCAGCAGATGGAACGGCACCGGGGCGCGGTCGAGCTGCCGGCCGCCGTGGTTCGACAGCACGATGCCGTCGACCCCGCGGTCGATGAGTCGCGTCGCGTCGGCGACCGTCTGCACGCCCTTCACGACGAGCCGGCCCGGCCACATGTCCCGGATCGTGTCGAGATCCTCGTACGAGATCGTGGGATCCATCGCCGAGGCGATGAAATCGCCCACGGTGCCGCCCGTGGCCGAGAGCGAGGCGAACTCGAGCTTCGGCGTCGTGAGGAAGTCGAACCACCACCAGGGGCGGGGGATCGCGTTCAGCACGGTGCGCGGTGTCAGCTGCGGCGGGATCGAGAAGCCGTTCCGCGTGTCGCGCAGCCGGGCGCCGGAGATCGGGGTGTCGACCGTGAACATGAGCGTGTCGAAGCCGGCCCGCGCCGCGCGCTCGACGAGGCCGTACGAGATCTCTCGCTCGCGCATGACGTAGAGCTGGAACCAGTTGCGCCCCTCGGGGTTCGCGAGCCGCACGTGCTCGATCGAGGTCGTGCCGAAGGTCGAGAGGGTGAAGGGGATGCCGGCGTGGCCCGCGGCGCCCGCGCCCGCGGTCTCCCCCTCGGTCTGCATGAGACGGGTGAAACCGGTGGGGGCGATGCCGAACGGCAGTGCGGCGGGACCGCCGAGGATCTCGGTGGAGGTGTCCACGGCGGTCGCGGGCCGGAGGATGTCGGGATGGAACTCGATCTCCTCGAAGGCCCGGCGGGCGCGGGCGAGCGAGACCTCGCCCTCGGCCGCGCCGTCGGTGTAGTCGAAGGCCGCCCTCGGGGTGCGCCGCTTCGCGATGCGGCGCAGGTCGGCGATGGTGAGCGCCGCCTCGAGGCGGCGGCGCCTGCCGTCGAAGTCGGGACGCTTGAAGCGCATGAGCTCGAAGACCTCCGCCGGGCGGGGGAGTCGGCGCTCCACCATCAGCGCAGCCGATCCTCGACCGCGGCGCCGACCGCGCGCAGCACCTCTTCCGGGCTCGCGGACGCGTCGAAGGCGGCGATCACGACGCGGGCGGAGCCGCGGGCGGCGTCTGCGCTGCCACGATCGGCACCGCCGCGATCCGCCCCGCCGGTCCCGCGCTCCCCGAGCCACGGCGAGAAGCGCGAGACGAGCGCGCGCAGCTCGACGTCGAGCAGGCCCGCCGCACGCGGATCGGGATCGCGCAGCCAGCGCCGCAGGGCGGCATTGTGCACGGCCACGATCGCCGAGGAGAGCGCGATCGGCACCCAGGCGGGGGTGTCGGGCGGCATGGACGCCGCGAGGTAGGCCGCGTACACCCGCTCGTAGCGGTGGGTGATGACGAGCTCCCGCTCGCGCAGCGCCGGAGTGCGGCGCAGCAGCTGCGAGCGCAGCTGCGCGGCCTCGGGGTCGCGGGTGAGCAGGTGCAGCACGTCGACCGTGGCGCGCGCGAGCGCCTCCTCGAGGGGCTCGCGAGTCTCACCCAGGAACGCCTCGACCCGCGCAAGGGCGAGGTCGTGGTCGGCGAAGATCACGTCGTCCTTGCTGCCGAAGCGACGGAAGAAGGTGCTGCGGCTCATGCCCACGGCGTCGGCCAGCTCGCCCGCCGTCGTGGCCTCGAAGCCGTGCTCGGCGAGGAAGCGGATCGCCACCGCGCCGAGCTCCGCGGGTGCGGCGGGGCGCCGCGGCTTCGCGACTGGCTGATCGGGCATAGGGCGAACGTAGCATAAATCCGAGAATGGTACGCGGTTCCAGTGCCTTGAAATGCAATGAACAGAAAAGCGAGTGAAGCGAGTCCGCAAGACATCGCTCTTGTCATTGAGACTGGGTCTCATGCATACTCGATCTACAGGCATCGTGCCCGGGAGCCCCCTGGAGCCCGACGCGCCCCGATCGAACAGCCCCGGACAGACGGGCGATGAAAGAGGAAGAAAGAGGAACCCTCATGAGCCAGCACGTGAGCCTCGGCACCGAAGAGCCCGACTACCAGCTCTGGGAGCCGATCGACCCCGACGTCTCGGGGGTCTTCAAGGGCATCTCGTCCGACGACCTCGCCTACCGCGATCGCGCCCGCGCCTTCGTGCAGGACGAGCTGCGCCCCGTCATCGCCGGCTACTGGGATCGCGCGGAATACCCGCTGCACCTCGCGAAGCGGCTCGGAGAGCTCGACCTGATCCGCGACGGCATCGACGTTCCGGGCTTCCCCGAGCAGAGCCTCCTGGCCGCGGTGCTCACCACGATGGAGCTCTCGCGCGGCGACGGCTCGATCGCGACCATCGTCGGGGTGCAGGGCGCACTCGCGCTGCGCTCGATCGCCTACTGCGGCAGCGAGGAGCAGAAGGATCGCTGGCTCGCGCCGCTCGCCCGCGGGGAGGAGCTCGGCGCCTTTGCGCTCACGGAGCCCACCCACGGCAGCGACTCGGTCAGCCTCGAGACCCGTGCCCGGCAGGACGGCGACGAGTACGTCATCGACGGGCACAAGAAGTGGATCGGCTCGGGCAGCGTCGGCGACGTCGCCGTCGTGTGGGCCCGCGGCGACGACGGCCAGGTGCAGGGCTTCCTCGTGCCGCAGGACGCGCCCGGCTACACGGGCACGACCATCGAGGGCAAGATGTCGCTGCGCGCCATCTGGCAGGCGCACATCGAGTTCGCGGGCGTGCGCGTCGGCGCCGACGCGAAGATGCCCGGCGCCCGCAGCTTCAAGGACACCGCGCGCGTGCTGCAGGCCACCCGCCTCGGCGTCGCCTGGGGTGCGCTCGGCCAGGCGCAGGCCGTCTACGAGACCGCGGTGCACTACTCGAAGCAGCGCCAGCAGTTCGGCCGCCTGCTCGCGGCCTCGCCCATCGTGCAGAACCGCCTCGCCGAGATGCTGAGCCAGCTCACGACGCTGCAGACCCTGCTGATGCAGCTCACCCGCGCCGAGGAGGCCGGCGAGCTCTCGGGCGCCGGCGCCTCGCTCGGCAAGTACACCGCCACGCGCACCGCGCGTCAGATGGCGGCGAACGCCCGCGACCTGCTCGGCGGCAACGGCATCCTGCTCGAGAACCGCGCCGCGCGGCACTTCGCCGACATCGAGGCGCTGCACACCTACGAGGGCACGGAGACCGTGCAGGCGCTCATCATCGGGCGGGAGATCACCGGCATCTCCGCCTTCGCGTAGAGGACACTGTTTGCGGGCTCGGCGGGGCGAGTCGCAGAGCGACCTCGCCGCGCCGGGCGGAGGGCCAGAAATGGCCCTCCGCTGATCCGGCACGGGCATCTCCGCCTTCGCGTAGAGGGCGCTGTCAGCGGGCCCGGCGTCGGCATCAGCCTTCGCTCAGAGCCCGCTCAGCAGTCCCATGCATGGCCCGATCACCACGAGCCAACTCGCGGCCGCCGCGATGAGCATGCCGAGACCGATGCGGCGCGCCCGCTCGGAGAGCGCGACGAACACCCCGACGATCGCGGGGACCAGGAAGTAGAGGATCAGTCCGCCGAACCCTGCGAAGAGGCCCGCGCCGATCAGCGGCAGCATGAGCGCGCCGAACAGCACGTACGCGCCGCAGCCTATGCCGACGCCGCCCCAGATCGATCCGCCCGGGCGCGGGTCTCGGGGAGTGGGCGCGGTCTGCGGCGCGGCCGGTTCCTCGGGCGGAGGGGGTGCGTCGCTCACCGCTGCCCGCGTCCTACGAGAACGCGCCGATGCATGCGCCGAAGAGCACGATCACGCCGGCGGCGACGAGGAGGAAGAACCCCACTGCCACGCTGCCGAGGACGATGCCGACCTTCGCACCCGTGGGCAGGCCCTCCTTCTGCTGCGCGGGAGCCTGTTGCGGGTAAGGCGGTTGAAAGGAGGGGTACTGCGGAGGCGCCTGGTGGGCCGCATCGGGCTGCCAGCCGGCGTACGGCTGACCGGGGTTCGGCTGGCCTGGCTGCCACTCCGGCGGCTGCTGCGGCCAGGGTGCGGCCTGCTGAGGCTGCGGCCAGGGTGGTGCGGCCTGCTGCGGGGCCTGCGGCTCCTGCGGCTGCGGCGAGGCCTGCGGCTGCGGTGGGGCCTGCTGATCCTGCGGCTGCGCGGGCTGATCCTGCGGCCGCTCCGCGTCGGCCGGCCGTCCCTCGTTCGTCGGTTCAGGCGGGCTCTGGTTCACGATGCCTCCTTGCTCCGGTGGGTGTGAGCCTACCCTGCTTCGCGAGCCAGAGGATCCTGGCTGCGAACAGCGGGATCGTCGCGAGCAGGAAGAGCTGGGGGCGCGTGAGGCCCATCCAGGCGACCTCGTTGCCGCGTACGAACTCGACGAAGAAGCGGAACAGGGCGTACGCGCCGATGTACAGCGTCAGCGTCTCGCCGGCGCCGAGGCCGAGATGCCTGAGCCAGAACCAGAGCAGCGCGAAGGCGATCGCGTGGAACACGATCTCGTAGACGAAGCTCGGATGCAGGCCCACGCCCGCGGGCGAGCCGAGGCGTGCGGCGGTCTCCTCGTCGAGCACGATGCCCCAGCCGCCGCCGGTCGGCGTGCCCGGGCGCTCGGTGAAGAGGCAGCCGAAGCGTCCGATGAACAGGGCGAGCGCCACGGCCGGCGCGAAGAGGTCGCCCGTGCGCTCCCGGTAGCCGACGATGCGCTTCGTGAGGTGCACCCCGAGCCAGGCGCCGACGAGCGCGCTGAGGATCGAGGCGTTGCCGCGCAGCATCTGCTCCGCGAAGCCGAGGTTCTGCGAGGGGTCGAGGTGCTGCACCCAGGTGCCGAGCCGGGCGAAGATCGCGGCGCCCACGAGCGCGCCGAGCACGAGCCAGGGGATGCGCGGATCCCTCACCCGGCGGCGGCGCGCCTCGATCCAGAACACGAGCCCGCCCGCCATCAGGCCCAGGGCGACGAAGACGCCGTGGGTGTCGAGCGCGGGGCCGAAGCCGAGCAGGTCGTCGAGGTGCGGGAACATCGCTCAGCCGCCGAACACCCAGGGCCAGAGCACTCGGATCCAGAGCATCGCCCAGAGCGGGATCGCCGCCGCGGCCAGCACCGCCACGACCGAGAGGTAGGCGATCACGAGGCGGGTGTCGCCGAGCCGGCACTTCGAGCGCATGAGCCCGGCCCGGCGCGCCCGCGCGTAGCCGGCGATCGCGATCACGGCGAAGCCGAGCAGCGCGATCGGCCCGAGCACGCAGGCGATGAGCGCCACCGTGGTGTTCACGCAGAGGCGCAGCGGATCGAGACCGGTCGCCCCTGAGGCGTGCGGATCGGTCGGCGGTGGATCGCCGGCCGACGGATCGGCGGGCCGCGGATCCCCCACTCGCTCGTCCCGCTGCGCGAGCGCGGGCGTCGTCGGCGTCAGGTGCGACAGGGAATCGCCGGACACAGTGTCACCGCCTCGACTTCACGGGGATCAGGCGGTCGGGATCGGGGGAGAGCGCGGCACCGTCCGGCTCGGGGGCGAAGGCCGGCGCCCCCGAGCCGCGCCTGCCGGCGAGGGCGGGCGATCCGGTCGCCGTCGAGAGCCGTCGCCGCGACAGCGGGGCCCAGGCCTGCACGGCGCAGAACGGCGCGCACTGGTGCACGGCCTCTCCGGCGGGACCTGGAACCTCGTTCACGGTGGCGACGTGAACGCAGCACTGGGTGAGCCGTTCCTCGATCATCGTGTTGATGTCCATGAAGGGCTTCACGGTGATGCGCTTGACGCGCTCTCCGAGGAATCGCCTGAGGCGCCCGTGCTGGCCCGGCAGCGCGGAGGCCGCGAGCTTCGTGAGCGTGCCGATGCCGAGGTCGCAGCCGACGCAGATGTCCTTCCAGAGCGATGCGATCGAGGGGTGGGAGAGCGAGGACTGCTCGCTGAGCAGGTCGAGCAGCGATTGCTTCACGCTCTCCTTGAGCGCCCGATTGACACCGCTGTCGGCGATGCGGTTCGCGATGAGATCGGGGTTGAGGTCGAGGAACTCCTTCAGCTGCTCGTGCCCGACGAGCGAGGTGAGCGAGTTCCAGGCGCCGGAGTCGTCGCGCAGCAGGTAGCCGACCGAGCAGCAGTGCGGGTGCGAGCAGGGGAGGGCCGTGAGGTCGCGCCAGGTGACCTCGTCGTCCGTCTGCGGGCCCAGGCGGGCGAGGACCCCGGTGTGGGTGAGGCGATCCTGCGCATCGATGCCGGCCGAGCGCCCCGAGCCGAACACCGGCTGGATCGTCACCCCTCCCACGTAGGGGGTCTCCATCGCGCGGCGGATCACGTTGCCGATCTCGTGGTCGTTCACGCCGAGCGCGGCCGTCATCGTGAGGGTCGTGAACACGCCGGCCTCCGAGAGCCGCTCGAGCGCGCGCTGCTTGAAGCGGCGGATGTCGGCCCCGCGATGGTAGCGCGACGATTCGGGCTCCTCGCCGTCGTACTGCAGGTAAATCTCGACGCGTTCCCGGTGCTTCTTCAGCACCTCGACGAAGGCGTCGTCGTTCGCGATCCTGAGCCCGTTCGAGTTGATCAGGATCCGCACGACCGGCCGCGCGACCAGGTGATCGAGCAACTGCTCGAGCCAGGGGTAGAGCGTCGGCTCGCCGCCCGACAGCATGAGCACGTCGATGCGGTTCCGTTCGCGCGAGAGACGGGCGTCGACCGAGGCGAGCACCTCCTCGAGGGGAGCGACGGCGCTCGCCGCCGGGCTCGACTCGGCGAAGCAGGTCGGGCAGCGGAGGTTGCAGTGGTCCGTGATGTCCTCGAGCAGGATGCAGGTGTGCTGCGTCTGCATCTCCGGCAGCCCGTCCTCGTAGGCCTCGGGCACCGGCTTGAAGTTGCCCGCGAGATCGGCGGTGTGGATCTTGGTCGGCGCGGTCCACTGCTCGAGATAGGTCAGGATCTCCGCCGACTCGTCGTAGAGGGTGCGCTGCAGGCCGTGCACGCGGCAGCCGCGCTCGAGCCAGATCACGCCGTCGCGATCCGCGAGCCAGCCCGAGAGCCGCTGCACCTCGGAGAGCGGGCGATCCGGATCCTCCTCGTGGCACTCCGGGCAGAAGGCGTTGACATAGCGGTGCACGCGGTAGTCGCGCAGCGGCATTCCGGCGGTCGGCGTTGACATGGGCCCAGCCTATTCCTGTTGCGGACTCAGTCCTGCGCCTCCGGGCCGAAGCGGTCCACGCTGATCGCGAGCCGGCGCAGCAGCGTGGCGAGCCGCTCGCGCTCGGCGCGGGGGACGCCGCCCAGCAGGTGCTCCTCGGCGTCGGTGAGGCGGGTCATGGCCGCGTCGACGAGGGTCTGGCCCTGATCCGTCATCTCGACCAGCACGCCGCGGCCGTCGTTCGGATCGGTCAGCCGGTGCACCAGCCCGCGCTCCTCCATGCGGTCGATCCGGTTCGTCATCGTGCCGCTCGAGACCATGGTCTGCTTCACGAGCATCTTCGGACTCTGCCGGTAGGGGATGCCCGAGCGGCGCAGCACCGCGAGCACGTCGAACTCCCACGAGGCGAGCCCGCTGCGCGCGAAGGCCTGCGTGCGCACCCGATCCACATGCTTCGCGATGCGCGTCATGCGCGAGAAGACGGCCAGGGGCGCCAGGTCGAGATCGGGGCGCGCCGCCGCCCAGTCCTTGACGATCCGATCGACCTCGTCCTGCTCCCTCATCGCTCCATTATCCCGCAGCCGATGCCGTGGATGCCGGCGGGTCAGGGGCGCGTCGCAGGCGCCTGCTCCCGATCCGGCGCCTGCCTCTCCGGGCGCGAGCGCCGCAGGAACAGCACGCCGACCAGGCCGAGCAGGAGCACCCCTGCGGGCAGCAGCACCGACTCCGCCATCGCCGTGGAGAAGGGGGCGACGATGGGCTCGGGCAGCTGCCCCGTGGAGAAGTCCCCGCCGCCGCCCGCGGCGCCCGGCAGATTGCTCTCGAGGCGGGCCTGCATGAACGCCGCGATCGCCGCGGAGCCGATCACCGAGCCCACGGTGCGGGTCGTGTTGTAGATGCCGGATCCGGCCCCGGCCTGCCGCGGTTCGAGGTTGAGCGTGGCGGTCGTGGCGAGCGGCCCCCACATGCCCGCGTTGCCGACGCCCATGAGGGCGGAGGGCAGCAGGTACATCCAGATCGGGGTGTCCGGGTTCATGAGCGAGGAGTACCAGAGCAGCGAGAGCGCGGTCAGGCCCAGGCCCGGGACGAGCAGGAAGCGGGCGTCCACACGGTCGAGCAGTCGCCCCGCGAACGGCGACAGCACGCCGGCCGCGATCGCCATGGGGACGAGCAGCAGCGCCGATTCGGTCGGGCTCAGACCGCGGGCGAGCTGCACGAAGAACATGAGCGGCAGCGACATGCTCGTCACCGCGAAGCCGACGGTGGCGATGCCGAGATTCGACAGCGAGAAGTTGCGGTCGCGGAAGAGGCCGAGCGGCACGAGCGGCTCGCTCTTCGTCCTCGCCTGCTGCCAGATGAAGAGGCCGAGCACGACGACGCCGGCGATGATGAGGCCCCAGACCGAGAACGGACCCCAGATCGTCCCCCAGTCGTGCTTCTCGCCCTCCTGCAGGCCGAAGACGATGAGGAAGAGCGCGAGGGCGCTCAGCAGCACGCCGCCGATGTCGAAGCGGTGCGGGTGGGTCGGGAGCTTCGGCACGAGGATCCAGGCGAGCACGAAGCCGATGACGCCGACCGGCACGTTGATGAAGAAGATCCACTCCCAGCCGAGACCGTCGACGAGCAGGCCGCCGGCGAGCGGCCCGACGAGCAGGGCGACGCCGGAGGTCGCACCCCACAGGCCCATGGCCGCGCCGCGCTGCCGGGGCGGGAAGGTGCGCGTGATGACGGCCATCGTCTGCGGGGTGAGCATCGAGGCGCCGACGCCCTGCACCGCGCGCATCGCGATGAGCATCTCGAGCGAGCTCGCGAAGCCGCAGCCGATCGAGGCGACCGTGAAGACGGCGAGCCCGATCAGGTAGATGGTGCGGGGCCCGAAGCGGTCGCCGAGGCGGCCGGTGATGAGCAGCGGCACGGCGTAGGCGAGCAGATAGGCGCTCGTGACCCAGACGACGTTGTCGAGATTGTTGGTGTGCGGGTCGAGCGCGGCCTTGATGGCCGGGTTCGCGACCGACACGATCGTCGTGTCGACGAGGATCATGAAGAAGCCGATGACCATGGCCCAGAGGGCGGGCCACGGGCTGCGGGGCTGATCGGACGCGTTCACTGCGGTGCTGCCTTTCCTCGGGCCTGGCATTCGTCGGAGTCGGGGGCGTCGTCCTCGCCCCAGGGGAGGTCGGGGGAGGAGATCCGGTCGAGCGTGCGGTCGAGCCAGCGCAGCTCGGCGTCCAGCATCTCGGCCTGGTGCAGGACCTCGATGAGGTACTGCTCGGGAACCCCGTCGCCGCGGGCCCGCTCGAGGCCGGTGCGGTACTCCTCGTGCTCGCCCGCGAGCAGTCCGCGGCGGATCGACAGCAGTTCGAGGACCTCGGCGCGGGGGAGATTGTGGGCCTCCACGAGGGCGAGGCGGAAGTGGCCGGCCGGCCTGAGGCGGGGCAGCTCTGCGCGAACCCACTCGGAGACGGCGCGATGCCCGCTCTCGAGGAGGGTGTAGCTCGTGCGCTCCGGGCGGTTGCCCTCGCGGTCGACCCCGACCTCGGCGATCAGCCGCTGCTGCTCGAGCCTGGCGACCGTGTGGTAGAGCGCGCCCTTCGTGACCCTGATGATCCGCTCGCGGCGGCGCTGCAGCAAGAGGCGCAGCATCTCGTACGGGTGCATGTCGCCCTCGCGCAGCAGCGCGAGCACCGTCACGCCGAGCGGCGTGAGCTTCGGGGATGAGGTCGCCAAGGGAATGGTCCACTTCTACTAGTCCGAATGGACTATAGCACTCATGCGGGGCCCCGTCATCCGGCCGCCGACCGCGCCGAAAGAAGGAGAACACACGTTCTCCCGCGGCGAAACCTGCGTTCTCCTTCTCTCGGCGTGCTTCTTGGAGCTGCGGCACTTCGAAAGTGCCGGCGCCTCGACGGCTCTGGGAAGCGGGGATCCCGCGGGCGCTCGGCGCGACTCGGGCTCCCACTAAACTGGGATCTTGGCTGCGCCGCGGCCGATCCGCCTTGGTGTAATGGCAGCACGACAGCCTTTGGAGCTGTGAGGTCTAGGTTCGAGTCCTGGAGGCGGAGCGTTCTTCCGTTCGAAGAAAGGAAAACGTATGACCCACCAGCTCGCGGTCGTGATCCTCGCGGCCGGCCAGGGCACGCGCATGCGATCGGCCACGCCGAAGGTGCTGCACCGCATCGGCGGCCGGTCCCTCATCGCCCATGTCCTCGACACGGCGGCGGGGCTCTCGCCGCGCACCGTGATCGCGGTCGTCCGCCACGAGCGCGAGCTGGTGTCGCAGGCGATCGTGGATCACGCGCCGCACACCGTGCTCGTCGAGCAGGACGAGGTGCCCGGCACCGGGCGCGCGGTCGAGCTGGCGCTCGCCGCCCTGCCCGGCGACTTCGACGGATCGATCGTGGTGCTCTCGGGCGACGTGCCGCTCATCGACGTGCCGACCCTGCAGCGCCTCGTCGAGGGGCACACGCGGGAGGGTCGCGGCATGACGCTGCTCTCCGCCATGTTCGACGACCCGACGGGCCTCGGACGCATCGTGCGCGACGCCTCGGGGGCGATGCGGGGCATCGTCGAGGAGAAGGACGCCGACGAGGCGCAGCGCCGCATCGCCGAGATCAACGGCGGGGTCTACGTCTTCGCGCGTCGCGCCCTCGAGGATGCGCTCGCCGTGATCGGCACCGACAACGCGCAGGGGGAGAAGTACCTCACCGATGCCGCGTCGCGCATCCTCGCGGCCGGGGGAGCGGTCGACGCCGTCGCCACCGACGACACCTGGCTGATCGCGGGCGTGAACGACCGCGCGCAGCTCGCCGAGGTCGGCCGCGAGCTCAATCGCCGCATCGTGCTCGCGCACCAGCGGGCGGGCGTGACGGTGCAGGATCCTGCGACCACCTGGATCGACGCCGACGTCAGCATCGAGGCCGACGTCGAGATCCTGCCCGGCACCTTCCTGCACGGCGCCACGAGCATCGCGACCGGCGCCGTGATCGGGCCCGACACGACCCTCGTCGACTGCGAGGTGGGATCGGGGGCGAGGATCCGCCGCAGCGAGGCGACGCTCGCCGTGTTCTCGGCGGGTGCGACGGTCGGGCCCTACTCCTACATCCGCCCGGGCACGGAGCTCGGCGAGGGCGGCAAGATCGGGGCCTTCGTCGAGACGAAGAACGCGAAGATCGGCGACGGCAGCAAGGTGCCGCACCTGAGCTACGTCGGGGACGCGGTGATCGGCACGGGCAGCAACGTCGGGGCGGGCACGATCGTCGCCAACTACGACGGGGTGCGGAAGCACCAGGCGGTCGTGGGCGACGGCGTCAGGATCGGGTCGAAGAACGTGCTCGTCTCGCCCGTTACGATTGAGGACGGCGCCTACACGGCGGCGGGCACGGTGGTGCGGAAGAACGTGCCGGCGGGCTCGCTCGCCATGAACGTGGCGCCGCAGCGCAACATCGAGGGCTGGGTCGTGGCGAACCGGCCGGGGACCGACAGCGCCGCTGCGGCGCAGCGCGGCGAAGACGAACGCGAACAGGGCAGTGCGGAAGCACGGGAAGAGGGAGACCGCGGATGAGCGCGATCGAGATGGCCGGCCAGAAGAGGCTGGTGCTCATTTCGGGCCGGGCCTACCCGGAGCTGGCGGAGCGGGTCGCCGCCGAGCTGGGCTCCGAGCTGGTGCCCACCGACGCGCGGACCTTTGCCAACGGCGAGCTGTACGCCCGCTTCGGGGAGAGCGTGCGCGGCTGCGACGCCTTCGTGATCCAGTCGCACACCCATCCCATCAACGAGTGGCTCATGGAGCAGCTCATCATGGTCGACGCGCTGAAGCGCGCCTCGGCCAAGCGCATCACCGTGGTGGCGCCGTTCTACCCCTACTCGCGCCAGGACAAGAAGGGCCGCGGCCGCGAGCCCATCTCGGCTCGCCTCGTCGCCGACCTGTTCAAGGCCGCGGGCGCCGACCGCATCATGTCGGTCGACCTGCACGCGCCCCAGATCCAGGGCTTCTTCGACGGGCCGGTGGATCACCTCTTCGCGATGCCCGTGCTGCTCGAGCACTTCAAGAAGACGATCGACCGCGACGACATCACCGTGGTCTCGCCCGACATGGGCCGCGTCCGCGTCGCCGACGTGTGGAGCGACCGGCTCGACGCCCCCCTCGCGATCATCCACAAGCGCCGCGATCCCACCGTCGCGAACCAGGCATCGGTGCACGGCATCGTCGGCGATGTGAAGGATCGCTGGTGCATCATGGTCGATGACATGATCGACACGGGCGGCACGATCTCGAAGGCCGCGCAGGCGCTCAAGGACAACGGCGCGAAGGGCGTCACGATCGCCTGCACGCACGCGATCTTCTCGGGCCAGGCGATCGAGCACCTCTCGCAGGACTTCATCGACCAGGTGGTCGTCACGGACACGCTGCCGATCCCGCCGGAGAAGCAGTTCGACAAGCTCACGGTGCTCTCGATCGCCCCGCTGCTCGCGCGGGCGATCAACGCGGTCTTCGAGGACGGCTCGGTGACGAGCATGTTCGACGGAGCCGCGTAGGAGCGCCCGACCCGTGGCATCGGCGGTCGCGAACGATCGACGCGCGCTGAGGGCTCGCCGCTGGGCGCCGAGTCCCATGGGATCCCTGCTCGGCCTCGTGCTGGCCGCGCTGTCGGTCACCCCCTCGCTGCTGCCCCGCCCGACTCTCATGCAGGGCGCCCTGGCGGCGGTCTCCTTCGGCGTCGGGTACCTGATCGGGGTGCTCGTCTGGGCGATCGTCCGTGCGCTGCTGCGCCGCCGCGGCGTACGGCCGGGACCCTGGCGATGGTGGTGGATCGTCTACGCGGCGCTCTGGCTCGTCGCGCTCGCGGTGCTCTCGGCGCTCGCCCTGCAGTGGCAGAACGAGGTGCGCCGCGCGGTCGAGATGCCGCCGCTCGCGGCGAGCGACGTCTCGGGCTTCCTGCTCGGCTTCCTGCCGCTCGTGGTGCTGCTGCTCGCGATCGGCAAGGGCGTCGCCGCGATGGCGCGTGCGTTCGGTCGTCGGATCGGCCCCTTCGGAGCCGGCCTCGCCTCCGCCGCCATCGTCGTGCTCGTGCTCGGTGGTCTCGTCTTCGGCGCGATGCGCGCGATCGACGGCATCTACCTGGCGCGCAACGGAGCGCCCGACGCCGAAGTGCAGGAGCCGTCGTCGGCCGCGCGGTCCGCCGGTCCCGATTCGGCGATCGCCTGGGAGACCCTCGGCAGGCACGGGGCGAACTTCGTGGGCGGCGGCCCGAGCGCCGAGGAGATCGAGGCGCTCACGGGGCGGCCCGCGCTCGAGCCGATCCGCGTGTACGCGGGTCTCGAGTCCGCCCCCACGATCGAGGAGCGCGCGGCGCTCGTCGTCTCCGAGCTCGAGCGCACGGGCGCCTTCGAGCGCTCCGTGCTCGTCGTGGCCACCGCGACCGGATCGGGCTGGCTCGAGCCGCAGACGGTCGACGCGATCGAGTACCTGCGGGGCGGCGACACGGCGATCGCCGCCATGCAGTACGCCTACACGCCGAGCTGGGTGTCGTTCGTGTTCGATCCCGATGCGCCGGTCGAGGCCGCCAGGGTGCTCTTCGCCGCGATCGAGGAGCGGTGGCTGGAACTGCCAGAGGACTCGCGACCGCTGCTCGTCTCGTACGGGCTGAGCCTCGGCGCGCACGGCAGCCAGGCGGTCTTCGCCGATCTCGCGAATCTGCGCGACCGCACCGACGGCGCGCTCTTCGTCGGCAGCCCGAGCGGCTCGGAGCTGTGGCGGACGCTGCAGGCGCGGCGGGATCCCGGCAGCCCGGCCTGGCAGCCCGTGCTCGACGGGGGCCGCGAGGTGCGGTGGATCTCGCGAGCCGGCGACGAGGACCTGCTCACCGGGCCGTGGGAGGAGCCGCGCGTGCTCTACCTGCAGCACGCCACGGACCCGGTGACCTGGCTGTCGGGAGAGCTGGTCTTCCGCTCGCCCGAGTGGCTCGAAGCGGATCAGCGGGGTGACGACATCAGCCCCGCGATGCGCTGGATCCCGGTGGTGACCGCGCTGCAGGTCACGATCGACATGCTCGGCGGGGAGGCCGTGCCCGCGCGGCACGGTCACAACTTCGGAGACGTCGTGGTCACCGGCTGGCGTCTCGTCGTCGGGGACGGCGGTACCGGCGGCACCGCCGGTACCGGCGACGGGCTCGACGCCGCGGCGATCGCGCGCATCCAGGCCGAGATCGAGAGCTACGCGCCGATCGAGCCCTATCAGGAGTAGACGCGCGGCGCCCCGCGCGATGCGCTAAGCTTGTTGGCTGTACTTCGGCGAGGGGCGCGTGCGCCCGTGATCGACGCGGTGGAGCCTCCTGCGGGCCCTTCTGACGCGCCACTTCGGCGAGACATTCGAGACAGGCGGGCCGGGCCCGCCCCGTTGGGCGCGAGCCCGCAAGGAGAACCAACATGAGCGATCAGTTCCAGCTCGCGGGCGCGCGAGAGCTTCGGCAAGGGCGCGGCCCGCAAGCTCCGCGCCGCCGGTCGGACCCCGGTCGTCGTCTACGGCCACGGCACCGACCCGGTGCACCTCTCGGTCGACGCCCACGCGCTCGGCCTCATCGTCCGCCACGCCAACGCGCTCATCGAGCTCGAGATCGAGGGCGAGAAGCAGCTCGTCCTGGTGAAGGACGTGCAGAAGGATCCGGTGCGCCAGATCATCGAGCACGTCGACCTCGTCATCGTGAACCGCGACGAGACCGTGGACGTCGAGGTGCCGGTCCACGTCGTCGGCGCCCCGTTCGCGGGCACGAACGCGCTGCAGGAGCTCAACGTGCTGCGCCTCAGCGTCCCCGCGACCAACATCCCCGAGTTCGTCGAGGTCAGCGTCGAGGGCCTCGAGGCCGGCAGCCAGATCCTCGCCGGCCAGATCTCGCTCGCGAGCGACGAGACCCTGCTCGACGACCCCGAGCACCTCGTCGTGCACATCGTCGCTCCGCGCGGCGGGTCCTCCGCTGAGGAAGGCGTCGAGGAGGCCGGGGCCGAGGGCGAGGCCGAGTAATCTCTCCGATGAACCCCGCCCGGCGGCACGCGCGCTGCTCGGCGGGGTTCGTCGTCGCCGGGAGGGAGTGAATGGTGTTCTGGCGCAGACGCGGACGGATGAGCGGGACGGATGAGAGGAGCGAGGCGATGAGCGACGCATGGCTGATCGTCGGACTCGGCAACCCCGGCCCGAAGTACGAGACCACGCGGCACAACGTCGGCCAGATGGCGCTCGACGTGCTGGCCGACCGCCTGGGCGCGCGCTTCGCCTCCCACCGCACGAACTCGCGCGTGGCCGAGGGCTTCCTGCGGCCCGGCGGCCCCAAGCTGATCCTCGCGAAGTCGAACGGGTACATGAACACCTCGGGCGGCCCCGTCAGCGCGCTCGCCAAGTACTTCGACGTGCCGGCGGATCGCATCGTCGTGCTGCACGACGAGCTCGACCTGCCCTTCGACTCGGTGAAGCTCAAGCAGGGCGGCGGTCACGGCGGGCACAACGGGCTGCGCGACATCGCGAAGGCCCTCGGCACGCCCGAGTTCCTCCGCGTACGCATCGGGATCGGCCGCCCGCCGGGGCAGCAGGATCCCGCCGACTTCGTGCTGAGGCCCTTCGGCACGAGCGAGCGCTCCGAGCTCGGCGTGCTGCTCGAGGACGCGGCCGACGCGGCCGAGTCGCTCGTGAGCGAGGGGCTCACCGCGGCGCAGCAGCGATTCCACGGGCGGGCGAGATGAGCGGAGCGGCGAGATGAGCCTCGGCGGCATCGACCGCCTGCTCGAGCGCTCGGAATCCTTCGCCCGGGCGCTCGACGCGGCCTCGCTCGACACCGACTACTCTGCGGCGGAGGGCTGCGCCCGCCGCTCATCGCCGGCCTGGTGCGCCGCCGCCGACGGGACGGCGACCGGGGCGCCCTGCTGCTCATCGCCGCGACGAGCCGGGAGGCCGATGCCCTGCGCGGATCCCTCGCCTCCCTCATGCCCGAGGCAGACACGGTCGAGTTCCCCGCCTGGGAGACCCTGCCCCACGAGCGGCTGAGCCCCAGCGCCGAGACCGTCGGCCGGCGCGCGGTCGCCCTGCGCATGCTGCGGGAGCACTCGGGGGATCGTCCGCTAATCTTCGTGGCGTCGGTGCGGGCGGCGCTGCAGCCGGTGTCGCCCCATGCCGCGCTGGCGACGCCGCTCGTGCTGCGCGCGGGTGAGGTGCCGCGGGTCGAGGCGGGGATCGCTCATCTCGACAGGCTCGATGAGCGGCCGGCCCCGGAGGTCGAGCCTGTCGAGACCGGAGGGAGCGGCCTCGAGGCCGTCGCCCGCGACCTCGTCGCGCGCGCCTACACCCGCGTCGACATGGTCACGAGGCGCGGCGAGTTCGCCGTGCGCGGCGGGATCCTCGACGTCTTCCCGCCCGAGGCGGCGCACGCCGTGCGCATCGACTTCTTCGGCGACGAGGTCGACGAGATCCGCCGCTTCTCGGTCTCGGATCAGCGCAGCTCCGGCGATCCGCTGCCCTTCGTGGAGCTGTGGCCGGCCCGTGAGCTGCTGCTCACGGACGAGGTGCGCGAGCGCGCGGCGGCGCTGCTGCCGCGGTTCCCCGCGCTCGGCGCATTGCTCGAGAAGATGGCGGCCGGCATCCCGGTCGAGGGAATGGAAAGCCTGCTGCCGCAGCTCGTCCCGGGCCTCGAGCCCGTCACCGCGCTGCTCCCCGACGGCGGAGCGGTGCTCGTGGTCTCGCCGGAGCGCGTCGCCGGGCGCGCGGTGAGCCTCGCGGAGACCAACCGGGAGTTCCTGGAGGCCGCCTGGCAGGCGGCGACCGCGGGCGCGGATGCGCCGGTGCCCGTGGACGACAGCGGCATGCTGTCGATGAGAGAGCTGCGCGCCGCGTCGCACGGCCGGCCGTGGTGGACCGTGTCGGGGTTCGTGTCGGGAGAGGATCTTCCGTCGGTCGAGCCTGTCGAGACCGCGGAAGAGCCGGTCATCTCGACCCATTCGACAAGCTCAGGGCAGGCACGCTCGATGACCGGTACGAGCGCGACGACCGACTCCGTCCACGTCGCCGGCGGACCCTTCCCGCGCCCCGCGGCCGGGGCGGACGCGACGGGCTCCGCGATCCGGGTGATCGGGGAGCGGCTGCGGGACGGCTGGCACGCGGTCGTGACGGCCCAGGGCCCGGGCCTCGTGGAGCGCGCCCGCGACGTGCTCGCCGAGGCCGGCGCCGCCGCCCGCATCGTCGACGAGCTGCCCCTTCCGATCGGTGAGGAGGGCGGGCTCGAGGACGGGGTCGTGTACCTCGTCGCGGGCACCGCGTGGTCGGGCTTCGAGAGCCCGGAGGCGAAGCTGCTCGTCGCCACCGAGGCCGAGTTCTTCGGGCGGGCGGTGAGCTCGCAGGCGGCGAGCGGGCAGAAGCTCGCGCGCCGACGCGGTAAGAACGTCGTCGATCCGCTGAAGCTCGTCGCGGGCGACTACGTGGTGCACGAGACCCACGGCATCGGGCGCTTCGTCGAGCTCACGCAGCGCATGGTGCCGAACGGCATCGGCCGGGACGCGGGGAAGAGCCTGCGCGAGTACCTCGTGCTCGAGTACGCCTCGTCGAAGCGGGGCATGCCGAAGGACAAGCTCTACGTGCCGACCGACCAGCTCGACCAGCTCTCGCGCTACGTCGGAGGCGAGGCCCCCGCGCTCTCGAAGATGGGCGGCGGCGACTGGGACGCGGCGAAGAAGAAGGCCCGGCGGGCCGTGCGCGACATCGCGGTCGAGCTGGTGAAGCTCTACTCGGCCCGCGTCGCCTCGAAGGGCTTCGCCTTCTCGCCCGACACCCCGTGGCAGCACGAGCTCGAGGAGGCGTTCCCCTACGCCGAGACCGTCGACCAGCTCACCACGATCGACGAGGTGAAGCGCGACATGGAGCGGCCGACCCCCATGGATCGCCTGCTCGCCGGCGACGTCGGCTTCGGCAAGACCGAGGTCGCGGTGCGCGCCGCGTTCAAGGCGGTGCAGGACGGCAAGCAGGTCGCGATGCTCGTGCCCACGACGCTGCTCGTGAACCAGCACCTCGAGACCTTCCAGAACCGCTTCGCGGGCTTCCCCGTGACGCTCCGGCCCCTCAGTCGCTTCCAGAGCGACAAGGAGGCGAGGGACACGCTCGAGGGGCTCGCCGCGGGCACCGTCGACGTGGTGATCGGCACGCACCGGCTGCTCGCCGACGGCGTGCACTACAAGGATCTCGGCCTCCTCATCATCGACGAGGAGCAGCGCTTCGGCGTCGAGCACAAGGACGCGCTGAAGAAGCTGAAGACCGGCGTCGACATCCTCGCGATGAGCGCGACCCCGATCCCGCGCACGCTCGAGATGGCCGTCACCGGGATCCGCGAGATGTCGACGCTCGCGACACCGCCCGAGGATCGGCACCCGATCCTCACCTTCGTCGGCCCGCGCAGCGACAAGCAGATCGCCGCGGCGATCCGCCGCGAGATGCTGCGCGAGGGGCAGGTCTTCTTCGTGCACAACCGCGTGCAGTCGATCGGCCGCGTCGCCGCGCACATCTCGGAGCTCGTGCCCGAGGCGCGCATCGCCGTCGCGCACGGCAGGCTCGGCGAGCACCAGCTCGAGCAGGTCGTGCAGGACTTCTGGGAGCGCAAGTACGACGTGCTCGTCTCGACCACGATCATCGAGACCGGCCTCGACATCGCGAACGCCAACACGATCATCATCGACCAGGCCGACAAGTACGGGCTCAGTCAGCTGCACCAGCTGCGCGGCCGACCCCGACAAGCCGCTCACCGAGCACGCGCACGAGCGCCTCGACACCCTCGCCACCAACAACGAGCTCGGCGCGGGCATGCAGGTGGCGCTGAAGGATCTCGAGCTGCGCGGCGCCGGCAACCTGCTCGGCGGCGAGCAGTCGGGGCACATCGCGGGCGTCGGCTTCGACCTCTACCTGCGCATGATCGGCGAGGCCGTGGCGACGTTCAAGGGCGAGGACGTGACCGGATCGACCGAGCTGGTGCTCGAACTCCCCGTCGACGCGCGCATCCCCGAGGAGTACGTCGAGAGCGAGCGGCTGCGGCTCGAGGCCTATCAGAAGTTCTCGGCGGCCTCGCATCCGCAGGCGCCCGAGGACCACGTCGCGCTCGTGCTCGAGGAGCTCGCCGATCGCTACGGCGCGCCGCCGCCCGAGGTCGAACGCCTCGCCGCGGTGGCGACGCTGCGGCGCCGAGCCGCCCGCCTCGGGCTCGCGAAGGTGGTCGCCGGCGGGCCCGCGCTGCGCATCGAGCCCGCCGAGCTGCCGGGATCCCGCCAGATGCGCATGAAGCGCATGTTCCCCGGTGCCCGCTACACCGAGGCGACGAAGGTGCTGCAGGTGCCGCTGCCCGGCGGCACGGCCTCCGCGCGCAGCCCGCTCGCCGGCGTCGGGCAGCCCAGGGTCGGCGACGAGGACGACGTGGTGGCCTGGACCGGGCGCGTGCTCGCGACCCTGCTGGAACCGGATCCGGAGACGGGCGGAGATCCCGGTCCCGCTCCGGTGGAGTCCGAGGCGAGTCGGCGGTGAGCGCGAGCGATGCGGAGACGCCCGGCCGTTCCGGCCCCGCCTGGGCGCGCCCGGCCGACGTGGTCGACCTCTTCGTCTACGTGGTGGTGCTGAACCTCGCCGCCGAGTATCTCCCGCTGGTCATCACCGAGACCTTCACGCTGTCGCTGCTCACGGCCCTGCTGCTCAAGATCGTGCTCGAGGTCGTGGTGCGACTCAAGAACCGCATCAAGGGCCGCTTCAAGGCGGCGACCTCGCTGATGGGCAAGATCCTGGCCGGGCTGCTGCTGTGGGTCGTGCTGGTCGGCAGCAAGTTCGTCGTGCTCGAAGCGGTCGCCCTGCTCTTCGCCGGGCGCGTGCAGCTCGGCGGGTTCTTCGCGGTGACCGGGCTGATCCTCGCACTGCTGATCGCCCGTGCCGGTGTGCGATGGCTGCTCGGCGAACCCCGCGGCACCTGAACGCCGCCTGCTCGGAGTCCGCACCGCCGCAGGCGCGATAGGGTGCCCTCATGGCCGCCGATGTCGAGAACCCGATTCAGGATCCCCTGTCCGAGGTGCGCGCGACGGTGCGGAGACTGGCGAACCCGGGCGGCTGCGCGTGGCATGAGGTGCAGACCCACGACTCGCTGATCCCGTTCCTCATCGAGGAGACCGCCGAGTTCGTCGACGCGGTCGAGCGCGGCCTGCCGCCCGAGGAGGTCGCGGGGGAGCTCGGCGACGTGCTCTATCAGGTGCTGTTCCACGCGGCCATCGCCGAGCGCGACGGCGAGGGCTGGGACCTCGACGGCGTCGCCGCGGTGCTGGACGAGAAGCTCATCGCCCGGCATCCGCACGTCTTCGGCGACCGCGGCTACATGTCGGTGGAGGAGCTGCACGCCGAATGGGAGCGGCTGAAGGAGGATGCTGCGGGGGAGCGGCGCGGATCGCGCGGCGCGCTCGACGGGATCCCTGCGGGCATGCCGACCCTCGCCCGGGCGGCCAAGGTGGTGGAGCGGCTGAAAAGGGCGGGATTCTTGGAGGTGAACGCATCGCGTTCACCCGAATCCTGCCCTGGCGCCACAGCGCCAGAGCTGATCGATCCCGCCGCCGCCGAGGCGCAACCGCCCGATGTCGACGAGTCCGAGATCGGCGACGCCCTGCTGGCGCTCGTGATCCGGGCCAACGCGGCCGGGATCGACGCCGACCGGGCGCTGCGCCTCGCGACCGCGCGCCTCGCCGAGCGCACCCTGCCCGCCCCGCCGGTCGTGCCCGCCCCGCCCGCGGAGTGACGACCGCGGCGCAACAGTGCAGGAGTCGCGGTTGCCGACGACGGCGAACCGCAGCTCCCGCACTGTTCCCGGATCTCCGGGACCTACTGGATCTACTGGGCCGGGATCGGGCAGAGCGCGTCGAGCTCGTCCATGGACGCCTGGAAGTCCGCGAGCGTGACCCCCTTCGCCTCCAGCGCCAGGCGGTTGATCTCCTGGTACTGCTGCAGGGCGTCGGGCGCGGCGGGATCCACCGAGCTGTAGTCGGCGCTCGCGAGCGCCTCCTGCACCGGCTCCATGCCGGCGAGCGCCGTGTCGATCGCGGAGTTCATCGGGCCGTTGTTGATGTCGGCCTTCGCGGCCTCCAGCGCATCGACCATCGGCGTGAACGAGGCCATGAAGTCGGGCACCTCTCCGGCGGCCGGGGTCTGGGCGGACTGCGACTCCTGCAGCGCCGGGACCAGGTGCTCCTTCAGCGTCTCGCAGGCCTCGGCGTCGGTCTGCTCGGGCTTAGCCTCCTCGACCGGCGCCTGCTCGGGTCGCCTCGGTCGCGGGCTCGGCGACGGAGCCTCCGCCCGAGCAGCCCGCGAGTCCGAGCGACAGCACTGCGGCCGCGAGAAGGGCCGCGTATCGGGGATTTCTGATGGTCATGGTCGTGATCTCCTCTCCATCGCGGGGGAGAGTGAACGCCGAAAGCGCTCCCCGAACGTACCCCCTGCAGTCGAGCCTAGCCGTCCTCTTCGCCGTGCGAGCGGTTCGCGCGGCGTTGCGGCGTCGTGCGCCCGCGGCGCGAGCCCGCCGCGGGGAATGGAAGAATGGAACCCATGGCCCAACAGGTGAACCCGCCGCGCGGCATGCGCGACTTCCTGCCCGCGGACAAGGCGCGGCGCGAGCACGCGCTCGGCGTCATCAGGGGCGTCTACCGCGCGCACGGCTTCGACGAGATCGAGACCCCGGTCGTCGAGGAGTGGTCGCGCCTGCACGCCGGCCTCGGCGGCGACAACGAGAAGCTCAGCTTCTCGATCCTGAAGCGCGGCATCACCGGGGAGGCGCTCGCGGCCGCCGCCGAGGCGGGCGACCCCGAGCGGCTCGCCGACCTCGGCCTGCGCTTCGACCTCACCGTGCCGCTGACCCGCTTCTACGCGAGCCACCGCGCCGAGCTGCCGCCCGTGTTCCGCGCCCTGCAGATCGCGCCCGTCTGGCGTGCGGAGCGCCCGCAGAAGGGGCGCTACCGCCAGTTCGTGCAGGCCGACATCGACATCATCGGCGAGGCGGGCCCGCTCGCCGAGATCGAGCTCATCACCGCGACGTCGCAGGCGCTCGCGGCGCTCGGGCTCGAGGGCTGCGTCATCCGGGTCAACGACCGGCGGATCCTCTTCGGCCTGCTCGAGCACTGCGGCTTCGCGTCCGAGCAGCACGACCGCGCCCTCATCACGATTGACAAGCTCGACAAGATCGGCGCCGAGGGCGTCGTCGACGAGTTGCGCGGCATCGATCCCGCCGCGGCCGAGCGCCTCGGGGCCGTGCTCGCCGACGCCGAGCCGCTGCTCGCCGGCGGCGGCATCCCGCTCACGGAAGCGGCGATCCGCGAGGTGCTTCCGGCGGGCGCGGGCGCCGGCGAAGGGGCCGGATCGGGCCTCGCCACCGGCATCGACAACCTCGCGGGGCTCGGTGAGGCGCTCGCGGGCGGCCTGCCCGAGGGCGTCGAGCTACGCTTCGACCCGACGCTCGTGCGCGGCATGGGCTACTACACCGGCACGATCTTCGAGGTCGCGCACCCCGGCTCGGGCAGCTCGGTGGGGGGCGGGGGTCGCTACGATGGCATGGTCGGCCGCTTCCTGGGCCAGCAGGTGCCCGCGGTCGGCTTCTCGATCGGCTTCGAGCGCGTCGTCGACCTGATCGAGCTGCCCGCGGACGACGGCCCCGAGGCGGTTGCGCTGATCCACGACGCCGACGCCTCGCACGCGGACCTCGCCGCGCTCAAGCGCGAGCTCGTGGCCCGCGGCCACCGCGTGCGCCTGGAGCGGCGCCAGAAGAACATGCGGGCGCTGCTCGATCGCGCCGCCGCCGAGGGCTTCACGCGCTTCGCGAACGTGCGCGCCGGCGTGCGCGCGGCGGAGGAGCTGGAGCTGCGCGAGCTCGGCTGATCCGCCCCGTCGCGAATCTGAGAGTGCCCGGCCTCCCGGAACCGTAGACTTGACCCGGACTGCACGTCACGAACCCAAGGAGCACAGGTGGCATTTGTAGACGCGGTGATCGCACGCGAGATCCTCGATTCGCGCGGCAACCCGACCGTCGAGGTCGAGGTCGGCCTGACCGACGGCTCGGTGGGTCGCGCCGCGGTGCCGAGCGGCGCATCGACCGGCGCCTTCGAGGCGTACGAGCTGCGCGACGGCGACGGGGATCGCTACCTGGGCAAGGGCGTGCGGAAGGCCGTCGACGCCGTGTTCGACGAGCTCGGTCCCGCGATCGACGACCTCGAGGCGAGCGACCAGCGCCTCGTCGATCAGGCGCTCACCGAGACGGACGGCACCGACAACAAGCAGCGCCTCGGCGCCAACGCGATCCTGGGCGTCAGCCTCGCCGTGGCGCACGCCGCCGCCGAGTCGGCCGGCCTGCCGCTCTACCGCTACCTGGGCGGCCCCACCGCGAACACGCTGCCCGTGCCGCTCATGAACATCATCAACGGCGGCGCGCACGCCGACACCGGCGTCGACATCCAGGAGTTCATGGCGGTGCCGCTCGGCGCCGAGACCTTCTCCGAGGGGCTGCGCTGGGGCGTGGAGGTCTACCACGCGCTGAAGGCGCTGCTGAAGGAGAAGGGCCTCACCACGGCGCTCGGCGACGAGGGCGGCTTCGCCCCGGATCTGCCGAGCAACGCCGACGCGCTCGACCTGATCGTCGAGGCGATCACCCGTGCGGGCTACGAGCCGGGCCGCGACGTCGCTCTCGCGCTCGACGTGGCCTCGACCGAGTTCTTCGAGAACGGCGTCTACCGGTTCGAGGGCAAGGATCGCACGGCCGCCGAGATGGCCGCCTACTACCGCGATCTCGCCGATCGCTACCCGCTCGTGAGCATCGAGGATCCGCTCGCCGAGGATGACTGGGAGGGCTGGAAGACCCTCACCGACGAGCTTGGCGACCGCGTGCAGCTCGTCGGCGACGACCTCTTCGTCACGAACCCCGCGCGTCTCGCCGACGGCATCGCGCAGGGCGCCGCGAACTCGATCCTCGTCAAGGTGAACCAGATCGGCACCCTCACCGAGACCCTCGACGCCGTGCAGCTGGCGCAGCGCGCGGGCTACACCGCCGTCATGTCGCACCGCTCGGGCGAGACCGAGGACGTCACCATCGCCGACCTCGCGGTCGCCACCGACTGCGGCCAGATCAAGACCGGCGCCCCGGCCCGCTCCGACCGCGTCGCCAAGTACAACCAGCTGCTGCGCATTGAGGAGGAGCTCGGCGCCGCCGCGCGCTACGCCGGCCGTGCCGCCTTCCCGCGCTTCGCGGCGGAGTAGCGGGCCGGAGCGCCCGGAAGCGATCGAGGGATCCATGGCCCGCCGCCGTTTCGCCGCTGAGTTCGGCGACTGGGTGGCGAGCCTGCGCTTCAGCGGCTTCACCGTGCTCACGGTGGGGCTGCTGGTGATCGGCGCGCTGATCCTCACCCCGACCTTCTCGACCTACGTGCAGCAGCAGCGCGAGATCGCCGAGCTGCGCGCGAGCGTCGCCCTGCATCGCGAGCAGGTCGCGCAGATCGACGCCGAGCGGCTGAACTGGCAGGATCCCGCCTACGTGCGCGCGCAGGCGCGCGGGCGGCTCTTCTACGTGATGCCGGGCGAGATGCAGCTCAGCGTGATCGACGACGTGGTGATCCCCGCGGAGTCGGAGGAGCAGACCGAGGGGCGGCTGACGCACATCGAGCGCAACTGGGCCCGGGAGATCGCGGTGTCGACGCTGCTGGCGGGCACGACCGACGCGAGCCCCGAGCAGCTGCTCGGCGGCGCGTCGGGGACAGGCGGCGCGGCCGACGGGGCCGACACGGGGCAGACGAGCGGGACGACCGCAACGACCGAGGAGGGGAGCGGATGACGAGGCCGCCCTACGACGCGCCGAGCGCGGAGGACATCGCCGTCGTCGGCGAGCAGCTGGGCCGCGAGGCCCGGGGAGTGGTCGGCATCGCTGCCCGCGCGGTCGACGGCGCCCCCGCGGTCGTTGCGACCGCGCCGCGGCTGCCCGACGGCAGCCCCTTCCCGACCTTCTACTACCTGTGCCACCCCGAGGCGGTCGCCGCGGCCTCCCGGCTCGAGGCCGCCGGGGTCATGGCCGAGTACAACGCGCTGCTGGCCGAGGACGAGGAGCTGCGCGCGCAGTACCGACGCGCGCACGAGCAGTACATCGCGGATCGCGACAGCGTCGGCGAGGTGCCCGAACTGGCAGGCGTGAGCGCCGGCGGCATGCCCAGCCGGGTGAAGTGCCTGCACGCGCTCATCGGGCACGCGCTCGCCGCAGGACCCGGCGTCAACCCCATCGGCGACCTCGCGCTCGCGCGCTGCGACTGGCGGGGCGCCGCCGGGCACTGATCCGTCGCTTGTCATTCCGCGCACACCTGGCGCGCGGAAACGCCGGATGGGAGGGCTCGGCCCCCACGGCGTACTACAATGTTCACGTTGCGCGGTCGCGACCGCTATTCAGGTGTGCCCGTCGCACGGCGTCCCCTGAGACAGCGGGTCGGGGCGCACATCAGGGCACACATCTGCGTTTCAAGGAGACTGCTTCGTGGCGAAGAAGATTCTGATCGTCGGCGGCGGCTACGCCGGTTTCTACACCGCATGGAAGCTCGAGAAGCTTCTGCGGGCCGGCGAGGCCGAGGTGACGATCGTCGATCCGCTGCCGTACATGGCCTACCTGCCGTTCCTGCCCGAGGTGGCCTCCGGCTCCATCGAGCCGCGCCACGCCGTGGTCGCGCGTCGCCGGCACCTGAGCCGCACGCACAACATCGCGGGCAAGGTCACGGGCATCTCCCACGCGACGAAGACCGCGACGGTGCAGCCCGCGGAGGGTCCCGCGTTCGACCTCGCCTACGACCACATCGTGCTCACGACGGGCTCGGTGTCGCGCACCTTCCCGATCCCGGGCATCGCCGATCGGGCGATCGGCATGAAGACGATCGAGGAGGCCGTCTCCGTGCGCGATCGCCTGGTCGACAACTTCGAGCGCGCGGCGACCCTCCCGGTGGGATCGCCCGAGCGCGCCCGCCTGCTCACCGTGACGGTCGTGGGCGGCGGCTTCGCCGGCATCGAGAGCATCGCCGAGCTGCGCTCCTTCGCCAGCTCGCTGCTGCGCCGCTACCCCGAGCTGTCCTTCGACGAGACGACCTTCCACCTGGTCGAGGCGATGGGGCGCATCATGCCCGAGGTCTCCGAGAAGACCGCCGAGTGGGTCGTACGGGATCAGACGCGCCGCGGCGTGCACATCCACCTCGACACCCAGCTCAGCTCGGCCGTCGACGGCAACATCGAGCTCTCGACGGGTGAGCGCTTCGAGAGCGATCTCATCGTGTGGACCGCGGGCGTCATGCCGCGTCCGTTCCTGCGCGACACCGATCTGCCGATCGGTCCCCGCGGGCACGTCATCGGCAACACCCAGCTGCGCGTCACCACGGAGGAGGGCGTCGTCCTCGAGGGCGCCTGGACCGCGGGCGACACCTCCCAGGTGCCCGACATCTCGCCGACCCCTGGCCCCGGCGGCTTCTGCGTGCCCAACGCGCAGCACGCCGTGCGCCAGGGCAAGCTGCTCGCGAAGAACATCGCCGCCGATCTGCGCGGCGAGGGCGCGCGCGAGTACAACCACAAGAACGCGGGCGCGGTCGCCGGCCTCGGCGTCAACACCGGTGTGTTCCAGTCGGGCGGCTTCGCGATGAAGGGCTACTTCGCCTGGCTCGCCCACCGCTTCTACCACGGCCTCGCGATCCCCTCGTGGGAGCGCAAGTGGCGCGTCTTCGGCGGCTGGGTCGGTCATTTCTTCCTGGGCCGCGACATCGTGAACCTGCCCGAGCTCGAGCGCCCGCGCGCCATCTTCGAGGAGTTCGCCGCCCGCCCCAAGGCGTAGGCCGTCCGGGCGTCCGCGCATCGAGCCGATCAGATGCCGCGGCCGCCTCCGCCGCCGCCTCCTCCGCCCGAGAAGCCGCCTCCGGAGGATCCGCCGCTGGACGAGGAGAACGACGAGCCCGATCCGGAGCCGGAGGAGACGCGGGTGACCGGGCTCGACGACACCGAAGAGGTGAGGGCCGCGATCGAGATGGCGTGCGAGAACGAGGTCGACGACGAGCCCGCCACCCACTCCGGGGTCGATTCGCGGTAGAGCCGGGCGAGCTCGGCCTGCCACTCGCGCTCGTAACCGAAGAGCACCGCGTAGGGGAGCAGGCGCTCGTGGACCTGCACGACGCGATGCTCGTCGACCTCGGCGCCGCTCGCGCTCTGCAGCACGCGGATGCGGTCGGCCTCGGCCAGGCGGATGTACTCGCGCAACCCCATCAGGTGGTCGCGGAGCAGCGCGCCCGCGGGAGTGAGGGTGCGGAGTGCGAGGAGCGCGGCGACCGCGCCGATGATCACCCAGACGAGCACGTTGATGCCGACCGCGAGCAGCACGGTCATCAGGACGAAATCGCCCGTGAGGATCGAGTGCAGCACCGGCAGCGCGAGAGCCAGCACGAGCAGCAGGACGACGGTGCCGGTGGCCTTTCCGCTCGCCCTGCGCGTGAGTCCCGCGCTGCGCGCCTCGCGCTCCGCCTGGCCGGTCAGCGCCGTCGCCGCGTCGCCGAGCCTCGTGCTCTTCCCGTCGAACCACAGGGACGAGCCGAGACCCTTCGTGAAGACCCGGTCGCACATGGTGCGCTCGATGGGGGCCAGCCCCTCCTCGTCGATCAGCTGGGCGCCGTACAGCCCCGAGGGCTCGTCGTGCAGCAGCCTGATCCTGCGCCGCACCGCGAGGTCGAGCAGCGTCGCCGTCATCGCCCGGTCCTTCGCCCGCAGGAGCACGGCGGCGACGGCCACGGGCATGCCCGCCGGAGGCTCGTACTGGGCGATGATCGCGCGTCCCGTCCTCGAGCCGCGCCGTGCTCGAATCGCTGCGGTGACGCCGAGCGCGACGGCCGCCGCGAGGCTCGCGAGGCCGCCCCAGATGAGGAACGGGAACCGCTCGAGGAAGGGCGCGGGGCGCGGCGAGAAGGTGCCGGGCTCGAAGCCGGCGGCGATCGTCACGTTCTCGTAGGGGCCGAGGTCGCGCTCGTCGACGACGAGCGCGCGTCCCTCCGCGGTGACCTCGCAGCCGGCGTCCGAGCCGAAGCGTCCGCGGTAGCAGGCGGCGTCACCGGTGAAGGCCTCGGCGAGGTCGCCTTCGAGGGTCAGGCGGGCGCTGACGCGGCCGAAGGGCTGCGACCAGTCGGTGCCGTTCACGTCCCAGTAGAACTCGTCGGTGCCCGCTGACCCCGTGCCCGTGTTCTCGAAGAAGCGCGTGACGTCGCGCTGCGCGTATTCGACCACGTACGTCTGCGCGCCGTGCACGTAGCTGCCCTCGGGTACGGCCATGATCACCGAGAGGAAGTCGCCGTACTGCTCGGTCTCGAAAGGCCGGGGGTCTCCGCGCTCATCGGTGACCGATCGGACTTCGATGTCGGTCTCGTGCCCGTCGTACACCCGCACGAGATCGCGGATCAGGCCGCGGTTCTGGTCGAAGTCGGGGAAGACGGCGGTGATCCGCTCCACGGTATGCAGGGTGGATCGCCCCTCGCCGTCGCGCCCCAGCCGGTACTCGGCGTCGAACGATTCGATCGTGAAGTCGTTCACGTCGGTGCCGCTCACGTCGGTGCTGCTCACGTCTGCGCTGCTCACGTCTGCGCTGCTCACGTCGGTGCCGCGCATCCCGGCCGCGATCGCACCCGGGACCGAGCCCGGAACCGGCCCGAGCACCGTCATCAGCGTCGCGAGGAGCGCCGTCGCGACCACTCCCGCGGCGAGGGATCCGATGGTGCGCGCGGCTCGCCTCATGAGGCGAGTCTAGACTGGCCGCATGGCGGCAGCGGCGGAGAGCATCCCGTCGTCGTCAGTGGTGTCGGCGCAGCGCGGGGCAGGGCTCGGCCGGGCCTACTTCGCCCTGCAGACGGCCCTCGGCGCCGTGTGGTGGTGGGCCGTCTTCGCCTCGGACGCGGTGCGGGAGGCGACCCTCGGCGGGCTCGATCCGGTGCTCGTCGCGGTGCTCGACATCCCGCTCTTCGTCGCGGCATCGGCGCTCGCCGCAGCCGGGGCGAGGTGGGCCTGCTGGATCGTCGTGCCGTGGACGCTCATCGTCACGGCTCTGCTCGGCGTCTACGCGACCCTCACCGGCCTCGCCGGCTGGGGCGTGCTCTGCATGGGCGCCGCGAGCGTCGGCGGCGTCGCCGCCTGGCTGCTCATCGCCTACGGGCGCATCCCGGCGGAGCGCCTGCTCGTCGGTCCGCTGGCCTTCAGAGCATCCGCGCCCGGAAGCCCGCGGCGGCAGTTCGTCCGGACGATCCTGCAGATGCTGGCTTTCTGGGCGGTCTTCCTGGCCGTGATCCCGATAATCATCGTGTTCTTCGAGCGCCGCTGGGGCCTCGCGGCTCCGCTCGACCCGGCGCCCGCCCTCTGGATCGGAGTCGCCGGGTGGGTGCTGCTCGCCGCGATGAGCGCCATGGGGCTCTGGGCCGCCATCGCCATGTCGACGCGCGGCGACGGCACGCCGCTGCCCTCGGCGCACGCGCGGCGGCTCGTGGTGGCGGGCCCGTACCGCTTCGTGCGCAACCCCATGGCGCTCTCGGGCGTCGCGCAGGCGGTCGGCGTCGGGCTGATCCTCGGATCCTGGCTCGTGGTGCTCTACGCGCTCGTCGGGGCGTTCTACTGGGACCGGCTCGTACGGCCGGCCGAGGAGGCCGACCTCGAGGCGCGCTTCGATTCGGAGTACGCCGAGTACCGGCGGCGGATCAGGTGCTGGGTGCCCCGGCTATCCTGACCGCCCCGACTGCGCTGACGCGCACCCGGCGGGCGGGGGAGCGTCCGATCCGGCGGTTCCGGGCTCAGCGCCCGAGCAGGATGTCCGCGGCGCGTTCGGCGATCAGCGCGGTCGGCGCGTTGGTGTTGCCGGTCGTGACCGTGGGCATGATCGAGGCATCGGCGATCATCAGCCCCTCGAGGGCGTGCGCGCGCAGCTGCGGATCAACCACGGCATCGGCGTCCACCCCCATCTTGCAGGTGCCGACCTGGTGGTGGTAGGTGTTCACCGCGCGGCGCACCCAGGCGGCGATCGCCTCGTCGCTGTCGTCCGCCGCATGCTCGCCCTCGCTGCCGGGGAGCACCTCGTAGGCGCCCCACTCCTCGGCCAGCGGGCTCTGCCGGCCCACCTCCCGGCACTGCCGGGTCGACGCCACGAGCGCTGCCAGATCCGCCTCGTCGTCGAAGAGGTTGAAATCGATCACCGGCTCGGCGCTCGGGTCGAGGCTCGACAGCGTGAGGCTGCCGGTGCTCTTCGGGCGGATCAGGGCGGAGTGCAGCGTGAAGCCCGAGGGCGGGCCCGACATGCCTGGGTCGTAGTAGAACGGCACGCTGAAGTTGATCGGCTGGGTGTCGGGGACGGGCAGCGAGGGGTCCGACTTCCAGAACCAGTGCACCTGGGTGACCGGGCCGAACGGGGTCGGCGGGGCGACCTCCCGCTTGGAGGTGCCGAAGATCACGGGCACGAGGAAGTGATCCTGCAGGTTCCTGCCCACGCCGGGCACATCCGCCACGACGTCCAGGCCGAGCGCCCGCAGCTCGTCTGCCGGGCCGACGCCGCTGCGCAGCAGCACCTGCGGCGAGGCGAGAGCGCCCGCGGCGAGCACGGTCTGCTCGGCGGTGAGCACCTGATCCGCCCCCGATGCGTCGCGCACCCGTGCACCGCGCACCCGGCCGCCCTCGATCACGAGGGCGTCGACCAGCGTGTTCGTGAGCAGCGTGAGCTTCGGATGGTCCAGCACCGGGCGCATGTAGGCGGCCCAAGTCGCCTGACGGCGGCCGTCCTCGAGGTTCTGCTGCATCCGGGCGACGCCCTCGAGATCTCCGTCGAGGTTGTTGTAGTCGGGGTTGAGGGGCAGCCCCCAGGCGACCGCGGCGTCGAGGATGCTCTGCTGGATGGGCGAGAGCTCGGGCTCGACGCGGTTCAGCATGCCCTCGCCGGTCGCGGCGTCCCGCTCGATCCGCGCCCACAGCGGGGCGATCGATGCCCAGTCCCAGCCGATGTTGCCCGCCGCGGCCCACTGGTCGTAGTCCCAGGGAGAGCCGTGCACCCAGATGGCGCCGTTGAGCTGACCCGAGCCGCCGACCACCTTGCCGCGGGGGATGTGCAGGCGGCGGTCCAGCGCGTTCTTCTGCGGAGCGCTGAACCACTGCCAGTCCTCCGGCCCCATCCAGAGCTCGCCGACGCGCGACAGGTCGTGGATGGCGGGATTGGTGTCCATGCCGCCGGCCTCGACCAGGGTCACCGAGTGCCCGGCGTCGAGCAGTCGTCGGGTGAGGACCGAGCCGGCGGTCCCGGCTCCGAGAACGAGGAAATCCGAGGTCATGATGGGCTCCTGAACGCTGGAGGACGGATGTGCTCTCACGCTAATCGCATCGAATTCTCGCGTTCAATAGCGTGCGGACGTAGCGCGCTAAAGGAATCGCCTATGGATTCCCGGCCCGCGGCTCGGCGCCTTCGGCGGTGATCGGCTGATTCGCCGATCACTCTAAGTCGACCGGGCCGGTGGGCCCGGCGCCTTCGGCGGTGATCGGCTGATTCGCCGATCACTCTAAGTCGACCGGGCCGGTGGGCCCGGCGCCTTCGACGACGATCAGCTGGTTCGCTGATCGTCCCTAGACCCTATGAGGGTGAGGGCCTGATATAGGTCTTGCAAGATCAGGGCCTCACGGTGCAGATTCGTGGATCATCCCCGAGACCGGCTCGGAGATGCCGACATGCAGCGGAGGCCCTGATGAGTAACCAGCGTACGATGATCGGACTCGATGTGCACGCCAGAAGCGTGCGAGCAGCAGCGATCGACACCAGCACCGGCGAGATACTCGAAGCAAAACTCCCCGGCGGCAACACCGCCGTCACCACCTGGGTGACCAAAACCGCGGCCGAGCACGGCCCCATCGCAGTCACCTACGAGGCAGGACCTACCGGGTTCGGACTCGCCCGCGCCCTTGAGGCTGCGGGCATCCCGGTCACGGTCGCAGCACCCTCGAAACTCATCCGCCCCACCGGCGACCGCGTCAAGACCGACGCCCGCGACGCGCTCTTACTGGCCAGGCTGTTGAAGCTGGACGAACTCGTCGCCGTCCGGGTACCCACGATCACTGAAGAAGCCGCGAGGGATCTGGTTCGTGCGCGTGATGATGCGAGAATCGAGCTGATGATGTGTCGGCACCGACTCTCGAAACTGCTGCTCCGGCGCGGCATCGTCTACGACGGCACCACCACCTGGGGCCGCACACATGATGCCTGGCTGCGAAGAATCCGCAAGGACGGTCTCGACGGGGCCGGGGCCGGCACGCTGACCGCGTTTGATGCCGCGTTCGACGCGGTCACCCTGGGGCTGGCCAGACGCGACCGACTCGATACCGAAATCCAGCGAATGGCCGCCGATTCGGAGTTCACCCCGGTGACGAACCGATTGTGCTGCCTCCGTGGGATCAACACCCTCACCGGGTTCGCTCTCGCCGTCGAGATCGGTGACTGGCACCGCCTCACCGGGCGCACCATCGCCGCGTATCTCGGGCTCGTCCCCTCGGAGCATTCATCCGGAGGCACCCGGTCGCTGGGGGCAATCACCAGGACCGGGAACGCTCACGCCCGCAGACTGTTGATCGAGGCGGCCTGGCATCACAAGCCCAGCTACAGGCCGGGGAAAACGATGACTGATCGATGGGCGAACTCCACTCCCCAGGCCGCGGCGCGCGGGGATGCCGGGAACCGGCGCCTGCACCATCGCTGGAGTGTCATGTCGGCACACAGGAAAAAGCACACGGTCGCCAATACCGCGATCGCTCGCGAGCTCGCGGGCTGGTGCTGGTCACTCGCAGTCATGAACGAGTGACCCCGAAAAGCTCGTCCGTGAAGCGGTGCTGAACGAAGCATGCAGCGTGAGGAGCGCACCAGCGATTCGACTATGAGTAACACCCCGCCGGGGGTGCCACGCTCGATCCTAGACAAGCTGGCTGCTCTCACCGGAACAGGGTCATGCGGTCACCAACCCGCGGATATCAGACTGACCACGCGTCATCAGACACGCCGCACCCTCACATCAGCAGCACGGACGAAGAGCACCCGTCAGGCAACCCGGCCTGACGGGTGCTTACCCCTGCCCACTTGACACAAACGGCTACATATCAGTCGAAGGCGCATGCGTGGAGAGGAACTCGTACATCTCGGTGTCGTCGACGCCGGGGAACGATCCCGTCGGCAGGGGGGAGAGCACGTGGGCGTGCATGCGCGCGCTCGGCCACGCCTTGCCCTCCCAGCGCTCGAGCAGCTCCGTGTCCGGGGTGCGGCAGCACGCCGGGTCGGGACAGGTGGAGGTCGTGCGGGCCTGCGTGTCGCGCCCGCGGAACCACTTCGCGTCGTCGAAGGCCACCCCGCAGGTGATCGAGAACGCGCCCTGCTCGGTGTCGCCCGTCTGCGCGCTCGACCAGTAGGTGCCGACCGGGGTGTCGGTGTACTGGTAGAACTCGCTCGTGCGATTGGTGCGGTCGAAGGCGGTGCGCCCCGCCCACTTGCGGCAGACCACCTGCTCCTCGATCGCGCCGCTCTGGTCCACGGGCAGGGGGAGGCCGTCGTTCTCGTAGCCGCGCAGCAGGCCGCCCGAGGTGTCGAGCCGGTAGTGGTGCACCCGCAGATCGAGGTGCCGCGTCGCGAGGTTCGTGAAGCGGTGGGCGGCGGCCTCGTGGGTGACGCCGAAGGCGTCGCGCAGATCCTCGATCGCGAGGTTGCGGTCCTCCTTCGCCTGCCGCAGGAACTCCGCCGTGCGCGCCTCGGGCATGAGGCACGCGGCCGCGAAGTAGTTGATCTGCAGCCGCTGCTCCAGGAACTCGGCGTAGCTCGCGGGGCGGTCGTGGTCGAGCACGCGGTGCGCCATCGCCTGGAGGGCAAGCGAGCGCAGGCCGTGCCCGCCGGGGATCGAAGCCGGCGGCAGGTAGATGCGCCCGTTCTCGAAGTCGGTGATGCTGCGCGTGTTGCGCGGCAGGTCGTCGACGAAGATGAGGGTGAAGCCGAGTCGCTCGGCGAGCACCGCGACCTGCCGGTGGGTGACCGCGCTCGGCGTGGTGTGGCCGATGCCCTGCATGAGGTCCTCGGCGATCCGCTCGATCTCGGGCAGATAGTTGTCGTTCGCGCGCATCTGCAGGCGGATCGCTGTGTTCGCGCGGCGCGCCTCCTCCGGGGTCGCGGCGGCGGCGCGGGATCGCTTGGCCAGCTCGCGGTGCAGGCCCACGAGCGACTCGAGCGCATCGTCGCCCAGCGTGCGGGGCGCGCGCACGTGCGGCAGCTGCAGCTGCTGGTAGATCGGCGTGCTCTGGGCGCGTTCGAGCTCGATCTCGAGGGCGCTGCGCCGATCCGGCGGCTCGGGGCGCAGCAGCTCGCCCGTGTCGACGCCCAGCTCGCGGGCGATCGCCTGGAGCAGGGACAGCCTCGGCTCGCGCCTGCCGTTCTCGATGAGCGAGAGCTGGCTGCCGACCACGCCGACCCGTTCGCCGAGAGCGTCGAGGGTCAGATCCGCGCGGGTGCGGAAATAACGGATTCTTTTGCCGAGCAGGAGCCGGTCGAAGGCCTCGTCTCCGAGCGTCGGCGTCGCTTCGGGTGCCATGTCTTGACTATACGGCAAGAATCGCAATTCTTTACGCCCAGATTTGGTCCCGCGTACACTTGAAGTTCACCCAGAATGGGTACGACGCACTTTCTTGACACGGAGAACGAACGGTATGGGCAGCACCTCGACTCTTGACACGGACGCAGCGATCACCGATCTGGTGGTCAGCGGCGCGACCACTTCGAACCCCGAGGTGGTGGAATGGGTCACCGAGGTGGCGAAGCTCACCAAACCGGACGCGGTGGTGTGGTGCGACGGCTCGCAGGACGAGTGGAACCGCATCACGAGCGAGATGGTCGAGGCGGGATCGCTGATCCCCCTGAACCAGAACCTGCGCCCGGGCAGCTTCCTGGCCCGATCCACCCCCAACGACGTGGCTCGTGTCGAGGACCGCACGTTCATCTGCTCCGAGAACGAGGCGGACGCGGGCCCCACGAACAACTGGCGCGCGCCCGCCGAGATGAAGGCCGAGCTCATGCCGCTCTTCGACGGCAGCATGCGCGGGCGCACCATGTACGTCGTGCCCTTCTCGATGGGCCCCGTCGGCGGCGCCATCACCCAGCTCGGCATCGAGATCACCGATTCGCCCTACGCCGTGCTGAACATGCGCATCATGACCCGCATGGGCCAGGCGGCGCTCGACGGCATCGTGCCCGGCAGCGAGTGGGTGCGCACCGTGCACTCGGTCGGCGCGCCGCTCGAGCCCGGCCAGGACGACGATCCCTGGCCCTGCAACGACCTCAAGTACATCACCCACTTCCCCGAGACCCTCGAGGTCTGGTCGTACGGCTCGGGCTACGGCGGCAACGCGCTGCTCTCGAAGAAGTGCTTCGCGCTGCGCATCGCCTCGGTGATGGGCCGCAAGGAGGGCTGGCTCGCCGAGCACATGCTGCTGCTCAAGCTCACCAACACCGACTCGGGCAAGGTCTACCACCTGTCGGCGGCCTTCCCCTCGGCCTGCGGCAAGACCAATCTGGCGATGCTGCAGCCCACCATCCCCGGCTGGAAGGTCGAGACGATCGGCGACGACATCGCCTGGCTGCGCCCCGGCAATGACGGCCGGCTCTACGCGATCAACCCCGAGGCCGGCTTCTTCGGGGTGGCCCCCGGCACCGGCGAGTCGACCAACCCGGTCGCCATGGAGACGCTCTGGGGCAACACGATCTTCACCAACGTCGCGCTGACCGACGAGGGCGACGTGTGGTGGGAGGGCAAGACCGACGCGGTGCCCGATCACCTCATCGACTGGCAGGGCAACGACTGGACCCCCGACTCCGGCCGCCCCTCGTCGCACCCGAACTCGCGCTTCACCGTGCCGATCCAGCAGACCCCGACCCTCGCCGACGACTGGTTCGAGCAGGACGGCGTGCCGATCGACGCGATCCTCTTCGGCGGTCGCCGCGCCACCAACGTGCCGCTCGTGGCGCGCTCGCTGTCCTGGCAGCACGGGGTGTTCGTCGGCGCCACCATCTCCTCGGAGAAGACCGCGGCCGCCGAGGGCACCGTCGGCGAGCTGCGCCGCGACCCCTTCGCCATGCTGCCCTTCTGCGGCTACAACATGGCCGACTACTGGGGCCACTGGCTCGAGATGGGCGAGCGGCTCGGCGAGAACGCGCCCAAGATCTTCCAGGTCAACTGGTTCCGCAAGGGCGCCGACGGCCGCTTCCTGTGGCCGGGCTTCGGAGATAACTCGCGCGTCATCGACTGGGCGATCCGCAGCATCGAGGGCGAGGCCCCGGGCCGCGAGACCCCCATCGGCGTCGTGCCCGCCGACGGCGAGCTGAACCTCGCGGGCATCGAAGAGGTCGCGGCCGATCTCGACGAGATCTTCGCGATCTCGCCCGAGTCGTGGCTGGCCGAGTGCGACCTCACCGAGGAGTTCTTCGCCCGGTTCGGCGACCGCGTGCCCGAGGGGCTGCGCGCCGAGCTCGCCGCACTGCGGCAGCGGCTCGGCGCCTGATCCGCGACCCGGCCCCTCAGCCGTAGACCCCGAGCTCTGCCCAGCTCGGGGTCTACTCTTTTGTGTGGTGGCCCCCCATAGCCCAACTGGCAGAGGCAGCCGACTTAAAATCGGCACAGTCTCGGTTCGAATCCGAGTGGGGGGACTAGCGGATCGGGCCGCTCTCAGTCGGCGAGCGGCGGGAGCACCACGAGGTTGCCGACCTTTCGGCCCGTGTCGATGCGGCGGTGGGCCTTGGGGACCGCGTCGAGGCCGCCCAGCACCTCGGTCACGGGATCGAGCCGCCCCTCGGCGAGCAGGCCGAGCAGCAGGGCGAACTCCTCGGCGCGCTCGGGCGAGCTGCCGGCGAAGACCCGGCCGCGGGCGGTGATGGTCTCGGCGAGCCCGGCGACCGCGAGGATCACCGACCCCTCGGGCTTCGCGAGGCGCAGGCCCTCGGCCCGCGAGACGTTGCCGACCGCGTCGAAGACGATGTCGAAGCGCTCGCCGAGCCGATCCCCGATCCGCTCGACCGGGGTCTCCCGGTAGTCGACGGCCCGTACGGCGCCGAGCCGCGAGACGAGCTCCCGGTTCGGCGCGCTCGTGACGGCGGTGACCTCGGCGCCGAAGTACGCGGCCAGCTGCACCGCGCTCGTGCCGACCGCGCCCGAGGCCCCGTTGACGAGCACGCTCATCCCCGGCGCGACGCCCGCCCGGTCGCGCAGGAAGTGCAGCGCGGTCGTGCCGCCGAAGAGCACGCCCGCGGCGTCCTCGTGCGACACCCCGTCGGGCAGGGCGGTGAGCGCGCTCTCGCGCAGCACGGCGTACTCGGCGTGGGCGCCGCACCGCGCCCCGGTCATGCCGGCGACGGAATCGCCCGCCGCGAACCGCGCCGCTCCCGGGCCGACGCGCTCCACCGTGCCCGAGAGTACGACCCCGAGCACGTGGCGGCGCGGCCCGCGGAGCCCGATGGCGAGCCGCGCGGGCAGACCGAAGCCGCGGGGGAAGCGCCCGGCGCGCATGCGCGCGTCCCCGGCGGTGACCGCGCAGGCCTCGACCCTGACGAGCACCTCGCCGGGGCCGGGCTCCGGCACCGGCAGCTCGACGATCGAGACGTGCTCGGGCGGCCCGTAGCGGGCGACGTAGGCGGCTCTCATCTGCTTCTCCCTTACACCTGTAAGTCTGATGCGAGAAGAGTATCCTTACAGGTGTAAGAGCGCAAGGGGGTGATCAGGATGACGCGCGAACCGCTGAGCAGGGAGCGCATCTGCGAGGCCGCGGTGGCGGTCGCGGACGCGGGCGGCCTCTCCGCCCTCAGCATGCGCAGCGTCGGCCGCGAGCTGGGCGTCGAGGCGATGTCGCTCTACCACCACGTCGGGGGCAAGGAAGAGCTGCTCGACGACCTCGTCGACTGGACCTTCGCGCAGATCGAACTGCCCCGGCCGACGGACGGCTGGCGCCAGGGCATGGCGCGGCGCGCCGAATCGGCGCGCCGGATCCTGACCGCCCATCCGTGGAGCCTCACCCTCATCGACTCGCGATCGAACCCCGGACCGGCCCTGCTGCGGCACCACGACGCGGTGATCGGCTGCCTGAGGCGCGGCGGGTTCACGGTGGCGCTCGCGGCGCGGGCCTTCTCGGTGATCGACGCCTACGTCTACGGCTTCGCCCTCACCGAGCGCAACCTGCCGTTCGAGGCCGACACCGGAGCGGGCGAGTACGCCGAGCGGGTGATGGAGGCGCTCGGCGGCTACCCGCATCTGCTCGAGCTCGTGCGGCACCTCACCGGGGGAGGGGACTACTCCTTCGCGGCCGAGTTCGACCTCGGCCTCGAGCTGATCCTCGACGGCCTCGAACGGCGCCTCGAACGGCGCCTCGAGCCGAGCGCCGAGCAGAGCCTCGAACAGAGTTGTGAGCCGAGCGCCGAGGCCGGGCGCGACGGATCCCGCCGCTAGAATGCCTCCATGTCCTTCGACCTCTCGGCACCGCGGCCGGGGGCGGTGGAGCCCGAGCCCTGGCTGCGCCCCGAGCACTACTGGCCGCGACTGACCGAGGCCACGGCGGATCGGCCGGCCCCGGTGGTCGCGCTCGGCGTCGAGGCGCTCGCCTGGAACGCCCACGACCTGCTGCGCCGCGCGGGCGGGCTGCCGATCCGCGTGGCGAGCAAGTCGGTGCGCGTGCGCGCGGTGCTCGACGCCGTGCTCGCCCTGCCGGGCTACCGCGGGGTGCTCGCCTTCACGCTCGCCGAGGCGCTCTGGCTCGCGGAGACGATCGACGACGTCGTGGTCGCCTATCCGACGGCGGATCGCCGGGCCTTCGCCGCCCTCGCCGCCGACGAGCGCGCGGCCTCGCGGGTCACCCTCATGATCGACAGCGCGGATCAGCTCGACCTCGTCGACGCCGCGGCGCCGCCGGCCGGTCGGCCCCCGATCAGGGTCTGCCTGGACTTCGACGCCTCCTGGAGCGCGCCGCTCCTCGGCCGGGTCGTGGGCCGCCTCGGAGCTCTGCGCTCGCCCGTGCACGAGCCGCGCGAACTGCGCGCGCTCGCGGAGCACGTGCTGCGCCGCCCCGGCTTCGAGCTCGTCGGGATCATGTCGTATGAGGCGCAGATCGCTGGAGTGGCGGATCGGCCGGCCGGGCGGCCGGCCGCGGGCGCGCTCGTGCGCGTCGTGCAGGGTCGCAGCGCCGCCGAGCTCGCCGAGCGGCGGGCCGTCGCCGTCGCCGCGGTGCGCGCGGTCGCCGATCTGCGAGCTCGGCGGCGGGCCGTCGCCGTCGCCGCGGTGCGCGCGGTCGCCGATCTCGAGTTCGTGAACGGCGGCGGCACGGGTTCGCTCGAGCGTACCGCCGCGGAGTCGTGCATCACCGAGCTCGCCGCGGGCAGCGGGCTCTTCGGCCCGCACCTCTTCGACGACTACGGCGCATTCGCTCCGGCGCCGGCGGCCGCCTTCGCACTGGACGTGGTGCGCCGCCCGGCGCCGGACGCCGCCACGCTGCTCGGCGGCGGCTGGATCGCATCCGGCGCCGCAGGGAAGGACCGCCTGCCCCGGTCGGTGTGGCCCGAGGGACTGCGCCTCGCCGCGCGCGAGGGCGCCGGCGAAGTGCAGACCCCGCTCATCGGCGAGGCCGCCCGAGGGCTCGCCGTCGGCGACCGGGTGTGGCTGCGCCACGCGAAGGCGGGCGAGCTCATGGAGCACGCGAACGAGGTGGTGCCGGTGCGGAACGGGGAGGCGCTCGAGGCTGAGCTCACCTATCGGGGTGAGGGGAAGTGCTTCCTGTGACGGCGAGATGGCGCAACTGGGCCCGCACCGAGCGGTCGTCGCCCGTGATGACGGTCGCGCCGCGCGACATCGAGCAGATCGTGCTCGCCGTGCGACGGGCCGCGGAGACGGGGCACACGGTGAAGCCCATCGGCGCCTCGCACAGCTTCACCGGCATCGGAGCGACCGAGGGGCTGCGCCTCGACATGAGCCGCCTGCGCGGGCTCGTCGACGTCGACCTCGAGCGCGACCGCGTCACGCTGTGGGCCGGCACGCACCTGTGGGAGCTGCCGGGGATCCTGAACCCGCTCGGCCTCGCCCTCGAGAACATGGGCGACGTCGACCGGCAGACCATCTCGGGCGCCACGAGCACGGGCACGCACGGCACCGGCCTCGCGATCGGCGGGCTCGCGAGCCGCGTCGTCGGCGCGACGCTCGTGACCGGTCTCGGCGAGGTGCTCGCGGTCGGCGACACCGGGAACGGAGAGACCGAGAACGCGGAGCTGCTGCCGGCCGTCGCGCTCGGCCTCGGCGCGCTGGGCGTGCTCGCCACGGTCACCCTCCAATGCGTGCCGCGCTATCTGCTGCGCGCCGTCGAGCAGCCGATGCCGCTCGAGACCGTGCTCGCCGAGTTCGAGGGGCGCAGCCGCGCGTCCGATCACTTCGAGTTCTTCTGGTTCCCGCACACCGAGGGCGCGCGCACCAAGACGAACACGCGCCTGCCGCTGTCGGCGGGCGCCCGGCCGCTCCGCGCGGCCTCCCGCCTCGTCGACGAGGAGCTCGTGAACAACGCGGTGTTCGGCGCGCTCGTCGGCCTCGAACGCTGGGCTCCCGCCACGACCCCGCGCATCAACCGCATGATCGAGAGCGTCTCGAGCCGCCGCGAGTACAGCGACGAGTCGCACCGCGTCTTCATCACGCGCCGCCGGGTGCGCTTTCGCGAGATGGAGTACTCCGTGCCGCTCGCGGCGGTGCCCGAGGCCATCCGCGAGCTGCGGGCGCTGATCGAGCGCCGCGGCTTCCGCGTCTCCTTCCCGATCGAGGTGCGCTCCGCGGCGGCGGATCCGCTGTGGCTCTCGACCGGGCACGCGCGTGAGAGCGGGTACATCGCGGTGCACCGCTACTTCCGCGATCCCGATCGGGAGTACTTCCGCGAGGCCGAAGCGATCCTGGCCGCCCACGAGGGGCGCCCGCACTGGGGCAAGATGCACACGCTCGGCGCGGCCGAGCTGCGCGAGCGCTACCCGCGCTTCGACGACTTCCTCGCGGTGCGCGAGCGGCTCGATCCCGGCCGCCTCTTCGCCAACCCCTACCTCGAGCGCGTGCTGGGGGAGTAGGAGATCCCGCCGATCGGCGGGATCTCTCAGACGACAGCGGTCGCGCGCACTCAGGCTTTTCGAGGACTGCCCGACTACGCTGAGCCCTATGAGCGCAGCATGGATCGCCGTCATCGTGGTCGTCGGGATCATCGTCATCCTGGGCATCTACGTCTGGGCGACCTACAACTCGCTGGTCACCCTGCGGGTGCGGGTCGACGAGGCCTGGAGCGACATCACGGTGCAGCTGAAGCGGCGCGCCGACCTGATCCCGAGCCTGGTCGAGACGGTCAAGGGCTACGCGGCCCATGAGAAGAGCGTCTTCGAAGAGGTCACCCAGGCCCGCGCCGAGACCATCTCGGCGCAGACGCCGGGTGAGGCCTCGGTCGCCGAGAACCACATGCAGCAGGCGCTCAAGAGCATCTTCGCGGTGGCGGAGGCGTACCCGCAGCTGCAGGCCAGCCAGAACTTCTTGCAGCTGCAGAGCGAGCTGGTCGACACCGAGAACAAGATCCAGGCCTCGCGCCGCTTCTACAACGGCGGGGTGCGCGAGTTCAACACGAAGATCCAGATCTTCCCGAACACGCTCTTCGCCCGCGGCATGGGATTCAAGGAGCGCGAGTTCTTCGAGGTCGAGAACGTCGCGGCGATCTCCGAACCGCCGCGCATCCAGTTCTGATCGGGGGCGGTCGTGTACCGCGCGATTAGACGCAACAAGGTCAACAGCGTCCTCATCATCGTGCTCTTCCTCGCCATCATCGGCGGGCTGGGCTGGCTGGCCGCGGCGATCTACAACTCCTGGGCGATCGTGGTCTGGGTCGTCGTGTTCGCCGTGGGCTACGCGCTGATCCAGTACTTCGCGGCCGGACGGCAGGCCATCGCGATGAGCGGCGCGCAGCGCGTCTTCGAATCCGACAACCCGCGGCTCTACCGCATCGTCGAGAACCTCTGCATCACGACCGGCACCCCGATGCCCGAGGTCTACATCGTGAACGACCCGGCGCCCAACGCCTTCGCCACGGGGCGCGATCCACAGCACGCCAAGGTCGCGGCGACCACCGGGCTGCTCGATATCATGACGGACGCCGAGCTCGAGGGCGTCATGGCGCACGAGCTCGGGCACGTGCGCAACTACGACATCCGCGTCTCGATGATCGTCTACGGCCTCGTGGTGGCCGTGGGCATGATCGCCGACGTGCTCATGCGCATCGCGTTCTTCAGCCGCAGCAACAACAGCAACCCGGTCGTGCTGGTCTTCGGGCTCGTGGCGATGATCGTCGCGCCCATCGTGGCCTCGCTCGTGCAGCTCGCGGTGTCGCGCCAGCGCGAGTACCTGGCCGACGCGACCGGGGCGCTCACCACGCGGCACCCGGAGGCGCTCGCGAGCGCGCTGCACAAGCTGAACGAGTATGGCAGGCCGCTGCAGAAGCAGCAGTCGAGCATGGCGCACCTGTGGATCGCGGATCCGCTGAAGCCCGGCCTCGCGGCTCGGCTCTTCGCGACGCACCCGCCGATCCCGGATCGCATCCGCCGCCTGCTCGACATGGGCGACAAGTTCTAGCCCTCGTCCGCCCGAGGGCGGAGCGGAGCCTGCTCCTGTAGCATCGGTGCCAGGTCGACAGGCCGACCTCTCGAGGACGAGCAGGGGAGGATCGCATGGGCGCACGCATGCGCGACGAGACGCTCGCGCCCGCCCCGGCCGTCGCGCCTGCTCGCGAGGGCGGCTTCCATCAGGTCTCGACGCGCGAGCTCGACGCGGACGAGCAGATCGAGCTCTGGGAGCATCACAACGCCCGGGTGCTCTTCGACCTCGGCGTCCGCTCCCTCGACGACGAACCGCTCGACGCGGCCTCGAGAACGCTGCAGCTGCCGCGCCTCACCTTCGCCCGCGTCTCGACGAACCCCCACATCCTCGAGCGCACCGAGAAGCACTGCTCCGGCAACCAGTTTGAAGGGGTGATGCTCTTCTTCCTGTTCGACGGGCAGTCGTTCTTCCACCATCGTCAGGGCGTGCATCTGCAGCATCCCGGCACCGTCGTGATGCACAACACGAGCGAGCCCTTCATGCGCGGCTTCGTCGGCGGTCTGCAGGAGTACGTGCTCACGGTGCCGCGCACGGCGTACGAGGAGACGATCCGCGCCGAGGTGCCGAAGGCCCCCGTGCTGCGGAGCTTCGCCGAGCGACGGGGGCACGACGGTCACGGGGCCGAGCTCGCCCGGCTGATGCAGCGCAGCCTGAGCGGATCGGCGCCCCCTGCTCTCGGCGCCGGTCCCGGTGCCGACCTCGCGGAGATCGAGCAGGACGCCCTCGAGCTGTTCCGCGCCATGTTCTCCGTCGACGGCAGCAGCACCTCGGTCGCGCGTCGCAGGGAGGCGATGACCTGGATCCGCCGCAACCTCGGCGACCCCTCGCTGTCGGTGACGAGCGTCGCGCAGGCGATCGGGGTGAGTGATCGCACGCTGACGCGGGCGTTCCAGGAGACGGGCGGAAGCGTGGCCCGCACGATCCTCGAACTGCGCCTCGAGCGCGCCCACGGCATGCTGAGCGACCAGGGGGCTCCCTCGGTGCACGAGGTGGCGCTGCGCTGCGGCTTCGTCTCGGCGCCCCATTTCAGCCGTGTCTTCCGCCGCCGCTACGATGCCGCACCCGGCGAGGTCCGGGCCGCCGGATCCGCGACCGCCTGATCCCTCGGCCCGACCGCTTGCCCGTTCCGGCCAGGGGCGTTGCCCGTTCCCGCCAGACCGCCCGGGCCGTCGTCCGGCGCCGGGATACTGGCTGACACGCCGCCCGGCAGGGTGGTCGCCCAACGGAGGGAGTATCACCATGTCGAGAGCAGAGATCAGCACCGACGTGCTCGTGGTCGGGGCCGGGCCCGCCGGCCTGACGATGTCGGCGCTCCTCGCCGACTACGGCGTGGACGCGATCACGGTCACCAAGTTCGACTCGACGGCGCGGACGCCGCGCGCCCACATCACGAACCAGCGGGCGATGGAGGTCTACCGCGACCTGGGCATCGAGGACGAGGTGATCGCCGTCGCGACGCCGAACGAGCTCATGTCGAACAACGTCTGGGCCACGAGCTTCGCGGGCACCGAGATCGCCCGGCTGCAGACCTGGGGCAGCAGCACCTCGCGCAGGGCCGACTACGAGAGCGTCAGCCCGAGCCGCATGTGCAACGCCCCGCAGCATCGCCTCGAGCCCGTGCTGCGCGCCGCGGCGGAGCGCAAGCGGGCCGATCTGCGCTTCGGCCTCGAGCTCGTCGAGATCGAGCAGGACGAGGACGGCGTGCGCGCCGTCGTGCGCGACGCGAACGGCGCCGAGACGGCGATCCGCGCGCAGTACATCGTAGGGGCGGACGGGGCGCGGAGCTTCGTGGGCGAGCGGCTCGGCTTCGAATACCAGGGCGAGACGGGCCTCGGCGCCGCCCTCAACATCTTCCTCGAAGCCGACCTCACGGAGTACTGCGCGCACCGTCCCGGCACGCTCTACTGGATGACCCAGCCGGGCAACAACTACTGGGTGGGATCCGGCACCTGGATCTGCGTCACCCCCTTCACCGAGTGGGTCAACCTCTCGATGTACGACCCCGCCGAGGGGGAGCCCGACCTCAGCGAGGAGGCGCTCGTCGAGCGGGTGCGATCCACCATCGGCGACGACGGTGTCGAGGTGAACATCAAGTCGGTGTCCAAATGGCAGATCAACCACGTCGTGGCCGCGAGCTACCAGCGGGGGCGCGCGTTCGTCGTCGGCGACGCGGCGCACCGCCACCCGCCGGCCAACGGGCTCGGCTCGAACACCTCGGTGCAGGACGCGTTCAGCCTGGCCTGGCGCCTCGCATACGTGCTGCGGGGGATCGCGGGCCCCGGCCTGCTCGACACCTACTCGCAGGAGCGCCAGCCGGTGGGCCGGAAGGTCGTCGACCGGGCCATGCAGAGCGTGGTCGACATGGCCCCGATCTCGGACGCGCTGGGCTTCGCCCCCGGGCAGTCCGTCGCCGAGGGCTGGGCGAACGTCGACGAGCTGTTCTCGCCGACCGACAAGGGCGCCGGGCGCCGCGCGGCCCTCGACGCGGCGGTCGAGCTGCAGCACTACCAGTTCAACGCGCACGGCGTCGAGTTCGACCTGCGGTACGACTCCGACGCGATCGTCGACGACGGCACCCCCTGGCCGTGCGGCGAGCGCGATCCCGAGCTGTACGCGACGCCGTCGACGCACCCGGGCGCCCCCGTGGCGCACGCCCGCATACAGCGGGGGAACGACGCGCTCTCGACCATCGACATCGTGGGCCGGGGCGAGTTCACCCTCGTCACGGGGATCGACGACGCGCACTGGCGCGAGGCCGTGGAGGCGCTGAACCGGGAGCTCGGCACCAGCATCCGGGTCGTGCAGGTCGCGGCCCGCGGCGAGTACGACGACGTCTACGGGGACTGGGCCCGCATCCGCGGCGTCGAGGACTCGGGCGCGCTGCTCGTGCGTCCCGATCGCGTCGTCGCCTGGCGCGAGCCCGGCCGGCCGGCGGATGCCGCCGAGGCGCTGCGCGGCGTCCTGGACACGGTGCTCGCCCGCGGCTGAGCACCGCTCTCGTCACCGGTCTGTGAGGGTCGGTGGGCCCTCCGTGCTTCGCCCGGAAACGCGATGCGTTTCCATGCAACGAGGCACGCGGCGGCAACGGCGCGTGGAGCGTTGCTCCATCCCGAGCGCCTGGCCGGGGATAGGGTGGTCACGAGCCCAGGAGGTGCCTCGCCCCGTGTCCGCCATGTTCCGATCGCTCTCGATCCGCAACTACCGCATCTGGTTCGTCGGGGCGCTCGTATCGAACATCGGCGCCTGGATGCAGGCCACCGCCCAGAACTGGGTCGTGCTGACCGAGCTCAGCGACAACGACGCCATCGCCGTGGGCATCACGATGGCGCTGCAGTTCGGGCCTCAGCTCGTGCTCGTCCCCTTCAGCGGCCTCGTCGCCGACCGCTTCGACCGGCGGCGCGTGCTCATGGTCACCCAGAGCCTGCTCATGCTGCTCGCGCTCGGGCTCGGCGTGCTGCTCGTGCTGGGGCACGCGCAGCTGTGGCACCTCTACGGTTTCGCGCTCGCGCTCGGAGTGGTCAACGCCTTCGACACCCCGGCGCGGCAGGCCTTCGTCTCGGACCTCGTGGGCACCGAGAAGCTCTCGAACGCGGTCGCCCTGAACTCGGCCTCCTTCAACTCGGCCCGCCTCATCGGGCCCGCGGTGGCGGGCGTGCTCATCGCGATCGTCGGCTCGGGCTGGGTCTTCGTCATCAACGCGGTGTCGTTCATCGCCATGCTGGTCGCGCTCGCCGCGATCCGCCTCCCGCGTCGTCCGAGCGACGTCGGCGCGCGCGAGTCGCAGGCGCGCCAGCTGGCCGCGGGCTTCCGCTACGTGATCGCCCGCCACGACCTCGTCGTGATCTTCGTGATCGTGTTCCTCATCGGAGCGCTGGGCATGAACTTCCCGGTCTTCTCGTCGACCATGGCGGTCGAGTTCGGGCGGGGCGCGGGGGAGTACGGCCTGCTCTCCTCGATCCTCGCGATCGGGTCGCTGAGCGGCGCCCTGCTCGTCGCCAGGCGCCCGGCGGCGCGCCTCCGCGCCGTCATCCTCGCGGCCGGCGGCTTCGGCCTCGCCGCGCTCGCCTGCGCGCTCATGCCGACCTTCTGGAGCTTCGCCGCCACGCTCGTGCTGCTGGGCTTCAGCACCGCGACGCTGCTCTCGACGGCCAACGCGTTCGTGCAGACGACGACCGACGCCGCGGTGCGCGGCCGGGTGCTCTCGCTCTACTTCGCGATCCTCATGGGCGGAACGCTCGTCGGCGCGCCGACTGTCGGCGCCGTCTCCGACGCGCTGGGACCGCGCTGGGGGCTCGGCGTCGCCGCGTTCGCGGGGATCGCGTCCTTCCTCGTCGGGCTCGGCTGGCTGGTGGTCGAGCGCCGCCTGCGCCTGCATCTGGGCCCGGGGCGGCGCATCAGCGTGACGCACGCCGGGCGCCCGCGCGTCGCGGACGGCGACGCCCGCGCCGGAGCGCAGAGCGAGACGCTGACCGCCCCGATCTCGGTGCTGCGCCGCGGCCCGATCATCCTCTCCGATCCGAGTTCCGCGCCGCAGAGCGGGCCCCTGAGCGAGGCGCTCACCGGCCCGGTTCCGACGGACGACGACGGCGCGGCCGAGGTCGATGTCGATGTCGAGGTCGATGCGGGAGCCGATGCCGCGGTCGATTCGGCGGCCGACTCGGCGGCCGACTCCGGGGACCGTCTCGACGACCGGACCGAGAGCGGCCCCGAGGGCCCGGCCGAGCGCGGAGAACGCGAGTAGGCTTGAGCCGGTACCGCACCGGCGCGATCCGCCGAACCTTCCGAGACCTGGAGCCGAACGCCCGTGAGTGATTTCATGTCCGCCCAGACCCGCACCGAGACCGACTCGCTCGGCAGCGTCGAGATCCCGTCCACCGCCTACTGGGGCGTGCACACCGCCCGTGCCCACGAGAACTTCCCGATCGCGAGACGCCCGATCTCGGTCTATCCCGATTTCGTGCGGGCCTTCGCCTGCGTGAAGCAGGCCGCCGCCCGTGCGAACCTCGAGATCGGCGCGCTCGACGAGCAGCGCGCGACCCTCATCGACCGGGCCTGCGAGGAGATCAAGACGGGCATGCTGCACGACCAGTTCGTCGTGGGCGTCGTGCAGGGGGGCGCCGGCACCTCGACGAACATGAACGCGAACGAGGTCATCACCAACCGAGCGCTCGAGCTCGCGGGGCGCCCCAAGGGCGACTACGCCTTCATCAACCCCAACGACCACACGAACCACAGCCAGTCGACCAACGACACCTACCCGACGGCCATCAAGATCGCCCTCGCGTTCTCGCTGCGCAGCCTCCTCGACGAGCTCGAGCTGCTCGCCGACTCGTTCGCGGCGAAGGGCCGCGAGTTCGCGGACATCATCAAGGTCGGCCGCACCCAGCTGCAGGACGCGGTGCCGATGACCCTCGGACAGGAGTTCACCGCGTTCTCGGTGACCCTCCGCGAGGACATCGAGCGGCTCACCGAGGCGGCCAAGCTGCTGCACGAGGTGAACATGGGCGCCACCGCGATCGGCACCGGGATCAATGCGCCCAAGGGGTACCGGGAGGCGGTGATCCGCCATCTGCGCGAGATCACGAGCCTCGAGCTCGTCACCGCCCGCGACCTCGTCGAGTCGACGAGCGACACCGGGGTGTTCATCACCTTCTCTGGCGCGCTCAAGCGCAGCGCGCTCAAGCTGTCGAAGATCTCGAACGACCTGCGCCTGCTCTCCTCGGGGCCGCAGGCGGGCCTCGGCGAGATCAACCTGCCGGCGCGGCAGGCGGGATCGTCGATCATGCCGGGCAAGGTGAACCCGGTGATCCCCGAGGCGGTCTCGCAGGTGGCGTACGCGGTGGCGGGATCCGATGTCACCGTGTCGATGGCTGTCGAGGCGGGGCAGCTGCAGCTCAACGCCTTCGAGCCGATCATCGCGCATTCGCTGTTCCAGTCGATCACCTGGCTCGAGCGCGCCTGCCAGACGCTGCGCATCAACTGCGTCGACGGGATCACCGCGAACGAGGAGCACCTCGCCGACACGGTCTCGCGCTCGGTGACGGTGATCACCGCGCTCGCCCCGGTGATCGGCTATGCCGAGGCGGCGAAGCTCGCCAAGGCGGCCCTCGCGACGAACGCGAAGGTGAGCGAGCTCGTGGTGTCGCGCGGGCTGCTCGGGCAGGCCGAGCTCGACGAGATCCTGCAGCCCGCCCGGCTGGCGGGGCTCGAGCCCGATCCGGTGACCGACGTCATCGAGCGCGTCGCGCTCGAGCAGGTCGAAGCGGAGCCGAGCGAGGCCGAGCCGAGCGGGGCCGATCGGGGAGGCGCCTGACTTGCCCACGCGGGACGCCCGCGGGCTGCACGCCGAGCTCGGCGAGCTGCTCGGCGAGCGCTGGGTGGTCGACGACGCCGCGCTTGCCGCGCTGCGCACCGACCGCAGCGGGCTCATCGCGGGAGGCACCGCGCTCGGCGCGGCCGAGGCCGAGAGCACCGAGGAGGTCTCCGCGATCCTGCGCATCGCCTCCCGGCACGGGGTGCCGGTGGTGCCCCGCGGCGCAGGCAGCGGGCTCGCCGGGGGAGCCGCGGCGGGGGAGGGCGAGGTCGTGCTCTCGCTCGCGCGCATGGACCGGATCCTCGAGATCGACCCCGTCGACCAGATCGCCCGGGTGCAGGCCGGGGTCATCAACGCCGACCTCGACGCCGAGGCGAGGCGTCTCGGGCTGCGCTACGCGCCAGACCCCGCGAGCCGGGCGATCTCGACCATCGGCGGCAACATCGCCACGAACGCGGGCGGGCTGCTCTGCGCGAAGTACGGGGTGACGCGCGAGGCCGTGCTCGGGCTCGTGGCGGTGCTGCCCGACGGGCGCGTGCTGCGCACCGGGCGGCGCACGATCAAGGGGGTCACCGGCTACGACCTCACGGCGCTCCTGACCGGCAGCGAGGGCACCCTGGCCGTGATCACCGAGGCGACGCTGCGGCTCGTGCCGCGCCCGAGCGTGCCGCCGCTCACGCTCGGCGCGATCCTGCCCTCCCTCGACGAGGCGCTGCGGCTGTGCGGCGAGATCCAGCGCGAGGGCCAGCAGCCCTCCCTGCTCGAGCTGATGGATCCGCGCTGCGTGGTCGCCATCGCCGAGTACCTGCCGGCCGCGGCGCTGCCGGGCCCCTTCGCGAGGCTGAAGGATGCCCCGCTCGGACCCGCCGCCGTCATCACCCAGTGGGATGCCGAGGGGGCGGGGGCCGCGGCGGAGCGCGCCGGACGGCTGGTCGCCGAGCTCGGCGGCGAGTCCCTGCTGCTCGAGGGGGAGGACGAGGGCGAGGCGCTGCTCGAGGTGCGCCGGGCGATGAACCCCGCGCTGCCCACCGGCAGCGACGTGCTCATCGAGGACGTCTGCGTACCGCGGTCGAGGCTCGGCGAGATGTACGCGGCCATCGCGCGCATCGAGGCGGATCTCGGCATCCCGATCCCGGCCGTGGCGCATGCCGGCGACGGCAACCTGCACCCGCACCTCGCCGTCGCCGACCACGAGCGCACGCCCGGCGGGGAGGTGCCCGAGCGCGTGTGGGAGGCCGCGGCGCGGGTCTTCGCGGCCGCGGTCGAGCTCGGCGGCACGCTGAGCGGCGAGCACGGCATCGGCGTGCTCAAGGCGCGCTGGCTGCGCGACGAGCTCGGCGACGACTCGCTCGAGCTGCAGCGCGGCATCAAGCGGCTCTTCGACCCCGAGGGGCTGCTGAACCCCGGCAAGGTGTTCCTCTGACAGCGAACTCCCACGTGGCGGCGGCGCCCGAGCGGCAAGAATGGGGGGTATGAGCGATTCAGCACTGTCCAAGCCCGAGATCGAGTTCCCCGACGGCCCCGCGCCCGTCGAACTGCAGATCGTGGATCTCGTCGAGGGGGCGGGTGACGAAGCGCTCGCCTCGAGCACCGTCAACGTGCACTACCTCGGGGTCGAGTTCGACTCGGGCGAGGAGTTCGACAGCTCGTGGAGCCGCGGCGAGTCGATCAACTTCCCGCTGCGCTCGCTGATCCAGGGCTGGCAGATCGGCATCCCCGGCATGAAGGTCGGCGGCCGCCGCAAGCTCGTCGTGCCCCCGGCCCAGGCCTACGGCGCCTCCGGCGGGCACCCGCTCTCCGGTAAGACCCTCATCTTCGTCATCGACCTCATCGGCGTGAGCTGATTCACCTCGATCGGATCGGGCCGTACCCGCCTGCACCGTTGTCTCCAGCGCTGTTGTATTCGCTGCTGTGAGCAGCGGTTCACACGCCTACAAAACACGATGTGTTTTGCTCACGGCGTGTGCAGACCCAGCCAACAACGTCAAGACCCGATACGGGCCGATCGCTGTCTCTGCACATCTCCCGCGAGGATGTAGACGGGCACGGCCTGATCCTTCACGCCGCGGGGCCCGCGGATACGACTGCGGTACGCTTGTTCGTTCCCTGGGAACCAGCTGAATGGTAACGTCTCCCTGTGCGCATGCGCGCGGCCGAGAGAGAGACGGAGAACCAGGTGGCAGAGACCCAGACGTCGAACGAGTCGCAGGGCACCGAGCCCCGCGGGGCGGTCGACCGCTTTTTCGAGATCAGCAAGCGCGGATCGACCTTCGGGCGGGAGGTGCGCGGCGGCCTCGTCACCTTCGTCACGATGGCCTACATCGTGATCCTGAACCCGATCATCCTGACCACGACGGCCGACGTCGACGGCACGCGCCTCGACTTCGGCCAGGTCGGCGCGGTCACGGCGCTGACCGCCGGCGTCATGACGATCCTCTTCGGCCTCGTCTCGCGCCTGCCCTTCGCCTTCGCGACGGGTCTCGGCATCAACGCCTTCCTCGCCTTCACGATCGTGGGACAGGTGACCTGGCCCGAGGCGATGGCCCTCGTGGTGATCAACGGCGTGCTCATCGTGCTGCTCGCGGCCACCGGCCTGCGGCGCATGATCTTCGACGCGGTGCCGATGGAGCTGAAGATCGCGATCACCGTCGGCATCGGCCTCTTCATCGCCTTCATCGGCTTCGTGAACGCGGGATTCGTGCACTCGACCGCGTCGCCCCCGGTCGAGCTCGGCATGTTCGGCTCGATCGCCACCGTGCCGACCCTGCTGTTCGTCATCACGCTCGTGATCACCGGCGTGCTCGTCGCGCGCAAGGTCAAGGGCGGCATGCTCATCGGCCTGGTCGTGGGCACGGTGCTCGCCGTCATCGTCGAGGCGATCTGGCGTCTGGGGCCCGCGAAGGACGCGAACGGCGAGGTGGTCAACCCCGGCGGCTGGGGCCTGACGGTGCCCACCCTCGACGGCAACCCCTTCAGCCTGCCCGACCTGGGCCTCATCGGCCAGGTCAGCTTCGACTTCGGCAAGGTCACGATCATCGCCGTCATCATGCTGGTGTTCAGCCTGCTCTTCATGAACTTCTTCGACGCGATGGGCACCTTCACCGGCCTCTCGCGCGAGGCGGGCCTCGCCGACGAGAAGGGCAACTTCCCCCGCCTGAAGTCGGCGCTCGTGGTCGAGGGCGTCGGCGCCATCGCCGGCGGTCTGACCTCGTCGTCGTCGAACACCGTCTTCATCGAATCGGGATCGGGCATCGGCGAGGGCGCCCGGACCGGCTTCGCGAACATGGTCACGGGCGTGCTCTTCCTGCTCGCGATGTTCCTGACGCCGATCGCGGAGATCGTGCCCACGGAGATCGCGGCCGCGGCCCTCGTGGTGGTCGGCGCCATGATGATGACCCAGATCAAGGGCGTGGACCTCACGAACTTCGGGGTCGCGCTGCCGGTCTTCCTCACCATCGTGGTGATGCCCTTCACCTACTCGATCGCGAACGGCATCGGCGCGGGCTTCGTGTCGTGGGTGATCGTCCAGTCGCTCGCGGGCAAGGCGCGCCAGATCCACTGGCTGCTCTGGATCGTCGCCGCGGGCTTCGTGATCTTCTTCGCGCGCGGGCCGATCGAGGCGCTCATCCGGGGCTGAGCGCAGGGTCGAAGGCAGGATCGAGCCGGGCGGGACCCGCGTCTCGATCCTGGTCGCGGATCGGCTGAGGGGGGCCGGGGTCTTCGGATCCCGGCCCCCCTCGACGCGTCGCGGCCGCGCGATAGGGTGGTTCCAGACGTTTCGAATTGGAGTGCAATGTCTCAGAACACACCGGGCGATACGCCCACCCCCGACCAGTCGCAGAACGAGACCCCCGCGACCCCGGCTCCGCCGGCGGCGCCCGCCCAGCCCTCGGTCCCGACGTACGCCCCGCCGACGCAGGCCGCGCCGCAGGCTCCGCAGCCGCCCCAGGTTCCGCAGGCCCCGCAGGCTCCGCAGCAGGGCTACGCCCAGCCCGCCGCGCCGAACTACGCGCAGCCGGCCCAGCCCTATGCCCAGCCGGCCCAGTCCTACACGGCTCCGCAGCCGCCCGCCGCCTACTCTGCACCGCAGGCCCCGGGCTACGCCGCCCCGGCCTACAACCCCCAGCAGAGCTACGTCGCCTACGGCTACGCGGGGCCGGTGCAGCCCAAGGGGCTCGCGGTCGCCTCGCTGGTGCTCGGCATCGCCGGGCTCGTCTTCTTCTGGGTCTGGTGGCTCGGCCTGCCCGCCGCGATCGTCGGCCTCGTGCTCGGCATCGTCGCCCTCAAGAAGGGGCAGCCGCGCGGCATGGCGCTCACCGGCATCATCACGGGCAGCATCGCGATCGCCATCGTGCTGCTGTTCATCCTGCTCATCGGCCTCATCTTCGCCTCGATCGCCGGCGGCTCCATGTACTACTAGCCGGCACCGCCGGTGAGAGCCGTCGAGCAGCGGAAACCTCCAAGCAGAAGCGCCGAGTATTCCGCAGCACCGACAAAAACGCTTGGGTCAGGCCGCTCGCTCCACTATCGTTGATGCAGGGAAGTCCCAGCTTCCTCTCAGAGAGACACCAGAAGGAGAATCATGTCTCAGAACGTCCCGGGCGAGCAGCCCGCAGTTCCGCAGCCCGAGCAGCCCGCAGCCCCGGCCTACGCGGCTCCCGCGGCACCCGCCTACGGCGCAGCCGCCGTACAGCCGAAGGGCATGGCCATCACCGCCCTGATCCTCGGCATCGCCAGCATCGTATTCTGCTGGGTCTGGTGGATCAGCATCCCCGCGGGTGTGGTCGGCCTCGTGCTCGGCATCATCGGGCTGAGGAAGGGCCAGCCGCGCGGCATGGCGCTCACCGGGGTCATCCTGAGCGCGATCGGCATCGTGATCGCGATCATCCTGATCATCGTGATCGCGGCGATCGTCGCGGCGGCCATCAATCAGGGCCTCGTCACGGTCAGCTGAGCATCGCGACTCCAGAAGGGCCCCGGTTCGCGCCGGGGCCCTTCGGCGTTTCCGGGGGGGTGCCCCTATAACTTTTGTCAAGCCGCGAGAGCGGTGTCTGACCAGGTTCGGGGCTGGTAGAGACTGCCGGTGCGGAGCATGGCATAGAGCACGTCGCAGCGACGGCGGGCGAGCGCGATGAGGGCTTGGTTATGACGTTTGCCTTGGCTGATTTTGCGGTCGTAATAGGCGCGGGATTCGGGATCCCGGAGCGCTGCGAACGCGGAGAGAAACATCGCCCGCTTCAAGACCTTGTTCCCGCGCCGGGACGGTGACTCGCCTCGGATCGAGGTGCCTGAGCGCCTCGTGACAGGCGCAAGACCAGCGTAGGCGGCGAGGTGTCCTGCGGTTGGGAAGTGTTTCCCAACAATCTCAGTGAGGAGTCTGGCGGCGGTCCTGACGCCGACTCCCGGCATGCTCGTCAGGACCGGGTGAAGAGGGTGCGCCTCAACGAGACGTTCGACCTCAGCCGCGATCTCATCGCGCTGTTTCCTCAGTTCGGTGAGCTGCTTCGCGAGGCGCGGGAGCACGATCCCGGCCGCATTTGTACCGACCACGGTTACGGTCTGCTGATCGAGGGCATCGAAAATCTCTTGCGCCCACACTCCGCCCTTGCGCGGGGCGCGCTTCAGCAGCCGGGCAGCCACGCGCTTCTGCCCGGCTCGTTGCAGCTCGGTCGGCGAAGGGTAGCGTTCGAGCAGATCGAGGATCGCGGGGTGATCCAGACGCGGCCCGAGTACCCGCTCCAAAGTGGGGTGGATCTGCGTGAGCAGGCCTCGCACCCGGTTAGAGACCTGGGTGATCTGCGCGGCGAGATCGTCATCGAAGCCGCAGAGCATCGAGAGTTCCGCGAGTTGCTCATCGGCCACCTTGATCGATCGTAATGTTGCAGGCATGGTGCGGGCGGTCTCCGCGATGATAAATGCGTCCCTGGCGTCGGTCTTCGCCTCACCCGGGTGAAGATCAGCAACTCGGCGCATCGTGAGACCGGGCAGGTATCCCACGAGCACGTCTGCAGCCTGGGCGACGGCGACCGGGAGTGCGCCGATCGTGGCGGGCTGATCGACGACCAGCAGGGCGGGGCCGTGCTCAGCGAGTTGATCCAGCACCGATACGATCTTGGCTTCGGTGTTCGGGAGTGGCTTGTCGTAGAGCTTCTTTCCGTCACGGGTGAGCGCGACCGCGTGATGCTCGCTCTTGCCGACATCGAGGCCGATGAAGACCGCGACGTCGTCGTAGTGTTTGATACTGCTGACCAAAGGTGGTTCCTCCGTCCTGCTCGTGGTGTTCGGCAGTCAGGTGGCGGTGGGCGTCGGCATCCACGTTACGAACGACCCTGCCCCGGTATGCGCGGCTGTGGTCTTGCCCCTATCAGCGATCACTCACCGCCAGACCAGGCCCGGTGACAACACCCCCCAGATCATTCCTGCGACAGGGGGCAACAATCATGCCGGACCCGGCTGGCTGCCTTGCCCCTCATCCTCGCGGATCAGGAGCTACGAACAAAGTAACGGGGGGAGTCACCTGGCTGCGGCGGGCGCGCACCGCTCCGCGAGCAGCGCGACGTGGCGGCCCGCGACGCGGGTGAGGAACAGCGTCGCCGACTCGGGCCCTTTCAGGCGGAGGCGGGTGCGCAGGGCCGCGGGGTCGACGTCCGCCCCGCGCTTCTTGATCTCCAGCGCGCCGATGCCGCGGGTCGCGAGGGCGCGGCGCAGCTCCTTCTCGCGCGCAGGGAGCTCCTCGACGATGCGGAACGCCTGCGCGAACGGCGTGGAGGGGTCCTCGTCGCCGGTGAGATAGGCGATCCCGTCGCTGACGAGGCCGGCGCCGATCCGTTCGGCGAGCATGCCGATGAGTCGGGCGCGGATCACGGCGGGGTCGGGCTCGTAGAGGTAGCGGCCGAGCTCGCGCGGTTCGGGATCGGGGGAGTCGGCTTCGGCGACGAGCTCGCAGGCCTCTCCGGATCGCAGCAGCAGCGCCGCCCGCGCGACGCCGGGGCGCGCCACCGCGCCGAACCACAGCCCGGTCTCCACGAGATCGCCGTCGACGGACACCCACTGGGCCTCGACGCGCTCGGGGATGAGCGCCCGCTCGAAGCCCGGGCCGAGCTTGACCCCGGTCGGCAGGCGCTCGGCGAGGCCGAAGGCGAAGCCGAGCGAGGGGGAGTAGTCGTCCGGGGAGGCGAGGCGGCGGGTGTCGCTGTGGCCCCGGGTCCTGCGGGCGGGGTCGAGGAATACGCCGTCGATCCGGCCGAGCTCCTCGAGCGGCACGGTCTCGGCATCGGCGACGGTCACGGCGATGCCGAGGTTGTGCTCCGCGAGCCGCGCGGTGAAGCGATCGATCTCGACGGGGCGCGGCTCCACCCCCGCGGCCGCGAGCGCGAGGGACTCCGCGCCCAGTCCGCAGCCGAGATCCGCCACCGCGCGGCAGCCGGCTTCGGCGAATCGGCGGGCGTGCAGGGCCGCGACGGGCGCGCGCGTCGCCTGTTCGAGACCGGCCTGCGTGAAGAGCATGCGGCCCGCGGCCTCGCCGAACTTCGCCCGGGCCTTCGCGCGCAGGCCCGCTTGGGTGAGCAGGGCCGAGACGACATCGGGGGCGACGTCCGCGCGGCGCAGTCGCGCGCCGGCCTGCGCGCTGCTCGCCCCCGCGCCGAGTTCGGCCTCGACGTCGGCGAGCAGCGCCCGGCCGGCGGGTTCGAGCAGCGCGTCCCAGCCCGGCGGCGAGCCGGGAGCGCTCACGCGATTCAGTAGCGGTAGCTGCTCGACAGGCTCGCCAGCGAGGCGAACATCGTGACGAGGAGGCCCACGTAGACGATGACGAAGAGGATGATGAAGGCGACGTAGACGTAGCCGATGATGAGGCCCGTCAGCGCGATGCCGCGCCCGGCGTCGCCGTTGCGCTTGATCTGGCCGAGCGCCATGTGGCCGAAGACGATGGCCGCGATCGGCTGGAGGAAGGCGGTGATGATCGCCACGAGGGCGAAGGTGTTCGTGTGCGCCAGGGTGGTCGGCAGCGCGGGCCGGGGCGCGTAGGCGGGCGGGGCGGCGGGCGGAGCCTGCTGCGCGTAGACCGGCTGCTGCTGAGGCTGCTGCGGATACTGGGGTGCATTGGGGTTCGACACGGTCGCTCCTCGATAGTTTCGCGGCCGGTGCCTTCCGGCCGTCCCCACCGATTATTCCACGGGCGACCGCCGGAGCGGGAGGTCGTGCGCGGGCCCTCGCCGCGGCCGGCCGGGCCGTGTTCGCCCAGCGCGATCCCGATCCCCATTCGCTGGCACTCGCCTTGCAAGAGTGCTAGTCGAGACCCTAAACTCGCTAGCAGGGCGCCCGGGGCGGGCGCCGAACAATGCTGAGTCACGCGAAGAAATGAGGTCAACCGTGTCGGTCGCCATCAAGCCGCTCGAAGATCGTATCGTCATCAAGCAGGTCGAGGCGGAGCAGACCACTGCTTCGGGCCTGGTCATCCCCGACAGCGCCAAGGAGAAGCCGCAGGAGGGCGAGGTCGTCGCCGTGGGTCCGGGCCGGATCGACGACAACGGCAACCGCGTGCCGCTCGATATCAGCGTGGGCGACCGGGTCATCTACTCGAAGTTCGGCGGGACCGAGGTCAAGTACGGCGGCGACGAGTACCTCGTGCTCTCGGCCCGCGACGTGCTCGCGGTGGTCGTTCGCTGAATCACGGCTGCAGTACGGAGGGGTCGGCGCTCAGGCGCCGGCCCCTCTTCGCATAGGCTGAGTCGGTGAGTGTTCGCACGGGCTACGTCTACGGGGTCGCAGCCTATCTGTGCTGGGGCGCCTTCCCGCTGTTCTTCATGCTGCTCGCGGCGGTCGATCCCCTCGAGGTCATCCCCTGGCGGGTGCTCACCGCACTGGTCGTCTGCCTCGTCGCCCTGGCCTGCGTGCGGCGCTGGGGGCTCTTCGCGGCCATCCTCCGGTCCCCGCGGCAGCTCGGCTGGTTCGCGGTCTCGGGCCTGCTGCTCTACGCCAACTGGCAGATCTTCGTGGTCGCCGTCGTCACGGGCCACATCATCGAGACCGCCCTCGGCTACTTCATCAACCCGATCGTCACGATCCTCATCGGCGTGCTGGTGCGCCGGGAGCGCCTGCGTCCCGCGCAGTGGACGGCGGTCGGGATCGCCGCGGCCGGTGTGCTCGTCACGGCGTTCGCCTACGGCACCTTCCCCTGGATCGCGCTCGGCCTCGCCTTCTCCTTCGGCCTCTACGGCGCGGTGCGGAAGCTCGCGAGCGAGAACGTCGACGCGCTGACGGGGCTCACCGTCGAGACCCTCGTCACGGCGCCCCTCGCGGTCGCCCAGCTCGTCGTCATCGCGGTGTTCGCGGGCGGGCTCCACGCCTTCGAGCACGGTCCGGCGGTCACGATCCCGCTGCTGCTCAGCGGCCTGCTCACCGCGATCCCGCTGCTGCTCTTCGGCGGGGCCAATCGGCGCCTGCCGCTGTCGCATCTCGGCTTCATACAGTTCACGACGCCGGTCCTGAACTTCCTCACGGGCTGGCTCGTCTTCGGCGAGCACATGGACGCCGCGCGCTGGATCGGCTTCGCCACCGTGTGGCTCGCCCTGGCCGTGCTGCTGTGGGACATGGCGCGCACGATCCGCCGCGGCCGATCGCGGCAGGATCCGCCGGAGCCGCCTCCCCTCACCGGGGAGATCGGGGTCCGCCCCGGCCCCTGAGGCTCCGCGCGCGGCCCCGGGCACGACCGCCGGAAATACGTGCGGCCGCCCGGCGTTACACTGAATCACACGACCGCCCGCCCCGCCCGCCCGCGAAAGAGGTTCCATGGAACAGCGCGATCCGTTCGCCTACATCGGTCTCACCTACGACGACGTGCTGCTGCTCCCGGCGCACACCGACGTCATCCCGAGCGAGGCGGACACCTCGACGCGACTCACCAGGCGCATCGACCTCGGCATCCCGCTGATCTCGGCGGCGATGGACACGGTCACCGAGACCCGCATGGCGATCGCCATGGCGCGCAACGGCGGCATCGGGATCCTGCATCGCAACCTGTCGATCCAGGATCAGGCGGAGATGGCGGATCGCGTCAAGCGCAGCGAGGCCGGCATGATCACGAACCCGGTCACCACCACCGTCGACGCGACCGTAGCCGAGGTCGACGCGCTGTGCGGCGAGTACCGCATCTCCGGCCTGCCGGTCGTGGACGACGCCGGGCGCCTGGTCGGCATCATCACGAACCGCGACATGCGCTTCATCTCGCAGGAGGAACGCCGGACCACCCGCGTGGCGGACGCCATGAAGCCGATGCCCCTCATCACGGGCGAGCCCGGCATCTCGCGCGCGGCCGCGGCCGAGCTCTTCAAGCAGCACCGCATCGAGAAGCTGCCCCTCGTGGACGCGTCGGGCAGGCTCACCGGGCTCATCACCGTCAAGGACTTCGACAAGGAGGAGGAGTACCCGAACGCCGCGAAGGACGGCGCGGGGCGCCTGCTCGTCGGGGCGGCGATGGGCTTCTTCGGCGATGCGCTCGACCGCGCGGCCGCGCTCGTCGACGCGGGCGTCGACGTGCTCGTGGTCGACACCGCGAACGGCGACAGCAAGGGCGTGCTCGACATCATCGCGCAGATCAAGCGGGATCCGGCGTTCGCGGGGATCGACGTGATCGGCGGCAACATCGCCACCTACGCGGGCGCGAAGGCGCTCGTCGAGGCGGGCGTCGACGCGGTCAAGGTCGGAGTGGGCCCCGGCTCGATCTGCACCACCCGCGTGATCGCCGGCGTGGGCGTGCCGCAGGTGACCGCGGTCTACGAGGCGGCCCGCGCCGCCACCCCGGCGGGCGTGCCCGTGATCGCCGACGGCGGCCTGCAGTACTCGGGCGACATCGCGAAGGCGCTCGTCGCCGGCGCCTCCTCCGTGATGATCGGCTCGCTCTTCGCCGGGACCGACGAGAGCCCGGGCGACCTCGTCTTCATGGGCGGCAAGCAGTTCAAGAACTACCGCGGGATGGGCTCGCTCGGCGCGCTGCAGACCCGCGGCGAGCGCACCTCGTACTCGAAGGACCGGTACTTCCAGGCCGACGCCTCGAGCGACGAGAAGCTGATCCCCGAGGGCATCGAGGGGCAGATCGCCTATCGCGGTCCGCTGCGCTCGGTCGCGCACCAGCTCATCGGCGGGCTGCGCCAGTCGATGATGTACGTCGGCGCGCACACCGTGGCCGAGCTCAAGGAGCGCGGCCAGTTCGTGCGCATCACCGCGGCGGGGCTCAAGGAGTCGCATCCCCACGACGTCCAGATGGTCGTGGAGGCGCCCAACTACAAGCGCTGAGTCATCGCGGAGAGGCGGTCGGCAGGCCGAAGCGGCGCGCGGCTCGCAGCAGCCTGTCGTCATAGCCGAGAAAAGCATCGAGCTGGTCGCCGAGTTGCATCGCGGCGGTGAGGTGGATCGCGTCGAGCGACCTCAGTTCGGTGGGATCGAGTAGTCCGGCCGACTCGTAGAGCGAAGGGTCGAGCCTGATCAGCGCGCAGCGACTGAGGAGTTCACGTGCGTGAGGTGCGCGATCGGGGTTGCTGCGGCGCACCGCTCGCATGAGTTCGGTGCTGCTGAGGTCACATGTCAAGACACGCGCCTGATGCTCGTCAATCCAATTGGCGAGTGCGTCGGTTTCGGCTTCTTCGAGTACGAGCTTCACGAGTGCCGAGGTGTCGGCGTAGACCAGCATCAGATGCGATCCTCGCGCAGTTCATCGAGAATCTCGGCTGAAGTGAGGCCTCCGATCGGGCCGAGAGGGATGCCCTGTGCGGTGAGCTCGGCATTGCGTTCCTCGCGAGTTGCGAGAAAGTCAGCCAAGCTTTGGCTCGGCTCACGCACCTGTCCGGATTCGACGAGCTGCTGCAGGCGACCCTGACGCAGGGGCACGATCTCGGCGACGGGGCGACCGCGATCGGTCACCTGGATCGTCTCGCCCGCCGCGACTCTCGCGATGACGGCGGAGGCGTTCTGCTTGAGCGCGCGGATGCCTACACTGCTCTCGGACTTCGCCGCGCGGTCGTCGGGCAGCGCATTCGGCTGCGTTGCAGTCATGTGCTACATCGTAGCACTAGCGATCTGCTCGGGAGGGTTTCGATGGGCCGGGTAGGCTGGTGTGGTGAGCAACGAGATCGAGATCGGCCGCGGCAAGCGCGCGAGGCGCGTCTACACCTTCGACGAGATCGGCATCGTGCCGACCCGTCGCACGCGCGATCCCGAGGTCGTGAGCACCGACTGGTCGATCGACGCGTTCAAGTTCGAGATCCCCGTGCTCGGCGCGCCCATGGACTCGGTCATGTCGCCCGCGACCGCCATCGAGCTGGGGCGGCTCGGCGGCCTCGGCGTGCTCAACCTCGAGGGGCTCTGGACCCGCTACGAGGACCCGCAGCCGCTGCTCGACGAGCTGGCCTCCCTCGGCGACGACGCCGAGACCGTGAAGCGCATGCGCGAGCTCTACGCCGAGCCGATCAAGCCGGAGCTGATCCGCGCGCGTCTCGGCGAGATCCGCGACGCCGGAGTGGCCGTGGCGGGGGCGCTCTCGCCGCACCGCACCGCCGAGTACTCCGAGGCCGTCATCGGCGCGGGCGTCGACCTCTTCGTGATCCGCGGCAACACCGTCTCGGCCGAGCACGTCTCGACCCCCGGGCGGGAACCGCTCAACCTCAAGCAGTTCATCTACGAGCTCGACGTGCCCGTCATCGTCGGGGGAGCCGCCACCTACCAGTCGGCGCTGCACCTCATGCGCACGGGCGCCGCGGGCGTGCTCGTGGGCTTCGGCGGCGGCGCCTCCTCGACGACCCGCGCCACCCTCGGCATCCGCGCCCCCATGGCGAGCGCGATCGCGGATGTGGCCGGCGCCCGCTCCGACTACCTCGACGAGTCGGGCGGACGGTACGTGCACGTCATCGCCGACGGCGGCCTCGGCACCTCCGGCGACCTCATCAAGGCGATCGCCTGCGGCGCCGACGCGGTCATGCTCGGCGCGGCCCTCGCCCGCGCCACCGACGCCCCCGGCCGGGGATGGCACTGGGGCCAGGAGGCCCACCACGACGACCTGCCCCGCGGCAAGCGCATGCGCGTGGGCGGTGTGGCTCCCCTCGCCGAGATCGTCGGCGGCCCCGCGCACGTCGCCGACGGCACCGCGAACCTCATGGGCGCGCTGCGCCGCGCCATGGCCACGACCGGCTACAGCGAGCTCAAGGAGTTCCAGCGGGTCGGCGTGGTCTACGCGGAGCGCTAGGCCGGGCTCGCAGGGGATTTCCGCGATGACGTCGAGGCTCGGGCCCGCCGAACGGGAGGCGGCCATCGCCAGGCTGCGCGATCCGGATCACGAACTCGACGTGCTCGTGATCGGCGGCGGCGTCACCGGGGCGGGAGCCGCCCTCGACGCGGTCACGCGCGGCCTCTCGACGGGGCTCGTCGAGTCCCGCGACTGGGGCTTCGGGACCTCGAGCCGATCCTCGAAGCTCGTGCACGGCGGCATCCGCTACCTCGAGCAGCTGAACTTCTCGCTCGTGCGCGAGGCGCTCGTCGAGCGCGGGCTGCTGCTTCAGCGCATCGCTCCGCACCTGGTGCGCCCGGTGCGCTTCCTCTACCCGGTGTCGCGGCCGGTGATCGAGCGCGTCTACGTCGGCGCCGGCATGATGCTCTACGACCTCTTCGCGCGCTTGGGCGGTCGGAAGCCCGGAGTGCCCGGGCACCGCCACCTGGGTCGCAGGCGTCTCGCCCGCGACGTGCCGGGCCTCCGCCGCGACGTCTTCCGCGGCGGACTCGCCTACAGCGACGCCCAGGTCGACGACGCCCGCTTCGTCGCGACGCTCGCCCGCACCGCCTCGGCCTACGGCGCGCACGTCGCGAACCGGGTCCGGGTCGAGGGCTTCCTCAAGGTGGGCGAGCGCGTCGTCGGGGTGACGGCCCGCGATCTCATACGGGGCGAGGTCTTCGAGATCCATGCGAAGCAGGTCGTGAACGCCACCGGCGTCTGGACGGGCGAGCTGCAGGCGCTCGTGGGGGAGCGCGCCACCTTCTCGGTGCGCGCCTCGAAGGGCGTGCACCTCGTCGTGCCGCGCGACCGCTTCCGCTCCAAGTACGGCCTGCTGCTGCGCACCGAGAAGAGCGTGCTCTTCGTGATCCCCTGGGGCCGCCACTGGCTCATCGGCACGACCGACACGGACTGGAACCTCGACCTGGCCCACCCCGCCGCCACCGCTGCGGACATCGACTATCTGCTCGAGCATGTCAACCGCGTGCTCGCCACCCCGCTCACCCGCGACGACGTCGAGGGCGTCTACGCCGGTCTGCGCCCGCTGCTCGCGGGCGAGAGCGACGAGACCTCGAAGCTGTCGCGGGAGCACCTCGTCGCCCAGCCGGTGCCCGGCCTCGTGATGGTCGCGGGCGGCAAGCTCACGACCTACCGCGTCATGGCGAAGGACGCGATCGACGCCGCGGCCGACTCGCTCGACGGGCGGATCCCGCGCTCCATCACCGACGACGTGCCGCTCGTCGGAGCGGAGGGTGTCCGCGCCGCCTGGAACCGGCGCGCCCGCGTCGCGCGCGCCTTCGGCGTGCACCCCACGCGCATCGAGCACCTGCTGCGCCGCTACGGCTCGCTCGCCGCCGAGGTGCTCGACCTGATCCGCGAGCGCCCCGAGCTCGCCGAGCCGCTGCCAGGAGCCGACGACTACCTCGGCGCCGAGGTCGTCTACGCGGTGAGCCACGAGGGGGCGCTGCACCTCGACGACGTGCTCGCCAGGCGCACCCGCGTCTCGATCGAGGCGTGGGATCGCGGCGTCTCGGCGGCCCCGGTCGCGGCCGCCCTCATGGCCGCCGAGCTGGGCTGGTCGAAGGCGCGCACGCGCGACGAGGTGGAGAAGTACCTCGCCCGGGTCGAGGCCGAGCGGGCGAGCCAGCGCGAGTTCACGGACGAGGCGGCGGATCGCGTGCGCCTCGAGGCGCCCGAGCCCGGGGCGTAGCGGCCGGAGGCGCCGGCGAAGCCCGGTCCCGCCCAGATTCGCCCCAGCCGCGATCGCTAGGATCGAGGCGCACTCCGCTCGCGCTCGGAGGCCCCGTCACGTTCGGCGGCCCGGCCGCGCTCGGAGGCGAGGAGCAGCGCACCCATGAGCACCGACACACAGGACGGCACCGTCTCGGAGAGACGGCAGCGCCCGCACTACGAGGGCGACCCCACGCTGGCGCGGGTCATGCTGCGACCGCAGTGGATCGCGGCTCTCGTGCTCGCCCTCGTCGTCGCGGGCGTCTTCGCCTGGCTCGGCCAGTGGCAGCTCGGCCACGCGATCGCGACCCAGGGCGATGAGGCTCCCAGCAGCGAGCACGCGCGGCCGATCGCCGAGGTCGCCGAGGCCGGCGGACCGGTGCGGGACACCGCCGTGGGCATGGTCGTCGCGCTGGGCGGCGAGCTCGTGCCCCGCGACTTCCGCGTCGTGGAGCAGCGCACCAACGGCGACCGCCAGGGCGCCTGGGTGACCGGCCACCTCGCGGTCGACGGCGGCGGGAACCTCGCGGTCGCGATCGGCTGGGCCGAGAGCACGGCCGCGGCGGAGCGCGCGCTCGCCGCCATCGAGGCGGATCCCGCCTCGACCGGCGCCGCGCTCTCCCTCGAGGGCCGCTACATGCCGAGCGACGGCGCCGTCATGCCGAAGAGCGGCGAGGATCCGGCCCGCATCGCGTCGATGTCGGTGCCGCAGCTGGTCAACCTGTGGGGTCCCTTCGACGGCCCCGCCTACGGGGGCTTCCTCGTGCTGCACCCGGCCTCCTCGGCCGCGGACCCCTTCGCCGCCGCCGCGCTCGCGGGCCTCGGGCTCGAGGTCATCGACTCGGTGCCGCCGCTGCCGCCCGAGACCATCAACTGGCTCAACCTCTTCTACGCCGTGGAGTGGGTCGTGTTCGCCGGCTTCGCGGTGTATCTCTGGTATCGCCTCGCCAGGGACAATTGGGAGAAGGAGCACGAGCTCAAGCTCCTGACCGAGGCCCAGGCCGAGGGCGGCCTCGCAGCCGCCGCGGAATAGAATGGAGATCATGGTCCTGCAGCCCAAACCCGCCGATTATCCGCGCATCCGACGGGCGCTGAAGATCTACATGGTCACCTCGATCATCACCGGCGTCATGCTGCTGCTGCTGTGCGCCGTGATGGTCATGAAGTACGCCTTCAACGTGCAGCTGTTCCTCTTCACGCCCGACGGCTTCGCGAAGTTCGAGCCGCTCGCCGCGGAGGGGGTCGCAGCCGACTACCAGCCGGAGGGCTTCGACCTGTTCCGGGCGATCCTGATCGCCCACGGCTGGTTCTACGTGATCTACCTGATCTCGAACTTCATGCTGTGGAGCCCGATGCGCTGGCGCTTCGTGCGCTTCCTGATCCTGGCGCTCGGCGGCGTGATCCCCTTCCTCTCCTTCTTCCTCGAGAAGCGCACGCACCGCGAGGTCATCGCGTTCCTCGACGCGCACGACGGAGCGGGCGACGGAGCGCCCGTCGGAGGCGGATCGACCAGCACACCCTCGACCCGAACCGCATCCTCCACGGAAGGCCGCCCATGACCGCCACCCCAGCGCACCGCCCGGTGCTCGTCGTCGACTTCGGCGCGCAGTACGCGCAGCTGATCGCCCGTCGCGTGCGCGAGGCCGGCGTGTACAGCGAGCTCGTGCCGCACACCGTCACCGCCGCCGAGGTGCTGGCGAAGGATCCGCTCGGCATCGTGCTCTCGGGCGGCCCCTCGTCGGTGTACGAGGAGGGCGCGCCCAGCTTCGACGACGAGATCTTCGGGCTCGGCATCCCGGTGCTCGGCATCTGCTACGGCTTCCAGGTGATGGCCCGCGCGCTCGGCGGCGAGGTCGGCAACACCGGGGATCGCGAGTACGGGGCGACCGATGCGACCGTGGTCGCGGGCGGCGGCCAGCTGCTCGGCGGGCAGCCGGAGCTGCAGAACGTGTGGATGAGCCACGGCGACGCGGTGCAGCGCGCACCCGAGGGCTTCGAGGTGCTCGCACGCACCGCGGTGACCCCGGTCGCCGCCTTCGGTTCAGTCGAGAAGCGGATGTACGGGGTGCAGTGGCACCCCGAGGTGAGGCACAGCGATCACGGGCAGCGCGTGCTCGAGAACTTCCTGCACCGCGTCGCCGGCATCCCGGCCGACTGGAACGCGGGCAACGTGATCGCCGAGCAGGTGGAACGGATCCGCGCCCAGGTCGGCACGGGCAAGGTCATCTGCGGGCTCTCCGGCGGCGTCGACTCGGCGGTCGCGGCCGCGCTCGTGCACGAGGCCGTCGGCGACCAGCTGGTGTGCGTCTTCGTCGACCACGGCCTGCTGCGGCAGGACGAGCGTCGCCAGGTCGAGGAGGACTACGTCGCCTCCACGGGCGTGCGCCTCGTCACGGTCGACGCGCGCGAGCGCTTCCTGAACGCGCTGGCCGGGGTCACCGATCCCGAGACGAAGCGCAAGATCATCGGGCGCGAGTTCATCCGCACCTTCGAGCAGGCGCAGGCCGAGCTCATCGCCGAGAGCGCGGAGGAGGGCGACCCGATCCGCTTCCTCGTGCAGGGCACGCTCTACCCCGATGTGGTCGAGTCGGGGGGCGGATCCGGCACCGCGAACATCAAGAGCCACCACAACGTGGGCGGGCTGCCCGAGGACATGACCTTCGAGCTCGTCGAGCCGCTGCGCGACCTCTTCAAGGACGAGGTGCGCGAGATCGGCCGGAAGCTCGGGCTGCCCGAGGTGATCGTGTCCCGGCACCCGTTCCCCGGCCCCGGCCTCGGCATCCGCATCATCGGCGAGGTCACCGAGGGGCGCCTCGAGACGCTGCGCGCCGCCGACGCGATCGCTCGCGAGGAGATGACCGCGGCCGGCCTCGACGCCGAGATCTGGCAGTGCCCGGTCGTGCTGCTCGCCGACGTGCGCTCGGTGGGCGTGCAGGGCGACGGCCGCACCTATGGGCACCCGATCGTGCTGCGGCCGGTGTCGTCCGAGGACGCGATGACCGCCGACTGGACCCGCGTGCCCTACGAGGTGCTCGCGAAGATCTCGAACCGCATCACGAACCAGGTGCCGGAGGTCAACCGGGTGGTGCTCGACGTCACGTCGAAGCCGCCCGGGACGATCGAGTGGGAATAGCCCCATAGACGCCGAACGCCCGCCCGTTCCGCTCTGGCGCACGTTCGCGTGGGCCGGAGCGTGGCTGATACTGTTCCTGTTCGGAGTGCTCGCGATCGTGGCGGAGTGGCCTCGAGTGCTCCATCCCGAGCACCGGAGCGTCCGCGTGGATGGGTTCCTCTTCCTGAACCCGCCGCTCCTGCTCGCGCTGAGCATTCTCTGTCTGGTGCTCGGACTGGCCCGGATCCCGCGGGTGCGCGATTTCAACGCCCGCCACGGCGAGGCAGACCGGCGAGAAGTGCGTCGCCGGCTGCTCGTCGGCGAGCCGTGGGCACCCCTGCTCTGGGTCTCCTCCGTCGTCGCGCTGATCTGGGTCGCATGGATTCTAGGATTGTGCCTCTTCCTGACCTCTCCCGGGGTCAACCCCACCGGCTTCTGGCTGCTCATGCAGGTGCTCGGCCTGATCGCCGCGCTCTGGGTGTCGCTGCTCTGGGTCGGTCTCAAGCGTCGCGCGGCGAACCGGCGCTGAGCGCCTCAGCCGTCGCTGTGGAGGCTGAAATCGATCCGCCTGGCCTGGGGCGAGAGCCGGCGCCCGGTGGTCCGCTCCCAGACCTCCTCCATCATCGAGAGGTGCTCGTCCATGGTGCGCGTGACCCGCTGCGGGTCTCGCGAGATGAGCGCGGCCAGGGTGCGCTCGTGGATCTCGATGGTCTCCTGGGCCTCCTGCTCGGAGTCGATCGAGACGACGTGGCGCGCGATGTCGAGCTCCTGCATGAAGGTCTCCATCTGCAGGCGCACGGTGCTGTTGTGGGTGGCGTCGGCGATGGCGAGGTGGAAGCGGATGTCGAGGCTGCGGATGCCCTCCAGGTCGGTGGCCTGCCGCTGCAGCTCGAGCACCTCGTTGATGGCGTCGTAGTCGCGGTCGTCCATGCGCATGCTCGCGAGCAGCGCGACCGGGGGCTCGAAGAGCCGGCGCGCCTCGAGCACGCGCGCGACGTCGCTGAAGCTCGGCAGCTCCCGGTTCGGCTGCAGCAGGTTGACCGGCACCCGGCTCGAGGTGATGTAGGCCCCGCTCGCCGCGCCGCGCCCCGACTCGACCGAGATCACGCCGGCGTCGGCGAGCGCGCTGACGACCTTGCGCACGGACTGCCGGCTGATGCCGAAGCGCTCGGACATCGCGCGCTCGGAGGGGAGTCGCTCGCCGGGCCGGAACTCGCCGCGGCTGATGGAGCGCGCGAGGTGCTGGACGACGCCGGTGACGCCGCCGGGCGCGGGCGCGGGGCGCGTCAGGCTGCTCATCGGGATCCGCCCGACTCGCGTCGACCGCATTCGAGGAACAGCTCGACGAGGAAGGCGACCTGGTCGAGGTAGTCCGCGACGGCGATGTTCTCGTCGGGGCCGTGGATCGTGCTGCTCATCCGCGTCGAGCCGGGGGGCGCGACGATCGGCACTCCGAGGCGCGAGGCGACGATCGCGAGGGGACCCGCCCCCGCGACCTGGGGGTGGATCACGGGCTCCCCGAACATCGAGGCGGCGGTGGCGATGGCGGCCTCCGCGAAGGGCCCGGTCATCGGGCTCGCGGTGCCGTCGATCGCGTGGAGGAGCCGGACCTCGATATCGTCGAAGCCCTGCTCCCGCAGGTGATCCCGAACCGCGGCCACCACGCCGTCGGTGTGCTGCCCCGCGACGGTGCGGATGTCGACCTTCGCCCGGGCGGAGGAGGGGACGATCGTGAGCGATCCCGCGCCCTGATACCCCGAGGCGAGACTCGAGACGTTGAGGGTGGGCTCGATCGCCCCGCGCGCCCCGAGCTCGTCCGCTGGGCGCCGCACCAGGGCGCGCACGCCGGGCAGCTCGGCCGAGGAGACGTCGGGGCACGGGATGCGCGCGGCGATCTCCCCGGTCTCGGGATCGGCCTCCGCGCGGAGCCCTCGCACGAGCACGCGCCCGTCCGGATCGACCATGCTCGCGATGGCGTGCGACAGCTCGATCGGCGCCGACCTCACGACACCCGCGAAGGCCGAGTGCTGGTCGCTGCGGAGGAGCTCGAGGCTCAGCTCCAGGCTGACGAGCCCGCGCGAGCCGAAGCCGATCTCGGGGCGGCCGGTCTCGGAGCGCAGGTAGCTCTCCCAGAGGCAGGCGTCGCTCCGCAGCTCCTGCGCGCGCGCGTCCACGACCTCGGCGAGACCGGGGCTGCCGATCTCCTCCGCGCCCTCGCTCAGCCAGACGAGATCGATCCCGAGCTCCAGCCCGAGCCCGCGGATCGCCTCGAGCGCGTGGATGCGCGCGAGGATGTCGGCCTTGTCGTCGGCCACGCCCCGCGCGTAGAGCCTGCCGTCGCGGAGCGAGGGGGTGAAGGCGTCCTCGCTCCAGCCCTCGCCCGCCGGCTGCACGTCGTAGTGCGAGTAGAGGAGCAGCGTCGGCGCCCCGCTCGGCGCCGAGCGGGCGATGACCGCCGGGGGAGCCCCGTCCGCATCGACGAGCTCGACCGTCTCGAAGAGGCCGGCGAGCCGGTCGCGCAGCCAGCCGGCCATGCGCGCAGACTCCTCCGGCAGCTCGGCGGAGACGGAGGGGATGCTGCAGGCCTCCGCGAGCTCGCCGACGAGCCGATCGCTCCGCGCGGTGAGCCAGGAGCGCAGTTCAGAGTGCTGGGACATGGTGACTCGATCGTACGACGCGGGCGAAATGGCGGGGTGCGACCTCGACGAGGTCGGGGGAGGGGGTGCCGGGAGGAGCGGCGGAATCGGGATCGATCCTGGCGGCGAAGCGATCGCCCGGCGGCGGTGCGACGAGGTCGGGCGGGCTGCCCGGGATGGTGGTCAGACGGGCGCGGCGCGGCGACTCCGCATCCATCGAGGGGAGCGCGCCGAGCAGGGCGCGCGTGTAGGGGTGCGCCGGCTCCCCGAGCACCCGCGCCGTGGGGCCCAGCTCGACGATCTCACCGGCGTACATCACAGCGACGTCGTCGGCGATCTCCGAGGCCACCCCCAGGTCGTGGGTGATCAGAAGCATCGACATTTCTCTATCATCGCGTAGACGCTTCAGAAGTCGAAGGATCTCCGCCTGGATGGTGACGTCGAGCGCCGTGGTCGGCTCGTCGGCGATGAGCAGCTGCGGATCGCAGCACAGGCCGAGCGCGATGAGCGCGCGCTGGCGCATCCCGCCCGAGAGCTGGTGGGCGTAGCTGCCGGCGACGCGGGCCGGGTCCGGCAGCTGCACCTCGGCGAGGAGCTCGAGCATCCGGGTCCGGGCGTCCGCGCCGCGCGCGATGCCGTGCCGCCGCAGCGTCTCCGTGATCTGCGAGCCGATGGTGAGGCTGGGGTTCAGGCTGGTGAGCGCGTCCTGGAACACCATGCCGATGCGCGGGCCGCGGATGGCGTCGAGCCGCTTGGCGTCCGCGCCGGCGAGATCGAGCCCGTCGAAGACGATGCCGTCCGCCGAGATCACGGACTGCCGTTTCGGCAGCAGGTCGAGGATCGCGAGGGCGGTGGTCGATTTGCCCGATCCCGACTCCCCGACCAGCGCCAGCGTGCGACCCGGCCGGATGCGGAAGGAGACGTCGTCCACCGCATGGACCAGTCCGCGGCTCGTCCGGTACGCCACGGAAAGATTCTCGACGTGCAGCACTCGTGCAGCCCCTTTGCTCCCGGGTAATGATCTTTATTCGTGACATTAATGGTACTTGACAAGTACCACAATTGGTCAACTAAAGTCGCAAGAGAGTTTTCGGGCTCGTCAGAACTCCAGACCACTTTCACTGTTGAGGAGAAACCCGTGAGATTTTGGAACCCGCGGTCGAGGAAGACCGCAACCGCCGTCGGGGCCGCGCTGCTCGCGGTCTCGTTGATCGGCTGCTCGGGGCAGGGCGGTACCGCGAGCACCGGCGAAGCCGCGGGATCGAAGCAGGACGCCGACACGCTCGTGATCACCCGGGCGGGGGATCCCACCTCGCTGGATCCGGCGGTCTCCGTCGCCACCGGTTCCGGCCTCGAGACGCTCTCGGCCTTCTACGAGCGCCTCGTCAACGTCGAGCCGGACGGCACGATCATCCCCGCCCTCGCCGAGTCCTGGGAGATCTCGGAGGACGGGCTCGCCTACACCTTCCACCTCCGCGAGGGCGTGCTGTTCCACGACGGCTCGCCCTTCACCGCCGAGGAGGTCAGGTACACCTGGCAGCGCATCGTCGGGCTGAACGACCAGGCGGCCCAGTACTGGCCCAACGTCAGCGACGTCGAGGTCGTCGACGACACCACCGCGGTGATCCGCCTGAACAAGCTCGATCCGACCTTCCTCAGCGTGCTGGGCGGCCAGCGCGGCGTCTACATGGGCCCGAGCAAGGCCTGCGTCGAGGCGAACGAGGCCGCGGCCGGCGACTGGGCGGTCGACCACTTCGTGGACCACGAGTGCGGCACGGGCGCGTACGAGCTGGAGTCGTGGAACCACGACGAGACCATCACCTTCACTGCCTTCGAGGACTACTGGCAGGGCTGGGACGGCGCGCACGTCACGAAGGTCGTGCAGCAGATCGTCTCCGAGCCGAGCACGGTGCAGATGCTCCTGACCCAGGGCGACGTCGACCTCGCCGCCGACAACCTGCCGATGCAGGTCCTGCAGCAGTTGAAGGATCAGAGCGGGGTCGTCGTCGACGTCGCCGACTCGACGACGATCGACCAGATGGTCTTCAACCTGTACGAGGGGCCGACGACCGATCCCCGCGTCCGCGAGGCGATCTCTCTGCTGTTCGACTACGACGCGGCGATCCAGCAGGCGTACGCGGGCCAGGCCGAGCGCATCGCGACGGGCCTCCCGAGCACCGTGTGGCCGGAGGTCACCGAAGGGCTCGTGCCGATGGAGCGCGACGTCGAGCGGGCGAAGGAGCTGCTCGCCGAGGCGGGGTACCCCGACGGCTTCGAGCTCGAGTTCGCCTACGCGGACATCAACCAGTGGAGCAGCCTCGCCCTGATCCTCGAGGCGAGCCTCGGCGAGGGCGGCATCAAGGTGAAGCCGGTCCCGTCGACCTGGCCGGTGCTGTTCGAGAAGCTCGGCAACTCGAGTTACGGCATGGCCGGCTACCAGATGTGGGCGGCCTACCCCGACCCGAACGACATCCTGATGTGGTGGAACACCGACCAGAAGAACTTCATCAACCCGGGCTGGGGAGACGCCGCGTCCGACGCGCTGATCACCCAGGCGACCGAGACGCTGGACGTCGAGGTCCGGGCGGACCTCTACCGCCAGGTCGTCGAGCGCCTGAAGGCCGACATGCCGGCGGTCTGGGTCGACCAGCCGATGCAGCAGACGGCGCTGCGGGACTACGTGTCCGGGTTCGTCTACAACCCGTACTACAACGGCCTGCTGGACTTCTACGCGCTGTCCAAGACGGCCTGAGCCGCACGCGGGAACACGAGCAGGAACGAGCAGGAGCAAGGAGGTCGACGACGAGATGCTTCAGGTATTCGGGCTGATCGTACGTCGGATGATCACCGTCATCCCGATCGTCATCGGGGTGGCGGTGATCACCTTCTTCCTCGTCAACGCGATCCCCGGCGACCCCGGACGCGCGCTCGCAGGGCCCTATGCCTCCGAGGCCACGGTCGCCCAGATCCGCGCGAACTGGCGTCTCGACGAGCCGCTGCTCGCCCAGCTCCTGGCCTACCTGGGCAACCTGGCGACGGGCAACCTGGGCGTGTCCATCCAGTCGCGCGCGCCGGTCGCCGATGAGATATTCGGCCGCCTCCCGGCGACCCTGGAGCTCTCCTTCACCGCTCTGCTCATCATGATCGTCGTCGGCCTCGGCCTCGGCATCACGGCGGCGGTGCAGAACGGCAGGTTCCTCGACCACGTCGCCCGGGTGGTCGCCGTGCTGGGCGCGGCGCTGCCGGTGTTCTGGCTCGCCCTGATGGCGCAGCTCGTGTTCTACTCGATGCTCGGCTGGCTCCCCGCCGTCGGCCGGAACACGAGCGAGGCGCTCACCCCGGACCGCGTCACCGGTTTCAACGTGCTCGACAGCATCCTCACGGGGAACTGGCCGGCCCTCGGGGACTCCGTCTCGCACCTGATCCTGCCGGCCCTGGTCCTCGCCGTCGGCGGCCTCGCTGGCATCGTCAGGATCGCGCGCGCCTCGATGCTCGAGGTGCTGCACACCGACTACGTCCGCGCCGCGACGGCGCGCGGGCTCGGCTGGCGCTCGGTCACGCTGCGGCACGCCTTCCGCAACGCCCTCCTTCCGTCCATCACGGTCATCGGCCTGCTGTTCGGCGCGACCCTCGGCGGAGCGCTCGTCGTGGAGTGGGTGTTCGCGTGGCCCGGCATCGGCACCTTCGCCGCGAACAGCATCACCAACCTCGACTACCCCTCCATCATCGGCGTGACCCTGCTCTTCGCGATCGCCTATCTGATCGTGAACCTCGTTGTCGACGTCCTGTATCTCGTCATCAACCCGAAGCTGAGGAGCGCATGACCACCCAGCCGATCGAGTTCGACCGCTCGGCGCACCGGCAGCGCGTCCGCGAGCGGCGCAGGCGGCGATCGCACGAGCTCTGGTACACGCTGAAGTCCAACCCGCTCAGCCTGGTCGGCATCGGCCTCGTGCTGCTGCTGGTCCTCGTCGCGATCTTCGGCCCGCTGCTCAGCCCCTACGATCCGGTGAAGCCGAACGTCCTCGAGACGCTGCTGCCGCCGTCCCTGGAGCACCCGTTCGGAACGGATCACGCGGGCCGGGACATCCTGTCGCGCGTCATGCACGGAGCCGGCATCAGCCTCAGGATCGGCGTCATGGCCGTCGTGGTCATCGCGGTCGTCGGCACCACCATCGGCCTGATCGCGGGCACGGTCGGCGGGGCGCTCGACGCGGTGATCCTCCGCGTGGCGGACGTCTTCCTCGCGTTCCCGACGCTCGTGCTCGCGCTCGCGATCGCCGCGACCCTGGGCGGCGGCCTCGAGAACGTGATCATCGCGGTCGCCATCGCCGGGTGGCCCTGGTACGCGCGCCTGATCCGCTCGGTCGTCATCGAGACGCGTCGCGAGAGCTACATCGAGGCGGCGAGGATCGGCGGCAGCTCGTGGCCGCGGATCATCCGCCGGCACATCCTCCCGAACAGCGTCGCCCCGATCGTCGTACAGGCCTCGCAGGACCTCGGCTTCGTGATCCTGCTCGCCGCGAGCCTCGGCTTCCTCGGCGTCGGCGTGCCGCTGCCCACGCCGGAATGGGGGGCGATGATCAACGACGGCAGGAACGTCTTCCTCAACGCGCCCTGGGTGGCGGCGTTCCCCGGGCTCGCGATCGTCTTCGCGGTGATCGCCTTCAACCTCGCGGGCGACGGCCTGCGCGACGTGCTGGACCCGAGGGGGCGGCGATGAGCGCGATCCTCTCGGTGAACCGGGTCTCCAAGCGGTTCACGGTTCCGCGCAGCTTCCCGGGGCGCACCCTCGACGCGGTCGCCGGGGTCAGCCTCGAGCTGTCCGAGGGCCGGACCGTGGGCATCGTCGGCGAGTCGGGATCGGGCAAGACGACGCTCGGGCGCATGATCGTCGGGCTGGAGCGCCCGAGCGAGGGGAGCGTGGAGGTCTGCGGCGTCGACATGTTCGCCGCCTCCCGCATCGAGCGGCGCGCGGTGCGGCCCCGGGTGCAGATGGTCTTCCAGGATCCCAGGTCGTCGCTCGACCCGCGCCTCACCGCCGAGTCGGCCGTGCGGGAGCCGCTGCTGGCGAACGGGATCGTGCCGCGCGCCGCCTCACCCGAGCGCGCGATCGAGCTGCTGGAGATGTGCGGGCTCTCGGGCAACGTCACGCAGCGCTTCCCGCACGAGCTCTCCGGCGGCCAGCGGCAGCGCGTCTCGATCGCACGGGCGCTCGCGAGCGAGCCGCGCATCATCGTGCTCGACGAGCCCACGAGCGCCCTCGACGTCTCGGTGCAGGCGCAGGTGCTCAACCTGCTCAAGGACCTGCAGGAGGAGCTCGGGCTCGGCTACGTCTTCGTCTCCCACGACCTCGCCGTGGTGCGGAGCATGAGCGATCAGATCGTCGTGATGAAGAACGGCGCCGCCGTGGAGCAGGGCCCGGCGGAGCGGATCTTCGGCTCCCCGGAGCAGGAGTACACGCGGCGGCTGCTCGCGGCGGTGCCGAGACTCGCCCGGCGAAGCGAAGGAGCGGAGAGATGACCAGGATCCGGATTCTGAACTCGGTCGCCAGAGGGGCGGTCACCGACGACGCGCTCCCGGCGTTCCCTGATTTCGTGAGCGTCGACGTCGACTGGCTGCCCGACGGCTCGCGCCGGAGCATCGAGTGCCGGTGCGACGCCGCGGAGGTGCAGCCGCTGATCCTCGACCGCGTGCGCGCGGCCGTCGCGGACGGCGTCGACGGCATCGTGATCAACTGCTTCATGGACCCCGGCCTCGAGCCCGCGCGCGAGATCTCCTCGGTGCCGGTGGCGGGGCCCGCGCAGTCGGCGATGACGCTCGCCCTGAACCTCGGCGACCGCTTCTCGGTGATACTGCCCTCGGCGTCGGGCGCGCCCATCGTCCGGCGGCAGGCCCGGGCCTACGTCGGGGTCGACCGGCTCGCCTCCGTCCGCAGCGTCGACATGCCCGTCGAGGAGCTCGGGGACGCCGGGCGCCTGGTCGACGCGCTGACCGCGGAGGCCGAGCGCGCGATCGGCGACGACGGCGCCGAGGTCGTGATCCTCGGCTGCACCGGGATGAGCTACGCGACGGATGTGGTGCGGGAGCGGCTCGGCGGCAGCGGAGTGCCCGTGCTCGATCCCACGCTCTGCGCCGTGGGCGCGGTGCTCGGTCAGACCATTCAGTCGGTTCGGCACGCGGAGCTCGGCTACCGCCTGCCGGCCTGGAGAGTATGAGAAGGAGAAGGCCCGGACATGTGGAGGCTTGAACGAGACCACCTCGAGGCGCTCGCCATCGGGGCGGGCGTGCTCGGCACGGGCGGCGGGGGCAACCCGTACATCGGCACCCTCGCCGCGCGGCGGCTGCTCGAGTCGGGGAGGACCGTCGAGATCATCGATCCCGCGGAGGTCCCCGACGACTGGACCCTGTGCACGGTCGGAGGCGTCGGCGCGCCCACCATCGGCGTCGAGAAGATCGTGCGGGGCACTGAGACGACGGATGCCGTCCGGACCCTCGAGGAGCAGATCGGGCGCCGGATCGACGCGGTCGTCCCCGCGGAGATCGGGGGCGGCAACTCCATCGAGCCGATGATCGTCGCGGCGAACCTCGGCATCCCGGTCGTCGACGGCGACGGCATGGGTCGGGCGTTCCCGACGCTGCCCCGGCTCACCTTCCTCATCTACGGCGTGAGCTGCTACCCCGCCGCCGTCGCCGACGAGAAGGGCAATCGGATCGTCTTCCCGAGCGGCGTCGACTTCCACTGGCTCGAGCGGCTCTCGCGCAACTCCGTCGTGCAGATGGGCGGTTTCGCGGGCATGGCCGTCGCGGTCATGGACGGCGCGACGCTGAAGCGCTACGTCGTGCCGCGCACGCTCTCGCTCGCGATCGACCTCGGACGGCGCGTGCTGAGCGCCCGCGCCGAGCACCGGGTGTCGCCGGTCGACGCGATCATCGAGTCGACGGGCGCCCTGCGCCTGTTCGAGGGCAAGGTCGTCGACGTCGAGCGTCGCACCGAGGGCGGCTGGAACCTCGGCAGCGTGCGCATCGAGGGCTCGGGCGTCGACGCGGGATCCTCGCTCGAGGTCTCCTTCCAGAACGAGAACCTCATCGCCTGGCGCGACGGCGAGGTCGTCGCGACCGTGCCGGACCTGGTCTGCATCGTCAATCAGGAGGACGCCACCCCGATCACGACCGAGATGCTGCGGTACGGCTACCGGGTGAGCGTGCTCGGTCTACGGGCCAGCGAGCTGCTCGTCACCCCGGAGGCACTGGAGATCGTGGGACCGGAGTCGTTCGGGTATCCGGACATCGCATACGCGCCCCTGCAGGGGGCCGCCGCAGTGGGCGATCTCGTGAAGGAGCTGGCATGATCCGGGTGGGCATCGACGTCGGGGGGACGAACACCGACGCCGTGGTGATGGACGGCGACCGCGTGCTCGGGGCAGTGAAGAGCCCCACGAGCGAGGAGGTGCTGACCGGGGTCGTGAACGCCATCGGCTCGGTCATCGCCGACAGCGGCGTCTCGCCCGAGCAGGTGGAGGCCGTGATGATCGGCACCACCCAGTTCACCAACGCCGTCATCGAGCGGCGGCGGCTCGCGCGGACCGCGGTGCTGCGGCTGGGCCTGCCCGCCACGGTCTCGGTGCCGCCGTTCGAGGACTGGCCCGACGACCTCCGCTCGGCCATCGGCGCCGTCTCGGCCGTCGTGCACGGCGGGCGCGAGTTCGACGGCCGCACGATCTCCGAGGTGGACCCGGCGGAGATCGCGGATACGGTCTCGCGCTGGGTGGCGGAGGGCGTGGAGGCGGTCGCGGTGTCCGCGGTGTTCTCGCCGGCCTACCCCGAGCAGGAGCGCGAGGTGGTGGCCCTGATCGAGCGGGAGTTCCCGCAGCTCGACGTCGTCGCATCGGGCGACATCGGCGGGCTCGGCCTCCTGGAGCGGGAGAACGCCGCGGCGCTGAACGCCTCGCTCCGCCCCTTCGCCCGCAAGGTCGTGGAGGCGTTCCGGAGCGGCGTGCGGCAGCACGCGCCGGGCGCGGTCATGTACATCACCCAGAACGACGGCACCCTCATCGGCGCCGAGCTCGCGGAGCGCTTCCCCGTGCTCACCTTCGCGAGCGGGCCGACGAACAGCATGCGCGGCGCGGCGTTCCTCTCCGGGGTGCAGGACGCGCTCGTGCTCGACGTGGGCGGCACGACCGCCGACATCGGCGCGATCGTCGGCGGATTCCCCCGGGCCTCCGCCGTGGCCGCGACCTTCGCCGACGTGCGCACCAACTTCCGCATGCCCGATCTGCTCTCCTTCGGGCTCGGCGGCGGCAGTCTCGTGCGCGGCGAGGAGCCCCGGATCGGCCCCGACAGCGTGGGGTACCGGATCACGGCGGAGGCACTCGTCTTCGGCGGCGGCACGCTCACGGCCACCGACCTCGCCGTCGCCGGCGGGATGTCCGCGATCGGCGACCCCGCGGCGGTCGCGGGGCTGGACCCGCAGCTGGTGTCCCGCGGTCTCGCCTCCATGCGGGCGATGGTCGAGGACGCCCTGGACCGCATGCGCACCTCGCGCGAGGATCAGCCGGTCATCGTGGTCGGCGGCGGGAGCATCCTCGTCCCCGGCGAGCTCGCCGGCGCGGCGCGGGTGATCCGCCCGCCGCACTTCGAGATCGCGAACGCCGTCGGGGCCGCGATCGCCCAGGTCAGCGGCGAGTTCGACGCGGTTCAGCCGCTCGATCGCAGCCGCGAGGAACTGCTCGAGGACGCGGTGTGGATCGCGACGCGGGAGGCGGTGGCGCAGGGCGCCGAGCCCGAGAGCGTGCGCGTCGTCGAGCTCGAGGAGATCCCGGTCGCCTACGTCGACGGGGCGATGACGAGGATCCGCGCCAAGGTGGTCGGCGAGCTGCGCCGATCCGCGGATGCCCCGGCGCGGACGGTGTGAGTGCGCATGTCAACGGAACAAGTGAATACGGAACAAGTGAATACGAGGAGTGCAGTGATGAGCTCAGCAGGTGACGGTTTCGATGTCGAAGGGGTGAGGTCCCGTTTCACGGTGCTTCGCGAGGGGGACTTCGCCTTCCTCGACGCCCCGGGAGGCAGTCTGGTGCCCGACGAGGTGGCGGATGCGATCGCCGAGGCCACCCGCATCGCGAGTGCGAACATGGGCGGGTTCTACCCGACGTCGCAGCGCGTGACGAAGATCCAGTCGGACGCGCGCGTCGCGGGCGCGGCCTTCATGGGTGGGGAACCCGAGAACATCGTCCTCGGGCCGAACATGACGACGATCAACTTCGCGCTGACCCGTGCGGCCGCACGGGACTTCGCGGAGGGGGACGAGATCATCGTGACCGCGCTCGACCACGACGGCAACGTCGCGCCGTGGCGGGAGCTCGCGCGCGACCGGGGCCTCGTGCTGAAGACGGCGGGTCTCACCGACGACCTGCGGCTGGACCTCGACAGCGTGCGCGAGCTCGTGACCGACCGGACCCGCGTGATCGCCTTCCCCTGGGCCTCCAACGCCGTCGGCACGGTCACCCCGGCGAAGGAGCTGTGCGATCTCGCCCACTCCGTCGGAGCCCTCGCCTGGGTCGACGCGGTGCACTACGCCGCGCACCGGGCCATCAGCGCGCGCGAGATCGGGGCCGACGTGCTGCTGTGCTCGCCGTACAAGTTCGCCGGCCCGCACCTCGGGATGGCGCACGTGGACCCCGCGGTGGCCTCCGCCTGGCGGGCGTACAAGGTCGGGCCGCGCGAGGACTACCCGCTCGGCTCGCGGTTCGAGACCGGCACCCAGCCCTACGAGCTGCTCGCGGGCCTGCTCGTCACCTTCCGGTACCTCGAGTCCATCGGCGGCCTCTCCGCGATCCACGCGCACGAGGAGGCGCTGGCCGCGCGGATGCTCGCGCGACTCCCCGAGGAGGTCACGGTGTACGGGCCCGCGCTCGAGCACCGCGTCCCCACCTTCCTCATCGACGTGCCGGGGACGCCGGCGATCGACGTCGCGCGCCGGCTCGCCGAGCGGGGCGTGGGCGTGTGGCACCACGACAGCTGGTACGCGATGTCGCTGCGCCCGTGGCTGACCGCGCCGCCGGAGACGGTGCGGGTCGGCATCGGCCACTACAACTCCGAGGCCGACGTGGACCGCCTCGCGGACGAGCTCGCCGCGATGGTCTGAGCCTCCTGCTCGGTTCTGCCGAGTACCGCGAGAGCACCCGCAGGGTGTGAAAGAACCCCCGGGGTGACGGCCCCCGGGGGTTCTTTCACACCCCGAGGGTGCTCTCGGCGTTCTCCGCTAGTTGCGGAAGATCGCGAGGATGCGCAGGATCTCGATGTACAGCCAGATCAGGGTGACCATGAGGCCGAAGGCCGCCGACCACGCCCACTTCTCGGGCACGCGGTTCTTCACGCCGTTCTGGATGCCCTCGAAGTCCATCACGAGGGAGTAGGCGGCGAGCAGCACGGCGAGCAGGCCGATGGCGATACCGAGCCAGCCGCTCCGCATGCCCCAGGGATCCTGGTTGATCCCGGTGACCATGAGGATGACGTTCACGACGGAGAAGGCGAGGTAGCCGACGAGCGCGATCATGAAGATCTTGTTCATGCGCGGGCTTGTGCGGACCTTGCCGCTGCGGAAGAGCAGCAGCGTCGCGCCGAAGACGCACAGGGTGCCGATGACCGCCTGCATCACGATGCCCGACCACTGCGCCTCGAAGATCATCGAGATGCCGCCGAGGAACACGCCCTGGAAGACGGCGTAGAGCAGGATGAGCGGGACGCTCGGCTGCTTCTTGAACGCGTTGACGAGGCCGAACACGAGGCCGAGCACCGCGGCGATGATGGGCAGCGCCGGGAACATCGGGGTCGCGATCCAGCCGACGGCGCCGAAGGCGAGCACGATGACGAAGAGCAGCACGGTCTTCGAGATCGTGTTCTCGTAGGTCATGGGGCGGGCGCTGCCGGCGTCGGGCGGGATCGGAGCGGCCGGCTGGGCCTGCTGCTGGGCGGGCTGATCCACTCCCGGGCGCTGCAGATCCGCCGCCGGCTGGTTGTAGATGCGGTTCAGCTCCTCGGCGGTGAGGGTCTTGCCGCTGAATGCGGGGTTGCTGCTGATGGCAGGATTGCTCATGCGTTCGGGCTCCTTCGCGGGGCGAGTACGTGACACCAGCCTAACGGGGTATCGTGCGCATATGCCGAGAATCGCATCAGCCGGTGGCGAACGAGGCGCCGGCGAACGGGGGGCGTGGATCATCGGGCACCGTGGCGCCCCGGGGTATCGGCCGGAGCACACCGCATCCGCCTACCGGCTCGCCTTCGCGCAGGGGGCCTGCGCGGTCGAGCCCGATGTCGTCGTGAGCCGCGACGGCGCGCTCGTGCTGCGGCACGAGAACGAGATATCGGGGACGACGGACATCGCGGACCGCCCGGAGTTCGAGGATCGCCGCACGGTGAAGACGGTCGACGGGCAGCGGGTGGAGGGCTGGTTCGCCGAGGACCTCGACTGGGCCGAGCTGCGGACCCTGCGCTGCCGGGAACGGCTGCCCGAGCTGCGGCCCGCGAGCGCCGCGCACGACGGCGAGGAGCCGATCCTGCGCCTCTCCGACCTCCTCGCGCTCGTGGACGCCGAGCCTCGCGACATCGCCCTCGTGATCGAGGTGAAGCACGCGCACTTCCTGGGGGAGCGCGGGCACGACCTCGTCGCGCTGCTGCTCGCCGAGCTCGAGCGGTGCGGATGGGCGGATCGGCCCGGCCGCCTGGTCATCGAGAGCTTCGAGCTCGCACCGCTCGTCCGGCTGCGCGCCGCGAGGGTGACGGCGGAGCTGGTCTTCCTGATGGAGAGCGAGGGCGCCCCGGCCGACGAGGTCGCGCGTTCGGGCGCGGCGGCGAGACCCTACGCGTGGTACCGCAGCGACGAGGGACTGGATGCGCTCGCCGCGACGGGCGCGGTCGACGGCATCAGCATCGCCAAGCGGGACCTGCTCGCCGACGCCGATCCCGAGACCGGCGTGGTGGCCCGGGCGGGGGAACGGGGCCTCCCGGTCTTCACCTGGACGCTGCGCCCCGAGAACCGCTTCCTCGAGGCCGAGCACCGTTCGGGGCCGGATCCCCGGCAGTTCGGCGACTGGCGCGCCGAATGGACGCGCATCCTGGCGACCGGCGTGAGCGGGGTGTTCGTCGACCACCCGGACCTGATGGCGGAACTCAGCCGCTCCCGGCCCCGCCCCCGCGAGCGCTAACCGCGCTCGCCCACCAGGTTGAGCCCCATCACCGCGCGCAGCGCGTCGCCCCGCGCCCCGCGGTCGAGCGCGAAGCCGAGCTTCGCGAGCGCCGCCTCGAGGGTCATGTCGCCGCCGTCGATCACGCCGCAGGCGGTGAGCGGATCCGCCGCCGCGTAGCGGGAGAAGTCGATGCCGCCCGTGTCGCACTGCGTCACCGCGACGACGGGCATCGCCGCGCACGCCTCGCGCAGCGCGTCGACCATGCCCGGGCGGGCCGTCGGAGCGGTGCCGGTGCCGTAGCACTCGAGCACGAGGCCGTCGGGCCGGCCGCCGATGGCGGCGCGCAGGTCGTCGGCCGTGACGCCCGGCACGAAGCGGAACGAGATGACGCGCGCCGGGATGCGGCTCGCCTCGTCCGAGACCGCCTCCGCGACCCGCACCGGATGCGCCTCGATCGGGCGCGAGGCGCGGAACGCCTCGAACTCGGCGGCCTGGTGCTTCGTCGCCCGCACCGCCGGCAGCAGCTCGCCGCCGAAGGCGATCGCCACGGGGGCGCTGCCGCTCGCGCGCAGCGCCGCGCGCACGGCGAGCCGCAGATTCGCCGCTGCGTCGCCGCCCGGCGCGCCGTGGGGCTCCATGCTGCCGGTGATCACGACCGGCGACCCGAGCCCGTCGAGCTCGAAGGCCAGGCGCGCGGCCGTGTAGGCGAGCGTGTCGGTGCCGTGCAGGATCACGACGCCCCGCGGGCGGGCGGTGCGCACGCGCGCCCGCACCGCCGCGGCGATGCGGGGGGCGGTGTCGGCGTCGGCGTTCGCGCTGTCGATGGGCGGGGTGAGGTGGTTGATGCGGTAGTCGATCCCGAGCGGTTCGCAGATGCCGGACGTCATGATCTCGAGGGCCATGGGGAAGTCCGGATCCGGCGCGAGCCCGCGCTCGGTACGGCGCATCCCGATGGTGCCTCCGGTCGCGAACAGCAGCACGGTGGGTCGGTCGCTCGTCAGGGGCATCCCCTTATTCTTCCGGATCGGGCGCCTCCCCGCTCGGAGGCTCCCGCGGGTGCGTGCACGGATGTCCAAACGCGCTCGCCGACCCCCGCCTAGGGTGAGGCCATGAACGCTCACACCACCGTCAAGATCGCGGCGATCCACGACGCCGCGCCGTTCCTCGATCTCGCAGCCGGCGTCGACCGCGTGTGCGAGCTGATCCGCCGCGCCGGTGCCGAGGGCGCCGGCATCGTCGTCTTCCCCGAGACCTACCTGCCCGGCTACCCCTACTGGATCTGGTCGCACACCGCGAAGTACGCGGCCCCCCTCTTCGCCGAGCTCTACGCCAACAGCATCGAGCTGCCGAGCGCCGAATCGGACCGCATCGCCCGGGCGGCGGCCGAGGCCGGGGTCTGGGTCGTGCTCGGCATGGACGAGAAGGACGGCGGCACCCTCTACAACACGCTCGCCTACTACTCGCCGCGCGGCGAGCTCGTGGCCCGTCATCGCAAACTGCAGCCGACCAACGCGGAGCGCACCGTGTGGGGCCGCGGGGACGGCAGCGACGTGTTCACACTCGAGACCGAGTTCGGCCGGCTCGGCGGATTGATCTGCTTCGAGCACACGATGGACCTGAGCGCCTACGCGCTCGCCTCGCTCGGCGAGCAGATCCACGTCTCGGTGTGGCCCGCGATCAACGCGACGCACGCCGATCCGAACGCGGGCAGCTTCGACCACTACTCGGTCACGCTCGCGAGCTCCTACGCGATCCGCAACCAGTGCTTCGTGGTCTTCGTGCAGGGCCGCAGCAGCGAGGAGATCGTCGAGCGGCTGGGCATCGCCGATCCCGAGAACGCCCCGACCGTGGGCGGCGGCGTCACGGGGGTGCTCGGCCCGGACGGCAAATGGGTGCAGCCGCCGCACCGCGACGACGAGGCGATCGTGTACGTCGACATCGACCTCTCCGCCATCGCCTTCGCCAAGTTCTTCGCCGACAGCGCCGGGCACTACGCGCGCCCCGACGTGTTCAGCTTCGGCATCAACCATGCGCCGCAGCGACCTCTCGGCGAGCGCTCGGAGGCGCGCGGGATCGGCATGTTCGCGGAATCCGACGACGACGGCGAGGCGCCGAGCCTCATGATCACCGCGGCGGCGGACTGAGACGGCGGCCCGCGGCGAGCGGGGGAATGCCACAATAGGGCCATGCCCGGGCAAGGCGAGCACGAGAGCGGCTGGAGGAGCTTCGACTCCTCCCGGGTGGGGGTGCCGCGACGCACGCCGCTGTGGGAGCGCGCGACCCGGGAGCTGTTCCTGCCACTCCGGATCGAGACGGCGAACGGTCACGTCTCGGGCAGGATCGCGGGCCGCCGCGCGGGGCCGATCCGCACCATCCGGCTCGACTCCACGGCGCACTACGGCGTGCGGACGCCGGACCTCGCCGAGGGCGCGGGATCCGGGCATCTCGCCGTCGCGTTCGCGGTCTCGGGGCGGCTGGAGGTGCGGCAGTACGGTCGCCGGGTCCTGCTGGCGCCGGGCGAGTTCGCGATCTACGACACCTCGGACGCGTTCGCCGTGGGCAGCCGCCTGCCGTTCGGCGCCCGCATCACGAGCCTTCCGTCGGATGCGCTGCAGCTGCCCTCCGGCGCCCTTGCGGGGCTCGCGGCGACCCCCTTCGACGCCTCGGCGGGAGCGGGCGTGCGAGCGCTGCTGGCCGAGTGCGAGGCCGGCCGCGTCTCGGACCCTCTGGAGCGGATCGGGCGGATCCTCGCCGCCGGCGTCCGTCTCGGGAGGGGTGAGGGGGAGGCCCGTCGTCCCGGGGACGAGGAGCTCGTGGAGGCCGTGCGAGACCTGGTGGCCTCGCGTCTCGCCGACCGGAGGCTGAGCCCGGACTTCGCAGCGGGGGTGCTCGGCGTCTCCAGGCGCCGGCTCTACTACGCGTGCTCGCGGGAGCTGGGACCGCTCGCCGGGTACATCCGCCGATGCCGGCTCGAACGGGCCTCCGCGCTGCTGCGCGATCCGGCGTGGAGCGACGCGAGCATCGCCGAGATCTCGCGGTCGTGCGGGTTCGAGGATCAGGCCCACTTCAGCCGGCTGTTCAGGCGGGCCTACGGGATCCCGCCCGTGCGGGCCCGGCGCTAGGAGCCGCGGCCGTGTCTGTCGGCGGTGGCTCGTAGACTGGGACGACGATGAGCGACTTCGAACTGCTGCCCCCGGCCGACGCCCCCTTCGGCGGGACGGGCTCCGACGACGACCCCCTGGTCGCGGGCCTCAACCCCGAGCAGCGGCGCGCGGTCGAGGCGCGGGGTCCCGCCCTGCTCATCGTCGCGGGGGCGGGGTCGGGCAAGACCCGCGTGCTCACCCACCGCATCGCCCAGCTGATCCGCAATCGCGAGGCGTGGCCGAGCCAGATCCTCGCCATCACCTTCACGAACAAGGCCGCGAGCGAGATGCGCGAGCGCGTCGAGGCGCTGCTCGGCTCGCAGGGCGAGGGCATGTGGATCTCGACGTTCCACTCGGCGTGCGTGCGCATCCTGCGCCGCGAGGCCGAGCGCTTCGGCTACGTCTCGGGCTTCACGATCTACGACAGCGCCGACTCGCGCGCGCTACTGAAGCGCATCATCAAGGAGACCGAGGCCGACAGCTACGGCTTCACCCCGGCGAACACGAGCGCGAAGATCTCGCGGCTGAAGAACGAGCTCTCCGACGCCGACTCCTACGCGGCGACGGCGAACGAGGCGGATCCGCGCGAGCGCATCTTCGTCGAGATCTTCCGCGACTACGAGCGCGAGCTGCGCCGGGCCAACGCCTTCGACTTCGACGATCTCATCGGGCAGACGGTGCACCTCTTCCGCTCCCACCCCGAGGTCGCCGCGATCTACCAGCGCCGCTTCCGGCACATCCTCGTCGACGAGTACCAGGACACGAACCACGCGCAGTACGCGCTGATCCGCGAGCTGACGCGCCCGGTCGAGCCCGAGGTCGCGGATCGGCTCACGCCGCCCCTGCGCGAGCGCGAGGTCGACGCGGCCGGCCGCATCCCCGGCGCGAGCCTCACCGTCGTCGGCGACTCCGACCAGTCGATCTACGCCTTCCGCGGCGCCGACATCCGCAACATCGTCGAGTTCGAGCGCGACTTCCCGGGCGCGGAGGTGGTGAAGCTCGAGCAGAACTACCGCTCGACGCAGAACATCCTCTCGGCCGCGAACGCGGTGATCGGCAACAACTTCGACCGTCAGGAGAAGAACCTCTGGACGGCCGAGGGCGACGGCGCGAAGATCACCGGGTACACCGGCTACTCGCAGCACGACGAGGCCCGCTTCGTGGCCGAGGAGATCGAGGATCTGCGCCGATCCGGCCTCGCCTACGGCGACATCGCCGTGTTCTACCGCACCAACTCGCAGACGCGCGCGCTGGAGGAGCTGCTGATCCGCTCGGCCGTCCCGTACCGGGTGCTCGGCGGCACCAAGTTCTACGAGCGGGCCGAGATCAAGGACGCGATGGCGTACCTGACGAGCCTCGCGAACCCCTACGATCCGATCGCCTGGTCGCGGCTGCTCGGCGCGCCGAAGCGCGGCATCGGGCCCATGGCGGAGGCGCAGCTCGCGAACTTCCAGGAGGCGAACGGGCTGTCGTTCCACGAGGCCATGTTGCGGGCCGACGAGATCGGCTTCGGGCCGAAGGTGCGCGGCGCGATCCTCGAGCTCGGGGGGATGCTCACGCGCGCGGCCGTCATGGCTGCGGGCGTGGTCTTCCCGGAGCAGAACGCATCGCGTTCTGCTGAAGACCGCGCTGGCTCCACTGAGCCAGGGCCGAGCGACGTCGAGGGGGAGGAGCGGAGGCCGGCTCCCGTCGGCGACCTCCTGAAGCTCATCCTCGACGAGACCCAGATGATCGAGAAGCTGCGCGAGAAGCGCGACCCCCAGGACGAGGCGCGGGCCGAGAACCTCGAGGAGCTCGTGGCGGTCGCCCGAGAGTTCGACGTGCGCGCGCCGGGGGCTGGGCTGCTCGAGTTCCTCACCGAGGTCAGCCTCGTCGCCGCGGCCGACGAGCTCGACGATCAGAGCGGCACCGTGTCGCTCATGACCCTGCACACGGCGAAGGGGCTCGAGTTCCCCGCCGTGTTCATCACGGGCGTCGAGGAAGGACTGCTGCCCCACCAGATGTCGGTCGACGAGCCGGGCGGCGTGAACGAGGAGCGTCGGCTCATGTACGTCGGCATCACCCGGGCGCGCCAGCGGCTGTACATCACCCTGGCGAGCACGCGGGCGACCTTCGGCGACATCGGCGTCGCGATGCCCTCGCGGTTCCTGCAGGAGATCCCCGCGGAGCTCATCGATTGGCGGCAGTCGCCCGGCGAGGTCACCTCTCGGGGCGGCACCGAGTCGCGGGCGCTGAACTCAGCGCGAGGGAGCGGGTCCGGCTGGAGCTCACGCGGCTCCTCCGGGCGGTCGAGCGAGTCCTCCGTGTCCTTCGGGTCGGGCGGCGGGCGCGGATCCGCCGCGGTCAGCGAGCCGGCCAGCGGCAACATGCAGTCGGCGCTCGACAAGTGGCGCGAGCGCAAGAAGGCCGCGAAGGAGGCGCAGGCGGCCGGTCGCGGCTTCCCCAACATGGTCGGCGGCGCGGTTCGGGACAACGAGCACCTCGTGCTGGCGCCGGGCGATCGCATCCGCCACGACGACTACGGCGAGGGCAGGATCACGGGCATCACCGGCGAGGGGTCCAAGCGGGTCGCCCACGCGGTGTTCGACTCGGTGGGGGAGCGCAAGCTGCTGGTCAAGCTGTCGCCGATCGAGAAGGTCGAATAGGCGGAGAGCCTCAAGGGGAAGTGTTCAGCCATTTGCGGTCGGAGCCCTCCTCGTACAGGACGATCCGAATCCTGTCCCGGATCGAGCCTGCCTGAGCGGGAGCGCAGTCGGCGGCCGAGATGAACTGATCCCGCACATCTTCTTCGCTCAGCTCGGCTCCCTGCGAGCGTTGCCTGCGATAGATCATGAGCTCCGCGTCCGGGTTCGCGTCGAGCGCAGCGGCGATGCTCCGCCACCACCACCCGTCAGACTCTCCGAGAGAGCAGCCGAAGACGATGAACAGTTCGGTGTCCTCGAAGAAATGGCGATAGCGCACATCGTTCTGCGCCCAGTACGGCTTGACGAGCTTTCGATTCGGATCAGTGGCGTTGTCGAAGTCGGGCTCTGCATCGATTCCGATGAGCAGTGATCTCGGGATGTCCTGCACGCCATGGGGATGGATGACTTCGGTCTGGATATTGCTCTGCCAGATCGTCTCCTTGTTGTACCGTCTGGTTGCTGCATGGTCTCTCGGGTTCGGAAGGAACTCGAAGTTCCGGTCGCTCGTCCTGTAGGGACGGGGGTCGAACTGGTTCTGATCGAGGTAGACGTAGCCGTCCAGCAGGCTCGTGTAGTTGAAGTTGACGAACAGGAAGTTGTACAGATCGAAGTGGGCGGTTCTCCTGGGGAACTCGAACTTGGAGTACTCCTCCGGGTCCTCGATGTCGTAGATGAACTGCGAGAGAGATGCGAGGCTACGCTCTTCCTTCACCACCCTGGCGCCGAGATCATCGAGAAGTGTGGAGGGGACGGTCTGGTTCAGGAAGCTCGAGAACTCTCGTTGAATCGGGCGGAGCGCGTTGTACACGTCATCGGGAGCCGACCCTCCGTTGGTCAGGACCTCGCGGATCGCTCCTTCGAGATCGCTCCAGTTCTTCTTTCCCGCTTCGAGCAGCGCCTCCATCTGCTTGACGATGACGTTCTCCTCGTCGAAGCTGCGGAACTTCAGGTAGTGGTAGAAGGTCTCGTACCGGGTGTCGGAAGGCTGTGCGAAGTCGTGCATGATCTGGATGTCGAAACCGTTGCCGACGAGCGCCATGATGTTGTGCTGCTTCTTGAGCCTCTCGTACTCGGTCTCGCCGTACTTTCGATATCCCACGTGACCCTCCTGGGTTGCATGTTCTTCAGCCAGTATGCCTTCGTCGGCGGCGGCATCGAGGTGTCGCCGTGCCGAAACGGGAGACTTCGAGCGCAAGCCGGGTGCCGCATTTCCGCTGCCGGACGAGACGAGTGCTGCTAAAATGCATGCATGGCCGTCTCGATCACTATTCGCAACGTTTCCGACCGCACCAGGGACATTCTGGCGGCGCGCGCGTCGAACTCCGGTCGTTCGTTGCAGGAGTATCTCTCGGCCGAGCTGCAGCGTCTCGCAGAGCATCCGAGCATTGACGACTGGCTCAGCAGAGCGAGTGATCTTGCTCGCTCGATGCCGACGGTCGACGCGAAGGAACTGCTCGCAGACATCGAAGCCGACCGCCGTTGACCGTGGTCGTCGACGCCTCGGTCGTAGTCTCGCTATGGCTCGACCCGGTGGCATCGCCTTTGATCGCCGATCGGCTCGGCGGGGAGTCGTTGTATGCGCCGGAGCACTTGCTGGTCGAAGCGACGAACGTGCTGCGGCGGCGACGGAATGCCGGATTGCTCGACTTGGCAAGCGCGGAGACGGCGTTCGCAGCACTCATGGAAATGCCCGTCCAGCTGTGGCCGTTCTCATCGATCGCACAGCGCGCTTGGCGACTCGGTGCGAACGCGAGCAGTTACGACGCTGCCTATCTTGCGCTCGCCGAGTGTCTCAGTGCTCCTCTGCTGACTCGCGACGCGCGACTGTCGAGAGCGCCGGGAGCGCGTTGCACGGTCGTGGTCGTCTGACGGAGAGAGGGGCCCGCCGCGCGCATGCCGGAATCGTCGGACGTATTCCGTAGGCTGCTGGCATGAACGGTGCAACGCCGAACCCCGAGGCAGCGGTCGTCTGGTCCGAGATCGTCGGCGACGCGCGGCTCTACCCGAGCCCGCACAACTCGCAGCCGGTGAAGCTGCGCCCGACCACCGCGCGCACCGCCGAGCTGTTCTACGACCTCGACCTGGGCCTGCCGGCCGAGTCCTTCGGCATCCCCTTCGCGCACGTCTGCGCGGGCGTGTTCCTCGAGACGCTGCGCGTCGTCGCGCTCGCCGCGGGCTTCGAGGCCCGGGAGACCCTCGACCACGCCGAGATGGACTTCGAGGGGGAGGATCGCCTGCACCGCTTCGCCCGGGTGACGCTCGTGCCGGTCGAGCTCGATCCGGAGCAGAAGCTGGAGGCGGAGATCGCGCTCGAGCGCATCCGCACCCGCCGGACCTCGCGCCGCCCCTACCGCCGCGCCTCCGTGCCGGCCGAGGCCATCGCGGCGGCCGAGCGGATCTGCGCCGACGCCGGCTACGAGTTCCGGCACACCGGCGACCGCGCGCTCGTGCGCCGCATCGTGCACGTCAACCAGGCGACCCTCTTCGACGACCTCGAGAACGACGCCGTCTACGACGAGATCATGACCTGGCTGCGCTTCTCGAAGCGCGAGGCCGCCGAGCGCGCCGACGGGCTCTCGGCCGAGGCGATGCTGCTGCCCGGGCGCATCCTGCGCTTCGCCATGGCGCACCGCGGCATGTGGCGCGCGCCCGTGGTGGGTGCCGCGATCCGCGGGGTCTACCTGAACACGATGCGCGGCGTGCACGAGCTGGGCTGGATCGAGGGGCCGTTCGACGGGCCCCGCGACTACATCGAGGCCGGCCGCACCTTCATGCGGGTCTGGCTCGAGCTGCACCGCCGGGGCGTCGTGCTGCACCCCTTCGGCACGGTCATCACGAACCCGCGCTCGCACGTGCTCTTCGCCGAGGCCGTCGGCGCCCGCGAGGGCGAGGGGCGCATGGCGTGGATGCTGTTCCGCCTCGGGTACAGCGCCTACCCGCCGCTCGCGCTCCGCAGGGCGGCCGAGGCCATGATCCTGGATGACCGGAAAGAGGAGACACGATGAAACGCCTGCTTGCCTTCGCCTTCCTCGCCGTGCTCGAACGCGTGGTGAGGCTGTTCATGCCGCGCGTGGGCACGCACCGCATCCTGCTCGCGCCCGGCATCGAGCCGCTGCGCTGGAAGCTCGGGCGCCTGCGCGCCTGGCGCACCTTCGAGCGGACGGCCCGCACGGTGCCGGCCTACCGGCAGTTCCTGGCCGAGCGCGGCTTCCCGCGCCGCCTCGACACCCGGGGCGGCGTCGAGGCGGCGCTCCTCACCATCCCCGAGATGGACAAGGACAGCTACATCAAGCGCTGGTCGATCCCCGAGCGCTGCGTGGGCGGCAGGATCCCTCGCCGAGGCGTCATCGTCGACGAGTCGAGCGGCAGCTCGGGCACGCCGACGAGCTGGATCCGCGGCCCGCGCGAACGACAGGCGACCCGGCAGATCCTGCAGCTCGGCTACTCGAACACGGCGAAGTCGATGAAGCACCCGCCGTTCGTGCTGAACGCCTTCTCGCTCGGCGCCTGGGCGACCGGCATGAACGTCACGACCTCGCTCACCGACGTCAGCATGATCAAGTCGATCGGCCCCGACAAGAACAAGATCATCCAGACGATGCAGGAGTTCGGGCCGAACTTCACCTACGTGATCCTGAGCTACCCGCCCTTCCTCAAGGCGCTCTTCGACGACGACCGCATCGACTGGTCGCAGTACGACATCGTCGCGGCCTTCGGCGGCGAGGGGATCAGCGAGGGGATGCGCGACCGGATCTTGCAGGTCGCCCACTCCGCCTACGGCAGCTACGGGGCGAGCGACCTCGAGATCAACCTCGCGCTCGAGACCGACTTCACCGTCGAGCTGCGGCGGGCGATCGCCGAGAGCCCGGAGCTCGCGAAGCGGATCAGCAAGCGGGCCGAGTACGGCGTGCTGCCGATGGTCTTCCAGTTCAATCCCTTCAACTACCTCATCGAGACGAACGACAAGGGCGAGCTGCTCGTCACGATCGCCCGGGCCGAGAACCTCAACCCGCGGATCCGCTACAACATCCACGACCGCGGCCACGTGCTGCGCGTGAGCGAGCTCGAGCCGGTGCTGAAGGAGCTCGGCTACGGCAGGGTGATGAAGTCGAAGCTGCTCGACCTGCCGCTGCTCTTCCACTACGGGCGCAGCGACCTCTCGGTCGACTTCAACGGGGCGGTCATCGGGCCGGACTCCCTGCGCGACGTGATCAACGCCCACGAGCTGCTGCTCGGGATCGTCGAGAACCACAGGCTCATCTCCTTCGAGGACGCGGGCGGGGATCGCCAGCTGCACCTCGCGATCCAGCTCGTCGAGGGCCGGGATCCCGTCGGGCTCGACGCGGGCGCACTCGCGGCGCACGTCTTCGCCGAGCTGCGGCGGGCCAACGGCGACTTCCACAACGCCGTGCTCACCTCGGACGATGCGATGCTGCCGACGCTCGCGTTCTACCGCTTCCGCGAGGGCCCGTTCGAGGGCGACGGCGCCAAGCTGAAGAACGAGTACGTGGCCCACCTCGAGGCGGCGGAGGCCGAGGCGGCGGGGCTCGACCTGCGCATCGTCGCCGAGAAGTAGGCGCGCCGGGGCGCCGGACGGGCGGACGGGCGGGAGGGGCCGTGCGGCGGCGTGTTCACCCAGGCTCGATGCGATACGCTCGGGGCAGGTTTTCGAGGGGGGATCGGAATGCCAGGTGCGCCATCGGCAACCTCCTCTTCCGTGTTCCGCCATCGAGTCGTCCGCTTCCTCGCGCAGCAGGATCCGCATTCGCTCTACGTGGCCGCCGCGGGCACCCTGTTCGCCTGCACGCTCGTCATCGACCTGCTGCTGCACCGGGACGACCTGCTCGCCTGGGTGCTCTGGCTGCTGCTGGCCTTCTGCCTCGCGCTCTCGGCGACCGCGCTGGCCATGGGGCGTCGCTTCCCCGTCGGCGCGGGGCTCGGCTGCGTCGTCGTCTTCACCGCCGCGAGCATCTACTTCCTCAGCCCGGCGGGCGACGAGTCGTCGGCGGTCGCGAGCGCCCAGGAGCTGCCGATCCTGGCCCTCTATCTCGGCTGGTTCGTGCCGCGGCCGCTCGGCCGCGTGCTGATGTTCGCCATCACCGCGCTGCTCGTGGTCGCCATCGCGATCAACCCCCTGTTCTGGGCGACCGGGGTGTTCGGCGTCCCGACCGCCGTGCAGACCATCGTGATCGCGCTCCTGTGCTTCCAGATCGGCTCGATGCTCTGGCGCCAGTCCGAGCGGCGCATCACCACCGATCAGCTGACGGGCGCGCTCAACCGCTCGGCGTTCTTCGAGCGGCTCGACCACGACCTCGCCCGCGCGGGCCGCACGGGCTCCCCGCTGTCACTGGTGGTCATCGACTTCGACGGCTTCAAGGAGCTGAACGACACGCGAGGGCACGTGGCCGGAGACTTCGTGCTCTCGGACACCGTGCTGCGGTGGCGCTCGGTCGTGCGCGCCGACGACGCCATCGGCCGCACCGGGGGCGACGAGTTCGCGCTGATCCTGGAGCGCAGCGACGCCGAGTACGCCGAACGGGTCGTGCGACGCCTGCTCGAGGCCTCTCAGCAGGCCTGGTCCTGGGGCCTCGCGCAGTTCGAGCCCGGCGACGATCGCGAGAGCCTGTTCAAGCGCGCCGACGAGGCGCTCTACGCCATGAAACGGGGGAGGACGCGATGATCTTCCGCCGCAGGGCCTCGGACACGCACCTCACCGTCCTGGGGGCCCACCTGCGGGCCGCCTATACGCGGGACGCCGACCGGCAGGGCCAGTTTTCGATCGTGAGCGCCGTCTTCGCGGCGACGCTCGCCGTGATCCTGCTCGTCGACTACCTGGTGGGCCATCCGCACATCCAGCGCTCCGCGGTCGCGATCTGGGGCGGCGGCTATCTGGCCTTCGTGATCGTCCCGCTGTTGGCCGGACGCCGGTATCCCCGATGGGCGGGGCTGCTCTTCATCGCCTACCTGACGTTCTGGTCGGCCGTCTCGCTCGCGCTGACGAACCATCCCCACATGGAGCTGAACGTGCTGCTCGAGGCGCCGATCGTCGCGGTCTACCTCGGCTGGTTCTTCAGCTCCTGGATCGCGCGCGGCGCCCTCGCGCTCTACCTCGGGGTGATCACGGTATTCACGTTCACCATGCGCCCCGCGGGGGCCGTGCACGACTTCTCCTCGGAGCTCGCGCTGTTCTACGCGGTGCTCATCTCGGTGTTCTGCATCGAGACCGGCAGGCATCTGCGGCGGCGGGCCGAGCAGGAGGCGATCAGGGATCCGCTCACGGGCGCCCTGAACCGACGCGGGCTCGCCGTCCTCGGCGGGAGGATGATCGCGCGGGCCCGTCGCGCACGCGACGAGGTCACGCTCGTCGCGATCGACTTCGACGACTTCAAGGCCATCAACGACACCGGGGGGCACGCCGCGGGTGACGAGGCGCTGCGCGAATCGGTGACGCTGTGGTCCCACGGCCTCGGACGGGACGGGCTGGTCGCCCGCACCGGAGGGGACGAGTTCGCGCTGATGCTCCGCGCCGGCGAGCGGGAGAGCCGGGAGCGGCTCGAGGCGCTCCGGGCGGCGGCCGGATACTCCTGGTCGTGGGGGATGGCCCGGCGTCAGGCCGGGGAGCAGCTCGGCGATCTCATGCGGCGGGCCGATGTCGAGCTCTACCGCGCGAAGGAGCGGCGCGGGGGCCGAATGGCGTGATCGCCTGCGAGTGGTAGGCTTTTCAGTTGGTCGGTTATTTCGACATCGAGACAGTTTTCGCCTCGCAGCCACCTCTCTCTACCTCAAAGGAACAATACGTGGATCTGTACGAGTACCAGGCACGAGATCTTTTCGAACGATACGGGGTGCCGGTGCTCGCCGGCATCGTCGCCGACACCCCCGAGGAGGTGCGCGCGGCGGCCGAGAAGCTCGGCGGAGTCGTCGTGGTGAAGGCCCAGGTCAAGACCGGCGGCCGCGGCAAGGCCGGCGGCGTGAAGGTCGCGAAGACCCCCGACGAGGCGTACGAGGCCGCGCAGGCGATCCTCGGCCTCGACATCAAGGGCCACGTCGTCAAGCGCGTCATGGTGGCGGCGGGCGCCGACATCAAGCAGGAGTTCTACTTCTCGGTGCTGCTCGACCGCGCCAACCGCTCGTACCTCTCGCTCTGCAGCGTCGAGGGCGGCATGGAGATCGAGCAGCTCGCGGTCGAGAAGCCCGAGGCGCTCGCGCGCATCGAGGTGGATCCCATCGCCGGCATCGACGCGGCCAAGGCCGAGGAGATCGCCCGTGCGGCGAAGTTCCCCGAGGAGCTCGTGGGCAAGGTCGTGCCGGTCTTCCAGAAGCTGTTCGAGGTCTACGTCGGCGAGGATGCGACCCTCGTCGAGGTGAACCCGCTGGTGCTCACCGGAGCCGGCGACATCATCGCGCTCGACGGCAAGGTCTCGCTCGACGAGAACGCCCTGTTCCGCCACCCCGAGCACGAGGAGCTCGAGGACAAGGCGGCGGAGGATCCGCTGGAGCTCAAGGCCAAGGCGCAGGACCTCAACTACGTGAAGCTCGACGGCGAGGTCGGCGTGATCGGCAACGGCGCGGGCCTCGTGATGTCGACGCTCGACGTCGTCGCCTACGCCGGCGAGAACCACGGCGGCGTGAAGCCCGCCAACTTCCTCGACATCGGCGGCGGCGCCTCGGCCGAGGTCATGGCCGCCGGGCTCGACGTGATCCTCGGCGATCCGCAGGTCAAGTCGGTGTTCGTGAACGTCTTCGGCGGCATCACCGCCTGCGACGCGGTGGCCAACGGCATCGTGGGCGCGCTCGAGAAGCTCGGCGACCACGCGAACAAGCCGCTCGTCGTGCGCCTCGACGGCAACAACGTCGAGGAGGGCCACCGCATCCTCGCGGCGGCCGCCCACCCGCTCGTGACCGTGGCCGAGACCATGGACGAGGGCGCCGACAAGGCCGCCGAGCTGGCCAACGGCCGCTGAGCCGCGCCGACACCGAGACTTTCGAGACCTAGGAAAGAAGCAACAGAATGTCGATCTTCCTGAACAAGGATTCCAAGATCATCGTGCAGGGCATCACGGGCGCCGAGGGCACCAAGCACACGGCCCGCATGCTCGCCGCCGGATCGCAGATCGTCGGCGGCGTGAACGCGCGCAAGGCCGGCACCACGGTGTCGCACACGGACGCCGACGGCAACGCGGTCGAGCTGCCCGTGTTCGCGACCGTGGCCGAGGCCATCGCCGCCACGGGCGCCGACACCTCGGTGGTCTTCGTGCCGCCGGCCTTCACGAAGGACGCCGCCATCGAGGCGCTCGACGCGGGCATCGGCCTGCTCGTCATCATCACCGAGGGCGTGCCGGTCAAGGACTCGGCCGAGCTCTGGGCGCACGCGAAGGCCATCGGCGGGAAGACCCGCATCATCGGCCCGAACTGCCCGGGCATCATCACCCCCGACGAGTCGCTCGCTGGCATCACCCCTGCGACGATCACCGGCAAGGGCCCGATCGGCCTCGTGTCGAAGTCGGGCACCCTGACCTACCAGATGATGTACGAGCTGCGCGACCTGGGCTTCTCGACCGCCATCGGCATCGGCGGCGACCCCATCATCGGCACCACCCACATCGACGCGCTGGCCGCGTTCGAGGCGGATCCCGAGACGAAGGCGATCGTGATGATCGGCGAGATCGGCGGCGACGCCGAGGAGCGCGCGGCCGACTTCATCAAGGCGAACGTGACGAAGCCCGTCGTGGGCTACGTCGCGGGCTTCACCGCCCCCGAGGGCAAGACCATGGGCCACGCCGGCGCGATCGTGTCCGGTTCGGCCGGCACCGCGCAGGCGAAGAAGGAGGCCCTCGAGGCCGCCGGCGTGCGCGTGGGCAAGACCCCGTCGGAGACCGCACGCCTGCTCCGCGAGGTGTACAGCGCGCTGTAGGTGCCGCCGCCCGCGTGAGGCCCCGCTCCCCGAGTTCGTCGAGGAGAGCGGGGCCTCACGCTATTCCGCGACGAACTCCTGGCGGAAGCGCGCGTTCGTGAGCGCCCCGGCGATGTATCCGAAGTCGCGATCGCAGTTCACCAGCGTGAGGTCGTTCGCGATCGCGTAGGCGGCGATGTGCACATCGGTGTCTCCGGCGGCGCGCATGAGCCCGCTGTCCCAGAGCGACTGCTGGATGTCGAGCACGAGCTGCTGCGGCGGATGCGAGACCGCCGGCGTGAAGAGCTCCATGTCCTCGCGGAGCTCGGCGTATTCCGCGGGGTTGCGCGCCGACCAGCAGTACTCGAGCACCTGTGGCGGGCAGGTGTAGACGGGGAACGTCGAGACGAGCTCCGCGAACCTCCTGCGGACGGGCGCACTGCGCGAGAGCTTCTGCAGAATGCTGTTGTCGACGAGGTAGCCGCGTTCCTCGACGTATCCACGGCCCATTCCGGTCCATACCCTGGCCTTCGGCAGACCGGGTCGCTCTCCGGCTGCCCGGGATTCGGGATCACGCCGGGCGTTCACGATCCGTAGTCGACCTTCGGCGCGTTCAGCTGCTCCTCGGTGAACTCGCGTCGAGAGATCCGCTCGAAGGCGAGGATCTGGCGCTCCTTGCTGACGGTGTACCGCAGCGCACGTTCGACGGTCTCCTTGTTGCTCGCGGAGCCCAGAAGGGCTTTGGCGGCGCAGACCTACTCGGCGCGGTACATCTGGCCGATGTGCGCCTCGTCGCCGTCGTAGGCCTGCAGATAGTCGTCGGCGTCGACTGTGACGAACTCCACGGCGCGCAGCCAATCGTCGATCCCGGGGCAGGCGATGAGCGTCGAGGGGGCGCGGTCGAGCGGGATCAGCTCGGCGCCGGGCTCGATCTCGTAGGTGCCGCCGACGCCGTTGCACCCGTCGCTGCCGCTGAAGGTGCCGTCCGGGTGGAACTCGAGGAACGGGTCGCCCGGATCCGCGGAGGTCCAGCTGCCGAGGATCAGCTCCTCGAGGGGCGGCTGCTCGGGGGCGGGGTCCTCGGCCGGCGGTGACGTCGGCCGGGTCGTCGTGGGAGCCGTCGTCGGGGGATCCGAGGGCTCGGGGGTCTCGGCGGGACCGCTGGAGCAGGCCGTCACGAGGACCAGGAGGGCGCTCGCGCCGAAGCTCGCGATCGCGGCGGATCGCATTCGGGTGGATCGGGTCGTCCGGGTGATTCGTGGTGCGCTCATGCCGCCAGCCAAGCAGGGCGGCGGCGGATCGCTCCACCCCCTTGCGCGCGACCGTTCGGATCGGGTATTTCGCGCGCGGCCGCGCCATCGCGGCTGTGCCGTCGCGGCCGTGCCGGTGCGGTTACGCGAGCGCCTCGCGCAGCGCCGGCTCGAGCTCGGGGTAGGCGAACTCGAAGCCCGCCTCGAGCAGCCGCTCGGGCAGCACCCACCGGCTCTTCAGCACGAGCTCGGTCTCGGTGCGCATGCCGATCGCCCCGAGCTCGAGCGCCCAGCGGGGCACGGGCGGCCCGAAGGGGGCTCCGAGCACCCGGCGCACCGCCGCCATCAGCGTGCGGTTGTCCACGGGGTTCGGCGCGCTCGCGTTGACGGGCCCCTCGATCCCCGGGTGCCGCTCCAGGAAGTCGACGATCCGCGCGGCGTCCTCGATGTGGATCCAGCTGAAGCGCTGTCGGCCGCCTCCCGAGCCGCGGCGGTGCAGGGTGCCGGCCCTCAGCCGGGCGTGCGTCACCGGCCACCAGCCGTCGCACTGCGCGCCGCCGAGCCCCAGCCGGGCGAGGCCGCGGACCGGGCCGAGCACTCCGCCGTGGCCGAGCACGATCGCGCTGCGCAGGGCCACGCGGCGCGTCCCGGGCAGCTCGGCGTCGAAGAGCGCGCGCTCCCAGGCCTTCGCGACCTCGACGGAGAACCCCCGGCCGAGCTCGCCGCCCGACTCCGTCATGGGCCGATCCTCGGCGTGCCGGTAGATCGTCGCGGTGGAGGCGTTCACCCACAGCGGCGGCGGGGCGGCGGCGGCCGCGATCGCGCGCGAGAGCTCCGCGGTCGTCTCGAGCCGGGAGCGGAAGATCTCGGCGCGATTCGCCGGCCCGTAGCGGCAGTTCACGCTCTTGCCCGCGAGGCCGACGACGAGGGCGGCGCCGTCGACGGCTCCGGCGATCCCGGATCCGTCGCCCCAGCGCAGCTCGGATCCCGAGCGCCCGATCGTCACCACCTCGCGCCCGGCGTCGCGATAGCGCCGCGTCAGGTACGCGCCCATGAAGCCGCCGGCACCGCCGATGACGACGCGTCCGCCGGGCTCAGTCCCGGTCATCGCGGGCCTCCTCGATCCGGTACGAGAAGCCGCCGCGGTAGCCGTAGATGCGGCCGATGAACGGGAGGTCCATCGTCACCTCGACCCGCTGCATGCCGCTCGCCTCGTCGTAGCCCTCGCGCAGCCGCACGACGGGCGCGATGAAGCGCGGGATCCGCACCCGGAGCCGGCCGATCACGAGACCGACGCGGCGGCTCACGAGGGTCAGCGCACCGTCGCCGTCGCCGTCCGCATCGGCGCTGCCGTCGATGCCGACCTCGAAGAGCGTGGATACCGTCCAGGGCGCGCCGAGCCGCTCGAGCACCCCGCCGCCCGAGGCGATCACCGAGTCCCGCGTCTCCCACGGACCCGTGGGAAGGTCGATCGTGCGGCGCGCCACCGCCGCGCCGACGGTCCCGACGCCGGATCCGCCTCCCTCCGGAACCGCCACGGTGCGGTTCTCGATGCGGAACGGCACGTCGCGCACGTAGCCGGCCACGAGCACTCCGCGCCTCTCGAGGGGGCGCAGCAGCGGCCGGAGCCAGCGGCGCGGGGTGCCGAACTCCTCGAACACGCCCTCCCCGACGCCGACGCATCCGGCGGGGATCGCCGAGAAGTAGCGCTGCGCGACGGGGTGCAGCCGGTGTATCCGTTCGCCGAGAGCACTCTCGTAGGGGGAGAGGAGCGTCACACCGACCAGCCTACGCCCACCCTACGATCCGAAGAACGGCAGTCCGAGCTGCATCCAGGCGGCCCGGGCGAGGAGGAAGCCGACGATGCCGAAGATCCACGAGGTGCTCTCGGCTCCGGTGCGGCGCATCCAATCCGTGAAGCGCTGCAGGGGCCGCTCCACCGCGTGCGCCGCGACCATGCGCGCCCCGAGCAGCAGCAGGGCGGGCACGATCATCACCACGCAGTACGCCGCGAGCATGCCGAGACGGGCCGGTGCCGAGAGCGGCGCATCCGCGAGCATCGTCATGTCGATCAGGTACGGCAGCATGCCCGCGATCTCGACGAGCCCGGCTGCGAGGGCGACCGCCATGACCGCCGTGCGGCCGGTGCCGTCGGCGAGCAGGCGCTCCCGCCAGCGCAGCAGCCTTCCACCGCCCTCCGGCGCCGCGGGATCGCCGGCCTTCGCGCGCTTCTTCCGCCGCGAATCGACGACGCCCATCCAGACACCCGCCCCGAGCAGCGCCAGGCCCGCGGCGAGCAGCACGATGTGCCCGGGGGTCGAGGCGAGGAACTCCCGCCCCACGTCGATGACGCTCACGATGCCCAGCATGAAGAGCACTCCGACCGCGAGGTAGAAGCCGGTGATGGTGCCGAGGTAGAGCAGGATCCTGCGCACGCGCGGCCGCCCGGGCGCGATGATGAGGAAGAGGGGGATGACCAGGGTGCCGACGCTGAGCCCGTCGACGAGCGCGAGGACGGCGAGGCCCAGGGGCAGCGGAAGCGAGGTCAGGAGGTCCATGCCTCGACTCTCGCGACCGGGGGCCGGGAGGGGATCGGCGGAAAGCCTGAGAAGCGACTCATCCTTTGGTCTGAGGGCGAACCGCGAGGATCCTGCTTGGATAGGGGCATGGTCGAGCGAGAGCGGACGGCGGGGCGGATGGAGCCGCCCTCCGAGCCGCGGTCCGCGACCCGGGGCCCGCTCATGTCGCCGCCCCTGCTCGCCGTCGTCTACGCGCTGCTCGCCGTCGTCTTCGCCGCGCTCGGGCTCTCGGGGCTGTGGGATGTGTTCTCGCTGCTGCCCGATCCCGTCTCGCCCTGGTGGACCCTCGCCACGGCGATTCCCGCAGCCGCGCTCGTGCTGCTGAAGCAGCGGGCCCCGGGCGCTGGCCTGATCGCGGTGGTCGTGCTCTTCGCGGCGGATCTGCTCACCACCGGGGGCATCGTGCCACTGCTGGTCGTGCTCGAGCTGATGCAGGCGCTGATCCTCGTCCTCTCGGCGGAGCATCGCAGGCGCGCGCTCGTCGGGGTCGTCGCGGCATGCGCGCTGGTCGCGGTCGCCGCGCTGCTGCGCTCCGGGGACATCCGCGTCGCGCTGATGATCGCGCTGCCGTTCGGGGCGCTGCTCGGCTTCTCGTACTGGTACGCGAACTCCACTGCGCAGTCGCGGGAGCTCGTGGAGCTGTACCGGCAGCGCGCGGAGGACGCCACGCGTCTCGCCGAGTTCGACCGCAGCGGCGCGGTGCGCGACGAGCGCGAGCGGATGGCCAGGGAGCTGCACGACATCGTCGCCGGGCACGTCACCGCGGTGGCGATCCGCAGCGAGGCCGCGCTGATGAGCGGTGGATCGGCCCCGCCGGTGGACGGCGCGGCACCCGCCAGCCGCGAGCGGGAGGCGCTCCGGGCGGTGCGCGACTCCAGCCTCGAGGCGCACGGCGCCCTGCGATCGATGATCGCCGTGCTGCGCGAGGGCTCGGACGGCTTCTCCGCCCCGATCGGAAGGGAGATGGTGCCGCGGCTGGTGGAGGAGGCCGAGCGCTCGGGGGTTCGGGTGACGCTGCACGACGGGATCGAGGGCAGCCTCTGCCAGCCCTCCGATCACGCGCTCGGCAGAGTGGTGCAGGAGGCGCTCGCGAACAGCGTCCGGCACGCCTCCGGCGGCGAGGTCGAGGTGCGACTGCGCGAGGCGGACCGGGTCGACGGGGCCGACAGCGTCGATGGAGCCGGTGACGTCGTGGTTGTCGAGGTCTCGTCGCGCGGGGGAGGCTCCCTCGTCGTGCCCGAGCTGCGGGGGAGCGGTCTGGGGCTGGGGCTGCTCGCCGAGCGGGTGCGGATCGTGGGCGGCGAGTTCTCCGCCGGCCGTGAGGGGGAGGCCTGGGTCGTCCGCGCGAGGCTGCCGAGGGGGACGGCGTTCCCGGAGGGGGCCGAGTTCCCGAGGGAGGTCGAGCGATGACCGTGCCCCGCGTCCTGATCGCCGACGACCACGGCATGATCCGCGACGGCCTGCGCATGATCCTGGAGGGCCAGGGCATCGAGGTCGTCGGCGAGGCCGCCGACGGGGAGACGGCGATCCGCAGCGCGAGGCTGCTGAGACCCGACGTGGTGCTCATGGATCTGCGCATGCCCGGGACGGACGGCATCGCCGCCACGCGAGCGATCGTGGCGGAGGGGAGCGCCGAGGTGCTCGTGCTGACGAGCTTCGACGAGGAGGAGCTCGTGGTCGGGGCCATCCGGGCGGGCGCCGCCGGGTTCCTGCTCAAGACGACCGAGTCGGCTCCGCTCGCGGATGCGGTGCGTCGCGTCGCGGCGGGCGAGGGCCAGCTCGACCCCCGGGTGACGCGGATCGCGTTCGCCGCCCTGGCCGAGGCCTCCGCGGAGCCACGGAGCGGCGTCTCCGCCGACGCTCTCGCGCAGCTGACGATGCGGGAGCGCGAGGTGCTCGCCGCGCTGCGCGAGGGCCGCTCCAACGCCGAGATCGGCGCGCGGCTCGGCATCTCCATGCCGACCGTGAAAACGCACGTGTCGAGCATCCTCGTGAAGCTCGGCGCCGAGAGCCGCACGCACGCCGTCGCGCTGCTGGGAGACGCTCCGCTCGCCTGAGCGCGGCCGCTCCGAGGCCCGATGGCGCGGTGTCAGCCGATGCCGCCCTCGACTGAGTAGCCTTGAGGCGATGAGAGCAGTGCTGACGGCGGTCATCGCCGCGATCGAGGCGTGCGCCGTGGCGCTCGCCGGCATCGTGCTCGTCGCCGTGCCCGCCCTGCTGCTGTGGTGGCTCGCCTTCGGCCTGTCGGCCGAGCCCGGGGCGATCGCGGCGGTGGTGGCGGGGGTGTGGCTGCTCGCGCACTTCGTGCCGCTCGGCGTGGAGCTCGGCCCGGAGGCGGCGCTCGGCCTCGGCCTGCCGCCCGAGGCGATCGCCTTCACCATCTCCCTGGCCCCGCTCGGCCTCACCCTGCTCACCGTGCTGCTCGCGCTGCGCGCCGGGCTGCGCTGCGCGGGCCGCGGGGGCGGCGGATCGGCCGGCGTGCTGGGCGGCGCGCTCGGCTTCGCGGTCGCGACACTGGCGGTGGTGCTCCTCGCGCGCCCGGCGGAGGTCTGGCCCGTCTGGGCGGCCGTGCTGGTGCCGGCGCTCTGCTACGGGATCGGCTCGCTCGCGGGCTACCTCTGGGGGTCCTGGCGCGACGGAGCCGAGTGGTGGGCGGCCGCGGTGCGCGGGGTGCAGAGAGGGCTGCAGCCGCTCGGCGCCGAGGCCGCGGCGGCGCTGCCCGGCCGCGCGCTCGACGTGCTGCGCCTCGCGGGCGCGGCGATCGCCGGGGTGCTCGGCCTCGGCGCGCTCGGCTTCGCCGTCTCCCTGATCGCCGGCTACGTCGAGGTCGTCACGCTCAGCCAGGCGCTGCAGCTCGATCCGCTCGGCGCCGTGCTGCTCTTCGTGCTCGAGCTCGCACTGCTGCCGGTGGCGCTCGTCTGGTCGGTCGCCTGGTTCAGCGGCGCGGGCTTCGCGATCGGCACCGGCACCTCCGTATCACCGTTCGAGACCCTGCTCGGCCCCGTGCCCGCGCTGCCCGTCCTGGGGGCGGTGCCGCAGGGCTGGGGGTGGGCGGCGCTGCTCGCGCCGCTGCTCGTCGTGATCCTCGGCGTGACGATCGGGGCGCTCGCCGGGGGAACCGCATCGCTGCGTCGCGGTGGCAGGTTGCGGGCGGTGCTCGTGCCCATCGGCGCCGCGGTCGTCGCGGGGCTCGTCTTCGCGGGGCTCGCGGTGCTCGCGAGCGGCGGGATCGGCCCCGGGCGCCTGGCCGAGATCGGGCCGCCGCCCTGGACGACGGGCGGGCTCCTCGCGGCTGAGCTCGGGGCGGGCATGATCCTGGGCGTCGTCGCGCGCCGGATCGACGCCGGCCGGTTGCGGGAACGCCTGCCGGGCCTGGCGGGGGAGGCCGGGCCGGACGGGTCGCGGCCGGATGGCCTGACGGGACCGGGGGAGCCCGGGGCGCCCGTGATACCCGTGGCGCCTGTGATGCCCTCGCGGGTGGCCGCGGCGCCGGCGGAAACCGCCTCCGAGGCAGAAGCGGAAGCGGAAGCGGAAGCGGAGGCGGTGCGCGGTGCGCCGGGCGCCGAGGCCGAGACCGTGCCGATCGATCCGCTGCCGTCCGCCGAACGCTCACCGGCGGATGCCGAGGGCCCTCCCGCGAGCGCCGAGCACCCGTCGCGAGCCCCCGAGGAGACCGCCGCCGGCTCGGACGCCGAGGCGATCCTGCGCGCCTATGCCTGGGACGAGGGTGCGCTCGACGGCTCGCTCGACGGCTCGCTCGGCACGCAGGGCGATGCGATCGACGGCGCGCTCGGCCGTGCGCTCGGCGAGCCGGGGACGGGCGCCCGCAAGGAGGGCAAGCGGCGGCGTTGGCGTCTGCCCCGTCGTTCGGACTAGACTGTCTTCTGCATCCACGGGGGTCCGCACGCGGCGGGCTGAGAGTGAACCACGCGGGTTCTCACCGTTCAACCTGATCTGGGTCATGCCAGCGGAGGAAGGAATCGTATGAACACGTCTATTCGCGCGTCTCGAATCGCCCGGGGGTCCCGCCCCGCAGGGTCCGGGCCGAAGGCCGGAACCGGCACCGGAACCAGGGTCGGCGCGGGGATCGCCCTCGCCGCAGTGGTCGCGCTCGGTCTCGCCGGCTGCGCCACCGGTGGCGCGGGCGACAGCGGCTCGGGCGGCGATGCCGAGAAGGTCACGCTCGTCGTGCACGACTCGTTCCCGAACGACGAGTTCGCGGCGGCCGCGAGCGCGGCGACCGGCTACGACGTCGAGGTCATCACCGCCGGCGACGGCGGCGAGCTCACGAACCAGCTCGTCCTCACGAAGGGCGCCCCGATCGCCGACGCCTTCTTCGGCGTGGACAACTCCTTCGCCTCCCGCCTCGTCGAGCACGACGTGGTCGAGCCCTACCTGCCCGCCGGCCTGCCGGAGCGCGCGGAGCAGCATGCGTACGACACCGAGGGATCCCTCACCGCGGTGACCATCGGCGCCACCTGCATCAACATCGACCCGGCCTGGTTCGCCGAGTACGGCCTCGCCGAGCCCGAGGACTACGACGATCTGATCGATCCGCGCTACGAGGGCCTCACCGTGGTGCTCGACGCCACCTCCTCGTCGACGGGCGCCTCGTTCCTCGTCGGCACGGTCGCGGCGTTCGGCGAGGACGGCTTCGCCGACTACTGGAGCGCTCTCGCCGACAACGGCGCCCGCGTCGAGCAGGGCTGGACCGAGGCCTACAACGGCCAGTTCACCCAGGGCGGCGGCGACGGCACCTTCCCGATCGTGGTCTCGTACGGCACCTCGCCCGCGTGGACGCTGACCGAGGACGGCTCGGCCTCGACGACGAAGGCCCTGCTCGACACCTGCTCCTCGCAGGTGGAATACGCGGGCGTGCTGAAGGGCGCCGAGAACCCCGACGGCGCCCGGGCGGTCGTCGACTTCATGCTCTCGCGCGAGTTCCAGGACACCATCGCCGACACCATGTACATGTACCCGATCGACGCCGAGGCCTACGTGCCGGCCGAGTGGCAGGAGTTCGCGCCCGAGCCGACCGCCCCGCACGACCTCACGGCGGCCGAGATCGGCGCCGGCCGCGAGGACTGGTTGAAGGCGTGGGCGGCCGCGACCGGCTGGTGACCGCCCCCGGGCAGCGCGCGTCGACCGCGCGGAGCGACGGCCTCCGCTGGTTCTGGGCGCTCGCCGCCCTGCTGCCGCTCGCGTTCCTCGCGCTGTTCTTCGTCTGGCCGGTGCTCGCGCTGCTGGCCACGGGCTTCACCGAGGGGGGCTCCTTCAGCCTCGCAGGGCTGCCCGAGGTGTTCGGCGATCCGCGCACCTGGAACGTCATCGGGCAGACCCTCGCGCAGGCGACGCTCGGCACGGTGCTGTCGGTGCTGCTCGGCATCCCGGCGGCCTTCGTGCTGTACCGGCTCGAGTTCCGGGGCCGGAGCCTGCTGCGGGGGCTCGCCACCGTGCCCTTCGTGCTGCCGACGGTCGTCGTGGGCGTCGCCTTCATGTCGCTCATCGGCCCCGGGGCCCCGCTCGCGTGGCTGGGCCTCGACCGCAGCCTCGCCGCGATCGTCCTCGCCCTCGCCTTCTTCAACGTGACGGTCGTCGCGCGCACGGTGGGCGGCTTCTGGGCGCAGCTCGATCCGCGCCCGGAGCAGGCCGCGCGCATGCTCGGCGCCTCGCCCGCGCGGGCGTGGCGCACGGTGACGCTGCCGGCGCTCGCACCCGCGATCGCCTCCGCGGCCTCGCTCGTGTTCCTCTTCTGCGCCACCGCCTTCGGGGTCGTGCTGGTGCTCGGCGGGCGGACCTTCTCGAACATCGAGACCGAGATCTACCGCCTCGCCGTGGACTTCCTCGACCTGCGCGCGGCGGCGGTGCTCTCGCTCGCCCAGTTCGCGATCGTCGCGGCGGTGCTCGTGGTCTCGGCGCGGCTGCGACGGGGCCGCGAGCGCGCGGTCGGCATGCGCTTCGAGCGGCACGGGCGGCAGTCGTCGCGCCCGATCCGCGCGACGCGGGAGCACCTGCCCGCGATCCTCGTCTTCGCCGCCACCTCGCTGCTGCTGCACGCCCTGCCGATCCTGACGCTCGTCGCGCGCTCGCTGCGCGGCCCCGACGGCTCGTTCAGCCTCGTGAACTACGCCCACCTGCTGGTGCCGCCCGAGCGCTCGCCGCTCAAGGGCAGCGTCTTCGACGCGATCCTGCTCTCGCTCGGCACCGCCCTCATCGCGACCGCGATCGCCCTGCCGCTCGGGATGCTCGTCGCCCTCGTCGCGTCGCGGCGACCACGGGGCCGGGCGCTCCGGCGCGGCGCCCGCCTCTTCGACTCCCTCGTCATGCTGCCGCTCGGTGTCTCGGCCGTGACCCTGGGCTTCGGCCTGCTGCTCACGATGAACCGGCCGCTCGGCATCGGCTTCGACCTGCGCACCTCGATCGTGCTGATCCCGATCGCGCAGGCGCTCGTGGCGCTGCCGCTCGTGGTGCGCACGCTGCTGCCGCCGCTGCAGGGGGTCGACCCGCGGCTGCGCGACGCCGCGGCCCTGCTGGGCGCCTCGCCCGGGCGGGTGCTCGCCACGATCGACCTGCCGATGCTCGGTCGCAGCGCGGGCCTCGCGCTCGGCTTCGCCTTCGCCACCTCGCTCGGCGAGTTCGGCGCGACGGCGTTCCTCGTGCGTCCGGGCGCGCAGACGCTGCCGGTGGCGATCGCGGCGCTGATCGGGAGGCAGGGCGCGGAGAACTACGGGATGGCGCTGGCGGCCGCGGTCGTGCTCGGCGCGCTGACCGCCGGAGTGATGCTGCTGGCCGAGCGCTGGCGGGGAGAGGTGTCTGGCGAATGGTGAACGGACCGGACGGGCGGCAGGAGGGGCCCGAGCAGGTGCCCGAGCAGGCGCCCGCGCAGCCGCGCGCGCTCGAGGTGCGCGAGGCGACGGTGAGGTATGAGGGGGCGGATCGCCCGGCCGTTGCGGGCGCCTCGTTCGCGGTGTCCCGCGGAGAGATCGTGGCGCTGACCGGGCCGAGCGGCTGCGGCAAGTCGACGCTGCTGCGGGCGATCGCCGGGCTCGAGCCGCTGGAGGCCGGCGCGGTGCTCTGGGAGGGGGAGGATCTCGTGCGCGTGCCCCCGCATCGGCGCGGCTTCGGCCTCATGTTCCAGGACGGCCAGCTCTTCGGCCACCTCTCGGTCGCGGGCAACGTCGCCTACGGCCTGCGCGCGCAGCGCGTGCCGCGACCCGAGCGCGAGACCCGGGTCGGCGAGCTGCTCGCCCTCGTGGGGCTGCCCGACTACGGCGCCCGCTCGGTGACCGAGCTGTCGGGCGGCGAGCGGCAGCGCGTGGCGCTCGCGCGATCCCTCGCCCCGCGGCCCCGGCTGCTGCTGCTCGACGAGCCGCTGTCGGCGCTCGATCGCGGGCTGCGGGAGCGCCTCGCGTCCGAGCTCGCCGTGCTGCTGCGGCGGGCGGGCACGACCGCGATCCTCGTCACCCACGACGAGGAGGAGGCGCGGGTCATCGCCGACCGCCGCATCGCCATGCGGGACGGGAGGCTCGAGGGCTGATGGCGTTCGTGACGCTGATCGACGGGCGAAGCGGATCGGGCAAGACCACGCTCGCCGCCCGGATCGCCGAGGCCTCCGGTGCGCGGCTGCTGCACCTCGACGATCTCTATCCGGGATGGGACGGTCTCGCGGAGGGATCCCGGGCGGTGGCCGGCGCGCTCGCGACGGGAAGGTACCGCCGCTACGACTGGGAGGCCGAGGCCTTCGCCGAGACCGTCGCCCTCGACCCCCTGCGCCCGCTCGTCGTCGAGGGATGCGGGGCGCTGACGAGGCGCAACCTCGCGGCCGCCCGGGCCTGGGCGGCGCACTTCGGGCGGTCCGGGTCGGTGCACGCGATCTGGATGGAGTGCCCGGAGGGTCTGCGGCGCGAGCGCGCACTCGGCCGCGACGGCGAGATGTTCCGCCCCCACTGGGAGCGCTGGTGCGATCAGGAGGATGCCCACTTCGGGGCCGCGAATCCGATCGCCCTCGCCGCCGAGATCGTGCACACCTGAGCGGGCCGATCCGCCTCCGTCCGCTCCCTCCCCGTTCTTTCTCCACCCTCTCGCGGAACAGTTGTCACGTTGATGCTCCAAATCGCGAAATAGGGCGCCAAAGTGACAACTGTTCAGGGGGTGAGGGGAGTAGGAGGTCGGCACTCATTCGCCCGGGTAGACTGTTCTGGTGCTGAAGGTCGCGGTGCTCATCTCCGGGGGAGGGAGCAACCTGAAGGCGCTGCTCGCGGCGGCGGCGGATCCCGCCTACCCGGCTCGCATCGTCGCCGTCGGCAGCGACACCGACGCCGCCGGGCTCGCCCACGCGGAGGCCGCCGGGGTTCCGAGCTTCGTGGTGCGACCCCGGGACCACGACGGCCGCGAGGCGTGGGGCGCCGCGCTGGCGGCCGCGATCCGCGACCACGGCGTGGGCCCCGGGGCGGACCCGGACGGCGATCCCTGGCTCGTCGTGAGCGCCGGGCTCATGCGCATCCTGCCGGCGGGCTTCGTGCGCGAGTTCTCGCCGCGCCTCATCAACACCCACCCCGCGCTGCTGCCGCTCTTCCCGGGTGCGCACGCGGTGCACGACGCGCTCGCCGCCGGGGCCGTCGAGACCGGTGTCACCGTGCACGTCATCGACGAGGGCGTCGACACGGGTCCGACCCTGCGCCAGGCGCGCGTCGCTATCCGCCCCGGCGAGGCCGAGGACGAGCTGCACGAGCGCATCAAGCAGCTCGAGCGTCCGCTGCTCGTCGAGACCGTGCGCGAGATCGCGTGCGGTGAATTGATTCTTCCCGATCCACCCCGCTGATCGAGCCTGTCGAGATCGCGGGAGCCCGGCATCTCGACAAGCTCGATGACCGGCCCATACTCCTCCCACTCCGACCAGAAGGAAACACATGGCAGTCCAGAGCCACGACCCCAGCCTCTACGAGCACCGCGACCTCATCCCCGTGCGGCGCGCGCTCATCTCGGTGAGCGACAAGACCCGTCTGCTGGAACTCGCGGAGGCGCTCGCCGAGGCCGGCGTCGAGATCGTCTCGACGGGCTCGACGGCCGCGACGATCCGCGATGCCGGGCATGCCGTGACCGACGTCTCCGAGGTCACCGGCTTCGCCGAGGCGCTCGACGGCCGGGTGAAGACCCTGCACCCCGCCGTGCACTCGGGCCTGCTCGCCGACCTGCGCCTCGCCTCGCACCGGGAGCAGCTCGCCGAGCTCGGCTTCGCCCCCTTCGAGCTCGTGGTCGTGAACCTCTACCCCTTCGAGCAGACCGTCGCCGCGGGCAAGCCGGCCGCCGACGTGGTCGAGAACGTCGACATCGGCGGCCCCGCGATGGTGCGCGCCACGGCGAAGAACCACGCCAACGCGGCCATCGTCGTCTCGCCCGAGCGCTACGACGACGTGATCGAGGCCGTGCGCGAGGGCGGCACGACCCTCGAGCTGCGCCGCTCGCTCGCGACCGAGGCCTTCGTGCACACCGCCCAGTACGACGCGGCGGTCGCCAACTGGTTCCTCGAGCAGGAGGATCTCGGCTGGAGCGAGACCGCGGCCGAGGACCCGTCGGCCGACGACGAGTCCCTCGACGGCCTCTTCGAGAACGCGGACGCCTACGTGGGCTACGAGCTGTTCGGGCTGCGCGAGGCGGTGCTGCGCTACGGCGAGAACAGCCACCAGCGCGCCGCGCTCTTCACCGAGAACGACGGATCGGGCATCGCCCAGGCGACCCAGCTGCACGGCAAGGAGATGTCGTACAACAACTACGTCGACGCCGACGCCGCGCTGCGCGCCGCCTACGACCACGAGCGCCCGGCGGTCGCCATCATCAAGCACGCGAACCCCTGCGGCATCGCCGTCGCCCCCGAGGACGCCGCGGACCCGATCGCCGCGGCGCACGAGCTCGCCCACGCCTGCGACCCCGTCTCGGCCTTCGGCGGCGTGATCGCCGCGAACCGCACGGTCACGAAGGGCATGGCCGAGACCGTCTCGGGCATCTTCACCGAGGTGATCGTGGCCCCCGGCTTCGAGCCCGAGGCGCTCGCGATCCTCACCCAGAAGAAGAACGTGCGCCTGCTCGTGCTGCCCGAGGGCTTCACCCAGAACCCGGTCGAGCTGCGCCAGGTCTCGGGCGGGTTCCTGCTGCAGGACGCCGACCGCTCCTTCAAGCCGGCCACCGAGTGGGAGCTCGCCACGGGCGAGCCCGCGGACGCCGAGACGCTCGCCGAGCTCGAGTTCGCCTGGCGCGCCTGCCGCGCCGTGAAGTCGAACGCGATCCTGCTGACCGCGGGCGGCGCCTCGGTCGGCGTCGGCATGGGGCAGGTCAACCGCGTCGACTCGTGCCGGCTCGCCGTCGAGCGCGCGGGGGAGCGCGCCGCGGGATCCGTCGCCGCCTCGGACGCCTTCTTCCCCTTCGCCGACGGCCTGCAGGTGCTGCTCGACGCGGGTGTGCGCGCGATCGTGCAGCCCGGCGGCTCCGTGCGCGACCCCGAGGTGGTCGAGGCCGCGAAGGCCGCGGGCGCGACGATGTACTTCACGCACGAGCGGCACTTCTTCCACTGACGGCTGTCTGCCGCGCGGCGCGATAGTGCGCGTATTGCTGCCTGCTCTCGAGGCAGGCAGCAATACCCCTCAATGTCAGGCTGGTTGTGAGTCGTTTGGGCTTGAGAGAGGGAGGAGCCTGTGATGACGGGCACGCCGGGGTATACGAGTGCGGAGATCCGCGAGTTGGTGCATGAGTACCAGATGCAGCCGCATGGGACGAAGCGGGCATGGGTTGCGCGGCAGCCCTGCAGCCGGTATCAGCTCCAGCGGTGGCGGAAGAGCTTGTACGAGGGCGACCTCGACCGGAACCTGATTCCGCGAGAGCATGGGGGTATGACTCGCACTCCCGGGGAATGGTCAGCGTTCGAGAAAGCGCGCGCTCAGGAGCTCATGGAGCACGCCGCCGAGGTCGCGAGGTTGCAGGCGCGCGTTGATCAGCTGGAACAGTCGAACGAGGCGTGGGGAAAAGCTATCGGGCTCTTGCACCAGTTGAACGTGCAAGAGCCCGACACTGCGGTGACGAGCGAGCCGCAGGATTCATTCGGGAGGAAAACGAGCTCGTGAAGACTCTCGCTCCGGTGCTGGGGTCGCAGCGGCAGGCGCTGGCGATGGTCGGAGTCTCGCGGGGGACGTGGCAGTACCGGCAGCAGCAGCGCCTCCGGGTGCAGGACCCGGTTCGGCAGGCGGATCGCGCGTACGAGTCCCGGATCAGTACGGCTGACACCGAACGGATCGAGGAACGCATCAAACTGGCATGGGCCGAGGGCGAGTCTGTGGACTGGGCGTATGCGACGGCGTTGGACGCGGGAGTGATGCTGGCATCCCGAAGGACGTGGTGGCGGATCGCGAGACGCATCGAGAATCAGATGCTTCGCCCGGTCAGGCCCCGCAAGTCCGGGAAACGCGTCAAGCGTGACGCCCCGGTGGTGATCGCTCACGCGCCGGGCGAGGTGTGGTCCTGGGACATCACCGATGTGTATTCTCCGTGGCGCGGTGTGACGTACAAAGCGTACAAGATCATCGATATCAGCTCCCGTGAGATCAAGGGATACCGGGTCGAGGATTGTGAGGGTGACCAGCTCGCGGTCGAGATGTTCCGCGATGCCCTCGCGAAGCATGACGCGCCGCGGGTCGTGCATGCGGATAATGGTGCCTCGATGACGTCGACGCTGCTGCGTGAGTTCCTCGCCGGGCACAGGATCGAGATGACGCACAACCGGCCATACGTCTCGAACGACAACCCGTTCAGCGAGGCCGCGTTCAAGACGATGAAGTACCGGCCGGGCTATCCGAGGATCTTCACCAGTCTCGACGCGGCTCGTGCCTATATCGACGAGTACGTGCTCTGGTACAACACGAGACACAAGCATTCCGGGATCGCGTTGTTCTCCCCGTCCGAGGTGAGTGACGGGTCTTGGAAACAGAAGTGGGAGATCCGGAACCAGGCGCTCCAGGCGTACTACGAGCAGCATCCCGGGCGCTTCACGTGCCGGCCCGTGATGCCCTCGCCAATTATTACCGTTGGTATCAACTACACGCGCAAAACCATAAGAACAACGACCCAGTGACTCAACACAGCTTGACACCGAGCGGTATTGCTCCCTGTCTCGAGAGCAGGCAGCAATACGCGCACTATCGCGCGCTCGAAGCAGCGGTCGGAGCAAGGCTCGGAGCAGGGCGCTTCGTCTGAGGTGGGTGAGTGCACCCTTCTTTGATTTCGCCGGGCCGGGCCGGGAGGATGGAGGATATGGAGATCCTCAGGAACATTCTGCTCATCCTGCACATCATCGGCTTCGCCGGCATCATCGCCGGGGTGCTCATGCAGCTGCCGGCGCTGAAGCAGGGCGCGGGGAAGATCAACGGCGCGATCCTGCACAGCTCGATCCTGATGCTCATCACGGGGCTCGGCCTCGTCGGCACGCTCTACGCGCGCGGCCTCGAGCCGGACAACATGAAGATCGGTGTCAAGAGCGCGGTGCTCATCGTGATCCTGGTGCTCGCGATCGTCGGCAAGGCGAGGAAGCGCGCGGGCGCCGGACTGATCGCCGCCATCGGCATCCTCGCGGTGCTGAACGTCGTGCTCGCGGTGGTCTGGTGACCACCTGCTGAGACTCACCGTCTGCTGAGCCGCTCGGCTGCTCAAGACGACAGAACGAAGGGGTGGATCGTGTCGCGCGATCCGCCCCTTCGTCGCGCGTCTACTCCTTGCGGTCGAGCGTGCCGATCTCCTTGCCGTCCTCGTCGCTGACGACGAGCGCGTCGCCCTGCACCACCGCCGTGGTGCCCTGGGTGAGCCAGGTGTCCACCCCTTCGCAGTACATCATGGTCGAGCCCATCGCGCCCAGGTCGATCGCGTCGCCGTCGACCGTCCACGCGCCGAAGAGGCGGTTGCAGCCGTCGGTGCCGGCGTACTTGCCGTCGTCGGTGAACTCGATCGAGGGCTCGCCGTCGGCATCGGGCTCGCCCCAGACCCCGAGCACCGCCGTGGCGGGATCCTGGGAGGCGTCGCCCGAATCGGACGAGGAGCCGCCCGAGCAGGCGGTGAGACCGGCGAGGCCGGCGAGCGCGACCGCGGCGACGGCCACCAGGGGGAACGAGAGCTTCTTCATGGCTTCAGGCTACCGGGCGCGCCGCGACCGCAGACGGAGGCGGCCGGGAATCCCCTGGAAATGGGGGATTCCCGGCCGCCCGGTCGTTGCGTCAGGAGTCGAAGCGGAGCGCCTCCGCGATGAGCGCCTCCTGCTCGTCCGCGTGCACCTTCGCGGAGCCCGTGGAGGGCGCCGCCGAGGCCGGGCGCGAGACGACGCGGATCTTGTCGTTCGCGAGGTGCTTCGCCAGCACGAGCGAGATGAAGGGCCAGGCGCCCTGGTTCTCGGGCTCGTCCTGCACCCACAGCAGCTCGACGTCCTTCGGGTAGTCGGCGAGCACGCGGCCCAGCTCGACCGTGGGCAGCGGATAGTACTGCTCCACCCGCACGATCGCGATGCGCGGGTCGGGGTTCTTCTCGAGCGAGCCGACCAGGTCGTAGTAGACCTTGCCCGAGGTGAGGATGATCCGCTTGGTCGCGTCGTGATCGGTGCCGCGCGTGTCGTCGATCACGGGCTGGAACGTGCCGGTCGTGAAGTCCTCGACGGGCGAAGCGGCGCCGCGCAGGCGCAGCATCGACTTCGGGGTGAACACGATGAGCGGCTTGCGGGGCCGGGTGTAGGCCTGGCGCCGCAGCAGGTGGAAGTAGTTCGCCGGGGTCGAGGGGCGGGCGACGATCATGTTGTCCTCGGCGCACAACTGCAGGTAGCGCTCGATGCGGGCCGAGGAGTGATCCGGGCCCTGGCCCTCGTAGCCGTGCGGCAGCAGCATCACGACAGAGGACTCCTGGCCCCACTTCTGCTCGGCCGCGCTGATGTACTCGTCGATGACGCTCTGCGCCCCGTTCGCGAAGTCGCCGAACTGCGCCTCCCACAGCACGAGGGCGTCCTCGCGCTGCAGCGAGTAGCCGTACTCGAAGGCGAGCGCGGCGTACTCGGAGAGGAACGAGTCGTAGATCCAGAGGCGGGCCTGATCCTCCGAGAGGTTGAGCAGCGGCAGCCACTCCTGGCCGTTCTCCCGGTCGTGGAACACGGCGTGGCGCTGCGCGAAGGTGCCGCGGCGGGCGTCCTGCCCCACGAAGCGGACCGCGGTGCCCTCCATGAGCAGCGAGCCCAGGGCGAGCAGCTCGCCGAAGCCCCAGTCGATGCCGCCGTTCTGGCTCATCTCGACGCGCTTGTTGAGCAGCTGCTGCAGCTTCTGGTGCACCGTGAAGCCGGTCGGCGGGTTGGCGTGCGCCTCGCCGATGCGCGCCACCACGGCCGCGTCCACCGCGGTCGGGTGCAGGAGCTCGGGCTCCTCGGGCTTCGAGGTCTCCTCGTCGGCGATGCCGCTCTGGTCGATCACGGGGATCGTGCCGGTCTGGGCCGCGTGCGTCTCCATGAACGCCTGCTCGAGGCGGCTCTGGAAGTCCTGCTTCGCCCGGTCGAACTCCTCCTCGGTGATGTCGCCGCGGCCGACGAGCGATTCGGAGTAGAGGCGGCGGGTGCCGCGCTTCGCCTCGATGAGGTCGTACATGAGCGGCTGGGTCATCGAGGGGTCGTCGCCCTCGTTGTGCCCGCGGCGGCGGTAGCACACGAGGTCGATGATGACGTCCTTGTGGAACTTCTGACGGTACTCGTAGGCGAGCTGCGCCACGCGCACGACCGACTCGGGGTCGTCGCCGTTCACGTGGAAGATGGGCGTCTGCACGACCTTGCCCACGTCGCTCGAGTACACCGCTGAGCGGGAGTCGGAGGGCAGGGTGGTGAAGCCGACCTGGTTGTTGATGATGATGTGGATCGTGCCGCCCGTGCGGAAGCCGCGCAGCTGCGACATCTGCAGGGTCTCGTAGACCACGCCCTGGCCGGCCATCGCGGCGTCGCCGTGGATGAGGATCGGCAGGGTGGTGAAGGAGCCGATCGGCTTCAGATCCTGCTTGGCGCGGACGATGCCCTCGAGCACGCCGTTCACCGTCTCGAGGTGCGAGGGGTTCGCCGCGAGGTGGATCGGCACCTGGGTGCCGTTCGGCGCGGTGAACACGCCGGAGGTGCCGAGGTGGTACTTCACGTCGCCCGAGCCGGTCTTCTTCGCCGTGCCCTCGAACTCGCGGAAGATCTGGCCGTAGGTCTTGCCCGCGATGTTCGACAGCACGTTGAGGCGACCGCGGTGGGCCATGCCGATGTCGACGCTGTCGACCCCGTCCTCCGCCGCGTCGATGAGCATCGCGTCGAGCAGCGGGATGACCGACTCGCCGCCCTCGAGGCTGAAGCGCTTCTGGCCCACATACTTCGTCTGCAGGAAGGTCTCGAAGGCCTCGGCCTCGTTGAGCTTCTCGAGGATGCGCATCTGCTCGTCGTGCCCGGGCTTGGCGTAGGGGATCTCGACCTGCTCGCGGATCCAGAGCCGCTCGTCGGGGTTCTGGATGTGCATGTACTCGATGCCGATCTTGCGGCAGTACGAATCGCGCAGCACGCCGAGGATGTCGCGCAGCTTCATCGTGCGCTTGCCGCCGATGCCGCCCGTGACGAACTCGCGGTCGAGATCCCAGAAGGTGAGGCCGTGGTTCTCGATCTCGAGGTCGGGGTGGGTGCGCTGCACGTACTCGAGCGGATCGATGTCGGCCATGAGATGGCCGCGCACGCGGAAGGAGTTGATGAGCTCCTGCACCCGGGCGGACTTGTCGACCTGGCCGCTGATGTCGACGTGGATGTCGTTCGCCCACTGCACCGGCTTGTACGGGATGCGCAGCGCCGCGAAGATCGCCTCGTAGAAGCCGTGCTCGCCGGTGAGGCGCTCGTGGACCTTCTTCAGGAACTCGCCGGATCCGGCGCCCTGGATCACGCGGTGGTCGTAGGTGCTCGTGAGCGTGATGGTCTTCGAGATGCCGAGCTGGATCAGCACCTCCTCCGAGGCGCCCTGGAACTCGGCCGGGTACTCGAGCGCGCCCGCGCCGATGATCGAGCCCTGGCCCTGCATCAGGCGGGGCACCGAGTGCACCGTGCCGATGCCGCCGGGGTTCGTCAGCGAGATCGTCGTGCCCTGGAAGTCGGCCGGCGCGAGCTTGCCCTCGCGGGTGCGTCGCACGAGATCCTCATAGGCGACGAGGTACTCGTTGAAGTCGAGGGTCTCCGCCCGCTTGATCGAGGGCACGAGCAGCGAGCGGGTGCCGTCGGGCTTCGGGACGTCGATCGCGATGCCGAGGCCGATGTGCGCCGGCACGACGATCGAGGGCTTGCCGTCGACCTCGGCGTAGGCCACGTTCTGGCTCGGGAACTCCTTCAGCGCCTGGACGATCGCCCAGCCGATGAGATGCGTGAACGACACCTTGCCGCCGCGGCTGCGCCGCAGGTGGTTGTTGATGACGATGCGGTTGTCGATGAGCAGCTTCGCCGGCACCGTGCGCACGCTCGTCGCGGTGGGCACGGCGATGCTCTCGTCCATGTTCTTCGAGAGCGTGCGGGCCATGCCCTTGAGCGGGGTGACCTGGTTCTCCGCCTCGACCTCGATGGTGCCCGTCACCGGTGCGGTGCGGGGGGCGTCGGCGGGGATCGGCGCCTCGCGCGGGGCGACGTTGGTCGTGCGCGCCTGCTGGATCGGCGTGGTCGGAGGCGAAGCGGACTCGGCCGCGGCCGGCGCCGTCGGAGTCGGCGCGATCACCGCGGGCTCGGGCTGCGCATGCGCGGGAGCGGTGCGGGCGGTCGTCGCAGTCGCCGCCTGCGCAGCCGGGGCGCTCGCCTCGGCCTCGCCGGATCCGGCGTATCGTTCGAGGACGGGCCACCAGGATCGATCGACCGAATCGGGATCGGCGGTGTACTGCTTGTACATCTCGTCGACCAGCCACGCATTCGCGCCGAAATCTTCCGCGGTGCCTCCGATGCCGGCGACATTCGTCCGCTCAGCCAAAGCGATGTCCTCTCCTCGTGTAGACGCGCGGGCACGCCCGCGTGCAGCCCTTGCAGCCGTTGCGGGCGCACACTGTCAAGCTTACGCCTTTTCGCATGATGAATGTGCGATGCATCCGGATACCGCGGCCCTGATTCCCGCCCAATCCACAGGGGCCCCGATGGTAGGGTGTATCCGATCATGGACGCACCCTCCCGAAGACCCTCGGACCCCCCGAGTACCGGCCGCGCTGAGGCGCGGCATCCGCTCCGGGAGCGCCTGTGAACGAGTGGTGGCTGCTCGTCATCGGCGTGATCCTGACCTTCGGCACCGGCGTCTTCGTCGCCGCCGAGTTCTCGCTCGTGGCACTCGACCGTCAGGAGCTCGAGCGCCGTCGCGCCGGCGGAGAGCGCGGCCTCGACATCGTGATCCGCGGCCTGCGCCGCACCTCCACGCACCTCTCGAGCGCGCAGCTCGGCATCACCCTCACGACGCTGCTCGCCGGCTACACGCTCGAACCCGCAATCAGCACGATGCTCGACGGCCCCCTCGCGGCCATCGGCGTGCCGGAGGGCTTCCGGCGCGGCATCGGCGCGACGGTCGCCCTCGTGCTCGCGACCTTCGTCTCGATGATCGTCGGCGAGCTCGTGCCCAAGAACTTCGCCATCACCAAGCCGCTCGCGACGGCCCGGGTGGTCATGCCGCTGCAGGCCGCCTTCACGACGGTGTTCAAGCCGGCGATCCTCGTGCTCAACGGCAGCGCGAACGGCCTGCTCCGGGCGATCGGGATCGAGCCGAAGGAGGAGCTCTCGGGCGCCCGGAGCGCCGAGGAGCTCTCCTCGCTCGTGCGGCACTCGGCGAGCGCCGGACTGCTCGAGCAGGACACGGCGACGCTGCTCGACCGCACCCTCCGCTTCGCCGAGCTCACCGCCGCCGACGTGATGACGCCGCGCACCCGGGTCGAGAGCATCCACCGGCTCGAGCCCGCGCAGGCGGTGCTCGAGCTCGCCGGGCGCACCGGCTACTCCCGCTTCCCGGTCATTGACGAGGACCGCGACGACGTCGTCGGCGTCGTGCACGTCAAGCAGGCGGTCTCGGTGCCGCGCGCGAAGCGGGACGAGGTGCCGGTGGCGGCGCTCGCGGAGGAGGCCGTGCGGGTCCCCGAGACCATGCGCCTCGACCAGCTGCTCGAGGAGCTGCGCACGCGGGGCTTCCAGCTCGCCGTCGTCGTCGACGAGTACGGCGGCACGGCGGGGATCGTGACGCTCGAGGACATCGTGGAGGAGATCGTCGGCGAGGTGGCCGACGAGCACGACCGGGCCAAGGCGGGGGTGATCGGGAGCGGCGACGAGCTGATCCTGCCCGCCGATCTCCGGCCGGACGAGGTCCGGGCTCAGACGGGCATCGCGATCCCGGACGGCGACGACTACGACACCATCGCGGGCTTCGTGCTCTCCGAGCTCGGCCGCATCCCCGAACGGGGCGCCGAGGTGCTGCTGCCCGACGGCGCCACGCTGCGCGTCGAGCGTATGGAGGGGCGCAGGATCGCCCGCCTGCGCTACCGGGCGGCGGATCCGGGCGGCGGGGACACCGGCCCGGTTCCGGCGCTGCCCGAGGGGGGTGCGTCATGAGCGACTGGTGGGGCATCGTCTGGCTCGTCGTGCTGCTGATCGCCAACGCCTTCTTCGTCGGCGCCGAGTTCGCCGTGATCTCGGCGCGGCGCTCGCAGATCGAGCCGCGCGCCGAGGCCGGATCGAAGCGCGCGCGCACGGCGCTCTACGCGATGGAGCACGCGACGCTCATGCTCGCCACGAGCCAGCTCGGCATCACGGTGTGCTCGCTGCTCATCCTGAACGTGTCGGAGCCCGCGATCCACCACCTGCTCGAGGGTCCGCTCGCCTGGACCGGGCTGTCGGCCGAGCTCGTGTCCGTGGTGGCGTTCGTCATCACCCTCCTGCTCGTCTCGTACCTGCACGTGGTGTTCGGCGAGATGGTGCCGAAGAACGCCGCGTTCTCGATGCCCGACCAGGCCGTGCTGCTGCTCGCGCCGCCGCTCGTCTGGATCTCACGGCTGCTGCGCCACGTCATCGCGGGGCTCAACGCCATCGCGAACGGCGTGCTGCGGCTGTTCCGGGTCGAGCCGAAGGCCGAGGCCAACGCCACCTACACGCTGGAGGAGGTCGCGAGCATCGTCAGCCACTCCACGCGCGAGGGCGTGCTCGAGGACCGCAGCGGGGCGCTGACTGCGGCCTTCGAGTTCACGACCAAGCGGGCGATCGACCTGCTCGTGCCCTCGGACCGGCTCGTGGCGCTGCCGCCGGGCGCGACGCCCGCCGACGTCGAGGCCGAGGTGACCAAGCACGGCTTCTCCCGCTACCCGATCCGCGATGCCTCCGGCGAGCTCGCGGGCTACGTGCACATCAAGGATCTGTTGCGGGTGGCGGAGGACCGGGTGCACGAGCCGATCCGCTCGAAGCGCATCCGGGAGATGCTCACCGTGCCCGGCGATGCGGAGGTGGAGGACGTGCTCGCGCGCATGCAGGCGCGCGGGGTGCACCTCGCGCGGGTCGTGGATCGCGGCGGCGCCGAGCTCGGCGTGGCCTTCCTCGAGGACATCATCGAGGAGCTCGTGGGCGAGATCCACGACGCCACCATGCGCCAGCGATACGACGAGGGGTAGCCCGTCACCCCGCGGCGGGACCGAGGCCGAGGGCGGCCTCGGGACATACGGCGCGCAAAGCGGTGCTTTGCATCGAACGCCTGGATCCGGCTCACACCGCGATGCTCAGCAGCCGCTCGAGCTGCGCCCCCACGAGGTCGTGCTCGATGAGGAACGAGTCGTGCCCGAAGGGGCTGTCGAGCCGCGTCGCGAGGGGTCCGTCGAGGCTGCCGGGGGAGTGCTGCGCGATCTGATCCTGCCCGTCGATCGTGAAGAGCCGGTCGCTCGGGATGCCGAGCACGAGCGTCGGCAGGGTGAGCGCCTGGAGCGCCTCCTCGACGCCTCCGCGGCCGCGGCCCACGTCGTGGGAGTTCATGGCCTGCACGAGGGTCAGGTAGCTGTTCGCGTCGAAGCGGCGGGTGAACTTGTTGCCGTGGAAGTCGAGGTAGCTCTCGACGGCGAAGCGGCCCCCGCCGCCCAGCGGGCTCACCGCCGACTGCCACGCGCGGCCGAAGCGCTCGTCGAGCTCGGTGTTGCTGCGGTAGTTGAGGAGCGCCAGGCGCCGCGCTGTCGCGAGCCCGTGATGCGGGCCCACTCCGTCGGGCGCGTCGTAGTAGTCGCCGCCGCGCCAGGCGGGGTCGGTGCGGATGGCCTCGAGCTGCACGAGGTTCAGGCCGATCTGATCCGCCGTCGTCACCGGTGGCGCGGCGATGACCGCGAGGCGTTCGGCGCGTCCCGGATGCATGAGCCCCCACTCGAGGGCGTGCATGCCGCCGACGGATCCGCCGATGGCGGCGACGAAGCGCTCGATGCCGAGCGCGTCGGCGAACGCCGCGGCCGCCGTGACCTGGTCGCGGATGGTCAGGTATGGGAAGCGGCCGCCCCATTCGGTGTGGTCGGGCGCGAGGCTCGCGGGCCCCGTCGAGCCCTGGCAGCCGCCGAGCACGTTCGGCGCGACGATGCAGTACCGCTCGGTGTCGAGGGCCCGGCCGGGGCCGACGACGTCGCTCCACCAGCCGTCGGTAGGATGACCGGGGCCGGCGTCGCCCACGAGGTGGCTGTCGCCGGTGAGCGCGTGGAAGACGAGGATCGCGTTGTCCTTCTGCTCGTTCAGCTCGCCGAAGGTCTCGTAGGCGATGCGGACGTGGGGGATCTCCGCGCCGCCCTCGGTGCGCACCGTGCCGATGCTCGCGAAGCGGCGGTCGCCCACGGGATCTCCGTCGCGCCAGCCGCCGCTGATGGGCGGGCGGCCGATGATGGCCCGCAGCTGGGCGTCGGTGATGAAGTCCGTCGGGGACGAGTCCTCGGGAGTCTGCCAATCCATAGCTCCCCATTCTCCCCTGTTCTCGGGCCGCGGTGGGCCATGTTACGCGGACGCCCCTCCTCGACCCGGTGAGAGCATGCGCAGGGGGTGAGAGAACGCCTGGGGTGACTTGCCCAGTGCATGCTTTCACCCCCGACCGATGCTTTCACCCGGGTCGGCGCGGGACGGGAAGAAGCAGGGCCATTCGGCGTGCACAGGGCAGACCCCGCGTGGGCTCTCCACAGATCGCGGTTCTCAGGCGTCGCGGGGGTCATGAGTGGCCGATGATCGACGCATGGACATCGCCACGCGCATCGCCGGGTTCGAGGAGTCGCTCGCCTTCACGAGCCGAAGTGAGCGTCTCGACCCGCGGTCGGCGACACGACTGCACCGTGGAATCTATCTGCCGGTCGAGATCTCGGCATCCCTTCGTCCCGAAGACCGCCATCTCGCACGCGTGCTGGCCGTCCAGGAGCGCGCAGTCGGCGGACCGGTCTTCTCGCACGTCTCGGCGGCGGTGCTGCTCGGGCTGCCGCTGCACTCGGGCGCGGATGGGCCGGTCCACCTCACCACCCGCGTCGCGGGACCGAATCGGCGGAGTCCCGGGATCGTGCGGCACCGGGCGCCGCTGGCGGAGCACGAGGTGGTCGAGGTCTGCGGGCTGCTCTGCACGAGCCCCGACCGGACGCTGCTCGATCTGGCCCGCTTCGAGCCTGCCGAGACGGCGATCTCCTGCGCGGACGCCTTCCTCCGCCGGGAGTTCCGGGTGGATCGCCGGATCGACCACCTGCGACTCGAGTGCTGGCGCGGCGGCATGCTCGAGACGCTGGCCCGCATGCCGGGGGAGCGGGGTGTTCTCCGGGCGCAGGAGGTTCTGGAGCTGGCCGATCCGCGCACCGACTCGGTGCTCGAGAGCGTGAGCCACCTCTACCTGCGCCGGCTCGGCTTCGACGTCGAGCTGCAGGTGCCCGTGCCCTCGCCGACCGGCGGGACGTACTTCGTGGACTTCGAGTTCCTCGGCCTGGGCCTCTTCGGCGAGTGCGACGGCAAGGCGAAGTACCTCGACGAGCGCCTGCGCGGCGGGAACTCGGCCGACGAGCTTGTGTACCGGGAGAAGCGGCGCGAGAACTGGATCACGGGCACCACGCGGAACGACATGATCCGCTGGGGCTGGCCCGAGACCGCCACGATCCACCGCTTCGCAAGGCATCTGTCGGCGTGCAGGGTGCGGATACCGCGCCGGCCCGGTCCGCCGCGTCCGAGATGAGACGCGAAAGCACCCCTCGGGGGTGAGAGCATGCCCGGGGAATGGTTCCCGGCAGATGCTTTCACCCCCGAGGGGTGCTTTCAGCGGAGTGGGGCGAGGCGCGTTACGCGTCGCCTGGCGCGGTGGCGCCAGTGCAGCGAGGGAGGAGGGGGCTACGCGTTGCGCGCAGCCGCCACCACCTCGCGAGCGGCGGCGAAACCGCGCTCGAGGTCCGCCCGGATGTCGTCGATGTGCTCGAGGCCGACCGAGAGGCGCACGAGGCCCGGGGTCACGCCGGCCGTGAGCTGCTGCTCGGGGGTGAGCTGCGAATGGGTGGTCGACGCGGGGTGGATCACGAGCGAGCGCACGTCGCCTATGTTCGCGACATGGCTGAAGAGCTCGAGCGAGTTCACGAAGGCCTTGCCGGCGTCGACGCCGCCCTTCAGCTCGAAGGAGAGCACCGCGCCGACGCCCTTCGGGGCGTAGGCGTTGGCGGCCGCGTACCACTGCGAGGTCGGCAGGCCCGAGTACCAGACCGTGGCGACGTCGTCGTGGGAGTCGAGCCACTCGGCGACGGCCTGCGCGTTCTGCACGTGACGCTCCATGCGCAGCGACAGCGTCTCGATGCCCTGCAGCAGCAGCCAGGCGCTGTTCGGCGCGATGGCGGAGCCGAGATCGCGCAGCAGCTGCACGCGGGCCTTGATGATGTAGGCGATCGCGTCGCCCACGGCACCCGTGTAGCTGACGCCGTTGTACGAGGGGTCGGGCTCGGTGAGGCCGGGGAAGCGGTCGACGTGCTGCGACCAGGGGAAGGTGCCGCCGTCGACGATGACGCCGCCGAGGGTCGTGCCGTGGCCGCCCAGGAACTTCGTGGCCGAGTGCAGCACGATATCGGCGCCGTGCTCGAAGGGGCGCACGAGGTAGGGGCTCGCGACCGTGTTGTCGACGATGAGCGGCAGGCCGTTCTCGTGGGCGACGTCGGCTACGGCGCGGATGTCGAGCACGTTCGAGCGCGGGTTCGCGATCGACTCGGCGAAGAAGAGCTTCGTGTTCGGGCGCACCGCGCGCTGCCAGGCGGCCGGATCGTCCTGATCCTCGACGAAGGTGACCTCGATGCCGAGCTTCGCGAGCGAGTACTTGAACAGGTTGTAGGTGCCGCCGTAGATCGAGGAGGACGAGACGATGTGGTCGCCGGCGTTCGCGATGTTCAGCACGGCGAAGGTCGAGGCGGCCTGGCCGCTCGCGAGCAGCAGAGCCGCAGTGCCGCCCTCGAGCGCGGCGATGCGCTGCTCGGCGACGTCCTGCGTCGGGTTCGTGATGCGCGTGTAGATCGGGCCCAGCTCGGCGAGCGCGAAGCGATTGGCCGCCTGCTCGGTGCTCTCGAAGACGAACGCGGTGGTCTGGTGGATCGGCAGCGCGCGGGCTCCGGTCGCGGGGTCGGGCTGCTGCCCGGCGTGGATCTGCTTGGTCTCGAAGTTCCAGGCTGCCTGGTCGGTCATGGGGGCTCCTCGGGGTGGATCGGGATGGATCGTGGTTGATCGTGGTGGGTCGATGCTCGGCTCCAGAACGAGGGTACGAGGTCGCCCCGCGCTGCACAAACCCTGCGACACGCGAAGTCACACGGATCACCGCTCCCGGGGCCGTGACGAGCGGGCCGGTTCTCGCCCTCCGAGGGCGATACGGTGGTGCTCCGACGACGACGCGCCGATAGACTTGCGGAGCGGCCATGGTGGCCGTCTCTCGGCCTGGGGGACCGGTTCGGGGGACTTTCGACGCTAGGAGAACGCGACGATGTCGTTCCTGTCAAACCTGTGGGATTTCCTCTGGATGTTCCTCACCATCTTCATCTTCATCGCGTACCTGATGGCGCTGTTCTCGATCATCGCCGATCTCTTCCGCGACCAGAAGCTCAACGGCTGGTTCAAGGCCATCTGGTTCATCTTCCTGATCTTCGTGCCGCTCATCACCGCGCTGATCTACCTGATCGCCCGCGGGCGCGGCATGGCCGAGCGCAACGCCGCGGCGGCCAAGCAGGTGCAGGACGCGCAGGACCAGTACATTCGCCAGGTGGCCGGCGGATCCGCCGCCGAGATCGCCGAGGCGAAGAAGCTGCTCGACTCGGGTGCGATCACCCAGGCCGAGTTCGACACGCTGAAGGCGAAGGCGCTCGCCTGAGCCCTGCGCTCGCGCAGACGGAAGCGGGTCGTCCCCTCGGGGGCGGCCCGCTTCGCGCGTGCGGTGCGTTTCGGCTCGCGAGGGCGGGGGAGTAGGCTGCCGGTGGACCGAAGAGGGGCCGGGTGAGAGGCCGAGTGGAAGGAACCGGATGTTGCAGCGGGCTGTCGTGACGGGGGCCAGTTCGGGGATCGGGGCCGCGACGGTGCGGCTCCTCGCGGAGCTCGGCTGGAGCACCGTCGCCGTCGCCCGGCGGGCGGATCGGCTCGCGGCGCTCGCCGCCGAGACCGGCGCCCACGCGATCGTCTGCGACGTGACCGACGAGGCGCAGGTCGCCGCGATGGCGCGCGAGGTGGCGGAGACCGGTGGAGCCGACGTGCTCTTCAACAACGCGGGCGGCGCGCTCGGCACCGAGTCGGTGGAGCGGGCGTCGAACGACGACTGGCGCTGGATGTTCGAGGTCAACGTGATCGGTCTGCGCACCGTCACGGCGGCGCTGCTGCCGGTCCTGCGCGACGCGGCCCGCGCTCACGGCTGGGCATCGATCGTGAACCTCACCTCGACGGCCGGACACGGCTCCTACCCCGGCGGGGGCGGCTACAACGCCGCGAAGTTCGCCGCACGGGCCGTGACCGAGGTGCTGCGGCTCGAGCTCGCGGGCGAGCCGATCCGCGTCATGGAGGTCGCGCCGGGGCTCGTGCACACCGAGGAGTTCACGCTGAACCGGCTGCGCGGCGACGCGGAGAGCGCGGCGAAGCCCTACGCCGATGTCGTACCGCTGACCGCGGAGGACGTGGCGCGCGTCGTCGTCTCCGCCCTCGAACAGCCTCCGCACGTCAACCAGGACCTCATCGTGCTGCGGCCGGTCGCGCAGTCGAGCGTCTTCCACACCCATCGCGGCCCGCTCACTCCGAAAGCGTAGCGGCATGGGGATGAATCTCTCCGAGCTCGCGGCGGCCGGGCACATCGCCCCCGACTGGGCCGAGGCGCTCGCGCCGGTCGAGGATCGCCTCGCCGAGCTCGGCCGCTTCCTGAACTCCGAGCGTGCGGCGGGGCAGCGCGTGCTGCCGGCCGGCGACCGCATCCTCGCGGCGTTCCAGCGGCCCCTCAAGGACGTGCGCGTGCTGATCGTCGGTCAGGATCCCTACCCGACGATCGGGCACCCCATCGGGCTCTCCTTCGCGACCGCCCCCGACGTGCGGCCGATCCCGCGCAGCCTGCAGAACATCTACCGCGAGCTGAACGACGACCTCGGCATCCCGCCGGCCCCGCACGGCGACCTCACGGCCTGGGCGGATCACGGGGTCATGCTGCTCAACCGCGTGCTCACCGTGCGCGCCGGCGCCCCGGCCTCGCACCGCGGCAAGGGGTGGGAGGCCTTCACCGAGTGCGCGATCCGCGCCCTCGTGGATCGCGGGGGCCCGCTCGTCGCGATCCTCTGGGGCAGCGACGCCCGCTCCCTCGGCCCGATGCTCGGCGGGGTGCCGCGCATCGAGAGCCCGCACCCCTCGCCGCTGTCGGCGTCGCGCGGCTTCTTCGGCTCGCGTCCCTTCAGCCGCGCGAACGCGGCGCTCGAGGCGCAGGGCGCACCCGGTGTGAATTGGGAGCTTGCCCGCTAGGAGCGAGGCGGCCTGACGCGAAAGCGCCCCCGCCGAGGGCGGGGGCGCCGGGTCTTCGTCGCGGGGGTGCGCTCAGGCGTCGAGCCCGCGGATCACCTTCGTCAGCTTGTCGATGAGCAGATCGATGTCCTTCCGCTCCACGGCGAGGGGCGGGCGCACCTTCAGCACGTTGTCGTCGCGGCCGATGCGGCTGATGAGCACGTGGTCCTTGTACATGGCCTCGACGACCTGCTTCGTGGTGGCGGCATCGGGCTTGCCCGTCTCGGGATCCACGAAGCGCATGCCCGCGAAGAGCCCGTCGCCGCGCGCACCGCCGTCGATGCGGGGGTTGCCCTCGAGCTCGCGCGTGAGCTCGGTCTGCAGGTGGGCGCCGAGCTCGGTGGCCCGGGCCCGCAGGCCCTCCTCCTCCATCACCTGCAGCACGGCGTGGCCGGCGGCCGAGGACACCGGGTTGCCGGCGAAGGTGTTGAAGTACATGTTCGCGGCGCCGAAGGGCTCGAGCAGATCGGCGCGCATGACCGCGGCGCCGATGGGGTGGCCATTGCCCATGGGCTTGCCCATCGTGACGATGTCGGGCACCGCGTCGAAGAGCTCGTGGCCCCACATGAGACGGCCGATCCGCCCGAAGCCCGACTGCACCTCGTCGGCGACGTAGAGGCCGCCCGCCTTGTGGACGCGCTTCACGAGCCCCTCGATGTAGCCGGCCGGGGGCACGACGAGGCCCTCGGTCGAGAAGAGCGGGTCGAGGATCGTCGCGGCGACGCCGAAGCCCGCCTTCTGCAGCGAGGCGATGGCCGCGTCGACCTCGGCGAGCGAGTCCTTCAGCAGCTGCTTCGCCTGGGTCTTGTTCAACCCGGTCGCGTCGGGGATGCGGATCGTGCGGATGTTGCGCCCGCGCTTCTCGCTGGTGGTGAGGCCGGTGGTGAGCTGGGCCAGGGTGAGCGTCGTGCCGTGGTAGCTGAAGTCGCTCATGATGATGCCGGTGTTGCCGCTGTGGAAGCGGGCGACGCGGATCGCGAGCTCGTTCGCCTCGGAGCCGCTGTTGACGAAGGCGACGCGGTCGAGCGAGGCATGGAACTCGGCGAGCAGCGCCTCCGCGTAGTCGACCACGCGGTTGTTCAGGTAGCGGGTGTTGATGGCGAGCTTGCGCATCTGCTGGGCGATCGCCGTCGCGACCTTGGGGTGGCCGTGGCCGACGTGGGGCACGTTGTTGTAGGCGTCGAGATAGCGCTCGCCCGCCGCCGACTTGAGCCACACGCCCTTGCCGCTGACGAGCTCGAGCGGCTCGTCGTAGAAGAGGGGGGAGTGCGGTCCGAGCACCGCCTTGCGGCGTTCGAGCAGCGTGGGGGTCTCGGTGGCGCGCTTGGCGGGCATCTGTGGCTCCTTCAAGGGTCGTTCTGGAGTAGACTGGATAGAATAATCGTACCCGGTGACTAATTTTTAGACAAGCTGTTTACAAATTTTTCCCGGGAGGCTACTCTCAGATGCAGCGTACCGCGGCAACACGAAAGGCGACCATGGCTCTCAACGAAGCGAACTCGCTGGTCCTCGCGAAACTCGCCCTCCCGCAGTTCGGCTTCGACCCCGAAACCGCGCCGCTCACCTTCATCAAGATGCGCGAGAACACGGTGTTCCGCGCCGACACCCCCGAGGGCCCCATCGCTCTGCGCCTGCACCGTCCCGGCTACCGCTCGCAGGAGGAGATCGCGGCGGAGTCGGGCTTCATCGAGGTGCTCGCCGAGCGCGGCTTCCCGGTCGTGCGCCTGGTGCCGACCGTCTCGGGCGACTACACCGCCGTCGTCAGCGACGGGGAGACCGAGGTCGTGGTCGACGCCCAGCGCTGGCTGGAGGGATCGCGCCAGCTCGGCGACATCGAGGCCGAGGGCGGGATCGCGCAGCTCGAGGAGGCGCACTTCGCCACGGTGGGGACGATCGCGGCGCGCATGCACCACGTCGCCGAGGAGCTCGCGGGCGAGCGCAGCTTCCCGCGCGAGCCGTGGGACGCGGAGGGCATGATCGGCGAGCGGGCGCTCTGGGGCGATGCCCTCACGGTGCCCGGGCTCGACGACGACTCGCGCGGGCAGCTCGCCCGCACCCGCGCGCACATCATGGCCACTCTCGCCGAGTTCGGCACCGCTCCCGCGGTCTACGGCACGATCCACGCCGACTTCACCGTCGAGAACGTGCTCGTCAGCGGCGACGACCTCGTGGTGATCGACTTCGACGACTTCGGCGACGGCTGGTACCTCTTCGACCTCGCGACCGTGCTGTTCTGGTTCCTGGAGCACCCGGAGTACGAGTCGTTCCGCACGGCGCTGCTGCGGGGCTACCGGTCCGAGCGCGCGCTCAGCACGGAGGAGGAGCGGCTGCTCGACCACTTCCTCGTGGCGCGCGGCTACACCTACCTCGGCTGGGCCGCGACCCGCACCGAGACCGAGACCGCGCAGTTCGTCATCGACGAGATCGTGCCGCTCGTGGTGAAGCTGGCGAGGGAGCTCGAGGCGGCCACGGCGGAGTAGCGCCGCTCGAGTCCGCAGAGCGGGCACCGCGCCTCGGCTTCGCGGCGCGAGCGTCGCGGAACCGATTCAGGTCCGCGGTGCGAGCATCGCGGCTCCGATTCAGCTCCGCGGTGCGAGCATCGCGTCGGCGGCGATCCGCAGCGCCCGCAGCAGCTGCGCGGCCCGCTCCGGGTCCCGCGCCACCGTCGCGCCGATCTCGCGCAGCGCGCCCGCGAGCAGCACCGCGATCTCGGCCGCGGGGGCGTCCGGTGCGAGCAGGCCAGCGGCCTTCGCCCGCTCCAGATCCTCCGTCAGCATGATCGCGAAGGTGCGGGAGCCCGTGCCGGCGACGCTGCTCACCGGGCCGAGGGTGCCGGGGCCCATGATGCCGTAGAAGCGCCCCTCCGGTGTCGAGACGATGTCCGAGAAGGCCGTGGCGAGGGCGACGACGCGGTCGGTGAAGCCCTCGTGCTGCTCCCGCCGCGCGATGGCATCGGCGGTCAGGGCATCGGCGATGCGCGTGTAGGCGTCGCGCACGAGCTGGTCGCGACCGTCGGGGAAGTAGGTGTAGATCGTGCCGCGGGACACCCCGGCCCGCTGCGCCACGTCGTCGATCGTGATGCTCTCGAAGGGATTCTCGCCGAGCAGCACGGACATGGCGGCGAGGATCTCGTCGCGGGTGCGGATGCGGTTGCGCTCGCGCAATCCCAGGGGTTTCTTCGACACGGACCGGACCTTCGGAATCTGATGGAGAGGGTGGGCGGTTTGCTCTCAGTCAACCACACGGTGCGGGAACGGGGCGGGAGCCCGCGCGAGGCGCGCGGACTCCCGCCCCGTCGGAGTCCCGGCTACGCGGCCTCGTGCACGAGCCGGCCCTCGAACCAGGTCTGCTCCACGCGGGTGCGGTGCACCTCGGGAGGATCGACCTCGAAGAGGTTGCGGTCGAGCACGATGAAGTCGGCCGACTTGCCGACCTCGATCGACCCGGTGCGCTCGCCGAGGCCCATCGCCTCGGCCGGGCTCTGCGTGTACGCCCGCAGCACCTCCTCGAGGCGCAGTGCCTGCTCGATGCCCAGGGTGCCCGGGAACGAGGGATCCGGGTTCGCCCGCGTCACCATGGTCTCGATGCCGATCCAGGGATCCGGGGTGGGCATCGCGCAGGGCCAGTCCGTGCCGGCCGAGAGCAGTGCGCCGGCGTCGACGAGTTCGCGCAGCGGCCACATGCGCTTCGCGAGGTCGTCGTTGAGCACGGCGCAGACCGCGATCGACATGTTGCTCGGGAACCACATCGCGGGGGAGATGTCGGGCACCACGTTCAGCTCCTTGAAGCGGGCCACGTCCTCCTTCGTGACGAACTCGACGTGGGCGATGTGGAAGATCGGGCCGGGACCGCGCAGCTTCCGCACGATCTCGACGGCGTCGAGGATCTCGTGCACGCTGCCGTCGCCGGTCGCGTGCATCTTGCAGCCGAGGCCGCGCGAGGCGCAGAGGTCGAGCAGCTCAACGAGCTCGGGCATGGTGAAGTAGGAGACGCCGCGGTAGCACTCGCCGTGGTTGTGCCCCGGCTTGTAGGGCTCGAGGAACGTCGCCGTGTACGACATCGGGATGCCGTCGACGACGGCCTTCACGAAGTCCGGGCGCACGTGCTCGGTGCGGTACTGCTCGGACTTGTCGAGCAGGGTCACGCCGACGTCGCCGACGCCGACGACGAAGTCGCGAGCGGGCATCGAGGCCACGACCCAGGAGTTCAGCTCGCCGGCCTGGTCGAGGTCGCTGAAGGCCTTCAGTGCCGATTCGAAGGTCGCGGCCTCCTGGGTGGCCGTGTAGCCGTAGGAGTTCATGATGCGGATCGACTCGGCGGCCGAGACCTGGTTGCGGTGGTCCTGGTCCGGGATCGCGTTCACCGCGGTCTCCTCGGCATGCCGCGAGGCGAGCTCCCACATGACGCCGGTGAGGCGGCCCTGGGCGTCGCGCACGTACTCGCCGCCCTCGAGGTTCGGGGTGTCCTCCCCGACGCCCATGAGGCCGAGCGTCACGGAGTTCACCCAGCGGTTGTGCTGCGTGTCGTCGCGCAGCAGCACCGGGTGGCCGGCCGCGGCCTCGTCGAGGCGCGCGAGATAGGAGGCGTCGGTGATCTCGTTCATTGCGAGGCTGCCGACGATGCCGCCGACGATCCACGCGCCTTCGGGCAGCTCGCCCGCAGCACTCGCCACGGTCTCGATGACGCGGTCGATCGACCAGGTGGGTTCGATGGGCAGCTCCCAGGCGGCCTGCTGACCGCCGAGCATCAGGTGCGAGTGGACGTCGACGAGGCCGGGCATGATCATGCGCCCGTCCGCGTCGATCCGCTGCGTCGAGTCGCCCGCGAGCGCCTCGATCTCGGCGGTCGTGCCGGTCGCGGTGATGACGCCGTCCGCGATCGCGAAGGCCTCGGTCCAGGAGTCCTCCGCGTCGACGGTGAAGACGCGCGCGTTCACGACGATGGTGTCCGGTGTCTGGGTGGTCATGGTGGTGCCTTTCGTGTGCGGTCAGCGCCTGGAGGTGCGCCGTTTCTCGTTGAGGTAGTTCAGGCCGGCGGCGAGTATCAGCACGGTGCCGGTGGCGATGCTCTGCCAGAAGCTCGGGATGCCGATGAGGGTGAGCCCGTTCTGCAGGGTGCCGAGGAAGAGCACGCCGATCACGACGCCGACGACGCTGCCGGATCCGCCGGTGAAGCTGATCCCGCCCAGCAGCAGCGCGGTGAGCACCGTGATCTCGAAGCCCACGCCGAGCGAGCCGGAGGAGGCCGAGCCGAGGCGGCTCGCGCTGATGATGCCGCCGAAGCCGGCGAAGATCGCGACGATGATGTACAGGGTCATCGGGACGAGTCTGACGCGCAGGCCGGACAGGTAGGACGCGGCCGGGTTCGATCCGATGGCGTAGACGTGCCGGCCCGCGGCGACCTTCGCGGCGAAGATCCACCCGATGATCGCGACGACCGCGGAGATGATGATCGGGATCGGGATGCCCGCCACAGCGCCACCGCCGATCATGCGGAAGTCGGACGGGAAGTCCGACAGCGGCAGGGAGCTCACCCCCCGGGTGATGCCGTAGGCGAGGGAGAGGGTGCCGAGGGTGACGATCAGCGGGGAGAGTTTCGTGACGCTGATCAGGGTCGCGTTCAGGAGGCCGATGATCGCGCAGGCGAGGAGGGCGACGAGGATCGCCACCACGGTGGGCACCCCCTGGGTGAGGAGCATCGCGGTGGTGATGCCGCCCAGGCCCACGACGGAGCCGATCGAGAGGTCGACGTAGCCGGAGATCAGCAGCAGTGCGGCGGGGATCGACACGATCAGCAGCACCGCGGAATCCAGCAGGATGCCGCGGAGGTTCGCCGGGTTCAGGAACACTCCGGTGGCGAGCTGGAAGATGAGGCCGAGGGCGATCAGGCCCAGCAGCAGGATGTTCTGCATCGCCCCGGCGCGCAGGCGGCGGGCGATGGTCGGGCGCTCGGTGTCCGGCTCCGGCGCGGTGGCGGGACCGGTGACGGCGTCGGTGGCGGGAGTGGGTTCGCTGGGAGCGGTCATGATTCGGCAACCTCGGGTGCGGTGGGGTCGGGATCGGGGGCCGCGTCCGCGGCCGTGGCCTCTGCGGTGTCGGCGCCGTGGGAGGCGAGGGAGATGAGCCGGGTATCGGTCGCGGTGCGGGCGTTCAGCTCGGCGACGACCTCGCCGCCGCGCACGACCAGGATCCGGTCGGCGAGATCGAGCATCTCCTCCGGGTCGCTCGAGGAGAACAGCACGGCGACGCCGCGCCGGTCCGCGAGGGTGCGCAGGCTGCGGTAGATGTCCGCGCGCGCGCCGACATCGACGCCCTGGGTGGGTCCGTCCAGCAGCAGCACGCGGGGCTCTTCGGAGGCGTAGGCGGCACGGCCGAGCATGACCTTCTGCTGGTTCCCGCCCGAGAGCGTCCCGATCATCGACCGCGCGGTCGCGCGCAGGTCGAAGGCTCGCACCGTCTCGTCGTACAGGCCCCGCTCGGCCCGGCTGTCGCGCCACCCGCCCCGGCTGAGCCGGGGGAACGCAGAGATGAGCATGTTGTCGAAGACGGACATGCCGTGCAGCACACCGCTGCGGGCGCGGTCCGCGCCGACGAGGTGCACGCCGGAGCGTGAGGCCTGGGCGGGGGAGGAGAACGCGGTGCTCTGCCCCGAGAAGCGCACGATGCCCGAGCTCGCCCGGCGGGCTCCGGCGAGGGTCTCGAGGAACTCGCCGCGGCCCGAGCCGAGCATGCCGAACAGGCCCACGATCTCACCGGGGGCGAGCGTGAGGTCCATCGGCCCGAAGCCGTCTCCGTGCAGGCCGGTCGTCTCGATCGCCGGGGCGTCGTCCGCTCGCGCGGTGACGCGCAGCAACGCGGTCTCGGAGGGCACGGGGTGGGCGGCCCGGTCGCCCGAGATCAGACGCACGAGATCGGCGCGGGTGAGCTCGCGCGCGGATCCGGAGAACGAGACCCGCCCGTCTTCGAGCACCGTGACCTCGTCCGCGAGCCGCTCGACCTCCTGCAGCAGGTGGGTGACGTAGATGATGCCGAGCCCCTCGCCCCGCAACTGCAGGATCAGAGACCCGAGTCGCTGCGACTCGGTGTCCGACAGTGCCGCGGTGGGTTCGTCGAGGATCAGCAGCCGGGTGTCCCGGCGCAGCGCCTTCGCGATCTCCACGAGCTGCCGCTGCGCGGCGGGCAGCTGCGACACGAGATCCCCGGGCCGGCAGGACGCGCCGACGCGCTCGAGCAGGCGGCGGGTCTCGGCGACCTGCTCGCGACGGCGGAGGAACCCGCCGCCGGTGATCTCGTCGCCCAGGAACACGTTGTCGGCGACGCTGAGCGAATCGACCAGGCTGAGGTGCTGGTGGATGACCGAGATGCCGTGCTGGTTCGCCTCGCGGGGCCCGGTGAACTGCCGTGGCTCGCCCTCGAGCACGATCGTGCCCTCGGTGAGCGGGTTCGCGCCGCCGATGATCTCGATGAGCGTGGACTTGCCGGCGCCGTTGTGGCCGAGCAGCGCGTGGATCGTACCCGGGTGCACGGTGAGGTCCACACCGCGGAGGGCCGCGAACACGCCATAGCGCTTCACGGCCCCCCGCACGGCGAGGATCTCCGGTGCCGCGGGGGCGGAGGAGACGGTCGTCATGGGATCAGTCGAACTGGGCGATCAGCTCGTCGAGCTCGGGCGCGTCCTTGGTCGCCATGACCGGCACCGCCGACCAGGTGGTGCTGCCGGTGCCCTCGATCGCGGCAATGGAGGTCTGCACGAGCGCACGGCCGACCTCGGAGAGGTTCAGCGCGATGGTGGCCTTCACGTAGCCGTTGCCGTCGCGGATGTCCTTCAGCACGTTCGGGGCGCCGTCGTTGCCGGCGATGAAGCTGGTCGCGACGTCCTTGCCGGCCTCCTGGAAGGCGTTCGCGGCGCCGATCGCCGTGTCGTCGTTCACGGCGAGCACGTAGTCGATCGAGGGATCGGCGACGAGCTTGGCCTGGGTGACCGAGGAGCCCTCATCGGAGCCGAGCGCCAGCTCCTGGACGACCGTGAGGCCCGGAGCGTACTTCTTCAGGCCCTCGATCATGCCGTCGGTGCGCTGGCGGCCGAGCTCGACGGTGTCGTTGCCGAGCACGAGCACGGTGCCGCTCGTGATGCCCTGCGCGTCGAGCCACTCGCCCAGCGCCTTGGCGGTGAGCTCGCCGGACTCGGTGTTGGCGAGGTCGAGCGAGCCGTCCTCGCCCTCCATGTTGCCGCCGTAGGTGATCCACTTGGTCCCGGCGGCCTGGGCCTGCTGCAGCGTCGGGGCGAGCGCGCTCGTCTCGATCGGGAAGGAGACGATGGCGCCGACGCCGCGGGAGATCATCGTGCCGAGGTTCGCGACCTGCTTGTCGAGCGAGGCCTCGTCCTCCGTGGTGAGCAGCTCGTAGCCCTGCGCGTCGGCCTCCTCCTGAGCCGCGGAGAGCACGATCGGGTAGACCGGCAGCATCGTGTAGGGGTAGTCGAAGACGATGCTGCGGTTCACCTCGCCCGAGCCCTCCGTGCCGGAGGAGTCGTTCGTGGCGGAATCGGGGCCCGTGCAGGCGGCGAGGGAGACGGCTGCGGCCAGGGCGACGGCGCCTGCGGCGAGGCGCTTCCCGGTGCGTCGGTTGAAGAGCATGAGGGTTTCCTTTCGGCGGTGAACGGATCGCCACGGGGGCGAGTCACCGAAAGTGAACCATACTCGGGGTTCTCTGTCTATACGGAGAGTCTAGAAATAACACCGACGAAACAATTTTGTTACCTTACGGTCAGTAATTCATTCGCCGAAGGCGGCGCGCACCTCCGCGTGGGGCAGGGCGAAGCTCGCGTGGCCGTCGCGCCCGACCATGTCCTCGGCCGCCACGAGGGTGTTCAGCACGGCCTCCTCCGTCGCCTCCACGACCGCGGCGTAGAGCGGATCGATGCGCCCCCATGCCACATGGGCCAGCTGCTCGATGGGGTCGGCGCCGAGTGCCATCCGCGAGGCGAGCGCGCCCTCGTTGGCCGTCGACAGGGCGAGGAAGATGTCGCCCGAGAAATGACTGCCCGTGGTGCCGGTGCGTGCGAGACCGAGCGGCACGCGGCGGGCGAGCGCTTCGCACTGCCCGGGCAGCAGCGGTGCGTCGGTGACGACGATGCCGATGACGCTGCCGGCGCCCGCCCGTATCCGGGCGCCCGCGCCGGCCTCGCGCTCGAACCAGCCGCTCGTCTCCATCGGGTTCGGCGCCTGGGACTCGCGGCCCAGACGCCGGCCCGCGACCCGCAGCTCGGCCCGCGATCCGAAGTTCGCCTGCAGCAGCACGCCCACCGTCCAGTGTTCGTCCCCGATCCGGACGCGCCGGGACGCGGTGCCGGTGCCGCCCTTGAAGCCGTAGCAGTTCATGCCGGTGCCGCCGCCCACATTGCCCTCGGCGACGACCCCTCCTCTCGCGGCGTCGAGCGCGGCCATCGCGTGCTCGGGGCGCACGAGCTCGGCGTTGATCGAGTTCAGGTAGCCGTCCCAGGTCTCGCCCACCACCGGCAGCATCCAGGCCGCGGCGCTCGCCGGGTGATGGATCGCCATCCATCGATCGACCCCCGTGTGCACGGCGCCGACCGCGTGCGAGTTCGTGATGCAGATCGGCGCCTGCAGCTGCCCCGCCTCCTCGATCCAGCTGCGCCCGGTGAGCTCGCCGTTCCCGTTCAGCACGGCGACGCCGGCGGCGCAGGGGGAGCCCGCCCGCGCGCGTCCCCGGGGCAGGATCGCGGTGACTCCCGTGCGCGCGACCGCCGGCTCGTCGGCGACGAGCGTGGTGAAGCCGACCTCGAGGCCGGGCACATCGGTGATGGCGTTCAACGGGCCCGGCTCGCCGTCGAAGACGATGCCCAGATCGCGGGCGCGGGGACGCCGGTGTCCGTCGGCCGCAGCCGGATCCGAATCCGTCGAAATATTGAACATTGTTCGATCCTCTCTTTATGATTACACTACCCGCAAGAACCGTTGCTGTCATCGATTCCGATCAATGTTCAGTTTCAACTCGGTTCCGGGACTCGGGACCTCGCTCCCGAGCACCACGCTCACAGACAAAGGAGTCACCATGACCACCGCCTCCGCGCCCCCGGAAGAAACCCGGCAGTCCGCTCGGCAAGGCTCGCTCGCCTCGGGGCGCCTCGGCACCTGGGACATCGTCTTCTTCGTGATCTCGGCCGCGGCGCCGCTCACCGTCATCCTCAGCGGCGCCGTCACCTCGTTCCGCATGGGCGGCATCGGCGCCCCCGGGGCGATCCTCTTCTGCGCCGTCGTGCTGATCTTCTTCGCGCTCGGCTTCACCGCCATGTCGAAGAGCGTACGCAACGCGGGCGCCTTCTACGCCTACGTCTCGCGGGGCATCGGCAAGCCCTTCGGCCTCGGCGTCTCGTCGGTGACCGTCTTCGCCTACATCTCGCTCGTGATCTCCTTCTACGGCTTCATCGGGTTCTTCGCCCAGTTCACCTTCCTCGAACTCTTCGGCCTCGATCTGCCCTGGGGCGTCTGGTCGCTCCTCGCGGTGGCGATCGTCGCCTTCCTCGGGTACCGCAAGGTGGACGTGGGGGCGAAGGTGCTCGCCGTGCTGCTCACCCTCGAGGTCGCGATCCTGCTCGTCCTCGCCGTGGCCGCGCTCGCCGACGGCGGTCCGGAGCCCTGGAGCCTCGCCTCCTTCTCGATCGACAACGTCTTCCTGGCCCCGGCGGCCGGCACGCTGTTCATCATCGGCTTCGGGGCCTACCTCGGCTTCGAGAGCACGGCCATCTACACCGAGGAGGCGAAGCGACCCGAGCGCACGATCCCGCGCGCGACCATCATCGCGATCGCCTTCCTCGGCCTCTTCTACGCCTTCACCTTCTGGATCCTCACGGTCGCGTTCGGCGTCGACGGCGTGATCGAGATGGCCCGCAGCGACGCCTTCGAGACCATGGTGATCGAGGGCACCGGCCGGCTCGCCGGCGCCTGGGCGGCCTTCGCGATGAAGATCCTCATCGTCACGAGCTTCTTCGCCTGCGTGCTCGCCTTCCACAACGCCTGCACCCGCTACCTCTTCTCGCTCGGCCGCGAGGGCCTGCTGCCGCGCGTGCTCGGCCGTTCGAGCGCCCGCTCGCAGTCGCCCGCGGTGGCGAGCCTCACCCTCAGCGCGATCTGCGCAGTGGTCGTGGTCATCGCCATCCTCGTGCAGGCGGATCCCTTCCTCGGACTCGCCCTCTGGACCTACGCGACCGGCGTGCAGGGGCTCGTCTTCGCGCAGGCCTTCACCGCGATCGCCGTGGTCTGGTACTTCGCGCGCGACCGCCGCGGCTTCAGCGTCTGGCGGGTGATCGTCGCACCGGCCCTCGGCGCGCTCGGGCTCATCGCGGGGTACATCCTCATCGTCACGAACTTCGAAGTCGTGACCGGGCTCGAGGGGCCGATCAACCAGCTGCTGCTCCTGCCGACGCCGGGCCTCTTCATCGGCGGCCTCGTCGTCGGGCTCGTGCTCAAGGCGCGCAAGCCCGAGTACTACGCGGGCCTCACGCAGACCATTCCCGTGCAGGATGCGGAGGAGGAGCCCGCGCGGCTCGGCTCGGGCAACTAGGCTTGGGCCATGAACGCGACCGCGCGCAAGCGCCTGGAACGCCGGGATGAGATCATCCGGGCGTTCTGGCGCGTCGCGCGGTCGCGGCCGAGCCGGGCCGTCAACGTGCGCGCGGTCGCGGCCGAGGCCGAGATGAGCGCGGCCAATGTGCTGCACTACTTCTCGAGCCTCGACGAGCTGCAGATGACGGCCCTCGCGGGGGCGATGGAGCAGTTCGACACTCAGCGGCGGCGCATCCTCGACCGACCCGAGAGCGCGACATCGCGGCTGTTCGCCATGATCGACGCGGGGGTGCCCGACGAGATCAGCGACGAGCTGCGGTACGTCTACGAGAGCGTCGCGATCATCGCCGAGCGCCCGGAGTACGTGCCCGCGCACCGGGAGCTCACCGAGCGCCAGGTGATGCTCTACCGCACGATCATCGAGATCGGGGCCGGCACCGGGGAGTTCGCGCTGGCCTCGCCCCCGGGGATGATCGCGCGCAACCTGGTCGCGCTCGAGGACGCCTACGACCTCTACCCGCTCATCGGGCACACGACGCCGCGGGAGGAGTGCCGAGCCGCGGTGCGCGGCTACGCCGAGATCGCGCTCGGCATCGGGGACGGCCGCGGCGAGAGCCGCAGCGCCGGTGCGGCGCCCCTCGCGGCGCGGCGCACGCCGGGGGAGCGCCCGTGATCGCCGGGGCGATCATGCTGGCCTCGGGGGCCCTCTGCCTCGGCGGGGCCGTCGTCTCGCGCAGTCGCATCGGCATCGCGGCCTCGGCGGCCATGGTGCTCGCGATGGTCGACCTCGTGCTCGTCGGCCTCGTGCCCCCGGTCGTCTGGGCGGCGCTGCTCCTCGCCGCGGGGATCGTGCTCGTCGTCGGCTCGCGGCAGGGCGCGCGGCTCGAGCCGCAGACCGTGCCCGGCGCGATTCCGGTGGATCCCGTGGCGGGAGCCCCCGCCCCGCCGGCGCCGGCCGGCGCCGACCCCCTCTCCCGCGCCGTCCTAATCGCCTCGGCGCTCGCCTATCCGGCGATGGCGTGGCTCGTGCTCGCGCACGGTCACGGCGCGGGTGGCGCGGCGACCGGGATCGATGCGCACGCGGGCCACGGCTCCTTCGGGGCGCTGCTGCCGATCCTCGTCATCGCGCCGCTCGTGGCGACGCTGCTCGGGCTCTGCGCGACCGCGGCGCTCCGCCGGCGGGCCGGGCTCGCGGTGGAGTCGGGGGCCATGGCGGCGATGCTGCTCGCCATGCTGATCCCCGCGGTCTGAGCGGGTCGGGTTCGGGCGGCTCGGGTTCCGATGGATCGGGCTTCGGCGGCTCGGGTTCCGCGGATCACTCCGAGCGGATCCGCCCCGGATCGCAAGGGGGCCGGAGCGCTTTCGCGCCCCGGCCCCGATCCCGAACCTGCTCACCAGGCCCCGAGATGTGCGCCTACAGCGTGTTGCCGAGCTTGAAGCCCTGCTCGCCGTCGCCCTGGCGGGTGTACGAGAAGCCGTCGGCGCCGATGGTCACCTCGAGCTCCGAGTCGTCGGTGCGCTTGATGACCGGCTGCGGGTTGCCGTCGAGGTCGAGCACGAGCGAGGCCTCGGTGTACCACGAGGGCACGACCGGGTTGCCCCACCAGTCGCGGCGCTGGTTGTCGTGCACGTCCCAGGTGACGACCGGGTTGTCGGGGTCGCCCGTGTAGTAGTCCTGGGTGTAGATCTCGACGCGGTGGCCGTCGGGATCGAGGATGTAGAGGTAGAACGCGTTCGAGACGCCGTGGCGGCCGGGGCCGCGCTCGATGCGGTCCGACATGCGCAGCGACCCCATCTTGTCGCAGATCGCGAGGATGTTGTGCTTCTCGTGCGTCGAGAACGCGACGTGGTGCATGCGGGGGCCGTCGCCGCCCGTCGCCGCGGTGTCGTGCACGGTCGGCTTGCGGCGGATCCATGCGGCGTAGACGGTGCCGTGCTCGTCCTGGATGTCCTCGGTGACGCGGAAGCCGAGATCCTGGTAGTGGCGCACGGCGCGCGGCACGTCGGGGGTGACCTGGTTGAAGTGGTCGAGGCGCACGAGCGCACCCGGGGTGTAGAGGTCGTAGCGCCAGGCGAGACGCTCGACGTGCTCGACGTCGTGGAAGAACTCGTAGGGGAAGCCGAGCGGATCGACGACGCGCACCGAATCGCCGATGCCCTTCACGAAGCCGTCCGGGTTGCGGCGCACGTCGCAGCCGAGCTCGGTGTAGAAGGCGACCGCCTTGTCGAGGTCCTCCGGGGTGCGCACGCGGTACGAGAACGCGGCGACCGCGGCGACGGGGCCCTTGCGCAGCACGAGGTTGTGGTGGATGAACTCCTCCATCGAGCGCAGGTAGATCGCGTTCTCGTCCTCGGCGGTCACGATGAGGCCGAGCACGTCGACGTAGAACTCGCGCGATGCGGCGAGGTCGGTGACGACGAGCTCCATGTAGGCGCAGCGGAGGATGTCGGGTGCCGGAGCCGACGGGGTCGGGACCGGGTTGTCGGTCTTGATCGGGGCCTCTTTCGTGACCCAGAAGCCCGAGGAGGTCTTATCGGCGGGATTCAGTACAGACATGATTGTGCTTCCTTGCGTTTTCAGGTGGTCGGGGAGTGGTTACTTGCCGGTCGCGCCGAAGCGGGGGAAGTGCGCCGTGCCGAGGGTGATGTGGACGGCCTGCTGATCGGTGTAGAAGTCGATCGAGCGGTAGCCGCCCTCGTGCCCGAGACCCGAGGCCTTGACGCCGCCGAAGGGGGTGCGCAGGTCGCGCAGGTTGTTCGAGTTGAGCCACACCATGCCGGCCTCGACCGACTGCGCGAAGTTGTGCGCGCGCTTCAGGTCGCTGGTCCAGATGTAGGCCGCGAGGCCGTACTTGGTGTTGTTGGCGAGCTCGAGCGCCTCCTCCTCCGTGTCGAAGGGGGTGATCGCGACGACCGGGCCGAAGATCTCCTCCTGGAAGATGCGGGCGTCGGGCGAGACGTCGGCGAAGGCGGTCGGGGCGACGAAGTTGCCCTCGGGGAAGCCCTCGGGGCGCCCGCCGCCGGCGATGAGGCGACCCTCGCTCTTGCCGATCTCGACGTAGCTCATGACCTTCTCGTAGTGCTCGGGGTGCACGATCGCGCCGACCTCGGTCTTCGGGTCGCTCGGCAGGCCCACGACGATGTTCTTCGTGCGCTCGGCGTAGCGCTCCACGAACTCGTCGTAGATGCCGCGCTGCACGAGGATGCGCGAGCCCGCGGTGCAGCGCTCGCCGTTCAGGCTGAAGACGCCGAACACGGTCGCGTCGAGGGCGGTCTCGAGGTCCGCGTCGTCGAAGACGACCGCGGGGCTCTTGCCGCCGAGCTCCATCGAGAGGCCCTTCAGGAACGGGGCGGAGTTGCCGAAGATGAGCGAGCCGGTGCTGCTCTCGCCGGTGAAGGAGATGAGCGGCACGTCGGGGTGCTTCACGAGCGAGTCGCCGGCCGACTCGCCGAAGCCGTTGACGAGGTTGAAGACGCCCGCGGGCACGCCCGCCTCTTCGAAGATGCCGGCCCAGAGCGAGGCCGAGAGCGGGGTGAACTCGGCCGGCTTCAGCACGACCGTGTTGCCGGTGGCGAGCGCGGGGCCGAGCTTCCAGGACTCGAGCATGAACGGCGTGTTCCACGGCGTGATGAGGCCCGCGACGCCGATCGGCTTGCGGTTCACGTAGTTCATCTGCACGCCGGGCACCTTGAAGGCGTCGTCGTGCTGAGCCACGATGAGGTCGGCGAAGAAGCGGAAGTTCTCGGCCGCGCGGCGGGCCTGGCCCTTCGCCTGGGTGATCGGCAGGCCCGAGTCCCAGCTCTCGAACTCGGCGAGCTGCTGATCGCGCGACTCGACGATGTCGGCCACCTTGTGCAGGATGCGCGAGCGCTCGCGGGGGAGCATCTTCGGCCAGGGGCCCTCCCGGAAGGCGCGCTTCGCTGCGGCCACCGCGAGGTCGACGTCGGCCTTCTGGCCGGAGGAGGCCTTGATGTAGTTCTGGTTGGTGACCGGGTCGAGGACGTCGAACTCCTGGCCGCCGACCGAGTCGACGAACTTCCCGTCGATGTAGTGGCGGATCTTATCCGGGAGCCCTGCGGGCTTCTCGTGGGACATGGCGTGCCTTCCTGTGTTCGGGATGGTGATCGTGGGCTTCGGGTGGTCTGGGGGCGGCGGATCGGCCTAGGCCGCGGGGAGCTCCTCGCCGTGGCGGCGTTCGTCCTGCTGGGCGAGCACGGCGTCGAGGGTCGTGAGGCGGTGCTGGCGCGCCGCCATCTCGATCTCGAGCACGGGGGCCCCGTCCCGGATGAGGGCGAGGATCCGGTCGTGCTCGTCGACGGATTCGCGGGCGCGGCCGGGCACGAAGCTGAATGACGAGTTGCGCAGCACCTTCATGCGGTTCCATCCGCGGTGCACGAGATCGAGGATGTGCGGGTTCGGGCAGGCCTCGAAGAGCACGCTGTGGAACTCGAGGTTCAGCTCGGTGAAGCGCTGCGGGTCGAAGTGCTCGAGCGTCTCGCGCATGCGGGCGTTGACGGCCGCGGCTCGTTCGAGGTGGTCCGCGGTGATGCCCGGGGTGGCGAGGGCCGTGGCGTAGCCCTCGACGAGCGCGAGGGTCTGCATGGTGTGCAGGTACTCGGTCTCCTGGATGAGCGCGACCTGCGCGCCGACGTTGAGCTCGAAGGTGACGAGCCCCTCGGCCTCGAGGCGGCGGATCGCCTCGCGCACGGGGACGACCGACATGTCGAGCTCGGCGGCGATCGGGGCGAGCACCAGCCGGAAGCCCGGCACGTACCGCCCGCTGTCGATCCGCTCGCGGATCAGGCGGTAGGCCTGTTCGCTTTTGGAGAGTTGAGTCACATTCACCTCCTTGAACTTTGATCCGAGGCCGCGGCGGCCTCGGCACATACGCCGCGTAAAGGCCCACTGGGCCTTTACATTAAGCGGCTTGGTGCAGATTCGACTGGGCTGCCATGATCCTCAGGCCTTCCCCGTCTCCGCCTGGTACTTCGCGCGCCACTCGGCGTTCATCGGGAAGAGGCCGTCGACCGCGGCGCCCTGCTTCACCTGCTCGGCGACCCAGGCGTCGGCGTGCTCCTGGACGGCGGCCTCGCGGGCGACCTCCTCGAGCAGGAACGGCGGGATCACGATGACGCCGTCGCGGTCGCCGAAGATGATGTCGCCGGGCTGCACGGCGGCCCCGCCGCAGGCGATCGTGACGTCGGTCTCCCACGGGACGTGGCGACGGCCGAGCACGCTCGGGTGCGCGCCCTGCGAGAAGACGGGGATCTCGAACTCCTGCACGGCGCCGAAGTCGCGCACGCCGCCGTCGGTTACGATGCCGGCGGCCCCCCGGTACTGGGCGCGCAGCGCGAGCACGTCGCCGACGGTGCCCGTCTCGGGGAGGCCGCGGGCCTCGACCACGAGCACCTCGCCCGGCTGCACGCTGTCGAAGGCGCGCTTCTGGGCGTTGAAGCCGCCGCCGTACTCCTTGAAGAGGTCCGGGCGGAAGGGGATGAAGCGCAGGGTCTTCGCGGTGCCGAGGATGACGTCGTCATCGTGGTTCGGGTGCACGCCGTCGATGAAGATGTCGACGTAGCCGCGCTTGCGCAGCGCGGCCGAGACGGTCGCGACCGCGACGCCGTCGAGCAGCTCGCGGATCTCGTCGGTGAGCGGGCCGGCGTTCGTCGAGCTCGTCGAGACGTCGCCGTCGAGCGGCGTCGCGCGACCTGCGGCCACCGCGGCGGCGTGCTCCTCCTCGCTGCCCCAGGCCTCGACGCGCTGCAGGTCGTCGACCTTGGGCTGGTTGCCGAAGTCGCCGAAGGCGCGGGAGCCCTGGGTCACGGTGGTGACGAGGCGGCCCGTCGTGGGGGCGCCGGGGGCGTTCGGGGCGTCGACCTCGACCTCGACCACGTCGCCCGGCACGACGACGGAGCTGCCTGCCGGGGTGCCGGTGAGGATCACGTCGCCCGTCTGCAGGGTCATGTGCTGCGACAGGTCGGCGACGAGCTGGCCGAAGGGGAACTTGAGGGTGTCGCTCGTGTCGTTCTGCACGAGCTCGCCGTTGACCCAGGTGCGCACGCGCCAGGCGTCCTGCCCGAGCCCGGGGGTCGGGATCGCGACCGGTCCGATCGGGGTGTAGCCGTCGCCGCCCTTGTTGCGCACGTTGGAGCCCTTGTCGGCCGCGCGCAGGTCGTAGAGGCCGAAGTCGTTGGCCGCGGTGACCGCGGCGACGTGCTTCCAGCCGTCCTCGGGGGAGACCCAGCGGGCGGGCTCGCCGATGACGAGGGCGATCTCGCCCTCGAAGCCGAGCAGCTCGGTGCCGGCGGGGCGCTCGATCGTGCCGCCCGTGGCCGCGAGCGAGGAGGCGGGCTTCAGGAAGTACGAGGGGAAGGCGGGTGTGCGGCCCCGCTGCGCGATGCGCGAGGGGTAGTTCAGGTGCACGGCGATGATCTTGCCGGGGGTGTCGATTCCGAGTGTCATGCTGGCCTTTCAGCTGGTCCTCTGGGTGCGTATTTCAAATGATATACGATCCATGAGGGTTTTGGGAAGAGGGTCTCTCCGAGGACTTCGAGACCGTTCCCGCCCGCACCCGGACTAGAGCTGCGCGTTGCGCGGCCCCCGCGGGCCGTAGTCGAACTCCGCGGTCATGGGGCCGAAGCCGCGCAGTCCCGCGGGCGCGTCCTCGGGGTCCAGGTGGAGCTCCAGGAAGGACCCGTGCGCCGAGACCTCGATGGCCGCAAGCGCCTCCTCCAGCTCGCCCTCGGTGGCGGCGGAGTGGAACTCCATGGTCGTGTCCGGCTTGAACACCTTCGCCAGTGCGCCGTAGTTCCAGTTCGCCACATCGTTGTAGGCGGAATTCATCCCGAGAATCCACCTCTCGATCGTATAGCCGCGGTTGTTGATGAGCACGATGATCGGGGCGAGGTCCTCGCGCAGGATCGTGGAGAGCTCCTGCGCGGTGAGCTGGAACGACCCGTCTCCGATGAACAGGACGTGACGGCGCTCGGGCGACGCGAGCTGGCTGCCGAGCAGCGCCGGAAGGGTGAAGCCGATCGATCCCCAGATCCCGGAGTTGATGTAGGTGGCGCCTGCGGGCAGCGGCTGGGGCCCGAGGCCGATGCTCGAAGTGCCCGCCTCGGCGATGACGACGTCGTCCGGGCGCAGGAAGTGCGCGAGGCGCGGCCACAGCCGCTCATGGGTGAGGGGCGAATCGCGTCTCGGGCGCGGCCCCCGGCGGACGGCCGGCTTCGCGGGCTTCCCGGCTTCGGCGGCGGGCACGCGTTCGAGCAGCAGGTCCAGCAGCTCGAGCACCGTGATGCCGTTGTAGTCCTCGCCGTGGATGCTGACGTGCTGATCGCCGAAGTCGACGGTGGCGTGCTGCGGCAGCTGCTGGGTGAAGGCGCCCGAGTTGCCCTCGATGAAGCGGGGCGTGGTGGTGAGCAGGAAGTCGGCCTGCTCGATCGCCTCGCGCACGCCGGGGGCGGAGTTCGCGCCGTTGTAGGTGCCGATGAAGAGCTGGCTCTGCTCGTTCAGCACGCCCTTGCCCGAGGTCAGATGCGCATAGGGCGTCCGGGTGCGCTCGGCGAACGCCTGCAGCCGAGAGGCGAAGCCGTGACGGTCGGCGTCGAGGTCGATGAGGAGCGCGGGGCGCTCAGCTGCGGCGAAGAGCTCGAGGATGCGCTCGGCGGCCGCCTGCAGCCGCTCGGGGTCGCTCGAGGGCCAGGCCGCGCTGAACGGCGTCGTCGGCGCCTCGATCGTCAGGTGCGAGATGTCCGAGGGCAGCTGGATGTGCACGGGGCGCTTCTCGCGCAGCGCGATGTGCAGCGCTCGATCGATCTCCTCGGCGGCGTTGTGGGGAGTGATGCGCACTGCCGCGGCGGTGAACTGTCCGATGCTTCCGAGCATGTTGCGGAAATCGCCGTCGGCCATGCTGTGGTGCAGGTCGTAGCGGGCCTCGGTGGCGTAGAGCGGGGGCGCGCCCGCGATCGACACGACGGGCACGTGCTCGGCCGCGGAGCCCGCGATGCCGTTCAGCGCGCTGAGCTCGCCGACCCCGTAGGTCGTGAGCAGCGCGCCGAGGCCGCGCGAGCGCGCGTAGCCGTCGGCCGCATAGGCGGCGTTCAGTTCGTTGCAGGTGCCGACGAAGCGGATGCCGTCGAACGCGTCGATCTGCTCGATGAAGTTGAGGTTGAAGTCTCCGGGCACGCCGATGATCTCGGTGATCCCGGCGTCGTGCAGCCGGGAGAGGAAGAAATCGCCGATGGTGATCCGCACGGGGTCTCCTTGAAATCGTGGTTCGAAAGGCCGAGTCGAACGCCGTTCGTGGGACGGGAGGCCCGGGGCGTACGGCGGTTCGTCGCGGCGCGCGTGAGCCCACCGTATCCGGGGGCGGCGCCGTTGTCCCCATTCGCTCGTCTCGACTATTCTCGACATATGTCGAAACGGGCCGGCGCCTTCGTGGAGGGCCTCAGCGAGGTGCAGGAGCTGGTCGACGACCTCGCCGCCGATCTCGGGCGCTCGGTCACGGTGGACAACCCCGAGTTCGAGTTCGTGTGCGCGAGCGCGCAGACCGGCCCGATCGACGGGCCGCGCATCGCCGCGATCATCGACCGCGCCCCGCCGCGCGGCCCGCTGCCGTGGCTGCTCGGGCACGGCATCGAGACCGCGACCTCGCCGGTGCGGATCGCGGCGAACGAGGAGCACGGCCTGCTCGCCCGCATCTGCTTCCCGGTGCGCGGCGAGGAGGGCGAACTGCTCGCGTACCTCTGGCTGTTCGACGAGCCCCGCGTCGAGGCCGCCGAGGTCGAGCGCACGCTCGAGACGGTCGCGGCGCTGGCCGCGGTCATGATCGGCGGCGACCGGGCGCTCCTCGCCAGGGTCGAGGAGGCCCGCGCGCACGCGGACGGAGTGCTCGCTTCTCGGGCGGGAGCGCTCGAGGCCGCGATCGCCGGCGGATACCTCGCGGTCGAGGGTGAGCTCCTCGTGCACGTGGCCCGGCTCGCCGACGCGGTGGACGGCTCGCCGCGCATCGGCCAGGGAGCGCTGGTGCGACGGCTGCTCGCCGCCCTCCATCGCGGTCGCCCCGGGTGCGGCTTCCTGCTCTCCGAGAGCGCGGCCGGACTCGTGGTGATCGAGCGCAGCCGCGGCGGCGACGACACCGGGCGCACGCTTCGACGACTGGAGCGGGCGGTCGCGGATGCGGATGCGGAGCTCGTGTCGGTCGGATCCGCCGGATGCGCGACGTCCTCGCCGATCGACGCCTGCGTGCGTCGTGCGCGCTTCAGCGCCGAGGTGGCCGCGCTGATCGGGCACCGCGACGGCCCGCTCGCCTGGGAGGATCTCGGCGCGTGGCGGCCGCTGATCGGGTGGAGCCTCGACCGCGACGCGATCGCCGGCATCAGCCCCGACGCGGAGCGACTGCTCTCATCGGACGCGCGCGACTACGCCGACACGCTCGTCGCCTATCTCGACCACGCGCGGAACACCACGGAGACGAGCGGGGCCCTCTTCATCCACCGGGCGACGCTGCACTACCGGCTGCAGCGCGTCCGAGCGGTGCTCGGGGACGAGGCGCTGGACGACGGCTGGCGCGCGACGGCGCTGCATATCGCGCTGCGGCTGCACTCCGCGTTGCAGGATCGTGCACTCCAGGAGCGTGCATTGCAGGATCGTGCGCTGCGGGACGCGGCGCGGCGGACGCGCCCTCAGTAGCTCCCGCGCGGCGACGCGCTCGCCGCATCGCCGTCCCCGCCGCCCTCCGGGATGAAGCGGTCGACCAGGGCCTCGCTCTGCCGCGCGAGCATCGCCACGTCCGCGCCGACCGCCACGAAGGAGGCCCCCGCCTCGATGTAGCGCTCGGCGTCGGCCGGCACGAAGGCGTTGACGCCGACGGGCTTGCCCGCGGCCCGGCCCGCCTCGATCGCGCGCAGCACGTTCGCGACGACCTCCGGATGCGACTGCTGGCCGATGCGCCCCATCGACGCCGCCATGTCCGAGGGTCCGACGAAGAGCGCGTCGACGCCGTCCACCGCGGCGATCGCCTCGACGTTCTCAGCTGCCGTCGCCGACTCGATCTGCACGGTCAGGCTGATCGTCTCGGCCGCGCGCTGCAGGTAGCCGTCGACGCGGTTCCACCTCGCCGAGCGGGCGAGCGCCGAGCCGACGCCGCGCACCCCGTTCACCGGGTAGTGCACGGCGCGCACGACCTCCTCTGCCTGCGCGACCGTGTCGACCATGGGGATGAGCAGGTTCTGCGCGCCCAGGTCGAGGAACTGCTTGATGATCACCGTGTCGCCGACCGGCGGTCGCACGAGCGGCGCCACGGGGTAGGCCGACATCGCGTAGAGCTGGGCGAGCACCGACTCGAGGCCGTTGGGGGAGTGCTCGGCGTCGAGCAGCACCCAGTCGCAGCCGCTCGAGGCCATGATCTCGGCGGTGATCGGGCTGCCCGCGCAGGCCCACAGTCCGATGAGCGGGCGATCGCTCTCGCGCAGCCGCTCGGTGAGCGTCGGGGGCAGGCTCAGGCGAATCGGCACGTCACGCTCCCGAGCTGCCCGTAATCGGCGTGCACGGTGTCGCCCTTCGACACCCACATGGGCCGGGTGAACGAGCCGGCGAGGATGATCTCGCCCGCCGCGAGGCTCTGACCGTGCTGCGCGAGCTTGTTCGCGAGCCAGGCGACGCCCATCGCCGGGTTGCCGAGCACGGCGCCCGCGACCCCCGACTCCTCGATCGTCTCGTTGCGGTAGAGCATGGCCGAGACCCAGGGCAGGTCGACCTGATCGATCGTGACCGGCCTGCCGCCGATCACCATGGCGCCCATCGCCGCGTTGTCGCTGATGGTGTCCACGATGGTGCGGCCCTCGAGCTCCAGGTGCGAGTTCAGCACCTCGAGCGCCGGCACCACGTAGGCCGTCGCGTCGAGCACGTCGAAGATGGTCGTGTCCGGGCCGACGAGCGGCTTCGAGAGCACGAACGCGAGCTCGACCTCGATGCGCACGTTCGAGAAGCGGTCGAACTCGAGCACGGAGCCCGACTCGACGACCATGTCGTCGTGGATCACGCCGTAGTCGGGCTCGGTGATGCCCGTCGCGACCTGCATCACCTTCGAGGTGAGGCCGATCTTGTGCCCGACGAGACGGGCCCCGTTCTCGATGCGGCGATCCGACCACACCTTCTGGATCGCGTAAGAGTCCTCGACCACCATGCCGGGGTAGCGCGCGGTGAGGCGGGGCAGCACGGCGCGGTCGCGATCCGCCTGCACCAGCTCCTCCGCGATGGATTCGATCTGAGACTGTTCGAGCACGGGGCCTCCACTCACTCGGGTTCAGCAGCGATCGTAGTGGAAACGGCGCGGCGGCGCGCCGTCACTCCTCTCCGCCCGCCATGAACGCGCCCGCCTCCTCGATCACCGCTCGCCCCTCGCCGAGCAGGCCGGCGAACAGTCCCCAGACATGGGGCATGCCCGGCCAGACGTGCAGGGTGACGTCGACTCCGGCCAGGGCGGCGCGCTCGGCGAGTCGCGTCGCGTCGGAGAGTAGGATCTCGGCCTCGCCGACCTCGACGAGCAGGGGCGGCAGCCCCGAGAGCTCGGCGAAGAGGGGCGAGGCGGCGGGAGTCCCGGCGGGCAGCCCGCCCAGGTAGTGGGCCGCCGCGGCGGCGAGACCCTCCCGGTCGAGGCTCGGATCCGCCTCGGCCTTCGCGGTCATGCTCGCCCCGCTCAGCGCGAGGTCGAGCCAGGGGGAGAAGAGCACCGCGCGGGCGGGAAGGGGGAGTCCGGCGTCGCGGAGCGCGACGAGCAGCGCGAGGGCGAGTCCGCCGCCGGCCGAGTCGCCGGCTACGACGATCCGGTTCGCGGGATAGCCCAGCTCGAGGAGGCCCCGGTAGACCGCGATCGCGTCGTCGAGCGCGGCGGGGTGCGGGTGCTCTGGGGCGAGACGGTAGTCGGCCGCGAAGAGCGCCGCGCCCGCGGCGCGCGCGAGGCTCGTCGCGTACTCGCGGTAGGCGAGTGCCGAGCCGATCGTGTAGCCGCCGCCGTGCAGGTAGAGCAGCACGCGCTCGCCCGGGGCCTCCATCCAGATGCCGGGCACGCCGCCGATCTCGCGCTGCTCGGTGACTGTCGACTCGTCGCCCGGGAGCGAGACGAGCATCCCCTCGAAGACGGGCCGCATCTCCTCCGGGGGCGCCGAGAAGCTGACGGGTCCGCCCCGCAGCAGGCCGATCAGCTGTTCCAGTTCCTGAGCGCTCATTCCGTCGTCCTCCTCATCCGCCGGGTCGCCGCGCCGCTGCGGCGGAGTCCTCCCGTACGGCCAGGCTACGACCGGCCGGGCGGCCCGCCCAGTGATCGCTCGCACGGCGATGTGCAGACAGTGCACTCTTCGACGATCGCGACGACGATCGCGACGACGATCGCGGCGGCGACCCCGGCGGCGACCCCGGCTAGGCGGCCGCGAGACCGCCCGTTCGCGGGCTTCGTTTCGGATTCGTGATGTTTCAAGAGGATTTCGGGACTTGTGTTTTTGTCAACGTCCGTAGAAAATGAAATTCGACAGCACGCCGAGGTGATGCTCGCCCCGACTCCGAAGCGCTCAGCGCCGACGGTCGGCGGGAGGGGATCCGGTGCCGCTTTCACCCACATCCATGTCCAGGCAACCGAGAGAAGAAGACATGAAGAAAACACTGATGGGCCTTGCGGCGGTCGCCGCCGCCGCGCTCGCCCTGACCGCCTGCGCGGGCGGTTCCGACGGCTCCGGCGGAGGCGGAGGCGAGGGCCAGGCCGAGGGCGGCACGCAGCTGCGCATCGGCAACTTCCTCGACGTCACCTCCTGGGATCCCTCGAGCGCCGACATCGGCTTCGACGGCCCCTACCTGTCGGCCATCTACGACCCGCTCCTCGCGATCAACGACAAGGGCGAGCCGCAGCCCGCGCTCGCGACCCAGTGGGAGACCTCCGAGGACTTCCTCACGATCACGCTCGACATCCGCACCGACGCGAAGTTCTCGACCGGCACCCCCGTCGACGCCGACGCGGTGGTGAAGAGCCTCGAGTACCTCAAGGACGGCATCCGCTCGAACGAGGCCTACCAGAAGGTCGACAGCTTCGAGAAGGTCGACGACGATACCGTCGCGATCCACCTCACCGAGCGCGACGACACGATCCTCTACTTCATGGGTCTCGGCCGCAGCTACGTCATGGATCCCGAGGCGATCGACGCTGGCACCCTCGCGGAGACCCCGGTCGGCTCGGGCCCCTACACCCTGAGCGCCGACTCGATCCCGGGCGCCGAGTACAAGTTCGACAAGGTCGCGGACCACTGGGCCGCCGCCGACTTCGCCTTCGATCCGCTCGTGATCACCCCGGCGAACGGCGACCCGACGGCGCTCCTGAACGGCATGGAGGGCGGTCAGTTCGACCTCATCTACGGCGACCCGACCGGTGTCGAGATGGCACCCGAGAAGGGCTGGAACGTCTCGAGCGACGTGGCCACCTGGAACGGCCTGCAGATCACCGACCGCACCGGCGAGATGGTGCCGGCGCTCGGCGACAAGCGCGTGCGCCAGGCCCTGAACCTGGCCTTCAGCGGTGAGGATCTGCTCGCCTCGGTACGCCAGGGCATCGGCGCGGTGACCAACCAGGTCTTCCCCGACGGCGGCGCGGGCAACCTGCCCGAGCTCAACTCGCTCTACGAGCCGGCCAACATCGAAGAGGCCAAGAAGCTGCTCGCCGAGGCGGGCTACGCGGACGGCTTCGACGTGACCATGCCCATGGCGGGTCCCTTCCAGGCCTGGCAGCCCACGATCGAGCAGGTGTTCGGCGAGCTCGGCATCCGCGTCACCTTCGACGAGTACCAGTTCCAGGACTACATGGGCAACGTCGGCAACTACCCGATGTTCGTCGCGGTGCTCGCCATGGACAGCAACCCGGTCGCCACGGTCGAGCGGCAGATCGCCAACCCGCAGTGGTACAACCCGCGCACCGGCCTCGACGCCCACCCCGAGATCCAGGCGCAGGTCGACGCGGTGTTCTCCGCCGAGCCCGGCGACGCGCAGATCGCGGAGATCGAGAAGCTGAACACCATGGTGACCGAGGAGGCCTGGTTCGCCGTGTGGCTCCAGTCGAACAACTCCTACGTCTCGGCCGCTAACATCGAGGTCCAGCCCGTCGTCGGCATGATGTTCCCGACGCTGCGGCAGATCTCGGTCGTCGGCTGACCGCAGTCCGGGCGGGGTCGCGCATGCGGCCCCGTCCGGATCCCGTCTTCTCCCTCTCCCTCTCCCCGATCCCCGAATCAGGACCCCCATGATCAGATTCACGCTCAAGCGGCTCATCTCCGGCGTGATCCTGCTGTTCGCCGTGGCGATCGGCACCTTCTTCCTCGCGCACGCGGCGATCCCGGATCCGACGCTGGGGCTCCTCGGCACCGCGGCCACCCCCGAGGCGCAGCAGGCGCTCGCCGCCAAGATCGGGACGGACCGGCCGCTCATGGTCCAGTTCTGGGACTGGTTCACGCATCTGCTGCGCGGCGACTTCGGGGACTCCTGGAAGAACTTCACCCCCGTCGGCAAGCAGATCGCGGTCAAGTTCCCCGTCACCCTCTCGGTCGTGAGCCTCGCGATCCTGCTCTCCGCCATCCTGGGCCTCGTCTTCGGCGTCACCGCCGGCCTGCGCCCCGGCAGCTGGATCGACCGGGCCGTCAAGATCGGCGCGGTCGTGCTCTTCGCCCTCCCGGGCTTCTGGGTGGCGCTCGTGCTCGTCATGGTGTTCGCGGTGCAGCTCAAGTGGTTCCCCGCGGTTGGCTACGTGCAGCCGGGCCAGTCGATCGGCGGCTGGCTGCTCTCGATCACCCTGCCGGCCGTCGCGCTCGCGCTCGGCGCCGTCGTCATGGTCGCCGAGCAGCTGCGCAACGCCATCATTCAGGCCGACGGCCAGGACTACGTGCGCACCCTCCGCAGCCGCGGCCTCCCGTCGTGGCGCGTCACGGTGCACCTCCTGCGCAACGCCGCGCCCGCATCGCTCACGATCCTCGCGCTCATGTTCGTGGCGCTCCTCTCGGGCGCCGTCGTGGTCGAGAACATCTTCGCGCTTCCCGGCATCGGCGCGCTGACCCAGGGCTCCTCGCAGAACGGGGACATCCCGATGCTGCTCGGGATCACGGTCGTCGCCGTCGTCTTCGTCGTCATCGTCAACTTCCTGCTCGACATCCTGCTCGGTTGGATCAACCCGAAGGCCCGCGTCAAATGACCGCTCCGCTCACCGACAACATCGACCCGCGCGCGGTGCGCCGCGGCTCGATCTTCGCGCGCCTCATGCGCCGCCCCGCCGGCGCCATCTCCTTCCTGGTGCTCGTCCTCGTCATCCTGGTCGCGATCCTCGCGCCGTGGATCTCGCCGCAGGACCCGAACTTCGTCGATCTCTCGGCCGCCCGCGCGCTGCCGAGCCCCGAGCACTGGCTCGGCGGCGACACCTCGGGCCGCGACGTGCTCAGCCGCCTCATCTGGGGCACCCAGATCACTCTCTGGGGCGCGCTCGTCGCGATCGTGACCGCCGTCGTGCTGGGCGTGCCCTCGGGCCTCGCCGCCGGCTACTACGGCGGCGCGACCGACCGCATCGGCACCTGGGTCAGCGACGGCCTGCAGGCGATCCCCGGCATGATCATCCTGCTCATCGTCGCCGCGAGCACCCGCAACGACTTCACGCTGCTCATGATCACGGTCGGCGTCTTCATGGCTCCCGGCTACTTCCGCCTCACCCGCTCGACCGTGCTCGCCGTGCGCAACGAGGCCTACGTCGACGCCGCGCGCGTCGCCGGCCTCTCCGACGGCCGCATCATGGCGCGGCACGTGATCCGCCAGGTCTTCGCGCCCATCGTCATCCAGTCCGCGCTCACCGCGGGCATGGCCATGGGCATGCAGGCCGGCCTGCAGTTCCTCGGCATCGGCGGCGGCACGACCCCGGGCTGGGGCGCCGCCATGAACGAGGGCTTCCGGGTCATGCGCACCGATCCGCTGCTGCTGCTCTGGCCCTCGCTCGCCCTCGGCATCACGGTCGCCGCGCTCGCGATCCTGGGCTCGACCCTCGCCGACGTGATCAGCGTGCAGACACCGACGCTGTCGCGCCGGCAGCGCAAGCGGATCGCCGCGGAGAACGCCGCGAAGCGACCCGCCGATCAGACCGCCTCGACCACCGGCTCGATCTCGGTCGCCGCGGTCGACTCGGCCGTGCGGCTCGAGAACCTGCGGGTCAACTACGAGACGCCGAACGGCCCCGTGGAGGTCGTGCACGGCATCACCCTCGACGTCGCCCCCGGCGAGGTGCTCGGCATCGTCGGCGAGTCGGGATCGGGCAAGTCGCAGACGGTGTTCTCGATGCTCGACCTGCTGCCGAAGTCGGGCTACTACACGGCCGACGCGATCTGGATCGGCGGCGAGGACGTGACCGCGCTCTCGAAGAAGGACCGGCATCGGCTGCTGGGCGACGAGATCGGCTACATCCCGCAGGAGCCGATGACGAACCTCGACCCCTCGTACACGATCGGCTATCAGCTCACCGAGCCGCTGCGCGCCGTGCACGGCATGGGCAAGGGCGAGGCACGGGCCCGGGCGCTCGAGATGCTCACCCGCGTGGGCATCCACGATCCGAAGCGCGTCATGAAGTCGTATCCGCACGAGCTCTCGGGCGGCATGGCCCAGCGCGTGCTCATCGCGGGCGCGATCGCGGGCAAGCCCTCGGTGCTCGTCGCCGACGAGCCGACCACCGCCCTCGACGTCACGGTGCAGGCCGAGGTGCTGGAGCTGCTGCGCGAGCTGCAGCAGGAGTACCACATGGCGCTCGTCATCGTGACCCACAACTTCGGCGTCGTCGCCGACATCTGCGACCGCGTCGTCGTGATGCGCGGCGGATCGATCGTCGAGATCGACGACGTCGGCCCGATCTTCGCCCACCCCGAGAGCGACTACACCCGAGAGCTCATCGCCGCCTCGCTGGACGGCGCGGAGAGCCGCGGCGAGCTCGACCGCGAGCTCGCGGGAGCCGCCGCGGGCGGATCGGGCGCGGGATCCGGATCCGGATCCGCCGGTACCGAGGAGGAGCAGGCATGAGCGCGCAGGCACCGCTGCTGACCGCGGAGAACGTGATCGTCGAGTACGGCTCGCGGCGCAAGCCCAACCGGGTGCTGCACGAGGTCTCGCTCGAGATCGCCCCGGGCGAGTGCCTCGGCCTCGTCGGCGAGTCGGGATCGGGCAAGTCGACGCTCGGCAAGGCGATCCTCGGCCTCGTGCCGGTCGCCGGCGGCACCATCACCTTCGACGGGCGGGACATCACCCACCTGAAGGGCCGCGCGCGGCGGGAGCTCGCCGCCGACATCCAGGTCGTCTTCCAGGATCCCTACGGCTCGCTCAACCCCAAGATGACGATCGGGGACATCCTCGCGGAGCCGCTGCTGATCTCCGGCGCGGGCCGCGCCGAGGCGCGCTCGGTGGTGGGCGAGATGCTCGAGCGCGTGAAGTTGCCGGGAGACGTCGCCTCCCGCTACCCGAGCGAGTTCTCCGGCGGCCAGCGGCAGCGGATCGCGATCGCGCGGGCGCTCGTGCGCCGGCCGCGGCTCATCATCTGCGACGAGCCCGTGAGCGCGCTCGACCTCACGACCCAGGCGACCGTGCTCGACCTGCTCATCGAGCTGCAGCGCGACACGGGGGTCTCGTACCTCTTCGTCTCGCACGACCTCGGCGTGGTGCGCCGCATCTGCCACCGGGTCGCGGTGATGTACCGCGGCGAGCTCGTCGAGGTGGGCGACGGCGATCAGGTGACGCGGGATCCGCAGCACCCCTACAGCCGCCGCCTGCTCGCGGCCTCGCCGGTCGCCGACCCGGCCCTGCAGGCCGAGCGGCGGGAGGCGTGGCTCGCGCTGCGACAGGAGCAGGCCGCGGTCGCGACGGCCTAGGCGTTGCCCGGCCGGTGAGCGAGCTGCGCCGTGCCGAGCCTGTCGAGGCATCGAGATGATCGGGCGGACGCATCCCGTCAGGACGTCAGGGCGAAGCCCGCGTAGCCGCTCTCGGCGACCTCGTCGCACTTCCGGCGGAAGGGCCCGACGCCGCCGAGGTACGGCAGCACGACGCGGGCCTTGCCGGCCACGTTCGCACCCACGTACCACGAGGTGGAGTCGCGGTGCACCATGAGCTCGCCGAGCTCGGCGGCGTGCTCGATCCAGGCGCGCTCCGCCTCGTCCGTCGCCTCGAAGCGCACGACCCCGTCCGCGCGGGCCGCCGTCAGCGCATCGACGATCCAGCCGACGTGCTGCTCGATCGAGACGATCATGTTGCTCAGCACCGCGGGGCTCTGCGGTCCGGTCACGAGGAAGAGGTTGGGGAAGCCGGGCACCGCGAGGCCGAGATAGGCGTGGGCGCCTCCGGCCCAGGCCTCCGCGAGCGTGCCCCGCGGACCGCGGATGTCGATGCGCGTCGGGGTGCCCGTGAAGGCGTCGTACCCCGTGGCGTAGACGATCGCGTCGAGCTCGATGAGGCCCGCCTCGGTCTCGATGCCGCGCTCCGTCACGCGCACGATCGGGTGCGCCTTCACGTCGACCAGCTCGACGTTCGGCCGGTTGAAGATCTCGTAGTACCCCGAGTCGATGCAGCATCGGCGCGTGCCGAAGGGGTAGCCCTTCGGCACCAGTCTCTCGGCGGTGTCGGGGTCGTCGACCCGCTCCCTGATCTTCTCGGCGAGGAAGTCGTGCACCATCCGGTTCGCCTCGTCGTCGAAGAGCACGTCGTCGTAGATGCCGAAGTACGAGAAGGGCACGCCCGCGGCGTAGAGCTCCTCGAACATCGCGCGCCGATCCGCCTCGCTCACGTCCTTCGCCTTCAGCCCGGTCATCGGCAGGGCGAGGCCGTCGAGGGAGTGCCGGGCCGCGTCCCGGATCGCGGGCGCGTTCGCCCGCCATTCGGCGATCTCCTCGGCGGTGAGCGCGCGGTTGCCGGCCGGCAGGCTGTAGCTCGCCGTGCGCTGCAGCACCGAGAGGCGCCCCGCCTCCTTCGCGATCTCGGTCGCGACCTGGATGCCGCTCGAGCCGGTGCCGACGACCGCGACGCGCTTGCCCGAGAAGTCGACCGACGTCTCGGGCCAGGCGGTCGTCTCGTACGACTCGCCGGCGAAGGACTCGACGCCCGGGATGTCGATCCTCTTCGGCGTCGAGATGGCGCCGGTCGCGAGCACGACCCAGCGCGCGATGACGGGGCCGCCCGCCGAGACCTCGACGCGCCAGAGGTTCTCGGTCTCGTCGAAGCGCATCGCGGAGACCTCGGCCCCGAAGCGGATGAGCGGGCGCAGCTCGAGCCGATCCGCGACGTGCTTCGCGTAGCTCAGGATCTCGGGCTGCGAGGCGTAGCGCTCGGTCCAGTCCCACTCCTGCTCGAGCTGCGGATCCCACGAGTAGGAGTAGTGCAGGCTCTCGATGTCGCAGCGCAGCCCGGGGTAGCGGTTCCAGTACCAGGTGCCGCCGACCTCGTCGCCGCGCTCGACGCCGAGCACCGAGAACCCGCGATCCCGCAGCTGCGCGAGGGCGGCGAGCCCCGCGAAACCCGCCCCGATCACCAGCACGTCGACCCGCGCCTCATTTCCAGTCATCGCCTCGGCCTCTCCGTCTCTCGGTTCCGGGCCGCCGCGCCGTCGCGGCGGAGATCACCCGTTGCGAGCGAGACTAACCGGGCCTCCGCGGGATGCGAGAGGACCAGCCTGCACTGCGGGGGCGAATCACCTGCACGCCGGTCGGACCGATCCGGATCCGCGTCGCCGCCGGCTCAGCGCGGCAGCGCCGTCCGCCGCCACTCGCCCGGCGTCTGCCCGAAGCTCTGCTTGAACACCCGGCTGAAGTATCCCGCGTCCTCGAAGCCCCACCGCTCGCTGATCGCGGCGACCGTCTCGGCGGCCCGCAGCGGATCGGCGAGATCGCCGCGGGCACGGTCGAGGCGGCGCTGCTTGACCCACTGCGCGACGGTCGTGCCGGTGGCCGAGAAGAGGTTGTAGAGGTGTCGCACCGAGAGGTAGTTCGCGGCGGCGATGGCGGCCGGATCGAGCCCGGGGTCGCCGAGGTGGTCGTCGATGTAGGAGAGCACGCGCATCAGCACGGCCGTGCGTGCGGCGCGCCCGTCGGCGTCGACCTCGAGGACCTCGCCGATGAGCGTGGAGAGGAGGTCGAGGAAGGTGCGGCTGAGGCCGGCGGCGGCCTGCGAGTGGAGCAGCGGCAGGTTGTCGTTCATGGTGCGGAGGTACGACGCCAGCACGGCGCCCACACCGGTGTCGCCCCGGATGGGAAGCGCGGCGAGGTCGCCGGCGACGCCGTCGGGCAGTGCGAGGGTGCGCTTCGGGAACATCGCGACGAGGAAGCTGAAGTCCTCGTCGGCGCGCAGGTCGTAGGCGCGCGCCGTGTCGTAGAGGGTGATGGTCCCCGGGTCGAGCGTCGACTCGCGGTTCCCCTGCGACATCGTGGCCGATCCGCTCAGCTGCAGGGTGATCTTGTAGAACGCGTGCTCGTGACCCCGGTGCAGCCCCGGCCGCCGCTCCACGAGGTGACTGTTCGCCGAGAGGTGGGTGAGCTGCAGCTCGCGCGAGGACGCCGAGCGCAGCCGCACGCGCAGGCCCTCCCGCGCGAAGGGGGTGATCCGGAGGGGAGGGAACAGGCCGTCGATGATGCTCCGGAAGCGGGGCATCACGTCCTGCTGCCCGGGGCCGAGCTCGAGGGCGATCGGTGAGGTCATCTGCGACTCCATGGGTGTCCGGCGGTCTTCCCGTGCCGTCAGCCTCCCAGTTTCCGGGGCGGAGCGCCAGGAATCGGCCGGGAATGTGCAGGCGGGCGCAGCCGATTGTGCGCGGATCGGCAGGCCGCCGTCGGCGCTCTGCGGCAGAATTGACCTGGACCGCCGGCCCCGGCATCGCATTCCCGGGACGGGCGCACGAATCGGAAGGAATCTCGAATGAAGATCGCGATCGTCGGATCCGGAGCCATGGGGCAGCTGTTCGGCGCGCACCTCGTGAACGCGGGCAACGAGGTCGTCTACATCGACGCGAGCCCCGTCATCATCGATGCGCTGAACGAGCGCGGGGTCTCGGTGCACACCGAGGAGGGCGTGCTGCAGGCCCCCGCCCGGGCGACGCGCGCCGCCGATCTCGCCGAGCAGTTCGAGCTGTTCATCGTCTTCACCAAGGGCTTCCACACCGAGGCGGCCGTGGAGTCCGTGCGCCACCTGCTCGGGCCCGACGCCGTGGGCCTCACGCTGCAGAACGGGCTCGGCAACGCCGAGGTGCTCGCGGGCGTGTTCGGTGCCGACCGCACCCTCATGGGCATGACCGATTTCCCGGCCGACATGCGCGAGCCCGGCGTGATCCACACGAGCACGCAGAGCAAGGTGCGGGTCGGCGGCTTCGGTGCAGAGGCCGGTGCCCGTGCCGAGGCCGTGGCCCGCGTGCTCGACGAGGCCGGGCTGCACGCGGCCGTCGACCCCGAGATCCTCGTCCCGATCTGGGAGAAGGTCGTCTTCAACGCCGGTTTCAACACGTTGAGCGCGGCCACCGGGCTCACCGTGGGCGAGATCGCGGCGAGCCCGCACACCCGCGCGATCATGACGAACGTGCTCGACGAGGCGGAGGCGGTCGCCGCCGCCTGCGGCGTCCCGGTCTCGCGCGAGCGGATCGACGCCACCGTCGCGAACGCGTACGAGCACCACACCCACCACAAGACCTCGATGCTGCTCGACCGCGAGGCCGGCCGCCGCACCGAGATCGACACCATCGGCGGGGCCATCGTGCGCCTCGGCGCCGAGCACGGGGTGCCCACCCCGGTGACCGCGACGCTCGCGGGCATCGTCCGGGCGCTCACCGAGGCGCCGGGCGCGTAGTCCTCGCCGTCGTCCGGGCGGGCGCGCAGGGTCGAGGCGGTAGAATCGAATGATGAGCGATCCCGATTCCCCCGAAACCACGAGCGATCGGGAAGCAGCAACCGCCGTGCCGGCCGCCGAGCCCGTCGCAGCGTCCGAACCCGAGTCCCCGTCCGAACCCGAGGCCCCGGCCGCGGAACCCGTCGAAGAGGAGGCGCGCGCCGGCTTCGACGTGCTCGGCCTCGACGACCGCGTCCTGCGCGCGCTGAGCGACGTCGGCTACGAGACCCCGTCCGCGATCCAGGCGGCGACGATCCCCGTGCTGCTCGAGGGGCGCGACGTCGTCGGCCTCGCGCAGACCGGCACCGGCAAGACGGCGGCGTTCGCGCTGCCGATCCTCTCCCGCATCGAGCCGGGGCAGGGCGTGCCGCAGGCGCTCGTGCTGGCCCCGACGCGCGAGCTCGCGCTGCAGGTCTGCGAGGCGTTCGAGAGCTACGCCGCGCACCTGCCCGAGGTGCACCTGCTGCCCGTCTACGGCGGCCAGGCGTACGGGCAGCAGCTCGGCGCGCTGCGTCGCGGCGTCGACATCGTGGTGGGCACGCCCGGCCGCATCATGGATCACATGAAGCGGGGCTCGCTCGACCTCACCGAGATCAAGTACCTCGTGCTCGACGAGGCCGACGAGATGCTGAAGATGGGCTTCGCCGAGGACGTCGAGACGATCCTCGCCGACACCCCCGACGACAAGCAGGTCGCGCTCTTCTCGGCCACGATGCCGGCGCAGATCCGCCGCATCTCGCAGCAGTACCTGAACGATCCCGAAGAGATCAAGATCGCGGGCAAGACCCAGACGAGCGCGAACATCTCGCAGCGCTACGTCGTCGTCTCCTACATGCAGAAGCTCGACGCGCTCACCCGCGTGCTCGAGGTCGAGAACTTCGACGGCATGATCGTCTTCACCCGCACCCGCGGCGACAGCGAGCAGGTCGCCGAGAAGCTGCGCGCCCGCGGCTACTCGGCCGCGGCGATCAACGGCGACATCCCGCAGAACCTGCGCGAGAAGACGGTGGATCGCCTGAAGTCGGGCGACCTCGACATCCTGGTGGCCACCGACGTCGCCGCGCGCGGTCTCGACGTCGAGCGGATCAGCCACGTCATCAACTACGATCTGCCGATCGACACCGAGTCGTACGTGCACCGCATCGGCCGCACCGGCCGGGCGGGGCGCAGCGGCGACGCGATCAGCTTCGTCACGCCGCGCGAGCGCCGCCTGCTGAAGGCCATCGAGAAGGCGACGAAGCAGCCGCTCACGCAGATGCCGCTGCCGCGGGTCGACGAGGTCAACGCGACGCGCCTCTCGCGCTTCGACGACGCGATCACGGCCGCGCTCGGCGAGACCGCGCGCGTCGACGTCTTCCGCGACATCATCGACCACTACGTGCGGCACCACGACGTGACCGAGGTCGATGTCGCCGCGGCGCTCGCCGTCGTCTCGCAGGGGGAGCGGCCGCTGCTGCTCACCGAGGCGGACGACGAGAAGTTCGAGCGCGACCGGGCGCAGGCCGCGCGCTTCCTCGAGGAGCCGGCCGGCCGGGGCGAGCGGGATCGGGGCGACCGCGGCGACCGCGGGCCCCGCGAGGACCGGGGCCCCCGCGAGCGCCGCGACGACCTCGTCATGTACCGCATCGAGGTGGGCCGCCGGCAGCGCGTGCAGCCGGGCCAGATCGTGGGGGCGCTCGCGAACGAGGGCGGGCTCGCGCGCGGCGACTTCGGGCGCATCCAGATCCGCGAGGACTTCTCGCTCATCGAGCTGCCGAAGCGGCTGCCGTCGGGCGCGCTCGAGCGGCTCGCCGGCACGCGCATCGGCGGGAAGCCGATCGACATCAAGGCCGATCGCGGGCCGTCGCCCCGCGGGAAGGGCTGGGAGGATCGAGGCTCCGGCTCCTCCCGAGGCGACCGTCCCCGCTACGGCGACCGCGACGATCGCACCGGCTCGGGCAGGGGCGGCCGCTCCGACCGGGACGACCGGCCCCGCCGGGATGACCGCGGGGGCTCCTACGACCGCGGCGGCTCGTACGACCGCGGGCACCGCTCCGATCGCGATGACCGCGGATCGCGGGATCGCTACGACCGGAACGATCGCCGCGACGGCGGGTACGGCCGCGACGACCGTCCGCAGCGCCGGGAGTGGGAGGACCGCGGCGATCGTGGCGGATCCTCCGACCGCGGTGATCGCCGCGACGGCGGCCAGGATCGCGCCGACGGCAAGCGCAAGCCCCGCTGGTAGCGCACGATCGTCCCTCCCGCCTGCCCGCCATGTACGTCGGCGGCGCGTCCGGCGGGCGGCGGGGGAAGCGGATGAGCCTCAGACGGTGGTGAAGACCTTGCTGGTGATGCGCCAGACGCCGTCGCGGCGGATCAGCCCGAAGAAGTTGCGGAAGCCGGCGCCGAGGAAGCCCTGCTCGTCGAGCACCGCGTGCGCGATCTCGCCCTGCACGACGATGCTGTGGATCTCGAAGGAGTACTCGGAGCCCGAGGGCTCCTTCGTGGCCACGACGTTCGCCGCGAAGTCGGCCCCGCTCATCGTGGCGTAGTCGGGGCCGAGATAGCCCCACATGACCGAGTTCTCGTCGAAGGCGTCGCGGACCATCTCGGCGTCTGCGGCGATGCAGCCGTCCACGTACTTCTGCACGGCGGCGCGGACCTGTTCTTCCATGGCGGGTTCCTTTCGGGGGTTCGGGGGCGGGGGAGAGAGACGAACGCGGGTGCGGTCTGGAGCGACCGCACCCGCGTTTCGCGGTGAATTCGGGATCAGCCGTTGATGACCTGCGGCTGCGCGACGGCCTTCAGGCCCTCGACGCCGAACTCCTGGCCGTAGCCCGACTGCTTCGCCCCGCCGAAGGGGATGAAGGGGTTGACCATGCCGTGGGCGTTGATCCACACGGTGCCGGCCTGGATGCGCGCGGCGATCTGACGGGCCTTCTCGCGATCCTTCGACCACACGGAGGCGCCGAGGCCGACCTCGAGCTCGTTGGCGAGCTTGATGACCTCTTCGAGATCCGTGTACTTGATGATCGGCAGCGCCGGGCCGAACTGCTCCTCGACGACGAGATCGTTGTGTGGATCGATGTCCGCGACGAGCGTCGTCGGGTAGAAGTTGCCCGGTGCGTCGTAGTCGGGGTCGCCGCCCATGACGACGCGCGCGCCCGAGGCCTTCGCGGACTCGACCAGGCGGTCGACCTCCTTGAACTGGTCCGGGTTCTGCAGCGGGCCCAGCACGTTGTTCTCGTCGAGGCCGACGCCCATGGGCATCTGCTTCGCGAACTCCGCGAGCGCGTCCACGACCTCGTCGTAGATCGACGCGGGCACGTAGAGGCGCTTCAGCGCGGCGCAGGTCTGGCCGGTGTTGATGAACGCGCCCCAGAACAGGCCCTCGGCGATCTCCTTGGGATCGACGTCGTCGAGCACGATGCCCGCGTCGTTGCCGCCGAGCTCCAGGGTGAGGCGGGTGACGTTGCCGGCGCTCGCCTCGATGATGCGCTTGCCGACCGGGGTCGAGCCGGTGAACATGATCTTCGCGACCTTCGGGTGGCGGGTCATCGCGTCGCCCACGGTGCGGCCGGGGCCGGCGACGACCTGCAGCACGCCCTCGGGGAGCACGGTGTTCATGACCGCGATGAGGGCCAGCACCGAGAGGGTGGTGGTCTCGGCCGGCTTCATGACGACCGTATTGCCCATGCGCAGCGCGGGAACGATCTGCCAGATCGAGATCATCATCGGCCAGTTCCACGGCGAGATCGCGGCGACCACGCCGAGCGGGCGGTAGTGCATCTCGGCGTAGTTCTCGCCGTCGTCGATCACGACGTCGACGGGCAGCGGGGTGTTGGCCGGCACGCGGGTCCAGGCGACGCAGCCGCCGACCTCGAAGCGCGCGTTGGGGCCGTTGAGCGGCTTGCCCTGCTCGCGCGAGAGCAGCTCGGCGAGGGGCTCGGCGTGGGCCTCGATCGCGTCGGCGACCTTGTTGAGGTAGTCGACGCGCTCCTCGTCGCTGAGCGCGGCCCAGGCGACCTGAGCCTCCTCGGCCTTGTCGATGGCGGCGTTCAGATCGTCGATGGTCTGCACCGGAGCGGTGCCGATCACCTCGTCGGTCGCGGGATCGCGCACCTCGCGGGTCTCGCCGCCCTTCGGGGTGATCGCTGCAAGCAGGCTTTCATAGGTATCCAAGGTGACCTCCACTTCGAGTCCGGTAGGTGATACGAGCATACGCGCCGCAGCCGTGAGAGTCATTGCCTCGCGCGGTAGCGGAGTTGTCTCTGCGCGAACAGTCGGGTGCGAGCGTTCGGCGCGCGATCAGGATCAGTGCCTCGGCGCGAGCCTGCGCACGATCGTGAGCGCGATCGCGGCCGCGAGCACCGTGCCGGCGGCCAGAACCGACGCCATCGTGAGCGCGGTGGTGCCGACGAGCTCCGCGATCACGGGGGTGCCGAGCCCGCCGAAGGTGAACATCGCCATGCCCATCATGGCCGAGGCGGTGCCGGCGCGGCCGCCGTGCCTGGTGAGCGCGAGCACCGTGCCGTTGGGGCCGCTGATGCCGATGCCCGCGAGGAAGAGCGCCAGGAAGGCGAGGAAGAGCCACGGGGGCGCCCCCGCGAGGGTCGCGCCGAGCAGTAGCAGACCCGTCGCGGCACCGGACACCTGCCCCGCGAGGTACATGCGCCGCGGGCCGAATCGGCGCACGAGCAGGCGGCTGAGCTGCGCCCCGCCCAGCTCGGCCAGCGCGTTCATCGCGAAGAGCATGCTGAACAGCTGAGGGGTGAGACCGAGCTCGTCCTGGAGCACGAAGCTCGACATCGAGAGATAGCTGAAGAAGGCGAGCCCGCCGAGGCAGGACGCCGCGAAGACGGCCATGAACAGCGGATCGCGGAAGACCGCGCCGAGGTGCGACGCCGTGCCGCCGAACAGCGGGCCGTCGTGCCGCAGCGAGGTCGACAGCGTCTCCCGCACGCCCAGGATCGCGAGCAGGGTGAGCGCGATCCCGATGCCTCCCAGCACGACGAAGATGCCGCGCCAATCGGTGACGTTCGAGAGCAGGCCGCCGATCACCGGGGCGATGATGGGCATCGTGAAGGTGACGAGGGTGAGGAGGGAGAGCATGCGCGAGAGCTCCGCGCCCTCGAACAGATCGCGGGCGATCGCCATGCTGATGACCACCCCGGCAGCCCCCGCGAGCCCCTGGAGGAAGCGCGCGGCGAGCAGCAGCTCGATGCTCGGCGCGATCGCGCAGGCGAAGGAGAAGACCGCGAAGATCAGCACCCCGAGCACGAGCGGCCGCTTGCGGCCGAAGCGGTCGGAGAGGGGTCCTGCGACGAGCTGCCCGATGCCGAGCCCGATCAGGCACACCGACATCGTGGCCTGCGCGAGCGCGTCCGAGGTCTGCAGCCTCGCCGCGAGCTCGGGCAGCTGCGGCAGGTACATGTCGATCGACAGCGGGCCGAAGGAGTTCAGCAGCCCCAGCGTCAGGGCGAGCTTCAGCGCGCCCGAGCGCCCGCGCCCGGCGCCCGAGGCCCCGGCCCCCGTGCCCGTCGCGCCGCCGCTCAGCACCCCAGCACGCGGCGCCACCAGCTGTCGCGCGCCGCGTTCGCGGCCTGCGACACGGTCGCGTCGGGGGAGAAACCGCTGAAGCCGTGGTAGCCGCCGGCCCAGACGTGCAGCTCGGCCTGGCCTCCGGCCGCCCAGATGCGGCTCGCGTACCCGACGGTCTCATCGCGGAACACCTCGCAGGCGCCCACCTCGAGATAGGCCGGGGCGAGGCCCGAGAGGTCGGTCGCGCGCGCCGGCGCCTGGTAGGGGTGCACGCGGTCGGTCGCGCGATCCGCCCCGAGCATGGCGTCCCAGCCGCAGTCGTTGTTGTTGCGATCCCAGGCGCCGAGGCCGTCGTACTGCCACGATGAGACGGTGTCGTTGCGGTCGTCGATCATGGGTGCTCCGATGAGCTGCCCGGCGAGCGCGATGCCGCGATCCCGCGCCATGAGCGAGACGGCGGCGGCGAGGCCGCCGCCCGCCGAGGCGCCGGCGACGACGATGCGCGCGGGATCGATCTCGAGCTCCTCGGCGTGATCCGCCATCCAGGCGAGCGCGGCGTAGCAGTCCTCGGCCTGGGCGGGCGCAGGGTGCTCGGGGGCGAGGCGGTACTCGACGCCGACGCCGACGACGCCGAAGCGCTCGGCGAGGTCGATGAGCTCCGAGGTCTCGAAGAAGCGGGTGCCGAGCATGTAGCCGCCGCCGTGGATGCCGAGCACGCCGGGCGCGGAGCCCGCGCCGTGCAGCGCGGCGCCGGGGGAGCCGGGGGCCGGGCGCACGATCGTCACCTCGACCTCGGGGGAGCCCGCGGGGCCGGGGATCAGGCGATCCTCCCAGACCACGGCGCGCCCCTCGGCCTGCGTCTCCATCGAGGGGATGACGGTCTCGAAGTGCGCGCGGTTCTCGAGGATCGTGTGCTCGCGCAGGGGGATGCCCTCGACGAGGTCGAGGAACGCGGCGAGGCCGGGCTCGAGCTCCGGGTCGTAGGGCACGGGACTCGGCCGCACGGCGGGCTCGGGGGCGCGGTAGCGATCGGTCATGAGCGGTTCCTTCCGAGGATGCGGATCAGCCAGGAGTCCCGGGAGGCGAGCGCGGCGCGCGCGAGCTCGCCGTCGGGCGCGTAGAGGTCGAAGCCGTGGCAGCCGCCCGACCAGATGTGCAGCTCGGCCTCGCCGCCGGCGGCCCAGATGCGCGAGGCGTAGTCGACGTTCTCGTCGCGGAACATCTCCGCCGAGCCCGCCTCGATGAAGGCGTGCGGCAGGCCAGCGAGATCGGTCGCGCGGCTCGGCGCGGCGTAGGCCGGGGCGTCCGGCGAGTAGGCGAGCTCCGGGCCCAGCACGCAGCGCCAGGCGAGCAGGTTCGCGTCGCGCCGCCAGGTGCCGATGCCGTCGTATTGCAGGGACGATGCGGTCGAGTTGGTGTTGTCGATCATGGGGCACAGCAGCAGCTGGCCGGCGATCGCGGGGCCGCCCCGGTCCCGCGCCATGAGCGAGACCGCCGCCGCGAAGCCGCCGCCCGCGCTGCCGCCCATCACGACGAGGCGCTCGGGATCGACCCCGAGCTCGGCCGCGTGCGCCGAGACCCAGCAGGTCGCCGCGTAGTTGTCCTCGACGCCGGCGGGGAAGGGGTGCTCGGGGGCGAGGCGGTACTCGACGTTCACCCCGACGACCCCGTGCCGCTCCACCAGGTCGACGACGCGGCCGTGCTCCCAGCTGCGGTGTCCCATGATCATGCCGCCGCCGTGGAAGTTCACGAGCACGGGCAGGGCGCGATCCGCCGCCGCTGCCGGCCGGAAGATCGTGACCTCGAGATCCGGGGCGCCCGCGGGGCCCGGGATCGTGCGCTCCTCGGCCACGACCGCGCGCCCGGCGAGCACCGCGGAGGAGTCGGCGAAGCTCGGGCCGCCGCGCATGAGGGGCAGGCTCTCCTCGGTCATGGGCAGCTGCGGCATCCGCGCCGCGGCCTCGAGCATGGGGAGCAGCTCGGCGGCGAAGGGGGCCGGTGCGAGCTGCGGCGATCCGGTGGCGACGGGGCCGACCGTGTCGATGGGGTTCACGGGGGAGGCCGTCATGTCACGGCCCCTCGGGGTTCACGACGTCGCGATCGGCCCAGAACGGTTCGACGCGCGCGCGGATCTCCTCGGCGCCGACGCGCTCGAGCAGGTCCAGGCTCTGCAGGTTCGCGTTCAGCTGTTCGACGCTCGAAGCGCCGAACAGGGTGTTGGCCGTGGCCGGGTGGGTGAGCGTGAAGGCGATCGCGAGCTGCGCGGGCGTCGCGCCGAGCTCCTCCGCCAGAGCGACGAAGGCGGGCACGTCGTCGATGATGCGCTGCCGGATGCCGCCCGGATCCCGCCCCACCTCGCGGTCGGTCGTCACCTTGCCGGCGAGATAGCCGCCCTCCATCACGTCGGAGGCCTGCATCGAGAAGCCCTGGGCGAAGACCTTCGCGAAGGGCTCGCCGTCGGGGATCGAGCGGCGCGAGACGCTGTACTTGAGCTGGGCCATCACGGGCGCCGGGACGCCCTCGGCGGCGGCGATGTCGAGCAGCGACTGCACGCTCGACGCCGACCAGTTGTTGACGCCCCAGGCTCGGATCAGGCCGTCGCGCGCGAGCTCGGCGAGGTTCAGCACGATGTCGCGCAGCTCGACGTCGTCCCGGCGCAGATCGCCGAGCACCACGATGTCGGAGTGCTCGGCGTCGACGCGGAAGAGGGCGCGCTCGAGCTGCGGTCGGAAGCCCCGCTCGTCGTCCCAGGCCTCGAGCCACAGCTTCTCGGAGAGCAGGTACTCCTCGCGCGGGATGCCCGTGGCGCGCATGGCCGCGGCGAAGAGGATGTCGGTGAAGGCGGGCGCCATGCCGTGCACGCCGTAGACGCCGACGTCGAAGAGATTGACGCCGCGGTCGACGGCGGTGCGCAGCAGCTCGACGGTGTCCTCGAAGTGCATGCGGTCGTAGACGTGCCAGGAGCCGAGCGCGAAGACCGAGGTCTCGATCTCGCTCGTGCCGAGGCGGCGGCGGGGGACGGGGGTGGGCATATCTGTGGACTCTACTCTCTCGTGGTGCTGTCTCGGTGCCGGCCCGGTACGGGCTCAGCGACGGGTGAGGCGCGGGTCGATCACGGCCTTGACCTCGCCGAGCTCGTGCATGCGCGCGATCTTCTCGGAGGCCTCCTCGAGCCCGCAGGGCTCCGAGAAGAGCTCGTCCCAGGGAAAGCGATCGGCGAAGCTGCGGAAGAACTCGATGGACCGGTAGTAGTCGGAGACGTCGCCGTTGAGCGAGCCGACGACCGCGAGCTCCTTGCGCATGATGCCCGAGAGGGGGAAGGGATCCCCGGCGGGGCCGGTCGAGCCGACGATCACGACGGTGCCGCGCTGGGCGGCCATGCCGATGGCCTCGGGTCCGATGCTCGGGGCGCCCGCGAAGTCGAGCACGAGGTCGGCGCCCTGGCCGTCGGTGAGCTCGAGCACCCGCGCGATCGTGGCCTCGGACCCGCCCGCGATGTCAACGGTGCGGTCGGCGCCGAAGCGCTCGGCGAGCGCGAGCCGCGACGGGGGAGCGCCGACCGTGATGACGGTGCCCGCCCCCGAGATGCTGGCGACGGCGGTCGCGAAGAGCCCGAGCGCGCCCGAGCCCTGCACGACGACGCGGGATCCGGGGCGCACTCCGCCCGCGCGGTCGAAGGCGCGCAGCACGGTCTTGGCGGCGCAGCCGGCGGCCGAGGCCCAGGTGTCCTTGACCTCGGCGGGCAGGCGCAGCTTCTGGGCGCCCGGCGTGACGTAGGCGAACTCGCTGAGGCCCGCGGTGGCGTAGGGCGGCACGTCGCTGCGCTGCAGGAAGCCGTAGCCGCGCCTCGAGCAGGCGACGGGCTGGCGCAGCACCGTGCAGCCGAAGCACCTGCCGCACACCGACTCGGACCAGCCGATGCGGTCGCCGACGGCGATCGGCTCGCCGAGCGCGTCGACGGCGCCCTCGCCGACCGCGACGACCTCGCCCACCATCTCGTGGCCGAGCACCAGGGGCAGCATGCCGGGGAAGCTCATCTTGCCGGCCCAGATCTCGATGTCGGTGCCGCAGAGCGTGGTGCAGGTGATGCGCACGAGGGCGGCGCCGGGCTCGACGGCCTCGGGCAGCGGCAGCTCCTGCATCTCGAGGGGAGCGCCGTGCTCGGTGAGCACCGCCGCCAGGGTGGATGTGGGAATCGTCATCGATGGCTCCGTTCCGTGATTCCCGGCTCGGCGTCGTTGTCGGCGGGGCCGGGGATGTGGTTTTATTCTACATATGTTGAACTTAAGGGGAAGGGCCGTTCCGGGCGACGTTCGGGGCGCGCGGCATCCCGAGGAGGAGCGATGACCGAAGCAGGAGCGGACGGGCACGGGAGCGCCGCCGACCTGGTGCTGCGCGGGGGCGCGGTGCACGTGCTCGACCCGGCGGGCACGCGGGCCGAGGCCGTCGCGGTCGCGGGAGGCCGCATCGTCGGGGTCGGCTCCGACGCGGAGATCGAGGGGCGGATCGGCGCGGCCACGCGCGTGGTCGAGCTCGGCGGGCGCTCGGTGATCCCGGGCGTCAACGACTCGCATCTGCACGGAGCCTGGCTCGGCGCCCGCTGGCCGCACACCTTCTTCGGCGCGCCCGACCCCGAGGCCGCCGCGCAGGTGAGCGGGGTGCTCGCGGGGAGCCGGGCGGAGCGGCGCGCGGCGATCCTGCGCACCGGCGAGCTGCTCTCCGAACTCGGCATCACGAGCTACACCGAGCCCGGCATCGGTCCGGGGGAGGACGACGGCGAGACCGGCTGCTTCGGCAGCGATGTGCTGGGCGCCTACCGCGAGCTCGCGGCCGAGGGCGCGCTGCGCCAGCGCGTCACGATGCTCGCGCTCTACGGCGTGCTCGACGGGCCGAGCCGGCTCGAGACCGTGCTCGCGGGCATCGCGGAGCGCGCCGCGGCGGAGCCCGAGCCGGAGCCGCGCTGGCTGAACCTCGCGGGCGTGAAGATCTTCGGCGATCTGATCCCGCTGGCGAGGCAGGCCTGGACCGAGCGCAGCTACGACGACGGCACCCACGGCGACCTGCTCGTCGAGGGGGAGACCCTCGAGCGCAAGGCCGAGCGCCTCGCGGCGATGGTGCGCGCCGCGCACCTCGCGGGGCTGCAGATCGGGGTGCACGCCACCGGCGACCGCACCATCCAGCTCGTGCTCGACGCGATCGCCGGGGCGCAGGCCGAGGGGGGCGCGCCCTCCGCGCGAGAGCTCGCGCACAGCGTGATCCACGGCGATCTCGCGACCCCGCCCCAGATCGCGCGCATGGCCGAGCTCGGCGTGTGGCTCAACACGCAGTCGGGCATCGCCGCGCACTCCTCGGAGTGGCTGGCCGGCCTCATGGGCGCCGAGACGGCGGCGGAGGCCTGGGACATGCGCGCCGCGCTCGAGGCCGGCGTGCTCGTGCTCTCGTCGGACGCGCCGGTGCTCGGCTTCGACTGGCGGCGCGGGATCGCCGACGCCGACGCGCGCATCGTCGCCTCGGGCGGCTCGGTCGACGACGAGGCGGCGCGGCGACGGCTGCACGGGCTGCTGCGCGCCTATACGGCGGTGCCCGCGGAGCAGGATCGCGCCGCGTCGTGGAAGGGCACGATCGAGGTCGGCAAGGTCGCCGACCTCGCGGTGCTCGCAGGCGACCCCTACGAGGCGGGGGCCGCGGGCCTCCCGGAGGTGGCCGTCGACCTCACGGTGCTCGACGGGCGCGTGGTCTTCGAGCGGCCCGGCCGGAGTCAGGACTGAATCGGGGTCGCTCGGGGCGTCCATTCCGTGGAATGAGCGCCCCGAGCGACCCCGATTCGGGAGAGCGCGGAGGGGGGAGTGAGGCTCAGGTCAGCAGCTGCCCGCCGTCGACCGCGAGGCTCACGCCCGTGATGTGCGCCGCTCCCTCGCCCGCGAGGAAGACCACGGCCGGGGCGATGTCCTCGACCCGGGCGAGGTCGCCGAGGGGGATGCGATCCGCCCACGCCTTCCGAGCCGGCGAGCCCTCGGGCATGCCCATCTGCAGCATCGGGGTGAGCACGGGGCCGGGGGCGACGGCGTTCACCCGGATGCCGTGGGCCGCGAGCTCGATCGCCGCCCAGCGCGTGATCGAGTCGACGGCCGCCTTGCTCGACTCGTAGGCGCCCATGCCGGGGGTCGGCTGGCGTCCGCCGATCGAGGAGATGTTGACGATCGTCCCCCCGCCGCCCGCGGCGATGCGGTGGCGCGCGAAGCCCTGCACCATGTGGAAGGTGCCGATGATGTTGACGTCGACGATCGAGCGGTACGCCTCGCTCGCGAGCTCGGTCACGGCGCCGTGCACCGAGAGGATGCCCGCGTTGTTGACGAGCACGTCGACGGGGGTGCCGGCGGCGGCGCGCGCCTCGAATGCGGCGGCGACGGCCTCCGCGTCCGTGATGTCGAGGGCCAGCGCCTCGGCGCTCGTGCCCTGCGAGCCGAGCGCGGCCGCGGCGGCGGCCACCGCCTCGGCGTCGCGATCCGCGAGGATCACCGAGTCGCCCGCGGCCTGGAAGGCTCGGGCGATGCCCTGGCCGATGCCGCCGGCCCCGCCGGTGATGAGGACAGTTCTGGGTACGGTCACGCGGACTCCTTCGTCGTGTTCGTCGCGGCGCGCGGGCGCCGGCTGTGCTGCGGGGTCGGCCGCAGCTCCGGAATCGGGGCTGCCGGAGCGGCCCTCGTGCTGATATTATACAAGTGTAGAAAATAAGGCGGAAGGGGCGATTCCCGCGACTCGCGGGGCGCTCGCCGCCTGTGCGAGGAGGCAATCGTGACCGCACCCGTCCGGGTTCCCACCCGCAGGCTCGGCCCCGGCGGGCCGGAGGTCCCCGTGTTCGCGCTCGGATCGTGGAACATCTGGGATCGCATGGAGCCCGAGGAGCGCGTCGCGCTGATCCGCCGCGCCGCCGAGGTCGGATCCGCCTTCTTCGACGTCGCCTATTACAACATGGGCCCGCACGCCGAGGCCTCCCGCACCGACCTGCTCTTCGGCGAGGCGATCCGCGCGGCGGGCCTCGCCCGCGATGACTACCGGCTCTGCGGCAAGCTCTGGCTGTGGGAGTACCCGCAGACCGGCTTCGCTGAGCAGATGGACGTCTCGCTCGAGCGGATCCGCGCGGGCGCCTCGGGGGATTCCGGCGCCACCGACGTGGAGAGCTTCGACACGGTCGTGGTCGGCGACTTCTTCGGCGACATCGACATCGCCCAGGTCGTGCGCGACGCGCACGCCGAAATCGAGCGCGGCAGCTTCGCGAGCTGGGGCGTCAACAACTGGTCGGCCGACGCGCTGCGGCTCGCGCTCGACACCGCCGAGGCCGAGGGACTCACCCCGCCCTGCTTCGCCCAGCTGAAGTACGGCCTCGTGCGCCGCAGCATGGCCGAGGGCGAGTTCTACGGCCGCTGGTTCGAGGAGGGGCGGCTCGCCCTGCAGGCCTCCGACCTCTTCGAGGGCGGCATCCTCGTGGGCAAGCTCTCGCCCCAGCGCAAGATCGGCGCCGATGTGGGCGGCATCCGCGAGCGGATCGTCGCGGCCTACCCCGAGGTGGAGCGCATCGCGGGGGAGCTCGGCGCGACCCCCGCGCAGCTCGGCATCGCCTTCTGCCTCGCGAACCCGGCGACGGCGAACGTGCTCTTCGGCGCCTCGTCGGTGCGCCAGTTCGACGACAACCTCGGCGCCCTCGAGGTGCTGGACCGGGTCGGGGCGGAGCGGATCCGCGAGGCGACCGCCGGGCTCTGGCTCGACCGCGAGGTGCGCGCCGACGGGGTGTGGAAGCCCGCCTCGGCCTGATCCTCGACCCGCGCCCCTTCCCGGCGTCGAGTCGTCGCGGATGTGTCGCTCACGGCCGCGAGCGACACATCCGCGACAACCGAGCGCGGGCGGCTACCGCGCGAGGAACTCGATCGCCGCGGCCCGGAACTCGGGGCTGTCGAGCGCGCCGCGGTGGTCGCCCGGCACCCGCAGCACCTCGGCACGCGGCAGCGCCGCGGCGAGCTCGTCGACGCCCTGCGCCATCTGGTCGTCGGCGCCCGCGACGAGCAGCGTCGGCACGGCGGGTCCGCCCGACTGCGGGGCGAAGGGCTCCGAGCCGAGGCCGGCGACGAGGCGGACGAGCCCGGTCGAATCGCGCCCCGAGGCGCCGATCAGGCCGGCGATCGCTCCGACGACGGGGTGCTGCGGCTCGGCTCCGGCCAGCACGGCCTCGAGCGCGGCCGCGTCGATCACCGCGAAGGGGTCGAAGGGGCTGACTCCGCCGAGCACCGCGCGCCGCACGCGCGGCGAGGACGCGGGCAGCTCCCAGCCCAGGCGGCCGCCGAGCGAGTAGCCGACCACGTCGAACTCGCCTTCGGGGGCGACGCTCGCGACGGCGTCGAGGATCTGCGCGACTACCGCGGTCGTGGAGGCCTCGGTGGCCGCGGCGTCCGGGCTGTCGCCGTGCGAGGGCAGGTCGATCGCGACGACGCCGCGACCCGCGGCGTTCAGCGCCTCGGGCCACCCGGTCGAGAGGTAGTCGTCCCGCGCGCTCGCGGCGAAGCCGTGGAGCAGCACGACGGGGGGCAGCGCGGCGTCCGCCGCGGGGAAGTGGTGGACGGCGAGAGCCATGGCGTTGCCTTTCGACGGTGGCGTGCAGAACCCGGACCCGGGGGTTTTTCTATGTTAGTAGAAAATAAATCCGAACGACAGGCGGCCCCCTGGACATCTTTTGTCTACGACTGTAGAGTTTCCCCGAGAACCGATCGAACGCCGTCGTTCCGCGTCACACCGGGCGACCCGACTTCCAAGGACACGCAATGACCGCCACCCCCGCACGCATCGTCGACATCGCCATCGGCTTCATGGGCGCCCGCCAGCTCGACAACGCCGCGCGCATCGGCCTCTTCAAGGCGCTCGCCGACGGCCCCAAGACGGCCGCCGAGCTCGCGACCGCCACCGCGCACTCGGAGCGTCAGGTGCGCATCCTCGCCGACGCCATGAACGGCCTCGGCCTGCTCGACCGCGCGAACGGCAGCTACTCGCTCGCGGCCGACTCCGAGAAGTACCTCTCGGGCAAGGGCGGCATCGACCTCACCCCCTTCATCGCCTTCCTCGGCGACATCAGCTACAGGCAGTGGATCGGCTACGACAAGACCGTCGACACCGACGCGCCGGGCACCCTCGACCTCGACGAGGCCGGCTGGGGCGACTTCATGGCCGGCGTCATGACCTACAACGCCCTGCACGCCGAGCAGTTCGGCGAGGCCTTCGACTTCTCGGGCTACCGCGACGCGCTCGACTTCGGAGGCCTTTCGGCGGGCTTCTCCTTCGCCGCGATGCAGCAGAACCCCGAGCTCAAGGTCCGCTTCGTCTACGACGAGCGCTTCGGCGAGTCGATCGCCGCGGCCGCTGCCGAGGCCGGGCTGCAGGACCGCGTCATCGTGGAGGCCGGCCCGACCGAGTCGACCCGCCCCGGCGGCCAGCACGATCTGGTGCTCGTGACCCACGTGCTGCACCGCTTCACCGAGGAGCAGAACGTCGGCATCCTGCGGGCCGCCCGCGAGGCCGCCGCCCCGGGCGCGACCCTGATGCTGCTCGAGTTCTTCCTCGACCGCGACGACACCCAGCGCCCCATCGACGCCCTGCACGCCGGCGAGTACTTCAACATCGACGGCACCGTCGTCTTCCCGATCGAGACGGTCGAGGGGTGGCTCGCCGAGGCCGGCTGGAAGACCGAGCGCGTGGTGCCGCTGCCCGGCAGCCCCCGCGTGCTCGTCGCCACCGCGGTCTGATGACCCTCGCCCCCGTGCTCATCGCCGAGGCGATCGCATGATCGCCTCGGTGCTCGGCCCCGTCGACCCCGCCGGGCTCGGCACGGTGCTCGCGGCGGAGACGCTGCTGCGCTCGCCGGGGCCGACGCCGAAGTCCTCGGGGGCGCCGTCCGCGGGCGTGCCATCGAGCGCTCCGGCCGGCGCAGTCGAGTTCGAGCGCGCGCCGGTCGCGATGCCGATGCTCGGCAGGCTCCTGATGGGCGCGCCGAACCGCGACGACCGCACCCTCGCCGAGCCCGATGCGGAGCGCGCCCTGCGCGAGTTCGCGGCGCCCGGCGGGGGAACGGCGGACGACTGTGCGGCGGGCGGCCGTGCGGCGGGCGGCCGTGCGGTGGTGGCGCTCGCCGGACGCGGATCGGCGGCGACTCCCGAGGCGCTCGCCCGGCTGGCCGCGGCGAGCGGCGTGACGATCGTGCGCGGAGTCGCACCGGCGCCGAATCACGGAACGGACGGGGCGGACGGGGCGGATCGGGATCCCGAGCGGATCGAGGCCGTTCTGCTCGCCGAGCTGGAGGCGTCCGAGCGCCCCGCGGGCGTCGTGGGAGTCGTGCCCGCGGCATCCGCGGGCGACCCGATGGCGGAGGAGCGGATCGCCGCCGCCGCTGCCGCCGCGCTCCGGGCCGGCGTCGCGCTCGTGCTCGAGACCGGCCCCGACCCCGAGACCGCGGAGCGCTCGCTCGCCGCGATCGACGCCGCGGGGCTCGGCCGCGACCGCGTCCTGCTCGCGGGCGTCGCGGCGGCGCTGGGCGACCGCGTCGGCGGCGACCGCGGCGACGGAGTCCCCGGCTCGGGCATCGGCGAGGGCCGGCTCGAGGCGCTGCTCGGCCTCGGCGCCGCGCTCTGCTTCGACGACCTCGGCCGCATCCCGACGGTGCGCACGGTGGTCTCCGACTTCGAGATCGCCCTCGCGATCCTCCGCTGCGCCGAGCTCGGCGCCGCGGAGCGGGTGGCGCTCAGCTGCGGCATCCGCCGCAAGCACCGGCTCACCGCGTTCGGCGGCAACGGCCTGGAGTTCGTCGACACCCAGTTCCTGCCGCTGCTCGGCAGGCTCGGCGGCGACGAGGAGCTCGTCGCCGCGGCGGGCGGCGGCAACGCGGTGCGCATCCTGGCCCGCCGGCCTGCCGGAACGCGGGAAGAGCGGGAAGAGGAAGGAAAGGAGCAGGCATGAGCGGCATCGACTTCGCCGCGATCGGCGCCGGCGGGAAGAGCGCTCGCCCGGCGGCTCCCGCCGCGATCGATCTCGACGCGCTCGAGATCCCGGATCGCAGCGGCCTCGTGCAGACCGTGCTCGGCACGGTGGAACCCGCGGATCTGGGCCCGACCCTCATGCACGAGCACGTCTTCCTCGACATCCGCCGCCCGCCGCACTCGCCGAACCCCAGGCCGGGGGAGTGGGACCCCGGCGCCGAGGATCCCCTGACCATCGAGAACCTCGCCGCGGTACGCCGCGGGCGGCCGAACGCGGACAACGACATCCTCGGCGACTTCGCGCTGATGCTCGACGAGATCGGCGACTTCGCCCGCCAGGGCGGCGGCACGGTCGTCGAGGTCACGACGGTCGACGCCGGACGCGACGCCCGGGCCCTCGCACGGCTCAGCCGGGCCTCGGGCCTGAACGTCGTGATGGGCGGCGGCTGGTACCAGAAGGACCTGCACCCCGCCGACTTCGCCGAGCTCGGCCTCGAGCGGCTCACCGCGCTCATCGTGCGCGACCTGGTCGAGGGGGTCTGCGGCACCGGCGTCCGGTCCGGCGTCATCGGCGAGATCGGCGCCGAGGGCGACCCGATCCACCCGCAGGAGATGCGCAGCGTGCGCGCCGCGGGCCGCGCCTCCGCGCTCACGGGCGCCCCGGTCACCCTGCACATGGGCGGCTTCGGCGAGGAGAAGCTGCGCGTGCTCGACGCGCTCGAGGAGGAGGGGGCGGATCCGCGCTCCGTCGTCTTCGGGCACGCGGGCACGATCGCCGAAGACATGGACCTCGCGCGGCGACTGCTCTCGCGGGGCGTCACGGTCGAGGCCGACTTCCTCGGCACGACCGGCAGCCCCTGGGGGACGCTCTTCCCCTTCACGGACCGGGGCGTGGCTCGGGGCTTCGCCGAGCTGGTCGCCGACGGCTGGGCCTCGCAGCTCGTGCTCGGCGGCGACGTGTGCCAGCGCATCCAGCTGCGCCGCTACGGCGGGCACGGCTACGGCTACATCGTCGACCACTTCCTGCCGACGCTCGCCGAGTTCGGCGTCCCGCCCGAGGACCTCGAGCGCATGATGGTGGGCAACCCCGCGCGGGTGCTGGCCTTCCGGGCGCCGGGGAAGCGCTAGTGGTGCGTCCCGGAAATGGGTACCTGCTGCGGTGCACACCACCGGCGGAGCGGGCTACGCCCCCACGCGCAGCCGAGCCACGAAGTCGGCGACCTGCGCCTCCAGGATCGCGGGGTCGAGGTGCTCGGGGTTCACCACGCTCAGCACCGTGGCTCCGATGTTCATCAGCACGATCTCGTCGACGAGCTGCGCATCCGGCACCGGCGTGATGATGTCGCCGTCCTCGCGCCCCTCGCGCAGGTACCGCATGTAGCTGGCCTTCCAGCTCGTCAGGTGCTCGCCGTAGTCGTGCTCGATCTCGGTGCTGAAGGCGCAGCGCTCCCAGAACGACAGCAGCACCCGTGCTGCGGTCGCGTCGTCCTCGCCGATCGGCAGCGTGTAGCGCATCTCGAGCTCGAGCGCCTCGATGCCGCGCTTCCCCTCCAGACGGATGCGCACGCGGTCGCGGATTCGGTTCAGCGAGCGCTCGTAGGCGCCCGCGATGATCGCGTCCTTGCCGGGGAAGTAGTGCTTGAGCGCTCCGTTGGCGAAGCCCGCCCGCGAGGCGATCTCGCGCATGGTCGCCGCCTCGATGCCGCCCTCGACGATGAGCTGCCAGGTGACGTCGACGATGTCCTGGCGGCGCTGGTCGTGGTCGATGATCTTGGGCATGCGGATTCCTTCGGTCTGCGCGGCCGGGCGTCGCGAGCCGGGTGCGTACCGGTGCGAACGAGCGCGGCTGGAGTTGAATTCCTCCATTGTAGACGAAAAAGGCGGGGCCCCGGCGGATCCTGCGATCCACCGGGGCCCGTCGCCGCCGCGAGCGGCTACTTCTTCTTCGCGGCCGACTTCGGCTTGCCGCAGGCGCAGCCGCCGTTGCCGCACTTGCAGACCCGGCCGCTGCAGCAGCCGCAGCCGCCGTCCTTGCAGCAGTCGTCCTCCTGCATCGCGCACGCCGAGCGGGCGTCCTCGGGCAGGTCCATGGTCGGGTTCTGGTCGAGGAAGCCGTGCGGCTTGAACCAGAAGCCCGCGTACTCCACGGGCATGACGGGCCAGTCCTCGGTGCGGGGCAGGTGCGTCGGCCCGAACTGGTGCCACAGCACGATGTCCTCGCCGTCGAGGCTGCGGTTCGCCTTCGTCCACGTCGGCAGGCCCTGCCAGCCCGAGCTCTGGCTCGGGTACAGGCCGGCCGGGTAGATCTCGTTCTCGGCGTACTGCGTCCCCCACAGGTGCTTGGTCGCGAAGTTCGCGCGGGCGTAGACGGTCGAGTCGGGCTGTGCGAGCAGCACCGGCTTGCCCTCGGGGATGAGCCAGAACGCGGTCGGCTTGCCGGTGTAGTTCTTCCGGTGCGCGCTCCGCACCTCCCACACCCGGCCCGCGAGCCCGTTCGCCAGACGCTGAGCGTTCTGCTCGTCCTTCAGCTGGAGATCGGACCAGGTGAAGGCGTTGCCCCGCGGGTTCATCGGGCCGCGCGGGATGCCGACCATCTCGAGCTCGTGCAGGGTGTTGTCCTCGCCGTCGACCGCGACGTCGAGCCGCGCGGAGAAGATGTGCTGGTGGATCGGCGCGAGGAGCCCCGGGGCCATCTCGGTGTTGTGCGGGTTCGGGGTGCCGGGGATCCCGGAGCCGGCGAAGACGACGCCCGTCGCCTTCGCCTCGAACTGGATCGAGCCGTCGAGGTAGAAGTACCAGAAGAAGCCGTAGTCGTAGTTGCCGATCGTGGAGAAGAAGCTGATGACCAGTCGGCGGCTGCGGCGGGTGTCGGGCTTGCCCTCGAGGTCGGTGTGCTTCCACTGGATGCCGTAGTCCTCCTCGTGCATGCAGATGACCTGGTCGACCTTGAGGGGGTTGCCGAGGTCGTCGTTCACGAAGCCGTCGAAGTAGTGGATCACGCCGAGGCAGTCGCAGCCGAGCGAGAGCGGGTTCGCCATCCGGCCGAGCAGGTACTCGCCGGCGTCGAAGTAGCTCACCCAGTACCGGGTCTCGTCGACGTCGCCGTAGGGCACAACCATCTCCGGCACGCTCGCGCGGGTGAGCACCGGGCGATCCTCGCCCTTGTCGTTCCAGGAGATGTTGTTCAGCACGAGCCCCTCGCGCGCGTTGAAGCCGACGTGCAGCTTCCAGTTCTCCCACTGCACCTCGTTGCCGTCGACCGAGAAGCTCGGGCCCTCGGGCATCCTGATGTCGATGGGCTTCAGGCTGGTGCGGGCCGGCCCATGCACGTCGAGGGTGTAGTTGCCGTCCTCCATGTGGGTCGGGGCGGCGTCGGGATCGTCGTAGACCTTGAAGACCCTCTGCTCGGTCATGTCGACCTTGACGATCAGTCCCTCGACCGGGCGGGCCCAGGGGCTGTCGCCCTCCTTCGGGATCAGGTAGGTCAGCGAGCGGAAGTAGCGCCGGCCCTCGTCCTCGGTCTCCTCCGGGAAGTAGCCCGGGGCGAGCGGGGAGCAGAACGCGGTGTCGATGAGGTCCGCGTGCCCGCGGCGCTCCATGGCGGCGCGCCACTGCGGATCGGCCTTGACGAGATCGTTGATCTCGACGAACTCCTCCATGGTGATGGGGGACTGGCCGCGCTCGGGGGTGTTCGGCACGACGGTCTTCTTCACGACCTTCTCCTTGGTGATCGAGACGATCACCTCGGTGTGCTTCTGGTTGTCGCGATCGAGCAGCGTCGCGAATGCCCGGCGCTCGAAGGGCTTGCCCGGCTTCCAGCGCTTGAGGGTCGCCTTCGGCGGGTCGACCGGCAGCATCAGCGTCATGCGCACGCGGTTCTTCAGCAGGCCGGCGTTCACGAGCACGTCGCGCACGGTCGCGATCTCGCCCGCGGTCAGCGGATCGAGCGGGTGCTGGGCCTCGAGGGGCGTGCTCACCCGCTTCCCATGGGTGTGCGTGGTATCAGGTGTATGAGCCATCGGTTTCCTCACTTCGTCGATGATCCGGATACTTCCCCAGTATCCCGCGGGGCTCGCGGGACCGGGAGGGGTCTGCGGGGGCCGTGCACCGCCCGACAAAAACCGAGCGCCCCGAGGCGATCGGCGCGCTCATGCCTGGCGCAGCTCGCTCGGGGAGACGCCGTACGCCGCGCGGAAGATGCGGCTGAAGTGGGCGGCGTCGACGAAGCCCCAGCTGGTGGCGATCGCGGCGATGCCCCGGTGCGCGAGCGCGGGGTCCAGCAGATCGGTGCGGCAGCGCTCGAGCCGGCGCTCCTTGATCCACGCCGACACGGTGGTGCCCGCCTCGTGGAAGAGCGCGTGCAGGTGCCGGGTGGAGATGTAGTGCGCCGCCGCGATGCTGCCGGGGGAGAGGGCGGGGGAGGCGAGGTTCGCGCCGATGTAGGCGTAGACCTTGTGCAGCAGCGCCTCGCGCGGACCGCGCGCCTCGGCCTCGATGTCGAGCACCGCCGAGAACATGGTGCCGAGGAGCTCGAGGCTCGAGTGCGCGAGCTTGGTGCGCGCGAGCTCCGAGAGCCCGGCCGACTGCGGCGAGGCCTGGGCGATGAAGGAGGCCACCGCGCTCGCGATGGGATGGTGCTCGCCGAGCGAGACCGCGGTCAGCGAGTCGGTGAGCTGCGGCGGCAGCTCCAGGCGGTCCTTCGGGAACATCATGATGAGGTTGCGGAAGCGCTCGTCGAAGAGCAGGGAGTACGGGCGCGACGTGTCGTAGAAGGAGATGTCGCCCGGGCGCATGACGACCTCGCGGCCGTCCTGGATCAGGATGCTGGATCCCGCGAGGATGAGGCTGACCTTGTAGTACCCGTTGCCGTTGCCCTGCGCGATGCTCTCCGGGGTGCGTTCGACGAGCTGTGCGGAAGAGGCGATCTCGGTGAACTCGACGCCGTCGGCGCCCGCGGCGGTGAGCGTGGCGCTGAAGCCGTCGGTCTTCGCGGGCGTGAGCCGCAGCGGCACGAAGGAGTCGTCGATCGTGCGCTGGTAGACATCGAGGTCGTCGATGAAGACCGTCGTGGAACGGGTTCCGTGCGTGCTCTGCATTCCATTCACCTCGGTGTGAGCCGGGACGTCGTCGTCGATCGGGACGCGGGAGACGCGCCCCCTCTCCGCCGATACTATCCGATTGGCAAGTCGGCGGCAAACGATTTCCTGACCATTTGTTCGCTTTTTCGGGATATCGCCGCGCGATTGACATCCGCGGCATTCGGCTTGACCATGGGCGCCCAGTGCGCCCGGCGCCCTCGACTGCCGGACGCCGAGGTGGGAGGCTTGAAGGAGCCGCGCGGCGAGGTGGCCGCGCTCGAGAGGAGAAGACATGTCCGCACAGCTGGGATCGTCCGAGGCCCCGAAGAGCGTCATCGTCGTGGGAGCCGGATCCGCCGGTTCGGTCATCGCCCGCCGGCTCGCCGACGCCGGGGTCGAGGTGACCGTGCTCGAGGCCGGTCGGGAGGACACGAACCCCGACATCCACGATCTGAGCGGCATGGGCCGGCTCTGGCACAGCCCGGACGACTGGGACTACTACACGGTTCCGCAGGAGCACGCGAACGGCATCAGCATGCACTGGCCCCGGGGCAAGGTGCTCGGCGGCTCGCACTCCCTCAACGCGATGATCTGGGTGCGCTGCGTGCCGCAGGACTACGACCACTGGGCGTCGCTCGGCAACGACGGCTGGGCCTGGGAGGACGTGCTGCCGGTCTTCAAGGCCATCGAGAACTACCGGGGCGCGGGCGACCCGGAGTGGCACGGCACCGAGGGACTGCTCGACGTCACCGACGACTACGAGCTCTCGCCCATCCAGCAGTCGATCATCGACGCCGCGGTCGAGGAGGGCCTGCCCCGCAACCCCGACTACAACGGGGCCTCGATCGAGGGCGTCTCGCAGCAGCAGATCACCATCAGGGACGGCAAGCGCCTCAACACCTACATGGCCTACCTGAAGCCGGTGCGGGATCGCGTGCGCGTCGAGGTCGGCTGCCACGTGCACGAGCTCATCTTCTCCGATGCCGCCGAGGGCGAGCGCCCCCGGGTCGTCGGCGTGCGCTACGAGCAGGGCGGCGAGATCCGCGAGCTCACCGCCGACGAGGTCGTGCTCGCCGCTGGCGCGATCGACTCGCCGCGCGTGCTGCTGCGCTCGGGCATCGGTCCGGCCGACGAACTGCGCGAGGTCGGGATCGAGCCCGTGCTCGACCTGCCCGGCGTCGGCAGGAACCTGCACGACCACTACCTGGCCCCGGTGATCTTCGACACCGCGAAGCCGATCGACCCGCCGCGCGAGGGCGTCTCCGTCACCCAGTCGCACCTGTTCTGGAAGAGCCGGGAGGATCTGGATCGCCCGGACACCCAGCCGATCCACTTCTCCGTGCCCATGTACGGCGACTTCCTCGAGCCGAAGGGCGACAACGGCTTCTCGCTCATGGCGGGCCTCGTCACGCCGCAGTCGCGCGGCACCCTCAGGCTCTCCGGGCCGAATCCGGAGGATCCGCTGCTGCTCGACCCGCAGGCGCTCAGCCACGAGGACGACGTCGAATCGCTCGTCGCCTCGGTGCGGCAGTGCCGGCGCATCGGCCGGCAGCCCGCCCTCGCGGCGAGCCCCGAGGAGGGCGGCTGGGGCGCGACCGAGGTCTACCCCGGCCCCGAGGTGGGCGACGGGGAGGACCTCGTGGACTACATGCGCGGCACCCTGGCGACCTACCACCACCAGGTCGGCACCTGCAAGATGGGCGTCGACGCCGAGGCCGTGGTCTCGCCGCGGCTCAACGTGCACGGCGTCGACGGGCTGCGCGTCGCGGACGCCTCCATCATGCCGCGCGTCACGACCGGCAACACCAACGCCCCGGCCATCCTGATCGGCGAGCTCGCGGCGAAGTTCATCCTCGCCGGAGAGCGCGCCTGAGCGCGGGGAACGGAGACGACGCTGTGACGACCGACGCACGGTTCGAGGGACTCCGAGCGGAAGCGCTGCGCTCGCTCGCCGCCGCCCGCGCCGACGATCTGAACGGCTTCACCCAGGTCGCGGAGGAGGCGGCGGTCGAGCGGGAGCTCGCCGCCGCCCTCCGCGGCGGGGCCGCAGGCGACGCGGAGCCGCTCGGCGAGGCCGCGCTCCGGGGGCGCGCGATCGCGATCAAGGACAACATCCACGTCGCGGGCCTGCGCAACACGGCGGCCACGCCGGCGCTCGCGGAGTTCGAGCCCGACGCGGACGCCCCGGCGGTGGAGCGGCTGCGCCGTCGCGGCATGGTCGTCATCGGCAAGACCAACATGCACGAGCTCGCGCTCGGTGTCACGGGCTCGCACACGGCGACGGGCCCCGTCGTGAACGCCGTCGACCGCGCCCTGGTCACCGGCGGCTCGAGTGCGGGATCCGCCGTGGTCGTCGCCTCGGGGGTGTGCGAGCTCTCGCTCGGCAGCGATACGGGCGGATCGACGCGCATCCCGGCTGCCTTCAACGACATCTGGGGCTTCCGGCCGAGCACCGGCCGCTACGACGAGGAGGGCGGCACGAGCATCGCCTTCTCGCGCGACACGATCGGGCCGATGACCGCGAGCCTCGAGGGCATCGTCGCGCTCGACTCCGCGCTCGCGCGGACCGCCGACGCGGCGGTCGCGGACGTGCCGGTGGCGCGGATCGGCTACGACCCCGCCGACATCGAGCTGTGCGACGCCCCGGTGGCCGAGGCGTTCCACGCCGCCCTCGAGGCCGTCGCCGCCTCGAACGGCTGCGAGCTGGTCGAGGCGCCGCTGGATCGGCTGAATCGCGTTGCGCAGAGCTTCGACCCCGAGCTCGCCGCGCAGGAGCTCGCGCCCTCGCTGCGCAGCTACCTCGGCTCATCCGAGCGGCTGCCCTCGCTCGAACGGGTCGTCGAGGAGCTGGTCGATCCGCACGTCGTGCACATGATCGAGGGCAGCCTCGCGGCGACCTCGGGCGGCGTCTGGAGCGGCACCTGGCACCGGCTCATGAACGAGATGGCGCGCCTGCGCACCGCCTACCAGCGGATGCTCGGCGAGGCCGGGCTCGTCGCCACGATGCGGCCGACGACGCCCCTGCTGCCGCGCCCCCTCGCGGAGGTGCTCGGGATGAGCCTTCCCGAACGCAACGCGCTGTTCGGGCGCACGATCCACTTCTCGAGCTTCGCGACGCTCATGGGCGCGCCCAGCCTCTCGCTGCCGCTCGGCCCGCTGCTCGGGCGCTCCATGACCGGAGTGCTGCTCGAGACCCTGCCGGGGCTGGACGTCGAGCTGCTGAGCCTCGGCCGCCGCGTGGAGGCCGCGCTCCGCGGCTGACGGGCTCCTCCGTCGGCCGCGGGCGACTCGGCCGGATCACTCGGCGGCGTACACCCGCCGCCCGGCGAACCAGGTCTCGGCGACCTTCGTGCGCACGAGCTCGTCCTCCGGGTGGGCGAAGGGGTCGCGGTCGAGCAGCACGAAGTCGGCGGACTTGCCCGCGGCGAGCGACCCGGTCTCCTCCGCGAGGCCCATGGCCTCCGCCCCGCCGATCGTGAACGCGGCGATCGCCTCCTCCAGCGTGATGGCCTGCTCCGGCCACAGCGAGCCGGGGTAGGCGCCGCTCGGGTCCTGGCGGGTGACCAGGCCGTGGATCCCCTCCCAGGCGTTGGGCGAGGGCGAGACGGGCCAGTCGGATCCGCCCGCGACCACCGCGCCGGAATCGAGCAGGTCGCGGTTCGGATGCATCCGCTGGACGCGATCCTCGGACATCACCTCGCGGATCGCCTCGATGATGGGGCCGGGCCACCAGATGAAGGGCGAGATGTCGGCCGAGACGCCGAGCCGCGCGAAGCGGGGGACGTCGTCCGGATGCACGAACTGGCCGTGCGCGACCTGGTAGCGGGTCTCGGTGAAGCCCTCGGCGCGCAGCGTCTCGACGGCGTTCAGCACCGCGTGCACCGAGGCGTCGCCGGTGCAGTGGATCTTCGCCGAGATGCCGACCTCCGCCGTGCGGCGCAGCCAGTCGAGCAGCTCCTCGGGCTTCAGCAGGGTCTCGCCGCAGAAGTGGGCGCCGTGGAGGTCGTCGGGCAGGTACGGCTCGAGGAACGCGCCCGTGCGGGTGGGCGGCACGCCGTCGAGGAAGATCTTCACGAAGTCGGGACGGTGGTGCTCGGTGCGGTACTGCTCGCCGCCGAACACGAGGTCGTCGCCGATGGTGTCGAAGCCGAAGATCTCGTCGTTGATGAGCATCGAGGAGACGGTCCAGGCGTTCAGCTCGCCCGCAGTGTCGAGCGAGCGCAGGGCCTCGAGGATGCCCGTCGAGACGCCCGCGTCCTGGAACGCGGTGACCCCGTACGAGTTCAGGATCTCGACGCCGCGCGCGCACGCGCGGCGCACCTGCTCGGGGGTGAGGCCCCCGGCCTCCTCCTGCGCGCGGGCGACCGGGATGCCCGCGGCCTCGAAGAGGACGCCGGTGGGGCGGCCCTCGGCGTCGAGCGCGACCCCCTCCTGCCCGGCCTGGACGCCGCCGAGCTCCATGGCCCGGGTGTTCGCCCAGCGGTTGTGGTGGGAGTCGTCCGTGAGCACCACCGGGCGCCCGCCCGCGGCCTCGTCGAGCCGGGCCAGGGCGTCCGCGGTGTTCACGTCGTTCAGGCGGTCGCTCGCCCAGGGGGCGCCGGTCACCCAGGCGCCCTCGGGCAGCTGCGTCGCGTAGGAGCGCACGGCCTCGATGATGCCGTCGAGGTCGGCGCCGATGGGCACCGCGAGCTCGAACAGCTCCTCCTTGCCCGAGAAGAAGTGGTGGTTGTGCACGTCGATGAGCCCGGGCATGACGAACGCCCCGCCGAGTTCGCGCACCTCGGTGCCGGGGCCGACGAGGCCCGCGAGCTCGGCGTCGGAGCCGATCGCCACGATGCGGCCATCCGCGACGGCGAGGGCCTCGGCCCACGGCCGCTCGGGATCGACCGTGTAGATCCGGCCCCCCGTGAGGAGGAGATCCGGGGCGGGGTGGGACGCGGACTGGGACATCGTCGGCTCCGATCGGTCGTGCGTTGCGGGGGACGGGACCCCTGGTCGACTCAAGTATTCCAGGTGGGTGCGGGTGGGACGGTTGACCATGGGCGAACGACCGCTGCGATCTGAGCGACCGATCCCGCGAGGCCCTGGTGGCGGCGGGACGCAGCCGGGAGAATGGCAGCCACAAGAGGCCACCACAGAGGCGAAGCAGAAAGGCACCGCGAAATGGGAACTCAGCAGGGACGAGTCGTCATGATCACGGGCGGCGGTACGGGCATCGGCGCGGCCGTGGCCGAGCGCTACATCTCCGAGGGGGCGACGGCGGTCATCGTCGGCCGGCGGCTCGAGCCGCTGCAGGAGGTGGCCGAGCGCATCGGCGCGGTGGCGATCTCCGCGGATGCCGCCGACGGCGCCTCGGCTCGAGCCGCCGTGGAGGAGGTGCTCGAGCGCTTCGGGCGTCTCGACGTCCTCGTCGCGAACGCGGGCGGCCACGGCTTCTCTCCCGTCGGCGAGACCACCGACGAGAACTGGGCCTCGGCGATGAACGTCAATCTCGACACCGCCTTCGTGATGGCGCGCGAGGCGCTGCCGGCGCTCATCGATGCCGGCGGGCAGATCGTCGTGATCTCCTCGCTCGCGGGCCTCTTCGCCGGCCCGAACGTGGCCGGCTACACGGTGGCCAAGCACGCTCTCATCGGCCTCACGAAGAGCCTCGCCCGCGACTACGGGCGCAAGGGCGTGCGGGTGAACGCCGTCTGCCCGGGCTGGACCCGCACGCCGATGGCCGACTCGCAGATGGACGAGTTCGCGGAGGCCGCGCCCGAGATCGCGGACCGCGAGGCCGCCTACGCCGCCGTCGCGCGCGATCTGCCGCTCGGCCGGGCGGGCGATCCCTCCGAAGTCGCCTCGGTCGTGCGCTTCCTCGGCTCCGACGAGTCCTCGTACATGACCGGCGCGACCCTGCTCGTCGACGGCGGCGCGCACATCGTCGACCTGCCGACGATCGCGTTCGAGCACGCCGGCATGTAGGGGCGGGGAGCGATGGAGTTCCACCACCACGGCTACGTCCGCACGGACCCCCGCATCGAACCTGCCGCGGGGATCGGCCTGAACCGGCCCGAGGAGCTGCCCGACGAGGTCGACGTGCTCATCGTCGGCGCGGGCCCCGCGGGCATCATCACCGCGGCGCAGCTCGCGCAGTTCCCGAACGTCGTCACCAGGATCGTGGAGCGGCGATCGCACCGTCTCGAGGTGGGCCAGGCCGACGGCATCCAGGCGCGCAGCGTGGAGACCTTCCAGGCCTTCGGCTTCGCCGGACGGCTGATCGACGAGGCGTACCAGCTCACCGACACCGAGTTCTGGACGCCCGACCCCGAGAACCCCCGCCATATCGTGCGCAGCTCGACCACGCCCGACACGCTCATCGGCGTCAGCGAGTTCCCGCAGCTGATCGTGAACCAGACCCGCGTCGCCGACTACCTCGCGGAGTTCGCGCGGAACTCGCCCGCGCGCGGCGAGGTCGACTACGGCTACGAGTTCGAGGGGCTCGAGGTCGAGGATTCGGGGGAGTACCCCGTCGCGGTGACGCTGCGCCGCAGCAGCGGCCCCGACGAGGGCGCCGCCCGCGTCGTGCGCGCGAAGTACGTGGTGGGCGCCGACGGCGCCCGCAGCCGGGTGCGCGCCTCCATCGGCGGCAGCCTGCAGGGGGATCAGGCCGACCACGCGTGGGGCGTCATGGACGTGCTCGCGGTCACCGACTTCCCCGACGTTCGGCGCAAGAGCGTCATCCAATCGGGCGACGGCGGCAACATCCTGGTGATCCCGCGCGAGGGCAACTTCCTGGTGCGCTTCTACGTCGACCTCGGCGAGGTGCCCGAGGACGACGGCGGGGCCGTGCGGGCGACGGGCATCGAGCAGATCATCGCGCGCGCGAACACGATCCTGCGCCCCTTCACCCTCGATGTGAAGGACGTCTCGTGGTGGAGCGTCTACGAGGTGGCGCACCGGCTCACCGACCGCTTCGACGACGCCGACTCGCACCCCGGCGCGCGCCGCGCGCCGCGGGTGTTCCTCGCGGGCGACGCCTGCCACACGCACAGCGCGAAGGCCGGCCAGGGCATGAACGTCTCGCTGCAGGACGGATGGAACCTGGCCTGGAAGCTCGGGCAGGTGCTCTCGGGCCACGCCCCCGAGGCGCTGCTCCCCACCTACAGCGACGAGCGCCGCGTGATCGCGAAGAACCTCATCGACTTCGACAAGGAGTGGTCGACGCTGATGGCGATGAGGCCCGAGGACTTCGCCACGCCCGGCGAGCTCGAGGACTTCTACATCGCGACCGCCGAGTTCCCCGCGGGCTTCATGACGCAGTATCAGGAGTCGATCCTCACCGCGGGCTCCGAGCATCAGGGTCTCGCGACGGGCTTCCCGCTCGGCAAGCGCTTCAAGTCGGCTCCCGCGATGCGGGTGAGCGACGCGGTGCGCGCGCATCTCGGCCATCATCACCGCGCCGACGGCAGGTATCGCATCTACGCCTTCGCGGACGCCGACGGCTCCGAGCTGAACGCGTGGGCCGACTGGATGCTGAACGGCGGCGACTCGCCTCTGCGCCTCTTCACCCCTCCGGGCGGTGACGACGATGCGCGCTTCGACGTGAAGCTGGTCGCGCAGCAGGACTACCACGACGTCGATCTGCTGGAGGTCTCGCCGCTGTTCTTCCCGCGGCTCGGCCCGTTCCGGCTGAAGAGCTACGAGAAGGTGTGGGCGGCGATCCCCGGCGAGGACATCTTCGAGGAGCGCGGGATCAGCCGCGACGGTGCGATCGTGGTCGTTCGACCCGACCACTACGTGGCGAACATCCTGCCGCTCACCTCGCGGGGCGAGCTCGCCGACTTCTTCCGCCCGCTGCTGAACGAGGTCTGACCGGGCGGTCCGGGAGGCCCCTCGAGGGAGCCGGTCCGCTCAGCGCAGCTCGCTGGGCGAGGCCTCGTAGCGGGCCTTGAACACGCGGCTGAAGTGCGCGGCGTCGGTGAAGCCCCAGCGGCCGGCGATCGCGGCGATGGTGCGATCCGCGAGCACGGGGTCCAGCAGATCGGCGCGGCAGCGCTCGAGGCGGCGCTCGCGGATCCACGTCGAGACCGTCGTGTCGAGCTCGCGGAAGAGCGCGTGCAGGTGCCGGGTCGAGATGTAGTGCTCCCGGGCGATGCGGCTCGGCGAGAGGTCGGGCGCGCCCAGGTTCTCGTCGATGAAGGCGTGGATCTTCTGCAGCAGCGCCTGGTGCGGATCCAGCTCCGCCGCCTGCACGTTCAGCATCTGCGAGAAGAGCGTGCCGATGAGGTCGAGGCTCGTGTGCGCGAGCTTCGCGCGGACACGGTCGGGGAGCCCCTCGAGCTGCCGCGGGAACTGGGAGAGGAAGGCCGACACCACGGGGGCGAGACCGGTCTCCGCGCCCAGCGGCACCGCGGTGAGCTGCTCGGTGAAGGGCACCGGAAGATCGAGCCGGCCCTTCGGGAACATCATGATGAGGTTGCGGAACTCCTCGGTGAACAGCAGCGAGTACGGTCGCGAGGTGTCGTAGACGGCGAGGTCGCCCGGTCGCATGACCACCTGGCGGCCGTCCTGCACCAGCACGCTCTCCCCGGTGAGCAGCAGGCTCAGCTTGTAGAAGCCGCTGCCGCCGTGCGAGATCGTCTCGTCGGTGCGCTCGACGAGGTGGGGCTGCGCCATGACCTCGGTGAAGACCACCCCGTCGGCGTCGGTGGAGCTGAGCCGGGCGGAGAACGAGCCCGAGCGCCGCTCCTGGGACACGAGCAGGGGCACGAACGAGGAGGAGACGGCCTGACGGAAGTCGCCCAGGCTCTCGGCGCGCGCGGCGGAGACGCCCGCGCGCCGTCGCGTCGGGGCTTCGGACACCTGCATTTGCATCACCTCGCGGAGCGGCACCGGCCCGCGCCTTCTACGCGGCGGATCCCCGCTTTGTACCTGGATGCTAGTACGGGCGGCCGATCGCGGCAAACCACCGGATGCGCACGCAGCCCCGGGGTCCCGGGCTCACCTCGGGTCGAGGCCGTTGAATCGCTGCACCTCGCGCTGATAGGGGGCCACCACCGATCGGGAGACCCGGCAGTCGAGCAGGATGGTCCCCGTGCCCCCGGCCTCGCGCCAGTGCGCGAGAGCGTCGAGATCCGAGAGGCGCTCCACGCGCACGCCCGTCGCTCCGAGCGCGGTCGCCAGTCCCGCGAAGTCCACGCTCGGGATCAGCATCGCCCGCTCGTCGAGCCCCATCTCGCCGTAGAGGTGCACCTCGGCCCCGTAGGCCCCGTCGTTCCAGACCACGATCACGCAGCGCGGTGCGGTGCGGATCGCGGTCTCGAGATCGGCGAGGGCCATGAGGCCGCCGCCGTCGCCCGTGGTGAGGACGACGGTGCTCTCCGGCGCGGCGATGGCCGCCGCTGCAGCGACGCCCGGGATCGTCGACAGGCCCAGACCGATGGTCTGGTAGGCGGTGCCGACCATCACGGTGCGCCCGGGCTCGGCGACCGGCCAGAACATGTTCGCCCAGCCGATGAAGTGGCCGCCGTCGCTCGTCACATGCCGATCCTCGGGCAGCAGCCTGGCCAGGCGCGCGGCCACGGCGCGCGGGTCGAGCAGCCCGTCGGAGCAGAGCCCGTCCGGATGCTCGGCGAGTCCGTCGTCGCGCACCCGGAGCGCGCCGCCGGGCTCCAGGCCCGCCACGGTCCCGCGCCACGCGCTCGGCTCGGGCCGGGCCGCCTCGAGCCCGGAGACGAGCGCGCGCAGCACGGCTCGGGCGTCGCCCCGCAGCAGCAGCTGCGAGACGGGATGCGCCGTGCGGGGCGCCGGCACCTCCTCGACGTCGACGCGCACGACGGCGGCCTCCGGGGCCAGCAGCTCACCGAAGCGCATCGTGAACTGGTTGAGACCGGCCCCCACGACGAGCACCGCGTCCGCCTCGGCGATCACGGCCATTGCGTCCTCCTGGCCGAAGCCGCCGACGATGCCGAGATCGTGGCGGGCGTCGGGGAAGATGCCGCGGGCGCGGGCGGTGGATCCGGTGAGCGCCCCGAGCAGCTCCGCGATCCGCGCGAGCTCCGCCTCCGCCCCGGCGATCCGGGCGCCGTGCCCGGCGATCACGACCGGCCGCTCGGCGACGGCGAGCATCGCGACCGCCTCGGCGATCGTCTCGGGCGGGACTGCGGTGGTGGTGGCGGGGGCGCCCCCGGTCCCGGCGGGGGTCTCGATTCCGGCCTCGACTCCGGCCTCGACCCGGGCCTCGTCCGCCGGGGCGGGGCGCGTCGCCGCGAGCAGCTCCCGCGTCACGGCCGGGTCCGAGAGGTCGATGCCGATCCCCCCGGCGCGGGTCCCGGCGCCCGCGGGCTCGGGCGCGTCGGCGAGGTCGTAGGGGATCGCGAGCACGACGGGCCGGCGCAGGCGCAGCGCGACTTCGGCGGCGCGATCCACCTGCTCGTCGACCCTTCCCGGGGCCAGGGCGACCGTGCGCACCCCGACGGCCGCCGCGAGCATCTCCTGGTCCACGTCCCAGGGCCGCGCGCCCGTCGTGGGGGCGTCGCCCACGACCACCAGCATCGGCGTGCGGGCCTGCGCGGCCTCGGCGAGGGGGGTCAGCGCGTTCGTGAAGCCCGCGCCGTAGGTCGTGGTCGCGATGGCGAGGCGGCCGCTCACCCGCGTGAAGGCGTCGGCCGCCGCCACGGTGCCGGCCTCGTGGCGCACCCCGACGAACCGCAGGCCGATCCGGGCGAGGGCGTCGATGAGGTGGGCGTTGCCGTTGCCCATGAGGCCGAAGGCCTGGTCGGCGTGCCGGGCGAGCGCCGCGGCGAGCGCCTGGGAGAGGGTGCGCGCGGGCGCGTCGGGGGCCGGCGTAGGGGAGGACGGCGAGAGCGTGGATGACATAGAGGGATCCTCGAGAGCGTTGATACGGAAGGCGAACCGTATGTGTCTCGCCGGTGCCGGCAGCAGCGCCCCTTTTTCGAGCGCCTTACCCGCGCCCCGCAGGGGCGTGGAGGATCGGACCGGGCCAGTATAGCGCCGGTGCGCGGAAACCCCCATGCGCGTCCGCACCGGCGCTGCCACACTGAGCCGAGAGGATCGCCGACCCGGAGGAGGACGCCATGAGGGGGATCACGACGGCGGGGCGCGGTGCGGCCCTGTGCGCGGCGCTCGCGCTCGCGGTGCTCGGCCTCACCGCCTGCGGCGACGATGCCGCGCAGCAGGAGCCGACGGCGGTGCAGGAGGACGGCGGGGGCGACGGGTCGCCCGCGACCGAAGAGAGCGGCGGCGGATCCGCGCCCTCCGGGCTCACCGGCGAGGCGCTGCCCGACGACTGGCCGGCGGAGTTCCTCGTCCCGGACGGAGAGGTCGTGCTCGTGCTGCCCCTCGGCGACGGCGGGTACTACTCCGTGCTGGTCGAGGGCGTGGACGACGACCAGGCGCGGGGCCTCATCGACGAGATGGTGGCTGCGGGTCTCGGCACCGTGTCCGGCGTCGCGGAGACCGGCGGCGGGGAATGGGTGGCCGTGGTGACGAGTGCGGATCGCAGCGCGTCCTATGCCTACGCGACCGGCGGCGCGGGCGAGCCGAACGTCACGATCCAGGTCCTGCCCCAGGGCTGAGACCGGCCCGGAGTCTCAGGTCGCGACGGGCTGCGCCGCGAGGTACGCGACCGCGGCGCGGGAGCGCACCTCCCACACCGCGAAGATGTCGGCCAGGTGCCGCTCGACGGTCTTCACGCTGATGCCGAGCTCCTGCGCGATCTGCGCGTTCGTGAGCCCCGCCGCGACCCGGTTCGCGACCTCGGCCTGCCTGGCGGTGAGCGGCGCCGGTCGCATCGACGGGCCGAGCGGTGCCCCGTCGGCGCCCGCCGCGATCCGGGCCGGCAGCGCAGCTCGCCGCGTCACGCCGAAGGCCGACATGATGCGGGTGAGCGAGCCCTGCACCGTGCGCGGGGAGAGGAACAGCGCCGCCCCGATCGCCCGGTTGTCGTAGCCGCGCGCCGCGAGCAGCGCGATCTCGCGCTCGCGCTCGGTGAGGCCCGCCCACTCGCTGCCCGGGGGCGGCTGCACGCGGCGCCCGAGCAGGCGCAGCTGGCGCGCGGCGTCGCGGCGATCCGCCCGATCCCCGCGCCGTTCGGCCTCGGCGGCGACGCGCTGCAGCCGGCCGGCCGCCTCGACGGTGCGGCCGGAGGCCGCGAGCGCCCGGGCGAGCACGAGCTCGTTCCGGGCCGCGTCCCGCAGCGCGCCGGACAGGGACGCCCGGGCGAGCGCCGCGTCCGCGTGCCTCAGCGCGGGCTCGACCTCGCCGCGCTCGAGGTCGAGCAGGGCGAAGACGCGCTCGCCGACCCCCTCCGACGCGGCCTGCGCGGTGAGCGGGATGAGCCGCCGGGCCCAGCGCTCGGCGGCGGCGCGATCCCCGCGCGAGAGCGCCGCCCCGACCAGCACCTCGATGCTGAGGGAGCGGTCGATGAGGATGAGCCTGCGGAGTCCGGGCCCGCCGCCGGCGAGGATCTCCTCCGCGGCCCCCTCGGCGTCGCCGATCGCTGCCAGGCCGGCCCCGACGAGCGCGCGAGCCGATCCCTGCAGATACCCCCGCGGGTGGGGGAAGGCCCGGGCGACCGAGGTGCGGGCGCGGCGCACCTCGGCCGCGCGTCCGCTCGCCGCCGAGACCAGGGCATCGATCGCGGGGCTCAGCGCCAGCCAGAACGCGTCGCCCCGATCGCGGGCCTCGGCGACGACGCGCTCGTGCAGACGCGCGGCCTCCGAGATGCGGCCGGTGTAGAAGAGGACGCGCAGGGGGAGGAAGGGCGCGGAGGGGAAGCGGTGGCCGTCCGCCTCCCCGGGGAGCGGATCGACGGCCCAGTCGTGCCCGGGGAAGGCCTCGTCGAGGGCCTGCACCGCGAGGCCCACCCGGCCCGAGGTGAACAGCGCATCGATGGTCAGCAGGATCCCGGGCAGCCGGCGCCCCGCGTCCCCGGGCCGCCCCAGGACCGCGCCGCGCAGCGCCCAGAGCTCCTCCGCGACTCCTTCCTCGGCGGCTCGATCGGCCGCGGCCCAGAGCGCGCCCGCCCCGGCGAGCAGGCGCGAGGCGAGGGCGAGCGCCCGCGCCTCGGGATCCTCGGCCCCTGTGCTCGCGAGCAGGGACGCCTCGGCGGCGAGCGCCGCGGCGTCGAAGTCCGCTGCGATGAAATGGGGGAGCGCGCGGAATGCGGCGAGCCGGGCGGCAGCGGCGGGATCCGCCGCCGTGCCTCCGAGCAGCGCCTCGGCCCGAGCGGCCTCGCCGAGCGCTCCCCTCGGGTCGTCCGCGGTGCCCAGGCTCACGATGCGGGCGATCGCCGCGTCGAGCTCGGGCAGCGGATTCATGGGCCGACAGTACACCCGGCGGGGGCCGGCGGCGCGGCGGCGGCGGGCGCGTCGAGTCGGCGTCGCCGCGCGAACCGCGTCAGCGTCGCCGGATGCGGCGGATCAGCGCCGCGACGAGGCGCCAGCCGACGAGCGCGACGCCGAGCACCCCCGTGGCGACGAGCACGAAGGGGAGGGCCGCCCCGCCGTCGGTGAACAGCACCCGCAGTAGCATGCCGAGGGCGACCGTGCCGATCCACACCGGCAGGCCGCTGCGCAGCACCGCGGTCGGCGCGCGCCAGATCAGCGCCGCGATCCACACGATCGCGAGGCCGGCGAGGAAGGGCCACGCCGTCTGCCAGAGTCCTGCGAGGGTCTCGGCCCGGCCGTGCTGGCCGCGGCCCGCGGCGGCGAAGGCGAGCACGCAGACGACGTCGAGCGCTGCGGAGAGCGCGATCGCGCCGGGGCCGGCCCGACGGACGGGCGCGCTCACCGGCTCGCCTCCGCCACGGCCGCCACGACCGCGTCGTGCAGGCGCCCGTTCGTGGCGAGCGCGCTGCCGTTCCAGGCGCTCTCGCCGCCCGTGATGTCGGTGAAGCGGCCCCCCGCCTCGCGCACGATCGGCACATGCGCGGCGAGGTCGTAGGCCTTGACGTCGAACTCCGCGACGATGTCGACGAGGCCCTCGGCGAGCAGCATGTAGGACCAGGAGTCGCCGTAGGCGCGGTCCCGCCACACCCGGTCCTGCAGGTCGAGCAGCGGTGCGAGGTACCCCGCCCGGCGCCACTGGTCGATGCTCTGGAAGCTGAGGGAGGCGTCGGCGAGCTCGCCGACCCCCGAGACGCGCAGGCGGCGGGGATCCTCCCCCTTCGCCCGCCCCCAGGCGCCGCCGCCGAGCTCGGCCCACCAGCGCGCACCGAAGGCGGGCATGCTCACGACGCCGACGGTCGGCACCCCGTCGACCTCGAGCGCGATGAGCGTGGCCCAGTTCGGCACGCCGCGCAGGAAGTTGGCGGTGCCGTCGATGGGGTCGAGGATCCAGCGGCGGCTCCCGCCCTCGCCGCCTCCGTCGCTGCGGCCCGACTCCTCTCCGAAGAAGCCGTCCCCGGGGCGCTCGGCCTCGATCCGCCCGCGCAGCGCGCGCTCGACCGCGAGGTCGGCATCCGTGACGTGGGTGCGGTCCGGCTTCGTCTCGACGCGCAGATCGGTCGCGCGGAACCGCGGCAGCGAGATGCCGTCGGCGAGATCGGCGAGTTCGAGCGCGAAGGCGAGATCGGGGGAGGGGGCGGGGGGCTGATCCGTCATTGCCGTCCTGTCAGCGGTCGCGAGGGTGGGGCGTCGGGGTCCATTCTCGCAGCTTGTCTGAGAGTGAGCGTCCGTAGTCCCAGAGCGACGGCAGTCGGCCGGGAATGCGGATTGCCCGCGCGGCCTGTGGACAGGACATTCACAGGTATGGTTCACTTTCGAGTGATTGCTCTGCCCCTCTTCGAAGGAGAAGCCATGTCAGAAGCCCAAACAGATTCACTCGCCAAGAACAAACTCGGCGCGAGTTCGATCGTCTTCCTGGTGCTGGCCGCGGTCGCCCCGGTGACGGTGCTCATCGTCGTGATCCCGCTCGCGATCGCCTTCGGCAACGGCGGCGGCGTCCCCATCGCGATCCTGCTCGTGGCGATCGCGCTGCTGCTGTTCGCGGTCGGCTACGCGCAGATCACGAAGGAGCTGACGAACGCCGGCGGCTTCTACGCCATCGCGGTCAAGGGACTCGGCCGCACGGCGGGTCTCGTCACGGGCCTCATCGCGACGATCGGCTACAACGCCTTCACCGCGGGCGCGCTCGCCACCCTCGGCTTCTTCGCCGGCGTGGTCGTGCCGGGTCAGCTGTGGGGCATCGAGTTCGACTGGTTCCTGACCGCTCTCGTGCTCTTCATCATCATCATCCTGCTCGCGACCTCCGGCATCCACGTCAGCGCGGTCGTGCTCGGCGTCGCGCTCGTGCTCGAGATCATCCTGGTGATCACCTTCGGCTTCTCGGTGCTCTTCTCGACCGGCTTCGACCTCGGCATCTTCTCGCCCGAGATCATCTTCGGCGGTTCGCTCTGGATCGGCCTGCTGCTCGCGGCGACCTGCTTCATCGGCTTCGAGGCCACCGCGCTCTTCGGCGAGGAGGCGAAGGATCCGCACCGCACCGTCCCGCGGGCGACCTACGCGGCGATCATCATCATCTGCCTCATCCACGTCTTCGGCGCCTGGGCGATCGTCAGCTCGGTCGGCATCGGCGACGCGCAGGCCGTCTCGCTCGAGCACCTCGAGGCGGGCGACCTCACCTTCATACTGATCGAGCAGCACCTCGGACCGATCCTCGGCGTCATCGCCCTGATCCTCCTCGTGGTCAGCCTGTTCGCCGCGCAGCTCGCGTTCCACAACTCGGCCGGTCGCTACCTGTTCTCCCTGGGTCGCGCGCACGTGCTGCCGCACTGGCTCGCGAAGACCAACCGCAGGGGCGCCCCGGCGCGCGCGCTGATCGTGAACTTCCTGTTCGCGGTGATCGTCGCAGCGATCTTCCGCCTCGCCCTGCCGGAGGTTCCCCCGGTGCTCACCCTCCTGCCCGTCGGCGTCGGCTTCGCGACCCTCGCCATCATCATCGTGCAGGCGATCGCGGCGCTCTCGGTGGTCGTCTACTTCCGCAGGAGGCGGGATCCGCGGTGGTGGTCGACCTTCATCGCCCCGGGCCTCGGCTTCCTCGCGCTCGCGGTGTTCAGCGTCATGGCGATCGTGCAGTTCCCGCTCGTCGCGGGCTCCGAGGAGCTCTACGTCGTAGTCCTGCCGTGGATCCTCGTGGTCGCGCTCGTCGGCGGCATCCTCTACGGCGCCTACCTCAAGTCGAAGCGCCCCGAGGTCTACGCCGGGCTCTCGGAGGACCTCGAGAAGTTCGACGAGGAGCTCGCCGAGGCCGCGGCCGAGGAGAACTGAGCCGTGCCGTCGTCCGACCAGCTGGGCCTGCCCCGGCGCGTCCTCGTCACCGGGGGCGCGTCGGGCATCGGCCTCGCCTGCGCGAAGCTCTTCCACGATGCGGGGGCGGGGGTCGGCATCGTCGGCCGCTCGCAGGCCCGGCTCGACGCCGCGGCGGCATCGCTCGGCGACTCCGACAGCGGGGCGCCGGTCGTCGCGGTCGCGGCCGACGTCGCCGACGAGGCCTCGATCGGGGCCGCGGTCGAGCGCGTGGCCGCCGAGCTCGGCGGCATCGACGCGCTCGTGCTCTCCGCCGGCACCGACGGTGAGATGGGCGCGCTGGTGCCCGAGGTCACGGCCGCGGGCTTCCGCGAGGTGCTCGAGATCAACGTGCTCGGGACCTTCCTCGCGGTGAAGGCCGCGCTGCCGCACCTGAGTGCGGCCGAGAACGCCAGCATCACCATCATCGGCTCGGACTCCGGTTTCGTGGCGGTGCCCGGCATGCTCGCCTACAACGCCTCGAAGGGCGCGATCGTGCAGCTCGTCAGGGCGCTCGCGGTCGAGCTCTACGACGATCACGGCGTCCGCGTCAACAGCGTCGCGCCGTCGGTCGTCGACACGCCCATGGCGCGGCGGGGTCTCGGCGACGAGGTGATGGATGCCCCGGACTTCCCGGTGCAGGAGGCCGAGGACGTCGCCTGGTCGGTGGCCTACCTCGCGAGCGCGCGGGCACGGGCGATCAACGGCCAGAGCCTGCTCTCGGACTTCGGCTACACGGGCCGGTCCTCCTTCCCGGCCTAGCCGCCGCTTGTCGATCGCGAGGCCGGTTCCGTTCGCGGGGCCGGCCTCGCGCTTCGAGCCGGGCGTCGCTCTCGGGCGGCGCTGCTGCCGCGCCGCGCCGCGTCGCTCAGTTTGATCGTTGTACACGAGTTATCGCTGTACAACTCGTGTACAACGGTCGAACAGGTGTGTCGCGACGAGGCGTCGACCGTGCAATCGGTCGCGGGGGACTCGCGAGGCTACGAGACGTACGAGTTCGAGGACTCCGCTGATGCGAGCGAGACAGCCGTCATCCAGACGAGAGTGATCGCCGCCGTCAGGCCGATACGATGGCGGCCCAGTCCTCCGTGAGCCGGTGCATGCTCATCCCGTCCTCGGCGACGCCGGCAGCAGCGGTTGCAGACTTCCAGGTGCCGCCCTCGCCCTCGAACGCGGCTCGCTCGCACTCGGCGAGCGCACCCGCGGCGATCTCCTCACGCGACAGGGCGCGACCGCCCAGGGCAACGACAGCACGAGCACCCGTAGAACCGGAGCAGCCGTGTCGAATTCACAGTCATGAGTCGAGCTTGATCTGAGCGAATCGGCAGGTGCGAGAAAGGCCCGGAATCGTGGTGATTCCGGGCCTGAACTGTACGCCCCCGGGGACTTGAACCCCGAACCCGCTGATTAAGAGTCAGCTGCTCTGCCAATTGAGCTAGAGGCGCGCATTGCCTTCCGGGCAACGGAGGAAAGCCTAGCACGACCAGGGGGCACGTCGGAAATCCCGGGACGGGGTCAGACCCGCTTCGACTTCGGGCTCGGGCGCCGCACGAGGAACGCCGCCGCGACGAGGCTCGCGAGCACCGAGGCCGCCATGACCGCGAGGCGCGCCGCGTCGGCCGCGGCCGCGTCGTCGAAGCTCAACTCGGCGATGAGCAGCGCCACGGTGAAGCCGACTCCGCCGAGGCAGGCCACCCCGGCGAGCTCCCGCAGGCGCACCCCGAGACCCGCGCCCGTGAGACGGCCCACGAGCAGTGCCGTGAGCGTGATGCCGATCGGCTTGCCGAGCACGAGCCCGGCGGCGACTCCCCAGGCGATCGGTTCGAGCAGGAGGTTCGAGCCGCCGGTCACGGCGACTCCCGCGGCGAAGAACGCGAACACCGGCACCGCGATGCCGCTCGAGAGCGGGCCGAAGCGGAAGCCGAAGTGCTCGGCGAGGTCGATACGGGCAGGCGGATCGGGATCGCCCGCTGCGGATCGTGCGTTCCCGGATCGCGCACCCCGGTCGCGGGCCGCGACCGGCACGGCGAACGCCAGCAGCACGCCTGCGACCGTCGCGTGCACGCCCGACGCGTGCACCAGCGCCCACACGACGAAGCCGAGCGGCAGCAGCACGATCCATGCCGCCCACGGCCGACGGGCGAACCAGGCTGCGCCCCGCTGCGCGATCAGCGCGTAGAGCGCGAGGGGGAGGATCGCTGCGGCGAGCCACGGCCACTGCACTCCGTCGCCGTAGAAGACGGCGATCACGGCGATCGCGATGAGATCGTCGACGACGGCGAGCGTGAGCAGGAACATGCGCAGCGCGGGCGGGATGCGCGGCGCCACGAGGCCGAGGATCGCGACGGCGAAGGCGATGTCGGTGGCCGTGGGGATCGCCCAGCCGTGCGCGGCGGGGGTGCCCGCGGTGAAGGCCAGGTAGACGAGCGCCGGAACGGCGACTCCGCCGAAGGCCGCTGCGACCGGTACGGCCGCCGTGGCGGGGCGCCGCAGCGCGCCGTCGACGAACTCGCGCTTGAGCTCGAGCCCGACGGTGAAGAAGAAGACCGCCAGCAGCCCGTCCGCGGCCCACTGGCCGAGCGAGAGGTTCAGGTGCAGCGCCTCCGGGCCGACGCGGAACTCGCGCAGCCCGGTGTAGGCCGACGCCAACGGGGAGTTCGCCGCGATGAAGCCGAGGGCCGCCGCGGCCATGACGGCGAGGCCCGCGGCGAACTCGCCCCTGAGCAGGCGGGAGACGCGCGCGGCCTCGCGCGCCGGAACGGACAGGATGCGGCTGGATCGAGGCGGGGACGGTTGCACGGGCTGCTCCGGGGGTCGGGAAACGGGGGACGACCGCCGACCAGACTTCCCGGCACACCGGGATCCAGCCTATCGGGCCTTGCGCTCCGCCTTTGCGAGGGCCTTCGACCGGGCCTTCTCCAGGCGCTCGGTCTCCTTGACCCGCTCCTCGTGCTCCTCGTCCTCGGGCTGCTTCGCGACGCTCACGATCGCCAGCACCAGGCCGGCGGCCCAGACGCCCCAGATGAGGTAGCGGCGCCAGTCCTTCGGCATGGCCTGGGTCTGGCGCAGCGTGCCCAGAGCTCCGAGCAGCGCGCCGATCACCCCGAAGTTCGTCAGGTACTTGCCGATCGACATACGGCCTCCTCCGCGCTCTCCGCCGGCCGCGCTCGCCGCCGGCCGGGCTCGCGATCAAGACTATCGGGTGCGCGGATTCCGGCAGGTGAGACCGGTGCGGCGGCGGGAGGAGCGCCCCCCCTGCTCGGGGTTAGACTGGAAGGTATGGCAGACATCGACATGAAGCCGCGCAGCCGCGACGTCACCGACGGAATCGAGAAGGCCGCGGCACGCGGCATGCTCCGCGCCGTCGGCATGGGCGACGACGACTGGGACAAGCCCCAGATCGGCATCGCGAGCTCCTGGAACGAGATCACGCCCTGCAATCTGAGCCTCGACCGGCTCGCCCAGGGCGCGAAGGAGGGCGTGCACGCCGGCGGCGGCTACCCGCTCGAGTTCGGCACGATCTCCGTCAGCGACGGCATCTCGATGGGCCACGAGGGCATGCACTTCTCGCTCGTCTCGCGCGAGGTCATCGCGGACTCGGTCGAGACCGTCGTCATGGCCGAGCGCCTCGACGGCACGGTCGTGCTCGCCGGCTGCGACAAGTCGCTGCCCGGCATGCTCATGGCCGCCGCCCGGCTCGACCTCGCCTCGGTGTTCCTCTACGCGGGCTCGATCGCGCCGGGCTGGGTGAAGCTCTCCGACGGCACGGAGAAGCAGCTCACCATCATCGACGCCTTCGAGGCCGTGGGAGCCTGCAAGGCGGGCACCATGAGCGAGGAGGACCTGAAGCGGATCGAGTGCGCCATCGCCCCGGGCGAGGGCGCCTGCGGCGGCATGTACACCGCGAACACCATGGCCTGCGTGGCCGAGGCCCTCGGCATGAGCCTGCCCGGCTCGGCGGCCCCGCCCAGCGCCGACCGCCGCCGCGACTACTTCGCCCATCGCTCGGGCGAGGCCGTGGTGAACATGCTGCGCCAGGGCATCACGGCGCGCGACATCATGACGAAGAAGGCCTTCGAGAACGCGATCGCGGTCGCGATGGTGCTCGGCGGATCGACGAACGCCGTGCTGCACCTGCTCGCCATCGCGCGCGAGGCCGAGGTCGAGCTCACCCTCGACGACTTCACGCGCATCGGCCAGCGGACCCCGCACCTCGCCGACATGAAGCCCTTCGGGCGCTACGTGGCGGAGGACTTCGACCGGGTCGGCGGCATGCCCGTCATCATGAAGGCGATGCTCGACGCCGGCCTCCTGCACGGCGACGCGCTCACCGTCACCGGCAAGACGGTCGCCGAGAACCTCGCCGACGTCAACACCCCGCTCGACGGCAAGGTGATCCGCACCCTCGACGATCCGCTGCACGCCAACGGCGGGCTCTCCATCCTGCAGGGCACCCTCGCCCCCGAGGGCGCCGTCGTGAAGACCGCCGGCTTCGACGCCGAGCTCTTCGAGGGACCCGCCCGCGTCTTCGAGCGCGAGCGCGCGGCCATGGACGCCCTCACCGAGGGGGCGATCTCCGCCGGCGACATCGTCGTGATCCGCTACGAGGGCCCCAAGGGCGGCCCCGGCATGCGCGAGATGCTCGCCATCACCGCGGCGATCAAGGGCGCGGGGCTCGGCAAAGATGTACTACTATTGACCGACGGCAGATTCTCGGGCGGCACAACCGGCCTGTGCATCGGCCACATTGCACCGGAGGCGACGGACGGGGGTCCGATCGCCCTGGTGCGCGACGGAGACCTGATTCGGGTCGATATCGCCGCACGAACGCTCGACCTTCTGGTAGATCCCGCCGAGCTCGAGGCCCGCAGAGCAGACTGGGCCCCGCTTCCCCCGCGGTATACGCGCGGCGTGCTGGCCAAGTACGCGAAGCTCGTGCATTCGGCCTCCGAGGGCGCGATCACGGGCTGAGCCCGATCCGCCGCCGCGCGATCCGCGTCACACACTCACCGTCTACAGAAAGTACGAAATGAACTCGGAACCGAGTGCAGACCCCATTGGAGCGCGCGCGGACGCCGCGAGTCGCGGCGAGCGGATGACCGGCGCCCAGGCCGTCGTCCGCAGCCTCGAGCTGCTCGGCGTCGAGGACGTCTTCGGGCTCCCCGGCGGCGCGATCCTGCCGCTCTACGACACGCTCATGGACGCGAACGAGCTGCGCCACATCCTCGTGCGCCACGAGCAGGGCGCCGGCCACGCGGCCGAGGGCTACGCCGCCGCGAGCGGGCGGGTGGGCGTGTGCATCGCCACCTCCGGCCCCGGCGCCACGAACCTCGTCACCGCCATCGCCGACGCCTACATGGACTCGGTGCCGATGGTCGCGATCACCGGCCAGGTCTTCTCGCATCTGATGGGCTCCGACGCCTTCCAGGAGGTGGACATCGTCGGCATCACGATGCCGATCACGAAGCACTCCTTCCTCGTGAAGCGCAGCGAGGACATCCCGGGCGCGCTCGCCGCGGCCTACGCGCTCGCCTCGAGCGGCCGCCCCGGCCCGGTGCTCGTCGACATCACGAAGGACGCGCAGGAGGGCGAGCTCGACTTCGTCTGGGACCCGCGCGTGGAGCTGCCCGGCTACCGCCCCATCACGAAGGCCAACAGCAAGCAGATCCAGGCCGCGGCCGAGCTCATCGGAGCCGCCGAGCGGCCCGTGTTCTACGTGGGCGGCGGCGTCGTGCGCGCCGGGGCCGCGGCGGAGCTGTTGCAGCTCGCCGAGCTCGTGGGAGCGCCGGTCGTGACCACGCTGATGGCGCGCGGGGCGTTCCCGGACTCGCACCCGCAGCACCTCGGCATGCCCGGCATGCACGGCACGGTGCCCGCCGTGCTGGCGCTGCAGGAGGCGGACCTGCTCATCACCCTCGGCGCCCGCTTCGACGACCGCGTCACCGGCAAGGCAGCGCTCTTCGCCCCCGAGGCGAAGGTCATCCACGCCGACATCGACCCGGCCGAGATCGGCAAGATCCGCCACGCCGACGTGCCCATCGTGGGCGACGCGGGCGAGGTGATCTCCGACCTCATCGCGGCGGTCTCGGGCGCCAAGCGCAGCCACGAGTTCGCGGATATCGGCCCCTGGTGGGCGCGGCTGAACGAGCTGCGCGAGCGCTTCCCGCTCGGCTACCAGCAGACGAGCGACGGGCTGCTCTCGCCGCAGCACGTGATCCAGCGCATCGGCGAGCTGACCGGACCCGAGGGCGTCTACGTCGCGGGTGTGGGGCAGCATCAGATGTGGGCCGCGCAGTTCATCGGCTACGAGCGGCCGAACGCCTGGGCGAACTCGGGCGGGGCCGGCACCATGGGCTACGCCGTGCCCGCGGCCATGGGCGCCAAGGTCGCCCAGCCCGAGCGCGTCGTGTGGGCGATCGACGGCGACGGCTGCTTCCAGATGACGAACCAGGAGCTCGCCACCTGCGTCGTCAACGACATCCCCATCAAGGTCGCGGTCATCAACAACTCGTCGCTCGGCATGATCCGCCAGTGGCAGACGCTCATCTACGACGGCCGCTACTCGAACTCCGAGCTCAACACCGGCCACGGCAGCGCCCGCATCCCCGACTTCGTGAAGCTCGGCGACGCCTACGGCTGCCTGTCGATCCGCGTGGAGCAGGAGGATCAGGTCGACGAGGCCATCAGGCTCGCGCTCGAGACGAACGACCGCCCCGTGCTCATCGAGTTCGTGGTGAGCGCCGACGCGATGGTGTGGCCGATGGTGCGCCAGGGCACCTCCAACAGCGACATCCAGTACGCCCTCGAGCACAGCCCCGAGTGGGGGGAGGAGTAAACCATGGGACGCCACGTTCTGAGCCTCCTCGTCGAGGACAAGCCGGGCCTCTTGACCCGCGTCGCCGGCCTCTTCGCGCGCCGCGCGTTCAACATCGAATCGCTCGCGGTCGGCCCGACCGAGGTCGCCGGCCTCTCCCGCATCACCGTGGTGGTGGATCAGGAGGACCTGCCCCTCGAGCAGGTGACGAAGCAGCTCAACAAGCTCGTCAACGTCATCAAGATCGTCGAGCTCGAGCCCGACTCCTCGGTGCAGCGCGAGCACATGCTCATCAAGGTGCGGGTCGACAACCAGAACCGCTCCCACGTGCTCGAGGCGGTCAACCTCTTCCGCGCCCGCGTCGTCGACGTCGTGCCCGACGCGCTCGTGATCGAGGTCACGGGCGACTCCGGCAAGATCCAGGCCTTCCTGCGCGTGCTCGAGCCCTTCGGCATCAAGGAGATCGCGCAGTCCGGCCTCATCGCGGTGGGGCGCGGATCCAAGTCGATCACCGAGCGCGTCTACAAGAATTGAGGGGATCGCGAGCGATCCTCTCCGAAGCACCGACATCCGCACGCACCCACGAGTTTCACGAACGAGAACACACGATTAAGGAGAACCCCCGTGGCTGAAATGTACTACGAAGGCGACGCCGACCTGTCGATCATCCAGAGCAAGAAGGTGGCCATCGTCGGCTACGGCTCGCAGGGCCACGCCCACGCCATGAACCTGCGCGACTCGGGCGTCGACGTGGTCATCGCGCTCAAGGAGGGCTCGAAGTCGACCCAGAAGGCGGAGGAGGCCGGCTTCAAGGTGCTCTCCGTGAGCGACGCCGCCGAGTGGGCCGACCTCATCATGATCCTCGCGCCGGATCAGCACCAGCGCACGATCTACGCCGAGTCGATCGCGCAGCACATGAAGCCGGGCAAGACGCTCGCCTTCGCACACGGCTTCAACGTCCGCTTCGGCTACATCCAGCTGCCCGAGGGCGTCGACGTCATCCTCGTCGCCCCCAAGGCCCCGGGCCACACCGTGCGCCGCGAGTTCGTCGCAGGCCGCGGCATCCCCGACATCATCGCCGTCGAGCAGGACGCCTCGGGCACCGCCTGGGAGACCGCGAAGTCCTACGCCAAGGCGATCGGCGGCACCCGCGCCGGCGTCATCAAGACGACCTTCACCGAGGAGACCGAGACCGATCTCTTCGGCGAGCAGTCGGTGCTCTGCGGCGGCGTCTCGCAGCTCATCCAGTACGGCTTCGAGACCCTCACCGAGGCCGGCTACCAGCCCGAGATCGCCTACTTCGAGGTGCTGCACGAGCTCAAGCTCATCGTCGACCTCATGTGGGAGGGCGGCATCGCCAAGCAGCGCTGGTCGGTCAGCGACACCGCCGAGTACGGCGACTACGTCTCGGGCCCGCGCGTCATCGACCCGCGCGTCAAGGAGAACATGCAGGGCGTGCTCGCCGACATCCAGTCGGGCGCCTTCGCGAAGCGCTTCATCGACGACCAGGACAACGGCGGCAAGGAGTTCCTGGAGCTCCGCGCCAAGGCCGAGCAGCACCCCATCGAGGTGACGGGTCGCGAGCTGCGGAAGCTCTTCGCCTGGAAGCAGGCGGACGAGGATTACGTCGACGGCAGCGCCGCGCGCTGACGTCGACGTAATCCTACAGACAGCGCCGCTTTGTGAGGATCGCGAGCGATCCTCACGCGTCGACGGCAGCGCCGCGCGCTGATCGCCGATCCGCGAAACTGAACGCCCGCAGGGAGTACCTGCGGGCGTTCGGCGCTTTCCGGGCGTAGGATCCGACCGTGAGCGAAGCCACGGGCTACTGGGCGAGGACCGCGGACGAGGTCGCGGCGTCGCTCGGATCCGGATCCGGCGGCCTGAGCGCGGACCTCGCCGCCGAGCGCCTGCCCGCCGCGCGGGCCCGCGCCGTCGCGAGCGGATCGCGCACCGGCGCGCTCAGGCTGCTCGCGCGCCAGTTCACGAGCCCGATCATCCTGATCCTCGTCGGCGCGACGATCCTCTCCGGGATCCTCGGCGACTGGACCGACGCGATCATCATCCTCGTCATCGTGCTGCTCTCGGGGCTGCTCGACTTCGCGCAGGAGCGCGGCGCCGAGAACGCGATGGGCTCCCTGCTCGCCGCGATCCGCCTCACCGCGAAGGTGCGGCGCGACGGACGGATCCTCGCGGTCCCCTTCGAGGAGGTCGTGCCCGGCGACGTCGTCGAGGTCTCCGGCGGCGACATCCTGCCGGCCGATGCGCTCGTGCTGGAGGCGCACGAGCTGCAGCTCGACCAGTCGAGCCTCACGGGGGAGACGTTCCCCGCGCAGAAGACGCCCGATCCGGTGCCCGCGGTGGCGGCGCTCGGTGAGCGATCCGACGTGCTCTACATGGGCACCCACGTCGCGAGCGGATCGGGCCTGGCGATCGTCGTCGCGACCGGCCGCGACACCGAGTTCGGCCAGGTGGTGGAGTCGGTGCGCAGCCGCCGCCGGCCGACCGGCTTCGAGCGCGGCATGACCCGCTTCGGCCTGCTGCTCGCCCGCGTCATGACCGTGCTCGTGGTGCTGATCTTCGCGGCGAACCTGCTGCTGCAGCGCCCGCCCGTCGACTCCGCGCTGTTCTCGCTGTCGCTCGCGGTCGGGCTGACGCCGCAGCTGCTCCCCGCGATCGTCGGCATCGGTCTCGCGCGCGGCGCGCGGACCATCGCGAAGCACCGCGTCATCGTGAAGCGGCTGAACGCGATCGAGGACTTCGGCGCGATGACCGTGCTCTGCACGGACAAGACCGGCACGATGACCCAGGGCTCGATCCACCTCGACGCGGCGCTCGCGGTCGACGGCTCGCCGTCTCCGTCGCTGCTGCGCACGGCCGCGCTGAACGCGACCCTGCAGCACGGCCTCGAGAACGCGATGGACGCGGCCATCGCGGAGTCGGCGGAGCGGGCCGGGATCGAGCTGACGGGAGCGCGGAACGTCGACGAGCTCTCCTACGACTTCAACCGCAAATGCCTGAGCGTGCTGGTCGACGACCCGGCCGGCCCCGACGGCGCGATGCGGGTGATCATCACGAAGGGCGCGGTGGATCCCGTGCTCTCGCGCTGCGCCGACGTCCGCGCGGCCGACGGCGCCGTGCGCCCCATCGCGGAGGCCCGGGCCGGGGTGGCCGCGGTCGTCGAGGGGCTCGCCGGGAAGGGCATGCGCGTGCTCGCGGTCGCGTCGAAGCCCATGCCCGGCGTCGACGAGGTCGGGCCGGACGACGAGCGCGGATTGACTCTGCTCGGGCTGCTCGCCTTCGCGGATCCGGTGAAGCCCGACGCGGCGTCGACGGTCGCGGACTTCGCGGCGGCGGGCGTCTCGGTGCGCATGATCACGGGCGACTCGCGCCCCGCCGCGGCGTACATCGCAGGCGAGCTCGGGCTCGACCCGGCGGCGGTGGTCACCGGGGCCGAGCTCGACGCCCTCACCGACGACGCGCTGAGGAACCATGTGGCGGGCATCGAGGTGTTCTGCGAGACGACCCCGCGGCACAAGGAGCGGATCGTCCGCGCGCTGTCGCGCGCGGGGGAGACGGTCGGCTACATGGGCGACGGCATCAACGACGTCCCGGCCCTGCGCGCCGCCGACGTCGGCGTCTCCGTGCGGGGCGCCGCCGATGTCGCCGCCGACTCGGCGTCGATCGTGATGCTCGAGAACGATCTGCGCTCGCTGCTCGACGGCATGGGCCAGGGGCGCCGCACCTTCGCGAACACGATGAAGTACATCCAGATGACGACGAGCGCCAACTTCGGCAACATGATCTCGATGGCGATCGCCTCGATCGTGCTGCCCTTCCTGCCGCTGCTCGCGAGCCAGATCCTCCTGATCAACCTGCTCACGGACCTGCCCGCGACCGCGATCGCGACGGATCGCGTGGACCCGGGGCGGCTCGAGCGCCCGCAGCGGTGGAACATGCGGCTGATCCGCAACTACATGATCGTCTTCGGCCTCATCAGCTCGGCCTTCGACATCGTGACGTTCCTCGTGCTGCGGCTCGTGTTCCACGCCGAGGAGAGCGAGTTCCAGAGCGCCTGGTTCCTCGGCTCGATCCTCACCGAGGTGCTCGTGCTCTTCGTGCTGCGCACGCGCGGGCCGTTCTGGCGCAGCAGGCCCGGCGGGGTGCTGACGCTGCTGAGCGCGCTCGTGATCGTGGTCACCTTCGGGATCGTGCTCACCCCGCTCGGCGGGCTGTTCCGGCTCACGCCGCCGCCCGCGGAGCTCGTGGGGCTCGTCGTCGTGATCGCGCTCGCCTACTGCGCCGCGACGGAACTCGCGAAGCGGGGGTTCTGGCGGCCCCGGCCCGCTAGCGGGACGGCGCGGCCGGATCGGCGGGCTCTCCGGCGGGACGCCGCCGGGCGTCCATAGGCGGCGGGATGGACCAGATGGGCCGGATCCCGGATCGGCCTCCTCAGGCCGCGGCGGTGTCGACCTTCGCGGGCGGGGTCGGTGCCGGAGGGTTCGGTCCCGGCGGCTCGGGCGCCGCGCGCAGCCAGGTCAGGGTGACCTCGTTCCCGGTCTGTCCGTAGCGGTAGACCTGACCGGCGGAGACGAACTCGTCGCCGTCGGCCAGCGGCGCGCCGTCGGGGGCGAGGAACCCGCCCGAGATCCCCACATCCGAGCTGAGCACGGTGAAGGTGGTCTCGACGCTCGGCGCGGTCGAGCCCAGCACGTACGGCATGAGGTGGGTGCCGCTCACGGAGATCGCCTGGCCGACGCCTCTCACGAGGTCCGCGTCGCCGGTCGTCGGATCCCAGTCCGCCTCGTAGGAGCCGCCGGACCAGGTCGAAGTGCCCCAGAGGTCGAGCGCCCCGATGGCCAGGCCGAAGTTCCCGCCCGGGCTGACGACCCCGTCGCCGAGATTCAGCTGTCGCACGATGCCGGGAGCGCCGGGGGCGCCTCCGATGAGGGTGCCGTTCGTCACGTTGAAGGACTTGCCGCCGAGGGAGGCGCCGGGCGCGATGTCGACGTATCCCTCTCCGACGTCCAGCCCCTCGGGCTCGCCGGCGCAGGCGCCGACGCCGCCTCCGCCGCCTTCGATGCGGAGCACCCCGAACCCGGTCTTCACGACGCAGGCGGCGGATCCGCCGTCGAGATTGCCGGTGCTCGTGATCGTCAGGCTCCCGTCCACCTCGAGCGTCAGGGTCGCTGCGGGATCGGCGTTCACCTGCGACGGCAGCGTGAGCGCGCCGCCCGCCTCGATCGTCCACTGCTGCGATCCGGTCGTCGTGAGCATCAGCTCGATCGCCGCCTCCGCGCCGTCCGCGACGGTGATGCCGTCGGTGAGCCCGATCGACCCGCCGCCGTTCGCGATCGTGTGCGTGTTCGTGAACTCGAACGAGCTGAAGCCGACGTCGCCGAGGTTGTAGGTGGATCGCGGTCCGCCGGCGAACACGACATCGTCCCCCGCGGCGGGAACCGTGCCGCTCCACGTGGCGCTGGACCACCAGGAGTCGGTCGGCGATATCCAGGTGGTGGTCAGCGCGAAGGCCGGAGCCGAGGCGGCGAGCGCGAGGGCGGCGCCTCCGGCCATGGCGATGGGAAGCAGGGTGCGGGTGCGACTGCGGCGCATGAGCGTCCTCGTTTCTGCGGGCAGCACTGACGCCCCCGACGATGAAAATGTAAGTTGTTTTCCCTCCCAGGTCAATGGGGGTCCGCGCGCATTTCCGCCCGCCTCGCGCCGGACCGTCCGGGGCTCGGCGCGAAGCCGGGCTCCCAGCGCCCGCCCCGGACGCGTTCGCTAGGGTGGGCGTATGACCAGGAAGTCCGAGCGCGGCGCGCGCGAGAGCTCGCTCGCGCAGGGCTGGGTCGTCGAGGACGGGTCGCAGGCGGAGGAGGCGGCCCCGTCCGCCGGTCTCGTCCCGCCCGCCGCGGCAGACCCCGCGGAAGGCCCGGGGGAGCCGCAGGATCCGGCGGATCGGCAGGACCCGGCGGATTCGCCGGCCGCCGCGCGCGGGCAGTTCTCGAACGGCGCCATGGTGCTGCTCGGGGTGCTCGGCGGCCTCTACCTGGTCTACACCTGGATCTGGTTCACCTGGGCGAAGTTCTACGTGGACATGGTGGGGGCGAGCCTGTCGCTGAGTTCCGGTTCGTTCGGCGCCGTGCTGCAGCTGATCATCTACTGGGCGGCCGTCTTCGCGCCCGGGCTCTGGTTCATCTCGGTGATGCTGCTGAACCGCGGAGCGAGACTCTGGAGACTCGCGCTGTGGCTGTTCGCCGGCGCCGTGCTGCTCGTTCCGCTGCCCTACTTCATGTGGGGGGCGTGATGGCGCGCCGCATCGTGCCCTGGGTGATCGGGGCCCTCCTCGTCGGGCTCTACGGCTACGCGCTCGTGGCGCCCATCGGCAACCTCGTCTTCCTGCCGCAGCTCGGACTCGAGATCGCGCCGATCGGCTGGTTCTGGCTCGTCGCGGGGGTCGTCGTGCCGGTCGTCGGCTTCGCCCTCGCGCTCTGGGCCGGCCGCGGCCGGAGCGCGCCGCGGCGGCTCACCGTGCTCGCCGCCGGCCTCGCGGTCGTCGCCCTGCTGCAGCTCGAGCTGCTGCTGCTCGTCGACACCGCGAGCTACTTCGCCTAGCGCGGACCGCGGGGTTCCGTCTGCGCCCGTGTTGCAGAAGCCGCAACACGACTGGCGTAGACTTGATCGGTGGCTCATCTCCGAGCCCGAATGACCTCGCTCCGAAGCCCCGAAGGATACCGCCTGATGTCTGCGCCGGTCGTGCTGATCGCTGAACAACTCTCGCCCGCCACGATCGCCGCGCTCGGCCCCGACTTCGAGGTCGTGCACGTCGACGGCACCGATCGCGCCGCGCTGCGCGACGCGCTCGCGGGCGCCGACGCGATCCTCGTGCGCTCGGCGACGCAGGTCGACGCCGAGGCGATCTCCTGGGCGCCGAAGCTCAAGGTCATCGCGCGCGCCGGCGTCGGCCTCGACAACGTCGACATCAAGGCCGCGACGCAGGCCGGCGTCATGGTCGTCAACGCGCCCACCTCGAACGTCATCAGCGCGGCCGAGCTCACGGTCTCGCACATCCTCGGCCTCGCCCGCCACCTGCAGCGCGCGCACGCCTCGATCTCGGCGGGGGAGTGGAAGCGCTCCGCCTTCACCGGCACCGAGCTCTACGAGAAGACCGTCGGCATCGTCGGGCTCGGACGCATCGGCGCGCTCGTCGCCGAGCGCCTGCGCGGCTTCGACGTGGAGCTCATCGCCTACGATCCCTACGTGACCGCCGCGCGCGCGGCCCAGCTCGGGGTGCAGCTCGTCGAGCTCGACGAGCTCGTCGCGCGCGCCGACTTCCTCACGATCCACATGCCCCGCACCCCGGAGACCCTCGGCATGATCGGCGAGGCCCAGCTGAAGGCCATGAAGCCCACCGCCTACGTCGTGAACGTCGCCCGCGGCGGCCTCATCGACGAGGCCGCGCTCCTCGCCGCGCTCGACGCGGGCGAGATCGCGGGCGCCGCGCTCGACGTGTTCTCGCAGGAGCCCCCGGCAGACGCCTCGCTCACCGGCCACCCGAAGGTGAGCGCGACCCCGCACCTCGGCGCCTCGACCGACGAGGCCCAGGAGAAGGCGGGCGTGGCGGTCGCGAAGTCCGTGCGGCTCGCCCTCGCCGGCGAGCTCGTGCCCGACGCGGTCAATGTCGCCGGCGGCGCGATCGACGAGTACGTGAAGCCGGGCCTGCCGCTCACCGAGAAGCTCGGGCAGATCTTCGCGGGTCTCGCCGCGGGCCCCGTCACCTCCCTCGACGTCGAGGTGCACGGCGAGCTCAGCGAGTACAACGTGGAGGTGCTGAAGCTCGCCGCGCTCAAGGGCCTGTTCATGCAGGTCGTGAGCGAGCCGGTGTCCTACGTCAACGCGCCGCTGCTCGCCGAGCAGCGCGGTCTCGAGGTGCGCTTCTCGGCGGACACCGCGGCCGAGAGCTTCCGCAACGTCGTCACCCTGCGCGGCACGACCGCCGACGGCGTGCAGCTCTCGGTCTCGGGAACGCTCACCGGCCCGAAGCAGGTCGAGAAGATCGTCGGGATCAACGGCTACGAGCTCGAGCTGCCGATCAGCGAGCACCTGATCGTCTTCAGCTACACCGACCGCCCCGGCATCGTCGCGACCTACGGCAAGCTGCTCGGCGAGGCCGGCGTCAACATCGCGGGCCTGCAGATCGCCCGCGACGAGAAGCAGGGCACCGCGCTCTCCGTGCTGTCGATCGACGCGCCCGTGTCGGCCGAGCTCGTGGCCGAGCTGGGCGAGGCGATCGGCGCCGAGGTGCTGCGCGCCATCGACCTCGTCACCGACTGACGGGTGCAACGGAAGCGGGGCCGGTGGTCTTCCACCGGCCCCGCTTCCGTTCGTTCGCGTGAGTGCTACTCGGCCTGACGGCGGCGCAGCGTGAGCACGCCTGCCGCGGCGATCGCGCCGAGGACGGCCAGTCCCGCGGCGCCGATCCAGGCGCCCTCGATGGTGCCGGCCGCTGCGGTCGAGACCTTCGCGGGCGGGGTGGGAGTGGCGGGACCGTAGCTGAAGACCGCGGCTCCTCCGAGGTCCTCGGTGTTGATGCCGTCCCCCGCGCCGGTCTGGTCGACGCGCCAGCTCGCGGTGAGCTGCGGGGCGGTGAAGGCCCAGTCGAGCACCGCGAGGGAGCCCGGCGCGGCCATCGGCACGATGCGGGCGGTCGACAGGACGGCCCCGCCGGAACCACCCCTGGCGAGAACGGGAACCTCGCCCTCGCCCTCGTCCTCGCCCTCGCCCTCGTCCTCGCCCTCGTCCTCGCCGTCGGGCCACAGCAGTTCGTCCGAGACGAGGATGACGGAGCCGAACTCCGGCGAGGAGACCCAGAGCTTCACATCGCTGAAGTTGCAGGTCTGATCCGGGGAGACGGTGATGGTCTTGGCGGCGGGATCGACATCGACCTGGAGGCTGCCGCACCATCCGCTCGGGTTGGCGATGATGTTGGCACTGGTGAGCTCGGGGCCGTCGGTGATCGCCGCGTTCGTGACCTCGAAGACCGCCGGGCCGCTGCCGTAAGGGCTGCCGTCGCCGTAGACGAGGTCGAGTTCGACGCGGATGTCGACGTGGCCGGCGTCGGCGGCCATGGCCGGGGTGGCGACGAGCAGGCTGCCGCCCGCTCCGAGCGCGAGCGCCGTCACAGCGGCGAGTGAGCGTTTACGCATAGTCGGATCCTGTTTCTCTTAGTGGCGGATTGCGCCGGGGAGTGCGGTGGAGACCTCGCCGGCGGCGTCGGTGCGGGCGGGTTCGGTGCGGGCGGGTTCGGGCCGGGCGGCGTGGCCTCGTCCGAGATCGTCAGGGTCGCGCCGTAGTAGCACAGCGGATCGGCGCCGACTGAGTCGGTGACGTTCAGCGTCCAGGTGCCGTTCGCGTCCTCGCCGGCGAAGGCGCTGAGCGCCTGGGCGGGCAGGAAGACGCCGGTTTCGGGGTACGCGCCGAGCGGGGTCGCTGCGCTGTCGCTCAGAGTGACCTGGGTCCGGTCCGGTCGCGCCTGCCAATCGGGGTAGCTCGGCTGGTCCGGGTAGGTCAGGACGAGCGGAACGACCGTGCCGGCCGGGGAGGCGAGCGAGAAGCCGATCTCGTCGCTGTAGGCCGCCCCCTGACCCGGAGCATCGCAGCTCCCGTCCACCTTGTGGAAATCGAGGGTGATGACCACGTCGGCGATGGTGCTTGCCACGCCGCTCACCTCGATCGCGCGGGAGACCGTGGACCCGTCGATGCTGGTCGGCGCCGGATCGGGCGTATCGACGAAGTCGAAGTCGGCGGCCGTGGCCGGCGAGGCGAAGAGCAGGCTGCCACCGGCTCCGAGTGCGAGCGTCGCCAGAGCGGCGAGCGTGCGTTTGCGCATGCGAGTATCCCCATAAAAGTCGTGAAAAATCGACGTACCCCCCGGCACATTGTACGCATGGAATGTTGCGGGCGTGCAACGATTCTCCGATGCCCATGAGCCCGGTATGAGGATCTTCAGACGGCGGTCGGGCCCCGGTGAGGTCACGGTCTGATTCCGGTCAGACTCCGGTCTGACTCCGGTCAGATGCTGGTCGGGCCCGCCAGGAGGGACGCTGCGCCCTCGCCATGGACCGCGAGCCGGTCGTGCGGCACCCGTCCCCAGAGCCCGAGGTAGAGATCGACGGCGGATCCGCCGATGGTCGCGGCGGCCGGCGCATCGCCGGCGAGCAGCTCCGGCGGCTCCCCGGGACCGAGCACCCAGGCGTCGCCGGTGTCGACCGCCCGGATGAGGATGTTCTCGGTGACGACGGGCGGGGTCCCCTTGCCCGCGAGACGTCGGAAGAACGCGGTGATCAGCTCGTCCACGCCGTCCGACGCGAGCCCGGCGTCGATGGTCCCGTCGCCGAGTCCCAGCGCCCGCCGCAGGTCCACGGTGTGGACGACGGTCTCGTGCAGCTGCCGCCGGCGCCAGAACGCGGCCGTCTCGTCCGTGCGCGCGAAGTTCGGGGCGTACTCCGCCGGATCCACCGCGCGCAGCGCGGCGGCGAGCGCCTCCGCCGTGCCCGAGTACCACGCCGCGAGCGAATCGCCGATGATCGGCTCGGGCCGATCCGCCATCCTCACGGTGAGGACGACGCCCGCCGCCCAGCGGTGCACCATGCCCAGGTGCACGGCCAGATCCCTGACGGTCCAGCCGGGGCAGCTCGGCACGGGCTCCTCGCCGCTCGCCTGCGCGAGCAGCTCGGCGAAGTTCGCGGTCGACCGGTCGAGCAGGGAAAGGTGGTCGAGCGGGGGCGGGCCGTCCACGGGCTGTTCCATGAGCACCACAGTAGTCTCGAGGGCCCGGGGTGGGATCCGTGTCTTGCCTCACGTCAAGATGTCCGGGAGTGATTGAAACGTGCCTCACGAAAAATGTCCGCGTCGCTCAGGCGGCGGGACGTGTGCCCTGTGTGCGGGCTGAGGCCAGCTCGATCAGCTGCTGCTGGATCTGATTGATCCGGCGAGTGATGCGCGCCGGGTTCAGCTTCGCATGCTCGCGCTCCAGTCGGGCGCGGGTCTTCTTGTCGAGGACGCCGGCATCGAGGAGCCGCTGGTACGGGGTGCGGGGTTTGTCATAGACCCGCTTCTTCCGGCCCGCGCTGGTGTGGGTCCAGCCGATCGCTTTCACGCAGGGCAGCAGGTGATTCTTGCGGTCCATCACGAGGACCCAGAGCTCGTTGAGCAGCGTCATCTCCGCTTCGGTCTCGTAGCGGTAGCGGAACGCGTGGCGGCGGACCCAGTCGCCGTTGCGCTGCTCAACGTGCGCGTTGTCGTTGTGCTGGTAGGGTCGTCCCCGGGTGACGGGGATCTCGTGCTTGTCGGCCCACGCGATCACGCCCCAGTTCATGAACTCGCTTCCGTTGTCGAAGTCGACCCCCGCGACCGGGACCGGCGCGTGGGCGCGCATCCATTCCAGTGCGCCGTGGACGTGCACGTAAGCGTTGTTGCGGATCGTGCGCAGCATCGTCCACCCCGCGACCGGGTCGGTGCCGGTCAGTGTGCGCAGGAACTCGCCCTTGAGGGTGTGGCCGCAGTGCGCGACGGTGTCCAGCTCCAAGAACCCCGGGACGGTCAGCGGTGCGTCCATGCTGGTGCGCGTCGGGATCGAGGATCGCAGAATATGGCTCGGTTTGGTGCCCGACAGGGCGACCGGGTAGGCGGCATCCTTGTGGGGCTTCAGGTACCGGTCGATTGTCGCCGGCGACATCGCTCGCAGCTCATCGAGTACCTGATCGGTGACGCGCGGGGCCACCTTGCCAAGTTCACGGAACCGGACCAGGCGTTCCAGCGTGTCGTCCATGACTGCGGCGAGGTACTTCCCCGATGGCTGACCGGCCAGCCGCCACACCTCCTGCAGCACGACGAGCGCGTCGTACGAGTACTTCCGCGGCCGAGGCTTCCGTTCCTGTGCTCCCACGGACCCCTTCCGGGCGTTCGCGGCGCGGATCGCGCGGCGAGCGTGGTCCCGGGTCCACCCCGTTGATGCGACCAGCGCGTCGAGGATCTCGCCCTTGCCCGCCTTGTCTGCTTTCGCGTACTCGCGGGCGAACTTCTTCGTCAGATCACGGCGCGCGGCCATCGGTAGCTCCCTGCTCACATGGTCAGGGAACCCGAATCGCTACGCGGACATTCTTATGTGAGGCACGCGCAGGCCTTCCCGGACCTCTTAGGTGAGTCAAGTCGATCCGGGGCGTTTCCGGGCGCCTGATGGTAGTATGAAACCGCAGGCATGTGCCTGCGATCAACGAAGAATCGAGCACGCCGGCCGGGCGGGCTGGTCTTCGGTGGTGAGTTTCCGCGATCCGCACCCTTCGACAAGCTCAGGGTACGGCCTGCGGCGGCCTTCTACTGAACATCAGCATCCGCGGTCGCATGCAGCTTCAGCTCCGAGCGTTCCGGGCTGCCCGCCGCGTGCTCACGCACGCAAAGGAGTACCCGTGGAGGGTCCTGAAATCAAGTTCGCCGAGACCGTTCTCGACAACGGCCGCTTCGGCAAGCGCACCATCCGCTTCGAGACCGGTCGTCTCGCCCAGCAGGCGCAGGGCGCGGTCGCCGCGTACCTCGACGAGGAGACGATGCTCCTCTCGGCGACCAGCGCCTCCAAGCAGCCGAAGGAGCACTTCGACTTCTTCCCCCTGACCGTCGACGTCGAGGAGCGCTCGTACGCCGCCGGCAAGATCCCCGGCTCGTTCTTCCGCCGCGAGGGCCGCCCCTCGACCGAGGCGATCCTCGTCTGCCGTCTCATCGACCGCCCGCTGCGCCCGTCGTTCGTCGACGGCCTGCGCAACGAGGTGCAGATCGTCGTGACCGTGCTGTCGATCGCCCCGGGCGAGTTCTACGACGCCCTCGCGATCAACGCGGCCTCGGCGTCCACGCAGATCTCGGGCCTGCCCTTCTCGGGCCCCATCGCCGGCGTGCGCCTCGCGTTCATCCCCGGCACGGCGGGCAACGCCGATCAGTGGGTCGCGTTCCCGAACGTCGCCCAGCTCGAGGAGGCCGTCTTCGACCTCATGGTCGCCGGTCGCGTCGTCACCAAGGCCGACGGCTCCGAGGACGTCGCCATCATGATGGTCGAGGCCGAGGCGACCGAGGGTTCGTGGAACCTCATCAAGGCCGGCGCCACGAAGCCCGACGAGGCCGTCGTGGCCCAGGGCCTCGAGGCTGCGAAGCCCTTCATCTCGCAGCTCGTGAAGGCCCAGGAGCAGCTCGCCGCGCAGTCGGCGAAGGAGATCCAGGCCTACCCGGTCTTCCTGCCCTACACCGACGAGGTCTACGCCGCGGTCGCGGCGCTCGCCGAGGGCGAGCTCACCGGCATCTACCAGATCGCCGACAAGCAGGAGCGCCAGGACGCCGACGACGCGCTGAAGGCGCGCGTCAAGGAGGCCGTGGCCGCCAAGGTCGAGGCGGGCGAGCTGCCGGCCGAGGCCGAGGGCCAGGTCTCCGCGGCTTACAAGTCGGTCACGAAGAAGATCGTGCGCGGCCGGATCCTCACCGAGGGCGCCCGCATCGACGGCCGTGGCCTGCGCGACATCCGTGCGCTCGACGCCGAGGTCCAGGTGATCCCGCGCGTGCACGGCTCGGCGATCTTCCAGCGCGGCGAGACCCAGATCCTCGGAATCTCGACGCTCAACATGCTGAAGATGGAGCAGCAGATCGACTCGCTGTCGCCCGTGACCAGCAAGCGCTACCTGCACCACTACAATTTCCCGCCCTACTCGACCGGTGAGACCGGCCGCGTGGGCAGCCCGAAGCGTCGCGAGATCGGCCATGGCTTCCTGGCCGAGCGAGCGCTCGTGCCGGTGCTGCCGGCCCGCGACGAGTTCCCGTACGCGATCCGTCAGGTCAGCGAGGCGCTGAGCTCGAACGGCTCGACCTCGATGGGCTCGGTCTGCGCCTCGACCCTGTCGCTGCTGAACGCGGGCGTGCCGCTGCGCGCGCCGGTCGCGGGCATCGCGATGGGCCTCGTCAGCGACGAGGTGAACGGTGAGACCCGCTACGCGACCCTGACCGATATCCTGGGCGCCGAGGATGCGCTCGGCGACATGGACTTCAAGGTCGCCGGCACCAGCGAGTTCGTCACCGCGCTGCAGCTCGACACCAAGCTCGACGGCATCCCCTCGGATGTGCTCGCGGGTGCGCTGTCGCAGGCGAAGGAGGCGCGCGCCACGATCCTCTCGGTCATGAACCAGGCGATCGACGCCCCCGACGAGATGGCGCCCACCGCGCCCCGGGTCATCAGCGTGCAGATCCCGGTCGACAAGATCGGCGAGCTCATCGGCCCGAAGGGCAAGACGATCAACGGCATCCAGGACGAGACGGGCGCCGACATCTCGATCGACGACGACGGCACCGTGTACATCGGCGCGGTCGACGGACCTTCGGCAGAGGCGGCCCGCGCGCAGGTGAACGCGATCGCGAACCCGCAGAACCCCGAGGTCGGCGAGCAGTACCTCGGCACCGTCGTGAAGAACGCCGCCTTCGGCGCCTTCGTGTCGCTGCTGCCAGGCAAGGACGGTCTGCTGCACATCAGCGAGGTGCGCAAGCTCGCCGGCGGCAAGCGGATCGACTCGGTCGACGACGTGCTCTCGATCGGTCAGAAGATCCTCGTGAAGATCACGAAGGTCGACGACCGCGGGAAGCTCTCGCTCGAGCCCGTGCTCGAGGACGCCGCGGCGGAGGGCGCCGAGGCACCCGCCGAGGCCGAGGCCCCTGCCGAGGCTCCCGTCGAGGCCGCCGCAGCCGAGTAGTCGACAGCGGATCCGCGAGCGCCCGTCGCCCCACCTCGTGTGGAGGCGGCGGGCGCTTCGGCGTTCCCCTTTCCTCGCGTGCCGCTTCACCTCTCACACCTCTTACCCTGACCTCGCCCGCATCGAGAGTAGGGTTTCGCAGGTTCTTCCACGAGAAAACGTGCATTCTCCTTCTTTCGACGCACTCGCTCGGGGCGCCGATAGGGTAGACCCGTGCCAGAGCCCCTGATCCTGCCCCTCGACCTGCCCGAACTCGAAGCCGATCTCGGCGGCGGCCTCATGCGCCGCACCGTGCATCCGAGCGGTCTGCGCGTGCTGACCGAGCGGATGCCGGGCGCGCGATCCGCCACCATCGGATTCTGGGTGGGCGTCGGCTCCCGCGACGAGCAGGCCGAGCGCGACGACGCTCCCGGCAGCCTGGGGTCCACCCACTTCCTCGAGCATCTGCTCTTCAAGGGCACGGGCACCCGCGACGCCTACGAGATCGCGACGAGCTTCGACCGGATCGGGGCCGAGCACAACGCGCTCACCGCCAAGGAGTACACCTGCTACTACGCGAAGGTGCGCGACGCGGACGTCGAGGGCGCGGTGACCGTGCTCGCCGACATGGTCACGGGGTCGGTGATCGACGAGGGCGAGTTCGAGACCGAGCGGGGCGTGATCCTCGAGGAGCTCGCGATGGCCGCCGACGACCTCGCCGACGTCGCCAACGAGCGCTTCTTCGAGGCGGTGCTGGGCGAGCATCCGCTCGGCCGCCCGATCGGCGGCAACCCGGACACGATCCGCGCGGCGCGGCGCGGCGACGTCGTCGCGCACTACCTGGCCGAGTACGACCCGTCGACCCTCGTGGTGGCGGCGGCGGGCGCCGTGGATCACGACCGCCTGGTGGAGCAGGTGCTCGGGGCGCTGGGACTCGCGGGCGAGCGCTGGAGCACGACGGCGGATCGCGCGCCGCGGCGGCGCGCGGCGGGGGGTGCGCCTCCGCTCCAGCCGCTCACGGCGGTTGCGGATCCCGCGCTCAACGTCACCGAGCGCGAGAGCGAGCAGATCAACCTCATGATCGGCGCGCCGGGGCTCCGGGCCGGCGACGACCGCCGCTTCGCCTTCGGCCTCATGAACTCGGTGCTCGGCGGGGGCATGTCGAGCCGGCTCTTCCAGGAGATCCGCGAGAAGCGCGGCCTCGCCTACACGGCCTACTCCTTCGGCGCGAGCTACAGCGACGGCGGCGTCTTCGGCATGTACGCGGGGACGTCGCCGGAGAAGGCGGCGGAGGTCGTCGAGCTCGCCCGTGCGGAGCTGGCGAAGGTGGCGGAGGCGGGCATCACCGAGGAGGAGCACGAGCGCGCGCTCGGCCAGGTCGCGGGATCCATGGCCCTCGCCCTCGAGGACAGCGACACCCGCATGGGCCGTCTCGCCCGGGCCGAGCTGGGCACGGGCGAGCTGCTGACCCTCGACGCCTCGCTCGAGCGCTTCCAGTCGGTCACGTCGGCGGAGATCCGCGAGATCGCGGCGACGATCGCGGCGCTGCCGCAGACCGTGGTCGCGGTCGGCGACGTCGCGCACAGCAGCCTCGCGGTGTAGGCGGAACCCGCCCCGGTACGCTGGAGGCATGTCGCTCATCGCCGTCTCAGGAGCCCGGGGCCGCCTCGGCTCGCTCGTCTGCCAGGTGATCGAGGATCACCCGGCATTCACGCTCGGGGCGCAGCTCTCGAGCGCGTCCGGGCCCGACGCGGGGGCCGACGCGGCGATCCTCTTCGACGTGAGTCACCCCGACGCCTCGCCCGGCATCGTCGAACGGGCGCTGCGCCGCGGCCAGCGGGTGATCGTCGGCACGAGCGGCTGGTCCGCCGAGCGACTCGCGTCCTTGCGCGTGCTGATGGACGAGCTGCCGGGCAGCGCCGCCATCGTCGTGCCGAACTTCTCGCTCGGATCGGTGATCGGCACGACGCTCGCGCGGGTCGCCGCCCCCTATTTCGACGGCGTCGAGATCGTCGAGGCCCACCACCCGGGCAAGGTCGACTCGCCGAGCGGCACGGCCGTGCGCACCGCCGAGCTCATCGCCGAGGCCAGGGGAGGGGAGGCCCTCGACGCGCCCTTCGCCGATCAGCCGGCGCGCGGGCAGCTGGTCGCGGGCGTGCCCGTGCACAGCCTGCGGCTCGCGGGCGTCATCGCCCGTCAGGAGGTGCGCTTCGGCGGCAGCGGCGAGGTGCTCACGATCACGCACGACACGCACTCGAACGACTCGTACCGCGCGGGCATCCGCGCCGCCATCGAGGCGATCGGATCGGCCTCCGGGCTGACGGTCGGCCTCGACCGGGTGCTGGGCATCGACCGGGTGCCGGGCGCCGACCCGGGGCGCGGCGGCGCCGCATGAGCGCGCGGACCCGCGCGATCGTCGGCGTCGCGGTCATGAGCGTGCTGCTCGTGCTCTACTTCGTCTTCGCCGGGGTGCGGGCGGTCGCCCTGCTCGCCTCGGGCACGCCCGTGGCCATCGCGATGGGGGTCGCGCTCATCGTGCTGCCGCTCATCGGCGCCTGGGCGCTCGCGCGCGAGCTGATCTTCGGCATGCGCTCCACCGCGCTGGTCGACGAGCTCGATCGGCAGGACCTGCTGCCCGACGACCTCGGCGAGGCCACCCCGACGGGCCGCGCCGACCGCGACACCGCGGACGCGGTCTTCGCCCGCTACCGGGAGGAGACGGAGGCCGAGCCCGACGACTGGCGCTCCTGGGCGCGGCTCGGCATCGTCTACGACGCCTGCTGCGATCGGAAGCGCGCTCGCGCGGCGATGCGAGAGGCGATCTCCCGCAGGCGCGGCGGTCCGGAGCGCCCATGAAGCGGCTCCTGGAGCGCCAATCGGATCTCTCGATCGCCTCGGCGCTGTTCTACCTGGCGGGCGGCGTCCTCTCGGTGCTGTCGATCACGGTCTTCCACGACGGCACGCACCGGCCGAACCCGGTCCGGCCCTTCGTCGCGGTCGCCTCGTTCGGGCTCGCCGTCGCGTTCATCGTGCGCGGGCGCGCCTTCAACCGCACTCTGGCGCTCGTGCTGCTCTGCGTGAGCGCGATGTTCGTGCTCGGACTCGTGTTCATCGCGTCGACCGAGCTGCGCGCGATGAACTCGGGGCTGCTGTTCTACACGATCCTCGTCTACCTCGTCTGGTTCGGGCCCATGTGGCTCGCCCGGGTGTTCGGATACGGCTGGCTCGCCGTCTACTGCACGGTGGTGGCGATCAGGTTCAGCGAGGAGGCCCCGCTCTTCCTCTCGACGCTCGTCATCACCACGGTGATCCTCGGCGAGCTCGTCGGCATCTACAAGAACCGCCTCGAGGCGTCGAGCCTCACCGATCCGCTCTGCGAGGTCTGGAACAAGCGGACCTTCGAGGCGGCGCTCGCGAAGACCGTCGCGTCGGCGCATCGGGGCGGCCGGCCGCTCAGCCTCATGTACCTCGACCTCGACGGCTTCAAAGAGGTGAACGACAGCCTCGGTCACGCGGAGGGCGACAGGATCCTGCGCGACTTCGCGCGGACGATCGAGGCGAACGTCCGCACGCAGGACGTCTTCGGCCGACTCGGCGGCGACGAGTTCGCGCTGCTGCTGCCGGACACGACGCTCGAGGAGGCGGAGCGGATCGGCCGGCGCCTGCAGAGCGTCGCGACCCTGACCGCATGGTCGTTCGGCGCGGCTCAGCTGCTGCGACGCGAGAGCGTGGAGCAGTTCACTGCCCGCGCGGACGCGCTCATGCTCGCGCGCAAGCGCCTGCGCCGGGCGGCCGGATAGCCCGGGCGGCCGGTAGTCTGGACTGCATGGCCGAGACCCCAGCGATTCCCACCCCGTACGAGGACCTGCTGCGCGAGGTCTTCGAGCACGGCACCCCGAAGGCGGATCGCACGGGCACCGGGACGCGGAGCCTCTTCGGCAAGCAGATCCGCTTCGACCTGGCCGACGCCTTCCCGCTCATCACGACCAAGCGCGTGCACTTCAAATCGGTGGCCTACGAGCTGCTGTGGTTCCTGCGGGGCGAGGGCAACACCGCCTATCTGCGCGAGCACGGCGTCACGATCTGGGACGAGTGGGCCGACGAGCACGGCGATCTCGGGCCGGTCTACGGCGTGCAGTGGCGCTCCTGGCCGACGCCCGACGGGGGGCACATCGACCAGATCGCGCAGGTGGTCGAGCAGATCCGCGCGAACCCCGATTCCCGCCGCCACCTCGTCTCGGCCTGGAACGTCGCCGAGCTCGACGAGATGGCGCTCATGCCGTGCCACGCCTTCTTCCAGTTCTACGTCGCCGACGGCCGGCTCAGCTGCCAGCTGTACCAGCGCTCGGCGGACATGTTCCTCGGCGTGCCCTTCAACATCGCCTCCTACGCGCTGCTCACGCTCATGATCGCGCAGCAGACCGGCCTCGAGCCGGGCGAGTTCATCTGGACCGGCGGCGACTGCCACATCTACGACAACCACGTCGAGCAGGTGCGCGAGCAGCTCTCGCGGGAGCCCTACCCGTACCCCCGCATCGAGATCGCGAGGCGCGACTCGATCTTCGACTACGAGTTCGAGGACTTCACCCTGCTGGGCTACGAGCACCACCCGGGCATCAAGGCCCCCGTCGCCGTCTGAGGGCGACGTGCCCCGCACCATGTCCTCCGAGGTGTTCGTCGACGAGCACCTGGATCTGCCGCGGCGGAAGCGGAAGCCGATGCCCGCCGGGCTGGAGTTCGCCGTCACCCGGCTCATGCTGATCCCGATCGCCCTCCCCGCCCTGTGGGCGATCTTCTGGGCGAGGTCGCTGACCGAGCGGGCGGTATGCCTGCTGCTCGTCGCGGCGCTCCTCGTGCCGTACTTCCGATTCGGATCGAGCGGGACGTTCGACCCCGCGCGCACCGTGCGCTACGCCCGCGACGAGCCGCGGCTGCGCTTCGTCTTCCGGCGGCGGGGCGATCTGATCGGGCTGCTCGGCGCGGCGATCGCCTGCGGTCTGCTCGGCGGGGCCATGCTGATCGATGCGTGGCCGCGCGCCGGCGCCGCGGCGGGTGCAGGTGCGGGTGCGGAAGCCGGCACCGCCCTGCTCTGGGCGGGGGCGGTGATCCTCTGCCTCGGCGTCGTCCTGGCCGTCTGCGCGCTGGTCCGCGTGCGCGTGCCGCGGGGGCTCGCGCTGGATCCCGGCGGGATCGCGGCGCGGCGCGGCGGGCGCGAGGAGCGATGGGGCTGGGGGCAGGTGGCCGGGGCCGCGGCGGTGCGCCGCCGGGGCCGGCGCGCGATCCGCATCGAGGTCGGGGAGGACCGCCCGGTCGTGGTCTCCGCGGCCGAGATGGGCTCGTCGGCGGAGCTCGTGGCGGCGATCATCGGCTTCTACCGGGAGCGCCGGGAGCTGCGCCGCAGCCTCGACGACCCCTTCGATGCGATCGAGACGTTCGAGATGAAGGACTGAACGGTGCATAGTGGAAGCATGCGCATCGGGATGATCTGGGCCGAGGCCCGCGGCGGAGCGATCGGGCGGGCCGGGGTCATGCCCTGGCACCTGCCCGAGGACCTGGCCCACTTCAAGGAGGTCACGCTCGGCTCGCCCGTGGTGATGGGCCGCCGCACCTGGGAGTCGCTGCCCGAGCGATTCAGGCCGCTGCCCGGCCGGGAGAACGTCGTCGTGACGCGGGATCGCTCCTACGCGGCGTCCGGGGCGACGGTCGTGTCGTCGCTCGACGAGGTGATGGGAGCGGCGGCGGATCCCGCGCTCGACCTCCTGTGGGTGATCGGCGGCGGCGAGCTCTACCGCGCGGCGATGCCCTACGCCTCCGAGCTCGTCGTGACGCGGATCGAGCTCGACGTGCCCGATGCCGACACCTTCGCACCCGAGATCGGCCCCGAGTGGAGACTCGTCGACGCGGGGGAGCCCCGGGTGTCGAAGACCGGGCTCGGCTACCGCTTCGAACGGTGGGCGCGGGCCTGAGCCGTGCGGTACATCGAGCTCTCCGCGCCGTCCTCGTTCCCGGGCTCGGACGCGGTGCTCGCCCTCTGGTATCTCGAGACCCCGCGGAGCCACCCGTTCGAGCGGGTGCTGCCCCTGCCGTCCACCGAGCTGATCGTCAACCTCTCCGATCCCTACGAGGTGATCGCACCCGAGTCGCCGCCCGCGCCGACGCCGCAGGTGTTCCTGACGGGGGTGCGCGATCGGATCATCGGTTTCCGCAATCCGCGTCGCCTCCGGCATTTCGGCATGCGCTTCTCCCTCGAGGGCGTCTCGAGAATCGGCGTCGTGCCGGGCGACGGGGTATCGGCCGTCCCCGACGGACTCGCGCAGCGACTGCTCGCCGAGATCCCCCGGAGCATGCGGCGAGGCCCGCTGCAGAGCGGTTCCCCCGACGATGACGCCGTTCGACAGTGCCTGGAGGCGCTGGCGCGAGTGCTCGCCGCTGCGCTCGAGCCGGAGTCCGAGGCCCACCGCACCGTGCGCGCCGCGCTCGGAATCCTCACGCAGGATCCCACGACCGGGCTCGGAGGGATCGCCGACGGGCTCGGCATCTCCCACAAGACCCTGATCTCCAGGTTCCGGTCGACCACCGGGAGCACGCCCTCGCGCATCGCGCGCCTGCTCATGGTGCATCGCCTGCTCGGCGGTCTTCCCGCGCGCAGCGAGCCGTGGACCTGGACCGAGGTCGTCGCCGAGAGCCCGTTCGCCGATCAGTCGCACTTCATCCGCGCCTTCAGGCGAGCGACCGGGCTCAGTCCCCGCGAATATCTCGCCGCGCTCTCGGAGTCGAGCTACGACACCCCGTACTTCATCGGGTCCTCAGCCGAAGAGGCCGAGCCGGAGGGAGCCGCGCCGAGGTAAAACGCGTTCAATCGGGGCGGGCCTCGCCGACGGCATACTTGCCGCCGAGGAGAGGAACGCCCATGGACATCGATCGAGCCGTCGAAACGCAGCTGCAGAACATCGAACGAGCGACCGGGACGAGCAGAGCCCAATGGTTCGAGCGGATCCGCGGGCAACGCGCGCAGGGTCTCACGCACGGCCGGCTCGTCGGCTGGCTGAAGTCGGAGCACGGGCTCACCCACGGCAATGCGAACCTGCTCGTCCGGCTCTCCGCGGAGGACGGCGATCCGGATCCCTCGGCGCTCGTGGAGCAGCAGTACCGGGGAGCGAAGGCGGGACTCAGACCGATCTACGAGTCGCTCGTGCAGTTCGCGCGCTCGCTCGGCCCGGACGTCGTCGTCGATCCCAAGAAGACCGGCGTCGCCCTGCGGCGCAACCGGGTGTTCGCCGTCATCACCCCCGCCGCGAGGGATCGCATCGACCTCGGGTTGAAACTCGACGACCGGGCGGGCGGAGGAAGGCTGGAGGCCGACGGCGGCATGTGCACGCATCGGGTGCGCATCGCATCGCCCGATCAATTCGACGACGAGCTCCGGGGCTGGATCGGGGAGGCCTACGGACTGGCGGGACTGAGAGGGTGAGACGGCCCCTCGTCTCGTCGCCCGTCGCGCCGTCGGATACCCTGTATAGGTGACGACCGTAGAGAATCCATTCGGCCAGGTGCTGGTCGCGCTGGTCACCCCGTTCCACGCCGACGGCGAGGTCGACTGGGAGGCCACCGAGCAGCACATCGAGAACTGCATCGCGAGCGGTGCCGACGGCATCGTGGTCACCGGGACCACGGGCGAGACGTCGACGCTCACGGACCCCGAGAAGATCAAGCTCGTCGAGGTCGCGAAGTCGGTGAGCTCGGGCCGGGCCAAGATCATCACGGGCGGCGGATCGAACGAGACCGCCCACGCCATCGAGCTCTACCGGGCCAGCGAGAAGGCCGGAGCCGACGGCGTCATGATCGTGACGCCGTACTACAACAAGCCCACCCAGGCGGGCATCCTCACGCACTTCCGCCTGGTGGCCGACGCCACGAAACTGCCGGTGATCCTCTACGACATCCCCGGCCGCACGGGCGTGCCCATCAAGTACGAGACGATCCTGCGCCTCGCGAAGCATCCGAACATCCTCGCGATCAAAGACGCCAAGGGCGACTTCAGCGAGGTCAGCCGCGTGCTCAACCAGACCGACCTGATGTACTTCTCGGGCGACGACGCGAACGTGCTGCCGCACCTCTCGATCGGGGCCACCGGCCTCATCGGCGTGACCGCGAACGTCACCGCGGCGCCCTACCGCACCATCGTCGACGCGGTGAACCGCGGCGATCTGAAGGCCGCGACCGCCGAGCACCGGCGCCTCGAGCCGCTCGTGCGCGCGATCATGACCCACGTGCCCGGTACGGTCGCGGCGAAGTACGTGCTGCACGGCCTCGGCCGCATCGGCAGCCCGCGCGTGCGCCTGCCGCTCGTCGGACCCGAGGAGTGGGAGGCCGCGCTCATCGAGGACGAGCTCGCCCTCGTCACGGACGTGGCCGGCGTCGACCTCTCGAACTTCCGCCCCGATCGCAACGCCGCCGCCGGCGGCGCGCTGCCCAAGATCGCCGGCACCACCCGCTAGGCCCGAGGAGGCCCGATCCAGTGACCACCCTGCACTACGCCCCGCCCGAGCTCGAACCCGGCACCCTGCGCATCACCCCGCTCGGCGGACTCGGCGAGGTCGGCCGCAACATGACCGTGTACGAGATCGACGGCAAGCTGCTCGTGGTCGACTGCGGGGTGCTCTTCCCCGAGGAGACGCACCCCGGCGTCGACCTGATCCTGCCCGACATCTCGAAGATCGACGATCGCCTCGGCGACATCGTGGCCATCGTGCTGACGCACGGCCACGAGGATCACATCGGCGGCGTGCCCTACCTGCTGAAGCGGCGCGAGGACATCCCGCTCGTCGGCTCCAAGCTCACGCTCGCCTTCGTCGCGGCGAAGCTGAAGGAGCACCGGATCCGCCCCGTGCTCGACGAGGTCGCCGAGGGCGACCGCGTCGAGTACGGCCCCTTCGACCTCGAGTTCATCGCGGTCAACCACTCGATCCCCGACGCGCTCGCCGTCGCGATCCGCACGAGCGCCGGCCTCGTCATCGGCACGGGCGACTTCAAGATGGACCAGCTGCCGCTCGACGGCCGCATCACCGATCTGCGCGCCTTCGCCCGCCTGGGCGAGGAGGGCGTGGACCTCTTCATGACCGACTCGACGAACGCCGACGTGCCGGGCTTCACCCCGCTCGAGAAGGACATCGGACCGGTGCTCGAGCGGGTGATCCACCAGGCGCCCGGCAAGGTCGTCGTGGCGAGCTTCTCGAGCCACGTGCACCGAGTGCAGCAGGTGCTCGACGCAGCCCAGGCGAGCGGCCGCCGCGTCGTGCTGCTCGGCCGCTCGATGGTGCGCAACATGAAGATCGCCGCCGACCTCGGCTACCTCGAGGTGCCCGAGGGGCTGCTCGTCGACCTGAAGAAGAGCGGCGACATCCCGGACGACCGCATCGTCTACATGTCGACCGGCTCGCAGGGCGAGCCCATGGCGGTGCTCAGCCGCATGGCGAACCGCGAGCACCAGGTAGAGATCGGCACGGGCGACACGGTGATCCTCGCCTCCTCGCTCATCCCCGGCAACGAGAACTCGGTGTACCGCGTCATCAACGGGCTCATGAAGCTCGGCGCGAACGTGGTGCACAAGGGCAACGCGAAGGTGCACGTCTCGGGCCACGCCGCGGCCGGCGAGCTGCTCTACGCCTACAACATCGTGCAGCCGAAGAACGTCATGCCGATCCACGGCGAGTACCGGCATCTCATCGCGAACGCGGCGCTCGCCATCGAGACGGGCGTGCCGCAGAACCGCACCATCATCGGCGAGAACGGCACGGTCGTCGACCTCGTGGACGGCGTCGCGCGCCAGGTGGGCCAGCTCGACATCGACTTCATCTACGTCGACGGGTCGTCGGTCGGCAAGGTCACCGACGACGACCTGCGCGATCGCCGGGTGCTCGCGGAGGAGGGCTTCATCTCGGTGATCACGGTCGTCGAGACGAGCCTCGGGCAGATCGTCTCGGGCCCCGAGATCCACGCGAAGGGCGTCGCCGAGGCCGATCACGTCTTCGACAAGATCAAGCCCCAGATCGCCGACGCGCTCGAGCAGGCGATGAAGGAGGGCGTCGTGGACCACCACCAGCTGCAGCAGATCGTGCGTCGCACGATCGGCCGCTGGGTGGGCACGAAGCTGCGCCGCAAGGCGATGATCGTGCCCGTGGTCGTGGTCGTATGAGCATGGCGGCCTAGCCGGTGGGCGGATCCGCCGAACCGGGTGACGCCCCGGCCGTGACCGCGCGGCCGGCGACCGCCGCCGAGGTCGCCGACTGGGACGCGCTCGTCGCCGCGAACCCGGGCGGCGGCGAGGTGTGGGCCGGCGAGGAGTACCTCGAGGCGAAGCGCCACGGGCGCTACCGCCCGCGTCGCGTCATGGTGGATCGGCCCGGCCGCTCCGCGCTCGCCGTCGGCGTGCTCGCGAAGCGCGTGCCCCTGCTCGGTGAGTGGTGGCACCTGCCGGCGGGGCCTCCGGGGGAGGGGGTGCGCGAGGTGCTCGAGGCCGTCGCGGCGGTCGCCGCGCTGGCGCGGTCGCACGGCGCGTTCATGCTGAAGATCGAGCCGCGGCTGCCCGCGGGCGCGGCGGCGGACCGCCTGCTGCGCGCGGCGGGGGCGATCCCCTCGGTGCGGATCGTGCCGAATCCCTCGACCGTGCTCGTCGACGTCTCCGGCGACGAGGACGAGCTGTTCGCGCGTCTCGGCAAGAAGGCGCGCAACTCGATCACGCGGGCCGCGCGCGACGGCATCGAGGTGCGGCGCGTGCCCGCCACCGACGAGAACTGCGCGGCCTTCTACGGGCTGCTGCGCGAGACCGCGGAGGGGCGCTTCGTGCTGCGCGGGGAGCGCTACTACCGCGAGTTCTGGCAGCGCTTCGAGCAGGCCGGCGATGGGCGGCTGTTCTTCGCCTATCGCGACGACCAGCTGCTCGCCGGTGCCTTCGCGATGGCCCTCGGCGAGAAGACGACCTACAAGGACGGGGCCTCGCTGCGCGAGAAGCAGGCGTACGGCGCCTCGCACGCCGTGCAGTGGGAGGTGCTGCGCTGGGCGAACGAGCGGGGCGCCCTGGTGCACGACCTCTGCGGCGCACCGCCGTCGGATCGCACGGACGACGAGACGCACGACCTGCACGGCGTGGGCCGCTTCAAGCGATCCTTCCAGCCCGAGACCACCGACTACGCGGGGGCGTTCGACGTGCCGCTAAAGCCGTGGGCCTACCGCGTGTGGGCCGCGGCGGGGGAGCGGATCGCGCGCCGCTGGTCCCTCGCGGTGCACAGGGACCCGTACTACTGATCCGGGCCGCGGCGGGCTGCTGCTGTGCTCGCACTCGCATTCGCATTCGCGAGGGGACGCGAAATGCTGTCCGAGCCCGTGGGTGACGACGATTCGCGTCCCATTGCGGCCGGCGGCAGGCGCCAGTCGGGCGCAGCTCGCAGGCGGCTCAGCCGGTTCCGGGCGCTCTGCCGGACGAACCTGGCGTATTCCGTCCGGCAGAGCGCCCAGAACCGGCCGAGCGTCACCCCGCGAAGCGGCGGGCGGCCCGGTGGGCGGCGCACGCGAACGGCCTACGCGAGCTCTTCGAGGGCGTCGACGTCGCGATCCGCGGGCGGCGGGCAGCCCGGCTCAGGCCGCGCCGCCCGCTTCCTCGGCCGCGCGTCGGCGCAGGGGGAAGCGCAGCAGCTTGCCGCTGGCGTTGCGGGGCAGGGAGTCCACGAAGTCGATGCGGCGAGGAACCTTGTACCGGGCGAGGCGCTCGGCGACGGCCCGCTTGATCGACTCGCGGGCCGCGTCGTCCGCGGGCACCCCGGGGACGAGCACGACGAAGGCGTTGACGATGGCGCCCTTCTCAGGGTCCGGCCTGGCCACGACGACCGATTCCAGGACGCTCGGGTGCGCGTCGATTGCGGCCTCGACCTCGGGCGCGCCGATGTTGTACCCGGCCGCGACGATCATGTCGTCGGAGCGCGCCTGATAGTAGAAGTATCCCCGCTCGTCGCGCAGGTAGGTGTCGCCGGTCACGTTCCAGCCGTTCTGCACGTAGACCGTCTGCCGCGCATCGTCCAGGTAGCGGCAGCCGGTCGGGCCGATCACCGCCAGGCGCCCGAGCCGCCCCGGAGGGAGCTCCCGCCCGTCGTCGTCGAGGACGGCGGCGCGGTACCCGGGAACCGCCCGCCCGGTCGCCCCGGGAACGACGTCCTCGCCGGCTGCCGAGATGAACACGTGGAGCATCTCGGTCGAGCCGATGCCGTTCACCAGGCGCAGCCCGGAGGCGGCCTCCACCGCCTCGAAGGTCTCCTTCGGGAGGTGCTCGCCGGCGGAGACCCCGAGGCGCAGCCGTCGCAGCGCGTCCGCCCGCCCCTCCTTGAGCATCGTCCGATAGCCGGTCGGAGCGGTGACGGCGATCGTCGCGCCGTGCGTCTCGATCGCGTCGGCCAGCGCTCGCGGGCTGGGCCTCTCCAGCAGCAGGCTGGAGGCCCCGAAGCGGAGCGGGAACACCATGAGGCCGCCGAGCCCGAACGTGAACGCGAGCGGCGGTGAGCCAACGACCACGTCGTCCGGCCGCATGCGCAGGGTGTGGCGGGCGAACGTGTCCGCGATCGCCAGCACGTCGCGGTGGAAGTGCACGGTGATCTTCGGCTCGCCCGTGGTGCCCGAGGTCGGCCCGAGCAGCACCACGTCGTCGGCCGCGGTGGCGACGGCCTCGAAGTCGGCGGGCTTCGCCGCGGACGCGGCGATGACCTCGTCGTCCGGGCCGGCGAGGGTCAGCACGCGCACGTGCGCGTCGACCGCCCCGTCGAGGGCCTCGGCGTAGCGATGATCGACGATGACGAGATCGGGTCGGGTCCGGGCGGCGATCTTCGTCAGCTCGCCGGCCTGCCAGGCGACCATGGTCGTGACCGCTATGGCGCCGGCCTTCACCGCGGCCAGCCAGCAGATCACCGCCCACGGGCTGTTGGGGATGCGCAGCAGCACGCGGTTGCCGGGCACCAGGCCGTGATCCTCGGTCAGCAGTCGCGCGAGCTGGTTCACCCGATCCCGCAGCCGCCCGTACGTCCAGATCTCGGGGGCCTCGTGGGAGTCCTCGGCCTCGCCGTCGACGGCGCGCATCGCGACCCGGTCGGAGCCCAATCTGGCGATGGTCCCGTCGAGCAGTTCGTGCGCCGCGTTCAGCCGCTCCGGGTATTGCAGCTCCGGCAGCGCGAACTCCAGCGCCGGCCACTGCTCCGGCGGCGGCAGCTGGTCGCGCGCGAAGGTGTCTCGGTGGGCGGATCGGGTGAGCTCCATCTGCGGGGCCTTTCGTCGTCGGTGCTCGGTGCTGCTCGGGGCCCGGTCCCGAGGGGTGCGCGGTGCTCGGTGGGCGGTGGATCGCGGCGCGGCGCCCGGGCGCTCAGGCCCGGGCGCCGCTCGCGTCACTCGGCGAGGTGGGCGGTCTTCAGGATCGACTCCGGCACGGTGACGCCCATCGCCTGGGCCGAGGCGGTGTTCACCCACATGGTCACGTTGCCGGCCGGCTCGGGCGCGATGTCGTTCGCCGAGGTCCCCGTGAGGATCTTCACGAGCATGGCCGCGGTCTGCTTGCCCTGCTCGTAGGTGTTGGTCGCGACGGTCGCGAGCGCCCCCTCCTCGACCGAGCTCGTGTCCGAGGAGTACAGCGGCAGCTGGTTGTCGGACGCGATCTTGACCAGGGTCTGCAGGCCGGTCATCACCGTGTTGTCCTGCGGGAGGAGGACGGCGTCGACCTGGCCGACCAGCGCGTCCATCGCCGCCGAGACGTAGTTGCTCGAGGTGACCGTCGAGTCGACGAGCGTCCAGCCGCGCTGCTGCGCCGCGGCCTCGACGAGGCCTCGTGAGGCGACGGAGTTCGGCTCCCCGGGATTGTAGATGAACCCGAGGCGCTCCAGATCCGGCGTCAGCTCGGCGAAGAGATCGAGCTGCTCCTCGATGGTGTCGGGGGTGTAGACGCCGGTGACCAGGCGGCCCAGCGGCTCGTTCCCGGGCTTGGCGAGCCCGGCCTCAGCCGGATCCGCAGAGACGCCGCTGAAGACGACCGGGATCTCGGTGTTCTCCGTCGCCTTGACCGCCGCCTGCGAACTGGGCGTGCTGACGCCGACGATGGCGTCGACGCCGTCGGCGACGAACTTCTGCGCGATGGCGGTGGTGAGCGCGATGTCGCCCTGAGCGTTCTGGACGTCGACGATGACGTCCTCGCCCTCGACGTATCCCTGCTCCGCCAGGCCGTCCTGGATTCCCTCGATCAGGCTGTCGAGGTCGGGGTGCGAGACGATGGTGCTGATGCCGATCGTCGGCACCTTCGCGCCGTCGCCGGAGTCGCCGCCGGCGTTCGCGTCGCCCGACGGGCTCTGCCCGCAGGCCGACACCGTGGCGGTCAGGGCGAGCGCGAGCGTCGCGATCGATGCCCTGCGCAACATGGATTTCTTCATGGGTGTTCCAATCTTGACGGAGACCGTCGATAGGGGGTACTGCGGGAATCGCTGGTGAAGGGTGAAGTAGGGCGGGGGGTGCCCCTATAACTTTTGTCAAGCCGCGAGAGCGGTGTCTGACCAGGTTCGGGGCTGGTAGAGACTGCCGGTGCGGAGCATGGCATAGAGCACGTCGCAGCGACGGCGGGCGAGCGCGATGAGGGCTTGGTTATGACGTTTGCCTTGGCTGATTTTGCGGTCGTAATAGGCGCGGGATTCGGGATCCCGGAGCGCTGCGAACGCGGAGAGAAACATCGCCCGCTTCAAGACCTTGTTCCCGCGCCGGGACGGTGACTCGCCTCGGATCGAGGTGCCTGAGCGCCTCGTGACAGGCGCAAGACCAGCGTAGGCGGCGAGGTGTCCTGCGGTTGGGAAGTGTTTCCCAACAATCTCAGTGAGGAGTCTGGCGGCGGTCCTGACGCCGACTCCCGGCATGCTCGTCAGGACCGGGTGAAGAGGGTGCGCCTCAACGAGACGTTCGACCTCAGCCGCGATCTCATCGCGCTGTTTCCTCAGTTCGGTGAGCTGCTTCGCGAGGCGCGGGAGCACGATCCCGGCCGCATTTGTACCGACCACGGTTACGGTCTGCTGATCGAGGGCATCGAAAATCTCTTGCGCCCACACTCCGCCCTTGCGCGGGGCGCGCTTCAGCAGCCGGGCAGCCACGCGCTTCTGCCCGGCTCGTTGCAGCTCGGTCGGCGAAGGGTAGCGTTCGAGCAGATCGAGGATCGCGGGGTGATCCAGACGCGGCCCGAGTACCCGCTCCAAAGTGGGGTGGATCTGCGTGAGCAGGCCTCGCACCCGGTTAGAGACCTGGGTGATCTGCGCGGCGAGATCGTCATCGAAGCCGCAGAGCATCGAGAGTTCCGCGAGTTGCTCATCGGCCACCTTGATCGATCGTAATGTTGCAGGCATGGTGCGGGCGGTCTCCGCGATGATAAATGCGTCCCTGGCGTCGGTCTTCGCCTCACCCGGGTGAAGATCAGCAACTCGGCGCATCGTGAGACCGGGCAGGTATCCCACGAGCACGTCTGCAGCCTGGGCGACGGCGACCGGGAGTGCGCCGATCGTGGCGGGCTGATCGACGACCAGCAGGGCGGGGCCGTGCTCAGCGAGTTGATCCAGCACCGATACGATCTTGGCTTCGGTGTTCGGGAGTGGCTTGTCGTAGAGCTTCTTTCCGTCACGGGTGAGCGCGACCGCGTGATGCTCGCTCTTGCCGACATCGAGGCCGATGAAGACCGCGACGTCGTCGTAGTGTTTGATACTGCTGACCAAAGGTGGTTCCTCCGTCCTGCTCGTGGTGTTCGGCAGTCAGGTGGCGGTGGGCGTCGGCATCCACGTTACGAACGACCCTGCCCCGGTATGCGCGGCTGTGGTCTTGCCCCTATCAGCGATCACTCACCGCCAGACCAGGCCCGGTGACAACACCCCCCAGATCATTCCTGCGACAGGGGGCAACAATCATGCCGGACCCGGCTGGCTGCCTTGCCCCTCATCCTCGCGGATCAGGAGCTACGAACAAAGTAACGGGGCTACGGGGCGAGCAGGCTCCGGTCGCTCGAGAAGGACTCACCCGAGACCTCGTGGAACCGATCGACAAGCCGCCCGACGGTGAGCTGCGACTTCGCCGGGTTCCTCATATCGAGCACGATCTGACCGCGGTGCATCATCACCAGGCGATCGCCGTAGTCGATGGCGTGCTGCATGTTGTGGGTGACCATGAGCGTCGCGAGGCGGTGCTCGCGGATCTGACGCTCGGTGAGTGTCATCACCTGCGCCGCGGCCTTCGGGTCGAGTGCCGCCGTGTGCTCGTCGAGCAGGAGCACCTGGGGCGCGTTGAGAGTCGCCATGACGAGGCCGAGCGCCTGGCGCTGGCCGCCCGAGAGATTTCCGACCGGCGTCTGCAGCCGATCCTCGAGGCCGAGATCGCAGACCGCCAGCGCGTCGCGGAAGGCGCGGCGGCGGGCGGCGGTGACGCCCAGCCGGAACAGGCGGCGCTTCCCCCGCATCGCGGCGATGGCCAGGTTCTCCTCGATCGTCAGGGTCGGGGCGGTGCTGGCCCCGGGATCCTGGTCGATGCGAGCGACGATGCCGGCCCTGCGGTACTCGGGCCACGAGGTGACGTCGCGGCCCGCGAGCTCCACGCCGCCCCGCACCGGGCGCTCCAGCCCGGCGACGGTGCGCAGTAGCGTCGATTTGCCGGCGCCGTTGCTGCCGATCACCGCGACCCACTCGGTGGGGGCGATCTCCAGGGTCAGATGGCGCAGTGCGCGAACCTGGTTCGCCGTGCCGGGGAAGTAGACCTGGGAGACGTCGTCGACGCGGACGGCCGGTACCTGGTTCACTGGTCACTCACTTTCAACGGGCGGGTCTCGAGATCCTCTTCGTGGAAGGGCCGGTGCCGCTGGCGGTACAGTGAGATCGCGCTCGGAATGTAGAGGGCGAGCACCATGAGCACCGCGGTGGCGCCCTTGAAGTAGTAGGCGGGCATGCCGAGTCGCAGGGCGATGTTCAGGAGCGCCTGGTAGATCAGCGCGCCGGCGATGGCGCCCGAGCACCAGACCAGCAGGCTCCGCTTGCCGAAGATCGTCTCGCCGATGACCACCGATGCCGCGGCCGCGACGAGCGTGCCGATGCCCATGTTCACGTCGGCGAAGCCCTGGGCCTGCGAGAGCAGCGCGCCCGAGGCGGCGACGAAGCCGTTGCCGATCATCATGGCCACGATGAGGCTGATGCTGGTGTTCATGCCCAGTGCTCGCACCATGCGCTGATTCGCTCCGGCGGCGCGGATGGTCAGGCCGAGGTCGGTGTGGAGGAACCAGATGAGCACCGCCACCGCGATCGCGAGCAGCCCGAGGGTGACCGCCGCGCGGCTGAGACTGCCCTCGGCGACGCCGAACAGGTCGAGAACGGAGGTGTAGATCGTCTCGTGCCCGATGAGGTTCTTGTTCGGCGCGCCCATGATCACCAGGTTGACCGAGTACATCCCAGCGGCGACCACGATGCCCGAGATGATCTCGTTGATGCGCAGCGCGGTGATGAGGAATCCGGTCAGCGCACCGGCGAGCGCGCCCGCGATCACTGCCACGAACAGGCTGAGCCACGGGTTCATGTTCGCGACCAGGAAGGTCGAGAGGACGGCCGCGCCGAGCGGGAACGAGCCCTCGACCGTGAGGTCCGGGAAGTCGAGGATGCGGAACGTGAGGAGCACCCCGATGACCGCGAAGGCGAGGATGAGGCCTTGGTCGAGGGTGTTGAGCAGGGCGCTATCCATGTGCGTTGACCGCCATTCTTCGGAGTCCTCCAACGGGAGTCGCCACTCGTCGAGTGGTCGCGGGGGAGCGGTGAGATCGCCCGGGACCGGGCGCGGGATGAGACAACAGGATCTGCTCCTCACTCGGGCGACGGGGCGCTTTCAGACGGTAACTCCCTCGTCCCGTCGCACCCCGGTCGCGGTGGATACGTCGACCATAATGCAAGTGGTTCACTGATGCAACCACTTTGGTTGACATTGGTTGAGAACTGGTGCGATCATGTCTGACATGCGAAAAGTAGCGAGTGACCTTCTCGGAGAAACGGTCGTCGACGACCAGCTCGAGCCCGTGTCCCGGCGGCCGCTGTACCAGCAGGTCAAGGATCGGATCACCCAGCTGATCGACGACGGCATGCTGAAGGTCGGCGACCAGCTCCCCTCCGAGCGGGCCCTGTCGGCGCGGCTGGGGGTGAGCCGCCACTCGCTGCGCCAGGCCATGTCTGCGATGGAGGCGCAGGGACTCATCGAGATCCGGCACGGCTCCGGCGCCTACCTGGTCGACCGGGAGCCGGGGCAGGTCGCCTCCGACATCGCCGACGCGCTCATCGACTCCAGCGAGAAGCTGCCCTACGTCATGGAGGCGCGGTTCGCGATCGAGCCGTTCCTCACGAGCCTCGCGGCGGATCGGCGCACGCCGGCTGACATCCGCGCCATTCGCGCCGCGCTGACCATGATGGAGCGGGAGATCGCGGCGGGGGAGTCGGGGGAGAAGGGCGACATCGCGTTCCACGCGGCAGTGCTCGCGGCGGCGCACAACCCGATCTTCGTCGACTTCATGACCCGCCTGCAGCCCGACATGACGCGGCTGCGCGAGGAGGCGCTGGCGCAGCCGACCACGCCGCGGCTCGCGATCGAGGCCCACCACGCCATTCTCGACGCGATCGAGGCCGGCGACCGGGAGCGCGCATTCCGCGCCGCGCACCAGCACCTGGTGGACGCGGCGGAGGCGCTCCTGGTGTCCGAGCTCGGCACCCCCTCGTACGCCTTCCTCGCCGAGATGCTCGCGAATGCGACCGGCGACCAGGACGACGCCGACCCCGCAGGCCAGGGCGGCGGCGTCCTCGGCGCGACCCCTGCCGCCCTGGCGGCCGCGCTGGCCCCGCGCCACATCGAGGAGACGATCGAGGCGGTGCAGGAGGAGACTGGGCTCGAGATCGTGCACAAGCTGGACTCGACGGAGAACCCGTACGGCTGCTCGCCCCGGGCCTCCGAGGCCGTGATCACCGCCGCGACGCAGCTCTCCGCCTATCCCGACGCCGAGGCGAGCGCCCTGCGCTCCGCCCTGTCGGAGCTGCACGGGGTCGCCGAGGAGCAGCTGATCTTCGGCAGCGGTTCCGACGAGATGCTGCTGCTCGCCGCGCGCACCTTCCTCTCCTCCGGGCGCTTCGCGGCGGCCTGCGAGCCGACCTCCGCCCGGTACCGCGCGCACACGCTCTCGACCGGCGCGAACTACCAGCCGGTGGCGCTGGATCGGGGGCGGCCCGATCTCGTCGGGCTCGCCGCGGCAGCCTCGACCGCCTCCCTGCTCTGGGTGTGCAACCCGAACACGCCCACGGGCGGCTACCTCGGCGCGGAGGGCCTCGAGCGCCTCATGTCGAACGTGCCGCAGAACGTGGTGGTGGTGGTCGACGAGTCCTACGCCGACTACGCGACCGCCCCGGACTTCCCCGACAGCGTCGCGCTGATCCGGTCGTTCCCCAACCTGATGGTGACGAGAACCTTCTCGACGATTCACGGCCTCGCGGGGCTGCGCATCGGGTACGGGATCGCCGACGCCCGTGTGGCGAACCTCGTCAACGCGGTGCGACGCCCGTTCAACACCTCGAACCTGGCGCAGGCCGCGGCCCGCGCCTCGGTGCGGGACGAGGACTTCATCCGGCGGAGTCGCGAGCGGAACGCGCAGGGGCGGGACGCCATCGAGGCGTTCTGCCGCTCGCGCGGCATCGGGTACTTCCCGTCCCAGGCGAACTTCGTGCTGCTCGACGCCCCGGGCGGGGCCGAGAACGCCTACGAGGCGCTCAAGGAGCGCGGCTTCCTGGTGAAGCCGGGCGCCCACCTGGGGTACCCCGCGAAGATCCGCGTGTCCGTCGGCACGGACGATCAGGTCGAGGGCGCGCTCGCGGTCCTCGACGACCTGCTCTGAGCCAGATGACCCGAACCGGCTGATCTGAGCCGGCTGATCGATCCGAGCCGACCCGACCACGACCACCGTCAACCCGAAAGAGCCTTCATGAATCAGACTGCCACCGCGACCGTCCCCACCCACTCCGAGATCGTGGCGTCGGCCCGTGCCATCGTCGAGCGGCTGCGCGCGAATGCGCGCGAGTCGGATCGGCTGGGGCGACTGAGCGACGATTCGTTCCGGGCGCTGCAGGAGGCGGGGCTGCTGCAGATCATGGTGCCGCGGCGCTGCGGGGGCTGGGAGGGAGACATCGCCACTGTCGTCGAGGCCACGAGCACCGTGGCGGAGGGCTGCCCGGGCGCGGCCTGGCACGTCATGATCGCGAACGGCAACGCCTGGCAGCTCGGCCACCTCGATGAGCGCGTTCAGGACGAGCTCTTCGGCGACGGCCCCGGCACGCTCGTCTCCGGGGCCATCATGCCGAGCGGGTCGGCGCGGAAGGTGCCGGGCGGGTGGCGGGTCACCGGCCGCTTCAACTTCGTGAGCGGCATCCAGCACGCCTCGTGGCTGACCTTCCTCACCTTCGCCGAGAACGAGGGCGGCAGCCGGGGCGAGACCCTGATGATGTACTGCCCGGCCTCCGAGGTCACGCAGCTCGGCAACTGGGACACCCTCGGAATGCGCGGTTCGGGATCGCCGGATGTCGAACTGAACGACGTCTTCGTGCCGGAGAGCCGCGTGCTGCCCCCCTCCGATCGCAGCGTCGTCTCCGAGGCGGCGATGCGGCAGGCGACGAACCTGTATAGGATGCCGACGGTGGCCGGGTTCCCGCTGCTCATCGCCGGCACCGTGCTCGGCCCCGCCAAGCGGGCGCTGGAGCTCTACGTCGAGCGCCTCCGCGAGCGCACCGAGCGGTACACCGAGCGCGCGAAGTCGGAGTCCCAGGCCCAGCTCATCCGCGTCGCGAACGCGTCGGCGGCGATCATGTCGGCGGAGATGCTGCTCGCGGATGCCGCCGCGAGGTTCGACGCGGCCGTGCGGAGCGGCGGGAAGCCGACGCTCGAAGACCGGGCCGCGATCAAGTGGCAGGCCGTCTACGCCATCGACGTGCTGCGCAAGGCGGTGACCGCCCTCTACGACGCGGCCGGGGGCAGCGCGATCTACGCCGAGGGCGAGTTCCTCTCGACCTTCCGCAACGTGCACGTCGGATCGCACCACGCCGCCTGCGATTTCGACCCGGCGGCCGAGATGTTCGGGCGGCTCCTGATCGGGCTCGACGTCGACGTGCGAGCGGTGTGATCGTGCGGGCCGACATGCTCAATACGCGACTGAGCCGCTTCAGGGGCGGGCTCTTCGAGCCCTCGGGGAAGTCCGACATCGGGGAGGCGACCGATGTGCTCCGCCGCAACGGCACCGACATCCTGGCCTGGGCCGATCCCTTCCTGCCCGATCGGAGCCTTCCGCAGAGCATCCGTGCCGCCCTGCACGAGGCCGCTGAGGAGGAGGCGATCGAGCACTACGCGCTCCCGATCGGCACGCGGGAGCTCAGAGAGGCGCTCGCGCGCAAGGTGGCGTCGAAGAACGGCATCGCGGCGGATCCCTCGCGCAACATCCTGGTGACGCCCGGCGCGGACTCCGGCCTGTTCCTCTGCATGATGGCGCTGCTCAACCCCGGCGACGAGGTCCTGATCCCCGAGCCGGGCTTCCCCGCGGCGTTCTCGAACTGCGAGATCCTCGGCGCCACGCCGGTGCCCGTGCGCATGACGGCGGAGAGCGGCTACCAGATCGACGTCGCCGACCTCGAGCGCGCGCTGACCCCCCGGACCAAGATGGTCTTCATCGCCCACCCCAACAACCCGACCGGCACGGTGTTCAGAGAGTCGGTGCTGCGCGACCTCGCGCGCTTCGTCGTCGAGCATGACCTGCTGCTGCTGTGCGACCAGGCGTTCGAGGACCACATCTTCGACGGCATCGAGTTCGTCTCCCCGGCCGCCCTGCCGGGCATGGGCGATCGGACGGTCACGGTGTTCTCCCTCTCGAAGGGCTACGGCTTCAGCGGGTTCCGTGTGGCCTACGTGCACGCCTGCGCCGAGATCATGGACGTGCTCTACGGCAACGTCACCACGGTGTGCGGGGCGACCTCGACGCTCGCGCAGAGGCTCGCCCTCGCCGCCCTCGCCGACGACGGACTGCTGAGGGAGTACGGGGAGAAGCACGAGCGGCGGCGGCGCCTCCTGCACGACGCGCTCTCCGACGTGCCGGGAGTGCGGATGCGCCTCTCCGAGAGCGGCATCCTGAGCTGGGTCGACGTCTCTGCGCTGGGCACCTCGGCCGAGGTCGTGCGGCATCTCGTCGAGCAGGCGAACGTACTGGTCAACGACGGCGCCGCGTACGGCCCGCACGGCGCCGGGCACCTCCGCGTGGTGCACGGATGCCTCCTCGAAGACGACTACGCGGCCGAGGTGTACGGGCGCATCCGATCCGCGCTCATGCGGCTCTAGACGCGCGCGTCGCCGACGGTGCCGATGTCGCGGCGCGAGGTCGGCCGATCGATTCCGAACACGAGTCCTGAACACGAAGCAGTGAGGAGCAGCAATGCCCGTCGAACAATCCGTCCATCGGGCGGGCCGTATCAAGGTGGTGCGGGAATCGGAGCGGGAGTCGCTCTGGTTCCTGGGCGACAACGTGCAGCTCATCGTGGACAGTGCCGACACCGAGGGCCGCCTCGTGATGGCCGTGCACCACGCGGCGGCGAGCTCGCAGCCGCCCCTGCACGAGCACGACAACGAGGACGAGATCTTCTTCATCCTCCAGGGGGAGATCAAGTTCTGGTCGGTCGACACCGTGGTGAACGCCGGAGTCGGCGACTGCGTGCTGCTGCCGAAGGACGTGCCGCACACCTTCCAGGTCTCGCCGAACAGCGAGGCGAAGTGGCTCGTCATCCTGACCCCGGGCGGCTTCGACCGCTTCTTCCGCGCCGTGGGAACGCCCGCGGGGTATCCCGGTCCCCAGCAGGGCTGGAGCATGGACGACGAGACCGCGAAGCGGCTCGAGACCGCGGCCGAGGAGTGCGGCATCAGGCTGCTCGGCCCTCCCGGCACGCTGCCCGAGCCGACGGCCTGAGCCATGGCGATCAGGCGATCCGGGTACGCGGGGCAGGTCGTCGACGGGGTCGAGCGCTACCTCGGCATCCAATACGCCGAGCCCGGCCCCTCCGGGCGCTTCTCCGCGTCGGCGGTCATCGGTGGCCGCCGGCAGGCGGCGGCGGACTCGCTCGACGACGTTCCCGTCTTCCCGCAGCTGCCGAGCCGGCTGTCGGCGGCGATGGGTCGCCGCGTCGAACGCAACCCGCAGGTCGAATCGGCGTTCTTCCTCAACGTCTGGACGCCGGTCCGGGGTTCGCGGCTGCCGGTCCTGTTCTTCATCCACGGCGGGGCCTGGATGACCGGGGGCGGATCCGCCTCCTGGTACGACGGGCGCGCGCTGAGCGCGCGCGGCATGGTGGTGGTCACCTGCAACTACCGGCTCGGACCGCTGGCCCATCTGACCGAGCCGGGCTCCGGCGGGAGCCGGAATCCCGCGCTCTCCGACCTCCTCGCCGCGCTGCGGTGGGTGCGCGAGAACATCGCGCGATTCGGCGGCGACCCCGAGGCGGTCACCGTCGCCGGTCAGTCGGCGGGGAGCTGGTACGCCCACCTGCTCTGCGTCTCGGATGCGGCACGCGGGTTGCTCGGCCGAGTCGCGCACCTGAGCCACGCGAGCAATCGGCCCTGGACCCCCGCGCGCCAGGACCGGCTCTGCGAAGAGGTCCGGCGGGAGCTGGGCCTCGGCTCGTTGCGGGACGCGGGGGTGCCCGAACTGCTCGAGGCGGGGAGACGCGCGGCGACCCGGACCGAGCCGGGGCTCGGAGCGGTCCCGACCCCGTACCTCCCGACGACGGACGCCGCGACCGCCGATCTTCTCTGCAGCGCGCCCGAGAGCGCGCGGGCGTCGCACGCGCGGGCCGTCTACCTCCGCACCACTGGCACCGAGACGTCGGCGTTCTTCTTCGACTCGCCGCGCGAGCGGCAGGTCGACGCGGATGCCGTCGCGCGCCTCCGCGCGTCGACGGCGGGCGGCGCCGCCGCCGCGGGCGGGTCTGCGCGCACGCCCTACGAGGAGCTCGTGGCCATCACCTCCGAGCACTTCTTCGACGGCCCGTCGCGGGCGCTGGCCGACGCGTATGCCGATCGGGGCATACCGACCTATCTGCGCGCCTTCGAGGCGCGGAGCGAGCTCGACGGGTTCCTCAGCGGCCACTGCTTCGACCTGCCGTTCCAGTTCGGCTCGAGGGACGGCTGGCCGGACGCGCCGATGCTGCGCGGGATCTCCCGCGAGCGATTCGACCGCGTCTCCGCCGGGCTGGTCTCCGAACTCGCGGACTTCGTCGCCTCGCCGGACTCGGGTTGCGGCCTGGAACGCCACCTCGGGGGTGCGGGCGCGGTGCCGATACCGCCGTAGGGCGGGCCGCTGGCGGGCGTCGTCCGCTCCCGTCCGACGAGAACGAACGCGCCCACCCAGCAGCCGCAGAAGGGCGATCGCGCGGAAGCGGCCGCTGTCACGCAGGAGAAACGTAGAGAGGATTCCACCATGACGACGGTCTCGCTTCCCGAGACGATGAAAGCCGCGGTCTGGCCGGGCGACTCGGCGTCGCTGACGGTCGAGCGGATACCGGTTCCGCGACCGCTCGCGGGCGAGGTGCTGGTGCGGGTCGCCGCCTGCGGTGTCTGCCACACCGATCTGCACGTGATGAAGGGCGAGGTCGCATTCCCCGGCCCCGCCGTCGTCGGCCACGAGATCAGCGGCACGGTCGCCGAGGTCGGCCCCGGCGTCGTCGGGTACGCGCCCGGCGACCGGGTCGTCGGCGCGTTCATCATGCCGTGCGGCGAGTGCGCCCAGTGCTCCAAGGGCCGCGACGACCTGTGCCTCACCTTCTTCGGCGAGAACCGGCTCAAGGGCAACCTGCTCGACGGCACAAGCCGTCTCGCCCGCGCGGACGGCACGCGGCTGTCGATGTACTCGATGGGAGGGATGGCGGAGTACGCGGTGGTGCCCGTCAACGCGCTGGCGCATCTCGATGCGTCGCTGCCGCTGGAGGAGTCGTGCATCCTCGGCTGCGCGGTGTTCACCGCCTACGGCGCTCTCGCCGCCGCCGGGCTCCGGGCGGGGGAGTCGATGGCGGTGGTCGCGACCGGGGGCGTCGGCTCGAGCATCGTGCAGCTCGGAGTGCACCTCGGTGCGACTCCGGTCGTCGCGGTCGACGTCTCCGACGAGAAGCTCGCGGGCGCGCGTGCGCTGGGCGCGACCGTGACGGTGAACAGCCTGGCGGAGGACGCGGTCGCCGCGGTACGGGAGGCGGTGCCCGGCGGGGTCGACGTCGTCTTCGAGGCGCTCGGCCGCGCGGAGACCTTCGAGCTCGCCCACGCCCTGCTCGCCGACGGCGGCCGGATGGTCGCGGTCGGCATCGCCGCCGGCGCCACCGCGGCGTCCGTGCCGATCACCCAGCTCGTGCGGCGAGGCCAGACCATCCGGGGGTCCTTCGGGGCCCGGACCCGGCAGGATCTTCCGGAGGTGGTGGCGCTCGCAGCCGACGGCGGCATCGACGCGCGCGCCTCCATCACGAGGAGGTACCCGATCGACCGGGCCGACGACGCGTACCGGGATCTCGCCGACGGCGCGGTCGTCGGGCGCGCGATCGTGGTGATGGCCGGCGGGCGAGAGGCGGTGTCGGAACGGTGACGAGGGAGGGAGCCGAGGGAGTGACGGCGGCAGGCAGAAGCGGGCACCCGATGTACGAGAGCGTCGTGCCCGAGGCGATCCGAATGCTCGTGCTCGGCTCGGCCGAGCCGAGCTTCTACGGAGCCCCGGCCGAGCTCAAGCGGGAGATCCACGCAGCGCTGCGGCGGCTGTTCGCGGTCTGGCAGGAGTGGGGCGCGAGGTATCTGGGCTCCTTCGACGACGACCTGCTGATGGTGGGCATGCCGCGGGCGCGGAAGCACCACTTCACCATCATCTACGAGGTCGAGAGCCTCGAGATGGCGGGCGCGATGATGAACCTGTTCCGCACCGAGGTCGAGGGCGTCCTCCTGAACGGCTACGTGCGCTTCGAGGCGATGCTCGGCCGGGGCTTCTTCCCGGCCGACGAGGCCGCAGGCGCGGCCTAGCGACCCGTGCCGCGCGGGCTCGGCTCGGCCTCGCCCGGGTCGGGGCGCGCGCCGCTCAGCCGGTTCGGGGCGCTCTGCCGGACGAACCCCGCGTATTCCGTCCGGCAGAGCGCCCTGAACCGGCCGAGCGTCACCCCGCGAAGCGGCGGGCGGCCCGGTAGACGGCGTAGGAGAGCGGCTTCACCGGCAGCTCCCACGTGCCCGAGAAGTCGACCTGGCGCCCGCCGAAGGAGCGCTTGAAGTCGCTGAAGCCCGACCAGGCGTGATCCTTCACCTCGGGCGGCACGACGCCGTAGAGGTCGAACTCCGCGAGCCCGCGCTCGTGCGCGTCCCGCATCATCGAGGTGACGAGGATCACCCCGGGGGAGAGGGCGCGGTGCGAGGTGGCGGCCGCGGCGTGGCCGTAGTAGCGGCGCTCGGCGTCGTCGTAGACCATGGCCGCGGCGACGGGCAGATCCGCCCCCTCGAGCTCGACGAGGAAGATCCGCGCGTCGCCGCCCGGCACGAGCGTCTGCGCCTGCGCGCGCAGGTAGTCGCCCGCGTGCGCGTGCATGCCGGTGCGGTCGCTGACCTCGCCGAGGAGGCGGATCAGGTGCTCGATATCCGCGGGGTCGTCGCTCTCGCGCACCGAGAGCCCCTTCTTCGCGAAGTTGCGGTGCAGGTTGCGGTTCGACTTGCGCATGTCGGCGAGCACCTCGTCGAAGGGACGCGCGAGATCGACGCGCTGCGTGTGCTCGGGCTGCTCGCGGCCCACGCGGCGCAGCCCTGCGGCCTCGAGCGCCGTCGCCGGAAGCGCCGGGCCGTCGGGCCCCGCGAGCGTCGGCTCGACGCGCAGGAACGCCGCGCCCAGGCGCCGCACCTCGGCGGTGAGCGCCGCGAGCGCGGGCTCCAGCGCCTCGGGCCGCTCGAGCTCGGGCCCGTAGGGCGCGTAGAGGCGCGAGTTGAGGCGCCCCTTCTGCAGCACGGCGAACGCCCGCCAGCCGTCGCCCTCGAGGCGCACCGCGGGGCGGTTCAGCGCGCCCTGCAGCCGCTCCCAGGCCGGGCCCTGCAGAAAGTGTGACATGGGGGTCTGCTCCTTCGAGGGGCGAGTCTAGTAGAGGTCGAGATCGCGGTACCTGCGGCGGTGCGCGCGCTGGGCGAGCGGCAGCCCCGCGCGCGTCCAGAGGCGATAGGCGCGCGGGCGCAGCACCAGGTCGAACGCGCCGACGAGCTCCGTGACCTCGTTCGCGAACGAGAGCTTGAACGCAGCGAGCGTGTGGTTCGGCGAGCTCGGGTCGTCGAGGCGATCCCTGGGCGGCGTGCCCATCAGGTCGTAACTCGTCGCGCCCGCGTCGCGCGCGTCGCGCATCATCCGCCACTGCAGGAGGTTCGACATGCCGGGGGAGGTGCGGGGGCGCTCGGATCCGCCGTCCTTGTAGTAGGCGCGCTCGCCGACGCGGATGACGTAGGCGAGCAGGGCGGGGGAGCCACCGGCGTCGGTGCCGCCGCCTGCGGTGCCGCTGCCCTCGCCGCCGCCCTCGATGCCGCTGCTCTCAATGCCGTAGAAGCGGCCGAGGCCGGCCTCGCTGAAGCCGCGCCAGAAGCGCTCGGCATAGTCCTCGGAGCGCAGCCTCAGCGTCTGCCCGCCGCCGCCGACGAGCCGCATGAGGCGGTGCATATGCGCGAAGGTCTCGGCGTCGGCGGGGTACTCGCGCACCTCCACGCCGTCGCGGATCGCCCGGTTGATCGAGTTGCGGCACCGCTTCTGGAAGCTCGACAGCAGCTCGGCGTCCGTGCGGGGTCCGTCCTCGCCCGCGAGGTCGACGATCGCGGTCGAGACGTTCGACTGGATGCCGGGCCGCCAGCGGGCGCCCAGCGGCGCGAGGGCGCGCGCGGCCTCGCTCTCGGACGCCGGCGCGTCGCCGATCCGCTCGATCGGCGGTTCGACGGTCGCCGCGAAGACCCTGGGCTCGCGTTCGCGCAGGAAGTCGCGCAACGCCTCGACGTGCGCGCGGGCCTCCTCGGCCGTCGCCACCGCGGGTCCGTGCGGCAGATACCAATAAGACCCGAGCAGCGGGATCCGTCGTTCCAGCGCCAGCGAGACGGACGCGTGCTCGTCGCCGCGCTCGCCGCCGTGCTCGAAGACCAGGAAGCGCGGGATCCACCCGACCGCCGCCTTGGTGTCGGCGTAGGGACGCGCCTGCACGAAATCGCCACCGGCCGGGTTCCGCGCGACGAGGGCGTCCCACCCGTCGATCTCGGCGGCCTCCGCGTAGCGCACGGTGATGCCGGTCATGGTCGGTCCTCCTCGAGGCTTTCGGGATCCGCCCCGCGCCCCCTGCCTGTGAGGCGTCGGATCAGCCCCAGCGCCTCGCGGTTGCGCAGCGCGACGAGCGCGAGCCCGTAGACGATGGCCATCGCGGCGGTGACGGCGGCGGAGGCGAGGATCGCCCCGAAGAAGCCCTGCACCGCGAAGGCCCCCTCGCCGGTGCCGCCCATGAGCGCGAGCAGCCCGAAGCCCGCGAGGCCCGCCACCGCGCCCGCCACGAGGAACTGGACGAGGGCCGTGCCGATCCCGCGCCCGACGGCGGGCCCGATCCGCCCCCGCAGCAGCAGGAAGGTCGTGATCGCCTGCAGCAGGATCAGCACCGAGACCGCGAGCGTGAGCACCACCGCGATGCGGTCGCTCGGCAGGGTGCTGCAGTACCACGCGGCGGCGAGCGTGAGCGCGGACTGGCCCACCGCGACGAAGAACGGCGTGCGGGTGTCGCTGTGCGCGAAGAAGCCGCGGTTGAAGACGAAGAGCAGGCTGAACGGGGCGAGCGCGACGAGGTTCGCGACGAGCACCGGGGCGACGGTCGCGAGCACCTCGTAGGAGGCGCCGGGCTGCACGATGCGGATCAGCGGCATCGCGAGCACGGCCATCGCCGCGGTGAAGAAGGCCATGGCGAAGGCGGCCTGGCGCGTCGAGGCGCGGAGGTCTGCCGAGAAGGCCTCCTCGTCGCCCGCGTGCACGCTCTCGCTCATGCGGGTGAAGCGCGCGGTGACGAGCGAGATGGTGATGATCGCGTGCGGCAGCACGAAGATGAGGCCCGCGAGCTCGGTCGCGGCGAGGCCGGCGTCGTTCGGCGCGGCGAGGTTGAGCACGCGCGTGTTGACGAGTCCGATGACCTGGGTGAGCAGCACCGTGAGGAAGGTCCAGCTGGCGACCCTGCCCATGGTGCCGAGGCCGATGCCGCGGAAGCGGAAGTCGAGTCGGAAGCGCAGCCCCGCGCGGCGCCAGAACCCGAAGAGTGCGAGCGCCTGCACCGCCACGCCAAGGGTCGCCGATCCGGCCACGAGCGCGATCGCCAGCGGATCCCAGACGTCGCCGCCGCGCACGCCGTTCGGATCCGCGCCGAAGAGCAGCACGAAGGCCACGAGGCCGGCCATGTTCAGCACGTTGTTGAGCACCGGCGACCAGGCGTAGGGCCCGAAGAGGCTGCGCGCGTTCAGCACCTCGCCCAGCACGGTGTAGAGCGAGTAGAAGAGGATCTGGGGCAGCAGCCAGTAGGCGAAGACCGTCGTCAGCCGCACCTGGTCCTCGGGCCAGCCCGCGGTGAGCCAGCCGATGAGCGCGGGGGTGAGGAGCGCGGCGGCCGCCATGATCCCGGCCGAGCCGACGATCGCGAGCGTGATGAGCTTGTTGATGTACCTGGCGCCGCCGTCGTGGGCGAGCGCGGCCTTCGTGATCTGCGGCACGATCACCGCGGTCAGCGCGCCGGTCGCGATGAGCGTGTAGACCGTGTTCGGCACCCGGCCTGCCGTCGCGAAGGACTCGGCCGCGAAGCCGAGGCTGCTGATCGCGTAGACGAGCACCATCGCCCGCACGAGGCCCAGCACGCGGGAAACGAGCGTGCCGGCCGCGATCACCGCGCCCGCGCGCCCCGTGCTGAGCCGTGCCATGCTGTGCCTTCTCGCGCTTTCCGTGCCCGTGCCTGTGCCCGCTAGCCGCGCACCGCGCGCTTGGCGGCCTGGGCGGCGCGCCAGGCGCGGTACTTGAGGGGCGAGACGGCGATCTCCCAGGTGCCCGCGAAGGGGACGGTCTCGCCGCCGAAGGTGCGCTTGAAGACGGTGTACCCGGTGGTCTCGTCCTCGACCTCGTCGCAGTCGGAGATGCCGAAGAGGTCGAAGACCCGGAAGCCCCGCTCGTGCGCGTCGCGGATCATCCAGGTGATGAAGGGCGAGGAGATCTGCAGGCTGTTGTTGCCGAGCTGCCGCCCCACGTAGAGGTAGTAGCGCGTCTTCGACGCCTCGTCGTCGATCGTGATGCCCACGACCTCGATCTCGCCGTGCTGGCGCGCGACGAACATGCTCGCAGCGTCCTTCAGGACGAGCTCCTCGTAGAAGCGGCCGAAGTAGTCGGCGTCGCGGACCTCGAAGCCGGCCGCCTCGCCCTGGCCGTGGTAGAGCTCGACGAAGACGTCGAAGTCCTCGCGGCTCGTGCTCCGCTCGAAGGTCATGCCGCGCTTCTCGGCGCCGCGGAACTGCTTGCGGCGGCTGGTGCTGAGATCGGCGAAGACCTCGTCCCAGGGCCGGGTGAGGTCGATCGCCTGCGTGCGGGAGTGACGGAAGCCGCGCACCCGGCGCTCGGCGAGCGGCTCGACGTCGGCCGCGGTGATCGGCGGCGGCGGCTCGACGATCGCCCGGTAGGCGCCCTCGGCCTTCGCCTCGCGCTTCAGGTGGTCGACGGCCTCGGCGAGCGCCCTCGGGTCGTCCGCGACCGGGCCGCCCGGCGCGTAGACGTAGGGTCCGAAGGCGTCGCGCTGCACCCGCGCGAAGTAGCGCCAGCCCTCGCCCTCGCCCGAGATGAGCCGGGCACCGAGTTCGCGCTGGAACCGCTGCCACGCGGCGCTCTGATAGAAGTCGCTCATCGGATCGAGTCTACCTGTCCGGGCGGAAGCGGATTCGTCACTCGCCGAGAGCGATCCCGGCGCATGTCGTGGGTCGCCTGTACCGTGAGTGCCATGGTCAGCAAGGCGTCGACACGCTCGAAATCGCGCGCGTCCAGCGGCTCCCGCACGAGCGCGCGCACCAAGGTGCTCGAACCGGAGCCCAAGGGCGGGCTGCTCAGCCGCGCCTGGATGGGGCTCGCGCACGCCGTCGGCGGCGCGGCGCGGGTCTTCCGCGGCGAGCCGATGGCGCGGGAGGACCGCCGCGACGGCATCCCGATGGCGCTCGTGCTGCTGGCGGTCGCCGGCGCGGTCGTCGAGTGGTTCCTGATCGGGAACCCCGTCGCGACCCAGATCAGCGCCTGGAGCTTCGGCGCCCTGTTCGGGCGGATCGCCTTCGGCCTGCCCATCATCATGGTGGGCTTCGCGCTGTGGCTCTTCAACCATCCCTCGGGCACGCACGACAACCGCCGCATCGCGATCGGGCTGTTCATCGCGCTGCTGAGCGCCTCCGGGCTCGCGCACGTCTTCGGGGGACAGCCGAGCCCGAACGACGGCATCCTCGCGCTCGCGGCTGCCGGCGGGCTGCTCGGCTGGCTGATCGGCGCGCCCCTCTCGCTGCTCACCGCGTGGGTGGCGGTGCCCGTGCTCGTGCTGCTGCTCGCGCTCTCCGTGCTCATCGTCACGAAGACCCCGCCGGGCCGCATCGCGGCGCGGCTGCGCGAGGCCTACGCCTACCTGTTCGGCGCGGCTGCGCCCGAGGCCGTGGAGCAGGCGGATCCGGCCGCCCCCGCTCCCGCCGCTTCGCGGCGCGGCTCACGGCGGCGGGGCGACGAGGCGTTGTTCGACATCGAGGACCAGCAGGCCACCGGCGAGCTGCCCTGGTGGCGGCGCAACTCCTCCGAACGCGAGGAGGATCCGGGGTACGGCGGCGGCGCTGCCGGGATGGACGCGGTCGACGACCTGCTCGGCGGCGATCCCTCGGCGCGCGACCGGGGCTTCGACTCGGCGTTCGAGGGAGGGGACGCCTCCGAGCAGGCGACGGCCGAGGTCGCCGCCGCGGCGTCCGTCGCGCCGGCAGCCGCCGTGGTGCAGGAGGTCGAGGCCGAGGAGCTCCGCCGGCTGCACGACGAGGCCGCCGCCACCTCCACCTTCGAGGTCGCGCCCGCCCCCGACTCGCAGGCGCACCCCTACGTGCTGCCCGACCAGAGCGCGCTCTCGGCGGGGGATCCGCCCAAGGCCCGCACGCAGGCCAACGACGACATCATGGCCGCCATCAGCGAGGTGCTCGCCCAGTTCTCGGTCGACGCGAAGGTCACCGGCTTCTCGCGGGGCCCCACGGTCACGCAGTACGAGGTCGAGCTGGGCCCCGGCGTGAAGGTCGAGAAGGTCACGGCGCTGTCGCGCAACCTCGCCTACGCCGTCGCCTCGAACGAGATCCGCATCCTCTCGCCGATCCCGGGCAAGAGCGCCATCGGCATCGAGATCCCCAACAAGGATCGCGAGAACGTCGCGCTCGGCGACGTGCTGCGCTCGGCCAAGGCGCGGAACAGCAAGCACCCCATGACGATCGGCATCGGCAAGGACGTGCGGGGCGGCTTCGTCGTCGCGAACCTCGCCAAGATGCCGCACCTGCTCGTCGCGGGCGCCACGGGCTCGGGCAAGTCGAGCTTCATCAACTCGATGATCACGAGCCTGCTCATGCGCGCGACGCCGGCGGAGGTGCGCATGGTGCTCGTCGACCCCAAGCGCGTCGAGCTCACCGCCTACCAGGGCGTGCCGCATCTCATCACCCCCATCATCACCAACCCCAAGAAGGCGGCCGAGGCGCTGCAGTGGGTGGTGAAGGAGATGGACATGCGCTACGACGACCTCGAGAGCTTCGGCTTCCGCCACGTCGACGACTTCAACGAGGCCGTGCGCTCGGGCACGCTGACCCTGCCCGAGGGCAGCGAGCGGAAGCTCAAGCCCTACCCCTACCTGCTCGTCGTGGTCGACGAGCTGGCGGACCTCATGCTCGTCGCCCCCCGCGACGTCGAGGAGTCGATCCAGCGCATCACGCAGCTCGCCCGCGCCGCGGGCATCCACCTCGTCCTCGCGACGCAGCGCCCCTCGGTCAACGTCGTCACGGGCGTCATCAAGGCCAACGTGCCGAGCCGCTACGCCTTCGCGGTCTCCTCGGGCACCGATTCGCGGGTCATCCTCGACGACGTGGGTGCCGAGCGCCTCATCGGCCAGGGCGACGGCCTGCTGCTGCTCAACGGCGAGTCGACGCCGCTGCGCGTGCAGGGCGCCTGGGTGAACGAGTCCGAGATCGCGCGCGTGGTCGCGCACGTCAAGGAGCAGGCGCGGCCCGAGTACCGCGCCGACGTCGCCCAGGCCGCGGAGAAGAAGGAGATCGACGCCGACATCGGGGACGATCTCGACGTGCTGCTGCAGGCGATCGAGCTCGTGGTCACCTCGCAGTTCGGCTCCACCTCGATGCTGCAGCGCAAGCTGCGCGTCGGCTTCGCGAAGGCCGGCCGGCTCATGGACCTCATGGAGTCGCGCGACATCGTGGGACCCTCCGAGGGCTCCAAGGCGCGCGACGTGCTCGTGAGCCCCGAGCAGCTGCCCGAGGTGCTCGCCGCGATCAACGGCGGCGGGCCGGCGCCCGCTGCGGCCGCTCCGTCCCCGGCTCCGGCCGCGCCCGCCGTGGTGCCCGCCGCACCGGCTGCGGTGCCCGCCTCGCCTGCTCCCGCGGACCGGGGTGCGCCGCCCCGGTCGGCCGATCCGGTCGCCGCATCCGCGCCGGTCCTGGAGTCCGACGGCCCGGCCGCCGAGGCCGAGACCGAGGCGCTGGGGCCCTTCGACCCCTTCGCGCCCGAACCCGGCGCGGTCGACGATCGCTACGACGACCCCATCGAGCGCCACCGCTCCGAGCTCAGGGAGGTCGACTCCTACGGCGATGACGGCGACGGCGACGAAGACGCCTGGCAGCTCACCGGCAGGGACTGAATCGTGACGGGAAGCGGGCAGTGACGGGGGTCGGGAGATGACGGGGCAGCCGGCGGGCGCCAAGCCCTCGAACTGGAACGCGCCGAACGTCATCACGGGCGTGCGCATCGTCGCGACGCCCTTCTTCATCTGGATGCTGCTCGCCGACGGCGGCAGCATGGGACCGCTGCGCTGGGCGGCGGCGGTGTTCTTCGTGCTGGCCATCGCGACCGACGCGTGGGACGGGTACCTCGCCCGCTCGCGGGGCCTCGTCACCGACCTCGGCAAGCTGCTCGACCCGATCGCCGACAAGTTCCTGACGGGCGGCGCCCTCGTCGGGCTCTCGATCCTCGCCGAGCTGCCCTGGTGGGTCACGATCGTCGTGCTCGTGCGCGAGATCGGGGTCACCGTGCACCGCCTCTTCGAGGCGCGGAGCGTGGTGCTCGCCGCGGCCTGGATGGGCAAGCTCAAGACGGTGGCGCAGTCCGTGGCCATCGCGCTCGCGCTCTTCCCCTTCCCGGCCCTGCTCGGCGATTGGATGAACTGGGTCAACGGCGTCGCGATGACGATCGCCGTGATCCTCACGATCGCCAGCGGCATCGACTACGTCATCACCTACGCGCGCCTGGGTCGGGCCGCGGGCGGGGATGGCCATACGAGCGCCGCGGAGGACCGGCCGTGACGACCGACCCCCACCTGTCCTCCGCCACGGCCTTCATCGCCGCAGCCGCGGAGCGGGGTCTGCGCCTCGCCGTCGCCGAGTCGCTGACGGGCGGCCTCCTCGCCTCGGAGTTCGTGGCGGTGCCCGGCTCCTCGCGCGTCTTCTCCGGGGGAGTGGTCGCCTACGACACGGCGCTCAAGCGCTCGGTGCTGGGGGTCGACGCCGAATTGCTGCGCGCGCGGGGCCCCGTCGACGCCGAGGTCGCCCGGCAGATGGCTCGCGGCGTGCGCCGGGCCTGCGCAGTCGACGGGCGCGAGGCCGACATCGGCATCGCCACGACCGGCGTCGCGGGCCCCGAGCCCGATCCGCAGACCGGGCAGCCCCCGGGCACGGTCTGGGTGGCGGTGAGCGGCCCGAAAGGGGATCATGCGACCCTGCTCGACGGACTCTCCGGCCTCGACCGGGTCGGCGTCCGCCTGGCCACGGTGCGGGCCGCGATCGAGTTCGCGATCCGCGAATCGGGCATGTGAAGCCGCCCCTTTCGCAAACTTGAGTCCACTCGGCTCAAATTCAGCTAAATTTCAGGAATACCCGGGCTAATCTCACGGTTACTCCCAGTGACACCCCTCAGACTGAATGGTGTCACCGCCCGACGCCGAAGCGTCGGAGCGGGTAGTGTGGAAGCGCAGCCCCGGTTGCGCGGAGAAAAGGAGGACGCCATGGTGCTGGTTCGTCAGGAGATCGGCGATGTGCTCCGCGACTTCCGCCTGCAGAAGGGGCGCACCCTGCGCCAGGTGGCGGGCGACGCCAGCGTCGCCCTCGGCTACCTGAGCGAGGTCGAGCGAGGCCAGAAGGAGGCGTCGAGCGAGATTCTCGCCGCCGTCGCCGATGCGCTCGACACGCCGCTGTCGGTGATCATGAGCGAGGTGAGCGATCGCCTCGCCGTCATCGAGGGACTCAGCGTTCCGCTGTCCGGGCATGTGCCGGATACGGTTCCCGCCGAGCTCGTCTCGGGGTACCGCTCCGAGCTGCTCGCGCAGCGCTAGTGGAGGATCGGACCGAGCGCTCGGCCCTTCGGGGCCGGGCGCTTCGCCGTTCTCCGGCACGACGCCGCGCGTCGGGGAGTCCGTCGTGCGCCTGAGCGAGTTCCAGCGCGCCATGCGCGAGGAGTTCGGCGACGTCTACGCCGGGGTGCTCATGCGGGAGCACTGGCTCGCCGCACTCGGCGGCACCGCCACCGAGGCGCTGGATCGCGGCGTGCCGGCCCGCGAGGTCTGGCAGGCGCTGTGCGTCGACCTGCAGGTGCCCGAGGCGCGCCGCCACGGTCGCGGCCTCATCGATCCGCGAGGCTGACGCCTTCCCGCCTCGTGCGGGGGCGGGGAAGCGCCGGGCCGCCGAACCCGGGTTTCCGTAATATCCCGGATGATCGTGATCCTGCGGTGCGAGATCCTGTCTTGGAGATGGGGCGACGGAGCCCCGCCACGACGAGGAGCAGCGACATGACCGACACGACGAAGCGCACCGGCTATCTGTGGAACACGCTCTACGGCTGGGTCGACACCGGCTCCGGCGGGCTCACCCCCTCGAGCGTCTCGGCCGGGCTGCAGCCGATCTCCCACCATGTCGCTCATCCCGACACCAAGCGCCGCCTGCACGAGCTGGTGGTCGCCTCCGGGCTCATCGACCACCTCGTCGAACTGCGCGCCGCGCCGGCGTCCCGGGAGGACGTGCTGCGGGTCCACGATGCGGCCCACGTGGACCGCATCGTCGCGGAAGGCGCGCTGCCAAAGGGGGGAGACGCCGGCGACGGGGTCTCGCCGTTCGGCCAGGGCGGCGACCAGATCGCCTTCCTCGCCGCCGGCGGGGCGATCGAGGCGACTCGGGCCGTGGTGAGCGGTGAGGTGGATCGGGCCTATGCGCTCATCAACCCTCCCGGGCATCATGCCGAGCGGGCGCTCGGGCGCGGCTTCTGCATCTTCAACAACACCGCCGTCGCCGCGGCCTACGCGCTGGACGTGCTCGGGGTGGAGCGAGTGGCGATCGTCGACTGGGACGTCCATCACGGAAACGGGGCCCAGGACATCTTCTGGGAGTCTTCGCGGGTGTTGAACATCTCGCTGCACCAGAACCGCTGCTTCCCCTCCGACTCGGGTTTCGTGGAGGAGAACGGCGCGGGCGAGGGCGCCGGCTTCTCGGTGAACGTGCCCCTGCCGCCCGGGGGCGGAAACGGCGTGTACGAGTACGCTCTCGAGACGGTGGTGATCCCGGCGCTGGAGGCCTACCGGCCGCAGCTGATCCTCGTGCCCTGCGGCTTCGACGCGGCCATCATGGATCCGCTCGCCAGGATGATGGTGCGCGCCGACGGCTTCCGCCGCATGACGCGGCTCATCGTCGATGCCGCCGAGCGCATCTCGGAGGGGCGGATCGTGTTCCTGCAGGAGGGCGGATACAGCCCCTACTACGTGCCGTTCTGCGGTCTGGGCGTCATCGAGGAGCTCGCGGGGGTCTCGACGGGAACGGCCGACGCCTATGCGCCGATCGTCGGGGCGATGGGCGGTGACGAGGTGCTCGACCACGAGCGCGCCGCGGTGGACGCGGCGGGCGCGGCGGTGAGCCGGATCACGGTGCCTCCGGGGGCCTGAGCGGACCCGCTCCCGGCGGCGTCACGGGCCCCGGCGAGGCGCCGTGCTCAGCTCGCCGGTGCCGAGGGCGCCGCGAAGGTGCGCAGCACGGAGTGCACCGGGCACAGCACCGGATCGGGAAGGTAGGAGGCCGTGACGATCGCGCGCACCGCGGCTTCCACCCGATTGCTCGCACCCAGCTTGCGGCGCGCGTTGAGCAGGTGCGACTCGACGGTGCGGCGGCTCAGCTGCAGCCGGCGACCGATCGCGGCATCGTCGTTCCCGGCGCAGAGGAGGCTCAGCACCCTCAGCTCCTGTAGCGAGAGCCGGTGGTGGTCGGAGGGCTCCGCCGGGGCGACGCCCACGAGGATCTCGCGCGGATCGGCGAGGACCCTGATCTCCACCTGGAAGAGGCGCCTGTCCGATGCCCAGAGGTGACGCGTCGACTGCAATCCCGTCGCCCGGAACTGCTCGAGATGCTCGTGGAACGCAGGGCTCTCGAGGAAGGCGGGCGCGTCTGCCTGCTCGGCACTCAGCGGCGCGGCTCCGGGGGAGCCGGGGAAGGCGTACCAGACCCAGCCGGGCCTCGCCTCGGCGTCCGGTTCGAGGGGGCCGCCGCGCCGCTCCATGACGAGCGCGGCGAGCAGGCCGCGAACGGACGCGGCCGCGCGACGGCTCTCCTCGGTGAAGCTCGGGCTCTGCCTCGCGGAGAAGTGGGCGATTCCGACGTACTCCCCGCGGAGGAACAGCTCCATGCTCATCCCGTCGCGATAGCCGCCCGCGCGCAGGTGGTCGCGGAAGATGCTCGACTCCACGAAGTCGTCGCGGAACTCGGGTCGCACCGAGCTGATGGCCGGCGGGAGGCCGTCGTCGGGGCTCAGCGCACGGGTGAAGCCCAACCGGTACTTCTGCACGAAGAGGTGCTGCAACGCCCAGGCGGATGCCGGATCGTAGCCGATGCGGAGCACCTCCCGGATCTCCGAGCGCCGGGGCTCGTGGCGGAGCAGCTGCACGGCGTCGAACGGGAGAACGGAGCGCAGTTCCGACACCGCCGAGACGGCGATGTCATGGTCGTGACCGTGGCGAAGCCGCTCCTCGTGCGGCGGCGTTCCGACGGCGACCATGGTGTCACGCTAACCGGGAGGAGAGGGCCCGTCAAGGCGCGAGCTGCGGGCGTGCGAGCCCGGCCCGGGAGCGGATTTCCGCGACACGCAGGACTTCCTTCGAATATGTGTTCGAACTCGCGTATGCTCGCTCACAGGTGGCGAGGTGCCCGGTTCTCCACAGATTCGAGGATCCGACCGTGAATGTCGGTGGTGCGATCTAGTGTCGAACTCACCAGCCACTCACGCCTTGCCGATCGGGTTCGCGCCCGGCGACGGCAGCAGGTAGGCGGCACCGACCGGCGATCATCGCCACGAGCAGAGGAACGAAGATGGCAGCACCCCAGGATCGTGAGAAGGCACTCGAAGCGGCACTCGCGAACATCGACAAGCAGTTCGGCAAGGGCGCCATCATGCGCCTCGGCAGCACCGAGCGCCCCCCGGTGGAGGTCATTCCGACCGGATCGATCGCGCTCGACATCGCGCTCGGCATCGGCGGGCTCCCGCGCGGCCGCATCATCGAGATCTACGGCCCCGAGTCCTCGGGCAAGACGACGCTCACCCTGCACGCGATCGCGAACGCGCAGCGCGCGGGCGGCATCGCCGCCTTCATCGACGCCGAGCACGCCCTCGATCCCGAGTACGCGCAGAAGCTGGGCGTCGACATCGACCAGCTGCTGGTCTCGCAGCCGGACACCGGTGAGCAGGCGCTCGAGATCGCCGACATGCTGATCCGCTCGGGCTCGGTCGACCTCGTGGTGATCGACTCCGTCGCGGCGCTCGTGCCCAAGGCCGAGATCGAGGGCGAGATGGGCGACAGCCATGTCGGCCTGCAGGCCCGTCTCATGTCGCAGGCGCTGCGCAAGATCACCGGCGGGCTCAACCAGACGAAGACGACCGCGATCTTCATCAATCAGCTGCGCGAGAAGATCGGCGTGTTCTTCGGCAGCCCCGAGACCACGGCCGGAGGCAAGGCGCTGAAGTTCTACGCCTCGGTCCGTCTCGACATCCGCCGCATCCAGACCCTGAAGGACGGCGCCGACGCGGTCGGCAACCGGACGCGCGTCAAGGTCGTCAAGAACAAGATGGCGCCGCCCTTCAAGCAGGCCGAGTTCGACATCCTCTACGGCACGGGCATCTCGCGCGAGGGCTCGCTCATCGACTTCGGCGTCGAGCACGGCCTCATCAAGAAGAGCGGGGCCTGGTACACCTACGACGGCGACCAGCTCGGGCAGGGCATGGAGAACTCCCGCCGCTTCCTGCTGGAGAATCCCGACGTTGCCGCCGAGATCGAGGAGAAGCTGCTCGTGAAGCTCGGAGTGAAGAGCGACCCGAACGCGCCTCTCACAGCCGTCGACGGCGGCGGTGCGGTCGGCGCCATGGACGAGCCGATCGAGCAGCGGCTGGGCGCGTAGGCGGAGGCAGCCGTGGCGGTGCGATTCCTTCCCGAGCGCGAAGCGCCCGAGAACGTCCCGGAGCGCGACCGGGGCGATCTCGCCGAGGTCATCGACCTGAGGTCCCGGTTGACGCGCGCACCGGAGCAGGCCGCGATCGAGCGGAGCGCCTCCGGCCGGGGTTCAGCTGACCAGAGTGCAGCTGAGCAGAGTGCCGCCGATAGTCAGGGTGCCGCCGAGGCGGATGGCGGCCCGGCTCGCACCGCTGCCGAGGACGGGGTGCGCCTGCTCGCGCGCAAGTCGCGCTCGAGCGGCGAGCTGCGCCGAGAGCTGAGCGCGCTGGGGCACGACACCCCCGACGTCGAGGCGGTGCTGCTCGAGTTCGAGGGGAACCTCTACCTCGACGATCTCGGGCTCGCCAGGGTGCTCGCAGAGGGGCTCCGCGAGCGCAAGCGGGCGAGCCGCGCGCAGATCCGGGCGAAGCTGCGCGAGCGTCTGCTGCCCGACGGCGTGATCGAGACGGTGCTCGTCGAGCTGGACGACGAGCAGGAGGACGAGCTGCTGCGGGCCGCGGCCGAGGAGCGGGCGCGGCGGCTGCGCGGGCTCGATCGGCAGACGGCCGAGCGCCGGCTGCTCGGTTTCCTGGCACGCAGGGGCTGGTCCGGAGAGCCGGCCATCCGGGCCTGTCGCGAGGCGCTCGCGGGCATCGATCCCACCGGGGAACGCGCGCGAGTGCGGTTCGAGTAGGGCGAGGGAAGCCCGGAGCGGCGTGTCAGGCCCGGAGCGCGAGGCGCAGCACGATGGTCTGGCCGTCATCCCCGCGAACGGCCTCCGATGAGAACCCGGCCAGGTCGGCGACCCCTTCCGCGGTCTCGGCCTGAGTGCGGTGCATCTCGACGAGCAGCACGCCGCCCGGGGCGAGCCACGCGGGCGATTGCGCGATCAGCTCGCGCACGCGATCGAGGCCGTCCTCCCCGGCGATGAGCGCTTCCGGGGGCTCGTAGTCGACGGCCTCGCGAGGCAGTTCCGCGAGTTCGCCGCGAGGCACGTACGGCGGCACCGCGGCGATCACGTCGATCCCGCCCGCGAGGGAGTCGGGCAGGCCCGCGAGCACCTCTCCGCCGAAGAGCCGCGCCCCCGGTCCGAGGTTCGCGCGGGCGGCCTCCCGGGCGCGATCGTCGCGCTCGCAGGCGAGGATCGCGGTGCCCGGGGTCCCGGTCTCGGTCGCCGGCGCGGCCTCGACCGAGGCCGCGATCGGCGCGACTCCCGCGAAGGCCTCGAGGAAGACGACGGTTCGATCGCCCGGCGTCCCGTGCCCGCCGTCGCGCGCCGCACGGGCGGCGCGGATCCGGCGCACCTCGCGGATCGCGGTGTCCGCGAGCAGCAGGCTCCGCTGCCGCGGCACGAAGCACCCGGGATCGACGCGCAGTCGCCTGCCGCCGAAGTCGACCCAGCCGATGAGCGGCTCGAGCGGCTCGCCCCCGATCCGGCGTCGGGCGAGCCGCTCGAGGAGCTCGTCGTCGCCCGCGGCGCGCTCGCGCAGCAGCCGGGCCTCGTCCTCGGCGAACACGCAGCCGGCCGCCCGGAGCCGCTCGACGAGCGGATCCTCGGGGGCAGCTTCGAGGTCTCGCATACGGGGGAATCCTATTCGTGCGCCGGTAGAATCGTCACCATGCCGACCGCCGAAGCCCTCGCCGAAGCCGCTACAGGAACAGGCACCGTCATCGATCCGTCGCCTGCGGCCCTGCGCGCCGACGGCTCGCCGCGCAGCTACGCCGTCCGCACGCTCGGCTGCCAGATGAACGTGCACGACTCCGAGCGGCTCTCGGGCTCCCTCGAGGCCGCGGGGTACGTCGCCGCCGAGAACCCCGAGCAGGCCGATGTGGTCGTGATCAACACCTGCGCGGTGCGGGAGAATGCCGCGAACAAGCTCTACGGCAACCTGGGCCACCTCGCGGGCGTGAAGCGCCAGCACGAGGGCATGCAGATCGCCGTCGGCGGCTGCCTCGCGCAGAAGGACCAGGGCGCGATCGTCGAGAAGGCGCCGTGGGTCGACGTCGTCTTCGGCACGCACAACATGGGCTCGCTCCCCGCGCTGCTCGAACGCGCCCGCCACAACGCCGAGGCGCAGGTCGAGATCCTCGAATCCCTCGAGGTGTTCCCCTCGACGCTGCCGACCAAGCGCGAGTCGGCCTCGAGCGGCTGGGTGTCGATCTCGGTGGGGTGCAACAACACCTGCACCTTCTGCATCGTGCCCGCGCTCCGCGGCAAGGAGAAGGATCGCCGGCCCGGCGACATCCTCGCCGAGGTGCAGGCCCTCGTCGACGACGGCGCCGTCGAGGTGACCCTGCTCGGCCAGAACGTCAACAGCTACGGCGTCGAGTTCGGCGACCGGCAGGCGTTCGGCAAGCTGCTGCGCGCCATGGGCGGCATCGGCGGCCTCGAGCGGGTGCGCTTCACGAGCCCGCATCCGGCCGCCTTCACGGAGGACGTCATCGCGGCCATGGCCGAGACGCCGAACGTCATGCCCTCCCTGCACATGCCGCTGCAGTCGGGCAGCGACGCGATCCTCAAGGCCATGCGCCGCAGCTACCGCAGCACGCGCTTCCTCGGCATCCTCGACGCCGTGCGCGAGCGCATCCCGCACGCGGCCATCACGACCGACATCATCGTCGGCTTCCCGGGCGAGACCGACGAGGACTTCGAGGACACGATGCGCGTCGTCGAGGAATCCCGCTTCTCGAGCGCCTTCACCTTCCAGTACTCGATCCGCCCCGGCACCCCCGCCGCGACCATGGAGGGGCAGCTGCCCAAGGCCGTCGTGCAGGAGCGCTACGACCGGCTGATCGCCCTCCAGGAGCGCGTCTCGCTCGAGGAGAACGAGGCGCAGGTCGGCCGCGAGCTCGAAGTGCTCGTCGCCGAGCACGAGGGGAAGAAGGACGACGCGACGCGCAGGCTCTCCGGCCGCGCGCGGGACAACCGGCTCGTGCACTTCGCGGTGCCCGAGGGCGCCGAGACGCCGCGCCCCGGCGACGCGGTCACGGTGCGCGCGACCTCGGCCGCCCCGCACTTCCTGATCGCCGACGACCCGGCCGTCTACGCGGTGCGTCGCACCCGTTCGGGCGACGCCTGGGATCGCCGGCAGGCCGAGAGCTGCGGCGTGCCGGCGATCGGGGCCGGGGCGTCCGGGACAGCCGGCGCGGGAGCCGCACCGGCCGGCGCGGTCGGCCTCGGCATGCCCGCGCTGCGGGTGCGGTGACGGCGCCCCGGGGGGCGGCGCCGCGAGAGACGGCGCCGCGGGCGGCGCCCGAGAGTCCCGTGCTCTGGGCCGTCGTCGGCGCCACGGGCACCGGCAAGACGGCGCTCTCGCTCGACCTCGCCGAGCGCCTCGCCCGCGAGGGCAGGGGCGCCGAGATCGTGAACGCCGACGCCATGCAGCTCTATCGCGGCATGGACATCGGCACCGCGAAGCTTCCGGAGGAAGAGCGCCGGGGCGTTCCGCACCACCTCTTCGACGCGGTCGAGCCGAGCGAGGAGGCGACCGTCGCCTGGTACCAGCCGCGGGCGCGCGCCGTCGTCGACGAGATCCGGGCCCGGGGGAACGATGCGATCCTCGTCGGCGGATCGGGCCTCTACGTCTCGAGCGTCGTCTTCGACTTCCGCTTCCCCCCGCGCGACGAGCGGCTGCGTGCCGGGCTTGAGCGCGAGGCCGAGGAGCACGGCGCGGCCCCGCTGCTCGAGCGCCTGCGCGCCCTCGACCCCGCCGCCGCGGCGGCAGTCGACGCCCGCAACCCGCGCCGCGTGGTGCGCGCGCTCGAGGTGGCGATGCTCGGCGGCGAGGCGCAGGTGGTCCTGCCCGAGACGCCCGAGCTCTGGTGGCCTGCGACGCGCATCCTCGGCGTCGGCGCGCCCCGCGCCGAGCTCGTCGAGCGCCTCGAGGCCAGAGTCGAGAACATGTGGGCCGCCGGGCTCCTGGAAGAGGTCGAGGCCCTGATCGCTCGTGGCATCGAACGCGGCCGCACCGCGAGCCGGGCCATCGGCTACGCGCAGGCGCTCGCGCAGCTGCGCGGCGAGCTGGGCGAGGCCGAGGCGATCGCCGAGACGCAGTCCCTCACGCGACGCTACGCCCGCCGCCAGGTCAGCTGGTTCAAGCGCTATCCGGCTGTCGAATGGCTGGGTGCGGGCGAGCTCTCCGCGATCCGCCCCGCGTGAGCTGAGAAGCGTGCGAACTGAGAGGATGGAGCCCATGGACCCGAGCCCCTCCCAGCCCGGCACCGACTCCGCACCGCGCTGGCACCCGCTGACCGCGGACGAGGTCGCCGAGCGGATCGCGCGCGGCGAGACGAACGCGGTCGAGGCGAAGACCAGCCGCAGCTTCGGCGAGATCCTCCGCGCGAACGCCCTGACCCGGGTGAACGCGATCTACGCGGTGCTCTTCCTCATGATCCTCGGCACCGGCTACTTCATCGACGGGATCTTCGGCCTGCTGATCGTCGTGAACACGGTCGTCGGCATGGTGCAGGAGGTACGGGCGAAGCGCACGCTCGACCGCCTCGCGCTGCTCAGCAAAGCGCCCGCCCGCGTCGAGCGGGCCGAGGGCGTGATCGAGATCGAGCCCGAGCGGATCGTGCTGGACGACATCGTGCTCGTTGCCGCGGGCGACCAGCTGCCGGTCGACGGCGAGGTCGTGGAGGCGGTCGGCTTCGAGGCCGACGAGTCGCTGCTCACGGGCGAGTCGGAGCCGGTGCTCCCGGGCATCGGCGACCGGGTGATGTCGGGCAGCTTCGTGGCCGCCGGATCCGCCCGCTACCGCGCCACCGCGGTCGGCGAGCACGCGTACGCCGCCCGGCTCGCCAAGGAGGCCTCCGAGTTCCGCAAGCCCTCCTCGCAGCTGCGGGCGGGCATCGACCAGATCCTCAAGTACGTGACGTGGCTGCTGATCCCCGTGGGCGCCCTCACGATCTGGAACCAGGTCTCCGGCGGCCAGGAGTGGCAGGACGCCGTGCGAGGCCTCGTCGCCGCGCTCGTGCCGATGGTGCCCGAGGGACTGGTGCTCATGACGAGCGTCGCGATGGCGGTCGGCGTGATCCGGCTCGGCCGGCGCGACTGCCTGGTGCAGGATCTGCCGGCCATCGAGCAGCTGGCGCGCGTCGACACGGTCTGCACCGACAAGACCGGCACGCTCACCGAGGACGGCATGCGGGTGAGCGGCATCGAGGTCTACGGAGGGGCGGATCGGGCAGCGGCGGATCCGGCCGCGCCGCCCGCGGGCCCCGCGATCGAGGCGGTGCTCGCCACCATCGGCCGGGCCGAGGGCAAGCCGAACGGCAGCATGCTCGCGATCCTGGAGCACGTGGGGAAGACCTCGGAGCTCGCGGCGGATCGGCGCGTCGCCTTCTCCTCCGCCCGCAAATGGGCCGCCGTGCAGCTGCCGGGCGGCGAGTCGTGGGTGCTCGGCGCCCCCGATGTCCTGCTCGACGCCGGGGACGCGGCCCGGATCCGCTCGGACGAGCTCGCGACCACCGGCATGCGGGTGCTCGCGCTCGCGCGCTCGGACGCCGCGCTGCCGGAGGAGGGGCTGCCCGCGGGTCTCGCGGCCGTCGCCCTCGTGGTGCTCGACCAGCGGCTGCGCGAGGAGGCGCCCGGCGCGATCGCCTACTTCGCCGAGCAGGGCGTGGGCATCAAGGTGATCTCGGGCGACAACTCGGCCGCGGTCGGCGCGATCGCGGAGCAGGTCGGGGTGCCCGACGGCCGGAACGCGATCGATGCGCGCTCCCTCGACGTCGACGCCCCCGATTTCGAGGAGCGGGTCGCGGCGCACACCGCCTTCGGCCGCGTCACCCCCTCGCAGAAGCGCGCGATGGTGCACGCGCTGCAGGCCGAGGGGCGCGTGGTGGCGATGACCGGCGACGGCGTCAACGACGTGCTCGCGCTCAAGGACGCCGACGTGGGCGTCGCGATGGGCTCCGGATCGCCGGCCGCCCGCGCGGTGTCGCGCATCGTGCTGCTCGACAACTCCTTCGCCACGCTGCCGCACGTCGTCGCCGAGGGGCGCCGCGTCATCGGCAACATCGAGCGCGTCGCGACCCTCTTCCTCACGAAGACGGCCTACTCGATCCTGCTCGCGTTCCTCGTCGCCGTCACGGCGGTGCCGTTCCCCTTCCTGCCGCGTCACGTCACGCTGATCGCCTGGTTCACGATCGGCATCCCCGCGTTCTTCCTCGCGCTCGCGCCGAACGCCGCGCGCGCCCAGGACGGCTTCGTGCGCCGCGTGCTGGCCGAGGCGGTGCCCGGGGGAGTGGGCGCGGCATTCGCCTCCTACTGCGCCTACCTCGTCGCCCGCGGCGTGCTCGGAGCGGACGCGGCCGAGAAGGTCGCGACCTCCTCCACGGCCTTCCTCGCGCTCATCATCGTCGCCTTCTTCGTGCTGTTCACGGTGGCCCGGCCGTTCCGGGTGTGGAAGGCGCTGCTCGTGGGCGCCATGGTCGGGGGCATGCTCGCCATCATCCTGACCCCGCTCGGCTCGGCGGTGTTCGACATCGATCTGCGCGACTGGCGCGCGATCGCGATCGCGTGCGCCTTCGGTCTTGCGGGGATCGGCCTGCGCTTCCTCGTGCGCTGGGCGATCCTCGCGGCGCAGGGCGCTCTGGCCCGCTCCCGCGCCCGCCGGGCGGCGCGTGCCGCGCGGGCCGCGCTTCCTCCCGCGCAATAGTGCGCCAGGTGCTGCTCGGAGCCGGCCCGGACAGCAACGGCTGCACCATTGCGGGACGCGAGAGGCGCATCGCGCGTGATCGACCAAGTCCAGTGGTCTCAGGGCGAGGACGGGTGACGCGACTGCTGCTCGCGCAGGCGCGCCATGAGGGTTTCGTCCTGCTCGCAGCCGATCGACGACTCGCCGCCCACGACAGCCCGGTCCGTCTGGTCCGGGAGGCCTGACGGCGCGTTCGGCGCCAGCGTGGATCAGGGAGTTCGCCTCCGTCCGTCCGTAGACTGGACCGATGACCACTCTCTCCTTCACCAAGGGCCACGGCACGGGCAACGACTTCGTGCTGTTCACGGACCCCGAGGGGGAGACGTCGCTCACGCCCGAGCGGATCCGCTTCCTCTGCGACCGTCACTTCGGCGTGGGCGCCGACGGGGTGATCCGCGCCGTCCGCTCCCGCGCGATCCCCGAGGGCGAGGCGATCCTGGCCGAGGAGCCCGAGGCCGAGTGGTTCATGGACTACTGGAACGCCGACGGCACCCCGGCCGAGATGTGCGGCAACGGGATCCGCGTCTACGCCCACTACCTGATCACCGAGGGACTCGTTGCCCCCGAGCGTCGCGACACCCTGCCGATCGGCACGCGCGCCGGCGTCAAGGACGTGCTCGCGGGGGCCTCGGGCTACACGGTCGATCTCGGCCGGTGGCGGCTCGACGGCGAGCGGCTCGTGCTCGCCGACGGGCTGCACGTGCCGCGCCCCGGTCTCGGCATCGACCTCGGCAACCCTCATGTCGTAGCCGCGCTCGCCGACGACGAGACCCTCGACGGGCTCGAGCTCGGCACCGCGCCGGCGCTCGATCCCGTGCCCGAGCACGGCGCCAACGTCGAGTTCGTCGTGCCCGAGGAGCCGCTGCTGAAGAACGGCGTCGCGCGCATCCGCATGCGGGTGCACGAGCGCGGATCGGGCGAGACGCTCTCGTGCGGCACCGGGGTGGCCGCGGCGGCGCTCGCGTTCCGCCACTGGGGCGGGGAGGACATGCCGAACAGCTGGAGCGTCGAAGTGCCCGGCGGGCGGCTGGCGGTGCGCATGTTCCCCACCGAGGAGGGGGAGCACGTGTCGCTCAGCGGACCCGCCGAGCTCGTCTACCGGGGGATCGTCGAGCTGCCCGACGTCTGATCGGCGACCGACCCGCGACTGCGCGCTCGCTGCACAACCCGATGGCGCGCACAGGCAACATGCGCCGTGCGCGCTGGCCCACACTCGTACGTGTACGGACACGCACGAAGGAGCGCACGAGATGTCGAACGACACCCCCGAGACCCTGCCCGGCAGCTACGCGATCGTCGGAGGCGGCCCCGCCGGCCTCCTCGTCGCCCGCGCCATGCTGAAGCGCGACGTGCCGTTCGAGATCTTCGAGCGCCACGACGAGCTGGGCGGCATCTGGAACATCGAGCAGCCCGGGTCGCCGATGTACGAGAGCTGCAACTTCATCTCGAGCCGCGACTACGGCGGCTTCATCGGCTACCCCATGCCGGCCGACTACCCGATGTATCCGAAGTGGCATCAGATGCGCGCCTATGTGCGCGCCTTCGCGTGCGACTACGGCATCGACCGGTACGCGCACACGGGGGTTGCCGTGGAGCACGCCGCTCCCGTGGACGGACCCGCGGGCCGCTTCTGGCGGATCCGCCTCTCCGACGGCACGACCCGCGACTTCCGCGGCGTCGTCATCGCGACGGGGGCGCAGTGGTACCCCGTGATCCCCGACTACCCGGGGCTCGACACCTTCGCCGGCCGGGCGATCCACAGCTCCGAGTACCACTCGACCGCCGAGTTCGCAGGCCGACGCGTGCTCGTCGTGGGCGCGGGCAACAGCGGCGTCGACATCGTCGCCGACGCGGCCTTCTTCGCGGATGCGGCGCGGCTGTCGACCCGGCGCGGCTACTACTTCTTCCCGAAGTTCACGCACGGCATCCCCACACCGGACCTGCTCGCGGGCAACATCCCCGACGAGGAGCTGCCGGCCGAGCTGCAGGGCAAGACCTTCGAGGAGAAGCTGCAGGCCGTCGTCGAGGGCGTCGGCGACCTCACGAACTTCGGCCTGCCCGTGCCGGATCACGCCTTCGGGCAGACGCACCCGATCATGAACTCGCAGGTGCTGCACGCCCTCGCGCACGGCCTGCTCGAGCACCGCCCCGACATCGCGAACGTCTCTGGCAGCACCGTCACCTTCGCCGACGGCCGCGCCGAGGACTACGATGTCATCGTCTTCGCCACCGGCTACGACGTCTCCGTGCCCTGGCTCGACGAGGGCGTGCTGCGCTACGACAACGGCCACCCCGAGGGGGTGCTCGGCGCCTTCTTCGAGGATCAGCCGGGGCTCTACCAGGCGGGCGCCCTGCACTTCGCCGGCAACACCTTCTCGATCTTCGACCAGGAGGCGCAGTTCATCGCGGCCGAGGCGGATGCCGTGCTGCACGGCACGAACGCCGAGAACGTGCGGCGCCTGCGCGAGTCCTACCGCCCGAACCTGCGCGAGGGCGCCGACTTCCTCGACACGCGCCGCAATGGCAACCAGGTGCACATCCCGGCGCTCGAGGCCGCGTGGCACGCGCTCGAGACCGAGTACGGCATCCCGATCCCGCGCATGGGCGACGACGCGTTCTATGCGGGCCTGCGCGTGGACGCGGCGACCGCGGCCGGCTGACCGGGGGCTACCGCGGGTCCCGCGCCTCGATGACGTGGAACCCCTTGTCGCGGGCCACGCGGGAGACCCGGAGGTCGGGGAACTCGGCGGCGATCCACCGCTGCAGCGACTCCGCGCCCAGGTGCTTCGCCACGACGAGGCTCGCGGATCCGCCCTCCGCGAGCCTTCCGAGCCATGCGCGCAGCAGCTCGTGCAGGGCGGCCTTGCCGATGCGGATCGGCGGGTTCGAGCGGATCTCGGCGAAGCGGAGCTCCGCCGGCACCTCCTCGGGGGCGGCCGTGCGCACGTTCGGGAGGCCGAGCCGCTCGGCGTTCATCTCGGTGAGGCGCCGCGCCCGCTCGTTCACGTCGACCGCCCACACCCCGGCCTCCGGGCGCTCGAGCGCCGCCGAGAGCGCGATGGCCCCCCAGCCGCAGCCGAGGTCGAGGAGAGGGCCGCGATCCGGCGCTTCCTCTTCCTGCGTCGCACCCGTGCCCGCTCGCTCGAGCGTGCGCAGCAGCACCCGCGTGCCCTCGTCGAGGTGCTCGGGGCTGAACACGCCGCCGGCCGTGACGAGCCGCCGCGGCGCTCCCGCGAGCTCGACCTCGATCTCCCGCGGGGCGAGATCGCCCGCCGGCGCCTCGCTGAAGTAGTGCTGCGTCACCTTCCCAGTATTCCAGGGCTCTGCGCTGTGGGTGAACACCCGTGCCGGTGCCGGAGACCGCACGTACACTGGAATCCAGATGACAGAACCAACGGTTTCTCAGGAAACACAGGAAACGACGGATCGGCCGACGCAGGAGGATCCGCTCGAGCGAGTGCTCGCCCGCACCGAAGGGGCGAGCCGGGCGACGGTGATCCGCGATCTCGGAGAAGCCGCTTCGAGCAGCAAGCTGCTCGAACGAGGTGCTCAAGCCCTCGGCGACGAGACCCACGACACGCTCGCCGACGACCTCGACGCGATCCGCCTCGAGCGCGAGGAGCGCGCTGCCCTGCGCCGCGTCGCGGGCCTCTCCACCGAGCTCGAGGACGTCACCGAGGTCGAGTACCGTCAGCTGCGGCTCGAGAAGGTCGTGCTCATCGGCGTCTACACGGGCTCGGCGAAGCACGGGCTCGAAGACGCCGAGAACTCGCTGCGCGAGCTCGCCGCGCTCGCCGAGACCGCGGGTGCCGAGGTGCTCGACGGGCTGCTGCAGCGCCGGGCCAACCCCGACCCCGCGACCTATCTCGGCAAGGGCAAGGCGGCCGAGCTCGCCGATCTCGTGGCCTCGCTCGGGGCCGACACCGTCGTCGCGGACACCGAGCTCGCGCCATCCCAGAGAAGAGCGCTCGAGGACGTCGTGAAGGTCAAGGTCATCGACCGCACGGCGGTGATCCTCGACATCTTCAGCCAGCACGCCAAGAGCCGCGAGGGCAAGGCCCAGGTCGAGCTCGCGCAGCTCGAGTACCTGCTGCCGCGCCTGCGCGGCTGGGGCGAGTCGATGTCGCGTCAGGCGGGCGGGCAGGTGGGCGCGGGCGGCGCCGGCGGTGCGGGCATGGGCTCGCGCGGTCCCGGTGAGACGAAGATCGAGCTGGATCGCCGCCGCATCAACACCCGCATGGCGAAGCTGCGGCAGCAGATCAAGGGCTTCGCCCCCGCGCGCGAGGCGAAGCGGGCGAACCGCAAGCGCGGCGAGGTGCCCTCGGTCGCGATCGCGGGGTACACGAACGCCGGGAAATCGAGCCTGCTGAACCGTCTCACGGGCGCCGAGGCGCTCGTGCAGAACCAGCTCTTCGCGACCCTCGACACGACCGTGCGGCACGCCGAGACGGCCGACGGGCGCCGCTTCACCTACGCCGACACCGTCGGCTTCGTGCGCAATCTGCCGCACCAGCTGGTCGAGGCCTTCCGCTCGACGTTCGAGGAGGTGGCGGAGTCCGACGTCATCGTGCACGTCGTCGACGCCTCGCATCCGGACCCCGCGGCGCAGCTGCAGACCGTGCGCGACGTCATCGCCGAGGTCGACGCGCTCGGCATCCCCGAGATCGTGGCCTTCAACAAGGCCGACCTCATCGACGATACCCAGCGGCTCGTGCTGCACGGCCTCGCGCCCGACGCGGTCTTCGTCTCGGCGCGCACGGGGGAGGGCATCGACGAGCTGAAGCGGCGGATCGACGCCGCGCTCCCGGTGCCCGATCGCGAGGTCACGGTCGTCGTGCCCTACGAGCGGGGCGACCTCGTGGCCGAGCTGCACGAGCGCAATCGGGTGCTGGGCGTCGACTACGAGGAGGGCGGCACCCGCGTGCACGCCTACGTCGGCGGGGAGACGCTCGCGAAGCTCGAGCCCTTCCTGGTCTGATTCATCACCTCAACTTATGATTGAGGCGATTCACCCTCGCCTGGCGTAATATTTCGTCGCACTCGGGCGGAGGCGGCGGCTTCGCGCATAGCCTCGAAGGGTTCCACGGGGAGAGGCGCGCCATCCGGCGCCGTCTCGATCCTTGAGTTCCGACCCTGAAGGACGTCATGTCGACCCAGCCCAGCACCACGCCCGCCGCGCTCCCGAGCGCCACCATCCTCGGCTACCCCCGCCTCGGCCGCCGCCGCGAGCTCAAGCGAGCCGTCGAGCCGTTCTGGAAGGGGTCCATCGACGAGGCCGAGCTGCAGCGCGTCGCCCGCGAGCTGCGCGCCGCGACCCGCGCGCGCCTCGTCGAGCTCGGCCTGCCCGCCGCGGGCGGAGCCGTGCCCGAGAGCTTCAGTTTCTACGACCAGGTGCTCGACGCCACGCTCGCGCTCGGGGCGATCCCCGGCCGCTTCGCCGATGTCGCGGGCCGCGAGGGAGCGAGCGATCTCGACGTCTACTTCGCGCTCGCCCGCGGCGACGAGAGCCACCAGCCGCTCGAGATGACCAAGTGGTTCGACACGAACTACCACTACAGCGTGCCCGAGATCGACGAGCGCACCCCCTTCGCCGCGAACCCCGCGGCCCTCGTCGCGCAGATCGGCGAGGCGGCGGATCAGGGCGTCGAGTCCCGTCCCGTGCTCGTGGGCCCCGTCACCTATCTGCTGCTCGCGAAGGCCTCCGATGACGCGGGCGAGGGCTTCCGGCCGATCGACCGCCTCGACGAGGTCGTCGCCGTCTACGCCGAACTGCTCGGCGTGCTCGCCGCGGCCGGTGCCGGCTGGGTGCAGCTCGACGAGCCCGCGCTCGTCTCCGACTCGCTCGCGGTGCCGCGCGAGGAGATCGTCGCGCTCGTCGAGCGGGCCTACACCGCGCTCGGCGGTGCGGAGAACCGGCCGGCGATCCTGCTCACGGCGCCCTACGGCGACTCCTCCCGGGCCCTCGCGCGTCTCGGCGCGCTGCCGGTCGAGGCCGTGCAGGCCGATCTCGTGCGCGGCTCGCTGCCCGAGGCCGCCGACGCGCTCGGCGAGCTCGCCGCGGCCTTCGCGGGCACCCGCCTCGTCGCGGGCCTCGTCGACGGCCGCAACATCTGGCGCACCGATCTGCGCTCCGCGCTGGAGACGGCCGAACGCCTGCGCGACGCGGGGATCCAGGTCTCGATCGGCACCTCGAACAGCCTGCAGCACGTGCCCCACGACGTGGACGACGAGTCCAAGCTCGACGCGCGCCTGAAGTCGTGGCTCGCCTTCGCGGACCAGAAGGTCGCGCAGGCCGTGACCCTCGCCCGCGGCCTCGAGGCGGGCGCCGAGGCCGTCGAGGCCGAGCTCGCCGGCACCGAGCGCGCGCTCGCCGACCGGGCCGCCGCCCCTGGCGTGCGGGTCGACGCGATCCGTGCGCGCGCCGCGGCCGTCACCGAGGCGGATCGGGCCCGCGCCGATGAGACGGCACGCCGCGAGGCGCAGCGCGCCCTCGGCCTCCCCTCCCTCGCGACGACCACCATCGGCTCCTTCCCCCAGACGCCCGAGATCCGAAAGGCCCGCGCCGCCTTCGGCAAGGGCGAGATCGACGAGGCCGCCTACGACGGATTCCTGCGCGAAGAGATCGAGCGGGTGATCCGCCTCCAGGAGCGGATCGGCCTCGACGTGCTCGTGCACGGCGAGGCCGAGCGCAACGACATGGTGCAGTACTTCGCCGAGCACCTCGACGGCTTCGCGGTGACGGAGAACGGCTGGGTGCAGTCCTACGGCACCCGTGCGACCCGGCCCTCGATCCTCTGGGGCGACGTCTCGCGCCCCGCGCCGATCACGGTCGCCTGGTCCTCGTACGCCCAGTCGCTCACCGAGAAGCCGGTGAAGGGCATGCTCACGGGCCCGGTCACGATCCTCGCCTGGTCCTTCGTGCGCGACGACCAGCCGCTCGCCGACTCGGCGACGCAGCTCGCGCTCGCCCTGCGCGACGAGATCGACGACCTCGTCGAGGCCGGCATCAAGCTCGTGCAGGTCGACGAGCCGGCGCTGCGCGAGCTGCTGCCGCTCGACGGCGATCGCCAGCCGGCCTACCTCGACTGGTCGGTCGGGGCGTTCCGCCTCGCGACGGGCGGAGCCGCGCCGGAGGTGCAGATCCACACCCACCTCTGCTACTCCGAGTTCGGACAGATCATCGACGCCGTCGACGGGCTCGACGCCGACGTCACGAGCATCGAGGCCGCGCGCAGCCGCATGGACGTCGTCGAGCCGCTCGGCGAGCACGGCTACTCCCGCGGCATCGGCCCCGGCGTCTACGACATCCACTCGCCCCGCGTGCCTTCGGCCGCCGAGCAGGAGGAGCTGATCCGGATCGCCGCCGCCCGCATCCCGGGCGAGCAGCTCTGGGTGAACCCCGACTGCGGCCTCAAGACGCGCGGCTACGACGAGACCGTCGCGAGCCTCGAGAACCTCGTGCGCGCCGCCGGGGCAGTGCGCCAGACCGTATAGGGTGTCCTCTGTGAACGAGCGGATCGAGCCGGCGGGCTGGGGGCCATTGCCCACCGAGCCCGTCGGCTCGATCCCCCGTACCGCCCGCCTGCAGCACGCGGTGCTGCAGGCGGAGGCAGGGCTGCTCGATCCCGCCGAGCTCGCCGCGGAGCAGGAAGAGGCCGTGCGCGACACGCTCGACCGGCTCGCCGAGACCGGCTCGCCGATCCTGAGCGACGGCGAGCAGCGCCGCTCGAGCTTCGCGACCTATCCGCTGGGCCGCGGCGACGCCGAGGCCGGCGCGGTGTTCGCCGTCTTCGCCGACGGGCACCACCGGGTGATGCCGCGGCTCGTGCGCGCCCCGTTCCGCTTCCAGCGCTGGGCCGCCGACGACGTGACGGCCGCCCGCGTGCTCACCGATGCGCCGCTCAAGCAGGCCGTCGTCTCGCCCTCGATGCTCTCGCTCATGGTGCCTGACGAGGGCATCGGCGAGCACTCGCGGGACGAGCTGCTGGACGACGTGGTCGCGGGCTGCGCGGAGGACATCGCGCGCTGCTTCGCCGCCGGCGCCGCGCGCGTGTCGATCGACTTCACCGAGGGGCGGCTCGCCCTGCGCCGCGACCTCCGCGCGCCCTGGGCGGGGCCGGAGGCCCTCGGCGGGTTCATCGAGCTCGTGAACCGCGTGCTCGACCGGGTCGATCCCGCGCTGCGGGACCGGATCGGCGTGCACACCTGCCCCGGCAACGACCGCGACTCGGCGCACAGCGCGGACGTCGACTACGCCGAGCTGATCCCCGAGCTGCTGCAGATCGAGGCCGGCTACTTCCTCGTGCAGACGGCGAGCGAGAAGGATCCGCTGCGCGTGTCGCGGCTCATCGGCACCGAGCTCGCGAGACGCGGCTCCGCCGGGCGCCCGGCCCGGGTGCTCATCGGCGTCACCGATCCCCGCAGCCCGCGGCTCGAGACCGCGGAGCAGGTGCGCGACCGGCTCGTCGCGGCCGCCCGCTTCATCCCGCCCGAGCTGCTCGGATCCACCGACGACTGCGGCTTCTCGCCCTATCTCGTCGACGACAAGCCGAAGCACGGCTCGCCCGACCACGCCCGGGACGTCGCCTTCGCGAAGATCGCCGCCCGCGTGCGCGGCACCGCCCTCGCCGCAGAGGAGCTGGGGGGACGGGCGTGAGCGATCCGCTGCTGACCGGGAGCGAGCCGACGCGGGTGCGCTTCTCCTTCGAGGTCTTCCCCGCCCGCAGCCAGGCGGCCGCGCTCGCGCTCGGCCACGCCGTGCAGCACCTCGCCGCCGCCGAGCCCGACTTCATCTCGGTCACCTACGGGGCGAGCGGATCCAACCGCGACGCCTCCCTCGAGCTGCTCAAGTACCTGCGCGGCGCCACGGAGGTGCTGCCGATGGCGCACCTGACGACCGTGGGCCAGACGCGCGAGCAGCTGCGCGCCGAGATCCTCGGGATGATGGACGCAGGGATCCACGACTTCCTCGCCCTGCGCGGCGACGCGCCTCGCGGGGTCGAAGAGGACGACCCCCTCGTCGCGGGGTCGCTGAGCGCGGCCGAGCTCATCCCGCTCATCGCCGAGGTGCGTGCCGAGCGGCCGCCGCTCACGAGCGTGGGGCGCACCGCCATCGCCGTCTATCCGAACGGGCACCCGCAGTCCCGGTCGCGCGCGGCCGACATCGACTGGCTGATCGCCAAGCAGGAGGCGGGGGCCCAGCTCGGCATCACGCAGCTGTTCTTCTACGCCGAGGAGTATCTCGTCTTCGTCGAGGAGGCGCGGCGGGCCGGGCTCACGATGCCCGTGCTGCCTGGCCTCATGCCGGTGTCGACGAGCGCGCAGCTGCGCCGCGTGGCCTCGCTCGCGGGACGCCCGGCGCCGCCCGGGTTGGAACGCGCGCTCGAGGCCGCGGGAGGAACCGCGCCCGAGCTGGGCGTCGCCCACACCGTCGAGTTGGCCCGCGAGCTGCTCGCCGGCGGAGCCCCCTCGATCCACCTCTACACCTTCAACCGCCACGAGCAGGTGCTGGCCGTGCTGCGCGAGCTCGGACTGCTCGCGTTCGATCCGCTGGCCTGAGGCGCTGCGGCCCGTGCAGGCCGAGGACGGGCTCTACACCGCCTGCGGGAAGGCGTCGGCCCCGCGCTCGGCCAGGTGGCCGAGCGCCTCGGGGATCGTGCGGCCCTTCGCCCGCATCACCTGCGCCCAGAGCCGGCCGGCGCGGTAGGAGGAGCGCACGAGCGGCCCCGCGAGCACTCCGGAGAAGCCCATCGCCTCGGCCTCCGCCTTCAGCTCGACGAACTCCTCGGGCCGCACCCAGCGCTCGACCGGATGGTGCAGCTTCGAGGGGCGCAGGTACTGGGTGAGGGTGATGATGTCGCAGCCGGCGTGCTGGAGGTCGTGCAGGGACTCCGAGATCTCCTGCCGGGTCTCGCCCATGCCGAGGATCAGGTTCGACTTCGTGATCATGCCGGCCGCGCGCGCCTGCCGGATCACGTCGAGGGACCGCTCGTAGCGGAAGCCGGGGCGGATGCGGCGGAAGATCCGCGACACGGTCTCGAGGTTGTGCGCGAAGACCTCCGGAGCGGCGTCGAACACGAGGGCCAGATGCTCCGGACGCCCGCCGAGGTCGTCGGCGAGCACCTCGATGCCCGCGCCCGGGTTGAGCTCCCGGATGCTGCGGATCGTCTCGGCGTAGAGCCACGCCCCCGTATCGGGCAGGTCGTCGCGCGTGACCCCGGTGATGGTCGCGTAGCGCAGCCCCATGGTGCGCACGGACTCGGCGACGCGGCGCGGCTCGTCGAGATCGAGGGGGAGGGGCTTGCCCGAGGTGATCATGCAGAAGTCGCAGCGCCTCGTGCAGATCGAGCCGCCGATGAGGAACGTCGCCTCGCGGTCCTCCCAGCACTCGTAGATGTTGGGACAGCCCGCCTCCTGGCAGACGGTGTGCAGACCCTCCCGCTGCACGAGCGACTGCACGTCGCGGTACTCGGGGCCCTGGCGCGCGCGGGTCTTGATCCACTCCGGCTTCTTCCCGGCGGGCACCGCGGCGTTGCGGGCCTCGATCCTGAGCAGGCGCCGCCCCTCGATCCGGGGCGGATCCGCCTGCCCCGCCGGCAGGGGATCCTGGACCGCGGCCTCGGGCTCGGACGGCGTCTCCCGCGCTGCCGTCGTGTCTCGCTCAGCCGGCGCGTCCCGCTCCGCCAGTATCTCTGCGAGAGGGCGCCCGAGGTTCACGGCGCTCATGCGGCGGTCTCCGCGACCAGCTCGGCGAGGTGCCGCTGCAGTGCCGGCGCCGCGTCGCCCGGGGCGATCCGCCGTCCCGCGATGCCGCTGAGCGTCGCGACCCCCGCATCCGTGATGCCGCAGGGGACGAAGCTCCCGAAGGGGGCGAGATCGTTGTCGCAGTTCAGGGCGAGGCCGTGCGTCACGATGCCGTCCCGGGTGTGGATCCCGATCTGCGCGAACTTCGAGGGGGCGATGCCGCCCGCGTCGGCCCAGACCCCGGGTCGTCCCCGCACCCGGAACCCCGTCACGTCGAACTCCGCCGCGGTCTCGATGATCGCCTGCTCGAGTCCGCGCACGAAGTCGACCGGGCCGATTCCCTGCCGCAGCCGGATCACCGGGTAGGCGACGAGCTGGCCCGGGCCGTGCCAGGTGACCTTGCCGCCGCGGTCCACGGGCACCACCGGCGTCCCGTCGCGAGGGTACTCCTCGGGGAGGGAGCGGCGGCCGGCGGTGTACACCGCCTCGTGCTCGACGAGGAGCACGGTGCCGCGGTCCTCGCCCGCGTCGATGCGAGCGACCGCGGCCTGCTGCAGCTCGAGTCCGAGGGGGTAGGGGACGAGCCCCGGCGCGAGTCGCGTGTCGAAGGGGATCGGCGGGGCGGAGAGCTGTGAGAGCGGCATGCCTCCCAGAATATTTGCACTCGGTACAAATATTCAATTCAGGCGCGGAAATCGGCGCGAAGAGGCCGCCGCGGCGGGGTTCCGCGGATGTCTCGCGCGCTCTCTGCGGTCAGCTCGGGCGGATCGTCGGGCGGACCGGCGTCACACGGAGCGGAAGACCGCGACCACCTTGCCGAGCACTTCGGCGTGGTCGCCGAGGATGGGCTCGAATGCGCTGTTGCGGGGCAGCAGCCAGGTGTGGCCGTCGCGGCGGCGGAAGACCTTCACCGTCGCCTCGCCGTCGAGCATGGCCGCGACGATGTCGCCGTTCTCGGCGTCGCGCTGCTGACGCACCACCACGAAGTCTCCGTCGCAGATCGCGGCGTCGATCATCGAGTCGCCGTAGACCTTGAGCATGAACAGCTGGCCGTCGCCGACGAGCTGGCGGGGGAGCGGCACCAGCTCCTCCACCTGCTGCTCCGCGGTGATGGGCACGCCGGCGGCGATGCGGCCGACGAGCGGCACGTAGGCGGTCTCCTCCGGCTGCACCTGCGGGGCGTCGGCGACGGCCTGGCTGGTACTCGCGAGCTCGACCAGCACCTCGAGCGCGCGCGGCCGGTTCGGGTCGCGCCGCAGATACCCCGCGAGCTCGAGGCGGGTGAGCTGGTGGGTGACGCTGGAGAGCGAGGAGAGACCGACCGCGTCGCCGATCTCGCGCATCGACGGGGGATAGCCCCGGCTCTCCACCGAGCGCGCGATGAACTCGAGGATCGCCTGCTGCTTCTCGGTGAGCGGCTTCGTGCCGCGTTCGGGCTCGCTGCTGGTCATCTGCGCCTCTTCTCCGCCTGCTTCATCCGGTGTCGGGCCCCTCGCCCCTCCGGTCCGCCGCTCTCGCGGGCGGCCGGATCCGCGGAATTCCGCGGCGGAGCCTGAATGTCGGTGGTTGCTGATTCAGTGGTGCCGTTAGCGAAACCCTAGCCGCAACGATCGAAAACGGGCAAACATGTGTTCGAGTGTCGCTCGAAAATCATCGCTCAGAATTTCGAACATACGGCTTGCGGTTTCGAAAGATCGAAGATACATTCGAAACAGGTGTTCGAGCGACCCGGGTCAAGCGGCCCCGGTCGCGCAGCACCGAGAGCGAAGGGAAGCGGCCATGAGCGCACCAGTCATCACCATTCCGACGGTTCTCGCCCAGGAGAGCCCGCAGGGCCGCGACGCGGGGCAGGCCCAGCTTCGATTGCGTTTGACGCGCCGGGGGCGGGTCGTGCTCGGCACGCTGGGCGTGCTGCTGGTGGGCGCCCTGCTCGGGCTCGCGGCGATGCTCGGCTCCCCGGGCGCCGTCGCTTCCGAGGCGGCGGGCGACGGGCAGTTCGGCTACGTCATCGTGCAGCCGGGCGAGTCGCTCTGGGGCGTCGCCACCTCGCTCGACCCCTCCGCCGACCCTCGCGACGTCATCGCCGAGATCGTGCGCCTCAACCAGCTCGGCGGCTCCGAGGTGCAGGCCGGGCAGCCGATCGCGGTGCCGATGCGCTACGCGGAGGCTCCCGGCGTCGTCACGGCGGAGGAGCTCGGGCTCGACACCTGAACTGATGATCGTCGAGCCCAAGGGCCCGACGCATGAGCCGATGATCGCCGAGCCCTAGACTGGATCGGTGACCAGCCTGAGCGACCTGCCCCTTCGCGCCAACCTCGTCGGCAAGACGCCGTACGGAGCACCGCAGGATCCGGTGCCGATCAGCCTGAACGTCAACGAGAACACGCACCCGCTTCCCGAAGAGGTCGTCGCCGACATCGCGGCCTCGCTGGCCGAGGCCGTGCGCGGGGTGAACCGCTACCCCGATCGCGACTTCGTCCGGCTCCGCGAGGCGCTCGCCGGCTACCTCGGTCACGGGCTCACCGCCGATCGGGTGTGGGCGGCCAACGGCTCCAACGAGGTGCTGCAGCAGGTGCTGCAGGCCTTCGGCGGCCCCGGGCGCAGCCTGCTGAGCTTCACCCCCACCTACTCCATGTATCCGCTGCTCGCCGACGGCACCGACACCGCCTGGGTGCCCGTGCCTCGCCCGGACGACTACACGCTCGCCCCCGAGGCCACCGCGCGGGCGCTCGCCGAGCACGCCCCCGACATCGCCATCCTCTGCGGGCCGAACAACCCCACCGGCACGACCTTCGGGCTCGACACGGTGGTCGCGGCCTACGACGCCTTCGACGGCATCCTCGTCGTGGACGAGGCCTACCACGAGTTCGACGCCGAGCACGAGAGCGCCGTCAGCCTGCTCGAGGGGCGCCCCCGTCTGCTCGTCTCGCGCACCATGAGCAAGGCCTTCGCCTTCGCCGGAGTGCGGCTCGGGTACCTGGCCGCCGACCCGGCGGTCATCGATGCGCTGCGCCTCGTGCGGCTGCCGTACCACCTCTCCGCATTGACGCAGGCCGCGGCCGAGGCGGCGCTGCGCCACTCGGCGGCGATGCTCGCCACCGTCGCCGACATCCGCGCGCAGCGCGACCGCCTCGCGGCCGCGCTCGAGGGGATGGGGTATCTCGTGCACCCCTCGGGCGCCAACTTCCTGCTCGTGGGCGGCTTCGCCGACCCCACGGCCACCTTCGAGGCACTGCGCGCCCAGGGGATCCTGATCCGCGACCTCGGCATCCCCGGCCACCTGCGCCTGACCGCCGGCACGGAGGCCGAGACCACGGTGCTCATCGACGCCCTGCGCGCCCTCGGGCCGGGCGGCGCCGCAGCCGCGTCGCGGTAGGCTGGACCCCATGAGCACCAGCCGCACCGCCTCGCTCGACCGCAGCACGAGCGAGTCGCAGATCAGCCTGAGCGTCGACCTCGACGGCACGGGCGAAGCCGACGTCCGGACCGGCGTGCCCTTCTTCGATCACATGCTCACGGCCTTCGCCCGCCACTCGCTCACCGACCTCGTGGTGCGCGCCGAGGGCGACGTGCACATCGACGTCCACCACACGGTGGAGGACACGGGCATCCTGCTCGGCCAGGCGCTGCTCGCGGCGCTCGGCGACAAGCGGGGCATCAGCCGCTACGGCGACGCCCTCGTGCCGCTCGACGAGGCCCTCGCGCAGGCGGTCGTCGACATCTCGGGGCGCCCCTACCTCGTGCACGGCGGCGAGCCCGCCGGCTTCGAGTACCACCTCATCGGTGGGCACTTCACGGGCAGCATGGTGCGGCACTTCTTCGAGGCGCTCGTGCTCAACGCGCGTCTCACCGTGCACCTGCGCCTCATCGAGGGGCGCGATCCGCACCACATCGCCGAGGCCGAGTTCAAGGCCTTCGCGCGCGCGTTCCGCCAGGCGAAGGCCCTCGACCCGCTCGTGGCCGGCGTGCCGAGCACCAAGGGCGCGCTGTGAGCGAAGGCTCGCGCCGGAAGACGGTGGCGGTGCTCGACGGCGTCGATGGTGCCGAGCACCGCCGGAAGACGGTGGCGGTGCTCGACTACGGCTCCGGCAACGTGCACTCCGCGGTGAAGGCGCTCGAGCGCGCCGGCGCCGAGGTCGTGCTCACCCGCGACCCGGCGCGGGTCTTCGCCGCCGACGGCCTGCTGGTGCCCGGCGTCGGCGCCTTCGACGCCGTCATGCGGCAGCTGCGCGAGGTGCGCGGCGACGAGCTGATCGACCGTCGGCTCGCGGGTGGGCGCCCGGTGCTCGGCATCTGCGTCGGCGAGCAGATCATGTTCGCGCGCGGCGTCGAGCACGGCATCGAGAGCGAGGGACTCGGCCAGTGGCCGGGCACCGTGCGCGAGCTGCGGGCCGAGCGGCTGCCGCACATGGGCTGGGACACGGTCGAGGCCGCCCCCGGCTCCGTGCTCTTCGCGGGTGTCGAGCACGAGCGCTTCTACTTCGTGCACAGCTACGCGGCCACCGAGTGGACCCTCGAGGGTCGCTCCGCGGCGACTGCGCCGAAGGTGACCTGGGCCGAGCACGGAGAGCGCTTCGTCGCCGCCGTCGAGAACGGCCCGCTCAGCGCCACCCAGTTCCACCCCGAGAAGTCGGGGGAGGCGGGCATCCGGCTGCTGCGCAACTGGATCGAGAGTCTGTAGAGAGAGAACGAGATGACCGAACTGAACCACCTCCCGAAGCTCGAGCTGCTGCCCGCGGTCGACGTGGCCGACGGCAAGGCGGTGCGACTCACCCAGGGCGAGGCCGGCACCGAGACCAGCTACGGCAGCCCGGTCGACGCCGCGCTCGACTGGATCGAGCAGGGCGCGGAGTGGATCCACCTCGTCGACCTCGACGCGGCCTTCGGGCGCGGCAGCAACGCGGCCGTGCTGCGCAAGGTCGTGAAACAGTCGAAGCACGTCAAGATCGAGCTCTCGGGCGGCATCCGCGACGATGCCAGCCTCGAGACCGCGCTCGAGCTCGGCGTGAAGCGCGTGAACCTCGGAACCGCGGCCCTCGAGAACCCCGAGTGGACCCGCGCGGTCATCGCCCGCTACGGCGAGCAGATCGCGGTCGGCCTCGACGTGCGCGGCGAGACGCTCGCCGCCCGCGGCTGGACGCAGGAGGGCGGCAACCTCTGGGAGGTGCTCGAGCGCCTCGAGAAGGCGGGGTGCCCGCGCTACGTGGTGACGGACGTCACCAAGGACGGCACGCTGCGCGGCCCGAACGTCGAGCTGCTGCGGCAGGTCTGCGAGCGCACCGCCCGGCCCGTCGTGGCCTCCGGCGGGGTCTCGAGCCTCGACGACATCGCCGCGCTGCGCGAGCTGGTGCCGAACGGCGTCGAGGGCGCCATCGTCGGCAAGGCGCTGTACGCCGGGGCCTTCACGCTGCCCGCCGCCCTGGACGTCGCCGGCAGGTAGCAGCCGACCGCCGCGATGGCCATCGAGAGACTGCCCGCCACCGGCGACGCCCCGCGCTCGACCGGGGTCCCGGCGAGCCTCGTGCCCGGCGGCGAGGCCGATTCGGCGGGCTTCCCGTGGGAGGGCCGCACCTTCGACCATCACGGCACGGCCTTCGCCGATGACGACGGCCGCACCCCCGCGGAGCTGCTCGCCGCGGTCGATGCCGTGCGGGCCGCGGCGGATCCGGCGGTCGACCCGCGGGACCTCGCGGAGGCCGTCGCCGCGGCCGTCGTCGCGCTCTCGGGCTGCCGGCTGCTCGTCCCGCTGCTCGCGGAGGCCGGCGACCTCGGCCTGACCCCCGAGGGGCGGACGGTGGAGAAGACGCAGGAGCTGTCGATCGTCACGGTCGGCGGTCCCGATGGGCGTCGGGTCATGCCGGTGTTCTCCTCCGTCGAGACCATGCGGCGCTGGAACCCCGAGGCCCGGCCCATCCCCGTGCCCGGGCCGCAGGCGGCCGTCGCCGCCGCGCAGGAGGGCACCGATCTCATCATCGTCGACCCGGGCACCCCCGAGCGGGAGTTCGGGGTGCGACGCACCCAGCTCGAGGCCATGGCGCTCGGCCGCCGGGTGCTGCCGGCGTGGGCGGATCCCGAGGTGGAGGCCGTGTTCCGGGCCTCGCTCGCGGGCGAGCCCCGCGCGCTCGACATCCGCCTCGCGCCCGGCGATGCCGAGGCGCGCCTGCTCGCGCCCGAGACCGAGGTCATCCTCTCGCTGCGTCCCGGCCTCGACCGGGAGGAGCTGCAGGAGCTGCTCGGGCGGCTGCAGCGGCGCTGGGCGGCCAGCGAGGTCGTCGCCGAGCGGGTCGACTCGCTGCGCGTCGCGCTCCGCTAGGCTCGCAGCGACGGACGGACAGCGGTGTCCGAGAAAGACGGAGGTACGCGTTGGCGACGCAGACGGCACCGGTGAGCACCGCTCCTCCCCGCGCCCAGTGGACGGGGCAGATCGGTTTCATCCTCTCGGCGATCGGCTCGGCGGTCGGGCTCGGCAACATCTGGCGCTTCCCCGGAGTCGCCTACGAGAACGGCGGGGGAGCCTTCCTCATCCCCTACATCATCGCCCTGCTCACCGCGGGCATCCCGATCCTCTTCCTCGACTACGTCATCGGGCACCGATTCCGAGGATCGGCCCCGCTCGCCCTGCGACGCATCGCCGGGCGATTCGGCGAGGGCATCGGCTGGTTCCAGGTCATGATCTGCGTCTTCATCGCGATCTACTACACCGCCGTGCTCGCCTGGGCGGCCAGCTTCTTCGTCTTCTCCTTCGACTTGCGCTGGGGCGACGACGCGGCGGGGTTCTTCGTCGGCGACTACCTGCGCGTTGCAGAGCAGCCCTTCACGCTCGAATTCGTGCCCTCCGTCCTCATCCCGCTCGTCCTCATGTGGGTGGTCGCGCTGGTCGTGCTCGGCGCCGGAGTAGTGAAGGGCGTGCAGCGGCTCAACGTCATCGCGATCCCGCTCCTCGTCGCAGGCTTCCTGATCCTCGTGATCCGGGCACTCTTCCTGCCCGGAGCGGGTGAGGGGCTGAACGCGCTCTTCACCCCCGACTTCGCCGCGCTCGCCGATCCGGGGGTGTGGATCGCGGCCTACGGCCAGATCTTCTTCTCGCTCTCGGTGGCCTTCGGCATCATGATGACCTACTCCTCGTACCGCAGGCGCAGGTCGAACCTCACCACACCGGGACTGGTGGTCGCTTTCGGCAATTCGTCGTTCGAGATCCTCGCGGGTATCGGCGTGTTCGCGACGCTCGGCTTCTTCGCCTTCCAGCAAGGCGTGACGGTCAGCGAGCTCGACGGCCTCACCGGCGTCGGCCTGGCCTTCATGACCTTCCCGGCGCTCGTGGCCGAGATGCCGGGCGGCCCGTTCTTCGGGGTGCTCTTCTTCGGTTCGCTGGTGCTGGCCGGGCTCACCTCCTTGATCTCGGTCATGGAGGTGATTCTCGCGGCGGTCATGGACAAGTTCGGGCTCACGCGCGCGCAGGCCGCCTACGGCCTCGGCGGCGCGCTCGCAGTTGTCTCGATCGTGCTCTTCGGCACCACCTCGGGTCTCACCGCCCTCGACACCATCGACAACTGGGCGAATAACATCGGCATCGTCGCCTCCGCTGTGGTGATGACGGTCACGGTGCTCTGGGTGCGCCGCTCCGGCGGCGTCCTGGCCCGGCATCTCAGCGCCCTCTCCACTTTCAAGGTCGGGCGTATCTGGCGCTTCCTGGTCGCGGTGGTCGCGCCGCTCGTGCTCGGCTACATGCTCGTGCAGACCGTCATCGGGCTCATCCGAGAGCCCTACTCGGGCTATGACTCCGGCTATCTGCTGTTCGTCGGCTGGGGGTCGATCGTGGTCATGGTGCTCGCCTCGGTGCTGCTGACCATGAGCCGCTGGCGAGACGACCCCGACCGCTTCGTCCCCTGGCCCGAACTCTCCGTCGCCTCGGAAAGGGGGGATGCGCGATGACTCCGATCGCGATCGTATTCCTCGTCCTCGCGCTCGTCATCCTCTGGGGCGGGCTGATCGGCAGCACCGTGCTCCTCGCCCGGCGCTCGGAGGTGGCCCAGTATCCGCCGGACGGCGAGGACCCCGTCGAGGAGCATCTCGAGGATCGCCCGATGATCCGCGATACCTGAGCCCACTCCCAGCCGTCAGAAGAGGGCGAGCAGCAGCACGTAGACCCCGGTGCCGGCGAAGATGCTCAGCAGCGCGCGGCGCCCCGCGAAGAGGTGCACGAGCACCGTGGTCGCGGAGGCCGCCGCCACGATCCAGAGCTGTCCGGGCCGGGCCGCGATCTCGCCGGCGAGCATGACGACGGCCAGGATCAGCAGGAGGCCCGCCGGCATCCAGCGCCCGACGGCCTGCACGAACCGCGACTTCCGCAGCGGCTTCAGCACCGCGAAGGGCAGGGCCCGCAGCAGCACGGTGATGACGCCGCCGATCGCGACCGCGGCGATCATGTAGCCGGTGTCAGGCATCGGGATCCGCCCCCTCGTCCGGTAGAGGCTCGCTCGCGCCGGCGCCGCGTCCGCGATCCCAGAGGTAGCGGATCACGAGCAGCACGGTGAAGATGACGAGCGCGGCGAGCACGGCCGCGCCGGGGAAGGCGAGCATGGCCGCCGCGACCGAGAGTCCCGCGAGCACGACAGAGGGGATCTCGCGCTTCGAGCGCGCGGCGTCGAGGGCCATCACGATGAAGAGCGCCACGAGCGCGAACTCGAAGCCCTCGATCGGCTCGGGCAGCATCGACGCGAGCCCCACCCCGACGAGCCCGCCGCCGACCCAGTAGGCCTGCATGAGCAGCTGCCCGGTGAGCATGCGCGCTGAGGAGAGCTTCTCGGGCGGCATGAGCACGTAGGTGGCGTAGGCCTCGTCGATCATCGCGTAGACCGAGTAGGCGCGGCCGAGTCCGGGCTTCACCGCGTGCAGCGGGAACGACAGCGGGTAGAAGACGTGCCGGAAGTTCACGGCGAGCACCGTCACCGCGATGGTGAGGAGCGGCGTCGCGGCGGCGATCATGCCGACCAGGAGCAGCTCGACCGATCCGGCGAAGATGCCGATCGAGAGCGCGGGCGCGAGCCACCACGGCAGCCCGGCCTGGATCACGAGCACCCCGAGCGCGATGCCGAGGGGGAAGATGCCGAGCCCGACGCCCAGGGAGTCGACGGCGCCCCGGCGGATCTGCGCGCCGCGGCGGGCGGATCCCTCGCGCTGCTCGGGGGAGGGTGGATGCATTCCTCAATCGTGCCCGATTCCGCGCGCAATATGGATGCGGAACAGCGCCCATTACCCGGATATCTGGCAATATCGTGTTCATGGATGCGCTGGATCGAGCAATCATCGATGAGCTCGCCCGGGACGGGCGGATGAGCAATATCGCCCTCGCCGCGCGCGTGGGGCTGACGCCGGGGCCGTGCCTGCGCCGGGTGCAGCGGCTCGAGCGGGACGGCGTGATCCGCGGCTACCGGGCGGTCGTCGATCCGGGCGCGATCCACCGCGGTTTCGAGGTGCTGCTGCACATCGACCTGAACACGCAGGAGGCAGGCGTCGTCGCCGCCTTCGAGCGGGCCGTGTCGCAGCTGGAGGAGGTGACCGAGTTCAAGCGACTGTTCGGCACGCCCGACTACTTCGTGCGGGTGGCGGTCGCCGACCTCGAGAGCTACGAGGCGTTCCTCACGGGGCGGATCATGCCGCTGCCGGGGCTCGGCAAGGCGAGCTCGCACTTCGCGATGAAGAACATCCTTCCCGGGGCGCCGTAGGACGTCGCGCCGCTGGGGAGGGCTCGGGAGCCGCTCAGATCACCGAGCCGGTGTACTTCTCGCCGGGTCCCTTCCCCGGCTCGTCGGGGATGGCCGAGGCCTCGCGGAAGGCGAGCTGCACCGAGCGCAGCCCGTCGCGCAGGCTGCGGGCGTGGGAGTCGCTGATCTCGGGAGCCCCCGCCGTGATGAGCCCGGCGAGCGCGTTGATGAGCTTGCGCGCCTCGTCGAGATCGGTCTGGCTCTCCGGATCGTCGGCGAGCCCGCACTTCACCGCGGCGGCGCTGAGCAGGTGCACGGCCGCCGTCGTGATGACCTCGACGGCGGGCACTTCGGCGATGTCGCGCGCGGCCTGCTGGGCGGCGGGGTCGGGGGTGTTCTCGGCTGAGAAGTTCGGGGTGTTGTGCACGGGCACCAGTCTATCCGGGATCGGCCGGCGGCGATCGGCGGGTCGGCGGATCGGCCGGCGGAAGGCGATCCGATCCGCGGCGATTGGCGGGACGGCCGCGATCTGCTAAGATTTTCAAGGTTCGCGGCATTCTGCCGTGAACTCGCAAGTGGAGATACTCCCACCCGCGGCCGCTTACAGGCTACCGGGTTGTTGGCACCCCGTCGTGACAGCGACAGCATTCAAGGGTGCGGGCCGCGCGTGCGCGCCCTCTGCTTGCGAGGACCCTCAGGGTCCGCCGCAACGAGAACAGAGGAGCATGCGATCAGCGATCCCCGTACGAATGACAGAATCCGCGTCCCCGAGGTGCGACTGGTAGGACCCAGTGGTGAGCAGATCGGCGTCGTGTCGATCGATCGCGCCCTGCGCCTGGCCGCGGAGGCTGATCTCGATCTCGTCGAGGTGGCGCCGAACTCGAAGCCGCCCGTCGCCAAGATCATGGACTACGGCAAGTTCAAGTACGAAGCGGCGCAGAAGGCCAAGGAGGCCCGCCGCAACCAGGCGAACACCGTGCTCAAAGAGGTGCGGTTCCGCCTGAAGATCGACACGCACGACTACGAGACCAAGACGAAGCGGGCCATCGGCTTCCTGTCGCAGGGCGACAAGGTGAAGGCGATGATCCAGTTCCGCGGCCGCGAGCAGTCGCGCCCCGAGCTCGGCGTGCGCCTGCTGCAGAAGTTCTCGGAGGACATCGCCGAGTTCGGTACGGTCGAGTCGAACCCCCGCATCGACGGCCGCAACATGGTGATGGTGATCGCCCCGCTGCGCAACAAGAGCGATGCCAAGGCCGAGCAGAACGCGCGCCGCGCCGAGGAGAAGGCCCACCGCCGCGCCGAGCGCAGCGGAACCGATTCCACTGCAGCGCCGGAGAGCCCGGACGAGGCGGCGGCCTCGGATTCCGAGACCGCGAGCGAGTAAGACTTACGACCCCAGGGTCGCACCCGACGCAGTCGCCCAGGCGGCGCGCACCACAACAAGGAGAAGAGATGCCCAAGCAGAAGACCCACTCGGGGGCCAAGAAGCGCTTCAAGGTGACCGGCAGCGGCAAGCTGATGAAGCAGCAGGCCGGCATGCGCCACAACCTCGAGGTGAAGGCCTCGAAGCGCAAGCGCCGCCTGAACGCGGAGCAGGTGCTCTCGGCCGGCGACGTGAAGCAGGCCAAGAAGCTGCTCGGCATCTGAGCCCGGCACCCCAGGTTTACAACTCGTAAGGAAGAACTGAAATGGCAAGAGTCAAGCGGGCCGTCAACGCCCACAAGAAGCGTCGCGTCATCCTCGAGCGCGCCGAGGGCTACCGCGGGCAGCGTTCGCGCCTGTACCGCAAGGCGAAGGAGCAGGTCACCCACTCGCTCGTCTACGCCTACAACGATCGCCGCAAGAAGAAGGGCGACTTCCGTCGCCTGTGGATCCAGCGGATCAACGCCGGCGCCCGCGCCAACGGCCTCACCTACAACCGCTTCATCCAGGGCCTCGGCCTCGCGGGTGTCGAGGTCGACCGCCGCATGCTCGCCGAGCTCGCCGTGAACGAGCCCACCGCCTTCGCGGCGCTCGTCGAGGTCGCCAAGGGCGCCCTGCCCGAGGACACCTCGGCGCCGAAGGCCGCCTGAGCCTCGCTCTCCCGAGAACCCCGTCGCCGGTCCGCCCGGTGGCGGGGTTCTTCGTCTCCCGGAGCTTCTCCGGGGTGCTCTCACCGCGCCGATCGGTGGGGATAGGCTGTTCGGGTGATCGAGAACCCGAAGAGCGCGCGCGTGAAGCGGGTGGCCGCGCTCGCGCGGAAGAAGGATCGCCTCGCCGCGGGACGCTTCCTCGTCGAGGGGCCGCAGGCCGTGCGCGAGCTGCTCGCGCATCGCCCCGATCTCGCCGAGACCGTCTACGCGACGACAGGCACCGAGGCGTGGCAGCACGAGGTGGATCGCCTCGCCTCGGAGCACGGCGTCCCGATCGAGCGGGTGACGGATCCGGTGCTCGCCGCGATGGCCGAGACGGTGCACCCCCAGGGCGTGCTCGCCGTGGCCCGGGTCGAGGCGGTGCCGCTCGCCGAGGCGCTCGGGGGCGCGCGGCTCGTGGCCGTGCTGCACGAGGTGCGCGATCCCGGCAACGCGGGCACGGTGCTGCGCGCGGCCGACGCCGCGGGCGCCGACGCGGTCGTCTTCTCGGGGGACTGCGTCGATCCGTGGCACCCGAAGGTCGTGCGCTCGACCACGGGCTCGCTCTTCCACCTGCCGGTCGCGCTCGCCGACTCGCTCGAGGACGCCGCAGGGGCGGCCCGCGCGGCCGGCCTCGCCGTCATCGCCGCGGACGTGCGGGGCGACGAGCTGAGTCCCGCCGAGCGGGCGCTCACCGCCCCGGTGGCCTGGGTGTTCGGCAACGAGGCGCGCGGCCTGGGCGAGGCGGATCGCGCCCTCGCCGACCGGGCCCTGCGCCTGCCGATCTACGGCCGGGCCGAGTCCCTCAACCTCGCGGTCGCGGCGAGCGTCTGCCTGTACACGACGGCGTTCGCCCAGCGCGGCTGAGGCGATCCGCTCATCTCGACAAGCTCGATGAGCAGATCAGGCCACCTCAGCTGTACCAGGTGGGCTCGGGGATCTCGCCGAGCAGCGTGTACCGGCCGACCTCGTGCTTCTTGTAGGGCACGGGGTCGTGCAGGCTGTGGGTGCGGAGGTTCCGCCAGTAGATGTCGAGACCCACGGAGTTCGCGCTGGCGCGGGCGCCCGTCAGCTCGAAGATCTTCGTGGCGATCTCGAGCCCGTCCTCGATGATACGGAGCTTGCCCGCGGCCACCTTGACGGCGATCTCCCCGCGGCGGCGCTCGGTGAGCTCCTCGCGCGGGGCGTGCAGGATCTTGCTGATCTCGAGGTCGATCTGCTCGATCAGCGCGGCGTCGGCCCACAGCTTCGACGCGAGCTCGCCGTAGCCCTCGAGCACGTAGAACTCCTCGCTGCCGTGCCGCTTGTTCTCGCCCCCGTAGGGCCAGGCGCGGGTGTACTCGCGGGTGTAGGCGGTGGCGCTGCGCAGCGCGCCCTCCGCGATGCCGAGGTAGAGATTGTTGAAGACGGCCTGCAGCGCGGGCACGTTCAGCGTGTTGTAGACGAGCGGCTGGTAGACCCGGTCGACGAAGCCTGCGGCCCCGGCCCAGTCGACGCGGACGTCGCGGATCTCGACCGAGCCCGACTCGGTCAGGCGCTGGCCGAGGTTGTCCCAGTCGCCCGCGAAGACGATGCCGGGCTGATCGGTGGGCACGATCGCGAAGATGTGGGTGTCGGTGCCCTGCAGCACGCCCTCGAGCACGGTGAGGTCGGCGACCCGGCCGCCGGTCGAGAACGACTTGGCGCCGTTGAAGACGAGCTCGTCGCCGTCCTCGGTGATCACGAGGTCGCCGTCGCGGGGGTTCACGGCGCCGCCGAAGAAGAGGTCATTCGCGGTATAGAGCTCCTCGACCGCCGCGATCTGCGCCTCGGTGCCGACGAGCCGCACGGCCCAGGCCCAGAGGTAGTGGTAGCCGAGCAGCTGCCCGATCGAGCCGTCGGCGCGCGAGATGATCCGCACGATCCGGTTCACCACGTGCCAGGGCAGCTCGGCGCCGCCGTGAGCCTTCGGGCCGAGCACGGTGACGAGCCCCGCGCTCTTGAGCAGCTGCACCTCGGCGTGGGGCGCGAGGTTCGCGCGGTCGCGCTCGACCGCGTCGACGGCGAGGATGTCGGCGACCTCCTCGGCGCGCGCGAGCCACTGCTCGGCGGTCTCGGGGCGGGGCAGTCCGGCCCAGCGGTCGATGAGGGGTCGGGTCGTCGTCTGCGTCTCGGCGGTGCCGGCTTCGGCGGTGCCGGTTTCGACGGTGGTGCTCATGTTCGTTCTCCTTGCGTTCGGGGCGTTCGGGTGGCTGATCGAGGTGCTGTTCCGTCGATCCTGATTCGGAACACTACGAGCGGTCGGGCGCCCTTCCAAGCGCGGACTCCCGGAATGACGCGGGATTTCCCTCTGTGACGCGAACGGTGAAACGCGGCGTCACGCGGCGTCAAATTCGCCCCGCGGTCGGCCGCGGCGTGCCTACACTTCCGGGGCACGGCACACCCACCGACACGACAACGACAAGCCCTACCGCCAGGAGCCTCCGATGACCCAGACGCAGACCCACACCGACGAGCCCCGGCTCGGCGCCGATGGCACCGACGAGCGCCAGCTCGGCGCCGACAGCGCCGATGAGCCCCGGCTCGGCGCCGACAGCGCCGACGAGCTCTCGCTCGGCACCGACTACGAGGCGCTCGCCGAGCGGTTCCGCCCGCTGTTCGCACGGATCGCCGAGGGCGCGCTGCTGCGCGAGCAGGACCGCGCGCTGCCCCGCGAGGAGATCGCGCTCCTGGCCGAGGCCGGCTTCGGCGCCGTCCGTGTGCCGCGCAAGTACGGGGGCGCCGGCGCCTCCCTGCCGCAGCTGATCGAGCTGCTCGCCGAGCTCGCCGCGGCCGACTCCAACATCCCGCAGGCGCTGCGCGGCCACTTCGCCTACGTCGAGGACCGCCTGAACCAGCATGCGACGGCGGATCAGTCGGCCTGGTTCGCCCGCTTCGTCTCCGGCGAGATCGCCGGCAACGCCTGGACCGAGATCGGCGACGTGCTCGTCGGCGAGGTGAACACGAAGGTGCGCGGGACGGGCGACGGGCTCGTGGTCGACGGGACCAAGTACTACAGCACCGGCAGCATCTTCGCCGACTGGCTCGACGTGTACGCCGAGCGGGAGGAGGACGGCGTCCCCGTCATCGCCATCGTCAAGGCGGATCAGCCGGGCGTCACCATCCTCGACGACTGGGACGGCTTCGGCCAGAAGACCACCGGCAGCGGCACCGCGGTGCTCGAGGGCGCGCGCGTCGAGGCGGAGAACGTCACGGTGTTCGCGGATCGCTTCCGCTACCAGACCGCCTTCTACCAGCTGGTGCACCTCGCGACCCTCGCGGGCATCGTCACCGCCGCGGCCCGCGAGGTCGCGGGGGAGGCCCACGCCCGCACGCGCGTGTTCAGCCACGGCTCGGCCCCGCGCTGGCGGGACGATCCGCTCGTGCAGCAGACCGTCGGCGTCGCCACCGCGCAGGGCTTCGCCGCGCGCGCCATCGCGGTGCGCGCCGCGGAGTCGAGCCAGGACGCCTACCTCGCCAGGTTCGCCGTCGCCGCGGGGAGCGCCGATCCGGAGGCGGAGCAGCGCGCGAACCAGCGCGCCGAGCTCGACTCGGCCCAGGGGCAGATCGTGCTCGTCGACCTCTCGCTCCGGGCGACGAGCGACGTGCTGAACGCGCTGAGCGCCTCCGCGGCCTCGGACGCGAAGAAGCTCGACCGCTTCTGGCGCAACGCGCGCACGGTCTCCTCGCACAACCCGGTGGTCTTCAAGCAGCGCATCGTCGGCGACTGGGCGGTGAACGGCACGCCCGTGCCCTACGAGTGGGCGATCGGCGCGCAGAAGCCGGCCTGAGCCGGGCGGGGCGGGCGGATCGCGCCGGCCGTAACAAACGGTCTTGTTCCCGGGAGCGTCGTCGTCTCGCCATAGGCTGATTGTGGCTATTCCTGCCATCCGCCGAACCCAGGGAGTACCGCCGCATGTCTGCGCCTGTCCAATCGACGCCTGTCCAACCGACGCCTGTCGAAACGACGCAAGCCCACGTGATCCGCTCGGACGCCGAGGCGCTCGAGCAGGCCGCGGAGTTCCGCGACGCCGTGCTCGCACGCGCCGCGCAGATCGACGCGGATCGGCTGATCCCGCAGGACATCGTGGAGGAGTTCTCCCGGCGCGGGCTCTGGGCCATCACGATCCCGGCGGCCTTCGGCGGCGCCGACGTCTCCACCGAGACGCTCGCCGAGGTGATCGCGATCGTGGCCGAGGCCGACGCCTCGCTCGCGCAGATCCCGCAGAACCACTTCTGCCTCGTGGAGGACATCCGGCTGAGCGGCACCCCCGAGCAGCAGGAGTTCTTCTTCGGGCTGGTGCTCTCCGGCCTGCGCTTCGCGAACGCCTTCAGCGAGTTCGGCGGCAAGAACGTCGGCGAGCTGGAGACCCGTCTGCGGTACGAGGGCGACGAGGTCGTGGTGAACGGGCGCAAGTTCTACTCGACCGGCTCGCTCTACGCCGACTGGATCCCGGTGCTCGCGGTCGACGACGCGGGCCTCGAGCTGCTGGTGTTCGCCGAGAAGGACGCCCCGGGTCTCACGGTCGTGAACGACTGGTCGAGCTTCGGGCAGCGGGCCACCTCGAGCGGCACCGTGCTCGTCGAGGAGCTGCGTCTGCCGGCGAGCCGCGTCTTCCCGATGTACAAGGAGTACGAGAACCCCACGCTGGCCGGGCCCTTCGCCCAGATCACCACGGCTGCGATCGACCTCGGCATCGCCCGCGGGGCGTTCCGGGAGACGCTCGAGGCCACCCGCAATTCGCGACCCTGGATCGATGCGAACGTCGAATCGGCGACGCAGGACCCGCTGTCGCTCTCGATCATCGGACGGCTCGACATCGACATCCGCGCGGCCGAGGCGCTGCTGCGCGAGTCGGCGCACGCGATCGACGCGGCGAAGCCCGAGCCCGACGCGGAGAACGTCGCCGCGGCGTCGATCGCGGTCGCACGCGCGAAGGTGCTCACGACGGAGGTCTCGCTGGAGGCCTCCAGCCGCCTGCTCGAGCTCGGCGGCACCCGCTCGACGCTCGGCGAGCGCGGCCTCGACCGCTTCTGGCGCAACGCCCGCGTGCACACCCTGCACGATCCCGTGCGCTGGAAGTTCCACGCCATCGGCGACTACGTGCTCAACGGCACGCTGCCCCCGCGGCACTCGTGGCTGTGAGGCCGGATCCTGCAGGTCCTGCGATGAGCGAGGCCGGGCGCATCCACCTCAACCTGTTCACGATGAACACGGTGGGGCACCTCTCTCCGGGCATGTGGCGGCATCGGCGCGACCGCAGCCGGCGGTACACCGAGCTCGACTACTGGCTGGATCTCGCCCGCACCGCGGAGGAGGGACGACTCGACGCGATCTTCTTCGCCGACGTGCTCGGCAGCTACGACGTGTACCGGGGCGGGCCCGAGTCCGCGATCTCCGGCGGGGTGCAGATCCCCGCGAACGATCCGCTGCAGCTGGTGCCCGCGCTCGCCGCCGTGACCGAGCACCTGGGCTTCGGAGTGACCGCCTCGACCTCCTTCGAGCACCCCTTCCCCTTCGCGCGGCGCATGTCGACCCTCGACCATCTCACCGGCGGCCGGGTCGGCTGGAACGTCGTCACCTCCTACCTCGGCTCGGGCGCCCGCAACCTCGGCCTCGACGGTCAGGTCTCGCACGACCGCAGGTACGACATCGCCGAGGAGTACCTCGAGGTCTGCTACAAGCTGTGGCAGCGCAGCTGGGAGGATGACGCCGTGGTGGCGGATCGCGAGAGCGGAGTCTTCGCGGATCCCGCGCGCGTGCACCCGATCGCCCACCGGGGCGAGTTCTTCGCCGTGCCCGGGTTCCACATGGCGGAGCCCTCGCCCCAGCGCACCCCCGTGCTCTACCAGGCGGGAGCCTCGCCCCGGGGCGTCGCCTTCGCGGCGCGCCACGCGGAGCACGTCTTCGTCGCCGCTCCCAGCACGGCGGTGCTCGGCAGGCAGGTGCGGGCGGTGAACGAGGCGGCGTTCGCGGCGGGCCGATCCGCCCCGCCGCCCGTGCTGAACCAGCAGACCGTGATCGTCGCGGCCACCGACGCAGAGGCGAAGCGTCGCTTCGAGGAGTACCTCGAGATCGCCTCCACGGAGGGGGCGCTCACGCTCATGTCGGGGTGGACCGGCATCGACTTCGCGACGCTCGACCCGGACGCGCCGCTCGCGGGGCTCGAGAGCGACGCGATCCAGTCGGCGCTCGCGGCCTTCAGCGACGCGGATCCGAACCGGGTGTGGACGCCCCGCGAGATCGCGGATTACGCCCGCATCGGGGGAGACGGCCCCGTGCTCGTGGGCTCGGCCGCGACCGTGGCCGACGCGCTGGAGTCGATCGTCGAGGAGACCGGCGTCGCCGGCTTCAACCTCGCGATGGCGGTGCAGCCCGAGACCCTCGAGGGGGTCGTCGAGCATCTCGTGCCCGAGCTGCAGCGCCGCGGCCGCTTCAAGCGCGAGTACGCGCCCGGCACGCTGCGCGAGAAGCTGGGCGGCGCCTCGCCGAGGGTCGCCGCGGATCACCCCGCGGCGTCCGTGCGGATCGAGTCGGCACCGATCGAGTCGGCGGAGATCTAGTCAGCCCCGCCGCGAGCGGCTGAAGCGCAGCACCGCGCGATCGCCGAGGTACTGGATCGCCTGTACCAGCAGGATCTGGATCGCGATCGTGATGACCATGACGTCGGTCTGGAAGCGCTGATAGCCGTAGCGGATCGCGAGGTCGCCGAGGCCGCCGCCGCCGAGCACGCCCGACATCGCCGTGTAGTCGACGAGCGCGATGGCCGTCACCGTGATCGCCGCGAAGAGCGCCGGTCGCGCCTCGGGCAGCAGGATGTGGATCACGGTCTGCCGGGTGGTCGCGGCCATGGACTGCCCGAGCTCGATCAGCCCGTGGTCGACCTCGCGCAGCGCGATCTCGACGAGCCGCGCCAGGAACGGGGTGGCCGCGATGATCATGGGCGGCAGGGCGCCCGCGACGCCGATCGTGGTGCCCATGATGAGGCCCGTGAACGGCAGCACGGCGATCATCAGGATGATGAACGGCACGGAGCGGATGATGTTCACGATGAAGGCCACGATGCCGTAGACGAAGGGGTTCGCCCGCAGCTGCCCCTTGCCGGTCAGGTACATGAGGATGCCGAGCGGCACCGCGAGGAGGACGGCGAAGACGAGGGCGACCGACATCATCGCGAGCGTCTCGCCCAGTGCCTTGAAGATCTCGCCCCAGTGCACGTTGGGCAGCAGTCCGTCCATGGGATCCATCATCCCGAGTCGCGGGGGATCGAACCGCGAATGTTTCCTTGCATGACCTCGCCGCCTGCGCGGTTCGCGCCGCTCGCCTAGCATTCAGACGACTTGTGAACGATCGAGAGGACCCAACCATGTCGAACGACGCAGCCGGCGGACCGGCGACGCCCGACGATGCCGCACAGGGCGATGGCTCGGCATCGCCCGATCAGCAGGCGCAGGCGCTGATCGCGGAATCCGAGCAGCGCCGGGCGAAGGGCCGGAAGCGGGGCGTCACGATCGCCGTCGTCGTGGTCGCGCTCCTCGCCGTCGTCGCGGTCGTCGTCGCCTTCCTCATCCCGCGCGGAGGCGAGGCGAACAAGCTCGTCGTCGGAGCCACCCCGGTTCCCCACGCCGAGGTGCTCGAAGTGGTGAAGCCGATCCTCGCGGAGCAGGGCATCGAGCTCGAGATCGTGGTCTTCCAGGACTTCATCCAGCCGAACGCCCAGCTCGCATCGGGCGAGCTCGACGCCAACTACTACCAGTACCTGCCGTTCCTCGACAACTTCAACGCCGAGACCGGTAACGACCTCGTGCCGACCGTGCCGGTGCACATCGAGCCCTTCGGCGCGTTCTCCGAGAAGTTCGACAGCCTCGACGAGGTGGCCGACGGCTCGAAGATCGCGATCCCGAACGACCCCGTGAACGCCGGTCGTGCGCTCACGCTGCTCGAGCAGGAGGGCCTCATCACCCTCGCGAAGCCGGGCGACCCGGCCTCCACGGTCAACGACGTGGCGGACAACCCGCGCGATCTCGACATCGTCGAGCTCGAGGGCGCGCAGCTCGCCCGCTCGATCGACCAGGTCGATGTCGCCTTCGTCTTCGCGAACTACGCGCTCGACGTGGGGATCGACCCGCTCAGCGCCATCTTCACCGACAAGGGCAACCCGCTCTACGCCGAGTACCTGGTGACCCGGCCCGAGCTCGTGGACGACCCCCGCATCGTCGCGCTGGGCGAGGCGCTGAACTCCGACGCGGTACGCCAGTTCATCCTCGAGGAGTACCAGGGCAGCATCGATGTCGCCTTCTGAGCCGGCGGTGCCCGAGGCGGGCGCCCCGAGCCTTCGGCCGCTGAGCCGTCGGCCGCGGGGCGCCCGCCCGCGGCACCATCCGGCTCGAGGGGGTGCGCAAGACCTTCCGCCGCACGCGGGGCGGGCCCGAGCACGCCGCGCTGGACGGCATCGACCTCGACATCCCCGGCGGCTGCATCTACGGCATCATCGGGCGCAGCGGAGCGGGCAAGTCCACGCTGCTGCGCACGATCAACCTGCTCGCGGCGCCCGACGAGGGCCGGCTGCTGATCGACGGCGAGGCCGTCGACGGCGGCCGGCGCACGGAGCTCGCGGGCCTGCGCCGGCGCACGGGCATGATCTTCCAGCACTTCAGCCTGCTCTCCTCGAAGACGGTCTGGCAGAACATCGCGCTGCCGCTGCGCCTCGCCGGCACCCCGGCGGCCGAGATCGATCGCCGCGTCGCCGAGCTCGTCTCGCTCGTCGGCCTCGCCGAGCTCGCGCACGCCTATCCCGCGGGCCTCTCCGGCGGGCAGAAGCAGCGCGTGGCGATCGCCCGCGCGCTCGTGCACGACCCCGAGATCCTGCTCTCCGACGAGGCGACCTCGGCGCTCGACCCCGAGACGACCCGCTCGATCCTCGACCTCATCCGGCGCATCAACCGCGAGCGCGGCGTGACCGTGGTGCTGATCACCCACGAGATGTCCGTCGTCGAGGCGGTGGCCGATTCCGTCGCCATCGTCGAGGCGGGCCGCATCGTGGAGCAGGGACCGACCTGGCGCATCTTCAGCGACCCCCGGCACCCGGTCACAGCGGAGCTCGTGCGCGCTGCCCGGCACGACAGCCGCAGCGACATCGAGGCGTCGATCGCCCATATCCCGCAGCTCGCCGCGCACCGCTACGTGGCCCGCTTCGACGGGACGACCTCCGTCGAGCTCGCGGCGCTCGCCCCCGACGCCCGCGTGCTGACGAGCTCGATCCGTCCCGTGCAGGGACGATCGCAGGGCTACGCGGTCTTCGAGAGCGACGAGGGGGAGGGCGCGGTCTCGGACCGCGCCGGGCGCCTGGGCGTCACCGTCGAGGGGCTCGATCCGGTGCCCGCGGCCGGGGAGCGGTGATCCGCCTCTCATTACTTGAAATTATGCGAGGGATCATATAGCGTGATGTCTTGTGATTCGCATCAGATGGTGTTGTCGGCGCTGAGCGCGCCCCCTCCGACCATCCGATCGCTTTCCCGAAAGGCCGCGAATCCATGCCCGTCTACGACCATGTCACCGATCTGATCGGTGAAACCCCTCTGCTGCGCCTGCACAGCATCACCGCCGGGCTCGCGCCCGAGATCCTGGTGAAGCCCGAATATCTGAACCCCGGCGGCTCCGTGAAGGATCGCATCGCGCGCCGCATCATCGATGCCGCGGAGCAAAGCGGCGAGCTCGGCCCGGGCGGCACCATCGTCGAGCCCACGAGCGGCAACACGGGGGTCGGTCTCGCGCTCCACGCCCAGCGGCGCGGCTACCGCTGCATCTTCGTCGTGCCCGACAAAGTGGGGGAGGACAAGCGCGCGGTGCTGCGCGCCTACGGCGCCGAGGTGGTGGTGACCCCGACCGCGGTCCCGCCCGATCACCCCGACTCGTACTACAGCGTCTCCGACCGACTGGTCGCCGAGATCCCCGGCGCCTACAAGCCGAACCAGTTCTTCAACGAGAACGGGCCGCTCAGCCACTACGGCTCCACCGGCCCCGAGATCTGGCGCGACGCGGGCGAGGGGCTGACGCACTTCGTGGCGGGCATCGGCACGGGCGGCACGATCACCGGAACCGGCAGGTACCTCAAGGAGGTCTCCGGCGGGCGGGTGCGGGTCGTCGGAGCGGATCCCGAGGGCTCGATCTACGCGGCGGGCGGCCCGATCCACTCCTATCACGTGGAGGGAGTGGGGGAGGACTTCATCCCCGGCATCTACGACCCGAGCGTGATCGACGAGATCATCGCCGTCTCCGACGCCGACTCCTTCGCGATGACGAGGCGGCTCGCCCGCGAGGAGGGACTCTTCGTCGGCGGATCGAGCGGCATGGCCCTCGCCGCGGCGGTGCGCCTCGCCGAGCGGCTGCCGGAGCGTGCGGCCGAGTCCGCCCGGATCGTGGTGCTGCTGCCCGACGGCGGGCGCGGCTACCTCGGCAAGATCTTCGACGACGAGTGGATGCGCGAGCACGGCTTCGCCGTGAGCTGAGCGCCCGCCGTCCGCTTCCCGCAGCAGCATCCCGAACAGCAGACAGGACACGCATGACCACGTCAGATCACGGCTCCGATCACGTCTCCGACCACGTGGAGAGCTTCGACAGCCTGGTGATCCACGCCGGACAGCACTTCGACCCCATCACGGGGGCCGTCGTGCCGCCGCTGCACCTCACCTCGACCTTCGTGCAGGACGGCCTCGGCGGGCTGCGCGGCGGCTACGAGTACAGCCGCAGCGCGAACCCGACCCGCACCGCCCTCGAGCAGCAGCTCGCGGCCATCGAGGGCGGCCGTCACGGGCTCTCCTTCGCGTCGGGCCTCGCCGCCGAGGACGTGCTGCTGCGCACCCTGCTGCGTCCCGGCGACCGCATCGTCGTCGGCAACGACGCCTACGGCGGCAGCTACCGCCTCATCGCCCGCGTGCTCGGCGAGTGGGGGATCGAGCACACCGTGGTCGACATCACCGACACCGCGGCCGTGCGGGTCGCGCTCGAGGCGGGTCCGGCGAAGGCGCTCTGGGTCGAGACCCCGAGCAATCCGCTGCTAAACATCAGCGACATCGCAGCGCTCGCCGAGATCGCGCACGCGCACGGCGTCACCGTCGTGGTCGACAACACCTTCGCCTCGCCGGCGCTGCAGCGCCCGCTCGCCCTCGGCGCCGACGTCGTGGTGCACTCCACGACGAAGTACCTCGGGGGTCACTCCGACGTGGTCGGCGGCGCGCTGGTGCTGAACGACGACGAGCTCGCCGAGCGGCTGCGCTTCCTGCACAACGCCGCGGGTGCGGTCTCGGGACCCCTCGACGCCTGGCTCACGACGCGCGGCATCAAGACCCTCGCGATCCGCATGCAGCGGCACAGCGAGAACGCGCAGCGGATCGCCGAGTACCTGCGCGAGCACCCCGCAGTGGCGAGCGTCCACTACCCGGGGCTCGCCGAGCACCCGGGCCATGAGATCGCCGCCCGCCAGATGAGCGGCGGCTTCGGCGGCATGGTCTCCTTCGCGCCGAAGGGCGGCGAGGCGGCCGCCCGGCGCGTCGCCGAGAACACCCGGCTGTTCCAGCTCGCCGAGTCCCTGGGCGGGGTCGAGTCGCTGCTCAACCACCCGGCCTCCATGACGCACGCCTCGGTGAGCGGCACGCAGCTCGAGGTGCCGGCCGACGTGCTGCGCCTGTCGGTGGGCATCGAGTCGGTCGACGACCAGCTCGCCGACCTCGAGCGCGCGCTCGGGCAGGCGACAGTCGGCTGAGCCGAGTCGCACGGCCTCTCCTCCGAGAACGAAGGCCCGGCCCCGGGGGCACACTCCGAGACCGGGCCTTCGGCATGGTGCTCCGGCCTAGCTCGCGTTCTCGCTCGGCCCCAGCGCCACGACCGCGGGATCCGCGATCGCGGCGGCATGGCCCGGAGCGTCGCCGTGACCGGCGTCCGCCGGCGCGGACACGGGGCGCTGCGGGGAGGCGTCGAACACCAACCGGGTCACGTCCGGGCGCGCGTAGTGGCCGGCCGGATCGACGATGTTCTTCGCGATCGCGATGTCGTCGAGCGAGATGTCCGCGTACACGATCCCTTCCACCGTCGGATCGAGCGGTTCGGTCAGCAGCTGACCCATCGGACCGTACACGCGAGCGTATCCGCCGCCTCCCGTGTAGACGAGGCACGGACCGCCGTCGGCGTCGGGGAACGCCAGGGCGCCCTCGTCGCTCATGATCTGCGTGCTCATCAGCGTGAACCCGCCGCCTTCGAGGGAATAGGTCTGCGAGGCTGAGATCAGCGCCTCCGGGCTGAGAGCGGGGACGTTCGCGAGGATGCCGAGGCAGGGCCAGCCGGCGACGTGGATCTGCTCGTTCTGCGCGTACATGGCGTACTTCGTGAGCGGCTGGATGTGCTCGAAGCAGTTGAGCGCGCCCAAACGGCCGAACGGGGTGTCGACGACCCTGATGCCGCTGCCGTCGCTCTCGCCGAAGAGGCTGCGCTCCGCGTGCGTCGGCTTCAGCTTGCGGCGGTGGAGCGCGATCTCGCCCTCGTCGTCGATGATGACCTGCGACATGTAGAGCGAGCCGTGGTCCTTCTCGGAGAGGCCGAGGACGACCCAGATGCCGGCCTCGCGGGCGGCCTTGCGGATCGCGGCGACCTCCGGCCCGTCGATGGTGGGGGAGTTCGCGTGGTAGCGGGCGACATAGGGAACCTGGAACGGGACGGGATAGCTCCAGAGGAACACCGGGTACCCCGGGATCCAGGTCTCGGGGAAGGCGACGAGCTCTGCTCCTTCGGCCGCCGCCTCCTTGATGAGCGCGATCGTCTTCTCTGTCGTCGCCGCCATATCGAGCCAGACCGGCTCTGCCTGAACGGTTGCGACGCGAACGTTCTTCTCCATGTGGATCTGTTCCTTCCGGGTCTCGGTCGCCTCATCCTCGGTCCTGCCGGGGGCGCGCGCAAGGCCGCCACAACCGTTCGTTGTATCCCCATTGCCGAGCCGATGGCGCGCAGGACATCGTTGGCTCCGCACGCACCTCCGATACGCACTCCCGCGAAAGGCGACGTCTCCATGGCCGACCCCACTCCACGCCGCTCGGCCGGGTTCTCTCCCGGTACGGAGGAGGGGCACGGCCGTCCCCCGCGGCTGGAGGTGCGGAACCTGTCGAAGACGTTCGCCGGCGTGACCGTCCTGGAGCGGGCCGGCCTGACGATCGAGTCTGGGGAGATCCACGCCCTGGTCGGGCAGAACGGCTCCGGCAAATCGACGCTGATCAAGCTGATCTCGGGCGTGCACAGCCCCGACGCCGGTGGCGAGATCCGGCTCGACGGCGAACGCATCGGGCCTCCGGTCGACCCGAAGGCGCTGCACGCCCAGGGCCTCTCCTTCGTCCATCAGGATCTCGGACTCGTGCCCGACCTGACGGTCCGCGAGAACGTGCGTGTCGGGCGTCATGCGATGAACCGGTTGACGCGCCGCATCGATGTCCGGAGGGACGCCGAGGCCGTGCGCGCGACCTTCGAATTCCTGGGGATCGAGGACATCGACCCGTCCGCCCGGGTCTCGACGCTTCCCCCCAGTGCCAGAGTGGCCGTCGCGATCGCCCGCGCTCTTCAGGACCGGCGGCCGGGCAGCGGTGTTGTCGTCTTCGACGAGTCCTCTCGCGCGGTCCCGCGTGAGGCGCTGCCGGGCTTCTACCGGATGATCCGACTCCTCGCCGGGCAGGGCACCGCGGTGCTGATGGTGAGCCACGACCTCAAGGAGGTGCTCGACATCGCGGATCGCGCGACAGCGCTCCGCAATGGTCGGGTGGTCGAGACGGGCATCCCCACGAGCGAGCTCGACGAAGCGCGGCTGACGAGTCTCGTGCTCGGCCGGGCCGCGGATCTCGGCGACATCATGCGGGAGGTGGTCACGGCGCCCCGGGGGGAGTCCGTGGAACTCGCCGGGGTCGCCGGCGGACGCATCGCGGGCGTCGACGCCGTCGTCCGCAGGGGAGAGGTCGTCGGGTTCACCGGCACCGTGGACTCCGGGCTCTCGGATCTCGGGCCGCTCCTGGGAGGAGACCGTCGCGGCTCCGGCACGGTCGGGCTCCCTCGCCGTTCGCTCGACCTCGCCCGCTGCAAGGCGATCGATCTGCTCTCCGCCGGCGTGGCCTTCATACCCGCGGATCGTCATGGCAAGGGGCTCGCGCTCGAACTCTCGGTCGAGGAGAACTCGACCCTGCCGCGCATCCGCACGCGCGGAAAGCCATGGTGGACGGGAGTGCGTTGGCGCCGGGAGGAGACGGATGAGATCATCGACCGCTTCGATATCCGTCCGCGAAGCCGGAGCATCCCCATCGCCTCGCTGTCGGGCGGCAACCAGCAGAAGGTGCTCCTTGGCAAATGGCTCTTGGGCGACCCCGTCCTGCTCGTGCTCGACGACCCCACGCAGGCCGTCGACGTCGGAGCCCGCCACGCGATCCTGACGGAGACCCGGAGGGCGGCCACCGCCGGCGCGGCGGTCGTCGTGTGCTCCGCCGAGGTCGACGACCTCGCAGCGGTCTGCGACCGCGTGCTCGTCCTCGAGGACGGCGTCGTCGCCCGTGAGGTCGTGCGCCCCTTCGACCCTGATTCCCTGCTCGCCGCGATCTTCGACGCGGACGCCGTCCCGACCGTCGGAGTCGGTGCCGGGAAGACGGCAACAGCGGGAACCGGTTCCAACGACACTCCGCGAATGAGGCTCGACGAATGAACACGACATCCCGGACCGACACGACGACATCGGACACGGTCTCCTCCCGCGTCCCGGTCGGTCGACCGCGCCGAAGCACCTGGGCGCGGTCGGGATCGTACGTCCTGCAGCGCTACAGCCTGGTGGTCCTGTGGGCGCTGATGGTCGCCCTCTTCGCATTGCTCCTGCCTCAGGGGCTGGATCTCGGACAGGCCGGTCGCGCGGTGCTCGGTCAGCAGACGCCGGTGGTCTTCCTCGGCCTCGCGACGGTGATCACCCTCGCGGTCGGAGAATTCGATCTGTCCTTCGTCTGGATCTACGGTCTCGCCGGCACGCTCTTCTCCTCGCTCGTCGTGCTCCACGGCTGGCCGGTGCTCGCGGCGGTGCTCGCGGCGCTCGCCGCGGCGGTGGTCGTGGGGCTGCTCAACGCGGTGTTCGTGGTGCTGATCGGCGTCAACTCGATCGTGGTCACTCTGGGAACCGGCAGCGTCGCCTACGGCGCCGCGCTGCTGGTCTCGAATCAGGCCAACGTCTCCGGCCTCGATCCCGCGCTCTCGCAGATCTCCGTCGCACCGATCCTCGGTCTGCCCGCGGTCTTCTGGTACGGGGTGATCCTCGTCGCCCTGACCGCGTACATCATGAGCGCGACACCTCTCGGGCGGGCGATGCTGTTCGTCGGGGCCAACCGCGGCGTGGCCCGCCTCGCCGGCATCTCGGTGACGCGCGTCCGCTTCGGGGCCTACCTCGTATCGGCGCTGCTGTGCGGTCTCATCGGCGTCATCCTCGCCTGCGGCATCGGCGGCTTCCAGGTCTCCACCTCCCAGGTGCAGCTGCTGCCGGTGTTCGCGGCGGTGTTCCTCGGAACCGTGGCGGTGGTCCCCGGCCGTTTCAACCCGGTCGGCATGATCATCGCGGCGTACTTCCTGCTCACCGGAGTCTTCGGGCTGCAGCTGTTCGGTGCGACGGGCTGGGTGACCAACATCTTCTACGGCTGTGTTCTGGTCGCCGCCGTGACGATCTCCCTGGTCGCGCAGCGCCGTTCGCGCGGCTGACCGGCTGAACGACTTCTCGAACCCCCACTCACCACGATGAACGGAGAACCCGCATGAACAAGAGACTACGGCTGACGCTGGGCAGTGCGGCCCTCGTGGCCGCCCTCATCACCGCCGGCTGCTCGGGAGGCGCGTCGCCCGACGACGACGGTCCCGCCGCGACACCGGGGGACGATACCGCTGCGGCGGAGACGGCGGCGGCCCAAGCGGTGGTGGACGAGGCGACGCAGCCCGTCGCGGGCTTCACCGCGCCCGGGCCCGCCTTCGACACCTCCGGGATCCAGGGCGGCACGGTCTACTACGTCATTCCGGCCCTCGAAGCGGCGGTGTTCCAGACCTACGCGGAGGAGCTCGAGGAGAGCTTCCGCCCCTTCGACATCGGAATCCAGCAGTGCGGCACGAACGGCGGCAGCCCGGACGGCATCGCCAACTGCCTGCAGCAGGCGGTCGACTCGGGCGCCAGCGCGGTCATCGCGCTGGGAATCCCCTACGTGCTCTCGCCGACCGGTTTCGACAAGGTGGGGGAGGCCGGCATCCCGGTGCTCTACGGCCTGACCGGATCGGACGGCGAAGGCGAGCCGGAGCGCGTGGCCTACTTCTCCCCGAACTTCTTCGAACTGCAGGCGTGGAACGCCCAGTGGGTGATCGCCGACTCGGGCGCGAGCGCGAACGTGCTCGTCATCGAGGAGACGGACAACCCCGCCGTCCAGGCCTGGACGCTTCAGGGGTCGATGCCCGCGTACGAGAACGGCTGCAGCGCCTGCGTCGTCAAGAAGATCACCGCCTCGACCGCGCAGCTCGACAAGCTCACCACCGACGTCACCGCCGCCCTCGTCGCGAACCCGGATATCGCGTACGTGCAGGCGCCCGCGGGTGCCTACGTCTCGGCGATCATCGCCGGGCTGCAGGGGGCGGGGAAATCTCCGAACGAGGTGAATGTCGGCTCCATGGACATGAACCTCGCCGAGCTGAACCAGCTGCAGCAGGGCCAGTGGCTCACGAACGTGGGCGGCACCGACTTCGGCGCGAGCGCCTGGTACATGACCGATCAGGTTCTCCGGATGCTGGCCGGCGAGCCGTCGCTGAGGGGCGTGGAGTTCCCGTACCAGCGGCTCTTCACCCGTGACAACACGGCCGATCTCGAGTCGAGCGAGGCCGCGTGGAAGAGCGGGGCATGGTTCGGGTCGACGGATTATCGCGAGGGGTTCACGGAGCTCTGGGGCCGCTAGATGCGCGCCGCGTCCGCCCGCAAGGGCCACCACAACGGTTCGTTGTATCCCCGTTGTCGCGCAGGGGAGGCGCAGGACATCGTGGGGTCGGAGCTCACTTCCACACATATGAAAGGTAGCTATGTCTGACACACAGGAGACATCGGTCTTCTCTTCGAAGCAGGCCGCGCGGATCGCGGAGACGATCGAGGCCGAGATCGCGGGGGGCGCCTACTTCGGTGCCGCCCTCTCGATCAGGCTTCGCGGCGAGTCGGTCTTCGAGACCGCGTTCGGTTCGCGTGCCCCCGGGCAGGCCGCGCTCGAATTCGACGACGTGTTCCGCGTCCTCTCGCTGACGAAGCTGTTCACCAACGTGCTGGTCCTGCAGTGCATCGGGCGGGGAACCCTCTCCTTCAACACCCCGGTGGTCGAGATCATCCCCGAGTTCCTCGGCGAGGACCGCTTCCGCGCGGCGAAGAAGGATCTCGTGACGATCGCCCACCTGCTCAACCACACCGCGGGGCTCCCGGTCACGCCGACCCCGCTGCCGTACGAGCGCTTGGGCTCGCTGCCCGATGTCATCGGCGCGATCTGCGGCATGGACGTGGTCTCGACGCCCGGCGAGGACCTGATATACTCCCCGGCCGTCAACCACGCGCTGCTCGGAGAGATCGTGCGTCGGGTGCACGGAGCCTCCCGATTCGGCGACGTGCTCACCCGCGAGCTGATCGAGCCGCTCCGGCTGACCTCCACGCAACTGGGCAACCCGGGCGGGCGCGACGTCGTCCCGCTCATCGCGAACTTCGGCAGCGTGGCCTGGCTGAAGGCGGATGACATCGAGATCCTCAACGAGGTCGTCGACGGCGACAACGAGCTGCCGTGGGTCGGCATCACGACCTCGGTCGCCGACGTCATGAAGCTCGCGGAGGGGCTGCGTCGCGCAGGGCTCGGCGAGGCCGATCCGATCATCCCGTCGGCCGTGCTGGACAAGGCCACGCGGAACACCACGGGAGACCAGCCGAACGATCTCCTCCGTCGCGTCGCCGAGGGCCGCGGCTGGGAGATCCGCCCCGGATATCTCGGGCTGGGGTTCCCGCTCGCCGGCGAGGGCACGGCCCCGAACATGTTCGGCACGCTCACCTCTCCGCGCACCTACGGGGCGTTCGGGGCCGGCTCCAGCCTGGTCTGGGTCGATCCCGAGCGGCAGCTCAGCTTCGCCTGCCTGACGAGCGGCGTGATGGCGGAGGATGCGAACATCCTGCGCTTCCAGAGACTGTCGGACATGGCCGTCGCCGGCCTCGAAGGGAGCCGCTGAGATGCTGCGCGAGAGTATTCAGGGGAAGTTCCACGTCGGGTGCTTCTTTCCGAACGGGAAGACGGGCGCCGTCTTCTCCGACTACCTGCTCGAGGTGAACCCCGAGCCGAACGCCCAGTCGCTTCTCGGCCTGGCCCGATCCTGCGAGAGCATCGGGCTGGACTGGGTGCTGATCGCCGACGGGTGGGTCGGCCTCGACCGACTCTCGGAGTCGCTGCAGCACGCTTCGCCGATGCTGCACGCGCCGACCCTCGGAGCGGTGCTGCTCGCGGGCACCGAGCGGATCGGCGTCGTGACCACCATGCACACCGACATCCACAAGCCGGCTCACGTGGCCCGCATCGGGGCCTCGCTGGACGCGATCGGCGGAGGCCGCTGGGGCTGGAACATCGTCACCGATCAGCCGAACCAGGCGCCCCTCTTCGGGCAGACGCCCCTTCCCCACGACGATCGCTACGAGATCGCCCAGGAGTTCACCGACCACGTCAAGGAGCTCTGGCACAACGAGGAGCCGATCGACGTTCGCGGCGAGTACTACACGGTGAGGGGGCGACTCAAGACTCCCCACATCGTGCAGCGCCCGCATCCGCTGCTGGTGAACGCGGCCGCGTCGCCCGCGGGCATGAGGTTCGCCGCCCGCCACTGCGATGTCCTGATGACCTCCGCGCCGACCGTCGAGCACGCCGCCCAGGTGCGGGCGACGATGGACGAGCTGCTGGTCGAGGCCGGCCGGGAGCCCCATGAGCTCGATGTCGTCGTGACCGGGAAGTGCCTCGTGCGACCGACCCAGGCCGAGGCCGAGGACGAGTGGGCGCGGATCGTCGATCGCCTCAACATCGACGTGGCGCTCGATCAGCTGGGCACCATGTACAGCGGCGATGCCGCGATGCCTGCGCGGGAGGCGGATCGCGAACTGCTCGAGGCCGCGCGTCGCGTCGGCGAGGGGGCCTGGTTCAACGACATGGTCGGATCGCCGGAGACGGTCGCCGAGCGGTTGATCGCCCTGCGGGAGGTCGGCATCGCCGGCATCGCCATGCAGTTCCTGCGGTGGAGCGACAGTGACGTCCGTCAGCTCGCCCCCGCGCTGGAGATCTTCCGGCGGGAGAGCGCGTAGGCGCGGACGCGGCGCCCCCGCACGACAGAAGAAACATCCGATTGAGGAGGAAGACAATGAAACACGGAACATCGATGGCGCGACGCGGCGCCGTCTCCGCGATCGCGGTGGTCTCTGCCGTCGCGCTCATCACCGGCTGCGCCGGCGGAACCGGCGGATCCGGCGGATCCGAGGACGGATCGGGTGGCGAATCCGGCGGCGTGATCAAGGTCGGGGCGATCCTCGGCGAGACCGGCGGGTTCCCCTACGGCCAGGTCGCCCCGGGCGTGAAGGCCTACTTCGACAAGGTGAACGAGGACGGCGGCGCGGGCGGCTACACCTTCGAGCTCATCACAGCCGATGACAAGAACGATTCCGGCGAGGCGGCCCAGGCGGCGCGCAAGCTCGTGCAGCAGGACGGCGTCGTCGGCATGGTCGGCACGACCAGCAACGTGGACTGCGACGCCAACAAGGCCTTCTACGAGGCCCAGTCCATCGGAACGGTGGGGCTCGGCACCGGCCCGACCTGCTTCAACAGTCCCAACTGGATGCCGGTGAATCCCGGCCCGTTCGTCGGGCAGGTCGCTCAGATGACCTACGCCTTCGACACGCTCGGGGCCACCCGCGTCTGCGCCGCCTTCAACGACGACCCGACGGCGCGGGACTACGTCATCGCGCTGGCGGACTGGTTCGCCGAGACCACCGGTAACGAGATGACCTACGTCGACGTCAACATCGACCCGTCCGCGAGCCCCGTTCCCGCGGTCACGAAGGCCAAGAACGAGGGGTGCGAGGCGCTTCTGCTCTCCACTCCGGGACCGAGCGTCGTGGCGTTCATGCAAGCGGCCCAGTCGATCGGGTTCGAGGGCACGATCCTCGCCGCGGCCTCGGCCATGGACCCGAGCGTCCCCGAGACGCTGGGCGGACTCGCCGAAGCCGGAGCGAGAGGCGAGGCGGATGCCGGACTCATCGTGGTGTCGGAGGTCGCTTCGGTGACCAGCACCTCGCCGGACGTCGTCGAGGCGATCGAGGCGCTCGATGCCGCGGGCGTCAGCCCGAGCTTCTGGAACTTCGTCGGCTGGTTGAGCGCAGCCGTCTTCGTGAACGCCATCGAGAGCGACGGCGGGGAGCACGATCCGATGACGAGCGAAGGCGTGCTGGAGATCCTGCGCGGCATGCCGGCGTTCGAGTCGGGCTTCACCGGCTCGCCGCTGCGATTCGGCGAGCCGAACCTCGGCGTGCAGATGATGCACGTCGTGGGCGGGGTGTTCGAGCCGGCGCCGGGTCAGGACGCCTCCGGCTGGACGGTCGTGCCTCCGCTGCCGACACTGTAGGACCGGGAGTTCTCGATGCTCGAACTGGCCATCAACGGGGTGGTGCTCGGCGGCGTGTACGCGGCGATCGCGATCTGCATCGTCCTGATGTTCCAGACGCTGGGCACCGTCAACTTCGCGGCCACGACGATCGGCGGGCTGGGCGCGGTCGCCACCATCCTCGTGATGGAGGCGGGCGCGCCCCCGGCGGTCTCGCTCATCGCCGGGGCGCTCGCCGCGGCCGCCCTCGGCGCCGCGGTGGGCGGTCTCATGCTGTGGCGTTTCGGGTCGGCCGACACCACCACCCGCTCGACCGTGACCATCGTGCTGCTCGTCGGCGGGATGGCGCTCGGCACCAGGCTGCTCGGCAGCGACGCGCACAGCTTCCCGGACGCCTTCGGCGGCGGCGCCGTCTCGCTGCCGGGCATCTCGGTACCGGTCGCGACGATCGTCGAGGTCGTCGCCGTGCTGCTGCTCGCCTTCGGGGCGAGGGCCTTCCTGCGGCGAGCCCGCACCGGCGTGCAGCTGCGGGCCCTGTCCATGCGCCCCGTGACCGCCAGGCTCGTCGGCATCAAGGTCGGTGCCCTCACCGTCGGAGTCTGGGTGTTCACGAGCGTGGTCTCCGCGCTCGCCGTGTTCTTCGTCCTGCCGACGAGCACGTTCTCGTTCGCGACCACGACGACACTGCTGATCGGTGCGCTCGCCGCCGCGCTCATCGGCATGCTGAGGAGCCTGCCGCTCGCCGCGTTCGGCGGCCTCGCACTCGGCATCCTCCAGTCGATCTCCGTCACCTGGCCGATGATGGTCAATCTCAACCAGATGGTCCCGTTCGTCGTGATCATCGTGATCCTGCTGTGGTGGAGGCGCAAAGATGCGTGGTCTGAGTCCCGGTAGCCGGATGGTCCGCGCCGCGGCGGCCCCCCTGATCGCGGGGGGCGTCATGCTGCTGCTCGGCCTGGTCCTGCCGCCCTACTTCCAGTTCGTGGGAGCGCTCGCGGCCCAGCAGGCGATCATCGGCCTCAGCATCGGGGTCGTCTACAACCTCGCCGGCATGGTCTCGCTCGCGCAGGTGTCGCTCAGCGCGATCGGCGCGTGGACCGCGATCGCGGTGTCGCAGTCGCTGCTTCCCGACGCCTATCCCTGGACGGCCCTGATCGCGGGCGCGGTCGCCGTGCCGGTCGGGATCCTCGTCGGGCTGCCCGCGCTCCGACTGCGCGGCATCAGCCTCGCGATCGTCACGCTCGGCTTCGTCGTCATCATCTATCAGCTCTCCTCGCTCGGGTTCATCCCCGGCAGCTCGCCTCTCGACTTCCTGAGCGCACCCGCGTGGACCATGACGAATGCGGGCTTCTACGTCATCGCCTGGACGAGCTTCACCGTGCTCGCCGTGCTGTTCGCGATCGTGAAGCGCACGCGGATGGGCCTGGGCTGGACCGCCGTCGCCTCGAGCGAACGGGCAGCGGCGTCGCTCGGCGTGGGCATTCTCACCGCGAAGCTGACCGCCTTCGGATTCTCCGCCTTCATCGCCGGGTGGGGAGGCGCGGTGCTCGTAGCGGCCTTCGGCACCACGAATGTGGAATCGTTCTCGGCGATAACGGCGATGACCATGTTCGTGCTCGCGGTCATGGTCGGCGCGGGCCACTGGGAAGGGGCGCTGATCCTCGGGCTGCTGGGCGCGATCGTGGGCGCCGTGCTGCGCCAGTTCGACCTGCCCGCGGATCTCAGCGCGCTGATCTTCGCCGTCGGCGCCATCGACGTGCTCAGCCGCGGGAAGGGAGGGATCTCGGTGCTGCTGCGTCGCGCGGCGCGGCGCCTGCGCGGCCCCCGGAAGGCGGCGTCCGATACCAGCGGTGCGCCGCCCGGGTCCGCCGCCGCGGGCGCCGAACCGCCGGGCCCGGACGGCATCGGCGGCATCGATTTCGAGACCGCGGCGCTGGAGGTCGATGGGCTGGCCGTCGCCTACGGCACCGTCAAGGCGCTCGACGGGGTGTCGATCGCGATCGCACGGGGCGAGGTGCACGGCATCGTCGGGCCGAACGGGGCCGGCAAGTCGACCTTCGTGGACGCCGTGACCGGCTTCATCGCCGGCTGCGCCGGTCACGTGCGCGTCGGAGGATGCCCGCTCGACGCGCAGACCCCGCAGGCGCGGAGCCGGTTGGTGAGACGGACGTTCCAGCAGGACCGCGCCATCGCGGCCCTCGCACCGTTCGACTATCTGCGGCTGGCGGGTCAGGGACGCAGTTCCGACCAGGAGATCCGGGAGCTGCTCCGATGGATCGGCTGCTCCGAATCCGCTCTGCAGGTCGAGGATCTCGACACTCGGCAGCGGCGGAACCTCATGATCGCCGCGGCGCTCGCCGGGAAGCCCGAGGTCGTGCTGCTCGACGAGCCGGCGGCCGGGCTCACCGAGGAGGAATCGGTGCACCTGACGGAGCTCGTGAGCGAGATGCCCGGGCGCTTCGGGGTGTCGGTGGGGATCATCGAGCACGACCTCGACCTCGTGCGGGCCGTATGCCATCGCGTCACGGTGCTGGACTTCGGCCGGGTTCTCTCGACAGGTCCCACCGCGGCGGTTCTCGAAGAGCCGGCCGTCGTGCGCGCCTACATGGGCGACCTGGACATCGAGCCGGCGGACGGGGGAGCGAATGCCTGATGCGCTGGAAGTGTCCCGCGTGAGCATCGACCGCGGCGGCACCGGGGTGGTGAGGGATGTCTCGCTCCGGTGCCCGCGCGGAGAGGTGACCGTGCTGCTCGGCGCCAACGGCGCGGGGAAGACGACCCTGCTCGACGGGATCGCCGGTGTCGTCCCCCTGCGGTCGGGGATGGTCCGCCTGGACGGTCGGGAGTTGACCGGCGCGCGCCGCGGGATCGTGGGGTCGAAGCTCGCCTACGTGGAGCAGGGCCGTACGGTCTTCGCGGAGCTGAGCGTGATCGACAATCTCAGAGCGGTCTCCGCGGACTCGTCCATCATGGATCGGGTGCTCGGCCTCTTCCCCGAGCTCCGCGCCCGGCTGGATGTCGAAGTGGGGCTGCTCTCCGGCGGCGAGCAGCAGATGGTGGTGCTCGCGCGGGCGATCTGCGCCGATCCGGAGATCATCCTCATCGATGAGATGTCTCAGGGGTTGGCGCCGGTCGTCGTCCGGCGGCTCATGCCGATCATCCGCGAACTCGCCGACGCCGGCACCGCGGTGCTGCTCGTCGAGCAGTTCGCGAACCTCGCGCTTCGCGTGGGAGACCGGGCCTATGTGATGTACGTGGGCGGCGTCGTGCTGGAAGCCGAGTGCGCGCAGCTGATCGCGGAGCCGGAGGTGCTGAGGGACGCGTACCTCCGCGGTCACCGATCCTGAGCGCCTCGGCTCGCCTTCGGGATCGCCCTGGCACCGGCCAGCCCGCTGAGGAAGGAGATCACGGTGTCGGCGACGCTCCGCTTCACCCGATCCTCCTCGTTCACGCCGTCGAGCACGATCACCTCGCTCATCGGATCGCCGTCGAGGGGGACGAGCGTGACGAGCGGGTGCGGGAAGAAGTCCGCATGGCTCATCGGGGCGGTCACGAGCGCGAGGCGAGCCGCGACCATCTCGTTCGCCTCGGCGGGATTGCGCACGTCGGTGAGCTGAGGATCGCCGAGCCGTGCGAGCGCGCCGCCGCGGAACGAGTCGAGCCGTCCCACCTGCGGCCATGCGCTCGGCAGGCTGCGGCCCGCGAGGAAGACCTCGCCGAGCACCTGCTCGGGATGGATGCTGCGCGCAGGGGCGAGCCGGTGCGAGCGGGGGAGGAGCACTCCGAGCCGTTCGGTGTAGAGCGAGACCGAGGCCCATCCGGGCACGGTCAGCGGACCGAAGGTGATGACGAGGTCGGCGAGGCCGTAGGCGAGCGTGCGGTCGAGCTGATCGAAGTTGAGCTGACGGATCCGGATCCTGGTCTTCGGGAGCCGATGCCGCAGGATGCCGATCGAGCCGACCGCGGCGGGGCTCGTGACGCCGATGACGAGGCTGCCGTCGTCCCACGGCTCCTGCGAGGCCAGGCGAGCCGCATCCGCGTTGCTCACGATCTCCGACAGCGCCTCGTAGATCGCCTTGCCGTGCCGATTGAGCCGGATGCCGCCGGGGGACCGGTCGAGCAGCTCGCGACCGACATTCGCCTCCACCCGACGTATCGCCGCGCTGATGCCCTGCTGGGTGATGAAGGAGCTCTGTGCCGCGCGCGACATGCTGCCGGCCTCCACTGCTGCGAGCAGAAGTCGGATGTCGTCCACTCGAAGGGTCATCGAGGCACCTCCCCGGACCGGTCCTCCCCGGCCGCGGCCCGACCCCCGGCGGCCTGCCTCCTCCACTCGCTCGGGGTCATCCCGAAGTGGGAGGCGAACAGCCTGGAGAAGTGTGCGGCGTCGTTGAAGCCCCGTCTCGATCCGATGGCGGCGACGGTCCAGTGTCGGAGCTTCTCATCGTGGAGGTCGGCAGCCGCCCGGTCCAGACGCACATGCCTCACCAGGGTGTTGACGGTGGCATCCGAGCGGCGGAATGTCCGATGCAGGTGTGCGAGAGACACGTGGAGCCCCCTCGCGATGCGGCCCGGGTTCAACCCGGGATCGTCGGCGTGCGCCTCGATGTAGGCGCGTGCGCGGTCGAGCAGCTCCGCGGCCCGGTCGGGTCTGGTTCCACTCGAGAAGGAGAGCGAGAGGAGGTCCAGCGCGGACTGGGCCAGCCGCTCGGCGTGGACCACCTCCGCGTCGTGAATCGAATCCGGGATGGCGGTCAGGAGAGCTCCCACCGCCGGGCCGATGCCGTTCCTCCCGGGGATTCGCACGGCGGTCCGGCGGAGCAACGAGGTCGTCACGGACGAGTCGGCGGGCGCCGCCTGCAGGACGGCCTGTCGGTGGTCGCCGCTGGGGAAGATCAGATCGTAGGGTCGACTCGCGTCGTAGAGCGCCATGTCTCCGGGCTGGAGCACGGCCTCCCGGCCGTCCTGCTTCACCACGCAGTTCCCGCGGAGCTGCACCGAGACCAGCAGGCTGCCGTCCTCGTCGCCGGAGCGCGACCGGCGCACCAGGTGGGGCTCTCCGAGCACCTCCACCGTCGCGGCCCGCACTCGTCCCCTCGTCTCGCTGCACATCTTCGCGCGCAGGTAGGCCGTGGACCCCAGGGGTTCGACGTCGAGGTTGAAGAACGAGCTGCAGAGGCGCTCCCGCCACCCGGCGAGGTCGACCTGCTCCTGCACCTCTGGCGTCATGATCACTCCCTGATCGGAGACTGCTGGTCAATCATTATGACACTGTCGCGCATGAGAATCCCTTCCCGCCCTTGGAATGATGATCGGGAGGCGAGCGAATCGCCGAAGGTCATCGAAGGAGAGGCAATGTCCGACGTTCTTCCATTCACAGCAGCCGCAGTCCAGGCCGAGCCCGCCTGGCTCGACGTCAAGGCCGGCGTCGAGAAGGCCGAGAGCCTCATCGCGGAGGCGTCCCGCAAGGGCGCCCGGCTCATCGCCTTCCCGGAGACCTGGATCCCCGGGTATCCGCATTTCCTGTGGCTCGGCCCGCAGGCCGCCGGCATGCGGTTCGTCCCCGCTTACCACCAGAACTCGATCGTCGTCGGAGACGAGCACTACGAGCGCCTGGCCGCCGCTGCGGCGAAGCACGGCATCACCGTCGTGATGGGCGCGAGCGAGCGCGACCAGGGGTCGCTCTTCATGTCCCAGTTCGTCTTCGGCGCCGACGGCTCCACCGTCGCCAACCGTCGGAAGCTCAAGCCCACCCATGTGGAGCGCGCACTCTTCGGAGAGGCGGACGGCAGCAATATCGCAGTCCACGACGTCGAGGGGATCGGCAGACTGGGCGCTCTGAACTGCTGGGAGCACCTGCAGCCGCTGACCAAGTACGCGATGTATGGCCTCGGCGAGCAGGTCCATGTCGCCTCTTGGCCGTCGTTCTGCCTCTACCGAGGAGGTGCGCACGCGCTGGGCGCGGAGGTGAACATGGCGGCGAGCCAGGTCTATGCAGTCGAGGGCGGCTGCTTCGTACTCGCCGCCACCACGGTGACGGGTGAGGCCGGGATGGAACTGTTCGCCGCGACCGAGGAGCAGCGCGCCCTGCTCGGAGGCGGAGGAGGGGGTTCGAGCCGCATCTACGGCCCCGACGGACGTCTGCTCACCGATCCCATCCCCGAGGACGAGGAAGGGATCGTCTACGCCGAGATCGATCTGTCGATGATCTCTCTCGCCAAGATGGCGGCGGATCCGACGGGCCATTACTCCCGCCCCGACGTCACGCGGCTGATCGTCGACCGCACCGTCCGCCGCCCTGTCGAATACCTCGACGAGGGGAGCCGCCCCCGGCCCGATGCGGGTGCGCGCGAGGGTTCCACCGAGAGCGTCGATAATGCGTCGGAGAATCCGGCGAACTGAAAGGAGAAGGCCAGTGAGAGAAGTGAAGACCGCCACCGCGACCGCGACGTCCGGGCTCAAGATGGAATGCGTGACCGCCCATCACGAGTTCGTCATCAGCGGGGCGCCCACCATGGGAGGGAATGGGCGCGGAGTCGATCCGGCGGAGACGCTGATCGCCGCTCTGGGCGCATGCGCTCTGGTCATCGCGAAGTCCTTCGCGCCGTTGAAGGGCATCGATCTGACCTCGATCAGCGTCGATGTCGTCGGGGAGTTCGACGACTACGGCTTCGAGTTCCTGCAGCAGGAGGTCAAGTCTTCCCGGGTCGGCTATTCCCGGATCTCCAGCACCTATCGCATCGAGTCGAAGAACTCGGCGGAGGAGGTCGAGGAATTCATCAGGTTCGTCGAGGGGAACTGCCCCGTCAGGGACACGCTCGAAGCTGCTCCGGAGTTCGCGACCTCCGTGGTCCACACGGCGGCCGCCGCGAGCTGAGAGTCGGGGGTCCGGTGCTCGTGCGCCCGGTGCTGATGCGCCGGGCGCATGAGCGTCGACGAAGTCGGCATTGGAGGCGCCCCGCACGCCGGCCCTACCATCGCAAGTGCCGATCGGCAAGAACTCGAAAGTCGGAGGTCGTGTAATGAGTATCGTCCTGGGTGCATTCTTCAATCTGAACCCCAACGGCCTGGTCGGCACGAGCTGGAGGCATCCCTCGAACACCTCGCTGGAATACCTGACGATCGACTACTGGACCGACATCGCGCGGGAGCTCGAGTCGGGCGGATTCGACATCATGTTCTTCGCCGACAACTACGGGTACCCCACGGACCGCGAAGGGAACCTCATCGCGCGAGCGGTGACCGATGCCACGCACTTCCCCATGGGCGATCCGATCACGCTGGTCTCGGCGGTCGCCGCGGCGACCACGACCCTCGGCGTCGTCGTGACCTCGTCGACCACGGTCGAGCGCGCTCCCGCGGTCGCCCGTCGGTACGGAACCCTGGATCACCTTACTCGAGGGCGCATCGGCTGGAACATCGTGACGGGCGCTGCGCAGGCAGCCGTCGGAGACCTCTTCGGGGAGGAGCCGCTGCCGCACGACGCGCGATACGAGCAGGCCGAGGAGCATCTCGCAGTGTGCCTGCGGCTCTGGGAGCAGTCCTGGGAGGCCGGTGCGCTCCGCGAGGACAAGGCGGCGAGCGTCTTTGCCGACGGCGACGCGGTGCACCGGGTCGAGTTTGAGGGCCGTTACGTGCGTACGCGCGGGGCGTTCCCGCTCCCGCCCTCGCCGCAGCGGACCCCGTTCCTCGTGCAGGCGGGAACCTCCGAAGCGGGCAAGAACTTCGCGGCGAAGTATGCCGAGCTCGTCTTCGTCGCGGGCGTGGACGCTCCGACCATCGCCGGGCACGTCACCGACCTGCGCGCGCGAGCAGTCGAGAACGGTCGTCCGGCGGACGGCATCAAGATGCTCGCGGGTGCCTACTTCGTGCTCGACTCGGATGACGAGGGCGCCCGCGCGAAGTATCAGGACATGATGAGCTACACGAACATCGAACAGGCCGCGACCTATTTCGCGTGGGCGACGGGCATCGATCTCGCCGGATACCCCCTCGACGAGCCGATGCCAGACCTGGGGACGAACGAGGGGCAGTCGATCCTGGCGGGCTTCCAGAATCTGGCGGAGGGCCGCAACGCGACGCCGCGCGAGATTCTGGAGCGCATCCGCGACCAGGGGATCAACGGCATGGTGTTCGTCGGCGGGCCCGAGACCGTCGCCGACGAGGTCGAGAAGTTCCTCGACGAGACGGAGATCGACGGCTTCCTCCTGCAGCCGTTCATCAGCCCTCAGACCTATCGCGACTTCATCGAGCACCTGGTGCCGATGCTGCGCAGCCGCGGCATCATGTCGGAGGAGAAGGAGCCGACCACGCTGCGGCGGAAGGTGTTCCCCGACGGCGGCGACCTGCTTCCTGCCGAGCACCCGGGGGCGCAGCTTCGTGCCCGGGTCCGACAGGCCTGAGGCCGGGCCCGGGCCGAACCACGATGCTCAGCCGTCGAGCGGGAGCAGGATGTTCGACGGCACCGGGTTCTCCGCGAGCCACTGCTGCACGGCCGAATCCTGGAACGCGGCCACGAGCTTCTTGATGTTCTCCGTGTCCTTCCAGCGGCTGCCGATGGTCAGCTGCCCGGCGAACTCGTCGGGGGTCCGCGGCGCGAAGATCTGCCGCTCGATCGGGATGTCGGCCGAGAGGTAGTACTCGGTGTAGCCGACGGCGGCGTCGAGGTCGGGCAGGGCGCGGGACTGGGCCGCGAAGTCGAGCAGCTTGAACTGCAGGTTCTTCGGGTTCTTCACGATGTCGTCGACCGAGGCCTCGTAGTAGGGGATGCTCGGGTCGACCTCGATGAGGCCGGCCTGCTGCAGCACCCAGAGCCCCTGGGCCTCGTTCGCGGGGTCGGAGTACAGCGAGATCGTGGCGCCGTCGGGCAGCTCCTCGACCGAGTCGTACTTGTCGGACCAGAGCGCGAAGCCCCAGCGGAACACCGGCGTCGCCGCCTCGAGCTGGAAGTCCGGGTTGGCCTCGAGCACCTGTCCCAGCCAGAGCTTGTGCTGGTAGATGGTGCCGGCGACCTCGCCCTCGCTGACGGCCCGGTTCAGCGTCGTACTGTCCGCGAGCCCCTTGAAGGCGATCGTGATGCCGTACTTCGGCGCGACCTCCTCGGCGACGAACTCGATCAGCGCGGTCTCGGTCGGCTGGCCCTCGACCGTGGTGATGAGGAGCGTCGCGCCCTCGGTCTCGTTCGCGGTGCGGGCGTCGCCGAGCCGCGGTACGACGATCGCCGCGGCGATCGCCAGCGCGGCGACGCCGGCCCCGACGATCCAGGGCCACTTGCGCCGTTTCTTCAGCTCGAACTCGTCGGTCGGCCCGGCCGTCTCATTCGACGGCGCCTCGTTCGATGTCGTCTCGCTCATGATGTTCTTCCTTGCTTTCTGATGGTGGTCTCGATGGTGGGAGTCGCTCGGGTTCCGGGCGCGCGGGCATGGCGGATCGGGCCCGGGATCGCGCCGGGACCGGATCCTGGGATCTCGACGGTGCAGCTAGGGCGTGTCTCGTAAAGTTTCTTGATGGGGGGCTGGGATCGTGGAACTATGTCACGATTCCAGCTCCTTTCGGATGATCAATGGGCCCTCATCTCGGGCCTCATGCCTGGCCCTACTGGGAAACAGGGACGCCCGTTCGCAGACGCTCGCACAATGGTCGAGGGCATCATCTACCGGTATCGGTGCGGGATCGCCTGGCGGGATCTCCCGGAAGTGTTCGGCCCCTGGCAGACCGTCTGGCGATGGCATCGCCGGATGGCTGGTGACGGCACCTGGGATCAGGCGCAGCGCCTGCTTCACGAACTTGCAGACCGGAACGGCTTGGTCGACTGGTCGGTGTCGGTGGATTCCACGATCGCGCGTGCGCATCAGCACGCAACCAATGTCACGCGCCTAAAAAAGGGATTCATCGAATTACAAGAATCTGCTGACCGAGCCGCTTGACCACGCGGTTGGCCGTTCTCGTGGTGGTCTCTCGACGAAGACGCACCAGTTGGTCGATGGGCAGGGCCTGCCGCTCGTGACGCTCTGCACCGCAGGTCAAGATGGGGACTCGCCGATGTTCGTCCCGCTCATGGAGCACGTGCAGATCGGCCGCCGCACCAGACCCGATGCGGTCTTGGGCGACAAGGCGTACTCGTCACGCAAGAACCGCGAGTATCTTCGAGAGCATCGCGTCGAGGCGGTCATTCCTGAGCCCCGCGACCAGCAAGCACACCGAAAGCGCCGCGGCCGTACCGGTGGCAGACCACCGAAGTTCGATGCCGAGAAATACCGGGGTAGGAACGTGATCGAGCGTGGCTATTGTCGGCTCAAGCAGTGGCGCGGGCTCGCAACCCGATACGACAAGCTCGCGGTCGTGTACCGGGCCGCGGTCGTCCTGAACGGGGTCGTAGCCTGGCTCAACTATTTACGAGACACGCCCTAGCCGATGCGGGGCTTCGCCAGCTGCGGGGTGGTCTTCTTGACGATGAGGTCGCCGATCAGCTGCACCGCCCCGACGAGCAGCACGAGCGTGATCACGGTCGCGAGCATCACGTTCTGGTCGAAGCGCTGATACCCGTAGACCACGGCCACGTAGCCCAGCCCGCCGGCGCCGATCGTGCCCGCGATAGCGGAGTAGTCGACCATCGCGATCGAGTTGATGGTGAGGCCGCCGAGCAGGATCGGGACCGCCTCGTGCAGCTGCACGCTGCGGACGACCTGCAGCTTCGAGGCCCCCGAGGCGCGCGCCACCCGGACCTGCAGCGGCGGGATGGTGCGCACCGCGTTCTCGACGAGCCGGGCGAAGAAGGCCGTGCCCGCGATGGACATCGGCACGACGGCCGCCGCGATGCCGATGCTCGTGCCGACGATGAGCCGCGTGAAGGGGATGATCGCGGCCATGAGCACGAGGAAGGGGAGGGAGCGCCCGATGCTGATCACCCAGCTCAGGATCGTGTGGAGCGTGCGGTTCGGGAAGAGGCCGCCCTCGGAGAGGTTGAAGACCAGCAGTCCGAGCGGGGTGCCGAGCAGCACGACGACGGCCATGACGATGCCGACCATCGCGACGGTCTCGCCGATCGCGGGGAGCAGGAGTCCGAGGATGCGCATCAGCTCGTCCGTGCCCTGCAGCTCCCCGGAGGCCGCGAACGAGGTTCCGGGCGCGGTCGTCAGCGCAGCCGGCAGCGCCGTCGCGAGGGCGCTCATGCGTTCGCTCCGCTCAGCGCCAGTGCCTCGTCGCGGAACGGTGCGGTATCGGCGGAGAGCGTATCCTCCACCCGCTCGGGCAGGAGCCCGCAGCGGAGCACGCTCTCGGCGAAGGCCCGTGCCCGATCCGCCTCCACCTGCAGCAGGACGTAGCCGACGCGGGAGCCGTGGACCACGCGCACGTCGGCCTCCAGCACGCCGATCGGCGCGCCGATCTCGGCGCCCACGAGCGAGATCCAGTCGGGGCGGATGTCCTGCGCCCGATAGGAGACGCGCCAGAGCTCGTGCCCCGCCGCCGCGCGCAGCTCGGAGACCTCGGAGTCGCTGGAGATGAGCGCCGAGCCGACCTGGGAGGATCCGTCGACCAGTAGATCGGAGAGGCGCCCGTACTCGGCGATGCGGCCGGCCTCGATCCGCGCCACGGTGTCGGCGACCTCGATGACGGTCTCCATCTCGTGCGTGATGAACAGCACCGAGAGGTTCAGGTCGGCGCGCAGCTCCTTGAGCAGCCGGACGATCGACCGCGTGGTCTCGGGATCGAGGCCCGAGGTGGCCTCGTCGGAGAGCAGCACCGTCGGCCGCAGGGCGAGCGCCCGGGCGATGCCCACGCGCTGGCGCCGGCCGCCGGAGAGCTGGTGCGGGTAGTAGTCGGCGCGGTGCGCGAGCCCCACGCGGTCGAGCAGCTCGGCGACGCGCTGCCTGCGGGCCCGGTCCGTGAGGCCGAGGTAGCGCAGGGGCAGGGCGATGTTCTCGGCGGCGGTGCGGCGGCTCTGCAGCCCGTCGGACTGGAAGATCGTGCCGATCCCGCGGCGCGCGATGCGCAGCTCGCGCTCCTTCAGGCTGGAGAGGTCTCGCCCGTTCACGCGCACGCTGCCGGAGGTCGGGCGCTCGAGCAGGTTGATGCAGGCGGCGAGCGTGCTCTTGCCTGCGCCGCTCGGGCCCACCACCGCGAGGATCTCGCCCTCCTGCACGGTGAGGTCGACGTCGTCGAGCACCCTCACCGCTCCCTGTCTGGTCGGATACTCCTTGACGAGATGCTCGAGCGCGATCACTGTCCGGTTCTCCTCTGCTGGGGCCTGCCTCGGGGAGCCGTCGGTCGCGGTCTCCTCAGGAAAAGCTACAGAGTTTCCGGCGCGAATCATTCTTTATGATTCTTTATTGCATAACGTTACATTATGTTTCAAGCGGGGTGCGCAAAGCTGCGCGAGAGGGTAAGGGAGGTCTGCCGGCGAGCCTGCTGGATGCGTGTCGCCGGGTGCGGCGAGGCTCCGCCCCCTCAGCCCCGCGCCTCCAGCTCGCGCACGAGCGGGATCACCTGTTCGGCGAAGCGCTGCTGCTCGGCGAGGTGCGGCGAGAACTGCAGCAGGAACACCTCGACGCCCACGCGGGTGTAGGCGTGGATCCGCTCGGCCACCTGCTCGGGCGTGCCGATGAACTCGGGGCGGAGCCCCCGGTTCGACACCGAGTAGTCGCGCAGATTCACCTCGGTGTCGAGCTGCGACTTGCTGATGAAGTCCTGGTACGAGCCGTAGCCGGCGGACCCCTCGGACACGTCGGTGATGCGCCGCAGCTCCTCCTGCGCCTCCTCCTCGGTGTCGCGGACGATCGCGTAGCCGGCCATGCCGAAGGAGTCGAACGGCTTCCCCGCGATCCGCTCGCGGCGGGCGTTGAGATCCCGCACCTTCGCGGCCAGCTCCTCGACCGTGCCGCCGTGGGTGAGGTAGGCGTCGGCGAAGCCCGCGATCGACTCGCGCCCGGCCTCGCTCTCCCCGCCGGCGTAGATGCGGGGGAGCGCCGCCGGCTTCGGCTCGAAGTGGGTGCCGTCGAAGTCGTAGTAGTCGCCCGAGAAGGTGAAGGGGTTCTCCTGCCACAGCCCGCGCAGCACCCGGGTGAACTCGGTGCTGCGCTGGTAGCGGTCGTCGTGCTCGGAGAAGATCGCGCCGTACTGCCGGGCCTCCTCGGCCCACCAGGCCGAGACGACGTTGAGCGAGAAGCGGTCGCCCGAGATGTCGGCGATCGTCGCCGAGCGCTTCGCGATGAGGGCCGGGTTGTAGTAGCCGGGGCGGATCGCCGCGATGATCTCGAGCTTCTCGGTGACCGCGGCGATGGCCGTCGCGATGGTCCAGGCGTCGAGGCTCGGGCCGTCCTCGCCCTTGATGTCGTTGAGGTTGAGCTCCGGCACCAGGGTGAGGTCGAAGCCCGAGGCCTCTGCGGAACGGGCGATCTCGGCGATGTGACGCCAGGTCGCGGGTGTCTCCTCGTCCTCGATGTTGCGCAGCCAGCCGCCCCAGATCGGCGTCCAGTAGCCGAAGCGCGCGCGCGCTCCGGCGCTCGGCTCGGCGTTCAACCCGGCGGCGCTCACTCGCCGGCCCCGGCGAGCAGCCGGCCGAACCAGCGGGCGTTCTCGCGCGCCCCGCTGCGCGGGGCCGTGGCCTCGACCGCGGGGTTGTAGTTCGTGTTCGTGTTGATGTCGTAGGTGACGAGGCGCCCGTCGGCGGTCTCGATGAACTCGATCCCTGCCACGGTGACGCCGTTCTCCGCCAGGAACCTCCGGTAGAGCTCGAGGATCGGGTACGCGTCGACCTCGGTCCGCAGGGTGAAGAGGGAGGGGGCGGTGGTCGCCTCGGCCGCGGTGCCGGGCACCTCGCAGGCCGCGGGCGCCGGCGCGAAGGCCGGGACCTCGCACGCGGCCTGGGCCGGCACGAAGGCGGGCAGCTCGCAGGCCTCGGCCGGGCAGAGCTCGAAGCTGCCGCTCGAGGTGTCGACCCGCACCGCGTACAGGTACTCGCCGCCGACGAACTCGACGCGCGTGATGAAGGGCTCCTTCGCGGGCAGGTACTCCTGCACGAGAGTGATGCCGTCGGGCGAGGGCTCGAACTCGGGCGAGGCGATGTGGCGCTCGAAGTCCTCGTGCGAGTCGAAGCGGCGGACGCCGAGGCCCTTGCCGCCCTGGTTGTGCTTCACGATGAAGGGCGCCTCGTAGCGCCTCGCGGTCGCCGCGAGGTCGTCGACCCCGAAGACCGCCGAGGTGCGGGGCACCTCGATGCCGGCCGCCCGCAGGCGCAGGTACTGCGCGACCTTGCTCACCTCGAGCTCGATCACGGGGCTGCCGTTGACGACCGTGCGCCCCCAGGACTCCAGCCACGCGAGCACGGCGCGCGCGTACTCCTTGGTCCGCTCGTTGCCGCGGGTGTGCGCCGAGGCGCTGATGCGCGACCAGAACACGCCCTCGGGCGGGGCCTCGGTGAGGTCGATCGAGCCGCTGGTGAGCAGCCATTCGCGAACCGGCACCCCTTCCTCGGAGAAGGCCTTCTCGATCGGGGCGTACCATTCGGGGTTCTCGTGCAGCACGTAGACGGCGGGAGTGACAGACATGAAGCCAAGGGTAGACGAGCGGCGCCCCGGCCCGCCGCCAGATGAATGAATATGACGCTCCGGCTTGGAGCGGACCGGGGAAGTGCCTAGCCTCGAAGGTGTCCGGTCCGGGTGAAGGAGAAGCAACGATGAACGAGTTCGCGGCGGATCGCATTCCGCACGCTGTGGCCGAGCCCGAGACGCAGTGGGAGGGCTACGGCTTCAACACCCGCCAGGTGCGCGCGGGGGAGGCGCCGGAGGGCGCGGCGGTGCCGCCGATCGCGCTGAGCGCCGCCTACACGCTCGACTCGTACCAGAACGGCTTCGATCGCTTCACGGGCGCCGACCCGACCCAGTTCTACTCGCGCAGCGCGAACCCGACCAACGCGGTCGCGGAGAAGCGGATCGCCGCCCTCGAGGGCGGCATCGGCGCGCTCGTCGTCGCCTCGGGCCAGGCGGCCGTGAATACGACGGTGCTCACCCTCGCATCGCACGGTGAGCGGATCCTGTCGACCGCCAGCATCTACAGCGGCACGAAGTACCTCTTCGAGCGCACCCTGAAGCGCTGCGGGGTCGGCGTCGACTACGTCTGGGACCCGAACGACGAGGCCGAGTGGGACGCCGCGATCACCCCGGAGACGCGCGCCATCTTCACCGAGACCCTGCCGAATCCGAAGAACGACGTCACGGACCTGACCCTCGTGTCCCGCGTCGCGAAGCGGCACGGGCTGCCGCTCATCGTCGACAACACGATCGCGAGCCCCTACCTGATCCGGCCGATCGAGCACGGCGCCGACATCGTCATCCACTCGGGCACGAAGTTCCTGGGCGGGCACGGCGCGGCGCTGTCCGGCGTCATCGTCGACGCGGGCACCTTCGACTGGGCCGGCGCCGAGCGGCACTACGCGCAGCTCGTGGACCCCCTGGTGCCGGGCGCGACGCCCTACGTCGAGAGCGCCGGCCGGGCCGCCTTCATCACCGCGGCGCGGCTGACCATCATGAACGACACCGGCCCCGCGCTCTCGCCCTTCAACGGCTTCCTGCTGCAGCAGGGCATGGAGACCCTCTCCCTGCGCATGGAGCAGCACCTCTCGAGCTCCCAGGAGATCGCGTGCTGGCTCGACGCGCATCCGCTCGTCGAGAGCGTCGACTACGCGGGGCTCCCCAGCCACCCCCAGCACGAGATCGCCGCCCGCCTCTACGGCGGCCGCAGCGGCTCGGTCTTCTCCTTCACCGTGCGCGGGGGAGAGGCCGCCGCCGAGCTCGTGATCGACAATCTGCGCGTGTTCCGGCGCATGACGAACATCGGCGACACCCGCTCGCTCGTGCTGCACCCGGCCACGACCACGCACGTCAGCCTCACCGCGGAGGAGAACGCGCGGCTCGGGATCACGGGCGGGCTGATCCGCCTCTCCGTCGGCATCGAGACCACCGCCGACCTGATCGCCGATCTCGAGCAGGCCCTCGCCGCCGCGCGGGACGCGCTCGGGCTCTGACCCTCTCGTAACGCGAAGCGGCCCCGGGGAGATTCCCCGGAGCCGCCTTTCGCTATCCGCCGACTACGCCTTCGACGCGCTGAGCAGCAGCTCCTCGGGCACGGGGCGCCCCGTGCCGGTGTAGTCGTCGATGGTCGAGAGCGGCCCGCCGACGCGGTAGAGCGAGCCGTGGTGCTCCTCGGGCAGGCGGTCGCCCTCTCCGAAGAGCTTGTTGCGCAGCGTGCCGGTCTCGTACTCGGTCGGGTAGACCCCGCGCCGCTGCAGCTCGGGCACGATGTACTCGACGATGTCCTCGAAGGTGCCGGGCGTGATCGCGTAGGCGAGGTTGAAGCCGTCGATGCCGGTCTCCTCGACGATGGCCTCGAGCTGGTCGGCGATCGTCGAGGGCGAGCCGACATAGGTCGCGCCGAGGCCGCAGAGGGCGCCGAGGTTCGCGATGTCGCGCACCGTCCACTCGCGGCCGTCGTCCATCTCTTCCTGGAAGGAGGCCACGGTCGACTGGATCGCGTTGCTCTCGACGTTGCCGATCGGCTCGTCGAGGTCGTACTTCGAGAGGTCGACGCCCATCCACCCCGACATGAAGGTGAGGGATCCCTCGATGCTCGAGTAGCTCAGGTACTCCTGGTGCTTCGCCTCGGCGAGCTCGTCGGTCTCGGCCGTGACGATCGTCGCGAGCAGGTAGATCTTCGCCGAGTCGGGCTGTCGACCCGCCTTCACGAGCTCCTCGCGGATCGCCGCGACGGTCTTCTTCGCGACCGCGCGGGTCGGCGAGCCGATGAAGATCGCCTCGGCATGCTTCGCCGCGAAGCGCACGCCGCGGGGCGAGGATCCCGCCTGGTAGATGACCGGGGTGCGCTGGGGCGAGGGCTCCGAGAGGTGGATCCCCGGGACCTTGAAGTGCCGGCCCTCGTGGCCGATGTGGTGCACCTTGCCAGGCTCGGCGAAGACGCCGCGCTCGGCGTCGCGCACGACCGCGTCGTCCTCCCACGAGCCCTCGAGCAGCTTGTAGACGACCTCCATGTACTCGTCGGCGTGGTCGTAGCGCTCGTCGTGCTCCATCTGATCCTGGTCGCCCATGTTGCGGGCGGCGGAGGGCAGGTAGCCGGTCACGACGTTCCAGCCGACGCGGCCCTTGGAGAGGTGGTCGAGGGTCGAGAGGCGCCGGGCGAAGGGCATCGGGTGCTCGAACGCGGTCGCCGCGGTGATCCCGAAGCCGATGTGCTCGGTGACCGCGGCCATGATCGCGGCGAGCTGCACCGGATCGTTCACGGGCACCTGGGCGCCGTTGCGGATTGCCGCCAGGTCGTTGCCGCCGAAGACGTCGTAGGTGCCGAGCACGTCCGCGACGAAGATGCCGTCGAAGATGCCGCGCTCGGCCGTGCGGGCGAGGTGGGTCCAGTACTCGATGTCCTTGTAGCGCCAGGCCTGATCCTCGGGGTGGCGCCAGAGGCCCGGGCTCTGGTGGGCGACGCAGTTCATGTCGAACGCGTTGAAGCGGATCTGCTTGCGGGCGGTCATGACGATCTCCAATCGGGGGTCCTCGCGCCGTCGCAGCGAGTGCGGTGGCGCGGTCACCATGATCGCAAGCCCGGCCGCGGCGGCGCACGAATGTTTCGCAGTATTGCGGGGATCCGGGCCTCTCGGCGGCCCGTTGCGGACACGGATCGTCATGAATCGACTTGCTTCGAAACATTCGAACTGGTTATTCCACAGATTCACTAGTGTTCTGAATCTGTCGCCGGAACAACGGTGAGCACCCCTGAGCAACCACCCGAGAGGAACACCATGATCCCCCGAACGTCCCAGATCCTCCGCCCGGCAGGATCCGCCGTCGCCGTCGCCGTGGTGGCGGCCCTGGCGCTGACCGCCTGCTCGGCGGGCGGCGCGCAGGCGCCCGCGGCGAACGCCCAGCGAGTCGAGGGCGGCACCATCGTGTACGCGCACCAGCAGGAGCCGGACTGCGTGTTCGGCGGCTGGATCGAGCAGTCCTACATCTCGTACAACGTGCTCGACAGCCTCTTCGCCCTCGACGAGAACGGCGAGGCGCAGCCCTGGCTGGCCGAGTACTGGGAGCTGTCAGACGATCGCCTGAGCTACACGATCGCGCTGAAGGAGGTGATCGAGTTCACCGACGGCTCGCCCGTGAACGCCGAGGCGGTCGTCTACAACTTCGACCACTGGCTCGCGGGCGGCAACAGCACCGCCCTCGCCTGGCTCGAGGGGTACTACGAGTCCGCCGAGGTCGTCGACGAGCTCACCCTGCGGGTGCACCTCTCGCGGCCTTACCTCAACTTCATCGAGAACCTGACGCAGGGCTACTTCGGCATCCAGTCGCAGCAGGCGCTCGAGACCCGCAGCGACGAGGAGAACTGCGAGGCCCCCATCGGCTCGGGCGCGTTCATCGTCGAGGAGTGGAACCGCGGGGAGAACCTCGTGCTCGTGCGCAACGAGAACTACGAGTCGGCCCCGGCCACCGCGCAGCACACCGGCCCCGCCTACGTCGAGAAGGTCGACTGGCGCTTCGTGCCCGAGGGCGTGACCCGCGTGGCCGCCCTCCAGTCGGGCGAGGCCGATGCCATCTACGACGTCCCGGCGATCGAGTGGGCGAGCCTGGAGGAGGGCGGCTACACCCTCGAGAAGTACGTGACGGCGGGCCGGCCCCAGCAGATCTCCCTGACCACCTCGCGCGGCCCCTTCGCCGACGAGAACGTGCGCAAGGCCTTCATCCACTCGCTCGACCGGCGGAGCGCGGTCGAGACCATCGGCCACGGCGTGATCCCCTACGACGGCAACGCCGGGATCAGCCAGTCGACCCCCGGCTACAGCCAGGAGGCCGCTGACCGCTACGACTACGACCCGGCCGAGGCGGAGCGCCTGCTCGACGCGGCGGGGTGGACCGAGACGAACGACGAGGGCTACCGGGTGAAGGACGGCCAGGTGCTCGAGATCCAGTTCCCCTACTTCGCCGGCTCGATCATCAACGCCGACGGCGCCTCCATCCTGCAGGCGCTGCAGGAGCAGGCGAGGGCGACCGGCTTCAAGGTGAACCTGATCCCCGTGCCGCAGTCCGAGGCCTTCGCGGGTGCGTACTCCACCGCGGAGGAGCGCGATGCCTACCCCGGCTACTGGACCGCGATCAACGGCGGGATCCTCTACATCAACTGGCGTCAGAGCACCGAGGAGTGGCCGAACTACTGGAACTCCTCGTTCTACAACAGCGCGGAGCTCGAGAACTACATCCTCGAGGGCAACTCCGCCCCCGACCGCGAGACGCAGGAGGCCTCCTACCGGCAGGCCCAGGAGTACATCGCCGAGCACGCGCTCGCCTTCGGCGTCTACGACCGGCTGAGCACCCTCGCGGTCTCGCCGAGGCTCCAGGGGGTCTGGCAGGAGCACGCACAGGGAGGACCGACGTTCTATGACGCTCACTTCGTCCAGTAGCGGCGCGCCCGCCGCCGGGACCGGCGCCGAGCCGCCGGTCCCGGCGGCGGGGCCCGCGCCCCGGAGACGACTGAGCCTCCGCTCCCGGAGGATCCTCTCCTCCGTGGGCGGCGCGCTCGTCGTGCTCTGGGGCTCCGCCACCGTCGCCTTCTTCGCGCAGCTCGCGCTGCCCGGAGACCGGGCCACGGCGATCCTGAACATCCGCTCGGGCCAGGTGCGCATCCGCACGGCCGACGAGCTCGCGCCCGTCAACGAGCAGTTCGGCCTCGACCGCTCGCTCCTCGCCCAGTACCTCGACTACCTCGGGGGTCTGCTGCGCGGCGACCTCGGCACCTCGTATCTGCAGTTCAAGCCGGTGTGGGACGTCATTGGCGAGCAGCTCGGCGCCACGCTCACCCTGACGCTGGCCGCGATCCTGCTGTCGTGGATCATCATGGTCGCCTGGGTGACGCTCACGGCCGGCCGCGGCCCCCGGCTGCGGGCGCTCGGCTCGGCGGCCGACACCTTCGCCGCGGGCCTGCCCCAGTACTGGCTGGGCATCCTGCTGCTCCTCGTCTTCGCCTTCCGGCTCGGCTGGTTCCCGGTGATGGGCGGCTCGGGGCCGAACGCCCTCCTCCTGCCCGCGCTGACCCTCGCCATCCCGCTCGCGGGCTTCATGGGCCAGGCGGTGCGCACCGAGTTCGAGCGCACGCTCGAGCAGCCCTTCGTGCTCAGCGCGCGCATGCGCGGCATGGGCGATCTGCGGATCCGGCTGAGCCACGTGCTGCGTCACGCCTCGATCCCCGCGGTGACACTCACCGGCTGGGCCCTGGGCGCCACCATCTCGGGCGCCGTCATCGTCGAGTCGGTGTTCTCGCGGCCCGGGGTCGGCAAGACCCTCATCGACGCGGTGAGCTCCCGCGACCTGCCGGTCGTGACCGGCATCGTCGTGCTCGTCGCCTTCATCTACGTCGTCGCGAACCTGCTCGTCGACGTCCTCTACACGCTGATCGACCCGAGGCTGAGAGCATCATGACCGTACTCGACCCGCCGGCCGTCGGGAGCGGCCGCCCCGGCGGCCCGGCCCCCGGCCCGGCCTCCGCCGCCCCGCGGCGGGCCCCGCGGCGCCGCCCGAGCTGGAGCCTGATCCTGTCCATCGCGGTGCTCGCCTTCTTCGCGATCGCGGCGATCCTGCCGACCCTGCTCGCGACCCACGACCCCTTCGCCGTCGAGCTCACCCGCGCCCTCCGGCCGCCCTCATGGCAGCACTGGTTCGGCACCGACGAGTCCGGGCGCGACCTCTACAGCCGCGTCGTCCACGGTACCCGGGAGTCGCTGCTGATCGGCGTCGGCGCGGCGGCGCTCGCCCTGGTGCTCGCGATCGTGCTGGGCGGCCTCGCCGCGCTCGCCGGGCGCTTCACCTCGACCGTGGTCGACCGCTTCATCGAGATCGTCTTCGCGTTCCCTCTGCTCCTGCTCGCCCTCCTGGTCGTCGCGATCCTCGGGCCGAGCGCGATGACCGGCGTGCTCGCGATCGGGCTGAGCACGGCGCCCGGCTACGCCCGCATGGTGCGCGGCCAGATCCTCTCGGCGAAGAACGCCGGCTACGTCGAGGCGGCGCGCGCCCTCGGGCACACCCGCGCGCGGATCATCGGGCGTCACATCCTGCCCAACGCGATGCGACCCCTCGTCGCGATCTTCACGATGGCCATCGGCCAGTCCATCGTCTGGGCCTCCGGCCTGGCCTTCCTCGGCCTCGGCGTGCCGCCGCCCTCCCCGGAGTGGGGCGCGCTGCTCGACGCGGGCAGGCCCTACGTGCTGCAGGCGGGCTGGCTGACCTTCATCCCGGGCCTCGTGATCCTCGTGCTCGCGCTCGCCGCGACCATCACGGGCAAGCACATCCAGAACCGACTCGAGAACGGAGAGGGCGCATGAGCATCGCGCAGCAGAACACGGCGGAGCAGACCGCCGAGGAGCCGGCCATCGCGGAGCCGGCCGCCGCGGACGAGGGGGCGCCCCGCCTCGTCGTCGACCGGCTGAGCGTGGGCTTCGAGGCCCGGGGCGTCGTCAGGCGCGTCGTGCGCGACGTCTCGTTCGAGCTCGGCGCGGGGAGATGCGTCGCGATCGTCGGGGAGTCCGGATCGGGCAAGAGCGTCACCGCGCGCACGCTCGTGGGCCTGACCGGCGCTGGGGCGGTCGTCGACGCCGGCGCGCTCCGGCTCGGCGAGCTCGACCTCACGGCCCAGACCCCCGCGGCCTGGCGCCGGATCCGCGGGCGCCGCATCGGCTTCATCCAGCAGGACGCGCTCGTGTCGCTCGACCCGCTGCGCCGGGTGGGCGACGAGATCGGGGAGGCGCTGCGCCTGCACGGCTGGCGGGACCGCGCCTCGCGCCGGAAGAAGGTGCTCGACCTGCTCGCGAGCGTGGACGTACCGAACCCCGAGCTGCGGGCCTCGCAGCGCCCGCACGAGCTCTCCGGCGGGCTGCGCCAACGCGCGCTCATCGCCTCGGCCATCGCGCTCGACCCCGAGATCATCGTCGCCGACGAGCCCACCACCGCGCTCGACGTCACCGTGCAGGCCCAGGTGCTGTCGCTCCTCGCCGACATGAAGCGCCGCGGCGCCTCGATCGTGCTGATCAGCCACGACCTCGCGGTCGTCGCGCACCTCGCCGACGAGATCCTCGTCATGCGCGGCGGCGAGGTCGTCGAGCAGGGACCGGCGGAGCGGGTGCTCGGCGAGCCGCGGCACCCGTACACGCGGAGCCTGATCGACGCCGTGCCCGGCGGGCACACGCGCGGCGAGCGCCTCGCCCCGCAGTCCGAGGCGGCGCCCCGGCTCGTCCTGCACCGGCCCGGGGGCGACGCGCCCGAGCGCGACCGCGCGACGGAGCCGGTGCTGTGGGCCGAGGGACTGCGCAAGCGGTTCATCGCGGCCGACGGCACCCCCACGCACGCGGTGGACGACGTGTCGTTCGAGCTGCGCCGGGGCGAGACCCTCGGCATCGTCGGGGAGTCGGGGTCGGGCAAGAGCACGACGGCGCGGATCGCGCTGGCCCTCGAGACCGCCGACTCCGGCGACGTGCGGCTGCTCGGCGAGCCGTGGCTGTCGGTGTCCGAGCGGCGCCGGCGCCGGCTGCGGAGCCGGATCTCGGTGGTCTACCAGGATCCGCTCAGCTCCTTCGACCCGAGGTGGGACACCGAACGCATCCTGCTCGACGCCATTCCCGCGGGCGACGGGCTCGGCCGGGCGGCGCGCGAGGAGCGCGTCCGCGAGCTGCTGGCCCGGGTCGCACTGCCCGTGGAGGTGCTCCGGCGCTCGCCGCTCCGGCTCTCCGGCGGGCAGCGCCAGCGCATCGCGATCGCGCGCGCCCTGGCGCCCTCCCCCGACGTGATCGTGCTCGACGAGGCGGTCTCGGCGCTCGACGTGTCGGTGCAGGCGCAGATCCTCGACCTGCTCGTCGAGCTCCAGGACGAGTACGGGCTGAGCTACCTCTTCATCTCGCACGACCTCGGGGTGATCCACCACATGAGCGACCGGATCCTCGTGATGCGGCGCGGCCGCGTGGTCGAGGCCGGCGACTCCGAGCAGATCTTCCGCAACCCCGGGCACCCCTACACCCGCGAGCTCGTGAGCTCGCTGCCGACCCTCGACGACATTCCGAGCCCCGGCACCCCCGTGCCCGGCATTCCCGCCCCGACGACAGGAGAACCCCGATGAGCAGCCCCCGACGACCGCTCCACTTCAACGCGTTCGTGATGAACACGAACTCCCACATCCAGCACGGCCACTGGCGCCGGCCCGACGCCGAGCAGGTCGACTTCGAGGATGTGGACGTCTGGATCGACCTCGCCCGCGTCCTGGAGGAGGCGAAGTTCGACGCGATGTTCTTCGCCGACGTCACGGGCCTCTACGGCGACGCCGACGCCGACTTCGAGGTGTACGCCCGGCACGGCCTGCAGATCCCGAGCAACGACCCCACGGTGCTGCTCGGCGCGCTCGCCGTCTCGACGCAGCACATCGGGCTGGCGCTGACCTCCAACGTGGTGCAGAACCACCCGTTCAACTTCGCGCGCCAGGTGTCGACCCTCGACCACATCTCGCGCGGCCGGATCGCCTGGAACATCGTCACCGGCATGCAGGACAACGGGGCGCGCAACTTCGGCCTCTCCCGCCTCGTCGACCACACCGAGCGCTACCGCTGGGCCGAGGAGTACGTCGACGTCGCCTACAAGCTGTGGGAGGGCTCCTGGGACGACGGCGCGCTGCTCAAGGACAAGGAGCGCGGCGTGTACGCCGACGTCTCCAAGATCCACAAGATCAACCACGAGAGCGAGCGCTACCGGGTCGAGGGCCCGCACCTGCCCTCGCCCTCGCAGCAGCGCACGCCGCTGCTGTTCCAGGCGGGATCCTCCGTCTCGGGCCGGCGCTTCGCGGCGGCGCATGCCGAGGCCACGTTCATCATCGCCCCGAGCCCCGAGATCGCCCGGCAGCAGATCGACGAGACGCGCGCCCTCGCCGTCGAGTTCGGGCGCGAGCCGCACGACATCAAGTTCTTCCAGGGACTAAGCTTCGTCATCGGCGACACCGAGGCGGAGGCGCAGGCGCGGGCCGAGGAGTACGACCGCTGGTCGAGCGCCGAGGGCTACCTCGCGCACATGGCCATCGTCGACCCGGAGGGACGCGTCTACCCGCCCGAGACCGCGCTCAAGGACATCGACACGAACACCGCCCGGGGCTTCCTCGAGTGGACCCGTCGCGCGATCACCGACCGCGAGCCCCTGGTCGAGGATCTCGGCAACCGGCTGACCCGCAACAGCCGCATCGTCGGCACCCCCGAGCAGATCGCCGACGCGCTGGAGGTCTGGCAGGAGGCGGGCGTCGACGGCATCAACGTCGTGAACTGGGTCATCCCGGGATCGTTCGAGGAGTTCGCCGAGAAGGTGCTGCCCGTGCTGCGCGAGCGCGGCCTCGCGCAGCACGAGTACGCGCCGGGGCCGCTCAGGCAGAAGCTCTTCGGCGCTCCGCTGCTGAACGAGCGGCACCCGGCGGCGCGGTACCGCGGGGCCTTCGCGACGGCCGGCTGAGCGCGGCTACCCGGCGAACAGGGTCTCGCCGAGCATGCCGCCGGCGCGGAAGCCCGGGAGGATCGCGAAGACCGCGGACCCCGTATGGGTGATCCAGGTGTTCAGCAGATCGGCCTCGTCGAGGCGCCGCTGGATCGGCACGAACTGGGAGCGCGGATCGCGCTGGTAGCAGCCGAAGAGCAGCCCGGCCTCGTGCCCGTCGTCGTAGTTCACGGCGCGGCGCAGGATCCGCTCGGAGGGGTCCTCCGAGCGCGCCCGCCTGATGTGCGCCGCCGCGGGGATGACGGAGAGGCCCAGCCCGTTCCGGGCCTCGAAGTCGGGCGGGGTGCGCTCGCCGCCGCCCGTGAGCGGCGCGCCGTCGGAGAGCCGGCGACCGATGCTCAGCTCGCGGCCGGGGCGGTCCACCGTGTCCCAGGTGTCGAGCTCCATGCGGATCCGGCGCAGCACGAAGGCGCTGCCGCCCGCGAGCCAGCCGGCCTCCGGCCCCAGCCAGACGAGCGAGTCGAAGCCCTCCTCCTCGGGGCTCGGGTTGGTGGTGCCGTCCACCTGTCCCATGAGGTTGCGCATCGTGGTGTCCTCGGCCTCGGATCCGCGCGCCTGGCGGAAGCCCTGCTGCACCCACAGTCGCTCGGCGAAGCTCGCGAGGTCCCGGTCGAGCATGCGCGCGGCGTGGGCGAGGGGGAGCGGATCGTCGGCCTGCACCGCGAGCAGCAGCTCGCCGCCGTCGAAGCCCGCGCCGAGCCGGTCGCGATCGAAGGCGGGCAGCGGGGCGAGCCATTCCGGTCGCAGCGCGGGGCTCACCCGGTCGACGAGGCCCGGCCCCGCGCCCACGGTGATCGCGAGGCGCGAGGGACGGGCGGCGAGCTCGGGCTCGGGGTCGGCGAGCGGCCCCCGCCCGGAGGTCAGTCCCTCGATGTCGCCCGTGAGGATGCGGAACATGCGCCGCAGGGCATCCGCGTCGACCTCGGGTCGCAACGCGTATGCCGAATAGCGAATGTGCGCCCCGGGCATTGTGACGATGCCCGCCTGGTGCTCGCCGTGGCAGGGCAGGGACTCGCCGCCGAAGCCGGACAGCGCGCGCTCCTCGCCGCCGGGCGCCGCGGTGCCGAGGGCCGAGACGCCGAGCGCGCCGCCGACCCCGAGCACGGCGCCGACCCCGAGCCCCGCCGCGCCCCCGGTGAGGAGGGCGCGGCGGGAGAGGCGGGTCTCAGTGTTCCGCGCGCTCATCGTGATCCGCGTGGGCCGATCCGTCGTCGTACTCCTCGTTCGCGCCCGAGTAGTCCTTGACGAGCACGGCGAGGTGCACCGAGGTGCCGTCGTCGAAACGCACGGTCACCTCCACCTCGTCGCCGGCGAGCAGTTCCCGGGTGAGGCCCATGAGCATGATGTGGTTGGCGCCGGGCGCCAGCTCGAGGGCCCCGCCCGCGGGGATCGAGGTGGGGCCCTCGATCTCGCGCATGACGCCGTCTGCGGTGACCTCGTGCAGCTCGATCATCTCGGCCGCGTCGCTCTCGACCCCCGTGATCACGAGATCGTGGTCGCCGTGGTTCTCGAGCGTGCCGAAGAGCCCCGTCATGCCGCCGGTCTCGGCGGCCTTCGCCCAGCCGTCCGCGATCGTCACCTGGCTGTGCGCGTGCTCCTGGGACTCGCCGGAGGAGCCTCCGGTCGCCGGGCTCCCGCCCTCCGCGGCGGTGCAGCCCGTCAGCAGCGGGGCCGCGACGGCGAGCGCGGCGAGCGCCGCGAGCGCGGTGCGGCGCATCACAGCTTCCCGCCGTCGTCGGGGTCGCCCGCGCCCGCTGCGCCCTCGTCGGCGCCTTTGACAGCGCCTTCGTCCGCGCCCGCGTTCGCCTCGGCCGCGGCCTCCTCGAAGGCGCGCCGACGGCGCCCGGTGCCGACGACCACGGCGGCGACCGCCGCGATCGCGGCGATCGCGACCACCGCGACGATGACCACGGTGACGACGGGGGAGTCGCCGTTCTCCGCGACGGTCTCGGCGGTCTCCTGCGCGTCCTCGGAGTGGTCGTGGCCGTCCTCGGCGTGCTCCTCGTCGGAGTGGCCGTCGTCGGCGTGCTCGTGCTCCTCCTCGCCCGCCGGGCCGGCGGTCGCGGTGCCGTCCGCCGCGGAGAGGATGGTCAACTCGCCGGAGATGGGGTGCCCGTCGCTCGAGACCACGCGCCAGGCGACGGCCAGGTTCCCCTCGGGGAGCGGGTGCTTCAGCGGCTGGGTCACGTCGCGGCCGGAGATCACCGGGGCGCCGTCGGTGAGGTCCTCGCCGCCCGGTCCCGTGATGGCGATCTCGGTGCCGACGTCCATGATCTCGTTGCTGAAGTGCAGGGCCAGGGCGATCGCCCGGCCGTCGGAGACGTCGGCCTCGACCGAGTACCCGACGAGCTCGTCGTGGGCGAGGGCGGGGGAGGACCCGGCGAACAGCCCGGCGAGGCCGAGCAGGGCGGCCGCGGCGATGGCGGCCGTTCGGCGGATGCCGCGTGGGCGTGAGCCGGCCTCGCGGGGAGTGCGGGGGGTGCGGATGGTGCGGATAGTGCGGGTGCTGTCTTCGTCGCGCGCGACAGCGTGCGCGTGTGCGTATGCGTGCATGAGCGTCTTTCTCTCGGCCCGGGGTCGCCGGGACGGCTGCGATGCCGCCGAGAGTGCGCCCGGCGGCTAGGTGATGGGAGCGAGGGAGCGGGGCGGGCCCCGATGGCTGATCGCCGAGAGGATCGCAAGTGAGACGCGCGAGCGAGCGGGGGCCGCAGCGGGGCGGATCGCCGCGCGCTCGGGCGCCGAGACCGCGCGCGGCAGAGCGAACGGCAGGGCCCGGCCGATCAGGCGTGCGAGACCGAGCGCCGCGCGCTCGCCGCGGTGCAGCAGTGCGATGGTGAGGATCGCGGCGGCCGCGTGCGCGACCCACATGGCCGTGCCCGCGGTGCCCGCGTCCGCCACTGCGGACGGGGCGAAGGCGAGGCCCCCGAGATGCGCGAGGTGCGGGTTCGCCGTGCCGGCTGCGGCGCCGGCGGTACCCGCAGTGCCCGCGGCGGCGCCGAGCACCGAGAAGCACCAGTGGTAGAGCAGCTGGCTCGCGGTCACGGCGAGTCCGAGGCGCCAGAGGGAGCCGAGCCGGCCCGCGAGCGCGACGCAGACGGGCAGCGCGAGCACCCCGGCGACGAGCATCGCGAAGGGCGCGGCCTCGCCGCCGCCCAGCGCGTGGGAGGCCGCCGCGAAGAGCGTCGCGATGAGCGCACCGGCGGTGCCTCGCGCGGTGCGCGTCGCGCGACTCATCGGGTGCTGCTCGGCCGTCGTGCGAGAGCTGCGCGTGGGGGACGAGATGCAGGTGGCTCCGCGCGATGCGCACCGCGGTTTCCGCAAGGGCCGCCGCTGCCGGGTTGAAGCCCGATGCGCGGTAGGCGACTGCGACTGGCGAGAGCGTGGGGTGGGCGGCCTTGACAGCGCGCACCCCGGGGTGGGGCCGCAGTCGCTGCACGGACGCCGGGAGCACACCGGAGAGTTTCCGGTACGAGACCGCTGCCGCGAACTCGCCCTCGCTCCGTGCGTACGCCCCGATCTTCGGCGCCTTGCCGGCGCGGGGATCGGAGAGGAGCCAGAACGCGCCCCATGGGCCCGGAATACTGGGAGGCAGAGTCACCCAGGGATCCTCGAAGATCTCCGAGACGTCCGCCGATTCGAACCGCTCGAGCCGGTGTCCCTTCCAGACCACCAGATCCATCGGCTCGGCGAAGAGCCGGATGATCTTCAGCTCCGGCAGATCTACGGGTGCCCGAAGGAACGCGATGTCGTACTCCCCGGAGAGCAGCGGTTCGATGCCGCGTGAGAAATCGGCGTCGCGGACCTGCAGCGTCGTCGTGGGGTGCTGCTCGGTGAAGGCCTGCAGCACGGGATGGGTGAGTTCGGCGAGGCCGTTGCCGTAGAGGCCGAGCCGGAGGAGACGTTCGGACGCGGCGTTGAGCGAATGCGCGGCGTAGGAGAACTCGTCCGCGGCGGCGAGCAGTTCGCGCGCCCGCTTGAGCAGCTGGGCGCCGTCCGCGGAGAGCTTCACCCCCTGCCTGTCGCGGTGGAAGAGCCGAACGCCGAGTTCCTGCTCGAAGCCCGCGATCGACCGCGTGAGCGCCGGCTGCGTCAGGTGGAGCCGTTCTCCCGCGATCCGGAAGTTGAGTGTGTCCGCAACGGCGACGAAGTGTCGCAGCTTTCGAATCTCCATCTCGTCCAGCCCTCCCAACGGTTGGTGCGTCATTGCATTCAGCGGCGACGAGGTCTCATCAGGATACTCATGATCGCGACTCATGAGGAGGTGCGCGTTCAGCATTGGACGCTCCGGTCTCACCCGGGCATCGTTGCAGGTGCAGCGAGACCGCCGCGGGATCGCCCGATGAACAGCGTGCTCAGGAGGAGATACACCCATGACCAATCCGAGTGTGGCCGTGATCGGCGCGGGCCCGGTGGGACTGACGACCGCATACGGGCTCGCCAGCGCCGGCATCGACGTCGTGGTCTTCGAGGGGGCGGGTGCCGTGAGCACGGCGCCCCGGGCTATGGCCTACCTCTTCTTCGTGCACGACGGGTTCGAGCGGTTGGGGGTGCTCGATGATCTGAAGGCCGCGGCTCTGATCGGCGATGGGATGAACCTCATCGACCATGAGAGCGGCGAGCACTTCCACCACACGCTCGACGCGATCGAGGGCGATGTCCGACACCCGTACACCCTCCACATCGGTCAGGATCAGGTGAGCCGGATCCTGCTCCGACGTCTCGCCGCATTCGACAACGTCGAGATCCGGTACGACACCGAGGCGACGCGGATCACCCCCGGCGACGACCACGTCGACGTGGAGTTCCGGGGACCGGAGGGCGCGGGCAGCATGCGCAGCGCCTGGCTCATCGGTGCGGACGGCGCGAACAGCACCGTTCGGAAGGCTCTCGGGCTCGGCTTCGAGGGGATCACCTGGCCCGACCGCTTCGTCTCCACGAACATCCGCGCGGATCTCGGGGCGGCGGGGCTCCCGATCGCCAACTGGCGCATTGATCCGGATTTCGGCGCGATCATCGCGAAGATCACCGACGAACCGGTGTGGCGGTTCACCTTCCGCGAGGACGGGGAGTTGCCCGAGGAGTTCTTGGAACCTCGGATCCATGCGCACTTCGCCGCAGGCATGCCGGGCGGAGCCGACTACGAACTGGTGCAGTTCCGACCGTATCGGATGCATCAGCGGGCCGCCGAGTCGTTCCGTGCGGGCCGGGTGCTCCTCGCGGGCGACGCCGCGCACATCACGAACCCGGTCGGAGGGCTCGGCCTCACCGGCGGGTTCCTCGACTCCTTCGTGCTCACGGAGGCCCTGGCGGCCGTGATCCGCGGCGAGGCCGATGAGTCGGTGCTCGATGCGTATGCAGACGAGCGGCGCAGGGTGTTCCTCGAGATCGTCTCTCCGGCCGCGAGCGCCAATAAGCGGATGCTGTTCGATCCGCACCCCGCGGAGGAGAAGGCGGCGCTGCTCGCGGGGCTCAGGCGCATCGCCTCGGATCGGGAGGCGCGTCGCGCGGATCTGCTGCGCATGCGGGCGATGGTGACGCCGTCGCTGATCACGAGTGCGGAGGAAGCACGATGAAGCGCGAATCGTTCTGGATCACAGGGGAGCGGGCCGCGACCCCCGTGGGCAGCGTATCTCTCGGTCCGATGCACGTGGAGCATCTCCGCCCCGACGGCGAGGCGCCCGGCGCGCCGGTGGTCCTCGTCCACGGCGGGGGCGGACAGGGAACCGACTACCTCGTCACCCCGGACGGACGGCCCGGCTGGGCGCCGATGATGGCCGATGCGGGCCATCCGGTCTACGTGGTGGATCGCCCGGGTCACGGCCGTTCGCCCTACGACCCCGAGGTGCTCGGGGCGCCGACGAACACCTGGGGCGCCGAGGTGCTGCGAAGCATCTTCCTGGGAGACCCCGACGGCCCCCCGCTGCCGCCGCACACGCAGTGGCCGGGCGAGCTCGACGGATCCGACGACGTGTTCGAGCAGTTCATCGCGTCACAGGGGCCGCTGATTGCCGACACCGCCCGGATGCACGAACTCGAGCGCGAGCGCCTGGTGGCGCTGCTGGAGCGGGTCGGACCGGCGGTGCTCGTCGCCCACTCGGCCGGAGGACCCGGCGCGTTCCTCGCCGCCGATACGAGGCCGGATCTGGTCCTCGCCTTCGTCGCGGTCGAGACGATCGGGCCGCCCTTCCTCGGTCAACCCCAGACCGACATGACCCTGCCTTGGGGCTTGGCGGCCGCGCCGATGAACTACGATCCGCCGGCGGCGGACCCCTCGGAGCTCGGCATCCGCGTCAGCGGCGAGGGCCCCGTTCCGAAGGCCCTGCAGGAGGAACCCGCCCGCAGGCTCCCCGGGCTCTCCCGGGTGCCCGTCGCCATCGTCACCGCTCAGGCCTCGCTCTTCGGCTTCTTCGACGGACACCTGCAGGAGTACCTCGATCAGGTCGGATGCGCGAGCGATCTGATCAGGCTGGGGGATCTGGGCGTGCTCGGGAACGGTCACGGGATGATGCTGGAGCGCAACAACGCCGAGGTGCTCGGCGTGATCAGGGGCTGGCTCGCGGAGAAGCTCGGAGACGACGGCGCAGGAACGCGGTGAGTCGCACGGGGGAGCAGCACCCCGCTCGAAGGGCCGCGTGCGCCGGAGGAAACACAGACGAATCACCCCAGGGCACATCGGTGTGCCATCAGTCAGGAAAGGACGAAGATCAATGAAGAGAACAGCACAGCTCTGGCTGGTGCCGGTCGCTGCCGCGTCACTGGTGCTCAGCGCCTGCTCCGGCGGTTCCGCCGGACGAGAGGGGCCGGATGGCGATCCCGCGGCGGGCGAGCCCATCGTCGTCGCGGGCATCTCGAGCGCGATGTACTTCCTCGAAGGCACTCCGGCGGCTCAGGCGGTTTTCCAGGAGTACAACGACGCCGGGGGCTTGAACGGGCGCCCGATCGACTACCAGACGTTCGACGACCGTGCCGATCCGGCCGGATCGGCCACCGCTGTGAGGGATGCGCTCGCCAAGGACGCGATCGCCTTCGTGGGGAATTCGTCCCTGCTCGATTGCGCGGTGAACCACACCGCGTGGGTCGAGGACGACATCGTCTCCATCCAGGGCGCGGGGGTGGATCCCTTCTGCTTCACCACTCCGAATGTCGCTCCGGTGAACACTGGACCGTATTTCGGAGTATTCGCCTCGCTTGCGATGGGCAGTGAGCAGTTCGGATTGGATGACATCTGCGGGTTCTTCACCGCCGATGATGCGACGGGTGTGAACGCCTACATGCAAGCGGTTGAAGCCTGGGAGGACGCGACCGGCGAGCAACTCGCCCACAGCGATGAGACGCTGCTCACCGGACAGGTGAACTACGCCGGAAACCTCGCGGCAGTGGCCGCCGAGGGGTGCGGGGCGTTCTTCATCGTCGGCATCGGACCCGATGTGGTCCGTTTCCTCGCTGAGGCCGACAACCAGGGCTTCTCGATTCCCGTGCTAACGCTGACCTCGGTGTACTCGCAGGAGTTCGCCGACACCCTCCAGTACGGCGGGGACGTCTATGTTCCGGCCGAGTTCTCACCCTGGAGCGACCCGGAGGACCCGTCGAATGCGGAATGGCGAGAGGTGATGGGCCGCCACGGAGTCGCCGAGACCTCGTTCGCGCAGGGAGGGTATCTCGCGGCGAAGGCATTCATCCAGGTGCTGGAGACGATCGAAGGCGATGTCAACCGGGATTCTTTCACCGCAGCGGCGAAGGCGATGACCGAACCGATCGAGACGGGCGGTATGACCGGCGAGCCATGGATCTTCGGTCCGGGCGCCGCTCACCAGCCGAACGCCAGCGCCTGGCCGGTGCACCTGGCGCCCGGCACCGGCGAGTGGGCCTCGGTCGGCCCGTGGTTCCTGGGCCGCGATCACGGCTGGGTGGACACCGTGCTGCCCGCGGGCTGAGCAGGGATCAGTCCGGTGTCCGGGGGTGAACTCCTCGGACACCGGACATGAGGTGGACGCCTGCTCCGCTTCCACCATCACAGGGATAGACCGAGCGCAGAAGGAATGGTAATGGCGGTATTCGACGACGGAATCGCAGCGACCGAGCTGCCCACCGGCAGCGTTGTCGAGACGGAGGTGCTGATTGTGGGCTCGGGCCCGAGCGGCTCGGCAATGGCGCTCGCCCTCGCAACCTACGGCATCCCGAACATCATGGTGACGAAGTACCGGTGGACGGCGAACACGCCGCGCGCCCACATCACCAACCAGCGCGCGATGGAGTTCTTCCGCGACATGGGCGTCGAGGAGGAGGTAAAGCTGCTCGCGACGCCGCACGAGCTCATCGGCGACACCGTCTTCTGCTCCTCGATCGCGGGTGAGGAGTTCGGGCGCCTGCTCACCTGGGGCACGAGCCCCGCGCGCCACGCCGACTACGAGGCGGCCTCGCCGACCTTGAACTGCGACATCCCGCAGAACCTGCTCGAGCCGATCCTCGTACGCAACGCCACGATGCGCGGCACCCAGACCCGATTCTCCACCGAGTATCTCTCTCACGAGCAGGACGCCGACGGCGTGCTGACCACGGTGCGTGATCGCCTCACGGGTGCGCAGTACATCATCCGCTCGAAGTACCTGATCGGGGCTGACGGCGCCCGCTCGCAGGTCGCCGCCGACATCGGGCTCCCCTACGAGGGGCGGATGGACATCGCGGGCTCGATGAACATCACCTTCAGGGCCGACCTCGAAGCCCTCGTCGGCCACCGGCCGTCAGTGCTCTACTGGGTGGTGCAGCCGGGCGCGAATGTCGGCGGGATCGGCGCCGGCCTCGTGCGCATGGTGCGCACCTGGGACGAATGGCTCATCGTGTGGGGCTACGACATCGACGAGCCCGCGCCCGATATCGACTACGAGTCGGCGAAGGAGGTCGTCTTCCAGCTACTCGGCACCCGCGACTTCGACGTCGAGATCACCGGCACCTCGCTCTGGGGGAACAACGAGATGTTCGCGACCCATTTGCAGTCGGGGCGCGTGTTCTGCGTGGGCGACGCGATCCACCGTCATCCGCCGTCGAACGGCCTCGGCTCGAACACCTCGGTGCAGGACAGCTACAACCTGGCCTGGAAGCTCACCGCCGTGTTGCGCGGCCAAGCCGGCGAGGCGCTGCTCGAGAGCTACAGCGCCGAGCGTGCACCGATCGCCCGTCAGATCGTGACCCGCGCCAACCAGTCCTCGCGCGAGTACGGCGGCTTCTTCGACGCCCTCGGCGTGACCTCCGCCAAGGACGAGGCAGAGATGATCGCGGCGATCGAGGAGCGCAAGCTCGACACCCCGATGGGCCGGGCTCGCCGCGAGGCGCTGCGACAGGCGATCGAGCTCAAGAACTACGAGTTCAACGCGCACGGCGTCGAGCTCGGCCAGTTCTACGAGTCGAGCGCGGTGATCTCCGAGCCGGGCGGGCGCCCCGCGCCGGCCGGGGATCCGGAGCTCTACTACCAGCCGTCGACCGTGCCGGGCTCGCCCCTGCCGCACGCCTGGCTGGGCGACAACGAGCACAAGCGGTCGACGCTCGACCTCGCCCCCTCGACGCGGTTCACGCTCTTCACCGGCATCTCCGGCCAGCCGTGGGCCGACGCGGCCGCCACCGTGGCCGCGGAACTCGGGATCGAGGTCGGCGCCGTCGTGGTGGGGCCCGGCCGCGGGGCCGAGGACCTCTACTTCGATTGGGCCCGCCTGCGCGAGATCGGGGAGGACGGCGTGCTGCTCGTGCGGCCCGACAAGATCATCGCCTGGCGCAGTGCGGGCATGGTCGACGACCCCGAGACCGCGCTGACGACCGCCCTCCGCGCGGTACTGAGCCGCTGACCGCGCCGATCACGCGGGACGGGTGGCGAGCAAGCCACGACACGGAAGGAACGCGAGATGGCCTTGACCTTCGACCACACCACCCTCGGACAACGGTTGCTGTTCGGCGCCGGCGTTGCGGTGGAGCACACCGCGACGGCCGTCGCCGCACTCGGCGCGGAACGGGTGCTCCTTGTCGCAGACGCCTTCGCGATGGAACTCTCGGACGCGATCGCGGCGCGCGTGCCCGTCATCGAGCGCATCCACGACATCGTGCAGCACGTGCCGGCGGCACGCGCCGACGCGGCTACAGCGCTTGCGGCGAGTTGCGACGCCGACGCCATCGTCACGATCGGCGGCGGATCCTCCACGGGCCTCGCCAAGATCGTCGCCCTGCGCACCGGACTGCCGATCGTGGCGGTGCCCACCACCTTCGCGGGCTCCGAAGCGACGAGCGTCTGGGGGCTGACGACCGACCAGCGCAAGGATACCGGGTCCGATTCGCGCGTGCTCCCGACCGCGATCGTCTACGACGTGACGCTCAGTACGGGTCTGCCCGCGCAGCTGGCCGTGTCGTCGGGTCTCAACGCCCTGGCGCATGCGGTCGACAGCTTCTGGGCGCCGCGCGCGGATCCCATCAACCGCGCAATGGGCACCGAGGGCATGAACGCGCTGATTCCGGGACTCCGCGGGCTCGCGGCCGATCCTGCCGACCTCGAGGCGCGTGAGCGGGTGCTCTTCGGAGCGTACCTCGCGGCCGTCGCCTTCGGATCGGCGGGGTCCGCCATGCACCACAAGATCTGCCACGCCCTCGGCGGGGCATTCGACCTGCCGCACGCCGAGCTGCACTCGATCGTGCTGCCCTACGTCGCCGCCTTCAACATGCCCGCGGCTCCCGAGGCCGCGGCCCGTGTCTCCGCTGCGCTCGGCGGCGGAGACGCCGCCTCGGGCCTGTGGCGGCTGCGCGAAGACCTCGGGGCGCCGCGCTCGCTCGCCGAGATCGGCATGCGGGAGGGCGACATCGCCCTCGGCGCCGAGCTCGCCTTCGACGCGATCCCGCTCTCGAACCCGCGGCGCGTGCAGCCGGAGGAGCTCGAGGCTCTGATCCGCGCCGCCTGGGCGGGCGAACCCGTCTGATCATCACCCGAAGTGAGGAGCAACCCCGTGTCAGAACAGCACCCCGTCAGCACCGAGCAGGCCCAGCGGGAGCTCGACCTCATCGAACTGGTCGTCGCCTCGTTCGACGGCGCCCCCGACGAGCGCCTGCGCACCGTGCTGCAGTCCCTCGTGCGCCACCTGCACGCCTTCGTGCGGGAGGTGCGGCTCGGCGAGGCCGAATGGAACACCGCCATCGAGTTCCTCACCGCCGCAGGCCGCATCACTGACGAGCGGCGGCAGGAGTTCATCCTGCTCTCCGACGTGTTGGGCGTCTCGATGCAGGTCGTCGCGGTGAACAACGAGGCCTACGCGAACGCCACCGAGGCGACCGTCTTCGGCCCCTTCTTCGTCGACGACGCCCCCGAGATCCGGCAGGGCGAGGACATGGCCTTCGGCGCGGTAGGGGAGCCTTGCTGGGTCGAAGGCAGCGTGCGCGACACCGCCGGCGACCCGATTCCCGGCGCCCGCATAGAGGTCTGGGAGGCCGACGAGGACGGCTTCTATGACGTCCAGTACACCGACGGCCGCACGGCCGCCCGCGCGCACCTCTTCAGCGACGAGAACGGTGACTACCGCTTCTGGGGCCTCACCCCGACGCCGTACCCGATTCCGCACGACGGGCCAGTCGGCCAGATGCTCGAGCGGGTGAACCGTTCGCCGATGCGCGCCTCGCACCTGCATTTCATGGTGAGTGCGCCGGGCTTCCGCACGCTCGTCACGCACATCTTCGTGCGCGGCGACGAACTCCTCGAACGCGACTCGGTGTTCGGCGTCAAGGAGTCGCTCGTCGTGGACTTCGTGAAACACGGGGCGGATGAGCCGACGCCCGATGGGCGCGACCTCGAAAGTCGCGCGTGGTCGAACACCCGATTCGACATCGTGCTCGCACCCGCGGGAGTCTAAACCCCACGCTTCCCGATCTGCGCAGCGGCTCGGTGCGGTGCAGGTAGGATTGACGCTTGTGTCAGTAAGCGAAGCGAACCCATCGGCGCAGCCCAATCCGATCTCTCCCGAGGCCGCGCGCGCGGCGGTCGACGCGGCTCTCGCCGCCTTCGCCGCGGCGGGCTCCGTCGCAGAGCTGAAGCAGGCCCGCTCCGAGCACGCCGGAGAGGCCTCTCCCATCGCCCGGCTCAACGCGCGCATGCGCGAGGTGCCGAAGGAACAGAAGGCCGAGACCGGCAAGCTCATGGGCCAGGCCCGGGGCCGGATCGAGGGCGCCTACCAGCATCGCGAGGCCGAGCTCGCGGCGGCGGAGGCCGCGGCGAGGCTCGTCGCCGAGGCGGTCGACGTGACCGAGGCGCCGGTGCGCCGCGCGACCGGCACCCGGCACCCGCTCGCGCAGCTGCAGGACGAGATCGGCGACATCTTCATCGGCATGGGCTGGGAGATCGCGGAGGGCCCCGAGCTCGAGCACGAGTGGTTCAACTTCGACGCGCTCGGCTTCGATCCCGATCATCCGGCCCGCGCGATGCAGGACACCTTCTTCGTCGAGCCCGCCGATCGCCACCTGCTGCTGCGCACGCACACCTCTCCCGTGCAGGTGCGCTCGCTGCTCGAGCGCGAGCTGCCCGTCTACGTCATCGCGCCCGGTCGCGTGTACCGCACCGACGAGCTCGACGCGACGCACACCCCGGTCTTCCAGCAGGTCGAGGGCCTCGCGATCGACCGCGGCCTCACGATGGCGCACCTGCGCGGCACGCTCGAGCACTTCGCCCGCCAGATGTTCGGGGCCGAGGCCGAGATCCGCCTGCGCCCGAACTTCTTCCCGTTCACTGAGCCCTCCGCCGAGATGGACGTGTGGCAGCCGAACGCGAAGGGCGGCGCGCGCTGGGTCGAATGGGGCGGCTGCGGCATGGTCGACCCCAACGTGCTGCTCGCGGCGGGCATCGATCCCGACGAGTACCAGGGCTTCGCCTTCGGCATGGGCATCGAGCGCACCCTGCAGTTCCGCCACGACCTGAACGACATGCGCGACATGGTCGAGGGCGACGTGAGATTCAACCGCCAGTTCGGAGGGCTCGTCTGATGCGCATCCCGCTTTCCTGGCTCGGCGAGCATGTCGAGCTTCCCGCCGGGGCCACGCCCGAGGAGGTGCACGCCGACCTCGTGCGCGTGGGCTTCGAGGAGGAGTCGATCCGCCGCTTCGAGGCGACCGGCCCCGTCGTCGTGGGGCAGGTGCTCTCGCGCGAGCCCGAGCCGCAGTCGAACGGCAAGACGATCAACTGGTGCCGGGTGCGCGTCGCTCCCGAGGGCGCACGCGCGGCCGACGGCGGCGAGGACGTGCGCGGCATCGTCTGCGGCGCCCACAACTTCGAGGCCGGCGACAAGGTCGTCGTGACCCTGCCGGGCGCCGTGCTGCCGGGCGACTTCCGCATCACCCCCCGCAAGACCTACGGCCACGTCAGCGACGGCATGATCGCCTCGGCCCGCGAGCTCGCGCTCGGCGACGACCACGAGGGCATCATCGTGCTCTCGCGGCTGGGCTTCAGCGCCGAGAACGGCACCGAGCCGGAGGTCGGCGCCGACGCGCTCGAGCTGCTCGGCATGCGCGACAGCGCGGTCGAGATCAACGTGACGCCCGACCGCGGCTACGCCTTCTCGATCCGCGGCGTCGCCCGCGAGTACTCCCACTCCACGGGCGCGGCCTACACCGATCCCGCCTTCGCTCTCGAGATCGGCAGCGGATCGGGCTACTCCGTCGTGCTCGACGACCGGGCCCCGGTGCGCGGCCGCGAGGGGTGCTCCGGCTTCATCGCGCGGGTCGTGCGCGGCGTCGACCCCAGGCGTCCGACTCCCGCGTGGATGGTCTCGAGGCTGACGCTCGCGGGCATCCGCGCGATCTCGCTGCCGGTCGACATCTCGAACTACGTGATGCTCGAGCTCGGGCAGCCGCTGCACGCCTACGACCTCGCGAAGCTGACGGGCGGCATCACGGTGCGCCGCGCTCTGGCAGGCGAGACCCTGGTCACGCTCGACGGCAAGGAGCGCGCGCTCGACCCCGAGGATCTGCTGATCACCGACGAGTCGGGTCCCATCGGGCTCGCCGGCGTCATGGGCGGCGAAGCGACCGAGGTGTCGGACGGCACCACCGATGTGCTCATCGAGGCCGCGACCTTCGACCCGGTCTCGATCGCGCGCACCCTGCGCCGGCACAAGCTGCCGAGCGAGGCGTCGAAGCGCTACGAGCGGGGCGTCGATCCGCTGGTGGCCCGCGCGGCAGCGCAGCGCATGGTCGACCTGCTCGTCGAGCTGGGCGGTGGTTCGGCCGACGCGCTGGGCGCCGAGATCATCGCCCCCTGGGAGCCCGCGGTCGTGCGACTGCCGCTCGAACGGGTGAACGGGCTGCTCGGCACGGACTACAGCGACGACGAGATCCGCGGTGCGATCGAGATGATCGGCTGCGCGGTGACGGACGCCGGCGGCACCGAGGCCGGCAGCACCGAGGCCGGCGGCGTGCTCGAGGTGCGCCCGCCCAGCTGGCGCAGCGACCTGTCGCGCCCCGCCGACCTCGTCGAGGAGGTCGCCCGCATCGTCGGCTACGACCGCATCCCCTCGGTGCTGCCCGTGGCGCCCGCGGGACGCGGCCGCACCCGCGAGCAGCGGCTGCGCCGCCGGGCCGCCGATGTGGTCACCGCCTACGGCCTCGACGAGGTGCAGAGCTACCCCTTCATGAGCCGCGCGCAGCTCGACGCCTTCGGCGCCGGGCCCGAGGGCACGGTCGACGACGAGATCCTCGAGAACCCCGCGAGTCCGGCCGCCGTCCGACTCGCCAATCCGCTCGACGGCGAGGCGCCGTTCCTGCGCCGCTCGCTGCTGCCCGGGCTCGTCGGCGCGGCTCAGCGCAACGCCTCCCGGGGGCTCACCGACCTCGCGCTCGTGGAGTTCGGCTCGGTCTTCGTGCCGCCGGCCGGCCACCACGCCGCGCTCGGCACCGAAGCGGTGCCGCCGCTCGCCGAGCTGCCGTCCGACGCGACGCTCGCCGAGCTCGACGGCTCGATCCCGAGGCAGCCGAGCCTCGCCGCGGGCCTGCTCATGGGCGCCGCGGTCGCGAAGCAGCCCGGCGAGACCGCACGCGCCTACGACTGGGCCGACGCGCTCGACGCGGCGCGCGTCGTCGCGGCGGCGGTCGGCTTCAGCGGCGGCGCGGAGCTCATCGTGCACCGCGGCGCGCACCGCGCCTTCCACCCGGGCCGCACCGCCGAGCTGCGCGTGACGGTCGACGGCGCGCACGAGGTCGTCGGCGTGGCCGGCGAGCTGCTGCCCGAGCTGGTCGCCGAGTCGCACCTGCCCGGGCGCGTGGTGGCCTTCGAGCTCGACCTCGGCAGGCTCATCGAGCTCGCCCCGCGCGAGCCCGTCACCTCTCAGCTGTCGACCTATCCGGCGGCCACGCAGGATCTCACCCTGCTCGTCGACGTCGAGGTCCCCGCCGAGGCGGTGCTCGCGGCGGTCGTCGCGGGGGCGGGGGACCTGCTCGAAGACGGGCGCATCGTGGACGTCTACCGCGGCACGGGCGTGCCCGAGGGGCAGCGCGCGCTGACCTTCGCGCTGCGCTTCCGGGCCGACGACCGCACGCTCAAGGCGGAGGAGGCGTCGGAGGCGAAGCTCGCCGGCGTCGCGGCCGCGGCGGCCGCGTTCGACGCGAAGCTCCGCGAGTAGCGCGCCGAGCGAGATCTAGACTGGCGACATGAGGATCGCGATCGCCGGTGGTACGGGAGTGGTCGGCAGCCGCGTGGTGCGGCTGGCGGAGGAGGCCGGGCACGAGACGCTGGTGCTCTCGCGCTCGCGCGGAGTGGACCTCGCCGCCGGATCCGGGCTCGATCTGCAGGGCGTGGACGCGGTCGTCGACGCCTCCGGGCCGGCCACGACGTCCGCGGCGAAGTCCCGGACGTTCTTCGAAGCGGTGACCGGCGGCCTGCTGCGGGCCGAGGCCGACGCCGGGGTGGCGCACCACATCGCGCTCTCCATTGTGGGGGCGGCGGGCATCGCGCGAGGCTACTACGCGGGCAAGGCCCTGCAGGAGCAGGTGATCGCCGCGAGCGGGCGGCCCTGGACGATCCTGCGCACCACGCAGTTCTTCGAGTTCGCCGAGCAGAACGCCATGGCCCTGGGCCCGTGGCGGATCCTGCCACGGATGCGCTCCCGCCCCCTCGCCGCGGAGACCGTCGCCGAGCGCCTGCTCGAGATCGCCGAGGGACCGCCGCTCGGGGACGCGCCCGATCTCGCGGGGCCCGACGAGTTCGGCATGGCGGAGCTCCTGCGCGAGATCCTCCGCGCCCGGGGTGAGCGCCGGCGCGTGCTCGAGGTGCCGCTGCCCGGCGGCTTCGGCCGCGCCCTGCGGGACGGCTCGATCCTGCCCGGTCCGGAGGCGGAGATCCGCGGCCCGAGCGCCGCCGAGTGGATCGCCGCGCGATAGCGCGATAGATCGCGATATCGGGATAGCGCGATAGATCGCGATATCGGGATAGCGCGATAGATGGAGAAGAGAGAGAAGGAGAGCCGGAATGACCGTGCAGCTGCTGAGCCCCGAGGGGATGATCTCCGGGGTGCCCTTCGAGCACGTGGCCGTGGCGAGCGGCGCGCGCCAGGTCCACGTCGCCGGGCAGACCTCGGTCGACGCCGAAGGGAACCTCGTGGCGCCCGGCGATCTCACGGGCCAGGTCTCGCAGGCGATGCGCAACGTCGCCGTCGGGCTCGCCGCCGCCGGGGCCGGCTTCGGCGATGTCGTGCGCTTCACCTTCTACCTGCCCGATTGGCGGACCGCGAAGCACGACGCCTTCCTCGCGGGCATCGCGGCGGTCGCCGACGAGCTCGGGATCCCGCAGCCCATGCCGCCGTCGACGCTCATCGGCGTCGCGGCGCTCTTCGAGCCTGGCAACCTCGTCGAGATCGAGGCGACCGCCGTGCTCGACTGATATGTAGCCGTTTGTGTCAAGTGGGCAGGGGTAAGCACCCGTCAGGCCGGGTTGCCTGACGGGTGCTCTTCGTCCGTGCTGCTGATGTGAGGGTGCGGCGTGTCTGATGACGCGTGGTC
>QZLF01000003.1 GCA_016771945.1 Candidatus Leucobacter sulfamidivorax
TCATCGCGCTCGCCCGCCGTCGCTGCGACGTGCTCTATGCCATGCTCCGCACCGGCAGTCTCTACCAGCCCCGAACCTGGTCAGACACCGCTCTCGCGGCTTGACAAAAGTTATAGGGGCACCCCCCACCGCAGGGGGACGCGAATCGTCGTCCGGATGCGGCTGGGACGACGATTCGCGTCCCCTTGCGGCGGGGTGGGCGGGGGTCAGGGCGCGGGGTCAGGGCGGCGCGGCGACCGGGCGCGTGAGGGCGCGCAGGCGCGGGATCGGGATCCGGTACCCGAGCGCGGCCGCGGTGCCCGTGCCGTCGGCGTGCCCCCAGCGAAGCAGCGCGCTGCGCTCCCCGAGCACGCCGTCGAGCGTCTCGGGGTCGCCCGCGACGGGAAGCTCACCGCACACCTTCAGCGCGAGGCCGAACTGCTCGGTCCAGAAGTAGGGCTGCGGCCGCAGCTCCTCCGCCTCGTCGCCGCGCAGCAGCGCGAGCGCGGCGACCCTCGCCTGCTCGATCGCGCTCGTCCACAGCGGGAGGCGGCGATGGCCGCGCGGCCCCGGATAGGCCGCGACGTCGCCGGCCGCGGCGATCCGCCCGCTCACCCGGCCGCGGGAGTCGGCCAGCTCCCCGCCTCGAGCAGGCCGGGAGGGCGAGCCACTCGAGGCTCGGCAGGTCGCCGACCGCGCTGACGACGAGCGGCGCCTCGAGCGCCTCTCCGTCGTCGAGGCGCACCCGCGCCCCGCCGTGCCCCGCATCGCCGAGGTCCTCGATGTCGACGCGGCTCGCGAGGCGCAGGCGCAGGCCTGCCTCCCGGCCGGCCGCGGCGAGCGCCTCGCCGAGGCATCCGCCGAGCTGGGACGACAGCGGCGCGCTGCGCGCGACGAGCGTCACCGCGCAGCCCGAGGCCAGGCAGCCGGAGGCGATCTCCATGCCGAGCGGCCCGCCGCCGATCACGACGACCTCCGGCCGGCCGGCGAGGCGTCGGCGCAGCTCGCGCGCATCGTCCAGCCCCCGCAGCGTGAACTCGCCACGGGCGCCGCTCAGCCGGCGAGCCCGCGATCCGGTGGCGACGAGCAGCCGGTCGAACGGCAGCTCCTCGCCGTCGGCGAGCGCGACGCGCCCCCGCTCGACGTCGAGGCCCGCGACCGCTACGCCGAGTCGCTCGACTGCGCCGTGCTCGGGCGCGGGCAGCCGGTGGGAGCTCATGTCGCCCTCGTCGACCAGGGCGGTCTTTGAGAGCGCCGGCCGACTGTAGGCCGGGTGCGGCTCCTCTCCGACGATCGTGAGCTCGCCGTCGAAGCCGCCGCGGCGCAGGGTCTCGGCGGCCGTGACCCCCGCGATCCCGCCGCCCGCGATGACGATGCGGCGGGGCTCCCTCGTGCTCCCCGCGCTCCCCGCGGTCATGCGAGGCGCAGCGCGACGACGGGGCACACGCGCACCGCGTTGCGCGCCGTCTCGAGATCCGCGCCCTCCACCTCGACCACGTCGAGGATCAGCTCCCCGTCGTCGTCCAGGTGCATGAGCCGCGGCGCGGCCTCCTCGCAGAGCCCGTGCCCTTCGCACCGGGGGCGATCCAACTCGATCCTCATACCGTCTCTCTCCTCGATCCTCGTTCGCCGCCCGCAGCGGAAGCGCGCCGCAGCGCCGACGACCCCGCCGGCTCAATCGGTCACCGTCACCGTAGGCAGCCCGCATAACCTTCGTCAAATGAATTGAATGTATGATTTTCATGCACGGTACGAATGCGCATCTGCACTCGGGACGGAGACGAAGCATGCACCCACCCGACTCCCCCGATCACGGGCTGACCGCCCTCTCCTCGATCGACCTCAACCTGCTGGTGCCGCTGCTCGCCCTGCTCGAGGAGCGCTCCGTCACACGGGCGGCGGCACGCGTGCGCCTCTCGCAGCCCGCGATGAGCCATGCCCTGCGGCGTCTGCGGCGTCTGCTCGGCGACGAGCTGCTCGTGCGCCAGGGTGGGACGATGATCCTCACCCCGCGCGCGGAGTCGCTGCTCGGCCCGGTGCGGCGCGCGCTGAACGAGTCCTCCCGCGCGCTGAACCGCACGCCCTTCGACCCCGCCACCGACGACCGCACCGTCACCATCGCGCTCACCACCAGCACGGCCTTCGTCCTCGGCCCGCTGCTTCGCGCGATGCTCGACGAGCATGCCCCGCTCATGACGCTCCGCCTGCGCACCGGCCCGGTGAACTCGGCGTCCGTCTTCACGGCCGACGGCGTCGACGCCGTGCTGCTCACCGAGGGGCTGCACTCGCCGCACCCCCGCGAGCGCCTCTACGACGACCGCTGGGTCGTGCTCGCCTCGCCCGACATCCCGAAGGATCTCACTGCGCTCGAACTGCTCGGAGGAGAGCCCCACATCCGCTACGACGCGGCCGAGATGCAGTTGCGGCCCTACGAGGTGCTCGACCGCGAGGGCATCGCCTACCGCGTCAGGCAGACGGTCTCCGACTACATCCTCATCCCGCATTTCCTCCGGGAGACCCGAGGAGTGGGCCTGCACCGTTTCCAGGTGGCCTCGCTCTTCGTCGAGCGCGACGGCCTGCGCATGGTCGACTTCCCCTTCCCGATCGCGCCGCTCGGCATCGACCTGGTCTGGAACCCGTGGCTCTCCGACGACGAGTACCGCGACTGGCTGCGGGGGCTGCTGGTGGACGCCGCCGCTCCGCTCCGTTCCCGGTACGATCTTCATTCTTGATGCGAATGCCAAGGATTCAGATCATTCATTTGATACATGAACCTCGCTCGGTTTGACTGGTCGCACCCGATGCGCCGACGCTCGGGCTTCCCCTGACGAACGAGGTCCACCCACATGTCCACGGCAGTACTGCAGAGCTCTTCGATCGACATCTGGTCCGACGAGGTGCTGAGCGATCCCTACCCGGCCTTCACCGAGCTGCGAGAGCAGGCGGCGGCCGTCCACCTCGAGGCGCGCGACGTCTGGGTACTCACGCGCTACGCCGAGATCCGCGACGCCCTGTCCGACTGGGAGTCGTTCAGCTCGACGAAGGTCGCCTTCAACCCGCAGATGAACGAGGTGCTCACGGGCACGACGCTCGCGAGCGATCCGCCGCTCCACACGCAGCTGCGCGCCACCCTCAGCGAGAACCTCACGCCCCGCGCCCTGCGCGGCCTCAAGGTGCAGATCGACGAGAAGGCCGACCGCATCGTCGCCGAGCTCGTCGAGCGCGGCTCCTTCGACGGGGTCGAGGATCTCGCCCGCGAGCTGCCCCTGCAGGTCGTGCTCGACCTCATCGGCGTGCAAGGCGAGGTGCGCGAGAAGATCCTGCCCTGGGGCGCCGCCGCGTTCAACCTGCTCGGTCCCATGAACGAGCGCGCGCAGCAGAGCCTCCCGCTCGCGGGCGAGCTCTTCGAGTGGACACACGGTATGGAGGGCGACAAGCTCGCCGAGGGATCGATCGGGCGGGCGATCTTCGACGCCGGCGCGCGGGGCGACATCCCGCCCGAGCTGTGCGGGCACATCATCCACCAGTACCTCGCCGCCGGCATGGACACGACGATCGGATCGATCGCCAACGCGATCCGCCTGCTCGGCGAGCACCCCGAGCAGTTCGCGCGGCTCAAGGCCGATCCGTCCCTGATCCCGGCGGCCTTCAACGAGACGCTGCGCTACGAGGCGCTGCTGCACGCGCAGGGTCGCGGCACGACGCGCGACGTCGAGGTCGACGGCACCGTGATCCCCGCGGGCTCGCAGGTCGGGGTGCTGCTGTACGCGGGCAACCGGGATCCGCGCCACTACGAGCACCCCGACGAGTTCCGAATCGAGCGCAACCCCGTGGACCACCTCTCCTTCGGCTACGGCATCCACGGCTGCGCGGGCCAGGGGCTCGCGAAGCTCGAGGCGCACGCCGTGCTCGAGGCGCTGACCCGCCGCATCGACTCGTTCTCGGTGGGCGAGCCGACGGTCAAGCTCAACAACTCGAGCCGCGGGCTCGACACGCTGCCGGTGCTCGACGTCGTGGCGGCCTGAGGCCGCGGGGCCGAGGCGCCCCTGCTCAGGGGGACGCGAATTGTCGTCCGGATGCGGCGGAGACGACGATTCGCGTCCCCTTGAGGCGGGGTGGGCGGGGTCAGGGCCCGGGCCGGGCTCAGGCAGGGCCGCTGCGCGGATCGGCCAGCGGCGGTGCGCGTACGGACCAGCGGCGCGCGCGGCCCGGCACGAGACTGGAGCGCACAAGCGCCGCGGCGTAGACGGGTACGGACGCCGCGCACAGCGGCGCGAACTGACACCGGCGCCGCGCACAGCAGCGCGGACTGAGAGGAGCGCTCATGAGCGAGGACCACGCGAAGCAGCAGGAGCAGGAGCAGGAGCAGGAGCAGGAGCAGGAGCAGGAGCAGGAGCAGGAGCAGGAGCAGGAGCAGGAGCAGGAGCAGGAGCAGGAGCAGGATCGGCGATCCCCCGACGCACCCTGCAGCCCGCGGCTGGTCGCGGGCGACCAGCACGTCGAGGCGAGGTCGCGCACAGCGACGTCATCGTGATCGGCTCGGGGCCGACGGGCCTCGCCACCGCGCTCATGCTCGCCCGGCACGGCCTCGACGTGACCGTCGTCACCCGGGAGACCTGGGTCGCCGACTCGCCGCGGGCGCACATCACGAACCAGCGCACGATGGAGGTGCTGCGCGCCGTCGGGCTCGAGCCCGCGGTGCGCGCGCAGGCGTCCCCCCGCGGGACGATGGCGAACCAGGTCGTGGCCACCGCACTCACCGGCACCGAGCTGGGACGCTGCTGGTCGTGGGGCAACAACCCCGGCCGGCAGGACGAGTACCTCACCGCGAGCCCGGCCGAGGGCTGCGACATCCCGCAGGATCGCCTCGAGCCGATCCTGCTCGGCGAGGCCGCGCGCCTGGGCTGCCGGATCCGCTTCCAGACCTCCTTCACCGGCATCGAGCAGAACGCCGACGGAGTGCGCGTGCACGTCGTCGACGGCCTCACCGGTCGCGCCGAGACGCTGAGCGCCGCCTACGCGGTCGCCGCGGACGGCGGCCAGAGCCCCGTGGCGAAGGCGCTCGGCATCCCCTTCGACGGCGAGGCGGGCATCGCCCCGGCCATGAACATCAGCTTCACCGCCGACCTCTCGCACCTCGTCGCGCACCGACCGGGCTCGCTCTACGAGATCATCCAGAACCGGCCCGAGGGTCCCACGCGCGCGATGATCCGCATGGTGCGCCCGTGGCACGAGTGGTCGGCCTCGCTCGTCTACCTCGGCGGCCGCACCTCGGCCCTCACCGCGGAGGAGGCCGAGGAGGAGCTGCGGCGCGCGATCGGCGACGACTCGGTGCAAGTCACCGTCACCGGGCTCTACCCCTGGCGCATCAATCGCCTCGTCGCGTCCCGCTACGGCGAGGGCCGGGTCTTCCTCGCGGGGGACGCCGCGCACCGCCACCCGCCGACGAACGGCCTCGGCGCGAACACCTGCATCCAGGACGGCTTCAACCTCGCCTGGAAGCTCGCGCTCGTCGTGAAGGGCCTCGCGGGCCCGGGCCTCCTCGACAGCTACGACGCGGAGCGGCGCCCCGTGGGAACGCGGATCGTGAACCGCGCCGTCGACAGCTGGGCACTCGGCATGGGTCTGCTGCCCGCGCTCGGCCTCGACCCCGAGGCCTCGTACGAGGAGCGCGAGGAGCGCTTCGCCGAGCTCGGCGCCGACTCCGACGCTGGCGAGGCGCGGCGGCGGGCGCTGCGGGCCGTGCTCGACGAGGAGTCCTACATCTTCGAGGCCCACGGCGTCGAGATGAACCAGGTCTACGCCTCGTCGGCGGTCGTGCCCGACGGTACGGGGCTCGTCTACGAGCGCGACGAGCAGCTCTACATCCAGCCCACGAGCCATCCGGGCGCCCGGATCCCGCACGCCTGGGTGGGCGACGGGACGCGCACGGTGTCGACCCTCGACCTCGTCGGCGGCGAGCGCTTCACGCTCGTGACCCGCGACCGCGGGGCGGCGTGGGCGGCCGCGGCCGCGATCGTCGCGGCCGAGTTTGACATCGAGATCGCGACCGTGGCGATCGGTCACGCGGGCGACGCGCAGGATCTCTACGGCGACTTCGACCGCCGCGGCGGGATCGGAGAGGACGGCTGCCTGCTCGTCCGCCCCGACCAGCACATCGCGTTGCGCAGCGCGGGTGCGGCGGCGGATCACGCCGCCGTGCTGCGCGACGCCCTCGCGCGGATCCTGGATCGTCCGGCGGGATGACCGGGCGGGGGCTCGGCTAGGAGCCGGCCCGCCCCCGCCACCGGCTGGGGGTCTCGCCGAAGGCGGCCCGGAAGCAGCGGGTGAAGTGCGAGTGGTCGGCGAAGCCGTGCGCGAACGCCACCTGCGCGATGTCGATCCCCGCCCACGCGGGGTCGAGGAGCGCCAGACGGGCGGACTCGAGGCGGCGGCCGCGGATCCACCCCGACACCGAGAGCCCTCGCCGCGCGAAGATCGTCTGCAGGTACCGGGGCGACATGCCGTTCTCGCGGGCGATGCCCGCGACCGTCAGCGGCTCGGCGAGGTGCCGCGCGATGTGGTCCACCGCCCGCTCGAAGGCCGGCTGCGTCGGATCCTCGGGCGCGGCGCGCGCGAGGCGATCCGCCAGCATGCTCGCGAAGAGGCCCACCGCGTCCTGCACCGCGCGCGGTCCCGACGACCCCGACAGCAGTGCGGCATCGGCGAGCACCTCCCGCGCGAAGCCGACCGCGAGGCGCGCGTGGCCCTCGTCGGCCGCGAAGGGCGAGCCCAGGATCGGCCGCAACGAGGCCGGGGCGAGCGGGAGCGCCGCGAGCGGGGTGCGCAGCATGAGCAGCGTCGGGGCGCCCGAGAACTCCCAGCGGTAGCACGTGGTCGGGTCGCCGTAGCTGACGTCGCCGAGCTCGAGCCGCACGGGCGGGCGGCCGTCGGCGGGGGTCAGCACGCTGCTGCCGGCGAGCTGCACCACGACGATGTGCCGCGTGCCCGCGGTGCGGGCGACGTGCCGGGCCGTGCGCGCCACGGCGAAGCGGCGCGCGTCGATGGTGAGCAGATCGAGGCGGATCCGGTCCAGACGGCCGCGGATCAGCTCGCCGCTCGCCGGCATCCACTGGCCCGGGGCCCGCTCACAGCCGTCGGGGCCGGTGAAGCGGCCCCAGAGATCGAGGGCGCCGCCGAGCGCCTCGTTGTGCACGAGGCTGCGCGCCGGGGCTGCGGGCACGGGTCACCCCCGCGCCAGGAACGCCCCCGCCTCGCGGAAGGCGCGGGCCGACTCGGGCAGGTGGGCGAAGTGCTGCATGAAGCCGTGGGTGACGCCCGGGATCCGGATCAGCGTCGTCTCGACACCCGCCTCCTCGAGCCGCCGCGCGTAGGCCTCGCCCTCGTCGCGCAGCGGATCGTATTCCGCCGTGACAACGAGCGCCGGGGGGAGCCCTGCGAGATCCGCCCGCTTGATCGGGGACACGCGAGGATCGGCCGGATCCGCCCCGCTCTCGAGGTAGAACGCGTTGTGCGGCCTCAGCGCGACCGTCTCGAGCCCGTAACCCGCGCCGTTCTCGCGCAGCGAGGCGTAGCGATCGACATCGAAGTCGAGATCGACCGAGGGGTAGAAGAGCAGCTGGTGGGTGATCGCGTCGAAGCCCTCGTCGTGGGCCCGCGCGGCGATGCTCGCGACGAAGTTGCCGCCGGAGCTGTCGCCCGCCACCGCGAGGCGCTCGCCGTCCCAGCCGAGCTCGTCGCCGTGCTCGACGGCCCAGCGCAGCACGGCGTAGCAGTCCTCGAGCCCGGCGGGGAACGCCGCCTCGGGCGCGAGCCGATAGCCGACCGAGACCACCCGGTAGCCGCTCGCCGCGGCAAGCGCGCGGGCGAAGGCGTCGTGGGTCTCGAGGCTGCCGGAGAAGAAGGCTCCGCCGTGGAAGTAGACGAGCAGGCCGGTGGGGCCGTCGCCGGAGGAGGTGTCGGCGGACCGGGCATCGCCGGACGGCGCATCGGTGGACACGGACGCGGCGAGCGGCGTATAGACGCGCACCGGCACCTCGCCCGCGGCCGTGGTCGCGATGCGATCCTGAACCGCGGCCACCGGGGGCCGCTCATCGAGCGGCGGCAGATGCGCCTCGCCCATCGCGCGCCAGACGGCGGCGTCGACGGGCGATCCGTCCGAGGGCGGCAGCGTCGCGAGGAACGCCGCGATTTCCGGGTGCACGGGCGGCATCTCAGGCCCCCGTCGTCGCGCCGAGCTCGCCGGGCTTCTGGCCGGGGAAGACGTCCTCGAGCTCCTCGTCCGTCCAGCCGTGGCGCGAGAGGCGCTGCAGCTCGTCGGTCATGGGCTTCCGGGTCTCCTGGTACCTGGTGAGCGCCGCGGCGACCGAGCCCTCGGAGGCGAGGCACTCGGCGAGCACGCCGGCGTCGAGGATCGCGGAGTTCGCGCCCTGGCCCTGGTGGTGGCACATCGCATGCGCCGCGTCGCCGACGAGGGCGACCGAATCGGAGTGCCAGACGTCGACGGGGTCGATGTCGTAGACGGCGCGGATGTTCACGGCGCTCATGTCGAGCTCGCGCGTGGTGGCGACGATCCGCTCATCGAAGCCCTCGACGGTGGCGAGCAGATCTTCGAGCGTGGCGGTCGGGTTGGGCGTCGGATCGGCGCTCAGCGCGGTGACGTCGTAGGAGACCTGGTTCCGGTGCAGCAGGGGCAGGAAGTAGACCTTGGTGCCGCGGCCGATGTACATGCGCAGATTGCTGTCGTAGGGCAGGCCGTGGGTGCGGTCCGCGTCGAGGACGACACGATAGGCGTGCTCGCCCGCGAAGACCGGAGGCGCGCTGCTGAACAGCTGCTCGCGCACCCGCGAGCGGATCCCGTCGGCGCCGATGACGAGGTCGGCCGTGACCGAGGCGCCGTTCGCGAAGGTCGCGGTGGCGGAGGATCCGTGATCCTCGATGCTCTCGAGCCGGTGGCCCGTGTGCACCATGCCCTCGGGCAGCACGCCGACGAGGGTGTCGAGGAAGTCGCCGCGGTGCACGAAGCGCGTGGTGAGGCCGTAGGTGTCGGTCTCCGGCCAGTCCTCCTTGGCGATGCGCTCGCCCGTCGCGGTGAGGATCTCGAACGACTCGCTCGGCGAGGTCACCCGCTCGATCGCCTCGAGGATGCCCCACTTGCGGAACTCGTTCAGCGACGAGGGTCGCAGGCCGATGCCGGCGCCCACCTCCTTCAGCTCCTTCGCCTGCTCGTAGACATTCACGTTCGCCCCGGCGAGGCTCAGCGCCTTCGCGGTCGAGGCGCCCGCGTAGCCGGCGCCGATGATGGCGATGTTCAGGCCTGAGATGTCCATGGTCGTTCGCGTCCTTGCTGTGTCGGTGAGGGAGGTGTGGGTCGCGCCGCGGTGGGCGCTCGGTGCTCAGGAGCTCAGCGGCTCATGGCGAGGAAGCTCGCCGGGTTCTCCACGAAGATGCGCTCGATCGTCGCCTCGTCGACGCCGGCCGCACGCAGATCCGGGATCAGCTGCTCGTAGATGTAGTTGATGGTGTGGCCCTTGACGCCCGGCCAGCCGAGCGGGCTGCAGTTGGCGTCGGCGGAGGCGAGCAGCTGCTCCGCCCGCCCGGCGCGCACGTGCCCGAGGAAGTGCTCGAGCCGCTCGGAGCGGTGGCGCCCCCAGAACGGCGGATCGGGCAGCTCGAGGTCGTAGCCGAAGGTGTCGAAGCCGAGCCGGCCGCCGCCGTCGAGGATCGCCTGCTCGTTCACCTTGCCCTGGCTGACGCCGTCGTCGACGTGGCCGAACATGACCCGGTCGAGCGGCAGCCCCTCCTCGCGGAAGACCGTGAGCGCGGGCTCGACGTCGACGGCGAGGTGGGTGAAGATCGGCACGCCGGTCTCGCGGGCGGCGCGGGCGGCGGCGCGGTAGATGCGGAGGTCGAGCTCCTTCATCCGGAAGCCGCGGCTCACGCCGACCTTGATGATGCCCGCCTGGGCGTTCGTGCCCGCGATGCCGACCGTGATCTCGTGCACGAACTGGCGGTGCAGGTAGTCGACGCTCGCGTCGGCGAAGTGCTTGAGCGCGGTGTCGCCGCCGACGAAGCCGGTCGCGGCGACGATGTGCACGCCGGTCTTCTCCGAGAGCGACTGGTAGTAGGGGATGTCGCGGCCGTTGCAGATGCCGGTCGCGTCGACGAAGGTGCCGCCGCCGTATTCGTGGAAGCGGCGCAGCTTCGGCACGGTCTCCTCGTAGCGGGTCTCCGGGGTCTTCCACCACTGCGTGTCGAGCTCGGAGCCGGGCATGCCGTAGCCGATGTGCTCGTGCACGGCGACGAGGCCGAGCTGCTCGGCGGCGATCGGGCCGAGGACGGTGTTGACGCGTCCCATGTCAGGCCTCCTTCACGGCCAGCAGTGCGGCCGGGTTCGCGGTCAGGATGTGCCGGATGTCGCTCTCCGCGACCCCGCGCTCGGCGAGCAGCGGGGCGAAGCCCGTGAGGATCCCCTCGTAGGGGCGGTCGTCGTCGGGCAGCCCCTTCGCGACGCCGATCGCGTTCGACGAGAGGATCACCCGGTCGCGGTGGCCCGCGGCGAGGAGCCGGGCCACCAGGTCGGCGCGCTCCTCGTCGTTCAGATGGGCCGGGTCTTCCGAGCCGACGTGGTCGAGGGCGACGAAGGATCCGCGATCCGCGACGGCCATCGCCTGGCCCGCGGCGTCCCGCCGATCCATCCCGCCCATGACGACGCGCGAGGGGTCGATGCCCTCGGCCAGCACGAGCTCGAGCTCGGCGAGCGGATCCGCGCCGAAGCCGATCGACACCGCGACCCCGGTCCGGGCGCCCGCCAGGGCCGCACCGCGGAACAGGCTCTCGTCGGTCGGCGTGAGCCCGCCCCGGGTGCCGGCGGTGACGATGAGACCGGCGGATCCGCGCCGCTCGACGCGGGGCACGACCATGCCCGCGGTCACCTCCTCGGCGAAGAGGTCGGCGAAGCGCTCGGCCGGCCACGGCGTCGGCGGGTTCGTCTGCGGAGTGAGGAAGTAGCCGCCGAGGTTCTCCTCCGGGCCCATGCCGGTGGAGGCGACGATGTGCACGCCGGTCGCCCGGGAGAGCGCCTCGAGCAGGGGCAGATCGCGCCCGTGGAACATGCCGGTCGCGTCGACGATCGCGCCGCCGCCTGCCGCCTGGAAGGCGCGCAGCTTCTCGGCGAGCCGCTCGAAGACCTCGGCCCGGTCGATGACGATGTCGTAGGCGTACTGGGCGCCGGGCACCACGGAGAGCAGCGCCTCATGCACGGCGACGACGCCGAGCTCGTCGGCCGCCACCGGTCCGAGCACCGTGCGCACCGCTCGACCCGCGGACCCCGCGTCTCCCGCCTCGCCTGCATGCCCTCCGGGGCGTGCTTCCTCGTCAACCATCGGCGCGACCTCCTCCGGGCGGGCCGCGAGGGCGCGGCCCGATCCGCTCAACACTTCGTCATTACACTTTACACAGTGTCACGTGATTTGTCATAACAAAGTTTCCGGAGTGCCGTCGGGCGCCTCTCCGATCTGCGGGCGCCTCTCGGGTCCGCGATAGTGCGCGTATTGCTGTCCGGCACGGAGCCGGGCAGCAATACACGCACTATCGCGGAGGCGGGCACGGCGGAGCGCACCCCGCCCTCAGGGGCGCGGGTGCAGAGGGCCCGGGGTCAGGAGCTCACGAAGCGGAACTTGAACTCGTCCGCGCGGTGGACGGCCGAGCGCCAGCCGGTGACCCCGCCCGTCGCGTAGAAGACGGTGTCGATGACGAGCAGCGGATCGCCGGGCGCGACGCCCAGCTCCCCCGCCCGATCGGGGGTCGCCGCGGTGGCCCAGGCCTCGTGCTCGGCTCGCTCGATCGCGATGCCGTAGGCCCGCTCGAGCAGCGCGAAGGCACTGCCGCCGTCGCTCAGCTCGGCCTCCGAGGGCGCGAAGTCGCGCGGCGCCCGGATGTAGATGTCGTTCTCGGCGAAGGGCTCGCCGTTCACCTCGATGATGCGCTCGAAGTGCAGCAGCAGCTCGTCATCGGCGACGCCGAGTCGGCTCGCGAGGGGCTCCGGCGGGCGCACCCGCTCCAGCCCTGAGACCCGCGAGGTCGGGTGCAGCCCCTGCTCCTCGAGGAAGCGGTAAAGGTCGCCCGGCTTCAGATCGGCCGGGCGATCCACCCGCACCCCCGTCACGGGGAAGGTGCCGCGCCCCTGCTTGCGGTAGACGAAGCCCTCGCTCACGAGCTCGTTCAGCGCCTGGCGGATCGGCGCCCGGCTCACCCCGAAGCGCGCGAGCAGCTTCTCCTCCGTCATCGGCTCGTCGGCGGCGATGCGGCCCTCGACGATCTCGGCGCGCAGGATCCCCATGATCTGCCGGTAGAGCGGAACGCCCGACGAGGGGTCGAGCTCGGGAGAAGCCATGTGGCGCGGATCCTTTCTCAGCAGGCCGATCCTTCATTATGGCCTGCGCGCCGATCCTGTGTTCGTCCGTGGCGCCCGGCGCCCTCGCGCCCCCGCGCCCCCGCGCCCGCAAGGGGACGCGAATTGTCGCGCCGCGGGCCTCGAGACGACAATTCGCGTCCCCTTGCGCGTCAGGGTCACCCCGCGCTCACTCGCGGCACCCCCGGCGCGGCTCACGCCGCCCGGGCCTCCCCGCCCATCAGCGCGGCCGCGGTGATGCTCTCGGTGCTGAGCGCCTCCCCGCTCAGTTCCGCCACGATGCGGCCGTCGCCGATCACCAGCACACGATCGCAGAGGTGCGCGAGGTCCTCGTACTCGACGCTTGCGACGACGGTCGACAGCCCCTCGGCCGCGGAGTCGGCGATCAGCTTGAAGATGTCCGACTTCGCTCCGACGTCGACGCCGATCGTGGGCTCGTGGATCACGAGCACCGAGGGCCGCACGGTCATCCACTTGGCGAGCACGACCTTCTGCTGGTTGCCGCCGCTCAGGCTGCTCGCCGCGAGCCGCGCGTCCGACGGCCGCACCCCGAACTGCCCGAGCACCTCGATCGAGTCGGTGTGCTCCAGCTTGCGGTCGAGGCCGCCGCGCCTCGCGAACGAGCGCAGCCGCGGCAGTACCAGGTTCTCCCGCAGGCTCAGGTCGAGCGCGAGCGCCCGGTTCTTGCGGTCGGCGGGCACGAGCGCCAGCCCCAGCGCGAGCCGCTCCGCGATGCTCGTGCGCCTCAGGTCGACCTCCGTCGGGCCGATGGACATCGTCCCCTCCGCCTTCAGCTCGGGGTCGACGAGCGCGTACGGCAGATCCTCGAATCCCGAGCCCACGAGGCCCGTCACCCCGAGGATCTCGCCGCGCCGTACCTCGAAGCTCGCCTCCCGCAGCCGGTGGTGCGAGAGACTCCGCACCCGCAGCGCGATCCCCTCGTCGGCCTCCGCGGCGGCATCGCGCTCCGGGTAGAACGACTCGAGCTCGGCGCCGACGATCTGGTTCACGAGCAGCTCGGGGGTGAGCTCCGCGGCGGGGCTCTCGACGACGATCCTCCCGGCCCTGAGCACGGCGACCCGGTCCGAGGTTCCGAGGATCTCGTCGATGCGGTGCCCGATGAGCAGCACCCCGACGTCCTCGCGCTGCGCGAGCTCGCGCACCCAGCTCAGCAGCTCCTCCGAGTCGGCCTTGCCGAGCGAGGCGGTCGGCTCGTCGAGCACGAGCGCCGAGATGTGCTCCCCCGGCTCGGTGCGCAGCGCGCGGATCACCGCGAGCTTGGCCGCGGTGGCGAGCGGCAGCTCTCCCGGGTCCCGGTCGAGATCGACGTCGATGCCCCAGCGATCCAGCATCTCCTGCACGCTGCGGCGCTCCGCGCGCCACTTGATGCGCCCCATGAATCCGGTGCGGTAGGCGCCGACGAGCATGTTGTCGAGCACCGACACCCCCGGCACGAGCATGGCGTCCTGGTGCACGAAGCGCATGCCCGCGGCGCGGGCCTCCTCGGCATGCACCCCGCCCTCGACGCGGCGGCCGCCGATCAGGATCTCCGAGCCGGCGTCGGGCGCCTGGTACCCCGAGAGGATCTTCACGAGCGTCGACTTGCCCGAGCCGTTGGCCCCGACGAGCGCGGTCACCTGGCCGCGCGGGATGTCGAGGTCGACATCGACCAGCACGGGAATGCCCTCGATGTACGACTTCCGGATGTTGCGCAGCCGGATGGCGGGCTGGTCGCCCGGCCCGCCATCCGCCGCGCGGGGCGCCTCGGTCATCCCTTCCAGAGCTCCTGGAAGAAGTCGTCGACCGTGCCCGCGCCGCTGTACCAGGAGCTGTTGTTCGACGATTCCGCATCGAGGGTGAGCTCGGACACGTTCTCCTTGGTGAAGAGGCGGGCCGGCGGGTAGGCATTCGCGACGGTGGGGTTGCCCGTCATCGCGCGCAGCGCGAGATCCGCTTCGATCCAACCCTGCGCGTTGAGGTCGAGGCCGATCATCGCGTGGATCAGGCTGTCGGGATCGGCGAGCTCCTGCATGAAGGGCAGATTACCGTTCACGGTGACCACCTTCACCGAGTTCGCGCGGCCGGCCTGCTGGATCGCCGGGTTCGTGAACTGGGTCATCGGGTCGAAGACCGGGAACACGTAGTCGATGCTCGGGTCCCGGGAGAGGGCCGCGCTCACGGTCTGGCCGAGGTCGGTCGCCCAGTTGCCGAGCGTCACGCCCTCGACGGTCACCTTGCACTCGGGGCAGAACTCCGCCATCTCGGCTTCGAAGCCCTCCTGCTGGCTGATCGAGCCGACGACGTCGGGCGTCGTGATGAGCAGCACGTTGGCCTTCGCCCCCGAATCGGAGATCACCCAGTCGGCGGCGAGCTGCCCGCTCAGGGCGAAGGGCTGGCTGCTGATGCCCGCGACCTCGGCGGGAACCGGGTCCGAGGCGTCGCCGGCCGCCCCGACCAGCACCGGGATGCCCGCCGCTGCCGCGGCCTGGAGCGTGTTGAGGTACATGTCGGGTTCGGGCCCGTCGACCTGGATCGCGGCCGCCCCCTGGGCGGTGGCCTGGCTCACGCAGTTGTTGATGTCGACGGGGTTCGCGTTGCCGTCGCACTCCTTCAGCGAGACGCTCTGGGTCGCGAGCGCCTTCTCGAGGTTGCCGCCCACGGTCACGAGGAAGGGGTTCTGCGAGGTCATGGGCACCCACCAGAGGGTGGAGCCGCCGGCCGCCGAGGCGTCGAAGGCCGGGCCGTCGTACTCGAAGGGCTGCGCGGCGCTGTACTGCTCGATCCGATCGAGCACCTCCTGCGGGACGCCCGCGGCCTGGTCCGGGTCGGCGCCGGTGCCGGTGTCGCCGGAGCCGCCGGATCCGCCGCTGCAGCCGGCGAGGCCGAGCGCGGCGGCCGCCGACACGGCGGCGAGGATCGTGAGACTGCGCCGTCTCTTTCGCTGGATGGTTCGCATGGTTCTTGCCTTTCTTCTGGGATGGGAGGTCGGGATGCGTCAGGAGGGCTCAGACGACGTTCTTCTTGCGGGCGCGGACGTAGATGATCCGCGAGAAGGTCACCGCGAGGATCACGGCCGCGCCGTAGAACACGTTGTTGACCCAGGAATCGGCGCCGAGCAGGATCAGGCCGTTGATGCCGGTCGCGAGGAAGAGCACCGCGATGATCGTTCCGATCGGGTTGTGGCTGCCCGGGTCGATGATGGCGGAGCCGAGGAAGGCGCCCGCGAAGGCCGGCAGCAGCAGCGTCTGCAGCGAGGTGGGCTGCAGCCCGCCGGCGATCGCGACGACCATCACCCCCGACAGGCCGGCGAGGAAGCTGGTGACGACGAAGGTCCAGAGCTTGAGCCTCGCGACCGGCAGCCCGGAGAGCCTCGCCACCTCCGCGTTCTTGCCGATGAAGACGATGTGCCTGCCGAGGGCGGTGTGGCGGTAGACGTACCAGAGGGCGATGCCGATCGCGATGGAGATCCAGAACGCGAGGTTCACGCCGAGCACCGGCGTGTTGACGATCCTGCCGAGCTGCGGCGAGACGCCCGTGATCGTGAGGGTGTTGCTGAGCCAGACCGAGAGCCCGACGAGCAGCGTGCTCATGCCCAGGGTGACGATGATGCTGGCCACCCCGACCTTGATGGTGAGCAGGCCGTTGACGAGGCCGATGAGCACCGAGATCGCGAGGGCGACGAGGATCGAGACGGTGATGTCGATCTTCCAGACGCCGTTGAGCTGCCCGACGGTGGTCGCGGAGATCGTCATCACGCCGGCGATGGAGAGGTCGATCTCGCCCGCGGCGAGCACGGGCAGCACCGAGAGCGACAGCAGGATCAGCGACGCCTGCGAGCTGAGCATCGCCGCGAGGTTGTTCGTCGTGAGGAACACCCCGGGCAGCAGGAGGCTGAAGAGGATGAAGAGCGCCGCCCAGACGAAGACGATGCCGTAGCGGTAGCCGAAGCCGCTGAGGCGGCGGCGCGAGGGGTTCAGTCCTTCCGGCCGGTCGACCGGGTCTGTCTCGGCGGTGCCGTGATCCGAGAGGAGCGTCATTCTCAGACTCCCTTGTCTGTCGCGGACGCGGCCCGCGCGGGCCGGTCCTGGTGGGAAAAGCGTAGGCAGACGAGGAGTTTTCGTCCGCATGATTTCTTCGGTGCAGAAGTCTTCTCGACCCGAGGATCGGAGGTTCGGTGCCGTGAATTCAGCGTTTTTCCGAATAAACGGCATGGATGTACCGCACGAGCCGAGGACGTCGAGTTTCGGATCGTGTATGAACTTCTGCTGAGCAGAAGTTATGATGGAATCGTGAGATCGCCGAACGCAAGGTGAATCCGTCGGTCGAGCTGCGGTGTACCGAGCTTGTCGAGGTATCGAGACCAGGATTCGCCGGACATCTCGATGCTTCGACAAGCTCAGCACGGCGCAGCTCGATGACCGACGGAGCCACCTCAGTCGCGCAGCGGGGGGAGTTGGCGTACCAGGTAGTCCCAGACCTGGGACACGGCTTTCGCGTTGTACACGTTCTCGCGTTTGGAGAGCGATTCCACGGGGCCCGACCAGGACGGGTCACCGCCGTACCCCTGCGTGATCAGCTGCTGCTGACAGGCCCGGTCGAGCACGACCGCCCCGACGGTGGCCGACTCGAGGTCGGGACCGACGACCGCGACGCCGTGGTTCACGAGGAACAGCGCGGTCGCCTCGCCGAGCGAGAGCGCCACCGAGCGTCCGAGCTCGGGGGTGAGGATCAGGTCCGCGGTCTCGGTGAAGCGCGGCACCCCGTGCGGGGCGAAGTAGTTGCCCTCGTGGCTGACCGGGAGAAGTTCCACGCCCGCGGCCGCGAGCGCGACCGAGTACCGGCTGTGCACGTGCACGACCCCGCCCACGTCGGGGCGGGCCGCCATGATCTCGGTGTGGATCGGGTACTCGCTGTGCCGTTGCCCGCCGCCGGACAGGACCTCGCCGGCGCCGTTCACGAGGTGGACCCTGTCGGGGGTGATCTCCTCGAGGCCCCAGGAGGCCTGCTTCAGCCAGACTCCGCGCCCCTCGGGGTCGCGCACGGAGACGTGCCCCCAGATGAAGTCTCCGCTGCCGGAAGCGGCCATGATGCGGCTCGAGAGCGCCACGGTCTCGCGGAGGTCGGGATAGTCGGTCATGTGCTCGGTGTCTCCTTCGTCGATGAACAGGGGCCGGGGCGTGCCCGGTTCTTCGGGGGTGTGCCCGGTTCTCTGGTGTGTGCCCGGTTCGGCCGGGCGTGCCCGGGTCTTTGGGGTGTGGCCTGGTTCTGCGGGGTGTGGCCGGTCAGCCGAGGATGTTGATGACCTTCTCCTCGGTGTAGCTCAGCAGCTCCTCGAGGCACTCCTCCTTGCCGCCGACCCCGGAGCGCTTCACCCCGCCGTAGGGCACGTTCGGGTAATGGGCCGCGGAGCCGTTGACCCACACGAACCCGGCCTCGAGACGACGCGCGACCCGCAGCGCACGCCCGATATCACGCGTCCACACGCTCCCCGTGAGACCGTACTCGACCCCGTTAGCGATCCGGAGCGCGTCGTCCTCGGTATCGAACGGGATGACCGCGAGCACGGGCCCGAAGACCTCTTCCTGCGCGATACGAGAGGCCGGGTCCACATCGGCCAGCACCGTCGGGGCGACGAACAGTCCCTCCCCGTAGCCCTTGCCTGCGGGGCGGCCGCCGCCGGCGATGACCCGGGCGCCCTCCTGCTTCGCGATCTCGATGTAGCCAAGCGATTTCTCGTACTGGGCCTCGTTGATCATCGTGCCCTGCTGCGAGGCCTCGCTGAGCGGGTCGCCGAGGTTCCGGGCGCGGACGATCGCGGCGATCCGTTCGAGCATCTCCTCGTACCGGTCGCGTTCGACGAGGACCCGCGAGTTCGACCCGCAGGACTGCCCCGACCAGGTGAAGTTCATGCCGTCGACCGCGCCCTGGGCGGCCTGGTCGAGGTCCGCGTCGGAGAACACGATCATGGCGTTCTTCCCGCCGAGCTCGAGCGTGACGTGCTTCACCCCGGCCTCGGCCGCGGCCTGCTGGATCCGCCGCCCGGTCGGCTCCGACCCGATGAACCCGATGCGCCGCACCGCGGGATGCCGCACGAGACGGTCGGGCACCGCCGGGCCGTCTCCGACCACGACGTTGACCACCCCGGGCGGGAAGACCCGGGCGGCCAGCTCGCCCAGCGCGAGCGGGGACAGGGGCGCGGTCTCCGGGGGTTTCGCGACCACGGGGTTGCCCGCCACGAGCGGGGCCGCGATACGGCAGAAGAACATCAGCGGGTGGTTGTACGGCCAGATCTTCGCGACGACCCCGACCGGTTCGCGCACCGTCAGGTGGAGCTCGTTCGAGGCCGGGATCGTCTGCCCCTTCATCTCGAGCGCGAAGCCCGCGTACATGCGCATCTGCTCGAGCGCGATCCGCACGTCAAAGCGGGCGTTCACGATCGGGGAGCCCGCATCGATCGCGTCCAGCAGCGCGAGCTCGTCCGCGTGGGCCTCGACCAGGTCCGCGAACTCGTACACGAGGCGGGCGCGTTCGAGCGCGGGCGTCCACCGCCACCCCTCGCGGGCGGCCTCGGCCGCGGCGACCGCGGCATCGACGTCTTCCGGGGTCGCGTTCGGCACGCGCGCGACCGGTCGCCGGGAGAACGGGTCCACGGACAGGAACGTCCCGCCATCGGACGCCGCGGTCAGGCGCCCCCCGATGAGCATCCGCCAGTCCCGATCCAACACACGCTCCACCTCGACGGCATACTCACGACCCTCAAGCGCCGCACGCAGATCGATTCCGGTCATCGTCTCCTCCTTCGAATCCTGAAAATCTCTACTCGGTACGAGCCCCGCCGATACGAGTCCCGCCGCTGCGCACCCGTCGACGGGCCGCGGGGCCACATCCCCGTCAGCCCGCCGAGGCGATCGCGCCGGCGAGCCGCAGCAATTCGCGCAACTCCTCGTCGCTCGACTCGCGGGCGTTGTTGCTCCGGAAGACGTGACCCCGACTCGCGTCGATCATCGCCCCGGCCTCCGCCTGGCCGCTGTCGAAGCGCGCCTCGAAGCCGATCGCGCCGTAGAGCTCGCCGATCCGGTCGACCAGCTCCCTGCCCTCGGCGGAGAGCGCCTCCCGGTTGAACCCGGCCACGTATGGCAGCAGGATGCCGTTCTGCAGGCCGTGGGGCGCGTCGACGGCCGGTGACGACGAGAGCGCGTGCACGAGCGCGAGGCCGCTGTTGCCGCACGCGATGTTGGCGAGGCTCGCGGCCTCCAGCAGCCGCTGCAGCACCTCGTCGTTCTCGCCCCGGGCGTTGCGGCCGTCGACCTGGCCCGCCACGGCCTTCGGCAGCGCCTCGAGGATCTGGGCGGCCGCGTGCAGGGCGCAGGCGTCGGTGAACATGCTGCGACCCCGCGACCACAGCGACTCGAGCGCGTGGGTCAGCGCATCGAGCGCCGCGAACACGAGCGGCTCCCGCGGCAGGCCGCGGAGCACCGTCGCGTCCAGGATGGCCGCCACCGGCTCGTAGCCCCGGCCCCGGATGACCACTTCGCGGACCTTGCCCGACTCGTGCAGCACCAACGCGTTCGACACCTCGCTGCCGCTGCCGGCGGTCGTCGGCACCGCGATGGTGGGCGCCGGCGGGTGCTCCGCGCGGCCGTCGCCCTCGAGGCTCTCGATGCCGACGTCGTTCGTCATCAGCAGGGCGACGGCCTTCGCGGCGCTGAGTCCACTGCCGCCCCCGATGGCCAGCACGGCCTCCGCCCCCGCGGCGCGCCCCGGCCGCGGCTGCCTCGGCCTCGGCCGGGGCCGGGTTCACATCGGCGAGCGCCGTTCCGACGACGAGCCCCTCGACGCCCGCCGCTTGGACGATGGAGTCCAGCATGCCGAGCCGTGCGAGGCCGCGATCGGCGACCACCATCAGCCGGGAGACCCCGAGCTCCCGGAGCAGTCCCGCCGTGTCGGCGAGCGCGCCGAGCCGCGCGTAGATGCGCGTCCCGACGGCGAAGCCCCCGCTCACCGCAGCTCCACCGGAACCAGATCGGGTGCGCCGATGCGGCTGACCGCCGACCAGAGCAGCCGGCCGCTCGCCGGGCAGAGGTACTCGCGCAGTTCGAGATCCTCGTGCAACGCGATGTAGGGGCCGTGCTGCCGTGCGGGCACCACCCTGCGCACCGTGCCCTCGATCCAGTCGCCCGGGCTTCCGAGCAGCGCGCCCGCCCGAGTGCGCACCTCGTCGCCGCTCTGGAAGACGTCGGGGGTGAGCCAGACGGCGTCGGCGGGCGCGACCGCGTCGGGGACCGGCTTCGCGCCTGCGACGCGCTCCGCCCGCAGCGCGGCCCGCCGCGCCTCGGTGGCGGGCTCGTCGACGACGCTCCCGTCGGCGTTCCCGTCGGCACCGCCACCGGCGAGCACCACCCCGTAGATGTCGCGCGCGGCCTCCGCGCTGACGTAGCCGTCGAGGACGTCGGCGGCCACGAGCTGCGGATCGCGGTCGAGCGGATCGCCGAAGCCGCCTCCGCCCTGGAAGCTGTAGGCGATCACGTCGCCGCGGGCGATGCCGAAGAACCCGGGCTTGGCCCCGAAGTCCTCGGTGGCGCCGGGCCACGCCGCCAGGTCGTCGACCCCGGAGATCCGCCCCACGGGGCTCCGTCCGTCGGCGTGCAGCTTCGCGTTGCGGTTGCAGGAGCCCTCGAGCCCGCCGAAGAGGCCGAGGCTGTTGGGCACTTCGACCCCGTGGCCCACGATCATGCCGTGCAGGCCCTCGGTGTCGTGGGGCGTGATCGCGAGTCCCACGGTCGCCCCGCCGCGGTGGCGGCCCGGGCCGCCGGTGTCGGCGATGATGCCGCGGTAGAGGAACAGGATCGGGCCCGCCGCCTCGTGCGACTCGACGTTGGTGATCGCCGGCCGCGGCACGCAGAAGTCGCCCGAGCCGTTCAGGCCGTCGTGATCGTCGTACGCGCCGCCGCCGCCGGCGGTCGAGTCGAGCAGGAAGTTGCCGTAGGGCGTGCCGTCGCGGTTCAGCCCGTTGATCACGAAGGCGCTCATCGAGCCCTTGGTGACCGCGGTCGCGTCCGGCAGGGTCGCGGGCGAGGTCGCGGCCAGCCGCGAGAGCGCCTGCAGGGCCACGTTCGTCACGACCCAGGTCGCCGAGATCGTCGCCGCCGAGACCGGGGCGGGGAACGTCGCGTTGCAGACGATGCCCTCCGGGGCCTCGATCTCGATCACCTTCAGCAGGCCCTCGTTCCAGCGCAGCGTCGGCGCGAGCGTCGGCAGCAGCGCGGCGAAGACGCCGGCGAGCATGCCCGACCAGGTGCAGTTGATGAAGCCGGGGGCCTGCTCGCTCGATCCCGTGAAGTCGAAGACGAGGCGATCGCCCGTCTTGCGCACCTCGACCTTGAAGTCGTAGAGCTTGTTCGTGTGGCCGTCGTGCTCGATGAAGTCCTGACCGCGGTAGACGCCGTCGGGGAGCCCGCGCAGCCGATCCCGCAGCTGCTCCTCGGAGTGCTCGATCTCGAGCTGCATCACGCGCTGCACCTCCGCCAGGCCGTAGCGGTCGAACAGCTCGACGAGCCGCCGCCCGGCGACGTTGTTCGCCGCGATCATGGCCTTGAGGTCGAGGCCGACGGCGAGCGGCATCCGCGTCATCCCGAGCACCATGTCCCAGATGTCGCCGCGGATCTCGCCGCCCTCGACGATGCGCACGCCGCTCATGAGCACGGCCTCCTGCTGCACCATCGTCGCGCCGATGCCCCACGAGCCGAAGTTCAGACCGCCCATGTCGATCTGGTGCGCGCAGCAGCCGACCCAGGCCACCCGCTCGCCGCCGGTGAAGACGGGGGCGACGATCGACACGTCCTGCTGGTGCAGCGCGCCCTTGTAGGGGTTGTTCAGGATGAACATGTCGCCCTCGCGGATGCCGGGGTTCTCCGAGCAGTCGGCGACGATGTTGCGCACGACGCTCGCCATCGACCCCGAGTGGAAGAGCACCTGCGGGCCCATCGTGACGATCTCGCCGTCGGAGAGGTAGGTGCCGACGTTGAAGTCGGTCGCGTCGGTGACGACCGGCGATCCGGAGACCGCCTTCAGCGTGATCGCCTGCTCCTCGGTGATGGCGGTGAGCCGGTTGCGCACGACCTCGAAGGTGATCGGGTCCATGGCCGTCGTGGCGGGGCTGTTCTCATGCGTGGTGGTGTTCATGATTGGTGACCTCCCTGTCACGCGGTGGGGGTGATGACGAGGTTGCCGATGGCGTCGAGGGCGACCTGCTGGCCGCTCGCCACGTACACGGTGGTGGTGGGGTGCTCGATGACGGCGGGGCCGGCGATCGTCTCGGGGCCGAGCCGATCCCACTCGGCGACGGTGGCGTCGAACCAGGCGCCCGTGACGACGTCGTAGACCTGACGGCTGCTCGGCCGATGGGACTCGCCGCTCGGCGCGATGGCGGCGAAGCTCGGCTTGGGGGTGCGGCCGATGCCCGAGACCCGGAACGCGGTGATCTCGAGCCCGGCCTCGCGGAAGCCCGCGCCGTGGCCGTAGGTGTCCTCGTAGATCTCCTCGAACAGCGCGACGAGTCTCGCGACGGCGGCCTCGTCCGCGAGCTCCTCCTGCACCGGCACGATGAGCTCGTGCGTCTGCATGCGGTACCGCATGTCGATCGAGCGGTCGATGACCACGTCCTCGGGCTTCACGCCGTCGCGCGCGAGCTGCTCCCGCGCGGAGGCCTCGAGCTCGGCGAACACCTCGCGCAGCGCGGCGGGGTCGAACTCGGACGCGGGATCGGTGTTGCCCGGGGAGGACTTGAATGAGACCGAGCGCTCGGCGCTGTGCAGGATGTCGGCGGCGAGCGCTCCGTAGGCGGAGTGCGCCATCGAGGTCGCCGGGACGAGAATCGTGCCCACGCCGAGATCGGCTCCGAAGCCGGCGCAGTGCATCGGCCCCGCGCCGCCGTAGGCGTAGATCACGAAGTCGCGGGGGTCGTGGCCGTGGCCGACGGTGAGCTCGCGCAGCGTGTCGGCCATGCGGGCGTCGACGATCCGCTTGATGCCGGCTGCGGCCTCGACGACCGAGAGCCCCAGGGGCTCGGCGATCTGGGTGCGGATCGCCTCCTCGGCGCCCGCCTTGTCGAGGTTCATGCGCCCGCCGAGGAACACCTCCGGATCGATCACGCCGAGCACGACGTCGGCGTCGGTCACGGTGACCCGGGTGCCGCCTCGCCGGTAGCAGACGGGCCCGGGGAACGCGCCGGCGCTCCTCGGCCCCACGCGCAGCTCGCCCGCGACGACCTCCGCGATGGATCCGCCGCCCGCTCCGATGGCGGTGATGTTCACCATCGGCACCGCCACGTGGTACTGGGCGACCTCGGTCACCTGGGAGACCACGGGCCGGTCCGCGACGACGAGGCCGACGTCGAAGCTGGTGCCGCCCATGTCGGTGGTGATCACGTTCGCATGGCCGAGCTCCTGGGCGAGGAAGTGCGAGCCGAGCACGCCGCCGGTCGGGCCGGAGGCGAGCAGCAGCACGGCCCGCTCGGCCGCGTCGTGCGCGCTCATCACGCCGCCGATCGAGTTCAGCACGCTGAAGCGGCCCTGGAGACCGGCCTCGCGCAGCGTCCGCTCGAGGCGCTCGAGGTAGCGCTCCACCGTCGGTCCGAGGTAGGAGTTGAGCACGGTGGTGGCCGTGCGCTCGTACTCGCCGAGGATCGGGTTCACCTCGTGCGAGAGGCTCACGTACGCCTCGGGGCCGACCTCCTCTCGGATGATCTCGGCGATGCGGCGCTCGTGGGCCGGGTTGCGGAACGACCAGAGCAGGCTCACGGCATAGGCCTCGGCACCTCCGTCGCGCAGGCGCCGCACCTCGCGCCGCGCGGCGTCCTCGTCGAGCTCGAGCAGCACCCGGCCGGCCTGGTCGATCCGCTCCGGCACCTCGGCGATGAGCCGCCGCGGCGACGGGGTCGGGGTAGCTGCGCTGGCTGAAGCGGCCGAGCAGCTCGTTCGGCATGCCCGCCGTGAACCCCATCAGCCGCTGCACGAGGATCGTGTCGCCGAAGCCCCGGGTCGTCAGCAGCCCGGTCGTGGTGCCGCGGCGCTCGATGAGCGCGTTCGTCGCCTGCGTGGTGCCGTGCCCGAAGCTGACCACCTGGTCCAGCATCTCGGAGAGGGTCTCGCCCCGCTCCTCGGCGATGAGGGTCAGCGCCGCGAGCACTCCCTCCTCGAGCGCCTGGGGGGTCGTCGGCGCCTTGTTGGTGACCACGCGGCCTGCCCCGTCCATGACGACGACGTCGGTGAAGGTGCCGCCCGTGTCCACTCCGACGTAGAGCTCGTCGGCTGCAGTGCTATCGGTCATCTGAATCTCTCCCTCGAGGCCTCGCTGACAGCATGATGATGACTTCGACTCTTCCCTTGCAGAATTAGTTAGGCAATAATCTTCTGGCGTGAAGAAAAAATTGCTGCAGCAGAAACCGCCCTACCCCATCGAATCGGTCGACAACGCGCTCCGGCTACTGCAGCTGCTGCGCGACGGCGGCAGTATCAGGCTGACCGATGCGGCTGAGGAACTGCAGATCGCGCCGTCGACCGTGCACCGTCTGATGGCGATGCTCATCTACCGGGGCTTCGCGCTGCAGGACGACAGCCGCCGCTACGTCGCGGGCCCGGCGCTCGGCATGCGGGCGGTGGGCGCCCCCTGGCTGCACGCCCTGCGGCGGGAGGCGCAGGAGCCGATGGAGATCCTCTCCTCCCAGCTCGACGAGACCGTGAACCTCGTGATGCGCGTGGGGGTGAACATCCGCTTCCTGAGCACGGTCGAGGCCACGAGGACCCTGCGCATCGGGGATCGCAGCGGCACGGTGATGCCGGCGATCGGCGCCTCGAGCGGCAAGGCCATGCTGTCCTTCGAGCCCGAGGAGCGGCTGGAGAACCTCTACCGGGGGCGCGCCGCGCAGCTCGCGGGGAACGCCCTCGACGAGGCCCAGTTCGCGCACCTCGTGCGCGAGCTCGACCGGGCGCGCTCGCTCGGCTACGCGCTCAGCCGGGAGGAGACCGAGATGGGCGTCGGCGCCGTGGGGGTGGCGGTCCTCGGCCCGCAGGGCGCACCGGTGGCGGGGCTGTCGATCGCGACCCCGATCGGCCGCCTGGACTCGCTGCTGGAGCCCGGACCGCTGGCGCTGCTGTACCACTGCCGGGACGAGATCGCGGCGGTCGTGGCGTCACTGCAGCCCGACGCGCCCTGATCCCGGTCGCCGCGCGACGTCCTCGATCTCGCCCTTGATCGGGCCCTCGCCCTCGACCTGGCCCTGGTCCTCGTTCTCACCCTCGACCTCGCCGCTCACCTCCCTCTCAATGGGACGCGAAACGTCGTGCAGGCGGTCGCGGGACGGCGATTCGCGTCCCCTTGCGCGGGGCGGACGACTTGCGCAAGGAGGACGACAGCGAGCCGCGCGGGGATCGATCGCGGACCGGGATCAGCGCCGCGCCGCGCGGTGGATCGACTTGAACGACACGTACTGCTCGAGCCCCTCGACGCCGTATTCGACGCCCAGCCCCGAGTCGTGACGCCCGCCGAAGGGCGCCGCGTGGTTGGAGGCGAAGAAGTTCACGCCGACCGAGCCGCTGTCGACGCGCTCGGCGATGCCGAAGGCGCGCTCCTCGTCGGCCGAGAACACGATGCCGCCGAGCCCGAACGGCGTGGAGTTCGCGATCCCGACCGCCTCGTCGACGGTCCTGTAGGGCTGGATCGTGACGACCGGCCCGAAGATCTCCTCGCGCGCCACCCGCATGCCGGGCGCGACGTCGGCGAGGACGGTCGGCGCGATGAAGAGGCCGGGGCCGGGCAGCGGATCGCCGCCCGTCGCGAAGCGGGCGCCCTCCTCGCGGGCCGAGGCGAGGTGCGCGAGCACCGACTCGTACTGCGCGCGGTTCGCGACCGGGCCGAACACGGTCGCCGGGTCGAAGGGGTCGCCCTGCGGCGCCCCGGCCACGACCTCCGTGATGCGCGCCACGATCTCCTCGTAGCGGGAGCGCGGCGCCAGGATGCGCGTGGAGATGTAGCAGGTCTGCCCGGAGTTGCGCATGCACGAGCGCACGAAGACGCCGGCGAAGGCGTCCAGGTCGACGTCGTCGAGCAGGATCGCCGCGGACTTCCCGCCGAGCTCGAGCGTGACGGGTCGCAGCAGCTCGCCGCAGGCCGCCGCGATGCGACGGCCCACCTCGGTGGAGCCGGTGAAGGCGACCTTGTCGACGAGGGGGTGGCGCACCATCGCGTCGCCGGTGCGGCCGTTGCCCGTGACGAGGTTCACGACGCCCGCGGGCACGCCCGCGGCGCGCGCCGCCTCGACGATATGGCGGATCGACAGCGGCGTCGGCGACGCCGGCTTGATGACGACGGTGTTGCCCGCGAGCAGGGCGGGCGCGAGCTTGATCACGACGAGGTTGATGGGGAAGTTCCAGGGCGCGATGAGCGCGCACACGCCCAGCGGGTCGCGACGCACCACGCTCTCGCCGGCACCGCTCGGGAAGGGCCGCACGTCCTCGCGCTCGAGGTGCCCGGCGAGCCCCGCGAAGTAGCGCAGGATGCCGGCGGCGTTGGCCGCGGCGCCCGCGGTCTCGGCGACGGGCGAGCCGTTCTCGCGGGTGTTGGTCGCGGAGAGTGCGTCGGCCCGCGCCTCGATCTCGGCGGCGAAGCGGCGCAGCACCTCGGCGCGCTCGCTCGGCGCCATGCGGGGCCAGGGCCCCTCATCGAAGGCGCGGCGGGCGGCCCGCATCGCTGCCTCGACGTCCTCCGGGGCGGCGACGGGCGCGCTGCCCCAGGTCTCGCCGGTGGCGGGATCGACCACGTCGATGCGCCCGGTGCCGATCGAGGGCGTCCACGCGCCGTCGATGAAGTGGTCCTCCGGGTGCCAGGCCCCGCGGCGGTAGTCGGTCTCCGCAGCGCCGGTCACCGCAGCACCCCCGTCTTCAGCAGCGCCTGCGAGCGGTCGAGGTCGGCGTTCGCCATGGCGATCGCGGCCTCGCTCAGCAGCTCGGGCACGATCTCCGCGCGCAGCCGGTCGGAGTAGGTGGCGGGGTCGAGGCCGAACCAGCTCGAGGCGAGCGCGATGCCGGCGTGGTCGAAGCGCCACAGCCGATCCGCGTCGCGCACGAGCGCGTCCTCCAGCGAGTGGGCGACCTGCCGCGTGTCGTGCCCGTCGATGATGGCGCAGACGGCCTCGACGAACTCCTCGTCGTAGCCGAGCGGCGGCAGCACCTCGCGCGCGATCGTGCAGCCCTGCTGCTCGTGCTGGAAGCGGATGTCGGCCGCGCGCCAGTTCTCGCCGAAGCCCTCGGAGATGATGCGCGAGCCGTCGACGCGGCCCCAGCCGGTGTCGTGCAGCAGCACGCTCACCCGCACCAGCTCGGCGTTCGCCTCGGGGTGCGCGGCGAGCAGCCGCTCGGCGAAGGCGAGCGAGATCGGCAGGTGGATGTCGTTCGAGCGGGCCCGCGACTCGGGCACGATCGCGGCCCAGATGGGATCGAGGTCGGTGCCGGCCGGGGGCGTGGCGGCGATGGGTGCGGTGTCGATCGGACCGGTCGCGCGGATCGGCGCCGGCGGCAGCGGTTGGGTGAGCACGGTATCACTTCCCTGGGTTCTCGGCGGGCGGTTCGGAGGCGGATTCGGCGGCCCTCTCGAGGGAGACGAGCAGCTGCTTCAGCGGCACCGACGGGTCAGCGACCGCCTCGGCCGGCAGGTCGATCCCCTTCGTCAGCGCCTGGCGCACGGACATGAAGTCGAGGGGCGCGTTGATGCAGTCGGCGGCGATGAGCCGCTCGCCGCGGTAGTAGAGCAGCGAGAGCTTCGCGGGATCGGCGGGGCTGCGGTCCACCACCCGGTCGTAGCCGGTGGAGAGGCCGGCGATCTGCAGCTTGAGGGCCCCCTGGTTCGACCAGAACCAGGGGATGTTCTCGTACTCCTCCTGCCGTCCGGCGAGGGCGTAGGCGGCGACCTTGGCCTGCTCGATCGCGTGGTTGACGCTCTCGAAGCGCACCCGCTCCCCCGCGGGCGAGCCCGCGATGGGGTTCGGCAGGTTGGAGCAGTCGCCGACGGCGAGGGTGACGCCGTCCGAGGCGGTGGCGTAGCGGTCGACCACGATGCCGTTCGACACCTCGAGGCCCAGCTGCTCGGCGAGCGCGGTGTTCGGGATCACCCCGATGCCGACGAGCACGATGTCGGCGGGGATCTCCTCGCCGCCCACCCGCACGGCGCGCACCCGGCCCTCCTCGCCGACGATCTCGTCGACCACGGCCCCGAGGCGGATGTCGATGCCCTGCTCCCGATGGTGCCGGAGAATGAAGTCGGCGGTCTCGGGGCCCACGGCGCGCCGCACCAGGCGGCCGCCGCGCTCGAGCAGCGTGACCGTCTTGCCCATGGCTCGCAGGCTCGCCGCGGCCTCGATGCCGATGAAGCCCCCGCCCACGACGACCACGCGATCGGCGGAGGCGGCGCGCGCCTTCAGGTCGAGGGCGTCGTCGGCGTTGCGCAGGTAGAGCACGCCGTCGAGGGTGGATCCGGGCGCCTCGAGGCGGCGGGCGCGGGCGCCCACGGTGAGGGCGAGCCGGTCGTACGGAAAGCTCGCGCCCGTCTCGGAGTGCGCGACGCCGGAGCCCCCGGGGCCCCGCTCGAGGCGCACGATCCACTCTCCCTTGACGACGTGGATGCGGTGCTCGTCCCAGTACTCGGCGGTGCGGAAGATCAGGGACTCCTTGGAGATCTTGTCCTGCAGGAACTCCTTCGAGAGGGCGGGGCGCTGGTAGGGGCGGTGATCCTCGTCGCCGAGCAGCGTGATGGGCGGCTCGTAGCCGAGCGCGCGCAGCGAGACGGCGAGCTGCACGCCGGCCTGCGAGGAGCCGATGATGAGGAGTCCGCTCACGGTCACACCTGCGTGTCGGGCATCGTCACATGCAGATCGAAGTCCTCGGTGACGCGCAGCTGGCAGCTCAGGCGCGAGTTCGGCTGCCGGTCGACGGCGGTGCCCCAGAGCATCTCGTCCTCCATCTCCTCCATCGCGGGCAGCTCGTCGACCTCGTCCTCGCGCACGAACACGTGGCAGGTCGCGCAGGAGAGGGATCCGCCGCACTCCGCGACGATGCCCTGGACGCCGTTGCGCACCGCGGTCTCCATCACCGAATCCCCGGGATTCGCCTCGATCTCGACCACCGCGCCGTCGGGCTCGGTGAAGGTGACTCTGGGCATGTCTGCTCCTTGTCTGCTCAGATGAACTGGCGGCCGCCGTCGACCACGAGGGTCTGCCCGCTGATGAAGGCCGACTCGGGGCCGGCGAAGAAGAGGGCGGCGCCCACGATGTCCTCGGGCTCGCTCGCGCGGCGCAGGGCGCCGCGATCCACCCCGTAGCTGTCGGCGTCGGCCATGTGGCCGTAGCTCGCCTCCGTGAGGGTGAAGCCCGGGGCGATCGCGTTGACCGTGATGCCGCGCGCGCCGAGCTCCTTCGCCATGACCCGGGTGAGCGCGATCACGGCGCCCTTGGAGGCGACGTAGTGCGCCCACTCGGCCGATCCCGAGAACACCGTCGCCGAGGAGATGTTGATCACCCGGGCTCCCGCCGTGAGGTGCGGGCTCGCCGCGCGGGTCATCAGCCACGGCCCCTTGGCGTTGACCGCCATGACGCGGTCCCACTCCTCGGGGTCGAGCTGCTCGATGGGCGCCCGGGTGATGCCCGCGTAGAGCGCCGCGTTGTTGACGAGCACCTCGATCCCGCCGCCTCCGAATTCCGCGACCGCGGCCGCGACAGCCTCCGTCGACTCGACCGAGGTGACGTCGAGGCGGCCGTGCCAGGCGCGGGCCCCCGCCGCTTCGACGAGACGCGCGGTCTCGGCTGCACCCGTCTCGTCGATGTCGGCGACCGCGACCGCGTAGCCGCGGCCCGCGAAGCCGAGGGCGAAGGATCGGCCGAGGCCCCCGGCCGCACCGGTGACCAGCACGGTGCCGGGCACCGCGCCGGGGTCGCCGCCGGCCCGCGTCTGCGCCCGCGGCCCGGTCACGGCCGACCCTGCAGGATCTCGACGCGGCCGGTGTTGCCGTCGACGCGGATCAGGTCGCCGGTCGAGATGGTGGTGGAGCCGTTGCCGGTGCCGGTGACGGCGGGCAGGCCGTACTCGCGGCAGACGATGGCGGCGTGGCTCATCATGCCGCCGATATCGGTGACGGTCGCCTTGATCTTGCCGAACACCGGCCCCCACGAGGGAGCGGTGATGGTCGCGACGAGGATGTCGCCCTCCTGCACCTGGCCCAGATCGTCCGCGTGGTAGACGACGCGGGCCCGACCCTCGACGACGCCCGGCGAGGCGGCCATGCCCTTGATGGAGCCGTCGTCGCCGTCGTCGCCCGCGAGCCACGACTGCACCTGCTCGGTCGTGATGCCCCAGAGCATCTGGGTGAAGGGCTCGGTGATCTCGGCGGGGGGCGTGTTCAGCGCGGGCTGCGGGCGCTGGGTCTGCAGCGCGGCGACGATCTTCGCCCGGCGCGCGATCTCGGCGGGCCAGTAGTTCGGGCCCACGGCGTCGCAGCCGACTGCCCAGCCGTTGACGTAGTCGAAGAGCGCGTCGCGCACCTCGTTGCGGGTGAGGTACAGGATGTCGCTCTCGTCGGCCCAGAAGCCGGCCGCGACGAAGACCCGGCCGAGCTCGCGCACCTTGCGCCAGAACACGCCCATCGTCCAGTGCTCGATGTAGAAGTTGTGGTTCTCGACGTAGGGGTAGGCGGTCGCCGCGAGGCCGCGCTTGGCGTCGAAGGCGGCGAGGCTGTTGCCGTCGAGCAGGCTGCGGTACTCCTCGATGATGCGGTCGCGCTCGGCGATCAGCTTGTCCTTGGGCCGCAGGATCCGCTGTCCCTCGTCGACCCGGCGCAGATAGTCCTTGATGTAGCCGAGCGGGATCTCCTGGTGCTCGTTCCAGTACTTGTCGTGGCCGTAGAAGCCGTTGCCGACGGTGAAGTTGAACCAGGGATCCTGCGCCGCCTCGTAGCGGGCGAGCCACTCGTCGCCGCCGGGCAGCGCGCCGATCGCGGCGAGCGTGCCGGCGACGTCGTCCGTGTCCGCGAAGCCGGCCTGCAGTCCGAGGCGGGAGGCGAGGCTCGCGAGCTCCTTGAGCTCGTCGTCGGGGCGGAAGAGCTCCATGTCGACGCCCTGCACCATCTTCGCGATGGCCTGGTCGGGGATCCCCGGGAAGGCCTCCTTGGCGAAGGTGAAGAAGTCGAGATAGGCGAGGTAGCCCAGGTTCAGGAACTCGAAGTGATACTGCCAGTTCTGGTAGGCGAGCTGGATGAGCCGGTCGTAGCCCTCGAGCAGCACCTCGGAGCCGTCCTTGGCCTTGCCGCTCTCGATGTCCTCGAAGGGCACCATGTCCGGCAGCGGGGCGAAGCTCAGCGTCTCCATCTCGGCGATGGTGCCGCGCACCTTCACCTTCCAGTCGTCGAGCAGGCGCTCCCAGTTGCCGAAGTAGTGCCCGACGCGGCGCTCGAACTCGGGCACGCGAGCGGGGATGTCCTCGGGCGCGACCGCGACGGGGCTCATGTAGAGATAGCCGAGGTGGACCTTGAACTCGATGCCGTTGGCCGGCGGGATGAGCAGGTGGCGCGTGTTGTACTGGCCGAGGCACTTCACGGCGAACTCGCCGCCGATGGTCTCGAAGGGCTTGAACACCGTGGGCCAGTGCTGGCTGTCGCAGAACCAGAACTTGCCCTCGGAGCCGTCGCCCTCGCGGAACGGCAGGTAGTAGGGGTAGAGCTGCTCCCAGCCCTCGGCCCCCGGCGGCACCGGGATGTCGGCCGCGCTCGGGAATGATTTCATGGCGAGGCCTTGCGAATCTGACGTCATTGTTCTGATCCTGTTCTTGAGTGTGCGGAGAGTACTGGGAGAGGAATCGTTCCCTGAGCCTGTCGAAGTGTCGAAGGGACGATTCCGATGGTCAGGGCAGTCGACTCGCGCAGTGGCGCGAGGACGGATCGCGTTCACACGCGATGCGTGCGAACCTGAGCGATCTGTCCCGTGAGCATCGAGGTCAGGCTGCCGACCCCGATCGTGGCGGTGACGGGCTTCGGCTCCTGCGGCTTCGAGGAGTGGACGGTCTCGGGGCGGGCCTGGAGCAGCAGCAGGTTCTGGCCCTCGGGCAGGTCGCGGTCGATCGCCCACTCGATGTCCTGCGGGGTGCCGTAGTGCCGCTCGGCCCGCTTGGCGAGCTCGGCGACGGCGAGCAGCTCGTCGTCGCTCAGGCAGCGCACCTCCCGGCGAGCGCTCTCGACCTCGACCTCGACGAGCCCGCGATGCGCGGGATCGGGCACGAGCTCGATGTGCTTGTCGCCGATATGCTCGTCGACGACGCTCATCATGATCTTGTCGAGCATGATGTTGTCGGGGGTGACGTGCCCCGACACGACGGCCTCGCCGATGCCCCAGGAGGCATCGATCACGATCTTGGAGCGATCGCCGGTGGCGGGGTTCAGCGTCATGGCGACGCCCGCGGTGCGCGCGGACACCATCTTCTGCACGGCGACCGCCATCGAGAGGCCCTCCTCGTCGATGCCGTTCTTCAGCCGGTAGACGATCGCGCGACTCGTGTAGAGGGAGGCCCAGCACTTGCGGATGTGTTCGTGCACCGACCGCTCGTCGGTGAGCCAGAGGTAGGTGTCCTGCTGGCCGGCGAAGCTCGCGTCGGGCAGGTCCTCGGCGGTGGCCGAGGACCGCACCGCGACCGGCACGGGCTCGGCGAAGCGCCCCTGCAGCTCGGCCCAGGCGGCGATGACCGCTTCGCGCACCTCGGCGGGCACCGGGCTCGTGCAGATGCGATCCCGGATCTTCTGCGAGAGCAGATCGACCTGGGCGACGTCCCCGGGGTCGAGCTTCGCGAGCTCCTCGGCGATGCGGGACGCGAGGCCCGAGTCGGTCACGAACTTCTCGTACGACGCGCAGGTCACCGCGAAACCGGGCGGCACGGGCATGCCGGCCGCGGTCATCGTGACGAGCGAGGCGCATTTGCCGCCGAGCTGATCGTGATCCGGATCGACGCCGCCGTCAAAGAACTGCACGTAGCGGAGATCGATCACGGTGGCGGCGCTCATCAGGCGGCCTCCTTCCAGGTCACCGGCACTTCGAGCGGCACCCGGAAGGAGAGGTTCTCGCGGAAGCCGATGTCCGCGCCCTCCTGCAGCCGCACTCCGGGCATGAGCCGCGCGATCTCCTCGAGGGCGATCTTCGCCTGCAGCTTCGCGAGCATGTTGCCGAGGCAGTAGTGGATGCCGAAGCCGAAGGAGAGGTGCTCGCGCGCGTTCTCGCGCGAGATGTCGAAGGTCTCGCCGCCGTCGAAGCGGTGCTCGTCGCGGTTCGCGGATCCCATCACGAGCAGCAGCTCGGCGCCGGCCGGGATCGCGACCCCGCCCACTTCCGTGTCCCTCAGCGCCTTGCGGCGCCAGGCCACGATGGAGCCGCTGTAGCGCAGCACCTCGTCGATCGCGCCCGGGATGCGCGAGGGGTCGTCCACCAGCTGCCGCCACTGCTCGGGATGCCCGAGCAGCACGCGCATCGCGTTGGAGATGAGCGTCGTCGTGGTCTCGTGCCCGGCGAAGAGCATGCTGTAGACGACCGAGGCGATCTCGTGGTCGCTGATCTCGTCGCCCGCCTGCTGCGAGCGCACCATGTCGCCGACCAGGGTGTCGCGCTCGGTGTCGTGGGCGTCCTGCACGAGCCGCAGGCACTCCTGCCAGTAGTCGACGAGGTTGTGCGCGTGGGGGATCTGCTCCTCGTCGCTCAGGTCGCCCCAGGTCATGGCGGCGCGGGAGTCGCTCCACTGCTTGAAGAGGTCGACCTTGGCGGTGTCCGCGCCGATGAGCGTGAGGATCGTCACGGTGGGCACGTCGTAGGCGAGGTCGGCGAAGAAGTCGCCCTCGGCGCCCGGACGCTCGAGCATCTCCTCGAGGCACTGCACCACGTGGGCGCGGATGCTGGGCTCGAGCACCTTGAAGCGACGCGGGGTGAAGGCCTTCTGCGCCACCTTGCGGATTCGGGTGTGCTCGGGCGGGGTGCGCGCCGAGAGGCCGGAGTAAGCGGTGAAGCCGCCCTCCGCCATGATGCGCTCCGCCTCGGCGCCGCGCTCGCGCACGGGCGCCTGGGCGTTCTCGCTGCTGAAGGTCTCCCAGTCGTCGAAGACCGCCTTCACGTCGTCGTAGCGCGTGACGACCCAGTAGCCGACCCGCTCGTCGAACATGACCGGCTCCTCGCGCCGCAGCTCGGCGTAGGCGGGGAAGGGGTTCTTCTGGTCGAACGGCTCGAAGCCGTGATGCACCGGGCAGCCGCCCGAGGCCGGTGACTCCACTGCGGTCATTGCTCGCTCCGTCTTCTCCGTTGAATGGGCTCCGTCGAATGGATTCGTTCGAACGGGTTATCGCAAGTATGAGCCGCTCCCCCGCGGAGCCGGAGCGGAACTTCCGGTGAGTGGAAGCGAGTTGCGTCGCCCGCACTCCTCGGCCGCGTCGCGGGGCGGGATCGCCGCGGCGGGCTCAGCGCACCCCGGAGGGCAGCGGGCGGTGCTGGAACGCCGCCTCGATGCGGCGGGAGACGCCCTGCAGCACCGGCACGTGCCGGGTCAGCAGGGGCAGCTGCGAGGCGAGCGCGACGATGCCGATCGCGGCGTCGGCGGTGCCCGGGACCGCCCCCTGGCCGAGGTTCACCGGCACCGCGATCGAGCAGGCGCCGGCGCGCGCCTCCTCGCCGGTCACCGCGTAGCCACGCTCGGCGATCTCGGCGAGCTCGGCGGCGAGGGCGGCGGGATCGACATGCGTCTGGGGCGTGAGGGGCTTCAGGGGGCCTGCCAGGTAGGCCTCGCGGAACCAGGGCTCCTCGGTGGCGAGCAGCACCTTGCCCACCGCGGTCGCGTGCAGCGGCAGCCGGCCGCCGATGCGCGAGGCGCGGGGCACCCGCTTCGAGCCGTAGATGCGGTCGACGTAGAGCGCCTCGTTGCCCTCGCGCACCGCGAGGTGCGCCGTCTCGCCGGTGAGCGAGAAGAGGTCCTGCAGGAAGGGGCGCGAGGTGTCGCGCAGGCGGCGACTGGCGTTCTGCGCGAGCTCCCACAGCCGGAGGCCGATCTGGTAGCGCCCCTGCGCGTCGCGCGCGAGCGCGCCCCAGGCCTGCAGTTCGTTCACGATGCGGTGCGTCGTGCTGAGCGGCAGCCCGGAGCACTCGGCGATCTGCGACAGGGAGAGGATCGGGCCGTGCGTCTCGAAGGCCTCGAGCACCGCCAGGATCCGGGAGGCGACCGTGCGCCCGCTCTCGCCCGCCCGCACCGCAGTCCTCAGCCCAGCTCGACGCGTTCGGGGAGGCAGTCGACCGAGGCGATCGCGGCGAGGCCGCGCGCCATGAGCCGTGCGGCGTCCGTGTGCAGGTGCTCGTGCACGCGCCACGAGCAGAGGCGGTTCGCCGCCTCCCGCTCGAGGCCGAACCAGTCCATCACCGTGTCGATGCCGTGCGGGGAGACCCGCCAGACCTTGTCGGCGTCCTTCACGACGGCGTCGTCGATCGACCTCGCCTCGCGCACGCTGTCGTGGGTGAGGATGATGGCGGCGACCGCGTCGATGATCTCGCGGCGGTAGCCGAGATCGCCCAGGATCCCCTCCGCGATCCGCACCCCCTCGCGCTCGTGGAGCAGCACCAGATCGGGTCTGCCGCCGCCCGGCCTGATGGCCTCGAGCACCGATTCCTCGGGCACCCGCGACCACCCGGTGTCGTGCAGCAGGATCGCCGGCAGCACCACCGCGGGATCGGCGCCGGGCACCGCCTCGCACAGAACCCGGGCGATGCCGTAGGCGTAGAGGGTGTGGGCGTCGTTGTCGCGCACCCGCAGATGCGGCTTCGCGCGCTCCCAGATCTCGCGGTGCTCGGGTTCGAGGGCGAACACCCCCGTCACCCGCTCCGGGATCGCGTCGACCACGGACGAGCCGGACTGGTTCTCGAGGGGCACGAGTTTGGGAAGCATGGCTCGATCACACACCCCTTCCACCCGCGCGGCCAGTCTATCTTCCACTCAGCGGAAGGGGAATGGTGCGGGGCGCGGCGCCCGGGCCCCGCCTCGCCTCGCCTCGCCTCGTCCGCAAGGGGACGCGAACTGTCGTGCCGGCGGCGGTCGGACAGCATTTCGCGTCCCCCTGCGGGTGAGGCGGGCCGCGACGGCACAGCGCACCGCGTGGCATGCTGGGGCATGGCGAACTCCGCGAGCGGCGAGTCGGTCATCGCGCGGATCGTGCGCGTGCTCGACACCTTCGGCGTCGACCGCACCGTGCAGACGGCCAGCGAGATCGGCAGGCGCGCTCCCCTCCTCGACCGCGCACCGCCTCGTCGACGAGCTCGTCGCCGAGGGCGTGCTCGAGCGCGAGGAGGCGGGCCGGGTGCGCCTCGGCATGCGGCTCTGGGAGCTGGCGCTGCGGGGGTCCACCGCGCTGCGCCTGCGCCAGGCGGCGCTGCCGCACATGGAGCGGGTGCAGGCCGTGCTGCGCGAGCACACCCAGCTCGCGGTGCTCGAGCGCGAGGAGGCGCTCTTCCTCGAACGGCTCTCGCACCCCGAGGCGGTGTCGAACATCACCCGCGTGGCGGGCCGCCTGCCGCTGCACGCCTCGTCGTCTGGGCTCGTGCTGCTCGCGCACGCCGAACCGGCGCTGCGCGAGCAGGTGCTCGCGGGGCCGCTGCGCGCCGTCGGACCGGATACGGTGACCGACCCGGTCGCGCTCGAGCGCCTGCTCGCCGAGACGCGGCGGCGCGGCTTCGTGGCGGCGCCGGGGTCCATCGAGGCGGTGTCGACCGGGATCGCCGTGCCGGTCCGCGCGGCCGGCGAGGTCATCGCCGCGCTCTCGGTCGTCATGCCCCGGGACGCCGCCGTGGAGCCGGCCGTGCGCGTCCTGCGCGGGGCCGCGACGGGCATCGAGGCCGAGCTGCGCGGCGCGCGGGCGTGATCCGCCGCAGCTCCGCGCGATAGACGATATGGGGGTGGTCACCCCTTGACAGGACTGGGGCCCCGACTCGCATGATCGGTGGTTACCAGCCCTCGTTCCAGTAACTGAAGTCTTGGAGCAACGAGGGGCTGGCCTATCACCAGTCGAGATTGGAGGCCCCAGTGTTCCCTTATCGTACGTTCATCGGCCTGGACGTGCACGCACGATCTGTGGTCGCGCACGCGATCAATATTGATGCCGAGCAACCTGTCCGGAAGAAGTTCCCCTACGACCCGTTCCAGGTCATCGAGTGGGCGCGCACGCTGCCCGGCCCGACCACGGTTGTCTACGAGGCCGGCCCGACCGGATACGACCTCGCCCGCCACTTCAGTGATGCCGGGATCGAGTGCGTGGTCGCGGCCCCCTCGAAACTGCAACGCCCGACCGGGGATCGGGTGAAGACCGATGCCCGTGACGCGGCACACCTCGCGAAACTCCTCCAGCTCGGACAGATCGTCCCGGTCGCGATCCCCACGATCACGGCCGAAACCGCGAGGGATCTCGTGCGCGCCCGGGAAGACTGCCGACACGATCTCATGGCGGCCAGGCATCGCCTCTCAAAGCTCCTCCTCCGGCACGGGTACGTGTACGACAGCACCACCTGGACACAGAAACACCTCGCCTGGTGCCGGGCACACCGGACCGGGACCCCCGCCTACACAGCGGCATTCGATGCCGCCTACGAGACCGTCGAGCAGACCCTGACCCGCAGAACACGGCTCGATGCCGCGATCAAGGAGATGGCAGCGGATTCCGAGTTCACCCCGGTGGTGCATCGGCTCGGGTGCCTGCGCGGGATGGGCACGCTCACCGCGTTCGCTCTCACTGTCGAGATCGGCGACTGGGACCGGTTCACCGGCAAGACCATCGGCTCCTATCTCGGCCTCGTTCCGTCGGAGTATTCGACCGGTGGATCGCGCAGGCTCGGAGCGATCACGAAGACCGGCAACTCTCACGCCCGCAGGCTGCTGGTCGAAGCGGCCTGGCATCATCGACGCGAGTACCGTCCCGGCTATTCGCCCTCGCTGGAGAAGCGTCTCGCGCTCGCGTTCCCGGCCGCACGAGCGCGCGGGCAGGTCGGGAACGAGCGGCTGCACCGGCAATGGGTGCGTCACACCGTCCGTCGGAAGAAGAGCACGGTCGCCTGTGTCGGGATCGCGAGAGAACTCGCGGGCTGGTGCTGGTCCCTCGCGACGCTCACCGAGTGACCGGCCGCCCAGAGACTGCCGGCCTGCCCGTGAACGAGGGTGCGGGGCCTACGAACACGTGGAGTGACCCACTCTTGCACTATGAGCAGCCGATACCGGTGACGCTCGCGAATAGACCGTGGCACCGCTCCACTCGCACGTTTCGCCCTGCGGTACCCAACCCACGCATATCAGTCTGATCGTGTAAACGTCGGAAAGACACGTCAGGCCCAGGATCCCCCTTTCAGGGGTCCGGCCGGTAGAACTGGAACGATCCGAGCGGCTGTACACCTCTCGGATCGTTCCACCATGCTTACTTGACAAACACAACCACATATCAGTGCAGTGGTTGCTGTTCGGAAGCCGACGGAACGACGATGCGCGCACTGTGAGGATCGGTGTCAGCTGGTCTGGGACTGGCTGGCAGGGTAGGTACCGGCCGTGCTGTCCCCGTGGTTGTGGCTCATACGCGCACCGACCCCCTTCTCCTGGGGTGTCTTGCAATAGACCTGCCCAACCGTGCGGGATGGCCGGCCGGTACCTGCCCGGTCCACTCCGGTGACTTGATCAGAAGGCTGTCCACCTCTGAGGTGTGACTCGTCACAGTGTTGTCCCGAAGTGATTCCTCCCCGGACCGGTACCGGCCGTGAACGGCCGACTCCCGCAGTCCGTCAGCACCGAAGGAATCAACCGTCATGTCTAGCATCGCGCATACGCGCCCGTTTGTCGTCGGCGTAGACACCCACGCCAGGCACCACGTCTACGCCGTCCTCACCACCACCGGTGAGGTCCTCGATACGCGCGAGTTCCCGACTCATCGCGCGGGTATCGCCCGCGCGATCGCTTGGGCCGCCCGCCGTACCGGCGGTGATCTCGCAACACTCTGGGCGATCGAGGGCACCGCTTCTTACGGGGCGCTCCTGACCGCAGCGGTCACCGCGACCGGATACCAGGTTGCTGAGGCCCCGCGCTTGGGCACGCATCGCGGGCACGGGGTCGGGAAGTCCGACCCGCTCGACGCGCAGCGCATCGCGGCCGCTGTGCTCCCGCTCGATACCACCCAGCTGCGTGTCCCGCGCCTGGGAGACGGGATACGGGCCTCGCTGCGGGTCCTGGTCGCGGCCCGCGACTTGATGACCGGTGAGCGGACCCGCAGCGTGAACGCGCTCACCGCGCTGCTGCGCATTCATGACCTCGGGGTTGATGCGCGCCATCCGCTCACCGGCCCTGGGCTGCGGCAGGTGAGCGGATGGCGGGCCCGCAGCGAATCCCTGACGCACCAGATCGCTCGGACGGAAGCGACCCGACTCGCGAAACGGGTCCGGGCACTCGATGACGAGTTGGCCCGGAATCTTGCACGACTGACTGAACTTGTCAGGGCGAGCGCGGCGGCGCCGTTGCTGGAGGAGCCCGGGTTCGGGCCGGTATCGCTCGCGATCTGCCTCACCGTGTGGTCACACCCCGGTCGGGTCCGGTCAGAGGCTGCGTTCGCGTCGCTCGCGGGTGTGAACCCGATCCCGGCGTCTTCGGGGAACACTGTCCGGTATCGACTCAACCGGGGCGGCGATCGGCGGTTGAATCGTGCTCTGCACATGGTCGCGCTTACTCGGATGACTCATGATGAACGGACCCGCGCGTATGTTGAGAAACGGCGGGCTCAGGGGCGGACCCTGAAAGAGATCCGGCGTGGCCTCAAACGCTATCTCGCCCGTCATGTGTACCGGGTACTCACCGCTGCCCAGCCCGCACCGTTACCGGCTTGACAAACATAGAAGGGTCTATTGCGCGAGGAAGGGACGGGACGGGGCAGGAGAAAGAGACCGGGCAGGGCGAGGGAAGAGAAATAGTTGCCCATTGAACGGGAAGGTTGGCGCGCACGGCGGCAATCCGCCCCACACTGGAGCGAAACGCCGCACGAACGGCGCACCGCACGAAGGAGAAGCCATGACCGCAGAGCGCACCCGCGTCGCCATCGTCGGAGCCGGCCCCGCCGGGCTCCTGCTCTCGCACCTGCTCGCCGAGGCGGGCATCGACTCGATCGTGCTCGACTCGCGCAGCCGCGAGGACATCGAGCAGACCATCCGCGCGGGCATCCTCGAGCAGGGCACCGTCGAGATCCTCGAGAAGATCGAGGGCAGCCGCGTGCACACGATGGGCCACCGGCACGACGGCGTCGAGCTGCGCTTCGCCGGCGAGGGCCATCGCATCGACTTCCCCGGGCTCACCGGCCGCAGCGTCTGGCTCTACCCCCAGCACGAGGTGCTCATCGACCTCATCGCGGCCCGGCTCGCGGCGGGTCAGGACCTGCGCTTCGGCGCGCACGTCGACACCGTCGAGGGCGTCGAGACCGACACCCCCCGCATCACCGGGACCGACGCCGAGGGCAGGCCGTTCGAGATCGTCGCCGACTTCGTGGTGGGCGCCGACGGCTCGCGCAGCGTCGTGCGCCCCTCGGTGGCGGGCTCGATGACCGCCGGCTACTTCCGCGAGTACCCCTTCGCCTGGTTCGGCATCCTCTGCGAGGCGCCGCCCAGCTCGGACGAGCTCATCTACAGCAACTCCCCGAACGGCTTCGCGCTCATCAGCCAGCGCAGCGACACCGTGCAGCGCATGTACTTCCAGTGCGACCCCGAGGCGGACCCGAACGCCATGAGCGACGCCGAGATCTGGGAGACGCTGCAGAGCCGCGTGCCCGGCACTTCGCTGAACGAGGGGCCCATCTTCCAGCGCGACGTGCTGCGCTTCCGCAGCTTCGTGGTGAGCGAGCTGCGGAAGGGCCGCGCCGCGCTCGTGGGCGACGCCGCGCACACCGTGCCGCCGACCGGGGCGAAGGGCATGAACCTCGCCGTCGCCGACGTGATCCTGCTGAACGAGGCCCTGCGCCGCCTGCTGCTCGAGAACGACGAGAGCGGCATCGACGCCTACGCCGAGGCCGCTCGCCACCGCATCTGGAAGGCGCAGCACTTCTCGTGGTGGATGACGAGCATGCTGCACCTCTCCCCCGAGTCGACCGAGTTCGATCGGTACCGCCAGCTGGGCGAGCTGCACGCGGTCGTCGAGAGCGAGGCCGGGCGACGCTACCTCGCCGAGTGCTACACCGGCTGGCCGTTCCGGACGACGCTGTAGGGGCGGGTCGGGCCTCCAATGCTCGAGATACCGCGCTATACTGGACGGTGCAGTCATTGCATGCAGAGCTGAGGGCGGTGATCCGTATGACGGTGCTTACAGTGAGGAACCTCAGGCCTGAGGTCCATCAGCAGTTGCGCGAACAGGCAGCACGGCACGGTCGTTCAATGGAGGCCGAGGCGCGGGCGATTCTCGAGGCGGGGGTGGCTACCGACTCCCCGGATCTCGTCTCGCAATTGCGCGGCCTCGCCGAAGCGCTCGCGCTGTCGGACACGGAACTCGCGACAGTATTCCCGGAGCGCCGCACGGAGACTCAGCGCTCGGTCGCCCTGGGTGACGCCGCGTGATCGTGCTCGACACCAATGTGGTGTCGGCTCTGATGCGTCCCGACCTCGATCCTGCCATTGCGCGCTGGATAGCCGAGCATGATCCTTCGGAGTTCGTTCTGACCGCTGTGACGCGGGCTGAGATCCGCTACGGTATCGCTCGGCTCCCGGCAGGGCAGCGTCGCGAACGACTCCGACACGCAGCCGATGCTCTGTTCGCCGCGCAAGCAGGGCGCATTCTCCCCTTCGATGAGCGAGCCGCGGATCTCTACGGAGACATCATCGCGCAGCGAGAGGCAACCGGACGACCCATCGGTGTGCTCGACGCTCAGATAGCGGCGATTGCGCGAGCCCACGACGCGGTCATCGCCACTCGGGATACCGGCGGCTTCGCCGACACCGGCACGGCTATCGTCAACCCCTTCGAGATGTAGAGCAGCGGGAGCGGGCCCCCGCATCGCCCCAGTGCACCCGGATACGCTGAATACATGGCGAACCCCTTCGAAGACCCCGAGCTTCTCGCGGCGATGGCGCGATTCGGAGTCGTCCACCGACCCGGCTCGGCGCAGGAGGCTCTGAAGGAACTGGCGCCTCTCCTCGCAGCCGAGGGCGTCGACCTCGACGACCCCGATGCGGATTTCGACATCGACCAGCTGAACGCGGCGCTCACCCGAGCGACCGAGCGTCGCAATCTCGAGATCGCGACGCCGATCGGCGAGCATCGCACCCGGGCACTCGCCGTGCTGCGCACCTCGGGCATCGCATTCGCCGACGGGCGACCCGATGATGCGGCCGCGCTCCTCGGCGACATCGAGCCCGATGAGACCGAGAACCGCCCCTCCGCCTCCCACGTCATCGGGGCCGGGCTGGGCGCGCTCGACACCTGGTTCGCCGATCCCTCGCTCGGCGGAATGCTCTCCGTCGTACGGATGCCGAAGTGGCACAGCAAACCCTCGCGAAACGTCGCGAACGACATCCTCGCGCTCGCCAGCAAGCACCGCGCCTTCGACTCGCTGCACAGCCTCATCGTGCGGCACGCGGGGCTCGCGGTCTTGGAGGGCACCGCACTCGCGGTCGCTGGCGCACTGGCCGCGATCGCAAATCGCGAGGGGTCGAGCGTCGCCGAGATCTCGGCGCGCCTGCTCACCGCGCAGGATGCGGCGATCCCCGAAGCGTCTCGTCCCGAGCCGCGACAGGGCTCCGGCGCGGCGTTCGGCGTCACTCCCCCGTTGATCACCGCCGCCGACCACGGCCTGCTGAGCCGCTTCGGCGCCTGGCTCGAGCGGGAGCCCTACATCGCCGGCCCCGCCGTCGAGATCGAGCTCGCCATGTTCGAGCACTTGCTGACCATCGCGCGCGAATACGGTCTCGATCTCGACAGGCCGAAGGACATGCTTCCGTTCTGCCTCCGGTTCTTTGATCCCGACGAGTATGAAGAACCGGAGGGGTTCGACACCCCCGGTATGCAGATGAACACGGCATACACTTTGGACGACTATCTGCACTTCCAACTGCAGACCGCGAAGCACCCCGATGCTTGGGAGCGGGCTCACGGCTTCATCGAAGAACTGCTCGATGACCTCTCCGCGGAACTCGACGATCGCAGCGGTGCTCCCTCCGATGAGCTGATCCGCATCGCTCAGGAGGCGGACTCCCTCGACCCCACGCCCCGCCTCGCCGCGCTCGCGCGGGTACCGCTCGTGAATGGAGTGCGCGAGTTGCTCGTCTGGGTCGGCAAGCGTCGGCGCGTCACGCAGACCGGAGCAGTGCGCCGCAACGAGATCGGCGAGGTTGCGGCATTCCTGGGCATCAACGCTCAGGGGGTGGCGAAGCATCCCGATCCCGAATTCGATCCCGCGCTCGAATTCGACGCTGAGCCAGACTACGACGCCATCGTCTATGCATCGTCGATGTGGGAGGTACCGGCACTCGCCGCCTGGTGGGAGTCGCTCAAGATGTTGGAAATCATCCGCACGAACACCTCCAGCGTCTCGCCGGGACCCGCAGCCGAGACCTGGCTCGCCCAGGAGCCCGTGCCGATCGAGCTCGCCGGGCAGCTCGTGGCAGCCACCGTCGCATACGCGCTCACCGTCGATCTAGTCGATGAGCGCTCGAGCTTCTTCGCCTTCTTCGACCGCGGTGCCTTCGCCCTCACCATCGCCCGCCTGCTCGGTGCGCTCTCGCCCGAGCATTCACCGGGTAGACCTGCCGACGAGAATGATCTCCGCACCGTTCTGCTGCTCGGACGCTCCACGAACATGCTGCGAACACTCGAGCGGTTCGGTGTCATCGCCCTCGACCCGCAGGGTGAGCCCGTCATCGCTCCCGAACTCCGCGGAGTGATGGCCAAGGCGGTGATGTTCGCGATCATGCAGCTCGACGCGAACGCGAGCATCGGGTAGTCCGCTACTCCCCCAGCTCGGCCCGCAGCACCTCCCCGAGCGCCCGCGCGCCCTCGGCGGCGAGCACGACCGTGTAGTGGTTGAGATCGCCGAGGCGCACGTGGCGGATCGCCGGGTGCGCCCCGAGCATCCGCTCCAGGTGGGCGGGCGCGTACAGACCCGGGGTCTCGTCGCGCAGGCCGCGCGGCACCGAGACGAAGAGCACCGGCGGGCCGGAAACGCCCAGCGTCGCGAGAGCCGCCGGAAGGGCGGATCCCGAGTTCATGTCGATCGTGTCCTCGGTGACGGTGGCGAGGCTCGTCGCCGGCCGCAGCTCCGAGCCCGCGGGCACGAGGTCGTAGGCCAGGTAGGTCTCGAGCTCGGGGCTCCAGGCGCCTGCGAAGGCCGGGTGGTCGCGCCAGAAGTCGAAGTAGGCGGCGACCGAGGCGAAGCGCATCGAGAGCCGCTCCGCCGTGGGGCCGAGGATCGCCGCCACGAGCTGCTCGGGCGAGAGCCCCGCCGGCGCGTCGAGCGGCAGCCCGCCGTCGACGAGCACGAGCCGCGCCACGCGCTCGGGCGCCGCATGCGCGAGCGCGACCGCGACGAAGCCGCCCATCGAGTGCCCGACGACCGGTGCCGAGTCGACGTCCAGCGCGTCGAGCACCGCCACGAGATCGGCCGCGTGGGCCCGCAGGCCGGCCGGGCCGGGCAGCGCGTTGCTCGATCCGCGCCCCCGCAGATCGGGGGCGATGACGCGCGCGCCCGGCAGCTCGGCGACCACGAGCGGCCACGCGAGATGCGACGAGGTGATGCCGTGCACCGCGAGCACCGACGGAACCTGCGCACCCTCGGTGATCGCGATCGGGTCCCAGACCCCGACGCGTATCTGCCCGCCCGCGACGGGCACGTCGAGCGTGTGGTACTTGTGGGTGATCATCGGGCGGTCCAGCCGCCGTCCATCGTGTACGACGCCCCCGTCACCATCGCCGCGGCATCCGAGGCGAGCCAGCCCGCGAGCGAGGCGACCTCCTCGGGCTCGACGAGCCGCTTGATCGCGCTCTCGGTCAGCATCACCTGCTCGACCACCTCGCTCTCGGGGATGCCGTGCAGCTTCGCCTGATCGACGATCTGCTTCTCGACGAGCGCGGTGCGCACATAGGCGGGGCTGATGCAGTTGCTCGTCACCCCGTGCGGCCCGCCCTCGAGCGCGGTCACCTTCGACAGCCCCTCGAGGGCGTGCTTCGCGGTGACGTACGCCGACTTGAAGGCGCTCGCCCGCAGCCCGTGCACGCTCGAGAGGTTGATGATGCGACCCCAGCCTCGCGAGTACATGCCCGGCAGGACCGCACGGATCAGCAGGAACGGCGCCTCGACCATGAGCCGCTGGATCAGCCGGAACATCTCGGGGTCGAACTCCTCGATCGGGGCCACCCGCTGGATGCCGGCGTTGTTCACGAGGATGTCGGCCTCGAGGGTCAGCCCGTCGAGCTCGGCGGTGTCGGAGAGGTCGACCCGCCAGGTCTCGGCGGTGCCGCCGCTCTCCTCGCCAAGCCGCCCGAGTTCGGCAGCGGCCTGCTCGGCGGCCCCGCCGTTCAGATCGGCGACCACGACGTGCGCGCCGCGCCTGACGAACTCCATCGCGCAGGCGCGCCCGATGCCGCTCGCGCCCCCCGTGACGACGGCCCGCTTCCCCGCAAGATCCCGTGTGCTCATGACTCCATTCTCCAACGGAATCCGCCGCAGAACATCTGATGCCGTTCCGCAGTGCAACCGCACGGACGACCGAAGGGGGTCGGGATCCGCGGATCCCGACCCCCTTCCGCGTGCAGGCGACTACACCGCGCGCAGCACGATGGCGCTGCCCTGACCGCCGCCGCCGCAGATGCCGACGGCGCCGAGCGAGCCCGTGCCGAGCTCCGCGAGCTGACGGGCGAGGGTGCCCACGATGCGGGCCCCCGAGGCGCCGATCGGGTGCCCGAGCGCGATCGCACCGCCGTGCGGATTCACGATCGCGGGGTCGAGGCCGAGCTCGCGGGTCGACTGCAGACCGACGGCCGCGAAGGCCTCGTTGATCTCGACCGCTGCGAGGTCGGCGACGGACGCTCCACCCTCCACCTTGGCGAGCGCCGCGGCGATCGCGCGGGCGGGCTGCGAGTGCAGGTGCGTGTCGGGTCCGGCGACGAAGGCGTGCGCCTCGACCCGTGCGATCGGCTTCAGACCGAGGCGCGAGACCGCGGCCTCGCTCACGATCACGAGCGCGGCCGCGCCGTCGCTGATCTGCGAGGCGTTGCCCGCGGTGATCGTGCCGTCCTTGGCGAAGGCCGGACGCAGGCCCGCGAGGCCCTCGGCCGTGGTGTCGGCACGCACGCCGTCGTCCGCCGAGACCACGGTGTCGCCGCGGCGGGAGGCCACGGTGAAGGGCTCGATCTCGCCGGCGAGGAACTCGGCCGAGGCCGCGACACGCTGGTGCGAAGCGGCGGCGAAGGCGTCCTGATCCTCGCGCGAGAGCTCGAGCGGGCCGTTGCCCTCCTCGGTCAGCGCGCCCATGGCGGTGCGGCCGAAGGCATCGGTCAGGCCGTCGTGGTCGACGGTGTCGACGAGCGTCGCCGGGCCGTACTTGGTGCCGTACCCGCAGCGGGATGACGTGCGGGGCCAGCGACATCGACTCCTGCCCGACCGCGACGACCACCTCCGCCTCGCCCGCGGCGATGAGGCGCACCGCCTGCGTGACCGCCTCGGTGCCCGAGAGGCACACGGCGTTCAGCGTGACCGCGGGCACGTCGAAGGAGATGCCCGCCCCGATGGCGGTCTGCCGCGCGGGGTTCTGGCCGGCGCCGCCCTGCAGCACCTGACCGGCGATGACCTGGTCCACCTGCTCCGGCGCGACGCCCGCGCGCGCCAGGGCGGCCTTCACCGCGTGCGCGCCGAGCGCCGTCGCGGGCTGCGCGGCGAGCTGCCCGGTGAAGCGGGTGAACGGGGTGCGGGCGTAGCCCGCGATGAGCGCGGTCATCGGCTCTCCTCCTCGAGTTCGGTGGCGAACGGGGCGCCGGTCGCCTCGCGGATCTCCTCCTCCGTGTGCCCCGGCGCGATGCGTCGCAGTACAAGGCCGCCGCCCGTCACGTCGAAGACGGCCCGGTCGGTGACGATGCGGTTCACGACGCCTGCGCCGGTGAGCGGCAGCTCGCACTTCTCGACGATCTTCGGGCTGCCGTCCTTCGCGACGTGCTCGGTAATGACGACCACGCGGGGGGTGCCGGCGACGAGATCCATCGCGCCGCCCATGCCCTTCACGAGCTTGCCGGGGATCGTCCAGTTCGCGAGGTCGCCGTTCGCGGCCACCTGCATCGCGCCCAGGATCGCGGTCTGCACGTGGCCGCCGCGGATCATGCCGAACGAGGTCGCCGAGTCGAAGATCGAGGCGCCCGGCACGAGCGTCACGGTCTGCTTGCCGGCGTTGATGAGGTCGGCGTCCTCCTCGCCCTCGAAGGGGAAGAGGCCCATGCCGAGGATGCCGTTCTCGCTCTGCAGCTTCACGGTGACGCCCTCGGGCAGGTTGTTGGCGACCAGGGTCGGGATACCGATCCCGAGGTTCACGTACTGGCCGTCCTCGAGCTCCTCGGCCGCGATCGCGGCCATCTCGTCACGAGTCCACATGTCAGGCCTCCCCACCGGTCGCGGCGCTCTCGCGCTGGCGAACCGTGCGTTGCTCGATGTCCTTCGTCGGGTCCTCCACGCGCACAACGCACTGCACGAAGACGCCCGGAGTGTCGATCCGCTCGGGATCGAGGTAGACGCCGCTCAGCGTCTCGACCTCGGCGATCGTGACGCGACCGCACATCGCCGCGAGTGGGTTGAAGTTGCGCGCCGTGAGGCGATAGCGAAGGTTCCCCTCGGCGTCGCCGATGTTCGCGCGCACCAGAGCGAGGTCGGCCACGATGCCGCGCTCGAGGATCGCCCGCTTGCCGTCGAACTCGGCCTCAGGCTTGCCCTCGGCGATCGGCGTGCCCAGGCCCGTCGGCGTGTAGAACGCCGGGATGCCCGCGCCGCCCGCGCGCATGCGCTCCGCGAGGGTGCCCTGCGGCACGAACTCCACGTCGAGCACGCCGTTCAGGTACTGCTCGGCGAAGAGCTTGTTCTCGCCCACGTACGAGGCGAGCACCTTCTTCACCTGCTGATTCTCGAGCAGCAGGCCGAGGCCCTTGCCGTCGACGCCCATGTTGTTCGAGACGATCGTGAGATCCTTCGCGCCGCTGTCGCGGACCGCGCGGATGAGATTGCTCGGGATACCGCTCAGCCCGAAGCCGCCGACCGCGATGGTCATGCCGTCCTCGATGATCCCTTCGAGCGCCTCCGCGGCGCTCGACCTGACTTTCGACACCATCCGCTGCCTTTCCGTTCATGATGTGGCCGAGTGGATCGGCCCCGTTCCAGACTAAGATCGGCGTATCGGCGCGGTCAACTCGGGGATGAGACCGTCCGGCAAGGTGCTCGCCAGGTGGGCGATTCGCCGTGTATCGTCCATATTGTGAACGCTTCGGATGCTCCGTTCTCGGAGGCGATGCCCGGCACCCAGGTCGTCGGGCGGGTGGTCGCGGTGCTGCACGCCGTGAGCCGGGCCATGCCCGCGGGTGCGGGAACGAGCGAGGTGGCGCGATCCGCCGCCCTGGCCCGCCCCACCGCGCACCGGCTGCTCGCCTCGCTCGCGGCGCAGGGGTTCATCGACCGCGACGCGCGCAGCGGGCACTGGCTGCTCGGACCCGAGATCTACCTGATGGGCGCCGTCGCGGCCGAGCGCTACGACGTCTCCGAGCTCGCCCGCGAGCATGTGGCCGCGCTCGCCGAGGCGACGGGCGAGAGCGCCTTCCTCTCGGCGAGGCGAGGCGGCGAGACCGTCTGCCTGCTGCGCACCGACGGCAGCTTCCCGATCCGCTCCTTCGTGCTCTACGAGGGCAAGCGCTTCCCGCTGGGAGTGGCCTCGGCGGGGCTCGCGATCCTGTCCTTCCTGCCCGAGGACGCGCGGGAGCGCTACCTCGAGCAGGCGCGGCTGCAGGACGAGTACGGCCCGAGTCACTCGGCCGCGGCGCTGCGGGAGCGCATCGACGAGACGCGGCGCCTCGGCTACGCCGTGAACCCGGGGCTCGTCGTCGAGGGCAGCTGGGGCATGGGCGCCGCCGTGTTCGGACCCTCGGGGCAGCCGTCGTGGGCGCTCAGCCTCACCGGCATCGAGACCCGCTTCTCGGCGGACCGCCGGCCCGAGCTCGGACGCCTGCTGCTCGAGCACGCGCACCGGCTGTCGCAGCGCCTGGCCGGGCGTTAGGCTCCGGCATCCGAATCCGCCGGCGTCGCCTGCCCGACCCAATAAACTACCGGGATGAGCAGTGTCGAGGCACCGGCGCGCAGCGAAGCCAGGCGCCGCATGATCCGCAGGCGCCGGCGCACCGTGACCGCCCTGATCGCGCTCATCGTCGTCGCGGGCGTCGCCTATGTCGCCGCCTGCGCGCTCGCCCCGCTGCCGGAGCCCCGCGTCTCGCTCGCGGTGGAGGCCGAGCGGCAGGTGGATCTCGAGCCCGCGCTCGCCGAGGCCGCCGTCGCCGCTCAGGGGCTGCCGACCGCCATCGGCTGGGCCGACGGCGAGGAGGTCTGGGCGAACGACGACACCGCCTACGCCATGGGCAGCATCTCCAAGCTCGTCACGGTGCTCGTGGGCCTCGAGGCCCAGCCCCTCGAGCCCGGAGCCGACGGCCCCACCTACGTCTGGACCGCCGAGGATCGCGCGAATCAGGACTACTACCTCAGCCTCGACGGCGTCGCCTACCCGATCCCGGTCGGCACCGAGATCACGCTGCGCCAGATGCTGCAGCTCATCTTCCTCCCCTCCTCGAACGACTACGCGTACGCCTACGCCATGTGGGTGTTCGGCAGCGAGGAGGCCTTCATCGAGGCGGTCGAGCGGTTCAAGGCGGAGCACGGCCTCGAATCTCTGAGCCTCGTCGAGCCGACCGGGATGGACGACCACAACCGCGCGAGCGTCGCCGACCTCGTGCGGGTCGCCCGCATCGCCATCGACAACCCGACCGTGCGCGAGTTCACCGGCATGCAGAGCGCCGAGATGCCGTGGGGCATCGGGCTCATCGAGAACACCAATCCGCTGCTCGGCGAGATGCCCGGCGTGATCGGCTTGAAGACCGGCATGCTCTCCACCGTGGGCTACAACCTCGTCGCCGCGCAGCAGACCGACGCCTTCGGCCGCGAAGTCGTGGGCATCTCCGTCACCCTGGCCCGGCCCTCGAAGGAGGACCGCGCCGAGTCCGGCCGCGAGATGCTGACCCTGATGGCCGGCATGCCCCAGCAGGTGGAGATCGTCGCGGAGGGCGAGGAGGTCGGCTCGGCGCTGACCGTCACCGGCGAGCGGGTCGCCCTCGTCACGACCGGCGGTGCGAGCACGGTGCTGCTGCCCGGCGAGGCGGCTCGCCGCACGATCGACCTCGGCGCCGTCACCGCGGGCCCGTCGGGCAGCACCGCGGGTGCGGTGCTCGTCTCGACGCCGACCGGCAGCGCGGAGGTGCCCGTCGCCACGGCCGGCGAGATCACGGAGCCCGACTTGTGGTGGCGCCTCACGAACCCCGGGAAGCTCTTCGGCGGAGGCGGATCGTGACCGGGCTCGCAGGCTCCGACTCGATGGCGGATCGGCTCACCGCATGATCACCGTCATCGTCTGCGGCCTGGTCGCGATGCTCGCCTGGTCGCTCTTCAGTCGCCGCCTGCAGCGCTGGCACGTCACCGGACCGGTCGCGCTGGTGGGCTGCGGCATCGCAGTCGGATTCTTCTTCGCCGACCAGATCATGTTGGGGCTCGACACGGACATCGCCGAGCCGATCGTCGAGCTCATCCTCGCGGTGCTGCTCTTCGTCGACGCCACGGAGGTTCGTGGCGGATACCTGGGCGGGCAGCACGGCCTCGTCGCCCGCCTGCTGGGCATCGCCCTGCCGCTGTCGCTGGTGCTCGCCGTGCTCGTCGGCATCCCGCTCCTCGGCATCCCGGTGCTCGACGCTCCCTCCCTGGCGATCACCGCGCTGGTGGCGCTCGTGGTGGTCCCCGTGGACTTCGCCCCGGCCGCGAACTTCCTGCGGGACCGGGTCATCCCCCGTCGGCTCCGCAACGCGCTCGCCGTCGAGAGCGGCTACGCCGACGCCATCCGCGCCCCGATCTTCGCCTTCCTGCTGGTCATCGCGGAATCCCCCGACGAGTCCCACACCCTGTGGGAGCTGCTGGGTCACGCGGTCCCCGACATCGTCTTCGCCGTCGTCGCGGGCGCGGGCGTCGGCGCGCTCGCCGGGGTGCTCGCGCGGGTCGCCCTGCGGCGCGGCTGGGTGCAGCTGCACGGGCTGCGGATCAGCGCGGTGCTGATCCCCATCGTGACCTACGCCGTCGCGGTGGGGCTGCATGGCAACGGCTTCGTGGCGGCCTTCATCGCGGGCATCACCTACCGCCTGATCCGGGCGCGCGGCACGGCGACGGAGCGCGAGAGGCACGAGGTCGCGCTGCGCGAGGAGCTCTCGCTCATCGAGAGCGTCGGGGAGCTCGCCTCGCTGCTCATGTGGTTCGTGTTCGGCACGGTGGTCTCCGTCGTGTTCCTGCTCGCGGTCGACTGGTCGCTGATCCTCTACGGCCTGCTCGCGCTCACGCTGCTGCGTTCGATCCCCGTACAGCTTTCGATGCTCGGCAGCGGGCTGCACTTCCGGGAGCGCTCGGCGCTCGGCTTCATGGGGCCGCGCGGCACCTCGACGATCGTGTTCGGCCTGCTCGCGTTCAACGCGATCGAGACCACCGACGCGGTGATCGTGCTCTACGCGATGGTGGTGACGGTGCTCGCCAGCGTGATCCTGCACGGACTGTTCGGCACCCTGATCTCCCGGGGCATCGTGGGCCGGCGGGCCGAAGCCGTCGAGGCCCGGGACGACGCGGTCTAGGAGATCCGCTCCGAGACGAGGCGGCGCAGGGCCTCGAGCGTGAGCCCGACCGAGGCCACGTCGATCCGCTCGTCGTGGGCGTGGATCCGCTCGCGGTAGCGCTCGTAGCTCCACTCCGTCGAGAGCAGGCCGAAGCCGTAGGACGGGATGCCGAGGCCTCGCAGCTCCCGCGCGTCGGATCCGCCCGCCGCCATGATGGGGACGACCGACGAGCCGTCGGCGCCCGCGATGGCGCGGCGGATCGCGGCGAAGAGCGGGGTGTCGACCGAGGAGGCCGTGGCCGGCCAGCCGCGCAGGTAGCGGATCTCGACCTCCGCGCTGAGCCCGTGCAGCATGCCGGCGAGCAGCAGGTCGATCTCCTTGTCCGTCGTCCCGGGCAGCGTGCGGATGTCAAGATCGATATATGCCTCATCCGGAATGACGTTGTGTGCCTGCCCCGACCGCAGCACGGTCGGCGAGATCGTCACCCGCGAGGCGGCGTGCGCGTAGCCGGCGATGCCGCCGAGCTCGGGCAGGGCCGCGTCGAGGCGCACGGGGTCGAGCATGCGCTCCTTCAGCGCCGGGTCGTCGACGCGGGCCTCGACGAAGGGCCGCCACAGGGGACCGAGCTCGATTGCGGGGGCCACGGTCGCGAGCCGCTGCAGCACCTCCCCTGCGACGACCGCCGCGCTGTGGGCGCCGTAGGGGATGGAGGCGTGACCCGGCGTGCCCCGCACGACGAGCCGGCGCCCGGCCGAGCCCTTCTCGGCCACGTCGATGGCGACGTATGCCCCCATGCGCATGCCGCCCGACTCAGAGACCGCCTCGGTGATGCCGAAGATGTCCGGATGCTCCTGCAGCAGGCGGCGCAGCCCGTAGTCGCCCCCGGCCTCCTCGTCGGCGACGGCGAGCAGCACCAGGCCGCCGCGCGGGGGCGTCGGCGCGAGGGCGACGTCGCGCAGCGCGCAGGCGAAGGCCGCCGTGAGGTAGAGCATGTCGACCGTGCCCCGACCCCACACCTCGCCGTCGACGAGGTCGCCGCCGAACGGGTCCCGGGTCCATCGCTCCGTGTCCGCGGGCACCACGTCGAGGTGGCCGAGCAGGCCGAGGACGGGCGCCTCGGGGTCGGTGCCGCGCACGCGGGCCACGAGCGAGGAGCGGCCCGGGGCCGCCTCGAACACCTGCGTCTCGACCGTGCCCCGAGCGATCGCCTCGGCGAGGAAGCGCTGCAGCACCCGCACGGCCCTGATCTCTCCGCCCGAGGCCGGGTCGCCCGTGTTGACGCACGCGGCGCGCACGAGCTCGCGCAGCAGCTCGACGGTATCGGAGGTGGCAGTCATCCTTCCCAGGCTATCGCGCGGCAGGGCGCCGCCCGGCGCCTAGAAGTCCCAGTACTCGTCATGGGCCGCGTGATCACGCGGATCTTCGGGGTTTGCAGCGGTGCCGTGCCCTCTGCGTGCCACTCTGAAACAGGCTCTCATTTCTGCCGCTTTTCGCAGCGCGTGGCACGTTTCTAGGGTAGCCACGCGTGACGCGGGCGGCAACGATTGCCCGACGCACCCTCGCTTCGATAGGAATTTGAGGATCGATTCAGAAGAAGAGCTGCGGGCCGAGCCGCGCGAGGGCGCACGGTACTATGCGACGTCGACGGTGGCCATCATGCCAGCGTCTTCGTGATCAAGGATGTGGCAATGGTAGACGCTGCGCCCCGGGTGACGCGCGAAGTCGACGAGCACCCGCACTCCATCCTGCGCGGGAACATTGATGACGTCGCGCCAAGTGGGTTCACTGACCGGTTGCCCACCCGCTTCGATCACCTGCATCGGCCAAATGTGCAGATGGAAGGGGTGATCCATAGGGGTGGGGTTCGTGATGAGCCACTCCTCGACGGCCCCTGCAGCAACGTGTTGGTCCACTCGGTCCATGTCGAAGGCACGACCGTCGAACCCGAAATCCATCATGCTTCCGCCACCGCCCATCATCATCCCCATTCCCATGGTGAAGGTGATCTCGCGCTGCCGTGCGACGGGCTGCTCGCGCAGATCTCGAACCGACGGTCGTTCTAGTGCCGCGCCCGGCGCAGCAACTTCTTGCCCCGCGACAGTGAGCGTGGCAATGGTCTCGGGACCGGAGAGGTTCTGGCCTCCCATCATTCCCATCCCGCCGCGGTCATAACCCAGCGTCTGAAACTCACCACTCCCAGCGCTCATGCTCACGAGAAGATCGGCGCGATTGCCGGGCGCTAGAAGTACCTCCCGCACTTCCGGAGGAGCCTGCTCGTGGCCGCCGTCGATCCCGAGCAACTCAAGACGTTGCCCAGGCAGGGCCAAGCGAAGGTAGCGCGAGGTGCATGCATTGATCACACGCCAGCGTTCCTGCTCCCCAGGTCGTGCCGACATGTGCGGACGGTGCTGACCATTGACCAACAGGAGATCACCTTCGCGGCCCATCATCACGTCCGCGCCCGAGGCGGCCGCAATCTGTCCGCCAGGAGTCAGTGAAATGTCCGAGACGACGAGCACCCGCTCGCGGCTGATGGGCATGTGGCCATCCTCGACGATCAGCGCACCGTACAAGCCGCCGAATATCTGGTCGGCAACTGAGCCATGCCGGTGAGGGTGATACCAGAACACCCCAGGCGGATGATCCTCTGGCAACGTGAATCGGTAGTCAAAGCTCTGCCCCGGGTCTATCGAGAGGAAAGGGTTGTCACCGTTCCCCGCGGGAGACACCTGTAGTCCGTGCGTATGCAGGTTGGTTGGGGTGTCCAGTTCGTTCCGCAACTGCACCTCGATGGAGTCCCCCGGTCGCACGCGCCAGGTCCGTCCCGGCACCATGCCGCCGTATGTCAGGGCATGCACCTGACGTCCGGCGATGGTCAATTCGCGACGCGCGGCAACGAGGTCGACCTGCAGCAACCCGCCGCTGCTTCGTAACACCTCCGGCTCGATCAGCAGTTCTCCATCGGCCATTGCTCTGCCCCAGGGGAGACCTGTTTGAGAGAGACCGATCCCGCCGATGACGACACCGAGCCCTCCCAGAGCGCCGAGCTGGAGCGCCTGTCGACGGGTAATGGGTTTCATGCGTCGGGTGCTCGGTCAAGTCGTTGACGTCGCTCGTCGTACTCGGTGGTGTCAATTTCGCCACGGGCATAGCGCTCATCGAGCAACTCGCGAGCCCGGTTGCTCTCGGTGCGATGAGGTGACTGTCGAGGATCGCGTGCAGCAAAGACTCGAACTAGGAGCACAATGAGTACGGTAATTCCCACCAGGAGCAGGATGAGGAAAACCCAGCTCCAGCCCATACCCCACCAACCCATGTGGTCCCAGTTCGGCCCCATTACCCTCACCTCCGAGGTGCTGACTCCGCAAACTCCGGCGGGCAACTGTTGGGGTGGTATCGGCAACTCAGCCGCTGTTCCAGCAATCGTCGAGTGGAGTCTTTGCCTCGATTTTACTTGAGACCCGATTCCCCGACCATGTGTAATTACTGCGGGTGAATCGGGCGCTGGGAAGCTGAAGATGCGTCTGCACCTGATCGAGGTCTCGTACCGAGGTCGTGTCCGCCCGAGACGAACGGATTGCCAGGTGGTACCCCTGGGAGGTATCGCCTCGACATGATTGAATAGCATGTGCAAGTCAAGTTGCGACGTACCGGTCCGGGAGGTGTTGGAGTGTCAGTTCAAGGCGCCCTCCCCTCGGCCCTGTTCGACCTGAAGCCTCGCCGGTTCATCGTCGCCCTGTTCGCGATCGGTGCACTGCTGCTGTGTGCCTTCCTCATGCACGCCTTCGAGCATGGACAGAACCATGAGACCACGCCGACCGCGGCATCCTTGGTGCATGTCGCGGCTGCCGCGGGGAACCAATCATCGCCGGTCTCCGCCGGTCACGGCACCCAATCGTCAGTTGCGCAATCTGGTGGAGTCGCGGATCATGGCGACGCGTGTGGCGCAGGCTGTGGCGGACACGACGCGATACAGCTCGCCTGCATGCTCGCATTTCTGACGAGCCTCGTGTTCTTCGCCCTCTACCTCACCCGCCTGTTGGCAACGAATGACAGGCTTCGTGAGCGCGCGATGGACACCATCGTGAGCGCTCGGGCTGGACCTCGCCCAATGACGCCGTCACCACAGGAACTCTCCATCAGTCGGACTTGATCGGTCCGTCGACGCTGCGCACATGCGCACCGCCTCGATTCGCCGACCCAAAAATTCTCCGACACATTGGAACGACTCTTGAAACTCCGAACATTCTTCGTTATCCCTGCCATCCTCACGGCAAGCCTGGTCTTGGCCGGATGCACGGCTGGCTCCGGCGCGTCCGCGCCGCCACAATCAACAACTTCGTCATCCGTGACTGAAGACTTCAACTCCGCTGACGTGATGTTCGCGCAGATGATGGTGCCCCACCACGTACAGGCCGTGGAGATGTCCGACGTGATCCTCGCGAAGGAGGGGATCGATCCTCGCGTCGTCACCCTTGCCGAAGAGATCAAGGCGGCGCAGCAGCCTGAAATCGACGCGCTCAACGGCATGATCGAAGCGTGGGGGATGCCACCGGCCGCGACGGATGGCATGGATATGGGGCATGGCGGCCACATGGACGGCATGATGACCGAGGAAGACATGGCCGCACTCGACGCCGCGACAGGCACAGAAGCGAGCCGACTGTTCCTTGAACAGATGATCGTTCATCACGAGGGGGCAGTGGAAATGGCGCAACTTCAGGTTGACTCCGGGGTGAACCCGGATGCGGTGACCATGGCCCAGGCCATCATCGACGCTCAGAACGTCGAGATCGAGACCATGCGCGAAATCCTCCAGAGCCTGTAGCTCCCCGCTCGGTGCGGGTGACGTTGCTTCCAGTCACGCCCGCACCGAGTCCCACCCCTACTTTGACTTCTGCTGTGCTCCTTGTGGTCGACCCGCGAGGAGCACAGCGTAATCAACCTTGAAAGACGTGACATGAAACGACCAACCATCCTCGCCGCAGCCGCAGCAGTCCTTGCCGTCGTGCTGGTCGGGTGCTCCGCCCCTGACACGAACCCTGACCCGGCAGGGGCCGATCTGCTCGCCGAGCACGGCCTCACCGACATGTCAGCGGTTGACATTATCGACAGCCTCGACAGAATGCCCGTGAGCGATCGCCCCGCAGACTTGATCGCATCCGTGCAGCCTGAAGCACTCGTTCTCACCGACAATGTCCGAGAAGTAACCATGGACATGCCGGACGATGTCACATACTTGTCAATCGCCCCATACGTCGAGCAGACCCATGAGTGCTATTACCACAGCCTCACGACCTGCCGCGGTGAGCTGTCGGGACAGGACATCGAAGTACGCATCGTTGACGACACAACCAGCGAAGTGATCGTCGCAGAGTCGACGACGACATTCGATAACGGATTCGCTGGATTCTGGGTTCCTCGTAGTCTGCAGGGAACGATCGAAGTGACATACGGCGGCCGATCCGGCACCACGCCGTTCTCTACCACAGGCGATGCGGCAACCTGCATCACAACGCTCCAGCTCACATGAAACGACGTGCCGCCGACCCTTATCGGCCACACCTCTCTCGCATCCATCGGGCCGACGTCTGAATCGCGACGTAGCCAGCCATAGACGGGAACTGCAATGAACCAACAACCAGGCCACGACCATCACGACCATCACGGCCACCACCCCTCCAATGGCCACAACCACGGCCGACCGGACACGCCGATCGAGCACGCCGCTCATGACGATCACGCCGTTCAACATTCGAGTGAACATGCACACCACGGCATGCACACCGAGACCGTCACCGCGGGCAGCCCGGATCCCCAGGTGGGTCACGATGCCCACGCGGGTCACGGAAGCGGTTCGCAGGGACATGATTCCCATGCTGATCATGATCCGGGCGCCCATGCCGGGCACAGCGTGGCCATGTTCCGGAACCGCTTCTGGGTGACACTTGTCCTTTCAATACCCGTGGTCGCGTTCAGCCCCATGATCGCGATGATCTTCGGCTACCACCTGCCCGAAACTGGGTGGACGACATGGATCGCGCCTGTCCTGGGCACAGTGATTTTCTTCTACGGCGGCATGCCGTTCCTCAAGGGCGCGTGGCGGGAGATCAAGCTCCGGCAGCCCGGGATGATGCTGCTCATCGCGATGGCGATCACGGTGGCGTTCCTCGCGTCTTGGGCCACGTCGCTCGGCGCCGGTCTCGATCTTGACTTCTGGTGGGAACTCGCCCTGCTGGTTGTCATCATGCTGCTCGGGCACTGGCTTGAAATGCGAGCACTCGGCGGTGCGTCAAGCGCCCTCGACGCACTCGCTGCGCTGCTTCCCGATACCGCCGAGCTGGTTCGTGAAGACGGGGCCGTGGAACAAGTCCCAAGTACCGACGTCAATGCCGGAGACCTCGTGCTTGTACGTGCCGGAGGACGCGTTCCCGCCGACGGAACCGTCGAGTCGGGATTCGCAGACATGGACGAATCTATGATCACGGGCGAATCGACAACCGTTTCCCGAGCCGTTGGCGATACCGTCACCGCGGGCACCGTCGCCACCGACTCAGCGATCCAAGTGCGGGTGACCGCAGTCGGCGAGAACACGGCGCTGGCTGGCATCCGTCGGCTCGTGGCGGACGCGCAGGCATCCTCCACTCGCGCCCAGGCGCTCGCCGACCGTGCAGCGGCACTGTTGTTCTACTTCGCCGTGGGTGCGGCCGTGATCACCGCAGTGGTGTGGCTCATCGTCGGCAGCCCCGCCGACGCCATTACCCGCACGGTGACGGTGCTGATCATCGCCTGCCCGCACGCGCTCGGGCTCGCGATTCCATTGGTGATCTCGATCGCGACAGAACGGGCCGCCCGCGCTGGCGTGCTGGTGAAGGATCGGCTGGCGCTTGAGCGCATGCGCACCGTCGACGTGGTCATGTTCGACAAGACCGGCACGCTCACCGAGGGCCGCCACGCCGTCACCGCAGCCGCAGCCGTTCCTGGCACCGACCCGCAGCGCGTGTTCCGACTGGCTGCCGCGGCGGAATCACCGAGCGAGCACCCCGTCGCTCGCGCGATCGTCGCATGGGCAAACGAGCACAGCGACGGCTTGCCCATTCCATCGGTTACCGAGTTCCGCTCGGAGCCAGGTGTCGGCGTGTCAGGAACCGTCGAGGGTGTCGAGGTTCGCGTTGGTGGCCCTCGGCTCCTCGCCGCGCTCGACCTGTCCGTGCCCGAAGGAATCCAGGCCGAGGTCACCGAGTGGGAATCGACCGGGTCGAGCGTCCTGTTCGCGGTTATCGAGGGCCGCATCGAGGGTGCGTTCTCGCTCAAGGACGTCATTCGCCCCGAATCGCGTGCCGCCATTGACGAAATGCACCGTCGTGGGATCCGGGTTGGCATGATCACCGGTGACGCACAACAGGTCGCGGACGCGGTCGCAGCCGATCTCGGCATCGACGAAGTGTTCGCGGGGGTTCTCCCCGGAGACAAGTCCGCCAAGGTCGCTGAACTGCAGGAACGTGGCTTCAAGGTCGCGATGGTTGGCGACGGTGTGAACGACGCCCCTGCTCTTGCCCGTGCAGATGTGGGTGTTGCAATCGGCGCGGGTACCGACGTTGCGATCGAGTCGGCAGGCATCGTCCTGGTGTCGAACGACCCGCGCGCCGTGCTGAGCGCGATCGAGCTTTCACACGCCTCCTACCGGAAGATGGTGCAAAACCTCGTGTGGGCAACCGCCTACAACGTGATCTCGGTACCGCTGGCCGCGGGCGTGCTCGCTCCCATCGGCTTCAACCTGCCCCCGGCCGCCGCGGCAGTGTTGATGTCGCTGTCCACGATCATCGTTGCCCTGAACGCCCAGCTACTGCGCCGCCACGAATTGGATCCGGAGAAACTGGCGCCGTTGCACACTGCCTAGCAGTACCCAAGCGCTGACTGACCAAGCAGGCTCAGCGCTCGCTCGGAGCGAGATGTCCCGCCCGACGAGCGCTGGGCTTGCGGTTCCCAGACGAAGTTCGCGATGTCGCGAGAGGTAACCAGTTCAGCGGCCCTTCCACCAACAGTGGGCATAGAACTCATAGGCTTTCGTGTCGGATTGACTTATTTACCTGCGCAATCAAGAATATAAGCATGTATGCAGATGATGCTCCTATCTCACCGCAGCACCCGTATGTGGAGCCCGCTGTCGAGGTGTTCGCAATGCTGGCGGATGCCACCCGTGTGCGGATCGTGCTCGCCTTACAAGACGGCGAACTGTCGGTTGGTGAGCTTGTCGAGATCGTGGGGCGCGCGCCAGCAGGGGTGTCGCAGCATTTGGCGAAGCTCCGCATGGCGCGAATTGTCGAGACTCGCCAGGAGGGGCAGCGGGTGTTTTATCGGTTGGCGAATGAGCACGTGATTCGATTAGTGACCGACGCGATTCATCAGGCCGAGCATGCAATTGACGCGGATCCCGCGCACCACCGGTCGAAGCACCCAGGTGCGGTCGAGGATCGCGAAGGTCGTCGTGCTTGAAGTACTCAAGAATCCGACCTACGCGAAGCTGTTCTCTGCCCAGATCATTGCCCTGCTCGGCACAGGCCTACTCACGGTGGCGCTGGGGTTGTTGGCATTCGATATCGCCGGTGGCGACGCGGGAGTGATCCTGGGTACGGCGCTGACGATCAAGATGGTCGCCTATGTGGCAGTGTCGCCGGTCATCACTGCCTTGACTGCCCGGCTCCCCCAGAAGACGGTACTCATCGTTGCCGACGTGGTTCGTGCGGCCGTCGCGGTGGGGCTGCCGTTCGTGACGGAAGCGTGGCAGATCTACATTCTGATCTTCCTGTTGCAGTCGGCATCGGCGACGTTCACGCCAGCATTCCAGGCCGTGATCCCTGAAGTGCTGCCCGACGAACGCCAGTACACGCGTGCCTTGTCACTGTCGAGGCTCGCCTACGACCTGGAATCGCTGCTGAGCCCGATGCTCGCGGCCGCGTTGCTCACCGTGATGACCTACAACAACTTGTTCGTCGGAACGATCATCGGATTCGTTATCTCGACCGTGCTGGTCACCATCACAGCATTCCCGCAGATCACGCCCGCCCCACCCGCACCGTTCTTTGCAGAGCTGACCCGCGGTGTACGTGCGTTCTGGCGTAGCACAGAGTTGCGTGCCCTTCTCGCGTTGAACCTCACCGTCGCAGCATCGACCGCGATGGTCATCGTGAACACCGTCGTGCTCGTGCAGGGTCAGCTCGGCCGCACGCAAGCCGATGTTGCGCTCTTGTTGGCCGCATACGGGGCCGGGTCGATGGTCGTCGCACTCATCGCTCCGAAGTTGCTCGATACATTCTCGGACCGTGGGGTGATGCTGCTCGGTGCGCTACTGATTCCGGTCGGCTTGATGGGTGCGGCCTCACTCATCGGCATGGCGCCTCCCACGGACATGTGGATGGGCCTGTTCGGGATCTGGGCGATCCTTGGTGCCGCAACGTCGTTGATCCTGACGCCGTCGGCTCGGCTACTTCGACGGAACTCGGATGAGACGAACAGGCCAGCCGTGTTCGCCGCGCAGTTCTCGCTGTCGCACGCTTGCTTCATGATTACCTACCCGCTCGCGGGAACGCTCGGCGCGGCGCTGGGCTTGAGCTGGACCGCTGTGATCCTCGCCGGTATCGGCGCGGTAGCCACCACGTTCGCGTTCGCACTCTGGAGGTCGCGTACGCCGGTGGCCGACCACACCCTGAGGTAGCGCCGCCGACGAACTCGCGACAACAACGCGGTCCTCCAGATCGCCCAGCCGCGCTTCAGCCAGCAGAGTGGTTCGGTACTGAGCTAGGCGGCTCGAAGATTTTCAAACCCATCACTGGGAGCACCCACTACCTCAACCCCAGCCCGCGAGCTTCGAGCGTAGCAACGGGATTCGGGGCGCGGCGCGACCGGCCCAGATTCTCGATCTCAAGTCGAGCCGCTTCGGCTCGGACTCGGTCGATCTTCTGGACGGTCCCGTCGGATGGTGCACCGAGCGCGGAGTTGGCAGTGATCTGATAGCGGTCTCGGTAGGCGGCGACCACGAACGCTGCTCGACGCCAGACGGTGGCGCGCTGCGGGTCCGCGGGCTCGCCGCCAAGAGCCGCAATCCACGGCGCCGAGTCAGCGAGGGCCGCAACGAGCACCGCGTCCGCTCGCGCTTCGATCAGGTGACGGCGCTCCGCCAGAGCCTTTTCCATCTCTAGGCTCATAGCGCCAGTTGCCTCGGGGATGAGCCCGGCGATCAGCCTGGGCACCGACTGCCTACGGGCCGAGCGCGCTGGCCTCGCAGTAGCCACAGCGACTCGATGGCGGAGCACTGCGGCAATATCATCGGCATCGCCGAAACCACGAGCGTGGACGAGTCGAGGAAGCAGGACCTCCAGGTCGTGATGGTTGGCTTCGGCTCGGCGCAGTTCAGCGGTCAACGGTCCAAAAGCATCCGAGTCGATGACTTCGTCAGCCTGTTCTGCGTTGAGGCCCGATGTCCGCACCAGGGATGCCCAACGGTCGCGTTGCGCGGCAGCAGCGATCGTTTCGTACTCGGCAGCAAGCTGCGCGATCGTGCCCCAGGATTCTTGCTCAGCGGCCATCGTTTCGTGTGCGGAGAGTTCGGCGCCGACGTGCTGGAGCACGCCGTAGAGCACGCTGCGCCCGGTGGCTTCACTGTTGTCCCCCGGATGTGGTCCCGCGTGAGACGAATCCGGCTTGTCGACTGCGACATAAGCAACGTTGGCGGTACGGCCCCTTGTCATGGCCACGTAGAACGTCTCGCGAGTCATCGCCGAATCGACGAGCACGTGCGCTGTATCGGTGGTGAGGCCTTGCGCACGGAAGGAAGTGACGGCGTAGCCAAGTTCGACATGCTCGGCGACGTAGGCCGCTGGCAGGAGGACAGCGGATCCCCGGGAGCGTCCTTCTCGTCGAACGAGCATTGAGCCGTCGCTTCGAACATCGGCGACCTTCCAACGGTCACCGTTGCGCACCCAGCTCCGCCCGGCCCGCAAGCGTCGGTCGTTACGTCGAGTGATCACGATGTCGCCGGACGCTGCGTGGGTGCCATCGTGCAGCTCTGACTCTCGCGCACCTCGGACGGTGCCGTCGAGGATCAGGTCGGTTCGCGCACGGTTATTGAGCGCGGTGACGGATTCGTTCGAGTCAGCGACGAGCACCGCCGCACGCCCCGCGATCAGGTCGGCGCGCCACGCGGCGTAGGCGGCATCGACCATAGCTTCGGTATCGCCTTCAAAGATGCGCCCATGCTCGGCGTAGGTGTCGATGACTTCTGTGTGGCCGTGGCGGAGATCGAGGGAGGCGCGTTTCTCCCACTCGTGTGTGAAGCGGTGAACATCGACGAGTTCGGCGACGTCATCGCGGTCGTGCGCGAGGAGCCCGAACGCTCCACCCGCGTCAACCGCTTGCAGCTGCGCGTAGTCTCCGACGAGCAGCACCTTTGCTCCCGCCGTGGCGGCAAGCTGGGTGATGCGGTCAAGTGAGAGTGTTCCTGCAAGCGAGGCCTCGTCGATGATGACGAGCTGCCCAGCCTGGAACTTCTCCCCCGTTTGGAGATGGGTCTGCCACCACTTCGCTGTGTTTTCCGTTGCGATCCCAAGGTCGTCGGCGAGTACCTGGGCCGCGCTTGAAGATGGTGCGAGCCCGACGACTGATCCAGGGCCGTGCTCTTTCTCCCACGCTCGTCGTAGTGCGCTCATTGCGGTTGTCTTTCCCGCACCCGCAGGGCCGACCAGCAGGTCGATGACCCTCCCAGAGACCGCAATAGCTATCAGCGCGGATGCTTGGTCCGCAGCAAGCATCCGACCCTCACGGTCAGACTTCTGCACGATTCGTTCGACCGTCGCCAGCGAGACGGTCGGCGCGGTCGTTGAGCGCGAGAGCTGCAGCAGGCGGCCTTCAGCTTCGAGCAGTTCACCCGACGAGAACACGGTGGAGTTTTTCGGTCGGAACACCGACGACTCATCGCTCCTGCGGAAGACGGCGGGGCTCGATGCCAGTTCGGGCGGCGTGAGCCTGAGCGAAACGGCCTCGGCAGCATCCACGACCAATCCGACGATGGCCTCGCGGTCTCGCGTGCTCGCGAACCGATACCCCATCGTCTGGCGCGCAGCCTCAGCCGTGAGGTTCCAACGGCGCCACGTTGAACGTTTCTCTCCAACCACAGCGACAACACTCTGCCCGAGCCTCTGGACGACATCGAGCGGAACGTCATCGGCCCACAGGAGCAGCGGATCCTCGTTCGTGGTGACTCGTCGAGCCCAGCTCGTGGCATCCGCACCGAGGATCGTTCCAGCTCGCTCTCGCCATTGAGTGGTGAGTTCGGCAAGCGAATGGATCTGCTTTTCCGGCCTGGTGGCGAGCGTCGCTTGCGCCCGCAGTTTGATGATCGTCGTGCTTGATGGTTGCCTGCCGTGCTTCGCCACGTATTCAGCGATGAGACGGTCCTTTTCCTCGTCGATGTGCCGCGATCGCGAGGAGAACTCAGCGACGAGTTCTGGCGGGACTTGCGCGATCGTCCATGCCGGGTTGCGGTCGCGTCCCCTGTCGCGGGCTTCCCATGCGACGCCGAAGAGACGGGTCAGGTGATCGGCGATCACGGCTTCGTGAAGCTCCGAGAGCGCCACCGTCGCCGCATGCATGGGGCGGCTATCCAGGCTGCGCCATTTGTTGTCGAGCACGGTCTGGACCTTGTTGCTGATGACGACGTGCGTGTGGAGGTGAGGATCGCCCGCGCGTGAGTCGTAGTGGTCGTACGCTGTCGCGATCAGCCCGCGCACATCGACCTGCGCAACGGCACCATCCCCGGGGGTTGCACCGGCGCGCGTGGCTGCAACCTCACGCTCCATGAACGCAACCACCTCCGCAACCGCAGCATGATGAGCATCAACGATGAGCGATTGCGTTCCCGCGTCGGCGACCGCCCACAACACCGACGCTGACTTCGGAATCGAGAACGTGTAGTCATACCCCGCGACCGCCCGACGTGTAGCACGTTCCGCCTCTTCGGTCTCGATCGCCGCGACTGCTCGACCGCGAGCAGTCGCACTCAGACCGGGGTCCAGCGTGGCCACACGATCGGCGACGCGTTCGGCTTTCGCCTTGTACTGCGGGTAGGCGCGGCCCAACGGTGCGCCGGTGAGCGGATCTCGACCCATGCCGATCAGCAGTTGAAGTTGCGCCTCGGTGACCTCGTCCCCTTCTTCGAGCTGCCCGCTTCCCAGCGCCGCGAGTCCGCTACCCATCCAGCGTCCGGGCGGAGTTCCGTCGGCGTTGTAGTAGCGCGTCAGCGGTGTTGAAAGGTCGCGGTCTCCGTCCCCCGCGGCGACGGTGCGCAGCAGGTACTTGTAGCCGTCGCCCGCCGACATCAACCGCATCGACACCGTCACCGCTGCTCACCTTCCCTCCATCAAGGAGGAGGTGAACAAGGTGCTTCAAGACTCAGTCGTGAGGAGTCGCGACCTCGATCTGCCAGACGCGTGGGCATCTGGAGACGGAAGCTCGCCATGGACCAGATCATGGTCCGGAACGCCCCGGCCGACGTAACCCGACGACTCACGGGATATGGCCACTGAAGCCATAGGGTGCATCGGCGAATCTAATAGCGCCGAGTTCGACGGCGCGGCACTGTAGCAGTGTCAGTGGCCAACGGTAGCGTTAGACACGCACCCAATTCCAACTTTAAACGCGCTTGCAAGCGAAGGAGATCCAGCGAAGCATGAGCAAGTCCCTTCTGGAGCAATTACCCGGCATTGTCGCGGCGGGCAAGCGTCAAGCGGCACAGATACTGGAGCAGCTGGAGGGACGTAACCGCGTTAGCCTTCAGACGCGCGAACTGGTCATCCCGTCGAAGGATCGTGGTGGCTTCAACTTTTGGGGAAACGACGGCGAGGGCATCGCCGAGATGCCGAACCGCCTGATCTACGGTGACAACCTGCTGGCGATGGCCGCATTGCTCGCGGGCGATGAGGATACGCCGAGCCTGCGCGGCAAGATCGATCTGATATACATCGATCCGCCGTTCGATTCGAAGGCGGACTATCGAACGAAGATCAAGCTTCCGGGAACCACGATTGATCAGAAGCCGACCGTACTTGAGCAATTCGCTTACTCCGACACGTGGTCGGACGGCACAGCTTCCTATCTCGCAATGATCATGCCGCGCTTGATTCTGATGCGGGAGCTTCTTTCGGAGAACGGCTCGATCTACGTTCACCTGGACTGGCACGTGGGCCACTACGTCAAGTTGCTTCTTGATGAGGCGTTTGGCAAACAGAACTTGCGCAACGAGATTGTCTGGGCGTATCACGGGCCAGGAAGCCCAGGGATGCGACAGTACAACCGCAAGCACGACACCGTCTTTTGGTATTCAAAGTCAGACAACTGGATCTTCAATGACGATCAGATCCGCGAGGCGCATAGTGAGAAGACCAAGGGGAACTTCAAGACCGGTCTCGCAGGCTCCGGGTTTATCACCGACGATTATGCGCTCGCCGAAGGAAAGATCCCCGAAGACTGGTGGGTGATGGCGATCGCTGGGCGTTACCCGGTAGATGGCAAAAAACGAGTCGGCTATGCCACCGAAAAGCCATGGCCGCTCATCGAACGAATCATAAAAGGATCCTCCTCGGAGGGCGCTATAGTTGCAGACTTCTTCGGAGGATCAGGTGTCTTCGCAGCTGTAGCCGAGTCGCTTGGACGAAGGGGGGTAGCGACTGACCTTGGCAAGCCCTCCACAATGGTGATGCGCAAGCGACTCATCGACGTCGACGCAAAGCCTTTTCTCTATCAGGCCATTGGCGACTATCAGGTGGAGCAGGCACGCTCGACTTTGGGCCGCTCGTTCCGAGTTGGAGATCTCGCCAGGGTCGTCCTCGACCTTTATGGCGCGTTGCCGCTGCCTCCCGAGGAGAACGTCAACGGCAGCCTTGGGCGGCTACCGGGTACCCGCACGCTCGTGTATGCAGACAGCCCGTCGCGCCTCACGACCATCTCGACGCTCAAGCGTGCGCAAGGATACCGCGAAGTCAAGATGGGTGGCTTCGACAAGGTTGTCGTACTCGGTTGGAACTTTTCCGCCGGCATCGGCCAGGACATCAGCGACCTGAACGACCCGAACCTTGAGGTACTGGTGATCCCACCTGACCTGCTCGACCGACTCAAGAAGAAGGGGGCGGACAAGCTGGCGTCCGAGGTGCGCTTCTCCAGCCTCCAGTATCTCCAGGCAGATGTCACCGCGCGCACGAGCAACGGCGAGCGCGAGACACTCACGGTGAACCTGCAGAACTATGTACTGCTCTCACCCGAGGCGATCAACCTCGACCAGGCCAACCGGGCAAAGCTCCAGGAAGTCATGAACACGGAGCCGCTGGCGCTCGTTGAGTATTGGGCAGTCGATCCCGCCTACGACGGCGAGGTCTTCCGTTCCGTCTGGCAGGACTACCGAGGCAACACCGACAACGACAGCGACGAGTTGCGTGTCGTCACAACGGCCACGTTGGATCTCCCTCGCCTCAACAGCGCACGTACAGTTTGCGTACGGGCAGTGGATGTCTTCGGCTTTGAATCTGAAGTCGTTATCTCTGGTGTGGAGGTAGATTCGTGAGCGGCTTCGCGGACTTCCCTTTGGCTCGAGGACTGTCAGCAGGCGTTGATCCGTTCATCCCGGGCATCGTTGACGGCTCAGGTTCGGAGATACTCGAGCGAGTCACACCGGTTACCGCCGAGCTATTGCGCTACTGGTTCCAGCAGGACTATTGCGAACTGCGGGAACTGAACTTCCACGCTGGGCAACGCGCGGCCATCTTGAACATCATCTATGCTCACGAGGTGCTCGGTACGACGCGCCTGCGCGACCTCTACGAGGCCGTCGCGCCGGAGGCGATGCTTGAAGGCGGCGTCCTGGGCGAAGTCACCCGGCAGCGCCACGACTTTCCGAAGTACGCAGCGAAGATGGCCACCGGCACCGGCAAGACGTGGGTGCTCAACGCTTTGCTCGTCTGGCAGTACCTGAACAAGCTAGCTGACCCGGCGGACCCGCGCTTCTCCAGCAACTTCCTGCTCGTCGCACCTGGCCTCATCGTATACGACCGCCTCCTGGACTCCTTCATGGGTAAGGAGCATGCGGGCGAGCGTGACTTCACCAGCAGCGACATCTACCGCCAGCAGGGACTGTTCGTACCGGACACCTACCGTTCGCAAGTCTTCTCGTTCTTGCAGTCATCCGTCGTCACCAAGGCTGAGATCGGTCGCAAGGTCACCGGCTCAGGCATGATTGCGATCACCAACTGGCATCTACTGGCTGGCAAAGAGGACCCTGACTTCCTCGAAGACGAGGCGGAGGTCGAGGCACCGGGCGCTGAGATCGATCAGAAGGCGGCTATCGAGAGCTTCTTCCCACTTACACCGGGCACGAGCGCCGGGAATGCGCTGGACGCGCTGGATCGACGCTTCCTGCGAGGAGGACCGCTCCAGGCGCTGAAGGACTTACCTGACCTGGTCGTGTTCAATGACGAGGCACACCACATCCATGAAGTCAAGAAGGCCGACGAGGTCACTGACGTGGAGTGGCAAAAGAGTCTGAGCGAGATCGCTTCGACCAAGGGGCGACGCTTCACGCAAATCGACTTTTCAGCGACGCCGTACAACGAGGTTGGATCGGGGCGCTCGAAGGGCAAGGCATACTTCCCGCACATTGTGGTCGACTTCGACCTCAAGTCTGCGATGCGCTCTGGTCTCGTGAAGTCACTCGCACTCGATAAGCGCAAAGAGATCGCCGCGCTGCCACTGGACTTCAAGGCAGAACGTGACGAGCAAAAGCGCGTCACAGGCCTCTCAAATGGGCAGCGCGTCATGCTGCAAGCCGGTCTTAAGAAACTCCAGATCCTCGAAGAGCAGTTCACAGAGGTAGGCCCCGATAAACACCCGAAGCTCCTCGTCGTCTGCGAGGACACGAATGTCACCCCGCATGTTGTCGAGTACTTGCAGAGCACCGGGCTGTCTGAGGATGACATCCTGCGCGTCGACTCAGGCCGCAAGGCTGAACTTGGACCGAAAGACTGGGAACCGATCCGCGAGAAGCTGTTTGACATAGACCGGCATAAGCAGCCGAAGGTCATCGTCTCGGTACTGATGCTTCGTGAGGGTTTCGACGTCAGCAACATCGCGGTCATCGTGCCGCTGCGATCTTCCCAAGCATCGATCCTGCTAGAGCAGACGATCGGACGTGGTCTCCGATTGATGTGGCGGGGTGATCCGTCGATCGATGAGCTGAAGGCTGAAACGCGGGAGCGGATTAGCAAAGGGCTTGAGCCAACCAACTACTTCGACGTGCTGTTCATCGTTGAGCATCCGGCGTTCAGTGAGTTCTACGAGCAGCTGCTAGGGAAGGACGGTCTCCTGGGAGAGGCCGGTGATGACGCGGACAGCACCGGCGCAACCGGCGATCTGGAGCATGTTGACCTGCGGCCCGGCTATCAGGCGTATGACTTTGAGATCCCGATCATTCTGCGCGATGCGGACGAAGAGCTTCGTCAGCCGAGCGTCGACCCGCTCGCGCTAACACCCTGCCCGTATCCGCTTGACATGATGCTCAAGGTGATCGGCACGGGTGACCGGTTCGTCTCCCATGACGCGCAGACGGGCACGCAGTACGGCGACTACCGCGTTGACGGTGGTGTCCTGACAGCGAGTGGCTACAACGATTACCTCTCGCGCATGACCACGCGCATCACCGAGGCGCTCGGTCGCACCATGACCAAGAGTCAGAGCAAGTACAACGAGAATGCCAAGTTCCCGATCTTGCAGGCGTACCGCCCGCTCTTGACCGGCTGGTTGGATACCTACATCCGGCACAGACTCTTCCGTCAGGACTTTGATCCGCTCGATGGCGAAAACTGGCGCGTACTGCTGCTCGACGATGTCGCTCACAGCATCGCCGGGACGTTCGCAACAAAACTGGTCGAGTTGCAGGAGAACCAGGTCGTAACCTCCGCCGAGGTGCAGCACCGCTTCTTGTCGGAAGTCATGACGATCCCGGTGCGCGGTAGCACGGCGGAAGAGGTCAAGAAGTGCATCTACCCGAAGCTGCCGATCCCCTCCCAGGGCGGCGGTCTTGAACGACGCTTCATTCGATGGGCAGACAAGGATTCAGGGATCGAGGCCCTCGCGAAGGTACACGAGTACCGACACGACTTCCTGCGTCGGCCGTATCTGAAGGCGGACGGTATGCCCGCACAGTACTCACCGGACTTTCTGATCCGCACGCCCGAGACCATCTTTGTCGTCGAGACCAAAGCGCAATCGGCCCTCAGCGACGAGAACGTGCAACGCAAGAAGAAGGCTGCCCTGGCCTGGTGCGAGCAGATCAACGAACTTCCCGAGGAAGAGCGAGACAGTCGTCGATGGGACTATGTACTTCTCGGAGAGTCGGTGATTGTCGAGTGGGAAAAGAAGAATGCCACCGTGACTGACCTCCTTCACTACGCACGGCTACGCCGCGTGTCCACGGCGAAGCAGGAGCGGCTGTTGTGAGCGACGATGTGACTGAGACCAGCATCGACTCAACCCAAGAGCCCAAGTTGGTTGACCCGCGCGTATTATTGGCCGACTGGGCGAACATCAGCGACGAATGGGTGCGTCTACTGGTTGCCGAGGTGCTCGTGAGCGGGCGCACTGTCGGCGCATCCACCGTCGAAAAGGCGTACAAGCTATTCCGGCAGGAGAAGGCACTCGATAAGCGCGAACTGCCGACCGTGCCAAAGCTCGATGTCGAGGCGCGACAGGACGAGTCAGCACCACCGCTGTCACTGATACGGCTCTCGGAGGTTCGTGGGGTCAATGCACTCGTGCCCGGCGCGATCATCGAGCCACACGAGGGTCTGACGATCCTTTACGGGGAGAACGGCACCGGCAAGACCGGCTACTCTCGCGTGTTCAAGGCTCTGGCAAATAGCCGCACGGCTGACACGATTCTCGGTGATATCGAAGCTGACACTGCCGAAGCGCAAACTGCCAAGCTTGAGTTCAAGCTCGGTGATGACGAGCAGACGCTGTCCTGGAGTGGGGAGCGCGGAGTATCGCCCTTCACCCGGATGTCGATCTTCGATAGCCCTGCTGTGAGTACGCACGTCGACGATGACCTTGACTACGTCTACACACCGGTATCACTCGCGCTCTTCAACCACGTTAGTGCCGCAATCCAAGCCGTGACGAGTGAAATCGATACCGCAATCACCGCGCTTGGCACGGATAGTTCCGGCCTGCTGACCAGGTTCCAGCGTGGGTCGTCCATCTATCCGCTGATCGAGACGCTCGGTGCGTCGACCGGCCTGGCCGAGTTGAAGGCCAAGGCCGCTACCGGCGAAACCGTCGAGGCTGATCTCGACTCACTTACGCAGGCGGTGGCTGCGCTGCGGGCCAATACTCTCAGTGCACAGATCACCGTGCTTAAGGCGGAGCAACGTGTCTTGGCACAGGCAGCAACTGCAGCCGATGCGCTCGTGTCGTTCGACTCCAAGGCTTACAACGATGCACTAACGAAGCGAGCGCAGCTTGCGACCGACTACGAGACCTTCCGCATAGAGCTCTTCGCCGCTGCCGACCTGCCCGCCGATCCTGACGACACATGGAGCGACTTCATTGAAGCTGGCGAAACGTACCGTCAGCACCTCACAGAGCTGGGTGCGCATGACTCGGATCGGTGCTTATATTGCCGACAGTCGCTGCTGGACCCCGCACGGGATCTGCTCTCCAGGTATTCGACCTACCTCGAAGACAAGATCTCGGCTGACATCCGTGACACCGACAGCTTGCTTGCAAGGTTCAAGCAGGAAGCCGCAGGTATTGAAGGTAAGGATTGCGCTCAGTTTGTCGACGAGTATCAGGCCGAAGAGGAGCAGCCTTCCTACTTCGCGCAGGTCGAGGCCATCGAGGGGGCAAGGAGCGCGCTCGCATCGGCAGTAGCAGACAGCAAGCCCGCCAGCCTTACTATCGCCGACATCCTCACGCAGCTGAAGACCGATGTCGATGCCGCACTAAAGACTGCCGAAGAAGGCATCACGACGCTAGAGGCCCAACAGCAGAACAGGACGCAGCTACTCGCCGAGAAGCAGACCGAACTGGTGGAGCTGAAGGACGCGGTCGAACTTGGCACGTCCTGGCCACTGATCGAAGGGCAAGTCAGGAGCGCCAAGGAGGCTGATCAGCTCAAAACGCTCAAGCGTCCGCTGTCATCGCTGACCAGAGCGGTTACCGCACTCGCCAAGACCACCAGCGACCAGCTGATCAACCAGAGCTTCGACGCCCTCTTCCTTGAGGAGTGCGACGCGCTCAGGGCGCCAACTCTGAAACTGCAGTTCGTTGGACGGGAGGGTCGAGCGCATCGTCGCAAAGTGCTGAGCGGCAAGCACAAGCCGTCAAGAGTACTCTCCGAGGGAGAACAGAAGGTACTTGCGCTCGCCGACTTCCTGGCTGAGGCTCGCTTGGCGGGAATTACCGCCCCCGTCATCTTCGACGACCCCGTCTCCAGCCTCGATCACCGTCGGATCAACGAGGTCGCGCAGCGCATCGCCGCGCTGGCGGATAACAACCAGGTCATCGTGTTCACGCACGACATCTTGTTCGCCACGACACTCCTTAGCCTCTTTGAGAAGTCCAAGCGCTGCGTCTACTTTCAGATCACGGACGAGAACGGCAAGGGGCAGGTTACCCGTGCCAGCGGGCCGAGGATCGACTCGCTGAGTGCAATCAAGAAGCGTATAACTGGCACAATCCAGGCCGCGAAGTCTCAAGAGGGCGAAGTTCGCGATGCTCTCGTGCGCGTGGCATATAGCCACGTCCGTGCATGGTGTGAAGTCTTCACCGAGGAGGAGCTGCTGAAGGGCGTCACCAAGCGCTACCGTGCGAACGTCCAGATGACCACACTGCCGAACATCGACGGCACCAGACTCAATGAGATCGGTCCAAAGGTAACGGAGATCTTCGAGGTGGCATGCCGCCACATCGACGGGCACTCGCAACCACTCGTGACGCTGGGTGTCAGCCCAACGCTCACGGGGCTGGAGCAGCATTGGGCAGAGTTGCAGGACCTCAAGAGATTGAACGATGGCGCCCTCCCCCTAACGTCGAACTGAGCGGCGCCACAATATTTCAAGACCCAGCACAACTGAATCACTCGTTGCTATCACTCTTGAACCATGCAGTGACGGTCTCCTTCCAGCGCGTCGCATCTGAGTTCCAAGCCAGCGTGTGCCCTGCATCGAAGGTCTCCAGCTGAACGAGATCTGGACGCTTCTGCGCGAGCGCCGACGAGGTCTTGATGGGAACTGAATCGTCTTTAGCCCCGTGAAGGATCAGCGTCGGCACAGAGAGTTCGTCGGCGCGCGCTATCCAATCAGACTCGCTGAACGAGATTCGGCTTGGGAGCCCTAGCCGTCGAGCCAGTGCGCGATTCGTCAGCCACGGGACCGCGAGCAGCCCTGCACTGCGTGGGAACCCGGCGCGCTGGCAGTTGGCTTTGATGACCTCGACCCAGTTGAGTACCGGTGAGTCAAGCACGAGCCCTGCTACCAGTGGCGCATAGTCTGACCGATGCGCAATCTGCAGTGCAATCGCAGCGCCCATAGACCAACCGAACAGCACGATCCGTTCTGCACCGCGGCGCACTGTTTAGCCGATGGTTCGGAAAGCGCCTGTGTGAGGATCGGAAAGCGTGGGCGCGACGGTCGGAAAGCGTGCCGCCGCGCCCGAGCGCCTATCCGGTGTGAGTATCTTCCGCGTTCTCGGCCGCGGTGTGGCGGCGCATGTTGGGGCCGGCCAGTTGCACGATCTCGGCATTGGAAATGATCCGGTTCAGGATGGATTCGGCGATGACGGCGTCGTGGAGCGATTTGTACCAGTCTTCGGGATCGAACTGGCTGGTCACCGCGGTGGAGCCTCTGCCTTCGCGTGCGGCGAGGATGTTGAGAAGCTCGGCCGCGGTCTCGCTGGTGATCGGCGTCGTGAGGAAGTCGTCGAGCACGAGCAGGTCGCAGGAGTGCAATTCATTCAGGAATCGGAGCCGTGCGGGGTCTGTGTGATGGTGGACGGCGAGCTGGTTGGCGAGGTCGTCGAGCCGGTAGTACCGGGCGGTGTAGTCGCGTCGGCAGGCGGCGTGCACGAGCGCTTGCGCGAGGTAGGACTTGCCCACGCTGGAGGACCCCAGGACGACGAGATTCGTGGTGCGGTCGATCCAGTGGCATGCGGCGAGACGGGCCACGACCTCACGGTTCAGGCTGCGGCCTTCGAGGTAGCGGATGTCTTCGACGCAGGCGGCCGGGTTCGGGGTGCGGGACGCCTTCAACAGCTTCATCATGCGCCGCTCGCCCCTGGCTGTGGTCTCTTGCTCGAGGGCGTGGCGGATCTTCTGCGAGAACGTCCATTCATCGAAGGTGGGGTCGTTGGCGATGTCGATGACGGCTTCTCCGAACGCGGTCATCCGCAACCGGGTGAACAGGGGCATGTCATCGATGGTGAGGTGTTGGTCACGCATCATCACCCTCGATTCCCTGGTCGCGGCCGATGAGGTTGTCGAGGCTGAACGCGCTGATTCCGGCCAGGTGAGCACGGCTGGTATCCCGCCCGGCGGGTGGGCGCGACGACGGCGGAGTATCCGCTCTGGCCCAGGCCTCTGGGTCTGTGGTGGGTCTGGCGTTCTGCTCGGCGCGGATCGCCGCGATGGCATGCTTCACGGCGGTGTAGCTGATCTGCCGGTGGGGGTCACCGTCCGTGAGCCTTCGGCAGGCGAGCTCGAGGAGCCCACGGTTCCCGCGCTTTCCGAGGTCGAGGATATTCATGCAGGAGCGGAACCCCTGCGCCTCGATCGTCTTCGAGTCCAGCAGGCGGGTCAGGGCTGTCACGGTTCCCGGGCCTGCTTTCGCGGCTTGGCGGAGGAAGTAGGCGCGGGTCCAGAGCCCTGCCTGATCTTCAAGGTAGGCGGGCGCATGCCCAGGGTCGGTGACGTAGCGATTGCGATGCCTGCCGCGCTGGTGGGTGGCGATCACTTCCCCGTCGGCGAGGACGTCGAGTGTGTCACCGACGATCCGCACGTCCACGCCGAGACCGGCGAACGCGTACGGAACGGAGTACTTGATGGTGTCGATCTGGATATGCCAGTCGCGATGCACCTTCGCTTTCCGCCACGACACCGGCTCCCACCGCTGTTCGGGCAGCTCGAGCAGCGCCGGCTTCTCGTGCTCGGCGAACCACTCCCAGCGCGATCGCTGATCCCCGCGGAACGGGGTTCGGTGGTTGATCCATTCCACCCGCTCGGCGATCGCTTCGTTCAGGTCGTCGAGCGAGGCGAACGAGCGGTCGGCGAGGTAGTGGATGACCCAGTTCGTGACGACCTTCACGCCGGATTCGACGTGGCCCTTGTCTCTGGGGGCCGCGGATCTGGTCGGGACCGCAGCGGTCCGGTAATGCTCAAGGAACCCACTGTAGGAGGAGTTCACGTCCCGGGCCCGTTCGCTCTTGCTGATCTGGTTCGACGCCGTCGATGCGTTATCGGGCACCACCAGCAGCGTGACGCCGTCGATGTATTCAAACGCTCGCCGGTGCGCATCAGCCCAGGCAGGGAACTTCTCATCCAGGCACCCGTACGCGAACACGAGCCCGGAGTAGGGCAGCGACGCCACGAACACCGACACCGCAGACACCTCACCGGAGATCGGGTCGACGATCTGCATCCGAGTGCCCGCCCAGTCGACCTGCATCGTATGCCCGGGGACGTGCTGGATCGGGGCGGTGAGATCATTGACTCGCACGTGCTCAGCGACGATCTGGCAGAACCGTTCATACCCATAGTGGCCGCGGCCATCGGCAGCATCGACGTGCAGATACTGCGCCCACAACACCTTCAGCGGAGGCTTGTTCCGCCCCAGCCTCGCAGCGACCACCTTGTCGATATCGACCGGCACGAACTCGCCGGTCACGCTCTTGCGCCCGTCAGAGAACAACCCGTCAATGTCTTCGCGTGAGAGCGCGTCGACCTGGCTGACAGCCGTCAACTGGTGTTCGTCGAGCACACGACGGACCTTCGCGATCGTACGCTGCGAGCACCCCTGCCTGGCAGCGATCTCGCGATACGGGACCTTGTCCAGCACAAGCCGCATCAACTGGCGGTAATCGGTCATGAAGAATCATTCCTCCCACCCCACGAACACTCGTCGAAGGGTTGAGAGTCATCATCGAGCAACCACACGCGCTACCCGATGCTTACACGCACGCTTTCCGATCTCTACACAGGCGCTTTCCGAAGCGTCGTCCTAACACTACGTGGCTCCGACCGGCATCGATCCGGTGACCTTTCGATTTTCAGATTGATCAGGGGGTTTTCTGCACTGTATATATATGGAAGCGATCCGCAGAAACACGCGATTCTAGTCGGTGAGTGCCAGTTGATTCCAGCCGCCTTTCTCGGAAAGAATGGCCCCACGATGGCCCGCACGCGGCCATCACCTAGACACGACCGCTGAGTATTCCCGGGCATTCAGCGTGAGGTGACGCAGAGGGCGAGAGCTTCTTCGAGAACGGCGAGGTTGCCGTCTTCGCGGGCAGCACGACTAACCTCATCGAGTTGCTCGCCGTGGATCGGCCGCCAATCAAGCGCCCACCCCGCGTCGTGCGCAACCCTCGACCAGAACAGTCGCTGGGTGCGCCCGTTGCCTTCACGAAACGGGTGAATAAAGTTGACTTGGTCATAGAAGTCCGCGAGTTCGTGTATGAATGCTTCTCGGCTCAGGTCTCGAAGGTGGCCCTTCTCCCGAAGCGCATTGAAAACATGGAATGCGTTGGCTTCAATTCCCGCTCTTGGAGCAAAGAATTTCCCTTGACCGCGCCGCATATCGATAGTTCTGATTTCACCAGCCCAGTCGAAGATGTCTTGGAAGACGTGTCGATGGAGTGCTCGCAACTCGCCGAGATCTCTCGTGTGCGGCACTAGATTATTGGTCTGAAGCTGGATCGTGCGGCTCACAGTCAGATCAACTTCGATTGCAGCTAACTGTTCGGTAGTTTCTGCGCCAGGCAGGTTGCGCAGAACCCCAGTTCTGGGGTCGAGGTATGGGTCAGCGACTTGAGGCAAGCCCGAACCGCTTGCGTGTGAGTTCCACAAGTTCGTCAGCGCTGATCGTGCCCGCGACATACTTTTCGCTGTCCTCACGGAACGCCGGACTGACGTTGAGACCTTCGAGAAGAGCACTGTGCACCGTCTGATCTACCAGGGTCTCTCGCTGTTCCTGCTCAGTCATCGTTGCACCTCCTTTTGCAGCCTGCTTCTATTCTACTTCAGTGGGTTTGAATGGTTCCGGGGCCTGGTCAGACGCTTTGGGGCGGAAGCCCTCCTTGCGCATGACGCGTGTTCGGCGAGTGTACATTCGATCAAGCAGTGGAACTCTTGCATCGTGGAAGTCGTGCACCACCGCTGCATCTCCTGAAGCACCGACACCACGAGTGATCCGTCCGAGCTGCTGCACCACTTTCCCTTTGAACGAGATCGGCACCGCGAGAAACAGCGTATCGAGCGTCGGAAGATCGAGCCCTTCGCCTGCGACCTTGTCGATCGCAACCAGAACAAAGGGTTCCTGGGCCGAAACGAGTTCGGACAGTTTTCCGCGAATACCGCGTCGTTCGACTGGTGTAAGCCTGCCGTGCAGCGACAGCACCGGCGCATGAGACCGTTGTCCGAGCTCCCCCGCAAGAACCTCGAGATGGTCGAGTCGGTTCGTGAGCACCAGACAGCAACGTTGTTGCTCAACAGCTTCGAGGACCTGATCCACAACCAATCTGTTGCGTGCTTCGTCGTGCGCCAACTCAGTGTAGATGGCCTGGATCGAGGGACCGTCCGTTCCAGGCTCTTCAGTGGTGAACTTGGTCTCATGCACACGCAATACCCGATCAGCGCTGCTCTCCGTCGACATCGTGTGGCGGATCGGGCCGCACTGCATGGTGATGAGCCCGTCCATTTGATCAGAGCGGTAGGGCGTAGCAGTCATACCGAACCATCGCACCGTGTTCGCTTGCCGCAGCGCGGCTTCGACCGCAGGTGCCGCGATCGCATGGCACTCATCGATGATTACCTGACCGTACTCGTTCAGGATCGCGGGATCACCGTTTCGATGAGCGAGTGTCTGCATCATTATCAGGTCGACCACGCCCTTACGTTTGCGTCTCCCTGCTCCCAGCTGACCGATCTGCTTCTCTTCGATGGAAAGGAACTGCGCCAGGCGTTCACGCCACTGCACCAGTAGCTCGGCACGATTGACAAGGATCGCGGTCGGCGTTGACCGTTCTGCGATCAGTGCGCAAGCGATAACAGTCTTGCCCGCGCCGGGTGGAGCCACCAATACCCCGGTGTCGTGCTTCTTGACTGCTTCGAGGCACTCGAGCTGTTCGGGTCGAAGCTCGCCGTGAAAGTCCAATCCGATAGGCGGGATCTTCCTCCCACGAGACTTCGAGAGTTTGGCGGTGAAGCCCGCATCTTCGATCCGCTGCATTGCCTCGTCGAGCAAGCCGCGCGGGATTCGAAGCTCATCGTCATCATGCTCGAAGCACGTCACGTACCGGGGTGTCCCGTAGGTACTCAAACGCTGAGCCTGCTTTCGGAAGAACTCAGGGTTCGCGACCGATGCCAGATGCTTCAACTCTGTGATGAGATTACCCGGTAGCTGACTCGTAGCGACATGAATGGTCGAGTCGAGGCGCAATTCAACCTTTTGCCCCTTACGGTCTTTAGCACCTGCGCGCAGCGCCGATCTCCCCGGACGCGGCGACAGATTTTCTGCAGGACCAACGCGCACACGTTCAGCAGACCTTGCAAGCTCCGCCACCTGTTCCTGCTTTGCCAAGACAACTGCCGAAAGCGCAGCGAACTGATCCGGCAATGGCTCCCAGCTTTCGTGGTCAGCAAACACCGCCGTACCTCTACGTCTGCAGTCTCCCTGCAAAGGAAGAGCGATCAGATTGCCGAGCCGAGCTCTGGCCGTCGATTGCTGCGGCAACGTGTCTTGAGCAGGAAAGAACCTGTCGTAACTCTCGAAACTCATGTCAGGCGAATTTTCCATCGCTCGCTTCAGTAGTTCCATACCCGCTGCTCGAGCCGTGGAAGCTGGGATCGAGGCCTCGAAGAACATCCAAATATGCGCGCCCTCGCCAGAGCGGGATATCTCGGCAAGCGCACCAATGCCCGCCTCTCGACAGGCAAGCGCATAGGCCGTGGCGTCGCGCTTCCATTCAGCATCATCAAAATCACACACAAGAATGCGGCACTGGTCGCCACTGAGCATCGGGTAGATACCAGCATGGAACTCCCGCGATGGATCAATCTGCGTCTGAGCACCCCGAAGATGAGCTTCGACCACCCGTTCGTTGAATGGGAGGTAGTCAGCTTCGGTCACGGCATCCGTGTAGAAGCCTCCGCGAACAGCCGGACTCCACCCGCTCTTGCCGGTTCGTGCGCTCACCCAACGAGTCGCGTAGACATCGCTCCGTCCCTGAAATCTCTCCATGAAGAGAGCGACTTTCTCTGAACTAGAGGACTGCGCTGAAACGGCAGGCGCAGTTGTCAGAGAGACTTTCTCTTCACCCGACGAACCCTGATGCGCCGGCCGAGTGTCTAACGTCTTGAGTTCACGTCTCGCTGCGGCAAGCTGCGACTCCAGCTCTGCGATCCGCGCGACCACCTGCTCACGCATCGCATAGCCCCCCACAGACCTCAGGTTACCCTGACACTCTGACACCAGTACGCACCCCATGCCAACCAGAATCGAAAGGTCAGCATTGCCTTGCCTGAGAGCATCTGGCATCAACTGCAGCTCCCCCGCGGCTCCAGAAATTGGCCCAAGGTAGCCGAGGGCTCGGGTTGTGAGCGCCAGCAGGGCCATGACTTCGACTCGCTGCGCTCACGCAATCGGCGACGGAACCAGCAGCGCGGCACGCAGAACCACCGCCTGACCTAAAAAAAAATAAGAGAACCCCCGCAAGTAGAAGCCTTGCGAGGGTTCAGTAGCGGTGTAATAGCCGCTACGTGGCTCCGACCGGCATCGATCCGGTGACCTTTCGATTTTCAGTCGAACGCTCTACCAACTGAGCTACAGAGCCAGGCAACCGGTGCGAACACGAACCGACCGCCGGAGATGAAGAAACCCTTCCGAGGAAGGGTTCTTCATCTGGCGACCCTGACGGGACTTGAACCCGCGACCTCCGCCGTGACAGGGCGGCGCGCTAACCAACTGCGCCACAGGGCCATGTTCTATTCAATTGTCGTAGTGACCCCAACGGGATTCGAACCCGTGCTGCCGCCGTGAAAGGGCGGTGTCCTAGGCCGCTAAACGATGGGGCCTGAAGTGCTTTCGCGCCTCGGGCTACCGAGATGCAAGCTTACGATGATTCGAGGGTGCAGTGCAAATCGGAGCGGTGATCCGCTGTTCCGGCGTGTCGACGGCGATCTCGAAGCCCTCGGAAGCGCGCCCGAACGGCCGCTCGAAGGCCGATTCAGCCCGTGATCGCCCGCTGCAGCCGGCTCAGCGAGATGCCTTCGTGCAGCATGACGCCCTGGTCGGTGCGCTGCTCGAAGGTGAAGCCGAGCTTGCCCTGGCGCAGCAGACCGATGAGGTACGGCTCCCGAGGGTTCCAGAGGATCCAGGTGGGCTGCCCGTGGGTGTTGTTGCCCAGGAAGGTGATCTCGATCTCGCGCGACCCGAGGCGCTGAACCGTCGGAACCATCGCCCGAGTCGAGAGCGTCAGTGCGCCTTCCGCCGACTGCTGCATCTCGTTCATAGATCGATCCTAACGAACTCGCGGGCCCCTCGGCATCATCGGAAGACGACGCCCGCGGACAGAGTACCGTGCGCACCGCATCCACGGCCGGGACTTCGCCGGGACTCGGCCGGAACCCGGCCGGAAGAGGCGCTCAACTCCCCGAGAAGAACGCCGCGACGACGCGCGCGAGCCCGTGCAGATCGCCGACGTGCGCGAGCTCGCGAGCCGAGTGCATCGACAGCAGCGGCACGCCGACATCGACGGTGCGGATCCCGAGGCGGGTCGCGGTCAGCGGGCCGATGGTGGACCCGCAGGGCATGGCGTTGTTCGAGACGAACACCTGCGACGACACCCCGGCGGATTCGCAGCACCGCGCCCACAGCGCCTCGCCGTGCGCGTCGCTGGCGTAGCGCTGGTTCGCGTTCACCTTGAGCATCGGGCGCCCGCCGGGGCACATGCGGATCGTGCCGCTCCGGGTAGTTGGGATGCACGGCGTGCCCCGCATCGGCGGAGAGGCACCACGACGCGCTCATGGCGCGCGCCGCCTCGTCGGCGCTCGCCCCGAACCCCTCGCGCAGCCGCCCCAGTACCTCGGCGAGGAAGGGTCCGCTCGCGCCCGAGCGGGAGGCGGATCCGAGCTCCTCGTGGTCGAAGGCGGCGAGCACGGCGACGGTGCCCGGCGCGGGCTCCGTCTCGAGCAGCGCGACGAGGCCGGCGAACACCGAGCTCAGGTTGTCGAGTCGCGGCGAGGCGAGGAGCTCGCCCGAAACGCCGATGCGCGCGGGAGCCTGCGTGTCGAAGAGCCTCAGGTCCGAGCCGGCCACATCCCCGGGAACGAGCCCTGCGGCCTCCGCGAGCAGCCCGAGCACTGAGACGCCCTCGCCGATGCCGAGCACGGGCTGGGTGTGCCGCTGCCGGTCGAGCTTCAGCCCCTCGTTCACCTCTCGATCGAGGTGGATCGCGAGCTGCGGGATGCGTGCGACGGCCCCGGTGCGCACCAGGCGCTCGAGGCCCGAACGATCGACGACGCGACCGGCGATGCCCAGGTCGCGGTCGAGCCACGAGTTCAGCAGCGGCCCGCCGTAGATCTCGACCCCGGCCTGCGCCCAGCCCTCAGCCGTGAAGTCGGGCTGCGGCTTCAGCACGAAGCCCGGCGAGTCGGTGTGCGCGCCGAGCACCCGCACGGGGCTCGCGGCGTCGACGCCGTCGCCTGCGCGCCACGCGATCACGGCGCCGTCCCGCACGACGAGACCGCGCGATCCGCCGGTGAGCGGCGGCCAGGCCGCGACCTCATCGCACGGCGCGAAGCCGTTCGCCTCGAGCGCCTCGGCGACCGCGCGGGCGGCATGGTACGAGGTGGGCGAGGCAGAGACGAGATCCGCGAAATCGGCGATGTACGAGTCACGGTCGGTGAGCAGCTGCGGCATGCCTCCATCCAAGCAGAAAGCGGGAGCGGATCGGGGCGGCCCGGGTCTCACTCGCTCGCGATGACGACCCCGCAGCGCAGCTCGGCGAGGCGCGCGAGCATCACGGCGACCGACTCGGGCCCGTCGACGCGATACTCGGCGACCGACTCCCCCGAGCCCACGTGTACCCCGACGTCGTCGGGCCCGAGCGCCCGCAGCGCGTCCTCGTCGGTGATGTCGTCGCCGATGAAGAGCACCGGCCCGGCCGGGATCATCTCGCGGATGCGTCGCAGCGCCTCCCCCTTGTCGCTGCGGCGCACGCTGAACTCGCGCACGCGCTTGCCGTCGCGCAGCCACACCCCGGGCTCGTTGCGCACCGCATCCGCGAGCTCGTCGAGCAGCCGATCGCCGGCCTCCTTGGAGGCCGCGCCGCGGGTGTGCACCGCGAAGCCGAAGGGCTTGCGCTCGATCCACGCCCCCTCGACACCGGCCACCCGCGGGCCGACGGCTCCGAGCAGCTGCTCGAGCCGAGCCTCTTCGTCGGCGGTGCGCTCCGCACCGCTCTCGGTCGGGATCCCGCTGATCTCGCTGCCGTGCGAGCCGGCGACCATGCGGCCGTCGAGGCGCAGGCCCGTCGCGGCGAGGCTCTCGAGCGAGCGACCCGAGAGCACCGCGATCCGCACCCCTGGGGCCTCCTGCAGCACCTCGAGCGCCTGCTCGGCGCGCGGCAGCACCCGGGCGTCGTCGGGATGCGGCACGATCGGCGCGAGGGTGCCGTCGAAATCGCAGGCGATGAGCAGCTCGGGCTCCGCCACGAGCCTGCGCAGCGCCGCGTCGAGGTTCTCGGGCAGGACCGGCACATGCGTCACATGCTCGGTCCGGCCGGGCGCCGCTCCGCCGCCCTCGGCGGCGACGGCACCGGTGCCGCTCATCGCCGCCATCGACTCGACCGCGCGCAGGAAGTTGTGACTCCACCGGGAGACGTCCTGCCGGAACACGATGCGGCGCATGGAGCGCATGCGCTGCGCCTGCTCGCGCTCGGGCATGTTCAGCGCATCGAGCAGACGGGCCTTGATGCCGTCGATGTCGTGCGGGTTCACGAGCACCGCACGGCGCAGCTCGTCGGCGGCGCCGGTGAACTCGCTGAGCAGCAGCGCCCCGCGCTCGTCGAAGCGGCAGGCGACGTACTCCTTCGCCACGAGGTTCATGCCGTCGCGCAGCGCGGTCACCGCGAGCACGTCGGCGGCGACGTAGAGCGCCGCCATCTCCTCGCGCGGGAAGCCCCGGTGCAGGTAGACGACGGGCACATGCCCGATCGTGCCGTAGTCGCCGTTGATGCGGCTCACGGTGATCTCGATCTCGTCGCGCAGCAGGCGGTAGGCCTCGACCCGCTCGCGGCTCGGGCTCGCGACCTGCACGAGCGTGACGTCGCCGACCGCGACCTGCCCGTCGCGCAGCAGTTCGTCGAAGGCCTTGAGGCGATGGCGGATGCCCTTCGTGTAGTCGAGGCGATCCACCCCCAGGATGACGCGGCGCGGATCGCCGAGCCCTTCCCGGATCTCCCGCGCCCGGCGCTGCACCGCCTCGCTGCGGGCGAGCTCGTCGAACTCGCGCGCGTCGATGGAGATGGGGAACTCCTGCGCGAGCACCCGCCGCTCGGGCGCGCCGTCGCGCGCGGGCAGCGAGATCAGGTTGCCGTGGGACGGTGCTCCGGTGAGGCGCCGCGCCGCGGAGCGGAAGTTCGCCGCGTCGGCGACGCGCTGGAAGCCGATCACGTCGGCGCCCAGCAGCCCCTCGAGAACCCGGGTGCGCCAGGGCAGCTGTCGGAAGAGCCCGAGCGAGGGGAACGGGATGTGCAGGAAGAACGCGATCACGAGGTCGGGCCTGAGCTCGCGCAGCATGGCCGGGACGAGCTGCAGCTGGTAGTCGTGCACCCAGACGGTGGCGCCGGGAGCCGCGACCTCCGCAGCGGCCTCGGCGAAGCGGCGGTTCACCTGCACGTAGCGGTCCCACCACTCGCGGTGGAAGCCGGGCGGCGAGATCACGTCGTGGTAGAGCGGCCACAGCGTGTCGTTCGAGAAGCCCTCGTAGTAGGCCTCGAGGTCCTCCTCGTCGAGCATCACCGGCTTCAGCAGCATGGGCCCGAGCTCGAAGGGCGCGATCTCCTCGCCCGCGCTGCCCGGCCAGCCGACCCAGACGCAACCGAGCTCGCTGACCACCGATTCCATCGCGGTGACGAGGCCGCCGGGCGATCGGCGCCAGCTCTCCACGCCGTCCTCGACGACCCGGTCGACCGGCAGCCGGTTCGACACCACCACGAGGTCGTGGGCGCGCGGGCCGTCGCTCGGGCTCGCGAGCGGATCCGCCTCGTCTGCGACGCGCATCTCACGCCTCCTTCGTCATCAGCGAATCGGGCTTTGGCACGAAGTCTACTCGGATGCGCCGCCTACTCGGACGCCTCCGGGCGCTCGAAGGCGGTGGCGAACTCGGCGAGCAGGCGCGCGCCGAAGCCGGTCGAGCCGGTGGATCGCCACAGGTCGTCGCGCTCGCTCTGCATGGTGCCCGCGATGTCGAGGTGCCCCCAGGGCAGCCCGTCGACGAACTCGTTCAGGAAGAGCGCGGCGAGGATCGCGCCCGCGTACTGCCCGCCGATGTTCGAGAGGTCGGCCACGTCGCTCTTCAGCTGCTCGCGGTAGCGGTGGTCGAGCGGCATGCGCCAGATGTTCTCGTCGGTGGTGTCGGCCGCGGCCTGCAGCTGGGCCGCGACCGCGTCGTCGTTGGCGAGCATGGCGGCGGTGCGGGTGCCGAGAGCGGCCATCGCGGCACCGGTGAGCGTCGCGATGTCGACGATCGCGTCGGGCCGCCGCTCCTCCTCGGTCGCGAGGGTGAGCCCGTCGGCGAGCACGAGCCGCCCCTCGGCGTCGGTGTTCTTCACCTCGACGGTCGTGCCGCCGCGGATGGTGAGCACGTCGCCGAGCTTCGTCGCGCTGCCCGAGGGCATGTTGTCGGTGCACATGAGCCAGCCGGTGACCGCGACGGAGGCGCCGAGCTCGCGCAGGGCGGTCATCGCCGAGAAGACCGCGGCGGCGCCCATCATGTCGAGCTTCATGGCCGCGTGCATCGCGTTCGAGGGCTTCAGGCTGATGCCGCCCGAGTCGTACATGATGCCCTTGCCGACGAGCGCGAGGTGCGGGGCGTCGTCGCCCGCGTCCGCGCCCGTGTCGGGATCGGGCACATAGCGGATCTTCACCATCCGCGGCTCCTCGGTGCTGCCGGCGTTCACGCCGAGCAGGCCGCCGCAGCCGAGCTCCATCAGCTGCGCCCGGTCGTACACCTCGGCCTCGAGCCCGAACTCGGGTGCGAGCTGCTCGATCACCTGCGCGAACTTCACCGCGCTCAGGTGCCGAGGCGGCGTGTTGCCGAGGTCGCGGGCGAGCCCGGCGGTCCGGGCCAGGATCGCGCCCCTCCGCACGCCCTCGCGCGCGTGCGCCTGCGCGCTGTCGGGCAGCACGAGCACGAGTCGGTCGAGCTCGACGGTCTTCGGGTCGCCCTTCAGCGCGTCGTAGGCGTAGCGGGCGAGGATCGCACCCTCGGTCGCAGCGAGGGCCGCATCATGCGCGGAGAGAGCCGACGGCTGCGCGGCCGCCTTCGCCTGCTCGGTCGTCGTCACGCCGAGGCACGCGGAGGCAGAGTCGACCGCGTCCTTCGAGACGACCTCGCTCAGGTCCACGGCGATGCTCGCCGACTCGCGGGCGGCCCGGGTGAACGCGGCGACCGCGTCGCGCAGCTGAGCCGCCGTCTCGATGGCGGATCCGACGCCCACCAGCACCCGCAGCTGCGGGCCGGGGACCACGAGTGTCTGGCCGCTCTTCCCGGTGAACCCCGCTGCGGCGAGCGCGTCGCGATCGAGCCCCTCGGGAGTCGCCGCGGGCAGCTCGCCCTCGGTCGTCACGAACAGGGCGGCGGCGCCCGCCTCTGCGAGCGCTGAGTCCCCCTCGGCGACGACGGCGATCGTGACGTTGCGCTGCAGGGAGGGGACGGGGTCGAAGGCGGGATCGATCACGACAGTCATGGACCAAGCCTAGTCCGGCCGGCGGGACCGGTGAGGCCCGCGGACGGGCCGCACCTCAGTCGACGGCGAGGGCGGCAACCGGCGACGCGCGCACTGCCCGCCCCGCGGGAGCCGCGGCCGCGACGAGGGCGAGAAACACCCCGAAGACCGCGACCCCGGCGATGATCGGCCACGGGATCGAGGGAGCCACGAGCCCCGCCTGAGAGCCCATCAGCGACTGCGCCGCCGCCCAGCCGTAGAAGATCCCGAGCAGCACCCCGAAGACGAGCGCCGTGAGCGTCAGCTGGGCGCTCTCGGCGACGACCATGCCGCGCACCTGACCGCCTGTGAAGCCGAGTGCGCGCAGCAGCCCGAGCTCGCGGGTGCGCTGCATCACGCCGAGCGAGAGCGTGTTCACCATGCCGACCGCGGCGATGACGGCCGAGAAGCCGACGAGCCCGGTGAACACGGCCGTCGTGATCGCGAGGGTCTCGGTGAGCGAGGCCTCGAGCCGGGGATCCTGTGCGAAGGCCTGCAGCGCCATCGTCTCGTAGCTCGCGAGCGCGACCGCGAACATGGTGACGAGCGTGATCCCGATGACGAGCCCGATGGTGGCGCGAGCGCTGCGCTCGGGGAAGCGCACGGCGTTCGCGGCGGCCAGCCGCGCGACGGGTGCGCCGCCGAGGAGACGCCCCGAGAGGCGCAGCAGCGGGGGCATGATGACGTGCGCGCCGAGCGCGATGCCGGTGAAGGAGCAGAGACCGCCGAGGAAGGCGATGAAGAGCCCCAGCGGGCTGACGAGTCCGAGCAGGATCCCGAGGCCGAGCAGGGCCGCGCCGAGGCCGAGCAGGATCATCGCCCAGACGGTGCGCGCGGTGCGGCGGCGCGCCTGCTCCGGGGCGAGCTCGACGGCGGCGCCCGTCGCCTCGATCGGCGAGACTCCGCCGACGCGGCGCGAACCCGACCACGCCGCGGCCCAGGTGGTGAGCGCGACCACCGCGACCGCGATGAGCGCGAGCGGATGGAACAGCGGGTAGTCCCGTCCCTCCGGCAGCCACCCGAGCCCCGGGCCCCAGGCCACCACGGCGGCGCAGAGCGCCTCGGCGAGCGCGAGGCCGATCACGGCCCCGAGCACCCCCATTACGAGCCCCTCGCCCGCGACCCGGGCGCGTACCCGGGCCGAGGTCGCGCCGACGAGCCGCAGCAGCGCGATCGTGCGGGTGCGGCCCGCGACGATCGTGGAGAAGGTGTTCGCCGTCACGATCGCGCCGACGTAGAAGGCGATGAGGATGAAGACCAGCGCGACCATCATCAGCACGATCCAGAAGGTGCCCGCGCTCTCCGTCAGCGCCGGGTCGATCGCGGCGGTGAGGATCCCGGTGAGCAGGATCAGCCCCACCGCGAACAGCGCCGACAGCGCCGAGACGACGACCGTGGCGGCGTGCTCGCGGATCCTCGCCACTCCCCTCATGCGGCGAGCCGTTCGAGGTTCAGCATGGTCTCCGAGATCTGCTCGGGGCTCATGGCGCGATGATCGGCGACGATCCTCCCGTCCGCGAGGAAGAGGATCCGGTCGGCGTGGCTCGCCGCGATCGGGTCGTGCGTCACCATCGCGATGCTCTGCCCGGACCTCGTCGAGGCGGAGCGCAGCAGCCCGAGCACCTCGCGGCCGGTGCGCGAGTCGAGCGCTCCCGTGGGCTCGTCGGCGAAGACGATGTCGGGCGCCGTCGCGAGCGCGCGGGCGATGGCGACGCGCTGCTGCTGACCGCCCGAGAGCTGGTGCGGGCGATGTCTCAGCCGGTCTCCGAGACCCAGCGCCTGCACGAGCGAGTCGATCCGCTCGCGCTCCTGCGCATCCGGCCCGGGGCCGCCGAGCTCGAAGGGGAGCCGCAGATTGCCCATGACGTCGAGGGTCGGCACCAGGTTGAAGGACTGGAAGACGAAGCCGATCCGCCGTCTGCGCAGTCGTGTCAGCGCCGCGTCGCCGAGCCCCGTGATCTCGTCGTCGCCGATCCACACCCGTCCTTCGCTGGGGGTGTCGAGCCCGGCCATGACGTGCATGAGCGTCGACTTGCCCGATCCCGAGGGCCCCATGATCGCCGTGAACTGGCCGCGTCTGATCCCCATCGAGACGCCGTCGAGCGCGGTCACGCGCTGCGCGCCCTCTCCGTAGTGCTTGCCGAGGTGCGCGACCCGCGCCACCATCCCCATGTCGCTCGTTCGAATCTCCATGCCTCGAAGCTACGGTTCCGCGCCCGTCGGCCGAATCACCCTGAAGTGCCGAGATCCTCATGCCGAAGTACCGTCTGCCGGTCGAATGATCCGCGCGGGGGAATAGAAGCCCGGCGGGGCGGTTCCACTCTCCGTGAGAGCCTTCGGATTCCTGTCATTCGGCCACTACGGCAACGTCCCCGGCAGCCGCGTCCGCACCGCGGGAGACATGCTGCGTCAGACGGTCGAGCTCGCGGAGGCCGTCGACGAGATCGGCGTGAACGGCGCCTATCTGCGCGTGCACCACTTCGCGCGGCAGGCGGCCTCGCCGATCCCGCTGCTCACCGCGATGGCGGCGCGCACCGAGCGCATCGAGGTGGGCACGGGCGTGATCGACATGCGCTACGAGAACCCGCTGTATCTGGCCGAGGAGGCCGCGGCGCTCGACCTGCTCGCGGATGGGCGGATCGCGCTCGGCGTCAGCCGGGGATCCCCCGAGCCGGCGCTGCGCGGTTACGAGGCGTTCGGCTACACGGGGTCGAGCGACGAGCGCGGTGCCGACCTCGCCCGCGACAAGTTCGAGCTCTTCCTCCGTGCGATCGACGGCGAGAAGCTCGTCGACGGCGATCCGCAGATGACGGGGCCGGGGCAGCGGCTCTCGGTCGAGCCCCATTCGCCCGGGCTCCGGGGGCGCATCTGGTGGGGCGCCGGATCGCGCGAGACCGCCGAGCAGGCCGGCCGTCAGGGGCTGAACCTCATGAGCAGCACCCTGCTCACCGAGGCGACCGGCGAGCCGTTCCACGCGCTGCAGCGCGAGCAGATCGACCGCTTCCGCGCGGCCTACCGCGAGGCCGGGCATACGGGCGCACCCCGGGTGAGCGTGAGCCGCAGCGTCTTCCCCATCATGAACGAGCAGGACGAGATGTACTTCGGTCTGCGCTCCCGGGAGAACAACGATCAGATCGGCGTCATCGACGGGCACCGCTCGACCTTCGGCAAGACCTACGCGGATACTCCGGATCGCCTGATCGAGCAGCTGCGCGCCGACGAGGCGGTGATGGCGGCGGACACCCTGATGCTCACGGTCCCGAACCAGCTCGGGGTCGAGTACAACCTGCACATCCTGCAGTCCTTCGCCGAGCATGTCGCGCCCGCACTGGGATGGCTGGCGAACACCGAGGGGCCGGTCGAAGGGCATACGATCTGAGCGCACGACCGGCCTGCTAGCGTGGCGTGATGACGGATTCGCGCACGCTCTCAGCCGTGGACCTCGCCCACCTTCGCCGCTGCGTCGATCTCGCCCGCGAGGCGCTCGACAACGGGGACGAGCCCTTCGGCTCGATCCTCGTCGACGCCGCAGGCGCCGAGCGCTTCGCGGACCGCAACCGCGTCAAGGGCGGCGACCGCACACTGCACCCCGAGTTCGAGATCGCCCGCTGGGCCGCGAACAACATGACCCCCGAAGAGCGCGCTGGCTCGACCGTCTACACTTCGGGCGAGCACTGCCCGATGTGCTCGGCCGCGCACGCATGGGTGGGGCTCGCCGACATCGTCTACGCGTCGAGCACCGAGCAGCTCACGGCCTGGCTCGCCGGTTGGGGCGTTCCCGCCGACCCGGTGGCCCCGCTGCCGGTCGAGGCCGTCGCACCCGGCATCGTCACCCGCGGCCCGGCCCCCGAACTCGCCGATGAGGTCAGAGCGCTGCACGCGCGCCTGCACGGCAGGTAGCTTCACGAGCGCAGCACGACGACGACCGGACGATCGGCCGAGCAGACGACCGGCCGAGGCGTCGACGGAGCACGGCCGAGCCTCAGAGCATCTTGCGCAGGGTGTTGAGGTTGCGCGTCGTGGTGGTCGCCTTGAAGCGGACCTTGCCCGCGTGCTTGGAGAAGGCCGTATCGGTACTCGCGCCCCGCGGCGCCCGCCAGTAGACGACCCCGTCGCCGCCGGCCACCCGCTCGATCGCATCGGACTCATCGGAGCCGCCGGAGGGCACTCCGGCGAGCAGCTCATCGCGAGCCTGATCCGTGGAGACGAACACGGCGTAGGCGTGATGCTCCCCGTCCTGCTCGAAGGGGTACCCCGCGATGATCTCCGCGAGTGCATCGTGCGGAACGAGCACGATCCACGCCTCGTACCCGAAGCGCTCGCGGAGTCCTCCCTCGATCCGCGCCTTCAGCGCCGCGCGCTCGGCCTCCGTGTCTCCGATCTCGGCTTCGAAGCACACGTTCCCGGAGGCCAGCACCGTGCGCACCTCGGCGAAGCCGAGGTCGCGGAAGAGCTGCGCCAGCTCCGCGCTGCGCACGGTGATGCCGTTGACGTTCACGCCGCGCAGAAGCGCGATCCATCGACCCATGCGGTCATTGTAGACACTGCCGGGAGGGCTCGATCTAGGGTGTGTCTCCCAATTCCGTGCGCGCTGCGGTGCCCGTGAAAACCGCGCTTGCCGCGTTGTCATCGTCGGCTTCTGGCGCGGAAGCACCAGCGTGGATCGCGGCAGAACGCGATGCGTTCTGCCCGGAGCGATCCACGCCAGCAAAGCCTCCTCTTCCGCCTTGCAATCACGATTTTCACGAGCATCCTCACTTGCGCACGGAATTGGGAGACACACCCTAGGATCCAGGCATGAGCGCACGAGTCCTGCACGTCGTCACCAACGTCGCCCACTACGACGACCCCGAGCACCCGACCGGGCTCTGGCTGTCGGAGCTCACCCACGCCTGGCACGTGTTCGAGGAGCACGGCTTCGAGCAGGCCGTCGTCAGCCCGGCCGGAGGCGCGGTACCGCTCGAACCGAGATCCCTGAAGTTCCCCAATTCCGACCGGAGCACCAACGCCTGGCGCGCCGATGCCGCGAAGACGGCGCTGCTCGAGAACACGCCGAGTCCCGACGACATCGATCCCGCCGACTTCGACGCGATCTACTTCACCGGCGGGCACGCGGTCATGTACGACTTCCCCGGCAGCGAGGGACTGCAGCGCATCGCCCGCCAGATCTTCGAACGGGGCGGCATCGTCTCGTCGGTCTGCCACGGCTACTGCGGCCTGCTCGACACGCGGCTCTCCGACGGCTCGTATCTCATCGCGGGGCGCCGGATGACCGGTTTCTCCTGGCGGGAGGAGGAGCTCGCGCGGGTCGACGAGCTGGTCCCCTACAACGCGGAGGAGGAGGCGAAACGACGCGGGGCGCTCTACGAGAAGGGGATGCTGCCGTTCGTGTCGCACGTCGTGGTCGACGGCAACCTCGTGACCGGCCAGAACCCCGGATCGGCGAAGGCGACCGCCCGGCAGATCGCGGCGCTGCTCTCGAGCACCTGAGGCTCCAGCTCGTGCGAACGCGCGCCGCCGAGACTCAGGGAGGCGGCTCCGCAGGATCTCGTAGCACCGCCCGGATGATCCCCTGATTGCGGTTCCCCGGCCTCGGGATCAGTTCCGGGTCGAAATCGATCCGGCTGTCCACGACGGCGAATCCGGCGCCCTCGAGGGTCTCCGAGAGGAGATCGGCGGGCCAGTGGTAGGCGCGGACGACCGCGTGGTCGAAGGCCGGAGCTCGGATCCGGTGAAGAACCCGATCAGAAGCCCTCCCCCTGGTCCGAGAGCTCTGGCGAACTCCTCCAGGACCGCTCCGAGCGCAGCCGGATCGGTATGGATCAGCGAGTACCAGGCCAGGATCCCGCCGAGGCTCCCGTCGGCCACCCCCAGTTCTTCGGCGCGGCCCTCCCGGAAGCTCGATCCCGGATAGCGGCGCCTGGCATCGACGAGGAACTCGGCGACGGGTTCGAGCCCCTCGATCTCGACGCCTGCCCGGCGCAGATAGTCCGTCCACTGACCGGGGCCCGAACCCACGTCGAGCACCCGTCCGTCGATGCCGACTGCCCACGCGCGGACATCGTCCAGGTCGGAGTCGGTCACGTGCTCGATCCCCCCGACGGCCTCGATGTACTCGACCGCCCGCGAGGCATAGGCGGCGCGGACGGCCTCGAAGCTCATGGATCCACGCTAGCCCGATGAGACGACCACGGCGCGGCGGCGCGGGGTCTTCTCGAAGTCCCGCGTGAACTGCGTCGAGAGGTCAAAATTCGCGGTGCTTTCGCGAATTCACCACGATTTTTGACCTCTCGACCTGGTCGGGAGGGACTTCGAGAAGCTCCTGGCGACGAGGGACAAGGCAGGACGCACGACGCACGAGGTACACTGGCCTGCATGTGGATGTGACGCCGACCGATTCCGCGCCCGAGGCGCCGAGTGTCGTGCACCCCCTCTTCTCCGGCCCGATCAGCGGGTCCGATTCGCGCACCCGGCAAATGCCCGGCGGAACCCGATTCCGTTCCGAGAGGCGACCATGCCCGCGACCCCGTCCCTTCCTACTCCCCCGCGAAGCCGCGATGCGGCGCACCTGGCGGTGAGCGGCGTATCCCGCTCCTTCGCAGGGCGCCGTGTGCTCAGCGACATCTCCTTCACCGCCCGAGCGGGCGACCGCGTGGGCCTCATCGGCGAGAACGGCACGGGCAAGTCGACGCTGCTGCGCATCCTCGGCGGCCTCGACCGGCCCGACGTCGGCACCGTCTCGCACGCCGCGAGCCACGGCTCCCTCGCGCAGGAGCTCCCCTACCCCTCCGACGCCCCGATCGGGCGGGTGCTCGACGACGCCCAGCAGCAGGCGCTCGCCGCGCGCGACGCGGTCGAACGGACCGGCGCGGCGCTCGCCCGGGATCCCGACGACCCCGCACTGCCGACGCCTACGGCGAGGCGCTCGAGGCGGCCGACCGCCTCGGCGCGTGGGAGACGGACTCGCGCCGAGGCGAGGCGCTCGCGGGTCTCGGCCTGAGCGGCATTCCCGCGACGACCCCGGTCGGCGAGCTCTCGGGCGGGCAGCGCCTGCGCCTCTCGCTCGCCGCGCTGCTGCTGGAGGCGCCGCACACCCTGCTGCTCGACGAGCCGTCGAACCACCTCGACGACTCGGGCGTCGCCTACCTCGAGCGCACCCTCGCCGCCTGGCCGGGCATCGTGCTCTTCGCCAGCCACGATCGAGCGCTGCTCGACGCGGTGGCGACGCGGATCCTCGACCTGGACGCGTCGGCCGTGCCCGCCGCGGTGCTGGCCGACGCCGCCCAGTCCGGGGCCGCGCAAACCACGGCCGCCACCGCGTCGCCGGACGACGCCGGCACCGACGCCGACGCCGAGACGACCGACGACACCGGATCGGGCCTGGGCGTGCGCGTCTGGGGCATGGGCTACTCGGCGACGCGCGAGGCGCAGCGGGCCGAGCTCGCCCGCTGGCGCGAGCGCTACGCCGCGGAGCGGGAGGAGCGCGCGAAGCTGATCCACGAGATCGAGGTCGGCGCGCACGAGGTCAACCGCAAGCACGAGTCGAAGTCGGAGTCGCGGATCACCCGCAAGTTCTACGCGGACAAGGACACCCGGGTGACCGCGCGCCGGGCCCGCAACGCCCGGACGCGGCTCGAGCAGCTGGAGCGCGAGCGCGTGCGCAGGCCTCCCGAGCCGCTGCGCTTCGCCGGGATAGGCGCGCTGGAGCCGGTGGAGCCCGGCCTCCGCGGGACCGCAGGAGCAGGGCGACCGGGCGGATCGGCGCGTCGAGCCCGAGCCGATCCTGCGCGCCGCGGACCTCGAGCTCGAGGGCCGTCTCTCGCCGGTGTCGCTCGCGATCGAGGCCCGGACTCGGCTGCTGCTCACGGGCCCCAACGGCGCGGGCAAGTCCACGCTGCTCGAGGTCCTGGCGGACCGACTGCGCCCCGATGCGGGCGAGCTCGAGGTCCGACCCGGCGCCCGCATCGGCCATCTGCCGCAGGAGGTCGAGTTCGAGCGGCCGGATCGATCCGCAGCCGAGACCTACGCGGCGCTCGTGGGCGCGGATCTCGCCGAGCGCCGGCCCCTGGAGTCCTCGGGGCTGCTCGCGCCGCGCGACGCCTCCCAGCCGGTGGGGGCGCTGAGCGTCGGTCAGCGCCGCAGGCTGGCTCTCGCGGCGCTGCTCGCCGATCCGCCGCATCTGCTGCTGCTCGACGAGCCGACGAACCACCTCTCGCTCACGCTCGTCGAAGAGCTGGAGGCCGCGCTGAACGCCTTCGACGGAGCCGTGGTGCTCGCGAGCCACGATCGGCATCTGCGTGCACTGTGGGCGGGCGAGACGCTGGCCCTGGTGCCGGCGTGAAGGAGGCGGGCGGACTTCGCCGCACCGAACTCCCGGACGACGGCCGGGCGAGGTCGAAAGGCGGGTTCACCCTCGCGCGCGATGCTTGCTAGCGTGGCCTCTCGGGCCTTCCGCGGCACTCGACCGATGGCCCCACGACTGGAACACAGGGGGAAGCAGCAGTGACCGAGACCGAGGGCTCGAAGAACGTCGACAGCGGCGACTTCGCCGACGGCGCGCACCCCTCCACGGAGCAGATCGCCACCCCCCACGACTACGACCACACCCACCGCTCCTCGGCCGGCTCCGGCTGGCTGCGGGCCGCGGTGTTCGGCGCGATGGACGGCCTGGTCTCGAACATCGGCCTCATCGCCGGCGTCGCCGCCGCGGGCGCGAGCGCCGGCATCGTGCTGATCACGGGCCTCTCCGGCCTCATCGCGGGCGCGATCTCGATGGCGCTCGGCGAGTTCACCTCGGTGCGCACCCAGAACGAGCAGCTCGCCCGCGAGGTGCGCACGGAGCGCGACGCCCTGCGCCGCAACCCGCACGGCGAGCAGGCCGAGCTCGCGGTCATGTTCACGGAGCTCGGCATGAGCCGGGAGACCGCGCGGGACGCCGCCTCGCAGGTGCACGTCGACCACGAGCGGGCGCTGCGCGTGCATCTCGCGCACGAGCTCGGCCTCAGCCCCGACGAGCGCCCCTCACCCGTCGTCGCGGCGTTCTCGTCGCTCGCGGCCTTCGCGGTGGGCGCGGCGATCCCGCTCATCCCCTTCCTGTTCGGCTTCGGCGATCTGTGGTGGGGGCTCGGCTTCGGCGGCGTCGGCCTGCTGCTCGCGGGCTTCCTCGCCGCCAGGTTCACCGAACGCAACCCCTTCGCCGGCGCGGCGCGGCAGCTGCTCTTCGGCGGCGTCGCGGTCGCGGTGACCTACGGCATCGGCACGCTGCTCGGGGTCTCCCAGATCGGGGCGTAGGCTGAACGGGTGCCCAGCCCCGAATTCGTCGACGCCGTGCTCGACGTCGTGGTCCGCATCCCGGCGGGCCGCGTCGTCACCTACGGCGACGTCGCCTGGGCGATCGGCTCGGAGGCGCCGCGCGCGGTCGGCCGGGTCATGGCCCTCTACGGCCACGCGGTGCCCTGGTGGCGGGTCGTGCGGGCCAGCGGCGAGCCGCCGCACGGGCCCAGGGCCTGCCCTTCCCCGCTACCTCGAGGGGAAACCCGCTGCGCGGCCCGCTCGTGCCCGACGAGTACCGCATCGCGCTCTCGTCCGCTCGCCTGAGCTACGACCACGAGATCTACGCCGACGCGGGGCCCACGGGGTTCGCTCCGTGAGCGCGACGCACGGGGATGCGGATCGCGACCGCCTCGTGAGCCCGACCGAGGGCGCCCCGGAAGCCCCCGAGCCCCTGCGCCTGGCCTTCACCCGGGGCACCGCCCCCGGCAAATGGGCCCGCCGCTGGGCCGAGGCCTGGCCGGCCGAGCCGCTCGAGCTCGTGCCGCTCGACGTCTCGGGCGTCCCTGCCGCGGACGCACCGCATCCCGACGCGCTGCTCGAGCGCGTCGCCCCGGGCGCGAGGCCGCCCGGCACCGAGGGCACCGGCGCACCGCGTCACGCCGTGCGCCTCTACACCGAGTCCGTCGCGCTCGTGGTGGCCATCGACCACGAGCTCGCCGAGCAGCAGACGGCGGATCGCGAAGCGCTCGAGCTGCTGACGCTGCTCGCGCACCCCGACCACACGGCGGCCTGGCCGGCGCCCGAGCCCTGGGCGGATCCGGCCTGGGCGCCGCGCGACGCCGGCGCGACGCTGGAGCTCGTCGCCACGGGTCTGGGCGCCGCGCTGCTCCCGCTGCCGCTCGCCCGCCACCTCGCGAACAAGCGCGAGCACGCGGTGCTGCCCGTCGTCTGCGAGCCCGCCCTCCCCGGCACCGAGATCTGGGTGAGCTGGGCCGTCGAACGGGACGCGGCCGACGTGCAGCGGCTCGTGGGCATCATGCGCGGGCGCACCGCGCGCAGCGAGCGCTCGGCGGCACCGGCCGGGGAGGCCGGCGAGCAGGCCGATCCGCCCCCCGCCGCCGAACCCCGGAAACGACCTCGAACCGAGCCGCAGCGGGGGAAGCAGCCGCAGCCGCCGAAGAACTCGCGCGGCGCGCAGCTCGCCGCCGCGCGCGCCAAGCGGGAATCGCAGAAGCGGCGCGGCCGCAAGGGATCGAGGTAGGGAGTGTTCGCATTGCTGCCGGAGCTCGGTCCCTGGCTCTGGGTGCTGCTCGCGGTGGCGGCCGTCTTCGTGGGCGTCTCGAAGACCGCCGTCCCCGGCAGCAACACGATCGCGATCGCGATCTTCGCCGCGATCCTGCCCGCGCGCGCGTCCACCGCGGCGCTCCTGCTGCTCCTCATCCTCGGCGACGTCTTCGCACTCGCCATCTACCGCAGGCACGCGGACTGGTCGACGCTGCTGAAACTGATCCCGGCGGTCGCGACGGGGCTGATCCTGGGCGCCGTCTTCCTCGCCTTCAGCAGCGACGCCTGGGTGCGCCGCGGAATCGGCGTGATCCTGCTGCTGCTCATGGCCGTCACCGTCTGGCAGCGGTACCGTCCGCCGGCCGACCACGTCAGCGCGCGCCGCAGCCGCATCGAACGCGCGGGCTACGGCTCGATCAGCGGCTTCACGACGATGGTCGCGAACGCGGGCGGCGCGGCGATGTCGATGTACCTGCTCGCCGCGCGCTTCCCGGTGAAGGCCTTCCTCGGCACCGCGGCCTGGTTCTTCGCCGTGATCAACCTCACCAAGGTGCCGATCTCGATCGGCCTCGGCCTCATCACCCCTGAGACCCTGGTGCTCGACCTCGTACTGGCCCCCGGAGTCGTGGTGGGCGCACTGATCGGCTGGTGGATCGCCCGCCGCATCAAGCAGTCCGTGTTCGAGTGGGCGGTGATCATCGCCACGGTCGCCGGCGCGATCTACCTGGTGATCTGATGCGGTTCGCGCGAGAGCACCCTCGGGGGGTGAGAGCATGCGCAGGGGGCGCTTCCCCGGGTATGCTCTCGCACCCGACGCATGCTTTCGCCGCGGGGCGGACGGCCCTCGTGACCGGCGGCAGCGACGGCATCGGGCTCGAGATCGCGCGCTGGCTCGCACTCGCCGGGGCCCGCGTGCTGCTGCCGGTGCGCAACCGCGAGAAGGGCGAGCGCGCGGCGGCGCGGATCCGCGAGTCGGCGCCGGGCGCGCGGCTCGAACTGCTCGACCTCGATCTCGCCCGCCTCGACTCGGTCGCCGCCCTCGTCTCGGAGCTGCGCGACGCCGGCGAGCCGATCGAGCTCGCGGTGCTGAACGCGGGCATCGTGCAGCTCGGCGAGCGCCGCCGCAGCGTCACCGTCGACGGCTTCGAGCTCGCGTTCCAGACCAACTGCCTGGGCCACTTCGCCCTCGCGCTCGGCATCCTGCCGCTGCTGCGCGCGTGCGGCGCCCGCATAGCGGTGCAGGGCAGCGTCGCGGCGGCCGGGGCGCGACTCCGCTGGGGCGATCTGCAGGGAGCGCAGCGCTACGGGGCGTTCCGCGCCTACCGCTCGTCGAAGCTCGCCCTCGGCCTATTCGGCGTCGAGCTCGCGCGCCGCAGCGCGGCCGAGGGATGGGGCCTGGGCGTGCAGCTGTGCCACCCGGGCATCGCGCCGGGATCCGCCATCGCCCCCGCACTGCGGGCGCTGCTGCCGCCGGAGCTCGTGCGCACCGCGACGGCATACCTCGGCAATCCGCCGAGACAGGCTGCGCTGACGGCCCTCGCCGCGCTCGCGGCGCCGCCCACCGCCTCGCCGCGCATGTTCGTCCCCGCCGGGCCGTTCGGCCTCGCCGGGCCCCCGCGCGAGCGCGCGCCCTTCGCCGAGCTCGAGCGGGCGGGCGACGCGCGCCTGCTGTGGGAGCTCGCCGCGCGCTGGGCGCCGATCCGCCCTTGAGCCCTCAGAGGCTGCCGGCCGACACATCGAAGGTGCCGCAGGCGGCCACGCCCTCGCGGTAACCGGTCTGGAACCAGCGCTGGCGCTGCTCCGAGGTGCCGTGCGTGAAGCCCTCGGGATTCACCTGCCCGCCCGAACGCTGCTGGATGTAGTCGTCGCCGATCGAGGCCGCGGCGTTCATGGCGTCGGCGATCTCGTCCGCGGTCACGGGCCGCATGAAGGCCTGGCCGTTCGCATCCGTCACCGTGGAGGCCTCGCCCACCCACGCCCCCGCGTAGCAGTCGGCCTGCAGCTCGAGGCGCACCGAACCGGAGGCGGGGCCGGAGCCGCGATCGGCCCGCTGCATGTCGCCCGTGAGGTTCGAGACGTGATGACCCCACTCGTGGGCGAGCACGTACATCTGCGCGAGCGGGCCGGCCGTCGCGCCGAAGTCGCTGCGCAGCGTCGCGAAGAACGCCGTGTCGAGGTAGATCGACTCGTCGCTCGGGCAGTAGAAGGGGCCGATCGCGGCGGAAGCGGTGCCGCAGGCCGAATCGGTGGATCCGGAGTAGAGGATCACGCCCGGCGCGCGGTAGCCGCTCTCGAACTGGTCCGCCCAGAAGACGTCGAGCGAATCGGCGGCCGCGGCCATGCGGCACTCGTCGTTCGCGTTGGCGTCGGCGCCGGTCTCGCAGTTCTCGAGCGGAGCGATCTGCTCGCTCGAACTCTGCCCGCCGAGACCCACCGTCTGCGCGATCGGGGTCAGGTCGACGCCGAGGAACTGCGAGAGCAGGGCCACGGCGATCACCACGAGCGCGCCGCCCCCGCCGATCGCCGCGACTCGCCCGCCTCGCCTGCGCTGCACCTTGCCGGTGTCGATACGGGCGTTGTCGTTGAACGTCACTGTCTTCGCTCCGATCGCGCCGCGGGCCTCGGGCCTCTTCCGGGAAGAAGGAACCGAGCCGCAGAACGCCTCTCGGCGGAAGGCCGCTCGGAGCGGCGAAAAATGGAGCCCGGGTTACTGCGGCCCGGCGATCACCAGTGTAGCGCGTCGCGATCCGTCTGGTCAGTCGAGTGTGCCGTCGCGCCAGCGGCGCGCTCCGGCCCGGAACTCGTCGGCGAAGGTGGCGTAGCGCAGCGCCCGCGTCGTGAGCTCGGACGCGTGCTCCCCGTCGCCGAGCTCGCGATCGTCGGCGAGCGAAGCCGCGCCGAGCGACATGACCCGGCAGTAGCTCGAGGCGCGCTCGAGCGCGATCGCGAGATCCCCCTGGAACACCCCGCGCAGGATGGTTGCGCAGAGGCGGTCGATCGACTGCGGGGTGACGGGCTCGGCGACCCCTGCGACCACCGGGTCGATCGTGACGGCGGCGGCCTGGCCGATGCGGAAGATCTCGGCGGTGCCCTCGGGATCCCGCTCGGCGACGCGGTGCAGCAGGTAGATGCGCCACAGCTGCCCGGCGAGCGAGTGCGCGCCCGCGTCGGCCCACAGCTCGGCGATGTCGTCGATGCCGCTCTGCGAGGCGAGCGTGACGACCCGCTCGACCACCTCGGGGTCGGCGACGCTGCGCACCCGGTCGAGCAGCGCCCAGGAGGTCTCCTGCGCGAGGCGGTGGGCGGCGCCGGGCTCGTCCGAGCCGATGATCCAGTCGAAGGCGTCGGTCGGCTGCAGCATCGGGCGTCGGTAGTCCCCCATCGCGGGCCCTCCCCTCGTCTCACCGGTCGCGCCTTCCGCGACGGGGAGAGTCTACGCCCGCCGCACGACGCACGCGTGCAGCGGGCGCGTATCTCGACACGATAGATTGTCTGCGGGCCTCTAGCTCAGTCGGTAGAGCAGCGGACTTTTAATCCGTAGGTCGTCGGTTCGAGCCCGACGGGGCCCACAGGCGCAGTTGAAGACATCCGCCGGAGTCAGGGCCACTGGGCGACCTGCGTTCGCGGCATGGCGCAGGCCGCCACTGATGCGCCCCGCGTCCCCCATCACAGTGCGGGGCGGGGCGGTCTCCTGTCAGTGGATGCCCGTTTCGATAGCGCGTGGGGGTGTCGGTGCCGCAGGGGTCGCGCCCGGGGCGCCCTCATTTCCCGGGAGTTCGACAAGAGGCAGGTCGACGCACTGACTGACGTTCTCATACAACGTCTGCTCGGGCAGGCCGTTCCCGGCAGAGCTCGCGACCGTGACCGTGAGCGGATTCGATTGGGGCGCGGCCAGGTACGGAAACACGATATCTTCGGGGCCGTACGTGTACCCGAGCTCCTGAGTGGCATCAGCACTGAAGAGGACGTTCCCGGCACCGTCGGTCACCTCGATGGAGTAGTGCTCGTACCCGTCACCGGTGTTGTCTCGATCGATGATGAACCCGCTGTGGATGAGCCTGGCCCCGTCGCAGGTCGCTTCGAAACTGTGCGGACCGGTGAACGTCAAGGCCTGCGCAGAGGACGCTGCGATGCCCGACGCGGTGAGAATGAGTGCTGCTGCGGCCACGCAGGCCATCTTCTTCATGTGCATGAGCAATGACTGTACTGGACGTGAAGGGCGCCAGCGCCTCGACACGAAACGATGCGCGGAGCGCCACATCTCAGTACCGGTGTCTCGTGCTCCTCTCACATGTTGAGAAGGCCCCTTCGGTCCGAGGAGCAAGCCCGGCACGCAGAGCCAGCCCGTACACGGTCGCGCGATGGATGCCGCCCCGCTTCGCCGACTCGTTCACCGGTGCCCAACGACGCACTGATCCGACGACTCGGCTCGATTCCGGGCATTCAAACGGGTTCGACCGATGGGCGATTTTTCCACCGCGGGACCCGAGATCCGCGGCGCATCCCGCCTCGGCGCGCTCAGGGCGCGAGGACGATCTTGCCGACGACCGTTCCCGCGCTCAGCGCGTCGTGGGCCTCCGCCGCCCGCGCCAAGGGGAGGATGAGGCCCACGTGCGGGCGGAGACGCCCGTCCGAGACGAGGTCGGCGACGCTCCGCAGGACTTCGCCGTCGGGGCGGACGCGGATCTCCGCGTGCGCGATCCCGCGACGTGCCGCCTCCTCGATCACCTCGGGCGCGGTGCCGGGCACCAGGGTCGCCAGCACTCCCCCGTCCCGGACCACCGAGATCGTGCGCTTCACCTCCTCGCCGCCGAGCGTGTCGAGCGCCACGTCGACGGGAGCGAGACCCTCCGTATAGTCCCGGGCCCGGTAGTCGACTACCTCGTCGGCGCCCAGCCCGCGCACGAAGTCGGCCTTGGCCGCGCTCACGGTGGCGATCGTATAGGCGCCGAGGGCCTTCGCGAGTTGAATGGCGACGTGCCCGACCCCTCCCGCGCCCGCGTGCACGAGCACCCGCTGCCCCGGCCGGAGCGCCGCCGCCTCGACGAGAGCCTGCCAGGCGGTGAGCGCGACCAGCGGCAGCGCCGCCGCTTCGATGTCGCTCAGCGCCGCGGGGGTGCGCGCGAACTCGCCTGCGGCCCCCACCACGTACTCCGCGTAGCAGCCCGCCTCGTTCGGGAAGGCCGGCATCCCGAAGACCCGGTCGCCGACGGCGAAGTCGACGACGCCCGGACCGACCGCGTCGACGACTCCCGCGACGTCCCAGCCGAGCACGAAGGGCGGTTCGCCGAGGAAGGGCAGCCACCCCTCGCGAACCGCGATGTCGACCGGGTTCACCCCGATGCCGGCGACGCGCACGCGGATCTGCCCGCCGCCGGGCGTCGGGGTCTCGGCCCGGGCTTCCTTCAGCACCTCGGAACCGCCGAGAGCCTCCTGTTCGATGATCCGCATGGGCCGTTCTCCCGCCTTCTCGACCGTCGGTCCGCTGCGATGAGTCCAGCGGAGTCGCGCCATTGTAACGACGCCGACCGATGCGGCGACCCCTCCCGCGTGCCACATTCGCATGGGTGGAATTCGACGATGGATCGGCCGGCGCCGTGGGCGGGACTGCGCGGGAGACCGCGGGAGCTCCACCGCACCGGCACTGCGCAGACGTCACGCCGGCACCGCACCGGCACGGCGCCGATCCTGCCGCATAATGAGGGAGGGCCGCGGCCGGATGCCGGCGAATCCGGAGGAACCGACGACGAGCCGACGACGACCGGGCGACGAGGAGCACGCGATGAGGAAGCACACCCGAGCCGGTCTGCCCCGCATGCTTCCGCGCGATCCGGCGCAGACCTTCCGCTCGTCGAGCCCGCTCGAGCTGTTCTTCGACCTCATCTTCGTCGTCGCCGTCTCGCTCAGCTCGGCGCAGCTGCACCATGCCGAGTCCGAGGCCCATATCGGCGCCGGGGTGCTCGGCTATCTCATGGTGTTCTTCGGCATCTGGTGGGCCTGGATGAACTTCACCTGGTTCGCGAGCGCCTTCGACACCGACGACTGGTTCTACCGCCTGCTGACGCTCACCCAGATGGCCGGGGTACTGGTGCTCGCGGTCGGCACGGCGCCGGCGATGCAGGCGGGCGACTTCGGGCTCATGATCCTGGGGTACGTGGTCATGCGGCTCGCCCTCGTCGTGCAGTGGCTGCGCGCATCGCGCAGCCATCCCGGGCTGCGTCGCACCGCGCTGCGCTACGCACTGGGGGTGACGCTCTGCCAGGCCGGCTGGATCGCCTTCCTCTGGGTGCCCGGCGAGTGGGCGCTTCCCGCGTTCGCGGTGCTCGCGATCGGCGAGCTCGCGGTGCCGGTCTGGGCCGAGTCGATCCGCCAGACTCCCTGGCACCCGGGCCACATCACCGACCGCTACGGCTCGTTCACGCTCATCGTGCTCGGCGAGTCGGTGCTCGCCTCGACCGTCGCGGTCGCGAGCGCCGCCGCCGACTCCGACCGGCTCGGCGAGATCGCCGCGATCGGCTTCACCGGCCTCGCCCTCGCGGCGGGCATGTGGTGGCTCTACTTCGCAGCGGACGTGGCGGATCGCCTCACCGCGCTGAGGTCGGCGCTGCCCTTCGGCTACGGCCACTACATCGTCTTCGCCTCGGCCGGCGCCTTCTCGGCGGGCATCTCGGTGGTGCTCGACGCCGAGCTCGGCGACACCGCCTTCGGCGGCGCCGTCTCCGACCGCATCGCAGCCGCCGCCACCCTCACGGTACCGATCGCGCTCTTCGTGCTCGGCGTCTGGCTGCTGATCCTGCGCCATCACCTGCGCGGACCGGCCCGGGTGCTCGTGCCGATCGGCGCGGTCGCGATCGCCGCGTGCGCGCTGCTGCCCTGGGCGATGCTGTTCGCGGCCATCGTGATGGCCGCGCTCGTCGCGCTGGTCGAGCGGGAGCGGCGGATCGGGATCGCCGACGAGGATCCTGCGGCAGCGTCCGAACCCGAACCCGCGTCGGGAGACGCTCCGAGGTGAGACCGGGACACGGCGGGTCGGTCGCGGGAGATCCGCTCGCGTCGTGAGTCGGCAGCCCTCAGGACTCGTCCTCGGGGTACTGGAATACGTCGTCGAGACCCACGCCGAAGACCCGGGCGATCTGGAACGCCATCTCGAGCGACGGCGAGTAGCGGCCCTGCTCGGGCACAGCTACGGCGGCACGATCATCGCGCGTGTTCGAGGAGGTGCCCGAGCGCATCAAACGCCTGATCTTCTGGAACGCCTTCGTGCCCGAAGCCGGGAACAGCCTGCTCGACGAGACCCCGCCGCACTACCGGGCGCTCTTCCAGCAGCTGGCAGAGGCGTCCGACGACAACACGGTGACGATGCCGTTCCCGATCTGGCGCGAGAACTTCATCCAGGACGCCGACCTCGAACTGGCGACCAGGACGTACGGGATGCTCTCCAGCGAGCCGTTCCAGCCCTTCGTCGACAAGCTCCCCCTCGACCGCTTCTACTCGAAGCTGCACGAGGTCGGCCGGAGCTACATCAATGCCACCGAGGACATCGCGCTTCCGCCCGGGGAATGGGGCTGGCATCCGCGCATGTCCTCCCGTCTCCAGGGCGCGAGGCTGGTGCAGCTCCCCGGGAGTCACGAGGTGATGTTCACCGATCCCGGCCTGCTCGCGCGGAAGATCTTCGAGGCGGGGCGGGACTGAGCCGAGGCGGAGGCGGGACTGTCCGGTCCCTCCTCCGCCGCGCGGCGCGTCACGTGATGCTCAGTTGCCGTTCTTCTCGGTGACGACGACCGTGAACTCGAGCGGCTGGATCCCGCCCTGCTCGTTGGTCATGGTCACCTTCGTCTCACCGACCGCCAGCGCGGTCACGCCCGGGTTGAACTCGGCGCTGCCGTCCTTCCGCCCCTGCGTGAACTCGGCGACGCTCGGGTCGGCGACCTCGCCGCTGTAGCTGTCGACGGCGAGATCGCCGGTGTTGATGTTGAGCACCTGGCCGACGATCAGGTCGACGGAGGCGCCCTGCAGGTCGTTCGCCTCCATGGTCACCGGTGCGATCACGTCGCCCCCGATGGGCTCGTCGGTGTTGCCGGTGGTCCCGCCACCGGAGTCGGTGCCGCCCGATCCGGAGTCTCCGCCGGCGCAGGCGGAGAGCGAGACGGCGAGTACGGCAGCTGCGGCGAGCGCGATCCATTTCTTCATAGGCACCAGTATTCCAGCGCCCGTGAAGCGGCCGTGTCACGATCGGCTGTGAATCGCTTTCCTATAGTTGGTCCATGCCCGTCCTCCTCGCCGCCGCACCGCTGCTCGCGGTGCTGGCCGCGCTGCTGCTGCGTCAATCGGCGCTGCGGGCATCGATCCTCGGCGTCGCAGTCGCGGCCGTCATCGCCGTCGCCGCCTTCGACACGACCCCCGGGGAGCTGGCGGTCGCGACCTGGGCCTGGTGGCCGCTGGGGCTCGAGGTGCTCGCGATCGTGGCGGGCGGACTCGCGTTCGCCGAGGCAGGGCGTCGCAGCGGAGGGCAGCGCGTGCTCTCGGACTGGCTGCGCCGCTCGCTCGGCACCGGCGTCGCACCGGTGCTCGCGATCGTGCACGGCGTCACCCCGCTCGCCGAGTCGCTCACTGGCTTCGGTGTCGGCGCGGCGATCGCGGTGCCCCTGCTCGCGGCGCTCGGCCTCGACGGCAGGCGCGCGGCCGTGATCGGCCTGCTCGGCCTCTGCGCGGTGCCCTGGGGCTCGATGGCGCCGGGCACGCTCATCGCGGCGCAGCTGAGCGGCCTCGGCTTCGAGGAGCTGGGCGTCGCCTCGGCCATGGCCAGCCTGCCGGTGTTCCTCGGGGTGGGGATCGCGGCGGCGCTGCTCACGGTGCGGGCGGGCGAGCCGGGCCGCGCACCGCGCGGCCGACTCGGGGCCGTCGCCGCGGCGATCGCCTCGGGGCTCGCGCTCTGGGGCGGGGTGCTGGGGGCGAATCTCCTGATCGGTACGCCGCCGGCCGGGGCGCTCGGCGCCCTCGCGGCGCTGCTGCTGCACCTGCTCGTGGGCGCGCTGCGCGGCCGCCGCGCCTGGACTGCCCGCGCGGTGCGGAGGGCCGCCATGCCCTACCTGCTGCTCATCGGCGGGGTCGTCGCCGCGATGCTCGTCGTGCGCGCGACCGGGCAGTTCGAGACGGCGTGGCGCGCGCTCGCCTCGCCCGCGGTCTGGCTCGTCGTCGCCACCGTGGCGACAGCCACCGTCGCGGCAGGCATCGGCGCGACAGGCACCGTCACGACAGGCACCGTCGCGAAGGCACCGCCGCGGCTGGCCGCACGACCCCCTGCTGCGCGCCATGCTGCCCGACGTCGCCGCCCGCTGGTGGCGCGTCGGGCCGGCGACGGCGCTGTTCCTCGTGTTCGGCGTCGTCATGGCGGTCTCGGGCATGTCGCAGACGCTCGCCCTCGCGCTCGCCGGTCTGGGCGGCGCCTATCTGGTCGCGGTGCCGGCGATCGGGGCGCTGGGCGGCTTCATGACGGGGTCGAACAGCGGCGCCAACGCGATGTTCGCCGCCCCGCAAGCCCAGGCCGTGACGGCGATCGGGGCGGATCTGCTGCCCGCCATGGCGGTGCACAACGTCGCGGCGGCGCTCTTCATGATGGCCTCGCCGGCGAGGGTCGAGCTGGCGGTGCAGCTCACCTCCGATCGACCGCGCGCGGCCGTCGTGCAGCGCACGGTGCTCGTCGTCGACCTCGCGATCCTCGCGGTGCTCACGGGGGGCCTGCTCGTGCTGCTGCTCCCGACGCTCTGAGCGCCGCTCCCGCGGGCGACGGGCTCTGACGGGTAGTCTGGGGCGGGACGCGAAGGAGAGACGGTGCGCACGCGAGACGACCGGCCGGGCATCTGGTCGACCTGGGGTCTGCTGCTCTCGGGAGCCTGGCGCGAGGTGCGCCAGGGCGGGGCGCGGCTCATCGGACTGATCCTGCTCTTCCATCTCGCGATCGTCGTCATCGCCTTCCCGCTGATCGGGTGGCTGTTCCGCGAGGCGCTGCGAGCGGGCGGCATGGCCGCCCTCGACTTCGGCGCGCTGCGCCCGGGCGGCGGGTTCGGCGTCTCGCTCGCCCTCATCCTGGTCATCTGCGTGATCGCGTTCTGGGTCGTCGCCGTGCAGTTCGCCGTGATCGTCATCGCCCTGCGCCGTTCGCGCTTCGGACTGCCGCTCACCCTCCGCGGGCTGCTGCGCGACCTCGGCGGCATCGCCCGCAAGCTGTGGCGCCCCTCCGCGCTGCCGCTCGCCGCCTATCTGTTCCTGCTGCTGCCGCTCACCGGCTTCGGCTTCACCACCGCGCTCGCGCAGGGCATCGCCGTACCTCCGTTCATCTCCGGCGAGCTGCTGAAGGAGTCCACGACCGCGATCGCCTGGACGCTGCTCATGCTCGCGCTCGTGCTGCTGAACATCCGCTTCGCGCTGACGCTGCCGGTCTTCGCGCTGACCGACGCGACCGGCGGCCGCGCCATGCGGCTGAGCTGGCGGATCACGCGCGGCCGGGCCGTGGTCCCCCTGGTGGGGGCGATCCTCACCGTGCTCGTGGTGGCCGCGATCGCGACGGTCGCCCTGCTCATCCTCGCCCTCGTCCCCACGGCGATCGCGGACGAGGCGGCGCCCAATGCCTCGCCGGTCGTCGCCGCCTTCAGCCTCGGCGCGGCCCAGGTCGCCGGCCTCCTGCTGACCTCGCTCGTCACCGCGGCGATCGGAGCGGTGCTCGTCGCGTTCCTGGCACGCTTCAAGGCGCGGCTGCCGGAGGACCTGCAATTGCGGGAGCCGGCGCGCGGCCCCGAGCCCCGACTCGGACGCGGGGCGGTCGTCGCACTGCTCGCCGCCCTGTGCGCGGCGGTGGCGGTCGGCCTCGGCGCGGCCGCCCTCCCCTCCATGCACCGGCTCGCCGCCTATCCGGACACCTTCGTCCTCGCCCACCGGGGCTTCACGGAGGGCGGGGTGGAGAACACGATCTGCTCGCTCGAAGCCGCCGCGGAGGCGGGGGCCGATCTGGTCGAGATGGACGTCATGCAGACGAAGGACGGGCGCTTCGTGGTGATGCACGACGCGAAGCTGTCGCGCCTCGCGGGCACGGACGCCGCCGTGAAGGATCTCACCCTCGACGAGCTCACCGCCATCACCGTGCGCGCCGGCGACCACGAGTGCGCGATCCCCTCCCTCGCCGAGTACGTCACGCGGGCCGCCGAGCTCGGGATGCCCCTGCTCATCGAGATCAAGATGGGAGGGGCCGACACCGACGATCACGTGGCGCTGCTCGTCGCGGAGCTCGAGTCGCTCGACGCCCTCGAGGGGAACATCTACCACACGCTCGACGCTGCGAGCGCGGCCGAGCTGAAGCACCTGCGACCCGACCTCACGGTCGGCTACATCATGCCCTTCGCGGGCGGCGGCGTGCCGGACACCCCGGCCGACTTCCTCGTCGTCGAGGAGTGGTCGGCCTCGGACGAGATGCAGCGGGACACCGAGGCCGCCGGCCTGGGCTTCCTCGTCTGGACGGTGAACGAGGAGACCGCGATCCGCCAGCATCTGCGCCGCGACACCGACGGCATCATCACCGATCGCCCGGATGTCGCGCTGGGGGCCCGATCGGAGATGGGCGACGAGGCCGGGCTCGCCGACGCGCTGCTCGACGCCCTCGATCGCTTCGTCGTCGTGTTCTGACCGTCGGCCGGTGGAACGATGACGGACGGCGCGCAGCACGAGCACGAGGACGAGTCGCTCTCCCATGAGATCGGCTACTGGCAGCATCTGTGGAACATGCTGCAGGATCCGAGCACGACCGCCTCGGGCCGGCTCGTCATGGACGCGGTGCTGCCCGACGACGGCGCCTTCATCGCGCGCAGCTGGCATGCCGAGTTCGATCGGGAGGTCCGCGACCATGTACTCGGCGCATCGCTGCTCACCGGCCGGGCGATCGTCCCGCCCGCGGCCATCGGCTCGGCCGCCGAGCCGCTCATCGAGATGGCGCTCGACCACGGCTTCCGGGTGGCGGTGCTCGGCACGGCTTCGAGGTTCACCGTGTACAACGGGACCGCGTGCGTGATCCCGGAGAACGACGGCCGAGGGGTCGAGGCGCACCGGCTCGTGCGCAGGCCGGCGATCGTCGAGGCGTTCGCCTGCTTCTTCGATCAGCTCTGGGAGGCGGCGATCCCCTGGGAGCGGTGCACGGGGAGCGCGGGTCGCGTCTCCGAGCTGCTCGCCCGCGGGTGGACCGACGAGCGGATCGCTCAGGAGCTGGGAGTCTCGACGCGCACCGTCAACCGGCGCGTGTCGGAGATGATGCGGGGCGCCGGCGTGCGGTCGCGTTTCGCACTGGGCCTGCACTTCGGGCGCTCGGGACTCGACGCGCCGACCGGCTGAGCCGCGGGAGCCGGCCGCCGCTCGCACGGGCATTCCGGCCCGGATGGCGGGAACCCGACAGCTCTCCCCGATCCTCCTGCCGCTTCGGCAGCATGACCGCATGGGAAGAACGACAGGGAAGTCCGGGACGACGGCATCGACGCACGCGGAGCAGGGCACGGAGGTCACCATCGCCTCGATGCTCGACTCGCCTCGGCAGGACGACGGGTATTTCGGCCCCGGAAGCGCGACCTGGAAGGTGATCGCCCACCCCGCGGCGCTGAACGTCGGCGGCGGAGTCGCGGTGCTGCTGCAGGTGCTCGATCCGGGCGAGATGCGCCACCTCTCGCGCACAACGATCGCAGCCGAAGGGGGCGCGGCGGCGGAGTCGAGGTTCAAGCGGACCGGCGCCTATCTGATCACGGTCAACTTCGGCGACCGCGCGCACGCCGACGCGGCGGCGGCGCACGTCGATCGGCTGCACGAGAGATCGGTGCACACGGACCCGGAGACGGGCGTGGTGACGAAGGCCAAGACCGACGAGTGGATGCGCTGGACCCACAACACCTTCGTCTGGGGTGCGCTCACCGCCGCCGTCGCCTACGGACTCGAGCTCACGCCCGAGGAGCGGGACCGCTTCGTCGCCGAGCAGCACCGCTGCGCGGAGCTGCTGCACGTGCCCGGGCCGCTGCCCGGAACCTGGGCCGAGCTCGACCGCGCGATCCAGGAGAAGGGCGACCGCGACGCCGCCCTGATCCTGCCCGCGGCGGACATCGCGCTCTCACTGCGCAGGCCGGGCGGCGACGGTCCGCTGAGGCGGTGGATCGCGCGCAACACGCAGTACGGGCTGCTGGCGCTGCTGCCCGAATGGGCGCTGCGCCTCTACGGCATCGACCGACTCGACGATCGGAGGATCCGCTCCGGCCGGCGCTGGATGGGGCGGTTCATGAGACTCGCCGCCAGGAACCGGACGATGGACCGCCTGATCGCCGACGCCGCGGAGGAGGCGACGGTGCACCCCTATCAGCGGATCCGCACGGGTGCTGGCGCGGCAGGCCGCCAGGCTCAACCGGCCTGACCGGCGAGGAGCCTCCGCCTCGGGCGCCGCGATCACGGCGCCTCCCCCGGCCCGCGGTGGGCCGCGATCAGCTCGACGATCTCGTCGACGATGCCGGTGTCGATCTCGAGCAGCACCCGGCAGTGGGCGCCCGGCTGCTCGGGGAATCCTCGATAGCGGCCGCGCAGATCCGCCACGGTCTGCCCGCGCCCCGGCCCGTCCGTGACGTCGACCTCGACATGCACCACGGGCGCGAGGCGCACATCGAGCACCCCCGCAGCGGCGGCGACCGCGACCGCGTCGTGCACGCAGCACACCCACTCGCCGAAGACCCGGCCGCGGTAGAACTCGCCGTAGTGCTGCAGGATGCCGGCCAGGTATCGGCCGGCCTCCCCCGAGGCGGCCAGGCGGTCGCGGTGCCGAGCCGTGAGCAGGGCGCCCATCGTCACGTCGAGCCCGGCCATCACGATCGGCCACGGGGCGTCGAACACGGCCGCAGCGGCCTCGGGATCGTGCCAGACGTTCGCCTCGGCGACGGGCGTGACGTTGCCGGGGGCGGCGGCCGATCCGCCCATGAGCGAGACGCCGGCCACGAGGGCGGGCAGCTCGGGATCGAGTTCGAGGGCGGCTGCGACGTTCGTCAGGGGTCCGACCGGCACGAGCCAGACCTCGCCCGGATGGGCTCGGACCAGCTCGACGATCTGCCGCGCGGCCGTGACCGGGGCCGCCTCGCGCACCGGCCGATCCTCCCCGGTGCCGTCCTGACCGGCGCCGCCTTGACCGTCCGTGCCGTGCACGTCGAGCGAGAACTCCGCCGGGCCGCCGTTCGAGGGACCGTCGGCGCCCCGCGCGACCGGCACGTCGGGACGCCCCACGAGGTCGAGCACCCGCAGCGTGTTGCGCGTGGCGAGCTCGACGTCGACGTTGCCCCAGACCGTGCCCACTCCGAGCAGTTCGATCCCGGGGTGCAGCGCGGCGTAGGCGATCGCGACGGCGTCGTCGATCCCGGTGTCGCAGTCGAGGATCATCTTGACCGGCACGGCGCCCCCTCCCGGGATCCTGCGGCGGCTCGCGACCGCTCGCCCCTGTTCCGCCGTCCCGCGGCTATTCTGCAACGACGGCGTCGATCTGCGCCACCGCCGAGCGCATCCCCTCGTTCAGCCCCTTGAAGAGCAGCTGCTCGAGCTGCTCCGACGACTCGAAGCGGGTGGTCATCGTGAGGCGCGAGCCGAAGGGCGACTCGTCGATCTCGACCACCACGCGCGTGCCGGGATCATCCGCGTCGGGGGTGCCGTCCTCGGCGGCGGCGCGGTCGCGCACCTCGAATCGGTGCGGGGCGTCGACCTCGGTCCATTCCCAGCAGTGCCGGCTGCGCGATCCGTCGGGAGCCGTCGTGACGTAGCCCGACCGGCCGCCCGGGGTGCCGTCGTGGCGGTCGAAGGCCGCGGGATGCGAGGGCCGTCCCCAGAAGCGCTCGATCTGGCGGGGGTCGAGGAAGGCCTCCCAGACCCGGCCCACCGGCACGGTGTAGTCCGCGATCACGACGATCGCGAGCTCGTCGTAGTCGGTGGTCATGTAGTTGATGGGCACGTCGGGGGCCTTTCTCATGCTGCCGAGGGCGGATCGGCCTCGGGTCTCGGTGCTGGTCGGCTCGCGGGCTCCGCGGCGCGGATCACTCCGCGGCTTCCGCGGCGCGCCTTCGCCTCGCGTTCCGGATGATCCTCGCGACGATGAACCAGACGATGAGCAGGGCGATGACGACGAGCACGATGTCGCTGATCACCCCGCTCCACTGCTCGAGCACGGGTTTGATCGCGGGGCCGAACAGGAAGCCGAGGCCGATCCAGATGCCGTTCCACACGCCCGAGCCGAGCGCGGTGTAGAGCGTGAACCTGAGGAACGACATGCGCTCGATGCCGGCGGGGATCGAGATGAAGGAGCGCACGAGGGGCACGCAGCGGCCGAACAGCACGGCGGCGCCGCCCCACTTCTGGAAGAAGGCCTCGGCGCGGTCGAAGTCCTCGTGCTCCATCAGCGGAATGCGGCCGACGACCCGCCGCGTCCGCTCGCGTCCGAAGGCCGCCCCGATGAAGTACCAGACCCATGCGCCGACGAGCGCGCCGAGCGTCGCCATCGTCCACGCCAGCCAGAAGCTCATGCGCCCCTCGTAGGCGAGGAACCCCGCGCCCGGGAGCACCGCCTCGGAGGGGATCGGCGGGATGAAGGTCTCGAGCAGCACGGCGAGCCCCACCCCGATCTCGCCGAGCGTCTCCATCAGGCTCAGGACCCAGCCGATGAAACCCTCGTACTCGGAGGCCGCTTCGGCCTGCGCGCGCAGGATCGTAGTGATGCTCGGGATCACGCACTCGACTTTCTTCTGAGGCTGCATCGCGCGACGCGGGGCGCGCAGGCAAGTCTGTTCGAGTTCCCCAGTCTACGCACTCCTCATCGAGGACAGCCTGGGCCCGCGGATGCGCGCCGGGCACGGCGGAGGAGGGGTCCTGCGGCGCTTCCGAAAGATGGAGCGGAGGGGCGACGCGCACAGGTCCGCCCTCGACGTCGCCCCCGCCCCCGATCGCACGGGCTTCCCAGCGCCCGGGATCGCCTCGATGAGGCTCATAAGTCATAGGGATCCGGCTCCCCCCCGAATAGGGGGTACAGGGAAGGAGCCGGAACCCTGCTGCGAGATTACGTCGTAGGATGAGGGTCGAGGGGCGAGGAAACAGGATCTACCCCCGAATCTTCACCCTTCACTCTCTCCGACCCCCCTCCTCTACTCCGGATGGTGACTATGCCGCCCCTCCTGCCCCGCGCTCGCGGAGTGCGGGGTGCCCGCGTCCGAGGCCACGAGCGCCCGACCGGGGGCGCCGCATGCTGAAGCCGAGCCGCCTCGATCTGCAATCGCGACTCATGGAGATGACGGGGGATCAGTGGATCGCCCCGCGCATCGTGCTGCTGCGGGCGCCCGCCGGCTACGGCAAGACCGGCACCATCGCCCGGTGGCTGGGAGAGCAGGACGACGCCGGATCCGACATGCGCTGGGTGCGCTGCGCTCCGGGCGGTGCGGACGCCCTGTGGAACGCGATCGCCGAAGAGCTCACCGCGCTCGCGGGCGGCGGATCCGGCGGCGCCGGAGCCCACGGCGAGGCCGGCGGCGCGAGCGAGTCGGCCCCGAGCCCGGAATCGATGCGGGCGCTCGTGCACGGGCTCGCAGCGAGCCTCCCCGAGCCGGCGACCATCGTCATCGACGACTACCATTTCGCGACGAACGCCGAGAACGATCTCGCCCTCGCCGAGCTGTGCGCCGCGGCCCCGAACCTGACCCTCCTGATCGCGGCTCGCCGCGTGCAGCTGCTCGACGGCCCACTGGTCGCAGCACGGGTTCGCCTGCGGGTGTTCGGGCCGCGAGACCTCGCCTTCACCACCGCCGAGGCCGTCGAGATGGCCGCGCGCCTCGGCGTGCCCGACGGAGAGCGCCTGCGGACCGCCCTCGAGCGCACCAAGGGCTGGCCCCTCGCGGTGCGCGCGGTGATCGAGCCGGCGGCCGTCGCCGCGGCCTCGACCGATGACGCGATCGGCGGATCCGCCGATCCGCTCGAGAACCTCGACCGCTTCGCGCTGCACCATCTCGAGATCGTCGGCGACCTCGCCCGGCGCGTGCTGCTCGCCGCGGCCCAGCTCGACGCGATCAGTCTCGACCAGGCGGCCGAGTTCACCGGGGCCGAGATCGCCGCCGTGCGCATCGCCGTCTACGAGCTGCTCGAGCTCGGCGTGCTGGTCCCCCGGCCAGCCGAGGAGGGGACCGAGTTCCGCTGCCATCGCGCCGTGCGCGCCACCCTCCACACCCGCTCGGAGCGCAGCGCCTCGTCCGAGCAGCGGCGAGCGCTGTACGCGGGGCGGGCCGCCCGCATCGCGGACTGGACTCCCCTCACCGCTCTGCGCCTCTACTGCGCCGCGGGCGCGCTCGACGAGGCGGAGATGGTGCTCTGGCGGCACTTCTCGGCCGTCATCGACGAGCCGGAGCCGAGCGGCCGGATCCTACGCGCCCTGCCCGAGCACACGCTCCTCACGCATCCCACCTTCGCAGCGGCCAGACTCTACATCGAGATGCCGAACCCGGCCGTGCCGCCGACGACGCTCTCGCGTCTCACGGAGCTCTGGCAGCAGGGCGTCCAGCAGCGACTCGAGCGCGATCTGCAATTCGGCGCCTCGGAGATCGCGCTGCCGCTGCTCGTCCAGGCCATGGTGTCGGCACGGCTGCTCGGGCGGATCGACGCTGCGATCTCCATGGGACGGGAGCTCGAGAGCCGCCTCGAGGCCGAGCCCGCGCAGGCGTGGAGAGCCGAAGCGGTCGATCCCGCCGCGGACAGGACGGACCCGCAGAGCGTCTACGCGCTCGGCGCGCTTCCCGTGTACCACCGGGAGATCGCCTCCACCGCGCTCATCGCCGGCGACTATCCGCGGGCGCGCCGCGGCTGGGAGCGGCTGCGCGCGTACGCCGAGGAGCTGATGTTGGTGCAGTGGAGCGGCCGCGCCGAGAATCCGGCGCGCACGGCCGCCCGCGTCGCCTCGGGCAGGCGCTGGCTGCTCGCGGCGCTCAACGAGATGGCCTTCACCGAGGTCCTCGACGGCGACATGCGGCGCGCCGAGGAGTACCTCGCCGAGGCCGAGTCCCTCGCCGCGAGCACCGGAGCGGCGGCGCCCGGGCTCGCCTGGGTCAGCGGTGAGATCGCCCGAGCCCATCTCTCCTACGAGATCGGCGACGACGAGATGCTCGCCCGCGCCGTCGAGCGCCTGACCCCGCTCAGCGACCGGATCGAGCAGTGGCCGCTGCTCGTCATCGCGGAGGCCGCGGCCGTGCGCCGCCTGCGCGGACCGGATTGGGGCCTCTCGCAGCTGCGCTCCGCGTTCACCGGGCAGGAGCCGGGGCGCTCGCCGGCCGGTGCCTGGAACGACTACCTCGCCGGCTACCAGGCGACGCTCCACACCGTGCTCGGGGACTTCGCGTCGACCGAACGGCTGCTGTCGGCACTGCCCGAGGGCTCGCCGCTCGCGCGCCTCGAACGCGCCCGGCTCGCGCTCTTCGCCGGCGACGACATCGCCGCCCTGCTGTTCGCCCAGGGCCTCGGCGACGCGGAGACCACGCGGCGCCAGCAGCTCGACCGCAGCCTCATCACCGCGGTCGCGTCCTGGGGCTGCAACGAGCGAGAGAACGCCCTCCGTGCGCTGGGACGGGCGGCCGAGCTGCTGAGGGACTGCGGACTGCCCTCCTCGCTGCTGGACGTCCCCTTCACGACGCTCCGCGAGGTCGCCGTGGCGGCGCGCGACGCGGGCGTCTGCGACGTCCTCGAGGCCATCGACGCGGTGCCCGAGCTGAGCAGGGCGATGCGCTACGAACGCCTCACCGAGATGGAGCACCGCACCCTCGAGGCGATCGCCCAGCATCGCACCGCGAACCAGGCCGCAGCGGCGCTCTACATCGCCCCAGGTACCGTGAAGAAGCATCTCGCCTCGGTGTACCGCAAGCTGCACGCCGGGGGACGCGACGAGGCGATCCTGCAGGCCACCCGCATGGGGCTGCTGCAACCGGCTCCGCAGGTCTCGTCCCAGGCCCAGCCGCAGACCCAAGCCGGGTAGCGGCGGGCCCGGTGGACCCGGCCCGATCCGTCAGCCGCAGGTCTTCTGAGCGCCGCCCGACGGGCTCTTCAGCTCGAAGAAGTAGCTGAGACTCGTGCCCCAGTTGGCTGGTCCCTGCGCGCGGAGCACCGGGAGCTCGGAGCAGAGGAAGCCCGGGAGCGGAGTGAGGTGGCCGCCGGGGAGCGTCACCGAGGTGGACCAGTTCCAGGTGCCGGCGTTGCCTCCCGGGAGGGTGCTGAGGTCGAAGGCGATCACGGGGTACCCTGACCCGGATCCGGTCGACGTGACGCTCAGACTGTACTGTCGCCTCCACACGCCCGACCCCCACGGATCCTCGTACTGACCCGTCACCTGCCCACCGGTCACCGTGCAGGTAGCGCCAGGCTGAGGAGCGCCGTCGACGTACCACGTGCACCCGGTCACGGGACCCCAGGTGCCGGCGGTCACCGGGGCCGCGGCGTAGACCGTGTCGGTCCAGGCCGCGGTGGTCGGAGCCAGGGCCGATCCCAGAGCGGGCAGCGCGAGGAGCGAGGCGAACGCGAGCAGGACGGCCGCGACACAGCGCAGGCCACGACGGGGCTTCATGACCGCTCCCCCCTCCTCCGGGAGACGGCCGCGAGGAGCAGCACGCCGGCCCCGAGCGCGAGCAGCGCGGCCGCAGCCGTGCCGAACTGCGCGGCGGACCCCGTCTCCACGAGCGAGTTCGTCCGCTCGACCAGCGACAGGCGCCAGGTGCTGCTCAGCCTGGCACCCTGCGAGACGGTGTCGGCGACCACGAGGGTCACGCGGACGACATGCGATCCGGCGGGCAGGATCCTGCCGGGCAGTGCGTCGAAGGCGACGCAGTCCGCCGTCCCGGTGCACACCTCGCCGGCGAAGGTCCCGAGATCGGACGGCATCGACGCGATGAGGTCGGCGTCGGCCACGGCGGCCATGACCGGCGTGTCGAAGGTCTGCTCCGCGGTGCGCACCTCACCGGGAAGCACCGTACCGAAGTCGAAGGCGATCTCCACGCTCGTCGCCGAGGCGGGGGCCGAGAAGCCGACTCCCGCGAACAACGCGGTCGCGAGCGTCGCGAGCGCGGCTGCCAGCGCCAGGCGTCGCCGTCGCGACCCGGTCCTCGCATCGGCGCTCATGCGGGCACTCCGACCCGGGCGCCTCCGCGGCGAGCGGGCGGCGGGATGAGCCACACGACGCCGACGAGGCCGATCAGCCCGCACAGCAGTGGGACGGCGACGGCGGGGCTCGTCACCCGGGAGACGACGTCCCCGCCGCCGGGAATCGTGAGCCGCGGCACCCAGGCCGTGGACTCGACCGGGACGATGTAGTCGAGCACGTCGGCGAACTCGTTCGCGTCGCCCTTCATGGCGATGCGCAGCGACGCCGGATCCTCCCGCCCGATCGACTCGATCCGGTGCGTGACGAGGCTCCCCGTCAGCTCGCTCGGCAGGCTCGCGACCTGCCCGGCCTCCAGTTCCGCGGCGGGCACGGGCAGGGCGATGAGCAGGTCGCCCGTCATGATCCCGGGCTCCATCGAGCCCGAGACCACGATGAGCGGCTTGACGATGCCCGCGGCCGTCGCCGCCCACATGCCGGCGCAGAGCACGCCGATCGCGGCGAGCGTCCAGAGCAGCATGCTCGCGGCACGGCGCAGCGTCAGCATCGTCGGCGTCCTCTCTCGGTGGACCGGGCGCCGTCGCCGGCGCGGCCTGCTTCGGAAGCGGGAAGGATCAGGAGGCGGTGCCCGCGACGGTCACGATGATCGTGCCGCTCTTGCCCTTGTTCGAGTCGGCCCAGTCCGCGGGCGCGGAGACCGTCAGCGTGAAGGAGGCGGAGGCCCCGGGCGCGAGGGTGCTCGGCAGTCCGGCGAGGGCGACCGTCGGGTTGGTCGTGAAGGTCGGCGTGGCGGCCCACTCGTACGTGGGAGCGGCGAGCGTCGCGTTGACGCTGGAGTCGTTCTTGACGTACAGCGTGACCGGGCGGCTCTGGCCCGGAAGCAGGTTCTGGAAGGTCGAGGCCGGGACCACGAGCTGGATCGCGCTCTTGTTGTCCGACTCCACCCAGGTGGCGTTGTCCAGCGACCCCTGCAGGTTGAAGGTCGCCGCAGTCGCCGCGGCGGAGTAGAAGACGTTGTCGGTCCAGGCGGCGCTGGTGGCCGCGGCGCCGATGCCGCCGACGGCGACGAAGGCGAGTGCGCCCGCGATGATGGCGCGCCGCTTGGAACGGCGAGGGGTTTCGGCGGTCTGCTCGAGCTCGGTCATTCGGAAGTTCTCCTGATTCGGGTCGTATCGGCTCGCTCGACGCGGCGCTCTCGCATCGTGCGAGCTGGCACCGAGCCGGCGGGGTCTCGTTGAAGTCCGTTCGCCAGCGTAGGGTCGACGAACCCCCGAAAAACCGCGCTACGGGAGATCTTCCTCCGAATGTACCTCTTCCCCTCGGGGTCGCCCTCACGCACCCCCACCCGGGCTACTCTCGGCCTCCGGGGGCCTTCTCCCCGGAGGGCGCACGAAGCGGCCCGGGCCCCCTCTCCGGGGGCCCGGGCCGTTCGATCAGTGCTCCGGCGCGGTGGGGTCGGCGGCGAGCGCCGCTACGCGTCCGAGGAGCGCTCGGCGGCCTCGACCACGTTGGTCATGAGCAGCGCCACCGTCATCGGGCCGACGCCGCCGGGGTTCGGCGACAGCCATCCGGCGACCTCGGCGACGTCCGGGTGCACGTCCCCGAACACGCGCGGCTTCCCGCCGTCGGGGTCGTCCTCGCGCGTCACCCCGACGTCGAGCACGGCCGCGCCGGGCTTCACGTCCTCCGGGCGCACGAGGTGCTTGACGCCGGCCGCGGCGACGATCACGTCGGCCTCGCGCAGGTAGCGCGGCATGTCGACCGTACCCGTGTGGGTGAGCGTGACGGTCGCGTTGAACTCGCGGCGGGTGAGCAGCAGGCCGATCGAGCGGCCGATGGTCACGCCGCGCCCGACCACGACGACGTGCTTGCCGTTCAGGTCGTAGCCACTCCGCAGCAGCAGCTCGATCACGCCGCGCGGCGTGCACGGCAACGGCGTCGTGATGGGCGCGTTGACGTTGAGCACGAGCCGCCCGAGGTTCACCGGATGCAGGCCGTCGGCGTCCTTGGCCGGGTCGATCCGCTCCAGGATCGCGTCGGTGTCGAGGTGCTTCGGCAGCGGCAGCTGCACGATGTAGCCGTGGCACGCGGGGTCGGCGTTGAGCTCGTCGATGACGCGCTCGACGTCCTCCTGCGTGGCATCGGCCGGCAGCTCGCGCTGGATCGAGTTCATCCCCACGCTCACGGACTGCCGGTGCTTCATGCCGACGTACAGCTGGGAGGCCGGGTCGGCGCCGACGAGCACGGTCGCGATCCCCGGGACGATTCCGCGCTCGCGCAGCGCGGCGACGCGCTCCGTGAGCTCCTGCTTGATCTCGGCCGCAGCGGCCCTGCCGTCGAGCTTCCGGGCTACCATTGCAGCGCCTTTTCGGTCATCGAGCTTGTCGAGATGGCCGAATCCTCGGTCTCGACAGGCTCGACCAGCGGATTCACCACTGCTCGAGGCCGGGGTAGAGTGGGAAGGCCTCGGCGAGCTCGGTCACACGGGCGCGCAGGGCCTCGACGTCGCCGGCCTGTGTGAGGGTCTGCGCGATGATGTCAGCCACCTGCGCGAACTCGGCGTCTCCGAAGCCGCGTGTCGCGAGCGCCGGGGTGCCGATGCGCAGGCCGCTCGTCACCATCGGGGGGCGCGGATCGAAGGGCACCGCGTTGCGGTTGACGGTGATGCCGACCGCGTGCAGCGCATCCTCGGCCTGCTGGCCGTCGAGCTCCGAGTCGCGCAGATCGGCGAGCACCAGGTGCACGTCGGTGCCGCCCGTGAGCACGTCGACGCCGGCGGCCTTCGAGGCCTCGCTCGTGAGCGCCTCGGCGACGAGCTTCGCGCCCGAGAGGGTGCGCGCCTGGCGATCCTTGAACTCGTCGGTCGCCGCGAGCTTGAAGGCCGTCGCCTTGGCCGCGATGACGTGCATGAGCGGCCCGCCCTGCTGGCCCGGGAACACGTTCGAGTTGAGCCTCTTGTAGAGCTCGAGGTCGTTCGTCAGGATGAAGCCCGAGCGGGGGCCGCCGATGGTCTTGTGCACGGTCGAGCTCGTCACGTGCGCGTGCGGCACCGGGCTCGGATGCAGGCCCGCCGCGACGAGGCCGGCGAAGTGCGCCATGTCGACCCAGAGCGTCGCGCCGACCTCGTCGGCGATCTCGCGGAACTTCGCGAAGTCGAGCGTACGGGGGTAGGCCGACCAGCCGGCGATGATCACCTTCGGCTTGTGCTCGAGCGCCTTCTGGCGCACCACGTCCATGTCCACGAGGAAGGTCTCGGGGTCGACGCCGTACGAGACGACGTTGTAGAGCTTGCCCGAGAAGTTCAGCTTCATGCCGTGGGTGAGGTGGCCGCCGTGGGCGAGCTCGAGGCCGAGGATCGTGTCGCCCGGCTCGGCGATCGCGCTCAGCACGGCCGCGTTCGCGCTCGCGCCCGAGTGGGGCTGCACGTTCGCGTAGGCGGCGCCGAAGAGGCTCTTGGCCCGCTCGCGCGCCAGGTCCTCCGCGATGTCGACGAACTCGCAGCCGCCGTAGTAGCGGCGGCCCGGGTAGCCCTCGGCGTACTTGTTGGTGAGCACCGAGCCCTGCGCCTCGAGCACCGCGCGCGGCACGAAGTTCTCGCTCGCGATCATCTCGAGCGTGGTGCGCTGGCGGTTCAGCTCCTGCTGCAGCACCTCGGCGATCTCGGGGTCGACGACCTCGATGGGCTCGTTGAAGAAGGCTGACTGGTTCGACATGCATGCTCCTCGTTGCGTCTGCTCCGCGCGCGGAGTGCGCGCAGAGATCGAATCGGGGTTGCGACCCAGGCGAGCGGCCGTTCCCAGAAGAGGTGTCGTTCCCCGATGGTGATCCATCTACGCCAGTCACGACCCGGCCAGTCTATCAAGGCGCGTCCGCGTCCGGGATCCGGATCTCCCCTCCGCGCAGCCCTCCCTTCCTGCGCACCTCTCCCTCGCACAGCCCTCCCTTCCTGCGCACCTCTCCCCCGCGCAGTTCTCCCCTCCGCGCGCCTCTCCCCTCCTTCGCAATGGGACGCGATCTGCTGTCCGACCCGCCCGTTCAGGACGATTCGCGTCCCATTGCGGGCCATTGGCGACGGAAGGAATCGACTACCCTGGGCAGGATGAGTACAGCAGCAAGCGCCGAGACCCAGTGGGTGCTCACCCTCTCCTGCGTCGACGGGCCCGGCATCGTGCACGCGATCAGCGGTGCGGTCGTCGCCGCCGGCGGCAACATCGAGGAGAGCCAGCAGTTCGCGAGCCACGACACGAGCCGCTTCTTCATGCGGGTGCAGGTGTCAGCGGTAGCTCAGGTCGAGACCTTCGAGGCGCGCTTCGAGTCCTCGCTCGCCCCCGTGACCGAGCGCTACAACATGACCTGGCGCCTCGACACGGTCGGCCGCCCGGTGCGCACGCTGATCCTCGCCTCGACCGCGACGCACTGCGTCAACGACCTGCTCTACCGCCAGCGCAGCGGTCAGCTGCCCATCGAGGTGCCGCTCATCCTCTCGAACCACGAGACGGTGCGGGACATCGCCGACTTCTACGGGGTGCGCTTCGAGCACCGCGCCATCGCGGGGCCGGACGAGAAGGCGGCCTTCGAGGCCCGGGTGCTGGAGATCGTCGAGGAGCAGCGGATCGAGCTCGTCGTGCTCGCCCGCTACATGCAGATCCTCTCCCCCGAGCTGTGCGCGGCGCTCGCGGGGCGCGCCATCAACATCCACCACTCGTTCCTGCCCGGTTTCAAGGGGGCGAATCCCTACCGCCAGGCGCACGCCCGGGGCGTGAAGCTCATCGGCGCGACCGCGCACTTCGTCACGACCGACCTCGACGAGGGGCCCATCATCGAGCAGGACGTCGCGCGCGTCGACCACTCCTACACGCCGACCGAGCTCATGCAGCTGGGTCAGGACGAGGAGGCCCGAACGCTGCGCCGGGCCGTGACGTGGTTCGCGCAGAACCGCATCCTGCTCGACGGGGATCGCACGATCATTTTCCGCTAGCGGCGTCAAAGTCTGCGACGCGATGTCGCCGCTGGCAGAAGGACCGGAGGGGTCCGCGGATGCCCGGCCTCGTTGGCTGGGTCGGCACACGCCTACAAAACGCATCGCGTTTTGTAGGCGTGTGAACCGCTGCCCACAGCAGCGAATAGAACAGCGCTGGAGACGAAGTCGGGGCATGGCCTCGCCCGGCTGCGACTGATTTCGACTACCGTAGGTGCTCGACGTCGGCGGCGCTGACCGTGAGCTGCCCGCCCGTGGGGAGGTCGACGATCAGCGATCCGTCGTCCGACAGTCCGACCGCCCGCCCGTCCACCAGCTCGTCGCCGGGCAGGTGCACCCGCACCTCGGCGCCGAGGGTCACCGAGTGGCGCAGCACCCGGGCGCGCACCGCTCCGGGGTCGACCGCGGCGAGCGCCGCGAGGCGCAGGAGCTCCCCGCCGATCCCCGACATCACCCGGTCGGCGAGCTCGCGACCGGCCACGTCCCCCGGATCCTCGGAGACGAGCTCGGCGCCGCCCACGTCCCCGCCCGCGGCGAGCACAGAGGTGGCGCGCTCGGTCGGCAGCTCCCACTCGGGGATGAGCAGGTTGACGCCCATGCCGACGATCACGGCGGTCGGCGCGGGCATCTCGCAGAGGATGCCGCAGAGCTTGCGCCCTGGCCGCCCCGCCTCGGCATCGGACTCGTCGCGCAGGTGCACGTCGTTCGGCCACTTCACGCCGACCCGCAGCCCGTCGCCGAAGCGCGGCTGCAGCGTTGCGGTCACGGCGGACCCCGCGACGAGCGGCAGCCAGCTCACCGGCAGCTCCGGCGTGCCGAAGCCGCGGATCAGCACGGACATCGCGATCGCCGTGCCGGGGGGCGTGACCCAGCCCCGGCCGAGGCGGCCCCGACCGGCCGTCTGATTCGCCGTCGCGAGCACGGCGCCGTGCGGCACGGCGTCGCCCTCGCGTTGCAGCAGCTCGCGCATCGCGGCGTTCGTCGAGGGGCTGCTGCTCAGCCACTCGACGCGCGGCAGCACCGCCTCCGTCAGCGGAAACCGCACGGGCGTCAGTGCTTGCCCTGAGCGGCCACCGCGGCGGCGCCCGCGGCGGCGGCCTCGGGGTCGAGGTAGCGTCCCGGGCCGGCCGGCGTGCCGTCCTCCTCGATCTCGTAGACGAGCGGCATGCCGGTCGGGATGTTGAGGGCGGCGATCTCGTCGTCGCCGATGCCGTCGAGATGCTTGACGAGCGCGCGCAGCGAGTTGCCGTGCGCCGTCACGAGCACCGTGCGCCCGGCGTTCAGGTCGGGCAGGATCGAGCCCTCCCAGTAGGGCAGCAGCCGCACGATGACGTCCTTCAGGCACTCGGTGCGCGGACGCTCGCCGTCGATGTCCGCATAGCGCGGGTCGTTCGCCTGCGACCACTCGCTCGCGTCGTCGAGGACGGGCGGAGGGGTATCGAAGGAGCGGCGCCACTGCATGAACTGCTCCTCGCCGTACTTCGCGAGGGTCTCGGCCTTGTCGAGGCCCTGCAGGGCGCCGTAGTGGCGCTCGTTGAGCCGCCACGAGCGGCGCACGGGGATCCACAGCCGATCGGCGGTGTCGAGCGCGAGATTCGCGGTCTGGATCGCGCGGCTCAGCACCGAGGTGTGCAGCACGTCGGGTTCGAGGCCCGCCTCGGCGAGCTGCTCCCCCGCCCGCGCGGCCTCGGCCCGGCCCCGCTCGGTGAGCCGCACGTCGACCCAGCCGGTGAAGAGGTTCTTCTCGTTCCATTCGCTCTGCCCGTGGCGCAGCAGGATCAGCGTGTTCGTCATGCCACCCAGACTACCGGGCGTCAGAACCCCGCGGCGTGGGATCCCCCCGCCCCCGAGTCGGGGGCGCTTCGGGCGCTCAATCCGCCGAATAGGCGGCCGAAGCGACCCCGACTCTCAAGAGGGCATGGTCACGAGCGGCACAGGGGTCAGAGACGCTTCAGGCGGGCAGGTCGCGAACACTCCCGCATCGGCCGGCACGATGACCTCCTGCGAGGCGGCGACCGCCTCCGACGCGGGATCCTCGCCGAGGCGCACTTCGAGCTCGGCGTCCTCGGGCACCGAGCGCTTGAGCAGCGCGAGCGCGATGCCGCCCCACTCGTGGTGCAGCGCCGAGCGGGTCACCCGCCCGACGGGCCGCGCGTCGGCGCCGGCCGACTCGCCGCGGCGGAACACCAGCGCGCCCGAGCCCGGCAGCTCTCCCCCGGAGCCGTCGAGGTGCAGCAGCACCAGCCGCCGGGGCGGGTGCCCGAGGTTGTGCACCTTGGCGATGGTCTCCTGACCCCGGTAGCAGCCCTTGTTCAGGTGCACCGCGGTGCGCATCCAGTCGAGCTCGTGCGGGATCGCGCGCTCGTCGACCTCGCCGTGGCGGCTCGGCCGCCAGGCGCGCACCTCGAGCGCATCGACGGCGGTGAGCCCCGCGGCGCCTGTCGCGCCGCTCCGCACGAGCGCCGCCGCATCGGCGAGACGCTCGCGCGGCAGCACCAGCTGGGTGGCCGACCACCCCGCGGCCGGATGCTCGCCGCGGGCGTACTGCACGCCGCCGGAGACGATGCCCGCCCAGGGGTCGCGCCACTCCGCGACGGCGGCGCCGAGGGAGCGGAGGGCGGGAAGCGCCGATCCGCCGTCGAAGGCCAGCACGACGGCGAAGCGATCGCTCGCGTCCTCCACCTCGACGCGCATCGCGAAGCGCATGCGCTGCAGGAACTCTGTGAGCGGCGCCGCATCGCCCTCGTCGACGAGCAGCCACGAGCGCTCGCCGTCGTCGACGAGGCGGATCGCCCGCTCGATGCGGCCGTTCGGGTCGAGCAGCAGCGTCTCGACCGAGACCCCGGGCGCGAGACCAGTGAGGCTCTGACTCGTCATCGAGTGCAACCAGCTCAGCCGATCCTCGCCGGCGACGGTGACGACGCCCCGATGGCTCAGGCTGGCGATGGCGTCGCCCGCCTCGAGCGCCCGCTGCTCGACGAGCGGACTGCCGAAGTGGGACGGAACCCCGAGACCCTCGCTCCCGACGGCGATGCTCTCGACGGCGCCGTCGAGTCGCAGGAAGGGATCGCTCGCACTCACGCGCGGATAAGGGCTAACGCTGGCCCTTGAACAGCTTGACGACGACGGTGATGCCCAGCCAGGCGATCGTCAGCGACGCGAGGCCCAGCAGACCGAGGAAGAAGAGTTCGAGAGCGAGCATGCCGTCAGTCTACCGGACCAGCAGACTCACGGCGTCGATCACGGCGATGATCAGCACCGATCCCGCCACGCTGAACGAGGTGCGCGTGATGAAGCCCTCGCGCTGCGCGGTGCCGAGCTGCAGGAAGAAGGTCACGATCGCGCTCGCGCCGATCGCGAGGACGAGCCATCGGGCGCGCTCGGGCTCGGGCACCAGCAGGATCACGAGGACGCCGAAGACGACGGCGAGCGCCCACGCGATGATGAGCCGCGGCACATGCCACGACCCTGCCTCGGGCGCCGGCGGCGCCTGAGGGGCCTCATCCGGTGCGGCTTCGCTCACGTCCTTCATCCTGCCACACCTCGGTCCGCGGGGCTCCTTCCAGGCCCCGCGCAGAGGCACCCCTCGCGATCCCGTTAGGATGGAGACCTGGCCGCCAGCCGTCGCGGCGGAGGGGAGCGTGCCGATGCAGCTGCTCTGCCTCACGGATCGGGATCCCGGCTCGGCGCTTCCGGGCCTCGAACTCCTTCCGCACGAGGTACGGGTCTCGCCGCTGTCGGTGCGGCTGCCTGCGAGCGCCGCCGCCCGCTTCGACCTGCTGCTCATCGACGGCACCCTCGACGCGAGACGCGCCCGAGCCGCCTGCCTCGACCTCAAGGCCGATTGCCCCGTGCAGCGCCTGCTCATCACCTCGGAGTCGGCCCTGCCCGCAGTCACCCCGGAGTGGGCGCTCGCCGACGTGCTGCTGCCGGCGGCCAGCCCCGCGGAGATCGACCTGCGGCTGCGACTCGCCGTCGGCGGTCGCTCGGGAGTGGCGGGCGGATCGGTCGCGGAGGCCCCGACCGCGATCAGCGCCGCCGGCGTCACCATCGACGAGGGCAACTTCACCGCCCGCGTGCAGGACCGCACTCTCGACCTCACCTACAAGGAGTTCGAGCTGCTGTACTTCCTCGCGGCGCATCCGGGCCGGGTGTTCACCCGCGAGCAGCTGCTCAGCGACGTCTGGGGCACCGACTACTTCGGCGGCACCCGCACCGTCGACGTGCACGTGCGCCGCCTGCGCGCGAAGCTCGGCGAGCACGAGGCGCTCATCAGCACCGTCCGGGGAGTGGGGTACGGCTTCGCCCGCGGAAGGAACGAGGCCGACGAATGAGCGGCGACCTCGAAGCCGCACGCGCGCTCGTCGCCGAGGCGGAGGCCCACGACGGGGTCTCGCCCGTCTCCGATCAGGCCCTGCTCGCGGCCGCCCGCGGGCAGCGCGAGCTCTTCACACCGCCGGAAGCCCTGGGCATCCTCGGCCAGGGCGAGGTCGACCTCGTCGTGCGCCCCGAAGCCCGCGGCCGGGGCCTCGGCACCGCGCTGCTCACGCAGATGCTCGAGAGCGCCGACGACGGCGACGGCGGAGAGCTGCGCGCCTGGTCGCACGGCGAGAACCCGGCGGCCGAGGCGCTGCTCGGAGGCGCGGGCTTCGCGCCGATCCGCACCCTCTACCGCCTGGCCCTCGACCCGGCGCTGCTGCCGGGCGACGACCGCGATCCGCTCGCCCTTCCCGTCCCCGACGGCTACGTCCTGCGCGCCTTCGACCCGGAGAGCCCCGCCGATGCGGCCGCGTGGGTACGGGCGAACGCCGCCGCATTCGCCCACCATCCGGAGCAGGGGCGCATCACCGAGGCCGACTTCGCCCTCATGCGCGAGGAGCCCTGGTTCGACGCGGCGGATCTGATCCTGCTCGCTGAGGACGGGCCCGGCTCGGAGATCGCCGGTTCGACCTGGATCAAGACCGTGCCCGCGAAGGACGGCTCGAGGACCGGGGAACCGAATGACGGAGCCGCGGTCGAGACCGAGCTGTACGCGGTCGGGGTGCGCCCCGAGCACGCGGGCCGCGGGCTCGGCGGGCTGCTGCTCGACGCGACGCTCGCGCGCATGGCGCAGCACCATCCGAGCCGCGTCACCCTCTACGTCGACGGCGACAACGAGGCGGCCCTGAAGCTCTACGCGCGAGTCGGCTTCACGATCGACCAGCGCAGCACCCAGTGGGCGCGATCCGGGGCCTGAGCCGCGCGCCCGGCGAACGGCCGGTGAACGAAGCCCCCTCCGGTCGGTGCCGATCGCCGGGGTTTGACAGAATGGCACCATGAGCGAGAACAACGATCCGGGCGAGACGACGGGCGACGGGCTGCCCGCCGACCGCTACATCGATCGCGAGCTGAGCTGGCTCGCGTTCAACCAGCGCGTGCTCGAACTCGCCGAGGACCCGTCGGTGCCGCTGCTCGAGCGCTCCAACTTCCTCGCGATCTTCGCCTCGAACCTCGACGAGTTCTTCATGGTGCGCGTCGCGGGCCTGAGGCGCCGCATCGTCACGGGCCTCGCCGTGCCCACGAACGTCGGCCGCGCCCCCGCCGACGTGCTCGCCGACATCAACGCGAAGGCCTACGAGCTGCAGCTGCGCCACGCGCGGTGCTGGGCGGATCAGGTGCAGCCGGCGCTCGCCGAGGCGGGGGTCCGCATCGTGGAGTGGAGCACGCTCGACGACGCCGACCGGCAGATCCTCACCGAGTACTACGAGCAGCACATCTATCCCGTGCTCATGCCCCTCGCGGTGGATCCCGCGCACCCGTTCCCCTACATCTCGGGCCGGGCGCTCAACCTGTCGATCCGGGTGCGCAACCCCCGCACCGACAAGGTCGAGTTCGCGCGTCTCAAGGTGCCCCAGATGATCCCCCGCTACGTGCGGGTGGATCGGCGCGAATCGGTCGACGACGTGCGCTTCATCGCGCTCGAGGAGCTCATCGCGAATCAGCTCGACGGGCTCTTCCCCGGCATGGAGGTCGTGGATCACCACGTCTTCCGGGTCACCCGCAACGAGGACGTCGAGATCGAGGAGGACGAGACCGAGAGCCTCATCCAGGCCCTCGAGAAGGAGCTGCTGCGACGGCGCTTCGGGCCGCCGATCCGCCTCGAGATCTCGGACGACATGGATCAGGCGACCCTCGACCTGCTCATCTCGGAGTTCGGCATCGACGAGCAGCAGGTCTACACGCTGCCCGCGCCGCTCGACCTCGGCGGGCTCTTCGCGCTGAGCCGCGTCGAGCGCGCGGACCTTAAGTACACCCCGCACATCCCGGTGACCGCGCCGCAGTTCCGCGCGGTGTCGCCGAGCGAGCAGCCCGACCTGTTCCGGGCGATCGCCCGGCGCGAGGTGCTCGTGCACCACCCCTACGAGTCGTTCTCCACCAGCGTGCAGGCCTTCATCGAGCAGGCGGCGACCGACCCGGGCGTGCTGGCCATCAAGCAGACGCTCTACCGCACCTCCGGCGACAGCCCCATCGTCGCCGCCCTCATCAAGGCGGCCGAGGCCGGCAAGCAGGTGCTCGCCCTCGTCGAGATCAAGGCCCGCTTCGACGAGGAGGCGAACATCACCTGGGCGCGCAAGCTCGAGCAGGCGGGCGTGCACGTGGTCTACGGGCTCGTCGGGCTCAAGACCCACTGCAAGCTCGTGCACGTGATCCGCGAGGAGCAGGGCCGGCTGCGGCACTACTGCCACATCGGCACCGGCAACTACAATCCGAAGACGAGCCGCATCTACGAGGACTTCGGGCTGTTCACCGCCTCCGACGAGGCGGGGCGCGACGTGACGAAGCTCTTCAACGTGCTCTCGGGCTACGCGATCGAGACCAACTACGATCGGCTGCTCGTCGCCCCCGAGGGCCTGCGGCGCGGCCTGCTCGAGCGCATCGAGCGCGAGGTCGAGCACGCGAGGGCCGGCCGGCCGAGCGGCATCAGGCTCAAGGCCAACAGCATGGTCGACGAGCAGATCATCGACGCGCTCTACCGCGCAAGCGGGGCGGGCGTGCCGATCGAGGTCTGGATCCGCGGCATCTGCTCGATCCGCGCCGGCGTGCCGGGGCTCTCGGAGAACATCCGCGTGCGCTCGGTGCTCGGCCGGTACCTCGAGCACTCGCGCATCTACGCCTTCGAGAACGACGGCAGACAGGAGGTCTTCATCGGCAGCGCCGACCTCATGCACCGCAACCTGGACCGGCGCATCGAGGTGCTGGCCCGCATCGACGATCACGAGCACCTCGCGCGCATCGACCGCTTCTTCGGCTTCGCGTTCAGCGACGGGGTGTCGTCCTGGCACATGCTGCCCGACGGCACCTGGAACCGCCGCACCGAGGGCGCGGACGGGACGCCCCTGCCGGATCTGCAGGAGCTCGTGATGTCCGACCGGGCCGAGGCGCGGTCGCGGGGCGGCCGATGACCCGCACCGTCCTCGCGGCCGGCACGGTGTGCTGGCGCCGGGTGGACGACGAGCTCATGGTGCTGCTCGTGCACCGCACCAGGCAGCGCGACGTCTCGTTCCCCAAGGGCAAGCTCGACAAGGGCGAGAGCATGCCCCGGGCCGCGGTGCGCGAGACGCTGGAGGAGACCGGCATCGCCGTGACCCTCGGGGCGAACCTCGGCACGATCCACTACACCCTGCCCACCGGGGGCGAGAAGACCGTGCAGTACTGGGCGGCCGAGGTCACCGAGGCGGCGGTGCACGCGTCGACGTTCAAGCCGAACGGCGAGATCTCAGCGCTCGAGTGGGTGTCGCTCTCCCGCGTGCCGAAGCGCCTCAGCTACCGGGCCGATCGCGAGCTGTTCGAGGTCTTCGCCCGTCTGGCCGCGCGGGACGCCGTGGACACGTTCTCGGTGATCCTGCTGCGCCATGCCAGAGCCGAGCCTCGCGGCGCGGCCTGGCCCACGGACCGACTGCGCCCGCTCTCGGACTCGGGCGAGCATCAGGCCGAGACCCTCGTGCCCATGCTCGAGGCCTTCGGCCCGCAGCGCATCCTGTCGTCGACCGCCGAGCGCTGCATGCGCACGGTGGCCCCGCTCGCCCACCACCTGCACAAGACCGTGCGGGTGCAGGAGGGGCTGAGCCAGGACCTCTGGGACACCGGCGACACCGCCGAGCTGCGCAGCGCGATCGGCAAGGTCGTGCGCAAGGGCAAGAACACCGTCATCTGCACGCACCGCCCGGTGCTGCCCGACGCCGTGCGCGAGCTCGCGCTCGCGACCGGCACCCTGCCCGGCGACTACCTGCGAGAGGCCGCAGAGCTGCCCCCCGGAGGGTTCTCCGTCTTCCACTTCTCCCGCAAGCACCCCGGTGCGGGCATCCTCGGCGTGGAGACGTACCCGATCAAGCACTGATCGGGCCGTGAGCGCCGGGGCCGCCTAGTGCCTCGTGAACTTCGGCGGGTCGGGCCACCCCTGATAGGGCACGGACGCGGTGCCGTTGTGCGCGTCCATGACCGCGGTGTAGCGCCGCGTGATGGCGGCCGCGGTCTGGGAGAGCACCCGCACCGCCGGGATGATGTTCGCCTGGTCGAGCAGAGCGGGGCCCTCGGCGCCGAGCGTCGCGACGATGCTGCGGCCCGCTCCCCAGACGGGCAGCGCGAGAACCGCCGAAGAGCCGTCCTGCACCAGCCCAGACGAGAACCCCCGGCCGCGATCCTCGTGCACCCGGGAGATGAACTGCTCCAACTGCGCGCTGGTGTGCACGCCGCCCTGCAGCAGCTTGCGGATCTCCGCATCGGGAGTGTTGTACATCAGCGCGCGGCCCGTGTCCGTCGCGATCACGGGGTACACCATGCCGATGCTGTCGACGAAGGGGCGCATGGTCTCCGGCTGCTCCGACCAGATGGTGCACACCTCGGTGCCGATGCGGACGACGAGGAACGCGCGCGCGTCCACGGCCTCGGCGGCGCGCAGGATCACCGCGGCCGCCGCGCGCATCAACTGCTGATCGGCGGCGCGCATGCCGAGGCTGTACATCCGGGGTCCGAGCCGATAGCTGCGGGTCACCTCGTCGCGCACGACGAGACCGGCCTCGGTCAGCACGCGCAGGGTCCGGGATATCTGCGACTTGTCGGCGTCGAGGTACTCGGCGATGCGGTTGTTGCCCCAGCCCTCGCCCTTCCAGGTCCACTGCTGCAGCACCTGCAGCACCTCGATGCCGCGCCACAGCGTGCTCAGCTCGCGGGATCCCGCCCGCCTGTCGTCGGGCTTCGAAGCATCGCCCGGAACCGCTTCTCCAACGACCACCCCAACTCCTCCCTCGCGCCCGTCACGCACAATCGCGACCGACGCGCCGCGACTCCCGGAGCGATCTTCCGACGTGCGGACGCCCTCGTCCAGCCTTGATGGGATCAGACTACCGCCACGCACTCGGAGCGGCGGCGCGAGGGCCGGAAATGGCCCTCGCGAGTGCAGGCCCCTACTCCTGCGTGATCAACCACTCCCAGGCCCCGCTCATCATCCGCACTTCGCGCCAGAGGCGCTCAGGAGCCGCGGCACGAGGGCCAGAAATGGCCCTCGCGAGTGCAGGCCCCTACTCCTGCGTGATCAACCACTCTCGAGCCCCGCTCATCATCCGCACTTCGCGCCAGAGGCGCTCAGGAGCCGCGGCACGAGGGCCAGAAATGGCCCTCGCGAGTGCGGGCCCCTACTCCTGGGTGATCAACCACTCCCGGGCCCCGGCCTCCGCGGCTCCATACAGGTCCACGGTGGCGCGGGTGCGCTCCCGCACCCCGGCGTCGAACTCCGGGCTCTGGCAGACGCCCTGCGGCGCGTCCGAGGCGACCGAGCACCACTTGTACACGCCGTTCTGGGTGTTCGTGGCCGGCACCCAGGAGACGTCGTTCGTCACCCAGCTGCCGTCCGCCTGCTGGGCGAACTGCACCCGGGTCAGCAGGAACTCGTTGTTCACCTGATTCTCGGGCGGGGCGCTCTCGCTGATGAGGTTGCCGGTGCCGAAGAGGATCCACTTGCCGTTGTGATTCTCGAGCGGCTGGATCGCGTGCGCGTGATGCTGGTAGACGAAGTCGAACAGTCCGCTGTCGAGCAGCTGGTACCCGAGCTCCGCCTGCCCCGGGGTCGGCTCGCTCCAGTACTCCTCGCCGATGTGCTGCACGCCGATCACGATGTCGGCGCCCGCGTCACGGGCCGCCTGCGCCTTCGCGATCGCGCGCTCGGGGTCGACCCGGGGCTCCTCGATGCGGAAGTCGACCTGCCAGTCGTATTCGGCGTTCAGGCCGTTCAGCGAGAACGTCGAGGTGATGACCGCGATCTTCACCCCGTTCGCCTCGACGATCAGCGGCACGTCCCGCTCGCCCTCCGCCCGGTAGGAGCCGGTGTGCGCGATGCCGACCCGGTCGAGGTTGTCGAGCGTGCGCAGCAGTCCCTCGGTGCCCTGATCGACGGTGTGGTTCGAGGCGGTGGTGCAGACGTCGAAGCCGATCGCCTTCGCGGCGTCGGCGAGCTCCGGCGGGGTGCTGAACGCGGGGTAGCCGAAGTACGGGCCGCCGACCGGGGCGAGCGGGGTCTCCATCTGGCAGATCGCGAGGTCGCTGCGGTCGAGATAGGGCTTGATCCCCTCGAGCAGCGGCACGAAGTCGAAGTTCTGCCCGGCCTCGTTGGTCGGGATCGCGTACGGCGTCCACAGCCCCTGGTGGAAGAGGAGATCGCCGCCGACCGCGACCGAGACGCAGTGGTCGGTCGGGCACGCGGGCCCGACGCCCGGCTGCGGCTCGGGCGTGGGCTCGGGCGTCGGCGTCGGCGTCACGACCGGTTCGGGCGTCGGCTCCGGTTCCGCGTCCCCCGCGCACGCCGTCAGTCCCACCAGCACGGCGACCGCCGCGGCGCCGACGGTCGCGATCCGCTTCATTCCCGTTTTTCTCATACGGCGATTCTATGGCCGAGGCCGACGGGCACCGGCCGATCCGCGTCCGGCTCTCTCCGGGACCAGCGCCGATCCGTCGCCCGCCGACCCCGGCCGGTTCACCGACGTTCACCTCCCGTTCACCCGCGGGCGACGAACGCGCTACCTCGGCTCCGTACCGTGAAGCCTGTGGGCAACCGCCCTCAGTGAACGACTGGGAACAGAAGAAACGGACACCACTCGCAGTGAAGAAGACCAACGCTTCGATCAAGGCAGCCGCAGTAGCCGGCATCGCCCTTCTCGCCCTCACCGCCTGCGCCTCGAACGAGTCGTCCGCCCCCGAGCAGACCGACGGCAACGGCGGCAGCGCCTCGACGCTCAGCGGCACCCTCTCGGGCGCCGGCGCCTCGTCGCAGGGCGCGGCCCAGGAAGCCTGGATCGCCGCCTTCCAGACCGCGAACGCAGACGTCACCGTGAACTACGAGCCCAGCGGCTCGGGCGCGGGCCGCGAGACCTTCCAGCAGGGCGCCAGCGCCTTCGCCGGCAGCGACCGCGCCTTCAAGTCCGACGAGGTCGCGGCGGGCCCCTTCGAGAGCTGCGCCACCGACGACATCGTCGAGTTCCCGGCCTACATCTCGCCGATCGCGATCATCTTCAACATCGACGGCGTCGACGAGCTCAACATGGACGCCGACACCGTCGCGAAGATCTTCGCCGGCCAGATCACCCGGTGGAACGACCCGGCCATCGCCGATCAGAATCCCGATGCGACGCTGCCCGACGCGACCATCTCCCCCGTGCACCGCTCCGACAAGTCGGGCACGACCGGCAACTTCACCGACTACCTCGCGGCCGCCGCCCCCTCGGTGTGGACCGCGGGCTCGGTCGAGGAGTGGCCGAGCGAGCTCGGCGGCGAGGGCGCGAACGGCACCTCGGGCGTCGTGGACGCGGTCACCAACGGCACCGGCATGATCGGCTACGCCGACGCCTCGCGCGCGGGCGACCTCGGCACGGTGAAGATCAAGGTCGGCGACGAGTTCGTTGCCTACTCGCCCGAGGCGGCCGCCGCCATCGTCGACGCCTCCCCGCTCGAGCAGGGCCGCACCGATCACGACCTCGCGATCGAGCTCGACCGCACGAGCGATGCCGCGGGCGTCTACCCGATCGTGCTCGTGAGCTACCTCATCGGCTGCGAGCAGTACGCCGATCCGGCGAACGCCGAGCTGGTGAAGTCCTACTTCGGCTACATCGTGAGCGAGCAGGGACAGAACGACGCGGCGGAGGCCGCGGGCAGCGCCCCGATCTCGGCCGATCTGCGCGGCAAGATCGAGACCGCGATCGCGGCGATCAGCTGACCCGGGCGTGGGGCGGCCCCTCGGGCCGTCCCACGCTCCCGTTCCCGCCGCAGCACCCAGTCCCGCCCCCGTCTCATCCCCGGAGCATCCGTGACCTCCACCGCGAACACCGCGAAACCCTCCAAGCCCATCCTGAGCCTCGGCGACCGCGTCTTCTCGCGCTCCGCGGTGTTCGCCGGCAGCATGATCCTCGTCACCCTGGCGGCGGTCGCGATCTTCCTGATCGTGCAGAGCCTTCCGGCCTTCGTCGCCACGAACGAGACCGCCTCCCTGCTCCCGGGCAACTTCTGGGAGTACGTCTGGCCGCTGATCTTCGGCACGGTCTGGGCGGCGATCCTGGCGCTCATCATCTCGCTGCCGCTCGCGATCGGCATCGCCCTCTTCATCTCGCACTACGCCCCGCGCAAGGTCTCTGCGGTGCTCGGCTACATCGTCGACCTGCTCGCCGCCGTGCCGAGCGTCGTCTTTGGCCTCTGGGGCATCGGCGTGCTGGCCCCGGCCGCGCAGCCCGTCTTCGCCTGGCTGAACGAATACCTCGGCTGGTTCCCGCTCTTCGGCGGCGTCGTGTCGGGCACGGGCCGGACGATCCTCACCGCGGCCATCGTGCTGGGCGTCATGGTGCTGCCCATCATGACCGCGATCTGCCGCGAGGTCTTCCTGCAGGCCCCCGTGCTCCACGAGGAGGCGGCGCTCGCCCTCGGCGCGACGCGCTGGGAGATGATCCGCATGGCCGTGCTGCCCTTCGGCCGCCCGGGCATGGTGTCCGCCGCGATGCTCGGCCTCGGCCGCGCGCTCGGCGAGACGATGGCCGTGGCCATGGTGCTGTCGGCCACCGGCATCGTGAGCTTCCGCGTGCTCACGCAGGAGAACCCCTCGACCATCGCGGCGAACATCGCGCTCAAGTTCCCCGAGGCCTACGGCGAGAACATCAACGTGCTCATCGCGACCGGCCTCATCCTCTTCATCGTCACCTTCCTCGTCAACGCGCTCGCGCGCTGGATCGTCAGCCGCCGCGCCGCCTTCTCCGGAGCGAACTGATGTCAGTCCTCACCGTCCGCCCCGTCTCGGCCGGCTCCGGTCTCGCGGGCAACCGCCTCCCCCGCGGCACCGCGTGGATCGTGCTCGCCGCGAGCCTCGCGGTCTCGCTCGCGCTCTTCGGCCTTCTCGCCGCGGCGGAAAGCGCCGAGTTCAACCCGGTGGGCGCCGTGCTCGTCGGCGCGATCCTCTATCTCGTCGTGATCACCGGGCTCTCGGCGGCCGTCGAGGGTCGCCGCCGTGCCACGGACCGCTTCGTGACCGGCCTCGTCACGGGCGCCTTCCTCGTCGCGATGGTGCCGCTCGTCTCCCTCTCGATCACCGTCGTCACGAACGGCCTCGCCCGCTTCGACGCGGAGTTCTTCACCTCGTCGATGCGCAACGTCACGGGCGAGGGCGGCGGCGCGCTGCACGCGATGGTCGGCACGCTGCTCATCACCCTGGCCGCCACCATCATCTCGGTGCCGCTCGGTCTCCTCACCTCGATCTACCTGGTCGAGTACGGCCGCGGCCGCCTCGCGAAGATCATCACCTTCCTCGTCGACGTCATGACGGGCATCCCCTCGATCGTCGCGGGCCTCTTCGCCTACGCGGCCTTCGCGCTCATCTTCGGCCCGGGCGTGCGGATGGGCATCATCGGCGCGGTCTCGCTGTCGGTCCTGATGATCCCCGTGGTGGTCCGCTCGAGCGAGGAGATGCTGCGGCTCGTGCCGAACGAGCTGCGAGAGGCCTCGTACGCCCTCGGCGTCGCGAAGTGGCTGACGATCATGAAGGTGGTGCTGCCCACCTCGATCGCGGGCATCACGACGGGCATCATGCTCTCGATCTCCCGTGTCATCGGCGAGACCGCGCCGCTGCTCATCACGGCCGGCTTCACCGCCTCGATGAACTACAACCTGTTCGCCGATCGCATGCAGTCGCTCCCGGTGTTCGTCTACACCCAGTACGCGAACCAGGGCAATCCCGCCTTCGCCTTCCTGGAGCGCGCCTGGGCCGCCGCCCTCGTGCTCATCCTCATCGTCATGGCGCTCAACCTCGTCGCCCGCATCGTGGCCAAGGTCTTCTCGCCGAAAACGGGACGGTAGCGCTCAGGGCGACGCATCGCATCGCGCGCTACCGCGTCCCGCGAGCGCCCTCGCTCGCGGTCACCGATCTCACACACCAAGTAAGGAACTCCCCACATGTCGAAGCGCATCGAAGTCAACGAGCTGAACGTCTACTACGGCAACTTCCTCGCGGTCGAGGGCGTCTCGATGAACATCGAGCCCCGGAGCGTCACCGCTTTCATCGGCCCCTCGGGCTGCGGCAAGTCGACCTTCCTGCGCACGCTCAACCGGATGCACGAGGTGATCCCCGGCGCCCGGGTCGAGGGCGAGGTGCTGCTCGACGGCGACGACCTCTACGGAACCGGGGTCGATCCCGTGCTGGTGCGTCGTCAGGTGGGCATGGTCTTCCAGCGGCCCAATCCCTTCCCCACCATGTCGATCCGTGAGAACGTGCTCGCCGGCGTGCGGCTGAACAACCGCCGCATCTCGAAGAGCGCCGCGGACGAGCTGGTCGAGCGCTCGCTCTCGGGCGCCAACCTGTGGAACGAGGTGAAGGATCGCCTCGACAAGCCCGGCTCGGGCCTCTCCGGCGGGCAGCAGCAGCGCCTGTGCATCGCCCGCGCGATCGCGGTCGAGCCCGAGGTGCTGCTCATGGACGAACCCTGCTCCGCGCTCGACCCGATCTCGACCCTCGCGATCGAGGACCTCATCGACCAGCTGAAGAAGGAGTTCACGATCGTGATCGTGACCCACAACATGCAGCAGGCCTCTCGCGTCTCGGATCGCACGGCCTTCTTCAACATCGCCGGCACGGGCAAGCCCGGCAAGCTCATCGAGTACGACGACACCTCGAAGATCTTCTCGACCCCGGCCGAGAAGTCGACCGAGGACTACGTCAGCGGTCGATTCGGGTAATCCCCCTCGCCCCCCTCTTCAGTTGTCACTTTGCTGCTCTATTCCGCGGTTTGGAGCATCGAAGTGACAACTGTTCTGGGAGGGCGGCGCGTATCGCTCGGAGCCCCGACGACCGGAAATATATCGGCCCGGGATAAGCTGGCTGCATGACCGAATTGCGGATCGACCACGAGCGCGTGTGCTGGACGGTCGACGGTCGCGCGGCCTCCGCCGACGAGGCCGTCCGAGCCCTCGCCTCGCGGCCGCTCGTACTGCTCATGCACGGCTTCGGCTCCTTCGAGGGCGACCTCGTCGAGCTCGCGCGCCTGCTGCCCGACGGCGTCGTCTGCGCCTCGCCGCGTGCGCCCCTCGTCGTTCCCCCGCCCGTCGTGAACGGCTTCGCCTGGTGGCCGCTGCGCTTCGGCCCTGACGGGCTCGTCGTGCACGACGAGCCGCCGACGGAGTTCGAGGGGTCCGGCCCCCACCTGGCCGCGGTCGCGCTGCTCGAGTGGCTCGACGCTCTGGACGCACGCGTCCGCGCGGCCGGCGATCCGGAGACGGGGCCGGGAACGGGCCTCGGCGACATCGTCCCCTTCGGCTTCTCGCAGGGCGGCTGCATGGCGACCTCGCTCCTGCGGCTGCGCCCCGAGCGCTTCGTCTGCGCGGTGAACTGCTCGGGCTTCGTCGCACCCGGCGCCTGGGCCGGCGACGCAGAGCTCGCCGCGATCCGCCCCCCGATGTTCTGGGGCCGCGACCCCGCCGATCCCGTCATCGACGCCGCGCGCATCGCCTTGACCGCCGAATGGGCCCCGGCTCACACCGAGCTCGAGGCGCGCCTCTACCACGGGGTGGCGCACGGCATCGCCGCGCAGGAGGTCGCCGACATCTCGGCCTTCGTCGAGCGCTCGCTCGCCCGGGCGAACGGGCGCTGAGGCGGTGGGACGCGTGCCCGAGCAGCCGATGCAGGATCGCCCCGCCCCGGGCAACAAGACGCAGCACGTCTACGACCACGTGATGGAGCGCATCGTCGACGGCACCTTCGCCGCGGGCTCGGCGATCAACATCGGGGTGCTCGCCGAGGAGACGGGGGTGAGCCTCATCCCCACCCGGGAGGCGCTGCGCCGCCTCGAGTCGGAGGGGCTCATCGAGTTCGTCTTCCACCGCGGTGTGCGCGTGCGCGAGCTCGGCATCGAGGAGTACCGCGAGATCATGCAGACCGAGGCCGTGCTCGAGGGGCTCGCCGCCGGCATGTCGGCGGCGCTGCTCACCGCCGCCGACATCGCCCGCGCTCGCGCCGTGAACCGGCGCATGGACGACGCCTACCGCGCGGGGGATTTCCACGGCTACAACGAGGGCAGCCTCGAGTTCCACGGGATCCTGCGCGCGCCCTGCCCCAACCGGCACCTGCGCGACATGCTCGACCGCGGGCAGTCGCGCGTCGCCGCCGTGCGCGCCTCGGTCGTGGGATACCGCGGCACCCTCGCCGTGCGGTTGAGCGAGGAGCACGAGCACATGCTCGACCGCATCGAGGCGGGGGCCCCGGCCGACGAGATCGAGGCGCTCATGCGCGCCCATCGCGAAGGCACGATCGCCGCCGATTCCGAGGGATTGCTGCGGAAGACAGGAGCATCGACATGACGCGAGTCGCACTCGTCCAGCTGGCGAGCCCCGACGAGGAGACCCAGGAGGAGCGCATCCTGCGGGCGGAGCGCACGATGCTCGAGCACCCCGGAGTCGACTTCTTCGTGCTGCCCGAGCTCTGGAGCGCGGGCTACTTCTCGTTCGACCGCTACGAACAGCTCGCGGAGCCGCTCGACGGCCCCACCGTGCAGATGTGCCGCCGCGTCGCGCGAGAGCTCGGCGCCCACGTGCACGTCGGCAGCGTGATCGAACGCGATGCCGAGGGGCGCCTGCACAATACCGCGGTGCTCGTCGACGACAGGGGGCGGATCGCACAGGTCTACCGCAAGATCCATGTCTTCGGCTATCAGTCCCTCGAGTCCCGTCTGCTGACCCCGGGCACGACGCTCGGCGTGGTCGATTCGCCGCTGGGCGCGCTCGGCAGCACGACCTGCTACGACCTGCGCTTCCCGGGGCTCTGGCAGCAGCTGAGCGTGCGCGGAGCCGAGACGGTGATCGTGCCGGCGGCCTGGCCGGCGGCACGCCGCGAGCACTGGCGCGTGCTCACCCAGGCGCGCGCGATCGAGCACCAGGTGTGGATCGTCGCGGTGAACTCCTGCGGCCCGCAGCGCGGCGTCGAACTCGGCGGGTACAGCCGCGTCGTGGACCCGTCGGGCCGTGTGATCGCCGAGTGCGGGGCCGAGGAGCAGGTGCTCGTGGTCGACGTCGATGCTGAGCGCGTCGCCGAGGTGCGCGCCGAGTTCCCGGTGATCGCGGACCGGCTGCAGGACTACGCCGGCATCTCCGCGGAGAACGGCGCGGAGCCGGGCGTTCGGCCCTGAGCCCCGCTGATCCCGCTCAGTCCGCCGGGCGCAGCACGACCTGCCCCGAGGAGACGCTGACCTCGACGGCGTTGCGCGAGTCCGGATCGGTGCGCAGCCGGTTGTCGACGGATCCCGAGGAGACCTCCTCCTGCACCGCGTACGAGTCGTCGGGCAGCAGCACCTCCACGCGACCGGAGCTCACGTCGATGCCGAGATCGTCCGGCGCGCGCCCCGTGAACTCGCCGACCACGCCGCCCGAGGAGACCCCGATGCTCGCCTGCGCCACATCGGCGAGCGCGAACTCCACCTGCCCCGAGCTCACGTCGATGTCGACTTCGCGGGCCTCCCCCTCCACCGAGAGCAGGCCCGAGGAGACCTCGACGTCGAGCTCGCCGAAGCCGCCCTTCGCGCGCAGCGAGCCGGAGCTCAGCTCGAGCTCGGCGTCGAGTTCGGCGTCGCGCAGCTCGGCTGGGAGATGCAGCACCACCGTCTGGCCGAGGTCGGGGCCGAGGCGCAGCCAGCCCCACGGGAACCCGCCCCGCGGCTCGACCACGAGCCGCGATCCCTCGCGCCGCAGCTCCCATTCCTGCCGACCCGAACTCGCCTCGAGCACGGCCTCGCCGGCGTCGTCCGAGTCGTAGGCGAGGGTGAAGTCCGCGGCAGAGGCGTCGATGCGCAGCTCGGTGATGCCGTCCGCCGAAGCGGAGATCGTCTGCGCCGGGGAGTCGCCCCGGGTCAGGGAGAAGATGCCGGCGACGGCCGCGAACCCGATCGCGGCGAGCAGCAGCACGCCGCCCACGACCGTGGTGACGATGAGCGCGACGTTCGCGCGCCGCGGCTGGGTGTTCTCGGTCATGACGCTGTGCCTCCGGTGTTCTCGATGTGGGCGATCGCAGCGAGCACGCGCCGATTGCCGTGCTCGTCGGGCTCGAGGCCCAGCTTCTGGAAGATCGCGGTGATGTGCTTCTCGACGCTCGCCTCTGAGAGGAAGAGCGCGCCGGCGATCGCCTGGTTCGAGCGCCCCTCGGCGATGAGGGCGAGCACCTGGCGCTCGCGGGCGGTGAGCGCGGACATGCGCTCGTCGCGGGCGCGGCGCGTGAGCAGCTGGGCCACGACCTCGGGGTCGAGCACGGTCGCGCCCCGGCCGATCCGCTCCACCGAGTCGAGGAACTCGGCGACGTCGGCCACCCGGTCCTTCAGCAGATAGCCGAGCGCGCCGCCCGCGACCTCGCCGGTTCCGCGAGCGGCGATGAGCTCGCTCGCATAGCGCTCCTCGACGTACTGCGACAGCACCAGCAGGGGCAGATCCGGGCGGCCGGACCGCAGCCGCAGCGCGGCGCGGATGCCCTCATCGGTGAAGCTCGGCGGCAGTCGCACGTCGAGGATGCACAGCTCGGGGGCCGTCTCGGCCACGCGCGCCTCGAGCGCCTCGGCATCGGGCAGCGCGGCCACGACCTCGTGCCCCGCATCCTCGAGCAGGCGCACGATCCCCTCGCGCAGCAGCACCGAGTCCTCGCAGATCAGGATGCGCACGGCACGCTCACCTCCAGCGAGGTCGGCCCGCCGCGCGGGCTGTCCAGTCTGATGGCCCCGCCCGCGGCGAGCGCGCGGTTCGCGATGCCGTCGAGGCCGCCTCCCGGCTGCACGGTCGCCCCGCCCACCCCGTCGTCCTCCACCCGGGCCCAGAGCACCGCGCCCGGAGTGCCGGGGTCGCGCAGCCTCACCGAGACCCGGCACTCCCCCGCCTTCGAGTGCTTGGCCGTGTTCGTGAGCGCCTCGGCGATCGTGAAGTAGACGGCCGCCTCGGCGTCGCGGAATGCACCGCCGGACGCGGGCCTCCCCTCCATCCGCACGTCCAGCCGCACGGGTACGGGGCTGCGCCCGGCGAGCGCCGAGAGCGCCGCGTCGAGGCCGCGATCGTCGAGCACCGAGGTGTGGATGCCCCGCGCGAGCTGCCGCAGCTCGGTGATCGCCGCCTTGGTCGAGGCGTGGGCCTCGTCCAGCAGCCGGCGCGCCGCCGCGGGGTCGGTGTCGAGCTTCTGCCGGGCGAGGCCCAGGGTCATGCCGATCGACACGAGGCGCGGCTGCACCCCGTCGTGGAGGTCGCGCTCGATCCGCGTGCGCTCGACACCGGCGGCCCGCACCGCGCCCTCGCGCTCGGCGCGGCTGGCGCGGGCATCGGCGGCGAGCTCGCCGCGCGACGGCCGGCCCAGCAGGGCCCGGGCGATGACGGCGTGCAGCAGGGACAGGCCGAGGATCGCGGCGAGCGCGAGCGGCGCGAACAGCGCGATCCACACGCTCGGCGCGGACCACCCCGATCCGACGTCGCCGAAAGGCGCCCAGGCCGCGGCCGCGCCTCCCAGAGCGCCGGCCGCGGCCACGAGCGAGATCACGAACTGCCAGAGCAGCCGCAGCACGACGATTCCGAGGATCGTGCCGATGGCGAAGCTCGCGAGGGCGCGCCACATGCGCCCGTCGACCGACTGCCGGCACACGGTGAGCAGCCAGCCCCCGAAGCCGGGCCGCCGACGCTCGCGCAGGCGCAGCGGGCCGACCTCGAGGCCGTAGAGGCCGCGGACCCGCTCGAGCTCGAACCAGCCGACGCCGTAGAGCCCGTAGACCAGGCCGACGAGGATCACGAGGCCGATGCCGAGCGCGAAGGCCGCGCCGACGCCGGCGGCGAACAGGCTGATCGCCAGGCTGATCACAATGGAGCCGAGGATGCCGAGCGCGGCCAGGTGCACGGCGGTCAGGGCCACCCGGCCGAAGCCGATGCGGCTGCGACCCGGCTGGGCGGTCACTGCGCCAGCGGCTGCGGCTGCGTTCGTCTGCGTCATGCTTCAACGGTAGGCGGCGCGGGGGACGAGCGCACACCGAGGCAGCCCGAAGACCCGGTTCGGGTTTTCCCTACCCCGTCGCTCCCCTCGAACTCCTCTCCGATACCGCTTCACCCGCTTTCCGCCGGATTTCATACCGATATGAAAAATCCCGACGCGCCGGGAGCCGGCGGGCGAAACAGCCGCCTCGCCGCGATCCGCCTGCTTAGACTGAGACCGTGTTTCAAGGGGGAGATGAGACATCGGCGATCGCCGGTGTCGTGGACCGGCCGCGCCTGTTCCGCATTCTCGATTCGCCGCTCGTACGCGTCTGCGTCGTGCAGGGTCCGAGCGGCTGTGAAAAGACGACGCTGCTGCGCAGCTGGGCGCTGCAGCACGAGACGGAACCCGTCACCTGGGTGTCGCTGAGCGGAGGCCTGCTCAGTCGCAGCGCGTTCTGGGAGCATGTCGCGGGCAGCGCCTCGCGCCTCGGCGATCTCTCTGAGGAGACCGCCGCCGAGATCAAGGACCGGCTGAGCCGGGCCGTCGATCCGGTGCGGATCGCGATCGACGTGCTCGCCGACGCGGGGCCCGTGGTGCTCGTCTTCGACGCGTACGAGCATATGGGCGACGCGATGCGGCAGATCGACGAGGACCTCGCCCGGCTCCTCACGGAGGTACCGGAACTGCGCATCGTGGTCACCACTCGCGCCCCCACCCGCCTGTCGGAGCTCGAGTTCGCCGGCGACGACGCCGGCATCGCCCGCCTCATCACGCTCGGCGAGCTCGCGCTCACCCCGGACGAGGTCGGCGCTCTGATCCGCCTCCAGACCGGCATCGACGATCCGCAGCTCGCGGCATCGATCGTGCGTGCGACCCGGGGCTTCGCCCTCTCGGTGCGGGCCGCCGTGCTGACGCTCGCCCAGCTCGGCCGCGTGCCGCGCATCGACTCCGCGGAATGGGGCGAGGTCGTGGCCGCTCGATTGGAGTCGCTGCTGCCGAGCCCCGAGGCCGTGCGCTTCGTCACCGACACGAGCGTGCCGCCCTACGTCGACGTCGAGCTGGGCCGCGCGCTGACCGGGGCGGAGGATCCGCGGACCCTCTTCAACATGCTCGAGCGCAACGGCTTCGGACGCTGGATCCCCTACGCCCAGAGCCGGCAGGTCTTCCAGTACGTCGAGACGGTCCGCGACACCTTCCTGGCCCGGGCCGCCTCGGACGAGGAGCGCTACCGGCGCTCGTGCGTCATCACGGCGGCCTGGCTGCTCGAGAACGAGGAGGTCGTCGAGCAGGCGCTGCACTACGCCATCGAGGGCGGCGACTACGCGCTCGCCGACCGCGTCTTCGTGTCGCTCGTCATCGTCAACCCGGCCGCCTACATCAGCGACCGCTTCCTCCCGACGCTGCGGGAGGTGCCGGAGGAGGTGCTCGACGACTATCCGATGCTGGCGTTCGGTCTGGCGCTCGCGCTCCTGTCCAATCCGAGCTTCCGCAGCTCGGGACCCCGGATCGCCGAGATCGCGGCGCGGTCGACGGCGGTCCCCAGCTACATCGAACCGACCGTCGACGCGTTCTCCATCAGCGCCATGCAGGCGATCGCCGCGCGGCTGGCGCTGCGGTTCCGGGACTCGTGCGAAGCCAGCCTCGCTGTGGTGCGATCGCTCGGAGCGATGCCGCCGGAGCTGGGCCCGAGCTTCGGCGAGCACATCGGAACGATCCTGAGGCAGCTGAGCTTCTCCCTCTTCCAGGGCGGCAGGATCGACGAGGCGCTCGCGACGATCGACCGCTCGATCGCCCTGTTGCGCACCCAGACGACGAGGGACTTCTCGACGGTGTACGCAGCGGGTTTCTCCGCGTTCGCGGGGGACATCACGCGGGCCCGCACCATGTCCGCGATGATCGACCGCGAGGCGTGGCCGGCGGAGCTGCGGCGCTCCTACATGAACGGTCCCGGGCTCATCGCCGAGGGCTACGACTGCCTGGACGCGCTGGATCCGGCCGGGGCGCTCGAGGTGCTGCACGACGCCGAGTCGTACATGCCGATGGCCGAGTTCTGGTCCCTGCTCGCGGGCATATCCGTCGCCGCACGGCACGGCCTCGGGCAGTCCGCGGCCGAGGCGCATCGGATACGGCAGCGGCTCGCAGAGGAACCGATGCCGCCGCCGGGCATCGGCGACAATGTGGCCACCGAGCGGTTGCACGCGATGATCGCCATCGCCCTGCTCGACAGCGGCGATCGCCGTTCGGCGGAGGAAGTGCTCGCGCTCGCACCCGAGGACAGCACGTTCGCCGCGTTCGCCAGGATCGCGGCGATGCTCGATGCCCGCCTGGATCGCGAATCCCTGTCGCTGACGCGCAGGCTGCTCGAACTGCCGGGCCACACCATCCGCACGCGGGCCGAGGTGCAGACCATGGGTGCGGTCGCGGCGATGCGACTCGGCCTCTCGGAGCAGGCCTGGACCTGGCTCAGCGGGGCCGCGGTCGCCTGGGAGACCCACGGACCGCGCGCCCATGTGGCGATGCTCGCCCCCCGGGATCGACGGCTCCTCTGGGAGTTCGGGGCTACGATGGAATCGACGAGCCTGCAGCGCTATCTCGAGGTGCCCGTGTCGGAGGCCCGCACGAGCCAGGGCGCTCAGGTCGAACTGACCCGGCGCGAGCGCGTCGTGCTCGCCGCGCTCGCGGAGCACGATCGCATCCGCGACATCGCCGAGTCGCTCGTCGTCTCGCCTCACACCGTCAAGAGCCAGTTGCAGAGCATCTACCGCAAGCTCGGCGTCTCGTCGCGGGGCGCGGCCCTCGCCGTCGCCCGAGAGCTCGGGCTGCTCGACCGCACGCCGCCCTCGGCCTAGGGGTCCGGGCGACGCAGCCGGAGGCGCGGCCGGGCGTTGCGGTCGGGCGCCAGGACGAGCCGACCGGTCCCGCGACCATGCCCGCAGGATGAGTTCCAGGTTCATCCCGGTATGAATTCGGCCTCGCCCCGGCTGAATTCGGGCCTTCCAGGGCGTTCACAGCCCAGCCTCACAGGAGTATTGCAGGGTCCGACAATTTCGCTTATCGCGGTTCGGGCGACCGTTGGGGGAAGGCGGATCCGGGGAGCGTGCTCGCGGACGGCCGGGTAAGAGGTCGCTTCGGATCCGTCAAAGGGGGAGAAGCTCTTGTCCACCAACGAACACGACCTCGAACGGGCCCCGCGCTCGGTCCTGAGACGGAGCGTCTCCGTCTTCGTCGCCTTCCTGCTCGCGCTGGCCTCCCTGGTCGGCGTCAGCCAGGCGGCGCACGCGACCCAGGGCATCACCTCGACCATCCTCCTCGGCGGTGAGGTCTACGACGGCACCGCCGTCGTGAACGAGGGCCAGACCATCACCCTGCGCGTGCAGTACGACAGCAGCGTCGGGGCCGGCACCGCCGTGACCTTCGACCTCGGCTCCAACGTGACCCTGACCGGCGTCCCCGGCGCGAACACCGCGATCGACAGCGTCGTGCAGACGGGCAACAGCGTCACCGTCACCTTCCGCGACCCGTGGCCGGGCGGCATCAACCAGGGCGTGTTCGACCTCGACTTCGTCGTGAACGCCGTGGACGAGAGCGTCAAGCGCCCGATCACCTGGCAGATCGACGGCGAGGAGAGCTCCGTCGAGGTCATCATCCGCAACTCGGGCGACACGTTCGAGAATGTGACCAACGGCGTCGCGAAGACCCGCACGGCTCCGAGCAACCTGAACAGCTACGTCTCGGTCGACTACGCCACGAACACGGTCACGGTCAACCCGACCATCCTGGGTCAGGACGTCACCTACCGTCTGAACGTCGACTCCGAGGCCGCCCGGACCGGCTACACCATCGCCGATGCCCCGCATGCGTACCTCGCCTACCAGGCCGTCACCGGCGCGACGATCACCACGTGGGACGCCGACGGGCTGAACCGCACGCAGAGCGCGTTCCCGTTCACGCCCACGCCCTCCGGCAACGGCTTCACCTGGACGGGCGACATCCCCGGTCCCTCGCAGCTCGCGATCACCTACACGGCCCGCATCGCCGATGACGCGCAGCGCCTGGCGCTGCAGGCCGAGCTGCAGGCGGCATACAACGCCGCCGCCGGCAACCCCGGCGCCTTCCCCGCTTCGGCGCTCACGATGCCGAACACCGCCACCTTCGGCGGCGTCGACACGCGCACTGCGAACATCGGCATCCAGGGCAGCATCGCGGGCCCCGGCATCGGCGCCGGCACCGGCAAGTCGCACAACTGGACCGGCCTCACCCCCGCGAACACCCAGCTGTTAGGACGACGCTTCGGAAAGCGCCTGTGTAGAGATCGGAAAGCGTGCGTGTAAGCATCGGGTAGCGCGTGTGGCTGCTCGATGATGACTCTCAACCCTTCGACGAGTGTTCGTGGGGTGGGAGGAATGATTCTTCATGACCGATTACCGCCAGTTGATGCGGCTTGTGCTGGACAAGGTCCCGTATCGCGAGATCGCTGCCAGGCAGGGGGGCTCGCAGCGTACGATCGCGAAGGTCCGTCGTGTGCTCGACGAACACCAGTTGACGGCTGTCAGCCAGGTCGACGCGCTCTCACGCGAAGACGTTGACGGGTTGTTCTCTGACGGGCGCAAGAGCGTGACCGGCGAGTTCGTGCCGGTCGATATCGACAAGGTGGTCGCTGCGAGGCTGGGGCGGAACAAGCCTCCGCTGAAGGTGTTGTGGGCGCAGTATCTGCACGTCGATGCTGCCGATGGCCGCGGCCACTATGGGTATGAACGGTTCTGCCAGATCGTCGCTGAGCACGTGCGAGTCAATGATCTCACCGCCCCGATCCAGCACGTCCCCGGGCATACGATGCAGGTCGACTGGGCGGGCACTCGGATGCAGATCGTCGACCCGATCTCCGGTGAGGTGTCTGCGGTGTCGGTGTTCGTGGCGTCGCTGCCCTACTCCGGGCTCGTGTTCGCGTACGGGTGCCTGGATGAGAAGTTCCCTGCCTGGGCTGATGCGCACCGGCGAGCGTTTGAATACATCGACGGCGTCACGCTGCTGGTGGTGCCCGATAACGCATCGACGGCGTCGAACCAGATCAGCAAGAGCGAACGGGCCCGGGACGTGAACTCCTCCTACAGTGGGTTCCTTGAGCATTACCGGACCGCTGCGGTCCCGACCAGATCCGCGGCCCCCAGAGACAAGGGCCACGTCGAATCCGGCGTGAAGGTCGTCACGAACTGGGTCATCCACTACCTCGCCGACCGCTCGTTCGCCTCGCTCGACGACCTGAACGAAGCGATCGCCGAGCGGGTGGAATGGATCAACCACCGAACCCCGTTCCGCGGGGATCAGCGATCGCGCTGGGAGTGGTTCGCCGAGCACGAGAAGCCGGCGCTGCTCGAGCTGCCCGAACAGCGGTGGGAGCCGGTGTCGTGGCGGAAAGCGAAGGTGCATCGCGACTGGCATATCCAGATCGACACCATCAAGTACTCCGTTCCGTACGCGTTCGCCGGTCTCGGCGTGGACGTGCGGATCGTCGGTGACACACTCGACGTCCTCGCCGACGGGGAAGTGATCGCCACCCACCAGCGCGGCAGGCATCGCAATCGCTACGTCACCGACCCTGGGCATGCGCCCGCCTACCTTGAAGATCAGGCAGGGCTCTGGACCCGCGCCTACTTCCTCCGCCAAGCCGCGAAAGCAGGCCCGGGAACCGTGACAGCCCTGACCCGCCTGCTGGACTCGAAGACGATCGAGGCGCAGGGGTTCCGCTCCTGCATGAATATCCTCGACCTCGGAAAGCGCGGGAACCGTGGGCTCCTCGAGCTCGCCTGCCGAAGGCTCACGGACGGTGACCCCCACCGGCAGATCAGCTACACCGCCGTGAAGCATGCCATCGCGGCGATCCGCGCCGAGCAGAACGCCAGACCCACCACAGACCCAGAGGCCTGGGCCAGAGCGGATACTCCGCCGTCGTCGCGCCCACCCGCCGGGCGGGATACCAGCCGTGCTCACCTGGCCGGAATCAGCGCGTTCAGCCTCGACAACCTCATCGGCCGCGACCAGGGAATCGAGGGTGATGATGCGTGACCAACACCTCACCATCGATGACATGCCCCTGTTCACCCGGTTGCGGATGACCGCGTTCGGAGAAGCCGTCATCGACATCGCCAACGACCCCACCTTCGATGAATGGACGTTCTCGCAGAAGATCCGCCACGCCCTCGAGCAAGAGACCACAGCCAGGGGCGAGCGGCGCATGATGAAGCTGTTGAAGGCGTCCCGCACCCCGAACCCGGCCGCCTGCGTCGAAGACATCCGCTACCTCGAAGGCCGCAGCCTGAACCGTGAGGTCGTGGCCCGTCTCGCCGCATGCCACTGGATCGACCGCACCACGAATCTCGTCGTCCTGGGGTCCTCCAGCGTGGGCAAGTCCTACCTCGCGCAAGCGCTCGTGCACGCCGCCTGCCGACGCGACTACACCGCCCGGTACTACCGGCTCGACGACCTCGCCAACCAGCTCTCCGTCCACCATCACACAGACCCCGCACGCCTCCGATTCCTGAATGAATTGCACTCCTGCGACCTGCTCGTGCTCGACGACTTCCTCACGACGCCGATCACCAGCGAGACCGCGGCCGAGCTTCTCAACATCCTCGCCGCACGCGAAGGCAGAGGCTCCACCGCGGTGACCAGCCAGTTCGATCCCGAAGACTGGTACAAATCGCTCCACGACGCCGTCATCGCCGAATCCATCCTGAACCGGATCATTTCCAATGCCGAGATCGTGCAACTGGCCGGCCCCAACATGCGCCGCCACACCGCGGCCGAGAACGCGGAAGATACTCACACCGGATAGGCGCTCGGGCGCGGCGGCACGCTTTCCGACCGTCGCGCCCACGCTTTCCGATCCTCACACAGGCGCTTTCCGAACCATCGGCTAAACACCCAGCGTCTCGGCTTCGATCAGGTCGACGAGAGCGGGAACCTGACACCCCCGCAGGCCATCACCTGGCCGAGTGGTTCCTCACACTGCACGAGATCCCGATCGAGCGAGCCCACGAACTCATCACCGACACCAACGCGCCCGCACCAGACGACACCGGAGAGACAGTAACCGAGCCCGGCGGGCCGATGCTCTATGACACCGGACTCGACTCAGCAGAGGGGCTCTGGCTCAGAAGCAGTTGGGCCGGCAGGGGCTGACACGCCCAACCCCATCCACTACTTCTGTCCTATAAGCCCCGAATCCTGACAGGCACGCAAATGTGAAAGGGACCCGCCACGAGGGCGGGTCCCTTTCACATGGTCGGGATGACAGGATTTGAACCTGCGACCCCGTCTCTTAAAACCCCTGGTCACGAATAGTTTCGAGACCATGCGAATAGCAACGGTTCCCTGGTGTTATCTAGGGAATTGGCGCTACGCCACTTCCGAGTGTACCCGGTCATTTCTGACTCGTCACGGTTGATTGGCATGGGTTTCCCGTGGCCCACATCGCTTGGGCCGACGCAGGTTTCTCCGTGTCTACGCCACCTGCTGCGCGGCTAAATTTTGAAGGATCGCGACCGGGTCGAGGTCCACTGACTTGCACATCGCTTCGAAATGGGGGCCGTCTGCAGCATGGATGAACTTCAACGTAGCGGCTAGTTCCGCCTCAATCGAAGGAAAGTCGAGCGCTGACGAAGGCCGGGGTTCTTCTCGATGGGATTGACTATGGAGGAACTTGACGACGCGCTCCTTCAACGCTCCATCAATAGACGCGTTCGCTGCGACAGCGTTGACCTTCTCCTGGAAATTGATTTTGTCCGGGGCGCGAAAGGAGAGGAAACCCTCAAGAAGTCGCCGAGCCGCATTTCCGACCAACGGTAGATACTCTTGCGAAGTTCCCACAGATGTTTCTGCCACGTGAAAGAACAAGAAGTGGTATTCACTAGGGTGTTGCACCAGGCTTCGAGGAAGTTCTCGCACCTCTCCATGTCGCGAGTTCGCATCCTGCGAGACTGCGCGAACCTCCAAGAATGAGACTTCGGGCATTTGCTTCTCAGTAGCGTCGTTCATGCGAATGCGTTTTTGAGAGCTCCCCCAACGGTTCTTTAAATCGATGAGGTTCAACCTGAAGTATTCGTAGTCATGGGTAAGAAATATAGTTTGAATGAACTGTTCTGTACGCTCGCGGGCGAATGCGAATGCAGCGAATAGTGACTCTTTGTCGAGGCTCGTTACTGGGTCGTCAATCACCACGATGGCCTGCTCGGGATCGACGCCTTCTTCCTCAAGCGAGCGCAAGAAGTAGGTAAAGGCAATAGCGTTTCGCTCGCCTTCGCTCAGATGAGTAGCCACGGTCCCGGAGCGCGTCACAACATAGCCAGTTCCGTCCGGCGTGACCGAGACCCTCAAGTGTGCATGACCGAAATGTTCTCGAAGATCCACGTCGATAAGGTTCGCCATCTGCCCGACGTCTTGCAGTTCTTGTTGAGCCGCAAGCCGTTTTGCATCCACCTCAACAGTTCGCTGCTGAAGCCTCGACAGTGCCCTTTGGGCTAGCTCCAGGCGCCGTGCAGCAGATCGGTATTCGGCACCCTTCTGAGCGCCAAAATGCAGCTCAACGGATGCACGCGCCCCTTTTATGCGCGCGGCTTGCGACCCGCAAGCCGCATTATTCTCAGTCAGAACTTGGTTGAGCCCGGCAACATCCACTACAGCGAATGACTCTGTGAGGAGGTCTGCATCCGGCCTCACACGGAGAGGATCGGCTTGCCGTCTCTGAATGGCGGAAATCGCTTTACCAATCTCAATCTGGAGAGCCTCGACATCCTTCCTCACATCAGCCATCGCATCCTTAGCGCGCTCCTGGAAGTCCGGCAGAAACTCGCTTTCACTGGGGATACTCTGGAGCCAAGTATCTAGAGCATCACGCTGACGCTCAAAGTATGCGATTGCTTTTCCAAGTCGTTCTCGTAGAGAGTCGAGAGCCGCACTGAAATGCCGCCGGTATGCCGCGAGAACATCGGAGTTGACAATACCGTTCTGGCAGAACTCGCAAAGATCACCTTCGCTATGAAATGCCAATCCATCTTCGACCCAAGTCGAGAGATCAGCATTCTCGGTCAACCGAGGTAAAGGCACTGATTCCACGTGCGCGCTAAGGAGTTCATCGTTGACCGTCAGATGCAGGTTCGACGCTATTTGTTCGGGCGCAGGAGATAGGTCGACCTGACCCAACAGGGCGGCTGTTGCCGCGTTCAACTCTGAAGCGAGTTCCTCTTTCGATAGGGCAGCTGCGCTCTGATCATCGAGCAGTTTTCTCACCTGAGTGACTTGGAACCTGGTTGGATTGTAATACGCTGCGTCCGCTGGCGCGAGAGCTGAGATGATCTCAGCTTTGGTTTCTTTCTCAAGCGTCTCGCGATCACGTTCGATACGCTTCACAGCTTCACGAATAGAGGTTTCTCGTGCTTCAAGCACAGCCAAATATGCCTGATGCTCTTTCAATTCGGCTTCGGCCTTAATGTTGTCAATGCCGAGCTGCACAATCGGTGATGCGTGACCATCACCGCTAAGGAAAAGCCGCAAAGACTCCTGAACGTAAAAGCGATTGTAGACAAACAGCCGAAACGGTGCGCTACCGGGCTCAAGGCGTATCCCTGAAGACGAACCATTCGCAATGATTCGGGCTTGAAGAGTGGCACTGTCAGCGCGTCCGGAACCCTCCGCGAGCCTGAGAGCTTCTGACAGACTCGTCTTTCCCGTGCCGTTTCGGCCGTAGATCACCGTTCGCTTACCTAGCCTGCAGGGTGAGGCTCCGTCGAATGGGGTTTTGCTCAGGCCGCGAAAGGCCACGTCGCTGGTGAAGCTCTGGAGCATAGTCATTTCTCCGTCTGGTGACGTGACACCGCAGAGGAGCCCGAGGCGTGCGCTTGGATACTTCCGCGCATGGTCACAACACCGACATCAGAATTCTGGCCGTCGAAGACAGCGCATGAGTCACGTCCGACCACATATCCAGCCAAATCAACGAAGGCACCAGTCAACAACATGACACAAGAATACCGAGGCGATAACGACCTAACCCCTTCGTCAGCACAAGAGTCGGGCTCGCGGCGGCCGCAGTCCACAACTCGCCCCCAGACACACTCAGAAGTTGCAACACGCGATACCCACGGGCGTAGTAAGTGGCCGCCCCGTTGCTCGTCACCGTTGTCGTACCTTCCCGACACACTATCCGTGTATCAGGAGGGCGACATGGCCGATAGGACGCTTGAGAGCGTAACCGATGAGCGAACCGCGCGTGCGGTGATCACGTCAGTAACCGAGACCGGCGATTTTCAGACCAACACGGTGCTCCGGCTCGCTGGGAACGGTCTCGATACACTCCGGTTTGCCCTGAGCAACGAGTTGATCGTCGGGATGCAGCGCGCCGACTTGCACCTGTGGCGGCGGCGATTCGATGTCGCCGACCCCGTGCAGGTATTTGAAGGAATCGAGCAAAGTGAACTACTCGGGCAACATATTCTGATCCCCGGTGATCCTCATTGGCCTGCTGCGCTTGATCCTCTCGATCACCGCACGCCGCTCGCGCTGTGGACGCAGGGAGACACGAGTTTGCTCGCAGACTCGTTGGCGAGCCGCGCCGCGCTTATTGGCACCCCCAATCCATCTCAATATGGACTGCAGATGGCCACAGCACTGGCAGCTGATCTCGCCGCAGATGGGCGCACTATCGTTTCGTTCCCCGATGACGGCATCGCTGAGGCCGCAATCACTTCCGCACTCAAGCAAAACGACCGCGTGATTCTCGTCATGCCCGATCCGATCAATCAATCACAGATCGAGAACTACGACTGGCTGGAACAGGCGGCAGCGACCGGCCTGCTCGTCACGGATCGCCCGCCGAGCGACATGCGACATGCCAGCGCGTTGACCGCGAATGGCCTCCTTGCTGCGCTCTCCGGCATGACGACCGTTGTTGAGGAACAAGCCGGCTGGGACTACCGCTGGACTGGTGCCCCGTTCCATGCGGCAGCCTATGGCAGACCTGTCGGCGCAGTACCGGGGCGTGCAACCGATGTTGCTAGCCACGGCACCAACGCGCTCATCCGCGAGGGCCGCGCAACCCTCGTGCAAAGCCACACCGACATCACCGAACTTTTAGATGCACCACCGCGTGGTCTTCTCACGGCGACACTTGCGCAGAATACCCTGCGACACACCGTTACTCGCGAGCACAGTCTCACCAGATAGTTCAGGCTCCGAGTGGTGGTAATAGACGTTGAACAACGATAGCCAGCTTGCGTTCGATCTTGACGAACTCGTGCGTGAGGATCTCCGCGCGAACCCACCCGAGTGGCACGGCGCGCCGCTCCACTTCACCACCGACTACTACCCGCCGGGCGAGCTACAGGCCGCATTTGAGCAATGGCAGCTTCTCAATGGCCGTTTCGGGTCGATCCCGCATAGCCATATGTGGCACACCGGCTACGGCTGGCTCAATGGTGGTACCGAGTACGGCGATCACCGCCTCGTCATGTTCTCAGCTGACCTGCGCCCCGAGCCGAAGTGCGAGGGGCCGGGCGACCTCATGTATCTCGCGGTCTGCGAACCATGCGGATGGCATCAGGTCAGCGACTCAGAAGACGATAGCGTCGAGGGGTGGCACAATCACGCGATCCCGAACTGGCGTGAGCTGCCTGTGGTGCCCGCGCAGATTCGGGTGCGCGATGGCAGTGGCTTGACCAAGTTGGGTCGCAAATGGATCGAAGCGCACTACCCAGCCGAGATGCAAGTATCTGGTGCGCCGATCATCACCGAGCGCGCACGATACGCGACTCGACACGTCGCCGGATACTCGCCCTGGGGCGGCTATGACCTTTCATCGACCGCGCTCAACAGACCAACGACTATCCGAACCGATGTGCAACCCCTGCGCTCTACGCTCGCCACGGCAGGTATGGAGTCTCCGCGATCAGCCCAGGCTCCCAACAGGATCACTCGGTAATGCTCGCATTACTCATCGTCACGCGGCGGCAGGAGCCGGTCGAGCGCATCGCGCGTGAGAGCGCCAGTGCCCATCGCTTCTGCTGGGCTGGTTTCATCTGGCAGCGAGGTGTTCGGGGTAAGCCACCACTCGAGCGCCGCCCAATGCCCGTCATCATTGACGTTCCCGCCGTCGAGCAGACGCCGGTTGGCGAGGACTACCAATTCAGGCACAACGCCCGTCGCTGGATCAAACTGGAACGCGGGGTATGCTCGGCGAGCGTTCCACATTACTGAGAGCAGCGCCCCGTTCTTGCGGTAGTAGTTCACTCTCGACCTGCGCGGTTTCCCTTCCGGCACAGCGCTCAACGCATCAGCTGCCTCACCCGAACCGAACATTTCGATCGCTCTGAGCATCGCCAACCGTGCAGCACGCTGCTGATCCCGCCGATAATCCTCAGCCATGATCCGATGCGCTTGCCAGCCTACGGGGAAACCCATGTTCGCCTCTGCCTGCGGACGCGCAGCGAGGAAACCTGTGAGTAGTGTGCGGAGTCGGTCTCGATAGCGGACGGGTGCTTCGATCACAGCGAGCAGATGGGTGAGGATCACGAACGTGCCGTAGATGCGGCGCACCATCGGGGGTGTGTACTCGTCACCGCGCGGGACTTCGAGAAGCAGATGTTGTAGTTCCGGCATACCGGAGGGCACGGCGATAGTCGCGTTGATGTTGCGGTTCCAGATGCGGGCGTGGTGCGCACAGATGTTGCGCACCTGGCGCAGGTGCTCCATCCAGTTTGATAGCACCGACGGGTCACCCTGCCCGGTGCTGTCGATCACATCCCACTCAGCCGCGAGGAGTTCACGCTCGGCCGAGTCCAGACCATCGAGCAGCCGGGTGAGTCTGCCGAATGACATTGTTTCGGTTGCCACCCAGATCGGCAGAGGTTCGCCATAGTTCTCGCGGAAGTGCGCCGCGAACGCCTCAGTCGAGACCTGCTCGGTCTGGCGCTGCCGGTCGACCCATTCGTGGTGGTCTGATTCTTCCCAGCGGCAGTCGCCATCACAGCCGGGCAACTTGCACACCCGATCGCGCAACTTCGTGAATCCGGAGTTGAAGTGGGAGTCGTCAAGGTGCGCGAACGGGCCGTTCCTGCCGAGCCGATGTCCAAGTTCAAACCGCAATGCGACCTCGATCTGAGCGATCGCTTCGAGCAGGGCAGCGCGCAGTTGCTCGTCGAAGGCATAGAGGTCGAGCACATCGCTGAGTCGCGTATTCGGAAGGAACTCGGATGCCCGCTTTTCTCCCGGCCCGGCAGGCACTCGGTCGGGATGCCAGTAGCCCGACAGCCGGTAGTACCCGATGCGCCGCAGCGCGTTCCGCGCGTCATCACGGCTCCCGATTTTCATGCCGCGCTGCTTGATCTGGTCGATCTGCTGTTCGACTGTGAGAAAGGGTTTCTCGTAGGTGCTGTCTGCCATGACCCTGCCTAGAAAAAGAACTGGCCGCCTATCCTTGTCGGAACTAGCGGCCAGCCGTGGTGTCTACAGTCTAGCCCACTTCACGCCCACCTGGTGGGCGATTCTGCCCACGCTCACAGCTTCTACTGGGATGCAGCGAACGTTCCAGCAGTACCGGCCTCCAGCTCACCAACTACTGCGCTTTCAAGATTTCGGCCGTATAGTAGGAGCACACGGCAAACAAGCCCCGCCTGGGGTACGACGGAGCAGCTTTAGCTGCGAAGTGCTTTTACACGAATCTGACCGCCGGTAGATCTGTAAAGGACTTCGTCATGCTCGCTCTCATCTGGCATCTCAGCAGCTTCGCGAATGATCTGTTGCAGCGGTACGCTCCGACGAACCGGCTGATCTGGTTCCTGCGCCGCCGTGAGAACCTTCGCTACGGCGTCCTGGCGATGCTGTTCTCGGTTCCCTACCTGTTGATCGCACGCGGCGCTCTCGCTCTGATCGGGGTGGGGGCTCCCGAGTGGCTGTATCTCGTGTTCATTCTCTGCATCTGGAACGCGATCAAGTTCCTCGTGTGGGGGCCGATCAGCCTCCTTTTCCTCACCAAAGCGAGATTCCGCGAAGCAGAGCGATTCAACGCTTCTCCAACTCGACAGCCCTCCCAGGATCAAAGAACTGGGTAACCTCGCTTTGTGCGCGGTTCATTGCTCCTGCTGGTCTGAGTCGACCGACGCGGCATCCGTTTCGGGAGGCTCGGCTTCCTGTATCCCGAGCAGGCCCCAGGGAACAGGCGAAGTGAGATCAGCGTCACTTGAAACCTGCATCTGCTCTGGTGCCCACACCCGGAAGAATGCTTGCGCAGGGGGCCGGAGCTCATAGAGTTTCACTCCTGGTTCGAGCGGCGGCTCAGGCTGCAGTTCGGTGATGTCCATGTCTGGGTGGCGCAATCGTATTTCAGGGGTAGGGATCTCCGCGCCACCGATTGAGAGAGTTTGGGCGGGTATTTGAATTTGAGAGGGTGGCAGCCCGTTTTCGGTCGTGACCTTTATCGGCCCTTGATTCCAATAGGTGATCTTGCCCTCCCAGGCCAGACGTGCGACTCTCAACGCCATGCGATCGTCGTTCGTGAAGGGCTCGCTACTTGTTTTGAACCTTCTGTTCGCGATTTGCTCGATCAGAACAATGTCTCTTGTCGTTTCAAAGAGAACTTGCTGCTGGAATAGCTCTTCCTCGGAGGCCTCTGGAACTCGCAGAGTCACCCAGTTTTGGTCTCCAACCTGGAGGGTTAACGTCTTGGCTTGGAACATCTTCAGTTTGAATTCATGGGCGGAGAGTTTGAGTGAATGAGTGTGATCTAGGAACTGAAGTTCCATCGACCGAATCGACCGAATCTCGCCTGAATCGGCTTCAAAGACCAAACGACAGAGGACGCTTTCAGCGATGAGGGCTTCCCAGGTCATCAAGTCTTCGCCATTTTCTCGCCTTATGACCGCCGCGTCGCTGGACTCTATGTTGCGATCGTCGTCACGCAGGAGGACTGTTACTCGGTTTTCTATCTCAAGCCTGAGCATCTCAGTCACCGAGATTGATTTCCAGTCTTCTCCCATTTCGACCGAAGTCATGAGATTTGGCATCGGGGCCCCTACAGGAGCCATGAACACCTCCGCTTCCTCGACGATCTCGGTAGTGTCGACCGTAACCTTTTGAGACCAGAGTTCATCAGCAAGGTTGAGTATGTTTGCGGCTTTCAGATGCTCGATCAGGCGAAGTGTCCTTACCACCCGCACGGCTGCACCGCAGAACACGAGCACTGCGGCTGCGTATCGTTCGTCAAGATCGAAAGCAAGCGCCTCGGCTTTGGGGCCTTGAGCATCGGCATGGACAAGGTCTGCGTATACCCACGCGGCAGCGAGTTGTGTATCGGAGACATGCTTGGTTGCTTCCGAACCATCATGACGTGAGCGCTGCACTGAGTATCCCTGTACTTGGGTTCCCTGAAGCTCGGCGGCCTCCCAAGAAGCTCTCAACGCTTGGCATTCAGATAGAACCTCTGCACTTGGGTCGCACTGCTCCAACACTCGTTCCAGAGCTCCAAGCACCTTGGCGTAATAGATTGGTTCAGATTTCAGCGTCAGCGGTCTGATCCTCGCGACCAAGGATTCGAACTCTTCTTCGTTATCTGGGAGTGGCCGCCTGATAGTTGCCGCTCCATCAAAGCCAAGCGTGACTTTGAACGTGCCCTTTGCATAACCCAACAAGGTCTTTTCGTCTTGCACGAGAGAATGAGCTTCTACCCGACGTGCGCGGATCACGAAACGCGCGAGCACGGTCAGGTCGTCCAGTTGAGCAGCCACCTACACATCCTCGCATCTTCCGCTGTCGGTGGCCCATCGCTATCGCGTCGGGCCGCGATGCTCGCGCCCGGCTGTCGGCCTCGGCACTTCAGACTGGACAGTTAGGTGAACGATCTGCTGGGCACGAATCAGGGCCGCCCCAGCGCGTTCGTAGTCGATGCGTTGCCCGATACTCTCCGGCTCGACTCCAAGCGGCTGCGCCTCCCTGGGGTCGATGCCATGCCGGTCGCGGTATGCGGCGACGGTCATCAGCCCTGATCGCCAGCGCGCCCGATCCTGCTCATTCTTCGGCGGGGCACCAGCAGCGGTCACCCACTGCTCGCCGCGTTCGAGGGCGGTGTCGAGGATCGCGGCGGCGCGCGCTTCGATGAGTTCCCGCCGCTCCTCGAGCGCGGCACGCATATCGGCGCTCATCTCTCCGACCGCTTCGGGCAGTAGTCCTACGATGAACCGAGCGCGCGGCAGCGCACCACCAACGCCGAGCCGAGTTACGGCTTGTTCGAGTCGGTAGTGCAGCACGGAGGCTATATCGTCGGCGTCCGCGAAGCCACGCGCCCACACAAGCCTCGGCATGATCGTATCGACCGGATGCCCGCTGGCCTCTGCGCGTCGGAGCTCAGCGACGAGCGCCCCGAACGTCTCCGCACTCACCGCCTCGTCTACCTGCGCGTCGGTCAGCCCGGATGCAGCAAGCAACCGCGCCCACCTGTCCTGTTGCGCGGCGACAGCGATCGTCTCGTATTCGGCGGCAAGCTGCGCGATCCCGCCCCACCGTTCCTGCTCCGCAGTAATCGTCTCGTGTGCCGAGAGTTCAGCCCCGACATGCTGAAGCACGCCCTGGAGCACGGTGCGGGCGGTCACATCGGGGTTCTCGCCGGGCTGCGGCACGCTGTGCGCGGGATCGAGCCGATCGGTGGCGACATAGGCTCGGTTCGAGTAGCGGCCGCGCGTCATGGAGACGTAGAGCACTTCCCTGGTCGTGGTGGCTTCGACGAGCGTGTGTGCGGTGTCGACGGTAACGCCCTGGGCACGGTGCGCGGTCACCGCGTAGCCGAGGTCGACGTGCTCGGCAACGTATGCGGCGGGCAACAAGATCCCGCCCCCGCGCCGCATGGTGGGTGGCCGCACGAAGACCGAACCGTCATCGCGCACGTTCGTCACCACCCAACGTTCACCGTTGCGCACCCATCCATGTGCCGAGCGCAGGCGGCGGTCGTTCTTCCTCGTGATGATCGTGTCTCCCACACTCACGCGGCTGCCGTCGCCCAGTTCGATCTCGCGTTCGGCGGCGACGAAGCCGTGGGCGATGAGGTCGCGGCGTGCCCGCTGGTTCAGTTCGGTGACGTTCTCGACGGTTTCTGCGATCAGGATCGTTCCTCGCCCGGCCTGCCGGTCTTCCCACCAGGCCCGGTACGCGGCCTCGGCCATCTCGTCAATGGTGCCGCCCCGGATCTTGCCGTGCTCCATATAGGTGTCGATCACTGGTGCGCGGCCGTGGCGCAACTCGAGCGAGGCGCGCTTCTCCCAGTCGTGTTGCAGCCGCCACACCTCCGTCAACTCCGGCGTGCCCTCAGCGCGGTCGTTCACGATCAGGGAGAACGCGCCGCCCACGCCGACCGACTGCAACTGTGCCGGGTCTCCAACGAGCAGCACTTTCGCTCCGACCCGCTCAGCCTCACGGGTGATGAGATCGAGCGAGTGCGTGCCCGCAAGCGACGCCTCATCAAGAATCACCAGCTGACCGCGTGTGAAGGTCTGCCCGGTGCGCTCGAACACTTCTCGCCATTTCGCGGTGTTGTCGGTCGGGATACCGAGTTCGTCAGCGAGCACGCCTGCCGCGACTGCTGACGGGGCAAGCCCCACCACTGACCCCTCACCGTGCTTCCATTCCCAGGCACGACGCAAAGCGCCCAGCGTCGTAGTCTTCCCAGTACCTGCAGGCCCCACGAGAACATCGACGGTGCGGCCTGAGACCGCGATCCGGGCGAGCGCGTCGCGCTGGTCGGGGCCGAGCGTGCGCCCCTCATCATCGGGTTCACTCGCGAACCGCTCGATCGTGTCGAGCGCGAGCCTGGGGCCGGCCATGCCCCGTGCTCTCGCGGTCAGCCGATCCTCCGCCGCAAGCAACGCCGTCGATGAGAACAGTGTCGAGTGCTTCGGCCGGAATCTTGTGGAGCCGTCAGCGCGCTGAAACTCGACGGGAGTGACGGCAAGCTCGGGCGGAGTGAGCGTCAGGGATGCGTGCTCGGCGGCATCCGCGATCATGCCGACGATGACCTCGCGATCCTCGGTTGACGCGAACCTGAGCCACATCGACTGCCGGGCGGCTTCGGCCATGAGGTTCCAGCGTCGCCAGGTCGAACGCTTCTCACCCACCGTCTCAATCACTTGCTGCCCGAGGGCCGCGATCATGTCGAGCGGAACATCATCGGCGCGCAACAACCGTAGACCTGAGCTTCTGGGGTCGTGTTGCCACGCAACACGGATCGCCCACGCCGCCGCATCTTCGCCGAGGATCACTGTTGCACGATCCCGCCACTCGCTCGTGAGATCATCAAGCGAGCGCACGTCTTTCTCGGGGCGTGTTGCGAGCGTGGCCTCCTGCAACAGCTTGATGACCTGAGCCGACGACGGCCTGCGACCGTGACGTGCCACGAACTCTACGATGAGGCGTTCTTTCTCGACTTCAATATCGCGTGCGCGCCTCGAGAACGCTTTGATCAGTTCCTCCGGCACATCACTGATCACCCACGACTGATTCCGGCCAGCAGCTTGCTCGCGTGACTCCCACGAGACCCCGAACAGCCGAGTGAGTGAGTCAGCGAAGATCGCCTCATGCAACTCGCTCAGCGCGACCGTTGCCGCGTGCAGAGGTCGCCCGTCAAGCGCGAGCCAACGCCCGGTCTGGGCGTGCTGCACCTTGTTCGACACCACCACATGCGTATGCAAGTAGGGGTCGTGCAACCTGGAGTCGTAGTGGTCATACGCGGCTGCAACAACCCCAGCAACATCGAGTTGCAGCACCGCACCGTCAGGGCCCCGCGCACCACCCCGTGTTGCAGCGACCTCGCGCTCCATGAACTGCAACACATCACTGATCGCGGCATGGTGCGCCTCCCAAATGAGTTGTTGCGTGCCCCCATCAGCCACCGCCCACAACACCGACGCTGACTTCGGGATCGAGAACGTGAAGTCGAAGCCCGCGACCGCTTTACGGCTCTTCTTCGCCGCTTCCTCCGCCTCAATCACCGTGACCGCTTCGGCCCGCTGCGATGGCGTGAGTTCAGGATCGAGCGCGGCAATGCGAGCGGCAACGCGCTCATCGAGCGTCTGGAACTGGCTATAAGGTCGCCCCAGCGCGTCACCAGATACCGGATCTCGCCCCATCCCGATGAGCAGTTGGAGCTGCGCCTCGGTCACCGTATCACCGGCAACTATCTGACCATCCGCGAGGCCGCTCAGACCCGAACCGAGCCACCTGCCAGGCGGGGTTCCATCTTCGCTGTAATAGCGCGTCAACGGGGTCGACATGGCTCTATCGCCGTCGCCATAGGCGACCGACTTCAGGAGGTACTTGTACCCGTCACCCGCCGTCATACGACGCATCGAAACCGTCATCAGAGGCCACCTTTCACGCTCGAAAGGTGGCCTCCACTGCCCCGCGTTACGCGGTCAAATCAGAGTCGGCTCGCGGCACTTCAGCCATGTTTGCAAGATATGTGACGGCGAAGTCGGGCGAAGGTTGCGGAGTCCTGAGGCTGACTCAAAGTCAGGAAAGCAGAGAGAGTTTTCTGGCGCGCTGCAAGATTGCTGCCTGTCCGCGAACGCCGAGCTTCGAAGCCATTCGCTTGACATGGGTTCGCACTGTTTCAGCGGAGAGGTGCAGGCGGTCTGCAATCTGTGCGGTGTTGAGCCCGTCAGCGAGGTGTCGCAGTACTTTGAGTTCAGCTGGTGACAGGCTTGGAGTATAGACAGATTTTTCTCGCAACGCTCCGGTACCAAGCAACCCGACTGTGGAGGCTGCGTTGAAGATACGAGCCAAGCGAGGGGATAGGGCGGCTAGTGCTTGTCCGCTTGCTGCGGGCATGAGGGTGATGGTTTGTGCGAGGAGCGCTTCTGATACCGCGTCTGAGCGATCTAGCATGAGCTGGACACCCTCGGTGTTACCTTGGTACAACATTGCTGAGCATCTATGTACTACGCGTATGGCGATCAGTCGTTCACCCCAGCCATCATCGATTTGGTCGATAGCTGTGATTGCTCCGAGGGTGTCGCCTTGATAGAGAGCTGCTTGCCACTCAACCACGTGCCTAAACGGTAACGGAATAGTCTGGAACGCTTCTTTCGAGGCAGGTGGTGCTGCCGTGGTGCTGGTGAGTCTCTTGTAGAGCGTCGCGACATCTCTGAGGATTGAGGGCGATGAATCTTCAAGGTCGCTTAACGCGAAGATGTCTTCTGGGCGCTCGATGACCCTCACATCTGTTTCTTCAGCGTCCTTCCAAGATGCAAGGATACGTCTGAACTGCTCGTCGTACTCTTGAAAGACCGCGATGTCGGTGAGGCAGCGTGAGGGAGGGTACACGAGCGAACGATAGGCATCACTCAATGCTCCGGCAGATTCTTCGTTGGGGAACTGTTCGTAGAGGGCTGCGTTGATTGCAGAGAATGCTAGCGACCTGCGGTGCTCAAGGTAGTCACCGCTCTCGCTCTTCGGGAGAAGTAGCTCTCTGCGCGGGAAACCGCCACAAGACAGTAGCGCGAGAATTGCAATCACACTCGCTTCTGCCGGGGATGAGTTGATCTCAGACGAGTCTTCTTCATCGATCTGCGCCTGCACAGCTTCAATGACGCCCCAGGCTGTTTCTCTCGCCGCCTGAGTGTCTTGCAGACGATCGTGCACAACAGCGCGCACGGCGTTGGTGAGGTGCCTGTCTGTTTCGTTCAGTTGGCTCACAAAGCCACGCAACATTTGCGCACACTCCGAGAGTTGCGCTTGAACTGTGTATGGCATCACGAGCGCGTGGAACGTGTACAGAAGTGGGTAGCTCTTGTAGTGCTTACGTGCAGTGCTGGCAAGCGCTGCAACCGTCTCAGGTGCAGTGGTTTCAAAAACTGTCAAGAACTGAGAGCGGAGAAGCATCTCTGCGCGTAGATAATCCTGCGCCAAAACAAACTGATCGAACGCCGCCCCGGGTTCATCCAGGGCGAGGAGCTGTTCGGCTAGCTTGATGCGCTGCTCCCGATGCAGGCGTCGCTTCTCAATGAGTGCTGGCCAGTAGGCTGCAACCCACGCAACATCGATCTCGTTTATAGAAAGTTCGCTATCAAGGTGCGGCAGGCCAAGAATTTCATGACCCTCTGCAGCAGAGATAGCTGGGAATAGTTTGCCGATGTGCCGTTGGGTGAAACGCGGCATGAGTTCCAGGATGGCCAGCTTGCCGAGCAAGCCGTCTCGAAGCCGTCGTTGCGGTATCGTCTCGAGCAATTTGGACTGCACTGCTGACGCGGCCGCAGCTAAAGCGCTCCCCCTCACGACGGATGGCGGGTCAGGCAGTGACCGGATCTCCTGCTGGAGCGCAATACGCACAGAAAAGGGTGACCTCATCGAGGACTCTTCGATTCGTCGGACAGAAGCTTCGATGCTTTGCTCATCAACCAAGACGATATTGTGCTCCGCACAAGTCGCCAGGAACAGAGATCTGATTTCTTCATGGGTGAAGAGCAGGTGTGCCCCCGCCACGAAATCGAGCTTGAGAGTTTCTGAGTGTCTCTCGAGCCTGTCGCATGAAAGATCGTCAATAGATGTGGTGATCACACGCCCGCTTGGGTCGACAGCAAGGAAGCCGCAAAGTGCATCACGTAAACGGTCAGGATCAGTAGCGAGGTCAAAATCATCGACCAACACGGCGCTTCCCTCAGGCACACCGGCTGCAAGCACACCGACGAGGTCTAGCGACTGCGCAGCGGAGAAAGAAGCCACGTATGGGGAACCGATGTGTTCCAAATGGGTGGCCAGCTGAAACAGAACAGTGGATCTTCCCGAACCAGGCAGCCCGAGCACGGAAACCCACCGCCCTGTGGAAGCGAGTATTTGCTGGACAAGACGAGGCCGCGAAATATGAGGAGACACATCAAGACCTGGGATGTGTGTCCGCCATGAAGCAGCCACGTTCTCAGGTGCTGACAGGAGCGAGTGTTGAACAGTCATGTCTTCAATCTCCAGTGGAGAAAAAGGGTCTATATTACCCCCCGTTACTTTGTTCGTAGCTCCTGATCCGCGAGGATGAGGGGCAAGGCAGCCAGCCGGGTCCGGCATGATTGTTGCCCCCTGTCGCAGGAATGATCTGGGGGGTGTTGTCACCGGGCCTGGTCTGGCGGTGAGTGATCGCTGATAGGGGCAAGACCACAGCCGCGCATACCGGGGCAGGGTCGTTCGTAACGTGGATGCCGACGCCCACCGCCACCTGACTGCCGAACACCACGAGCAGGACGGAGGAACCACCTTTGGTCAGCAGTATCAAACACTACGACGACGTCGCGGTCTTCATCGGCCTCGATGTCGGCAAGAGCGAGCATCACGCGGTCGCGCTCACCCGTGACGGAAAGAAGCTCTACGACAAGCCACTCCCGAACACCGAAGCCAAGATCGTATCGGTGCTGGATCAACTCGCTGAGCACGGCCCCGCCCTGCTGGTCGTCGATCAGCCCGCCACGATCGGCGCACTCCCGGTCGCCGTCGCCCAGGCTGCAGACGTGCTCGTGGGATACCTGCCCGGTCTCACGATGCGCCGAGTTGCTGATCTTCACCCGGGTGAGGCGAAGACCGACGCCAGGGACGCATTTATCATCGCGGAGACCGCCCGCACCATGCCTGCAACATTACGATCGATCAAGGTGGCCGATGAGCAACTCGCGGAACTCTCGATGCTCTGCGGCTTCGATGACGATCTCGCCGCGCAGATCACCCAGGTCTCTAACCGGGTGCGAGGCCTGCTCACGCAGATCCACCCCACTTTGGAGCGGGTACTCGGGCCGCGTCTGGATCACCCCGCGATCCTCGATCTGCTCGAACGCTACCCTTCGCCGACCGAGCTGCAACGAGCCGGGCAGAAGCGCGTGGCTGCCCGGCTGCTGAAGCGCGCCCCGCGCAAGGGCGGAGTGTGGGCGCAAGAGATTTTCGATGCCCTCGATCAGCAGACCGTAACCGTGGTCGGTACAAATGCGGCCGGGATCGTGCTCCCGCGCCTCGCGAAGCAGCTCACCGAACTGAGGAAACAGCGCGATGAGATCGCGGCTGAGGTCGAACGTCTCGTTGAGGCGCACCCTCTTCACCCGGTCCTGACGAGCATGCCGGGAGTCGGCGTCAGGACCGCCGCCAGACTCCTCACTGAGATTGTTGGGAAACACTTCCCAACCGCAGGACACCTCGCCGCCTACGCTGGTCTTGCGCCTGTCACGAGGCGCTCAGGCACCTCGATCCGAGGCGAGTCACCGTCCCGGCGCGGGAACAAGGTCTTGAAGCGGGCGATGTTTCTCTCCGCGTTCGCAGCGCTCCGGGATCCCGAATCCCGCGCCTATTACGACCGCAAAATCAGCCAAGGCAAACGTCATAACCAAGCCCTCATCGCGCTCGCCCGCCGTCGCTGCGACGTGCTCTATGCCATGCTCCGCACCGGCAGTCTCTACCAGCCCCGAACCTGGTCAGACACCGCTCTCGCGGCTTGACAAAAGTTATAGGGGCACCCCCCCCGATAATTCGAGTTGTTTGAATAAGTAGATTATCCACGCTTCCAGATCAGCAAGCCGAAGGAATGGGTGACACGTCTGGGGGATTCTACGCCTGGTGGGTGACTCCCCTGGGGGAATCTCCCCCAATGGGGCAGATTCCACGAGCGCTACAGAGTTCAATCGAAATGGACTTCGCTCTGCTTCGTGCGCGTTCTGCGGCGGGGCGGTAAAGAACACACTCGACGATTCTCCGGGATTCCATGGGGGCAAAGTTAGATGAAACAGAAACAGTTGTTAAATAAGAGACGTTCCAAGATCGGGCGAAATCTCAAGGCGCAGGGCGGGAAGACTCTTGCGCTAGCGACCGCCGTGCTGGTGGCGTTCGGTGTTGGTATGCCCTCAGCAGCAATCGCTGCACCCGGCGATCTTGCCCACGGCGTGATCCACGTTGACTCGAACAATAACGGTGCGGTTAATACGAGCCAGCCGACGGGCGAGAACGACACCCCCCTCGCGGGCGTGAAGGTGACGCTCATTGGCGCAGATCCCACCCAGAAGGCGGAGACCACCACCGACGCGGACGGCAATTGGTCATTCAAGACGGCAGACGTCTCGGGAATTGCCGGCCCCTACACGGTGATGATCAATGCCGATGGACTGGGCGGCGACAACTACCTCACGCCTACAGCGAAAACCGCTGGGGTCAATGACTTTGAGAGAGTCGTTGACAACAGCGACGCGAATGCAACACAGAAGTCAATCGCGACGATTCCAGCTGACGCAAACGACGTTGAGCTCAACGCGCTCGTATACCCAACCTGGTCGACTGATGTGATCGCGATGAACGACCCGGATGGGTTCGGGGGCTACACCATTTACACGGGCACCGCTCCGTTTGATGCTGACGATAGCGAGCCGGGTCAAGATGCGGGTGACGGCAATAACCGTGTGCGTACCTCCGACGTGATCAACCACTCCTGGTCAATCACCGCGAGCGCCGAACAGGATCTCGGATCTTCATTCGACGCGTGGTTTGAACAGGAGCTGGTGCTGGAGCCAGGTGCGGTCGCCACATTCGGTCAGATGCCAAACTCGTGTGGCACCGGCAGCGAGATTCTAGCGCTTCCCTCGGGAGATGTCCTGCAGCCTCGGCAGGATCCTCCGAGCGGCACCACCTCTGTGGTGCTGAAGTGCAACCTCGGTGCGACCAGCGTTGACAAGGCGAACCACCAGCTTGATACGCAAGTATTCGTCTCGGGCAGTTCAGAAAACGGCGCGACATTCACCACCAACGTGCGCACCTATGGCGCTGATGAGAACGGTGTCACCACCGCACGCCCCGACGGACCGCACGAGTTCGGCCCCTTCGAGATCACCGCTGCCCCGCGGTACGATATTGAGAAGCAGCGCCCCTGGGTGTGGCAGCTCGGCACGAAGACCGTCGACGTCAATGGCACCCCGACTGAAATGAGGGGCTACGAGGTCTCGTACTCGATCAACATCACGACTGACCGTACGGTCGGCAATGAAGCGTTTGAGCAGCCGGTAACGTTCGAAGACGCACTTTGGGCGAATACCGCGGACGGCAGCAACACACTGAAGACACCGTTCAAGTGGTACATGATGCACTGTGGCCCTGACGGCTTGAACGCCCAGAACACCTCGGTTGGCCCTGGTGGCTCGACTGTTTATGGCAAGGTCGGCACCCCGATCTTTGGCGGCGGTGTGACAACTGCAGAAAACTCTGTCGTGGATTCCGGCACGTGCTCGTATGAGCGCGTAGGCGATGCCGACACCGGCAACTACAAATTCACACTTGACGGCATCGATACATCGGGCTCCAGCTACCCGACAAAGTCTCAGAATGGCACCGCACTTGCAGCCGACAAGTTCTATGTTGCGGCTTACACTGTGCGCGTCTTCATTCCGTTCGACGAGGTCGACGCAATGAACGACGTCATGGGTGACTACACCGGCAAGGTAAACATCTGGAACCGCGTTGGCGACTTCGACCCCAAGGGCAAGTCTGGTGCGAGCAACTACGGCTCGGCTGATGAGCCTGGCTACTGCGAGGCAGGCCCCAGTGATGATCGCAGCAGTAACTGTGACACGATGCCCGACGGCACCAGCCGAAGCAACAACGTATCCGGTCCCGCAAACATCGAGATCTCTCCCGGCAATGGCGGCAAGACCCTCGTTGACCAGCGCATGAGCTGGAACATGCGCGAGGCAAACATGCCCGAGTCGGCAGGCCAGGCCGGTGCGGGCCAGGTGCAGCCAGGGCAGGCGTTCACCTCTAAGGTGCAGGCACTGTTCAACTTCGACACTCCTGACGTCGAGATGATCGATGTCTGGGATAACTCGATGATGAAGCTTGCGCCGTTTAACGCTGATAAGCCGAACGATCCGAACGACACGAGTGGGCCGGTCATCCCCGATGATCTCTATTCGGTTGGCACGAACACGGTCAACGGTGACAACCGCAACGTGGCACTGGCCTATCAGGACAACTTCACGTTCAAGTACGCTCACGTTAACCTGACCGACGATGTCGCTCGCGACACCGCGAATAACGGCAACTTCGATTCGGATCAAGCGCGCTATGAAGGCGACTGGACTAATCAGGCCACGGCAGCTAGCGGCACGAACTCGATCACCGAAGACGCCAGCATCACCTGGTACGACAACCCGAACGACGTCCCCGGCGGCATTGACGAGGTCAACGCTGTCTGGATGAAGACGAAGGATGGCTACAAGGCTCCGGCGGGTTACCGTCTGCAGATGTTGACAGTGCTCGAGCAGCGCAACACCTATTACGGTGGCCCGAACGACGGTGAAGAGATTCCCGCCGGTACGATTGCTGCCAACTTCGGCAACATCAAGAGCCCGACCTACGGCGCAGGCGACTGGGTGGTGAAGAATCACCCGTACGTTCCAGGTTCCGGCACCACTAACGACGGCACCTATGGCTCCGATGTCAAGCATGCCTTCGGTGACCGCTGGACGCTGACCCGTGCAACGATGGCGATCACGAAGTACACCATCGAAGGTACGGTGAACGGTGAAGACGCGACCGGCGCGAGCGACATTGGTGTAACCGGCAGCGCGAAGGCCGGCACGCCTGTCATCTGGCAGATCGATCCTTCACTCTCCGCAGTCTCTGATGATCCGGCGCCCGTGAACAATGTGACTGTCACCGACACCCTCCCCAAGGGGGTGGAATACGATGCAGCGGGCACCGAAGAACTCGGTACAACTATGCCTTCGAGCGTCACGGTCAACGCGAACGGAACCACCACCCTGGTGTGGCAGCTCGGTACGCTCACACCGAACGAGCCGATCGGTTCGTTCAAGGTGGCTACCCACGTCGACCCGTTCCAGGCGAATAACTCGAGTCTGGTGAACAAGGTCAACATCAAGGCTGATGGCATCATCGCGGTGCAGCAGAGCCACAATGACGACCACACCGTGACGGTGACCCAGCCGGGTGGCCTGCAGCTGAAGAAGACGGTCGACGCCCCGCTTGATCTGCAAGATAAGGATCAGGTCTACACGCTGCAGGTGAAGAACTTCGCGGAGGCGCTCCGCTATGCGGCACCGACGGTCATCGATGTGCTGCCGTATAACGGTGACAAGGTGAACTCTGCGAACGTCAACCGTAACCCGGCTTCGGATTACGAGGGAACGAGCAAGCTCGATGCTGCTCCGACAGCCGACGTCGACGGTACGTTCTACTACACGACGATCGATCCCGCCAATGTTCCGCAGAACCTGAACGACGACATCGATCCGTCGATCTGGTCGACGACCTTCACGGCTGACGCGACGGCCTTCAAGTTCGTCGCGGCAAATCGACTGGGCAACGTGAACGAGGGCACTTCGTCAGGCTTGAAGATCACTTTCAAGACCAACCAGGCAGATAACGCCGCGGGTGATCTCTACGCGAACCGCTTCACGGCGTTCAGTGAGACGGCCTCCAAGGACGGCGTCTTCCAGCTGCTGACCTCAAACCAGGTGCTCGTACGCGTGGTCGGGTTCTCACTGGGCGACCTGATCTGGCTCGACACCGACGACGACGGCAAGTACACCGCAGGCACCGACACTGTCGCGCCCGAAGGTGTGAAGGTCAACGTTTACAACGAGGCCGGTGACAAGGTGGGTGAAACCACCACCAACGCCGACGGTCGCTGGGTGATCAATGACCTGCCCGAGGGCAAGTACTACGCTGAGATCCCGGCCTCTGAGTTCGCTGCCGGTGACGAAACGACACCGGCCGGCCCGCTCGCCGGGTACATCGCTCAGGACAAGGGTTACGAGGCTGACCCGAACAACGATGCGAATGAGGGTACCGACCACAACGGTGCGCAGCAATCGGACGGCTCGGTGAAAACTGGCCTGATCACGCTGTCCGCCACGGTGAACGGTTCGACGATCACCGGTGACGAGCCCACGGACGACAACACTGGTGGTATGACGGTGACCCCGGGTACCACGGATGATTTCACCAACTTCACGCTCGATATGGCGCTGAAGACGAAGCCAGTTCCAGGATACGAGTTCACTAAGACCTCTGACCCTGAGTCGGGTACAGCGGTGAACCCTGGCGACACCATTACGTACACGCTGACCGGCACCAACTCGGGTGAGACCACGCTGTCACCGGTGGTGATTACCGATGATCTGTCGAACGTGCTGAACAACGCTACCTACAACGGGGACGCAGTTGCACAGATCGACGGAGTGGACGCCGCATCGCAGCCGTCGGTCAACGGGACGACGCTGACCTGGCTCTCGCTATTGCAGAGTCTGCAGCCCGGCCAGTCAGTCAGAGTGACCTACTCGGTCACTCTGAACGATGATGCTGCTGGCGTACTGGTGAACAACCACGCTGAGTCGACTGCCACGCCTCCGGGCGAGCCGCCGATCACCCCGCCCCCGGGCGAGACTGAACACCCGACTCCGGGTTACGAGTTCGATAAGACCTCGGATCCCGTGTCAGGTAGCACAGTTGTGGCTGGCGACGACATCACTTACACGATCACGGGTGAGAACACTGGTAAGACCGATCTTGAAGTTGAGATCACTGATGACCTGACAAAGGTGCTCGAGTTCTCGACGATCAAGTCGGAGCCGGTGGCTGTCATTGAAGGTGCGGACAATGTGCCCGCTGCGGAGCGTGACGGGAATGCGCTGAGCTGGAATGGCACGCTGAAGCCTGGCGAGACAGTCACCGTGACGTACACGGTCACCGTTGGCGAGGGGCATGAGGGCAAGATCCTCAACAACCACGCTGAGTCCGAGGCGACGCCTCCGGGGCTGCCGCCGATCACTCCGCCTCCAGTGGAGACCGAGCACCCGATTCCGGGCTACGAGTTCGCCAAGAGCTCCGACCCCGCGAGCGGTACTGCGGTCGCACCCGGCAGCACAGTGACCTACACACTGACGGGTGAGAACACTGGCGCGACAGCGCTCGACCCGGTTCTCATCACCGACGACCTGTCGAATGTGCTGAACAACGCTGAGCTGACGATCGATCCCGTAGCGACGATCGACGGTGAAGATAGTGTTCCGGCTCCGGTCGTCGATGGCACAGCGCTCACGTGGACTGGCTCGTTGGAGGTCGGCCAGTCGGTCACCATCACCTACACGGTGACGCTGAACGACGACGCGAACGGTGTTCTGATCAACAACCATGCGGAATCTGAAGCAACGCCTCCGGGCAAGCCGCCGATCACCCCGCCCCCGGGCGAGACTGAGCACCCGACTCCGGATTACGAGTTCACCAAGTCCTCGGATCCTGAGTCAGGTACAACGGTTGTTCCAGGTGAGACGATTACCTACACGCTGACCGGTTCGAACACGGGCAAGACCGTCCTCGATCCAGTGATGATTACCGATGATCTTTCGAAGGTACTGAACCACGCGAACATCACGATCGATCCCGTGGCCACGATTGAAGGAGAGGATTCTGTACCTCAGCCCTCCGTTGACGGCACGGATCTGAAGTGGACGGGCTCGTTGAAGGAAGGCCAGTCGGTGAAGATCACCTACACGGTGACCCTGAACGATGACGCTGTCGGCGTGATCGTGAACAACCACGCTGAGTCTGAAGCGACGCCCCCGGGTCTGCCTCCGATCACGCCGCCTGAGGTTGAGACGTGGCACCCGACCCCCGGGTACACGTTCATGAAGACCGCCGACCCGGTGAGCGGCACTGCCGTTCAGGCCGGTGACGAGATCACCTATACGCTGACCGGCACCAACTCCGGTGAGACGGTGCTCGATCCGGTGAACATCACGGATGACCTCTCGCAGGTGCTCGAGTTCGCAGAGCTCACGGGCCAGCCAACTGCCACGATTGACGGAACCGAGACATCGGCTCCGAGCATCGACGGTACGACGCTCGCTTGGAGCGGCAAGCTCGAAAAGGGCGAGCAGGTGCAGGTGGTCTACACCGTCAAGGTCAAGGCCGGGTTCGAGGGCAAGACGCTCAATAACCACGCCGAATCTGATGCAACGCCTCCGGGCAAACCGCCGATCACTCCGCCCCCGGTAGAAACCGAGCACCCGATCCCTGGGTTCACCATCGACAAGACCAGCGACCCGGCTTCGGGGAGCAAGGTCAAGCCAGGCTCGGTCGTCACCTACACCGTGACCGGCACGAACACTGGTGCGACCAAACTCGATCCGGTGAACATCACCGACGACCTGTCGAAGGTGCTGAACCACAGTGCACTGTCGGGTACTCCGTCTGCGACAATCATCGCCGCAGACGGCACCGAAACCAGCGCGACCGCACCGGTTCTCGTGGGCACCACCCTGAAGTGGTCGGGGACTCTCGAGATTGGTGAACGAGTAGAGCTCAACTATTCGGTGAAGGTGAACGAGAATGCTAAGGATGTAAAGCTCTACAACCTCGTGGTTGGAAACGCTACACCTCCAGGGCTGCCGCCGATCACTCCGCCTCCGGCAGAGACCGAGCATGAAGTGCCCCCGTCGCTCCCCGTTACCGGTGGGACGCTCGCGGGTGGGGCAATCGCCCTCGCACTGATCCTCGGTCTGGGTGGCGGGGCTCTCCTGCTCAGCCGACGACGCAACCGCGTCGTAGCTGGAACTGAAGGCGGAAACGCCTAACTGATAGTCCGCCGGGGCTCAACCCCTTTGAGGCTTCTCTCCCTTGCCTCCACCCCAAATTGAGCCCCGGCCAGGTCAGGCAGCGAGTAACCCAGTTTCCCCCCATCATGCTGGCTCTGCTCCTCCTGGCCGACTTGGCGGGCTTCGTCCTTTCAATCCCCGATGAGGACGAAGCCCGCCAACCACTTGCGGGTTAAGACATTTTCTTATTTTGAAAGTTTCCTGCCCGACTACGCACTAACGGAAGAAATGACCATGAATCTCAGTAGACCCGCCAACCACATTCAACACCTCAGAACCAGAACCGGTCCCTACTGGGTGCGAAGAGTTCTGGCGATTGTACTGGCGTTTTTGGTAGCTCTTGGTATGGGTTTCGCTGGTTCCACAGCGGCAACGGCAGTCGAAGACGAGTTCACCGAGCCGTACGACATCACCTTCGTATGGAAGCTACCTGAAGGCGGAAGTGCACCCTGGAACCCGTTTCCCAATGGCCAATCGCAGACGCTAGTCGACTACGTTCAGATCACCGATGGCATGGCTCCCAACACCATTCCTAACTTCTATGATCAGGCCGAGTGTGGCGGCATCTACCAAATTGACAGTTACCGCATTCTGGACGATGGCGCTCACTTTGCGGTGCTCGATTGGATCAGCAGAGGCGAACTCCGCCCCTGGACAGACGGCGACCTCGGCGCGAACTGGGAAAGAGAGTATCAAGATACGAATCCCGAGTACAGCCACGATAACTGGAAGAACGACGGAGACTTCTCATTCTTCACCTGGTTCGAAACTCCCGCTGAAGCCTGCGACCTCGCTCCCGTAGCTCCGATGGTAGAGCAGGCCGTGTGCACCGTTCCCGGCGGAGACGTGACCGATCCTTCGGTGACGCTGGCAGACACCGCCGGCATCACCTATACCCTTGACGGAACTGTCGCTGTGGGCGAGACCGTTGTCGTCATTGCGGCGCTGGACGACGACTACGCTAACAAAGGCTACATGCTGGCTGCTACTGATGGGTGGGCTCTCAGTGACGATAGCAAGATTGCAACCTACACGGTCGAGCTGAAAGACGTTCCTTGTGACGTGACCCCTCCTGTCGAGGTTGCTCCGGTTGCTCCTGCCGTGACTGACGCCGTGTGCGAGGTTCCTGGTGATCTGACTGATCCCACGATTACGGTCGCTGAGACTGAGGGCGTGAACTACGATGTTGAGGGCGACATCAAGGCAGGCAGCACCCTCACCGTTACCGCTACTGCTGAGCAAGGCTACATGCTGGCTGCTACTGATGGGTGGGCTCTCAGTGACGATAGCAAGATTGCAACCTACACGGTCGAGCTGAAAGACGTTCCTTGTGACGTGACCCCTCCTGTCGAGGTTGCTCCGGTTGCTCCTGCCGTGACTGACGCCGTGTGCGAGGTTCCTGGTGATCTGACTGATCCCACGGTTACGGTTGCTGAGACCGAGGGTATCTCGTACACCCGCAAGGGTGAGGTGAAAGCGGGCAGCACTGTAACTGTCACGGCTTCCGCTCAAGACGGATACCGACTGAAGGCCGCAGAGGGCTGGACCATGAATGACGATGGCACGGCAACCTACACGGTTGATCTCAAACAGATCGATTGCTCAAAGAACTCGACAACTCCCCCTCTCGCCACGACCGGTGGAATCTCGGCAGCGGGCGCTCTCATGCTCGCGATTGGTCTGATCGGTGTGGGTGCATCGGCAATGTTCATTCGTCGCAACAAGCTCACTTAAGACGTAGCTCTGATTGGTTATGGCTACTGGACCAGACGGGCTTCATCCTCTCCAATCCCAAATGAGGATGGAGCCCGTCAACTTTTTACTCCCTTTCATTTAAGAGAAAGCAACTGAGCGTGTTTCAAGGATTCAAAGACTTCATTGCTCGCGGTAACGTGATCGACCTTGCAGTCGCGGTGGTGATCGGTGCCGCATTCACCACCGTTGTCACCGCGCTGGTAGACCAGCTGTTCAACCCGCTCATCGGAGCGGTCTTTAACGCTGATTCCCTCGCGAATGCGTTCCTGATCGAGATTCCGACCACCTCGGGTGGCGCTGCTACTCTCGGACTCGGCGCGATCCTCGCGGCCATCATCAACTTCCTGATCGTCGCCGCTGTGGTCTATTTCGTGTTTGTGCTCCCGATCAACAAGCTCAACGAGCGTCACGCGCAGGGGCAGGAGTCCGAGTCCGAAGTGACTGAGCTCGATTTGCTGACCGAGATCAGAGACCTGCTGAACGAGCGACACAAGTAGCGCGCACCGGTGATCTCGTGTGCGATTGGGTAGTAGCGAATGACGGCGACGATATGAATCATCAACGGGACGACGACGCGCATCAGCTTGATGACATCCGAGTGTCTGATGTTGTCGCCCTGTGCGGCCTTGCAGTAACCAGCATCATCCTGTGGGCAGTAATCGTGGCTGCCATTCTTCGTTTCGACCTGCCGCTGACCCCGCTGCTCACATCTGCAGGGGTGACGTTCGCCGGTTCACTGGTATTCGGCTGGTGTTTTCATGCGATCCGCGATCGTGAAACAGTGAGGCTCAGGTGATGGAGAAGAGCTTAGCCCTATCGCTTCAAGAGTGGGATCTGCTGCTCAATGCGCTGCGGTTTGCAGAAGACACCTACGACTCACTGAACGCCCGATTGGGTAGCCCCTACGATGTCCTCGGGGATAGCTACTTGGATCTTCGTCTCAAGATCGACCTCTACCTCGACTCGCACAGTGGTGAGCGCATCATGCTGAACGTTCCCGATCCAACGCCGCTGCAACCGTTCTCCGTTCACACCGAAACGATGAACAACGGTGAGGAACGGCAGTGAGGCCGCATCTTGACCCCCTTTGCCGCGCGAACGATGACGATCGCGTCAGATGTGCCGCCGGCGGCCTTTGACTGCGTCAAGTTCATCCTGGTCAGAGAGGGAATTGCCACACTTGCGTGCGGCGCGAACACAGCGCGAGTTGTCCCCGGTGATGTGATTGTTGTCTCAGCACACACGCTCTGTTGCGCTGCCCCCGAACCTCGAGTCACAGTATCGACGCTCTATATTGACCGTGACTACCTCATCGACTTGGTGTATTGGCAATGCGCCACACATTTTGTCGATCGGCTGGAAGTAAAGCACTTTTTCGATGTGCTGTTCACGAATCACTCCCAACAGTTCCATCTCGGGCACACACAACTGGAACAGATCGCGGCTTGGCTCGATGAACTCACGGTCATGAGCCAGGAGGGCATCGCCTCCGAGCGGTTCTACCGTGCGCAATCGGTGCTCTCCCTGGTCCTTGACGCACTGTTACCGTTCCTGAGTTCGGGGCAACAGGCGATGAAAGTTGAGAAGTGGCGCACTGATCAAATCGAGCAGCGCCGCTTTCTTGCACTGCGGAATGAGGCTCGCGTCGCTGCGGAGCTGATTCGGGCAAACCTGCGTCAGCGCTGGACCCTCGAAGACCTTGCCACTCAGGTGCATCTCTCACCGTCTCAACTCGGGCGCGTATTCGTGGCCTCATTTGGCAGCAGCCCCTTCGAGTACCTTGCACGGCTCCGAGTCGAAGAGATGGCGCTGCTCCTGCGAAGCACCAATCTCACGGTCTCTGAGATCGCGGCACGGGTGGGCTGGGGACACGTGGGTTACGCTTCCCTACAGTTTCGTCGCGCGCTCGGAGTGACACCCAGCAGATACCGAGTCATATGCCTGCAATGGGAGCAACCACCACAGCAATAGTGGTGGTCTCCGCATTCATAGCTGCGTTCACCGCATCATGCGGGCAGAAACCTGTATTCTCGGCTTGTTCGTTGATAGGACAGGAAGGACTAGTCGGGTTCGGCGTTGAGCTTGACGGTCATTGATTCTCCTCAATCCTCGCTCTTCCCGGCGCACCTCATGGTGACAAGGCTGCCAACCGTTTGCGCAGCCCGCTACAGAGGAAGGCGGATCATGGATGCACCACAAAGGACTGTTGGAGAATCTCGGGCCGCGCGTGAAGCGAAGCTCAAAGAACTCAACGAGCAACTGGCAGAGCCGATCGAGGCGGCGACCACTGAAGCAGCGGCCGATGAGTTGCTGGCCGCTGGCAGGGCGCGGGGTGTCTGATGAATACCGGCAGGCTTTTCGCGGAGCTCAACGGCCTGACAATGCACGATGCCACACTTCGTCTTACCGAGGCCGGGGTACCGGTGTTTCCCTGTGTGCCCGGCTCGAAGCGGCCGCTCGTGCCGGGTGGCTTTCAAGCAGCCACGACGAATTTGAAGCAAGTCGAGGCGTGGTGGCGGCGGTGGCCTGACGCGAATGTCGCGGTGCCGACCGGCAGGGCGTCGGGTGTTGAGGTTGTTGACGTTGATCGGCACGGCGAATCTGACCTCGGATTGGCATCGTTCAAGCGTGCTCGTGATGCTGGCCTGCTGCACGGGTGGACGGCGCTCGTTACGACCCCCTCGGGTGGCCTGCACGTCTACTATCCTGCTAGCCCTGCACGGGAGCAGCGGAACTGGCAGGCAGCATCAGCGCAGATAGATTTCCGTGGCGAGGGCGGCTATGTTCTCGTTCCTCCGTCCAGGGTCTCGTACCCTGATGGTTCGAGCGGGGTGTATGCGCTCAGTGCGCAGAGCGTCGCCGCGACCTCGCCGGTCGATGCGGTCACGCTTCGAAGATTCCTGGCACCTCTTCGTCCTCGCCGACAGTTTCCTCCATCGCAGTTCAGTGGTCAGCGTCGCGGGGTGAGTCTTGAGCGGCGTGCGGCTTGGGTTGCGGGGCTGGCTGAGGGCGAACGCAACGCTGGCCTGTTCTATATGGCGTGCCGCATGGTCGAAGACGGGTACGCGCTGCCGGAAACACTCTCAGTGCTGGGTCCTGCCGCTGAGCAGGCGGGGCTTGGGGTGCAGGAGATCACGCGCACGGTTGAGTCGGCATACCAGAAGACCGGGCCGAGAAAAGCCGATGCAGCAGCGTCGGCAGCACGGCGGTCTTGGAGCTATGAGCCTGCATCGCGTTCTGCCGCATCATCGGCCGGGTTGGGGCGCTGAGATGAATTGCCCGCATATTTCGTCTCGTGGTCTGAGGCTTGCGGTGCTCGCCGCCGAGACCGGCACGGTGCTGTTGGCGGCTGCCGCGTTCGTGCTGAGCTTCACCGCACTGCACGACCTCGCCGCGCGCAGCGGCATCGACCGCGACCTCGCCTGGCTGTGGCCGCTCATCGTGGACGGCATCATCGTCGTGGCAACGGTCGCGGTATTCACCCTCGCTGGCACCCGCGTGATCTGGTACCCGTGGCTACTGCTCATCCTCGGTGCGGGGGTATCGGTCGCCGCGAACGCGGTTCACGCGCTGGTGGCAGCCGACCCCGAAGTTTCGGGACTGCTCGCAGGCTCGGTCGCCTCCGTCCCTCCCATCGTGCTGGTCGCTTCGACACATCTCACGGCGATCCTGATTCGTCATTCCCGAACCGTGCTCCAGGTCGCCGCCCACCATGAATCTGTCGCCGCAGAAGCAGCGCAGGCAGACGCACAACTCCGCGCGGTAGAGACTCACCAGCCAGCGCCCGACCCCGAGATTGACGTTGAGGCTCCGCTTGCCGAGGTCAATGCCGAAGAGCGGCGCACCGTGGCGTCGACGCTGCGTGGTCTCGGCCTCAACAACTCCCAGATTGCCCGGTTGTTCGGTGTTGATCGCAGCACCGTCGGCCGCTGGCTACTCAAACCCGTCGAAGAACAGGAGACCCCATCATGACCACCCCTGCATCCGGCGCGATGTCGCCGTATCGTTTTCCGTCCCATCTTGACCTTTACGCCGAGGAAGAGATCATCGAGGCCGAGCTGATCGAAGATACCAAACTCGTCCGGCACACACCTTCCCCTGAACTCATTTACGACGCCGAAGTGGTCGAGGATGCGCTCGAGTTGGAGGGAGGCTTCGATGCTCGGGTGACGGATGATCCTGCCGATATTGTCGGCCCGGAACCGGAGAAACCGGCCGGGGTGCGGGTGGCGTGGAAACGCCCGACCGACCTCTTCGCGGAGGCCGGGGCGCGAGTGACCGCTCGCGGCATGGATCTCACCGCCGCGCTCTCGGAGCGTGCCCGAGGCAAGGTCGGAGACTTCCATCGGGAGGTGCGTGAGGGCACCTGGCATCTCGCTCCGATGAACCCGTTTGGTCAGGATGCGCCGCACCGCTCGATGCCGGAACCCGAAACGATTTCTCGGGGCTGATGGTGACGGTGATGGATCATGCACGGTATCGCTCTCAGATTGGTTCTGCTCGTTCGGGATGAGGATCGCACGTCTCCTGTAGGAGGTGCGCCATCATGACCAGAACACTTATCGCCGCTGCTTCGCCCGAGGATCACGAGTTCGAGACCCCGGAGGGGCTGCGGGCGTTGCTCATTCGTTTGCAGGAGGCTGGCCCCGGCGCGTGGCGGCACGATACCGAGGCGCATGAGCTCGCGAAGTTCACCGCAGGCAAGTATGCGCGTCTTGCCCGCAAGTACGGCCTTGACCGTTGGGAGGCAGTGACCGCCGCGTTCGAGGCGATGCGGAAACCCGGCACCGCCCGCGCCGACAACCCGTGGGCCGTGGTCACCGAGGCGGTACGGCTGACGTGCATCTATGAGCAGCGCGGCCAGGGGCTGCTCTGCTCGGTCGACAAGGCCCGCAAGTCTGAGGTCTCCGCGAATCATGATGCGGAACGGTTTGCAGACCGCGACCAGGCGCTGCTCGAATGGAACCCAGCGTTCCAAGTCGGTGAGCCTCGCATTGAGGACGCAGGCGAAGAAGAACCTTCTCCCGAGGTGACCATGATCGAGCAGGCAGTATTCCTGTTCTCACGGCTCTGCTGGCCGGAATCAACGGCCCGGAATGTGATCTGGTACATCTACGAAGGCCTTGAGAGACTCGGGAGCCGTACGAGCGCGTTCGACGTGCTGCGCCGCGACCGTCTCGCCCTCGCGCTCCTCGACGTGAAGAAGGATGCCTGGAACACCGTTGTCGCGGTGCTGCTGGGCACTCAGAACCCGGCCTACGCAGCAACGAACGCGGGCCGTGGCCTGTTCATGCGAATCGTCATCGGTGAGAGCTTTCCCGAACTGCTGAGTGACGAACACCTGGTGCGGCAGATCGTGGAGTCTGCCCCGAAACCTGGCGGTGCGTGATGAGCGGCCAGTACGGGATTCAGTTGGATCGGGCGCTCGACTCGCTCTTGGTTGGCACCCGGCATCGCAGCGACCTTGGCGATCTCGACCTGCTGGCGAAGTCGCTGTCTGAGCACGGGCTGCTGCAACCGCCAACGATCACCCCGGAAGGGTTCGTGTTGATCGGGGTGCGCCGGGTCGCTGCCGCACGGAAACTCGGCTGGCGCACCATCAACGTATGGGTGCGCTCAGGCCTCTCTGACCGGCTCGGCCAGCTGCTCAGCGAACACGCCGATCATGCCCTGCACAAGCCCCTCACCACCCTGGAAGCTGCCGCGCTCTACCGCGAACTGAAGGCCGTGCTCGAGGAAGAAGCCGCGCTGCGGCAAGCCGCGACTCGCTTCGGCGCGCAGCCCGGACTCGCAGGAATCTCCGGTGGTGGTGATTCACCACCACCGTCAGCACCACACGAATACGGGAAAGCACGCGAACAGGCAGCCCGCATGGTCACCGGGCGTGACTCCCATCAGATGCTCGAACGAGTGAACCGCATCGAAGACCTCGCCGCTGACGGCACCGCCTCGGCGGCGGTTCGCGGCCAGGCCGAGGCCGAGCTTGCCCGGATTCGGGATGGGGCCGGGGTACTGGCCTCGCATCAGCGCATGAACGCCGCCCTGTCGCTTGACGAGCTCGATCGCATCGCGGCCGATCCCACCCAGCCTGAGAGCGTGCGCGAAAGCGCAGGCCGTGAGGCGGCTCGCGCCCGCCAGTCGGATCTGAAAGCCGCTGAGATGGAACGTCTCGCCCGAGCTGCCCTTGAACGAGTGAAAGGGAGCAGTGGCTCGAAGCACCCATCCAAACCGCGCACTGCGGTCACAGCGGGTGATGAGGTGCCGAAGCTGCGCAGTTCCCGCGCGTTCTGGGCGACTTGGAGCGAACTCGACGGCTGGTGGCGGTACTACGATGTCGAGCAGATGGTGCGAGAGCTCTCCGGCGAGCAGCTCGACTTGTTCGTCTCCATCGCTGAGGGCACGATGCGCTTCGCCACCGAACTCCAGAACGCCCGCGCTGCCGCCTGACCTGAGCCGGTGTCCGGGGTGCAGTCTCGTACCTGTGCGGTATGAAACGTCGCACTCCCTTACCGCAGCAACCGGCCACTGATTCTGAGCGGGCGCGTCGGTTGCGCATGATCGTGGCTACGGTGCTCGGCACCGGGCTCCTATTCGTCCTCGTCATCGCCACGATTGGGCTGCTGCTCGGCCCACCCGACGACGAGCTGACACCAATGGTCGGCACCACCACAGCCCCCGATGCGACGGAACCGGCTGAGCAGGCCCGGCCAGTGTTCGGGAAGGTCGCGCAGACCGGGGACGCTGATCGCTTCGCGGAATCGGTCGCTTCCGCGATCTTCGCGTGGGATACGAACGACGGGTATCTCCCGGTCGACTATGTGCAGTCGATCCTCGATCAAGGCTCCGATCCCGACAATCTGGAAACCAACGGGTTGGTGAAAGACCTCACTACCTACCTGCCGAACAACGCGGCCTGGAAAGAGTTGCAACAGTACGAGACTCGGCAGCACCTCGAGATCGACACGATTGGCGTGCCTGATGGCTGGACCGACGTTGTACGGCAGGCCCGAGAGGATGCGCTGCAGCCCGGCACGATCGCTTACACCGTCGACGGTACGAGGCACCGATCCGGGGTCTGGGATGGTGAAGTGGTGACGACCGAGCATCCGGTCGCGTTCACCATGTTCGTGGCCTGTAAGCCGTCGTATGAGCAGTGCCGTCTGCTGCGGTTGACGGCACTCGATACGCCGCTGCGGTAAGCGAGGTCGGTGATGAAGAAGATCCTCGCGTTTCTCGCGGCGCTCGCGCTCGCTCCGAGCGCAGGGCTGTTCAGCCTGGTGCTGGTCGCCGTGCCAGGGAACGGGAACTGCACGGTGCCGACCACGCAGACCACCGGAGGCGGTGGCGGGGCTGTATCGACCGAGGCTCCGCCCGAGTCGAAGAGCATCGTGTTCCCGATGGCGCAAGGCACCTACGTCGTCACTGACAGGTTCGGGCCTCGCATCGACCCGATCAGCGGAGAGCAAAGCTACCACTACGGTCTCGATCTCGCGGCCCCTGACGGCACACCGATTCTCGCCGTCGCTGACGGCATCGTCACCTTCGCCGGGATCGACGGCGGCTGGGGTGGCCTTATCACGATCGAGCACACCATCGGCGGAGAGCGGATCGCGACCGCGTATGTGCATATGTGGGCGCACGGCATCCATGTCTCTGCAGGCGATCGGGTGACCGCTGGCCAGCACATCGCCGATGTCGGATCGAGCGGCTACTCGACCGGGCCGCATTTGCATCTCGAAGTGCGGCCCGGTGGCACGCACGGGCAGGCCATCGACCCGGAGCCGTGGCTTGCCGCACACGGAGCGATCGACCTCACCGGCCCCGGCAGCGAGGCTCCCGGCCGTGCAGGCTGCACCACCCATGAAGAGGACGCCGACCCCGGCAGCGAAGACGGCGATGCACCGGCCGAAGAGGGTTCGCGCGAGGCGGTCGCGGCATGAATGTCTTTCCCGATTTTGGCTCCCTCGATCTGGGCGGCTTCGAGGAAGTGATCGGTGCTGCGCTCATGTTCGTGCTCATTGTGAGCGCTCTCATGTTCATCATCTCGAGTGTGGCGTGGGCGCTGGGTACCTGGGGCGGGAATCCGAACACCGCGATGCGCGGCCGCGTCGGTGTGCTCGTCGCACTCGGCGGTGCACTCATGGCCGGAGCTGCTGTCGCAATCGTGAACCTCTTCCTCAGCTACGGCTCCACCCTCTAACCGCCCTCACCACTCGGGCCTGGCAGACGCATGAGCGTCACTGTCAGGCCCGACTTGTGTTCGGGATTCGGCAGGTACCTCATCGGTGTTCCCTTCCCGTCTTGAGAGCTGTGAGGAGCCTCACCCATGATCGACATCGACCCCAACTCGTCCGGGCTGCCGGGCATCGACGCCCTCCGATTGATCGTCGGCGCAGTCATGACTTTCGGACTCATCCTGTCCGCGCTCGGCTTGATTATCAGTGCCGTGGTCTGGGCGTTTGGTGCGAACTCGTCGAACCCGCATTTGGCGGGCCGAGGGAAGACGGGTGTGCTGATCTGCTGCGGCGCAGCCGTGCTGTGCGGGGCGGCCGTGACCTTGATCAATTTTTTCTGGGATGTCGGCCAGTCGGTCTAACCGCCACCCGCCGATCTGATGAACGAAAGAGTCTCTAATGAGTCTGTGTGAGCAGCCCATTCTCTCGCTGCTGTGCGATGCCGCAGATGAGACCACCGCGATGGTCGCTGCCGCTCCGATCCAGTGGATCGCCGATGGTGTCGGCCAGACTGCGGCCTGGTTCATCCAAGGCCTCTGGATCGTATTCGACTCAACCACGATGGTCGACGTCACCAGTGGCGAGTTCGTCGGCGTCTACAATCTCATCTTCGGCATCGGCGTCATGATCGCTCTGCTGCTGGCCTGCTTCCAACTCATCACCGCTGTGGTGAAACGAGAACCCGGTGGTCTCGCCCGTGCCGGGATCGGCCTCGGGAAGAGCATCCTCGGTTCGTTCGTCGCGGTCTCGCTCGTCGCGCTGGGATTAGAGATCGTGGATCAGCTGTGCCTCGGCATTGTGCAAGCGACCGGGAACTCGATGCAGTCAATGGGCGACAAGATCACGATGCTCATTACCGCACTGACTACGTTGAACCTCGGTTCCCCAGGTATCGGAGCAATCGTCACGCTGTTCCTCGGCGGCCTGTCAATCGCGGCGACTGCGATCGTGTGGTTCTCGTTGCTCGTGCGAAAGAGCCTGCTCCTGCTGACGGTCGCGCTCGCGCCGCTCGCACTGGCGGGGTTCTCCTGGGATACCACGCGCGGGTGGGCGGGGAAATGGCTGATGTTCGTGGTCGCGCTCATCGTCTCGAAACTCGTGCTGACCGTGATCCTACTGGTCGCTATTGCACAGATTTCTGTGCCCATCGCCCTCGACATCCAGGCGCTCACTGACCCGCTCGCGGGGATCGTGCTCCTCGCGGTTGCCGCCTTCGCCCCGTACATCACCTACAAGGCGATCTCGTGGCTCGGCACCGACTACTACCACGCCATGTCCACCGAGTCCGAAGCGAAGCAAGCGCTCAACCGACCGGTGCCTGTGCCGAATCGGATGCCTGGGAATCCATCTCGTGTTCTCGGCGATTCGAGCGGCTCGGGTGGCGGCGATAAGCCGCCCTCTGGCGGGGGCGGTGGTGGTAATCCGCCGCCCCCGCCGCCCCCGCCGGGAGGCGGTGCTGGCGCTGGAGCCGGTACTGGTGCAGGTACAGGTGCTGGGACTGGCACCGGGGCGGGCGTTGGCGCGGGTGCTGCGGGCGGGCCGATTGGTGTTGGGATAGCGCTCGGTGCGGCAGCGGCGAAGAAGGCCGCGACCCTCGGCCCGGAGCTTGGCAGTCAGGTCGCGCAGCAGGCTGACAGTCAGATGGAGGGCGCGAGCACGCCGGGGCAGAGTTCGGCTCCGCCTCCCGCACGCCACGGGCAGGTACCGCCGCCTCGCGCGCTGCCGCCTGGCCCAAGCACGAACCCTGGCGATAGTTCGACCCCGAAAGCGTAAGGAGCGGTCATGTCTGAGTTCGAGTTGTCGACCGTGCAGTTCTCGCGCCTCACCAAGCGGGGCGTGATGCTCGGTCTCTCCCTGCCCCAGCTGGTCACGCTCGGGATCGGTCTCGTCGCCGCAGTCGGTGGCCTCTACGTCACGGGTGGTGCGGGGCTTGCCTGGACTGCCCCGGTTTGGGGGCTTGCCGCTGTCACCGCGACTGTACCGATTGGCGGGCGGAAGATCGTCGAGTGGGCGCCGATCGTGCTGCGGTGGTGGCAGAAGCAAGCGAGCGGACAGACCGAGTATCGACGTGCCCTTATGCGGCTTCGCCCCGAGGGCACGCTCGCGCTTCCCGGCGATGCCGCCGCGTTGCGGGAGTGGGTGGACGATGAGACCGGGGCGGCGATGATCCATGACCCGCACCAGCACCTCTTGACGGCAATCCTCGGAGTCTCCCACCCCGCGTTCGTGCTGCTCGATCCAGGCGACCAGCAGCGCCGCGTCGACGGCTGGGGCAGAGTGCTCGCTTCCGCGTGCAGGTCGGGCAGGATCGCCCGCATCCAGGTGTCGGAACGCACCCTGCCCGATTCCGGCACCGGGCTTGCGCAATGGTGGCAGGAGCACGGCAACGCTGACGGCTCGTGGGCGGCGACCGTCTATGGCGAACTCATCGACCGGGCGGGCCCCACCGGGGAACGGCACGCCACGACCGTCTCGCTCTCGCTCGATATGCGCCTCGCGGCACGCGCGATCCGCACCGCAGGCGGCGGCGTGCGCGGGGCTGCACAGGTGCTGCGGCAAGAGATGCACACCCTGGTCGCGGCGATTCGTGCCGCAGACCTGCAGGTTGATGGGTGGCTCACCCCAGGCGATGTCGCAATGGTGCTGCGCGCAGCCTACGATCCCGCGACCGCTGCCGCGCTCGAACGTCACGGCGAGCTCGGACGCGACCTCGCTACCGCTGGCCCGGTCGCTGTCACAGAACGGTGGGAGTCGATCAGGTCTGACAGTGCGCATCATGCAGTGTTGTGGGTCAGCGAATGGCCCAGGAGCCAGGTCTACCCAGGCTTCCTCTCACCCCTCGTGCTCTCGTCGGGGATCCTGCGCACTCTCTCGTTGCACTACCTGCCGGTGCGCGCCGATCAAGCGGCGCGTGATCTGCGGCGCAAACGCACCGAACTGATTTCGGATAAGACGCAGCGGCAGAAGATCGGGCAGATCGAAGACGCTGCGACTGCTGCCGAGTACGTCGACGTGATGCAGCAAGAGGCCGACCTCTCTGCCGGGCACGGCCTCGCCCGCGTCACCGGCCTCATCTCGGTCACAGCTTCAACCAGCGAGGAACTCGAGGCAGCGGTCGCCGCGGTCGAACAGGCCGCAATCCAAGCCTCCTGCGAATGCCGTCGTTTGGTCGGGCAGCAGGCCCGCGCGTTCGCCGCCGCAGCCCTCCCGCTCGCCCGCCCCATCTGAACCCGCCCCGACTGATTGGACACCACTGATGCCTGAATATGAGACCCCGCGCGAAGCGGCGACCGCCGCCTACGATGCACTCCGTTACCTCGCGCACACCGTTCGTGACACCCCACTCCGCGAACTCTACGATCTGAACCGTGAACTGCTCGGCATCTCTCGGCTGCTGCCCGACGTGTTCAGGAGTTTCGCGTCGCGTGCGATCGCTCGGAACGATGAGGCGATCATCCGAACCGGCGGCACCATCGTCTCTGGTGTCGCGGTGATCGAAGAAGCAGCCCGTGACCTTCTCCAAGCCGCAGAGTTTGTCGACCGTGCCGAGACCCGCCTGGGTCGCACCTCCGAACACCTCTCGCTCCTTGAATGGCCGACCCCACATCGCCCCGATGCTCCGCCCGCTGCGAGCGTCACCACGCATCTCAGGCCGGAGCCGCTCGATTCGGGCACCCTTGCGCCCAAAGCCGCGCACGGCCTTTCCCGCACGGCCGCACCGCAGAGCCTCGATGCGGGGTTGTCGCGGTGAGTGACGAGGAGCGTCTGCACGCGAGCGTGCTCGTCGCCCCGACCGCCGAGCGTCGACGCTTGAAGAAAGCCAGACGCCGGGCGGCTGCGCAGCTTCGCTACGAGGCGCGCGCCCGTGAAGATGCCGAACTGCGAGCCAGGCGCGAGGCCGAACGGGAGGAGCGCCGGAACACGGTCTATCTCCCCGCAGCGGGCGAGCCGTATCCTGAGTCGCTGCGCACTCCTGGCAGGTTTCGGTTGCCGAAGCATCAAGACACGACGGCGACGCTCGGGGCGCAGTACCCGTTCCTTGCCGAGGTCGGCCTCGGCTCAGACGGTGCGTTCATCGGGCAGGATCTCTACTCCGGTGCCTCGTTCGTGTATGACCCGTGGACGCTCTACCAGCGCGGCCTCATCACCGCCCCGAACATTGTGATCGCGGGAATCGTGGGCAGCGGCAAGTCGGCGCTCGTGAAATCGCTCTACACGAGAGCGCTGCCGTTCGGGCGCAGAGTCTATGTGCCCGGCGATCCGAAAGGCGAGCACTCTCCCGTCGCTGAGCTGGTCGGCGGGCGCGCGATCATTCTTGGACGTGGCCTGCCACACCGCCTCAATCCGCTCGATGAGGGTTATCGTGCGGCAGGGATCAGCGATCAAGACTGGGCGGCTCAGGTCACCGCGCGTCGCCGTGAACTCGTCGGCGCACTTGCAGAAACTATGCTCTCCCGCCCCCTCACCCCACTGGAACACACCAGCATTGACCACGCGCTTGGCGCGGTGATGCGTGAGCACGGCACGCCCATCCTGCCGCAAGTGGTCGACCGTATCCTCGAGCCTGGCAGCGACGCTGACGGCAGGCTCAAAGAAGACGGTCGCCAACTCGGGCACGCGCTCAGGCGACTCGTCGCGGGCGACTTGCAGGGCATCTTCGACGGGCCATCGACCGTCCGCTTCGATCCGTCGCTGCCAATGGTGAGCCTCGACCTGTCGCGCATGGTCGAAAACTCCGCACTGACCTCAGTGCTCATGACTTGCTCGTCTGCGTGGATGGAGGGTGCGCTGCTCGATCCGGCAGGCGGGCAGCGGTATGTGATCTACGACGAAGCCTGGCGGCTCATGGCCTACCCCTCACTGCTTCGCCGCATGGACAGCCAGTGGAGACTCGCCCGCCACTACGGAATCGCCAACGTGCTCGTGTTCCACAAGCTGAGCGACCTCGACAACGTAGGCGATAGCGGCTCAGCTATGCGCGCGCTCGCCTCGTCGCTACTCGCAAACGCCGAGACTCGAGTGATCTACCGGCAGGAACCCGACCAGCTAGGCGCGACCGCGCAGGCACTCGGCCTGACCCGAACCGAACAGTCGCTGCTGCCCGGTCTCGGCGTCGGACAAGGCTTGTGGAAGATCAAAGGCAGGAGCTTCGTTTCGCAGCACCAACTGCATCCTGCCGAACTCGAAGCGTTCGACACCACCACGCGAATGGGCTAAAAAAGCTCATCTCCGCAAACGGTCTGAGAAGTGCTGTGCTTCTCAGACCGTTTCTTCGTGCTCGGGGTTCCTGTCTTACCTCGCTGTCGGGTCACCGCCATATTGCGGGGCCTGTCAACACAGGAGTCAGGAGCGATCTATGTCTTACACGTCCACCCGCCCACCGGATGATCGGCCCAGGGTCGATCCCCAGGAGCGAAGATTCCGAGTACAGTTCGCCACCTTGCTGCTGGCGCTGCTGATGCTCGTATCGAGCCTCGTCATGATGCCTGCCCCAGCTGCGCAGGCCGCGACCCTGGGCGTCGGATATGGGAATGAGCAGTTGTGGCTCGGCTCGTTCTCCTCACACGGCCGTCAGGCATACTGCATGGACATCGACGCGCTGCCGCCCTACGGGAACACCGAGCATCCCGAACTGAAGACCACCCTCGACAATCTCTCCGAGGGGCAACTCGCGCAGCTGAACTATGTGATGGCCACCTGGGGCGAATCGTCAGACCCGGCGATCACGGCTGCGGTACAACTGTTCGTGTGGGATGTCGCCGACCACGACACCTATGCCGCGCGCGGCGGCGAGGCACACTTCATCGAGCGTGTACCGGCTGGTGCGCGGTCGACGGTGCTCGGAAACCTCGCAGCAATGCGACAGGCCGCCGCCGACAACGAGGTGGCGAAGCCATCCGCGTCGATGAGTATCGAGATGAGCGACCAGTACCAGGGTCGCCTCACGATCAGCACCACGCCAGGATCACTCACGGGCGCGGTAACGCTCACCAATGCGACGTTTGCGAACGGTGCGACTACTGCGACACTCGGTGCGGGCACGCACGCGATCACCGGCACCCCCGCTGAGGGTGCGCCGGAGTACCGTGTGAGTGCGTCGTTCTCGTCACAGGCTGCGGGTCTGGGTGCCGGGGTGGATATGTTCTACACTCCCGGCGAGCAGCGGATTCTCGCAGCAGCGAGCTTCGAGCCGGTGAAAGCCGCCGCGCAGTCGCCCGTGATCCCGCTCGATTTCCAGCCCGAGCTGACCACGCAGGTCGCATCGAAGTTCGTACAGGCGGGCGACCAGTTCGTTGACGGCGTGAATGTGACGGTGACGAAGCACTCGTGGATTCGCATCAACGGTTCCCCGATCCCGGTCGAGGCCGTCGGTACGCTCTACGGCCCGTTCGACGCGCAGCCCGCCGAGGCGAACGCGCCGCCGAGCGGTGCGCCTGTCGCAGGCACGGAGAAGCTCACCCTGACCGGCCCCGGCAACTACACGTCGCCGGGCACGATCACCGCTCCCGAGTCAGGTTTTTACACCTGGGTCTGGTCGATCGACAAAGCAGCGCAGGGCGAGAACGCGAAGTACATCACCGAGAGCTTCACCGATCGTTTCGGCCTCGTGCCGGAGACGTCGGTGGTGCCGTTCCAGCCCGAGGCGGTCTCGCGCGCTGACCAGCGGCTCGTGAACCCCGGCGACACGGTGACCGACACGATCACCGTGTCCTCGAGCAACGGGGTCTGGCTCAAGCACAACGGCGAGCACATCCCCGTGATCTTCAAGGGCACCGCCTATCAGGTGCCCGGCACGCTGCCCCCTGCACAGGCCGGCCAAGTGCCCGCTGACGCGCGAGTAATCGAGACGGTCACAATCACCGCGACCGGCCCCAGCACCTACACCAGCCCTGAGATCGTGCTGCCGAACGCGGGGTTTGTGACCTGGGTGTGGGAGATGAAGCGCGCTGACCAGCCCGAATGGGTGCGCCCCTACCTCGCCGCCGATTGGGCCGATGACTACGGCATCAGCATCGAGACGCACTCGGTGCGCTGGCCGATCAAGATCGTCTCCGAGGTCAAGGAGTACAACGTGCATCTCAAAGGCGGTCGCGCGTTCGACCGGATCGAGGTAAGCGGGTTCCCCGAGAATCACAGCGAGTTCGAGGGCGACGGCTACTGGGGTGCCGACCATGACGAGGTCGTGCACACCGTGTACGGGCCGTTCAAGACCGAGGACGAGCTGACCGATGACCTCGATCTTGAGGATGCTCCGGTGCTCACGTCGATCACGACGCCCGCACGAAACGGCACCTACCATCTCGGGTACACGGATGAGGATGCGATCAAGCCGGTGAAGCCCGGCTACTACGTCATCGTGTCGCACTTCGCGGGCGATGACCGGGTGCAGCCGCACACGACTTCGCCGGGCGATATTCGGGAGCGGTTCTTCGTGCCCGATGATCGGCAGCCGGTCTCGGTGATTACGCAGGCGACACCCGAGGCGCGCGTCGGTGAACCGTTCGAGGATCTCGCGCTCGTGCAGGGCACCGACATCCCCGAAGGTGCATACCTCGTGTTCCGGGCGCATGGCCCGGTCGATCCCGAGGCTGAGCCGCAGTGCGACGCACCGTTCTTCGAGAGCGAGCAGATTCCTGTCACCCAGGCGGGCATCTACCGCTCCGGCACCACGAGCGTCGACCAGCCCGGCCATGTCTACTGGGTCGAGACCCTGTACGACAAAGACGGTGAAGTGATCGTCGAGGGGCGTTGCGGTGCTCCGGGTGAGACCACCGTGGTCACTGGGCAGCCTGAGGAAGTGAGCGTGGTCACGAACGCGGTGCCCGAGGTGCTGCTCGGTGATCCCGCTCACGATGTCGCGACCGTCACAGGTAAGGTGCCCGAGGGTTCCACGCTGAAGTTCGAGGCCTACCGGCAGGACGGCAGCGAGGCGCTCTGCACCGCAGACGAGCTGGTCTTCACCTCCGAGGCCATCGAGGTCGACGAGCCGGGCGACTACCGCTCGAACGATGTGGTGTTTGATCGCGTCGGCACCTACTACTGGGTGGAGACCCTGTACGGCCCGGACGGTGACGTGCTGCATCGCGGCCATTGCGGTGCCCCGAACGAGACCACCAAGGTCGTGACCGAGCCCACCGCTCCGCCTGAGCTGGCGGTGACCGGAGGCGACAACGGCGGCATGTGGGCGCTCGGCATCGGCGCAGGCGTCGCGATCCTCGCCGCAGCGGGCGTGATGTTGTTCGGGCGTCGCCTCGCTCAGCAGCGCGAACGCGAAGCCGCAGCCGAAGACCCCACTGGTACTGATGGAAAGGAGAACGAACTCGACGAACTCATGAACTAAGCATCCCCAACCCCCAGCGGGAGGCGCAGCCGAAACTCGGTTGCGCCTCCCGTCTGTGTTGCATCGGCACTCCCGCTCTTCGGGTTCGGGTCTGCCGTCGCACATGCCTGGCATGAGATGTCACAGCCCCCTGTTCTTCCCTGCCCGTCGTGCTTCCGAACGGATGGTGTTCGGGTGAAGCGGCACAGTGCGAAGCCCACCCCACAAGCCGCCGCTGGTGCTCCGGTTCGGTTGCCGCTCGTGCAGATGAGCGTGCGGCCCGATGGGGCGATGACGGTGCTGCTCGACGGGCAAGTGTACGAGCCGCCACCGTATGCTCCGGCCTGGCGCAGGGAGGCGTTCTCGGCAGTGCTCGAAGCGATCACCACGAGCCTGGGCACAGCGGTCAAGGTCACCGTCACCGAGTACGACGGCGCAACATTCACTGACGTTGTGATGCCGCCGCGCGCCCCTGCGCCGCTTCCGGTCGCTCCCGTGTCTGCTCCGGTGCCGATAGGGCAGGTGCCTCCGGTGCCGGTGCAAGGGCACGGGTTTCTCGCTGGCGAGGATGTCGCGATCGCGCCGATCATCGGCTACGGCAGCGCCGCCCCAGACGGGCAGGTCAACGCGGTTGTGGCGCAGGATCAGATACCGGCGAACGTGCAGGAGATGCTGCTGGTTGGGCGAGTCTCGGGCACCATGCAACTCGTTCGGGCGACACCATGAACCGGCAAGTCGGCGGGTACGGGCACGAGCTGACCAACTTCGCGATGGTCGGCCTCGCCGCCCTGTTCGCGCTTGCACTCGTGCTGCGTGCCGCAGGCACTGTCACCGCGTGGGCGACCGGCCACCCTGCACCGGAGGCTGGGATTGCGGCGGGTGCCGGAGTGCTCTTCACTCCCGGCGACCCTGGTACGGCGCTCGGCGCGCCAGGGTTGAACCCGGTCGTGTACTGGTTCATCTCCGCCGTCTTTCTGGGTCTCATCTCCGGCATCGCATTGTGGGTGTGGACGCTTGTGCGTCGCGGCCAGAAAAGACGAGAGGCCGATCCTCGCAGGATCGTTGGCGTCGCGACCCGCGCAGACATCGAGGCGCAAGCATCCGAGAAAGCGCTCATGCGCCGGGCCGCAAACCTGCGCCCCACGCTCGCCATTCCTCGACCCTCTGATGTTGGCTACCGTCTCGGTTCCGCTCACGGCAAACCTGTGTGGGCGTCGGTCGAAGACTCGATGCTCGTGCTCGGCCCGCCCCGCTCTGGAAAGGGCTTGCATCTCGCGATCAACATGATCCTTGACGCTCCGGGCGCGGTGGTCACGACGTCGACGCGACCGGATAATGTGACGGCGACGCTCGAGGCGCGCAGGAGAGGCGAACGGCCGGTGGCGGTGTTCGATCCGCAACGCCTCGCCGATGGTATTCCTGCGGGAATGAGATGGTCGCCGGTGCGGGGTTGCACCGACCCTCTCACCGCGATGATCCGCGCCACCGGCCTCGCTTCCGCGACCGGGCTGGCTTCTGGCGATACCGAGAATGGCGGCTTCTGGGAGGCGAAAACTCGGGTGGCGTTGCAGTCGCTGCTGCACGCTGCCGCACTCGACGAGCGGCCCACATCAGAGTTGTTCAGGTGGACGCTCGATCCTGCCGCTGCCGCTGAGGCCGTCACCATCCTTGAAAGCACGCCTCATGCGGCGTCTGGGTGGGCTAACGCGCTCGGCGGCGTGATCGACGCTGACCCGAGAACACGCGACAGCATCTGGCAGGGTGTCGCGCTCAGTCTTGCCGCGCTCGCCGACCCGCGCGTGCTCGATACCGTCTCACCCAGCCCTGGGGAAGAGTTCAATCCGGCGCAGTTCCTCGCTGATCGGGGTACCCTGTATCTGCTTGCGACCGGAGCCGGGGCTGGCGCGTCAGCCTCCCTGGTGGCGGCGCTTGTGGAAGACATCGTGGAGACCGCCCGCCGTCAGGCGGCGGTCTCTGCTGGTGCCCGGCTCGACCCTCCGCTGGCGCTGGTGCTCGATGAGATAGCGAACATCGCGCCGCTACCGTCGCTTCCGACGCTGATGGCTGAGGGCGGTGGCACCGGCATTACGACGGTGCCGATTCTGCAATCGCTCGCGCAGGCGCGAGAGAAATGGGGTGACAACTCTGCGAACGCGATCTGGGATGCGTCGATCGTGAAAGTGATTCTCGGTGGCGCGTCGAACACGCGCGACCTGCAAGACCTTTCCGCCCTGTTGGGTGAACGCGATGAGCACACCGATTCGATCACGATGGGCGCGTTCGGTGAGCGTTCCTCGCAGCGGTCGATCCGCAGGGTGCCGATCATGCCGCCAGAGAAGCTGCGCATGATCCCGTTCGGTACGGGCGTGACGCTGCTGCGTGCCGCACCCCCGATCATTACCGATCTGCGACCTTGGACAGCGCGTAACGATGCGGCGCAGCTTCGCTCGGATCGGGCGCGGCTCGAATCCACGTTGAGAGGCGGTGCTTCCGATGGCGAGGCGTAGACGGCAGCCGCCACCAGATCAGCTTGAGCTCGACCTCTGGGGTCTGGACGAAACAACCGCTGACGCACAGATTGCTGAAGCTGGCACACGAGAAGCAGGTGAGCTCAATGACGCACTACGCGCACCGGATCAGGGCACATTGGGAGAGGTACGCCCCGAACCACATGAAGACCTTGGCGGCTTCGAGCGAGGATCTGGAGACACGCTTTTCGGAGATTGGAACCGAAGTGCTGGGGGAAGTGAGTTCGCTGAGCGAGGACATGGCGCGCGTGATGCTGGCGGAAATGCCCGAAGCGAGGGAGGATTATCTCACCCAGGTCGCACTGCTGACCACGGCCCGGAAGATAGCGGAGGAGATCGCCATGACTCATCAACTCGCATGGATGAGCGATCCCTCGCTGACTCTGACCGAGGCTCGACAGGAGTGGGAGGACACCCGGCCGATGGACGAGGGGCTGATGATGATCGTCGATCGGATTCAGGACAGCCCGTACCCGATCTACTCGACCGAGGAACTGGAAGAGATAGCTCAGGAATGGGCGATCCCGATGTGGTTCTTCGAGGGCCTGATCGGATCGGAGAACCCCTACCGCTACCTGGAGGAGTATCAGGGGATCATGGAAGAAGCAGCGAATATTCGCTTCCTCCGCGAAGTCCAGTAGCCGAAACCCTCGAGCCAGCAGCGCCCCGTCTGGCTGCACCCCGGTTTGTGCCGGGCGCAGCAGATGCGCGCCCGCCGAGCGGTGCGAAGAGCCGCTACCACGCAAACATCGCCGCGATCCGGCTATTGCGGCAGCTTGAAGCGGAGCAACGGCCGGCCACGGAGGCTGAGCAGACGATGCTCGCACGCTGGTCGAGCTGGGGTGCGGTGGCAGACGTGTTCGATACGTCAAAACCGGAGTGGGAGAAAGAGCGCGCCGAGCTGCGCGAACTGCTCAGTGAAGACGAGTGGCGGGCTGCGGCCCGCACGACGATGAACGCGCACTACACCGACCCCGATGTCGTGCGTGAGATATGGCGGGCGCTAGGAGACCTCGGTTTCTCGGGCGGTCGCGTGCTCGAACCGGGTAGCGGATCCGGTACGTTCATCGGTCTCGCACCCGAAGGTGCCCATGCGACTGGCGTGGAGCTTGACCCGATGACGGCGGCGATCAGTCGCGCACTCTACCCCGACGCAAATATTCGCACCGAGTCGTTCGCAGACTCCCGATTCCCCGAGGGCACATTCGACGTTGCGGTGGGCAACGTGCCCTACGGGAAGATCCAGTTGCATGACCGGGTGTACAACGCCTCTGAGTATGCGATCCACAACCACTTCATCATCAAGTCGCTGAGGCTCTTGCGGCCTGGCGGGCTGATGGCGGTACTCACTTCCTTTTACACGCTCGACGCCAGGAACCCTGGCCCACGCCGGGAGATGAACGCAGTCGCTGACCTCATCGGCGCGGTCAGGATGCCGAGCGGAGCGCACCGCAGGATCGCGGGCACCGAGATCGTCACCGACCTCTTACTGTTCCGTCGCCGCGCAGACGGTGAACCACCGCGCGATCTCACTTGGGAGACGGTGACGCAGCTCGACTTCGACGGGAAACCGTTGAACCTGAACCGCTACTTTGACGAACACCCGGAGATGGTGCTCGGCGAGATCGGGATGCAGCACGGCCTCTATTCGGCACTCACCCTCGTCGTGAAAGGCGACCACGAGCACGCCGCCGAGCACCTGCAAAACGCACTCGACCAGCTGACATTCCAAGCACGTCGCGAGGATTTGACACTGACCGAGGCCGCACCGGAGGTCGAGGCAAGGCGCGCGGCATTCGTGCCGTCGGAGCCTGGCCGATGGGATGGGTCAATCGTGCCGCACGACAATGGCAGCTTCGGCGTGGTCGCCGTAGGCGCAGTCGTGCCATTCAAGGTCGCGAAGTCAGCGGCGCGAGAGCTACGAGCGCTACTCAGTTTGCGGGATCAAGCGTCGACGCTGCTCACGATGGAGGCGCACTCCCTCGATGACACCCCTGAACTCGATCAGGCACGCGAACAGCTACGCCGCTCCTACCAGAAGTATGTCGGCGTCTATGGGGCGCTGAATCGCTACAAGCTGCGCAGTACCGGGCGATTCGATGAGGACGGCAACCCGAAGTACGCGCGCACGGTGCCGACCCCGATCAGACTGCTGCGCAGCGACCCGTTCGGGCCGCTCGTGCTCGCGCTCGAGAACTTCGAGGAAACCACTCAAGAAGCGACTCCGGCGACATTGCTGAGCGAGCGGGTCGTGGTGCCCAGGCCTGAGATTCAAGGAGTGGAGACCCCTGCGGACGCGGTAGCGGTGAGTCTCGACCGTACCGGCGGGATCGACCTGATCCTGATCGCCGATCTGCTCGGCATGAGCGAGCCGGAGGCTCGCGGCGCACTTGACGGCCTGGTGTTCACCGATCCGGTGACCGATGAACTGATCCACGCCCCGGCGTACCTTTCGGGTGACATCTACGAAAAGCTCGACGCTGCCCGTCAGCGTGCAGAGCGTGATCCCGAGTTCGCGGTGAACATCACCGCACTGGAACAAGTGAAGCCCGAACCGCTCGGCGCTGAAGACATCACGCCGAGGATCGGAGCGGTGTGGATCAGCGCGCAGATTCACCAGCAGTTCCTCACCGAGCTTCTGCAGGCCCGTGATGTCGTGGTCGAGAACCCGGTGCCAGGCATGTGGCAGGTGAAGGGCGGCAGGCACGGTATCCGATCAACCTCCGAATGGGGCACCGAGCGTCGCTCCGCGCCCGTTCTGCTTGAAGCGCTCGCTGAGCAGCGACCCATCCTCGTCTACGACACCGAAAAGGACATAGAGGGCAAAGAACGGCAGGTACTCAACCCCACCGAGACAGCAGCCGCACAGGAAAAGGCGAACCAGCTACAGGAGCGGTTCGCTGAATGGGTGTGGGAAGACCCCGAGCGCGCCCGCACCCTGGTAGACGGCTACAACCGCAGGTTCGCGTGCATCGCGCTCCGCGACTACACGGGCGCTGCCGACTATCTCACATTTCCAGGGCTTGCTGCGAACACGATCACGCTGCGCCCGCACCAGCGCGCAGCGGTAGCCCGGATGGTCGCAGAACCGTCCGTCGGTCTCTTCCATGAGGTCGGTGCAGGGAAGACCGCTGAGATGGTGTGCGGGGCGATGGAGATGCGACGTATGGGCCTCATCAACAAGCCCGTTGTCTCGGTGCCGAATCATATGTTGGAGCAGTTCTCGCGTGAGTGGTTGCAGTTGTATCCGAACGCGAAGATTCTCACAGCGTCGAGCCAGGATGTGACGCGGGATCGGCGGCGAGCGTTCGTCGCGCGGGCAGCGGCGAACGAGTGGGATGCGATCATCATGACGCACTCCGCGTTCGAGCGCGTGCCACTGCGGGTCGATACCGAACATGAGTATCGTGACCGGCAACTCGACGCTCTCCGCACCGCGCTCGAAGCCGCCGACAAGGAAGATCGCATCAGTGTGAAGCGGATGCAGCGCGCCCTCACAATGGCCGAGGAACGCCTCAAGAAGCTCGCAGACAAACCCCGCGATCCGGGCATCAACTTCGAGGACACCGGTATCGACTACGTCATCGTGGACGAATCGCACCTTTTCAAGAACCTTGCCACACCGTCGAACATTCGAGACGCCTCGATCACCGGGTCAGAGCGCGCTTCCGATCTTCACATGAAGCTCGAGTATCTCCGTTCGACGGGGAAGACAAGGATCGTGACCGCTGCGACGGCGACGCCAATCTCGAACTCCATCACCGAAGCGTATGTGATGCAGCGCTACCTGCGCCCAGACCTGTTCCATGCTGCCGGAATCGGTGAGAGCTTCGACGCATGGGCGGCGACCTTTGGCGAGACAGTCACGCAGATGGAGATGTCTCCCACGGGTGCGTCATTCAGGATGAAGACGCGATTCGCGAAGTTCCAGAACGTACCCGAAATGCTCCGCATGTGGTCGACGTTCGCCGACGTGAAAACCGCCGAAGATCTGAAGCTCCCCGTTCCCGACATTCGCATTCGCGACGATGGCAACCGTGCCCCGCTCACCAGAGGCGTAGCCCCATCGTCCGAACTGGTGGCGTTCGTGAAGACCCTCGGTGAACGTGCCGAGATGATTGCCTCCGGCAGTGTTGACCCGCGCGAGGACAACATGCTCTCGGTCACCAGCGACGGCAGGAAAGCCGCACTCGATATGCGGCTGACCATCTCTGACGATCCCTCCGGCCCTACCAAGGTCGACGTCGCGGCCGACATGATCTTCCGCACCTGGGAGAACACCCGAGATACCGAGTACCTCGATACGGTGACCGGCGAGCCATCGCCGATCAAAGGTGCGATGCAGTTGGTGTTCTCCGACCTCTCGACACCGAACAAGGAGCGGTGGAACGTGTACGAGGAACTGCGCACCCAACTCATCTACCGTGGGATGCCTGCCGAGGGTATCCGGTTCATTCACGAGGCCCGCAACGACCTCGAGAAAGGTCGCCTGTTCGCGGCTGCCCGCGCCGGACACATCTCTGTACTTCTCGGTTCCACCGAACGCATGGGCGTCGGCACGAACGTTCAAGCACGAGCCATCGCGCTCTATCACCTCGACTGCCCTTGGCGACCCTCTGATATTGCGCAACGCGAGGGCCGGATTCTGCGGCAAGGCAACCAGAATGAGGAAGTCGCAATCGTCAGGCTCGTCACCGAGCGTTCTTTCGACTCGTATATGTGGCAGGGCGTTGAGCGTAAAGCGAAGTTCATTTCACAGGTGATGCGCGGCAGGCTGGACGTACGCGAGATCGAAGAAATCGACTCAGCCTCGCTCACCGCTGCCGAGGCGAAAGCCATCTCGTCCGGCAACCCACTGTTGCTCGATCAGGCCAATCTTCAGAGTGAAGTTACCCGGCTGCGACGACTCGACCGGGCGCACCAGAACAACGAGCGGATGCTCGAATACACCCGTTCCCAGGCAGTTCAAGACGCTGCCCGTGCTGCCGATGACATCGACGGGATACGGGCAGCGATCCCGAACATGATCGACACCACGGCCGAGAAGTTCCGCATCACGATCCAAGGCCGCTTCTACGATTCGCGTAGCGATGCCGGCCACGCGCTCATGGGATGGGCAAGGCAAGCGAACATGCAATACGCAGGGCGTCACCAAGCACAGGACTACGGCGTGATCGGGCGGATCGGCGGCTTCGACATCAGCTGCGAGCTCGTGCCCGAAATGGCCGGAGACGTGCTCGTGCGTACCAGCTTGCACGGAGTACCGAGGGGATCGTTTACTGTCACCCGAGACTCGTTCCTGCAAGGCGGTGTCGGTCTGATCCAGCGGATCGAGAATCGTATGGCTGCACTCCCGAAGCTGTTGGCCGAAGCCGAACAGGATCTAGCGCGAGCCGAACAGACCCGGCAGGATGCCGAGCAGCGTCTCGGGCAACCGTTCAAGCATGCCCTCGCGCTCTCTGCGGCTGAGGCCGACCTCGAGAAGGTCGAGAAGAAGATCGCCGTTATGCAGCGGCAAACCCCGGAGGAACCCTCCCCAGAGCCTGAGCGGGTCTCGGCTTCGCCGTCTCGCCCGGAACTCACGGTTGAGGCGGTGCGCGCGTATCAGCCACTGGGCGGGGTGCGCTCCGATCCCGAGCAGCAGCGACCCCATGCTCCGGCTGCTGCTCCCAGCGCGTTCGCCCCGGTGCCGCCGAGACCGTCTGGGTTGCAGATCGGGCGGTAATCGCTTCTCGGGGTGGCGACCTCACCTCCTTGTTGCCGCGCGGAGGCGCGGTGCTACAGGCAAGGAGAACCCCAATGAACGACAGCAGCGAACCGGCCCCCGCATCTGAGCCGATCGAAACCCTCGATGCGATCGTCGGGTTCTTTGCAACCGACCCGAAGCCCAGCAAGACCCGCGACGGCGCACCCAAAATCTATGCCCGCTACGGCACCGAGCGATTCGTTCACGATCCCGAGACGGGCAGCACGATCAAGGAAGAGCCAACCTTTCACGCGCTCACCGCGTACTGGGGTGCTGCCGAGACAATCCTCGCTCAGTACCACAAGGGCGACTCGTTCATCGCGCAGGGGGTGGTGCGAGTCAGCGAGCAGACGGGCAAGGAACGCTTCGAGATCAAGCAGATCGGCCACAACACCCGACGCACCCGTTACACGGTCGACCGCAGCCCCCGCACCGAACAGCGTGCGGTAGAGCAGACCGCGATGAGGCAGGCACTCAGCACCGCGCAGGAGCACTCGACGGCAGTTAGCGCGCATCCTGAGCCGCGCCGCACCACGCACATGAACGCGGCATCAGTCGGCGTGAGTCGATGAGCGAGGACGTCATGGATCCGAGTGAACTTCCTCCCGCCCCGGAGGCAGTCGAACCAGATTCATCGGCATCGACATCACGAGAGTTGCCACGTCTCGGTACCCCGGTGAATGCGGGCGGCAGAGTGAGCGCACCTCCGCGACCGATCAACTGGAACCTACTCACCAGCGAACAAGCCGAGATCGAGTGGCTCGAACTCAACAGCTGGGTCTCCTGGCTGAAACTCTCCTACGGTCTCACACCGGCAGTGCTGCCCCCGCTGTGGCACCGACACCCCGAGTTGGTATGGGAACTCTCGGCGCTGCATTGTCACTGGCTCGGTGCCTACGATCCTGAACAGCACGCCAGCGGCCCGATCACCTGGCACCGCGACTTCACTGAAGCTCGGATGCGCCTGCGCGAATGGGTGCAGGCCTCCGGCACCCGCATCGACCGTGACCGCCCCACACGGCAAACCACTTGGCCGGGCGACACCCCGTACCCTGCGGCGGCGGAGGCCCCCATCGTTGACCGCGACTCCGACTTCGTAGAGTTCGTCAAAGCCGATGTGGCTTCGCGCCGTGCCGACGAAGATGCTTACTTCAAGCTTCTCGCTGAAGATGAGTCTTCACGTTCCTGCAACCCCGTGTGAGCCAAGCGACGCCAACTGAACTGCAGAAATGGCTGAGGCCCCGATGTTTGTCTCGGGGCCTCAACCATTCCTCCTGAGTTCTACTCTGGCTTCGCGAATGCACTCTCAAGAATCTCGGCAGTCTTCGCATTCACCATCTGGTTGCGGCGAATGTAGTGCTGGATCGTGATTCTTGGATCAGTGTGCCCGAGCAGTTCGGCGGCAAGTTCCACGTCTGCCGCCTCGCTCACTGCGGTGGCGACGGTTCGGCGGAACATATGCGGAGTGATACCCGAGAGTCCTGCCAGGTTCAAAGCCTGACGAAGTTGACGGCGCACATTCGCCGGAGAGAGCGGAGTGCCCTCGCGAGAGCAGAACAGCAGTGCCTCTCGCGAGGTATCGGTGAGTTTGCTCAGGCGGCTGCGTACTGCTTCGGCAGTGAACGAAGGAATCGCTGCCGTGCGCTTCGACTTCGAGGTCTTCGGATGATCCTGGCGTTGCACCGGCTCACCCTTCGGGCAAACGATCGTGCCCGCAACCTCCATCGTCGGCACAGCCGAAGCCACATCGACATCCATACGCCGGAAAGCCAGCGCCTCTCCGATACGACTGGAAGTGCCCAGCAGCACCTCAACAATCTGCCCAAGCTGACCGTCAGGCTTTGGGCCAGACGATGAAAGGCCAGTTTCCCAATGAGCGATTGCGGCACGCACCGCGTTTACCTCAGCCGGGGTCAACGCATCAGGAGTGTGTTGTGGCTTCCGCAGTTTGGCGATGCCGTCCATCGGGTTACGTGGCAGAACCTCATGCCGCACGGCAAGCCCGAAAGCGAGACGCATGACGTTGCGCGCCTGCTTCGCGCGATTGTAGCTCTGGCGGGCAAGCTGTTTAATGTGCCGGTCACAGCGAGCAACGCCAATCTCCCGCAGCGTGAAGTCTTTGAACGCGGGGAGTACGAGAGTTCGCATGTTCCGCTCGTAGAGCTGCTTGGTGGCCTTGGCAAGATGATCTTCAAGTTCCAGGTCTTCAAGCCAGTAGGTCACGAGTTCAGTAAACGGGCTGTCTGGCGTGAGGGTCAGGTTTGAAGGCTGGAATTGAGTGCGCTCAGCGAGCTTCACCTTAAGCGCAGCCTCGGCAGCTCTCTTCGTCGCAGCGGTGGCCTGCACGGGGCGGGTGACTCCATCCCAATCTCGCATATTTGCGCGCGCCTCAACGCGATTGTTCGGCCTAGAGATGAACCAGATGTCACCGAAGGTACCGATGGGGAGACGTGGCCTGCTCATCAGTTCACCCCCGATCCGATTCGAGGCTGCCGGGATCGCGCTGCGTCTCCATCCAGTTCTGCACATCGGAGAGCGCGAACTTCAGCCGCTTGCCGAAGCGGTAGGCGCGAGGGCCGAGTCCGCGTGCCCTCCAGTCGTAGAGCGTCGAGACCGGAACCCCGAGATAGTCGGCAAGCTCGGTGATGTCGAACAGCGGTTCGAGGGAGCGGTGAGGGGTGGGCTTCGTATCCATGCCAGCGAGGTGCGCTAGTCAGACAAGAAACAGGGTCAACCTGGAGCAACCATTCTCGGTTGGAGAGCCATGCCCCAGGGAGGGTGTCGGGATCGGGTTTTACATGGGTTTTACGTGGACGGTTCAATTTCAGAAACCTCAAAGGCCGCGGAAACCGTTGAGTTTCCGCGGCCTAGTGGTCGGGATGACAGGATTTGAACCTGCGACCCCGTCGTCCCGAACGACGTGCGCTACCAAGCTGCGCCACATCCCGATCGTGCCGAAGCACGCCCTCCAGCTTAGCGGGTCCGCCGCCGATCGCGAAAACGACGAGGGGCGCCGATGTGGAAGACTTGAGGGATGCCCGCGCTCCCCCGCCTCATCGCCTTCGACCTCGACGACACCCTGGCACCCTCGAAGTCCCCGGTCGAGCCGCGCATGCTCGACGTCTTCGCGAGGCTGCTGGCGCGCACCACCGTCGCCGTGATCTCGGGCGGGAACTTCGAGCAGTTCGAGGCCCAGCTCGTGAACCGACTCGAGGCGTTCGAGCACACCGGCGGGGTCGACGAGGAGTCTCTCGAGCGCCTGCACCTGCTGCCGACCTGCGGCACCCGCTACGAGCGCCGCGAGGGCGGGCGGTGGCGCACCGTGTATCGAGAGAACCTCTCCGCCGAGGAGCGCGATGCGGCGCTGACCGCCCTGCGCGAGGAGGCCGAGCGGCTGGGACTCTGGGAGAGCGAGACGTGGGGCGAGATCCTCGAGGACCGCGGATCCCAGGTCACCTTCTCCGCCCTGGGCCAGCGGGCCCCGGTCGATGCCAAGCAGGCCTGGGACCCCGACGGCGCGAAGAAGAACGCGCTGCGGGCCGCCGTCGCCGCCCGGCTGCCGGGCCTCGAGGTGCGCAGCGGTGGATCCACCTCCGTCGACATCACCCGCACCGGCATCGACAAGGCCTACGGCATGCGCAAGCTCGCCGAGCACACGGGCGTCCCGCTCGACGAGATGCTCTTCGTCGGCGACCGCCTCGACCCCGACGGCAACGACTACCCCGTGAAGGCGCTCGGCGTGCCGTGCCATGCGGTCGAGGGCTGGGAGGACACCGCGGACCTCCTCGAGCGGCTGCTCGCCGAAGCCCGCTAAGCGACCTTGACTGCGTCGAGATCGAGAATCTCGGAGGTCTCGGCGAGCGATGCCGCGGCCGCGGCGGCGTCCTGGTTGAGGCCCGTGCCGAAGGCGGGGATCCGGCGCAGCACCTCGGCCCGCCACTTGCCCTCGAACTGCTCCGGGAAGCAGCGCTGCATGACGTCGAGCATCGCGTCGACGGCCGTCGAGGCACCGGGCGAGGCGCCGAGCAGGCCGGCGATGGTGCCCTCGCCGCCGGTGATGACCTCGGTGCCGAACTGGAGGATGCCGCCCTTCTGCGGATCCTTCTTCATCACCTGCACCCGCTGGCCGGCGGTGATCATCTCCCAGTCCGCGCTGCGGGCCGAGGGCATGTACTCGCGCAGGGTCTCCATCTGCTTGTCGCGGCTGGCCATCAGCTCGCCGACGAGGTACTTCTCGAGCGAGAACTCGGTGAGGCCGACCTTCAGCATCGGGCCGAGGTTGTGCGGGCGCACCGAGCCCGGCAGATCCCACCACGAGCTGTGCTTCAGGAAGTTCGGGCTGAAGCCCGCATAGGGCCCGAAGAGCAGGCTGGTCTTGCCGTCGACGACGCGGGTGTCGAGGTGCGGCACCGACATCGGGGGCGCGCCCACGGCGGCCTTGCCGTAGACCTTCGCATGATGGTCGCGCACCACCTCGGGCTTGTCGCAGCGCAGGAACTTGCCGCTGATGGGGAAGCCGCCGAAGCCGCGGATCTCGGGGATTCCCGAAGACTGCAGCAGCCCGAGCGCCCCGCCGCCGGCGCCGACGAAGACGAAGCGGGCGTTGATCGTGGCCGTGGTGCGGCGCGAACGGTCGAGCACGCGCACGTCCCAGGTGCCGTCCTCGCGGCGGTGGAGCTTCTTCGCCTCGTGGTTCAGGTGCAGTCCGGCGCCATCGGCGACCAGGTGGTCGAAGAGGCGACGGGTGACCTCTCCGAAGTCGACGTCGGTGCCGCTCACCGAACGCGTCGCGGCGAAGACCTCGTCGCGGGATCGGCGCTCGACCAGCAGCGGCGCCCACTCGGCGATCTGCATGGCGTCGTCGCTGAACTCCATGTCGGAGAAGAGCGGCTCGCCCTTCAGCAGCTCGAAGCGGCGGCGCAGGTAGTCGACGTTCGCCTCGCCGCGCACGAAGGTCATATGCGGCACGGTGTTGATGAATCCCGAGGGCTCGCCCAACGTGCCGTCCTGCACCATCGAGGACCACCACTGGCGCGACAGCTGGAACTGCTCGTTGATGTCGATGGCCTTGGCGCTCGACAGGCTGCCGTCCGGCCCCTCGGGCATGTAGTTGAGCTCGCACAGCGCCGCGTGCCCGGTGCCCGCGTTGTTCCACGCGTTGCTCGACTCGGTGGCGACCTCGTCGCGGGACTCCAGAATGTGGATCGACCACTCGGGCTCTACCTGATGGATCAGGGTGCCGAGGGTGGCGCTCATCACGCCGCCGCCGATGAGGACCACATCTACGGTGTTGTTGCTCACGGTCTCCTAGTCTACCCCTCCATCGCGACCTCCCTCGCCCGCCGCAGGGTGCCCGCCTCGGAGTCGATCAGCACCCGGTATCCGAGCCTGCGCGCCTCGGAGGCGCGCTGCGCGCCGCCGACGACCGGACGGATCTCGCCGGCCAGGCTGAGCTCGCCCACGGCGGCGAGCTCGTGCGGCAGCGGACGATCCGCCACGGCCGAGAGCACCGCGAGCGCGATGGCGAGATCGGCCGCGGGCTCCACGAGTCGCACGCCGCCCACGGTCGACACGTAGACGTCCTTGTCGTGCAGCCGCGCCCCGGCCCGGCGCTCCAGCACGGCGAGGATCATGGCCACCCGCGACGAGTCGACCCCGCTCGTGACCCGCCGGGGGTTCGGCGTCGCGCTCGCGGCGACGAGCGCCTGCACCTCGACGGGGAGCGCCCGCCGGCCCTCCATCGCGATCGTGGCGCAGGTGCCGCTCACGGGCTCGCCGCCGCGACTGAGGAAGAGCCCCGAGGGGTCGGGCACCTCTGCGATGCCGGTGCCGGTCATCTCGAAGCAGCCGATCTCGTCGGTGGGTCCGAAGCGGTTCTTCAGCGTGCGCAGGAAGCGCAGCGCGGTCTGCCGGTCGCCCTCGAAGTGGCAGACGACGTCGACCAGGTGCTCGAGCAGCCGCGGGCCCGCGACCGATCCGTCCTTTGTGACGTGGCCGACGAGCACGACCGGCACCCCCCGCTGCTTGGCCTCGCGGATCAGCGCGCTCGCGACCTCCCTCACCTGCGCGGGCCCGCCCGCACCGCCCTCGACCTGGTCGCTCGCGAGCGTCTGCACCGAGTCGACGATCACGAGCTGCGGACGCACCGCCTCGATGTGCCCGAGCACCGTCCCGAGGTCATTCTCGCTCGCGAGGAAGAGCGTGTCGTGCAGCGCACCCGTGCGCTCGGCCCGCATGCGGATCTGCCCGGTCGACTCCTCGCCGCTCGCGTAGAGCACGCGGCCGCCGGCCGCCGCGACGCGGGCCGCGACGTCGAGCAGCAGCGTCGACTTGCCGACGCCCGGCTCGCCCGAGAAGAGGATGGCCGCCCCCGGCACCACTCCCCCGCCGAGCACCCGGTCGAGCTCGCCGATGCCCGTGGCGCGGTGGGCGACGGCGTCGGCCGAGAGCTCGGTGATCGGCCGGGCCTCGCGCCCGGCCTGCGGGGGTGTCGCCCGCACCGTCCTGCCGAGCGTCGCGCCGGGCGCCTGGGCCTCGACCACGGTGCCCCACTGCTGGCACTCGCCGCAGCGCCCGACCCATTTGGCCGTGCGCCAGCCGCACTCGGTGCAGGTGTACCCGCCGCTCTTCGTCGCCATGCTGCGACCCTATCGGCAGCCTGCGACATTCGCGGCGCCGGGCGATCCTGCTCTCCCCTCCCCTACCTCGCAGCCGTCTCGGGCTCTTGCGCTCGAGGGGCTGAGCACGAGAAGGAGAGGCAGGCGGGCAGGCAGGGGGCTACTTCTTGAAGAGGTTGCGCAGGATCTGGTTGACCACCGTGCGCGCGCCCGAGGTCACGACCGAGCCCACGCGATCCGCCGCCTTCTTCGTGGCGGCCGCCCGCTCGCGCTCCTTGCGCTCCTGCTCGCGCTCCTTCTTCTTCTCCGCGGCGAGCGCCTCGCGCTCGGCCTTCTTCGCCTCGGCGGCTGCGGCCTTCTCGGCCTCCTTCGCCGCGGCGACCTCCTCGGCCTCCCGCTGCGCCTCAGCCTCGGCCTCGGCCTTCGACTCGGCGGCCTCGGCCGCACGCTCCTCGAGCATCTCCGACGCCGAGTGCGGATCGCTCGCCGTGCCGTACTTCGCCTGCAGCGGAGACACCAGCACCGCGGCCTGCATGTTCACGGCCGGGGTGGGATCCATCGACCCCTGCGGGGCGCGCAGCCGTGTCCAGGCGACCGGCGAGGGAGCGCCCTTCTCGTTCATCACCGTGACGATCGCCTCGCCGGTGCCGAGGCTCTGCAGCACCTCGCCGAGGTCGTAGCCCGATTTGGGGTAGGTCGACACGGTCGCCTTGAGCGCCTTGGCGTCGTCGGGCGTGTGCGCCCGCAGCGCGTGCTGCACCCGCGAGCCGAGCTGCGCGAGCACGTCACCCGGCACGTCCTTCGGGGTCTGCGTCACGAAGAAGATGCCGACGCCCTTCGAGCGGATCAGCCGCACCGTCTGCGTGATCCGCTGCAGGAACGCCTTCGACGCGTCCGCGAAGAGCAGATGCGCCTCGTCGAAGAAGAAGACGAGCTTCGGCTTGTCCTGGTCGCCGACCTCGGGCAGCGCCTCGAAGAGCTCGGAGAGCAGGAACATGAGGAAGGTCGAGAAGAGCGCCGGGCTGTCCTGCACGCCCGGCACCTCGAGCAGGCTCACGACGCCCGCGCCGTCGGGGGCGGTGCGCAGCACGTCGACCGGCGCGAACGACGGCTCGCCGAAGAAGACGTCGGCGCCCTGATCCGCGAAGCCGACGACCGCGCGCTGGATCACCCCGGTCGTCTGCTTCGACAGCCCGCCGATCTGCTGGATCTCGGCCCGCCCCTCGTCGCTCACGAGGAACGCGAGCAGCGACTGCAGGTCGGCGAGGTCGACGAGCGGCAGCCCCTGCTCCTCGGCGTAGTGGTAGATGAGGCCGAGGCTCGACTCCTGGGTCTGGTTCAGGCCCAGCACCTTCGCGAGCATGATCGGGCCGAAGCGCTCGACGGTCGTGCGGATCGGCACGCCGACGCCGCGCCCGCCGAGCGAGAAGTACTCGGTCTGCGCCGCGCGCGGCTGCCAGTCCTGGCCGATGCCCTGGGTGCGGGCCAGCAGCTTGTCGTTCGGGGCACCCGGCGTCGCGATGCCCGACAGGTCGCCCTTGATGTCGGCGGCGAAGACGGGCACGCCCGCGGCTGCGACCTGCTCGGCGAGCACCTGCAGCGTCTTCGTCTTGCCCGTGCCCGTCGCGCCGGCGATGAGGCCGTGGCGGTTCAGCATGCCGAGCGGGATCGTGATGCGGACGTCCGGGCGCGCCTCGCCGTTGACGAGGGCGCCGAGCTCGAGCATCGTCGCACCGCTCTCGCCCGCCTTCGCGTAGCCCGCGCGGATCGCCTCGACCTGCTCCTCACCGAGCGGGCCGGCTGCGGGGGCCGGGGGCTCGGGAGCGGGAGCGGAGGACTCGGCCGCGACCGGCTCCGCCGAGGCGGGGGCAGGCTCGGACGCCGCCGCAGGCTCGGCCGCCGGAACCGGATCGGCGGTCGCAGCGGGTTCCGCCGAAGGAGCGGTGTCCTCCGCGGCAGCGGCATCCGCCGCCGCCTTCGCCGCGGCCTCCGCCTTCGCGATCGCCGCCTGCAGCTCCTCCTGCGCGAGCCGCGCGGCCTCGGCCGCCTCTGCGGCGGAGACGGCCCCGTCCCCGTCGAGGTCGCCGGGAACGGGCTCAGCGCCCGGGGTCGTCGCGTCGCTCACGTGCACACTCCGTTCCTCGCGGCGCGCGCAATCCGGCCGCTCACGATCATTCTAGGATCGACGCGCTCGGCCGGCCGAGATGCGCATCCGCGCTTGCGGGGCCGCGGCCCCGGAACATACGCTGCCACACATCGGATCCGAACGATGGACATGAAAGGCGGCACAGCATGGCAACCCTGCTCGTATTCGAATTCCCGAGCGACGGCCCCTACGGGGAGGAGGCGGTCGAGGCCTACCGCGAGCTCGCCGAGCACATCTCGGGCGAGCACGGCCTCGTCTGGAAGGTCTGGACCGAGAACCCCGCCACCGCGGTCGCCGGCGGCGTCTACCTCTTCGACAACGCCGACGACGCGGCGCGCTACACCGCCTTCCACAGCGAGCGGCTGGCGGGCTTCGGCATCACCGGTATCGACGCGCGCAGCTACGACGTGAACGAGGGGCTCAGCGCCATGACCCGCGGCCTCTGACCCCCGCGCGTACGGCTCTTCGACGCGCAATGATGCGCGTATCGCTGTTCGACCGGGCGCCAGGCGGCGATACGTGCACTGTCGCGGGCGAGAGTACGGCAGCACGGCGAAGGCCCCGGATCCGCAGCACGGGATCCGGGGCCTTCGCCACGAGCGCGACGATCAGTCGACGTACTCGAGCTCGATGTCGGCCACGTCCTGATCCGTGAGGTTCACCACGATGTTGTCGGGGTTGCGCGTGGTCAGCCAGATGAGCTCCTGGGAGCGGCTGACGTTGCCCTCGATGTGCGGCACGAAGGGCGGCACGTAGACGAAGTCGCCCTCGTTGAAGTACATGACCTCCTCGTAGCGCTCGCCGAAGCGGATGTAGCCGTGGCCCTGCAGCACGAAGCCGCCCGTCTCGGCCTCGCCGTGGTGGTGCGGATCGGAGTGCTCGCCGACACCGGTGTGCACCCGGCCGAACCAGAGGTCGACGACGTCGGTGTTCTCCTTGGCGACGCCCGAGTAGCGCAGCGCCTTCGTGGTCTGGCCGGGGGCCAAGGGCAGCTCGTCCTTGCGCTGCACGCTGATGCGCTTGAGGGGGCGGCCCAGGGGGTCAAGATTCTCGGTCATGGGGTGAGTCCTTTCTCTCGCCTCTCGCGCCGCCCGGGAAGGTGCGGCGGCTGTGACCGAAATTACCCTCGAATGGAACGCTTGTCAGAAATTTCCGCATAGCGGGAGATTTGCGGATCGCCGCTCCGCGTCTCTCCCTAAACAGTTGGCACTTTGGTGCTCTATTTCGCGGAATAGCGCACCAAAGTGCCAACTGTTTGAGAGGCGGGTAGGAAGAAGCGGCAGGGAGGAGGGGCGAACGGGGATCCACGCACTCGGCGCACGAGTTCAGTACGCGAGCAGCGACTCGATCCGGCCGGCCGCCTCCCGCAGCGCCTCGAGCAGCGCCAGCTCGTGCGGGGCGGGATCCGCCCCCGGCGCGGGCGAGATCCGCGACAGGGGGGCTGCGATCGTGAGACTCGCGATCACCTCTCCGCCCGGCCGCCGCACCGGCACGGCGAGGGCGTACATGTCGGCCTCGGACTCCCCGAGGTTGCGCGCGAAACCCCGGCGCCGCACCTCCTCGAGCTCGGCGAGGAGCGCCGTCCGCGTCGTGACGGAGCGCTCGGTCACGACCGCGAGATCCTCGCTCGGCAGCAGCTCGCGCAGCCGATCCGCGTCGAGCGCCGCGAGCAGCACCTTGCCGCCGGCGGCCGTGTGCGCGAGCGGCCCCTGCCCCACGCGGCTCGTCACCCGGATCATGCGGCGCGATTCGTAGGAGGCCGCGAAGAGGCACGTCGCTCCGCGCAGCACGGAGAGGTGCACAGTCTCCTGGGTGAGCTCTTGCAGCTGCTCCATGACGGCGGCGCTCACCGCGACGCAGTGCTCGAGCGCCGAGACCCCCGTCGAGAAGAGCATCGCGGATCCCAGCTCGTAGCGCTTGCCGTCCGGCTGCTGGCGCACGAAGCGCTGCTCGCGCAGGGTCGCGACGAGGCGGTGCGCGGTCGACGTGCCGACACCGATCTCGGCCGCGATCTCGGAGAGGCGCAGCGGCCCGCGCCGACGCAGCAGATGCAGGATCTCGAGCGCGTTGCCCACGGAGGTCAGGGTCGGTTGCATGGTGCTTCAGAGTACCGCTGGGCGCCTCAGCCGCGCAGCGTGCGCGCCGGGGTCTCGCCGAAGCGCGCGCGGTACTCGGAGGCGAAGCGGCCGAGGTGCCCGAAGCCGCAGCGCTCGGCGATGGCGGTGACGGTGTCCCGCGTGGGGTCGGCGTTCACGAGCAGTTCGCGCGCCCGGCGCAGGCGCGCCTCGCGCAGCAGCGCCACGGGCGTGCTGCCGGTCGCGCGACGCACGTGCTCCTGCAGGGTGCGCAGCGGCACGCCGAGCTCGTTCGCGATGTCGAGCACGCCCGATCCGCCCTCGATGCCGGCCTCGACCGCGGCCTCGAAGCGCCGCACGAGCGCGTCGCCGCGGGCCCCGACCCCGGGCTCGGCCGGCTGCCAGGCGGCGAGCGCGCTGCTGGCCGAGTTCGGCACGGCCTGCAGCAGCCGTGCGACGAGCAGCTCGGCGGTGAGGCGGCGCGTGTAGGCGCCCTCGGGGCCGCCCGTCTCGAAGGCGTCGTGGTGCTTGATCAGCGCCCGCAGGAAGTCGTGCCCGGCCTGCGTGCCCATCTGCATGTGCAGGCCGAGGCTCAGCCGTTCCGCGTCGTCGACGCCGTAGAGCGCGCGTGCCGCCTCGCTCAGGCGATCGTGGCGCACGTAGACGATCAGCGTCGGGGTGCGGGCCCCCCAGTGCATCGTGAAGGCCCGGTCGAGGGGCGGCAGCGTGGCGACGTCCGGCGACGACTGGATGACCGCGTTGCCGACCTCCATCGTGGCGCGGCCCGAGAGCGGGAGCTGCACCAGGTGGAAGTCCTCGAGGCCCTGGGGCACGGCGATGCGGACCGCCTCTCCGTAGTCGAGCAGTTCGATGCCGACCCCCGTGTCGTGCGCCGAGCGCAGCCGCATGTCGACCTCGCGGCGCTCGAGCGGGCTCAGGCGGTGCTCGCAGAAGAGCTGGGAGATGGTCTCGTGCGCCTGGTCGACCCGGTTCGCCGACACGGTGCTTCGCGAGGGCAGGATCTCGTCCGCTCTCGGCAACCGTACCGGCGACCTCGGTGTCATGGCGTTCCTCCCGCACCCCCGGGGCTCATGCACCCCCGTCCTGCGCGAAACGGACGAAGGCGGCGTGAATCGGATAGCCGCGACTTCCCCGTCGCGGCTTGGCTGGAACCAGCATATTCGGTCCCTCTCGGAGGGACCAGAGCGGTTCGACGAGGAACGGAGGACGACATGGGTTCGCTTGCAGGCAGGGTGGCGCTCGTCACCGGCGGCGCGACGAAGATCGGACGCGGCGTGATCGACGCGCTGCGCGAGGAGGGTGCGACCGTGGTCGCCGCCGACATCGACGCCGAGGGACTGTCCCTGCTCGCCTCCGATGTCGACGCGCAGCAGGTCGACGTCTCGGACGACGCGCAGCTCACGGCGCTGATCGGGGGCATCGCGGATCGCCACGGCCGCCTCGACGCGGTCGTCAACCTGGCCGCCGTCTACATCGACGAGGGCTCCGAGACCTCGCGCGCGGACTGGCTGCGCGCGCTCGACGTGAACGTCGTGAGCCCCATGCGCGTGGTGCAGGAGGCGCGCGAGCTGCTGCGCGCGAGCGGGCGGGGCGCCGTCGTGAACATCAGCTCCATCTCCTCCTCCGTCGCGCAGACGCAGCGCTGGGTCTACCCCGTGAGCAAGGCCGCCATCGTGCAGCTCACCCGCGCGCAGGCGCTCGACCTCGCGGCCGACGGCATCCGCGTCAACTCGGCGAGCCCGGGCTGGACCTGGTCGAACGTCATCGAGGCCATGTCGGGCGGCGATCTCGAGAAGGCGGATCGCGTGGCCGCCGACTACCACATCCTCGGCCGCCTCGGCCGCCCCGAAGAGGTCGGCGGCGTGGTCGCCTTCCTCGTCTCCGACTCGGCGAGCTTCGTCACGGGCGCCGACTGGGCCGTCGACGGCGGCTACTCGGCGCTCGGCCCCGAGGGCGTCGCACCGGCCATCCCCCGCCTCTCCGAGAACGCCTGACCGAACGACACCTGCACAGACATCGACGTCTTCAGAAAGGACGCATCATGCCGCAACGCACCATCACCATCGTCGGCGCCGGCCAGTCCGGCCTGCAGCTCGGCCTCGGCCTGCTGCAGCACGGCTACGCCGTGCGCCTCGTCTCCGACCGCACGGGCGAGGAGATCGCCGCCGGGCGGGTCGCCTCCAGCCAGTGCATGTTCGGCCGCGCGCTCGCCTACGAACGGGCCGTCGGCGTCGACCTCTGGGACGACGCTCCCGCGGTGCAGGGCATCGGCTTCACCGTGCCGAACCCCGAGCAGCCCGGAGAGCAGCTCTTCAGCTGGGCCGGTCGCCTCGACTCCGACGCCTACGCGATCGACCAGCGAGTGAAGTTCCCCGCGCTGATGAACCTCTTCGCCGAGCGCGGCGGCGAGATCGTCTACGAAGAAGCCGACATCGCCTCCCTCGAGCGCTACGCCGACGAGTCGGAGCTCGTCATCGTGGCGGCGGGCAAGGGCGAGATCGCCCGCGCCTTCGAGCGCGACGCTGAGCGCAGCACCTACGACGCCCCGCAGCGCGCGCTCGCCCTCACATATGTGCACGGTCTGAAGCCGACCCCGGAGTTCTCCCGGGTCAGCTTCAACCTCGTGCCCGGCGTCGGCGAGTTCTTCGTCTTCCCGGCGCTCACGCTCTCCGGCGACTGCGACATCTTCGTCTTCGAGGGCGTGCCCGGCGGACCGCTCGACCGCTTCCGCGATCTCACCCCCGAAGAGCACCTGGAGGCCTCGCTCGACTTCCTGCGCACCTTCCTGCCCTGGGAGGCGGAGCGCGCGACCGACGTCACCCTCACCGACGACCTCGGCGTGCTGCAGGGCCGCTTCCCGCCGACCGTCCGCAAGCCCGTGATGCAGCTGCCCTCGGGCCGGACCGTGCTCGGCATGGCGGACGTCGTCGTGCTGAACGACCCGATCACCGGCCAGGGCTCGAACAACGCCTCGAAGTGCGCGCAGCACTACCTGGAGGCGATCCTCGACCACGAGAACCTGCCCTACGATCGCGCGTTCCAGCAGAACGCCTTCGAGCGCTACTGGGCGCGGATCAAGCCGGTCGCCGACTGGACCAACGCCCTGCTGCAGCCGCCGCCCCCGCACGTGCTGCAGATGCTCGGCGCGGCGTCCCAGTTCCCGGAGATCGCGCATCGCTTCGCCAACGGCTTCAACGATCCGACCGACTTCGGCGACTACTTCCTGAACCCCGAGGGCGCCGAGCGCTACCTCGCCGAGGTCGCCGCGCGGGCCGGAACCGGGGTGGCGGCGTGACCACCGCGATCATCGACCCCGCGAGCGCGGACGTGGACACGGGCGAGACCCTCGGCGCGGAGACTGGCGCCGGCGCGGACGCGGGAGTGGAGACCGGCTCGCCGGACTTCGATCCCCGCGAGCTGCGCGACGCGCTCGGGCAGTTCGCCACCGGGGTGGTGGTGATCACGACGGTCACCCCGGAGGGTGAGTTCGTCGGGGTGACGGCCAACTCCTTCACCTCGGTGTCGCTCGATCCGCCGCTCGTGCTGTGGTGCCCGGGCCGGCATCTGCGGAGCCTCCCCCACTTCGAGCGGGCCGAGCGCTTCGCGATCAACGTGCTCGCGAGCGAGCAGCACGAGCTCTCGCGGCGCTTCGCCACCCCCGACGGCGACAAGTTCTCGGGCGTCCCGGTGCGCGTCGGCCTGGGCGGCGTGCCCGTGCTCGAGGGCGCCCTCGCCACCTTCGAGTGCCGGACGACGGCTCTGCACGAGGCGGGCGATCACGTCATCCACCTCGGGCACGTGGAGCGCTTCCGGCACGATCCGGCGAAGCCGCTCGTGTTCCACGGCGGCCGCTACCACGAGGCGGCCCGGCACGACGCCGGATAGGATCCGGACCATCCCCGCAGATCGGGTCGTTCCCCGCAGCGCCGCACGGCGTCGCGAGGAACGACCCGATCGCGGTATGTCATATGTTCATGACGACCGTTAAGATAACAGCACAGATCGGCACGCGGAGGTTCGCATGGCAACGGTGATCATCGGCAGCGGCATCAACGGCCTCGTGGCCGCGGCGGAGCTCGCTCGGGCGGGCCGACAGGTGATCCTGCTCGAGCGGAACGAGCGGATCGGCGGCTTCGTCGCCGCCGACGACCTCACGCTCCCCGGCTTCGCGCACGACACCTTCTCGTCGTGGCACCCGCTCTTCGTGTCGAGCGCGGCCTACGGCGAGCTCGGCCCCGAGCTCGCGGCCCGCGGCCTCGAGTACGCGAACGACGAGACGGTGGTCACCGCGAGCACCGCCGACGTCGCGGGCGAGCGCCGCACCGCGATCGCCTATCGCGACCCCGAGCGCACCGCGGCGGGCTTCGCGAGCCAGGCCGACCGCGACGCCTACCTCGGCATGCTCGAGCGCTTCGGGGCGCACGCCCCCTTCGTCTTCGGGGCGCTGGGCGCCGAGCTCGGCTCGAACAAGGTGCTCGGCAGGCTGGCCTGGAAGGCCTTCCGCGGGCTGAAGGCGGACGGCCTCGAGGCGCTCGCGCGCGACGCCGTGTCGGGCGGCCGCGGCTATCTGCGCCGCAACTTCGAGGGCTGGGAGGTCGACGCGCTGTGGACCCCCTGGCTGCTGCACTCGGGTCTCGGCCCCGATCACGCGACCGGCGGCATGATGATCCCCGTGTTCGCCGGCGCGATGCACCAGTTCGGCCTGCCCGTCGTCAGAGGCGGGGTGCAGGGATTCCTGGACGCCTTCGAGCGCCTGCTCCGCGACAGCGGCGTCGAGATCCGCCTCGGCGAGGAGGCGGAGGAGATCGTGCTCGCCGGCGGCAAGGTCGCGGGCGTGCGCACCTCCTCGGGGATCATCGCGGCCGACACCGTGCTCGCGAGCGTGTCGCCCGGAGTGCTCTACGGCACGCTGCTCGGCGGATCCCCCGCGGTCGCGGCGCATCGCGAGGGCGCGCGCGGCTACCGCCCGGGCCGGGCCGCGATGCAGCTGCACTTCGCGCTCGACCGCCCCCTGCAGTGGGAGGACGAGGCCCTGCGCGGCGTCCCGCTCGTGCACCTGAGCGACGGCGCCGGCAGCACCGGCGTCGCCTGCGCCCAGGCCGAGGCCGGCCTGCTGCCGAGCACCCCGACGGTCGTCGTGGGTCAGCAGAGCGTCGTCGACCCGAGCCGCGCGCCCGAGGGCAGGGCCACGCTGTGGCTGCAGCTGCAGGAGGTGCCGTTTGCGCCCATCGGCGACGCCGCCGAGCGCATCGACGTCTCGGGCGGCTGGGCCGACGAGTCGCTGCGGCGGCACTACGTCGACCGGGTGCTCGACCGCCTCGAGCGCTTCGCCCCCGGCACGCGGGAGACGGTGCTCGCCGAGCACGTCATCGCCCCGAACGACCTCGTCGCGGCCAATCCCAACGCGGTCGCGGGCGACCCCTATGCGGGCTCGGCCGAGCTCGACCAGAACCTGCGCTGGCGCCCCTACCCGGGCGCGGTGGATCACCGCACCCCCGTGCCGGGCGTCTGGCACATCGGCGCGGCGACCCATCCGGGGCCGGGCCTCGGCGCGGGCTCGGGGCACCTCGTCGCGCAGCGCCTCATCACCGGCAAGACCCGCTGACCTCTCTCCCGGACGAGGTCCTGCGGCTGCGCGCAGGACGACGGGAAGTCGCAGGGCGGAAAGCACGAGGCCCGCCCCCGGAGGGAGCGGGCCTCAGCGCTGCGGGACGCGCGGTGCGCGTCGGGCGCTACGCGTTGACGAGCGCGTAGACGCGGGTCGGGCTGCCCGTGCCGCCCACGATGGGCAGCGGGGCGACCACGATCACGGCGCCCGTCGGCGGCAGCTCGGCGAGGTTCTGCAGCGAGGTGATGCCGTACTTGTCGTTGCCGAGCAGGTGGTAGTGCGCGGCGAAGGGCGGGTCGAGCTCGGCGCCGCGACCGGCGTCGATGCCCACCGTCTCGACCCCGAAGCCCGAGATCTCGGTCTCCTCGGCGAGCCACTTCGCGGCCTCGGCGGTGATGCCGGGGGTGTGCGAACCGGTCTCGTCGGCGTTCAGGAACGCCTCGCGGTCGTCGGCGAACTTGTCCCAGCCGGTGCGCAGCAGCAGCCAGCCGTTCTTCGGCAGCGCGCCGTGCTCGGCCTCCCACGCCTTGATGTCGTCGATCGTGAGCAGGTAGTCGTTGTCGGCCTCGACCTTCTCGGTGATGTCGAGCACCGCGGCGGGGCCGATGAGGCGCGCCGGCGGGATGCTCGCGACGTCGTGGCCCTCACGACCGCTGATCCAGTGCACCGGCGCGTCGATGTGCGTGCCGATGTGCTCGCCGGTGTGGATGTTGTGGTGCTTCCAGAACGGGCCGGGCTCGTTGTAGGCGCTGACCTCCTCGATGCTAAAGTCGATGAGGTTCGAGAAGGGGTCGGGCAGGCGCAGGGTCGGGGTGTCGGCCGAGAGGGTGTTCGTGAGGTCGACGATGCGGATGCCGCCGGAGGCGAGCGCCGCGGCGATGTCGGTCGTGGTGGTCATGGGTTCTCCTCTTCTTCGCGGATTTCGGTGTGTCTGCGGTTCGGTGCCGACCGCCGGTGTCGGCGGCCCGCACCGCGGTCGGCGGCGACGGCCTGGACCTGCCGCCGCCGATCCGGATCAGACGGCGGCCGGAACGGCCTCCGCCTCCTCGACCGCCACGGTGCGGCCCCCGACCCAGCGGGTGTGGGTAGCCTCGACCGTATCAGTTCCGGTGAGCAGTTCGAGGCGCGGGCGGACTGCGTCGGTGCGGGCGGTCGGCGGCTTCCGCCGGCCGGCGCGGTACGGATCGATCCAGCCGGCCGCGGCGCCGCGGTAGTCCTGGTCGGCGGCGGCGTGCAGGGTCCAGTGCGGATCCCACAGGTGCGTGCGGCCGAGCGCGACGAGGTCGGCGCGACCGGCGAGCAGGATCGAGTTCACGTCGTCGTACGACGAGATGGCACCCACCGCGATCACCGCGACCCCGGCCTTCTCCGCGACCCGGTTGCGGATCTTGTCGGCGAAGGGGGTCTGGTAGCTGCGGCCGTACTGCGGCTGCTCCTCCTTGGCGACCTGGCCCGAGGAGACGTCGATGCCGTCGGCGCCGTGCGCGATGAAGGCCGCCGCGATCTCGACCGCGTCGTCGTCGGTGTTGCCGCCGGGGACCCAGTCGTGCGCCGAGATGCGGACCATGAGCGGACGATCGGCCGGCCACGCCGCGCGCACCGCGTCGAAGACCTCGAGCGGGTAGCGCAGCCGGTTCTCGAGCGAGCCGCCGTACTCGTCGCTGCGCTGATTCGAGATCGGCGAGAGGAACGACGAGATCAGGTAGCCGTGCGCGGCGTGCAGCTCGAGCAGGTCGAAGCCGGCGTCGGCGGCGCGATGGGTCGCGGCGACGTAGTCGGCGAGGATCCGGTCCATGTCGGCGCGAGTCGCCTCGCGCGGCATGTTGCCGTCCGGGCTGTAGGGGATGGCCGAGGGTCCGATGACCTCCCAGCCGCCGATCTCCACCGGATCGTCGATGCCCTCCCACATGCGCTTCGTGGAGCCCTTGCGGCCCGAGTGGCCGAGCTGCGCGCCGATCTTCGCGGTGGTGGTCCCGTGCACGAAGTCGACGATGCGCTTCCAAGCGTCGCGCTGCTCGTCCGTGTAGATCCCGCCGTCGGCCGGCGAGATGCGACCGTCGGCCGACGGCGCGATCATCTCGGTCATGACGAGGCCCGCCCCGCCGACGGCCCGGCTGCCGAGATGCACGAGGTGGAAGTCGCCCACGACGCCGTCCTCGGCCATGTACTGGTCCATCGCCGAGACGACGATGCGGTTCTTGAGCTCGAGACCGCCGATGCGGAACGGCTGGAACATCGCGGGCACGTCGGCCGCGCCGCCCTGATGCTCGGCGAAGTCGGCCTGCACCACCTCGGCGAAGCCCTCGTCGCGGACGGCCAGGTTGTCGAAGGTGATGCGGCGGGAGCGCGTCATGAGGTTGAAGGCGAACTGCAGCGGCTCCTGATCCGCGTACTGCCCGATGTTCTCGAACCACTCGAGCGAGGCCTGGGCCGCGCGCTGCAGCGAGAGCACGACGGGGCGGCGCTCGGCCTCGTAGGCCTCGAGCGCCGAGGGGATGTCGGGCTGCTCGTGCAGGTTCGCGACGAGCGCGAGCGCGTCCTCGAGCGCGAGCTTCGTGCCCGATCCGATGGAGAAGTGCGCGGTGTGCGCGGCGTCGCCGAGCAGGACCACGTTCTCGTGGCTCCACTTCTCGTTGCGCACCGTGTTGAAGGTGATCCACTTCGAGTTGTTCGTGAGCAGCGTCGCGCCGTCGAGCTCGTCGGCGAAGATCTCCGCGAGCTTCGCGACCGAGGCGTCGTCGCTGACGCCGGGCGGGAAGAACTCGCCCTCGCTCGCATCGAAGCCGGCGGCGCGCCAGACGTCCTCGTGCATCTCGATGAGGAAGGTGCTCTCGGTGGCCGAGTAGGGGTAGGCGTGCACCTGGATGATGCCCCACGGCGTGTGCTTGACGTGGAAGGTGAAGGCCTCGAGCGCGCGGTCGATGCCGAGCCAGATGAACTTCGAGCGGCGCGGATCGAGCGAGGGCTTGAAGGACTCGGCGTAGTGGGGCCGGATCTTCGAGTTGATGCCGTCGCAGGCGATCACGAGGTCGTAGTCGCGCGACAGCTCGTCGACGTCGGGCGCCTCGGTGAGGAAGTGCAGCGCGACGCCGAGCTCGCGGGCGCGCTCCTGCAGCAGCAGGAGCAGGTTCTTGCGGCTCGATGCCGCGAAGCCCTGGCCGCCGATCGTGAACACCTCGCCGCCGAAGTGGACGTCGATGTCGCTCCAGCGGGCGAAGTGCTCCTCGGTCTTCGCGTAGAACTCGGGATCGGCGTTCTCGATGCCGGTCAGCGTCTCGTCGCTGAACACCACGCCGAAGCCGAAGGTGTCGTCGGGGGCGTTGCGCTCCCAGACGGTGATGTCGTGGCTCGGGTCGAGCTGCTTGGCGAGCACCGAGAAGTACAGGCCGGCCGGCCCGCCTCCGATGACTGCGATCTTCTTACCCATGCGTCGGTTCCTTTCTGAGGGTAAAGCCGGGGTCCGCGCCGCGCGCGGGGTGGTGTGAGTCGGGACGTGGAAGGGATCGGTGGGGGTCAGCTCCGCCGGAGCATGCCCTCCTGCGCGACGGTGGCGACGAGCGCCCCCTCGCGGGTGAAGAAGCGGCCGAGGTTCAGGCCCCGCCCGTTCTGCGCGCCGGCGGCCTCCTGGGCGTAGAGCAGCCACTCGTCCGCGCGGGCGCGGCCGTGGAACCACATGGCGTGGTCGAGGCTCGCCGTCACGAGACCGGGCGACGACCAGTCGAGCCCGAGCACTCGCAGCGAGGGCTCGAGGATCGTGTAGTCGCAGACGTAGGAGACCGCGATGCGGTGCGTGTTCTCGTCGTCGGGCAGCGCGTCGAAGGCCTTCACCCAGACGCCCTGGTGGGGCACCCGCTCGCCCTCGACCCGTACGTAGACGGGGCCGGGCACGTGGCGCATGTCGAAGCTGCGCCCGAGGGACCAGTAGTCGGCGGCCGCGGGATCCGCCCCGTCGTTCGCCGCGAGGTACTCCGCCGAGCTCGGCAGCTCCTCGGGTCCCGGCACCTCGGGCATCTCGGGCTGGTAGCTCGCGCCGGTCTCGGGCACCTGGAACGAGGCCGTGGTGATGAAGACGGGCTTCTCGTTCTGGAAGCCGCGCACGTGCCGGGTGGAGTAGCCCCGGCCGTCGCGCAGCAGCTCCACCTCGTAGCGCACGGCGGAGCCGATCTCGACCGGGCGCAGGAAGCTGCTGTGGAGGGAGTGCAGCTCGCGGTCGTCGCCGACCGTCGCGATCGCCGCGGCGGCGGCCTGGGCCACGGAGTCGCCGCCGTAGGCCTTCGGCCACGGCACGTACTGGGGGATCACCTCGAAGGCCCGGTCGAAGACGCGGGGCTCGGTCTCGGTGAGCTCGATCGCGGCGAGGAAGCGCGCGCTCGACGCGATGTTCGCGGTCTCGATGCCGGTCATGCGGCGTCGCCTCCGTTCGAGATGCTCACCCGGTTGACGAGCGTGCCGATGCCCTCGATGGAGGTGGTCAGCACCTCGCCGTCGCGCAGGAAGCGCTGCGGGCTGCGGCCGAGGCCGACCCCGCCCGGGGTGCCGGTGAGCACGATGTCGCCGGGGGCGAGCCGGGTGAACTGCGAGACGTAGGCGACGAGGTCGGCGGCGTCGAAGACGAGTTCCCGGGTGTTGCTGAGCTGGACCACCTCGTCGTCCACGAGGCAGCGGATCTCGAGTCCGTCGCGGGGCGAGATCTCGTCGGCGGTGACGACCACGGGACCGATCGGCGTCGTCGCGTCCCAGGCCTTGCCCTGGAACCACTGCAGGGTGCGCGACTGCCAGTCGCGGTACGAGACGTCGTTCGAGACGGTGTAGCCGAGGATCGCCGCCTCGGCCTCGGCGCGGCTCGCGCGGCGCACCGGGGCGCCGATCACGACGGCCAGCTCGGCCTCCCAGTCGACCTTCTGCGAGTCGCCGCCGACCTCGATGCCGTCGTTCGGGCCCGTGAGCGTATCGGCGAACTTCGCGAAGAGGGTGGGGTACTCGGGCACCTCGCGACCGGTCTCCACGATGTGGTCGTGGTAGTTGAGGCCGCAGCAGACGATCTTCCCGGGCCGGAGGATCGGGGCGGCCAGCTCCGCTCCCTCGAGCGGCAGACGCTCGGCATCGGCGGCGACGGCCGCGAGTGCCTCCTCCCGCCAGCCGTCGCGGGCGATCAGCTCGCCCGCGTCCGTGGCCTGCAGCAGCACCCAGGCGCCGTCGTGCTGCAGGGCGGCGCGGGTCCCCGCCGTGGTTCGAACCGTTGCCAATCGCATCCTTGCTCCTCCGGGTGATGCCGCGGGAAGTCGGGGCCGATTGCTCGGTGCCCCTTCCCTCCGCGGGCGATTCACCCTAGTATGTCAGAATCATCACGAACGTCACAAGATAGTGATGAAAAACTTTTCCGTCCCGCCGGTATCGGCCAGAATCGCAGCAACCGCTCGCTCTCCACTCGAAACCGCACACCCACACAGAAAGGCGGCGCCCATGTCCCGTCAGCTCGTCAACCCTCCCCACATGCTGAAGCCCATCGGCTTCTCGCACGGCGTCAAGGCCGGCCCCTTCGTCTACCTCGGCGGCCAGACGGCGCTGAACGCCGACTACCAGATCGTCCCGGGCGGCATCGTCGAGCAGTTCGTGCAGGCGTTCGGCAACGTGCTCGCGACCCTCGAGCACGCCGGCGGCAAGCCCACCGACCTCGTCGACGTCACGATCTACCTCACCGATGTCGACGACTACCTGAAGCACGGCCGGGAGATCGGCGCGAAGTGGCGCGAGATGGCCGGCACCGAGTACCCCGCGATGGCCGGCATCGGCATCACGCGCCTCTGGCAGCCCGAGGCGATGATCGAGATCCAGGCCGTCGCCTACATCACTCCCGAGGAGACGGAGTCATGAGCGGCGGGCCGGCGCGCACCGTGTTCGGCGAGCTCGACGAGCGCCTCGGCATCGAGTTCGTGAAGGTGACCGCCGAGAAGGCCGTCGCCACCATGCCCATCGCGGGCAACCGGCAGATCACGGGATCGATGCACGGCGGCGCGTACTCCGCGCTGGCCGAGACCCTGGCCTCCCTGGCCGCCTGCGAGCACGCGGGCGCCGATCGCACCGCCTACGGCCTCGACCTCAGCATCACGCACACCGGGCGGGCCACCTCGGGACGCGTCACCGCGACGTGCACCGCGATCCACCTCGGCCGCGGCATCGCGGTGCACGAGGTGATCATCGAGGACGAGCAGGGCGCGCGCGTCTCGACCGCCCGGGTCACGAACGTGCTGCGCGACAAGTGAGCGCGGCGGATCCGCGACACGCGTCCAGAGCGTCGCGGATCCGCCCCGCCCGCGTGCGGGTATGTTAGTTCGGGGCGACCGCGACGCGGCACCCTCCCCGAGCGCGCAGAGGCCGCGGGGCATACCGAGGAAGCGGACAGGGGGCACCACATGGCGGGTGGAAGCTCTCGCACGCTGCTCGTCACGCTGCTCGGCGCCTTCGCGCGGCGCACCGACGACTGGATGCCGATCAGCGGCATCGTCGGGCTGCTCGGCGCCCTCGAGGTCGACGAGTCGAGCGTGCGCACCGGCGTCTCGCGGCTCAAGAAGCGCGACTGGCTCGAGGCCGAGAAGCGCGAGGGCCGCAACGGCTACCGCCTCACCGAGCAGGCGATGCGCACGCTCGCAGCGGGCGACCGGGTGATCTGGCACGCCCGCCAGCCCGCGCCGCTCGAGGAGGGCTGGTGCATCGCGAGCTTCTCGGTGCCCGAGAAGGAGCGCGCGAAGCGCCACCTGCTGAGATCCCGCCTCGCCGCGCTCGGCTTCGGCAACGTCGGCTCGGGCATCTGGATCGCCCCCGCGCGCATGTCGACGGACGCCCGGCAGCTCATCGACTCGCTCGAGCTGCGCGAGTACACGAACATCTTCTGCGGCCGCCACGAGGGCGGCCAGGACCTCACCCGCATGGTGCACGAGGGCTGGGACCTCGACGAGATCGACGGCGGCTACCGCCGGTTCCTCACAGCCCATCGGGGCGACGTCGAGCGGCTGATCGCCCGGCACGGAGCCGGCGCGATCCCGCCGCGCGAGGCCTTCGTGCACTACATGCGCGCGCTCGACGACTGGCGGGTGCTGCCGATGCGCGACCCCGGCCTGCCGCGGGAGCTGCTGCGGGGCGACTGGGCGGGCGATCCCGCCGCGAGCCTCATCGAGCGCGTCGTGGCGGAGCTCGACGCGCCGGCCTTCGCGTTCGTGCGCGAGATCGTCTCCGCCTGACCCTCTTCCGGACCGCGGGTCGCGGGCCGTGGTCCGCGGCGACCCTCGAATATCCGAAATGCGAAGCGTTTGAGTCCCGTAGGTAACAAATGAGACATTTTTCTGACGAACGCAACGGATCCGATATATAAATTTCCTGTCAAGGATGACAGCGCAACTGCCGCATCGCCCCGAGCACGGAGGGCGGAGCGCAGCCGCCGCGATCGTCCCCGACACGCCAGGCGGATCGCGACGAGCGATCTGCGCCACGGAACAGGGCTCCGCCCCGTCAGAGAGGCCGATCATATGAGAACGTCACACCGCATCACCCTCGCGGCGCTCGCCGCGGGGTCGCTCGCACTCACCGGCTGCGTCTCCTCGAACACCGGCGCCGGCAGCGGCGACGGCGAGGCCGCAGGCGATGGGGAGACCATCGTCATCGGCGCGGTCGTCGCAGAGACCGGCTTCATGTCGCCGTTCGACACGCCCGCGCTGAACTCCATGCGCATCGCGGTCGACGAGCTGAACGCGGCCGGCGGCATCGACGGCACGCCCGTCGAGCTCAAGGTCGTCGACACCGGCACCGACTTCGAGAAGTACGCGCCGGCCGCTCAGCAGCTCATCGACGACGGCGCGAAGGTGCTCGTCGTCACCTGCGACTACGACGTGTCGAGCCCCGCGGCCCTGGTCGCCGAGCAGCACAACGTGCTGCACATCGCCCCCTGCGTGGGCGACCCGATCTACGGTCCGCAGGGCGGCCTCGACATCGGCTTCTCGATGGGCAACGGCACTCCCGGCGAGTCGAGCGTCATGGGCGAGTTCGCCTTCGACCAGGGCTGGGCCTCCGCGGTCTTCCTCACCGACACCTCGATCAAGTACACGCAGAACCAGTGCGAAATCGCGCGCACCCGCTTCACCGAGCTGGGCGGCACCGAGATCGCGAGCTACGACTACGTGCAGGGCGACAGCATCACCGAGACCGTGTCGAAGATCACCGCGGGCGAGGCGCCCGACGTCGTCTTCAACTGCGGCTACAGCCCGGGCGGCGCACAGGTCGCGAAGGACCTGCGCGACGGCGGCGTCACCGCGCCCGTCGTCTCGGGCTTCGGCATGGACGGCACCTTCTGGCTCGACTCCATCCCGGGCCTGTCGGACTACTACGTCGTGACCTACCCCTCGATCTCGGGCGACGACCCCGATCCCGCGGTGAACGAGTTCGCCGACAAGTACGAGGCGGAGTACGGCGAGCGCCCCTCCGTGGGCAGCTTCGTCACCGGCCCCTCGACGCTGGAGGCGATCGTCAAGGCCTACGCCGACGCGGGCAGCTGGGACGGCGACAAGCTCGCCGAGGCCTTCTACGGCTTCGACGGCGTCGAGTTCCTCGTGGGACCCACGAAGTTCAGCCCCGAGCTGCACATCAACGTCGAGCGCCCGCAGCGCGTCATGCAGGTGAAGGACGGCGGGCTGCACTTCGTCGAGGAACGCGCCCCCGAAAAGGTCGTCCTCTAGCGATGCAGGACGCGACCACGACTCCCCCTGCGGCCGGGCTCCGGCTGCAGGGGGAGTCCATCTCCCGCTCCTACCGGGGCGTGCGCGCCCTCGACGGGGTCACGATCTCTGTGCCCCGCGGGCGCGTGACGGGCCTCATCGGGGCGAACGGCGCGGGCAAGTCGACCCTCGTCAACATCCTGAGCGGCTACGACCGCCCGGACTCCGGCTCGGTCGTCGCTGACGGCGACGACATCACCGCCGTGCGGGCGGATCGCCGGGCGCACCGGGGAATCGCGCGCACCTTCCAGCGCGGCAGCCTCTACCGGCGCCTGAGCGTGCTCGAGAACGTGGAGGTCACGGCCCTCGCCTGCGGGCTGCGCCGCCGCGAGGCGCGCGCCCTCGCGCTCGAGCTGATCGACGAGCTCGCCCTCGGCGAGTGGATCCTCCACGACGCCGATCGCATCCCCCACGGCGTGGAGCGCCGCCTCGGCGTCGCGCGGGCGCTCGCCACCCGACCCGACTACGTGCTGCTCGACGAGCCGGCGGCCGGCCTCAACGACGGCGAGGCCCAGCACCTGCGCGAGACCATGCGCTCGCTGGCCGAGCGCGGCATGGGCGTGCTGCTCATCGACCACAACATGCCCCTCGTCTTCGGCAGCTGCGATCACATCTTCGTGCTGGGCGCCGGCCGCAACGTGCTGGACGGCGCGCCCGACGAGGTGCGCCACGACGAGCGCCTCGCCACGAGCTACCTCGGCACCGCCGCCGAACAGATCGACACCGAGCTGATCAATGCTGCGGACACGCTCGCGCTGCTGGATCAGCGCGACGCGCAGCACCGAGGAGGTGACAGATGAGTGCCGATCACCTGCTCACCGTCAGCGACCTGAACGTCGCCTACCGCGGCATCTCGGCCGTCACCGGCGTCGGCTTCCACGTCGACGCGGGCGAGCTCGTCGGCATGATCGGGCCGAACGGCGCCGGGAAGTCGTCGACCATGCTCGCCCTCGTGGGTGCGGTGCGCTCGCGCGCGGCGGCGATCGAGTTCGCGGGCCAGGACATCCGCGGCCTCTCCCCCGAGCGCATCGCCCGCGCGGGGCTCGCACTCGTGCCCGAGGGCCACAACGTCTTCTCCCGCCTCTCCGTGCGCGAGAACCTGCGCCTCGGCTCCACCGCGCGGGCCGACCGCTCAGGGCTCGAGGACGATCTGGAATGGGTGCACTCGCTGTTCCCGATCCTGCGCGAATTCGCGGATCGCCCCGCCGGTCTCCTCTCCGGCGGCCAGCAGCAGCAGCTCGCCATCGGGCGCGCCCTGCTCGCCTCGCCGCGGCTGCTCGCGCTCGACGAGCCCTCGCTCGGCCTCTCCCCCACGGCCGTCGACACGGTGTTCGCCTCGATCGAGAGCATCCGAGCCCGCGGCACCGCCGTGCTCATCGTGGAGCAGCGCGCCCAGCAGACCGTGGCGGCGGCGGATCGCAGCTACGTGCTCGCCGAGGGGCGCATCACCATGACCCTGACCCCCGACGACGCGCAGGATTCCGCCCTGCTCATGAAAGCGTATCTCGGCTCATGACCTTCATCCAGGCTCTCATCGACGCCACGTCCGCCGGCGCGGTCTACGCCCTCGCGGCGCTCGGCATCGGGCTCGTCTTCGGCGTCATGCGCCTCGCGAACTTCGCGAACGGCGAGATCATCACCGGCGCCGGCTACACCCTGATCTTCCTGTGGCCCGTCTCCTGGCCGCTGGCGCTCGTGGCCTCCGTGCTCGTCGCCATCGCGCTCGCGCTGCTGATGGACCTCGCGGTGTTCCGCTGGATCCGCACGCAGCCGCCCGCGACCCTGCTCATCGCGAGCTTCGGCCTCAGCATCCTGCTGCAGCGGGCCTACGACGGCGTCTTCGGCACGAACGTGCGCACGGCGGCGGTCGCGCCGGAGCTCACGACCACGTTCATGGTCGGCGGGCTCAGGGTGAGCCTCATCGCCTTCGTCTCGATCGCGCTCGCGGCCGTGCTGCTCATCGGCACGCACCTCTTCCTCTCCCGCACCCGCATGGGGCTCCAGGTGCAGGCGGCCTCCGAGGACTTCCGCGCAGCGCGGATCCTCGGCATCCGCGCCGGCGGGGTGATCGCGGTCACCTTCGCGATCAGCGGCGTGCTCGCGGCGGCGGTCGCCTTCGTGCTCACCGCGCAGTCCGGAGCGGTGAACCCCACCTTCGGCGTGCAGGTGACGCTCTTCGGCCTCATCGGCGCGGTGATCGGCGGTCTCGGCCGCCTCGGCGGGACCGTCGTCGGCGGCTTCGCGGTCGGCTTCGCAGTGTCGATGTTCACCACCTGGCTGCCCGACTGGCTCAACGACTTCCGCATCGCATTCGTCTACCTGCTCGTGATCGTCGTGCTGGTGTTCGCACCCAACGGCATCTTCGGCGGAAGCCTCTCGAAGGAGCGCTCATGACCGCGCATGGCAAGACCGCCGGAACCGGCGCGGGCGCACCTCGCGGATCCTTCCGCATCGGAGTGCCCGAGCCCGTGGCGAAGCTCTGGACCCTCGTCCTCCCGCTCGTCGTCGTCTACCTGTTCGCGGTGCTCGCGAGCTCGATGTCGAAGGCCGCCTCGATCGACCTGGGCTACGCGCTCACGAACCTCATCATCGTCGTCGCGATGTGGACGTTCATCGGCAACAGCGGGGTGCTCTCCTTCGGCCACATCGCCTTCGTGGCGGTGGGGGCCTGGACCATGTCGCTGCTCACGATCGACCCCGACATGAAGGCGTCGCTCATGCCCGGGCTCTTCCCCTTCCTCAAGGAGGCGACGGCGAACCCCTTCCTGGCGCTCGTCATCGGCGGGGCGATCGGCGGCGCGCTCGCCTTCGTGAGCGGTCTCGTGCTGATGCGCCTGCACGGCCTCGAGGCGGGCATCGCCACCTTCGCCCTGCTCATGCTCGTCGTGCAGATCCTGACCTACTGGAGCAGCATCGGGCCGAAGACGGGGCAGTCCATGGCCGGCATCCCGCGCAGCTTCGACCTGAACATCATGGTGTTCATCGCGCTCGCCGTCATCGTGCTGGCCTGGTGCTACGGGCAGAGCCGCAGCGCGCGCATGCTGCGCGCCTCGCGCGACGACCGCCAGGCCGCTCCCGCCTCGGGGATCGACGTGCGCCGGCAGCGCCTCATCGCCTTCGTCGTCTCGGGCGCGCTCGCCGGCATCGGCGGCGCGGTCTGGGCGCAGATGAACGGCGTCGTGCAGGCCTCGCAGTTCTCGCTGGGGTTCACCTTCACGACGATCGCGATGCTCGTCGTGGGCGGCATGCTCTCGCTCTGGGGCGCGGTCGTCGGCACCCTGGTGATCTCCGCGCTCGACCACGTGCTGGGCCTCTTCGAGCGCGGCATCCCGCTCGGCGATGTCACGGTCTCGCTGCCCTCGGGCAGCCGCCTGATCGTACTCGGCGCCATCATGGTGCTGATCCTCATCTTCCGGCCTTCCGGCATCACCGGCGGGCGGGAGTCGGTGTGGCCGTTCCGGCCCAGAATCACGCCGAGGTCCGCTCCCAGCTCTCCGCGATGACGCCTCGTTTGCGCAGTTCGGCCTTGCTCACCTTGCCGCTCGCGGTCTGTGGCAGCTCGCTCTCGAACACCAGGTAGCGGGGCACCGCGAAATAGGGCAGCTTCGACTCGACGAAGGCGATGAGCTCCTCGGGTCCGGCCTCGCGATCCGCCTTGATCTCGATCGAGACCTGCACCTCCTCCTCTCCCAGCTCGGAAGGGACGGCGTAGGCGACGGCGGCCGCCACGGCGGGATGCTGCAGAAACGCGCTCTCCACCTCCACCGACGAGATGTTCTCGCCCCGGCGGCGGATGATGTCCTTGATGCGGTCGAGAAAGCGGAACCAGCCGTCGGGCTCCCGGACCACCCGGTCCCCCGTGTGGAACCACAGATCGTCCCACGATCTCACCGTCTCCTCCGGCATGCCGAAGTAGCCGCGAGCGAGGGCGTAGGGCTGATCGCTGCGGATGAGCAGCTCACCGGGCGTTCCGTCGGGCACGGGCTCGCCGCTGTCCGGATCCGCCACCCGGTTCGTGAACCCCGGCACGGAGACTCCGATGTAGCCGGGCCGGACATCGTCGATCGGAACCGCGATGGCGAGGTTCGTCTCGGTCGATCCGAAGGCGTCGATGAGGGAGACGTCGAATCGCTCTTTGAACTCGAGCAGCATGGCCGCCGGAGTCGCCGGGGCCAGCGCCGCCCGGATGCGGTGCGGCGCGAACTCCTCCTGCGGACGATTGAGCAGGATCCCGACCATGGCCCCGAGCAGGAAGGTGAAGGTCGCCCCGCACTCCGCGGCCTCCTTCCAGAAGCGGCTGGCGGAGAACCGCGGCGCGACGACGAACGATGCGCCCGATATCAGCGCTTGCAGGAACGCGTTGAGCGCGTTGGTGTGGAAGAGCGGCAGCGTGGTGTAGAGCACGTCGTCGGAGGTGAATCTCATATGCAGCGTCTGGTTCCTGCCCCACCAGTAGAACTGCGCGTGCGGGCAGAGCACACCCTTGGAGGGGCCGGTCGTGCCCGAGGTATACAGGATCGCTGCGATGTCCGAGGGCGCCAAGTCGGCTGCGTCCACTTCGCCGTCGGCCGGGGGCAGCGGCTGGACCGGCACTCCGCTGACGCTGCCGCTCCCCTCCCGAGCCTCGAACGAGATCACCTTCTTGACCTGGCCGGTCGCCCCGAGCCGCTCGAATCCGCGCAGGCCCTCGTGATCGACGAACAGCACCCTGGCGCCGCTGTTCGTCAGCACATGCAGCAGCTGGGTCGAGGTCAACGCGGGATTCACGGGCACGGCGATGGCTCCGATCCACGCGCTGGCCAGGATGACATCGAGCAGTTCGAGCCGATTCCCCGAGAGCATCGCGACGCGATCGCCGGCGGAGACGCCGAGATCGACCAGCGTCGAGCCCAGTTCTCTGACGATGCGCAATTGCTCGGCAGCCGTGCGCACGGTATTCCCGGAGCTCAGCAGGGGCGCATCCGGCATCTCCACCGCACGGCGCTGCAGCATCATGGGAATGGTGCACTCGGAGATCGGTCGATCCAGCTGGGCGATGCGGGTCATGATGTCCTCTCGTTCTCGATTCCCCGGCTTCCCGGTACGCGAACCCTCGGGAGATCGCGTCCATCGGCGAGCACGGCGTCGTTGATCGCGACCTCCGTTCCCGCTTCGAGCGCCGCGTCCGCAGCGCAGACGATGCGCACGCCGTGCACGCGCACCGAGACGATCTGCGTGCCGTCCGAGAGCTCGGTGCCCTCTTCGACTTCCCCGCTCGCCGGTACGACCTCGGCGAAATCCATCCCGCCGCATCGACGGCAGACCCACCGACGCGGGAAGAAATACTGCCCGCAGGCCGCGCATCGGCTGAAGACGATCGTCGGAGGTCGATTCACCCGGCTCACATCCTCTCCAGAAGCGCGAGGTTCGCACAGGCGCCGTAGCGGTAGAGCACCATCCCGTACCCGCTCACAAAGCCGAGCCTCGCCCCCTCGATCTGACGGTCGCCGGCCGTCCCGGAAAGCTGCCGATACACCTCGACGATGCCGTGCATGCCGGCGGCCGCGCCGGCCTGGCCCGCCGAGAGCTGCCCGCCGGAGGTGTTGACGGGCAATCGGTGCGTCGCGATCTCCGAGGCGATGTCGCGGGCGATGTTCCCGGGATCGATCAGGCCCGCGTCGACGAGCTGAGCGACGATCATCGCCGGATAGTCGTCGTAGACGCCGACCGCATCGATGTCGGCAGGGTCGATGCCGGTGGTGTCCCAGGCTCGAGGCGCGGCCTGCGCCAGGCCGGTCACCAGGCCGTCCCCGTCCTGGTCGTCGATGTTGATCGTCGTCTCGGTGCCGCGCACGCGGACGACCCCGGCGCCCGAGGCCGAGGGGGCAGCCGTCACCACGATCGCGTCCGCGCCGCTGACCGGCGGTACGCAGTCGAATCTGCCGAGCGGCGGCGCGACGATCGGCGCCTCGAGATACTGCTCCATCGTCAGCGGACCCCGGTACACGGCGCCCGGATTCAAGCCCGCCCATTCGCGTTGGGACAGGACCAGCCTGCCGTAGTCCTCACGCTCAAGCCCGAACGCCGCCATCTGCCGTTGCGTGAGCATCGCGAACAGCGCGTTGGGGCCGGACATGGGAAGCGGAGCCAGATGCTCGGCCGTCGCACTGTTGTACTCGGCGACCAGATCCTGAAACGCACCGCCGTCCATGCGGTCGCCGGACACGAGCACGATCGTCCTCGCCTGGCCCGATGCGATCGCGTGAGTCGCATGCTGCAGCATGTTCACGCCGCTCGCACCGCCGTTGGTGTCCTCCATCAGCCAGCCCAGAGGCCCGAGGCCCGCCCTCCATGCGAAGTCCACCGCGTGGTCGGGGCCGAGGGTGAAGCTCGAGACGCCGAGCCCGTCGACATCGCGCCACTCGAGCCCGGCATCGGCGACGGCGTCTCGCGCCGCCTGCGCGAGCAGAGAGGGCGTCGTCACCGTGCCAGCGGGATGCCGTGTGTACACCGTCTCGGCGGCGCCCGAGAGATAGATGCTGTCCGACATGGCGCGAGGCACCGAGTCCCTTCATGTGCGGCAAGGCTCAAACATGCTGTCGACTCTCAACCTATCCAGGCGAACCAGGCCTGGCCAATGCGAAAACGGGGAAGGTATCCGATTCACGCATACTGCACGCCTAGCCATGCGCATTCCGCGACAGGCCCTCGAACTCCCGGCCGACACTCGCGACGCACGCGATGAAGTCCTCGAGGACGGGGTCGCGGACCTCGCCGCCGCGGATCGTGACTCCGATAGCCCGAGGAACGGTGTCCGCTTCGACGGGCAGGGCGACGAGATCCGGATCGCCCACCACGAGCGACATCGGCAGCACCGCCATCGCATCGATCCTGCAGAGAATCGGTCGGGTCGCCGTGATCGTCGAGCTCTCGATCAGGTCTCTCGGCTGACCGAGCCCCTGCGCCAGCAGGAACGCATCGATCTCGTTCCTGAACACCGACGTGTAGGCGGGAAGAATCCACGGGTACCCCATCAGATCGCGAAGAGGAACGTCCCCCTCCGCCGCGGGATGCCCGGCACGCACGACGAGGACCAGCGGGTCGTCGTACAGCCGCAGGTACTGGTTCTCCGCGGAACGCTCGCTGGGGATCCGCGCGACGATCATGTCGAGCTCATTGCGTTCGAGCATGCTGCCCAGAGCCCCCTGATACTCCTCGACCAGCGAGATCGTCACGAGCGGCGAGCGCTCCTTGAACCGCAGGATCGCCTCCGGCAGGAGCGCGTGAACCGTCGCAAGGTTCACGCCGACCCGGACGACTCGGGTCGGCGCGCCGGAGGCGTGCTCCTCGAGACGCTCGCCGGCCAGTTTCAGAGTGTTGATCACGGACACGGCGTAGCGGACGAAGATCTCCCCCTCGGGAGTCAGTCGCACCCCTTTCGAGTGGCGCTCGAACATCGGCGACCCCACGGCCGCCTCGAGCTCCTGCAGCGTCCTCGTGACATGCGGTTGCGTCACGCTCAACGCCGACGCGGCGCCGCTAAGACTGCCGTGCTCCGCGACGGCCTGCATGAGCAGGAGGTGCCTCATCCGCAGACGCCCGTCGAGCAGTCGGCCCACGATCGAAGCCATGATCCACCTCGCCCACATGTCGGTTCCGCCGAGTGCAGCCGGCCCGCGCGGACCGTCATCGCCGTCACTCGGACGCATGTGCTCGATACTACCCCGAACCCTAAGGGGCGTTCGAGCCGAGGCATCGCAGCGCCTGCGATGCTTCTACAGGAGAGTTCCGGCCCTTGACACCCACCCGATCCGACTGTAACACTACATTTACCTAATGATCGTTAGGGATAGTTTCGAGGAATCGCGAGGACGTATGAGCGACACGACGATGAACGACCCCGACAGACTCCGCGTGCTCTTCTGCTTCGGCACGACTCCGGCGTTCTACGAGGCGGACGATGAGACTCTCGGCCTGATTCGCAGCACGATCATCGACGCATATTCCGATCTGCAGGGCCGATTCGGCATGCGCGTGCTCGGCACCTTCGACGACGACCAGCTGCAGGTCGGCTCTGCGACGTCGTTCCCCTGGGTCGGCTACGTTCTCGTCGAGGCGCCCGACCTCGCCTCCGTGCGCAAGGTCACGAATCTGCTGCGAGAGTTCAGGGTCGGCTCCGAACGCCTGTGGCGCTACATGTCGATCGAGGCCAGGGTCGGCCGGCGGCTATTCTATGGCAATGAATGATTCGGACTCCCGCTCCGGCAAGCGCACCCAGGAGAGGATCCTCGATGTCGCACTGCGGCTGTTCTACGCGCAGGGCTACAGCAAGACGAGTCTGAGCGCGATCGCCGAGGAAGTCGGCATCTCCGCTCCCTCCCTCTACTGGTACTTCAAATCGAAGAACGATCTCTGCTACGTCGCATTGCAGCGCGAGCTGCGCCGTTTCGTGGACCAGGTCGAGCTCGGTGCGGCGGGGGGCGACCCCTCGACGCGCCTGGGCGGCTTCGTACGCTCGTACGTGCTGCTCAAGCTCGAGCAGGGAGAACGGCTCGTGAACCCGGGCGCGGCGATCGGCTATCAGAACCTCAGAGAGGCGCTGAAGCCAGAGCACCAGCAGGACATCGACGTGCTGCAGCGCCGCGTGCTCGACCTGCTCCGAGGCATCCTCATCGACGGCCGCGAGCAGGGTGTGTTCAAGTTCGGCAATCTCACCACCACCTCGTTCGCGATCATCACGACGTGCGAGTACGTCTTCTCGTGGGTTCAGCCGGGGAGAGCGCTCTCCCCGGCCGAAGTCGCCGATGAATACCGGACCCTGATGCTGACGATGGTGCGTTCGACCCGCCTCTGAGGCGATCAGCGCATCAGCACCCCGCCGTTGATGTCGTAGGTCGCGCCCGTGGTGAACGACGCCTCCTCCGAAATGAGGAACACTACGAGGGCCGCCACCTCCTCCGGCGAGCCGATCCGACCCAGCGGGATGGAGGCGATCAGCCTGTCCCGCACCTCGGCGGACACGGCCTGCATCATCGGGGTCTCGAGCGTACCCGGGGCGACCGCGTTGACCGTCACCCCGTGGGGCGCCAGTTCGGTCGCGAAGATCCGGGTGAGCGCGAGTATCCCGGCCTTCGACGCCGCGTAGTGCACCCCGCTCGGCCTGGCCGCCTGAGCCGCGAGCGAGGAGATGTTGACGATCCTGCCGCCCCCCTGCTCGCGCATGTGCTCGCCGACGGCGCGGGAGAGCAGGAAGGTCGCGCGGAGATTCGTGGCCAGCACGTTCTCCCACTCGTCGACCGTGACGTCCCACAACGACGTTCCGTTGGCGACCGCCGCATTGTTGACGAGTACATCGATGCGGCCCAGCCGATCGATCGTCTGCTCCACCACCCGGGCGACCGCGTGCTCGTCCCGCAAGTCCACGACGACCGGGTCGGCACGACTTCCCGAGGGGTCGATATCCGCGGCCGTGCTCCGATTGCGCTCGTCGGCCGCATCGGCCATGACCACGTGCAGTCCCTCGGCGTGCAGGCGGCGGGCTATCGCCTCGCCGACCCCCTGCGCGCTTCCGGTCACGAGCGCAACCTTCACCGCATCGTTCATGGTTCGATCCTTTGCCTCTTGGCCGGCCATCAGCCCTGGTTCCGGTAGGCGGCGGAGTTCACGAGCTCGGCGTTTCCCGTGCGCTCGAGCGTGTTCCTCCGCCCTGTGGAGATCCATCCGGGATCCGCCGCCCGCTCAGCGACGAGGCGAGCGCGTTCCGCCTCGGTGGCGGCCTGGTCGACCTCGCCGGTGTCCGGATCGAAGCACACGCCGTAGTCGTAACGCGCCCCTTCCACCGAGACGTATCCGTTGCGCACGTCGTCGACGACGAGGTCGATATCGCGTTCGCAGGGCTCGCCCCAGCCGCCGCCACCACCGCTCTGGTAGAAGATGATCTCGTCAGGCTCGCAGGGCTCGAGATTGGTCCAACTCGTGACCACCTTCTCGCGTTCGGTGCCGTAGCGGATCGCGATGTAGTTGCCCACCGCATCGCGGCCCCCGCAGAAGCCGTGCAGTGGAGAGCGGAAGCCCTGCATGCGGGTCGTCTGGTGGGTGCCCTCCGAGTTGTAGACCTGGCGCTGCGTCACCCACGCGGGCGAGCCGCGCCACTGGCCGGGAGCCGCGCCGTCGGTCGTGTACTCGGACTGCCGGTACAGCACCGGATACTGCACCTCGCTCATCTCAATCGAGGGCACCATCGCCGAGGCGAACGTCGCCGGCCAGGCGCCCCAGCCATCGGAGAGATAGACGCCGCCGGCGCCCGTGGGCGTGCAGAGCAGTTCGTAGTGCAGGTACTGGGTGTCCGTACGCAGATCCGTGCCCCAGATCCACGGGCCGAGCAGGTCGATGCTGCACGTCCCGACGCGTTCCGGAGCGAAGCCCTCGGCGGCCTTCATGACCACATCGCCGATATCTGCGCCGATCGACACTGTCGCCGCCCGCACCGCCGCCGGCGGATCCGGATTGATCACGGAGGCCTTGGGCAGGACCGGCACGAGCGGACGGAAGAACCCGGAGTTGATCGGGATCTCCGGGCAGAGCGCCGAGAACGCGCAGTAGAGGAAGGCCAGGGTATTGGCCGGCACGCTGTTGACGATGCCGGTCGTCTGCGGATCCGATCCGGTGAAGTCGGCGACGATGCCATCGCCTTCGATCGTGATCGCGACGCGCACCTTGATGTCCTCACGGCCGGCGAAGTCGTAGTCGAGCGTCGACTCGGCCTCGTACCTGCCGTCGGGCCAGCGGCGTATCTGATCCCGCAACCGCTTCTCCGAGTACTGCATGATCCAGTCGGCCGCCTCGCGCACGGTGTCCGAACCGTAGCGGTCGCACAGCTCGCGGATGCGGCGCTCGCCGACCTGGCAGCCGCCGATCTGCGCATCGAGGTCGGCTCGCATGTTCACCGGCAGCCTGTTGTTGCGTAGGATCCACTCCCACACGTCCTCCCTCAGCTCGCCGCGCTCGTACAGCTTCATCGGGCTGAAGCGGAACCCCTCCTGCCAGATGTCGCGCGCGTTCATGTTGCCGCCCGGCGCCGGGCCGCCGTTGTCGGGCATGTGGCCGCGCACCGACGGCAGGAAGAGCGGCTCGCCGTCGATGAAGACGGGTGTGACCACCGTGTAGTCCGGCAGGTGCGAGCCCCCGTAATACGGGTCGCACAGGATGATCACGTCGCCCTCGCTCAGATCCCCGTCGAAGAAATCGAGGGTCTGCTGCACCGAGCTCAGCGCCGCGAAGATGTGCACGGGAGCCGCATCGGCTCGTGCGAGCATGGACGCTCCGCCGTTGTCGTAGTAGAAGACTCCCGCGGAGCAGTCGTGAGCCTCGTTGAAGATCGGGCTCACGGCGGTTCGAACCATGGTCCCCACCATCTCGGCGGCCACGCTCTCCAAGTAGTTGCGAATGATTTCGCCGGTCACCGGGTCGATCACGAGACGCCCCTTCCATCGTCGTTTGCGTGTGCGAGTGCCGTGGACTCGGCTCGCGTCTGCTCATCCAGTTCGAAGCCGTAATCCCGGGCTGCCGCGTCTGCGCTCAGCAATCCGTCGACCACGTCCTCTCTCAGCGCATCCCTGTCGCGCAGCTTCGGGTCGCCGTATCCACCGCCGCCGCCGAAACGCAGGGTCGCGCGCACGGGTCCGACCGGCTTCGAGACGCAGACGGATCCCAGATCCACCGGCCGTCCCTCGGCGGTCTCCAGCCTCAACGCGCTCGCACTGCCCGCCCGGCCGCCGCGCATGCCGCTCGCAGTATGCGTCTCGCCATCCCTCGACACCGTCCAGACGTAGTCGTCGGGTATGTCCATGACCACCTCGAGGCCGGGGCTGCCGCGCCACTGCCCGACGCCGGCGGAATCGCGCAGCATCTCGATGCGGCGCACGCTGATCTCCGTCGCGATCTCCCACTCCTCGGCCGAGGGCCGCTCGGGCCGGCTCGCCAGGTGGGCCGGCCCCCAGCCGTCGCGGCCGGCCGCGCCGCCGCAGCCGGCGATCGCCCAGGCGGAGAGATCCACCGCGTTGCCCTCCCCGGTCTCCGGACGCGCCAGGATGAGCGACCGCGGCGCGCTGACCGGCCCGACCCCCGAGTCGGCCGAAGCCTCGAAGGCTTCGGCGACCCCCGAGGCGATCTCGCCGCTCAGGTGCACGACTCCGCCGTTGACCGCCGCGGGGAAGCTCGGGTTCGCCACACGGCCCTCCTCGCAGCTCACGGTGAGCACGCGCAGGGATCCGGTGTTGGCCGGGACACCCGGGCCCAGCACTGCGAAGAGCGCTCGCGCGACGGCGGCCTCCGTCGCACTCAGCGTGCTGTTGAGAAAGCTCTCCGTCGCCTCGTCGGATTCCGAGAGGTCGACCGCGATGTCGGTCCCCGAGACGGTGACCGACATGCGGATCCTCACCGCCGGCCCCCCTGCGCCGTCGTGGTCGGTGGCCCGCTCGGCGCGGAACGTGCCATCGCTCCAGTTCTCGATCCGGGCACGAGCCCGGCGCTCGGCGTAGTCGAGCGTGTAGGCCATCGAGGCCGCCATCCTCTCGGCGCCGTTCGCCGAGTACAGCTCGTTCAGGCGCCGCTGCACGATCTCGACACCGGCCAGCATCGCATCGAGGTTGTCGCGCATCTCCTCGCCCGAACGCGAGTTGAGCAGCACGGATGTCATCACGTCCTTCTGCGGCTTCCCGAACCTGTAGAGCTTGAGCGGCGGGATCGGCACGCCCTCGGCCCAGATCTCCCTGCCCGTCGGCACATAGCTCCCGGGCGCGTCGCCGCCGATATCCGGCATGGCCGCCCGCACCACGATGTAGCCGCGAAGGCTGTCGCGGAACGCGTACGGCACCATGATCGTGAAGTCGTGCAGGCGCCCGCCCCCGAGGTACGGATCGTTCAGCAGCACCGCGTCTCCATCGCGGAAGTCGAAGGCGAAGCGCTTCAGCACGCCTCGGGCGGCGCCTGCCGCGTTCACGAGTTGCAGCGGATCGTCGATCACGACGACGTCGCCCTTGCGGTCGAGTATCGCGACCGAGAGCTCGCGGCCCTCCTTGATGGCCCGCGAATGCGCGAGGTTGGTGACGGTCTTGGCACCGGCGTAGGCGATCGACTCGAGCTTCCGCCGAATGATCTCCCAGTCGATGATGTCGCCGCCGCTCGTCGGCCTGGTCTCGGTGCTCATCCGCCGACCTCGATCACGTACATGTCCTTCTGGTCGAGCATGGCCTCCTGCTGCCCCGAGACGACGAGCGTCGTGTCGACCTCGTGGATCACCGCGGGACCGGTGATGATGTTGCCCGGCTCGATCAGGGCGCCGTCGTAGATCTTCGTCTCCCTGAACCCCTCGTTCTCGAAGTAGACCTCGCGCGTGCCGATGAGCGCGTGGTCGGCGGTCTCGCGGCCGAAGCGCTTCGGCGGCATCTTGAACGGCTCCCGCCCGGCCCAGAGCTCGACGCGCAGCGAGACGATCTCCGTCGGGTAGTCGGGACGCTTGAACGCGTAGAGCTGCTCGTGCAGATCGTGGAAGTCCTTCTGCGCGCGTGCGAAGTTCGCGGCCGTCACGCGGCGCGTGCGCGTGCGAAGCGGCACCATGACCTCTTGCACCTGGCCGTGATAGCGCACGTCCATGTACCGCTTGATCAGGAACTCGCCGGGTGCGCCGCTGCTGCGCAGCAGGTGCTCGGCCTCCTCCTGCATCGCGAGGAACTCCTCGTTCAACTCGTCGAGCGAGACCTCGCTCGTCGGCTTCATCAGCGACCTCACTCGCGAGACCTTGTAGTCGGCGATCAACGCGCCCAGGGCGCTCAGCACCGAGGCGTATCGCGGCACGAGCACCGTCGAGATGCCGAGGTCGGAGGCCTGCACCGGGGCGTGGATCGCGCCGGCGCCGCCGAACGCCATCAGCGCATACTCGCGCGGATCCCGGCCTCGCGAGACCGAGACGTACCGCAGCGCGTTCGACATGTCGCTGTTCGCCACTCGGAAGATGCCGATCGCGGCCTCCGTGACCGAGATGCCGAGCGGCTTCGCCACATGCTCCTCGACCGCCTTGCGCGCGGCCTCGACGTCGATCTGCATGCCGCCGGAGGCGAATCGCTCGGCATCGATGTAGCCGAGCAGCAGGTTGGCATCGGTGATCGTCGGCCGCTCACCGCCGCGACCGTAGCACGCGGGACCGGGGTATGCTCGAGCGCTCTCCGGCCCGACGTGCAGGGCGCCGCCCTCGTCGACGTGCGCGATCGATCCGCCGCCGGCGCCGACGGTGTGGAGGTCGAGCAGCGGCACGGCGACACGGTAGCGCCCCACCCACTGATCGACGCCGAGCTCGGGCTCCCCCTCGTGGACCAGGCAGACGTCGTAGCTCGTTCCGCCCATGTCGGCGGTGATGATGTTGTTGTACCCGGACTCTCTGGCGGTGTTGAGCGCCGCGACGACGCCTCCCGACGGGCCGGAGAAGACCGCGTCGACACCGCGTTCGCGCGAGAAGCCGACGTCCATCACGCCGCCGTTCGACTGCATGATCAGCAGGGAGTCCTCGAAGCCCTCCTGCCTCAGCCTCGCATGCAACCGGTCGAGATACTGCTGCAGCTTGGGGCTCGTGTACGCATTGACCAGCGTCGTGCTGAGCCGCTCGAACTCGCGGATCTGCGGCAGCACCTCGCACGAGAGCGTCACGAAGCAGTCGGGGTGCACCTCGCGGACGATCTCGGCGACGCGACGCTCATGCGCGGGATTCGCGTAGGAGAAGAGCAGGCAGACGGCGATCGACTCGACGCCCGCGTCTCGCAGCACGGCGACCTCGCGGCGCACCTCGTCCTCATCGAGCTCCTGGACGACGAGCCCGGTGTAGTCGACGCGACCGGCGACCGTGCGTCGCAGGCGTCGCGGAACGATCGGGATGGGGGCGGACAGGCGCAGATCGACCTGGCTTTCCTTGTGCCCTCGTCGCAGCTCGATGACATCGCGGAAACCGGAGTTGGTGATCAGACCGGTCACCGCGCCGTCGAACTCGAGCATGGTGTTGAGCACCACCGTCGTGCCGAGCACGATCGACTCCGTGGAGCTGAGCAGTTCGCGGGTCGTGAGGTTCTCATGGGTGGCGATGTTGGAGAGCGCCTCCATGACCGAGGTCGACTCGTCTCCGGGACGAGAGGGCACTTTCCCCTTCATCAGCTCCGCGCCCTTGCTCGCGACGTAGTCGGTGAAGGTGCCGCCGACGTCGATGCCGACACGGTAGGGCTTGGTGTTGTTCTCGGCTGTTCCCATAATCGGTGTATTCCTGTTTCTCTTCGGTGAGTTGTCTGCTGGTCGCGGTCGTACCGCTAGGCCAGACGTCTTCGCGGCCGCCATCCGGGCCGGGGGATCGAATCGAGCAGCAGCTGCGTGTACGGATCTTTCGGGTGGTCGAGCACGCTCTGCGTCGCTCCCTGCTCGACCACCCGGCCCGTCTTCATCACGATGACCTCTTCCGACACGTGTCTGACGACCGCCAGGTCATGCGAGATGAACAGATAGGAGACGTTGGTCTCCGCGCGGATCTCGCGCAGCAGGTTGAGCACCTGGGCCTGCACCGACACGTCGAGCGCGGAGACGGCCTCGTCGAGTATCAGGATCGACGGTTCCGCCGCCAAGGCGCGCGCGATCGCGACGCGCTGACGCTGTCCTCCCGAGAGCGCGGAAGGCAAGGCCTCGCTCTGCCGTTTGTCCAGGTGCACCTGATCGAGCAGCTCCTGCGTTCGAATGCGGCGCGCCCTCTTGTCCAGCGAGAAGTGCAGCTGCAGCACCTCGTCGATCGCCTGTCGGGCGCTCTGGCTCGGATCCAAGGAACTGTAGGGGTCCTGGAAGACGATGCTCGTCTCCCTGCCGCGGCGCCGACGCTCGCGTCCGGACTGGAAGCCGCCGGTCCTCCGTTCGACGCCCGCCACGAAGATCCGTCCCTCGGTCGGACGCACGAGGCCGATGATCATCTGCGCGACCGTCGTCTTCCCCGATCCGGATTCGCCGACGATGCCGAGCGATCCGCCGGCGGGCACCGAGAAGCTGATCCCCTGCACCGCGGCGAAGTCGACGAGCCCCTTTCCGGGCTCGCGCACGCGATACACCTTGCGCAGTCCCTCGACGGCGAGGGCGGCTTTCTCAGGCATCGGGGGCCCCTTCCGGTACGAGCGACCCGTGCAGTTCCTCGACCCTGAAACAGGCGACCTCGCCCGCTCTCCAGGGGCGCAGGCGCGGCGAGGACGCACGGCAGGCATCCTGCGAGTACACGCATCGGTCGGCGAACGAGCAGCCCGCGGGTGCCTCGAAGGCCGAGACCGGTCTGCCGGGAATCGTCACCAGCGCCCCGTTGTCTCCGCTCATCTGCGGGCGCGAGCCGAGCAGGGCGGCGGTGTAGGGGTGCGCCGGCTCGGAGTGGAGCCGCTCCGACCCCTGCGTCTCGACGACCCTTCCCGCGTACATCACGGCGGTCCGATCGCAGACCGCCGCCGCCAGCTCGAGGTCGTGCGTCACGAAGACCAGCGCGAGCCTCCTCTCGCGCTGCAACTCGGAGAGGATCGCCATGACCTCCGCCTGGGTCGTGACATCGAGCGCGGTCGTGGGCTCGTCGGCGACGATGATATCGGGATCCGGCGCGAGCGCAGCGGCGATCATCACGCGCTGCAGCAGACCGCCCGAGAGCTCGTGCGGATACTGCCGCATCCGACGTCGCGCATGCGGCACGCCGACATCGTCCAGCAGGCCGATCACCCGCTCCTCCGCCGCCTCTCGAGTCCAGCCGAGATTCGTCCTCAGCGCCTCGGTCAGGAAGTCGCCGATCGTTCGCACCGGGTTGATATGGGCGCGAGGATCTTGGAAGATCATCGTGATCCGCTTCGTCCGGTAGCTCGAGAGCGCCTTGCGGCTCATCTCGAACACCGACTCGCCATCGACCCGCACCGCACCGCTCTGCTTCGCCCCTCGGGGCAGCATGCCGAGCAGCGCTCGCGCGGTCATCGACTTGCCGGCGCCGGATTCGCCGACGAGCGCAAGGGCTTCGCCGTGCGACAGCGTGAAGGACACGTCGCGCACGACGGCCTGCATTCTGCCTTCGAGCTTCAGATCGATGGACAGGTCTCTCACTTCGAGAAGCGGCGCGCTCACGATGCACCCCCTGAGAACCGAGCGGTCTCGCTGAGCCTCTGACCGAGCAGGTTGAAGCTCACCACCGCGATCACGATCATCAGGCCGGCGGATATGGACTCGTACGGATAGCCGGCGATGATGCTGGTCTGCCCGGCCGACACCATCGCCCCCCACTCGGCCGTCGGCGGCTGAACCCCGAGCCCGAGGAAGGACAGCGCCGCGAGGTCGATCATCGCGGTGCCGAAGAGGATCGTGGCCTGACCCGCGATGAACGGGGCGAGGTTGGGCACCATGTGGCGCAGGCTGATCGACAGCGCGGAGAAGCCCTGCACCTCGAGCGCCGCGATGAACGGCATCTGGCGCAGCCGCAGCGCCGGCGCGCGGGTGAGCCGCGCGACATACGGGGTGAACGCGATGGCCAGGGCGATGCCCGGCGCGACGAGCCCCTTGCCGAAGATGGCCACGGCCACGATCGCGAGCAGCAGTGCGGGGAAGGAGAACAGGATATCGGTGACGCGGGAGATGAATGCGTCTACACGGCCTCCCCACCAGACCGAGACGAGGGCGGTGGAGACTCCGAGGAAGATCGCCAGGGCGACGACGCCGAGCGGGCCGAGGAGACTGATGCGCGCGCCGTAGATCAGACGAGTGAGCAGGTCGCGACCCGTGCTGTCCGTGCCCAGGAGGTGCTGCGGCGAGGGCCCCTGGTTCGCGGCGCCCAGATCGACGAGATTGGGCGGATACGGCGCGATCAGCTGGGCGAAGACGGCCATCAGCGCGAGGAGGACGATGACGACGAGGGCCGCGCCGGCGACGGGGCCCAGCCTCCGAGCCCAGGCGACCAGGACGCCGGGCTTCGAGGCCTTCGTCCTTTTCGCCGCTCCGGCGTTCAACGGCATCTCGACTGCGCTCATCGTGCACCTCCTCCGACTCGGATTCGAGGATCGATCAACATGTAGAGGACATCGACGACCAGGTTCGCGAGTACGAACATCGTGACGATGATCAGAGAGATGGCCTGCACGATCGCGAAATCGCGCTGCTCCACGGCCCGGACGAGGTAGCTTCCCAGCCCGTCGATGGCGAATGCCGTCTCGACGACGACGGCCGCCGAGATCTGGGAGGCGATGACGAGGCCGGAGACGGTGATGATGGGGATGAGCCCGTTGCGGATCACATGGCGCCTGATCACCAGGCCGTCGGGGATGCCGCGGCTGCGCGCGGTCTCGACGTGCTCGCTCCGGTACTCCGCCTGCACCGCGGTTCTCGTGATGCGGGTGACGATCGCGGTCGTCACGAGCGCCATGGCCACGGCCGGGAGCGTCAGGTGCCAGAGCCGGTCGAGGAATCCCTCTCCGGCTCCCGACACCGGGAACCAGCCCAGCCCGACGGAGAAGATCGAGATCAGGATGATCGCCGCGACGAACGAGGGGACGGCCTGCGCCGCGTTGGTGGCGACCATGATCGTCTGATCGACGGCCCCGCGCTTCAGCCCCGAGACGATACCGAGGATCAGGCCCCCGATCAGGATCAGCAGGGAGCTGTAGAGCACGAGGGAGAGCGAGTTGCCGATGCGCGGGGCGAGCAGGGTGGTCACATCCTCTCGGAACAGGATCGACTGCCCGAAATCGAGATGCAGCACGCCGACGAGCCAGTCGAAATACCTCACCAGGAAGGGCTTGTCGAGCCCGTATTGGGCCCGCACGATCTCGAGATACTCGGGTGAGACCGTCTGGTCTCCGACGAGGAAGGAGGCCGTGTCCCCCGGGGCGAGATACAGCATCGAGAAGATGAGGAAGCTCACGACCAGGAGGGTGATGACCACCCCGGCCACTCGTGCGCCGATCAGACGCACGAGTGGCCGATCCTGCAGGAAGCGCAAGGGGCTAGCGTGCTCCGACATTCCCGGCCCACGGATAATTGATGAAGGAGATGCTCGCGGGGGCACCGGTCAGTCGTTCGCCCTGGAACACCGACTGGTAGACGCTGGCGATCGGGATCCACGGCAGGTCCTTCGTGAACTGCTCCTGCGCCTCGACGATCAGGCGGGCGCGCTCCGCATCGTCCGCGGTGCGGCTCGCGGTCTGGAGCGCTTCGGTGACGGCGGGATTGTCGTACCCCGAGTAGTTGCGCGCGCCGCCCGGAACCGTGACCCGCAGCGTCTGGTCAAGGGGTTCGGCCAGGGGCACGCTGCTCGCGGTGACGATGATGTCGATGCCCTCGCGGAGCTGCGGGTCTCCGAAGAGGGCGCCGAACTCCGTCACCGACACCAGCTTGGTCTCGATGTTGAGCCCGATCTGCTCTCCGAAGCTCTGGATCGCCCGAGCGGTCTCGGCGAACTCCGGCAGCGTCGAGGGTGCGACGACGACGATCGGGTCGCTCGGGCTGCCGGCTTCCTCCACGAGGGCGGCCGCGGCCTCGAGGTCGACCACCATCTCCGGGAGCGCGTCGTAGCCCTCCTGGAAGATCTCGGTCTCGTAGCCCCACATCGCCGGGGAGATGATCGACTTCACCGGCTCAGCGGCTCCGCGATAGATCGTGTCGACGATGGCCTGGCGATCCACCACCATGGAGAGCGCCTGCCTGATGCGGAGGTCGCCGAGTGGGCCGTCGGTGTTGGTGATGGCCAGGCTCAGCACCTCCATGCTCGGGCCGAAGGACAGCGTCGCGCCGGGCACATTGCTCAGCTCGTCGAAGCTGACCGGCGACAGGGCGAACCCGCCGTCGACCTCGCCCGTCTTCAGGCTGTTGGTCAGGGCGGAGGTATCCGTGAGGAATCTCATCTCGAACTTCCCGACCTTCGGCCGCAGGTCGTCGTTCCAGTAGTTTTCGTTCGCCGTGATCGTGATCTGTTTCCCCGGCTCCCAGGATTCGAACTTGTAGGGGCCTGTGCACATCAGACCCACCGAGGGCGATCCGTAGGACTCGCCGGCCTCCTCCACGAACGACGCCTTGTGGACCTGCCCCGGTCGGAGGGACATCTGCTGGTTCCACATGACGTCCAGCTCGGTCAGCTTGACCGTGACCTCGAGCGGGCCGGTGGCGGTGATGGACTCGACCTTGGCACCCGCGTTCGCGATGATCGAGTCAGGCGAGTGGATCGCGCGATCGAGGCTGAATGCCACGTCGTCGGCCGTCATCGGCGAGCCGTCGTGGAACTGCACGCCGTCGCGGAGGTGGTAGATCCAGGTCGTGGGATCGGGATTGTCGACGCTCTCCGCCAAGCCCGGGGTGATGGAGAAGTCGGGTTCCATGCGCATCAGGGATTCGCACATGGGGACCTGGGGGATCTCGCCGGCGACGGGAGCGTTGCGGATCCAGTCGAGCGTCGCCGGCTCCCCTCGGTTCAGAGCCCAGATCGCGCTGTCGAGGTCCCCAGTGGGTGCTGCCGTGGTCGGTGAGATCTCGATACTCGATGAAGCATCCTCCGTCTCGCCCCCTTCCGCAGCGCCGTTGCCCGCGCACGCACTCAGCACGAGGGCGGACACGGTGGCTCCGACCAGCAGCGCCAGTTGCGAGCCGCTTCTCTGCCGCTTAAGGAGCGACTCCCTCTGAGACTTTCCCATTCTGATACTCCCTCGTTCAGATATGTTCTGATCTTCACTTTTCGTTTTCGCCTGGATCCCTAACAATCATTAGGGATAGTGCGATGCTCCCAGTTCGTCGATACCGTGTCAAGGGCCATCGGACAAAAATGCCAAAACTCCAGGAGTCCCCGGCTTTCATGCGAAAAGTGCACCGCGAATCCCCGAACCCGGATGACGAACGCTCCGAGGTGCAGAATTCGCACTGCACTCGAACTGCAACCGTTTCGAAATAATTGCCTAATGATCATTCGGTAAAATTAAGGTGAACCCGCATGCCCGAGCCCCGAGCCGGTGACGATGAGCCAGTGCGGCTGTTCCGGCCGCGGATAAGCCCCTCCCTCCCCCTCCCGCGCGGAGGATGAGGGGACCGACTAAAGGTCTCCACTAGACGGCTCCGTAAATAGAACATTTCGTTTGCGTGACGGTCGACAGAATAGAGATATATCGGGTAGTCTGGTGCGCACACCGGCCGACGATGACGGAAGAGGGGTAGCGACATGGCTGAGCGTTCATTCGCCAACGAGGTCAAGGTCCTGCGCGAGGGCGCGGGATCCGTGCTGCACGTCGAGGGCATCCTCGCGGTCACGAAGGCACTGCTGCAATCGGGGGTGTCCTACGTCGGCGGCTACCAGGGGGCGCCGATCTCGCACCTCATGGACGTGCTGGGCGACGCCAAGGAGATCCTCGACGAGCTCGACGTCTACTTCGAGAACTCGGCGAGCGAGGCCACCGCGGCCGCGATGCTCGCCGCCTCGGTGCACTACCCGATGCGCGGCGCGGTCGCCTTCAAATCGACCGTGGGCCTCAACGTCGCCTCCGACGCGCTCTCGAACCTCGCCTCCGGCGGCGTGACCGGCGGCGCCCTCGTGATCCTCGGCGAGGACTACGGCGAGGGATCGAGCATCATGCAGGAGCGCTCGCACGCCTTCGCCATGAAGTCGCAGATGTGGCTGCTCGATCCGCGCCCCAACATCACCGCGATCGTCGACGCCGTCGAGCACGGCTTCGGGCTCTCCGAGGCGAGCAACACCCCGGTCATGCTCGACATCCGCCTGCGCTCGAACCACCTCCACGGCGGCTTCGTCGCGAAGGACAACGTGCGCCCGGCCATGACCGTGACCGAGGCCATCGAGAACCCGAAGCGCGACCTCAGCCGCATCGTGCTGCCCCCGGCGAGCTTCCTGCACGAGCGCGAGAAGATCGAGCAGCGCTGGCCCGCGGCGGTCGAGTACATCCGCAAGCACAGGATGAACGAGGTCTTCGACGGCTCGGCGACCGAGGGCAGCGTGGACGACATCGGCATCATCGTGCAGGGCGGCCTCTACAACACGGTCAACCGCGCGCTCGAGCTGCTCGGCTGCTCCGACGCCTTCGGCAACACGAAGGTGCCGATGTACGTCATGAACGTCACCTACCCCGTCATCGACGAGGAGGTGATCGAGTTCTGCGAGGGCAAGCGCGCGGTGCTGCTCTTCGAAGAGGGCCAGCCCGACTACATCGAGCAGAACATCAACTCGATCCTGCGCAAGGCCGGATCCGCCACCGCGCTGCACGGCAAGGACGTGCTGCCGATGGCCGGCGAGTACCAGACCCACGTCGTGACGAAGGGCCTCTCCGCGTTCCTGGGGCAGTACGAGCCCGACCTCATCCTCTCCACCCCCTCGCTGCTGCTCTCGGCCGACGACCCCGCGAGCCCCTTCGCGCCCCGCGTCGAGGCCAAGGAGGTGCAGGCCCGCCCGCCCGGGCTCTGCACCGGCTGCCCCGAGCGCCCGATCTTCAGCGCCATGAAGCTCGCCGAGCGCGAGATCGGCCAGGAGCACCACGTGAGCGCCGACATCGGCTGCCACCTCTTCGCCATCAACGAGCCCTTCAACCTCGGCGCCACCACGATGGGGTACGGCCTCGGCTCGGCCGGCGCCTCCGCGCTCAACGCCGAGGGCGCCGACCGCTCGACCGTCGCGGTCATGGGCGACGGCGGCTTCTGGCACAACGGCCTCACGAGCGGCGTCGGCAACGCGGTCTTCAACAAGAACGACCAGGTGCTCGTGGTCGTCGACAACGCCTACGCCGCGGCGACCGGCGGGCAGGACGTGCTCTCGACCTACACCGGAGCCCCGACCCCCCGATCCATCCAGCACCCCATCGAGCGCGCCGTGCGCGGCATCGGCGTGAAGTGGGCGAAGACCGTCAGGGACACCTACGAGATCGGCAAGCTGCGCGACCTCTTCGTCAAGGCCTTCACCACCGACGAGCCCGGCCCGAAGGTCATCATCGCGCAGAGCGAGTGCATGCTGAACAAGCAGCGCCGCGAGAAGCCGATCACTGCGAAGAAGGTCGCCGACGGCAAGCGGGTCGTGCGCCAGCGCTTCGGCGTCGACGCCGACACCTGCACGGGCGATCACGCCTGCATCCGCGTCTCGGGCTGCCCCTCGCTGACCATCAAGGAGAACCCGGACCCGATGCGCACCGACCCCGTCGCCACCGTCATCGACAGCTGCGTGGGCTGCGGGGTGTGCGGCGCGAACGCGCACGCGGCCTCGCTCTGCCCCTCCTTCTACCGCACCGACGTGGTGATCAACCCGAATCTGTGGGATCGCGCCTGGGGCGCCGTGCGCAAGGGGTGGATCTCCATGCTCACCGCGCCGGTGGAGCGTCGCGCGTCGAGGTACGAGGTGGCCGCGTGAGCTCGAGTTCCTGGGAGTCGGGCCGGCGGCCCATCACCATCGCGATCCTCGCCATGGGCGGTGAGGGCGGCGGCGTGCTGAGCGACTGGATCGTCTCGCTCGGCGAGGCCTCGGGCTACACCGCCCAGAGCACCTCGGTCGCGGGCGTCGCCCAGCGCACCGGCGCCACCGTCTACTACGTCGAGCTCTACCCCGACGCCGACCCCGTCACCGAGGGCAGCGCGCGCACCGAGCCGATCCTGAGCCTGTTCCCCACGCCGGGACAGGTCGACGTGGTCATCGCCTCCGAGCTCATGGAGGCGGGGCGCGCGCTGCAGCGCGGCTTCTGCACGCCGGACCGCACCACTCTGATCGCCTCGACCAACCGCGTCTACTCGATCACCGAGAAGATGCACCTGGGCGACGGCCGCGTCGACGACGCGAGCCTGCTCGGCTCGGCCGAGGCCGGCTCGAAGCGGCTCATCGCCGCCGACTTCAACACCCTCGCGCTGCAGGCCGGCAGCGTGCTCTCGTCGTCGCTGTTCGGCGCGCTCGCCGGATCCGGAGCCCTGCCGATCCCCCGCGAGAACTACGAGGAGGCGATCCGCCGCACGGGCAAGGGCGTCGATCGCTCGCTGAAGGCCTTCGCCCTCGCCTTCGACGTGGCCGTGGAGGCCGTCGCCGAGGCCGAGGCTGCGGCCGCGAAGCCGAAGCAGCCCTCGGGGCTCGGCCCCGTGCGCGTGACGATCGGCCGCCGCCCGCCGAAGGATCCCGAGGTCGAGGCGAACGAGGCCGCCGAGAAGCGCCACCACGAGCTCGCGATCGCGGATCCGCACAGCCTCGTGGGGCCGAAGCTCAAGAGCCGCATGGATCGCGTGCCGGCCTTCCCCGAGGAGGCCCGCTCGATGGTCGTGCACGGCGTCGTGCGCACCGCCGTCTACCAGAACGAGGCCTACGCCGACCGCTACCTCGCCCGCGCGGAGCGGGTGGTGGACTTCGATCGCGCCCGGGGTGCGGACTCCTCCGAGCTCAGCCTCGAGGTCGCGCGCCACACCGCGCTCTGGATGAGCTACCAGGACACGATCAACGTCGCCATGCAGAAGGTGCGCACCCGGCGTCTCGAGGGGGTGCGCAAGGAGGCGAAGGCCTCGAGCGGCCAACTCACGCAGGTGCGCGAGTTCCTGCACCCCCAGCTCGAGGAGATCGCGGACATGATGCCGCGGGCGATCGGGCGCTGGATGATGGGCTCGAAGACGCTCGACAAGATCGTCGGCAAGGCCACCCGCAACGGCATGATCATCAACACCACCGGCGTCTACGGCTTCACGCTGCTGCGCATGCTGGTCGCCATGCGGCCGATGCGCCCGCGCTCGCTGCGCTTCGACCTCGAGCAGCGGGCCATCGACGCCTGGCTCGACGTCGTGGTCGATCTCGCGGGCGAGGACTACGAACTCGCGACCGAGGTCGCGAAGCTGCCGCGGGTGCTCAAGGGCTACGGCCAGACGCACGCCCACGGCCTCGAGAGCTTCACGATCCTCATGGCCGCGGTGCCGGCGCTGCGGGAGCGCGCGGACGGCGCGGCGACGCTCGACCGGCTGGCGAAGGCCGCGCTCGCCGACGAGGACGGCAAGGCCCTCACCGCGGCGCTCGCGGCGACGCCGGAGCTGCGGGCGGCCTGACCTCTCCCCCTGCCGCCGCCGCCCCGCCGGGAGACGGCGGCAGGCGCGGCAGGCGGTTCGCGCGAACGGCTCGGGCGGTCGGTCAGTGCAGGAGCGCCGACGGCAGTATGCCGAAGCGCTCGAGGAAGTACTGCGCGAAGCGCCCCTGATGCGGGATGCCGACCTCGGCGCCGACCGAGGCGATCGTGCGCTCCGAGTCTGTCGAGACCGAGGCGGCGCCCAGCAGCGACCAGGCGTGCTCCAGGCGCAGTCCCTTGAGGTACTCCTGCGCGGTGCAGCCGAGGTGCGCCTTGAAAGCGATCTGCAGCTGCCGCGAGCCGATGCCGATCGCCTCGCTGAGCGAGACGATCGAGACCTGTTCGGCGTGGTGGCGGCGCAGGTAGCGCACGGCGGCCATGAGGTACGCGGGCGGGCGCAGCCATTCCGCGCGCTCGTCCGCCCGGTAGTCGATGTAGGGGACGAGGCTGATGAGGAGGCTGTCGATGAGATCCTCGGCCCCGGCGAGGTCAGGCCGCCAGGCGAACTCCGTCCAGGTGCGGCGCAGCCCGACGCTCGCGTGCAGCGGGATGGGACGGGTCTGCCGCAAATCCAGCTGGAAGGTGCTGCGCCCGCCGAAGCTCTCGCGCAGCACCTCGAGGAGCGCGGAGACCTGCACCGAGGCGACTAAGGCGCCGGCATGGGGATCCGGGACCATCGTGGTCGGGATCGCCGATGACAGGGCGAAGGGCGCCGTCATCGTGGTGCGGCGCCCGGCGGTCTCAACATGCATGGGGCCGAGGGGGATCACGAGGAGCACCTGATCCCGCGTGGGCGGGGCGAGCACGCTCACCTGCGTGGCATACGCGACGTAGACGAGCGAGATCTCGTCGATGCGCAGCCCGTTCACGAGGCCCGAATGGGCGCGCGGCTCGGCGATCCGGCGCCGTACCGCGTGGTCGTAGCCGGTGAGGCTGTCGACCGCGTCCCTGAGCGCCCCGTGGTTCGCGCTGTGAACCACGGGGAAGCCGCTCAGGGGACGCTCGGTCATGCTAGACCCGGCGCTTGTGAACGCCCATGCGCTCGAGGATCGGCATCACGTCGCGACCGAACTCGGTCACCTCGCGAGTGTAGTCGACGAAGGCGAGGGTCATGCCGTCGAAGCCCGCGTCGGAGACTGCGCGGATCTGCTCCGCGACCTCCTCCGGCGTCCCGAGCAGCGGCAGGGAGCCATGACCCGAGGCGAAGCGCGAGCGCATGGTCTCGAGCATCTCGGGGGTGAACGACTGCGCGTGCAGGCCCTGCAATTCCATGAGGTAGTCTACCGCGCCCCAGTCCGCGTTCTCATCCGCGTAGTAGGCGAGGTAGTCCTCGGCCTCGGACGTGGTCGGGCGGCAGACCACGTGGCCGAGGGTGAGCACGCCGACGTTGCGGTCGTACTTCTCGCGCGCCTCCTGCTTCATGCCGGCGGCGATGCCGCGGCCCGTCTCGGCGTCGGGGATGATCGTGAACGCGAAGTCCGAGTTCTTCGCCGCGAACTCGCGCCCCTGCGGCGAGGAGCCGGCGTTGAAGATCGGCACACGACCGCCCCGGGGCTTCGGCTCGGATTCGGTGTCCTTCAGCTGGAAGTAGGTGCCGTCGTGCTGGAACTTGCCCGGCGCGGTCCAGGCCTCCTCGACCACCTGCAGCCACTCCTCCGCGTACTCGTAGCGATCGTCGTGGTCCTGCGGCATGAGCGTGCCCATCGCCTCGTACTCGGGCTGGTTCCAGCCCGCGACGACGTTCAGGCCCGCGCGACCGCCGCCCCCGAGCTGGTCGATGGTCGCGAGCTGCTTCGCGATGGCCATCGGGTGCGTGAAGGCGGTGTGGATCGTCGAGAACACGTTGATCCGCTTCGTGCTGGCGATGAGCGCCGCCGCCCAGACGAGCGGATCGAGCACGGAGCCGTGGAAGTTGGTGTCGCCCTGGTAGCCGACGTAGCGGGCGATCGGGAGCAGGAAGTCGATGCCGGCCTCCTCGGCGGCCTTCGCCATCGCGAGGTTGTCCTCCCAGCTGGCGCTCCAGCGCTCGGGGATCTTGGTCACGGCAAGGCCGCCGGAGCAGTTCGAGGAGAAGAGGCCCAGCTTGAAGTCTTCGCCGTTGAGGAGTTCGCGGTTCATGGTGCTCGATTCTGTGTGTTGGCGGAGCGGAACGGTCGTGCGGCACCCTCGATGTCCCCTTCTAGCGACGGTGGTCGAAGGTTTGGGACAAGAGTGCCTGTCTCGGGCTTTCCCGCGCTATCCGAAATGCGCAGTCTCGATCCGCCCACCGCGGCCGCGGCACTCCTCCCCTCGATTGACGCGCGTCAGCCGCGCGGCCTAGGGTGAGACGATCCGGCGAGCCGGCCGGCGGTGCGCGCGAGCGCGGAGAGGCGACGACACCATGACGCGAACCCTGATCAATCCCCCTGCCCTGCATCCCGCCCCGGGGTTCAGCCACGCCGCGGTCGACGAGGACGCGGGCATCGCCTACGTCTCGGGTCAGCTGGGCCTGAGGCAGGACTTCTCGCTCGCGGCGTCCGATCTCGGCGGCCAGACCCGCGCCGCCATGGAGAACATCAAGGCCATGCTCGACGAGCTCGGCGCGGGCTGGGACGATGTGATGCGGCGCACGATCTACACGCTGCACCCGACCGAGTTCGGCGAGATCACGGCCGCGATCGAGGAGGTGCAGGGCAGCGATCGGCACCCGGCGCAGACACTCATCGGGGTCACGGGCCTCGCGATCGAGGGCACGCTCATCGAGATCGAGGTCACGGTCGCACTGCCGTCGCGTCGCGGCTGAGACGCCGCCGATTCGCGATCCTCGCCCGTATCCCGTAAGCTTTTCCGCGGTGACGTGTCCGAGCGGCCGAAGGTGCGACTCTCGAAAAGTCGTGTAGGGTAACCCCCTACCGTGGGTTCAAATCCCACCGTCACCGCCACGCAGAAGCCTCCGACTCCCCTGGAAGACACCCGGGAGTCGGGGGCTTCTTCCGCCTCAATCGACCGGCGAGACCCGGATGAGGTTGCCGTCGGGATCGGCGATCACGAAGGTGCGCCCGAACACGTCGTCGTGCGGCTCCTCGAGTACCGTGACGCCTTTGGCCGTCCAAGCGGCATACACCTCGTCCACCGCGGTCGCGGAGCCCGGGACCATGAGCCCGACCTCGGAGGTGCGCGGCGTCGAGGGGACGGCGTTCTCGCCGCCGCCGCTCCACAGCGCGAACAGCACTCCGGGCGCCACCTCGAACGGCACGTAGCGCGGCGTCAGCATCACGGGTTCCATGTCGAAGAGATCGGTGTAGAACGCGGTCGCGCGCTCGACGTCGGCGACGTAGATCAGGAACAGGTTGGGGGTGCTCATGCGGGCGTCTCCTTCGGTCACGGGTGCTCTTTCTGTCTCTTAGACTGACAGCAATAGATGACACTCCTTGTCTTCTTTGGGAAAGATCGGGGAAACGAGATCGTGGAACGCCCCCAGCGCCTGCTCGCCATGCTGGTCGCGCTGCAGGCCAACCGGCGGATGACGGCCGGCGAGCTCGCCGAGCAGTTCTCGGTCTCGAGGAGGACCGTCCTGCGCGACGTCGATGCGCTCGCCGCCGCGGACGTCCCGGTGTTCGCCGAGCGGGGCAGGTACGGCGGCATCTCACTGCTGCCCGGCGCGGAGATCGACGTCTCCCGCCTTACAAACTCCGAGTCGGAGGCACTGCAGCTCGTCGGCGTCGATCTCGCCAAGGCCCGGCAGCTCGGCCTCGAGGCGGCCGCCCGGAGCGCCGCCCAGAAGCTCGCCGCGCGGAAGCGATGGCGGCGGCCCGGAACCGATGCCGAAAGGCTTCCGCTCGGCGAGGTGGTCGCGATCGACAGCGGCGGCTGGTTCGTTCCCGAGGAGCAGGCCGACGTCGCCGCCCTCGCCCAGGACCTCCGCCTCGGCAGGCGCCTCCGCATCGACTACCGTGCCAGTGGGCGGCAGAAGACCCACGACCGCATCGTGGATCCCCACGGGCTGTTCTCCCGTGCGGGCCGCTGGTACCTCATCGCAGAGGTCGGCGGGGTTCCGCGCATGTTCGCCCTCGCCCGTCTGGGCGCCTGGGAGGTGCTTCCCGAGGAGCGACGCCTCAGCACGGACCTGCCACTCGAGACGCTCGCGGCGGATCTCGTCTCCCGATTGGAGGAGCGCCGCACCATCCGGGTGATCGCCGCGCTCGATGCGGGAACCGAGGACATCGCCCGTCGCATCCTCGGCAGCAGGCTGCTCTCCGTGGAGCCGTCATCGGACCCGGAGAAGGTGCGGATCGCGGTCGGCTACGACCAGCTCGACGCCGTGCGCCAGCTCATGCAGTTCACCGACCACATCGAGATCATCGAGCCACCGGAGGCGCGGCGCCTCATCGCCGCCCTCGCCGAGACGATCGCGCACCGGCACTCGCCCGATGCGATCAGCAACGGGACCGGGACCGTCGCGGGTAGCGAGCGCGCGGGGTAGGCTCGGCGTCATGGCGGAGCAGACCGTTTCATCACCCGGCTTCCCCGACTTCCCCGGCTCCGATGCGGGACGACGCCGTGGCTAGGTTCCTCTTCCTGACCTGGGACGGGGGCGGCACGGTGGTGCCCGTCATCGCGATCGCGGGCGAGCTGCACCGGCGGGGGCACGACGTGCGGGTGCTGGGACATCGCGGCCAGGCGTCGCGCTTCGCCGAGGCCGGCGTGCCGTTCGCCCCTTACCCGCGCGCCGGGGACTTCAGAGTGGGCCCCTCTCCCCGCCGCCTCCTCGCTCTGGTGAGGGATCGCGACGCTGCCCAGGACGTGGACGAGGAGCTCGACGCCCGCCCGGTCGACCTCGTCGTCGGCGACGCGATCCTGCTCTCGACGCTGCAGGCGCTCGCGCGCAGGGGCCAGCGCACCGCCCTGCTGGAGCCGACGCTGGACGGCCTCCTGCGCGGCCGGCTCCGCTCGTTCGGATGGATGCTCGGCTTGCTCGGGCTTCCCGGTCGCGAGGTACTCGACCGGGCCGAGCCGGTCGTGGTCGCCTCGGTGGCGGAGCTCGATCCGCGGAGCGATGCGGATGCCCTGCACGTCGGCCCCATGGTGCGGGCGGTCGCCGCCCGCGCGCCCGAGCCCACCGTGCTGATCAGCCTCAGCACCTTCCGCTTTCCGCACCTGCTGCGGACCTGGCAGCGGCTGCTGGATGCCGTCGGCGACCTGCCCGTCCGGGTGATCGCCACGACAGGCCCCTCGCTCGACCCCGGGGAGCTGCGGGCTCCGGCGAACGTCGAGCTGCGGGCCTGGGTGCGCCACGAGGAGGTGATGTCCCGGGTCTCCGCGGTCGTCTGCCACGGCGGGCACGGGACGACGATCGCGGCCCTCGCCCACGGGGTGCCGGTGCTGGTGCTGCCGCTGGACCCGAACTCGGATCAGCCGGGCATCGGACGCGCCGTGGAGCGCGCGGGAGTCGGGATCAGACTCTCCCGCAGCGCCTCCGCGGACCGGATCCGGGGAGCGATCACGAGGCTGCTCGACGACCGCCCGCTGCGTCGGCGCGCCGCCGCTCTGGGCGAGCGCATCCGACTCGAGGGCGGGGCGGAGGCCGGCGCCGACGCGTTCGTCTGAGCCGCCGAAGGCGGGTGATCGACCCGGTCGGGCACCGGCCCGATGGAGGCACCCGGTGAGATGCGCCCCGGTGGACGCGTCCCGCTCAGACGCGCGTAGCGATGATGACGTCGTTCCGGTCCGACTGATCCCAGGTCGTGTCGATGATGCAGGTGATGATCACGAGCTTGTTCGGGTCATGCGTCCAGATGTCCTGCGACGCGATGTCGACCTTCATGATCTCGCGCGACTCCTGCACCTGGAACTTCTCGCCCAGGAAGGTGAGCGTGTCGCCCTCGTGGAGCGTGCGGAACGAATCCCCGGCGCAGCTCTGATCCTCGCAGGCGTGCGCGAGGATGTATCGTGTGCCGCCGGTCTCCGGGTAGCCGAAGGCGGGATCGACGATCTGCCAGACGTACTGGCCCTCGTCCGGCGGGTTCCACACCTCCGAGTACGGCATCTGCTGCACGGAGGGGATGTCGATGACGGGATCGGGCAGCGGCGCGGGCTCGGGCGTCGGCGTGGGGGTCGCGCTCGGGGTCGGCTTCGGGGTCGCCGTCGCGGCGGGCTTCGCCACGGGCTCCTCCTGCGCTCCGCCGAAGACCCCGGTCGCCGCGGCGACGATCACTCCGACGATGACGAGCGCCAGCACGCCCCCGCCGATGATCCACCACCAGCGCCGCTTCGACGCGGGCCCGGGCGTCGGTTCGCTCGGCGTCACGTCGTCTGTCTCAAGCGTCATCCGCGCTTCCCTCCGGAATGTTGGAACGGCAAAGCCTCCCGGAGTTTACCCCGGGAGGCTGAGACCGTGTTCGCAGTTACTTCGCCGCGGTCTGCACCGAGGTCGGCGGCGTCGGGTTCGCCGGCAGGCAGCTGCCGGTGCCGAAGTGGTAGGTGTTCCCGCCGAAGGCGATCGACTGCACCACCGCGCCCTCGGAGCCGGTGAAGCCGACGCCCAGGATCTGGTAGTAGAAGTCGTCGTCGACGAGGTTCTGCATCTGCTCGAGGAACTGCGCGACCGTCAGCGTGCCCCCGAACCATCCGGAGGAGTCGGTGAGGGTCAGGTCGGCGAGGTTGTACACGCCCGGGCCGAGCAACTCGGTGCGCACCGTGGTGAACGCCGGCGCAGGCGCCTCATCGAGGCCGTCGTACTCGAAGATCGGGATCTGAATGGTGACGCTGCCCTCGAGCACCGTGATCGAGGTCGACCCGATCAGCGCCTGCACGTCGGCGACGGTGCCGTCACCGCCGTAGGCCGGGAGGGCCGCAAGGGGACGTCCGTCGATCGGGAAGCCCTGGAGCACCTGCGTCACGGTCGACGACGACTGGGAGTCGGCGGGAACCGCGAGGGTCGTCACGGAGCAGGTTCCGAACTCCAGGCTGGCCTCGGGGCCGAGCGTCGGGTTGGAGACGCTGCCGACATGCCACTGGTCGTAGTTGTAGCCCTCGCTCGACTCGTCGCCGTTCTCGAAGCCGGCGACGGCGTCGGGGCCGACATGGATGTCGGCGGCGAACGCCGGCGCCACCGCGCCGAAGGTGAGCGCCAGGGCCGAAGCGGCCGCCAGGCCGAACTTCAGCGACAGACGTGCGGTCTTCTCCATGAGTATTCCTCCAAGAAGTCGGGATGGATTCGCGCTATCCCAACTCCTGGGTAGCCGTAAGGAAGCCTCCCAGAGCCCCCCACTCCCGATCTACGTTATTCGGTTCACAGCGAACTTTCAACTTTCCCGTCCGCCGCGGCCCCTCACCCGAGCAGCTCGGGCAGCCGCTCCCCGGCGAAGCGCAGGAGCTGATCGCTCTTCGAGATCACCACGCCGTCCCAGTCGTCCATGGTGGTCGAGCTGTCGGCGAAGTCGGAGGGCGACTTGAAGACCTGCAGCGGCACACCGAGGCGCCGGCACACGTGGGCGTAGGCGTAGGTCTCCATGTCGACCAGGGTCGCGCCGAGCTCGGCGATCCGCTGCCGCTGCGCGTCGTCCTGCACGAAGACGTCGCCCGTCGCGATGATCGCAGGCTCGGCGACGACCTCCCCACCGAGCTCCAGGCGGGGCGAGGGCAGGGAGAAGTCGTGCTGCACGGCGGCGCTGATCTGGTAGACGGTGTCGAGTCGCGGCCCCTCGGCGACAATGCCCGCGGTGCCGAGCACCACCACGCGGCCCGGCCCGGATCCGGCATCCGCGAGGGCGCGCGTCAGCTCGAGCGCCGCGTTCACCTTGCCGATCCCCGTGACGAGGTGCGGAACGCCGGCCCTCGCGAAGGCCGCGGCCTCGTCCTCGTGGGCGAACACGAGCAGGGTCCGATCCGCCACAGCAGTACCTCCTGTCACGGCGCTGCGCGCCCGTTCCTGCCCGCGGCGAAGCGGTCGTCGCGCGGGTGCGACCCAACAGTACCCGCAGCACCTGCGCGAACCTTCCACGGGGCCTTCCACGGGGCCCGCGCGGCAGGAGCGAGGGGCGGCACGGAGCGATGCGTGTATACTGAGAGGTCGAGCATGCGAACCGCGGATGCGCCGCCCAGCGACGGGCGCCGATCCCCTACTCCATTCGCCCGCTCGGCGGCACCCCGAGAATTCATTCGGCGTGCCCGGACCGGAGGCCCGGCGTTCATCCACACGCCTTCCGCCCGGTCGAGAATCGGCCTGAACGCGATATCGCACGCGACGAGGCCGCGAATGCCGCGCGCACAGCGCGCACGAAAGGACTCATCATGACCACCACCACCCCTATACGCACCCCGTACCACGAGCTCGGCCACGCGGGCGAGCCGCGCGTGCCCGCGTGGGCCCGCCACCGCAGCGTCTACCGCTCCGCGGGCCGCACCCTCTACCTGGTCGAGACCGACCGCATCGACGCCGCGCGCAGCGACCTCGACGAGCTCGCTGACCGCGGCTGGGACGTGCGCGTCGAGGCCGTCGGCGGCACGGCGGCGAGCATCGCGCTCTCCCGCTCCGCCGCCTGAGCGGTCAGGCCTTCGGCTTCGGCGCCCTGAGGCTCGCGTAGCCGGTCTTCGTGCGGAACGGCTCGACGTCCGCCACGACGCCCTTCGGCAGCCGGCCGGCCAGCACCCGCACGGGTACGCCGGCGGTGCCGTCGGGCGCGTGGCGCACGGACCAGAGGTCGACCGTCTCCCCGCCGAAGCCGGCGAGCGCCTCGCGCGGCACCTCGAAGCGGTAGCACGGCGCTCCGCCGGAGCCGGAGCCCGCACCGCGCTCGGGGGAGCGCGCCGGCACCACGTACCGCTCGGTCGAGACGCGGCCGACCAGGTGCAGCGAGAGCGGCGGCGGATCCGCCGGGCCGCTCTCGGCTCCGGAGCCCGCGGCTGCGACTACGGTCTCGCCCTCGGCCTCGACCGTGAGCTCGAGCGCACCGCGCCGCTTCAGCAGGCCGCGCTTCTCCCGCGCATCCAGCAGGGTCGAACGGTGCCGCAACGACTCGCGCGTGCGCACGAAGGCATCGATCGCCTCGGCGTCCCCCACACGCAGCAGCGCCATCAGCTGCGCCTCGTCGGGGCGGCGGATCGCGGCGTCGTACGCCGCGGGCAGCAGCTCGCGCAGCAGTTCGGCGTGCAGGCGCACCCAGTCCTCGCGCTCGGCAGGCTCCATCGGAGTCCACCACTTGGGCGTGTAGAACTTCAGCCCCTTGCGCGAGAAGAGCTCGTACACGAGCGCGTCGGCGGCGGCCTCGTTCGGCACGGCGGCGCCGCCGACCGCGCCCCGCAGCGCCTCGCAGATCGTCCGCACCGAGCGCACATACCCCTCCGGCTCGATGCGTCCGGCCGAGATGTTGCCCCCGTCCTCGCGTTCGGCGATGAAGTAGAGCGGCTTCGGAGCGCAGAACTCGAGGCGGTTCGCGAGCAGGTAGAGGCGCGTCATGAGGATGCCGTCCTCCAGCCGTACCCTCCCCTCGGGGAAGCGCAGTCCGTGCCGCTCGATGACCTCGCGGCGGATCAGCTTCTGCGGCGACAGCGTCTCCAGCGCCCGCGACACCGTGATCGGACCGTCGGGATGCTTGTCGAAGAGCGGCTGGACCCGCCGCCCGCCGACGCCCCGCATGCGGGGCAGCACGACGTCGGCACCGGTGCGATCCGCCGCCTCGATCATCAGCCGGAGCGCATCGTGCGCCGCGGTGTCGTCGGAATCCATGAAGAATACGAACTCTCCGCGGGCGAGGTCGAGCCCCCGGTTGCGCGGCATGCCCGGCCAGCCGCTGTTCGGCTGGTGGATCACCGTCAGCCGCGGCCCCCCGGCCTGCTCGGCGGCCAGCTCGGCGAAGCGGTCGAGCTCCTCGCCCGAGCCGTCGGTCGAGCCGTCGTCGATCGCGATCACCTCGAGCTCATCGCCCCGCAGATCCTGCGTGAGCAGCGACTCCATCGTGCCCGTCAGATAGGGCATCGAATCGTAGACAGGCAGGATCACGCTCACTCGCGGGACGTCTGGCTGCGGCATGTTCGGGATCCCATCTGCCTCCGGGCGGGCGCCCGATCTCCGATCGACCCCGCCACTGCGGCGCCGGTGCTTCGCGGTAGGCTGCACACGCAGCGTTCAAGCGCAACATTAGCCGTATTCGCGCGCCTTCCGCGCGCGAGCCTCGAGAGACACGGAGAGCACCATGAGCGACGCCGAATCGGCGCCCGTCGAACTGGCCGAGGTCGAGAGCTTCCAGCTCGATCACACGCGGGTGCGCGCGCCCTACGTGCGCAGGATCGCGGTGGAGCACGGGCCGAAGGGCGACGCCATCACGAACTACGACATCCGGCTCGTGCAGCCGAACGAAGGCGAGATCCCGACGGCAGGCCTGCACACCATCGAGCACACGATCGCCGGCCTCCTGCGCACGCGCCTCGACGGGGTGATCGACATCTCGCCGTTCGGCTGCCGCACCGGCTTCCACCTCATCGTCTGGGGCGAGCCCGAGCCGGCCGAGGTGGCCGCGGCGATCAAGACCTCGCTCGAGGACATCGCCTTCCGCGTGCAGTGGGACGACGTGCCCGGCACCGACGCGATCAGCTGCGGCAACTACCGCGACCACTCGCTGCACTCGGCGCGCGAGTGGTGCCGCCTCGTGCTCGAGCGCGGCATCAGCCTCGATCCGTTCGATCGCTCGGTGCTGGCGTAGGCTCTAGTTCCTCTCCCCTCGCCTTTCTTCACTCCTCTGCTTCCTCTCCCATCTCCCTCTGCTCCCCATCTCCCCTGCGCACTACCTGCGAAAGGTCAATTTTCGTGGTGTTCTTTTCGAGCCAGGACGAGAATCGTCCTCTCGACAATGAGGACCCGGCCGGCCTCGTGCAGGCCCGAGTGCAACCGGCTCAGGGGCGGAAGTATCCATCCTCCTGCGCCGGCAGGGGGACCGCCGACTCCGTCTCCTCACCGGAGAACTCGTCGAGGAGCCGTGCCAGGGAAGCCGGCACGACTCCCGCTTCACGACCGCAGAATTCCATGATCCTCAACCCCACCGGAAGCAGGCCCTCCGAGAAGTCCTCGCTGTAGAGGACCAGGATCCGCCACCCCGCGTCGCGGGCGGCCTGGTGCTTCTTGGGATCCCTTCGCCGCTGCGCCCGGGAATAGAAATGCTGCTCTCCGTCGTATTCGTAGAGGCTGCGCGTCCGAGGTCGGCAGCGTCGAACCGGCCGATCCGATCCCCGCGAGCATCCCTCAGATCGAGCTGAATCCGCATCTCCGGCAATCCGACCCGCACCGCACCGAGACGCAACAGCGTCTCCATGCGCGACTCCGCTCCCACCCTGGCGAGTGCCGCGGCGACTCGGAGCCGCACTCCCCCTCTCCCTGTGGTCTCTGCGGCGAAACGCGCGAGCTCGTCCGGACGAACCTGCGCGTACGGGTCGTACCGCTTCGAGTCGGGACGGAGGAGGTAATCGAGAGCGACCACGAGCTCGGGGAACGGCAACCTGCCCGCCGCCTGCTGCACCGCGAGGAGCGGGCTCACCACCGGGATCCGCTCATCGTACTCGGGCAGGGCGCACTCGTATTCGGGTGCTCCGACGGCATGTCGGTGCCCGAGCACTCCCGCGCACCGCACGCGCCCCATCTCCTGCGGGGAGGAGACGTCGACCGCCGCCCCTCGCGGCATACGGATCGGGCAGCCGAGCAGGGCAAGAGCCGTGGCGTGGCTGAAGAGCTCGCCCGGACGAAGCCTGGGGAGGTATTGGAGCGCGCGATCCCGCAGAGTCGCTCCCCCGGTCTCCTTCGAACGCACACCGCAGAAGGGACGATTCCAGCGACGATGCGCGAACACCCCGGGTCCGTACCCACGTCGCATCGCATCACTCACGAGAAATGCGTGACGCGAGAACTCCCGGTCGACCCGGTGCTCAGTGCTCATGGCTCCATGGTGGAGCACGCGTGCGGCCCTTCCCCGGTTATCCACAGAGCAAGCGCGTAAATCCACTTCCGCCGCACCTGTGGAAAACCAACGCGCCACGCCAAGACCCCGCGGTAGCCCGGCGAGAGGTCAAAAATCGTGGCGTTTCCCGGGCGCCGGCCGCATTATTGACCTTTCGGCGGGCGCGATGGGCAGGTGGGCAGGCAGGCAGGACGCAGCAGGGAGGCAGGCAGCGGGTCAGAAGCCGGATCGCAGCTGCCGCTCAGGCAGTGCGCGGAGGCCGCACCGCGCGCGGGGCGAGCTCGGGCTCGCGGCGGAACTGCCCGAGCAGCACCAGGATCACCGTGATCACCGCGATGACGCCCCACGCCACGAAGCCGAGCGGTCCCACGACGCCCATGTCGACCTCCGGATCGGCCGCGGCGAGCAGCACGACCAGCCCTGCCGAGGCGTTCAGCGCGCCGTGGCCGATCACCGCCGGCCACACGGAGGCGCTGCGCAGGCGCGTCCAGCCGAAGAGCACGCCCCAGGCGATGCAGCCCCCCGTCATGAGGGCGACGCCGCGCCAGTCGGTGTAGCCGAAGTTGTAGCCGAGCAGGATCAGAGGCGAGTGCCACAGGCCCCAGATCGCACCGCTCAGGATCAGCGCCGGCCAGACGCCGAGAGGCCTGAGCGCCGGCACGAGCCAGCCGCGCCAGCCGAGCTCCTCGCCGAAGGCGAAGACCGAGTTGACGAGGGCGCCGAGCGGGATCGACGCGAGCTGCACCGCGACGAGCACGCCGATCGGCGGCATCGCGGCCCGGATCGCGGGGTCGAGCCCCGCGGTCTGCTCGTCGAGCATCGCCTGGTATCCCGAGAAGCTCACGAGGTCGAGCCGCACGAGGCCGAATGCCGCGGCGACGAACGCGACGAGCGCCACCACCACGAGCGGGGCGAAGATCGCGACGACCGTGAACCACACGACCCGCCTCGCGGGACGCAGCGGCCACATGCCGAGGAAGCGCAGCCGCTCGCGGCGCGGCGCCCTCATCGCGAACACGGCGACGAGCGCGGCGATCGTCGGAGTGAACATCATGACCATGCCGGTCAGCGCGATGCCCGCCGCCAGCCCCGGCGCGTCGGGGCCGCCCGCCAGCCAGAGCGGCAGCGCCACGAGCCAGGCCAGCCCGAACGACACCGCGACGAAGACCGCCACCGCGGCCCAGGGCACGCGACTCGGCCGGTCCGCGCGATCCGCCATCTCACTCATGATCTCCCTCGTTCCTCTCCGCATTCCGGGCCACCGCGGCCAGCAGCCCGGCACCGGCCTCCGCATCGTCCACCGTCACCGCGAACAGGCGCCCGTTCCGGCGGGTGGCCACGATGCCCTCGCCCGTGCGCATCACGACGCCGAAGCGGTCGGGCGTCCAGCGCATGCCCCAGCCGCCGTACTCGGCGAACGGCGCGATCTGCGCCACCTCGACGCTCACCACGTCGTCGGCGCGCAGCCGGAACACCGGCCAGCCGACCGCCGAGCGCACCTCGAGCCCGCGGGAATCGATGCGCGCGCGGAAGTACAGCGAGGTCGCCATCAGCGCGAGCACCAGCAGCAGCGTGCCGACCATGATCCACCCCGCGATCTCCGCGCCCGGCACCGCGAACACCAGGACCACGGCGCCGAGCATCAGCAGGATCACGATGCCCATCACCCAGAAGACGGCCCGCGAGGGCCTCGCTTCGCCGACCCACACGGCGCGCTCGTTCGGGGCGAGCGGGGTCGGCCGGGCCGGCTCCGAGCCGGGCGCGTCGATGCGCAGTCTCGGCTGGGCCAGGAAGGCGAGCACGGTCGCCGCGACCCAGAGCACGAAGCCGCCGAGCATCACACCGGCGATCGACCCGGTCTCGCGCGCGTCGGCGACGTCGAGCTGCACCCAGGCGGTGCCCACCGCGATCACCTGGACGAAGAGCACCGTGCCGAAGACGATCGCCGGCAGGAAGCGGTACATCGACGACCAGACCGCGCCGCCGCGCTGCTTCGTCTGCCACCGCTGCAGCCACTGCAGCGCCGAGAGCGCAGTGAGGCAGAGCCCGAGCACCAGCGCCATGACGGCGTTCGTCCAGGGCGGGCCGAAGCCGTCGGGCTCGAAACTCGGCCCCCAGTGGATGGCCGAGGGATCGGGCATGCGCGGGATCCAGGCGGCGGTCAGCGCCGTGGCGACCGCCGTGAGCACGAGCGGCAGGACGACCCCCACCCAGCGCGCGGCCCGGCGCGCCGAGGCGAGCTGGGCCCGCTGCGATTCGTCGAGGCGGGCAAGCGGATCGGCGGGCGCGCTGCGGCGGTCGGCGTTCATGCGCTGGCCTCCTTCCGGACGGCGGGCGGGGCGCCCGCGATGAGCGCGGCGAGGGTCGCCGGAGCGACGCCGAGGGACGCGGCGCGCGCCGCGAGCGCCTGCGCCTCGCGGTGCAGCTCGGCGAGCGAGCCCGCCGTCGGGGTGACGACGGCCCCGCGGCCGCGACGGAGGTCGACGAGGCCCTCGTCCCGCAGCAGCTGGTAGGCGCGCAGCACGGTGTGCTGATTGACGTCGAGCCCGCGGGCCACCTCGCGGGCGGGCGGCAGGCTCTCCCCCGGACGCGCGAGACCGGCCGCGATCTCGGCCCGCACGGAGTCGGCGATCTGCTCGTAGATCGCCCGCTCGCTCGACGGGTCGACGCGGATCAGCACCTCGCACCCCCTCGGCTATAGTTCTAGTTCATCTAGAATTATAGCCGCCATTCGGGCGCGCCGCATCCGCCCCTCCTCCGACCCTCGTCGGGCCCTTACCCGATCCGCATGGCGAAACGGCGCGATCCCTCCGAGACGGCACCCTTCCATCCAGGAAGAGCGCACCTACTCGGAGGGATCGCGCCGAATCGCCGATCCGAAGGACTCGGTCAGGCGCCGGAGGGCTACTCGGCGGCGCCGCTCAGGAAGAAGTTGATCTGCTTCGTGATGTTCACCGCGTGGTCGCCGAAGCGCTCGTGGTAGCGGCTCGCGAGGGTCGCGTCGACGACCCCGGTGGTATCCGTGCTGATCTTGTCGCTCAGCACCTTCTCGAACACCTTCGCGTGGAGCTCGTCGAGCGCGTCGTCGAGATCGCGGATCTCGTCGATCAGGCGCTGATCCGGCTCGCGCAGCAGCTCGACCAGCTTCTCCGCCATCTGCGTGTCGATGCCGCCCATCTTCGCGAAGGTCTTGCGCAGCCCCTGGGGGATCGCGCTCTCCGGGTAGCGGTAGCGCGCGAGCTGCGCGATGTGCTGCGCCAGGTCGGCCATGCGCTCGAGCGAGGCGCTCATGCGCAGCGCGCCCACCATCAGCCGCAGGTCGCTCGCGACGGGCTGCTGCCGGGCCAGGATGTCGATCGAGAGCTCGTCGAGCTCGGCGGCCATCTGGTCCACGCGCTCGCCGGCGTCGATCACCTGCTCTGCGAGAGCGACGTCGCTCGTCCCGAAGGCCGTCGTGGCCTGCTGGATCGTCTCCTCGACCAGCTCGGCGATCTGCACCAGGCGATCCCTGACCTCGCGCAGCTCCTGCTGAAACACCTCGCGCATGAATTCCCTTTCCGCGTTGTCGACCCGCCCCAGTCTGGTCGAGACGCATGAACAGTGCCGAACCGCCAGGTGAACAGCGCCTGAACTCGCGAATGCGCACTCGGGCGTCCGCCCTACGATGGTCTCATGACCTCGTCCGCGCTCGTGCTGGCATCCGTGGGGCTCGGGATCGTCGCGGGGGCGTTCGCGTGCTGGGCCGTCTTCGCCGCGCGCAGCGCCGGTCGGCGGCGCACGGCCGCCCTGCACCCCGAGCTCCCCGAGGCCGCCGTGGAGGTACTGCACTCGCTCGACGGATTCGCCGTGATCCTCGACTCCTCGCTCTCGGTCGTCTACGCGAATCCGGCGGCGCGCGACGATCCGCGCATCAGCGGCGAGGAGCTGCGCGATCCCGACTTCCTGCACCGCGCGAGGCGCGTCATGTCGACCGGCGCCGCAGACACGCTCGACCCCGACCCCCACGACCCGAGCAGCAGCGTGCGGGTGCGGATCGTGCGCCTGCAGCGCCGCTTCCTCGTGGTGCTCGCCGACGACCTCGGCGAGGAGCAGCGGGTCAACGCGATGCGGCGCGACTTCATCGCCAACGTCAGCCACGAGCTGAAGACCCCCATCGCCGCGATCGGGCTGCTCTCGGAGGCGGTGCTCGAGGCCGCCGACGAGCCCGAGATCGTGCGCGGATTCGCGAAGAAGCTCGGCAAGGAGGCCCGGCGCCTCGGCGATCTCTCCCGCGACATCATCCAGCTCTCGGAGGCCCAGTCGACCCTCCGCGCCGAGGATCGCGAGCCCGTCGCGCTGCTGGCGGTGCTGCGCACCGAGATCGAGGCGCACCGGGACTACGCGGCCCAGCAGGGCGTCGAGATCGTCGTCACCGAGGGCGACGGCGGATCGGGCGGGCCGTACGACCCGGTCACCATGGGGCTGCCCGCGGCCATCGGCACGGCGATGGCGAACCTGCTGAGCAACGCGATCCGCCACTCCCCCGAGGGCGGGCGGGTCGGCGTGGGCATCGAGCGCCGCGACGGCGACTGCGTGGTCAGCGTGACGGATCAGGGCGAGGGCATCGCCCCCGAGCATCTGCCCCGCCTCTTCGAGCGCTTCTACCGCGTCGATGCCGCGCGCAGCCGCGAGGGCGGCGGTACGGGGCTCGGCCTCTCGATCGCCCGGCACACCATGCGCAGGCACGGCGGCGACATCGAGGTGTGGTCGCAGCCCGGCGTCGGATCCACCTTCACCCTCGTCTTCCCGGTGCTCGAGGAGCAGCCCCGGAGGCGGAAGCGGAAGAAGGCGAAGCCCGGCAAACCGAATGCACGGAAGGGAACAGCACAGTGAGTCAGCGGATTCTGCTCGTCGAGGACGAGAGCTCGATCTCGGAGCCCCTCGCGTTCCTGCTCGAGCGCGAGGGGTATCGCGTGCAGGTGGTGGCCGACGGGGCCGAGGCGGTGCGCGTCTTCCCCGACTCGGGGGCCGACCTCGTGCTGCTCGACCTCATGCTGCCGAGCCTGCCCGGCACCGAGGTGTGCCGGTCCATCCGCGCACGCTCGCAGGTGCCGATCATCATGCTCACCGCGAAGGACAGCGAGATCGACATCGTCGTCGGGCTCGAGCTCGGCGCGGACGACTACATCACGAAGCCCTACTCGACGCGGGAATTGCTCGCCCGGGTGCGCGCGGCGCTGCGCCGGGTGCCCTCCGCGGAGACCGACGAGGACGAGTACGAGGAGGGCGTGCTCGAGGAGCACGGGGTGCGACTCGACGCCGAGCGGCACACGGTGACGGTGCGGGGCGAGGAGGTCGCCATGCCGCTGCGCGAGTTCGAGCTGCTCGAGCTGCTCATGCGGCATTCCGGCCGCGTGCTCACCCGCGGCCAGCTCATCGACCGGGTCTGGGGCAGCGACTACTACGGCGACACGAAGACGCTCGACGTGCACGTCAAGCGGATCCGCTCGCGCATTGAGGAGCAGCCGAAGGAGCCGAAGCTCGTCACCACGGTAAGAGGTGTCGGCTACCGCTTCGGCTAGGGGACGAGCTCGCGGTACTCGGGGAAGGCGTACGCGCCGTCCGCGTCCTGCAGCGTGCCGTCGATGACGGGCACCTGGCGCTCGACGTCCCCGCCGGCGCCCTGCACGTAGACGGTGATCATCGAGCCGGCCTCGACGCCCGTCATGGAGATGATGGTGGCCTCGCCTTCGGGGCCCCCGAAGCGGGTGGTGCCCGGATCGAGCCGGAAGTCGGCGGAGGCGCTGCTCGAGCCCTTGGAGTTCTCGAAGCGGAAGCCCACGGTCTGCGAGCTCTGGCTGTTGTTCACCGCGGTGAAGACGACGTTGAGCTCCCGGGCCTCGGCATCGGTGATGAGCATCAGGTTGCGCACGTCGACATCGGCGATCGTGACCTCGATGCCATCGCTCGGGGAGTACGGATCCAGCGTCGCCTGCGGAGCGACCAGCCCGCACCCGGTGAGCCCGAGGGTGACGGCCGCCGCGAGGGCGAGGGACGTGGCGAGACGGGTCTTCACGAGTGATCCTCCGAGCGGGGTGCGGCATGGAACGGGCGTCGCCGAGGCGACGACGTTCAAATCCTACACCGGCGCTGCAGGGCCTCATGAACTAAGGCTCGCCTAACCCAGATGGGATAAGTGTGGTATTATAGAGGCTTGCCTGATAAAAGCAGCACAAAGGAGCCCATCCGATGCAGTTCGAGGTCGGAGAGACCGTCGTCTACCCTCACCACGGTGCCGCCAAGATCATCGAGGTCAAGAAGCGCAAGCTGGGAGGCGAAGAGAAGCTCTTCCTCAAGCTGCAGGTGAATCAGGGCGACCTGACCATCGAAGTACCGGCCGAGAACTGCGATCTCGTCGGCGTGCGCGACGTGATCGACCAGGAAGGCCTCGAGCGGGTCTTCGAAGTGCTGCGCGCGCCCTTCACCGAGGAGCCGACCAACTGGTCGCGCCGCTACAAGGCCAACCTCGAGAAGCTCGCCTCGGGCGATGTGATCAAGGTCAGCGAGGTCGTGCGCGACCTGTGGCGCCGGGATCAGGAGGTGCGCTCGCTCTCCGCCGGCGAGAAGCGCATGCTCGCCAAGGCGCGGCAGATCCTCGTCTCCGAGCTCGCGCTCGCCGAGAAGACCGACGAGGAGCAGGCGTCGAAGGTGCTCGACGAGGTGCTCGCCTCCTAGCCCCGACCTAGTTCAGGCTCGCGAGGAGATCCCGCATCTGCTGGATCTCGGCGGCCTGCGCCGAGGCGATCTCACGGGCGAGCGCGATCGCATCGGCATTCCCGCCTTCGGCGATCTGAGTCTCGGCCATCTGCACGGCACCCTCGTGGTGAGCGATCATCTGCTCGAGGAAGAGGCGCGACGCATCCGCCCCTGAGGCGTCGCGCAGTGCGGCGAGATCCTCTTCCGTCATCATGCCGTCGCCATGACCCGCATGGTCGCCGCCGTGCCCCGCGTGCTCGGCGCCCCAGTCGCGCAGCCAGCCCTGCAGCCGATCGATCTCGGGCCCTTGAGCGGTCTTGATCCGCTCCGCGAGCTCGCCGACCCGAGGGTCGATCCCGTCCTTGCCGAGCACGATGTCCGACATCTCGATGGCCTGCTCATGGTGAGGGATCATGCCCGCGGTGAAGGCGATGTCGGCGTCGTTCGCAGCGGCGGCCTGCGAGCGGTCGTCGTGATCGCCATGATCCATCGCCGCCGTCGATCCTCCATCCGATGCGCAGGCGGCCAGAGCGAGCGCGATCAGCGCGGCGAGTGCGGTCAGCGCGACACGAATGCGCATCGGCGCTCCTCTCATCGAGAACCGGCGAGGAATGGGATACCTCTCGGGGGTATCTGCGATCCTATCCCGCCGCATGCCGAGCCGACTGTGGGAGAGAATGGACGCATGACCGATGCACCGCACCGCCTGGCCGATCTCGGCGTGATCGTCGTCGCAGCCGGTCGCGGCGAGCGTCTCGGGGCCGGCACGCCCAAGGCCTTCACCGAGCTCGGCGGCCGCACGCTCATCGAGCATGCGGTCCGCACGGTCTCCGCGCTGTCCGAGCCCGGTCAACTCGTGCTGGTGGTGTCCGAGGCCCGCGCCGCGGAGGCCCTCGACATCGCCGCGGCGGTTCCGCTCGACAGCCGCTGGACGGTGTCGATCGCCCACGGCGGGCGCGAGCGGCACGAGTCCGTGCGCTTCGGGATCGAGGCCCTGCACGACGGCATCCGCACCGTGCTCGTGCACGACGCCGCCCGCCCGCTGACCCCGCCGGAGGTCTTCGAGCGGGTCGCGGCCGCCGTGCGCCGCACGGGGCAGTCCGCCGTGCCGGCAGTCGCGGTCGCCGACACGCTCAAGGAGCGCGGAGAGGGCGGCACGGTGAGCGCGACGGTGGATCGCTCCGCGCTCGTCGCCGTGCAGACGCCCCAGGGGTTCCCCCTCGACGTGCTCGCGGCGGCGCACCAGACCGCCCAGGAGCGCGAGGGCGGCGCGTCCGATGACGACGCCCCCACCGACGATGCCGAGCTGGTGCAGCGGGCGGGCGGCACGGTGCACCTCGTCGAGGGCAGTCCCTACGCGCACAAGCTCACGCGCCCGGCTGATCTGCTCATGCTCGAGGGGCTGCTCGCCGGCGCCGCCGGCGCGCCGCACGGCGCGCGCGGCGCGCATGCCCGGACCGAGGAGGGGTCGCGATGACGGATCTGCGGGTCGGCACCGGCGTCGACGTGCACGCCTTCGACGATGCCGCGCCGCTGCGCCTCGCCGGCCTCGACTGGCCGGGCGAGCGGGGGCTCTCCGGGCACAGCGACGGCGACGCCGTGTGCCACGCAGCGGTCGACGCGCTGCTCTCGGCCGCCGGGCTCGGCGACATCGGCGGGCTCGTCGGGGTGGACCGCCCCGAGACGCTCGGGGCGGCGAGCACCGAGTTCCTGGCCCTCGCCGTCGCGCGGCTGGCCGAGGCCGGCTGGCGCCCGGTGAACCTCTCCGTGCAGCTGATCGGCGCGGATGAGCGAGCTCGTCGGGGCCCCGGTGAGCCTCTCGGCCACGACCACGGACGGGCTGGGCCTCACCGGCCGCGGCGAGGGGGTGGCCGCCATCGCGACGGCCCTGATCGAGCGCGCGGGCTGATCCGCTGCGCATTCCGTGCAAGAAACCTCCATTCCTTTGGCGGAAACCTCCGACGCTCGGGCCCCCGCTCGCGCTAGGCTGACCTCTGTGACCGCAGAGAACGCAGCGCCCGTCGCGACGACCCGGGACAAGATCATCGACCACCGGCGCAAGTACCAGGAGGCGGTGGGCGACCGGGACGCGGCTGCGGCCGAGAAGCAGCACCCGCGCGGCAAGATGACCGCCCGCGAGCGCATCGCCGCGCTGCTCGATCCGGGATCCTTCGTCGAGCTCGACAAGTACGTGCGCCACCGCAGCCACTCCTTCGGCATGGACAGGAGCCGGCCCTTCGGCGACTCGGTCGTGACCGGCGCGGGCACGATCCACGGCCGCCAGGTCGTGGTGTTCTCGCAGGACTTCACCACCTTCGGCGGATCGCTCGGCGAGGTGGCCGGCGAGAAGATCGTGAAGGCCATGGAGTTCGCGCTGAAGACCGGCGCGCCGCTGCTCGGCATCCTCGACTCGGGCGGCGCCCGCATCCAGGAGGGCGTGGTCTCGCTCAGCCAGTACGCGCGCATCTTCCGCCTCAACACCATGTGCTCGGGCGTGATCCCCCAGATCTCGATCGTGATGGGCCCCTCCGCCGGCGGCGCCGTCTACTCCCCCGCGCTCACCGACTTCGTCATCATGGTCGATCAGACGAGCCACATGTTCGTCACCGGCCCCGACGTCATCAAGACCGTCACTGGCGAGGAGGTCGGCTTCGAGGAGCTCGGCGGCGCGCTCACGCACAACAAGACGAGCGGCGTGGCGCACTACCTCGCGAGCGACGAGCACGACGCGCTCGACTACGCCCGCGCGCTCATCGGCTTCCTCCCCGACAACAACCTGGCCGAGGGGCCGATCTACGACAGCGACACGGCCTACGAGATCACGGACGCCGACCGCAAGCTCAACACGGTGATCCCCGACAGCCCGAATCAGCCCTACGACATGAAGGTGGTCATCGAGGCGATCCTCGACTCCGGCGACTTCCTCGAGGTGCAGCCGCTGTTCGCCCCGAACATCCTGATCGGCTTCGGCCGCGTCGAGGGCCGCACCGTCGGCATCATCGCGAACCAGCCCGCGCAGATGGCCGGCACCCTCAACATCGACGCGAGCGAGAAGGCCGCGCGCTTCGTGCGCTTCTGCGACGCCTTCTCGATCCCGATCCTCACCCTCGTCGACGTGCCGGGCTACCTGCCCGGCACCGAGCAGGAGTTCAACGGCGTGATCCGCCGCGGCGCGAAGCTGCTCTACGCCTACGCCGAGGCGACCGTGCCGCTCGTCACGATCATCACGCGCAAGGCCTACGGCGGGGCCTACATCGTGATGGGCTCGAAGCAGATGGGCGCCGACTTCAACATCGCCTGGCCCACCGCCGAGATCGCGGTCATGGGCGGCGCCGGCGCCGTGAACATCCTCTACCGCAAGGAGCTCGCGGCGGCCGAGGCCGAGGGGCGCGACGTCGAGGCGCTGCGCGCCGAGCTCACGGCGAAGTACAACGCCGACGTGACCTCGCCGTTCCTCGCGGCCGAGCGCGGCGAGCTCGACAACGTGCTCGAGCCGGCCGGCACCCGCCTCGCCGTCATCAAGGCGCTGCGAGGCCTGCGCGGCAAGCGCACCGAGCAGCCCGCGAAGAAGCACGGGAACATCCCGCTATGACTCCGAACAATGCTCCCCTGCCGCCCGACGCTGCCGCGCGCGACGCCGCGAAGCGCGAGGAGCTCGGCGAGGTCGACGACGCGATCCGCGGAGAGGACTTCGACTTCGTCACGCGCCACGTCAGCGACGAGGAGAAGGTCGCCGCGATCGCGGTGCTCTCCAGCGTGCGCGCCGAGGAGACGCAGCGCGTGAAGCGGGTCGAGCGGCGCGAGCACCAGCCGTGGGCGCGCTCGCAGCGCGTCGCGGAGGGGATCGGGGAGCTGCTCGCCGAGAGCTGAGCGCTTACGGCGATCCGAGCGGGGGCGGCGATAGTCTGAGGACATGGCCGGCACGATCCTCGAAGCGCGAGCGCAGCTCGAAGCCGCGGTGAGCGCGGGCCTGCGGATCGGCTATCGCTGGCGCGGGCCGGAGACCGATGAGCCCGTGCGGCGATCATCCGTGCTCATCCTCTTCGGCGCGCTCGACGCCGTGCCCGCCACGGCGCCCGAGTGCTCGGTGCCGCGCGAGCTCGATGTGCTCCTCACCCGGCGCTCCGACACGATGCGGCACCATCCGGGGCAGATCGCCTTCCCCGGCGGCGGTTCCGAGGACGGCGACGCGGACGAGGCGGCGACGGCCCTGCGCGAGGCCGCCGAGGAGACCGGGCTCGATCCGGGCGGCGTCGACGTGATCGGCGCGCTCGAGCCCGTGCACATCCCGGTCAGCAACAACCTGGTCACGCCGATCGTCGGATGGTGGCGCAGCCCGAGCGAGGTCGCGGCCGACGACTCGGAGTCCGTGCAGGTGTTCCGGGTGCCGGTGGCCGAGCTGCTCGACCCGGCGGCGCGCGGCGTCTCGGTGCTCGAGCTCGGGACGCGGACGTTCCGCGGCGAGGCTTTCGAACTGGGGCCGCGCTTCGGCGGACACCTCGTCTGGGGCTTCACCGGCATCCTGCTCTCGAGCGTCTTCGAGGGCCTGGGCTGGGACGAGCCGTGGGATCGCGAGCGCAGCTTCGAGCTGGCGTCGAACCCGCGCAACGGCGTGATCGACTCGGTGCGCCGGATATCGGAGGGCTGAAGGGAGCCGCGATGGCGAAGCACGAGGCAGCCGACGAAGCGGGGTCCAACCGCACCCGCGCCACGAGCATCCCGGCGCTCGAACGCGCGACCGGTCTCCCGTGGGATGAGCTGGTGCGCCGCTTCGAGGAGCACGGCGCAGCCTCGCTCGCGCATGCGGAGATCGCGCGCCTGGCCCGGGGGTGGATGCCCAACGAGCTGCAGAACCCCGATTGGTGGGCGCAGGGCGCCGCGATCGCCTACGAGCAGCACGCGGGCCTGCGTGTGCCCGGGCAGTCGTCGAGCGGCGCGTTCCGCGTGGGGGCGAGCCGCACGCTCGCGGCGGATCGGGATGCCGCCGTCGAGGCCTGGGCCGCGGGCCCTGGTACCGCGACCGAGCACCTCGGCCACGCCGCGTCGGAGCCCCGGCGCTCCCGCACCGACAAGCGCACGTTCTTCCGCTTCGATCTCGAGGGCACGGGGAGGGTCGAGGTCGCGGGCACGCCGAACGCGAAAGATCCGTCGAAGACGAGCCTCGCCGTGAGCCACGACGGCCTGCCCGACGCGGAGAGCGTCGAGCAGTGGCGCGCCCACTGGAAGGCGCTGCTCGCAGGACTATAGCGTCAGTCGCGGCAGGCGCAGCGCTCGTCGACGGGCACGCCCATGAGCGCCTCCTCGATGTGCTCGCCGCAGCCCGCCCAGGTGGGCTTGCCGCAGGTCTGGCAGGTCACGCGTCGGCACACGGTGCCCTCCGATCTCCGGGCCGCTCCCCGGTCTCCTCGTTCCACTGTTCTGCTCGGGTCGCCCCGTCCGGGTTCCATAATACCCCCAGTAGTATAAAAGGCAAATGCGCATCGATACCCGGGCGGGTATCATGGGAGGCACGAGCCCGAAGGAGTCGATCATGAGCCCCGATCCCGCACCCGACGCCCCCGCACCCGCACTCGACGCACCCGCCGGGAACGGCGACCCGGCCGCGCGCGCCGAGGCGCAGCGCAAGATCGTCAACCGCCTGCGCCGTGCCCAGGGCCAGCTCGCCGCGGTGATCGGCGCCGTCGAGTCCGACGCCCCCTGCCGCGACGTCGTTCAGCAGCTGAGCGCCGTCTCCAAGGCCCTCGACCGGGCGGGATTCCTCATCGTCTCGACCGCGCTCAAGGAGTGCCTGACGAACCCCGAGAACGAGGAGCTCGACGCCGAAGAGCTCGAGAAGCTCTTTCTGTCGCTCGCGTGATCTGCTCCGCGGGCCGCCGCCGTGGGCGGCACCACGGGCTGCGCCGACGCGTCGCGTCGCCGCGAACGCCCGTGTCCTCCGGACCGGGTGGTACTTTGAGGGGATGAATGCGGCGGACCCCGGACTCGACGCCCTCGCGCGGGCCGTCCGGGAGTGGATCGAAGCGGATCCCGATCCGGCGACCCGCGCAGAGGCCGCCGAGCTGCTCGCCGCCGCCGAAGTCGGGGACGGCGAGGCCGCGGCACGGCTCCGGGACGCCTTCGACGGCCGCCTCGCCTTCGGCACCGCCGGCCTCCGCGCCGAGCTCGGAGCCGGCCCCCGGCGCATGAACCGGGTGGTCGTGGCGCAGAGCAGCGCCGGCTTCGCCGCCTTCCTGCTCGGGCGCGCGGCACGCGGCGAGACGGCGGATCCGCCCACCGCCGTCATCGGCTACGACACGCGCGCGAACAGCGAGGTCTTCGCCCGCGACACGGCGGAGGTGCTCGCGGGCGCCGGCATCGAGGTCACGCTCTTCCCCTCCCCCGTGCCCACACCGGTGACGGCCTTCGCGGTGCGGTTCCTCGGCGCCTCGGCCGGGGTCATGATCACCGCGAGCCACAACCCGCCCCGCGACAACGGCTACAAGGTGTACCTCGGCGACGCCGACGGCGGCTCCCAGATCGTTCCGCCGAGCGACCGCGAGATCGCCGCACTCATCGAGGAGGCCGCACGGCGCCCGCTCGCCGGGCTCCCGCGATCCGCCGCCTACCGCCTCGCGGGGCCCGAGATCGAGCGGAGCTACGTCGAGCGCACGGCCGCCGCGGTGCGCGCGGGCTGCGCGGGGCGCGGTGCCGGCGCGGATCCGCCTCCCCTCGACGTCGTCTACACCGCCCTGCACGGTGTCGGCGCGGCGTCGGCCCGGCGGGTGCTCGCGGCCGCGGGCCTCCCCGCGGTGATCTCCGTGCCCGAGCAGGAGCAGCCCGACGGCTCCTTCCCCACGCTCGCCTTCCCGAATCCCGAGGAGCCCGCCGCCCTCGATCTCGCCTATCGCCTCGCCGCCGAGCGGGGCGCGGGGCTCGTGATCGCCCACGATCCCGACGCCGACCGGCTCGGGGTCGCGGCCCTCCACCCGGCCGAGGGAGGCTTCCGCCGGCTGACCGGCAACGAGATCGGCCTGCTGCTCGGGTGGCGCGCGGCCGAGCGGGCGCGCGCCGAGGGTCGCGGCGGCGTGCTCGCCAACACGATCGTGAGCTCTCCGGCGCTCGGCGCCGTGGCCCGCAGCTACGGCCTCGAGCACGTCGAGACGCTTTCGGGTTCGAAATGGCTCTCCCGCATCCCGGGGCTGATCTTCGGCTTCGAGGAGGCCCTGGGCTACCTGGTGCACCCCGACGTGGTCGGCGACAAGGACGGCATCGCCGCGGCCGCCGAGATGCTCGCCCTCGCCCGCGAATGCCGCGCAGAGGGGCGCACGCTCTGGGAGCTGCTCGACGAGGCGAGCCTCGCCTTCGGCCGCTTCTCCAGCCGGCAGATCGTCGTGCGCTACGGGCGCACCGCGGAGGCGCGGGAGGCCTCGGAGCGGGCGCGCAACAGGCCGCCCGCGGCATTCGGCCGACACCGCGTGGAGCGGGTGCGCGACTTCCGCGAGCCCGGGCTCGCGGCCGTGACCGCGAACGTGCTCGCTTACGACCTGGACGACGGCTCGCGGGTGATGATCCGCCCGAGCGGCACCGAGCCGAAGCTCAAGGTGTACATCGACGCCTTCAGCGACTCCGGTTCGGCGGCGGATCGCCGGGCCGCCACGGACCGCGCCCTCGACGGCGTCGAGGCCGCCGCGCGCGCCTACCTCGACGGGCTCGGCTCGTGAGCGCGGGCTTCGAGGACGCCGGCGCCGGGGGCATCGGCCCCGAGGGCGGCGGATCCGGCCCGAGGGCCCCGATCCGCTGGGGCGAAGCCGACGCCGCGGCCCATCTGACCGTGCCGGGAGCCGAGTCCGACAAGTACCGCCGCGGCGTGCTCGGCCTGCGCACCGGTTCGGCCGCCTATCCGGGGGCGGCGGTGCTCGGCGCCGAGGCGGCCTGGCGCGCCGGGCTCGGGCTGCTGCGCTACGTGCCGCCCCTCGGGGACGATCCGCCCGAGTTCGGACTGCCGACGCCCGCGGCCGCGGTGCTCGCCGCGCGCCCCGAGACCGTGTTCGCGAGCGATGCGCACGGGCCGCTGCGCTGCGACGCCTGGCTCGTCGGCTCGGGCACCGACCCGGCGCGGCGCGGCTTCGCGGAGAGCGCGGCGATCCGCCGGCTGCTCGCGGGCGAGGCGCCCGTGGTGCTCGACGCGGGCGCGCTCGGGCTGCTGGCCGAACGGGCGTCGGCGGAGCCGTCGCCGTCCCGGGCGCCGACCATCGCGACGCCGCACCGGGGCGAGTTCCTCTCGCTGTGGCGCGCCGCCGGCCTCGGCGAATCGCCCGCGGGCTGGGCCGACGACCGCGCGGAGAGCCCCGGCGAGTCCGCGCCCCGCGACGCGGCGTCGGCGCTCGCGGCGCGGCTCGGCGCGACGATCCTGCTGAAGGGGTCGCTCACGATCGCCGCGACGCCCGGCGGCTTCTCGGCCGCCTGCGGCCCGGCGACGCCGTGGCTCGCGGCGGCCGGCACCGGGGACGTGCTGGCGGGCATCCTCGGCGCGCTCGTCGCCTCGCACGCGGCGGCGGTGCGCGCGGATCCCGAGCTGCTCGGACCGCTCGGTGCGAGCGCCGCGGTGCTGCACGACGCCGCGGCCCGCCTCGCCGCCGGCGACGACGGAACGACCCCCGGCCGCCCGATCACCGCTCTCGACGTCGCCCACGCCCTCCCCGAAACCGTGGCGCGCCTCCTCGCCGCCCGCGTCTAGCGTCGGCGGAGTCCACGGAGCGGGTGCCGGTCCCGGCCTGCGTGCCGCGCATAACAACATGCGTGACACTCCCGGGACGGGGCATCGGTCCGAGCTTGCTGGTTGGGTCTGGCGGCGCGCGAAGCGCGCTGGAAGCAAGCTCGGACCGATGCCCCGTCCCGGGGATCGACAGAGGCCCTACCCCTTGTTGTCCATGACGGCGAGCGCACCCCCGTCGACCGGCACTCCGGCCCCGTGGATGAAGCTCGCTTGATCCGACATCAGGAACGACACCAGCTGCGCGACCTCCTCGGGACGCCCGACGCGGCCCAGCGGGGCGGCCGCGGCGCCCGCGGCGGCGGCGCCCGCGGCGCCGTCCATCTCGGGCATCAGCTGCGAGGCGATGTTGCGCAGCATGCGGGTGTCGATCATGCCGGGGAAGACCGCGTTGACGCGCACACCGGTGCCGCCGAGTTCGGAGGCGAAGGTGCGCACGAGGCCCAGCACGCCGTGCTTGGCGGCGTTGTAGGCGACCGTGTTGGGCAGGCCGCGCTCGCTGGCGATGGATCCGGTGCAGACGATCGCGCCCGAGCCCTGATCCACCATCTGACGGCCGACGTACTTGAGGCCGAGGTAGACGCCGTTCAGGTTGACGTCGATGACCTTGTTCCAATCGGAGTAGTCCAGTTCGAGCGCGGACTGGATCTTGCCCTCGATGCCGGCGTTGTTGAAGAAGCCGTCGATGCCGCCGAAGCCCGCGACGGCCTCCGCGACGTAGCGCTTCACGTCGTCCTCGACGGTGACGTCGGCGACGATCGCGAGCACCTCGGCGCCGCCCGAGCGCAGCTCATCCGCGAAGGCGGCGAGCGCGGCCTCGTCCCGGTCGACGAGGATCAGCCTGGAGCCGCGCTCCGCCAGCAGACGCGCGGTGGCGCCGCCGATGCCGCCGCTGCCGCCCGTGATCAGAACGCGCTTCCCCGCCATTCCGTAGCTCTCGCTCATGCGTGTACCCCTTCGTTTCGGTGCTTGTCGTTTCGATGGTCTTCGGATCCGCGATCCTCGGCCCGCGGGCCCCGCGAACCCCACGGAGTCCGCTCGAGCCCGGGGTACCCCGCGCGCTCCTCCTCGCGCAGGCGATCGTCGTAGGGGCCGACGCCGCCGAGGTACTGCAGCACGGCCCGCGGCTTCCCCGCCACGTTCGCGCCCGTGTACCACGAGGTCGCGTCCTTGAACAGCGTGCCGTCGGAGACCTCCCTGACGTGCGCGACCCAGGCGGCCTCGGCCTCGGCGCTCGGCTCGATCCGGGCGTCTCCGCGGCGGCGCGAGTCCTCGATGAGGTCGCTGATGAACTCCACGTGCTGCTCGATCGCGAGGAACATGTTGGCGGACACCGAGGGGCTGCCCGGGCCGGTCACTACGAACAGGTTGGGGAAGCCGTGCACCATGATCCCGAGCCAGGAATCCGGGGAGAGATCCCATTTCTCGCGCAGCGACAGCCCCTCCTCGCCCGGCGACGGCGCCGCGCCTCGGATGTCGAGGCGCCTGAGCGTCCCCGTCACCGCGTCGAAGCCGGTGGCGAGCACGATCATGTCGAGCTCGATCTCGCGCTTCGCCGTGCGGATGCCGGTCTCGGTGATCGCCTCGAGGGGTTCCTCGCGCAGGTCGACCAGCGTCACGTTCTCGCGCCGGTAGGTCTCGTAGTAGCCGGTGTCGATGCAGAGCCGGCGGGTGGCCAGCGCGTAGCCGTTGGGCACCACTCGCGCGGCGATCTCGGGGTCCCCCACGCGCTCGGCGATGCGCGCGTCGACGAAGTCGCGGGCGGTGCGATTGGCCTCGTCGTCGGTGATGAGGTCGTTGAAGGCCGAGGCGAATCGCATCGGGCTGCCGTAGTCGTAGATCCGCCGGTACTCGGCCTCGCGCTCCTCCGCCGTCACCTCGAGCGCGGAGCGGTCGAAGGTGTCGGTGAAGGCCCCCAGCATGCTGGCGCGGGCCCGCTTCCTGATGTCGGGATACGCCCCCTTCACGCGCTGCTGATCCGCCTCGGTGAGCGGTCGGTTGTGCGCGGGCAGCGAGTAGCTCGGCGTGCGCTGCATGGCGTAGACGCGCCCTGCGGTCTTCGCCGCCTCGGGAATGATCTGGATGCCGGTGGAGCCCGTGCCGATCACCGCCACGCGCTTCCCAGCGAAGTCCACGCCCTCCGCCGGCCAGTTCGCCGAGTTGTAGAGCTCGCCGCGGAAGTCGTCGATGCCGGGGATGTCGGGGATCTTCGGCGTCGACAGCACCCCGGTCGCCATGATGAGCATCGGGGCGACGTACTCGTCGCCGTCCTCGGTGCCGACGGTCCATTCGAGGGCGTCCTCGTCCCAGCGCGCCGACTGCACGTTCGTCTGCAGGCGCACGCCGTCACGCAGTCCGTACCGCTCGGCGACGTGGTGGAGGTAGGCGAGGATCTCGGGCTGGCCGGCGTACTTCTCCGTCCAGACCCATTCCTGCTGCAGCTCCTCGTCGAACGAGAAGGAGTAGTCGAAGCTCTCCACGTCGCAGCGGGCGCCGGGATAGCGGTTCCAGTACCAGGTCCCGCCGATGTCGCTCCCGCGCTCGAGCACCACGGCGTCGAGCCCCTGCCTGCGCGCCCGGATCAGGGCGTAGAGCCCTCCCACTCCCGCGCCGACGATGACCAGCTCGTGTCTGAAGATGCCCATTCGCGGCTTCCCTTCCTCTGCTTCCTCGCAGAATCAGCCTCACACCTGCCGGGCCGTCGCGGTTGCGTCAGCGCGTACAAGAGTTGTGCCCGCAGTGCACGAGCGGATCGACCCGGTGCGCCGCCCCGCGACCCCTGGCAGACTGGATCGTGCAGGGCCGCGAGGCCCCCGGGATCCGCGCCCAGTGGGGGACGGATCCGCAGAACCGTTTCGACAGGGTCATTCGACGAGGAGAGATTCATCATGGGCTTTTTCGACGAGCAGACGTGGTCCGGCCGCATCTACAGCGGCGGCTGGCGAGCGGGCGGCGGCGGATCCGCCGATATCGTGGCCCCGGCGACGGGCCAGGCCATCGGCTCCTACGGAGTGGCGAACGTCGCCGACCTCGACGCGGCGGTCGAGCGCGGGGTGGCGGCGCAGCGCGAGTGGGCGGCGATGTCCTTCGAGGCGAAGGCCGCGATCTTCCGCAAGGCGGGCCGGCTGGTCGAGGAGAACGCCGGAGAGCTCATCTCCTGGCTGACCCGCGAGGCCGGATCGGGCGTCGGCAAGGCGGGCTTCGAGTCGCACCTCGTGGCCGCCGAGTTCTACTCGGCCGCCGCCCTCGTCGAGCAGCCCTACGGCGAGCTGCTGCGCTCGGGCAAGCCGCGCCTCTCCATGGCGCGCCGCGTCCCGGTGGGCGTCGTCGGCGTCATCTCGCCCTTCAACTTCCCCGGCATCCTCTCGGCCCGCTCCGTCGCCCCGGCCCTCGCCGCCGGCAACGCCGTGATCCTGAAGCCCGACCCCCGCACCGCGGTCTCCGGCGGCCTGTTCCTCGCCGCGATCGCGGAGGCCGCGGGCTTCCCCGACGGCCTGTTCCACGTGCTGCCGGGCGGCGCCGAGGTCGGCGCGGCACTCGTCGACCACGACCGGGTGCCCGTCATCTCGTTCACCGGCTCCACCGGCGCCGGCCGCGCGGTCGGCGCGGCGGGCGCGGCGAAGCTCAAGCGGGTGCACCTGGAACTCGGCGGCAACAACGCCCTCATCGTGCTCGACGACGTCGACGTGGCAGCCGCGGCCTCGGCCGGCGCCTGGGGCTCCTTCCTGCACCAGGGCCAGATCTGCATGACCACCGGCCGGCACATCGTCCACGAGTCGATCTACGACGAGTACGTGAGCCTGCTCACCGAGAAGGCGCTGAACATCCCCGTGGGCGACACGGGCGCCTCGGAGGTGCCGCTCGGCCCGATCATCGACGAGCGCCAGCGCGACAAGGTGCACGCGCTCGTCGAGGGCAGCCGCGCCGCGGGGGCCCGCATCACCGCGGGCGGCGAGTACGACGGCCTCTTCTACAAGCCGACCGTCATCGCCGACTCCCGGCCCGACCACCCGGCGTTCAAGGACGAGATCTTCGGCCCCGTCGCGCCCGTGCTGAAGTTCAGCACCATCGAGGAGGCCGTCGAGATCGCGCGGCAGAGCGAGTACGGCCTGTCGCTCGGCATCCTCACCCGCGACGTCATGCGCGGCCTCGCGATCGCCGAGATGATCCCGAGCGGCATCGTGCACATCAACGACCAGACCGTCGACGACGAGTCGGTCGCGCCCTTCGGCGGCGTCGGCGCCTCGGGCACCGGCTCCCGCTTCGGCGGCGCGGCGGCGAACCTCGACGCCTTCACGGAGACCCAGTGGGTCACCGTCCAGGGCGACATCGCGCGCTACCCCTTCTGAGCCCGGCGTCCTCGGCGCTCCCGTTCCCCTGACGAACCCTGGGAGCGGGAGCGCCGAAGCGCATAGACTGTGGTCACGGGACGGTTCGTCCGACTCCCAGGGAGGGGAGACGTATGCCTTCAACGGTAGATCTGCGCGATGCCGCGCTTCCGCCGTCGATCGACGGGGGATCCACCACCAGCATCGACGACTTCACCGAGATGGTCTCGCGCATCTATTCCCCGGTGCGCATCACGGCGGACGACCCCGCCCACTTCCGGGGAGGCATCCGCAGCCGCGTGCTCGGCGAGGTCTACGTCAACGAGGTGCGCAGCTCGCAGCACGAGATCGCCCGCGACGACGCGGAGGTGCGCCTCTTCACGAAGGACCACCGCTTCCTCAAGGTGAGCGTGCTCATGAGCGGCCACGCGAACTCGGTGCAGGGCACGAGCTCGACCGACTTCGAGCCGGGCCAGATGATCATCCACGACAGCGCCCGGCCCTACACCATGTACCTCGACGACGACTTCCACATGGTGTTCCTGCTGATCCCCCGCGACCGCTTCGACCTGCCCGACGCGGCGACCAACGACCTCATCGGCCAGCGCATCGAAGACGGGGCCGGAGTCTCGGGCACCGTGCTGCCCTTCTTCTCCACCCTCGCGAGGAACATCGCCGACCTGAACGGCCCGAGCGCCGTGCGCCTCATGAGCAACACCGTCGACCTCGTGGAGACCATGATGTTCAGCCTCGTGGGCCAGACCCTCTCCGAGCCGCACCGCACCCGACGGCGCGAGCTGCTCATGCAGATCCAGGCGTTCATCGACTGCCATCTGGACGATCCCGAGCTCGATCCGCAGCAGATCGCCGCCGCGAACTTCATCTCGACCCGCTACCTGCATCGGCTCTTCAGCGACGAGGATCTCACGGTGGCCGGGTATATGCGTCAGGCCCGACTCGTGCGCTGCCGCCGCGACCTCAGCGACCCGCTGCTCGCGCACCTGCCGGTGTCGACCATCGCGAGCCGCTGGGGCTTCCTCAACTCCTCTCACTTCTCCCGGCTCTTCCGCCAGGTGGTGGGCATCTCGCCCACGGAGTACCGCTTCAACGCGATGGTCTCCGCCGCCTGAGCCGCGTCGGGCCCGGATCCCGGCAGGGGTCCCGCCCTGATTCCGGTCGGTGACTCGGACCGCCGGATCCGCCCGCACACGAGGAGGGGCCGCCGCGCATCGGCGCGACGACCCCTCCTCGACCGGACCCGCTCAGCCCATGTAGGCGTCGTGCAGCTTCGTCTCGTCGTCGAGCAGCGCCTTCGGCTCACCGTGGTACGCGACCTTGCCGTTCGAGATCACGAGCGCGTCGCTCGAGATGCCGAGTGCCAGGTGGGCGAACTGCTCGACGAGCAGGATGCCCACGCCGGTGGCGGCGACCTTCTCGAGTACCGGCAGCAGGCGCATGAAGACCACCGGTGCGAGGCCCAGCGACATCTCGTCGATCAGCAGGTACTTCGGGTCGGTCGCGAGCGCGCGGCCGAGCACGACCATCTGCTGCTCGCCGCCGGAGAGCAGCGCGGTCTGCGCCGAGATGCGCTTCTCGAGCTCGGGGAAGTAGGTGAGGATCTGCGCGAACCGCTCCTTGTCCCGGCTGGCCAGCTCGATGTTCTCCCGCACGGTGAGACTCGGGAAGATGGCTCGTCCCTGCTGCACGTGCACGATGCCGGCCTTCGAACGCTGGCGGCGGTTCATCCGGTGGATGTCCTTGCCGTCGACCTCGATCGAGCCGGTGTAGCTGCGCACCAGGCCCGAGATCGCCTCGAGCAGGCTCGTCTTGCCCGCGCCGTTGGGGCCCACGACCGTGGTGATCTGGCCGGGCTGCAGCTCGAGGCTCACCCCGCTGACGACCGGGCCGATGCCGCGGTTGACCGTGACGTCTGAAAGAACGAGGCTCATCACTCCACCCTCTCTCCCATGTAGGCCTTGAGCACCTCGGGGTTGCGAAGCACCTCTTCCTGGTCGCCGGAGGCGAGGACGCCGCCGAAGTTGAGCACGACGATCTTCGAGCAGACGCTGCGCACCAGATCGAGGTCGTGCTCGATCAGCAGCACCGAGATCCCGTACTTCTGGGGGATCTTGCGCAGCTGGTTGCCGAACACGATGTGCTCCTCGTGCGACAGGCCGGCAGCGGGCTCGTCGAGCAGCAGCACCAGCGGCTTCGAGGCCACGTTCGCGGCGACCTCCACGATGCGCCGGGAACCCACGTCGACCACCCGCAGCGGGGTGTGCGCCGGCGGGCAGCCGAAGTACTCGAGGATCTCCTCGATCTCGGCGTTCGTCGACTTCCCATGCGACATCAGCCGCACGTACTGTCCGACGGTCATCGAGCTCGGCACGCGGTCCTGCTGGAAGGTGCGGCGGATCCCGGCGTGCGCGCGCCGATCGGGCGCGAACCCGTCGATGGCCGCGCCGTCGAGCACGATCGACCCCTCGTAGCCGGAGATGAAGCCGGTGATCGTGTCGATCATGGTCGACTTGCCGGCGCCGTTCGGACCGATGAGACCCACCACCTCGCGGTCGAAGACGGTCAGGCTGACGTGGTCGAGGGCACGCAGCTCGCCGAAGACGACGCTGACGTCGTTGACCTCGAGCAGGGGCTTGCCCGTGGTGGTGAAGACCGCGCTGGTCTGCTCGAGATCGACCTCCTCGAGATGCGCGGAGACCGGTTGCGCCTTCTCCCCGTGCCGCCTGAGCTTTCTGAGCCCCGATCTGATCTGGTCGCCCATCGTGGTGTTGGTGGTGAGCGCCTGCACTCCCAGGATGCCGAAGATGATGTTCGCCCATTCCAGGGGAAGGCCGAACTGCTTCAGGATCTCGGGGATGAAGACGAACAGGCACGCGCCCACGAACGCCACGTCGATGTAGTGGGCGCCGACCACGATGCAGAGCACGTAGAGGCCGAGCGATCCGGCAGTGGCGAAGGAGATGTAGTTCACCTGGCCGATCTGCCCCACGGTGAGACCGCCGGCGAGACCGCCGATGAAGGCGCTCGCCGCGAAGGCGCTGAGCTTCGCGTTGCGCACCTTCGTGCCGGCCGCCGCGGTGCCGCGCTCGGAGAAGGCGACGAAGCGCCACATGGCGCCGAAGCGGCCCTTGCCCACCTGGAAGACGACCGCCGCGATGACGATGACCACGATCGCCGTGAAGAGGAAGTAGATCCGGTCGCCCTCCACCGTGTTCGAGATGCCGAAGGGGCGGGGCACCCGCTGGTTGACCCAGGCGTCGGGGAAGAAGACCTTCTGCAGCGTCATGTCCGCCGCCGCCGCGACGCCCAGGGTGATCACCGCGAGGTTCACGCCGCGCAGTCGGAGCGCCGGCAGGCCGACGATGAGGCCGACGATCGCGGCGGCGACCGCGCCGATCAGCATGCAGACGATGAACGAGACGCCCCCGAAGATCGTGCCGAGCGGGGTGCGGAAGATCAGCAGCTCCATCACCCAGGCGCCGATCGCGGCGAAGGTGAGCTGCGAGAGCGCGATCATGCCCGCGCTGCCGGTAACGATGCCGAGGCCCATCAGCGAGACCATGGTCACCAGCACCGTCGTTGAGATGAACACGAAGTAGCTGGGCAGGCCGAAGGTCACGGCGACCGCGACGACGACGGCCGCGGCGACCATGATCCAGAATCGTGTGCGCTGACGGCGCGCGATGGCGGTGCTAGCGAGCGACATCCCACACCTCCTTCCGTTCGGTCCAGAGCAGGAACACGACGATCACCAGGATCGGTACCCAGTCCTTGAGCAGCACGAGGGCGGGGAAGGCCGTGAGCAGCCCCTGCAGTGCACCGACGCCCAGGCCGCCGATGATCGCGAGGTCGAGACGCCTGAAGGCGCCGACCAGCGCGGCGGCCGCGCTGGGGATGAAGATGGTGATCATCGAGCTGGCGTCGGACGCCTGGATGCTCGCGACGACCGCGATGCCGAAGCCGGCGATGAGGCCGGTGACCGCCCAGACGCCGAGCTGCAGGCCCATCACGTTGATGCCCATGAGCTCGGCGGCATCCTGTCGGTCGGACACGGCGCGCAGGCGCGTGCCGACCATGGTGTAGCGGAGCACGAGCTTGGTGCCGACCGCGACGACGATCGCGGCGATGGTCGTGACGACCGCCAGCTGCGAGATGTTGATCCAGTCGGTCTGGATGAGCGGCCCCTTGAAGGGGGGCAGCACCGGCTGGGCCCGCGTGCCGAAGAGCAGGTTCGACAGCGAGTAGAGGCCGAGCAGGATGGCGACGGTGGCGGCCGAGCGGGCGCCCACCGAGGCATCGCCGAGCCACTTGGCGACGATGAAGCCGATCAGGACCGACAGCAGCATCGCCACGATCATGCCGACCACGAGCGAGCCCCAGGGCTGCATGTCCTTCGGCACGATGCGAATCGCCATGAACGCGGCGAAGACGCCGACCGCGACCTGCGAGAAGTTCACGACCTTGCCGAGCCGGGACATGATGGTGAGCAGGACCCCGAACAGCGCGAACGTGCCGCCTGCCGTGAGCCCCGCCGTCATTGCGAGCAGTGGGTTCATTGTGCTCCCTTGGAGGAATAGGACGAAGATTCCGGGTGCCGGGCGACCATGAAGGCCGCCCGGCACCCGGAACCTCTCAGCCGATCAGCTGCTAGGGACGGTGGTGTTCACCCAGCCGTTGTCGGTGCCGATGAACCACGGGCCGAGCGAGGTCCACTCGCCGCTGTTCGCCTCGATGACCAGCGGCCACGCGGCGGCGTTCGCCTGGTGCGAATCGCCGGGACCGAACATCCACTTGTCACCGGTCATGCCGCCGGTGTCGAAGCCCTCGGTCATGCCCTTGGCCGCCTCGGTGAACGCCTCGCGGGTGATCTCGGCGTCGGGGTCCATCTCGTTCTCCAGGATGTGGATGAACGCCTTGGCCGCCAGGTAGCCGCCCTGCGCGAAGGAGGTCAGACCGATGTTGTTCTTCTCCATCAGCGCACGCCAGTCGTCGTTCGAGGGATCCTCCGGATCGCTCCACGGCGAGAACATGGCCGGCACGTGCACGTCGCCGGCGTAGACGAGCGTGTCGACGAACTCCTGGGAGTAGGTCGAGGTCAGCGCCAGCACGGGCAGGTCGATGCCCTGGTTGGTCGCCTCGGAGAGGAACTGGCTGGCCGCCGCGCCCCCATCGCCGATGAGGATGGAGTCGCACTTGTCCTTGTTGATCTGCGCGACGTTGCCGGCGTAGCTCGACTGGCCGCGAACGAGCGAGTCGTCCCACAGGGCCAGCTCCTTGCCGGTCTCGTCCGACCAGGCATCCCGAGCCTGCTCGACCGCGGCGCGGCCGGCGGCATCGTCCGAAACGGTGAAGGCGCAGATCTTCTCGAAGCCGAGCGTCTCGCTGCCGTTCCAGAGCGAGGCGAACATGTTGAAGTAGGGGCCCGTGTCCACTGGAGCGATGTTCGGCGTCGCGAAGCAGAACGGATCGGCGCCCACGCCCTGGATGGAGACGATGTTGTTGTCGACCCAGGTCTTGTTGTTGACCGAGCAGTCGAGAATCGACGAGCTGCCGACGAGCGCGACGGCGCCGCTGTTGAGCGCGTCGCGCGCCGCGGTCGAGGAGGCGGCCGGATCGGCCTTGTCGTCGAAGGTGTCGAGCTCGATCGGACGGCCGTTGAAGCCGCCGTTCGCGTTGTACTCGTCGAACACGGCCTGCGCGGCCGGAGGCGCCTCGGGGAAGTACAGCATCGAGGCCAGTGCGGCGACCTTGATGGGCTCACCCGTGGCCGCGTCGCCACCGCCCGTGTCGCCACCGCCGCCGTTGCCTCCACCCGAGCAACCGGCGAGGACCAGGGCGGCAGCCGCGACCGGCACCACCAGAGCCTTCATGTGAAGCTTCTTCATCATGTTCCTTTCAACATCATTGTTTTCGGAGGCCACCGGCGCCACCGCGAGCTTGAGGCCGTGCGAAAGTGCCGGGGTGTTCCGCTTTCACGGTACAAGTATCGTAGCGCGCATCTTTGCTACACAGTGAAGACGTTGTTGACTGTCAGCGCACCAAGCGATCCGGGGCCTGAAAAACGGCGTGTTTTCAATGATCTCGTGACCGTATCGTTAGCTTTCCGCGGCGTTCGGGGAGCAGCGAACAGGTCTCGGCGAGCGGCGAACGGCAGTGGGGCCCGGGTCGTCGCGACGACCCGGGCCCCACTGCGATCGCGAGCGATCAGTCGGCCCGGCTCCTGCGGCGGCGACTGATCACGAGACCGGCCCCGCCGAGGCCGAGCAGCACGATCGCCGCGATGACGATCCCCGCGATGCCGGCCCCGCCCGTCTTCTCGAGATCCTCCGGGGGGACTCCCTCGAAGACGTTGGAGACGAGCGCGTGCGCGCCTTCGGCGGTGATGACGATGCCGACTCGGCTCGCGCCCTCCGACTCCTCGCCGCCCACGGTGACGGTGGTCGACTCGGCGCCGCGCGTCGAGGTCTCGGTCAGGGTGCACTCGGCGCCCTCGGGCAGCTCGGTCTCCCGATGCTGCTCGCCGGCCCGCATCTCGAAGCCGCGGCGGATCTCGTCGTCCATTCCGTTCGCGAGGCACACGAGCTCGAACTCGAAGACCGCGCTCCGCTGCTCCTCGCGCACCGCGTGCTCGTTGCTGCTGAGCACCGCCTTCTCGACGATCAGCTCGCCGAGCGTGTAGGTGTTCCGCAGCTGGAGGTGAGCCGCTCCCCCGCCGCTCTCGCGGATGAGGATCTCGGCCGAGAGGCCGTCGGTCGCGGGCATCACGCCGGGAGCGGGCTCGATGGAGCGGCCGCTCTCGCCGTGGGCGCCGACCTCGCCGGACTCCCGGGCGATGCAGTCCGCACCGATCGGGATGCCCGAGATCCGAACCGCGGTGCCGTCGCCCGGCACCAGCACGGTCGAGGAGTCGCCCAGGTCGAGCGGCACGCGCTCGGGGTCGGCGACGCCGCTCGGCACGGTGCAGGCGAGCTCCACGGGGAAGAGCTCGGGCGCGTTGCCGGCCCCCTCTCCCAGGACCTCCTTCGAGATCTCCAGCGAGCCGGTCTTCACCGTCACGCCGGCGCGCTGGGGCGCGGCGGGCAGGTTGACGCGGTTGCCGACGGTGTCCCAGGCGATGACGCCGTTCTGGTTCCAGGCGAACTGGGGCGTGGCGAACTGCTCGAGGGTCGGCTGCAGGCCCTCGGGCGCGTTCTGCACGACGCGGTTCACCGTCTCGAACTCGACCACGACGTTGCCGGCCGGCTGCAGCGGCTCGCTCGACATGTCGACGTTGACGCGGAAGCCCGCGATGTCGGCGATGTCGCCCGTGTAGCCGGCGAGCGGCACCCACACGTTCGCCGGGTTGGCGACGGCGTCGGAGCACTCGGGATCGGACACCCAGAGCGAGCTGCCCGGGGTGGGTCCCACGCAGGCCTGCGGGTTGGTGGTGACGTCGATGGTGTACGTCGCTCCGGCGGGCAGGCCGGAGAGGGTGAAGACGTCCGCCGGCGAGGTGCCGGCGAGCACCGGTCGGAAGGTGGAGGTGCGCGGCGCGCCTCCGGCGAGCATCTGGTCGCCCGGGCCCGGCATCATGTCGACGATGGTCATCCTCGACAGGGCGTTGGTGCCCGAGTTGATGTGCTCCAGCTTCCAGGTGTCCGTCGCGCCGACAGCGGTGTACGAGGCGCATGGGTTGCGCGTGTAGTCGCTGCCGATGGGCAGGTAGTTGCCGGGGGCGCACTCGGCACCCGTGCGCACGTCGAGCGCGCCGCTGACGAGGTGCTCGCCGAGCGTCTCGGCTGGCTCGCCGTTCACCGTCTTCACGGCGCCGATCACGGTGCCGGCGCGGGGCTGCACGAAGTTGGTGTTCGAGCACTCGCCCTCCTCGCCGGGCTGCCGCGGATCCTGACCGAAATCGGTCGGCTGCGTGCAGGTGGCGAGCGGCACGCCCGTCTCGACGACGACCTCGTTGGTCGCGCGCTCGCCCGTGGGCAGCGGCTGCAGGATGAGGCCGAGACCGATCGTCATGGTCTCGCCGGGCTCCATGCGGGAGCCGGCCGGCCACTCGAAGACGAGGTCCCGCCCATCGGTCGAGATGCTCACCCCGATCTCGGCGGGGTCGGCGGTCAGCCCGCTGACGCCGCTCGCACCGGGCGTGCTCGTGAAGGTCGGCTGCTCGCCGTCCCAGTTCAGCGTCTCCGGCATCGCGTCGGTGACCCGCGTGATCGGCAGGTAGCTGGTGCCGGTGTTGGTGAACTCCAGGCTCCAGGGCAGGCTCACGAGCGGATCGACCTGGTGCGTGCCCGTGTCGTTCGGCGCGCGCTTCACGACGCGGATCGCGTTCGTGCCGTCGGAGAAGTCGACCTCGGCGTCGGCGGCGTCCTCGGCGAGCGGCAGGTTCGGATTGACCGCCTCCGCGCGGCCGGTGTTCTCCTCGCTGTCGTCTCCCCAGTCGACCGCGACATCGTCGCGCAGCTGCACCGTGAAGGGCAGCGTCGCGGTGCCCCAGGAGGCGCTCCACGAGGCGGCGCCCGCCGGGAAGAGCCCGTTGCCGGTCGTCCGCGAGAAGGTCACCGCCACGCCCTCGATGTCTGCGAGGTCGCCGATGTATCCCTCGAACGGCACCCAGTCGCCACCGACGAGGATCTCGAACGCCGCCGCGTCGGCATCCGTCGGATGGGTCGGGGAGCCGAAGGAGACGAACCGGAAGCGATCCCAGAAGCCCGCCGTGTCGTCCTCGATGCGCAGCGTGCTGAGCGGCGCGGTCGAGCCGTCCGGGTCGGCCGTCAGCCGCACGTTCACCGGGGCGTCGGGATCGGTCTCGGTGATCGTCCGATCGCTCGTGCCGCCGTGATCCACCGCGATCTGCTTCTGCAGGTTCACGGAGATCTGCGCGCTGGTGAGCTCGACCACGGCATCGCCGGTGTCGGTCGGCATGTTGTCCGGGTTCACCACCGCGTCCCAGCCGCGCGAGATCGCCTCGTTCGGCACGCTGACGGAGCTGCCCAGGGTGCCGCCCTCGACGGGGTCCCCGCTCAGACGCTCGGTCTGGCGCAGCTGCACGTTGAGATGCACGACGAGGTTGTCGCCGGTGACGATGCGGTTGCCGTTGCGCGCGGGGTCGGTGCCGGAGTAGGTCACGGCGACGCCGATCGCGTCCGGCAGCGCCGCGACGAACGCCGCATCGGCGTCCCTCGCCTGCTGCAGGGTGAAGACCTGGGTCGTGCCGGTCGCGGTGCCGTCGTAGAGCCACAGCTCCACCGTGCTCTCGGCGGCGTCGATGTAGGCCGGCAGCGCCTCGAAGGAGACTCCCGTCAGGTTGAAGCGGTCGAAGTGGTTGCCGTCGGGCCCCGCGACCTCGGCCGCGAAGTCACGGCCTTCGAAGGGACTGCGATCCATGTCGAAGTCCGGAGCGGGGCTCAGCTGGTGCGTCGAGGTGTCGGTCACCCGGATCTTGCCGAGCTTCATCGCGCCTCGGGAGCCGGCCGGCATCGTCGACGAGTTGTAGGTCGTCAGCGTGTAGCGGGCCCGCGGGTAGTCCTCCTGGGCGAGCTCGCCCGGATTCGGGGCGACCATCTCGATGCTGCCGGCGGCGGGCGCCGCCGCATCGAGCGGGAGCGGGCGCACCTGCTTCGTGAGCGCGACGTTGGCGATGCCGTCGAGCAGCTGGATCGTGTCGTTCGCGGTCTCCGTCGCCGGGGCGCCGTCCTCGGGGGTCGCGGTGATGCCGAAGACGTTGTCGATGCAGCCCGCGGTGCCGCAGTTGAAGGTCGTGCCGCTCTCCTTCACCCACTTCACGGGATCGCTCGCGGGCCGCGCGGTCTCGCGCAGCTGCCAGTCCAGCCGGAAGGAACGGGTCTCGGCGGAGGCGGCGATGCCGCTGCCCACCGCCGGGGCGGTCAGGTCGCCGGCGTCGGCCGCCGCCTGCCGGGCCGCGGTGTTCTCCGCGAGCACCAGGCGCACGCCCAGGGTGCTCTGCTGCTGCGTCGCCGTCAGCGCATGGCCCGCGAAGCCGTCGGCGTTCATCCAGCCGCCCGCGGGGGCGGTCACCGAGGTCCAGCTCGCGCCGTCCCAGAGCTGGACGTCGGTCACGACGTCCCAGCGCAGCATGGGATCGACCGTGTTGTTCGAGCCGCCGGCCGCGAAGCGGATCGGGCGGATCTGCGTCAGGTTGAAGGCCTCGAAGACGGTGCCCGCACCCGTCGCCGTCGGAACGGCGGGATCCTGCAGCTGCACGGTCGCGTAGCCGCTCCGGGTCACGGCCCACTCCTGGATGGTCCAGGAGGAGGCGCCCGACTGCGAGACGAGCGAGTTGTGCGCCCAGTCCTTGTGCACCCACAGGCCGCCCGGGCCGGGACCGGTGCCGCCTTCGGTGCCGCGGATCCCGACGCTCTCGCGGTCGTCGTCCTCGCCGGTGACGACGCGGTCGTCGAGCCGGCCCTCGGCCTCGGCCGTGGCGACGTTCTCGTAGCGCACGGGGGTGTCGAAGGTGCCGCCGGTGGGCGCGCCGTCGCTGCGCAGCGCGCTGCGCGCGGTGAAGGCGATGTTCGGCTTCACGTAGCTGATCTGGGAGAAGCCGGCCGCGTTGGTGTAGACGAAGCGCAGGCCGGTGGCGCCGGCCGGCACCGCGATCGGGGTGTTCTCGTCCGGGTTGTCCGCGAGCGTCGTCCAGGTGACGCCGTCGGCTCCGAGCACCTCGATGCGCAGATCGGCCTGGACGACGGGGTCGTCGCCGTTCACCGGGCGGCTGATCGGGGGCAGGATCTCGGCCGCGTCGAAGGCGTCCCAGAAGGTGCCGGCCCAGCCGAAGACGTCCTCCACCACGATCTCGGTCGGCTTCGTGCGCCCGCCCGAGGTCTGCACGCGGGTGTCGAGCTGCACGACCACGCCCTGGCCGGGCAGCACCGTTCCCGGCCCGACCCGCTTGTCGATCGCCACGTCGATGCTGGGGGCGACCAGCGAGAGGTTCGCTCCCGCATTGTCCGTGTCGTCGTCGAGCCCGGTCTTCTCACCGGTCACGTCGATCGTGTTGCGGAAGGGGCCCGCCGTGCCGCCCGCGGCGACGAAGTCCTCGTCGGAGCTCGTGGCCAGCAGGTACCGGACCTCGCTGAAGGCGCCCGGCTCGATCGCGCCGACGAAGGCGAGCTCGAAGCCGGTGACGTCCGCGGGCGCCGCCGGCAGCGGATCGCCGGCCGCCACCGTGACGACCGTCGGGCCTCCGGGGTGCTGCCAGGTGAGCTCGGCGCTCGTCGCACCCGCGGGCCAGATCGCGGCCGGATCGCCGGCTGCGAAGCCCGCGAAGGAGAGCTCGTCGCCGAAGAAGCGGCTGTCGGATCCGGCGCCGGGCTCGGCGATGACGAGGCGGTCGAGGGTGGTGCTCTGCGGCACGCCGGCGTTGATCGCGCGCAGCACGACGCCCACCGTGTCGCCGGCGGTCACCCCGGTGAGGTTCGTGGTCTCGGAGCCGTCCGGAAGGGTGTGGAAGCGCTTCTGCGCCGAGACGTCGATGCGCTGCGGCCCGACCGCGAAGGGCGCCTCGGCGTCCTTCGAGACGGACGGCTGATCCGGCACCTCGACGGTCGCGCGCACGTCGTTCGAGATCGTGTAGCCCGCGGAGATCCCGGCGCCGGTCGAGCGGTGGGTCGCCCGCTGCAGGGCCGCGAAGCCCTGCGAGACCGAGGCGCCCGGGGGGACCGAGCCGGTGTAGCCGAGGCGCACACCGGCGATGTCTGCGTTGTCGAGCCCGCTGTTCCAAGCGGTCCAGTTCCAGCTCGCGCCGTCGAAGTGGTAGACCTCGACCGAGGCCGCGGTCGCGCCCGCGGGAAGGTTCGTCGTCGGGTCGCCGGCGAAGCCCGCGAAGTCGACGTAGTTGAAGGGGTTGGCGTCCGCGAGCGAGGTCGCGCCGTCCGGCGCGAGAGCGGGGTCGGCCGGATCCTGCAGCCGCAGCGCGCTCGCGGGCACGTTCGAGGCCTGCGTGGCGCCGATGGTCAGATTCGAGACCGCGCCGGGCTGATAGCCCTGCGAGGCGGGGGTCCAGGTCTTCGTCGGCGTCACGTCCACCGCGACGGGGTTGTCGACCGAGATGATCGCGGTGTCGGAGACGCTGAGCGGAGTGAGGCCGGCCATCGCGGAGAAGGTCGCCCGGTTGACGAGGTCGGTGCGCAGGATCGGATCGTTCGGCGAGAGGTCGCTCGGAACGGTGAGCACGTACTCGAGCACGCCCGTGTGGCGGGTCGACATGCCGAGCCCGCTGTCGTTGCCGGTGCCCGCCTGAACGGGGAGCGCGACGCCGACCGTGATGGTGAGGTCCTCGGAGCCGGATCCCAGCGTGCCGGACGCCGGAACCGCGGTCGACGGCCCGGCGGCGATGCCGGGCAGATCGAGGGTGATGCCCGTCGGCGATCCGCCGACGACCGCGGTGAGCTCGCTGATCCGCCATCCGGCGAACGCGGCGGGGAGCTCGTCGACGACGCGCACGGGCGCGTCCGCGTCCTCGTCGTTCACCCGGAACTCGACGCGGTAGACGACGGAGTCGCCGGGCCGCAGGTCGCGCTTGGCCTCCTGGCCGTCGACGGTCTTCACGAGCAGCAGCGATGCGCCCTCCATCGCGGAGGCGGAGACGATCCCGCTTCCGCTCGCGATCATCGCGGTTCCGAAGAGCAGCGCGGCGAGCCCGCCTGCCACCCACTTGCCGAAACCGCGCGCGACGCGCGCCGAGCGGCTTCCGCCCCGGTCTCGAATCACTCCCGAACGCAGTGCCATTCCCCGTTTCCTCCCCAGGATGCGGGCCCGACCTCGCGAGATCGGACCCTGAAATCTGTACCCGACTCCCGCACCGGGGTACTCCTTGGGGGGACTCAGTGCAGGAGTCGGGCACGCATAACACGGGGAAACGCCCGAATCGTGACGCGCGTTTGCGGAGATTCGCTCGGTGTCAAGCTGTGTTGAGTCACTGGGTCGTTGTTCTTATGGTTTTGCGCGTGTAGTTGATACCAACGGTAATAATTGGCGAGGGCATCACGGGCCGGCACGTGAAGCGCCCGGGATGCTGCTCGTAGTACGCCTGGAGCGCCTGGTTCCGGATCTCCCACTTCTGTTTCCAAGACCCGTCACTCACCTCGGACGGGGAGAACAACGCGATCCCGGAATGCTTGTGTCTCGTGTTGTACCAGAGCACGTACTCGTCGATATAGGCACGAGCCGCGTCGAGACTGGTGAAGATCCTCGGATAGCCCGGCCGGTACTTCATCGTCTTGAACGCGGCCTCGCTGAACGGGTTGTCGTTCGAGACGTATGGCCGGTTGTGCGTCATCTCGATCCTGTGCCCGGCGAGGAACTCACGCAGCAGCGTCGACGTCATCGAGGCACCATTATCCGCATGCACGACCCGCGGCGCGTCATGCTTCGCGAGGGCATCGCGGAACATCTCGACCGCGAGCTGGTCACCCTCACAATCCTCGACCCGGTATCCCTTGATCTCACGGGAGCTGATATCGATGATCTTGTACGCTTTGTACGTCACACCGCGCCACGGAGAATACACATCGGTGATGTCCCAGGACCACACCTCGCCCGGCGCGTGAGCGATCACCACCGGGGCGTCACGCTTGACGCGTTTCCCGGACTTGCGGGGCCTGACCGGGCGAAGCATCTGATTCTCGATGCGTCTCGCGATCCGCCACCACGTCCTTCGGGATGCCAGCATCACTCCCGCGTCCAACGCCGTCGCATACGCCCAGTCCACAGACTCGCCCTCGGCCCATGCCAGTTTGATGCGTTCCTCGATCCGTTCGGTGTCAGCCGTACTGATCCGGGACTCGTACGCGCGATCCGCCTGCCGAACCGGGTCCTGCACCCGGAGGCGCTGCTGCTGCCGGTACTGCCACGTCCCCCGCGAGACTCCGACCATCGCCAGCGCCTGCCGCTGCGACCCCAGCACCGGGGCGAGAGTCTTCACGAGCTCGTTTTCCGCCCGAATGAATCCTGCGGCTCGCTCGTCACCGCAGTGTCGGGCTCTTGCACGTTCAACTGATGCAAGAGCCCGATAGCTTTTCCCAGCGCCTCGTTCGACTGTTCCAGCTGATCAACGCGCGCCTGCAACCTCGCGACCTCGGCGGCGTGCTCCATGAGCTCCTGAGCGCGCGCTTTCTCGAACGCTGACCATTCCCCGGGAGTGCGAGTCATACCCCCATGCTCTCGCGGAATCAGGTTCCGGTCGAGGTCGCCCTCGTACAAGCTCTTCCGCCACCGCTGGAGCTGATACCGGCTGAATGGCTGCCGCGCAACCCATGCCCGCTTCGTCCCATGCGGCTGCATCTGGTACTCATGCACCAACTCGCGGATCTCCGCACTCGTATACCCCGGCGTGCCCGTCATCACAGGCTCCTCCCTCTCTCAAGCCCAAACGACTCACAACCAGCCTGACATTGAGGGATTTCTCGAAAAAACTTCGAGAGCACGCCCGAACGGCCGCGAGACGGGCCCCGATGTGCGGCAATCGGGGAAGTAATCGATACTAGGAGGCGGGGGGAGACTGCGGAGCCGGTGGAGGGGCGCCGGCGCAGGCAGATGGAATCATCACGTCTCCGGGTACGACGAGTTTTGGGGAAGGTACTCGCATGCCCTGGCAAGACAGCCACGCGACCGACGGCGAACTGCTGGACGCCTGTCGCGGTGGACGGACCGAGGCGTTCGCGCCGCTGTGGGAGCGGCACCGACGCGCCGGCATCGTCGCCGCCCGCAACCTCGCGCCGGGCCTCGACGCCGAGGATCTGGTCTCCGAGGCCTACCTCAAGATCTACGAGCTGGTGGTGGACGGCCGGGGCCCCACGGGAGCGTTCCGCCCCTATCTCTACCAGGTCGTCAAATCGGTCGCCGCGGATCGCCTGCGCTCCCCCGAACGGGCGAGCGAGCAGCTCGACGAGATCCCCGATCTGACCGAGGCCGGGCCCTGGGAGGACAACGCCTTCGACCTCAACGCCACGGCGCAGGCGTTCTCCTCGCTCGGCGAACGGTGGCAGGCGGTGCTCTGGTACACCGAGGTCGAGGGACTGCCGCCCCGAGAGGCGGCGGCGCTGCTCGGCATCTCGCCGAACGGGGTGTCCGCACTGGCCGGCCGCGCCCGCGAGGCGCTGCAGTCGGCCTGGGTGGAAGCCCATGTGGACCAGGAGCTCGCCGAGGAGGCGTGCCGCACGACGCTGGAACGGCTGCAGCGCTATCAGCGCGGCAAGCTCACCGCCCGGGCGAGCCGCGAGGTGGCCGCGCATCTGGAGGGGTGCGCGAAGTGCAGCGCGGCGTCCCGGGAGTATCGCGCGCTCAACAAGCAGCTCGCGCTGGTGCTCGCCACGCTGTTCGTCGGCGGCGGCTCGGCGGCCGCGCTCGCGAGCGGCTTCGGCGCCGAGCCCGGCGCTCCCGCCGCCTCCGGCGCCGCTGCCGGGAGCACCACCGGAGGCGCCGCCGCGGGAACCGCGACGGCGGGGGGAACCGCTGCGGCCGCGATGGTGCCGACGGCGGGCGCCTCAGCCGGGGCCGTCGGAGCGATCGGCGCGGGGGCCGGGGCGGTCTCCGCCGGAGGGGCGTCGATCGGCACCGCGGTGCTGGCGGTCGCGGCTTCCGTCGTCGTGGCGATCGGGCTCGGCATCGGCGCGGTGCTCGTCGTCTCCTCGATCACGGATCTGGGCGCAGAGCAGAGCTCGGCCGCCGAGGACGGACCCGGAGGGCGCGACGCCGAGAGCGATGCGCGGCCGACCGATCGCACGAACCCGGCGAAGGAGGACGACCGCGAGGAGCGGAAGCCCGAGGCCGTGGAGGACCGCGCGCAGGAGGAGGCCGTCAGGGTGGATCTCATCCCCTGGACCGATCCCGCGCCCGCCCCGACGCCGGTCGACCCCGTCGATCCGTCTCCGCCGGTCGACCCGGTCGACCCGGTGGATCCCGTGGACCCGGGGGACGGCAGCGACCCCGCCCTGGCGGTCACCGGCGTCTGCCGGGCCTGGGGCTATCCCCCGGAGTACTACGTGCTGAACGGGCAGGCGGTCGAGAACGGGGTGGTCCGCGCGCGGATCACCCAGGGCGCGACGACGGTCGAGGTGCCCGTCGACTTCAGCGAGTTCTACCCGCCTGCGAACCCCGGCGATCCCTGGACCTGGGCGTCGGGCGTGGGCGGCGGACCGCCGATGATCGTCTCGCTCACCCCGCTGTCGCAGTGGGGCCTGGTCGACGACGACATCGCGAACGTCACGGTGGAGCTGCGCTTCATCGCGGGCGACGGGCGCTTCTCCCCCTGGACCGCGATCGACACGGGCGTCGACTGCGTCTAGGCGTCCTCGTCGCTCGGCAGCCCCGGGATCCCGGGGCTGCCGAGCGGAGCGATCGCTGCGGATCCCAGGATCAGGATCAGGGGGCAAGCGTCTCGGGCAGGCCGAGCGTCCGATCCTGCCCCGTCGCGATCCACGACGCGGTGAGCAGCAGGGTGCGGCAGACCAGGTTGAACCAGATCAGCAGACCGATGAGCACCGCGAACGAGGCGAGCAGCGGATTGCTCGTGGCGCCGCCGAGCAGGAGCGTGCCGAGCACCTTCAGGCCGAACAGCGCGGCACCGCCGAGCGCGCAGCCGGCCAGCATCGACCATTTCGGCACCCTCACCTCGGCCAGCCAGAAATGGATCGCGAGCAGCACCAGCACGTCGAAGACGTAGAGCGTCGTGTAGCGCGCCGCCACGCCCAGGCCGCTGAGCAGCCAGTTGTCGGGATCGGCGCCGGCCCAGCCGATGATGCCCTCCAGGAGGTTCGTGCTCGCCAGGGTGAGCGCCGCGGAGACCAGCAGCGCCACGAGGAAGAGGAGCGCGAGCACGAGGTCGCGCAGCTTCAGCAGCACGGCGTTGCGGTACTGCTTCACCTCGAGGCCGAAGATGATGCGGATCGCCCGGCGGGTGCCGGTGAACCACGAGAGGGTCACCCAGAGCAGCGAGGCGCCGGCGATGATGCTGGTCCAGTCGAGGGCGCGCGCCGAGACGAGGAGATCCACCGAGACGACCCCGTCCTCGCCCAGGAGGCCCGGGATGAATCGGTTGATCTGGTAGACGAGGGTCTCGAGCAGCTCGGTGCGGCCGCGCAGCCAGATCCCGAAGATGCCGAAGCCCACCCAGAGTCCGGCGAACACCGCGAACAGCGCCTGGTAGCTCATGCCCGCCGAGAGCACGTTGCCGCCGACGTCGGTGAAGTGCGAGAAGGCGCGCCACGGACGCAGCCGCTGCACCCACCGCCAGCGGGTCCTCACCGCGCCGACGAGCTCGGGAGCGCGGCGGCTGCTCATGGGCTACCGGGTCTTGCCCGAGCGGACCGCGGCCTTGACCTCGGCGATCGCCTTCGTCACCTGGATGCCGCGGGGGCACGCGTCGGTGCAGTTGAAGGTCGTGCGGCAGCGCCACACGCCCTCGGTGTCGTTCAGCACGTCGAGGCGCACCTGGGCCGCGTCGTCGCGCGAGTCGAAGATGAAGCGGTGCGCGTTGACGATCGCCGCCGGGCCGAAGTACTGGCCGTCGGTCCAGAACACCGGGCACGAGGTGGTGCACGCGGCGCAGAGGATGCACTTCGTGGTGTCGTCGAAGCGCTCGCGATCCACGATCGTCTGCAGGCGCTCCTTGCCGGGCTCCGGCTTCGAGTCCGCGACGAGGAACGGGCTCACCGCGCGGTACGCGGCGAAGAAGGGCTCCATGTCGACGATGAGGTCCTTCTCGAGCGGCAGGCCCTTGATGGCCTCGACGTAGACGGGCTTCGAGATGTCGAGATCCTTGACCAGCGTCTTGCAGGCGAGACGGTTGCGGCCGTTGATGCGCATGGCGTCCGATCCGCAGATGCCGTGGGCGCAGGAGCGGCGGAACGCGAGCGTGCCGTCCTGATCCCACTTGATGCGGTGCAGCGCGTCGAGCACGCGGTCGGTCGGGTACATCTGGACGTCGAAGTCCTCCCAGTACGCCTCGCGACCCGACTCGGGGTCGTAGCGGCGCAGCAGGAAGGTGACCGTGAAGGGCTGGATTCCAGCTTCCTCGGCGGGGGTGCCCGGAGCCTCGGCAGTGACGGTGCTCATGACCTAGTACTTCCTCTCCAACGGCGGGTATCGCAACTCGCCCTGCTCGTTATACGTCATCACGACCGGTTTCCAGTCGAGCCGGATGTGGTCCTCGGGATCCGGCGACTGCGGATCGCCCGAGAGGTACGCCATCGTGTGCTGCATGTAGTTCTCGTCGTCGCGATCCGGGTAGTCGTCGCGCATGTGGCCGCCGCGGCTCTCCTTGCGGTTGCGAGCGGTGAAGACGAGCACCTCGGCGAGGTCGAGCAGGAAGCCGAGCTCGATCGCCTCGAGCAGATCGGTGTTGTAGCGGTGGCCGTGATCCTGCACCGCGATGTTCCGGTAGCGCACGCGCAGATCGTGGATCACGCCGAGCACCTCCGTGAGCGACTCCTCGGTGCGGAACACCTGGGCGCCGCGGTCCATCGCCTCCTGCAGCTCCTTGCGGATGTCGGCGATGCGCTCGGTGCCGGTCGAGTTGCGCAACCGCTCGACGAGCTCGCGGATCTCCTTCGAGGGGTCCTCGGGCAGCGGCACGAAGTCGGCGCCCTTCGCGTAGTCGGCCGCCGCGTTGCCGCTGCGCTTGCCGAACACGTTGATGTCGAGCAGCGAGTTCGTGCCCAGGCGGTTCGAGCCGTGCACCGACACGCAGGCGCACTCGCCGGCGGCGTAGAGGCCGGGGACGACGGTGTCGTTGTCCATCAGCACCTCGGCCTGGATGTTCGTCGGGATGCCGCCCATCGCGTAGTGGGCCGTCGGGAAGACCGGCACCGGCTCGACCACCGGATCGACGCCGAGGTAGGTGCGGGCGAACTCGGTGATGTCGGGCAGCTTCGTCTCGAGCACCTCGGCGCCCAGGTGGGTGCAGTCGAGGTAGACGTAGTCCTTGTGCGGGCCGGCGCCGCGGCCGTCGAGCACCTCCTGCACCATGCAGCGGGCGACGATGTCGCGGGGCGCGAGGTCCTTGATCGTCGGCGCGTAGCGCTCCATGAAGCGCTCGCCGGAGGCGTTGCGCAGGATCGCGCCCTCGCCGCGGGCGCCCTCCGTGAGCAGGATGCCGAGGCCCGCGAGGCCCGTCGGGTGGAACTGGTAGAACTCCATGTCCTCGAGCGGCAGGCCCTTGCGCCAGATGATGCCGACGCCGTCGCCGGTCAGCGTGTGCGCGTTCGAGGTGGTCTTGAAGATCTTGCCGAAGCCGCCGGTCGCGAACACGATCGACTTCGCCTGGAACACGTGCAGTTCGCCCGTGGCCAGCTCGTAGGCGACCACGCCCGAGGGGCGGCGATCCTTGCCCTCCCCCGTCATCACGAGATCGAGCACGTAGAACTCGTTGTAGAAGTTGACGCCGAGCTTCACGCAGTTCTGGAACAGCGTCTGCAGGATCATGTGGCCCGTGCGGTCGGCCGCGTAGCAGGCGCGGCGCACCGGCGCCTTGCCGTGATCGCGCGTGTGGCCGCCGAAGCGCCGCTGGTCGATGCGGCCCTCGGGCGTGCGGTTGAAGGGCAGGCCCATGTTCTCGAGGTCGATGACCGCGTCGATGGCCTCCTTCGCGAGGATCTCGGCGGCGTCCTGGTCGACCAGGTAGTCGCCGCCCTTCACCGTGTCGAAGGTGTGCCACTCCCAGTTGTCCTCCTCGACGTTGGCGAGCGCCGCGGCCATGCCGCCCTGCGCCGCGCCGGTGTGGGAGCGCGTGGGGTAGAGCTTCGTGATCACGGCCGTCCTGGCCTTGGGCGCGGCCTCGATGGCGGCGCGCATGCCGGCACCGCCCGCACCGACGATCACGACGTCGAACTGATGGTAGGTGACGCCGTCCTTGACGGTCACTTCCTCGCCCGCATGGGTGTTGGTGGTCACGTGGTTCCTATCTTCGAGAAGTCTGTTCTACGCCGCTCGGGGCTCAGGCCGTGCAGAAGCTGGCGACGAGCTCCGGATCCGCGCCCGCCGGGCAGGGATCGAAGGTGAAGATCACCAGGGTGCCGAGCAGGATGAGCAGCGCCGCGGCGAGGAAGAGGGCCACCTTGAGGCCCTTGGCCAAGCCGGGCCGCGAGACGTAGTCGTTGACGATCGTGCGCATGCCGTTGGCGCCGTGGATCAGCGCGAGCCACAGCAGCAGCAGATCCCAGACCTGCCAGAACGGCTGCGAGAGCTTGCCCCCGACGAAGCCGAAGTCGATGGCCGAGACGCCGTCGCCGACCATGAGGTTCGAGAAGAGGTGGCCGAAGATGAGCACCACGAGCAGCACGCCCGAGACGCGCATGTAGATCCAGCCCCACTTCTCCCAGTTGGTGCGCTTCTTCGCGGGGGCCTGCGAACGAGGGGTATCGATGGTCATAGTCATATCTGCCGCGCCCCTTCCTAGTGCCCGAACACGTTCATCAGGTGACGCGGGGTGAAGCCCAGCATCACGATGACCCAGAGCACGATGACGATCCAGAACATCGCGCGCTGGTACTTGGTGCCCTTGCTCCAGTAGTCGACGAGGATGATGCGCAGGCCGTTCAGCGCGTGGAAGGCGATGGCGCCGACGAGGCCGACCTCGCCGAGGCCCATGATCGGGGTCTTGTAGGTGCCGATGACCGCGTTGTAGGCCTCGGGACTCACCCGGATGAGCGCCGTGTCGAGCACGTGCACCAGCAGGAAGAAGAAGATCGCGATGCCGGTGATGCGATGCAGCACCCAGGACCACATTCCCTCGTTGCCGCGATAGAGGGTGCCGCCGACGCGGCTCTTCTTCGCGGCCGCAGGCACAGCCTCTGCGGTTTGGGGTGACACGAGCATCCTCCTTGGGTCGGGCCCAGCCAGGTTCTGGCATCCGATGTTCGGCGCGATCCGCGGGCACAACGGATTGCACCCGATTCGGCAACGCACTCCCGACCATTATGGCACCAAATCCGCGACCGACTCCTCACCCGCCCGGCCTGCGGCAACCGCGGATCCACGCGGATCTCGGGCGTTTTCATCAGATGTTTACCCGGCTTTCCTCACTTCCCCTGTTCAGCGGGGCTTATCGGCTGCTCGCCCGGTTTAGGCTGGGGAGCATGACTGACACTTCCGCGCTCGACCGCTTCACCTGCGTGATCCCGGCCGGAGGCGTCGGCTCCCGGCTCTGGCCCCTCTCCCGCGCGAAGGCCCCCAAGTTCCTGCTGGACCTCACCGGCAGCGGCGATTCCCTGCTGCGGGCCACCTGGAATCGGCTGGCGCCCATCGCCCCGCCCGAGCGCATCATGGTGGTCACCGGCAATGCGCACCGCGACTCCGTCGCAGACCAGCTGCCGGAGCTGCTGCCCGAGAACCTCGTCACCGAGAGCGAGCCCAAGGACTCCTCGGCCGCGATCGGCCTCGCCGCGGCGATCCTGGAGCTGCGCGACCCCGAGGCCATCCTCGGCTCCTTCGCCGCCGACCACGTGATCCGGGGCTCGGTGCTGTTCCAGCGCGCCGTGCGCACCGCGGTGCAGGCGGCGGATCAGGGGTACATCGCCACCATCGGCATCCACCCGGGCCACCCGGCCACCGGCTTCGGCTACATCAAGTGCGGCGCCGCCCGCTCCGACCTCGCCCCCTTCGACGTCTACGAGGTCGACGAGTTCGTGGAGAAGCCTGACGAGGCGACCGCTGCCGAGTACCTGCGCGGGGGCTCGTACCTCTGGAACGCCGGCATGTTCATCGCCAAGGCCCGCGTGCTGCTCGACCAGATGGCGCTCGCCGAGCCCGAGCTCGTCGCCGCGCTACGCGAGATCGCCGCGGTGTGGGACACCAAGGCGGCCGCCGCGGCGCGCGAGCGGCTGTGGCCCGGACTGCCGAAGATCGCGATCGACTACTCGGTGGCCGAGCCCGCGGCGGCGGCGGGCCGCATGGTCTGCGTCGCCGCGCACTTCGAGTGGGACGACGTGGGCGACTTCGCGTCGATCGCCGACCTGCTGACGCGGGGCCGCTCGGGGGACCTCGCCGTGCTCGGCGACGGCGCCCAGGTGCTCTCGGACGCGTCGAGCGGCATCGTCGTCTCCGAGAGCGACCGGCTCGTCGCCCTCGTCGGGATGCAGGACGTGGTCGTGGTCGACACCGCCGACGTGCTGCTCGTCACCTCCAAGCAGCACGCGCAGGACGTGAAGAGCCTCGTCAACCGCATGAAGGTGACGGGCGGCGGTCACCTGCTCTGAGCCGGCCGCCCCCGCCCCGGGGCCCTGCCCCGCCCGCCGCCCTTTCCGCCGCCCCCTACCCCGTCGCTGCCCTCGCTCCTGGCCCAATGGTGCACGCAGTGCTGTCTGGACCGCGCGGGACGGCAGAACGCGCACTATTGCGGCACTCTGCACGAGCCTCCGGCTCCGAACCCGTCGAGGGGCCCTAGCCGGGGCGCATCCACCGATCGGTGGATGCGCGAATCAGGCCGTCGACCCCTGCCGCGCGGCGGCCGGATCCGCCAGGCTTGGGGTATGGACAGCAGACATGAGGGCCCCGGCGCCGTGCGCGTGCGCGGCCTCACGAAGAAATACGGCGATCGGACCGTGCTGGGCGGCATCGACCTCGACATCGCCCACGGCGAGACCTACGCCCTGCTCGGGCCGAACGGCGCGGGCAAGAGCACGACCATCGAGATCCTCGAGGGCTTCCGGCGCCCGGACGGCGGCGAGGTGCGCGTGCTCGGCCACGAGCCGCTCTCGGCCCCGCGGTCGTGGAAGGCGAGGATCGGCATCGTCGCCCAGGCGACCGGCGACTTCGGGCCCTACTCGCCGCGCGAGCTGCTGCGCCGATTCGCCTCCCTGTACCCCGACCCCCGCGGCGTGGACGAGACCCTCGAGCTCGTCGGCCTCGTCGAGCACGCCGGCAAGCGGGCGGCCAAGCTCTCGGGCGGCCAGCAGCGCCGTCTCGATGTCGCGCTCGGGATCGTCGGCCGGCCCGAGCTGCTGTTCCTCGACGAGCCGACCACCGGCTTCGATCCCGAGGCGCGCCGCCAGTTCTGGGACATGCTGCGGGGCCTCTCCGCCGAGGGCACCGCGATCCTGCTCACCACCCACTACCTCGACGAGGCCGCGCAGCTCGCGGACCGCGTCGGGGTGGTGTCGGGCGGGCGGATCGCGGCCGAGGCGCCGCCCGCGCTGCTCGGCGGGCCGGAGGCTCGAACGCCGCTCGTCCGCTGGCGGGACGCCTCGGGCGCGCCGCACGAGGAGCGCACGAACCGTCCGGCGGAGCTGGTGGCGCGGCTGCAGGTCGAGAGCGGCGGGGAGCCCGCCGAGCTCGAGGTGCTGCGGCCAAGCCTCGAGGACGTCTACCTGGAGCTGATCGAGGCCGATGCGGCAGGCGATGGCGACCCCGCCGGCGCTTCCGGCACCGCGATCGAGCAGGAATCCCGCCGCACGGCGGCGGCCGGAGCATCGCACGAGGAGGCAGGACGATGACCACCACGACCACGAACCCCGCGAGCCCCGCGAACCCGGCCGCGCGGCGGACCCGCCCGCCCGGAGTGCTCGGCACGGGCCTGTCCGCCATCGGCTTCGAGCTGCGGGCCTACTTCCGCATGCCCGACGCGGTGTTCTTCACCTTCCTGTTCCCCGTGCTGATCCTCGGCATCTTCTCCTCGGCCTTCAGCTCCATGGGCGACATCGGCGCGCTGCCCGACGGCACCGGCGGCATCAGCATGGCGGCGTACTACCTGCCGGGCCTCGTCGCCGCGGCGCTGCTGCTGTCGGGTGTGCAGAACCTGGCGTCCGACGTGACCCGCGAGAAGTACGAGGGCTGGCTGCGCCGGCTCGGCGGCACGCCGTTCACGCCGGTGGCCTACTTCATCGGCAAGGCCGGCCTCGTCGTCGTGACCTCGCTGCTGCAGATCGCGCTGCTGCTGGGCGTCGCGCGCTTCGCCTTCGGCGTCGAGCTGCCCGCCACGGCCGAGGCGTGGGGCCGCTTCGCCTGGCTGTTCGTGCTCGGGATCGCGACCATGTCCCTGCTCGGCATCGCCCTGGCCGCGGTGCCGCGCTCGTCCCGCAGCGCGATCGCGGTGGTGCTGCCGCCCGTGCTGATCCTGCAGTTCATCTCGGGGGTCTACCTGCAGTTCAGCATGCTGCCGGAGTGGCTGCAGAACATCGCATCGATCTTCCCGCTCAAGTGGCTGGCGCAGGGCATGCGCAGCGTCTTCCTGCCCGAGCACTTCGCCGCCGCCGAGCCCTCGGGAGGCTGGGACCTCGGCCTCGTCGCCCTGAACCTCGGCATCTGGCTGGTGATCGGCCTCGTGCTCAGCCTCCTCACTTTCAGATGGCAGCGTCGCACATAGGGCGAACGCATCGCGTTCGCCGTGCGGCGCTGCCGCGACCACCGTCGCGGACGCACATAGGGCGAACGCATCGCGTTCGCCGTGCGGCGCTGCCGCGACCACCGTCGCGGACGCACATAGGGCGAACGCCTCGCGTTCGCCGTGCGGCGCTGCGTGGCCTCCGCCACGACGATCGTGAGAGGGTGAGACCGTGATCGACACCGCGAAGCAGGAGCCCGGCGGAGACGCCGCGCTGCGTCGCCCGCTGCTGTGGTGGGATCTCGCGGCCGGACTGATGCTCGCCGCCCTCTGCATCCTGGGCGTGCTCATGGCCCTCGACGACGCTCCGATCTGGGCCGCCGGGGCGCCCCTCGGATCCCGGCTCGTCCTCGTGCTGCTGCCGCTCGCGGCGTTCGCGCTGGTCTGGATGCCGCTCGGCCGGCCGTCGTTGCGGCGCGCCATGCGCGACGAGGCGATCCTGCCCCGGGGCCGGGTCCTCCTCGGGATCCTCGTCGTCCTGCTCGCCTACGCGGTCTTCACCGTCCCGATGTTCGCGCTCGCGCAGGCGCTCGCCTACCCCATCGCCTGGACGCTCTCCCACCGCTACCGCGAGGCGCTGCTGTGGAGCGCCGCCATCTCCGCCGCCACCGGCGTCGGGATGTTCCTCGGCATCGCGAGCGAGGGCACCGAGGGCGCCGTCGGCTCCGCCCTCGCGTCGGCCCTCATCTCGGCGCTGCTCTCCTTCGTCTTCGCCGTGGCGATGGGCACCTGGATCACGCGCATCTCGATGCAGGGCGAACGCCACCGCGAGCTCGCCGAGCAGCTGGAGCACAGCCGGGCCGAGGTGGTCGCGCTCTCCGAGGAGGCGGGCGCCGCCGCCGAACGCGAGCGGCTGTCGCGGGACCTGCACGACACCCTGACCCAGACCCTCACCGGACTCGTCATGCTGAGCGAGCAGGCGGAGCGCGCGCTCGAGGCCGACGACCGCGATCGGGCGAGGGATCGCCTCTCCCGCGTCGGATCGGCCGCGCGCGAGGCGGTCGCCGAAGCGCGTGCGCTCGTCGCGACGACGCAGCCGCTCGGCGACGGCGGACTCGCCGCCTCGATCGAGCGGATCGCCGCCCGCATGGGGGCCGACACCGGCCTGCGGGTGGAATGCTCGCTGACCCCGGTGCCGCTCGACCGGGAGCGGGAGGTGGTGCTGCTCCGCGCCGCGCAGGAGGGGCTGGCCAACACGCGAAAGCACGCCCGCGCGCGGGAGGCGCGGGTCTCCCTCGAGGCGCTGCCGGAGGGAGGCGCGCGCCTCGCGGTCGAGGACGACGGGATCGGCCCCGTCGCCGCCGGGCCCGCCGGCTTCGGCCTGAGCGGGCTCGCGGAGCGGGTGCGGGCGGTCGGCGGCGAGGTCGACTTCGGCCCGGGTGCCGTCCGCGGCTCCAGGCTCGAGGTGCGGCTGCCCGCGCGGACTCCGGCCGCTCGGGACGACCGGGGAGGCGCGCCGTGATCCGCGTGCTGGTCGTCGACGACCACCCGATCGTCCGCTCGGGCATCGTCGGCCTGCTCGACACCGAGCCCGATTTCGAGATCGTGGGCGAGGCCGACTCGGGCGAGGCGGCTCTCGAGCTGCTCGGCGGCGACGCGCCCGGCCCCGCCCCCGACGTCGTGCTCATGGATCTGCGGATGCCCGGCATGGGCGGGGTCGAGGCGACCCAGCGCATCGTGCACGCGCACGAGGGGGCCGCCGGTGCGGCCGCCGCGCCGCGGGTGCTCGTCTTCACCACCTACGAGGACGACGAGCTGATCCTCGCGGCGATCGAGGCCGGCGCCTCCGGCTACCTCCTGAAGGCGGCGCCCGCGGAGCATCTCACGGCCGGCATCCGCGCGGTCGCCACGGGCCAGACGGTGCTCGCGCCGAGCATCGCGGCGCAGCTCACGCGGGCCGCGGTGCGGGCCGCCGATCCGGAGCAACCGACGCTCACCGCGCGGGAGACGGAGATCCTCGCGCTCGTGGCCGAGGGGCTCAGCAACCCCGAGATCGCTGCGAGCCTCTTCATCGGTGAGTCGACCGTGAAGACCCACCTGCTGCACGTCTTCGCGAAGCTCGAGGTGAGCGACCGCACCCGGGCGGTGATCCGGGCGCTCGAACTCGGCCTGCTGCCCTGACCTGAGTCCTCTCCCCCGACATCCTCGCCTACCTCTTCTTCGCCCAGAGACGACGGTAAGAGCGAGGTGGATCAGGATCGGCGGGAGTCAGGTCGGGTCCTACTTGACCAGCGGGAAGAGGATCGTCTCCCGGATCCCGAGCCCGGTCAGCGCCATGAGCAGGCGGTCCATGCCCATGCCCATGCCGCCCGACGGCGGCATGCCGTGCTCGAGCGCGCGCAGGAACTCCTCGTCGATGCGCATCGCCTCGTCGTCACCTCGGGCCGCCTCGGCGGCCTGCTGCACGAAGCGCTCGCGCTGCACGACCGGATCGACGAGTTCGGAGTAGCCGGTGGCCAGCTCGAAGCCGCGCACGTAGAGGTCCCACTTCTCGACGACGCCCGGGATCTGGCGGTGGTGCCGGGTGAGCGGGCTCGTCTCGACCGGGAAGTCCATGACGAAGGTGGGGCGCGTGAGCCCCTCCTTCACGAAGTGCTCCCACAGCTCCTCGACGAGCTTGCCGTGGTTCGGCAGCCTCACCTCGACGCCCTCCGCCTCGGCGATCGCCAGCAGCTCCTCGACCGGGGTCGCGGGGGTGATCTCGCGCCCCGCCGCCTCCGAGAGCGTGCCGTACATCGAGATGCGGTCCCACTCGCCGCCGAGGTCGAAGAGCGTCCCGTCGGCCCAGAGCACGGTGTGCGTGCCCTCGCGCTCGGAGCCCTCGTTGACGGCGAGCGCGGCGTCCTGGATGAGCGCCTGCGTGAGGTCGGCGATGCCGCGGTAGTCGGTGTACGCCTGGTACGACTCGAGCATCGCGAACTCGGGGCTGTGCGTCGAGTCGGCGCCCTCGTTGCGGAAGTTGCGGTTGATCTCGAAGACCCGCTCGAGCCCGCCGACGACCGCGCGCTTCAGGTAGAGCTCGGGCGCGATGCGCAGGAAGAGCTCGGTGTCGAAGGCGTTGGAGTGCGTGACGAAGGGGCGGGCCGAGGCGCCGCCGTGCATGGTCTGCAGCATCGGCGTCTCGACCTCGATGAAGTCGCGCTCGGCGAAGGTGCGGCGCAGGCTCGCCATGGTCTTCGCGCGCGTCACCACGTTGACCCGCGCCTGCTCGCGCTGGATGAGATCGAGGTAGCGCTGGCGCACCCGCGTCTCCTCGTTCAGCCCGGCGTACATGTTCGGCAGCGGGGCGAGCGCCTTGGCCGCGATCCGCCACTCCTCGACCATGATCGACAGCTCGCCGCGCCGGCTCGAGATCACCTCGCCGCTCACGAAGAGGTGGTCGCCGAGGTCGACGAGCTCCTTGTAGCGGGCGAGCGACTCCTCCCCCACCTCGGCGAGGCTGACCATCGCCTGGATGCGGGTGCCGTCGCCGGCCTGCAGGCTCGCGAAGCACAGCTTGCCCGTGTTGCGCTGGAACACGACCCGGCCGGCGACCCCGACGGTCTCGCCCGAGGCGCTGTCGGGTTCCTGCTCCAGGCGCCCCCACTTCGCGCGCACCTCGGGGATCGTCGCGGTGACCGGCAGCTCGACCGGGTAGGCGCCGCCGCCGAGGTCGCCGCCCGCGAGCTCGTTCAGCCGCTCGCGCTTCTCGAGCCGCACCCGCTTCTGCTCGAAGACCTCTTCTTCGCTGAGGGCTTCGATCTCGGGGGCGCGCTGCTCGCTCATTCGGGTCCTTTCGGGCACAGGCATGGACACCCCAGTCTATGCGAGACGGCCCGCGCCACGGGCGGGAGCCGGCGGGCGCCGGGCGCCGGCGATCCGCCCCGATCCCGAACCGTATACGATCTCGTGTGACGACATCGGCCGCCCGAAGAGAAGAGCAGGATCCCCGTGACCGCAGCCAAGCCCCGCCTCACCCCCGGCCTGCTGGTCGTGCTGGGCTTCGTCGCGATGGCCAGCTCGATCTCCACCGATCTCTACCTGCCGTCGCTGCCGGACATCTCCCGCAGCCTGGACACCTCGCCGGCGGTCGTGCAGCTCACCCTCACGATGTTCTTCGTCGGCATCGGCACGGGCCAGCTGCTGCTCGGCCCGATCTCCGACACGCGCGGGCGCCGCACGGTGCTGCTCGCCTCGCTGACGGTGTTCTCCCTCGCGGGCTTCGCCATGGCTTTCACGCCGGGCATCGAGCTGCTCATCGCGCTGCGCCTCGTGCAGGGCTTCGCCGGCGCCGCGGGTCTCGTGCTCTCGCGAGCGATCGCGGCGGACCTCAGCGAGGGGGCGACGGCCGTGCGCGCCCTCAGCCTGATCGCGATCGTGAGCGGTCTCGGGCCCCTGCTCGCCCCGGTGATCGGCGGCTTCACGCACGAGTGGTGGGGCTGGCGCGGATCCCTCGCGACGCTGGGCGCGGTGGCGGCGATCATGCTGCTGCTCGCCTGGTGGCTGGTGCCCGAGTCCCTGCCGGCCGCGCAGCGCACCGCGGGCGGACTGCGCTCCACCTTCAAGCCCTTCGGGCCGCTGCTGCGCGACGGCCGCTTCGTCGCCCTGACGGTGGCGTTCGGCCTGAGCTTCGGCACGGTCATGGCCTACATCTCGGCCTCGCCCTTCGTCGGCCAGCGGATCCTGGGCATGAGCCCCGTGATCTACGCCCTGAGCTTCTCGGCCGCGGCGTCGTCGATGGTGATCGCGAACCTGCTGAACTCGCGCATCGCGCCGAGGATCGGCCCGCGACGCATGCTCGTGGTGGCCATCGTGCTGCTCTGCCTCGGCGCGTTCGGGATGCTCGCCTTCGTGCTCACCGGCACGCTCGGCATCGCGAGCTTCATCGCCTGCGCATTCGTCACCTCCGCGGGCACCGGTCTCATGCTGTCGAACGCCAGCGCGCTCGCGCTCGCGCGGGCGGATCACGCCCGAGGATCGGGATCCGCGCTCATCGGCGCCATCCAGTTCCTGGTGGGAGGCTTCGCCGCCCCGCTCACGGGACTGTGGGGCGAGGGCACCGCCCTGCCGATGGCGGTCATCATGGCGGTGAGCGCCTGCCTCGCCGCGGGCTGCGCCTTCCTGGCCCTGCGTCCCGAGTAGGGGCGGATCCGCCTACGCGACTCCGATCATGCGACCCCGGGTCGGCCGCATCGGCGAGGCCCGCGGCCGCGGCCAGCTCCTCCTCGACGGCGGCGCGCACGAGCCCGCCGACGACGTGATCCGGCCGCGCGATGCCGAGCTCGCGCAGGGCGGCGGTCGCCTGGCCGACCACGGCGCGGGAGAACTCCGTGGCGGCGGCGAGCGCCTCCGCATAGGCGGGACGGTCCTCCTCGGCGACCACCACCGGCTCGGCGCCCATCTCGACTGCGAGCGCCTGGCCGATCGGCAGCACGGGCGTCGGGGCCGTGACGGCGACCGTGGCGCCCGCGAGGCGCGCGAGGTCGAGGCTCGTGCCCGTGAAGACCAGGGCGGGGTGCAGCGCGAGCGGGATGACGCCCGCGGCGAGCGCGGGGGCGAAGACGCCGTGGCCGTGCTCGGGAGCGGTGTGCGCGACGAGCTGTCCGGCCTGCCAGGCGCCCGTCTCGGTGAGGCCCCGCACGAGCTGGGGCAGTTCGGAGCCCGGGATCGCGAAGAGCACGAGCTCGCTCCGGCGCACGATCTCGGGCACCTCGAGCAGCGGGACGCCCGGCAGCAGCGCCTCGGCCCGCTCGCGGCTCTCCTCGCTGATCGCGCTGATCCCGGTCACCGCGTGGCCGGCCCCGGCGAGCGCGAGGGCGAGCACCGGACCCACCCGGCCCGCGCCCACGACCCCGACGCCGAGCCTGCCCGCGCGCGCGCCGGTCACGGCGCCTCCTCGTTTCCGCCGAGCCGCTCGCCAGGTCCACCGGTCCGCCCGGCCGGTTCGCCGCCGATGCCCGCGGTCCCCTCGGTCACGGGGACGACGGCCGCCTCAGCACCCGCGCTCACGCGCGCCGAGCGGGCCCAGGACTCCTCGGCCTGCACCCGCACCGCCGTGGCCGCGAGCAGGTCGAAGATCTCCCTCGCGCGCGCCAATGCGATCCCCCGCATCTCCATGCGGACCGGGCCCAGTACCGTGTGGGCCTGCACCGAGGCCAGACCGAGCATACGATGCAGGAGCGGACGGCGCAGCTGCACCGATTGCGCGCGAACCATCGGCATGACCCCGAGCGATCGGGTCAGGGCCCCCGCGCACCTGCAGAGCGGTGCTTAAGCCCCGTCGGCTTCCGCCTCGCCGGTCACGCGGATGCCCGCGCGCCGGCGCCCGAACCACAGCACCCAGCCCGCACCCGGACCCGCGCCGAGGAAGCCCTCGCCCCGGCCGACGAGCGCCTCGCGCAGCTCGGCCGCCTGCTCGGAGGGTCCGCGTGCAGAGCCCGGGCAGCACCGCCGCGAAGACCCGGAGCCCGTCGCCGAGGCGGCCGACGGGCAGCACCGTGTTCTGCAGCCGGTTCTGGCCGCCCTGCGAGACGGCGTGGCCCGCGGTCGTGATGCGCATCTTCCACCAGCCGAAGGGTCTCCAGCCGAGGGGCTGCCGCGCCTCGAGCGCGTGGATGCGGCCGAAGGGGATCGTCTCGGTGACGGTGGCTGTGAGCCCGGCCCCGACGCGCACCCCGTCGGGTCCCCGCGAGAGGACGAAGCGGAAGCCGCGGTTGAACTGGCCGTAGGCGATGCCGATCAGCGCGAGGCCGACCGGGATGATCAGCAGCAGGGCGAACGGGCTCCAGACGCTGCCGACCACGATGGCGCCGACGAGGATGACGGCCGGCACGAGCAGATCCCAGCCGAGCAGGATGCTGCCGATGAGGCGGCGGATCGGCACGGCCACGAGCGTGTCGGCCTCGAGCGCCTCCGTCGCGATGTCGGCGTCGAGGAAGTCGCGGGCGCGCTGCTCGATGCCGGGCGTCAAGCCGGCCGCCAGGGCGGGCGCGGCGGTCGGAGCGCCGGGCTGCTCGCGCGCCGCCTCGGCATCGCGGAGGATCCGCTCGCGCACCTCCTTCGCGGTGCGATGCCCGAGGTAGCGCAGCGCGACGCGCCCGCCCTGGCCGGCGGTCTGGACGTTCACCTGGGTGAGCCCCACGGCCCGGGCGAGCAGCGGGCGCTGCAGGTTGACGCTCTGCACGCGGTCGAGCGGGGCCCGGCGGTGCTGCCGGAAGAGCACGCCGCTGCGCTCCTCGACCGCTTCGGACGTGATGCGGTAGGTGTTGAAGCGCCAGCTGAGCCAGCCGAGCAGCACGATGAGCAGCACGGCGCCGAGCAGGATCGCGAGGGCGACGACGATGAGCCGCCGCTCGACGAGATAGTCGATGAGGTCGCTCTCGCTCGGGCCGAGGTAGGAGGTGAGCTCGTCGGCGACGAAGAGGTCGATGAGGCGGTCGCGCAGGCTCGCGAAGAGGATGCCCGCGACCACGAGCAGCACGAAGCCGCCGCGCAGCAGCGGCGAGAGCGGGTGCAGGCGCTGCCAGTCGTCGTCGTGGGGCCTCGCCGGGCGGCGGCTCGTCGAGCCGCGTCTCACCGGGCAGCGGCTCGCCGGGCGCCGGCTGATCCGGCGGCGCGCTCGATGCCGCGGGATCGCCGAGCCGCTCGGGCTCGTTCGGCGGCAGTGTCACAGCCCGGACCGCCGCACCTCGGCCAGCTCGACCAGCCGATCGCGCAGGGCCTCGGCCTGCTCCAGCGGCAGGCCCGGCAGCTGCACCCCGGTCGCCATGCTGGCGGTGACGAACTTCAGCGTGGCGAGGCCCAGCGCGCGCAGCAGCGGCCCGCGCGTGATGTCGACGAGCTGCAGCCGCCCGTAGGGCACCGCCACGTAGCGCTCGAACATGATCCCCCGGCGGAAGAGCAGATCGTCCTCCCGCAGCACGTAGCCGATCGCCCGCACCCGGCGGAAGGCGAACACCGCGTTGATCAGCAGCACCAGGGCGACGGCCCAGATGGCGATGAACACGAATATCGGCGGGGCGGGGCGCGCGAAGAGGACGATCACCCCGGGCACCGCGGCCACGATGACCGCGAAGAGCAGATTGCCGGCGAGGTCGGCCCAGGCGTATTTGGGCGAGACCCGCAGCCACGCCTCCCCCGCGGATGGATCGAACGCCTGCGGCGGGGCCGGGGTCTGCTGCTCGCTCATCCCCCCAGCCTAGAGCGAGCCGCTGCGTCCCGCCTCTGCGCCCCTCCCGGATCGAGCGTGCATCCCGGCGACGAGCGTGACGGTCGGAGAGGTGCTCCCGGCGTCACGCTCACCACCGCCGTATGCGCTCACGCCGCGGGGTCTGGGGCGGCGGTGTCCTCCTCAGCGCCGGGCTCGGAGTCGTCGGGCGGCACCCGGTACAGCGCCTCGACGATGAGACCGCAGACGGTCAGCACGACGCCGGCGCCGAGCACGAGGAGCATCGGCAGCCAGGTGCCCGCGGGCGGCGCCACGCTGCGGGTGAGCAGCTGGAGTGCGAGCCCGCCGCCGAAGCCCGCGAAGAGCGCCCCGGCGAAGGCGGCGGCCCGGGCTCCGGCGAGCAGTCGCACCGCGTGGAACGGGTTGACCGGCTTCCGCGGCCCGCTCGGCTCGCGCCGCCCGGATGCCTCCTCCCGCCCGCGGGTCACCGTGCGGTGCAGGGCGATGCCGAGGATCAGGAGCACGACGGCGATCACGGTGAGCGTGGCGGTCAGCGACAGCGGCGGCACGAAGGGCGCGAGGCCCCACGACGAGCGCGCGAACTGCAGCAGCAGGCCCGCGGCGACGCCCACCGCCGCGAAGGCGGCGATCGCGAGCGGCGAGGTGCGCTGCATCCTAGACATGATCCGCACCGGCGGGGTCGGCGGTCTCGGGGACGGCGGCGGGGGTGGCGGCGGGCTCGGCCGCGCCGAGCTCGGCGCCGCCGGAAGCGGCCGCCTCGAACGGGCGCGTGCTGTCCCCCAGCCGCGCGAGGAGGTCGGCGACTCTGCCGTGCCCCATGAGCACCGCGTCGGGGTCGAGGTCGAGCCAGGGGGCGAGCACGAAGTCGCGCTCGTGGGCGCGCGGGTGCGGCACGGTGAGGCGCTCGTCCTGAATGACGCGCCCGCCGTAGAGGATGAGATCGATGTCGAGCGTGCGATCGCCCCAGCGCGCGACGCGCACCCGGCCGTGCCGCGCCTCGGCGGCCTGCAGCGCGTCGAGCAGCTCGTGCGGACCGAGCGTGGTCTCCGCGATCGCCACGCCGTTGAGGTAGCGCGGGGCGTCGGGATCGGGCCCGGCCTCGGTGAGCGCAATCGTCTCGCGCAGGGGCGAGGCGCGGAGGCCCGTGATGCCCGCGGTCTCCGCGAGCTCGCGCTGCGCGGCGGCGATCGTCTCGCCGCGGTCGCCGAGGTTCGCCCCGAAGGCCAGCAGCACGGGCACCACCTGCGCGATCACGGCGTCGCCCCTCCGGCCCGGCGCAGCACCGTCACCGAGACGTCGGCGAAGCTCGCCTCGATCGGGGCGTCCGGCTTGTGCACGGTGACGCGGGCCTCGGCGACGCCGGGGAAGCCGAGCGCGACGCCCGCGACGCGCTCGGCCACCGTCTCGATGAGGTCGACGGGATCGCGCCGCACCGCGGCGACGACCCGCTCGGCGAGCTCGCCGTAGTGCACGGTCCGCTCGAGGGCGTCGCCGGCCGCGGCCGGGCGCAGATCGAGGGCGACCTCCACGTCGACGAGGAAGCGCTGGCCGCGCTCGCGCTCGAAGTCGTGCACCCCGTGGTGGGCGAACACCTCGAGCCCGGTGAGGGAGATCCGATCGGAGCGACCGTCGCCCTGCGCCCCGTCGCCGGAGGACGGGTCGGAGTCCTCTCCGCCCAGCGTGGCTCCACCGCGTCGCCACGCCGCGGCCACGGCGAGCGCCTGCACCGTCGGCGCGACCTCGTGCACCCGCACCCCCCAGGCGCCGGAGCCCGCGGCCAGGGCGCTCACCGCAGCCGTCGCGATGTCGCGATCCGCCATCGTCGCCTCGGGCCGCAGCGTCTCGGCGAGCATGCGCTTGCGCGAGACCCCGACCAGCACGGGGAAGCCGAGCCCGGTCAGCACGGGGAGGCCCGCGAGCAGCCGCCAGCCCTGCTCGGCGGTCTTGTCGAAGCCGAGCCCGGGGTCGAGCACGAGCCGATCGGGTGCGATGCCCGCCGCGAGGGCGGCGTCGGCGAGGCGGGCGAGATCGTCCCGCACCTCGGCGACCACGTCGTCGTAGCGGGATCGCACGTGTCCCGGATCGGGGATCCCCCGCCAGTGCATCGCCACGTAGCGCGCCCCGGCCTCGGCCACGACGCGCCGCATCGTGGGGTCGTGCTCGCCGCCCGAGACGTCGTTGACGATGCGCGCGCCCGCCTCCACGGCGGCGGCGGCGGTCGAGGCCCGCAGCGTGTCGACCGACACCTCGACACCCGTGGACGTGAGCGCCTCGATCACGGGGATCACGCGGCGCAGCTCCTCCTCGGGCGCGATCGGGGCCGCGCCCGGCCGGGTCGACTCGCCGCCGACGTCGACGATGTGCGCCCCCTGGGCGACGAGCTCGAGTCCGCGGGCGATCGCGGCGTCCGTGTCGAGGTACCGCCCCCCGTCGCTGAAGGAGTCGGGCGTGACGTTCAGCACCCCCATCACGCGCACGGTCACGCCGGCCGCCGATCCGAACCGCCGATGAGCGCCATCACCTCGGCGCGCTCCCCCGGCCGCGAGAGCGCCCCGCGCGAGGCCACCGTGACGACGAGCGCCTCGCTCTGACGCGAGCCGCGGTCGGCCACGCAGCCGTGCGAGGCCTCGAGCACCACGAGCACGCCCTCGGGCTCGAGGCCCGCCTGCAGCGCCTCGGCGATCTGCTCGCCCAGCCGCTCCTGCACCTGCGGGCGCGCCGCGAGGGTGTTCACGACCTTCGGGATGGCGCCGAGCCCCACCACCCGCGCGCCGGGCCGGTAGGCCACGTGGGCGCGACCGCGGAAGGGCAGCAGGTGGTGCTCGCACACCGAGCGCAGGGCGATGTCGCGCACCAGCACGAGCTCGCCCGTCTCGTCCCCCACCGGCACGGCATCGGCGAGATGGGCGAGCGGATCGGCGCCGACCCCCGCGAAGAACTCCGCGTAGGCCTCGGCGACCCGTTCGGGGGTGCCGGCGAGCTCCTCCTTGTCGGGGTCCTCGCCGATCGCGCCGAGCAGTTCGCGCACCGCCGCGGCGACGCGCTCCCGGTCGACGCCGCCGCTCACGACTCGGCCGACCCCGGGATGTCGGTGACGCCGTCCGCACGCGCGGGCTCGATCGGCGCCCCGACATCGGTCGGCGACGGTGCGAGCGGCCCGCCGTCGGCCGAGACGCCGTCGGTGCGCACGCTCTCGGGCACCTCGATGGGCGGGATGTCGCTCACGGGGCGGCCGTCGCTCGACAGCCAGACGCCGCGCTCGGGCAGCTTCACGACGTCGGTGAAGATCTCGGCGACCTGCAGGTGGTCGAGGGTCTCCTTCTCCATGAGCTCGCCCGCGAGGCGGTCGAGCACGGCGCGGTTCAGCACGAGCGCCCGGTAGGCCTCGTCGTGCGCCTGCTCGATGATGGCGCGCACCTCGGCGTCGACGGAGACCGCGACGCCCTCCGAATAGTCCCGGGTGGCCCCGAACTCGCCGAGGTAGGGCGAGGCCTGCGCCTGCCCGAGCCGCACGGGGCCGAGCTTCGCCGACATGCCGTACTCGGTCACCATCTTGCGCGCGGTGGCGGTGGCCTTCTCGATGTCGTTGCCCGCGCCCGTGGTCGGATCGTGGAAGACCAGCTCCTCGGCGACGCGGCCGCCGAGGGCGTAGGCGATCTGGTCCTGCAGCTCGTTGCGGGTGACCGAGTACTTGTCCTCGAGCGGGATCACCATGGTGTACCCGAGCGCCCGGCCGCGGGGCAGGATCGTGATCTTCGTCACGGGGTCGGTGTGGTTGAGCGCCGCCGCGACGAGGGCGTGACCGCCCTCGTGATAGGCGGTCATGAGCTTCTCGTGATCCTTCATCACGCGGGTGCGCCGCTGGGGGCCCGCGATGACGCGGTCGATCGCCTCGTCGAGCGCGCGGTTGTCGATGAGCTGCGCGTTCGAGCGCGCGGTGAGCAGCGCGGCCTCGTTGAGCACGTTGGCGAGGTCGGCACCGGAGAAGCCCGGCGTCTTGCGCGCCACCACGTCGAGGTCGACGTTCTTCGACAGCGGCTTGCCCTTCGCGTGCACCTCGAGGATCGCCTTGCGGCCCTTCATGTCGGGCGCGTCGACGCCGATCTGGCGGTCGAAGCGGCCCGGCCTGAGCAGCGCGGGATCGAGCATGTCGGGGCGGTTCGTCGCGGCGATCATGATGACGTTCGTGTGCGCGTCGAAGCCGTCCATCTCGACGAGCAGCTGGTTGAGCGTCTGCTCGCGCTCGTCGTGGCCGCCGCCCATGCCCTGGCCGCGGCGCTGGCCGACCGCGTCGATCTCGTCGACGAAGATGATGGCCGGGGCGTTCGCCTTCGCCTCCTTGAAGAGGTCGCGCACGCGGCTCGCGCCGACGCCGACGAACATCTCGACGAAGTCGGATCCCGAGATCGAGTAGAAGGGCACCCCCGCCTCGCCCGCGACCGCGCGCGCGAGCAGGGTCTTGCCGGTGCCGGGCGGGCCGTAGAGCAGCACGCCCTTGGGGATGCGGGCGCCGACCGCCTGGAAGCGGCTCGCGTCCTGCAGGAAGTCCTTGATCTCGTGCAGCTCGTCGACCGCCTCGTCGGCACCCGCCACGTCGGCGAAGGTGACCTGAGGCATGTCCTTCGAGATCAGCTTCGCCCGGGACTTGCCGAACTGCATGACCCGGCTGCCGCCGCCCTGCATCGACGAGAGCATCCACCAGAAGAAGAGGCCGATGAGCAGCAGCGGCAGGATGAAGCCCATGAGCGACCAGAAGGCGTTCGGCTGCGGCACCTGGTCGGTGTAGCCGTCCTTCGGAGCGGCCTCGTCGACGGCGGAGACCACCTCGGCGCCGCGCTGCGACACGTAGTAGAAGTAGACATCGGTCGCGCCGGTCTTCTCGTCGGCCTTGTCGAGGGTCAGGTTCACCCGCTGGTCGCCGTCGATGATCTCGGCCTTCGTGACGTCACCGCCCTGCAGCAGCTCGAAGCCGCGCTGGGTCGTGACCTCGCGCACCCCGGAGCCCGAGAGCAGCGACCAGCCCAGAAGCACGATGAGCGGTGCCAGGATCAGGTAGAGCAGCGGCCCTTTGAAGAACCTCTTGCCCTTGGATGCGGTCTGAGCCAAGTCGGGGCCTTTCCCTCACGACGATGAACATCCATCAGCGTAGCCGTCGCCTCCGGCAAAGCCGCTGTGCGTCCGCTCAGGGCGCACTGCACGGCGGTCGGGGCCGCGGGGGCTACTCCCCCGCGTAGACGTGCGTCGCAAGCACCGCGACGTCGCGCAGGTTGCGGTAGCGCTCCGCGTAGTCGAGGCCGTAGCCCACGACGAAGTCGACGGGGATGTCGAAGCCGACGTACGCCACGTCGACCTCGACCTTCGCGGCCTCGGGCTTGCGCAGCATCGTGCAGATGCGCACCGACCTCGCCCCGCGCGACTCGAGGTTCTCCTTCAGCCAGGCGAGCGTCAGGCCGGAGTCGATGATGTCCTCCACGATGAGGACGTCCCGCCCGGCGATCTCGGTGTCGAGGTCCTTGAGGATCCGCACCACGCCGCTCGACTTCGTGCTCGCGCCGTACGAGGAGACCGCCATCCAGTCCATCTCCGCGTGGAAGCGCAGCTCGCGCGCGAGATCGGCCATCACCATCACCGCGCCCCGCAGCACGCCGACGAGCAGGGGCGGCTCGCCGCTGTCGTAGTCCGCCTCGATCTCGCGCGCCATCTCGGCGAGCCGGACCCGCAGTTCGGCCTCCGTCACGAGCACTTTCGCCAGGTCGTCGCCCAGATCCTTCGCGTCCATGCGACCACTGTAGTGCTTCGCGGGCGGGGTGCGAGGCCGGGGCCGGGGACTCAGGAGGAGCGCGGCGAGCCGAGCTGCCGCTCGAAGACGAGCGCGTCGCCCCGCCGCGTGACCCGCAGCCCGGGCGCGTAGACGGGCCCCTGTCCTCGCCACTCGGTGACGAGGGCTGCGATCGCCAGGGTGTGCTCGCGGCTGAGATGCGAGCCGAAGCGCTCGCGGGCCGCCGTGCGGATGATGCGCTGTCGCAGTGCCGCGTGCTGCATGGAGAGTTCGAGGATCGGCAGTTCCATGGTCGTCCCGGGCCATGCGGACGGGGCGAGCTGTCCCAGCTGCAGCCGGGCCATCTCGTCGAGCGCATCGGCGTCCTCGCGGGCGAGCTCGGCGCTGCGGGCGAGATTCGCGGCGATGCCCGGGCCGAGTTCGGCCTCGAGCACGGGCAGCACGCGCTCGCGCACCCGCACGCGCGTGTAGGCGGGGTCGGCGTTGTGGGGGTCGCGCCAGGGCTCGAGCCCCTGCGCGCGGCAGGCGGCTTCGGTCGTCCGGCGACTCACCTCGAGGAACGGGCGGAAGATCCGGTCGCGCACGCGGGGAATGCCCGCGATCGCGCGCGTGCCCGAGCCGCGAGCGAGCGCCAGCAGCACCTGCTCCGCCTGATCGTCGCGCGTGTGCGCGGTGAGCATCATGGCCGCCCCGGTCTCGGGGCCCGAGTTCGGCCCGGCCCGCCGATCTCCGTCCGAGGATCCCTCACGCGGGATCTCGACGCGACGCACCAGCACGGGTTCGAGCCCGAGCCCCCGGGCCTGCTCGGCAGCGCGCGCCGCCACCTCGGCCGAGTCCTCTTGCAGCCCGTGGTCGACGATCAGGGCCCCCACCCCCACCCCGGCCCTCGGCGCCTCGAAGGCGATGGCGGCGGCGAGCGCCAGCGAGTCGGCTCCGCCGGAGAGCGCGACGAGCACGAGCGGAGCGCGGCTCCCGGGATCGGCGGCGACCGGCTCCGTGCCGCGATTCTCGGTCGGCCCGGCCACGTCGCCGGGAGCGCCCGCGGTCGGCGGGACGGCATGGTCCGAAGCCAGGGCCCCGAGCGCGAGTCGCACCGCGACCCGGGTCTCGGCGACGGCCGGATCGAGCGGGGGGAGCCGGGTCACTGCGCTTCCCCGAGCCTCACTCGGGGAAGACGCGCTTGGAGATCGCCTGCACATCGCGGTCGATGCCGTCGACGCGCTTCTCCAGACGATCCATCCGGCTCTCGAAGCGGTCCATGCGGGTCTCGAAGCGATCCATATGGCCTTCGAGGTGCTCGAAGCGCAGCACCATCTCGGTGCGCAATCCCGAGAACAGCGCGGCCATATGACGCGTCATGAGCTGCGTGGTCACCGTGATCACGCCGGCGAGCGCCGCGGCGAGAACGCCGAGGGCGGTCCACACCTGGGGTTCCGTCATGCCGATCACTCTCCCATTCTGTCCGATCGCTCTCGATCCTGCCAGGAACAGCCGCACGATCTCGGCCGAGCCCCGAATCTGTGGAAGGGCCGGGGAACTCCGGGAAACAGACCGCCTGTGCACGGCGATTCGCAGATCGGTGCGCGCTCCCCGACGCACACGAGCTCGACCGCTGCCCACATGACCGCTGCCCACGCGTTGTCAAGCGATATCGTGTACAGCGGCCGAAGCCGTGTGCCTCGGAACCGGGCGCCGCGCAAAGGTCCACGGGATCGGGCGATACTGCACCCCGAGCGCTCCGGACTCGTCCGGGCACCGCGGGCACTATCCTTGAACGCGGACATCCGCACACCACGAGAAGGAGCAGCGCATGACCGCCGCATTCGATGCCGTCATCGAGATCCCCAAGGGCAGCCGCAACAAGTACGAGGTCGACCACGAGACCGGTCGCGTGTACCTCGACCGCGTGCTCTACACCGGCTTCGTCTACCCCACCGACTACGGCTTCTTCGAGGAGACGCTCGGTGAGGACGGCGATCCGCTCGACGTGCTCGTGCTGCTCGACTACCCGGTGTTCCCGGGCGTCGGCGTGAAGGTGCGCCCGGTGGGCGTGCTGAAGATGAGCGACGAGGCGGGCGGCGACGACAAGGTCATCGCGGTGCAGCACAAGGATCCGCGCTGGGCGCACATCCAGGACGTCGCCGACATCCCCGAGTACACCCGCAAGGAGATCGAGCACTTCTTCGAGCACTACAAGGATCTCGAGCCCGGCAAGTGGGTCAAGGTCGACGCCTGGGGCTCGGCCGCCGACGCCGAGCGACTCATCATCGAGGCGCAGGAGCGCCTGCAGGCCCAGGGCCACTAGAGGGTTCACGCGAAGAGGGGGCGGATCGCCGAGCGATCCGCCCCCTCTTCGCGCATCCGCCTACACGAAGCCGTTGCCGTACGGGTCGATGAACACGCCGTTCAGCAGCACCTCGTAGTGGAGGTGGCAGCCGTAGCTCATGCCGGTGGTGCCGACTGCGCCGATGGGCTGGCCCGCGGCGACCCACTGCCCGGGCGACACCCAGATCTGGCTGAGGTGCGCGTATCGGGTGGAATAGCCTCCGCCGTGGTTCAGGTAGACCATGTTGCCGCCGACGTTCACCCAGCCGGCGAGGGCCACCGTGCCCGAGTTCGCCGCGACGATGGTCACGCCGCAGCCGTTCACCAGGTCGACGCCGGTGTGTCCCCACCACTGTTGGAAGTACGTCGAGATGTAGGTGTAGGGGATCGGCACGACCCAGCCGCTCGCGCTGCCGCCACCGCCGCCACCGCCGCCTCCCCCGCCGCCACCGCCGGCAGCGGCCTCCTCCGCGGCCCGGCGCGCTGCCTCGGCAGCGGCTTCGGCAGCCTGGCGGATCTGCTCCTGGCGGATCTCCTCCTCGATGCGGAGGCGCTCCTGGTAGCCGGCGACCGTCGTCGCCTCGGTGTCCTTGAGCGCCGCGAGCTGCGCCGCGAGCACGGTCTGCTGCTCCTCCTGCGCGGCGATCTGCTCGGTCTGCGTGTTGACGGCGGTCGCCGCCTGCTGCTCCAGCTCCTCCTTCTGGGCGCGGAGCGTCTCGCGCTCCTGGCGGGCCAGCTCGGCCTGCTCCCCCAGCGAGGCGGCCGTGTTCATGGCCTGCTCGGCCTCCTCCGAGATCGTGGTGTTGCGCTCGGTCGCCTTCGACATCGCCGCGAGGCGTTCGAGCAGCATATCGGCGGTGTCCCCGTCGGTCTCGAGGAAGATCTGGAGGTTGCGATCCACCCCGCCGGAGCGGTACATCTGCGAGACGAGCGACGCCGCCTGCTCGGAGGCCGCATCGGCCGCCGCCCGGCTCTGCTCGGCCTGCGCGTCGAGCGCGTCGGATTTCGCCGCCGCCGCCATGAAGTCGGCCTCCGCCTGCTGGAAGGCGTCGAAGGCCGCGGCGTGCGCGTTGCGCAGCCGCTCGAGCTCCTGCTCGCCGGCCGCGATGAGCCCCTCGATCTCGGTCACCTTGGCGGCGGCCGCGGCGCTGTCGCTCTTCGCCGCCTGCACGTCGTCCCAGGTCGGCAGCTCCAGCGCATGGGCCGGCTCGGCCGAGAACTGACCGCCGACGAGCAGCGCGCCCGCGATCGCCGCAGCGCCGATTCCGGCGAACCATCGGCGCACGGTGGCATTCCCCTGCTGGCGCATCCGCCCCTCCCTCGGCTGTCCATCGTCGGGCGCACGGTGCCCGCCCGCCCGGGTCCGCGACTCGGGAGACCTGCACGGTCCCGGGACGCAGCAACCTTCAGGCTAGCATTGAAGTTGAGAGTTTTCCCAGAGGCGCGAGGCTGCGCGCGATCCGGATCCGGAATCCCGTCCGGCGTCCCCTGTGGGGGTCGGACAGCAGACGGCGACACGACTCCTGCCCCGTTGAACGATGCCTCACATCGGGCGCACAGCTGCGGCTCGGCGCCGTATCCTGGAAGGAGAAGCACCCGTCCCGAGGAGAATCGCTTGTCCGACCTGTCTGACGCCGAAGAGCGCACCGCGACCGCGACCGCCGACGAGTTCGAGGCCGCCGAGCCCGGCCAGATCGACATCACCCCCGAGATCGACGAGATCGCCGAGCTCACCCGCAAGGGCCGGAAGCCCCGGAGCGACGACGGCCCCGACGCCGCGTGGCGCCAGGGCTACCCCTACGAGACGAAGATCAACCGCGCGCGCTACGAGCGCGACAAGCGGAAGCTGCAGATCGAGCTGCTGAAGCTGCAGGCATGGGTCAAGGAGCGCGGGGAGAAGATCGTGATCCTCTTCGAGGGCCGCGACGCCGCCGGCAAGGGCGGCGCGATCAAGCGCTTCACCGAGCACATGAACCCCCGCGGCGCGCGGGTCGTGGCGCTCGAGATCCCGACCGAGCGGGAGCGGACCCAGTGGTACTTCCAGCGCTACATCGCCCATCTGCCGACCGCCGGCGAGATCGTGATGTTCGACCGCTCCTGGTACAACCGGGCCGGCGTCGAGCGCGTCATGGGCTACTGCACCCCGCAGCAGTACCTCGAGTTCACCCGCTCCGCGCCCGAGTTCGAGCGCATGCTCGTGAACTCCGGCACCCACCTCATCAAGTTCTGGTTCTCCGTCGGCAAGGCCGAGCAGCACGAGCGCTTCGTCCAGCGCTCGAGCGACGAGGTGAAGCAGTGGAAGCTCTCGCCCACCGACCTCGCGAGCCTCGACAAGTGGGACGACTACACGCAGGCCAAGGAGGCCATGTTCTTCTACACCGACACCCCCCACGCCCCGTGGACCGTCGTGAAGTCGAACGACAAGAAGCGCGCTCGCCTCGAGGCCATGCGCTGGGTGCTCTCCCAGTTCGACTACCCGAACAAGGACCGGAAGGTCGTGGGCACCCCCGATCCGCTGATCGTCGGATCCCCCTCCGCGGTCTACGACGAGGGCGAGACGCCGACGGGTTCCTTCCCGATCGTCGGATAGAGGCGGATCGCCCCTTCCCGGCCGGGCGCCGGCACCGGCACCGGCGCATGACGCCGGGTGACGCGATGCCGCCCCGCTGCAGGGGCGGAGGGGCAGAATGAAGGGGTGACCTCCGCCGACGACTGCTACCGCGCCGCGATCGGCGCGGGCGTCGATCCCGGCGGCACCCCGTGGGCCGAGCTCGATCCCGCGCTGCTCGCCCGCCGCCGCACCAGCACCAAGTGGACCCGCTTCCCGGGGGCCCTCCCCATGTTCGTCGCGGAGATGGACTTCTCCGTCGCCCCGGAGATCAGGCGCGCGCTGATCGAGCGGATCGAGGCGAGCGACACCGGCTACCTCGACGGGCCGGGTCCGCTCGCTCCCGCCTTCGCCGACTTCGCGCGCGAGCGGTGGGGCTGGGCGATCCCGCACGACCACGTGCACCTCTCCACCGACGTCGCGACGGGCGTGGTCGAGTCGCTGCGGGCGCTCAGGCCGGAGGGCGGACGCATCGCCGTGCCCACGCCGGTCTACCCCGGCTTCTTCGAGATGCTCGTCGAGGTGCCCTTCGAGGTCGTGGAGGTGCCGCTCGCGGATCGCGCGGACGCGCCCCCCTGCCTCGACCTGGCCGCGCTCGAGCGGCTCTTCGCCGAGGAGCCCGGCATCGACGCCCTGCTGCTCTGCAATCCGCACAACCCCCACGGCATCGTGCACGAGCGGGAGCACCTGGCCGGGCTCGCGCGCCTCGCGGCCGCCTCCGAGGTGCTCGTCGTGAGCGACGAGATCCACGCCCCGCTCACGCACCGGGGCGCCGACTTCGTCCCCTTCGCCCCGATCGCCGCGGCGGCGGGCGCGCTCGCGGTCGTCACGACGAGCGCGAGCAAGGGGTGGAACCTCGCGGGAGTGAAATGCGCGATGATCGTCGCCGCCGACGAGCGCGCGAATGAGCTGCTGCGCGCCCTGCCGCCGGAGACGGCGACCCGGACGAGCATCCTCGGCCTCCACGCGAGCATCGCCGCCTTCCGCGAGGGCCGCGACTGGCTCGACCGGGCGGTCGCGCAGTCCGAGGCGAACCTGCAGCTGCTCGAGGCGCTCGTCGCCGAGCGGCTGACCGGGGTGCGCGTCGCCCGCTCCCGCGCCGGCTATCTCGCCTGGCTCGACCTGCGCGACGCGGGGCTCGGCGAGCGCCCTCAGAAGCGGATCCTCGCCGACGCGGCCGTCGCCCTGAACGACGGGCGGTCCTTCGGGCTCGGCGGCGAGGGGCACGCCCGCATCAACCTCGCCTGCGCGCCCGACACGATCGTCGAGGCGATCGACCGCATCGCCCGACTGCAGGCCTGAGCTCGGCGCAGCGGCGGAGGCTCAGGCGCCGGGCACGAAGTCCCCGAAGAACACCGGCTCGAAGCCGAGCGCCGCGAAGAGCTCGCGCGTGCGCTTCTGCCGCGTGCGCGGGATCAGGGTCACCACGCGGCCCGACCGGCCGACCCTGCCAGTGCGACCGGCGCGGTGCACATAGGCCTTCGGATCGTCGGGCGGATCCGCCTGCAGCACCAGCTCGACGTCGTCGACGTGGATGCCGCGCGCGGCGACATCGGTCGCCACGAGGACGTCGGCACGGCCCTCGGCGAAGCGGGCGAGGTTGCGCTCGCGCTTCGCCTGGGCGAGGTCGCCGTGCAGGGGCACCGCGCGCACCCCCGCCGCGGTCAGCAGTTCGGCGACCCGCTCCGCGTAGGCGCGGGTGCGGCAGAACACGATCGTGCGGCCACCTCCGCGGGCGAGCTCGACGAGCGCCTCGTCCTTGTGCTCGCGGAGCACGATCAGCACCCGATGCTCGACGCCGGGGGGCGGGCGGTACCCTCCGTCGGCCGATCCGTCGTGCTCGCCGGACGCGCCCTCGCCGCCCCGGCCGGGCGAGGCGGCCGCCGCGTCGCCGACGACCTCGTGCACCGCGGGCCGCGGCATGAACTCGGCCACGATCCCCTCGACCGCCGTGTCGAGCGTCGCCGAGAACAGCAGCCGCTGCCCGCCGCGACGGGTAAGCCGCAGCACGCGGCGCACCGCCTCGATGAAGCCGAGCTCGGCCAGGTGATCCGCCTCGTCGATCACCGTGACCGCGACCCGGCCGAGGTTCAGGTGACCGCGCTTCGCGAGGTCCTCGATGCGGCCGGGCGTGCCGATGGCGATGTCGACGCCGCGGCGCAGCGCGTGCAACTGCGGCTCGAAGGGCTGCCCGCCGACGAACTGACCGGTGAAGAGGCCGACCGCGCGCGCGATCGGCTGCACCGTCCGGTCGATCTGCAGCGCGAGCTCGCGGGTGGGCGCGAGGATCAGCGCCTTCGGCGCCCGAGCGCCCTCGCGTTCGGGCCGCGCGGCCCGCTCGCCCCGCCTGGGCCTCTCGCGCGGCGCCTCGCCGGGGAAGGCGCCCTCGGCCTTCAGCCGCAGCAGCCGTTCCACGAGCGCCGCCCCGAAGGCGATGGTCTTGCCCGAGCCGGTGCGGCCCCGGCCGAGCACGTGGTGCCCCGCGAGCGCGTCGGGGATGGTCGCGGCCTGGATCGGGAAGGGCTCGGTCGCGCCGAGCTCGGCGAGCGCGCGCACGATGTTGCCGCCGAGTCCGAGATCGGCGAAGCCGATGCCCGCGACGTCCTCGGGCCGGGTGCGACGCGCCTCGAGCGGCGCGGGCAGCGTCGCGAGCGGAGGCAGCGCCGGCGCCGGCCGTTCGGCACCGCGCTGCCCGGAGGCGTCGCGGACGTCGGCCCCCTTGGGGCCCTTCGCTCCGGGCCTCGCGGCGTCGCCGGTTCTTCCGCCGGGTGCCCCGCGCTTCTTGCCCTTCGCCCCCCGGCGGGGCTCGTAGTTGCCCGGAGGCCGGTATCCCCGCGCCACGGCGTCCCCTACTCTGCCGCCGCCGGCTCGGCCGCGGACGCTCCCCAGCCCGCGCGTCCGGCTTCGAGTCGCGCCTCGCGCCGCGTCGCCCGCCGCTCCCGGGCGGCCTCGCGTCGCCGCTCGACCGCGTAGTAGAGCGTCGGCAGCACGACGAGGGTCAGCACCGTCGACGAGAGCAGGCCGCCGATCACCACGATGGCGAGCGGCTGCGAGATGAAGCCGCCCGAGCCGGTGATGCCGATGCCCATGGGGGTGAGCGCGAGGATCGTAGCGAGCGCGGTCATGATGATGGGCCTGAGCCTCAGGGACGAGCCGTGCAGCACGGCGTGCCGCAGCGGCTCCCCGCGCTCCCGCATCTGGTTCACGAGGTCGATGAGCACGATCGCGTTCGTGACGACGATGCCGATGAGCATGAGCACGCCGATGAGCGAGGCCACCCCGAGCGGGATGCCGGTCGCGATGAGCAGTAGCAGCGCGCCAGTGGCCGCGAAGGGCACCGAGACGAGCAGCAGCAGCGGCTGCAGCAGGCTCTTGAAGGTCGCCACCATCACGACGTAGACGATGAGGATCGCCACGAGCAGCGCGATGCCGAGCTGCTCGAAGGCCTCGCTCTGCTGGGACATGACGCCGCCGATGTTCGCGGTGGCGCCCGGGGGCAGCTCGACCGACTCGAGCGCGGCGTTCACCGCCAGGCCGGCCGTGCCGAGGTCGTCGCCCTCGGGCTGCGCCGAGACGGTCACCATGCGCGAGCCGTTCTCGGTGCTCACCGTGACCGGGCCGTCCGCGGTCTCCACCGCGGCCAGCGAGTCGAGCCGCACCTCGCCCTGCATGGTCGGGATCATGAGCGCTGCGACCGCCTCGGGGTCCGCCGGCGCCTCGCCCTGCGAGAGGTAGATGCCGACGCTCGTGTCGTCGAGCACGATCTGCCCCACCTGCGCGGGCTGCATGCGCTGCGCCACGAGCATCGCGACCGCGGCCTCGGTGAGGCCGGCCTGCGCGGCGGCCGCGCGATCCACCTCGATGGCGAGATAGGGGCGCGAGGCGGCGAGATCGCTCTCGACCTGGATCAGCCCCGGCTGCTCGCGCAGGGCGGTGACGACCGCGTCGCTCGCCTCGGCGAGCGTCTCCTGGTCGGGCCCCGAGACGTTCACCTGGATGGCGCTCGAGGCGGTCACCCCGCCGCTCGACTGACCCAGCGAGAACTCGCCCGCGTCCTCGAGCCCGTCGACCGCGTCGCGGACGCTCTGCTGCACCTCGCTCTGCTTCGCATCGGGATCGGTCGTGATCGAGTAGCTGACGGTGCCGTCTCCCCCGCCGCTGAAGAGCGCGGCGAAGCCGCCGGCGCTGCCGATCGTCACCTGCACCGTCTCGACCTCGGGGATGGCGCCGAGCGCATCCTCGACCCGCTCGGCCTGGGCGAGCTGCGCCTCGAGGCTCGTGCCCGGCGCGAGGGTCTGGGTGAGGCCGACGGAGTTCTGCTCGTCGGCGCCCAGATAGTTCGTCTTCATGAGCGGCGTCGCGGCGATCGTGCCGCCGAAGACGAGCGCGGCGGCCAGCAGCGTGATGGCGGGGTGCTTGAGGGTCCAGTCAAGGATCGGTCGGTAGCCGCGCTGCAGCGCGGTGACGCGCTCCTCGGATTCCGCCGCCGGGAACTGTGCGGCGTGGGCGCCGCCGTGCGCGGGCGCGGCGGGCTCGGAAGCGGCGGGCTCGGGGGTCGGGACCGGCGCGGGGACCGGATCCGCCGCAGCCGGATCGGTCGCCCCGGCCTGCCGACGGCCCCGCCCCTCGGCCTTGGCCCGCTTGCCCGCGCGCTCGCCGCGCAAGAACCAGTACGCGAGCACCGGCACGATCGTGAGGGCGACGAGCAGCGAGGCGCCGAGGGCGATGCTCACCGTGAAGGCGAAGGGGCGGAAGAGCTCGCCGACCATGCCCGACACGAAGGCCATGGGCAGGAAGACCGCGACCGTGGTGACCGTCGACGCCGTGATCGCGCCCGCGACCTCGCGTACGGCGCGCACGATGGTGGCGGATCGCTCTTCCACCCGGCCAGGCGCAGAATGCAAAGCATCGCTTTGCGCGCCGATGCCGCCGAGCGCGCCCTCGCGCTCGGTTCTCACGCTTCCCAGATGCCGCTTGATGTTCTCGATGACGACGATCGAGTCGTCGACGACCCGGCCGATCGAGATCGTGAGCGCGCCCAGCGTGAGCATGTTGAGTGTGTACTCGGCGAAGTTCAGCCCCACGAAGGTGAACAGCACCGAGACCGGGATGGAGATCGCGGTGACGAGCGTGGCCCGCACGGAGAGCAGGAAGACGAGGATGACGAGGATCGCGAAGACGAGGCCCAGGAGCCCCTCGGTGGTGAGCGTCTCGACGGAGCGCTCCACGTACGGCGCCTGGTCGAAGACCACCTCGAGCCGAGCCCCCTGCAACGAGGCCTCGAGCTCGGGCAGCACCTCGCGCACGACGTGCGAGACGTCGACGGTGTTCGCCGCCGAGAGCTTCGTCACGGCTATCGTGAGCGCGGGCTGCCCGTTCACGCGCGAGATGCTCTGCTGCGGATTCGCCTCGAGCGAGACGTCGGCGACATCGGCGATCGTGACCGTCTCGGAGAGCGCGGCGAGCGACGCGAGGGCGGCCGGGTCGCCCGCCTGGGCGAGCGCCTGCAGCGCCTGCGCCGCCTGCGGGTCGCGGGCGACCGGCAGGGCGGCGATCTCGTCGACCGATTCGAGCGCCGACCCCGCCTGCACCGCGAGGGTGCGGTCGCCCTCGGCGACGCTGCCCGCCGCCATGAGCACGCCGCTCTGCTGCAGCGCGTCGCGGATCGACTGCGCGCTCGCCGATTCGGCGGCCATGCGCTCGGGGTCGAGCGCGATCGTCACACGGTCGCCGCGCGCACCCGAGAGCTGGGCCTCGCGGACGCCGTCGAGATCGGCGATCTCGGGCAGCGCGATGCGATCGATCAGCCGCGCGGTCTCCTCGGGATCGACGCCCTCGGGCGGCGTCACCGAGACTTGGATGATCGGGAAGTCGTCGATCGATCCCGACATCACGCGCGGCTCGATGCCTTCGGGCAGGATGGCCGAGATGCGCGAGATCGAGCGCTCCACCTTCTGCTCGGTCGCCGGCAGATCGATGCCGTAGGTGAACTGCGCCACCACCATCGAGGCCCCCGTGGAAGAGGTGCCAGTGGTGCTCTCGAGACCGGGAACGCCCCGGAGCGCGGTCTCGATCGGGCCGGTGACGTCGTTGTTCACCACCTCGGGCGAGGCGCCCGGGTAGCTCGCGACCACGGCGATCGCGGGGAACTGGACCGAGGGCATGAGCTCCTGCTTCAGGGAGCCCACGCTCAGCAGCCCGAACACCGAGGCCACGACCGTGACGAGCGCGATCAGCGCCCTGTTCCTGAGGCTGAAACGCGCGAGCAGATGCATGGGGCAAAGTATCCCATGCCTTACCTGGCATAGAACTCCAGGCGGATCCGCCGAGGATTCCGCGTGCGGATCCCGAACGCGGGATAATCGAGGGATGGCCCGCAGCACCGGCTCCCCCCGACTCGCGTCCCCCCGCCCCCGCGACTCGAGGCGACGCACCCTCGGCGCCGTCACCCCCGCAGACTTCGAGCGCCTCGCGCAGCTGCGCCGCATGCAGGCGATCGCGCTCGGCCTGCTCGGGGCGATGGCGGTCGTCTTCGTCGTCGCCTTCGCCCTGCAGGATCGCTATCCGTGGCTCGGCTTCGTGCGCGCCGCGGCCGAGGGCGGCATGGTCGGCGCGCTGGCGGACTGGTTCGCCGTGACGGCGCTGTTCCGCCACCCGCTGGGCATCAGGATCCCGCACACCAACCTCATCTCGAACCGGAAGGACGAGATCGGCGAGGGGCTCGGCTCGTTCATCGAGCAGAACTTCCTCGCCGACGAGGTGGTGCACGACAAGCTCGCCACGATCAGCGGGGCGCGCGCCGCGGGCGAGTGGCTGCGGCGTCCCGGCAGCGCCGAGCACGTCGCCGATCTCGCCTCGGCCGCGGCACTGGGCGCGCTCACGGTGCTCGACGACGACGACGTGCAGGACCTCGTCGAGGCGCTCGTGCGACGCCACGTCGTGGATCCCGAGTGGGGGCCGCTGCTCGGACGCGCCATCGAGTCCTTCGTCGAGGGCGAGCACCAGGAGCCCCTCATCGATCTCGCGGCCGAGCGCCTCGAGGACTGGCTGATCCACCACCCCGACGCCTTCGATCGAACGGTGTCGGCCCGTCTCCCGGCGTGGCTGCCGGGCATCGCGCAGCGCTTCGTCGACGGCCGACTGCACGTCGAGGCGGTGCGTTTCGCGCGGGCCGTGCGGGAGGATCCGGATCATTCCTTCCGCGTCGCCGCCCGCGAGTTCCTGGCCGATCTGGCCCGCGATCTCCGCGACAAGCCCGAGCTGCAGACCCAGCTCGAGGCGTTCAAGCACGAGGTCTTCGACAGCCCCCGCATCCGGGCGCTCGCCGCAAGCACCTGGGCGACGGCGCGCGCCGCGCTCGTCTCGATGCTCGAGGACCCGCGGAGCGACCTGCGCCGGCGCATGGTCGCGGCTCTCCGCGACTTCGGCCGCCGCCTGCGCGAGGACAGCACGCTGCAGTTCAAGATCGACGTGTGGGTGATGCAGGTGGTCGAGCACCTCGTGCGCAGCTACCGCCACGACCTCGCGAACGTCGTCACCGAGACCGTGCAGCGCTGGGACGCCCGGGAGGCGGCCGAGAAGATCGAGCTGCAGGTCGGCAAGGATCTGCAGTTCATCCGCATCAACGGCACGGTGGTGGGATCGCTCGCCGGACTCGCCATCTACACCGTCGCGACGCTCGTCATCACGCCGCTGGTCGCCTAGAGAGGCGGATCACCGGGCTGGCGCGCGAAGGCGACGGGCAACTGCATGTCCTGCACCCGGTCGGCGAGGGCGGTGTGGTCCGCCCGTGTCGTCACCGCGCACAGCGCGACGCGGCAGTCGAGTCCCCCCTGAGCGGGCTCGGGGATCAGCAGTCGCGCGGTGAAGGATCCCGTGGCCGCATCGTCCCAGCCCTGCGTCGCGAAGTTGCGCCAGGCCCAGTCGTCGGTGATCCAGACGCTGGGCTGCGCCTCCGCCGGGCTCTCGCCGCCCACGGCCGAGCCTTCGGTCGCGTCTGCGATCGCGGCATCGGGCACCCCGCCCAGGCAGGGCGAGGGACGCTCATCGGGCAGCGAGGGCACGACGCAGATGGCGACGTAGATGCCGATGCCCGAGTCGAAGCCCGAACCCCGCCCCACGAGCTCGTCGCCGGGCTGCAGCGCGGCCAGTTCGGCGGGTGCGCCGTCGGGCGTCTCCACCCGCAGCTCGCGCGTGCGCCCGTCGGCGCCCGTGGCGCTGGTCTCGGCGACGAAGCCCTCGGGCACGTCCTGCCCCGAACCGCCCGCGCTGCGGTGCGTGAGTATCGGCACGAGCATCGCTGCGGCGAGGGCCACCACGAGCGCCGCGACCACGATCGCGGCGATCAGCACGCGCCGGATGATGCGCCGTCTGCTCGGTGATGTGGCCACCCGATCATGATAGTGCGCACAGCCCGCGGCCGTGGCGCCACGTGCTATTCTTGGCACCATACGTCTATTTCGAAAAGCAAGCCTCGCGCGGCAGCACGGCTGGTGCGCGAGGCCCGAATGTGTAAGGGGGTCACGCATGGGGCGCGGCCGTCAGAAAGCAAAGCACACCAAGGTCGCTCGGGAGCTGAAGTATTTCAGCCCGAACACCGATCTCTCGGAGCTCGAGAAGGAGCTCGCGGCCCGCAAGGCGGAAGAGGATCCGTGGGCGGAATACGCCGACAAGTACAACGCGGAGGACGACGACTCCGACGATGAGTACTGACGAGCGCCGAGCCGACCGCTCGAACGAACGCCCCGCTCCGGCGGGGCGTTCGTCGTTCAGCGCGAGTACGAACCGGTGAGGCGAACCGCCCCGCCGTGCACGCCTTTAGCGCCCTGCTCGAAGCCGGCGAGGTCGCGCTCCGAGGTCGAGATCTCGCCCGCGACCCAGGTGTCGACGCCCTCTGCGCGCAGCTTCGCCGCCACGGCGTCGGCCCGATCGGCAGCGACCACCGCGAACATGCCGATGCCGAGGTTCCACGCGCCCTCGAGGCTCTCGAGGGTGTGCCCGCCCAGCTCGGCGAGGTGGCGGAAGACGGGCAGCGGCGACCACGACGCGCGATCCACCTCTACCCATGCGCCGACCGGGAGCACGCGCGCGAGGTTCGCGGCGATGCCGCCGCCCGTGACGTGGCTGAGCGAGTGGACGGCGCCCGCGAGCCCCGGGTCGCCCAGCACCCGCAGCAGCGGCCCCGTGTAGAGGGCCGTCGGGGTGAGCAGCGCCTCGCCGTAGCTCGCGCCGAGCTCGGCCGAGGGCGCCGTGAACGTGATGCCGCGCTCGGCGAGGATGTGCCGCACGAGCGAGAAGCCGTTGGAGTGCAGGCCCGAGGCCGCCATGGCGAGGACGACGTCGCCGCTCCGCACGCGCTCGGGGCCGAGCAGCTCGTCGGCCTCGACCACGCCCACCGCGGCGCCCGCGACGTCGTAGTCGTCGGGGCCGAGCAGCCCCGGGTGCTCGGCGGTCTCGCCGCCGACGAGCGCCGTGCCCGTGGCCGAGCACGCCTCGGCGATACCGCGCACGATGTCGGCGATGCGCTCGGGCACGACCCGGCCGCAGGCGATGTAGTCGGTCATGAAGAGGGGCTTGGCGCCCACGACGACGATGTCGTCGACCACCATGGCGACCAGATCCTGGCCGATGGTGTCGTGCTTGTCGATCGCCTGCGCGATCGCGACCTTGGTGCCGACCCCGTCGGTGGAGCTGGCGAGCAGCGGCTTGCGGTATCCGGTGAGCGCCGAGGCGTCGAAGAGCCCGGCGAAGCCGCCGACGCCGCCCAGGACCTCGGGCCCGTGGGTGCGGGAGACCGCCGTCTTCATCAACTCGACGGCGAGGTCTCCGGCGGCCGTGTCGACTCCGGCCCGGGCGTATGCGCTGGTCTCTTCACTCACATCTCCAGCCTACCGTCGCGCGATACACTTGACGGGCCGCGGGGCGCGGCGCTCACCTCACACTCGCAGGAGCAGTCACCCAGCATGTGCGGCATCGTCGGCATCGTCTCGCAGCGGCCCGTCAACCAGCAGATCTACGACAGCCTACTGCTGCTGCAGCACCGGGGGCAGGACTCCACCGGCATCGCGACCGCCGACGGCGACCAGTTCCACATGGTGAAGGCGCGGGGCCAGGTGCGCGAGGCCTACCGCACCCGGGACATGCGCGGGCTCATCGGCAACGTCGGCCTCGGCCACGTGCGCTACGCGACGAGCGGCAGCGCCGGGCGCGAGGAGGAGGCGCAGCCGTTCTACGTGAACGCGCCCTACGGCATCATCCTCGTGCACAACGGCAACCTCACGAACACCCGGGACCTCACCACCGGGCTCTACAACGTGGATCGCCGCCACCTGAACACCCACTCCGACACCGAGCTGCTGCTGAACGTGCTGGCGAACGAGCTGCAGTCGGGCATCTCGGGGCCGTCGCTCACCGCCGACCAGGTCTTCGAGGCGGTCTCGCGCCTGCACGAGCGCGTCGAGGGCTCGTACGCGGCGATCGCGCTGATCGCGGGTCACGGCCTGCTCGCCTTCCGCGACCCCAACGGCATCCGCCCGCTCGTGCTGGGTCGCCGCGACGGCGAGAAGGGCGAGGACGAGTGGATCGTCGCCTCGGAGTCCCTGGTGCTCGAGTCGGGCGGCTATGAGATCGTGCGCGACGTCGAGCCCGGCGAGGCGGTGCTGATCTCGCCGGACGGCTGGATGTACTCCCGACAGTGCGCGGAGAACCCGCGCCTCGTGCCCTGCTCGTTCGAGTACATCTATCTCGCCCGTCCCGACTCGGTGATGAACGGCATCTCGGTCTACGACGCGCGGCTGCGCCTCGGCGACGTGCTCGCCGAGCAGGTCGCGACGGAGGTGCCCGCCGGCGACATCGACGTGGTCATGCCGATCCCCGACTCGGCCCGGCCGAGCGCCATGCAGGTCGCGCAGAAGCTCGGCATCGAGTACCGCGAGGGCTTCTTCAAGAACCGCTACGTGGGCCGCACCTTCATCATGCCAGGGCAGGCGGTGCGCAAGAAGAGCGTGCGGCAGAAGCTCAACGCGATGAGCACCGAGTTCCGCGGCAAGAACGTGCTGATCGTCGACGACTCGATCGTGCGCGGCACCACCTCCCGCGAGATCGTGGAGATGGCGCGCTCGGCCGGGGCGTCCTCCGTGACCTTCGCCTCGGCCGCTCCCCCGGTGCTCTACCCCCACGTCTACGGCATCAACATGCCGACCCGGCGCGAGCTGATCGCTCACGGGCGCACGAACGACGAGGTCGCGCAGGCGATGGCGGCGGATCGTCTCGTCTATCAGACCGTCGAGGGGATGAACCGCGCGATCCTGAGCGGGCAGAGCGCGATGACGAAGCTCGAGGAGAGCTGCTTCACGGGCGAGTACATCGCGGGCCACGTGGACGAGGAGTACCTCGCGTGGGTGGAAGCCAACCAGGAGAGCTAGACCCTGCTGCCCCCTCCCCCGAAATCGGGGTCGGCAGGGGCGGTCGTTCCGCTCGATAACCGACCCGAACGGCCCCGATTCTCCGAGGGTGGAGCCCGGGCGTCGCAGGGTCCGGGTTAGGAGGCGCTCCCCGCCTCGTCCTCGCCCTTCCGCTTCTCGGCGGCGGCGCGCAGCGCCTCGGCCTCCGCCTTCGCGGCGGCGGCTTCCGCCTTCGCCTTCGCCAGCTCCTCCTCGATGCTCGCCGTCGCAGGCGCGCCCGCGGCATCGGCGGGCGCGGCGGCGCTCACGGCAGCGCTCGCGGGCGCAGTCCCAGCCTCGGCACGGTTCTCGGTCGCGGATCCGCCCTCGGCCTGCTCGTTCTTCTCGCCCTTCTCACCGTCGCCGGAGACCTCCTTCTTGAGGATCTTCATCGACTGGCCCAGGCTTCGCGCGAGGGCCGGCAGCTTCGGCGCACCGAACAGGAGCAGCACGATGAACAGGATGAGGAGGAGGGTAGGGCCTCCGAGGTTGTTGAACACGGCTGAGCGCTCCTTCGCTGGCGAACGTGGCTTATCTTACGTCAGTGAGCACGGCGATACCTGCGCCCCTGCTGCGCTTCGCGACCCGGCCGAGAACGAGCGCGAGCACCGCGCCGAGCACCAGGCCCGCCGCACCTCCGATCACCGCCACGAAGCCGACCACCTGTCCCATCGTGTACTCGGCGTCCTCCGAGATCGGGAAGAGCAGCGCGACGACTGCGGCGATCACGGCGCCGACGATCGCGCCGACGATCAGGATCGGCCCGTAGCGCACCGAGCGCTCGAGCCCCACCTCCAGGGTGGTCGCGATCTCGACGGGCTCACGGACCTCCGCCTCCGGCGCCGGCACCGGCGTCGGTGCCGGCGCATCGGCGCCCGCCTCGGCGTCGGACGACTGCTCGGCAGGCTCGGAGCGCTCGCCGGCGTCGACGTTCTCGGCGGCGTCGACGATCTCGTCCGGCCCGGCGGGCGCATCGGGCGTCGGCTGCTCTTCGGTCATGCCCCCCATTCTCTCAGGCCCGGCTGGGGGCGGTGCTCAGGCAGCCGGCAGGCGCAGCAGCGGCAGCAGACCGGCGAGATCCGCGCGCGAGCCCGAGGCGGCCACTCGTCCCGAGGCGAGCGCATCGCCCCAGCCGAGGCCGCCGGTGGCGAGGGCGATCCACGTCTGCGGGTCGGTCTCGATCACGTTCGGCGGCGTGCCGCGGGTATGCCGCGGCCCCGCGACGCACTGGGTGGCGCCGAACGGCGGCACCCGCATCTCGACGGTCGCACCGGGAGCAACCGCGGCGAGCTCCTCGAGCAGGTACCGCACGGCCGTCGCGACGGTGGATCGCGCCTCGTCGCCGGCGAGCGCCGACCGCACCGCGGCCACGCCCTCGGCCGTGCCGATCCGCCGCTTCGCCATGGCATCACCCTACCCGGAACGGACGGCGTCGCGAGCAAAGTGTCGACCGCTTCGGACCCGGGCGAGACGAGAGTCGGGTAGCATGCCGAGAACATGGACGGACGTTCATCTGGACCCGACTCGACGGCGAGCGGGACGAGGCGGTCGATGAGGAGCAGCGCGATGGATCTCGACGAGATCGACCTGGCCATCCTGGAGACGCTCTCCCGGGACGCCCGCATCCCGATCAAGCAGCTGGCCGAGACCGTGCACATCTCCCGCGCCAGCGCTCACGCTCGCTTCAAGCGGCTGATCGACGACGGGGTGATCACCGGCTTCACCGTGCAGGTCGACCCGGTGCGCGCCGGGCAGCACGCCTCCGCCTACGTCACCGTGCTCACCGACCAGACGCAGTGGCAGGAGGTTCGAGAGCAGCTCACCGCGATCGAGGAGGTGCACCATATCGCGCAGCTCGGCGGAGAGTTCGACATCCTGCTGCTCGTGCGGGCGCGCGACAACCGCCACCTGCGCCAGGTGCTGCTCGAGAAGATCCAGACCATTCCCGCCGTGCGCAGCACGCGGACGCACATCGTCTTCGAGGACGCGCAGACGAACGGCAGCGCGCCCGCTCCCGGGCCCTGAGGGGCACCGGCGCGGGCGCACTGGCGGAACTCGCGGACTCGCTCAGGTCAGCAGCGCCCGGTCGTCGAAGGACGCGCCCTTGATCTTCGAGAACTCCTCGAGCAGCCGGGGAACGGTGAGCTCGCGCTTCTGCTCGGCCGAGGCCTGGAAGACGATCCGCCCCTCGTGCATCATGATGAGGCGATTGCCGAGGCGCAGCGCCTGCTCCATGTTGTGCGTCACCATCAGGGTCGTGAGTCCCCCCTGCTGCACGATGCGCTCGGTCAGGTCGGTGACGAGGGCCGCGCGCTGCGGGTCGAGCGCCGCCGTGTGCTCGTCGAGCAGCAGGATGCGGGGGTGGGTGAACCCCGACATCAGCAGCGACAGCGCCTGCCGCTGGCCGCCGGAGAGCAGGCCCACCTTCGCGGGCAGCCGCTTCTCCAGGCCGAGCTCGAGCGACTCGAGCTCGGTGCGGAAGCGCTCGCGCTGCTTCGCGCCCAGCGCGAGCCCCAGGCCGCGACGCTGGCCGCGGCGCAGGGCGAGCGCGAGGTTCTGCTCGATCGTGAGGTTCGGCGCGGTGCCGGCCATCGGATCCTGGAAGACCCGGCCGATGTACTTCGCGCGCTGGAACTCCTTCAGGCGGTTGACCTTCCTGCCGTCGATCTCGATGACGCCCGAGTCGACGAAGTACCGGCCCGCGATCGCGTTCAGCAGCGTCGACTTGCCCGCACCGTTCGACCCGATCACCGTGACGAAGTCGCCCTCGGCGAGATCCAGGTCGAGTTCGACGAGGGCGCGCCGCTCGTTGACGGTGCCCGCGAAGAAGGTCTTCGAGATCTTGTCGATCTTCAGCATGATCTACTCCCGTCCCGTCTGAGCGCTCGTGTTCGGCCGGCCCGTGCCCGCGGCATCGGCCGCGTCGACGACGCCGACGCCCGCCGTGAGCGCCACCGCCGGATCGCCGCTCTCGGGCTCTCTCGGTCTGGCTCGGTTGCCGCGGCCCTTGAGCGACGGGATCTTCTTGAGGAAGCCCCAGCGCGGCAGCAGCAGCGCGGCGACCACGAGCACGGCGGTGACGAGCTTCATGTCGTTCGGGTCGAGGCCCACCCACATGGCGAAGAAGATAATGAGCCGGTAGAGCACCGCACCGAGGATCACCGCGATGGTGGCGATCCAGATGAAGCGCTGACCGAAGATCGCCTGGCCGAGGATCACGGAGGCGAGGCCGACGAGGATCAGGCCGATGCCCATCGAGATGTCGGCGTAGCCCTGGTACTGGGCGATGATCGCGCCGCAGAGACCGACGAAGCCGTTCGAGATCGCGAGGGTGAGGATCGTGGTGAAGTCGGTCGAGACGCCGAAGGAGCGGATCATCGGACCGTTGTCGCCCGTGGCCTGGATCGAGAGGCCGAGGTTCGTGGAGAGGAACCAGTCGACGACGAGCTTCAGCAGGATCACGGCGACGAAGAGGATGCCGACGCCGATCCAGGTGCCGAGCAGCCCCGCATCGCGCAGCGGGCTGAAGAGCGTCTCTGCTCTCAGCAGTGGATAGTTCGATTTGCCCATGATGCGCAGGTTGATCGACCACAGCGCGATCATGGTGAGGATACCGGCGAGGAGGCCGTCGATCCGCCCCTTCGTGTGGAGCAGGCCGGTGACGATGCCGGCGATGACCCCCGCCCCGCCACCCGCGAGGGTGGCGAGGACGGGGTTCGCGCCGGAACCGATCAGCGCGGCGGCGGTGGCCGCCCCGGTCGTGAAGCTTCCGTCGACGGTGAGGTCGGGGAAGTTCAGCACGCGGAAGGTCAGGTAGACCCCGAGGGCCATCACACCGTAGATGAGACCGAGCTCGAGTGCGCCAATCATGTGCGTTCCTTTGCCTGAGGCGGATCGTCGAGGGTTACTCGACGACCTCGGCCTTGTCGAGGATCTCGGCGGGGATCGTGACGCCCATGCGCTCGGCGGCGGCCGGGTTCACGACGTAGGTGAACTCCTTCGACACCTCGACCGGCATGGTCGCGGGATCGGCGCCGTCCTTCAGGATCTTGATCGCCATCTCGCCGGTCTGGTAGCCGAGCTCGAAGTAGTCGATGCCGAGCGTCGCCACGGCGCCGCCCTCGACGGTGCCGGACTCGGCGCCGATCACGGGGATCTGCTTGGTCTCGGCGACCTGGATGAGCGAGGAGATCCCGTTGACGACCATGTTGTCGGTCGGCACGTAGATCGCGTCGACGTCGCCGAGCGCCTCGGCCGCGGCCTGGATGTCATTGGCGGTGGTGACGGTCTTGGTCACGACCTCGAGGTCGAGGCCGGGCGCGGCCTCCTCGACGGCGTCGACCTGCACCTGCGAGTTGACCTCGCCCGAGGCGTAGACGATGCCGACCTTCTTCGCGTCGGGGACGAGCTCCTTCAGCAGCTTCAGCTGCTCGTCGATGGGCGCCATGTCGCTCGTACCGGTGACGTTGCCGCCCGGCTCCTCGTTCGAGTCGACGAGCTCGGCCGCGACCGCGTCGGTGACGGCGGTGAACAGCACGGGCTTGTCGGGGACCGCCTGCGCGGTCGCCTGCGCCGCGGGGGTCGCGACCGCGAGCACGAGGTCGACGCCGGACGAGGCGAAGCCCTGCGCGATCGTGAGCGCCGTCGACTGCTCGCCGTTGGCGTTCTGCACGTCGAAGTCCACGTCGATGCCGGCGTCTTCGAACGCGGCCTGGAAGCCCTCGGTCGCGGCGTCGAGCGCGGGGTGCGGCGCGAGCTGGTTGATGCCGATCTTGTACGAGGTCGCACCGCCGTCGGTGTCGCCGCCGGTGTCTCCGGTGCCGCCGCCGTTGCTGCAGCCCGCGAGCGCGAGCGCGCCCGCCGCGGCGAGCGCCAGGCCTGCCAGAAGTTTGTGTTTCATGTTGATGATCCTTCCTTGAATGAAATCGGTGTTCGTTGTCGAGTGGCTCGCGAGGCTCAGGCCGGGTCGATGGTCCGGATCGCCGCGAGGAAGCTGTCGTTCATCGCGGGGGATCCGACCGTCACCCTGATGCCGTCGGTCGCATACGCTCGGGCGACGATCGCCTGCGCGCGAAGCGCGGCGTCGACGTCGGGCGTACGCTCCGCAGTGCGGAGCCAGACGAAGTTGCCCAACGAGTCTTGCACGTTCCAACCCGCGGCGCGCAACTCGCCGAGCAGCCGGGCGCGCTCGGCGACGAGGATCCGCACCCGCTCGTTCAGCTCCTCCTCGGCGGCGAGCGAGGCGATGGCCGCGTGCTGCGCGAGGGCGGTGACGCCGAAGGGGAGGGCGACGCGGCGCAGGTTCTCGGCCACCCGCTCGCGCGCGATGGCGTAGCCGACGCGCAGGCCGGCGAGGCCGTAGGCCTTCGAGAAGGTGTGGAGCACCGCGACGTTCTCATAGCGGCGGAAGAAGTCGAGCCCGTCCGCGGATTCGGGGTCGTCGTTGAAGTGGACGTAGGCCTCGTCGACGACGACGAGCACGTCCTCGGGCACGGCGCGCATGAACTCGTCGAGCTCGGCGGTGGTGACGCCGGCGCCGGTCGGATTGTTCGGGTTGCAGACGAGGATCAGCCGGGTGCGCTCGGTGACCGCTGCGGCCATGGCGGGCAGGTCGTGCCGGTCGTCGGCGGTGAGGGGCACCGCGACGGGCACGGCGCCCGCGATCTGCACCAGGATCGGATAGGCCTCGAAGGACCGCCACGCGAAGACGACCTCGTCGCCGTCCCCGGCGGAGGCCGAGATGAGCTGCCCCGCGACCTCGACCGAGCCGGCGCCGACCGCGATCTCCTCGATCCGGACCCCCTGGCGCTCGGCGATGACCGACCGCAGCGCCTGTGCGCTCATGTCGGGGTAGAGCTGCATCGTCTCGACCTGATCCCGCACGACCCTCGCGACCGATTCGAGCGGCGGATAGGGGTTCTCGTTCGACGACAGTTTGACCGCCCCGGCGATCGACTTGCCCTGCACGTAAGCGGGCAACCGCTCGATGCTCTCGCGCTGCTTGACCATTCTTCCTCGAATCGCTCCTCGCCGGAGTCGCCACGACCGTATGACGACGTATCGGAAGCATAGGAGATGCGAGGCTCGTTCGTCTCCTCAGTCGGAGATTTACGAGACGAAACATGTAATTATCCGCCTATTCAGGAGCAAAGTGTTGAATCAAATCGCCATGACACCCTGGTCCGCCCCGATTCCCCCGGCATCCCGGCGGCCCGGGGTCGCCCAGTAGGCTGGAACCGTGAAGATCCTCGTGCTGGGGCCGGGCGCCCGCGAACACGCCATCGTCAAAGCGCTGCTCTCGGAGGAGGCCGGCCACGAGATCGTCTGCGCTCCCGGCAACGCCGGAATCGCGGCCGAGGGCGTCGAGACGCCGAGACTCGACGCGAACGACCCCACGGCCGTCGCGAACTTCGTGCAGGAACGCGGCTTCGACCTCGTGGTCATCGGCCCGGAGGCTCCGCTGGTCGCGGGCGTCGCGGATCCGCTGCGCGAGCGCGGCATCCCGGTGTTCGGGCCGGGCAGGGCGGCGGCCCAGCTCGAGGGCTCCAAGGCCTTCGCGAAGCGGATCATGGCCGAGGCCGGCGTGCCCACCGGCCGGGCGGTGCGCGTCTCGAACGCCGAGGAGGCCGGCCCGGTGCTCGACGAGTTCGGCGCCCCCTACGTGGTGAAGGCCGACGGTCTGGCGGCGGGCAAGGGCGTGCTCGTCACGAGCGATCGCGATGCGGCGCTCGATCACGTCGCCACCTGGGCGCCGCAGGGCGAGGTGCTGATCGAGGAGTTCCTCGACGGCCAGGAGGTCTCGCTCTTCTTCTTCGCCGACGGCCACGACGTGCGCCCGCTCAGCCCGGCGCAGGACTACAAGCGCATCTTCGACGGCGACGAGGGGCCGAACACGGGCGGCATGGGGGCGTACTCGCCGCTGCCGTGGCTGCCCGGTGGGGTCGAGGCGTTCGTCTCGGAGGTCACCGACACGGTCGCCCTGCCCACCGTGCGGCAGCTGGCCGCCGAGGGCACTCCCTTCATCGGCCTGCTCTACTGCGGCCTCATCGTGACGGAGAGGGGCGTGCGCGTCATCGAGTTCAACGCGCGCTTCGGCGATCCCGAGACGCAGGTCGTGCTGCCTCGACTGGCCTCCCCGCTGAGCACCTACCTGCTGGCGGCGGCCTCCGGCACGCTCGCCGCGCATCCGGCGCCCGAGTTCTCGGACGACGCCGCGGTCGTGGTCGTCGTCGCGAGCGAGGGCTACCCCGGCGAGGTCGCGACGGGGCGCGAGCTCACCGGACTCGACGCCGCGGCCGCGGTCCCCGGCGTGCACCTGGTGCACGCGGCGACGGCGCGCGACGCGCAGGGCGAGTGGATCGCGACCGGCGGACGGGTGCTCGGCGCGGTCGCGCTCGGCGCCGATTTCGGCGAGGCGCGATCCCGCGCCTACCGGGCCGTCGGGCTGATCGGCCTCGAGGGCGGCCAGCACCGCAGCGACATCGCGGCGCGAGTGGCCGAGGCATGAGCGCCCCGCAGCTCGCCGGCTGGCGGCACGTCTACTCGGGCAAGGTGCGCGACCTCTACGTCCCCGCGGACGAGGCGGCGCACGACGCCGAGCCGACCGGTGAGAAGTATCTCCTGGTCGTCGCGAGCGATCGCATCAGCGCCTTCGACCACGTGCTCGAGCCGCCCATCGCGGGCAAGGGCGCGCTGCTGACCGCGCTGTCGCGCTGGTGGTTCGAGCAGCTCGACGTGCCGAACCATCTCGTGGACGATCCGTCGGCGCCCCCGGTGCCCGAGTCGGTGGCGGATCGATCCATGCTCACCCGGCGTCTCGAGATGCATCCGATCGAGTGCGTGGTGCGCGGGGCGCTCACGGGCTCGGGCTTCGCCGAGTACCGCGAGACCGGGGCGGTGTGCGGCATCGAGCTGCCCGCCGGGCTCTCCGACGGCGATCTGCTGGACGAGCCCATCTACACGCCGGCCTACAAGGCCCCGCTCGGCGAGCACGACGAGAACATCTCCTTCGAGCGCAGCGCCGAGCTGGTCGGTGCGGAGACCGCCGCGGCCCTGCGCGACACCTCGCTCGCGATCTTCATCCGGGCCCGCGAACTCGCCGCCGAGCGGGGGGTGATCCTCGCCGACACGAAGTTCGAGTTCGGGCGCGACCCGGTCGCGGGCTCGCTCGTGCTCGCCGACGAGGTGCTGACGAGCGACTCGTCCCGCTACTGGGACGCATCGGTGTACGCCGCAGGAGGCCCGGACCGCCTCGCGAGCTTCGACAAGCAGATCGTGCGCGACTGGCTGTCGGCGAACTGGGACAAGCAGGGCACCCCGCCCGCGCTGCCGCCGCAGATCGTGGAGCGCACCCTCGCCCGCTACGCCGAGCTGTACGCACGGATCACCGGCTCATGACGCGCCCATAGGATTGAACGAACGCCGGCTGGATGAAGGGGCTCCAACAATGGCAAGCTACGACGCACAGGCAGCCGCGGCTCTCGTCGCGGATCCGCGAACGCCTCCGCAGGTGCTCGCCGACATCGCCGGCCAGCACCCGGGGTTGTGGGATCGGCTGAAACAGCACCCGAACATCTACCCCGAGCTCGCCCAATGGATCGACCAGGCCAGGGCGGCTCAGGCGCCGGCTGCGGCACCGGCAGCGGCAGCGGCTGCGGAGACGCAGCCGCAGCCCGCGGCTCCCGCGGCATCCGCAGGCCCCGAGGCGCAGCAGCCGCAGACTCAGCCCACGCAGCAGCTGCCCGACGCCGCACCGCAGTTCCAGCAGGCGGCGGAGCAGCAGGCGGCCGAGCAGCAGGCGACCCCGGCCTACGCCGGGCACGCCGGGTATCCGGCGCAGGCGGGATACCCGGCTCAGCCGGGCTACGCGCCGCAGCAGGGCTACGGCTATCCGCAGGCCGCGCCGCCGCGGAAGAGCAAGGCCGGCCTCGTCATCGGCATCGTCGCGGCCGGCGTGGTCGTGCTCGCGGGCATCGGCGTCGCACTCGCCTTCGCGTTCGGGGCGATCGGCGGCGGCGGATCCGCCTCCCTCGCCGATGGGATGAGATCGATCGAGGCTCCCGAGGGCGAGTTCACCCTGGAGATCATCGACGGCTCCCGCCTCGAGGAGGCCATCGGCGAGCCCTTCCCGCGGAACGGCTCGCAGAGCGAGATCGACGATTGGCTCGAGCTCGCCTACGACCGCGACAACGAGCGAGTGGCCGTCGGCAACATCGCGGAACCCGACGGCCTCGCCGCGGTCATCTTCGAGGGTCGCGGCGAGATCTGGCTCAACGACCGCGAGACCTCCGTCTCCGTCAGCGCCTTCCCCCGCCAGATCCCGGACTCCCGGCTGACCGAGCTGCTCGGCGAGCCGAGCCGCGGGCTGTGGGAGCTGCAGACCTCTTACGACGAGGACGAGTTCTCGCTGTTCTTCACGCAGGTGGACGGGACGACGTACTCCTCCGCGTACACGAGCGACCTGCCGCGCGAGCGGCCGGAGACCCGCGACAGCCTGGCCTCCGACGAGTCGGTCATGCAGATGCTGAGCCTGCTCGAGAAGACCGGCGGCTACGCCTACACGATCGAGCGCGACGACTACCCGGCGGACAACCTCGAGGAGATCACGGGCGAGCGCGTGGATCGCATCGTGACCTACGGCTCGGCGCTGTCGCTGCGCGACGGCAAGCCGTACCTGACGCTGGCCTACGACTTCGGCTCGGCCGACAAGGCGCGGGCGAACCTCGGCGTCATGGAGGACGGCTTCTTCCTCTCGGCCGACGGGATCGGGCAGGACGACCCCGTGCGGGTGGCGCAGGACGGCTCGTTCGTCGTCGCGGAGTTCGAGATCTCCGGCTCGGACCTGCACTCGGTCGCCTTCGATTTGCGCAACCTCTACGACTGGTGATCGCCGCGACCGGATAGGCCCCGTCATGAACATGGACCCGCAACGCGCGACCGCGCAGGCCGTCGATCCCGCGACGAGCGCCGAGCAGCTCGCCGGACTCGCCGTGCAGCATCGCGAGCTCTGGCCGCAGATCGCCGCGCACCCCAATGCCTACGACGGCCTCGTCGACTGGATGCGGCAGCAGGGCTTCGACCCCGGTGCGGCTGCGCCTCCCCAGCCCGTCGCGCCGCTGTCCGTCGCGCCGCAGTTCCCGCAGCCGGTGCCGCCGGAGCGGTCCGCGGCCCCGACCGCGCGACGCGGCTGGATGATCGGCGGGATCGCCGCAGCGCTCGTCATCGCGCTCGTCGCGATAGTCGCCGTATTCGTCTTCGCGCCCCGCGGAGGGGGCTCTCTCGAGTCCCGACTCGCCCTCCTCGAGGTCGAGAACGAAGAGGGCTTCTGGGTGACGATCACCGACCACGAGCGGCTGCGGCAGGCGCTCGGAGACGAGTACCCGGCGGACGCCTCCCCGCGCGAGCTCGACGAATGGTTCATGGATCCGGACATGATGGACCGCGTGCGCATGGATCTGGCCTCGATGGGCGAGATCCTCGACGGTCTCCCCTACGAGTCCTCCGCGTCGGTCGGATTGATCGGCCCGAACGTCTGGGCGCTCGAGGGCGACTTCTCGGAGCAGCGGCTCGACGACGCGTTCCGCGCCGCCGCCGACGGCGTCTGGGAGGCCGAGGGGTACATGCCCGTGTACCTCACCCTCATCGACGGCACCGTCTACGTGGCGCTCCGCGAGGATCGTCTGCCGACAGAGGCCCCCGATCCCGCGCGGAGCTTCGCCGGGAACGAGTCGGCGATGCGGGTGCTGCGCTACCTCGACGAGCACGGCAACTACCGCATGTCCGCGCTCGGCCCCGAGTACGCGCCAGGCTCCGCCGAGGACGTGCTCGGCATGGGCTCGGGTCTCTCGCTCGTCGACGACCACCCGCACCTGACCCTCGTCTTCGACCACGCCTCGGCCTCGGCAGCCGAGAGGAATCTCGACGAGCTGAGCGACTATCTCCCCGAGGGCTTCGAGCTGCGAGTGGAGGGCCGGTTCGTCATCGGCGAGTTCGAGCTCGAGCACACCATGGAATGCGCGAGGCTCTACCTCCCCTGCTGACCCGATCCGCGGGCGCGCCGGGCGGCGACTGCTCGGCCGGCCGGTGCCGCGGCCCGGCGCGGTGTGCGAGAATCGTAGGGTCTGAGCTGAGAAACGGAGATCACCGGTGCCCACGATTGTTGTTGATGTGATGCCGAAGGCCGAGCTGCTCGATCCGCAGGGCAAGGCCACCTCGGGTGCGCTCGACCGGCTGGGACACGGCAAGTTCCACGACGTGCGCATCGGCAAGCGCTTCGAACTCACGGTCGACGGACCCATCACCGACGAGGTGAAGGCCGAGGTGCGCGAGCTCGCCGAGCACATCCTCTCGAACTCAGTGATCGAGGACGTGGTCGGCATCGACTTCGGCAGGGAGACCCGCTGATGCCGCCCCGCATCGGCGTCGTCACCTTCCCCGGCTCCCTCGACGACCGCGATGCGGCTCGCGCGATCCGCATCGCTGGGGCCGAGTCCGTGACGCTCTGGCACGGGGATCACGATCTGCAGGGCGTCGACGCGATCGTGCTGCCCGGCGGTTTCAGCTACGGCGACTACCTGCGCCCGGGCGCCATCGCGGCGGTCTCGCCGATCATGGCCGAGGTACGGGATGCGGCGAACGCCGGCATGCCCGTGCTCGGCATCTGCAACGGCTTCCAGGTGCTCGTCGAGGCCCACCTGCTGCCGGGCGGGCTGATCCGCAACGCCCACCAGCAGTTCATCCGGCGCGACCAGAAGCTCATCGTCGAGAACGCCGACACCGCGTGGACGTGCGACTTCGAACCCGGCGAGCAGATCGTCATCCCGCTGAAGAACGCCGACGGCGGCTACATCGCGGACGACGAGACGCTAAAGCGTCTCGAGGGCGACGGCCTCATCGCCTTCCGCTACGCGGGCGTCAACCCGAACGGCTCGCAGCAGGACATCGCGGGTCTCTCGAACGAGCGCGGCAACGTGGTCGGGCTCATGCCGCACCCCGAGCACGCGGTCGAGCCTGGCTTCGGGCCGGGCACCGCCGAGCGCATGCGCTCGGGCGTCGACGGGCTGCGCTTCTTCACGAGCGCCATCGAGACGCTCGCCGCGCGCGTCTGAGTCGTCGTCTTCGTCGCCTTCCACGTCCGCCCGCCGTATCGCCCGGCCGCTACGCCGGGCGATACGGAAAGCGCGAGCGGATACAGAAGATCGTGGATTCTCCGTATCCGCTCGCGCTTTCCGTCGTCCCTCGACGGGTGAGCCGGTGAGGTGAGCCGGCGGCCGCGCTACGGGCGCTGCGGCGCGCCCGGCACGCTGAAGTCGGGCTGGCCGTCGGGTCCGATCGGCAGCGGGCGACCGTCCGCGAAGGTCGGCCAGGGCAGGCGGCCGTCCGCGTCCGGCACCGGCGGCGCGGGCTGGGCGGGCGCCGACTGCGCGGGCTCCGCCTGGGCCTGGGCGGGCTGGGCCTGGGCCGGCTGCGGCTGGGGGGCCGGAATCGACTGCTGCACCGGAGCCGTCTGCTGGACCGGCACCGACTGCGGCATCGGCTGCGGCGCGGGTCCGACCGCCGCGTAGGCGAGCTGCTGCTGGTACTGCGCGCGCTGCGCCTCGCGGGCCCGTCGGGCCGCCTCGCGGTCGGAGGAGCCGTACGACCAGCGCAGCAGCAGCGTGATCGCGAGGCCCAGCGCCGTCAGCAGCAGGGCGGCGACCGCGATGCGCCAGTACAGATCGGGGATCGTGATCTCGAAGACCTCGATCGCGACCGGTGCGGTGAAGAGGATGCCCGAGACCACCGCGAGCATGCTCGTGATGAAGGCGAAGATGTTGAGTGCCGCCGGGTAGCGGTCGCCCATGCCGATCAGCAGCTGGCAGCAGAGGATCACGACGCGGGTGGCGACGATGACGTACAGCGCCTTCCAGAAGATCGCCCAGCCGAGGAAGAAGGGCTCGTACGGCGACATCCAGGTGACGATGAGCACGACGGCGAGGATGTACGAGTTGCCGATCAGGGCGACGGGGGCGTACCAGTCGCTGCGCTTGTCGAGGTGGGTGTCGAGCGCCGTGAGCAGCACGAACACCGCGAAGATGACGAAGGTGGCGAGGATGCGCACGAAGTTGCCCTCGAAGCTGCCGACGAAGAGCAGCGAGATGGCCGCGATCGAGAGCGCCGCGAGCAGCACGATGCTGATCTTGAGGAACAGCGAGAGGCCCCTGGGATCGCGCGACTTCGGCGGCTTCGGAGCTTTCGGGGCCTTCGCCGACGGCGGGGCGGCCTGGGGCATCGGCGGCGCGGACTGTGGCGCCGGCGGTGCCGGTGGCACCGGCGCGGTCTGAGCCTGCGGCGCCTGAGGCGCGGACTGAGCCGGCGGCGCGGGCGCGGCAGGCGGTGCAGGCGGGACGTGCTGGGCAGCGGCTTCCGGATTCTGCGAAGTGCTCATGACCCTAGTCTTGCGTGTTTGTCTGGGAAGCACCACCGCCCCGCCGTGCGCCGCCGAGCCGCTGTCGCCACGCACTCGGGGGCTCCTGCTCAGCGGTAGGCTAGAACCCGTGACCGACTCGACCGCTCCCGCGAACAGCGCCGCCCCGAACACCGCCGCCGAGCCCCATCCCGACACCGTCGCCGACGCCCTCGCCACGCCCGACAGGGAGCAGCCCTACGAGGCCCTCGGCCTGAAGGCGGACGAGTACGCGCGGATCCGCGAGATCCTGGGCCGCCGCCCCACCTCGGGCGAGCTCGCCATGTACTCGGTGATGTGGAGCGAGCACTGCTCGTACAAGTCGTCGAAGATCTACCTGCGCCAGTTCGGCAAGAAGGTGAACGACAAGATGCGCGAGCGCCTGCTCGTCGGCATGGGCGAGAACGCCGGCGTCATCGACGTGGGCGAGGGCTGGGCCGTCACCTTCAAGGTCGAGAGCCACAACCACCCCTCGTACATCGAGCCGTTCCAGGGCGCGGCGACGGGTGTCGGCGGCATCATCCGCGACATCATCTCGATGGGCGCCCGGCCGGTCGCGGTCATGGATCAGCTGCGCTTCGGCGACATCGACGATCCCGACACCGCGCGCGTCGTGCACGGGGTCGTCTCGGGCATCAGCTCGTACGCGAACTGCCTGGGCCTTCCGAACCTCGGCGGCGAGACCGTGTTCGACGCGGTCTACCAGGCGAACCCGCTCGTGAACGCACTCGGCGTCGGCGTGCTGCGCCACGAGGATCTGCACACCGCGAACGCCTCGGGCCTCGGCAACAAGGTCGTGCTGTTCGGCGCGCGCACGGGCGGCGACGGCATCGGCGGCGCGTCGATCCTCGCCTCCGACAGCTTCAGCGAGGGCGGCCCGACGAAGCGCCCGGCCGTGCAGGTGGGCGATCCCTTCGCGGAGAAGGTGCTCATCGAGTGCTGCCTCGAGCTCTTCGCCGGCGACCTCGTCGAGGGCATCCAGGATCTCGGCGCGGCCGGCATCTCCTGCGCGACCTCCGAGCTCGCGGCGAACGGCGACGGCGGCATGTTCATCGAGCTCGACAGCGTGCTGCTGCGGGATCCCACGCTCACGGCGGAGGAGATCCTCATGTCCGAGAGCCAGGAGCGCATGATGGCGATCGTGCGACCCGAGAAGCTCGAGGCCTTCCTCGCCGTGACGAAGAAGTGGGACGTGGAGACGAGCGTGCTCGGCGAGGTCACCGACACGAACCGCCTCGTCATCAACTGGCGGGGCGAGGAGATCGTGAACGTCGATCCCTCGACCGTGGCCGTCGACGGTCCGGTCTACGAGCGCCCCGTCGCCTATCCGGCGTGGATCGACGCCCTGCAGGCCTCGGGGGTGAACGCCTCGGGTCTGGCCCGCGCGGGCTCGGCCCCCGACGGCGGCAACGAGCTGCGCGCGCAGCTGATCGCGGTGGCCGCCTCGCCGAACCAGGCCGACGTCTCGTGGGTGACGAACCAGTACGACTACTTCGTCATGGGCAACACGGCGCTGTCGTTCCCGGACGGCGCGGGCATGATCCGCGTCGACGAGGAGTCGGGTCTCGGCGTCGCGATCTCGACCGACGCGAACGGGCGCTACTGCCAGCTCGACCCGTACGCGGGCGCCCAGCTCGCACTCGCCGAGGCGTACCGCAACGTCGCGACCGTGGGCGCCGTGCCCACCGCCGTGACCGACTGCCTGAACTTCGGCAGCCCCGAGAACCCCGAGGTGATGTGGCAGTTCTCGCGCGCCGTCGAGGGGCTCTCCGACGCCTGCCTCGCGCTCGAGGTTCCGGTCACCGGCGGCAACGTCTCCTTCTACAATCAGACCGGCGACGCACCGATCCACCCCACTCCGGTGGTCGGCGTGCTGGGCATTATCGACGACGTGGCGCGCCGCGTGCCGAGCGGCTGGCAGGACGAGGGCGAGCACCTCTACCTGCTCGGGGTGACCCGCGACGAGCTCGACGGCTCGGCCTGGGCCGAGGCCGTGCACCGGCATCTGGGGGGTGTGCCGCCGCGCGTCGTGCTCGACGAGGAGCGCGCCCTGGCCGAACTGCTGCACGCGGCATCGCAGAACGGCCTGCTCTCGGGCGCGATCGACCTCTCGGAGGGCGGCCTGGCGCAGGCGATCACCGACGGGGTGCTGCGCTTCGGCGTGGGGGCCCGGGTGTGGATCGACGAGATCGTGTCGCGCGACGGCGTCGACGCGACCGCGGCGCTCTTCTCCGAGTCGCAGGCGCGCGCGCTCGTCGCGGTGCCGCACGAGGAGCAGGTGAAGTTCAACGGGCTGTGCGAGGGCCGGGGCTACCCGGTGCTGCGCATCGGCGTGACGACCGGGACCGGGCAGGAAGCGGCGCTCGAGGTGCAGGATCGCTTCACGATCCCCCTCTCCGAGCTCGGGGCCGCGTGGCGCGCGACGCTCCCCTCCCGCTTCGGCGCGGTGATCGGCGACGAGGCGTAGCCCCGGCTCCTCACCGCGGTGGCGTCGCGGCGGTGCCGCAGCGGCCCCTGGAGCGCGCACGACGGCGATGCTCGCGGCCGGTGCTCCCCCTATCCCGCCCGGTGGTAGGACGCTAAACGTCCGGCGGGGCCGTCCACCACGGTCACGGGGGTGCGGAACACGCGCGTCAGCACCTCGTCGCGGATGATCTCGTCGGGTGTGCCGTGCACCGCGATGCGGCCCTCGTCCATCGCGATGATGTAGTCGCTGTAGGCGGCCGCGAAGTTGATGTCGTGCAGCACGATGACGACGGTGCGGCCGAGCTCGTCGGCGGCCCGCCGCAGCTGGCGCATCATCTGCACGGAGTGCTGGGCGTCGAGGTTGTTGAGGGGCTCGTCGAGCAGCAGGTACTCGGTGTCCTGGGCGAGCACCATGGCGACGTAGGCCCGCTGGCGCTGCCCGCCGGAGAGCTGGTCGATGAAGCGCTGCTCCAGCTCGGTCAGGTTCAGGAAGTCGATCGCCTCGGAGATCTTGTCCTCGTCCTCCTGCGTGAGCCGGCCCCCGCTGTAGGGGTAGCGGCCGAAGCCGACGAGCTGACGCACGGTGAGCCGGGTGACGAAGTGGTTCTCCTGGCGCAGGATCGACACCGTCTTCGCCACCCGCTTCGAGGGCGTGGCGTGCACGTCGAGCCCGCCCACTTCCACCGTGCCCTCGTCGGGGGCGAGCAGTCGGCCGATCATCGTCAGCATCGTCGACTTGCCGGCGCCGTTCGGCCCGACGAGCGCGACGACGCCCCCCGCGGGGATGTCGAGCGAGACCGGGCCGATCAGCACCTCGCTGCTGTAGCGCTTCACGACGTTCGACAGGCGGATCACAGGCGTCCCTTTCGGAGGATGACGAACAGGAAGAGCAGGCCGCCGATGAGCTCGACGATGATGGTGACGGCGTCCACCAGCGTGAACACGTGCCGCAGCAGGAAGTACGCGGCGGCGAGGACGACGTAGCCGAGCAGCCAGGCCACCGGCAGGATGCGACGGTGGTCGTAGGTGTCGGTGATCGAGTAGGCGAGAGTGGCGATGAGGAAGCCGAGGAAGGTCATGGGACCGACGAGCGACGTGCTCATCGCCATGAGCACGGCCACGAGCGTCAGCATGAGCATGATCTGGCGCTTGTGGTTCATGCCGAGGTTCGTGCTGATGTCGCCCCCGAGGGCGACGACGTTCAGGCGCCGGGCGAGGATCCAGATCACGCCGCCCGTGAGCACGCACACCGGGATCACGAACCACAGGTAGTCGGTGTTCGCATTGCCGACGTTGCCGAAGAGGCGGGCGCGCAGCACGTCGAACTCGTTCGGGTCGAGCAGCTGCTGCATGAAGGTGGAGAGCGCCGCCATGCCCGTGCCGACGATGATGCCGACGAGCAGCATCACGTGCAGGTTGCCGAAGCGGCCGGACAGCAGCCACGAGTACAGCAACACGGCGAACAGCACCATCATGGCGGCCTGCAGCAGGAAGCGGCCGAAGCCGCTGATGCTCACGAGGCCGGAGGAGCCGAAGAAGTAGACGATCGCCGTCTGCAGCAGCACGTACAGCGACTCGAAGCCCATGATCGAGGGCGTGATGATGCGGTTGTTCGTCACGGTCTGGAAGGTGACCGTGGCGAAGGCCTGGCAGAAGGTGACGAGCGCGATGACGACGATCGCGCTCGCGCGCATGCCCGAGATGCGCCACCAGCGATCGCTGAACAGCTCGTACTCGTTGCCCCAGCCGAGCATCAGCGCGGTGATGAGCACGGCGGCGGCGATCAGCGAGGCGACGACGACGAGGTAGCGGGTGCGATGCGCACGGCTCGTGTACGGCCCGATGCCGCGCGGCGCGGCGCGATCCTCACGGGCTCCGGATACGGCGGTCTCAGCGGACACCGGCCCTCCTCGTGCGCAGCAGCAGGAAGATGAAGACGGCGGCGCCGACGACGCCCAGCACGAGGGAGACGGGCACCTCGAAGGGCATGATGACGACGCGCCCGATGAGGTCGCACACCATGACCACCCAGATGCCCGCCAGGAACACCCACGGGATGTTCGAGCGGAGGTCGTCGCCGCGGAACATCGACACGAGGTTCGGCACGATGAGGCCGAGGAAGGGCAGCGACCCGATGATGACGGTCACGACCCCCGTGACGAGGGCGACGAGCCCGACGCCGAGCAGCACGACGCGCTCGTAGTTGAGCCCCACGTTGGTGGCGATGTCCTTGCCGAGGCCGGCGACGGTGAAGCGGTCGGCGACGATCACCACGATGACCGCGGCGAACAGCACCACCCACAGCGGCTCGTAGCGGCCGACCTCGATATGGGTGAAGCTGCCCATGAACCAGCTTCCGAGCACCTGCAGGAGGTTGAACTGCAGGGCCAGGAAGGTGGAGACCGCGCTGATGACCGCGCCGAACATGATGCCGACGATCGGCACGATGAGCGACGACTTCAGCGTCACCCGGCGCAGGAAGGCGAAGAAGACGAGGGTGCCGACGAAGGCGAAGGCGATCGCGACGACCATCTTCGCGAACACGCCCGAGGCCGGCAGCACGATGTAGGTGAGGAGCAGTCCGAGGCCGGCCCACTCGGTGGTGCCGACCGTGGTCGGCTCGACGAAGCGGTTCTGGGTCATGAGTTGCATCACGAGCCCGGCCATGGCCATGCTGGCGCCGGCGAGGATGAGCGATGCGGTCCGAGGGATGCGGGTGATCCAGAGGAACTCGAAGCCGTTGCCTGCGGTGTCGGTGAGATCGGCGACGCCGACGAGGAGCGAGAGGAGCACGAGGCCGATCGTGAGCACGATCGCGATGAGCAGCGGCCAGGTCCGGCGCCAGCGGGATCGGGTCCGGGCGGGCGCGGCGGAGGAGGACAGCGCGTCGACGTTCGTCACGCGCCGCGCCGCGGACGTCATCGGCGTCGGTGTCACCGAGGTCTGTGTCGCTGGCGTCGATGTCGCCGACGCTGGCGTCTGTGCGGGCATGCGGGAGAGTCTCCTGCTCGGTCGGGTGCCGTCGCGGCTCATCGGGCTCTGCGGCGGCGCTGCGGGGTCGGCGTGCGGCCCGCGTCGCGCACTCGGCGCAGCGCGGGCCGCACGGTCATCGCCTGCGTCTCAGCGCTGCTCGGCGAAGGCGTCGGCGAGGCCCTCGAGCACGGTGATGTAGGCGAACACGTCCTCCGTCAGGTAGTAGTCGGCGGGCATGACGTAGATGGCCCCGTTCACGACGGCGGGCACCGACGCGAGCGATGCCGAGCCGTTGATGAGCTCCAGCGCGCTCTGGTCGTCTCCGCCCTCGCTGGAGACGGCGGCCGCGCGGTCGAGCACGAGGAAGAAGGCGGCGTTCGATCCGGCGATCGCCTCGAGCGAGATGTCGTCACCCGTGTGGCTCTCGGAGCCGCTCGTCTCGAGCGCCGGGGTCAGGTCGAGCAGATCGAAGAAGACGCTCGAACCGCGGCCGTCCTCCGGGTTGGAGTAGTTGATGTCGCGTCCGGTGGTTACGAGGCCCATCACGGTCGTTTCGGGGTCGTATGCCGCCTTGGCGTCATCGACCGCGGAGTGGAAGTCGTCGATGAGGGCCTCGGCCTCGTCCTGACGATCGAAGATCTCGCCCATCAGGGTGAGGCTCTGCGTGACGTACTCGTCGACGCTCAGCTCATCGGCGGTCATGTCGACGAAGGCGGCGTCGGGTGCGGCATCCTTCACGCCCTGGGCGCTCTCCTCGGAGCCGAAGCGGTAGCCGTTGATGACGAGGTCGGGATCGGCGGCGACGATCTTCTCGAAGTCGGGCTCGCTGTGGTTGCCGATGTCGAGGATTGACTCGTCGTTCTTCAGCGGGTTCTCGGGGCTGAACAGGGCGCGCGGTGCCACGGAGATCGGGAGATCCCACTCCGCAGCGAGCTGGAAGAAGCGGTTGTCGGTGATCGCGACGCTGTCGGCGCTCTCGATCGTGACCTCGTTGCCCGCCATGTCGGTGACTGTGATGGGGTAATAGCTCTCAGCCGAGTTCTCGACGGGGGCTTCGTCGGTCCCCTCGTTCGCGCTGCCCGTGCATCCGGAGAGTGCGAGAGCGGCGCCGAGGGTGAGTGCGGCGGCCATCGTGGTTCGTCTGAATCGAGTGATCACGGGAATTCCTTTGCTGCGGACGGATGACATGGAAAACGCCGAGGCTCGACAAGCAGCTCCGGCGCGATGATGATCCCGATCTCCTCCATCGAATCATCACATGAAGCCTAACCTCATATTCATCAGATGTTCAACTCCGGGCATCGCGGACCCGAGGCGACGCGCTTCCTCAGCGACCGCGCAACCGCTGCCGCGCCTCGCGCACGCGGGCCTCGAGCTCCGCGGACTCGGCTTCTCACGCCCGATCCTCGCGCACGCGGCGGCTGCCGACGACGGCCGCGTAGGTCGCGATGCCGATGAGCAGGAGCGCGGCCAGACCCGCCACGATCGCCTCGCCGACGCCGGGTGCCTCGCCGAGCGCGTCCGCATCCGTTCCCCGGCCCGCTGCGGCGATCCAGGCGGCGACCGACGCGACCGCCAGGGCGCCGCCGATGAGCAGGCTCAGCACGACGGTGAACACCGTCCAGAGCAGGCGGCGTCGTGCGGTCTTCGGGGGTCTGCTCCTGCCCAGCTGGTACAGCGTCATCCAGCTCATGACGTCGTTCCGGTCTCCCGCGGCGTCAAGGGGCGGGGAGCAGCGGCGCGACTCTCGCGAGGATGGCCGCGTGCAGCTCGTCCACGGGTCGCGCGGCATCGAGGACGAGGAAGCGGTCCGGGTCGGCCGCGGCGCAGGTGAGGAAGCCCTCGCGCACCCGCCCGTGGAACTCGACGGCCTCGGCCTCGAGGCGGTCGCTCACCCCGCCCCTCGCGGCCCGGCGCTTCGCCGCCTCGTCGAGATCGAGGTCGAGCAGCACGGTGAGGATCGGCCAGAGACCCTCCGCCGCCCATTCGCTCAGCCCGCGGATCTCGGCGACGTCGAGCGGCCGCCCGGCCCCCTGGTAGGCGAGCGAGGAGTCGATGTAGCGGTCCTGGACCACGACGGCGCCGCGCTCGAGCGCGGGCCGCACCACCTTCGCCACGTGCTGGGCGCGGTCGGCGGCGTAGAGCAGCGCCTCGGCCCGCGCATCCACCTCGCCGATCTCGTCTCCGCCGTGCAGCAGGAGGCGCCGGATCTCGGCTCCGAGTCTCGTGCCGCCGGGCTCCCGGGTGCGCACGACCTCGAGGCCGCGCATGGCGAACCAGGCCTCGAGCAGTTCGGCCTGAGTGCTCTTGCCCGCGCCGTCGCCGCCTTCGAGCGTGATGAAGATGCCGGTCATGGTTCCAGTCTTCCAGACCGAGTCGGGCGGGTCAGCCCTCGCCGGCGGCCTTCTTCGCGGCGCGGGTCGCAGCGGCCTTCTTCGCCGCGGCCGAGCGGGCCGGGTCGACGGCCTTCGCCCCGCTGGCGGGCTTCGAGGCCTTGGCCTTCGCGGTCGTCTTCGCCGGCGCCTTCCGCGCGGGGGCCTTCTTCTTCGCCGGCCCCTTGGCCCGCTTGATGGCGAGCAGTTCGGCGGCGCGCTCGAAGGTGATGCCCTCGACACTGTCGCCGCGCGGGATCGTGGCGTTCGTCTCGCCGTCGGTGACGTAGGGCCCGAAGCGACCGTCCTTCACCTTGATCGGCTTGCCGCTCACCGGGTCGGCGTCGAACTCCTTGAGCGCGGCGGTCGCCTTGCGGGCCCCGTACTTGGGCTGGGCGAGCAGCTCGAGCGCACCGGCCAGGTCGATCTCGAAGATCGCGCTCTCGCTCGGGAGCGTGCGGGTCTCCGTGCCCTTCTTGAGGTAGGGCCCGTAGCGGCCGTTCTGGGCGGTGATCTCGTCGCCCGACTCCGGGTCCGCACCGACCACCCGGGGCAGGTCGAGCAGGGCGACGGCGGCGTCGAGGTCGATCGTCGCCGGGTCCATCGATTTGAAGAGCGAGGCCGTGCGGGGCCTCACGCCCTTCGGCAGTTCCTCGCCCTCGTCGGGCAGCTCGGTGACGTAGGGGCCGAAGCGGCCGTTCTTCGCCGCGATGCGCTTGCCCGTCACGGGATGCAGGCCGACGATCCGATCCTCGAGCGGCTCGGCGTCGGCGAGCTCGTGCGCCCGAGCAGGGGTGAGCTCGTCGGGTGCGAGGCCGTCGGGGATGTTCACGATGCGCGGCTTCAGCACCCCGTCCTCGCCGACCTCGCACTTGTCGTCGAAGACCTCGAGATAGGGACCGTACTTGCCGTTGCGCAGCGAGATCGCGTCGTCGATGCGGATGGTGTTGATGGCGCGCGCGTCGATCTCACCCAGATTGTCGACCACGCCGCGCAGGCCCGGGTGGCTGTCGGTGCCGAAGTAGAAGTCGTGCAGCCAGCCGCTGCGCTCGGCCTCGCCCGCCGCGATGCGATCGAGATCGCCCTCCATCTCGGCGGTGAAGTCGTAGTCGACCAGCTCGCCGAAGTGGTCCTCGAGCAGGCGCACCACCGAGAAGGCGATCCAGCTGGGCACGAGGGCCTGGCCCTTCTTCGTGACGTAGCCGCGGTCGGAGATGGTGCCGATGATCGCCGCATAGGTCGAGGGACGGCCGATCCCGAGCTCTTCGAGCCGCTTCGTCAGGCTGGCCTCGGTGTAGCGCGGCGGGGGGCTGGTCTCGTGCCCCTTGGCCTCAGGCTCGGCGACGGCGAGCGCCTGTCCCTCCGCGAGCTGCGGCAGGGCGACGTTCTGCTCGGCCTCTTTCCGCTTCTCGTCCTTGCCCTCCTCGTAGGCGAGCAGGAAGCCGGGGAAGGTGATGACGGTGCCGCTCGCGGTGAACTCGGCCCGCGTCGGAGCGTCGGCGCCCGCGGCGTCCGTCTCGACCACGTCGACCCCGAGGGTGACGGTATCGGTGGAGCCCTTGGCATCGGCCATCTGGCTCGCCACGGTGCGCTTCCAGATGAGCTCGTAGAGCGCGAACTCGCCCTGCGAGAGACGGCTCTTCAGCTCGGCCGGGCGGGCGAACACGTCGCCCGCGGGCCGGATCGCCTCGTGGGCCTCCTGCGCACCCTTCGCCTTGCCGGTGTAGACCCGGGGCGCGTCGGGAACCGTTTGCGCGCCGTAGAGCTCGGCCGCCTGCGCGCGGGCCGCCGCGACCGCCTGCTTCGACAGCGTCGGCGAATCGGTTCGCATATAGGTGATGTAGCCGTTCTCGTAGAGCGACTGCGCGAACGACATCGTCTGCCGCGAGCTGTAGCGGAGTTTGCGGGAGGCCTCCTGCTGCAGCGTCGAGGTGGTGAACGGCGGCGCCGGCCGGCGCGTGTGAGGCTTCGTCTCGAGCGAGAGCACTCGCGCCTCGGTCCCGCGGTCGAGCAGCGCGGCCAGCCGCTCGGCGCGCTCGCTGCCCAGGCGGATCACTCCCGCCTTCTCCGACTTCGCCTTCAGCGCGCCGTCGTCGCCGAAATCGGAGCCCGTGGCGATGCGCTCCCCGCTCAGGCGAACGAGGCGCGCCTCGAACTCCGTGCGATCCGGGGAATCCGGGCCGGGCTTGAACGTCGCCGAGAGATCCCAGTACTCGGCTGCGGTGAATGCGAGGCGCTCGCGCTCGCGCTCGACGACGAGGCGGGTAGCGGCCGACTGCACGCGGCCCGCGGAGAGCTTGGGGGCGACCTTGCGCCAGAGCACGGGCGAGACGTCGTAGCCGTAGAGCCGATCGAGGATGCGGCGGGTCTCCTGGGCGTCGACCAGGGCGAGGTCGATGTCGCGGGTGTTCGCCTGCGCCTCTGCGATGGCCTCCTTGGTGATCTCGTGGAACACCATGCGCCGCACGGGCACCTTGGGCTTCAGCACCTCGAGCAGGTGCCACGCGATGGCCTCGCCCTCGCGGTCCTCATCGGTGGCGAGCCAGAGTTCGTCGGCGTTCTTCAGCGCCCGCTTCAGCTCGGCGACCGTCTTCCGCTTGTTGTCGTTCACCACGTAGTAGGGCTCGAAGCCGTTGTCGACGTCGACGGCGAAGCGGCCGAACGAACCCTTCTTCAGATCGGCGGGCAGCTCCGAGGGCTCGGCGAGATCGCGAATGTGCCCGACGGAGGCGATGACCTCGTAGTCGTCGCCGAGGTAGCCGCCGATGGTGCGCGCCTTGGTCGGCGACTCGACGATCACGAGCTTCTTCTCGGCCCCCACGGGTCTCCTTCTGAATTGACAGTTCTACCGCGCGGAAGCATACACGGATTCGGTGAGACTCGAAGCGCACGGTTCTGATTGGCAACGATACACACTGCCGCGCGAAGATGCGGATCCCGGCGCTTCCCGATCCCCCGTCAACCCGGCGGTCCGGCCCGCGCCCGGGCCTCCACCGCGCCGAAGGGCGTCCTCCCGATCACCGTGATCCTCGCCTCGCCGCTCGACTCGTCGAGCAGGCAGTCGCCGAGCCCGATCGCGGCTCCGGCCGCCGCCACCACCTCCGCCGCGAGCGCGCAGGGCTCGGCCTCGATCCACCCGGAAGCGGCATCGGCTGCGGCGAGCGCTGCCGCATCGGCCGCTCCGGCCGCGCGCTGGCCGGTTTCGAGCGCGCCCGCGGCGAGCAGCACCGGTATCGCCACTGCGAAGGTCGCTGCGGCGCAGGCCAGAAGCGCCGGTCCGCTCACGGTTCGACTCCGATCATCGCTCGACACCTCGTCACGGCGCGACCTCGCTCACCGCGGCGCATCCCCGGGCTCCGAGGCGGATCAGCCCGAGCGCGCCGGCTCCCGGTCGGGCGGCCAGAGCGATGCAGAGCAGGGGGCCGTCCCTGCTGCGCGCCACCTCGACGCCGTCCCCGAGCGCGGCCAGGCGCGCACCTGCGGCCGCGACATCGCCCCGGGCCTCGAGCCGCGCGAGCTCGACCGCCGCCGAACTCAGCGTCAGCCGATGCGCCGCGAGCACCACCGCGCCGATAGAGAGACCGAGCACGACGAGCACCGCCGGCACGACGACCGCGAACTCGGCGGTGACCGAGCCGCGCTCGCCGCGCAGGATCTGCCGGAGGCGCAGCGCCGGCCCCGGCAGTCGGGCGGGTTCAGCCGGCCGAGCCGAGCGCATTCTGCACCAGATCGACCAGCATCTGGCGGATCTCGCCCGAGCGCATGATCGCCACCAGCAACCCCGCGAAGGCGACACCGGCCATGATGATGATCGCGTACTCCGCCGTGACCGCGCCCCGGTCGTCGCGCAGCGGCAGCAGCAGCCGCGACGACCCGGACGGGCGGAGCCGCGCTCTCGGAGCCCAGAACCGGTGCGCCCAGGAGACGACGGCACCGGATTCGGAGGTTCGGGGACCCGAGGCGCGGGCCCGACTGAGGACGCGGATCCGATCGGCAGCGCCGGATCGAACGGAATTGTCGACGACCAGCCTGAGTTCGGCAGTCATGGGAGATTCCTTCCTGTTCAGCGGCACGGCCCCGGCGAGCACCGGTGCCTCTATCGTCCCGATTCCGGCAGGGGCCCGGGTCGGAAAAGGACGATTTCGGAAGATCAGTGGAGAACTCGTGGAATTCGGGGGTGTGAGCGGCGAACACCTCGCGGCCCGGCTTCGGCCGACGTCCGAGCCCGAGGTCGGCGGGCGCCTCACAGGCCCGCGCCGCCCAGCACCGCCATGAGCACGGGCACCACCCCGAGCAGCACGAAGGCCGGCAGCACGCAGACGCCGAGCGGGACGAGCACGCGCACGGCCAGGCGCTCGGCTTCCTGCTCGAGCCCGGCCTGAGTGCGCGCTCTCGCGGTCTCCGCCGCCCCCAGCAGCAGCGGCCCCGCGGGCGATCCGAGCGACTCGGCGGCGCGCAGGCACTCCCGCACCGGACCGTCCTCGCGCAGCTCGGGCAGACGCACCCAGTCCGCGCGCGCGGCGTCCGCGCGATCCGCGACGCAGCGCAGCGCCTCCCCCGGCGGTCCGCCGCCGCCGAGCGCGATCCACGCCAGCTCGAAGGCCCATCCCGCAGCGCGATCCGCCGCCGCTACCCGGCGCACCTGAGAGCGGGCCCAGGCCGCGCCCAGGGCGAGCAGCACCGTGCCCCCGGCGGCCAGCACGACCCCCACCGGGCTGAGCAGCACGGGCAGCGGATCGAATCCGAGGCCGGCGCCGAGCAGCAGTGCGAGCGGCGGCAGCGCCACGACGAGGCGGATCGTGGCCCGCGGCCCCGCGAGCAGTGACTTGCGCCGCTCCGCGAGCCGGTCGAGGGACTGCAGCGAGATCGCGAATCGCTCGAGCGCCGGCGCGATCGGCGCGCCGCTCGATTCGGCGACGCCCCATGCGGCGGCGAGCATGCGCCACTCCGGGCCACCCGCGGCGGCGAGCGCCTCGGCGGGCGGGCTCCCTCGCTCGATGCGGTCCGCGATGCCCGCCAGCACGGCGGATTCGGGCGTCTCGCGCCCGAGCATCCGCCACACCCGGCTCTCGGGCATGCCGGCGCGCAGCAGCGCGGCCGCCCGCAGGACGACGGCCGACGCCTCGTTTCGAACCGCCGCGTCGCGCCGACGGAGCGCCCGGAGGAGGCGGAATGATCCGACCGGCTGAAACGGGCTCGCCCGCGACTCGCTCACACCGTCTCCATCGTCAGCGCATCGCGGAGGAGCGCGAGGCGGCCGAATGCCGCGATGCGGTGCCCGCCCGAGGCGGCGCGCTCGAGATGCACCACGAGGTGCAGCGCCGAGACCGCCTGCCGAGCGAGCACCTCTGGCGAGTATCCGGCGAGGGCGCCGAGCGCCTCGAGCCTCGCGGGCACGTCGGCCAGTCGATTCGCGTGCAGGGTGCCGGCGCCGCCTTCGTGCCCGGTGTTGAGCGCCGCGAGCAGGGTCGCCACCTCGGCGCCGCGGCACTCCCCCAGCACGATCCGATCGGGCCGCATGCGCAGCGCCTCGCGCAGCAGGCGGTCGACGGACAGCGCGCCGACCCCCTCGGAGTTCGCCGGTCGCGCCTCGAGGGACACGCGATGCGGGTGGGCGAGCCTCAGCTCGGCGACGTCCTCGATGGTCAGGATCCGCTCCCCGGGCGGTGCGAGATCGAGCAGCGCGGAGAGCAGCGTCGTCTTGCCCGCGCCGGTACCGCCCGTGATGAGGAGGTTGCGCCTCGCGAGGACGGCGGCCCGCAGGCGCTCCGCGGTGCCCGCGTCGCAGAGGCCGCCGGCGACGAGCTCGCCGAAGGCGGGCGGTGCGATCCTCGGCACGCGCATCGATACGACGGCGCCCTCGGCGCTGATCGGCGGCAGCACCGCGTGGACCCGGATGCCGGCGCCCAGGTGCGCGTCGACGCACGGGTGCAGCTCGTTCAGCTGCCGTCCGCCGGCTTCGATGAGCGCGACCGCGATCCGCTTCACGTCCGCCGGCTCGGCTCGCCAGCCGTGGACCCTGACCGCACCGTCGCCGCGGTCGAGCCAGAGCTCCCCGGTGCCGCCGCGCACGTGGAGCAGGACGTCCCGCAGCGCGGGCTCGTCGAGGAGCGGCAGCAGCGGGCCGAGTGCGCGGCGCGCTTCGACGCCCAATTCCCCGGAGCGCGGGGCGTGCGGAGGAGCCGGCATGCCGCCAGTCAAGCAACGATCGCAGGGCTGATCGACCGCCGGACGCGATCCGTGGATGACCGGGTGGATTCGCAGGTGTCAGTGAGCTGTGCACGGCGAATATGAGGAGCACGATCCGCACCTTCACTTGCCCCGAAGAGAAATATATTTTACCCTGGCACCACACAGCACACCGAGGTGCTTCGGGCACAGACAGGATGACGGCGTCGATGACTGACACGACTGACAACGGCACGATCGAGAGCCACTCGCTCGAGGTGGAGACCTATCCGCCGAGTGCCGAGTTCAAGGCTCAGGCCACGCTCACCGACCCTGCGATCTACTGGCGGGCCGCCGAGGATCCCGAGGCTTACTGGGCAGGCCGCGCCCGCGAGCTGCAGTGGACCAAGCCCTTCACCGAGGTGCTCGACTGGTCGAACCCGCCCTTCGCCAAGTGGTTCGCCGACGGCGAGCTCAACGTCTCGGCGAACTGCCTCGACCGGCACGTCGCGGCCGGCCTCGGCGATCGCGTCGCCTTCCACTTCGAGGGTGAGCCGGGCGACACCCGCACCATCACCTACGGCGAACTCACCCACGAGGTCAAGCGCGCCGCGAACATGCTCACCGCTCTGGGCGTGAAGCAGGGCGACCGGGTCGCCATCTACATGCCCATGATCCCCGAGACGGCGATCGCGATGCTCGCCGTCGCCCGCCTGGGCGCGGCGCACTCGGTGGTCTTCGGCGGTTTCAGCGCCGAGAGCCTGCGCGCCCGCATCGACGACGCGGCAGCCGAGCTCGTCATCACCGCGGACGGCGGCTACCGCAAGGGCCGCGTCTCGGCGCTGAAGCCCACCGTCGACGACGCCCTCGCCCTGGACGAGGCCGACGGCACCCCGAGCACCGTCAAGAAGGTGCTCGTCGTGAAGCGCGGCGGCAACGAGGTCGACATGGTGCCGGGCCGCGACATCTGGTGGCACGACGAGATCGCCGCCTACGACGGCGAGCACACCCCGCAGGGCTTCCCGGCCGAGAACCCGCTCTTCATCCTCTACACCTCGGGCACGACGGGACGCCCCAAGGGCATCCTGCACACCTCCGGGGGCTACCTGACCCAGGCGGCCGCCACGCACCGCGACGTCTTCGACCTGAAGCCCGAGTCCGACGTCTACTGGTGCACCGCCGACGTGGGCTGGGTCACCGGGCACAGCTACATCGTCTACGGTCCCCTCGCCAACGGTGCGACGCAGGTGATGTACGAGGGCACGCCCGACACCCCCGACTGGGGTCGCTGGTGGCAGCTCATCGAGAAGTACAGGGTCTCGATCTTCTACACGGCGCCGACCGCGATCCGCTCGTGCATGAAGGTCGGCCGCCAGGTGCCCGAGCAGTACGACCTGTCGAGCATCCGCCTGCTGGGCTCCGTGGGCGAGCCCATCAACCCCGAGGCGTGGCGCTGGTACCACGAGATCATCGGCGCGGGCAAGGCCCCCATCGTCGACACCTGGTGGCAGACCGAGACGGGCGCGATCATGATCGCCCCGCTGCCCGGCCTCACCACGCTGAAGCCCGGCAGCGCGCAGGTCGCTCAGCCCGGCATCGACGTCAACGTCGTCGATGACGAGGGCAACCGGGTCGATCGGGGTCAGGGCGGGCTGCTCACGATCCGCCAGCCGTGGCCCTCGATGGTGCGCACGATCTGGGGGGATCCGGATCGCTTCATCGACACCTACTGGTCGAAGTTCGGCGATCAGTACTTCGCGGGCGACGGCGCGCGCGTCGACGAGGACGGCGACATCTGGCTGCTCGGCCGCGTCGACGATGTGATGAACGTCTCGGGTCACCGGCTCTCGACGACCGAGATCGAGTCGGCGCTCGTCGAGCACCACGCGGTCGCCGAGGCGGCCGTGGTCGGCGCCGACGACGAGACCACCGGCCAGGCGGTCGTGGCCTTCGTGATCCTGAAGTCGCAGCAGCAGCTGCTCTCCGAGGCGGAGGCCGAGGCCGAGCTGAAGAAGCACGTGGCCGGAGCCATCGGGGCGATCGCGCGCCCGCGTCAGGTGTTCGTGGTGAACGAGCTGCCGAAGACCCGCTCGGGCAAGATCATGCGACGCCTGCTGAAGGACGCGGCCGAGGGCCGCGACATCGGCGACACCACGACGCTCGCCGACACGGCGGTCATGCAGAGCATCTCGTTGCGCGTGCGCGAGGAGCGGGCGTCGAAGTAGTCCGCATCCGAGGGGGCGGATCGCGCTGTGCGATCCGCCCCCTCGGCGTTGCGGGCGGCTCAGCCCGCCCGCCCGCCCCAACGCAGTTGTCACGAATGTGCAGTATTCAGCGATTTGCTGCACATTCGTGACAACTGCGTGGGGCGAGCGGAGAAGGAGAGGCGGCTCAGCCCTCGACCTCGAAGACGAACTCGATCTCCACCGGAGCATCGAGCGGCAGCACCGCGACACCCACGGCCGAGCGCACGTGGATGCCGGTGTCGCCGAAGACGCGCCCCAGGAAGAGCGAGGCGCCGTTCGCGACGGCCGGCTGGCCGGTGAAGGAAGGGTCGGAGGCGACGAAGGCGGTGACCTTCACGACCTGGGTGATGCGATCCAGCGAGCCGAGCACGCCGCGCGCGGCCGCCAGCCCGTTGAGCGCGCACTGGCGCGCGAGATCCTCGGCCTGCTCCGGGGTGACTTCAGCACCGACCTTGCCGGTCGCGGGCAGCTCTCCTTCTACGAAGGGCAGCTGCCCCGCGGTGTAGACCAGGTTGCCGCGGCGCAGCGCCGGGACATAGGCGGCGACGGGAGCCGCGACGTCGGGCACCTCGTAGCCCAGTTCGCGCAGGCGATCTTCGATGACGGACACGGCTCAGGCCCTCCTCTTGAGGTAGGCGACATTGCCGCCGGCGGGGCCCTCGATGATCTGCACGAGCTCCCATCCCTGCGCGCCCCAGTTGTTCAGGATCTGCGCTTCGTTGTGCAGCAGCAGCGGGGTCACGAAGTACTCCCACCGCGGCTGCGCGGCCTCGGACGATTCGCTCATGGAGCCTCCTCGATACGTGTGCTGACGGAGTGAGACGGCGCAGCAGAGCCCGCGGACCCGATGGACACCGAGGTCCGGAGGAGCGGATTGTCAGTAACGTCGCCTACGCTTTATCCTATGGCTTCATCCTCGTCCAAGTCTTCGAGCGAGCGCCGCCGGGCGCCCCGCACCGCGAAGCCCCGTACCCCGGGCGGCGTGATCGGCGGGTTCCTCGGAGCGATCGTCATGAGCGTCGTCGCCGGTGTGCTGCTCACCGCCGCGGTGACCCCCGTCGTCGCGATCAGCGGCGCCGCGGCCAAGAGTGCGATCGAGATCTTCAACGACCTGCCCGACCACCTCAACCCCGGCAGGCTCGCCCAGCCGTCCACTCTCGTGGCGACGGCGAGCGACGGGACCGAGATCGAGTTCGCCACCTTCTTCGCCCAGAACCGCGAGATGGTGGGCTGGGATCAGATCTCGCAGTACGTCAAGGACGCCGCGGTCGCGGTCGAGGATCCGCGCTTCTACTCGCACAGCGGCGTCGACGTGCTGGGTCTCGGCCGAGCCGTGCTCGGCCAGGCGACGGGGCAGGACAGCGGCGGTGCCTCGACGATCACCATGCAGTACGTGCGCAACGTGCTCGTGCAGGAGGCCGAGGCCATCCCCGACGAGGCCGAGCGCGAGGCCGCCTACAACAACGCCATGCGGCAGGACGTCGATCGCAAGCTGCAGGAGATCCGCTACGCGGTGAGCATCGAGAAGCAGTACTCGAAGGACGAGATCCTGCTCGGCTACCTGAACATCGCCCTCTTCGGCCGCACGAACTACGGCATCGAGTCGGCCGCGCAGTACTACTACGGCAAGAGCGCCGCGGACGTGACACTCGCCGAGGCCGCGAGCCTCGTCGCGATCGTGCAGAACCCCTCGGTGCTGCAGATCGACCTCGAGCAGAACATCCCGAACAACCAGACTCGGCGCGATCACATCCTCGGCAAGATGCTCGAGACCGGCCGCATCACCCAGACCCAGTACGACGAGGCGATCGCCACCCCGGTGACGCCGAACATCACCCCACGCCCCTCGGGCTGTGCGACCGCCGAAAGCATCGGCCTCGGCCACTTCTGCAACTACGTGCAGCTGTACATCGAGCGTGACCCGAGCTTCGGCAACGATGTCAGCGAGCGCGAGTTCAACTTCCTCCGCGGCGGCATGAGGATCAAGACCACAATCGACCTCGACATCCAGGCCGCGGGTCTCGCCGCGATGCAGGCCGAGGTGCCGCCGGTGATGGACGGCATTGACGTCGGCGCCGCAAGCGTCAGCGTCGAAGTCGGCACGGGGCGCGTGCTCGGCATGGTGCAGAACCGGTCGTTCAGCAACGACCCTGCTGCGCTCGATGCGGATCCGGGGCTGACGGCTATCAACTACAACACCGACAACGAGTACGGTGGATCGAACGGCTTCCAGGTCGGCTCCACGTTCAAGGCGCTGACCCTCGCCGAGTGGATCAACTCGGGCCACTCGGTGCGCGAGGTGGTCAACGCCAACGGTCGCACTGTGCAGTACCAGAGCTTCAAGGCCGAGTGCCTCGGCGGCGTCTACGGCACCGGATCCTTCACCTTCCAGAACGACCAGGGCCGGCAGCACGGCAACCAGACGGTGCTGAACGTGATCGCGAACTCGATCAACGGCGGCGTCGTCTCGATGCAGCAGAAGATGGATCTCTGCAGCACCTTCCAGACCGCGCAGAACCTCGGCGTGCACCGCGCCTCGGATCAGCCGAGGGACGAGAACGGAACGATCATCAACCCCACGCTGCACCAGGATCCGCGCGACCTCACGGTGGTGCCCGCCGGCGTCTACGCCGGCACCGACGAGATCGCGCCGATCACGATGGCGACCGCGTTCGCCGCGTTCGCGGGCGGCGGCATGGTGTGCACCCCGGTGCCCATCGACAGCATCACGGGGCCCGACGGCGAGGATGTGCCCTTCACCAAGAGCCAGTGCAAGAACGGCGTCACCCCCGAGGTCGCCGCAGGTGTCGCCTACGCCCTCGAGTACACGGTCAACAACGGCCTCGCCCGCCACGCCCGCTCGGCGATCGGCATCCCCCATCTCGCCAAGACCGGCACCACCGACGACGTGGTCGACAACTGGACCGTCGGCGCCAGCACCCGCGTCGCGACCGCCACCTGGGTGGGCAACGTTACCGGCAAGGTGTCGACGCAGCTCTTCGGCGGCTGGACCGGCCTCATGATCGCCGACCAGGCCATCTGGCCGGCGATGATGGACGTTGCCGACGCGAAGTACGGCGGAGAGGCGTTCCCGCCGCCGCCGGAGACGGCCACCAAGCAGACCCTCGTGACCGTGCCGGACGTGAAGGGCAAGAGTTACGAAGAGGCGTCCCAGATGCTGACCGCACTCGGCTTCAGCGTCAGCGACGGCGGCACGGCCGACTCCGCGGTCTCGGCGGGGATGGTCTCGAGCACGAACCCGGCGGCCGGCGAGGGGGCACCGCAGGGCGCCGACATCACGATCTATCGCAGCAACGGCAGCATGTCCACGATCCCCGAGATACCATCGGGCAGCGATGGCAACGACGCGAAGGCGGCGCTCAACAGCGCGGGCTTCAGCTCGGTCACGATCGGCTGCAAGAGCGGCACGGGCAGCGCCCCGAATCCCGGCACCAAACCCTTCGACTCGCTCGACCCGCCGAGCGGTACCGAGGCGATCCGCACCAATCAGGTGCGAGTGATAGTCGACTGCACATGAGCCGATCGGCGAGGATTCTGGGGGCCACGGCCCTCGGAGTAGTCGGATGGGCGACCCTCGTGGAGCCGCGGCTCTTCGCGCTGCGCCGGCACACGCTGCCGGTGCTGCCCGCGGGTGCGACGCCGCTGCGCGTCCTGCAGCTCAGCGACCTGCACCTCGCGCCCTGGCAGCACCGCAAGATCGCGTGGGTGCGGCGTCTCGTCGAGCTGCGGCCCGACCTCGTGGTGCTCACCGGCGACCTCATGGGGCATCGCTTCGCACGGGGGCCGCTGCTGCACGCGCTGCGCCCCTTCTCCGAGGCCGGCATCGCGACGGCCTTCGTGCACGGCTCGAACGACTACTACGGGCCGATCCCGAAGAACCCGTTGAAGTACCTGCTCGAGCCGAGCCGTCGAAGCACCCGCAAGCCGGATCTCGACAACGCCGAGCTCACCCGAGGCCTCACGGAGCTCGGCTTCGTCGACCTGAACAACGCGGCGCGCCGGATCGAACTGCGCGGCACCGAGCTCGAGCTGTTCGGTCTCGGCGACCCGCACATCCGCTACGACCGACCCGAGGCCATGCGCGAGGCGATCGCCGGCCTGGCGGGGACGTCGGAGACCGAGGACTCCCCCACGCGGATCGGCGTGGTGCACGCCCCCTACCAGGCCGCTCTGAACGCGCTGCTCGACTCGGGCGCCGAGCTGATCCTCGCCGGCCACACGCACGGCGGCCAGGTGCGCGTGCCGGGCATCGGCGCGCTCACCGCCAACTGCGACCTGCCGCCCCGCCTCGCCCGCGGCCTCGACGTCTGGTACGACGCGGAGCACGCGGCGTTCCTCAACGTGAGCGCGGGCCTCGGTGCGTCGATCTATTCACCCATCCGCTTCGCGTGCCGCCCAGAGGCGAGCCTCATCACCCTCGAGGCCGTCACCGGCTGACCGCAGCCGGTGACGGCCGTTGAGGCTGTCAGTGATATCAACCCGCCTGCAAGACCGCGGCCCCTCTTCCCACGCTCCGTTCTACCGCGGCCTCGATCTTCTGCGGGCTCGGCGCCAGCGTCGTCGCGAGTACCGGAGCAGCCGGAATACGAGCATCGGGTGTGCCGACCCGACTCGGGGGACTCAGAAGCGGAACCCCGGATTCACTGACGGCGGCAATCACCTCAGCAGCGAAGCCGACGGCGGTATGCGCCTCCTGCACGACGACCAGACGACCGGTGCGCGAGACGCTCTCCAGGATGGAGTCGAGATCATAGGGTCGCAGCCAACGCAAGTCGATGACTTCCGCGTCGATACCACGCGCCGCCAGCGTCTCGGCCGCCTGCAGCGCCACGTTCACAGTGGCCCCCCACGACACGATCGTCACGTCATCACCCTGCCGCTTTACGCGCGCTCCCCCGACCGACTGGATCTCGGTGTCGACCTGAATATCGACCTTTTCGCCATGGTACAGAGTCCTGTTCTCAATCACGATGGCGGGATCTTCGGAGGCGATAGCCGAGAGCAGCAGATCGTATGCATCTTGCGCATTCGCGGGCATGCACACCTGCAAGCCGGGAATGTGCGCGAAGATCGCCTCCAAGCTCTGCGCATGCTGCGCGCATGCGCCGGGAGCTATGCCTTGCTGCGTGCGCACCGTCATGGGTGCGCTCAGCCGTCCCCGCGAGTTATAACGGACGTTCGCCGCCTGATTGACCAGCTGGTCGAGCGCAACGAGGGAGAAGTCCGCCCACATGATCTCGACGATCGGCCGCATTCCCATCATCGCGGAGCCGACGGCACCGCCGAGGATCACCGACTCCGAGATCGGCGTGTCGAAGACGCGTTCACCGAACTGCTTGTGGAGTCCTTTGGTCACGCCGAAGATACCGCCAGGCCGAGCGACGTCCTCGCCGAACAGTAAGGCATTCGGATACTCACACAGGGCACGTTCGAGCGCCGCATTCGCCGCTCCCGCGTAGCTGGCCGTTACTGTTCTAGGCATACAAATGCTCCGATACTGTCGTGATGTCCGCGATTGGCGAGTTGAGGGCACGGGCTGAGGCGGTGCGCACTTCGTCGGAGATCTCGGCGAGAATGCGATCGATCTCCTCCTGGCTCATCCCATTCGACCGAAGCTCTCCGATAGCACGCGCAATGGGCTCATCGGCGAGAGCCCTCTCCTGATCCTCCTTGGACCGGTAGTGCTGGACGTCGCCGATATAGTGGCCGACGATACGCTGCGTCATAACTTCGATGAGTGCGGGGCCCTCTCCCGTCCGCGCGCGCGATACGGCGCTCCTGACGGCACCGCGCACCGCATCTGGCGAATTACCGTCCACCTGTAGACCGTCGAAACCGTAGGCGGTGGCACGGTCCGAAAGACGCTCGATGCCGATCATGCTCTCCGTCACCGTCATCTCTGCAAAGGTGTTGTTCTCGACGAGGAAGATCACAGGCAACTTTTTCGCACCCGCGAAATTCATCGCCTCGTGGACTGCCCCCTGATTCATCGCACCCTCGCCGAAGGCGACGAGAGAAACTCTTCCCGAGCCGTCGAATCGGGCCGCGATGGCCGATCCGACCGCGATCGGGGCGCCGGCGCCGACGATCGAGTTTTCGCCGTACATGCCGTGATCCGGCGAGGAGAGATAGGCGGATCCGCCGCGGCCGCCGTTGGTGCCGCTTTCACGTCCGAGCAACTCGGCGAAGAGGGCATCGAGCGGAACTCCGCACCCGATCGCCCAGCCGTGTCCGCGATAGGTCGGGAAAACCGCGTCGCGAGACAGGTCCAGGGCCCCGGTGGCACCGACGTACACCGCCTCCTGCCCATTGCAGAGATGGACGGACCCGACGATCTCGTTCGCCAGGCGGAGTCGCAGTACCTCTTCCTCGAAGTATCGGATCCTCACCATCTGGCGAAGATCCTCGATGGGTATGGAAAGGTCGGTGACCGTCGCCGAACCGTCATTCACTTCAACCACTACTTCTTTCTGTTTCTCTTCAGCCGTTCGGAAGGCCCGCCGAATGATAAGCCGGGATTCTCGACATCGTCCTCGCTTGTGGAGAGTTCGGACTGCAGCACCAAGCGGGTATGGCGAATATGCAGCCGCGTGCGCTCGGACGCCTCAAACGCGTCGCCGCACTCGAGGGCGGCGAAGATGGTGCGGTGCTCGAGCTCCGCCAGCTTGATACGAGCGGCAGTGACCGAACGGATGTACTCACGACGATACTGCTGCGTCTGGTTGTAGAGCTGCGTGGCGAGTTTCAGCGCCTGCGGAATGGAGCAGTGCCGATTCACCTGCCGGTGGAACTCTCGGTCCGCGCCTAGCCACGCAGCGGAATCGTGCGACACTGCTTCGGCGGCCTCCATCGCTTCACGGATCTCATCGAGGTCCTCCGGGGTGAGTTCGGACGTGCTCCGCGCCACGACCAGGGGTTCGATCGCCTCGCGCATCTCGTACAAGGCGATGCAATCTTCGAGCGCAACGACCGCGACTCGAGCCCCGGCGTACGGAGTGATGGTCATCAGACCTTCGTCTTCCAATCGCTGCAGTGCCTGACGCACGGGCAGACGGCTGACGTTGAACTTCTTCGCCCATACTTCCTGACGCACCGCCTCTCCCGGAGCAAGCTCGCCTTCCAGAATCGCACGACGCAGATCGGCCTCTATCAGCAGGCTGACGCTACCATCCCCCCGCTGTGCGCCGCTCATTCTCGACCCCCTGCCGGGAGGTCGGTCAGGGCGTCGACGAGTGCGTCCCCGATTCGATCGATATCGGCCGATGAGTGCATCGCCGAGACGAACCAGAGACCTCGCGGCAACGCGTAGACGCCGCGTGAGAGAAGGCCGCGCGTCAGCTCGGTCAACGCAGCGGCATCGGATCTCCGCATTTCCGCGACGTTCTTCGCGGGAGCGTCCAAGCCGTAGAAGAGTTGGAGGATCGATCCGATGCGATTCACGGTAAGCGGGCGGCCGGTCTCGGTCGCAGCCGCGGAGATGCGCTCCTCCAGCTGCCGCCCGAGGCCCTCGAGCTGGGCGTAGACGGTCTTCTCCTCATCACGCAGATGCTGTACCGCCCGAATCGCCGCTGCCACTCCCAGCGCCTGACCGTTGTAGGTTCCGCCGATCTTCAACGGCCCGTCGCCCCTCGCCGCCGAGAAGGCGGCACGCGTTCCGCACACCGCGGCGAGGGGAAAGCCCGCTGCAAGCCCCTTCGCGAGCACCGTGAGATCCGGCGTCACCTCGACGAGCGACTGCGCGCCGCCGAGCGCGACCCGAAAACCCGAGATGACTTCGTCGAAGATCAGGAGGGCTCCAGTACGGTCGCACCACTCGCGGATCCTCGCCAGATAGCCCGGAGTCGGACGGAAGACCCCCTGGTTGCACGGAAAGGGCTCGATGATGACGGCGGCGAGCTGGTCCCCGTACAGTTCCATGACCGCGTCGAGCTTCGACATCTCGCCCCACTCGATCACGATACGGTCGGCTCTCGCATTCGCGCTGCTTCCCGCATCGTTCGGAGGGCTGACCGGATCGATCCAGCCATGATAGTGACCGTCGAATGCAAGGATCAGCTGTCGCCCCGTCGTCGCGCGCGCAATGCGCAGCGCCGTCTGCACGCCTTCGGTCCCGCTATTGCAGAGAGTCACCATCTCCGCGCACGGCACCGCGGCACGGATCAACTCCGCGAGCTCCAGTTCGCCGGGATGCTGACCGCCGAAGATGACGCCCCGATCAATCTGCAACCGCACGGCCGACACGACGTTCGGCGGCAGATGACCCAGAATCGCCGGCCCGAATCCTCCGACGAGGTCGATGTACTCGTTCCCGTCGATATCCCAGATCCGCGCCCCTCGCGCCCGCTCGAAGGCGATCGGGAAGGGCGAGCCGCCGGCGCGTGCAGCGGAGGTCACCCCGCGCGGCAGTACCTCGCAAGCCCGTTGATGATAGGCCTCGGAAGCGGTCCATCGCAGTTCAGCGGCGATCGTATTCATGAATGCACTCCGTCGGTCTCGGTAACGGTTGTGGTCGGTGTCGTCTCGATCGCGAACTCGGTCGGACCGGGTGCGCGGAGGATGGATCGGGTCTCCACGCGCTCGGCGAGCGCGTGCATGCCGGTCTGCGTCGGAGGCAGCACCCCCTGAGCGATGACGCTCACCCCGTTGGTCTCCAACCGGCGCTCGATGATCCGCCAGCCTTCGGCGGTCTTCACCAGGCGATCCACGTAGTAGGCGGAAAGCACGTAATCGGCCGGACGCAACGCCCCCTGATTGACGCTGCTGCGAGTCCAGCTGTACGTGGTGATGGTCGAGCGGGCGGTCGCGGTCTCCCCATCCAATGCGACGAGGATGTTGCTGAGCGTATGGACCGAGCCCGCCACGTTCGCGAAGGTTCCGGTGAACCACTCGCGCAACGCAACCGTTCCGCTGATCGGTCCGCCACCGTGATCGTCCGAACCGTCGGGAGCGAAGATCTCGTTGACCAGGCCCTCGACGTCCTGGACATCCACGAGATAGCAGTATCGAAGCAAGAGGTCTTCGACCATCGTCCGTTCATGACTCTGCCGGCACGCTGTGCAGCAGTTGCAAGGAGTTTCCATCTCTTCTTTCCATCTGGGTTGAAATCCGTTGACTGTTCGCGAGCATGTCACCCACGGCCGGATGAGTCACATGCCGTACCAATGATCCGGGCGCCGATCCTTCCAGGGCAGATCCTCTTCGATCTCGGCGGCAAGATCGAAAAGCCAGGCTTCACCGAGGTTTCTCCCACCGAGATGAAGCCCGAAGGGAAGTCTTTCGGAGGTTATTCCCACGGGCAGAGTGATGGCTGGATGACCGGAAATGTTGAAAAGTGGCGCGACCGGGGCAACGGCGATCTGCCGCTCGACCCATTCGATAGCCGAGCCTTCGAAACGTTCCGGCCCGTTCTCCCCGAGCAACGGCGCGCCGTACCGCGTGCAGGGAGTGAGAAGAGCGTCGTACTCCTCCATGAAAGCGGCGAAACGTCGGGCGATACCCGTCAGCCCGGTCAAGCATCGATCCAGTTCCACGAGCCCGACCGAACGTCCGTATCGCAAAAGCCCGAGAGTGCTGGGCTCGAGAAGCGCCTCGATCCCCTCCTCGCTGAGATCCCGACGCTGCTCGAGCAAACGGCCCAGCGAGGTGGCGGCGAGTGCCGACCACGCCGTGGTCAGCAGTTCGACCAGTTCACCCCAGTCGATGCTGGGAGGAGTAACCTCCTCGACGCGGTGTCCGCGTCCGCCGAGCGCGGCTGCGGTCTCGCTGAGCACTCTCGACACCGCGGGATCGGCATCGGTGGGGCCGAACCACAGCGGTGAAACGGCGACACGCATCGGGCCCGCAACTCGGTGCAGCGGCACCGATACCGCATACTTCTCGCCCGGCTGGATACCCGACACCATCGAGAACAGGGCACGCGCGTCCCTGACCGTGCGGGTCAGGGCGAATTCCGCCGCCATGCCGTACGTCGATTCCCAGACCGTCGGCCCAATGGGGACAGCCCCGCGGCTGGGTTTCAACCCGACCAGTCCCGTGTAGGAAGCAGGAATCCGGATCGAACCCGCGCCGTCGTTCCCATGCGCCATGGGCAGGATGCCCGCGGCGACCAGCGCGGCCGCCCCGCAGCTCGATCCGCCCACGGTGCGCTCCGGATCCCAGGGATTCCGGGTCGGGCCAGCGTAGCTCACCTCCCCGTAGCAACCGAGTCCGTACTCGGCCGAGGTCGAGGTCCCGATCACGGCGAGGCCGGCCGACCGGAACCTCGACATCAAAGTCGAATCGTAGTCACGAACCACTCCGGGTGCGGTGGCCCGACTTCCGCTGTGCACCGGGACACCCGCCGCATGGCACATCAGATCCTTGATCGCGAACGGTACCCCGCGAAACCCCTGTCGCGCATCGCAGTCGAGCGGCGTCTCCCATCGCTCCTCGACGACAGCGCTCAGCGTCTTCAATTCCTGCGCACCCGCGTGCGCGAGTGCGATCAGTTCTCCGCTCGTCGTCTCACCGGAGGCGATCAGTTCCGACAGAGCGACCGCGTCGAGACGGGAGTATTCTCGGGCGAGCATCGATCAGGCCTTGACGTACTGGAACTCGTCGGATCCGGTGATGGGACCGTGCTGAACGATCGCGTTTGGGTACTTGAACCGAGGAATCACGTAGCGTCCCAGCATGTCGATGGTGTTCATGATCTCCCTGTGAGGGATCCCGTCGAGAATCATCACGACCTCCTCGACACCCATCGCCTCGAGCTTGCCCAGGCGCTCGATCCAATGATCCGGATCGCCGAGGATGACCGACGGTCCCCGGTTCAGGAAGTGCACGTCGTCCTTATGCTCCTGCGCCTGACGAATGCGCTCGGTGTAGTCGTAGTCGGCCGAACGGCTGAGCGCCGGGTAGTCCCCGATGAGACGTGAGGCGAAATGCACAGTCGCATCTCCTCCGATGCGGATCGCCTCTTCGTTGCTCTCGGCGCATACGGCTGAGAACACGCTCACCCCGACGGAGGAGGTCGGAACCTGCACGATGTGGTCGGGCTTCTCCAAACCCTCCTGGTAACCGCGAAGGTTGTCCTCGAGCTGTTCCCAACCCAGGTAGAGATCGGAGGTGATCATGCCCAGCCCGTCCGATGCGGCCGCGCTCGCGGAATTCGCGGTCGAACAGATCTTGTAGACGGGCATATGGGGATACTGCAGCGGCCGCGGCGTCATCGAACGCAGCGGTACTTTCCAGTGCTTTCCGTCATGAGTGAACGAATCATTGGTCAGGGCCTTCAAGATGAGCTCCAGCGACTCTTCTGAGCGGCTGGAGGTCTCCTCCAGTGGGATCCCGAAACCATCGAGTTGCAATACGGTATTCCCACGAGCGATGCCGAGTTCGACACGACCATTGCTGAAGATGTCCAGCGCGGCGAGCCGTTCGGCGACCCGCACGGGATGGTGGATCGGGAGCAGGAAGCTCATCGGACGGATCTTCATCCGGCTCGTGCGCAATGCGACCGCGGTGTGGATGATTTCCGGGCAGGACGTGGTAGCCAGGTCTACGAAAAAATGATGCTCGGAAGTTCCCCACGCATCGAATCCACGCTCCTCCGCGAACACGGCTTCTTCGACGGCGTCCCACCAGCGCTGATGATGCGTCGTTCCATGCGGTGTCCGAGCCTCGGTCATCATGACGAACCTCATTGTTGTCTCCTCAATTTCTGTTGAGCATTGTCTTCCGGTCAGGGGTCGGGCAAGAAAGTCAGATGGTCGTCTTCACCATGTCGAAACCGCACCAGCGCATGGCGAATATCGCATAGGTCGTGCACGCGGTAACCAGTTCATCGCGCATGACATGCTCGTTCGCGGCGTGGGCGAGCCGGATGTCGCCCGGGCCGTAGTTGATCGCCGGGATCCCGGCTTGCTGGAATCGGATAGTCTCCTCCGCTCCGAGGAAGCCCTGGATCCGCGGTTCGACCAGGTATTCCGGCTTGTTGCGCGCTGCAAGCGTGTGAGCTTCCAACAGCTCTTGGCAGAGTGGGTGGGCGGGATCGAGCGAAGCACCCGGGGTGTCCTTGACCCAGGTGATGGCGGGCGGGTGCGCGATCAGCCAGTCATCGGTCCGCGCCAGAGCATCGACGAACCCTTCGATCTCCTGTTTGATCGCTTCCGGCTCCTCACTCGGCGGATACCACACCACGTACTCGACAGCGAAGGAGTCAGGCACGTAGTACGGAATGCGCGCGCCAACCGGAGCGCCTTCGATGACCCCTGGCATGATCGTGAAGTGGCCCGGGGGGAAGAAGGGATGCCGCTTGCTCCTGGACCACTGATTCTCGAGTCTCGAGATGCCGTCCATCAGCAGCAGCCCCTTGTCGATCGCGCTGACACCGAGATCGTACCCGTCTCCGCCGGGATAGATGGTCGAGCCGCGCATGCCGGCATGCGTGGCTCGACCGGTCACCTGCATCCGGAAGACCAGGAGACCCGTCGAGCACGGACCCACGGCGAGCAAGGCGGGGCCGCTCGGCTCTGCGACGATAGCGGCATCGGCCCGCACGCCTCTTTCAATGGCGGCCCCCGTGCCGAGTCGGTACTGGCCGGTCTCCTCTGCTGAGACCGATTCGAGAATCAAATCGCCCCGGAGGCGTATGCCGGCGAGCTGCAGCGCCTTCAGCGCATAGGTCTGCGCGACGATGCCGCCCTTCATGTCCGAGGCCCCTCGCCCCCAGACCCGGTCGGGATCGACTTTGCCTTCGAAGGGCTCGGCCTCGGTCCAGAGCGAGGGATCGCCGACGGGTACGACGTCGTGGTGCCCGTTGAGGATCAGCGAGCGGCCGTCGCCGTACCCCCGGAAATATCCGATCGCGTTGTCGCGCCCCTCCTCGACGTGGAAGAGCGTCGTCTCGCAGGAGAGGTCCTCGTAGATGCCGGCCATGAACCGAGCCATCTCCCCTTCGCCGCCGAGAACGCTTTCTCGGTCGACTCCTGGATAGGCCGGATTGATACTCGGGATCCGGATCGCGGCGGCCAGCGTCTCGGCGAGCTCGTCTCCGATTTGCGCGACCGCGTCACGTATGCGTTCCGCTTCATGCACTGCCATCGCCTCCCTGCGAAATTATTAATTGGATCCTATCTTAACCATATTGACGGAAAAAACCAGAAATAAAACCCAAAAAGAATGAAATTGGCACCAAAGTGATTGACAGGGCGTATCGGCCCGGTTAATGTCGAGAACCAGCAAGCGCCGCGGATTCGGTTGCTCAATGCGAGAACGGATCCGGCGTCATGCTGAAAAATTCGGCCTCACCGTAGAACGCAGAATGGAGCTTCGATGAAGAAGAAATTGCTGTCCCTGACCGCGCTCGCAGCACTCGTCTCACTGACGGTCGGATGCGCGCCCCCCGCCAGCGAAACAGAACAGGTGGAATCGATCACCCAGGGCATCTCCGAGGACAAGGTCGTCGATCTCGGGGCCTTCATCTCGCAGTCGGGTCCGCTGAGTTTCGCCTCCAGCCTCGCCGACGGGGTGCAGAGCAAGCTCGATTCGATCAACGAGGATGGCGGCATCAACGGATACACCTTCAAGTTCACCGCACTGGACGATGGATCCGATCCGGCCCGCAGCGCGACGCTGGCCCGAGAGCTCTGGGACGATCAGCAGGTCTTCGCGATCCTGAGCCCCTACGGCTCCGCGCAGCTCGAAGCGAGCATGAGCTACCTGGCGTCGCAGAGCACGCCCGTGCTCTTCCCCTTCGCCGGCCCGCAGCAATACGCCCCTGAGGGGGAGCTGCTCTACGACAACATCTTCGGTTTCACCCCGTCGTATGCGAGCCTGATCAACCAGATGCTGACGATGGCGCATAGCGAACACGACGTTCAGAGCATCGCCATCGTGCACACGAACAACGACTTCGGACAGGAAGGACTCGACGCGGCGAATGCCGTGGCGGCGGAACTCGGCCTCGATGTAGTCGAGACCATCGGCTACAACATGGACGAAACGAACCTCGCTCCGATGGGTCGCCGGATCGCCGCTTCGGGCGCCGACGCCGTGGTGTTCTGGCCGAATCTGCCAAGCGCGCTGCAGATCATCTCGAGCGCCGAGAGCGATGGGTATCAGGGTCTTTGGCTGACCAATACCGCATTCGTTCCCGCGGCCACCTTCGCCCAGCTGACGGCCATCCCCGGCCTCGACGAGCGCGTATTCATCTCCATCCCCCTGCAGTACGCGGGCCTCGAGAATCCTTCGAACGCCGATATGACCGAGTACCGTGAGCGCTTCCTGGCGCTCAACCCGAATGGCGATCCCTTCTTCGGATACTTCGGCTGGACCGCGGCTTCGATGTTCGAGGAGGGAGTGAAGCGCGCGACCGACGACGGCCAGGAACTCACCTGGGAATCGCTGAAGGCAGCGCTGCTGACCTTGGAAGACGAGTCCATCAGCGGCGCCGAGGGGATCACCTACACCCCCACAGACCGCGTCGGGGTGACCCGGGCGCAGATCATGGCGCTGAGCAATGGCGAGTTGGTGAGCGTCGGCGGGTTCCAGACGCTTACCGATCCTCTCGTGGGTTAGACCATGTGGCTCATTCCCTATGTCATCGACGGCATCGTCCTCGGAGCCCTGTACGCGATCGTTTCGCTGGGCATGGTCATCGTGTACCAGGCCACGCGAGTGCTGAACTTCGCTCAGGCCGGTATCGCCACGACCTCGGCGTTCGTCGCCTGGAAACTCATCGGCCTGGGGTGGAGCTACCCGCTCGCTCTCCTAGCGGCAGTGGCGTGCGGAATCGCGCTGGGAGGGCTGGTCGGCATTCTGCTGGCCGCCCTCTCGCGGCGCACGACGCCACTCGCACGAACCGTCATGACGTTCGGAGTGACCCTCATCCTCACCTGGGTGAACCGCGAAGCCTTCGGCAACGATGCGCAGTTCATCCCTCGTGTCATGGATTCCGACATCGAGCTGTTCGGAATACGCGTGAATGGCCACGGGCTCTACATCATCGTCATCGCCGCCGTCACAATCACCGCCACCCTCCTACTGCTCTTCAAGACCCGGATCGGCTTGGCCATGCGCGCCCTCAGCCAGGATCCGGAAACCGCTCAGGGCCATGGAATCGGCGTCTCGCGCATCACGGTCGCGAGTTGGGGAATCGCCTCGGCGCTGGGCGGCCTCTCGGGAGTCCTGGTGGCGTCCTTCATCAACATCGATCATCAGGTCATGACCACGATTCTCATCTACAGTCTGATCGCGCAGGTCATCGGCGGCTTCGGCTCTCCGCTCGGAGCGATCATCGGGGGAGTCGCTCTGGGAGTCTCCTCGAGCATTATGAGCGCCACCCCGATCGCGGACTATCGCACAGTGGTCGTCTTCGGAGCCATGCTCTTGATCCTGTTGATCCGCCCCTACGGCATCGTCGGTAAACCCGAGCTCCACGTCGCCGAATCCGGGGGGCAACTCCACGGGCCGCGACTGCCGGGGCGCCTCGATCGTCGTGCGATCATCCTGCCCCTCGTCGTCGTCGGCGCCGCACTGCTCATTCCCGTGCTCCCGATCCCATGGTCGCTCTCGGTGTTCACTGTCATGTTCGGAACGGCGATCGCGGTCGTCGCTCTCAGCACACTGCTCGGATACACGGGCGAGATGTCCGTCGGCCATGGTGCATTCGTCCTGACCGGTGGATACACATTCGCGATCCTGGCGAACGCGTTCCCGCAGATAGCGCTGCCGTTCCTCCTGCTCGCCGCGATCGGCGCGGCGGCGCTTCTCGGATTCATCGTCGGCATCTTCGCACTCCGACTGTCGGGTCTCTACCTGATGATCGTGACCATCGTCGTCAACTTCACCGCCATCGAAGCAACCCTCCATGCACGGCAGATCACCGGAGGCGCCACGGGGCTCGCGTTGGCTCAAGGCCCCTGGCTGGTGATTCGATTCGATTCGAATACGAGCATCTACTGGCTCGCCGCCACTCTGTTCCTTCTCACCTGGCTCGTCACGGCGGCAGTGCTCAGATCGCGTATCGGACAGCGCTGGATCGCAGCACGGGACTCCCCGCGCGCCTCGAGCGCATTCGGTCTCCGGCCAAACCTCCAGCGTGTCGGCGCGTTCGTCTACAGTTCGGCTATCACAGGTCTCGCGGGGGCCGTGCTCTGCATCGCGATCGCGCACATCGGGCCGACCAGCTACGGTCTGCACTGGTCGATCTTCCTCCTGCTCGCCGTGGTCATCGGAGGACTCGGCTCCATGGCCGGCGCACTGGTCGGCGCCGCGGTGATCACGCTCGTCCCCATCGCTCTCAGCAGGTCATCTGGCGCAGTCGACCTGGTTTTCGGGGTCGCACTCATCATGGTGCTCGCATTTGCACCTGATGGCATCCGCTCCTTCAGAAGTCTCGCCTCCCGTAGACGGAAGCCTGCGAGCGGCAGCGGTGAGGGTTCGGAAAGGGATTCCTCGGCAGTTCGGATGGAGCACAGCAATGCTTAAGGTCAGCGATCTCAGCGTGAGCTTCGGCGGTGTGCAGGCGGTCCGGAGAGTGAACTTCGAGGTTCAAGCAGGGAGCGTGATGGGGCTCGTCGGGCCGAACGGAGCCGGCAAGTCGACGACGATCGAGGCGATCAGCGGCTTCGTGCGCGCGCAGGGTTCGGCGAAGATCGACGGCATCGAACTCATCGGCCACCGCCCATCGCACGCGACACAGAGGGGGCTCGTGCGCACCTTCCAGCAGGCTCAGCTCTGGGGCGGCCTGCCCGTGCGTCTGAACATCTCTCTCGGGGCACGGATATCCGGCAAGTCTCCCGTTGTCGCCGAAGTTCTGGAACGCCTCGGCCTCACAACTCAGAAAGAGGTCTACGCCGCTGATCTGCCCTACGGCACCCGGCGACTGGTCGAAGTGGCCAGGGCCATCGCATGCGATCCGAAGGTGCTGCTCCTCGATGAGCCCGGCGCAGGGCTCACCGAGGGGGAACGGGATCTCCTGGTCGAAGTGATCACAGCGCTGAAAGAACAGGGGAAGTCGATTCTTCTCGTGGATCACGACATGGCCCTGATCCGCGCCGTCTCCCATGAGGTGACCGTGATGGACGCAGGGTCCGTCATCGCATCAGGAGACCCGGAGAGCGTATTCAGCAACCCGCGCGTCATCGAGACCTATCTAGGACCGGGAGAATAAATGACTGGCATTCTGCAACTCACCGGTCTTTCCGGTGGATACAACCAGGGAGACGTGGTGCACGAGGTGAACCTCGAGATTGCACATGGCGAACTGGTCTCGGTGCTCGGGCCGAACGGAGCCGGCAAGACCACCCTGGCCTGCCTCGTATCGGGTCAACTCACACCGTCGCGGGGCCGCATCGTATTCAATGGTGTGGAGGTCACCAGAATCCCCTCGGATCGACGGGCGCGGATGGGCGTCGCGCACGTCCCGCAGGGGCGTCGCGTCTTCCCGGATCTGACCGTCACCGAGAATCTCCAGGTCGCACAGTTCGCGGCCGGTCGCCGAGCAGCGCAGGAATCACGTGATTTCGTCTACGATCTCTTCCCGAAGCTTCTCACGATCGGCAATCGCAAGGGAGGCGTGCTCAGCGGAGGAGAGCAGCAGATGCTCGCCGTGGGGCGTGCGATGCTGTGCGAGCCTCGGCTCATCCTCCTGGACGAGCCGTCGCTCGGTCTGGCGCCTCTCATCGTCGCGCAGATGTACGAGGCATTCGTGAAGATCCGAGAACGCGGGGTCGCGATCCTGCTTGCCGAACAAGCCGTCGCCTCTGTCATGAAGGTGGCCGACAGAGTCGCAGTGCTCGAGTCCGGCAAGATCGTCCGGCTCGGTGCTCCCGCGACATTCATCGACGACGAATTCATCGCCGCAAGCTACTTCGGGGGGAGGGGGCAACGCCCCACGGACACCTCGGCGAGAGATTCGGTGCACGAGGCCTGAACGATCTTGATCCGCGTCTGTCGCGGGCGGGTCGCGCGACTCCGCTGCGCACTCAGCGCGCGAGCTTCTGCGACACGACCTCGGCGATCTGCACAGCGTTCAGCGCCGCGCCCTTGCGCAGGTTGTCGTTCGAGACGAAGAGCACGAGGCCGCGGCCCTCGGGCGCGCTCTGATCCGCGCGGATCCGGCCCACGAACGAGGGATCCTGCCCGGCCGCCTCGAGCGGCGTCGGCACATCGCTCAGCTGCACGCCGGGCGCCTCCGCGAGCACCTCGGCGGCACGCTCGGGCGAGAGCGGCTTCGCGAACTCCGCGTTGATCGACAGCGAGTGGCCCGTGAAGACGGGCACGCGCACGCAGGTGCCGGCGACGCGCAGTTCGGGGAGCCCCAGGATCTTGCGGCTCTCGTTGCGCAGCTTCTTTTCCTCGTCGGTCTCGCCCTGGCCGTCGTCGACGATGGATCCTGCGAGCGGCAGCACATCGAAGGCGATGGTCTTGGTGTAGATCTCGGGAGCGGGGAACTCGACGGAAGAGCCGTCGTGCACGAGCCCCTCGATGCCGCCGGTCTCGACCGCCGCGGTGACCTGACGCGAGAGCTCGCGGGCCCCTGCGAGACCCGAGCCGGAGACCGCCTGGAAGGTGGTCATGACGAGGCGCTCCAGCCCGGCCTCGGCGTCGAGCGCCTTCATGACGGGCATCGCGGCCATGGTGGTGCAGTTCGGGTTCGCGATGATGCCGGAGCCCGCGTCGACGATGCCGTCCATCGCCTCGGGGTTGACCTCGCTCACGACGAGCGGCACCGTCGGGTCCATGCGCCACGCGCTCGAGTTGTCGATGACGATGGCGCCGGCCTCGGCGAACTTCGGCGCGTACTGCTTCGACGCGGCGCCGCCCGCCGAGAAGAGGGCGATGTCGATGCCGCTGGGATCCGCCGTGTCGACGTCCTCCACCACGATCGGCTCACCGCGGAACTCGATCGTGGTCCCCGCCGAGCGCGCGCTCGAGAAGAGGCGCAGCTTCGCGATGGGGAAGTCGCGCTCGTCGAGCAGGCGGCGCATCACAGCGCCCACCTGGCCGGTCGCACCGACGACGGCGACGTTGAACTGTTGCTGGGCCATCCTGGGAACTCCTCTTCGTCGTCCTGCGCGAAGTCGCAGGATCTCATGCGTACTGGATCTGCGACTCGCTTCGCGAACGCAGAATGACGGGTATCAGCGGCCGGTGCCGGCGTAGACGACGGCCTCGGTGTCGGCATCGAGCCCGAAGGCGGTGTGCAGCGCGCGCACGGCCTTCTCCATGAGGTCGGCGCGGGTGACGACCGAGACGCGGATCTCGCTGGTCGAGATCATCTCGATGTTGATGCCGGCCTCGTAGAGCGCGCGGAACAGCTGCGCGGAGACGCCCGAGGCGTTGCGCATGCCGGCGCCCACGACGGCGACCTTCGCGATCTGGTCGTCGTACTGCAGGCTCTGGAAGTCGAGCTCCTCGCGCGCCGACTCGAGCGCCTCGACGACCTTGCGGCCGTCGCCGAGCGGCACGGTGAACGAGATGTCGGTGAGGTTCGTCTGCGCCGCGGACACGTTCTGCACGATCATGTCGATGTTGGCGTTGGTCTTCGCGACGATCTCGAAGATCTGGGCGGCCTTGCCCGGGACGTCGGGCACTCCCCCGACAGTGACCTTGGCCTCGCTCTTCTCGAACGCGATGCCCGTGATGATCGGCTCTTCCACCTGATCTCCCTTCGGATGCCCCTTCGCGGGGTCGTAGACGATGGTGCCCTCCTCGTTCGAGAACGAGGATCGCACGTGCAGGGCGACGCCGTGCCGGCGGGCGTACTCGACGGCGCGCAGATGCAGCACCTTGGCGCCGGAGGCGGCGAGCTCGAGCATCTCCTCCGCGGTGATCGCGTCGATCTTGCGCGCCAGCGGAACGACCCGCGGGTCCGTGGTGAAGACGCCGTCGACATCGGTGTAGATCTCGCAGACCTCGGCGCCGAGGGCGGCGGCGAGCGCGACGGCGGTGGTGTCGGATCCGCCGCGGCCGAGCGTCGTGATGTCGCGAGAATCGCGGCTGAAGCCCTGGAAGCCGGCGACGATGGCGATCGCGCCCTGGTCGAGGGCATCGCGCACCCGGTCCGGGGTGACGTCGACGATCTTCGCCGCGCCGTGCTCGGCGGTGGTGATCATGCCGGCCTGGCTGCCGGTGAACGAGAGCGCCTCGAAGCCCATGCCCTTGATCGTCATGGCGAGCAGCGCCATCGAGATGCGCTCGCCCGCGGTGAGCAGCATGTCGAGCTCTCGCGGGGCCTGGATCGGCGTGCACTCGGCGGCGAGGTCGAGCAGCTCGTCGGTGGTGTCGCCCATCGCGCTCACCGCGACGACCACGTCGTTGCCGGCACGCCGGGTCTCGACGATTCGCTTCGCCACCCGCTTGATGCTCTCGGCATCCGCCACCGAGGATCCGCCGAACTTCTGCACGATCAACGCCACGCGCGCGCCTCCCTCACGGATCCTTGAAAATTTGCCGAGTTCCATCCTAGCCGGGCGCCCATGCCCGCAGGCTGGGGGTCCGTTCCGAGGTGGCGGATCAGGGGCCGAATCGGGAGTGCCGGATCGGGGCCGCTCCGATCATCCCATCCTCGTGCGGCCCTCGAAGGCCCGCCCGAGGGTGACCTCGTCGGCGAACTCGAGATCGCCGCCGACCGGCAGACCGGAGGCGAGGCGCGAGACGGGCACCTCGATGCTGGTGAGCAGGCGCGAGAGATAGGCGGCCGTGGCCTCGCCCTCGAGGTTCGGGTCGGTGGCGAGGATGACCTCCCGCACCTCTCCGTCGCTCAGGCGGCGCATGAACTGCGGGATGCTGAGATCGTCGGGGCCGATGCCGTCGATCGGACTGATCGCCCCGCCGAGCACGTGGTACAGGCCCCTGAACTGACGGGTGCGCTCGATCGCGGCGACGTCCTTCGGCTCCTCCACGACGCAGATGAGCGTCGCGTCCCGGCGCGGATCGGCGCAGATCGAGCAGCGCTCCTGCTCGGTGATGTTGCCGCACACCTCGCAGAAGCGCACGCGCTCGCGCACCTCGGTGAGCAGTTCGGCGAGCCGCGACACGTCGAAGCTCTGCGTCTGCAGGATGTGGAACGCGATGCGCTGCGCCGACTTCGGCCCGATGCCGGGGAGGCGGCCGAACTCGTCGATGAGGTCTTGGACGATGCCGTCGTACACGCGCCTATTCTCCGTCCTGCGGCAACGGCCGCTCCTCGATGAACCTGGCGCCCAGCAGCTCGCGGACGACCGACTCCCCGTAGCGGTTGCCGGTCGGCGGCGCGGCGGGGGCCGGCAGAGGCGGGGGTGCCGACGGGGTCACGGGCGGCGGATCGGCCTCCGCCTCATCCCCGGCTACCACCGCGTCGGCATCCGCACCCCCTGCACCGGCGGCCGGCACGTCGCCTCCGCCGCCGTCACCCGCATCGGCGGTTCCTGGCTCGCCAGTCGAGCGCCCGGCAACGGAGGGATCGGCGGCCTCGGTCTCGACCTCGGGGGCGAATGGGGCGCCGTCCTCCCCCGGTCCGGCGCCGTACGGGTCGCCGGTCGCGTACGGGTCCTCGTCGTCGTCGCGCAGGTCGGGGTCGTAGGCCGGGTCGGCGTCCGGATCCCGGTCGGGGCGGAAGCCCGGATCCCCGAACTCGCCGACCCGTGCGGGAGCCGGAGCCTCCGGGGTCGGGCTCGCCGTGGCGGCCTCCGGGATCGGGCCGGGGCCCGGCGCAGAGTCCTGGGACGGAGCGGGATCCAGCGCGGAGCCCTGAGCGGGATCAGCCTGTGGAGAGGGCTCCGGATCGGGAGTGGACTCGCGCTCGGCGGAAGCCTGCATGCCCGCCGGCATCGGCTTCGGCACGTACTTCACGCGAATGCCGACCGCGGCCGCGATCGCCTCCCGCAACGGCGCGGCGCCCGCCGCCTTGAATGCCTCGAGGTCCGTGCGCGAGGCGATGCCGATGGTCAGCACATCGCCGTCGATCGCGAGCGGCTGCACGCCCTTGACCGCGTTCCAGGCGTCCCGATCCTCCTCGAGGATCTCCTCGAGGAGCGCCGGCCACACCTCGCGCAGCTCGTCGAGCGCGACCGGCTCCGGCTGGGCGGTCGCCTGCGCGGCCGGATCCGCATCGGGTGCGGAGGGCGCGGGCTCCGCGGACACAGGCTCACCGCTCGCGGACGCAGGCTCACCGCTCGCGGGTTCGGGATCGCTCGCCGGCGCAGCGGCGGGCGGCTCGACGCGGGGAGCGACCTGCCGGGGCTCGGCCGAGGCTCCTACGCCGTCGTTGCGCAGGAAGTCCCGAGCGGACCGCAGCGTGCTGACGATGTCGACCTCGGGCCCGCTCGCGGCCGGCTGGGCCGCGGCTGCGGGCGTCACAGACGCGGAGGTCACCGGCGCGGGGGTCACCGGCGCAGGCGCCTCCGGCGCGGCGGCCTGGGCCTGCGCGGCCTGCCGTTCGGCGGCCTGCGCCTGAGCGGTGGCGGCCTGAGCGCCGGCGACGGCCGGTTCCTGCGCCGCCCCCGGCATCGGCGTCGCAGGCCCCTGGCCGGCAGACCCCGGCTGTCCCGATCCGGCCGATGCGGATGCCGATCCGGCGGCCGCGGGATCCGCCTGCGCAGCGCCGGGAACACCGAACGCCTCCTGGGCGACGAGCGCACGCGCGATCATGAGCTCGAGGTGGAGACGCGGGGCCGTGGCTCCGCTCATCCGGTCGAGCGCCTCGCTCACGGTGTCGGCGATGCGAGACAGCTCGCCCCGGCCGAAGGCCTGCGACTGCTCGTACATGCGCTGCAGACGGTCGATCGGCACGCCGCGGAAGACCGCGGAGGCGCCCTGCACGCTCGTGGCCGAGACGACGATCAGGTCGCGCAGGCGCTCGAGCAGATCCTCCACGAAGCGCCGCGGATCCTGCCCCGTCTGCACGACGCGGTCCGCGGCGGCGAACGCGGCGCCCGAGTCGTGCGCGCCGAACGCGGCGACGACTTCGTCGAGCAATTCGGCGCCCGTGTAGCCGAGCAGACCGGTGGCGCGGTCGAGGGTCACCTCGTCGCCCTCGCTGCCCGCGATGAGCTGGTCGAGGATGCTGAGCGAGTCTCGCACGGAGCCGCCGCCGGCGCGCACCACGAGCGGGAGCACGCCCGGCTCGACGCGCACGCCCTCGCTGTCGACGAGCTGCTGGGCGTAGTCGACGAGGGTGCCCGGCGCGATCAGGCGGAAGGGGTAGTGGTGGGTGCGGGAGCGGATCGTGCCGATGACCTTCTCGGGCTCCGTGGTCGCGAAGACGAACTTGACGTGCGGCGGCGGCTCCTCCACGATCTTGAGCAGCGCGTTGAAGCCGCCCGAGGTCACCATGTGCGCCTCGTCGATGATGAAGATCTTGAAGCGGTCGCGAGCCGGGGCGAACACGGCCCGTTCGCGCAGCTCGCGCGCGTCGTCCACGCCGCCGTGGCTCGCCGCGTCGATCTCGACCACGTCGAGCGAGCCGCCGCCGTCGCGGCTGAGCTCGACGCAGCTCGGGCAGACGCCGCAGGGGGTGTCGGTGGGGCCCTCGGCGCAGTTGAGACAGCGCGCGAGGATGCGCGCCGAGGTGGTCTTGCCGCAGCCGCGCGGGCCGCTGAAGAGGTAGGCGTGGCCGATGCGCCCGGTGCGCAGAGCGGTCATGAGCGGCTCGGTCACATGAGCCTGCCCGATCATCTCGGAGAAGGCCTCTGGCCGGTATCGGCGGTACAGTGCGGTAGCCACGTGTCAATGCTATCGGCGGCCTCCGACACCGACGAGACGGCGGCCGTCGACACCGGTCGCGATGCCCGGGGTTCTCGCGGATCGGCTCAGCCCGCGACGAGCTCCCAGGTCTGCCGCGCGATCTCGGCCTCCTCGTCGGTGGGCACGACGAGCACCGCGACACGCGATGCCGCGGTGCTGATGCGCCGGGCCGGCCCCGGCGGTTCCGCGTTCAGAGCCTCGTCGAGCTCGATGCCGAAATGCTCGAGATCCGCGCACACCGCGGCGCGCGTCGGCGCGTGGTTCTCCCCCACCCCCGCGGTGAAGACGATCGCGTCGGCGCCGCCGAGTTCCAGCAGATAGGCGCCCAGATAGTGGCGGATGCGGTGCACGTAGACCTCGAACGCGAGCCGGGCCCAGGCGTCGCCGGCCATCGCCGCGGCGGTGAGGTCGCGCATGTCGAGCGACCCGCCCAGGCCGAGCAGGCCCGAGCCGCGGTTGAGCAGGCGATCGAGATCTTCGACGCCTATTCCCGCCCGCTGCAGGTGCAGCAGCGCTCCAGGGTCGATGTCGCCGCCCCGCGTCCCCATGACGAGCCCCTCGAGCGGGGTGAGCCCCATCGAGGTGTCTATCGATCGGCCGCGGTCGACCGCGCACGCCGAGGCGCCGTTGCCGAGGTGCAGCACGATCTGGCGCAGCTCCCCGACCGGGCGGCCGAGAAACTCCGCGGCCCGGCGGGAGACCACCTGGTAGGAGATGCCGTGGAAGCCGTAGCGCCGCACCCCGTGCCGCGCGGCGACCTCACGATCGATGGCGTAGGTATATGCCTTCTCCGGCATGTTCTGGTGGAAGGTGGTGTCGAAGACCGCCACGTGCGGCACGTCGGGGAACGCCGCCCGCGCGGCCAGGATCGCCTGATGGTTGCCGGGGTTGTGCAGCGGGGCGAGCTCGGCGAGCTCGAGGATCCGTCGCTCGACCGCGTCATCAATGAGCGTCGGCGCGATGAAGTCGGATCCGCCCTGCACGACGCGATGCCCGACGGCCCGCACGCGCCGTTCCGTGAGCGGCTCGCCCGAGGACGCGAAGGCCTCGATCATGGCGGCGAAACCGGCGGCATGATCCGGGATCGACATCTCGCGCTCGTGACGGTCCGGGCCGGAGCGATGAGTGAGATGCCCCAGGGGCTCGCCGATCCGCTCGATCAGACCCCGGGCGAGGCGCTCGCCCGTCTCCGCGTCGATCAGCTGGTACTTGATCGACGAGGACCCCGCGTTGACGACCAGGATCCCGCTCATCGGGGTCCCGCCTGGATCGCGGTGATCGCGATGGTGTTCACGATGTCCTCCACGGTGCCTCCCCGCGAGAGGTCGTTGACCGGCCGCGCGAGGCCCTGCAGCACCGGGCCGACCGCGACCGCGCCCGCGGAGCGCTGCACCGCCTTGTAGGTGTTGTTCCCCGTATTCAGATCCGGGAATATGAACACGGTCGCGCGGCCGGCGACGGCCGATCCCGGCAGCTTCGCCGCACCGGTCACGGGATCGTAGGCGGCGTCGTACTGGATCGGCCCGTCCACCTCGAGCCCGGGATGCGCGGCCCGGACGAGCTCGGTGGCCAGGCGGACCTTGTCGACGTCGACGCCCGCGCCCGACTCCCCCGTCGAATAGGAGAGCATCGCGATCCGCGGCTCCACGCCGAAGCGCTCCGCCGTCGCCGCCGAGGAGAACGCGATGTCGGCGAGCTGCTCGGCGCTCGGATCGGGGTTCACCGCGCAGTCCCCGTAGACGAGCACCCGGTCGGCGAGCGCCATGAAGAACACGCTCGACACGACCGAGACGCCCGGCTCGGTGCCGATGAGTTGCAAGGCGGGGCGAATGGTCTGCGCGGTCGTGTGAGCCGCGCCGGACACCATGCCGTCGGCGTGCCCCTGCTGCACCATCATGGTGGCGAAGACGGTGGCATCCGCGAGCTGCTCGAAGGCCTGATCGATCGTCACGCCCTTATGCTGCCGCAGCCGCGCGTACTCTACGACGAGCGGCTCCCGCAGCGGCGAGGTCGCGGGGTCCACGATCTCTGCGGCGTCGAGCACGAGCCCGAGGGCCGTGGCGCGCTCGCGCACGACGCGCTCCTCGCCCAGCAGGGTGATCCTCGCGATGCCGCGCCGCAGCACCGTGTCGGCGGCTCGCAGCACGCGGTCGTCGCCGCTCTCGGGAAGCACGATGCGCGCCCCGGTCTCGCCCGCCCGGATCCGCAGCTCGTAGGCGAAGCGGATCGGCGTGCGCACCCCGCCGCGGTGCGCACTCGTGCGCTCGCGCAGCTCGGCGGTGTCGACGCGGTCGCCGAAGAGTCGCAGCGCGGTCGCGATCCGCTCCGGATGCTCAGCGCTCAAGAGACCCCGGGAGCGGATCATGCGCTGCGCGGTGTCGAAGGTGCCGAGCTCGGTGCGGATCACCGGCAGCGGCGAGCCGATGCCGTCGAGTAGGCGCTCGACGTCGGGCGAGAGTTCGAAGGCCCCGTTGAGCACGACCCCCGCGAGCGAGGGAAAGGTCGGCGCCTCGTGAGCCATCGTCACCGCGAGCAGGGTCTCGGCCCGGTCTGCGGCGATCACCACGGCCGAGCCCTCGAGCAGCCTCGGCAGCACGTGCTCCATCGACATGCCCGCGATGACCATCTGCCGCACCTCGCGATCGAGGAGGGCGGCATCGCCGCGGGCCAGCGTGCCCGAGACCGCGTCCGCGACGCTCGCGAGGGACGGCGCGACGAGCGTCACCTCCTCGGGCACGGCCCAGACCGGGGTGTCGACGGGCAGCGCCGCGCTCACCTCGGCGACGATCTCGTCGAGGGCCTCCGGATCCGCACGGTTCACCACCACGGCCAGCACGGGCGCGTGGGCCGCCGCGAGCTCCTCCGCTCCCATCTCCGCCACCTGCGCGAGCTCGCGCGCGGTGCGCGGCGTCGACTGCCCGAGGGTCTCGGGGCCGTCGTGCAGACGTCCCCCAACGATCAGCAGCACCGGGGCATCGAGGTTCGCCGCGATGCGGGCGTTGAACGCGAGCTCCGTGGGGACGGCGACGTCGGTGAAGTCGCTGCCCACCACCACGACCCAGTCGCAGCGGGCCTTGAGCGCCTCGTAGGCCTCGATGATGCGCTCGAGCGCCGCGTCCGGATCGTCGCGGGCCTCCTCGTAGCTCACCCCGATGCAGGCCTCGTAGGGCGCCTCGGCGGAGGCTCGCGAGCGCAGCAGTTCGAGCACGCGGTCGCGCTCTCCCCCGCCGCGGAAGAGCGGTCGGAAGACGCCGACCCGCGAGCCGTCCGCGAGCAGTGCGTCGAGCACGCCGAGCGCCACGGCGCTCTTGCCCGAGCGCCCCTCGGCCGAGGTCAGGTACAGGGAGGCCACCACGCCCCCAGCCTATTGCGCGGGGGTGAATCGGGGATGAATGCCGGTCCTATCGGGGAGGGCGATAAAGAGCCCTCATGCATCCGGCCAGGCGCTCGAGCAGAGCATCGCTCTGCGCGCCGATGCCGCCGAGCCCGCCTGCGGGCTCGGAACAGATCGAGCACGCCGAGGTGGAACGATGAGAGCCCTCATGCACCCGACAGAGCCCGACTACCCTTGCTCCGTTTCCGGCCTGGGGGAGTTCACCGAGGTATCGCCACATGAGGGCCACGACGAGCCTACCGCATCACGAGGGCGGCTCGCCTCCATGCCTCGATCCGCCGCTCCCCCTTCGACGCGGTCCTGCGTCACCGGCCGCTCACGAGCGAGGCGACCCGGCTCAGGGTCGCCGCGACTCGGGGCCCGCAGGGTCGGGAACGGCTGGCGCTCGAGACCGTCACCCGTGCTTCCCGTGCGGCTCCTCCTCCGCCTGTCCTGCGCCGGCGACCGCGGCGGATTCCACCGCGACCTCCTCGGCGAGCTCCTCGTCGAACTCCTCCTCATCGAAGGCGCCCTGGAACTGCGCCTGGTACAGCGCGTAGTAGGCGCCCTGCCGTGCGAGCAGCTCCTCGTGCGAGCCCTGCTCCACGATGCGGCCGTCCTCCATCATGAGTATGGTGTCGGCGTCGCGCACCGTCGAGAGGCGATGGGCGATGACGAAGGAGGTGCGATCCGCCCGCAGCGCGTGCATGGCCTGCTGCACGAGCACCTCGGTACGGGTGTCGACCGACGAGGTGGCCTCGTCGAGGATCAGCAGCGACGGGTTCGCGATGAAGGCCCGGGCGATCGTGAGCAGCTGGCGCTCGCCCGCGGAGAGCGCGGACCCGTTCTCGTCGATGACCGTGTCGTAGCCCTCGGGCAGCTGCCGTACGAAGCGATCCACCATCGTGGCCTTCGCGGCCTCGACCACCTCATCGTCGCTCGCGTCGAGGCGCCCGTAGCGGATGTTCTCGCGGATCGTGCCGCCGAACAGCCATGCATCCTGCAGCACCATGCCGACATTGCCGCGCAGCTCGGCGCGCGAGAGCTCGGTGATGTCGACGCCGTCCACGAGGATCCGTCCCCGGTCCAGCTCGTAGAAGCGCATGATGAGGTTGACGAGCGTCGTCTTGCCGGCGCCGGTCGGTCCGACGATCGCGACCGTCTGCCCCGGATGCACCTCGAGCGAGAGGCCCTCGATGAGCGGCTGCTCGGGGGTGTAGCTGAAGCTCACGTCCTGGAACTCGACATGGCCGTCGCCGCGCTCGGGCAGCCGCGCGACGACCCGCTCGGGATCCTGCTCCTCGGCATCGAGCAGTTCGAAGGTGCGCTCGGCGGAGGCGATGCCCGACTGCAGCATGTTCGCCATGCCGGCCATCTGACCGATCGGCTGCGAGAACTCGCGCGAGTACTGGATGAACGCGGTGACATCTCCCAGGGTCATCTGGCCGGCGGTGACGCGGAGCGCGCCCACCACGGCGATGAGCACGTAGATGAAGTACTGCACGAACTGCATGGCCGGCATCATCGCTCCGGAGAGCGCCTGAGCCTTGAACGCGGCATCGAAGAGACCGTCGTTGCGGCGGTCGAACTCCTCCGCCATCTCGGCGTCGCGGTTGAAGATGCGCACGATCTCGTGCCCGGTGAACGATTCCTCGATGTGTCCGTTCACCTCGCCGGTGCGCTTCCACTGGGCGACGAAGCGCTTCTGGGCGCGCGCTCCGAGTATCCCCACGATGACGCCCGACAACGGCAGGGCGATGAGCGCGATCAGGGCGAGCTGCCACGAGACCACGAACATCATGATGGCGATGCCGATGATCGTGAGCACCGATTGCACGAGCTGCGAGAACGCCTGCTGCAGCGCCTGCTGAATGTTGTCCACGTCGTTGGTGACACGCGAGAGCACGTCGCCGCGCTGGTGACGGTCGAAGTACGACAGCGGCAGGCGGTTGATCTTCTCCTCGATGTCCTGACGCAGCTTGAAGACGACCCGCATCACGAGGCGGTTGAGGATGTAGCCCTGCAGCCACATCAGGAAGGAGGCGACGAGGTAGAGGCCGAGCACCGTGAGGATCAGGGCCCCGAGCAGGCGGAAGTCGATGCCCTCGCCGGGAACCACGTTCGTGCCGGTGAGCATGTCGGCGTACTGGTCCTGGCCCTGCTGTCGCAGGCCCTCGATGATCTGCTCGAGCGGCACGCTCTGCGGTAGCTGGGCACCCAGGATGCCGTTGAAGATGACATCCATCGCCTGGCCGAGCACCTTCGGGGCGATGACCATCAGCACGACCGAGGCGACGACCAGCACCACTACGAAGGAGAACTGCCACTTCTCGGGCGCGAGGAGCCCGAACAGCCGCTTCGCCGACGGCCAGAAGTGCTTGGCCTTCTTGACCGGCTGATCGCCGAACCAGTCGTCGGCGTCCGGCACGTAGTCATCGGGCAGTTCGAGATCTTCCGCCTGCTGGGGCGCGGCGTCGCCCTGTTTCTTCTTCGCCATCACGCGGCCTCCGCCTCGTCGAGCTGGGATCTCACGATCTCCTGGTACACCTCGTTCGCGGCGAGGAGCTCGTCGTGGGTGCCCCGACCCACGATCTCGCCGTCCTCGAGCACGAGGATCTGATCCGCCTCGGTGATCGTCGAGACGCGCTGCGCCACGATGATGGTCGTCGCGCCCTCCGTCGCGGCGGGCAGCGCCGCTCGGAGCCGGGCGTCGGTCGCCACGTCGAGCGCCGAGAACGAATCGTCGAAGAGATAGATCAGCGGTTTCGCGACGAGGGCCCGTGCGATCGAGAGCCGCTGCCGCTGGCCGCCCGAGACGCTCGTGCCGCCCTGCGACACGGGCTCCTCGAGCCCGTGCTCCTTCGCGCGCACGAAGTCCTCGCCCTGCGCGACCCGCAGGGCCTCCCACAGCTCCTCGTCGCTCGCGTCGCTCTTGCCGAAGCGCAGGTTCGAGGCGATCGTTCCCGAGAAGAGGTACGGCCGCTGCGGGACGAGGCTCACGGTTCTCGCCAGTTGCTCGCGGGTGAGGGCCGAGACGGGCTCCCCATCGATGCGCACGCTGCCCTCCTGGGGGTCGAAGAGGCGCAGCGCCAGGCCGAGCAGCGTGGTCTTGCCCGAGCCGGTCGAGCCGATGATGGCGGTGGTCTTGCCCGGCTCCGCCGTGAAGCTGACGTTCTTGATGACGGGACGCTCGGCGCCGGGAAACCCGAAGGTGACCCCGTCGAACTCGACGCGTCCGCGATGCGGGGTCGCCGCCGTCGCCTCGGCGGGGAATGCGAGCGTCGACTCGGTGTCGAAGAGCTCGCGGAGGCGCTCGGCGCACACCACCGCGCGCGGGATCATCATGACCATGAACACGCCCATCATCACGGCGACCAGGATCTGCAGCAGGTACTGCAGGAAGGCGGTGAGCGAGCCGACCTCGACGTCGCCCGCGGCGACCCGATGCCCGCCGAACCACAGCACCGCCGCCGTCGCGATGTGCAGCACCATCATGATGATGGGGAACATGAGCACGAAGACGTTGCCGACCTGCACCGAGATCCGGGTGATGTTGTCGTTCGCGACCCGGTAGCGCGCGGCCTCGAAGGGCTCGCGCACGAAGGCGCGCACGACGCGGATGCCCATGATCTGCTCGCGCAGCACGCTGTTGATGTCGTCGACCCGCTCCTGCATCTGCCGGAAGAGGGGCAGCAGCAGCCGGACGAGGAAGCCGACGATCACCGCCAGCACCCCGACCGAGGCCCACACGAGCCACGACATGCCCGCGTCCTCCCGCAGCGCCATGATGATGCCGCCGACCGCCATGATCGGCGCCGAGATCATGAAGTTCAGCGTCATGAGCACGAGCATCTGCACCTGCTGCACATCGTTCGTGCCGCGGGTGATCAGTGTGCCGGCGCCGAAGCGCGTGGCCTCGAGGGTCGAGAGCGAGTCCACTTTGCGGTAGACGCCTCTGCGCAGGTCGCGGCCGATCGCCATCGAGGCCCGGGCGCCGCAGTAGACCGCGGCCACGGCGGCAGCGAGCTGTCCGAAGGAGACCGCGAGCATGAGGCCGCCGGTGCTCCAGATGAAGTCGGTGTCGCCCTGGGCGATGCCCCGGTCGATGATCTGCGCGTTGAGGCTGGGCAGCCACAGCGCGGCGATCGTGGCCAGCAGCTGCAGCACGAAGACGGCGGCGATCCACCCCCAGTAGGGGCGCGCGTAGTGCAGGGTGAGTCGGAGAAGAGCCACGGGGCGCCTTTCACTAAGGAAAACCAGCCAACGATAGCACCATCGAAACCGGCCGTGCCAGTGCCGTTCTCCCAGAGAGGAATCGGCCGCGAAAACAAGGAGGGGGCGTGCCGCCCGGCACGCCCCCTCTGATCCGCTTCGCGGAGCTTACACCAGCTTGACGCTCGCGCCGGCCTCCTCGAGCTTGGCCTTGGCCTCCTCGGCGGCATCCTTCTTCGCGCCCTCGAGCACGTTCTTCGGAGCCTCCTCGACGAGGGCCTTCGCCTCGCCCAGGCCCAGGCCGGTCAGCTCGCGCACGACCTTGATGACCTGGATCTTCTTGTCGCCGGCGGCCTCGAGGACGACGTCGAACTCGTCCTTCTCCTCGGCGGCGGCGCCGGCGTCAGCGCCACCGGCGGCGGGGGCGGCGGCAACCGCGACGGGGGCGGCGGCCGAAACCTCGAAGGTCTCCTCGAAGGCCTTCACGAACTCGGAGAGCTCGATGAGGGTGAGCTCCTTGAACTGCTCGAGCAGCTCTTCGGTCGAAAGCTTTGCCATTGTGTTTCTCCTTGATGTGTGTCGCCGTTCGGGCGACGGGTCATGTCCTGCGTACCGGCCTCGGGGGCCGATACGTTACGCGCTCTGCTTCTCCTGCAGCGCGCCGAAAGCGCGCGCAGCGCTTGCGGGCAGTGCGTTGAACAGCTGCGCGGCACCGAACAGAGAGGCCTTCATGGCGCCGGCGGCCTTGGCCAGCAGCACCTCGCGGCTCTCAAGATCGGCGAGCTTGCCAACCTCAGCGGCGGTGAGCGGCTTGCCATCGAAGTAGCCGGCCTTCACCACCAACAGAGGATGTGCCTTGGCGAAGTCGCGCAGACCCTTGGCGACCGCGACCGGGTCGCCGTGCACGAAGGCGAGCGCCGAAGGACCGGTGAGCTCGTCATCGAATGCGGTGACGCCGGCCTTGTTGGCGGCGATCTTGGTCAGCGTGTTCTTCGCCACGGCGTACGTCGCGTGCTCACGGATGGAGTTGCGCAGCTCGCGCAGCTCGGCAACCGTCAAACCGCGGTACTCGGTCAGCAGAACGGCAGTCGACTCTTCGAAATTCTTCTGAAGGTCGGCGACCGTAGCTTCCTTCGTAGCCATGGCGCTCCTCTAGCTTGTCGTACCCGGGCGACGGTCGCCGCCCGGTGGCCGTGCCGCTCGGAGCGTCTCCCGAAACGAGAAAAGCTCCGGCGCGCACGCACGGAGCTTCTGTGAACTCGGGACGGATCCCGATCAAGGAGTTCGTACCTGCGCTGGTCTCCGCTGCCCCGTTTCCGGAGCTGCAGACGTTCCGGGGCTCTTGCGAGCCCTACCGGCGGTCTTGGGCCGTCGACAACCCTACCACACCTCGGCTCCCCCGCTCGTCGCCCAGGGTCTTCTCGAGGTGAGTCCTCCGCCATCCCGTGCGTGCCGGGATCATCGCCCTGCCGACCCGCGGAAACGACCCGAAAGCCGGGAAGGTCCGTCCTGAACCGTGCCGAGAGGTCAAAACTCGTGGTGTCCGCCGGGCAGATACCACGGGTTTTGACCTCTCGGCGTGCTTCTCGCATGCTGCGGAGCCTTTCAGCAGTCCATGGTCCTGCGCGCACGGAATGACACAGGACGGACTTGGAGAAGACCCGCTCGCCGCTCCGGCACGGGGCGAAACGCGCATATTGTAATATCGCGGCTAGTGAGTGCGACGCCTGCTCGTCGATTCCTCGACGCAGCAGCCGTCCGCGGGCTGATCGGCGAAGTTCTCTGAATCTCCGGGAGCCTGTGCAAGCGGCGACCGAAAGGCTCGATCGACATTCATGGACGACTCCCCTCACCGGCAACTGCCGACTACGACCGGGATGCATCCCGTCCTGTGGTTCGTCGCCGGCGTTCCGATCGCGGTCGCGGCTGCGCTCGCGCTCCTCGGAGTGACCTCGATCGTCTACTTCGCCTTGGCCTTGATCGCGGGGGTCGGCATCGCGATATTCGTACTGATATTCATCGGCAACCTGATTGCGCGTAGAACGGGGAAGTACCTCCTGCTCAGCAGCAGGGGCTTCGGGTATCGATACACGAGCGACCCGCCCATCGTCCTCGCTCCGCGTTCACGCGCAGAATCAACCCACGGGCTGAGGCAGGCGTCCCTTCTGCAGCAGTTGCTCTTCGGATTCATCGAGCTGCTCGTCTATGCCGTATGCGTCGGCCTGATGCTCGCGATCGCAATACTCTGGATGCCGCACGGATACTAGTCCTCCATGGCGTTCCCGTAAGCAGTCGCACCCGGGATATCGCCGACGGCCGCCTCGAACATCTCTTCACCACCACGGCCGCCGAGGACAGAGGACCCTCGGAAGAACTTGTCGCGATCGGGCGCATCCGAAGAACCGTCACCACTCGTGTTCACGACGTAGACGGCGCGGTTCGTGCAACTCGACAGCTCCTCGTGCGCGGCGGACCATGTCTCGCCCAGACTGGAGGTCAGCTGCCGCTCGGAGTCGAAGTCGATCGCAAGCAGTATGACGCAATCATTGTTGGTCGGCACCCCGGGGTGACCGATCTCGACCTCCACATGAGTCACGCCCTCGAGTGCACGTACACGGTCGAGGAACGCCTCGTTGTATCGATTGACCGATCTCTCCCAGAGAATCGACGGAAGCAGCAACCCACCGACGATCAGCGACAACAGCAAGACCCCGCCGATGATGGACACCAGCAGGACGATACCGCGCTTCTTCATCGCAACCCGCCTCGCCTTCCTCAGCGTGAAGAGGATCGCCAGCGTCGGCGATGCCGCAGAAGTCGACCATATCCGACCGACATGCCTTCCACCCCTTCCACCACCGTATCCATTCATCGCCTCCGGCGGTCCGGCGCATGGACGGCCGGGAGCCGGTCAGGCCCAGTGCGGCGGGCGGTCCTGCCTGAGGCGATCGTCGTTCTCCGAGGCGGATCGCGGCTCGAGCGTCGGATCCTCGGGAGACGGGTCGCTGCCGGCCGGTGCGGGCGTGCTCGCGCGGCGGGGTCTGCGGCGATCCGCCGCGCTCCTCTCCGTCTCGCGGGAGCGACCTGCCGCCTCGTCGCCCATCAGAAGAGCGGCTGGGGCGCGGTCTCGCCCTGCGGCGCCGGCTGATCCGCCGCCGCGGTCTCCGCTCCCTCGGTCTCCGCCTCGTAGCCCAGGATGCCCGCCACCCGCAGCGCCACCTGCTCCGGATCGGCGAAGAGGTCGAAGCTGTGCACGCGATGGTAGTGCCAGCCGAGCCGGCGCAGCACCGAGGGCCGCAGCCTGAGCGCGTCCCGCAGGCTGCGCTCGCCGTCGCCGAAGTCGAGATCGACCGCGACAGCGCGTCCGCCGTAGGAGGCCGCGAGCGGGATCGCGCCGTGGTAGTCGAGCGCGACCTCGATGCCGAACTGCTCGAGCCGGTCGGCGAGTTCGCCGAGCATCGGATCGCGCTCGGCGGGCAGCGCCGGGGGCGCGGGCTCGGGGTGCTCGAGCGCGAGCAGCTCGGAGAGCTCCACCACGCCGTGCTTGATGCGCGCGGTGTCGAGGTCGGCCGGGCGGAAGCAGCTGACGATGGTCATGGCGCGACGGGCGCGGGTCATCGCGACCGCGAGCAGCCGCTCGCCGCCGGGCCGGCCGAGCGAGCCGAAGTTCGAGAGCACGCGACCGTGCGGCGTACGGCCGTAGCCGACCGAGAAGATCACCCGGTCGCGACTCTGCACCATCGCCTGCTCCAGCGTGAGCACGGCGAAGGGCTCGGCGCGCTCGCCGAGCAGGAAGTCCCGGTACTGGGGCAGCTTCGAGAAGGCCTGCAGCACCGCCTGCTGCACGCGCACCGCGTGGCGCTCGCTGGCAGTGATGACCATGAGCGACTCGCGCGGCCGCTCGCTCGCGTGCTCGAGCACGAGCTGCACGACGCGCTCGACCTCGCCGTCGGTGCTCTCCACCGCTCCGGTGTGCGGATCGGGCAGCCCCTGTCCGTCGGCCACGAAGTCGAGGGTGATGCTCGAGTGCCCGAGGAAGGTGCCGGCCCACGGCAGCGACTCGATCTCGCCGCCGTAGAAGCGGCTGTTCACCAGGTTCGTGAGGTCCTCGCCGCCGGCGCGGTAGCTGCGGGTGAGCGCGAGCTCGGGCAGCACGCCGCGCAGCTGGGCGAAGGCGCTCTGCGCGTGCAGCAGCTCGCGGTCGGGCTCGGGGGCGCCGTCCTCATGCAGCCGCACCGCGATCTCGAAGCGGGAGGGCGTCTGCGTGACGGTGTCGCCGAAGGCGACGACCTGGTTCGCGCGGCGGATCGCCCCGACGTTCTCGACGAGCGCGGTCGCTCCGGCGTCGAGCAGCAGCGCGGTGTCGAAGCGCATGCCGTCGGGCAGCTGGGCGACCTCGTAGGGCGAGAGCACCCAGACCGGGGCGAGCACCTCCATGAGCGTCGGTGCCTGCTGCACGAGCGAGCGGATCGAGGCGCTCCCCCCGCGCAGCAGCTCGCGCAGCGCGAGGGCCTCCTGCCGGGCGCCGGGGACCGCGACGCGCCAGGCGTCGGCGAGCTTCGCGGCGAGGCCGGTGCCGCCGGCGCTCGCGTGGGCGTCGTCGACGAGGCGGAAGTCGGACTCCAGGCGCTCGATCACCGCGGTGTTGGCGCTGAGCAGGGCCTGGTTCGTCTGCAGCATGCGCTCGAGGGCCGACTGCCACCAGGCCTGCTCGAGCTCGGCCGAGACGAGTGCCACCGGGACGTGGCGCGCGGAGAGATCGTCGAGCAGCGGCTCGAGGTGGGCGGCGCGCAGCCGTTCCACGATCGCCGTGCGCTCCTGGATGTTCTGCAGCACCTCGCTCTCGCGGGCGAGGTCGGTCGTGCGGCGGGCGAGCACCGGCAGCGGCAGGTTGCGCATCCGGTCGGCGTCGTGCTCGTGGCCGAGCACCCGATCGAGCTCGTCGAGATCCTGGTACGCGGACTGGAAGGCGACCACGACGTCGGAGATACCGACCGGCACCTCGGGGCGGGCGCCCGCGACGGTCGAGTAGCGCTGCCAGAGCACCCGCTGCTGCTGGATCTGCACGAGGCGGGCGTACATGTCGCTGACGTGCACGCCGGGGCGCACGTATTCGCGGGCGAGCTTGCGCAGGCGCCGCCGGTTCGCGTTCGACATCTCCTCGCCGCCGCGCGGGGCGTGGGCGGCGATGACCTCGCTGAGCGAGCGATCGTAGACGTCGGGGGTGAAGCGGTCGAGCGTGTCGCGGATGCCCATGAGCAGACGCAGGTAGATGCCCAGCTCGGCGATGTTCTCGTAGGCGCGCAGGTTGGTCTGCTCGATGAGGCCGTTGGCCGCCGAGACGAGCCGAGGCAGCTTCGACTCGGCCAGGTTCACGGCGAGCGAGTAGGCCTGGCGCGCGGCCTCGGTGGTGCGGAAGCTGACGCCGTACCAGGGCGAATCCTCGGGCCCGTACTGGAACTGGCCGAGGCGCGCGGCCTCCGTGATGTCCTCGGCGATCGAGGAGCGGTCGAGGGCGAGCTGGCCGAGCGCGTGGTCGTCGAGCCGCACGGTGGTGCTGGGGGGCGTCGGCAGCAGCGCGAGGCGCGTGAGCTCGCGCAGCGCGTCGAGCGGCGAAGCGGCGAAGCGCTCGTCGCGCGAGGTGAGCGCCGCGTTGTAGTCGAGCAGCACGCCGCGGAGCCGCACGAGCGCGTCGTCGACCTCGCGCAGCGATTCGCCGCGAGCCGACTCGTTGCGGCTGATGGCCTCGACGAGGTTGCGGCGCAGCAGGCGCGGCGTGACCGCGAGCCCGCTGAGGCCGACTCGCGAGAGCCGATGCGTGATGCCGTCGAGCGTCGCCCGCCGGGGCGAGACGACGAGCACGCGCCTGCCCGCTGCGGCGAGGGCCCCGATGGCGTTCGCGACCGTCTGGGTGGCGCCCGTGCCGGGCAGCGTGCGCACGACGAGCGAGTAGCCCGCCTCGATCTGCGCGAGCACGTCGTCCTGCTCGGCGTCGGCGTCGTAGAGGCGGCGGTCGGTCTCGGGGGCGCGGTGATCGGGGTCGGGCGCGGTGACGGGATGGTAGCCCTCGGCGATGCGCCGCCGGGCGACCTCGTCGCCGCAGAGCGCGGAGAGGATCGGGGTGTCGAGATCCTTCGCGTCCGCCGCCATGATGCGCGAGACGTCGTGGAAGGAGGAGACCACGAGACGGGGTTGGACGACGAAGCCGGGCACGCCGACCACCATCTGCCGCAGCCGGTCGATCACGGGCTGGGGCTTGAACACGCCCTCGGACTGCGAGAGCTCGAGCAGCGAGTAGGCGTCGATCGAGATGCCGAACTGCTCGCGCAGCGTGACGAGCAGCTCGGGGTTCACCGTCGGGCGGTTCTTGAGCTTCAGCTCGAAGTCGCGCCCGTAGCGGCGGATCGCGAGCGGGCGCAGCAGCACCGGGGCGCAGAACTCCTCGCCCTCGAAGCTCCACTTGGCGATGCCGATGCCAAGGTGCACGGTCTCGAGGCCGCGCACCGTGCGCATCTCGATGGCCTTGTCGGTGACCCGGGCGGCGGCGCGGCGGGCCTGGCGAAGCGCGAGATCGTCGCGGATCAGCGCGGAGAGCAGGATCTTCTGGCCGGTGATGAACTGGGGCAGACCGCCGGGGTGCGTGGTGGAGAGCTCGATGCGGTTCGCGGGCTGATCGTCGAAGTGGATCAGCGGGCTCGGCCCGCCGATCTCGGAGAGCTCGCGCTTCCACTCCTCGTACTCGGCCGCGAAGCGGTCCACCGCGGAGAGCGGGCCCGTGAGGACCGGTTCGGTGAGATGCTCGGCGGGCGCGGCGGTCTCGGGATCGGGCTTCGGCGCGAGCGATCCCTCGGCAACCGGAGCCTGAGCCCCGGCCGCACGGGCCTCCGACTCATTCGTATTGGCGCTCTGCCGACGGCGCCGATCCACACTCCACACACCGCCACACTAAGCGGCGCGCCGCGGTTTCCCGGGAAGCGGCGCGGTGTTTTGCGCGACGGCGTGCGGGCTCAGCCCCGGGGCTCGGCCGCCGAGGGCTCGGCCCGATCCTCGGCCGCCCCTCCGGCGGGCTCGGCGGGGATCGGCGTCGCGACCTCGTGCGTACCCCTGGCCCGGGCCACGAGCGACATGCCGTGGTAGATCACGACGGCCGCGATGGTGCCGAGCGCGATGCCGTTGAAGTCGATCGGCTGCTCGGGCGAGCCGAGCTTCAGGCCGAAGTCGGCGATGCCCACGATGAGGGGGACCGCGGCGGTGAACTGGTTGATCGGCCTGGTGAAGTCGACCTTGTGGTCGATCCAGATCTTCACGCCGATGAGCCCGATGAGGCCGTAGAGCGCGACGGTGACGCCCGCGAGCACCCCGGGCGGCACCGAGAAGATGACCGCGCCGACCTTCGGCGAGAAGCCGAGCAGGATCGCGATGACGCCCGCGACCCAGTACGCGGCGGTCGAGTAGACGCGGGTGGCCGCCATGACGCCGATGTTCTCGCCGTAGGTGGTGGTGCCCGATCCGCCGCCGAGGCCCGCGAGCACGGTCGAGAGGCCATCGGCGAGGAGGGCGCGGCCCGTGAGTGGGTCCATGTCCCTATTGATCATCAGTCCGACGCTCTTGACGTGGCCCACGTTCTCGGCGATGAGCACCAGCACGACCGGGAGGAACATCGGCAGGAGCCCCCACAGCGAAGGATCGGCGAACGGGTTGCCTGGCAGGTGGAAATCGGGCAGGCCGACCCAGGCCGCGCCCTCGACCTGGGAGAAGTCGATCTCCCCCATCGGGACCGCCGCGATGTAGCCGACGACCATGCCGAGCACGATCGAGAGCCGCCCGATGAGGCCGCGGAAGAGCACCGCGATGAGCAGCACGGCCGCGATCGTGATGAGCGCCACCCAGCCGGAGTTCGCCGTCGCGTCCCAGTTCGTCTTGACGACGGGGGCCAGGTTGAAGCCGATCAGCGCGACGATCGTGCCCATGACGACCGGGGGCATGAGCGCGTTGATCCACCCCGTGCCCCAGCGCTGCACGACGATGCCGACGATCGCCATGAGCACGCCGATCGCGAGGATGCCGAAGGAGGCGCGGGCGAGATCGGGGTGCTCCGGATCGCCGCCGGCGTAGGACGCCATGATCGGCGCGATGAAGGCGAAGGAGGAGCCGAGGTAGCTCGGCAGGCGGTTACCCGTGAGCACCAGGAACAGCAGCGTGCCGAGGCCCGAGAAGAACAGGGTCGCGGTCGGCGGGAAACCGGTGATGAGCGGCACGAGGAAGGTCGCGCCGAACATGGCGACGACGTGCTGCGCGCCGAAGCCGATGGTCTTCGGCCAGCTCAGGCGCTCCTCGGGGAGCACGACCGCATCGGGGGCGACGCTTCGGCCGTCACCGTGCTGCTTCCAGATCTGACTCACTGCGTCTCTCCCTCGAGCTCGTGGACACTGGGAGAAACTCTATCGACGGCGGCGGTCTTCGCGCGACGGCGACGAACTTCGCGCGACGCCAGCGCCGAGAGCCTCCGGCTCTCGGGACGGCGCCGGGCCGGCAGAGACTATTCGGCCGCCAGGTAGAACTTGCGCACGTGATCCTTCACGATCCACCGCGTGCGCGTGCCGGCGGTGAGACGCATGACGTCGCCGGTCTTGACGTCGATACTGCGACCCTCATCGAGCAGCTTGATCGTCGCCCCGCCGGAGATCACGACGAAGACCTCGTCGACCTCGGTGTCGATGACGGCACCGTCGCGCAGCTCCCAGAGGCCGGCCTCGGCTCCGCCGACCGTGCCGAGGTCGAGCTGACCCTGACGGGGATGGCCGTAGTCGATCTTCTCGGCGGGAACAGGCTCGAGCGGCACGATGGCGCCACGGCCGTGCACCACCCCGTTCAGGCCCTCGGGCAGCAACTGGCTCATGTGCGTCTCCTCTCCGAGCGGTGCGGTATGGGCACCAGTGTAGAGGGTCGGCGCCGACTATTCCTCCGCATGGAAACCGGTCGAGAGCGAGAGCTGCCGCCAGGCGGCCAGCTCGCGCGCGACCGACTCCAGCTTGCCCTCGACGCGCGCCAGCGCATCGGCTCCGAGCGGCAGGCGCAGCGGGGGCGACTCGTCGTTCACGACCGTCACGATCGCGGCGGCGGCCTTCGCGGGGTCTCCCATCTGACGGCCGTCGTTCGCCGCGGCGACCCCGCGATCGAGACGGGAATCGTAGTCCGCGATCGGCGTATCGGCCGCGACGATCGAGGAGGGCGAGAGGAACTCGGTGCGGAAGGATCCGGGCTCGATGATCGTGACCCGCACCCCCAGCGGGGCCAGCTCCAACGCCAACGCCTCCGAAAGCCCCTCGACCGCGAACTTGGTCGCCGCGTATGCGCCGGAGCCGAGCGCCGCGGCGAATCCGCCCTGCGACGAGATGTTCACGACGTGGCCGCTGCGATTGCTGCGCATGGACGGGAGCACGGCCCGGGTCACGTTGAGCAGCCCCTCGACATTGGTGGCGAGGAGCTCGCGGAACTGCGCACCGCTCACCTCCTCCACGGCCCCGACCAGGCCGAAGCCGGCATTGTTCACCAGTACGTCGATGCGACCGAAACGGCTCAGTCCGGCTTCCACGGCATCCCGTGCCGCAGCCTCGTCCCGAACGTCGAGTGCGACCGCGAGAAGAGCCTCGCCCGCGTCGGGAAACGACTCGCGAACCGCCTCCGCGGCTCGGGCGGCCGCGATCACCGCGTCACCGCGACGCAGCGCAGCCGCGACGATCTCCCGGCCCAGACCGCGGGAGGCCCCGGTGACGAGCCAGACCCTCCGGACGGAGGGCGTCATCGGAGCACCGCCATGGATCAGAGCACCACCATCGCGTTCGCGGTCGAGGAGACTCCCCCGCGCAGGTTGAGCGGCACCGAGACGAAGAAGAACTCCCAGCGATTGCGGGCACGGGCCGCGGAGACGAGGCGCCGGAGGTCGAGAAGCTCCAGGAACGAGAGCCCGAGCGCCGGGAGCGAGCGACGGTGCAGCGAGCCGTGCTTCGGGTCGCCCGGGCCGGGCTCGATCGAGGGGTTGTCGGATCCGAGCAGCGCGATGCCGGTGTCCCAGAGGTACTCCGCCATCGTGGTGCTGCCTTCGAGACCGCTCCACGCCGCGAGAAGCGCGGGATCCTGATTCTTCAGGTAGGCCTCGGCCCAGCCGGTGTGCACGATGAGGATGTCGCCCTCTCCGATCTGCACGCCCTGCTGGGAGGCGACCTCGCGCAGTTCGTCGACGGTGAGGCTGCGGGGCTGGAACGGATCGGGCTCGACGACGGTCATGTCGAGCAGCACTGCGCGGCCGGCGATCCCGTGCTCGGCGAAGTGATGGATGCCGATGCTCTCGCGGGCGATCTCCAACTCGGTCGAGCCGTCGAAGAACCCGAACTCCCTCGCACGCACGTGTCCGAGCCCGTCGAGCTGCGAGGAGGACTGGGGATTGAAGTGGTGCAGCAGGTCCTCGGCCTCGTTCCGGTTGGGCTGCAGGGACTCGTGCTCGACCGGATCACGGCCGAAGAGCGGCGGATCGAAGACGTCGAGCGGCAGGTTCAGGGGGATCGTCACCCCCTCGCGCACGAGCGCGCTCGCCCGGCGCACGTGGGCCGGGGTGATCAGCGACAGCGTGCCGAGCGCCGGCGGCAGTTCGTCGCGGGCATGGCGCACGTCGATCTCGCCGAGGAACGGCAACTGCGAGAAGGGCTTCCGGTCACTCATCATCACACCTCGAAATCGGGGGCGCCGTCTTCGTTGAAGCGGGCGATCGCCGCTTTGAGCCCCATGTCACGGATCCATCCCTGCACTTCCTTCACTTCCTGCGACTGATGCAGCAGCGCATCGGTCTCGGCGCCCATGCGCGCGTAGGTGAGCAGTCCCTGCAGTTCGGTCACACGGTTGAGGGCTTCCTTCTTCATCCGCAGCACGTTGCCGGGAGTGCGGGCGATCGAGCGTCCCAGCTCGTCGATGTGCTGCTCGAACTCCTCCTCCGGCACGGCATGCGTCGCCCATCCCCATTCCACGGCGGTCGCGCCGCTGATGCGGTGACCCGCATCGAACGAGACGAGCTTCGCCCGCTTCGGACCCACGAGATGCACCCACATGGGCGAGAGGTATCCGCCGCCGATGAGCAGCGAGGGAGAGCTCATGATCACCGCGTTCTCGGCGACCACGGTGATGTCGCAGAACGAGGCAAGCTGCGAGCCGCCGCCGATGCAGTATCCATGAACGGCGGCGATCACGGGCTGGGGATGCCTCCACAGCCGAGTGAACAGCTCGATGTTCGAGGCGAGACGATCCCGGTCCTCCACCGGGGTTCGCTCGGCGGCGTAACCGATCTCGGAGCCGTCCGGAGCGATGTCGTAGCCGGCGCAGAAGGCCCGTCCGGCTCCACGAATCACGACCACCCGATGCCGGGTCTTGCCGAGCAGGTCGAGGGCTCGATTGATCTCATCGAGAAGACCGTCGCTCAGCGCGTTCAACCGGTGCGGCCGGTTGAGCGTCAGCGTCGCGACGTGATCCTCGATGTGGACGATCAGGCTCTCGTACTCTTCGTGGAGGCGGACGGGTCTGCTCTGCGGCATGGGCTACTCGATCACCTCGAAGTACTCGATGTCGGCGAGGCTGCCCGTCCGGCGATCGCTCCAGACCGCGCGTACACGCGCGCCCGGGGCGGTCCTGGTCTTCGCCTCGTCCGGATCGACGTTCCCGATCATGTGGATGAGTCGGGTCGACGCGCCATCGAGCACGATCTCCGCGTACACGTACGGCGGCTGCATGCGCTGACCGATGAACTCGATGTGCACCACCGAGCTGGCCTGCACGGTGCCGGTCGACGCGACGTCGACCCACTGGCCCGTGGGCGCGAAGCAGGCATCGCAGCGGCCTCGCGGCGGCAGCAGCACCCGCTCGCAGGCGGTGCACTGCACCCCGCGGAGACGGCGATCGCTGCGCACCCCGTCGAAGAAGGTGCCGTAGTAGTGGCCGTAGGCATGCCGGTAGTCGAGCGTCATCGTGTACGCGATCTGCTCGGAGGATTCGGAGAGCTCTCCGCTCACCTCGCGAGGCGCGAAGCCGGAGGCGCCCTGCGCGGGTCCGAAGCCGGCGAGATCGAGCACCGAGTCGCCGGCGGGCGCCTCGGCCCAGACGGCCTCCACACGCGCACCGACCTCGAGCTGACCCTCCGCGAAGCCGATGAGGCGATGCGCGAGGGGCTTGTCCGTCCCGTCGATGCGCACGAGTCCGAGCACGCCGTCGGAGGTCTCGGTGAACGCGACGACCTCACCGAGGGGGGCCAGCTCCACGAAGCCGTCCGAGGGCTCGCCCCGGGGAGAGAACTCGACGGGTGGGAAGCAGATCTCCGAACCGTGCTTCGAGGCGAGGAGCCGCTGCTTCGAGAGCTCGGCGAGGAAGATGCCGGTCGCCGTCCCCGGGGTCAGCGTGTAGGGCATCCTGATCTGCGCCGGCATGGAATCCAGCACTGCGTTCCGATTCTCAGTCATCGTCGTCCCTTACTTCTCTGCACCCACGACTGCGACGCCGCGGAGATTCGCCCAGCCTCCGCCGGCCTGAGCCACCGCGAGCTCCGCGCCGGGCACCTGGTGGGCACCGGCCTTGCCGGTCACCTGCATCGCGGCTTCGGCCAGGCGGATCAGCGCCGTCGCACCGATGGGGTTGGCCCCCATGCAGCCGCCCGACGGGTTCACCGGCAGGCTGCCGGTCATCTCGGTCTCGCCGGAGGCGATCAGCTCGGCCGCGCCGCCCTCGGGGCAGAACCCGAGGCTCTCGTAGTAGCTCAGCTCGAAGCAGGTGTACGGCTCCTGCACCTCCGCCACGTCGAACTGGCGGAACGGGTTCGTGATGCCCGCCTCCTTGTAGACCTGCGCGGCGGCGAACTGGAGCGGCTCGGACTGCACCATCCGGCGATCGGGACCGTTGTCCGCCTCCCCCCAGTAGGCCATGCCGCGGATCCAGGCCGGACGCTCCGTGATCTTCTCGGCATCCGCCTCGTGCGCGAGGATGACCGCGCAGGCGCCGTCCGAGATCGGCGGCACGTCGAGGATCTTGATGGGCCAGCAGAGCGGTCGCGAGGCCATGACCTCGTCCACGGTGACCTCGCGCTTCACGTGCGCCTTTGGGTTGAGCAGCGCATTGCGACGGTTCTTCACCGACACCATCGCAGCGGCCTCCTCCGTGTGGCCCAGCTTCAGCATGCGCGCGTGCCAGTACGCCGCCGAGAACCCCATGATCCCCACTGCGAACTCACGACCCCAGAACGGATCGTAGAGCGTCGAGATCGAGGCCTGCAGCGCGCCTTCGGAGAGCTTGTCGTAGGCCACCACGAGCACGCGCCGGGCGGCACCGCCCTTGATCTGGTTCACGGCGGCGAGCGCACCCGCGAGGCCCGTGCCGCCGCCGCTGGTGATGCGCACGACGGGCTTGAACTGCGCGCCGATGGCGTCGGCGATCCACTTCTCGGGCTGGTTGACCGCGGCGAACATCGCCGGGCCGCTCGCGATCACCACGCTGTCGATGTCGTCCATCGTCAGCTGGGCATCGGCCAGAGCCTCGACCACGGCCTCGCGTGCGAGACCCGCCTGGCTCACATCGGTGCGGCGACGGGCATGCTCGGTCTGCCCGGTTCCGACGACGGCTACCTTGGTCATCACGCCACCTCCAGTGCGACTACGCAGTGGTTCTGCATGGCGAAACCACCTGTTCCATGGACGAGCGCGGACTTCGCCTCGTTCGCTTCGTGCCCTTCCCGCCGCGCGAGTCGGATCAGCGCCTCGTGGAAGCGCACCAGACCGGTCGCCATGACCGGATCGGCCGGCAGGGCTCCGCCCGAGGGGTTGATGCGCTCATCCCCGGAGCGGTAGAGCTCGATGCCCCGGTGCGGCTCGGCCAGGCCCAGCGCCTCCACCACCATGAGTTCGCCCACGGTCGTGGTCGCCGAGATCTCGACGAGGTCGAAGTCGTCCGCCGAGTCCTTGCCCGCCATGTTCAGCGCGCCCTTGAGCGCATGCGCTGCGGCCGGCATCGCATCGCCGTCGCGCGCGGTGAAGAAGTAGCTGTCCATGGCGGATCCGTGGCCCGTGACCCAGACGGGGTTCGGGCTGATCTTCTCCGCGACGGTGTCGACCGCGAGCACGATGGCCACGGCCCCGTCCACCGGACGGGAGTAGTCCGAGGCGACGAGCGGCGTGGCGATCGACTCGTCGGAGGGTCGGCCGCCGTCGGTGACGATCGCGGGATTCGTCTCTGCACGGCTCCAGGCGTGCTCCGAGACGACGCGCAGATCCTCCGGCGAGAGCTCGGCCGATGCCAGATACCGCTGGGCGGTCAGTGCCGAGGCCGTGCTGTGGCTCAGCCCGACCGGCCGCTGGAGGAAGGGCTCCAGCATTCCACTCCAGAAGTTGTCGATGTCGCTCTCGGAGGGCTTGGAGTAGGCGATCACCAGCGCCACCGACTTGGGGCCCGCCACGATCTTGTTCACCGCGTAGGTGAGGGCCCAGAGGCCGTCCTCCTCGACCCGCGATTCCTCCTTGTGGTTCGCACCCATCGCGCCCAGGAAGCCGCAGTTCGAGATGCTGCGGCCGTCGAGGAAGTCGCTGCCCGAATCGATGACGAAGTCCACGTCCTCGATGCGCAGGCCGGTCCCCTTGAGCGCCGCGACCACGACCTTGTCGATCAGATCGATGTGCTGCTGCTCGGTGTACGCCCCCACGAGGGAAGTCTGCGCACTTCCCACCGCTGCCACTCTTCGTTGAGATTTCTGTTCCATGATTCCTTACCCAACCATACGTTTGGTTAATTTACAAGTGCGACTTCTCCCCCGGTACGGTCGCCCGGTCGAGGATCCGCCTCTCCTGCACCATTGCGAAAGGTGGCGATTGCGTTCGTCCCGTCGGAAGCGGCTCAGCGCCCCACCCCGTCGAGCACCCGCCTGATCTTCGGAGGGATCGCCTCCTCAGATCCGGTCGCGAGCGAGAAGCCGATGGGGTCGGAGTCCCCGACCAGCCGCAGTCCCTCGCCCAGCCACTCGTCGGACTGAGCCGCGGCGTAACGGACCGGACCGCCGAGCCAGCGCGGGAAGGCGAAACCCTCGGTGAAGGCCAGATCGACATCGCTCGCACGATTCGCGATCCCGCTGTCGACGAGACCCGCGGCCGCGACCAGCATGGCGCAGATGATGCGCTGCTGGATCTCCCCGCGGGAGATCGCGCGAGGGCTGATCCCCTTGGCCTCGCGCGCCCGGTCGATGATGAGAGCCACCTTCGGGTCCTCCGCGCCCCGGGGCGCCTCATCCGAGTAGAGGTACCAGCCGGCGCCGGTCTTCTTTCCCAGCCGGCCCTGCTCGCACAGGGTGTCCGCAATGGTCGCATAGCGCTGCTCGGGGTTCCGCGTCGCGGCCAGCCGCTTGCGTCGAGCCCAGGCGATGTCGAGTCCGGACATGTCGCCCACCGCGAAGGGGCCGACCGGCAATCCCAGCGCGCGCATCGCGTCGTCGACCTGGCGCGGCGATGCCCCGTCCTCGATCAGGTACTCCGCCTGCATGCGATAGTCGGAGTAGACGCGGTTGGCCACGAAGCCGTCGGCGACCCCGGCGAGAATCGGCGTCTTGCGCAGCGTCTTCGCGATCGCCGCCATCGCTCCGATGGTCTCGTCGCTCGTCTGCTCGGCCCGCACGACCTCGACCAGAGGGTTGCGGTTCGCCGGGTTGAAGAAGTGCAGCCCGACGAAGCGGGTGCGGTCCTCGAGCGCCTCGGCCATCTCGTTCAGATCGAGGTAGGAGGTGTTCGTCGCGAGCACGGTATCGGCGGAGACGACCGGTTCGAGATCTCGCAGGAGCTGCTGCTTCACCGCCATGTCCTCGAACACCGCGTCGATCACCAGGTCGACATCGGCGAACGCGGCGAGATCCGAGACTCGGCTGAGCTCGCCCCACTTCCGCGCGGTCGCACTCGCGGTCTCCAGCCGCCGGCCGGCGTTCTCGAGCACCTCAGCGTTCACCTCGTAGAGCACGACCTCCAGGCCCGCGCCGAGCAGAGCCTCGGCGATTCCCGACCCCATCGTCCCGGCACCGGCGACGCCGACCCGTCGTATCGGGAGCTTCGGCTTCGCGACGGCGAGATCCTTCGCGGCGGCCCGGGCGGCGAAGAACAGGTAGCGCAGGTTGCGGGCCTCGGGTGCCACGCGCAGCTCGTCGAACACCAGGCGCTCCTGCTTCACCGTCTCGGGTCCGGGCTTCCCGACCCCCGCCAGCACGAAGTCGATCGCCCGCAGCACATTCGGACGCGTCTTCGGGGAACTGCGGTATTTCTCTACCACGGCGTCGAGCGCGGCCTGGTCCGTGTCGGGCTGGTGCTCCATGAGCACGATGCGGCGTCGCACGGCGTTCTTCGCCCGTGCGACGGCGGTCGCCATCAGGTTCTCCTGTTCGACCACCTCGTCGACGAGGCCGAGCTCGAGGGCCTGCCGCGCCCCGACGGGCTTCGCCGACGCGATGATGTCGATCGCGGCAGCGGTGCCGATGAGCCGCGGGAGCCGCACCGTACCGCCGGCGCCCGGCATGAAGCCGAGGCTGACCTCCGGCAGGCCCAGCTTGGAGTCCGTAGTCGCGATCCGCTCGTCGCAGGCGAGGGCGAACTCGAGGCCACCGCCGAGCGTGAGCCCATTGAGCGCCGCCACGATCGGCACCTCGAGCGATTCCATCACCTCGATCACCTCGGTCAGCAGAGGATGCTGCACCGGGCCGTCGAACTCCTTGATGTCCGACCCGGAGTAGAAGTGCGCCTGGGCGCTGTGGACCACGATCGCGGTGAGACCCGGTTTCTCCGCGAGTCCGGTGAATGCGTCGAAGAGCGCGGTGCGCAGCGCCGTGTTGCCCGTGCTCACCGGCGGGTTGTCGATGGTGACGACCGCGAGATCGCCCTCGTGCGTCACGGAGACCAGGCTCATGTGCTACCCCTTCGTTCATTCCGCCGAGTGCGGACGCATCCACGTTACCAAACAATCATTCGATTGGTATATGGTGAAGATACCGAATTCGTGTTCCGACCGTCGCCGGGGGAGAATCTCACCTGTCATGCACTTCTTCGATCACCGGCAACTCGTTTCAGCCCCTGGGGGCTTCACCGGGATCTGCACGGCCGGCGCCGGCGTGCGCATCTTCGGCGGCCACAGCCTCTCCCACTCCTTGAACGTCGCTTCTCTCGCGATCGATCACTCGCGTACGGTGAGCTCCCTCCATGCCGTCTTCCTCTCCCCCGGGAACGCCTCCGAGCCCGTCCTGTTCTCCGCCGAGCCCCTGAAACGCGGCAGAGCGCTCGACACGGTGCGCGTCGGCGCCGTGCAGGACGAGCGGCAGATCCTCGAGTCCCTGGTGACGTTCCACGATGGCGAGGAGAGCATCGAGTTCCAGGCGGTGGCACCCGAGACGATCCCTGCCGAGGCGCTGAGCGACGACCCGCTGCATCGCCACTCGGGTTCCGACGCGCGCTCACCCTTCCATTGCCGGACCGTCCCCTCCGATCCTCGAGAGCCACAGGTGCGGACCTGGATCAGGCTCCGCGAGGCGGCCGGCGACGCGCCATCGCTCCTGCACCAGGCGGCCCTCACCTACGCGCTCGACTTCCTCATCACGAAGGCCGCGCACAATCCGATCGACGAGGAGGGGGTGCGGCACCTGGGCGCCTCGCTCGATCACGCGATGTGGTTCCACCGCCGCTTCCGGGTGGATGAGTGGCTGCTCGTCGAGGCCACCTCGAACACCTTTGCAGGAAGCCGATCCCTCTCGCACGCCTCGGTCTACGATCACGCGGGTCGCCTGGTCTCGAGCGCTTCCCAGGAAGCGCTGTTGCGCCGGACGATCTGAACGCCGCCCGCAGATCGGCGTGAGCCCTATGACCCGAGAGGCGGAGAAGCTTCCAAGCGCCCTCGGGGCGCTTACGCCCGATAGCCCGACAGGAACGAGTCCTCGAGCCACTTCGTGGTGATCGGCTCGGCCCCGAAGGTCCCATCCCTCAGTATCGCGAGCTGAAGGTCGATGGTCGTCGATACACCCGCGACACGGCTTCTCTCGAGCACGCGCACCATCTTCGCGATGGCCTCCTCACGAGTCGGCGCATGCGCGATGAACTTGGCGATGAGCGAGTCGTAGTACGGAGGCACCGTCGCACCGTCGTGCATATACGTGTCGATGCGGACGCCGTCCCCCTGGGGAACCGTCCATTCGGTGATCACGCCGGGGCTGGGCAGGAAACCCGCCGACACGTTCTCGGCGTTGATGCGGCATTCGATGGCGTGCCCCTCGATGACGACGTCCTCCTGAGAGAAGGAGATCCGCTCTCCGCGGGCGATGCGGATCTGCTCGCGAATGATGTCGACGCCGGTCACCATCTCGCTCACCGGGTGCTCGACCTGCACCCGGGCGTTGACCTCGAGGAAGACGAACGTCTCCCGCTGCACGTCGACCAGGAATTCGCAGGTGGCCGCGCCGACGTATTTCAGCGCCTGCGCGAGCCGCACCGCGGCATCGCGGATCCGCCCGACCAGCTCTTCGGAGAGCCCAACGCTCGGGGCCTCCTCGATGATCTTCTGGTACCTGCGCTGCGCCGAGCAGTCACGCTCCCCCAGGTGGCGGACATCGCCGTGGCTGTCGGCGAGCAGCTGCACCTCGATATGGCGTGCCTTTTCGATGTAGGGCTCGAGGTAGACGGTGCCGTCGCCGAAGGCGCGCTCCGCCTCCGTGCTGGAGCGGATGAACCCCTCGCGCAGATCCTCGGGTCCGCGGACGATCGTCATCCCGCGCCCGCCGCCGCCGGCGGAGGCCTTGAGCAACAGCGGGTACGCGTCGAGCTTCTCGGCCGCCTCGATCGCCTCGTCGAGCGAGGAGAGGCCGGCCGTGCCCCGCCCGGTCGGGATGCCCACCGACTCGGCCATGTTGCGGGCGAGCAGCTTGTCGCCCGACTCGCGCATGATCTCGGCCGAGGGGCCGATGAAGGTGATGCCGTTCTGCTCGCAGGCCTCGACCAGAGTCGGACGCTCGGAGAGGAAGCCGTAGCCGGGGTGCAACGCGTCGCAGTTCGCGTTGAGCGCGGCCTGGACGACGCGCTCCGCGGAGAGGTAGCTCTCCGACGCCGACGCCGGGCCGATGACCACGACCTCATCGGCGAGGCGAGCGGCCAGCGAATCCGTATCCGCCGCCGAGACCACGAGCACGCTCTCGATGCCCTCGTCGAAGCACGCGCGGATGATGCGAACGGCGATCTCCCCGCGGTTCGCGATGAGGATCCTCTTCATGCGGTTACACCGCATCCGGACGGATCGTGACCAGGATGTCGCCGAACTGCACGGCTCCGCCGTTCTCGACATTGATGCCGGTCACGGTTCCGGAGACCCCCGCGGGAACGTTGTTCATGAGCTTCATGATCTCGACGATGCCGACGGTGTCATCGGCGTCGACGTGGTCGCCCACCTGCACGAAAGGCGGAGCACTCGGCTCGGGCGCGCGCCAGAAGGTGCCCACGCTGGGAGCGGTGACGGTGGCATCGCCGGCTTCGCCTGCGGCAGCGGGCGCAGTCGGGGCGGCGGCGTGAGCGGGTGCTGGAGGGCTCGCCGGAGCGGGCGCGACAGGGACGACGGCTGCAGGTGCCGCAGGGACGACGGCTGCGGGCGCAGCGGAGGCGGGCGCAGCGGGCCCTGCGAGCAGATCTCCGCCGCCGAGGCGCGCGCCATTGCGAGCGACGGCGATCCGCACATCGCCGATGACCACTACCGCCTCGTCCCAGTCAGACCGCTGGAGCGCATCGACGATGCTGTTGATGTCCTGCGATGAAATGGTCATTCCAAGAGCTCCTCGTGAGTAACGTCGCCGTCGAACGTCACCAACCAATCGGTTGGCAGTTTTAGAATAGACGCTCCCCTTCCGCAGGTCAAACTACGGTTCCGGGAGGACGGGCCGACGAAGGCGGGCCGGCAAGTAGTCTTCCAAATGTTTGGTTGTTATAGTGATGGCAGAGCGATTCGTCGCAACGGCACTCTCTCAAACTACCCGCGGCCTGCGGGATCCGGGAGTGCGCTCGAGAAACCGAAGAGGAGCCGTCGATGATCGATAAGCAAGTGGCAAGTATCGCGGCGGCCGTCGCCGACATCGGCGACGGTGCGACGATCATGGTCAGCGGTTTCGGCCCTCCCGGCCAGCCGGTCGAGCTGATCGAGGGCCTCCTCGAATCGGGGGTTCGCGATCTCACCATCATCAACAACAACGCGGGAGCCGGAGGCGACGCCATCGGCGAGCTCTTCGCCGCCAAGCGCGTGAGCAGGGTGATCTGCTCGTTCCCGAAGGCGATCGGCTCGACCATCTTCGACGAGCTCTACCTCGCAGGGGAGATCGAGCTCGACCTCGTGCCCCAGGGCACGCTCGCCGAGCGGATCCGCGCCGCCGGCGCCGGCATCGCCGGCTTCTACACGCGGACCGGCTACGGCACCGAGCTCACCGAGGGGCGAGAGGTCAAGGAGTTCGACGGGGCCATGTACGTGCTCGAGGAGGCGCTGCACGCGGACTTCGCCCTCGTGCGCGCGCACCAGGCCGATCCCCATGGGAACCTGGTGTTCCGCAAGACCGCCCGCAACTTCGGACCCATCATGTGCACCGCCGCGAGGACCACGATCGTCGAGGCGAGTGAGATCGTGCCGCTCGGCGGCCTCGATCCGGAGCGCATCGTCACCCCCGGCATCTACGTGGATCGCGTCGTCGCGGTGCCCGGAAGCGCCAACTGAAGGAGCGTGTGGAGAATCATGAGGCTGAGCAGAGCTGAGATCGCGGCCCGGGTCGCACAGGACATCCCGGACGGCTCCTACGCGAATCTGGGCATCGGCGTTCCGACGCTGGTTGCGGACTACCTGCCCGAGGGGCGGCAGATCATATTGCACACCGAGAACGGCCTGCTGGGCATGGGACCGGCACCGGCTGAGGGCGAGATCGATGAGGATCTCATCAACGCCGGAAAGATCTACGTCACCGAGATGCCCGGCGCGGCCTACTTCCACCATGCGGACTCCTTCGCCATGATGCGCGGTGGCCACCTCGACTTCTGCGTTCTCGGAGCCTTCCAGGTCTCGGCGCGTGGCGACCTCGCGAACTGGCGCACCAACTCCCCCTCCGCCATTCCCGGAGTCGGCGGTGCCATGGATCTCGCCGTCGGCGCCAAGCACGTCTACGTGGTGATGGAGCTCTTCACCAAGACCGGCGAATGCAAGCTCGTGGCCGACTGCGACTACCCGCTCACCGGCAAGGAGTGCGTCGAGCGCATCTACACCGATGTGGCGCTCTTCGAGATCCGCCCCGATGGTGTCCATGTGCTCGAGGTCTTCGACGACGCAGGTCTCGAGGAGGCGAAGCAGCAGATCGGCTTCGCGCTGATCGACTCGACGGTCGAGCTCGCCTCGCGGTAGGAGAGCTCCCTCCGAGGACGATCCGGCCCGGCCGCCCGAGGCGGCCGGGCCGGAACGTCGTGACGACTACCGGTTGGAGACCCGTCCGAACAGGTTCGCGATCGGGGCGATCACAAGGGGCCTCGCCAGCCAGCCGACCGCAGTCGACGCCAGAAGCGCGACGACGAACCACCAGAAGCCCGCCCAGTTCACCTGATCCGTACCGGCGAACATGTGGTTCAGGTTGCGCAACGCTCCCGTGGCGAGCACGAGGAACACGTGCACGATGACGAAGAGCACGAAGAAGAGCATCACCGGGAAATGGATCGCCCGGGCCAGCGGCGCGGGATAGAGGCGGTTCAGTCGCCTCGCCCGCTCCGGCCACCACTCGCTCATACGGACACCGGTCACCGCGGCGAGCGGGGCCGCGATGAAGACCACCGTGAAATACATGAGCTGCTGCAGGCTGTTGTAGTTCACCCAGCCGTTCTCGGTCGGCCACTCCAGGGTCAGGTACTGCAGGCCGGCGGAGAGCGCATTGGGGAACACCTCCCACGACGTCGGCACGATCCTCACCCAGTGGTCGGTGACGAACAGCAGCACCACGAACACCGCGCCGTTCAGCAGCCACAGGATGTCAATGCTCGTATGCAGCCACAGGTACAGGCTGATCTTCTTCCCGCCCCGCTTCGGGGTGTAGAAGGCCGGCGGCTTCTGCTGATAGCGCACCAGCAGACCGGTCCGCACGATCAGCACCATGAAGAAGAAGTTCAGGAAGTGCGTCCACCGCGCCCATGCCGGGAAACCCTCGTCCGCAGCGATCGGCGGGTGGTACTCGCCGGGGAATCGCGCCATGAACTCGGGGACCCCCGGGAGCGTCGTGACGCCTCGCGCGGCGAGCACGATGATTCCCGCGACGACCACGGCACCGACGAGACCCCACACCGCGAACTTCACCCACTGCGCGAGCGGGCGGGAGCCGATCATGCGGGGCTTCCGGACGGGAGACGTCGGCGCTGTTCCCACCGGATCCGCCGCAGCCGCAGCCGTTTCCCTCGCCGATTCGACTTCGACGACCGGAGCGGGAATCACGGGCGCGGGCGTCGCGGGCGTCGGAGGCACAGGTGCCGGAGTCACAGATGCAATCTCGAGCGGAGTGTCCGAAACCGATTCGAGCGGAGCCGAGGAGCCGGCCGCGCTTGCGGGCGCCTGCTCGGCAGGCGGCCAGGCTTCGCCGTCAGCCGCCCTTGGCAGACCTCGGCGCAGCAGCCCACCGCTCACGGCAGGCGAGACGACGGCGGATGCAGGACCGGCGACTCCCGGCTCCGAGATCGCCGCGGCGCTCGGCGTGCCCGATGCGCTTGCGGCATCGGGCACGAACCTCGGTTCGGGCGAGGTCTCGCCTGCGGGAGGCCAGGGATCGCCGCCCACCGTCCTCGGCAGACCCCGGCGCAGTGCACTGTCCGGCATCACAGGCACCCGCGGTCCGAGCGGGTCGGCGGCGATGGGCTCGACCGGCGCGACGGCAGCAGCAGTCGCTATCGAGGCGGATTTGTCGAGACACGGCTCACCGCCCGATAAGCCGCCCGGCGGCCACGGTCCGCCGCCCCTCGTGCGCGGCAGACCGCTCCTCCTCTGCACGGTAGCGTCGGGCGACATCGCTACCGCCGTCGCTTCTCGAGGGCCTCGATGAGTTGCGGGACGACGGTGAAGATGTCTCCCACCACCCCGAAGTCCGCGATGTCGAAGATCGGTGCATCCGGGTTCTTGTCGATCGCGACGATCGTCTTCGAAGTCTGCATCCCCGCCTTGTGCTGAATCGCTCCGGAGATGCCCAGCGCGACATAGAGTTGCGGCGACACCGACACCCCGGTCTGGCCGACTTGGTGCGACTGGGCGATGTAGCCGGAATCGACCGCTGCTCGCGAGGCGCCTACCGCGGCTCCCAGCGCATCGGCGAGTCGCCCCACCAACACGAACTGCTCTTCCGAACCGAGGCCCCGCCCACCGGAGACGACCTTCGCCGCTCCGCGCAGTTCGGGCCGCGACGAGACCACGGTCTCCGCCTCGAAGGAATCGATGCGGGCGGCGGGGCCGTCGACCACCGGCACGTCGAGCACCTCTGCGACGAGGGGCTGCGCCGCCGCCCGCGTCTCGATGGCCCCCTGTCGCAAGGTGACCACGGCGATGCCGAAGGTGGGCGCCGAAGCCACTGTGTAGTTGCCGCCGTACACCGAGTGCTGGGCGACCACTCCGAGTTCATCGCGGGAGACGCCTACAGCGTCCGCGGCCACCGCCGCCTTCGTGCGCACCGAGAATCTCGCCGCGAGCCCACGGCCTTCGAGCGAGTGGGGGACGAGCACGGCATCCGGTTTCACGAGCTCCACCGCTGCGCAGAGCGCATCGACCTCGAAGGCTCCGAGAGCACCGGGATCGGCGCGCTCGGCGATCAGCACACGGGCCGCACCGAACTCCGCGACCTGCGCGCTCGCCGTTTCGGGGCCGAGCAGCAGCGCGACGGGGCAGCCCAGCAGCGAGGCGGCGCCGATCGACTCGGCCGCGGACTTCGCGGGGACGCCTTCGGGCGTCGTCTCTATGACGACGAGGATCGCGTCGGAGGGGAAATCAGTCATGGCGCTTCTCCTAGGCGAGGCGGTTTTCGATGAGGAAGTCGGCCAGTCGCTCAGCGGCATCGCCTTCGTCGACGATCTTCACTCCGGCTTGGCGAGGCGGCTTCTCGCTGATCTTCAGCATGATGGATCGCGGAACCGCGGCATTGTCGACCGCGATGCCCAGGTCGGGGAGACTCAGCGTCTCGAAGGGCTTCTTCTTCGCCGCCATGATGCCCTTGAAGCTCGGGAATCGGCCGTCCGGGAGCGCCTCCGTGATGGAGATCACGGCCGGCAGGGAGGCGGAGACCTGCTGCACTCCCCCGTCGACCGGGCGCCTGCCGCTGACCGACGCCTCCGAGATCTCCACCGCGCTCAGGCCCGAGAGCAGGACGACCCCGAGGTGTTCGGCGAGCGCCGGGGGCACCATGCCGCTCATGCCGTCCGTGGCGGCGTTGCCCGCGATGATCATGTCGAAGCCCTCCTTCCGCACCGCGGCCGCGAGCACCTCCGCGGTGAGCATGATGTCGGCGCCGCGCAGCTCTTCGTCCACGATCTGAACCGCACGATCGGCCCCCATGGCGAGGGCCTTGCGCACCGTGGTCGACGCGCTCTCCGGAGCGATCGAGAGCGCGACGACTTCGACGTCCCCATGCGCGTCCGCGTACGAGAGGGCGACCTCGAGGCTCCGTTCGCTGATCTCATCGAGCACCGGGTCGCTCGCTCCCCGATCCGCGAGACCGGTTTCGAGGTCGAGCTTCCTGTCACCGTAGGTGTCGGGCACTTCCTTCACCAGGACGATGATCTTCATATTGCCTCTCCTCGATGCCATGGAGTCGTGATCGGGCCCGATCTCTCGGGCCGAACGGCCGACCGTAGGCATTCCGGGACCGCATGCGGCACGAGCGTCCGTCTCGAACGCACATGATCCCTAAATCAAACAATCGGTTGGTAGTGATTATAGGATCTGCATCCCGCCAGGTCAAACCGGAATCGACGCGGCTCGGAAACCTCGGGCCGGCCCGCTTCTACGCGAGCCGCTCCACGACCATCGCCATCCCCATCCCACCGGCGATGCACATCGAGACCACGCCCAGCTGCTCATCGCGATGCTTCAGGGAGTTGATCAGCGTCGTCGTCATGCGCGCGCCGGTCATGCCGAAGGGGTGGCCCAGGGCGATGGCCCCGCCATTGACGTTGAGCTTCTCGAACGGAATGTCCAATTGCCGCGCGGACGGGATCACCTGCGCGGCGAAGGCCTCGTTGATCTCGAACTGGTCGATGTCCCGCACGGTCATCTTCGCGAGCGACAGAGCGCGACGAGTGGCCTCGACGGGTCCGAGCCCCATGATCTCGGGCGAGAGCCCCGACACCCCGGTCGACACGACACGGGCGAGCGGGGTGAGGCCGAGTTGCTCGGCCTTCGAATCGCGCATCACGACCAGTGCGGCCGCACCGTCGTTCAGCGCGCAGGCATTGCCCGCGGTGATCCTCCCGTCCTCCCGGAAGACCGGAGAAAGGCCGGCGAGGCCCTCCAGCGTCGTCGTCGGGCGGGGACCGTCGTCCGAGCTCACCGTTCGACCGTCGGGAAGCCGCACCGGGGTCACGTCGATGTCCCAGAAGCCCGCCTCCGCCGCGGCCTTGGCATTCATCTGGCTGCGCAGCGCGAATTCGTCCATCTCGGATCGGCTGATGCCCGTCAGCGTGGCGACGTTCTCGGCGGTCGTTCCCATATCCATGTAGACGTCCGGCAGATGATCCGTCTCGCGAGGATCCTGCCATCCCAACAGCGCATCCTGCTCCCGACCGAGGCTTTCGAACAGCGGGTTGCGCGCCTCGGGGCCATCCGGCACTCCGGGCATCAGCCGCGACATCATGTCCACGCCGCCAGAGACGCAGACCTCGGCCTCCCCGGACCGGATCGCGTGCACGGCCATGCGGGTGGTCTGCACACTCGAGGCGCAGAAGCGGTTGACCGTCGCGCCCGGCACACCGTCGAGGCCGAGCAGCACCGAGACCACTCGGGCGATGTTGAACCCCTGCTCGCCCCCCGGCAGCGCCGTGCCGATGAGCATGTCATCGACGGTCGCCGGATCGAGCTCGGGAACCTTCTCCAGCGCCCGCCGCACCATCTGCGCGGTGAGGTCATCCGGCCGCATCCCCACCAGCGAGCCCTTGAAGGCCCGTCCGATGGGAGAGCGGGCGGTTGAGACGATGACGGCTTCGGCCATGATTGCGGGATCCTTATTTCAACCGAACGATTGGTTTTATTCTGTCACCTTCGCCACCATCGGGCAACCCGCGCGCAGGCGCGATTTCGGTTACAATAAACAAACCAATCATTCGGTTGATTAATTTACGTCCTCGTCCGCAGCACAGACCACAGTAAGGATCACCCGCATGCCCTCGGAACGCACTGCAGAATTCGGATCGTTCACCCTCGCCGTCGACAGCGGGGTCGGGCTCGTCACCTTCGAACGCCCTCCGGTGAACAGCTTCCGCGTCTCCACCTACGAGGAGCTGCTCGCACTGACCGAGCACCTGGAGAGCAGTCGCGACGTGCGCGCCGTCGTGCTCGCGGCCGGCGAGCAGTCGCGCTGCTGGTGCGGCGGGGCCGACGTCAACGACTTCGCGGACATGGACAGCGAGAGCCGAGCCGAACGCTACGAGTTCGTCAATGCGGTGATCCCGCGCTTCGCGAGGCTCGAACGACCCGTCATCGCGGCCATCTCCGGTCATACCATCGGGATCGGGATCATGCTCGCAGCCGTCTGCGACATCAGAATCGCCGCCGACACCGCTCAGTTCGCGACGCCGGAGATCAACTACGGCCTCATCGCCGGCACCTCGCGGATCCTCAACTTCCTGGGCGTGCCGGAGGGGCTGGTTCGCGAGCTCGCCTATACGGGGCGGCGCGCGAGCGCACAGGAGCTCGGGGAGGCCGGATTCCTCGGACACGTCGTCCCGAAGGAGGAGGTGCTGACATCCGCCCTCGCTCTCGCAACGGATATCGCCGCGAAGGGGATCGATATCCTCGCCACCCGCAAGCGCGTCTTCGTCGAGCACGAGCAGATGGGCTGGTTCGAGGCCTACCGGCATGCGCAGAAGGCATCCTCCGCCCTCGTCGGCTCCGATGACGCGAAGGCCGGAGTCGCCGCATTCCTCAGCGGCGAGTCCCGTCCCTGAGACGCCCGACGCCGAAGCGCTCGAAGGCCGTGGAAGTACGGCGACCGGAGTCAGGCGGCAGGAAGCTCGACGAACTCGAGCGTGATCCCGTCGTGATTCACCGCGTAGCACGCCCTGCCGCCCGCCCGAGGCCCGACCGTGATCTCCGTCGGCACTCCCCCGGCGCTCCAGCCGTAAGGGCGCGCGCGATCCAGGACATCCTCGATGCTCACGACGTAGAAGGCGAGATGAGCCGAGCCGACGTCGCAGCTTCTCCCCCCGAGCCGACCGCGATCATCCGGTGCGCGATAGCTCAGCAGTTCGACGGCGATGCCGTGCCCCTGGACGAAGCACGCGTCTATCTGCGCTCCGGCCACTCCGGTGACCGCGCTGCTGAACTCGGCGTCCAGAGAGACCTCGGCTCCCGCCTCGAAACCGAGCACCTCGATGAAGAAATCCCTCGTGCGTTCGACATCGCTCACCGTCAACCCGAAATGCCCGCACCCGATCACCGACGTCACGACCGCCCCACGCCCTTCCTCACTCACTCGCCTGCGCGACCATGCGCGGCGAGCCTCACCAGGGACTTCCCGACGTTGGCGCCCCGCAGCATGCCGATGAATCCCGCGGGAGACGCTTCGATCCCCTCGATGACCGTCTCGTCGAAGACCAATCGGCCATCGGCGAGCCATTGCGAGACCTCCCGGGTGAACTCGTCGAACTCGTCGAAGTACATGCGCGCGAGGAAGCCCTGCAGCGTCAGCCCCTTCTCGATGGCGGAGAAGAGGTTCTTGATCCCCGGCCGCTCCTCTCCCAGCAGGTTGTAGCCGGCGATCTGGCCGCAGAGCGCCACCCGCCCGCCCTCTCGCAGGTGCAAGAGCGCGGCATCCAGGTGATCCCCGCCCACGCCGTCGAAATAGAGGTCTATTCCGTCGGGCGCGGCCCGTCGCAGGCTGTCGAGCACCGGAGCGGAGCGGTAGTTGAAGGCCGCGTCGACTCCGAGATCATCGATCAGGTGCCCGACCTTCTCATCGGAGCCGGCGCTCGCGACGACAGAGGCCCCCTGCAGCTTCGCCATCTGCACGGCGAGCGAGCCGACGGCTCCGGCCGCCGCCGAGACGAACACCGTCTCCCCCGGCGCCAGCCGCCCGACGCGGAACAATCCCGCCCAGGCCGTCAGCCCGCTCGGACCGAGCACCCCGAGGTGGTGGCGGGAGTCGAATCCGCCCCCGACCTCGACCCGACGCGGTGAATACCATCCCCGATCCGAGACGGCGACGACGGCGTGCTCGCGCCAGCCGGCAAAGTGGTGCACACGGTCGCCGACGGAGAAATCCCCGTGCGCCGACGCGAGCACTTCGCCGACCGCCCACCCGTCCAGCGCCTCGCCCAGTGCGTATGGCGCGAAGTACGACGATTCGCCCGCGGTCATCCTGAGCCTCATCGACGGGTCGAGGGAGAACCACTCGTTTCTCACGAGGATCGACCCCCGAGTCAGCTCGGGAAGCGGGATCTCCCTCACCTCGAAGTCCGAGACCCTCGGCTCGCCATCGGGATACCTCTTGAGGGCCACGGCCCTCGTCCCGGAGGGGAGCCCGATTCGATCCGCCACCGATCCGCCTCAGGCCTGCTTGGCCAGCGTCACACTGTACTCGGGAGTCGCCACCGAGAAGGAGGTCGCCCGGCTCCGCTCCGCGATGAGGTCGGTGACCGCATCCACGATGGCATTCGCCGAACGGCGAGGATCCGTGCGGATCGGCCCCTTCGAGATCATGGCGTCGACCTCCTCATTGCTCATCATGTACCGCAGCAGGAACTCCTCGTCGGAGATGCCGGGCGAGAAATGGGAACGCAGCTCGGCGAGGCTCGGATCCGGTCGAGTCCAGGTCTCCAACGCCTTCGCGCGAGGGCTCGAGAGGATACGGTCGAGGACCTCCTGATTCATCGTGCCGGCGACCGGGCCGTAGTGTCCCAGGACATAGTGGACGACCTCGTCGGGCACGATGCTGTAGGGGTCGCCGGTCACGATGTTGAGGACGGCCTGGATACCCACGAACTGGGAGAAGGGCGTGGCCATGATCGGCTCGCCGAGGTCGCGTCGCACCTGCGGGATCGCCGCCAGCACCTCTGGCAGCCGGTCGCCCATGCCGTGCCGTCCCAGCTGGTTGATCAACGTCCCGGTCATCCCGCCCGGAAGCTGGTGGTCGTAGATACGCGGATCGTATTCGGCGGGGACGCCGAGGAGGTGCCCGCCATCCTTCGCCACACGAGTGAGGATCTCGGCGACGGGGGCGAAGGTGCTCCGGTCCAGCGAGTGGGTGAAGCCCAGATACTCGACGATGTCCGCCATCATCTCGGTCGACGGGAGCGACGCGCCGTTCGCGAGAGGCCTGGATGCGGTGTGCAGGCGATTGAATCCGCTCTCCAACGCGATGATGTAGTTGTGCTGGGCAAGGCCGGTGGTGTTGTGGGCGTGCATCTCGAGCGGCGTCTGCCCGACGGCGTCGCGGATGGCCGGCAGCAGCGTACGCGCCCGCTCGGGCTTCAGCACTCCCGCCGCATCTTCGAAGTAGATCGACTCCACACCGTCCCAGGTCGCCATCTGCGAGGCGCGCTCGGCGAAGAAGGCGTCGTCGTGCACGCTCGTGTAGCCGTACATGATGGCCGGTACGGGCTGACCTCCCGCATCGCGCACGACGCCGACCATGTGCTTCATGATCTCCATGTCGTAGAGGCAGTCGTACAGCCAGAAGCTCGTGGCGCCGTGTTTGATGAGCGTCTGGATCCACAGATCGAGAACCACCTGAGGCGTGTGCGCGAAGCCGACCGCGCTGATCGTGCGCAGCCCCGACCGAAGCTCGTTGCCGGGAAGCCCCGCCACCAGGAAGTCGAGGGTGGCCCAGGGGTCGTCGAAGTACTCGCGGAGCTGCACGGTGAACATGCCCGCCCCGGTCAGGTCGATGGTCCGATAGCCGCCTTCGGCGAGGTACGGGAGCGTGTCGGCGGCCTCATAGGCGCGCATGCGCATGCCCCAGAGGCTCTGCTGTCCGTCGCGAAGCGACTGCTCGACGAAATCGATATGGGTCATTGCCTAACTTTCTCAGAGATGAACGTTGTTCGAGGAGATCGGGGAGCTGAAAAACGGCGCATCAGGCAGGCGCGAAGGCGAGCGGACGGATCGGCGAGCCGGTACCGCCGCCGATGCGCAGCGGCGAAGCGGCGAAGAAGAAGTCCCGTATCCCGTCTGCGGCGAGCTGCTCGAGCGAGAGCGACTCCATGATCGGGATGCCGTTCTCGACCAGCAGATGCACGTGCACCGAGAGCGCGGGAACCTGCAACTGGGGCTTGTGCTCGAAATTGACGGTATCGGCTCCGACCGCGCGTACGCCCCGCTCGGAGAGCCAGCGCGCACCGCTGAGCTTCACGCCGGGTATCCCGGCCTCGAGCCCGAGATACCGGTCGCTGTCCTCCCAGAACTGCATCCAGCCGGTGCGGAACACGACGATGTCGCCGGCCTTCGGCTCGGGCCTCCCGGAGAACCAGGCCTCCAGCTCCTCGGCGCCGAAGCCGTCCTCGTGGGTCATGACCCGATCGAAGATCTCCACTCCGTCGACCAGATGCCCGGGCCCGAAGAGCGGCGGAAGCTCCTCGACCGAGCCGACGGCGATGCCCGAGTGGGATTCCTGCTGCGCATCGACCTCCCGCCCGCCGAAGACGCATCCGTCCAGGGAGATGTGCCCCGGGGCGTCGACGTGGGTGCCGACATGCGCCCCCATGGTCAGCAGCTCCATCGAGGACGAGATCCCTCCGGGATAGGGATGCTCGCCGTGCTTCTTCACCAGGGTGTAGGAGAACGGCGGATGAGCCGCATGGTGGGTCATCCCATGCTCGAGCCTGACCGCGAGGTCGTACGCCCGGACGGAACCGGCCTCGGGCCAGGAGACCAGCCCGTCCCAGGAACCACCGCCCCAGTTGGTATCTCGTCCCGTCACCGTCATATGCTCGTCTCCCTCGTCGCGATCTATGCACCCAGATTACCAAACAATCATTTGGTTGCGATAGATTTCATTCATCGCAGGATTATCCTGATATCTTCGTGTCCAGCACAACTGTGATCGGAGGAAGCAGCCGCATGGGAGCTTCGAAGACGCCCTCGGACCGCTCCACGCCGCCCCAGAGCCCCAGGAAACAGGAACGCCGCAACCGGGACAACTCGGTCATGAAAGAGGCGATCGCGATCATGGCCGAGAAGGGGTATGCGGCCACTTCGATCCAGGAGGTCGCCGACCGCGTGGGCGTGCTCAAGGGCAGCCTGTACCACTACTTCAATTCGAAGGAGGAGCTGCTCTTCCGCATCCTGGAGGAATCGTATCTCCAGATGAACGCCATCGAAGCCGAGGTCGACGAACTCGAACTGCCGCCGTTCGATGCGCTGCTCGAGCAGATCCGGCGCTCCAGCGTCTGGTTCCTCCAGAACCAGGAGCGCGCGCACATCTTCTTCACCGAGACGAAGCATCTGACCGATGACCGCCTCACCCAGGCCCGGGAATGGGGCAGGGCGTTCGAGCGCCGGCTGAGCTCCCTCATCGTCGCGGGCCAGGAGGCCGGCTCGATCCGCTCCGACGTCGATCAGCGCCTGCTCACCCGCTTCACCATCGGCGCGATCAACAACATCCGTTTCTGGCCCAGCCGGCCCGGCGGCAAGCAGTTCACCGTCGACGACCTGACCGACGGCGTCGTACTGCTCGTCGGGGACGCCCTCAAGAGCTGACCGGCGACCCCGCAGATCAGACGACCCCGCGGACAGGAGTCGGCGCGCGAAACCCCGCGCACGGCTCTGATGTGCGCGGGGGGTCCTCGCTCGTGTCCGTTGCCTCCGGTTTCAGAGGCCGGCCCGCAGCCCTTGCACCACCTCACGGGTCGCGAGCATGTGACGGAGGTAGAAATGCAGGCCGAGCTCCCAGGTGAAGCCGAGACCGCCGTGCACCTGCAGCACGATCTCCGCGGCATCGATGCAGCGGGAGATCGCGAATTCCGTGCCCCGCATGGCCTCATCCGGCATCAGACTGCCCCAGATGACGGTCGTGTCCGCTTCCTCGACGGCGATCATCGCGTCGGCGAGATGGTGCTTCACCGCTTGGAAGGAGCCGATCGGTCTGCCGAACTGCTCGCGCTCCTTCGCGAATTCCACCCCGAGATCGAGGAGCCGGCGTGCGGCCCCCACCGAGCTCGCCGCAGAGATCACCGCGACCTCGCGCGCGACCTCGGACGAGAGCGCCGTGCGCATGGGCGCTTCGATGCCCCGGGCCGCGAGATCAAGCCGGTGCGCCGTGCCCGACGGCGCCGCCACGATCTCGTCGACTCCGGACCCGAGCCCGGTCGCGACACCGATCCCCGGCATGGTTCCGAAGGGGAGATACCCCGAGTCTGCAGCGAGCGTCGCGCTCGGCAGCGCGATGGTGACGGGGCCCTCCCACTCCTGAGCCGCTGACGAATGGCGTTTGGCGATGACGGTCTCGAGATAGGGCAGCGGCACCAGCCGAGAACCCCAGACCTGCGCGACCTCCACGAGATCGCGCAGGCTCGCGCCCTCGCCCTCGTCCACGACACCCAGGAGGTCCCACCCGCCCTCGGCGAGCAAGTCCCACTCGAGGGGGACGCCCTGTTCGGCGTAAGTGGAGATGTTCTGGGTGCCGATCGTCTTCTCGAGGAGTTCCCCGATCGCCTCCGCCGCCAGCTCACCGAGCTCGTTCGCGGCGGTCTGAATCAATACGCTCATCGTGGGAGTCCCAACACTCGTTCCGAAATGATGTTCCGCTGAATCTCGTTCGTGCCGGAGTAGATCGACACCGCCTTCGCCTCGAAGTAGTGATAGCGCCAGTGCTCCCGGTCCTCCGCGGCGCCGTGCTCGACGCCGAATCGGGTCACGTCCTGCCAGAGGTCGCTCCACTGCACCTTGAGCATCGATGCTGCGCGCCAGAACCTCTCGTTCTCCTCCGCCTCCAGGTCGACCACCTTGGCGAGCTGCCAGCGCAGCACCTCGGTGCGCACATCGAGCGCTTGGAGGTCTCTGGCGAGATCCTCGCGATCGGCGAGCGATTCGAGCAGCAGATCGACGTCGGCCCTGATGTCGACGTATCTGGCAGCGGTCTCAGAACCGCCCCGCTCATCGCTCAGCAGGGCCATCGCGATCCTCCAGCCCTCGCCCTCCTCGCCGACCCGATCGGCATCCGCGACGAACACGTCATCGAACTGCGTCTCGGCGAAATGCACCGCGCCCGAGATCTGGCGGATGTCCTCGACCACGACCCCCTCGGTACTCATGTCGACCAGGAACATCGAGAGATTCTTGTACCGCGGGGCATCAGGGTCCGTCACCGCCAGCACGAAGATGTGGTCGGCGTGCTGGGCGAAGGTGGTCCAGGTCTTGCGCCCGGTGATCCGGTATCCGCCATCGACGCGCCTCGCGCGGGTGGTGACGCCCGCGAGATCGGAGCCCGCGCCCGGCTCCGAGAACCCCTGGCACCAGACTTCCTCACCGCTGAGCAGCGGCTGGAGGTATCTCGCCTTCTGCTCAGCGGTGCCGCTGCGCACCAGCATCGGCGCGACGAGAGTCTTCCCGATTCGCGAGAAGCCGTCCGGCGCCTGAGCCTTCGCCGCGAGCACGTGGAAGATGACGTCCTCCGCGAGACCGAGCCCCTGCCCGCCGTACTCGCTCGGGAACCGGATGCCGGCGAAGCCGCCGGCCCAGAGCTGACGGTCCCATTCCCGGCGGATCGCGTCCGACTCCTCGTTGCTCAACGCACCGCGGTTCTCCCGCCAGGCCTTGGGGACACTCGCCTCGAGCCACGTTTCGGCACGACTGACGAATTTGCTCAGCTTCTCACCGCCGGGTGCGGTCTCTGATTCCATCATTGCTCTTCACTTCCGCTTTCAAACGAATAATCGGTCAGGACTTGCGGCGCGGCTAGGCCGGAGCTCTCCTGCGGGACCGGAGCAGCGCTCCGACCCGACTCCAGGGAAAGAGACGGATCCCGGCGGCCACCGCGAGCACCAGGCTCTGCACGAGCAGCTGCATCGAGGTCGGCGCGCCGAGCGTCAGCACCATCTGGACCACGAGCGAGAGCAGCAGGCAGCCGAAGGCCGTGGCGACCACGCTTCCGCGTCCGCCGGTGAGGGCCGCGCCGCCGATCACCACAGCGGCGATCACCGGAAGCATGTAGTTCACTCCGAGGTCGTAGGTGGTCTGGCCCGCATAGCCCGCGAGCAGCAGGCCCGCGAGCCCGCCGAAGGCCCCTGCAATCACGTAGCTGAAGAGGATGTACCCTCGAACGTTCACGCCCCCGGCGAGCGCCGCCGCCGGACTGGAGCCCACGGCGGTGAACCTGCGCCCGAACAGGCTCTTGCTCATGACGATCGCCACGATGACCACGAGGATCACGGCGATCCAAGCGATGAGCGGGAGTCCCAGGAACGAACCCGAGGCGATCGTCCGCAGCTCTTCGGGCGCGAGTTTCGCCTGCCCGCCCGAGACCGTCCAGACCACGCCGATGATGAGCGAGTTGGAAGCCAGGGTGGCGAGAAGCGGCGTGATGTGCACGCGCGTCACCAGCAGCCCGTTCAACAGCCCCGAGGCGAGCGAGAGCACCGCGACGATGAGCAGCACCAGCCAGAACGGCAATCCGTTCGAGCTGAAGATGCCGCTCGCGACCGCTGCGAGCGTCATGACTCCGCCGACGGAGAGATCGATGCCCTTCTGCTGGATCACGAGGGTCTGACCGATCGCCGCGACGGCGGAGATGCCCGCGGGCACCAGAATGGCCACGACCGACGCCGGCGTCAGGGTCTTCGGCACGAACACCGCCGCGACCACGAAGAGGAGTATCGTCGCGATGAGCACCGGCAGGGCCTGTCTGCCGCCGAGCTGGAGCAGGGCTCGACCGATCGCGGAACCCGGCTCATTCGGGCTCGACGTGATCGAGACCGTTTGCGTTGTCGGCTCCACCTTGTCACCTCCTGTGCTATGCATGGCGCGCGGCCGCCTTCTTGCGGGCGATCGAGTACATCGCCACCGCCCCGAGCGTCATCGCGCCCACCAGGTAGTACTGCCAGTCGGGTGTGAGCTTCAGGAACACCGTCAACGCGTTGACGACCTGCACGAGCAGCGCGCCGAGCAGCGCCCCGATGAACGAACCGCGACCGCCGAACACGCTCGCCCCGCCGACCACCGCCGCCGTGATGCTGAGCAGGGTGAAGTTGACACCCGATCGCCCGTCGCCGATCGCGGTCTGCGCCATGAACAGCACGCCCGCCAAGGCGGCGAAGAGGCTCGAACCGAGGTACGCTCCGAGACGGATCAGGCGAGGGTTCAGCGCGTTCACCCGCGCCGCTTCCGGTTCCGACCCGACCGCGCGCAGGCCGATCCCCCACTTGCTGCGCTTGAGCAGCACGCCGAGCACGATGCCGAGCGCGAGGACCACGAGGAACGACGCGGGGACCGGTCCGATGAGCAGCCGGATCGGTTCCACCACAGCGCGGCTGATCACTCCTCCCGGGCTCGGACGAAGCGTGAGCGAGATGCCCTGCACCGCCATATAGGTCACCAGAGTCGCGATGATGGGACTCAGCTTGACGAGATCGATGAGCACCCAGTTGACGCCCCCGATGACGAGCGCGACCACGAACATCAGCACCCAGCCCGTCCCCTGCTGGAACAGCGTCGCACCGTCGATGAGGTAGAAGGAGGCCACGATCACGACGAGTCCGACGAGAGGCCCCGTCGACAGGTCGATGCCTCCGGTGACGAGCACCAGGAGCTGCCCGAAGGCTACGAGCCCGAGGACGGCAGTGAGCGTCAGCACGCCAGAGATGTTCTGGCCGCCGAGGAACAGCGGATTCGCGATGAACCCGACGATCGCAAGGGCGACGACGAAGACGCTGACGACGGCGACGGGAGAGCCGTCGCCCGCCATCCAGTTGACGAAGCGTCCGGCACGACCCGATCCGCGCTTGCGCTCGGTATCCGCGGTGAGCACGGTCGAGGTGATCGCGTGCTCGGACACCTCCGGCCCTTCGAGGGTCCGCACCACGTGCCCGCGCGAGAAGACCAGGACCCGATCCGCGATACCCGCGAGTTCGGCGGCATCGGAGGAGAGCACGATCACGACGGCACCGTCGTTGGCGGCACGGCGCATCACCTGGTAGATCTCGCTCCGGGCGCCGATATCGACGCCCTGGGTGGGCTCGTCCACGAGGAAGAGCCTCGGTCCGCCCTGCAGCGCGCTGCCGATGAGCGCCTTCTGCTGATTCCCACCCGAGAGGGAGTCGATCGACGTCTCGGGAGTCGGCGTCTTGACGTTGTAGCCGGCGATCACGTCGCCGACCAGCGCGCGCTCCCGCCTGGCGCTCACCCAGCCGGCCGAGCTCAGCTTCTTCAGATTGCGGAAGCCGATGTTCTCGCGCACGCTGAGGCCGGAGAGGATCCCCTCGTTGTGCCGATCTCCGGGCAGGTACACCACGCCGCTCCCGGTCGCGGCCCGTCGTCCGTATCTCGGGAAGCGGCGCTCCCCCACGACGACCTCGCCCGTGGATCGCTCCACTCCGGCGAGCGCCCGCAGCAGGTCCCGCTGACCGTTCCCCTCGATGCCCGCGAGCCCGATGATCTGCCCCGCAGGGAACTCCATCGAGAGCGGCGCGAGGCCGCGCGCGGAGAAGTCGCTGACCGCGACGCCGCCGCCTCGGGGAGAGACGGCCTCGGACTTCTCCGGGAAGTACACATCGAGATCCCGCCCGATGATCAGGCTCACGATCTTCTCCTCGGAGGTGTCCGAGGCGTCGAAGGTGCCCACCGTGCGCCCGTTCCGCAGCACCGTCAGGCGGTCCGTGATCTCCTTGACCTCGCCGATGCGGTGGGAGATGTAGACGACCGCCTTCCCGCGGGCCACCTGCTCGCGGATGTGGCCGAACAGGATCGAGACCTCGTCCCTGAGCAGGTGCTCGGTCGGCTCGTCGAGTACGAGGATCTTCGGATCCTGGCTCAGCGCGCGGCAGATCTCCACGATGAAGCGCTGCTGCGGCTGCAGCTGCTCGACCCGGTCGGTCGCCCTCACCGGGACGTCGGGGCTCCAGAGCTGCAACTGCTCCGTGGCCCACTGTTCGATTCGGGATGAGCCCGGACGCTTGTCCGGGCTCACCCCGAGATAGAGATTCTCGGCGACTGTCAGGTCCGGCAGCAGGGCGGGCTCCTGTCGCACGATCGCCAGTCCGAGCTCGCGCGCGAGCTCCGGACTCGCGTCCGTGAGCTCCTCGCCCGCGAGCCTGACCGTTCCCTCGTTCGCCTTCAGCGCACCCGAGGCGATCGCCATCAGCGTCGACTTCCCGGCACCGTTCTCGCCGAGCACACCGTGGACTTCACCGTATCTGACGGTGAGGTTCACGTTGTCGAGGGCCCGAACCCCCGGGAACACACGGGTCACGCCGCTCATCTCGAGCGCGATCGCCTGGCTCCCCTCGGCTTCGTCGAGAATCTCCTTCTTGGACATCGTTTCAGCCGTGAACCTTCTGCAGATCCTCATCGCTCAGCGGCGTGGACCAGTCGATGTCGGGGGACATGCCGGCCTCGCAGCGGGGCGCCTTGTCGGCGAACGTGTCGATCGACACGAAGGGACGCACCATCCACGGCTCGGTAGTGGTCTCCCCCGTCACCGCTGCCACCAGGTGTCGGAAGGCGACGACGCCGTGCGTCTGGGAGCCGTCCCAGGAGAACAGCGGGAACTCCTTGTCCTGCCAGGCGCAGCCCACGCCGTTCGTGGTGTTCGCGTTGGCGAGGTAGGGCAGCTCCATGCCTGCCTCCTCGTAGGCCTCGAGAACCGCGAGATCGTACGCGCCGGCATCGGTGATCACCGCGTCGATGCGGCCGTGCTTGGCCAGCAGGCCGGTCATCACCCGCTTCTTCTCGACGGCGGAGTTGTTGGTCACCTGGTACTCGTCCTCGACGAGCTCGATGTCGGGGTAGGCCGCGATGGCCTCCTTGAAGGCGTTGAAGGCCGCGACGCTCGAGGGCTGGCCCGGGGCGTTGCCGAGGAACACGACCGTGCCCGACTTCATGTGCTCGCCGAGCCAATCCGCCCAACCCTGCGCGTAGGTGTCGTAGTCCTGCGAGACGTGCCCGACCACGTCCTGGCCGGCGACGCCGCCCGAGTTCGCGACGAAGGTCACCACCGGCACTCCGGCATCCATGGCCGCGCGGAAGGAGGGCACCTGCGCCTCACCGAAGATCGGAAGCGTGATGATGCCGTCGACGCCCTGCGCCACGAGCGAGTTCACGTCGGAGACGGCCTTCTGCTGGTCGACCTGGGCATCGATCATCTCGACGACGCCGATGTTGTCGCACTTGTCCGCCTCCTGCTGGATCAGCATGTGGACGGCCTTCATCCAGGGGTTGGCGATGCCGACGGGGAAGGCCAGCGTGATGGGCTCGTCACCGCAGAGCTCCCGGATGTCGTAGGAGTCGATGACTTCCTGACCGCTCGTGAACTGCTGCAGCTCATCCGTCTGCACCTGGGAATCCCCATTGCCGTCCGGCGTGCTCGGGGTGTCGGTCGACGCCGTGGGAGCGCAGCCGGCCATCGCCACGCCGAGAGCGGCAACGGTCACCCCCATGGCGATTCGCATGCTCTTCTTACGCATTACTGGTCCTTTCAACAATGGTGTCGTTACGGCAAGAGCGACCAGCACCATCGGATGGCCGCTCTGCGCACCTGAAGCCCCATAACCAAACATTTGGTTGAGACTAGAGTCAATAGTGACGATGTGTCACCGGTTTGTCAAACATACGGTTGGTAACTTTTCGATCACGCGAATCCGAGCCCGGCAGGGAACGGGTGGCGCGCGAAGCGCAGCGGATCAGGCGTGCGCCGACGCGCCCCCGTCGACCGGCACGACCGCGCCGTTGACATAGCTCGCCGCATCGGAGAGCAGGAAGGCCACCACTTCGGCGACCTCCTGGGGCGTGGCCATACGACCCATCGGCATCAGCGCGTTCAGCTCGTCGCGCTGCGCGGGCGTCATGCCTCCGACCATGCCCGTGTCCACGGTCCCCGGGGCAACCGCGTTCACGCGGATCCCGTTGCGCACGAATTCCACCGCGGCACTGCGCGTCAGGCCGACGACGGCATGCTTGCTCGCCACATAGGCGGAGAGGTCGGGGGCAGCCCCGAGGCCTGCGCCGGATGCGGTGTTCACGATCGCACCCCGTCCGTGTTCCAGCATGTGCCGCAGCTCTGCGCGCATGCAGAGAGCCACCGCCCGGGTGTTGATGTTGATGCTGCGATCCCACTGCTCCATAGGGAGCTCATGGAACTTCAGCGCGGGATGCAGCACACCGGCGTTGTTGTGGGCGAGGTCGAGCCCCCCGAACTCGCTCACCGCGAACTCCACCAGGGAGTCGACCTGATCCTCGTCCGTGACATCCACACGGCGGAAGAGCGCGCTGCCTCCGGCATCGCGGATCTCCGCCGCGACGCGTTCGCCGGCATCGGCATTGAAGTCGCCGACGACCACGCTCGCCCCGCGCGACGCGAGGGTGCGGGCCACCGCCGCGCCGATACCGCCCGCCGCGCCGGTGACCAGCGCTACAAGACCCGCATGATTCGAGATCGAAGCCATGTTTTCCGTTCCTCTCCGGTGAGCAACCGCCGGCACGTGCGAGCCGACGCCTTTCAAGAATTATCAACCAAACGCTTGACAGATTACAAGCGAATCGGGACGATTGACTCTGACCGCACAGGGTTCACCGGCTGCAGCGGATCAGAATAGACAGACAGGTGTGGCAAGCCTTCCCAGCTTGACATTCTTCCGAGGAAGTAAGGATGAAATGAAGTTCTTCGAGTCACAGATGCGCTTCGGCATGTTCACCGGCCCCTACCACAAGCCCGGGAACAGTCCGACGGTATCGATCCGCCAAGACATCGAGATCATCCAGCAACTCGACCGACTCGGTTTCGACGAGGTCTGGATCGGCGAGCACCACTCCAGCGGCGTCAGCCCGCTCCCCTCGCCGGAGCTGCTGCTGGCAGCGGCGGCGGAGCGCACCGAGCGCATCAAGCTCGGCACCGGTGTCGTCTCGCTCCCCTATCACCACCCGCTCATGGTGGCGGATCGCATCGTGCAGCTGTCGCATCAGTCGAAGGGACGGGCGATCCTCGGGGTCGGCCCTGGCGCCCTGCTCCGCGACGCGAAGATGATCGGGCTCGACCCGCTGCAGAGCCGCCAGATCATGGAGGACTCGCTCGATGCCATCATCCGCCTGCTCAAGGGCGAGACGGTGACCATGAAGAACGATCGCTTCGAACTCGACGAAGCCCGCCTGCAGTTCCTGCCGCACTCGGATTTCGATATCGCCACGGTGAGCGTGCTCTCCCCGGCCGGGCCGAAGCTCGCCGGCAAGTACGGCACCGGCATGATCTCGGTGGCCGCGACCGATCCCGCCGGCATCGAGCGCCTGGCGGGGCACTGGGAGATCTGGAAGGACGAGGCCGCGGCTTCGGGCCACATCGCATCGCGAGGCGACTGGCGCATGATGGGCCCGATGCACATCGCCGAGACGATGGAGCAGGCGCGCGAAGAGGTCAAGTACGCGCTCAAGGAGATCGAGACGCCACGATATCTGACGAACCCCGGGCCCTTCCCGGACTTCGACAATCTCGACAAGCTCATCGACGACTGGAACGAAGCGGGCTCGGCCGTGATCGGCACGCCCGACATGGCGATCGCGCAGATCAACAGGGTCGCCGAGAAGTCCGGAGGCTTCGGGACCTTCCTCTTCATGGGCCACAACTGGGCGAACTTCCCCGCCACGTTGCGCAGCTGGGAGCTGCTGGCCGAGGAGGTGCTCCCGGTGTTCCAGGGGCAGTCGCAGCCCCTGATGCGGTCCTACAACGACGTGCTCACGACCGGCCGCGAGGGCGCCGACGTCAATTTCAAGGCGCAGACGCAGTACACCGAGCAGTACCAGGCCGGAAAGCGATGACCGGGTGCGGTCGGCGCCGCCGTCGAGGCTGCGCCGACCGCACGGCCGCGCCGACTGCGGAGGGATGACCATGCAGTTCTTCGGAGATGCGCGGATCGCGCCGGGAGCCGATCCCGATCCCTACCTGCAGGACGAGATCCTGGCTGTGGACGAGCTCATGCGAAGCGGTTTCATCACGCAGCTCTTCCGTCGCCTGGACGGTACCGGCGCGGTACTGCTCATCGAGGCCGAATCCCTCGAGTCCGCAGAGGGCACGCTCGCCGGACTCCCGTTCGTCAGACACGGCGTGATGAACATCCCCGTGACCCCCGTCGAAGAACGCCCTCACCCCTGATCTCGGGCCGTGCGGCGCCGAATGCAGGCGCGTGCCGGAAGGGATCGTCTCCCCGCATCACGAGTCGCGGTCGCCGTCGCTCCCCGGTTCGGAGGCATAGCCGAGCACGAGCAGCGCCCGTTCGAAGGCATGCAGGAAGCCGTCCACCTCCTGCTCTCCGATGGCCGTGCTCAGCAGGAAGAGCCCCGTGAACGTCTGGTAGTAGCCTTCGTTGTCGAGCACGAGGTTGATGTTCTGGATCTTCTCGCGATCGTCGCGGCGAAGCGTCGGCTCGTCCACGACACGCTCATCCGCCCAGTGCACACCGATCAGATTCCCGATTCCCGTCGCGTGGAGGGGGATGCCGTATCTCCGCCCGAGCCCATCGATGTGCGTGCGGATCCGGTTCGCCAGGCGATTCATCGTCTGATGGGCCTCGGGCGTGAGCTTCTCGAGGCAGGCGATGCCCGCGGCCAGAGACGCGGAGTTGCCCCCGAACGTCGACATGATCGACACCGGGGCCGAACCGCCGTGGGCGTCGGGCTCGAGAAGATCCATGATCTCCCTGCGCCCGCCCACCGCGGACACCGGAAGCCCGCCTCCGATCGTCTTTCCCAGCGTCGTCAGATCCGGCACCACCCCGTAGTGCACCTGGGCACCGCCGTAGGCGACGGGGAAGGTCACAACCTCGTCGAACAGAAGGATCACACCCAGCTCTTCGGTGACGGCCCGAAGCCGCTGCAGGTACTCCCGAGTGGACTCGAGCATGCCCGCAGCGGTCATGACCGGTTCGATGATGACGGCGGCCAGCTCGGAGGCGTGCTCGCGGATCACGGCTTCGGCCCCGTCCGGGTCGTTGTAGGGGATCTGCACGATCTCCTCCTCCGCCCGCACGAGCGCACCGAGCGGCACGGTCTCCTCCCGCGCACGGAGCACCGAGACTCCGACGCTGAGCTCGTCGGCCGTCCCGTGGTATCCGCCGATCGACCTCGCGATCTTGGTGCGGCCGGTATAGGCGCGCGCCAATTTCAGCGCGCAGATGTTCGCGTCGGTGCCCGAGACGAAGAACCGGACCTTCTCGATCGACGGGACCCGCTCCACGAGCAGTTGCGCCATGCGATAGCCGAGATCCCATTCGGGGGCACCGACCTGCACCGCCTTGCCCATCTGCTCGTAGACGGCCCGGCGGATCTCCTCATCGGAGTGCCCATGGATCAACACCCAATCCCCCAGGCGGAGATCGAGATAGCGGTTGCCGTCGACATCCCAGAGCCAGCAGCCCTTGGCGCGCTCGACGACGATCGGATACGGGTGGAAAGCCCCCATGCCGCCCGCATGGCCAGTCGGAATCAGCTCCTTGGTCTTGCGCCAGAGCTCCTCAGATCGCGGAGTCCTGCCTCGATAGATTGCAACCTGTTCCTCATCGAAGCGGATCCGACTCACGATATCCCGACACCTGGCTTTCCAAGATTATTTTTATCTACCAATCATTTGGTTTAAACAATCCTAAGCCACCGCCCTCCTCCCCGCAAGATCGGTCACCCGGCGGCCCTTGACCGTCGCCCTCGTCGGCGGGTAGCCTACAGTGAAAATCATCCAATCGATTGGTTGATATAGGATTCGAATCGAAGGAGATCATCGATCATGTCATCCTCTTACACGCCGCCGGCAAGCATCGGCCTCGAAGGTCGTGTCGCCCTCGTGACGGGAGGCGCGAATGGAATGGGAGAACAGGCCTCGCGTACGCTCGCCTCGCGCGGCGCATCCGTCGTCATCCTCGATCCCGACGCCGAGAACGCGCAGCGCGTGGTGGACGCGATCTCCGCGGACCAGGGGCACGCGGAGTTCCTCCCGACCGACGTCACCGACGAGAACGCGATCCGCGAAGCGCTCGACGCAGTAGTGCGGAAGCATGGACGGATCGACATCCTCGACAACAATGCGGCCGTTCTGAGCCTGACCCGGGGAGACGGGACCATTCTCGATACGCCGTATTCCCAGTTCATGGATTCTCTGCGAGCCAATCTCGGAGGGCCGTTCCTCATGAGCAAGCACGTCGTCCCGATCATGCTCTCGAACGGCGGCGGCAGCATCATCAACATCGCATCGCTTTCGGGCATGCTCGGCGAACTCAATCTGACCGCGTACGGGGTCACCAAGGCGGGAGTCCTGCAGCTCACGCGGGCGATCGCCACTCAGTTCGGCGGCCGAGGGATCCGCTGCAACGCGATCGCGCCTTCCTACGTGACGACGCCGAACAACAAGAATTATTCGCCCCAGGAGGTCGCCGACATCTACCAGAGGCACACGCCGACCTCGACGCTCGTCTCCCCCCAGGACATCGCGGAAGTCGTGGCGTTCCTCGCCTCCGACGCGGCGCGGCAGATCAACGGCCATATCATTCCCGTTGACGGCGGGCTCACGGCCGCCTCGTCCGTGACCGCGGACTTCCGCGAATTCCTGAATCAGCAGGCCGGCTGAAGCTCAGCGGAGGGTGGCGGCCCCACGACGGGGCCGCCACCCTCTCGCGCTCGGCGCAGATGTCGCCCGGTCTGCGGAGAGGCGATCGATCCGTTACGTGCAGACGGGTCGTCGAGCGCCGCTGATATCGTTGTGGACCTGATCGCCTCGAGACCGCAGGCCCGAAGGAGCGTCGGCAATGAACGAGAGCACCTCTCCCCTCGGCTTCGGGCTGGGTGATCAGGTCGCACTCGGGGCTTCGCGTCATCCGCGGCGCACCGCCATCGCCCTGCTCGACGGCCCGGCGCAGACCTACCTCGAGATGGAGCACGAGACCAACCGCGTCGCCAACGCCCTGCTCGGAAACGGCCTCGTCCCCGGCGATCGCGTCGCGATCTGGATGGGCAACCGCCTCGAGTACGTGAACGCCTATGTCGCCTGCCTGAAAGCGGGACTCGTGGTCGTGCAGCTCAACATCCGCCACACCTCCGTCGAGGCCGACTACCAGCTCGCCGACTCTTGCGCCGCTGCGCTGATCTTCGATGACGGGACCGCGGAGCGCGTCGAGAATCTCGAATCCGTCGCGCAACTGCGAGTCCTCGTCTCGACCGGAGCCGAGCGGGTGCTGGGCGCGCAGCGCTTCGCGGACTTCGCCGCGCAGGGACGCGACACATTCACAAGCGGACGCGGCGGGCTCGACGCCCTCGCCGTGATCGGCTACACCAGCGGCACCACCGGCCACCCGAAGGGTGTCGAGCTCACCCACCGATCGATCCTCAGCATCGGGAGGACCAATGCGCTGAGCTGTCGGTATGCTCTCGCGAGTCGCCAGGTCTTCGGCATGTCCCTGTCCTTCGCAGCCGCGGCCCCCGCGCACATCCTTCCCCACCTGTACGTCGGCGGCACCACGGTACTGATGCGGGAATGGGACACGGAACGACTGGTCAGGGCGATCGACGACGAGCACGCGAGCTTCACCATCCTGCCGAGCCCGACGCTGCTCGACTTCATCGATATCGCCCGCGCATCGGGTACCGCTCTGCCGTCGTTGCAGAGCGCCCTGCACTCGGCATCGAAGGCGCCCGCCGAGCACCTCGGCGCGTTCGTCGACGAGTTCGGCCCCAGGCTCGTCGAAGGGTGGGGGATGACGGAGAACTCCGGCGGACTGGTGACCGCGACCTCGGTCGCCGATTTCGCCGCCCCGGCCGCGGAGACCTTCTCCTCCGCAGGACGGGCGGTGCCCGACACCGTGGTCCGCATCGTCGATGAGCATGGCGAACCGCTTCCCGAGGACGGTGCCGCCGTAGGTCAGCTCCTGGTCCGTTCCGCTTCGCTCGCGCGCGGCTACTGGGGGAACCCCGAGGCGACGGCCGCCGCATTCGAGGGAGGATGGTATCGGTCAGGCGACCTGGGGACGATCGCACCGGACGGCCTGGTGACCATCATCGATCGGCGCAACGATCTCATCGTGAGCGGCGGAATGAACGTCTATCCGAGCGAACTCGAACGAGTCATCTACGAGCTGCCGGAGGTCGCAGAGGCCGCGGTCGTGGCCGGGCCTCACGGGCGCTGGGGCCAGACGCCGGTCGCATTCCTCTCCCTTCGCGCGGGCTGCCGCCTGAGCGAAGACGAGCTGATGCGGCACTGCCGGGCAAATCTCGCCGGCTACAAGCTTCCGACCCAGGTCCGCTTCCTCGAGGCGCTGCCCCACAACGCGGGCGGCAAGATCCTTCGGAAAGAGCTCCGGTCCGTCCTGGAGGACGACTCCGGTCTCATCAAGGACGGTGGATGAGGCTCTTTTCTCCAGTCGGAACCGATGAGGTGCGCTTCCGTTCAGGCGACGCGAATACTGCGATGAGCACTCGGCTCGATGCACGAGCCCTCCAAGGCTGCCATGATGTGCTCCGGTGCGAGCAACTCCACGAGACGAAGTGCGAGAGCGATTTCGAGGGGGCGCCGTTCCCAACCCGGGGGGATCAGCGACGCTGCTTTGCGCAGCCGATAGGCGACCGTGCTCCGGGCGACGAATAGCTCTCTCGCAGTGTCCGAAATGCTCTGGGTGCGCAATTGGGTCGCCAGAGTATTTCGTTCCAGATCGTATCCCGCCTCGCAGGACGCAAGCTGCCCGAGTTCCTCCACCGCGAATTCCGCAGCACGGACCTCGCTCCCCGCGAATTGGAGCACAGCCGCGACATCGCTGTACTCCGTGATCCGGTGAGGGGGAAAACGGAAGGAGCTCGAGGCACGACGGACCTCCGTCGCACGAGCGTGCGACAGCTGGAACCCGGCGAGCCCTTCTCCTGCCGTCGCCGTCACAACCCTTACGCCTTCGGGCACTCGGGGATAGTCCGGAGCGACGCCGAACCCATCCGGAGTGACGGCTGCCCAGAGCCACATCTCGCCCATAGCGGGTCGAGGCGTGAGAAGAGTGGTGCTTCCGCCGACCTGGTAGGCGAGCTGCGAGAAATAGAGATGGAGTTGGTCGAGGGCTTCCGTGTCATCAGGGTTCACCCATCCGACGAAGGATCGGTGCTGGCGATTCGCTATTCGATAGCCGAGTCGATTCTCCGCTTCGGTCAGATTCCCCTCCGCCCCCCGCAGAAGCTCCTCGACCATCGTGTTGCGCAGCAGCACATTGTCGAGTGGGCGACTCTTCGAGTGAGCGGTGTGCGTAGAGACGATCGCCTCGGTGTACTCGCGGACGCAGGTCAGCAGCGCTCAGGTGACCGTCTGCGCAGCATCCAGTTGATGATCGACGTCGACCAGCAGACTGCACGCATAGAAGTACTCCTGAGCCAAACGGCCGCGGTGCCGACATCGGCGCGAGCGCGTGCACGCTCGGCCACGGTCAGTTCGCGCCCCTCGCCGATCGAGTCGTCGAGTGTCTCGGCAGCCCGGTACATGTGGAAGCGAGCGCTGTCGATGATCTGCCGCGCCTCTGCGATGTTCACCTGCACGGTCGGCGAGTCGATCGCCCGCTTGTAGGAGGTGTGCAGGATCGGCTTCTCCTCGGCGAGCTTCTCCATCACGGCATCGAACATTCCCTCTGCGATGCCGACGAGAGATGAACTCACGTTCAAGGAGGCTCCGATGCCGAACGCCGGCCCGTCGTACTTCACATCGGAGACGCGCTCGTCGGGTACGAAGACCTCGTCGGCGACGACGGAGAAGCTTCCCGTTCCCTCGAGCCCCACCACCTGCCAGGTGTCCTCGATCGTCATCTCCGAAAGCGGGATCAGCGCGAAGGCCTTGCCGATTCTGGCACCGCTCTCGTCGGTCTGCCAGAAGTCGACATCCGCGTGAGTCGCACTCATGCACCCGGTCGCATACGGCCACTTGCCCGACATGACCCAGCCGCCGTCGACCTTGCGCGCATCGGATGACGGACGGAACACCACGCAGGACCGCGCCTTCGGATCCTGATGGAACTCGTCCTGCGTCTCCTGTGAATAGATCGCGTGGAAGAGCTCGGTGCCGTTCAGCATCGCGACCATGTAGCCGGTCGAGGGGCATCCCCGTCCCAGCTCGCTCGTGATCTCCACCTGATCACGCACCGTCAATTCGAGGCCACCCTGTGCCTTCGGGCGGCGCATGCGCCAGAGACCCGCATCTTCGAGCCTGTCGGCGATGACCGGCGGGAGGCGCCGCTCGGATTCGACTTGCGCCGCGTGCTCGCGCAGCAAGGGCAGGAGATCCTGTGCCGCAGCGAGCAACTCCTCCTTGTTGCTCGGAACGGCGACAGGCTGAGTGGCTTCCGCTGACTGACTCATCAAACATCTCCATCGATCAATGAGACCTCCGTCTGTGCAGGTCTCTTCGACGCTATTATTTGGGATCCCCGGCGGATCGCTCTCCTCCCATTTGCAGTAAATTGGAGCGACATTCGACGCATAATGCAGTATCAGCCGGGCCGAGACCGCTTGCCGCCCGCCTGAGCTCCCACCCCGCTGTCATCCTCGTGACTGCCGTTCAGACAGCGCGGAACGTTCCGCAACGGACGAATTTCGAGGACCGCGGCATCGACGACCTCGGACGGAACTTGCCGTGAAGCGGGTATTCCCGCCTGAGCAGTCAGGAATCGAACCCCAGCCCGAGCGCGTCGAGCGTCTTCAGCAGCGGGTTCCGCTTGCCGTGGTTGTGATCGGCCTGGTCGAGCGACCACCGGGTCAGGTTGATCCCGATCGACGCCGCGGGCTCGGGCGGGAACGGCAGCGGCACCTGCTTCACCATCTCGAGCTCGGTGCGCTCGGTGCTGCGACCCTCCAGCCGATCCACCAGAACGTCGGCGGCGAAGTGGGTCGCGCCGACCCCGAGCCCCGTGAACCCGGCCACGTACTGCACGCGACCCTGATGGGCCTGTCCCCAGAAGGCGCAGAACCTCGTCGAGGTGTCGATGACCCCGGCCCAGCGGTGCGTGAAGCGCAGGCCCGCCAGCTGCGGGAACGTCGTGAAGAAGTGGCTCGCGAGCTTGCGGTGGCTCTCCATCCGGTCCTCGTAGCGGTGCCGGATGCGGCCGCCTGCGAAGTACACCGCGTCGTACCCGCCCCAGAGGATGCGGTTGTCGGCGGTGAGCCGGGAGTAGTGGAACTGGTTGGCCATATCCGCCAGCCCCTCGCGCCCGGACCACCCGATCGATTCCAGCTGCGTGTCGGTCAGCGGCTCGGTCATGAGCACGTAGTCGTACACCGGCACGGTGTGGAAGGCGTAGCGCTTGAGCAGCGACGGGAACACGTTCGTGCACAGCGCGACCCGCTCGGCGTTCACGAAGCCGCGCTCGGTCTCGAGCTCGATCGGCTCGTCCGGGCGGCCGTTCAGCCGCACGACCCGCGTCTGCTCGTAGATCTCGACCCCGATCTCGACCGCATGCCGGGCCAGCTCCGCGGCGAGCTTCGCCGGGTGCACGTTCGCGTTCTCGCGCGGGGCGAACTCGCCGCCGAGGAAGGTGGGCGAGTTCACCCGGTCCCGCACCTGCTGCGCGTCGAGCACTTCGGTCTCGGGGTCGCCTGCCTCGCCCACCCACTCGAGCTGGTACTCCTCGTTCGCGACCGAGAGCTGGCCGGTGCGCTCGAACTCGACGTCGAGCCCGTGCTCGGTCACGAAGCGCTCGATCGCGTCGAGGTTCTCGTACCCGAGGCGGCGCAGGGTATCGACCTCACCGGGCCAGCGCGCCTCGGCGTTGGGCTCGCCATGGGTGATGCTCGCCTCGCAGAACCCGCCGTTGCGGCCCGAGGCCGCCCAGCCCACCCGCTTGGCCTCGAGCAGCACCACGCGCCGCTCGGGGTGCTCGGTCTTCAGCTTGATCGCGGTCCACAGGCCGGCGTAGCCGCCGCCGACCACCACGTCCTCGGCCGTGAGGTCCCCCTCGAGGCGCGCGTAGCGGGCGGCCTGGCCCGCGACGGACTCGATCCAGTAGCAGGCGAGGCGGGTATCGGCCAGGGAGCGGTCGATGATGCTCGCCGCGGGCCGATACTTCTCGAAGATCGTGGGTTCCATGGTCCTGGGTTCGCTCTCGGTTCGGGCCGCCGCTGAGCGACCGGTGGCGCCGCCTATTTCGCAGGCGGCTTCATGATGGCGCCGGTGGCGAGGCCGAGCGCGATGCCGGCCGGCAACCAGTACCAGAAGGTGGTGAGCGCGCTGATGATCACGCCCATGATGATGCCCATGACGAGGCCGACGATGATCTGCTTGCGTCGCGCCTCGGGGCTCACCTTGTTCTCGGACTTGTCGGATCCGCGGGATCCACCGGGTCTGTCGCCGTCGCGCTTTCCGCTCATGGCTCCAGCCTACGTTCCGCCGCTGGGTGATCGCCAGGCAGAGGGCCCCTTCCCACTCGTACAGCGCCGCCGGGGGCCGCGGAGCTCATTCGCAGCGTCGACGCGGCCACCGGTGAGGTCGACAAGACTCGCGCGCATCATGCCTCCGCTGTGCGTCGACCGGCGAGCCAGACGATGCCGGCGCCGGCCGCGACCACGAGCGCGATGCCCGCGAGCGCGGGCAGGGTCAGCGCCTGCCCCAGCACGAGCGCGCCGATGATCGTGCCCACCACCGGGTCGAAGGCGAAGAGCACTCCGATGACCCGGGCCGAGGTGAGCCTGCCCGCGAAGGTGTCGGCGGTGAAGGCGAGCGCGGTGCCGATGGCCGCCGCGAGCAGCAGGATGCCCCACTGTCCGAGCGAGGCCCGCGGCGCCGCCGGCACGCTGAAGGGCAGGGTCAGGATCGCCGCGACCACGACCGACAGCGCCACGCTCGGCAACCCGCCGTCGCTCTTGCCCACGCGGGCCGCGAGCAGCGCGTAGAGCCCGAAGCAGACCGCGCCCGATGCCGCGAAGACGATGCCCAGCGGGTCGAGCGGGCCGCCGAGCCCCGCGATGAGGGCCACGCCGAGGAAGGCGACGACCGCGAGCAGCCCCTCGAACAGGCGTCGTGAGGCGAGGAGCGCGACGAGGCACGGCCCCAGGAACTCGATCGTGGTGGCGATGCCGATGGGAATGCGATCGATCGCGAGGAAGAGCAGCAGGTTCATCGCCGCCATGGCGACCCCGTAGAGCACGATGCCGATCCACTCGTCGCGGCTGCGGCCCCGGATGCGCGGCCGGAAGATCGCGACCAGCAGAGCGGCGGCGAGCACGAAGCGCAGTCCGCTCGTGCCCGGTATGCCGAGGTCGGCGAAGAGCCCGATCGAGAGCACCGCTGCGGTCTGCATGCCCACGGCCGCGGCGAGCCTGAGCAGCACGGCGCGCTGCGTGGCGCTGCGGGCCGCGCGCTGGGCCGGGGTCGGGACTGCGGGCATCGCACCACTCTAACGCCGTCGCGCCGCCCCGCGGCTCCGTTCTGCCGTCCCGCCTCTCCCCTGCCCGCTCCACCCCGGCAGCGCTCGTAGACTGGGGCGGTGAGCGAGCAGGATTTGGCGGATCGCGCCGCGCGCGCGTGCGCCGCGACCGTGCGCGCGCTGCGCGAGGCCGGGGTGGCGCCCGAGGCCCTCGCCGAGTACGTGCCGGAGGGGCGGCGCCTGCTCTTGCTGCGCAAGGGGGCGAGCATGCGCCCGATCGGCGAGGTCTGGCGGCTGGGCTCGCTGCTGCTCGACACCGAGGGGCGCCTCTACGCTGTGGGACGGGCCACCCGGGCGGCCGAGCGCGGACGCACCGGCTACCAGTCGGTCTCGCGGGAGGAGCGGCGCGATCTCGCCGCCGCGGCGCTGCGCGGCGGCTACCCCGAGGGCACGCCCGTCAACTTCGACGCGGCCCCGCTGTGGCCGGCCTCCCCCTTGGCCGAGAGCGTCGCGACGGGTGCCGACTCACCGGACCGGGCGTTCGAGACGCTGCCGACGGACGCTCCGATCGGCGTGCACGATGGCGCGGTGCGAGTGCGCTGGCGCGCCGGAGCTGCGCTCGAGGGCGCGCCGACGCTCGAGAGCTACCTCGCCGAGCGCGCGGAACTGCTGATCCATCCGCCCCTCGGCGCCGACTGAGCGTCACGGCCGACGGCCGCTACCCCGCACGCGTCCAGGTGCCGAGGCCATTGCCGTCGAAGGAGTCGAGCCGCAGAGAACCGTCGGCCCCGAAAGTCGCGCTCGCCAGCGAGCCGTACGGCGCGTTCTCGGCGCTCGGGGCGTAGGCGTAGACGGGACCGTCCCAGGGATCGAGATCGAGCGCGGTGCCCCCGTCCGGTCCGATCAGAGCCCGCAGCCCGCCCTCACGCACCTCGAGGACCAGGGGCCCGAAGTAGGGGTTCTCGTACACGCCGACGAGGCCGTCGCTCGCGGGCGGATCCGCCGGTGATGCGGGGCGCGACTCGCCCACGAGATCTCCGCTCGGCGCGGTCTGCGGAGCGAAGAGCGCCGCCGCGTCAGCCACCCAGTCACGGGTGACCTCGCCGTACTGCACGAGGTCGAGGAACTGCGCAGCCACCGCCTCCGGCAAGCCGACGGGTGCGCCGTTCGTGAGCACCACGATCCCCAGATCGAGCTCGGGCACGATCTGGAAGGTCGTCGCGGCGCCCAGCGCGAAGGCACCGGAGTGCGAGATGCTCATGCGCCCGCTCACCTGCGGCGAAGAGTTGAAGCCGAAGCCGTAGTGCGCCGGACGACCGCTCAGACCCGGCCCGGCGCCCGAGACGATCTGCGGGGTCATGGCCTCCTGCAGCGCGTCCGCGTCGGCGATCAGCCGCCCCTCGAGCTCTCCTCCGGCGAGGAGCATGCGGATCCAGCGCGAGAGATCGAGAACGTTCGACGAGACGCCGCCCGCCGGAGACTGCGGATCGGGATCGCGATCGTATGCCGCGACGAACTCGCCGTCCTCGAACGCGTGCAGCCGCGCGCGGTCGTCATGGGCGAGGAAGTCGTCGTGGCGGGCCGAACTCGAAGTCATGCCGAGGGGGTCGAAGACCAGCTCGTCCATGAGCTGCTCCCAGGACTCGCCGCGGGAGGCCGCGACCGCCTCGGCGCCGACCGTGAGGCCGAAGTTCGAGTAGTGATAGCTGGAGCGGAAGTCGTCGAGAGGCTGCAGGCGCAGGCGCTCGAGGATCGTGGTGCGGTCGTAACCGATATCCTCCAGGTCGTCGCCCGCCCCGGTGCTGAGGCCCGTGCGGTGGCTGAACGCATCGCCGATGGTGGCGCGCTCGGTCACCACAGGGTCGGCGAAGGCGAAGCCGGGCAGCAGCTCGCGGATCGGCGTCGACCAGCTCAGCCGGCCGTCGCTCTCGCCGATGGCCGCGGCCACGCCGGTCACCGACAGCGGCTTGGACAGCGAGGCGATCTGGAACACCGTCTCGGGGGTGACCGGATCCTCCGTGCCGGCCTGCCGTACGCCGTAGCCCTCGGCGAAGATCGTCTCGTCGCCGTGCACCACGGCGATCGCCATGCCGGGCACTCCGCTCTGCTCGAGGGCGGCCTCGGCGAGATCGGGGAGCTGCTCGACGGCGCGCTCGATCTGCGCCTCCAGCTCGCCGGGAAGCGCGACGACGTCCTGGTTCGGAACGTCGCCGGTCCGAACGTCGATGCCGCCGGTGCCGTCCGGGGCCGCCGCGCACCCCGCAGCGGTCAGAGCGAACGCTCCCGCCACCACGGTCGCGAGCGCGCGTCGCGTCGCCCTGCCGCCCGAACTCCGTGCATCTCTCATAACCGCACCTCCTCGCCCATTGTTCACCATGCGAGGCCTGCACGACCGCATTGGGAGGGTCTTCTCGAACTCCCGAGTGAACTGCGCCGAGAGGAGAATAATCGCGCTGAAATCACGAGAACACCGCAGAGATCGTCCTTTCGGCATGGTCCAGAACGGACTTTCAGGAGGTCTTGCCGCACCAGGAGGGGTGAGGAGGAAACGATGCTCCGCGCCTCACGCGCGGTGCGCCGAGGTGCAGGTCCAAGATGCCGAAGTCGCCCTGCGGGACGACGGCACCGATCGAAAACGCTGGCGCGTTCTCGAGTTCGGTGCCCCGGAGAGGAATCGAACCTCCGACACCTTCTTTAGGAGAGAAGTGCTCTATCCACTGAGCTACCGGGGCGGGCCAGAGTCGAGTCTAGCGAACTGGGCCCCGGGCAATGAAAACGGGAGGGGCGCCGCCAGCGGCGACGCCCCTCCCGGAAGTATCCGCGGATCAGCCGATGCGCACCACGGCGGACGGCATGCCCGAGAAGGTGCCGAAGGCGGTCGCGAGCACCGTGCTGCCGCCGTTGAAGCCGCCGTGCACGGCGAGGCCGTTGCCCGCGTAGATCGCCACGTGGGAGCCCGGCCAGATGAGGATGTCGCCCGGAGCGTAAGAGCCGTCGGTCACCAGGGTGCCGTAGCGGGTGTACTCGCCGACCGAGGTGCCGAGGTCGCCGACCCCGAAGCCGACCGCGCGCAGCGAGTTCTCGACGAGCGCGGTGCAGTCCTGCGCCCAGCCGAGCTGAGCCATGGCCGCGTCGAGCAGGCCCTGGGCACCGGCGCCGGCCGGAAGCTCCGCGCGGGTGGTGCTCACCTGCTCGCGGGTCTCGCTCTGCTGGCGCTCAGCGGCGGCCGCAGCCTCCTCGGCAAGCTGCTGGCGCTCGATCTCGGCCGCATCGATCTCGGCCGTGGGACCCTCGATGGGCAGTGCGGCCTCCTGGACCTCGGCCGTGACGAGGCGCTGGGCGAAGCCGTCGGGCTGCCCTTCCACACCCTCCGGAGTGGCGTAGGCCGGGAGGGCGAAGACGCCGACCATGCCGAGGCTGAGGGCGCCGGCTGCGGCCATGCGGACCACACGCCTCGTCGAGGTCTTGCGCGAGGAGGGAGCCGCCATGGCCACTACCTCAGTTCCGGAAGTACGTGCTGCGCCGGGGGTCTGAGTCACGAGTCAATCTGCCTAACGTTTGCCTTGTGGTGGTTGCTACGGCCCGTCCGGGCCAAAACTTCAACAAGACTAACCCAAGATCACGAAATTGTCACACTCGGTCCCGGAGTTCGTAAAAATGGCCGAAATTCCGCATGAAATCAACGTTCTTCTCAAACGCGATTCCTCGATATCGAACAAATTCTCAAGTAGGACTTGAGGGTTTTCGGGCTGAAATCGGACTGAGAACGGGACGAATCCCGGCTGAATCCGGACCGATCTCGGGCTGATCCGGGGTCGCATTCGCCGAATCGGAGCGCTCACTCCGAGTCGCGGAGATGAGTAGCGGGAACAAAAGAACGAAGCGCCCCGCGGTCCGAGACCGCGGCGCGCTTCGCATCTGCGAGAGGGCGGCTCAGACCACGCCCTGATCGATCATCGCCTGCGCGACGGTGACGAAGCCCGCCGAGTTCGCGCCGAGCACGTAGTCGCCGGGACGGCCGTAGCGCTCGGAGGCGGCGTAGGTGGCGTCGTGCACGTCGCGCATGATGCGGTGGAGACGCAGCTCGCTCTGGTCGAAGTCCCAGCGGTCGCGGGCCGCGTTCTGGGTCATCTCGAGCGCGGAGGTGGCGACACCGCCGGCGTTCGCCGCCTTGCCCGGCCCGAAGAGCACGCCGGCCTGCTGGAGCAGCGCGACCGCCTCGGGGGTGGTCGGCATGTTCGCGCCCTCGGCGACGGCGCGCACGCCGCCCCCGAGCAGCGCCCGCGCGCCGGCCTCGTCGAGCTCGTTCTGCGTCGCGCAGGGGAAGGCCAGCTCGCCCGGCACGTCCCACACCGAGCCGCCGCTCACGAAGCGCGCGCTCGGCCGGCGATCGGCGTACTCGGAGATGCGCCCGCGCTCGACCTCCTTGATCTGCTTGAGCAGTTCGACGTCGATGCCCTGCTCGTCCACGACGTAGCCCGACGAATCGGAGGCGGTGATCGCCTTGCCGCCGAGCTGCTCGACCTTCTCGATCGCGTAGATGGCGACGTTGCCGGAGCCGGACACGATGGCCTCGCGGCCCTCGATGCCCTCGCCGGTGCGAGCCAGCATCTCCTGGGCGAAGAACACCGCGCCGTAGCCGGTGGCCTCGGTGCGCACCTCGGCGCCGCCCCAGCCCTTGCCTTTGCCGGTGAGCACGCCCGACTCGTGGCGACCGGTGAGGCGCCGGTACTGACCGAACAGGAAGCCGATCTCGCGACCGCCCACGCCGATGTCGCCGGCGGGCACGTCCGTGTGCTCGTCGATGTGGCGGAACAGCTCGCTCATGAAGCTCTGGCAGAAGCGCATGACCTCGGCATCGCTCTTGCCGCGCGGGTCGAAGTCCGATCCGCCCTTACCGCCGCCGATGCGCTGGCGGGTGAGAGCGTTCTTGAAGATCTGCTCGAAGCCCAGGAACTTGATGACCGAGAGGTTCACGCTCGGATGGAAGCGGAGGCCGCCCTTGTAGGGGCCGAGAGCCGAGTTGAACTGCACGCGGAAGCCGCGGTTGACGCGCACGTGGTTCTGGTCGTCGAGCCACGGCACCCGGAAGATGATCTGACGCTCGGGCTCCACGAGCCGCTCCAGCACATTGGCCTCGACGAACTCGGGGTGCTCCGACAGCACCGGGGTCAGTGTCTCGAGCACTTCGTGCACGGCCTGCAAGAACTCGGGCTCGTTGTAGCTGCGCGCCTCGACGGTCTCGGTGATGGCGCTCAGATGCGCTTCAGGGCTCACGGACACTTCGGACTCCTCGGGTCTATCACTCCATCGTGGATCGCCCGCTCGGCGGGCTCACGGCGAATACGGAAATTACGGTTACGGCTCTTCTGACGAAACGAACACATGGGCGGCGATCTCGACCGGGAGGTCGATGCTCCCCTGGGCCCCCTCGACGTCGACGCGCACGAAACCGTCGACGGAGGAGAAGGCGGCGGGATTACCGGGCCGCACCCCCGCCGCATCGAGTTCGCGCAGGAGTTCCGGATCGACCTGTGCAGGCTCGGCGAGGCGACGAATGCGGGCCGTGACCGGCTTCGTGTCGTCGATTCTACTCGCCAGCAGCTCGACCGCGCTCACGGCCCGGGCCAGGAAGGCCCCGGAGCGGGCGCCCAGTTCTTCGAGCCCGGGGATCGGGTTGCCGTAGGGGGACACGGTCGGATGCCCGAGCATGTCGACCAGCTTGCGCTCGACCTGCTCGCTCATGACGTGCTCCCAGCGGCAGGCCTCCTCGTGCACGAACTCCCACTCGAGACCGATGACGTCGGCCAGCAGGCGCTCGGCGAGGCGATGCTTGCGCATGACCCGGACGGCCTTGGCGCGGCCCTGGTCCGTGAGCGCGAGCGTGCGGTCGTCGGCGACCACGACGAGCCCGTCCCGCTCCATGCGCCCGACGGTCTGCGAGACGGTGGGACCCGAGTGCCCGAGCCGCTCGGAGATGCGCGCACGGAGGGGCACGATGCCCTCCTCCTCGAGCTCGAGGATCGTGCGGAGGTACATCTCGGTGGTGTCGATCAGATCCGTCACTCGCCGCTCCTCCCCGGTGTCCACCGGCTTCCCTGGCCGCAAAGCCCTCGCAAGCCTCCAGCCTATACGCTGCGCATGGGCGGACCCGTTCGCGCCGTAGAATTGCCCGCATGGCCGATATCACGATCCCCTCATCCCTGCTGCCCGCCGACGGACGCTTCGGCTGCGGACCCTCGAAGGTGCGCACCGAGCAGCTCGACTTCCTCTGCTCGCTGCAGCCCTCCGTGCTCGGCACCTCACATCGGCAGGCACCCGTGAAGAACCTGGTCGGCAGCGTGCGGGAGGGGCTCGCGCAGCTGTTCCGCGCCCCCGAGGGCTACGAGATCCTGCTCGCCAACGGCGGCGCCACGAGCTTCTGGGACGCGGCCGTCCACTCGCTCATCGAGAAGCGCAGCCAGCACCTCGCGTTCGGCGAGTTCAGCGCGAAGTTCGGCAAGGCCGCCGCAGCCGCCCCCTGGCTCGAGGCGCCCGACGTGCGCGAGGCGCCGGCCGGCTCGCGCAGCGAACCCGAGGCCGTCTCCGGGGTCGACGTCTACGCCTACCCCCACAACGAGACCTCCACCGGCGTCATGGCGCAGGTGGCGCGGGTGCACGGCGACGCGGGCGCGCTCACGGTGATCGACGCCACGAGCGCGGCGGGCGGCATCGATTTCGACGCGAACGAGGTCGACGTCTACTACTTCTCGCCGCAGAAGAACTTCGCCGGGGACGGCGGCCTGTGGTTCGCGCTCGTCTCGCCGGCCGCCGTCGAGCGGATCGAGCGGATCGCCGCATCGGGCCGCTACATCCCCGAGACGCTGAACCTCGCCGGCGCCGTCGACAACTCGCGCAAGGATCAGACCCTGAACACGCCTGCGCTCGCCACGCTCGCGCTGATGGACGAGCAGGTGCGCTGGATTAACGGCAATGGCGGGCTGGCCTGGGCCGATGCGCGCACCGCCGAGTCGTCCCGGGTGCTGTACGACTGGGCGGAGCGCACCGCGGTCGCCACCCCCTTCGTGACCGATCCCTCCCACCGCTCCCAGGTCGTGGCGACGATCGACTTCGACGATCAGGTCGACGCGACCGCCATCTCGCAGGCGCTGCGCGCGAACGGCGTGGTCGACACCGAGCCGTACCGCAAGCTCGGCCGCAACCAGCTGCGCATCGCGACCTTCACGGCGATCGATCCCGACGACGTGCGCGCGCTGACGGCGTGCGTCGACTACGTGCTGGAGCGGATCGCCTGACACGGCCCTCCACGGGACCGGACCGGTTCGCATGACCGAAGCCCGAGAAGAGGACGCTTCCGTCCCGGTTGCGGAGAGAATCGAAGGCATGGACGAGAAGCCGCGACGAGGGCGTCGCCCGGCTCAGGGTGAGCCCGTGCTCAATCGGGCCTTTCGGCTGCTCGACGTCTTCAGCGTCGACGAGCCGGTGCTCACCCTCACCGAGATCAGCGAGCGATGCGGCATTCCGCTGAGCAGCACGCAGCGGCTCTCGCAGCAGCTGCTCGCGCTCGGCGTGCTCGAACGCCTGCCGGACGGCGGCTTCAGCATGGGACTGCGCATGCTCGGCTACGCCGCCTGCGCACCCCGTGGCCACGGCCTGCGCGCGCTCGCCGTGCCCTATCTCGAGATCCTCTACCGCCTCACCCAGCAGCACGCGCAGCTCGCCGTCGCCGATGGCGAGAAGCTGACCATCAGCGAACGTCTCACGGCGCCCAATGCGGTACCCGCACGGTTCCACATCGGAGACAGGCTTCCGCTGCACCACTCGGCCTCGGGCCTCGCGATGCTGGCGTACTCCGGCGAGGAGGCGATCGACGCCTACGTCTCCGGACCCCTCGACGGCGAGCCCGGATCCACCGCCCTGACCGACGGCGCCGAGCTGCGAGCGTACCTGGCCGAGGTGCGCAAGGCGGGCCGCGCGTGGTTCTCGCGCTCGATCCCCGCCCCCGGCGAGTCGATCGCCGCGCCCATCTTCGACCACACCGGAGCCTGCATCGCCGCGCTGGGGGTCGTCGGAGGACTGGGCACGATCAACATCCCGGTCGTGGAACCGGCGCTGCTGAGCCTGGCACGGGTACTCACCCGCGATGTGTCCAGGGCGAGGATCACCTCCGCGACCTGAAGCCCTTCCATTGAATGGGACCGCAGTCACGAGCGCGGAGAACGTCTGCATATTCTTCTCGCACATGCGCCGGAGCCGACGGGTCGATCATCGCCGATGGGAACCCGCGCGACGGCCGGATCACCGATGAGAGGACGAGGATGTCCGTAATCCTGCGCGGCGCGCGCGTATTCGACGGAGCGGGCTTCGGCGAGCCGAGCGACATCGGCATCGCGAACGGCGCCATCGTGGCGGCAGCGGATCTCGACGCATCGAGCGCCGAGGTCGTCGATGCCGCGGGCGGCTACCTGCTGCCGGGCTTCATCGACTGCCACGTGCACCTCGCGGGCCCGCACACGCAGCAGCAGCTCGCCGCAGCGGGCGTCACCACCGGCCTCGACATGAGCTCCCCTCCCCCGCTCGTGCAGGCGATGCGCGGCCGTGCCGGGGTCGCAGACATCCGCAGCGGCATGCTCGCGCTCTCCTCGCCGGAGAGCGCGCACGCGAAGCGCATGGCCTCGGTGCCGGGCGCGAGCGAGACGCACGTGCCGAGTGCAGCAGACGCCGAAGCGGCGGTGGCCCGCCGGGTCGAGCAGGGGGCCGACTACATCAAGGTCGTGATCGATCTGCCCGGCTTCGATCAGGAGACCGCCGATGCACTCGTCGCCGCCGCGCATGCGAAGGACATGACGACCATCGCGCACGCCTCCCACTCCGACGCGGTCGCGATGGCCGAGCGGGCCGGCTTCGACGTGCTGACGCACGTGCCGCTGAACAGCCCGATCGATGCCGGCACCGCCCGACGGCTCGCCGCGAACGGGGCCGTGCTGGTGCCGACCCTCGTCATGATGAAGGGCATCGTGGAGAACTTCGCCGCCGCAGGGCAGCCCGGCCCGCCCTACCGCGCCGCCCCCGCCTCGGTGGCGGCGGCGAAGGCCGCGGGCGTGCCCGTGCTCGTCGGCACCGATGCCAACGAGACGGCGGCGGCCCCCGCCTCGCCGCCCTTCGGCGAGAGCTTCCACGAGGAGCTCGAGCTGCTCGCCGAGGCCGGCCTGACGCCCGTCGAGGCGCTCCGCGGGGCCACCGTGCTCGCCGCCGAGCACTTCGGCCTCGATGACCGGGGCCGCATCGAGCCGGGCCTGCGGGCCGACCTCGTGCTGCTCGGCGGCGATCCCGCCGTCGACGTCTCCGCGACGAGAGACATCCGAGGCGTCTGGATCGCGGGCGAGCGCGTCGTTCCCGAGCTCTGAACCCCGAACCTCGCACGGACACCAGGAGGAATCGCGCATGGCGCGCGATTCGCGCTCGATCGAAGGAGATCTGCACAATGAATCCAGCCATTATGATGCCGATCGCATTGGCGGTCATCATGTTCGGCCTCGGCATGAGCCTCACCATCGCCGACTTCCGCAGGGTCGCCAGGTACCCGAAGGCGGTGATCATCTCGCTGGTCTGCCAGATCCTGGTGCTTCCGGCGATCACCTTCGGACTCGTGATCCTGTTCCAGCTCCCGCCGCTGCTCGCCGTCGGCATGATGCTGATCGTCGCCGCCCCGGGAGGCGCGATCGCGAACGTGCTCAGCCACCTCTTCGGGGGCGACGTCGCGCTGAACATCACGCTGACCGCGATCAACTCGCTGACCGCGATCGTCACGATCCCGCTGATCGTGAACCTCTCGCTGGCGTTCTTCGATCCGGGCGGGAGCCAGATCGGGCTGCAGACGCAGAAGGCGCTCGAAGTCGCCGCGATGGTGGCGCTGCCGGTCATCGCGGGCATGCTCGTGCGGAGGTTCTGGCCGCGCTTCTCGCAGATCATGGAGAAGCCGGTGCGCATCGCATCGATGATCCTGCTCGCGCTCGTCATCATCGCGACGGCGCTCGCCAATCTCGGGGTCTTCGCCGCGAGCTTCCTGCCGCTGTTCGCCCTGGCGATCCTGGTCTGCGTACTGAGCCTGCTCGTCGGCTTCTTCGTGCCGCGGATGTTCGGCGTGAACCAGGCGCAATCGATCTCGAGCGCGCTGGAGATCGGCCTGCACAACGGGGCGGTCGCCCTCGTGATCGCGCAGACCGTGCTCGGCAGCCCCGAGATGGCGGTCCCCGCGGCGATCTACAGCACGGTCGCGATCCTGCTCGGCTTCGTCGCGGCCTTGATCTTCCGGCTCGTGACCCGGCGATCGGACGGTGCGGAGGCCGCCCCGGTCCCCGTCGGGGCGGATCGCTGATCGGCGCGGTCGCCTGTTCGATGCGCGAGGCGAACGGCACCGTGATGTCCGCATCACGGTGCCGACGCCGTCTCAGAACGGGTACTGCCCGGGCCCGCTGCTGACGGTGGTCATGCGCACCTCGGTGAAGTCCTCGACGGCGTAGTGGCCCGAGCGGCCCCAGCCGCTGTCCTTCACTCCGCCCACAGGCAGCGCGGCCTCGCTCGCCATCGTCGGCGCGTTCACATGCACGATGCCCGAGTCGAAGCGCTGCGCGATGTCGAGGCCGCGCCCGCGATCGCGCGTCATGATGGCGGCGCTCAGCCCGTAGGGGGTGCTCTGCGCATCGGCGATGGCCGTCTCCGCGTCGTCGAAGGCCTCGATCACGAGCAGCGGCCCGAAGGTCTCGTCGCAGCCCGTCGCGCAGATCGCCTCATCGGGCACATTCGTGAGGATCGTCGGCTCCTAGATGCGCCCCTCGCGCCGCCGACCTCCCGTGACGAGGGTCGCGCCGCGATCCAGCGCGTCCCGTACGCGCTCCTCGATCCGGGCCACGGCCTGGTCGTTGATGAGCGGCCCGACGATGACTGCGGGATCGACGGGGTCGCCGATTTTCAGGCCGCGCACCCGTTCGGCGAGACCGCTCACGAACTCGTCGTGCAGCTCCCTCGCCACGTAGACCTTGCGGGTGTTCATGCACACCTGGCCCTGGTGCAGGAAGGCGCCGAACGCGACCGCCTTGATCGACTCCTCGACGTCGGCGGCGTCGAGCACGATCACCGGGTTGAAGCCGCCGAGCTCGAGCACCATGCGCTTCAGCGAGCGGGCGGCGCGCTCCCCGAGCAGACGGGCCGTGCGATCCGAGCCGGTGAAGTTGATGCAGCGCACCGCCGGGCTCTCGAAGAACACCTCAGCGATCTCGGCCGCCTCCCCCGGGGCGTGCGTGACGACGTTGAAGCTGCCCGCGGGAAAGCCCGCCTCCTCGAGGATCTCGGCGTGGATCAGCCCGGCGGTGAGCGGCGCCTCCTCGGAGGGCTTGATGACGGTCGTGTTGCCGAAGGCCATGGGCAGCAGGAAGGTGCGCCAGGCCAGGTAGAAGGCGCCGTTCCACGGCGTGAAGCCCGCGACCACCCCGAGCGGCTTGCGGGTGACCATGGCCGTGCGGCCGGGCACGTCGCTGCGCAGCATGTCGCCGTAGGGCAGATAGCCCCAGCCCGCGGCCTGGCGCAGCATCGCCGCCGAGAGGCGGATCTGGAAGGCGGCGAAGGCTCGACTCGCGCCGCCCTCGATCGCCATGATGCGGATGATCTCCTCCTGCCGGCGCTCGACGATATCGGCGGCCCTCAGGAAGAGCTGCTGCCGCGCACCGGGGCCCAGCTGCGCCCAGGCCGGGAACGCGGCGGCGGCCGCGGCGACCGCCGCACCGGCCTCCTGGGCGCCACCGGCCCCCACCCGCGCGACGAGCGAGTCGTCGAGCGGGTTGCGCACGACGAAAGTGCGGCCTTCTCGGCTGCCCGAAACCCCGCCGTTCCAGGCTCCGTCGATGTAGTGCGAGGCGGTGATGGGGCCGGCGTCGGCATCGAGGATGGTCATCGCTCTCCTTCGTGGTTCCTGCCGCCGTTCTGCGGGCGGCGGCGTCAGATGCCGAGCAGTGCCTCGGCGTTCAGGTGCGCGATCTTCTCGCGCTCCTCGTCGCTCACCGGGGTCCCGCGCAGAAACTCCGTCGCCCGTCTGCTGTCGCCGAAAGGATGGTCGACCGAGAACAGCACCCGGTCGATGCCGAAGGTCGAGAGCGCGCATCGCAGCGGGGCGTCGAAGTTGTAGCCGGCGGTCGTGATGAAGAGGTTGCTGCACAGGCGATCCGCGATGGTCATGCTCTGCCCCGTCACCACCGGGCCGAGCATGCTCTGGATGCGGTCGAGATGGAACGGGATCCCCTCGCCCATGTGGCCGGTGATAATCTTCAGCGCCGGCAACTCCTCGAACACCCCCGAGACCACCATGCGCAGCACGTGCATGCCCGCCTCGGCGTGCCATCCCCAGCCGGAGGTCGAGAGGCAGGCCGAGACCTCGGGCGGCAGCCCCGAGTAGTACGTCTGCTCGATCACGGGCGGGGGCGGGGCAGGGTGCAGATAGATCGGCACGCCGAGGCGCTCGGCCGCGGCGAGGATCGGCCGCACCCGCGGGTGGTCGAGGAAGACGCCGTCCGTCTGCCCGTGGATCATGGCGCCGAGGAAGCCGAGCCGCTCGACGCAGCGCTCGAGCTCGCGGGCGGCCTCCTCGGGATCGGTCATCGGCAGGGAGGCGAACGCCCGGTAGCGCTCGGGGTGCTCGTCGACCGTGCGGGCGAGCCGTTCGTTGAGCTCTCGGCTCAGCGGCACGGATCGCTCGGGGCCGAGGTTCTGCACGACCCAGCCGAGCGCGGAGAGCACCTGCACGTCGATGCCCGCCTCGTCCATCAGGCGCAGGCGCGCCTCGCCGACCTCGTCGAGCTGGGGGATGCGGGCGCTCGCACGCAGGCCCATGTCCAGGCTCTCCGACTCGATCATGCCGCGGGGGAACATGTGCTCCTCGATCGCGATGACTCTCACGGTCCTCTGGTCCTCCTTACCGGTCTTCCGCGCGCGCCGAAGCGCTCGGCGCACGGGACGAGCGCTTCGACGCGCGGATCGGGGTCGGGGCGGAGCTAGGCGCGCGCGGCGCACTCCTTCGCGAAGTCGAGCTGTCCGTTCTGGAACCGCTCGCTCGCGTTGTGGAAGTCGATGCAGTGACCGGCGCCGGGTTCGAGCTCCACGTCGACCGAGGCCGCCGAGGTGAATCCGGCACGATACTCGTCGACCTCGTCCTGGCTGGTGATCCACAGGTTGTCGAACTCGGCCTGACGATGGTGCACCGGCACCGCGACGCGAGCGCAGGTCTCGGCGCGATTGCCGATCCAGTCGCCGGTGATGTCGAGCAGCTCGGACTTCGGCACGAGCGTGTTCGAGACGTGGCTCGCGGCCGGCATGTCCTCGGCGAAGGAGCCGTCGGGTCCGAACATGACCTGATCCTTCATCGGCACGGGCAGTTCGATCATCGGGATGGGCGGCAGTGCCTCCCACGCCCCGCGCGACTCCTGCGGGACGCGCACGAGGCAGCCGGAGGTGGCGAGACCGAGCAGCGGCCACGACTTCCCGGCCGCCGCGATGGCGGTGGCGACGGCGCCACCGATCGAGTGGCCGATGAGCACGATGCCGGGGGCGTTCGCGCCGTACTGCTGCCAGATCGAGCCGATGGCCTCGTTCAGCGCCTCCGCGTTCGCGAGGATGATGGAGCCCTCGCTCTCGAGCGGGGTGGAGTCGCCGTAGTTCGGGCGGTCGAGCGCGATGACCGGCACGCCCACCGCGGTGGCGCGATCCAGCAGCGAGTAGCCGGGCACGTCGAAGTACTTCGAGGAGTAGGTGCCGCCGTGCAGCGCGATCACGAGCGGGGCGTTCTCGGCGGGCTGCACCTCGCCGATGTTGGTGAGGCCGCTGTAGCCGCGGTCGCCGCGGGTGTGGGTGAATGAGGTGGACATCGGCGTCCTTTCGGTCGTGGGTCGGATGGTCGGAATGGTCGTTCGAGCGGTGGGCGTCTTCGACCGGCTCCTGTCTCCGGCAGGGCGGCCGTTCGGCGATGCGTCCGCCGAGCCTCGACTGTCCTCTGCAGGGTAAGCGGCGCGGGGTCTCTGCGGGAATCGCAGACCCAACCATTGGGAAATGGGGTTCGGCCTGCCTTCGATACGCGCTCAGGCGGCCCGGCGGTCGGCCGAGAACCACGTGCGCAGCTCGTCGCGATCCGCGAGGCCGAGTTTCGCGTACACGTGCGCGAGATGCGTCTCCACCGTGCGTATGGAGAGGTGGAAGCGCTCGGCGATCGACTTGCTCGAATAGCCGAGCGCGGCCAGCAGCGCGATCTCGCGCTCGCGGGCCGAGAGCGTGATCGACTTCGGCGGCAGCGGGGTCCACATGCCCAGCTCGGCGAGGAGGCGCACCTCGGGCTCCGAGACGTCGGTCGGCGACGCGCCGTCGGCGACCTTCTCGATGTGGCCCGAGATGACCTCGAAGACGAGCGGATCGATGCTCCCGGCCAGCTCCCTCGCCCGCGATCGCACCTCGCGGGCCAGCGCGCGCGACTCGACCGCCGCGATGTGCAGCGCCTCGAGCTCGATGAGCGGCAAGCCCTGCTCGCGCGCCCAGGCGGCCAGTTCGCGCGCCTCGGCCTCGGGGTCGCCGTACTGCAGCCACTGCATCACCTGCACGATGATGCGGCGTTTGAACCCCAGAATCGACTGGGAGAGGCCGCGACGCTCCTCCCGTGCGCCGTTCAACGCGGAGAGCGCGCCCTCCCGGTCGCCGAGCGCGGCCAGCGCGAGGGCGTGCACCGCGTGCAGCAACGGCAGGGTGCCGTAGGGATCGTCGGGCTGCGCGCACTCGATGATCAGCTCGGCGAGATCGGCCGCGTCGCGCCACCTCGCCTCCTGCAGCGCGAGCAGCGCCCACCCCGCCTCGATGAGGTCCGAGAGCCACGCGCCGGTGTTGCGGCTCGCATTCGCCTCGTTCTCGATCTCCTCGAGCGCGCGGCGAGCCCCTTCCGCGCTGCCGCTCGCCCAGTAGCCGAGGAACCAGTGGAAGCCCTGCAGCTCGGCGATGTCGTTGAGCGGTCGCCGGCCGACCGTCGCGATGCTGCGGGCGTGATAGGCGACCCTGATCGACTCCTCCAGACGCCCCTGCTGTTGCAGCAGCAGGGCCGAGGCCGAGCGGGCGGGGGCCCGCACCCACTCGATGACGAGCTCCTCGGCCACCGACTTCTCGACGGGCATCACCGCGGCGGCCCTCACGAAGTCGCCGTCGCGCAGCAGCAGACGGAAGCGCATGCCGCTCACCGCCTCGCGCGAGATCTCGTCGTGACCGTCGAGCGACGCCTCCAGCTCGTCGAGACCCGTGAGCACCTCGTCCATCGGCGCGCCTCTCGCGCAGCGCCGTTCGATCTGCGCGAGCCGCAGCCTCGTGCGCAGCGCCGGCGGAAGCGAGACGACGAGCTCGGGGTCCGTGAGCAGCTCGTCGATCCGCCGGGAGGCGAGCTCGGCGGCGGCCGAGTCGCCGAGCTGCACGGCGAACGATACCGAGCGCAGCGCCGCGGCGGCCGCGTCGGCCGAGGCATAGCCTCGCGCCAGGGCGAGCGAGATTCGCAGCACGAGCCCCGGATCCGCCTCCGCGAGGAGCCGCGTGATCGCGATGGCGAGCCAGTCGTGCGGCAGTGTCCTTCCGCTCTCGAGACCGAAGTCGACCGCCCGCACGAGATGCGGCGAGACCCGTGCGAACTCGTCGCCCAGCTCGCCGTCGGTGAGCGCCGCGAACATGGCGTCGGAGAGCTCGATCCTGCGCAGGGGGGACATGCGCGCGCGCAGCGCCGCGGCGAGGATCGGGCGGTGGATGCGCAGCGCGGGACGCCCGTCGACGGTGCTCTGGGAGGAGACGAGGTCGCGTTCGAGCAGCGTGTTCGTCGCCCCGGGGTCGAGCAGCCGGAGCAGCTGCGTCTCCACCATCGGATCGGCGAGCGCGAGCATGTCCAGGATCAGCCGCTCCTCCGCCGTGCAGGTGTCGTCGAGGAAGCTCACGAGCTCCTCGGGGGTCTCCTCGAGGGCGAGCGGCACCTGCGCCAGCCCCTGGCGATGACGCATCGCGCCGCTGCGCTCGTTGGCGACCAGCATGAGGGCCAAGGCCTGGCTGTTGCCGCCCGTCGCGGCGTGCCAGCGCCGCAGCGTCGCGGGGGCGACACGCGCGCTGCCGAGCATGGAGGACAGCAGGGCGTCGGCCTCGTCGAGATCGAGGGGGGCCATCGTGACGCGCACCGTCCGGGGGTCCCGCGCCATCTGGTTCGCACCGCCGCGCATGCGCTGGGCGGTGCCGATGATCCGCGCCCCGCGCAGACGTACGAGGTGCTCCAGCACCGTGACGGCGGGGCCGAGTAGCGGTCGACGCCCGGGAGCACGAGCAGGGGCTCGGCCGATCCCGCAGCCTCCTGCGCCGCCTCGAGGATGCGCTCGGCGACGCGCACCGTCCGGAAGGTCTCGGAGATCCAGTCCGCCGCCTCGGCCGCGTCCTCCCCCGACGCGTCCTGGGACGGGAGGGCGCCGAAGAGGGCCTCCGGATTCCCCGGGTCGTCCGCGAGCCCGGGCAGCACGAAGGTGCGCACGGCCCCCGGAGCCGCCGCCTCGACCGCTCTCGCGACGTGCTCGGCCATGTAGGCCTTGCCCGAGCCGGGTTCGCCGATGAGCAGCAGCGTCGATCCGGGCTCCGAAAGGGCCCGTACCATGGGCTCCGCCCGCGCTTCCACGACCGACGCGAAACCGGCATGCGGGATCGGATGCTCGGCCCCCACCGGCTGCCCGATCCCCATTACGGGGTTCGAGAACCTCTCCCCACTCCCCATCTCGCTCCATCATCCCCACCGTCAACGACGGTGACCTCATCCTGGCCCGGAACGCGGCATTCCGCAAGATCTGCACCGCGCGCTCGGCAAGGGGGTCGCAGGGGTGTGCCCCCGAGCCGGCCGGGCGCCAGGCGCTCGGGGCTCGGGGGCGGGTGGGGTGAGAGGCCTTCCGCAGCGGATCGGCCGATCACCGGGATCGGCGTCTTCTCCAGTCCTACGGCGCGCCCGCCCCGCCCCCCGGGGGAAGGGCGGAAAGGGGGGGACCTCCCCGCGCACCCGGGTCTGTATCAGGGACGGAGGACCGCCCCTCGTTCGTGGTGCCGGGCTCGCCCGGCGCGGTGGTCGGCCGTCCCGCCCACCACAGGTACGTCGCGATTGCGGCGATGCCCGCGGCGAGGCCGACCGCCCACCAGGGGAAGCCGGGGATCTCCGGTGAGCGCCCCGCGTTCTCGATGTCGGCGATCGGGGTCGGCGTGATCCGCTCCCCCGTCACCAGGATGCGGTGGGTGTTGATGCCGAGCGGGGTGCAGGTGACGAGCGTCACCAGGTCCCGTCCGACCTGGGGGAAGAGCGACTCGGTCTGGTCGGGCTCGACGACGCGGGTGTCGATCACCCGGTAGCTCAGCACCTCGCCGAACACCTCGATCGTGAAGGTGTCGCCGACCCGCACCCGATCGAGGTTGTTGAACAGCTCGGCGCTCGGGAGCCCGCGGTGAGCGGTGAGCACCGAATGCGTGCTCGGCCCGCCGACGGGAAGCGCTGTCCCTTCGAGGTGACCGACGCCGCGGGTGAGCGTCTCGTCATCGGTGCCGTGATAGATCGGCAGCTCGACGGAGATCGACGGGATCTTCAACCGCCCCATGACCCCGCTCTCGGTCGCGAGCAGCAGGCTCCGGTAGTCGAAGGCGCCGCTCGCCTGCGCGTCGGCCTGCGGGAGCCGCGAGGCGGAGGAGACGGTCGCCCCGCCGACGAGCGTCTCGTTGTACGCTCGCGCGCGGTCGATCTCCTGGGCGAGCGCATCCGCCGGGCCTTCGGCGACGACTCCGTCGACCTGCTCGATGAGCATCGACTGCTGGAACTGGGAGTACCAGTACGCCGCGCTCGGGTACAGCACGACCAGCAGGCCTGCGAAGGCGAGCAGCAGCACCAGGAGCGTCGCCCACGGCATCCGCCAGCGCTGCCGCCCGCGGGAGACCGCCTCCGGCTCGGAGGCGGTCTTCTCGAGAAGCTGTTCCATGTCGATCATCCCCCCCTGAACTGACATCGGATTGCGGCCGCGGGCGGGGACCTCTACGGGATCCCCGCCCGCGGTGCGTCACCGCTCCGCGGTGTGCTTCGCGCGGACCCTGCGGACCACGAGGATGCTCCCCGCCGCCGCGATGAGTCCGAGGCCCACCAGCCCGAAGGCCATGGTTCCGGTGGAACCGGTGAGCGGCAGGTTCGGGCCGGGAAGCGGCGCGTTCGGCACCTTGTACAGCACGCTCGCCTCGCTCTCGGCCTTGACCACGACCGGGATCGGCGTCGTGTTCGCCGCGTAGCCGGCCGGCGGGGTCTTCTCCACCACGCAGTAGGTGCGCGTGGCGGGAGCACCGTCATGGCCGACATAGAGGCCCGCGATGTTCACGATGCCGGTTTCGGAAGACGGGAACTCGTCCACCCCGTTCACCGAGACCTTGGACCCGAGCGTCGCACAGGCACCGCTCGTGCTGTTGTAGACCTCGAACACCGCTCCCTCGAGGCCCTTGTTCTCGTTGCCGGTCTGATGCTTCAGCAGCTTCACCGGCCCCCACTGGGTCGAGGCCTCCCCGATCTTCGTGTCCTCGCCGTCCACGTTCTCGTACGCCGGGTTCACGATGTCCCCGACTCCCGTGACCGTGGTGTTGAAGCTGAGCACGAAGTAGGTGCCCGCGGGGAGCGAGTTCACCCAGGCGACGCCCGACTGAGACTCTTCATCCGCCGGCGTCGTGGTGAAGTCGGCCCGCAGCGTACCTCCGCCGCCCGCAGCAGGAGGAGTCAGCGTGTAGTACTGGCTGTCGACCGGGGTCAGCGCTCCGGTCGGCGTCTTGTACTGCAGCGTCGCGGTCGGCACGTAGGTGAGACGGCTGTCGAGGTTGTCGATGATCCCGTAGGACACGAGCGGCGCGCCATCGTTGAACGAACCGAGCGGCCGGGTCTGCACCGTCCACGGCACGGAGGAGCCGAGCCCGTTGGTGGCCGGATCGCCGACGACCTTCGAGCCGTCGCCCTCCAGCGTGTTCTTCGGGTAGACGTGCACGTCGTAGAGCCACGTGGTGGTGGTCACGGGCGTCTCGCCGCCCGTGGTCGACGCGCTCGGATATGGGATCGAGACGTAGAACGGAACCGACGACTCCGGGGTGACGCCCGGCGCCGGGGCCTCGGTGACCCAGTAGAGGCCGAGGTCGAGGCCGGTGAGCGGAAGAGTGCCGCTCGCGTCGGTGGTGCCCGAGTGCGTGACCCCCGTCAAGCAGTACGGCAGGGCCGGCGGCTTCACGGCGATCGCCGCCTGCGCATCGGTCCACCCCTCTGCGGTCGTGAGGTCGAGCGCGACGCAGGACCCCTCCACCATCTTGCCGACCTCGGCCGCGGTGAACGTGATCCCCCCGAGCGGAGGCCGGTTGATCGTCTGCTGGGTGCCGTTGTTGACCTGGTCGGTCGTCGAACCCGCATACTTGTGGATCGTCAGGTTGCCCGTAGCCCCTTCACCGGCTTCGGCGGGCGGCGGATTGCCGTCCGGCAACGCGGCGTTCGCCGCGGAGCTCGACAGCGCGAGGCCGCCGAATACGAGGGCGAGGCCGCCCAGTCCGGCGATGATCCGCCGGAGTCTCGGTTGCGTGGACATGTGGTTCCCCTTATCTTCCTGGTCTGCCGCCCGCTGCGTCGCGAGCGATCGTTGCGATGTATGTGATTCGATTGCCTGGCTCGATGAGCACGCGTCGGGTCGGTCGCCTCTCACACGCCCTCCCGGAACCGGCGCTTCCGAGCCCGCATGTAGACGAGCAGGCCGGCGGAGAGGGCGAGCACCATGGCCCCCGCGATGAGGACCTCGTCGCGCCCGATGCCGCCGGTCAGCGGCACCGCGATGCTCGGTGCGGGCGTGTTGACGAAGCGGTAGATCGCGTGCTCGCCGAGGTCGACCGAGATGGCCGAGACATCGGTCACCGTCTCGCAATTCGCGAAGCCCGGGTCGCCCGCGGCCGGCTCGCACTTCTCGACGTGATCGAAGAGGTAGGCGATCGGGCTGTTCGGGTTCGCGAACGCCTCCGAGAGCGCGTAGCTGCCGTCGGCCTCGACCGCGAAGGTGTTCGTCTCGACGACCTTCTCGTTGCCGTCGACCGTCGTGGCCGTGCCGCCCGTACCGGCATTCGGCGTCGCGGTCAGGTCCCACGTGTCGGCCGGGGCCGTGCCGCCGTTCACGTGCTTCAGCAGCGTGAGCTTCGTCGTGCACGTCACGGTGTTGGTGATGCCGAAGACGTTAGCACCCGACCCGAGCGTCGCCTTATACGCACCGCTCCCGAGATTCACCGGATCCGTGATGCCCGGGCCGCTCGTCAGCAGCTTCGAAGCGATCGTGCAGCCCGCGGGTGCGCCGGTTCCGAGCGATGCGGTCTCGCCGACGCTCACCTCGCCGTCCTGCACATAGCTGCTGCCTCCCCCGTACGCCACGCCCCACTGCAGCGGGGAGAGCTTGTCGGCCGGAGTAGTCGGAGCCGGCGCAAGCGTTGGGGTGGCCACCAGCCAGGAGCGGTCGCCGGGCACCGTTTCGCCCGGCTCGTCCAGGACGATGGTCTGCAGGGTATTCCCAGCCTGATCCTTGATCACCCAGGTCTTGTTCAGCTGCACCGTCGCAGGTTGCTGCGCCTCCCGGTTGATGACGGTGCAACTCGTGATGAGGCCCGCCTTCAATGGGACCGTGAAGCCGTTCGTCGTCTTCGTGACCGCGCCGGCAGCGTTCGTGCAGCTCGCACCGATGTAGGTGTAGCCGGCCTGAGGCGTCTCATCCACCGCGACGACGTGCGTGTTCAGGTCGTTGAAGGTGAGCGGGAAGTTGGTGCCCGCAGCCGTCGTCTCTTTGACGGCAGGACTGCCGTTCACCACCCCACCGGTAGCCGTGAACGTCCAACCCGCGGTGCTCGCCGTTTTCACCGTTCCGTCCGGGTTCTGGATCTGCTTGATCACGGTGAGGGTGCTCGCACAGTTCTTCACGGCGATCTCGTGCAGCTTCGCCTGCAAGGCGTCGAAGTTGGACGCCAGGAAGTAGTCGTCGCCGGAAACCGGGCCGCTGACTGCTTGCAGATTGAGGTAGGAGTTCGTGCTCAGCCCGACACCGACACCGACGATCTTGGTCTTCGCTCCCGCAGGGCCCGTTTCGCTCTTCAGAGCGTTCGCCGACATCACGGCCTGCTCGACCATGCGGAACTGCACGTTGGTGTTGCGGTCTGAACCTCCGCCGTAGGTCGTAGGATCACCGTCGGTGAGGAAGAGCACCATATCGAAGTCGCCTGTCGCATTGACCAGCTGCAGCGCGTCATCCCAGTTGGTGTAGCCGCTGCTGTTCCCCGCGGACGGGAGGCCGTTGGTGATCGCGTTCTGCGCGCCCAGGTAGCCACTGCCCCCAAGACCCGAGCCGTTGCCCGCCGCCCCGGCCGTTCCGACTTGATAGGCGGTACCGTTGTTCATCGTGTCGGCCGTGGTATCGAAGCGGAACATCGTCACCGACGAGGGAGTGCCGCCCAGTCCATTCGGACCGACGAAATCCCGAGCAGCGTCCTTGAATGCGGTCATCTCGCTCCCGCTGATCGACGCCGAGGTGTCGAACACCATTGCGATCGAGAGGCCGCATGCACCCGGGAAACCGGGGTTGTCGCGGACGTCCACCCAGGCTCCGCTGACCGAGGTGCTGGGACGATCGGCATCGGCGGTCACATTCTTGGTCGTCACTCCGGAGTCGGTGCCGAGTTGCACCCTGAACCGATACGGGGTCACGGTCTTGGTCGAGTTGTAATCGCCGGTTCCCAGAGAACCGATCGGTGACCAGCCAGTCGGCCAGTCGGTCTCCTCGATCCAGACGCCGTTCGCGGCGCTACCGTTTTCCAGCATGATCTCGCAGGCGCCGCCAACGGTGACGCATGTTCCGAGCACGGCTCCCGTGGGCTGCGGATTGCTGCCACTCGTCGAGGCGCGGGCCGTGAAGGTCACCCCGTTCAGCGCGGCTCCCGCAGTGAGGCCTGTGCCGGTGCGGTCGCCGATCTTGGTGATGCGGATCTTCGTCGCCGTGTAGGTCTGCGTGAAGGTGCAGTTCGCGTAGGTACTGGCCGGCGAACCGGAGGTGTTCCGCCCGAAGGTCACTGTTCTGTTCGACCCGCTGAATGACGTCCGGTTGTTCGTGTTACCGGAGGAGGGACTCACCGGGTTGCAGGTGAACGTCGTGGAGTACCACTTCTGGATCTCGTTGCTCGCGGTCGCAGAGAGGGTGTAGACGGTATTCGAACCACTCGTACTCGTGTTGCGTCCGACCGATCGCTGCATTCCCGACTCGAAGACATACTCGTCCTGAGTACCGTTGCGGCTGGCCATCAGCGTCCAGTCGTTCGCGGTAGCAGGTCCTCCTCCCACGATGACGGTGTTGATCGTCAGACCGGCGCAGGCCGTCGTCCCCACGCAATCCATGAGCAGCGCCATGGGAGAGATGATCGCGTCGAGCGCGGCATCCGGGCCCGCATCGCGCGCGGCCGAGGCCGGCTCCGGAACGGTCAGCACGACCTGCTGCACGGCGGCGTCCGCGGCGACCGCGGCGAGGCTGCCGAACTCGGCCCACTCGGCATCGTCGCCGACGAGGAAGCCCGCAGGAGCCTGGTACGGGCGCACGCGATAGCCCTCATCGGGCGCGACGTCGCGCGTCGCGGCCGGATTCGCATCGCTCACGAGCGTCTTCACCGTGAACCAGCCGGGCCGTGCGTCGAGGTCGAGGCCGGCATAGCCCTCCTGACCGATGTTGTCCTCGACGGTCGAGGTGAGGGATCCCGCCCAGCGCACGGCCTCCGCGGCGTCCGCCGCAGCGCTCGGGTCGACCGGCCCCTGCAGCGTGAACCGCGCCTCGCCGACGGTGGCGCCGTCGCCATCGACGGCATGCCAGCGCAGGTACGGCGGCTGCGGCTCGGTCGACTCGTCCAGCGGCGCCGAGAGCATGGTGAACTGCTCGGTCGGCTGGGTGCTCGCCGGCTCCGGGGTCGTCGGCTGTACCGGATCGGCCGGCTGCGCGGGCGGCGCAGGGTCGGCCGGCGGCGCCGGATCCGCGGGCGGCGCGGGTGCCGGCGGAGTCGGTGCCGCCGGCTGCGGGTTCGCGGGCGGAACCGTCTCGGTCCCCGCTCCGCCCCCGGCAGGCGTCTCCACCACCGGTGCGGCGGGATCCGCCGCCCTCGTCCGCGAGCGCGGGCGTGGCGCCCATGCCCACCATCGCCACCACGGCGAGGATCGCCATCCACCGCTGTGGATGACGATCCCGCTTGCAAACCGGGCCGTCGCGGTGCGCGGCGCCTGCCGTCGCATCCCCACGGCTCCGCGCCGTTCGGTGCCCGAAAGCCCTGATCCCCCTTGGATCCATCGATCGCTTCATCGCGTAACTCGCCCCCTTGAAGACGGGGGATCCCCCTGCACGAAACTCGTGCTGCTCCCCTCCACGAGCCACGCTAGAAAAGCGGGAGACGGGGAACATCGGGGCGGATTACGCAATCCGCATCGGAGAAAAAGGGTGGATCGTGCGCTCGGGATCCGTCCGCGAAACGGCCCGAAACGGGCGGGCGAGCGCCGCGCCGCGGGATCCGCGTCGCGTACGGCGGTACTACGTAGGGATTACGTAGCGCCCGTCGGCGTCATCCGCCGGCGCTACTCCTCGGAGTCATCGACCGAGCCGTCGACGCCGGCGTCGTCCGTATCGGCATCGTCCGCGGCCTCGTCGGCATCCGCGTCCTCGTCGTCGGCCTCCGAATCGTCGTCCTCGGAGTCCTCCTCGTTCGAGTCGTCGGATTCGTCTGCGACGTCTTCCGCGGCATCCTCGTCGTCGTCGCCGTCGTCTTCGGCATCGGCGTCGTCTTCCGCATCGTCATCATCATCGTCGGCCTCGTCGTCGTCATCGTCGCCGAAGGCCTCGAACTCGTCCAGGTCGACGTCATCGACGTCGACGCCGTCGATCTCGTCGTCGAAGTCGCTGAAGTCGTTCTCGAGCAGGTCGTCCTCGACGTCGATGTCGTCCTCCTCCGCGAGCTCGGCGGCAGCGGCCTCGGCGGCGCTCGCCTCGTCGGCGGCTTGCCGCGCCTGCGCCTCGCGGTACTGCGCCAGCCGCTCGGACCAGGGCACCCAGTCCGGGGCGACGACCGAGCCCGGGCCCGGCAGCAGTTCCACCTCGAGCACGTTCACCTCGTCGCCGCCCTCGAGTCGCGAAAGCGTCGCGGTCCAGTGCCAGCCGGGATAGCCCGGCAGCCGGCACTCGAAGAAGAGGGAGAGCACCCGCTCCTCCGGCACCTCGTACCCTTCGTCGGCGCCGATGGTCTTCGGATCGGTGATCTCGGCGAGCGCCGCACGCGCGACGTCGCGGGCCGCGAGCAGCACGGGATCCGGCGCCATCTCGACAGGCGCCGCCGCGGTCGCGCCCTCAGCCTCGGCGTCGGAATCGGGATCCGCCGCTTCGGCCTCCGAGAACGCGGTCGCCGGATCGCCGGCCGGATCCAGCATCTCGATCGCGGCGAGAACCTGGACCTCGGCCACCTCGACGAGCAGTTCCTCCGGCTCGGCCGCGCCGGTCTCCGGATCCTCGAACTCGACCGCCTCCACGACCTCGGCGGCGAGTTCGATCGCCCCTGTGGTCGGCAGTTCCTCGGAAGACTCAGACATCGAAGTCATCCGCGACTCGTCTCAGCATCGTCGCGACCTGCCGCGACTGCGCGCGCTCGGGGTAGTGCCCGTGCTTCAGCCGCTCGCCGAGCCCGTCGAGCAGCTTCACCAGATCCTCGATGATGATCGCCATCTCGTCGGCCGACTTGCGGTCGCGCTTCGCGAGGCGGGGCGAGTCCAGCACGCGCACCGACAGCGCCTGCGGGCCCCGCTTGCCCTCGGCCACGCCGTACTCGAGCCGGGTCCCGGCCTGCACCTCGGCTCCTTCGGGCAGCACCGAGGCGTGCAGGAACACCTGCTGCCCGTCATCCCCCTGGATGAAACCGAAGCCCTTGTCCTCGTCGTAGAATCTGACCTTGCCGCTCGGCATGTCCCGTGCCCTTCCGTATCCGACGCTGCGGCGCGATTCCGCGCCGCACTGCATCGCACATTCGCGGGGCCCACACGCCCCTCGTCGTCGGCTCCAGTCTAGTCGGCGGGATCCGCGCCCCGGCCCACCCGGGGCCTTCGCAAGGCCCGGTGAGGATCCCGGGCCCACGCGCCCGGGCATACCGCGCGCCGAGAGGATCAGAAATCTCGGTGTTTGCCGGCGAACTCCACGATTCCTGACCTCTCGACGGGACGAGCGACGGCGCGGGCGGCGGGGGTCGCAACCCGGCGGCCCCTCGCGCCCGCACGACCAGCGGTAGACTGGGCGGGATGTCCACCGAAGCTGAAGACGCCCCGAAGTTCTCGATCTTCGAGCGGGTGCTCGCATATATCGCCATCGCCCTCATGGCGGTGGCGGTCATCTCCTACCTGACCACCCTCATCGTCGGACTGGTGGCCGGCCGCGAAGCGCTCGCCGGCTCGCTCTGGCCGATCGTGGTCGGCATCTCCTACGTCGGCCTGCCCATCGGCTTCGTGCTGCTCGTGATCCTGCTCATCATCAGCTATCGCAAGCGCGGGAGCCGACGGGGTGGGCGCGCCTGAACACGGTGAGCGGCGCCCTGGCACTGGCCGCGTCCATCGCGGCGATGGATCGCGACGAGCTGCGCGCGCTCGTCGCCTCTCGGCGCGTGCCCCAGACCTCGACGATCGCGGATCCGCTGGGGCTCGCGCTCGAGCTGCTGCGGCCGGACTCCATGGGCCGAGCGCTGCAGACGCTCGATCGCGGCGCGATCGCGACGCTCGAGCGGCTCGACGCTGACACCGACACCGACACTCTCGACGGCAGCCCCGGCGCGGATGCCGGCAGCGTCTCCGCACCCGCCGACACGAGGACGGTGACCCGTCTGCGCGCGCTCGGCCTCGTCGGCATCGACGGGGACGGACACTCCCCCGTCGCGCTGCCCGAGGTCTCGGACGCGCTGCGCACCGCGCTCCGGGAGGCTCGGGCGGAGGAAGGCCCCGAGGCCTCTCCCGCTCTTCCAGCGAACGGCATCGGCACGGCGGATCCCGCGGGTACCGCGAGCTGGTACGCGCCCGCGCTCTCCTCGGTGCGCCGCGCGGCCGCGCTGCTCGACGCGCTCGCGGAACGACCCGCGCCGCTCGGCCGTCGGGGACGTCCGACGGTGGTCGCCGCCAAGGAGCTCTCCGTCGCGACCCGCGCCGAGGCCGAGGCGACGGGACGCCTGCTCGCGGTGGTGCAGGATGCGGGCCTGGCGCTCTCCGCGACCGTGCCCAACCGCCGAGGGGCGAGGCGCTGCTGCTCGTCAGCTCGCCCCGGCTGCCCGCCGCGCGGGAGTGGCTCGCGCTGCCTGCGCCTGCTGGGCGCGGCTCGCGGCCGCGGCGATCGGCGCCGTCGATGCGCCCTCCGCGGCGCGATCGCGCTCTGCGGCGGCGACCTCTCGGCCGCCGTCCGGACCGTCCTGCCCGTCGAGTACCCGCTGCTCCCGCAGCCGCGCGCTCGACGCGGCGCGCGAACTCGCGGCGACCGCCGAGGAGCTCGGCCTCACCGTCGCCGGGTGGTTCTCCCCTCCCGCGCTGGCGCTGCTCGTTGGCGATCCCGCCGCTGCCGGGACGCCGCAGCGAACGGGTTCCTCGCTCGCCGAGGGTCTACCTGCAGCCCGATCTCAGCCTCATCGTGCCCGGCCCGCTGCCGCCCGGCGACGAGCGCTCGCTCGCGGAGATCTCGGAGGCGGAGCAGTGGGGCGTCGCCGCGACCCTGCGCCTGAGTCCGGCCTCGCTGCGGCGGGCACTGCGGGGCGGGTGGAGCACGCGGGGATCCGCGAACTGCTCGCACGGCTCTCCCTCACCGGCATCCCCAGCCGCTCGACTACCTGCTCGGCGATCTCGAGCGGACGCACGGCGCCGAGGCGGCCGGCGGTGCGCGTTCCGATGCCGGGCTCCAGGCCATCACCGCCGAGCGGGACGCCTCCGAGGAGCAGGCCGCCACCGCCGAGCGGGACGCGCTGATCGCGCGCGACGCCCTGGTCGAGCGCCTATACGAAGCGGCCCGATCCGCCCCCGGCTCGGGCGAGCTCGGACGCCGCCTCGAGCTCGCGATCCGCGACCGCACCGCGGTGCGCGTGACGGCGGCCGCCGCGGGCCAGGAGCGCAGCTTCACCCTGCTGCCGGTCGCGATCACGGGCGGTCGGCTGCGCGCGACCGACGAGCAGGCGGGGGTGCAGCGCACGCTGCCGCTCTCGGCGATCGTCGCCGTCGAGGCGGCCTGATCCGGCCAGTGCCCTCTCCCCGATCCGCCGGAAGACGAGGGTAGGCGCGAGCGGCGACGGTGGGTCCGGGATTCTGCATCGCCTCTCGCGCTCACCGTATCCGTTCGCGAGAAGCCGGCGCGGTGAGGATCGCCCCGAGCACCCGGTAAAATAGGAAGTTATGACTCTCGGGCCGCTGATCGTGCAGAGCGACCACACCGTATTGCTGGAGGCCGCGCACCCCGACGCCGACGAGGCGCGGCACGCGATCGCCGTCTTCGCCGAGCTCGAGCGCGCGCCCGAGCACATCCACACCTACCGTGTGACGCGGTTGGGCCTCTGGAACGCGCGCGCCGCCGGCCACACCGCCGAGGAGATCGTCGAGACACTCGACCGCTACGCGAAGTTCCCCGTGCCGGCCGGCGTCTCGGGAGAGATCGCCGAGACCATGCGCCGCTACGGCAGGCTCACGATCGACACGGACCAAGGCGCTCAAAGCAATGCATCGCATTGCGCGCCGTATGTCCCGAGCCCGCCCGCGGGCTCGGGAGGGGGCAACGACGGACCGAGGCGACTCGTCCTCCGATCCGACGACGCCTCGATCCTGCGCGAGGTGGCGAGCGCGAAGCGGATCGCCCCCCTGCTGGGCGCCCGCATCGACGAGCACAGCTACGCCGTCGAGCCCTGGGCGCGCGGCCAGCTCAAGCAGGAGCTCGTCGCACGAGGCTGGCCGGCCGAGGACCTCGCGGGCTACACCCCCGGCGAACCCCTCGACATCGAGCTCGCCGAGGGCGAGTGGCACCTGCGCGACTACCAGCGCCAGGCCGTCGACCGCTTCGCCGAGGGCGGGTCCGGCGTCGTGGTGCTTCCCTGCGGCGCGGGCAAGACGATCGTCGGGGCGGGCGCCATGGCGGCGGTCGGCGCGAAGACCCTGATCCTCGTCACCAACACGGTCTCGGCGCGCCAATGGCGCGACGAGCTGATCCGCCGCACCAGCCTCACCGAGGACGAGATCGGCGAGTACTCGGGGCAGGTGAAGGAGGTGAAGCCCGTCACCATCGCCACCTACCAGATCCTGACGAGCCGCCGGAAGGGCGAGTACGCGCACCTCTCGCTGCTGAACGCCCAGGACTGGGGCCTCATCGTCTACGACGAGGTGCACCTGCTGCCGGCACCGGTGTTCAAGCTCACCGCCGAGCTGCAGGCGCGCCGCCGCATCGGGCTCACCGCGACGCTCGTGCGCGAGGACGGACGCGAGGGCGACGTGTTCAGCCTCATCGGCCCGAAGCGCTACGACGCGCCCTGGAAGGAGATCGAGGCGCAGGGCTTCATCGCGCCCGCGGTCTGCTTCGAGGTGCGCATCGAGCTCGCCGAGAGCGAGCGCTTCGACTACTCGGTGGCCGAGGATCAGGAGCGGTACCGGATCGCGGCGAGCGCCGGAGCGAAGCAGTCGGTGGCGCGGCGGATCATCGCGAAGCACCCCGGCGAGAGCGTGCTCGTGATCGGCCAGTACATCGACCAGCTCGAGGCGATGGCCGAGGCGCTGAACGCTCCGCTCATCACCGGGCAGACGCCGGTCGACGAGCGGGAGCGGCTCTTCGCGGCGTTCCGCGCCGGCGAGGAGAAGCTGCTCGTCGTGTCGAAGGTCGCGAACTTCTCGGTGGATCTGCCCGACGCCTCGGTGGCGATCCAGATCTCGGGATCCTTCGGCTCGCGCCAGGAGGAGGCGCAGCGCCTCGGGCGCCTGCTGCGGCCCAAGGCGAACGGCGGATCCGCCTCCTTCTACACTCTGGTGACCCGGGACACGGTGGATCAGGACTTCGCGCAGAACCGCCAGCGCTTCCTCGCCGAGCAGGGGTACTCGTACACCATCATGGACGCCGATCAGGTCTGAGGACCCGCGCGGGGGAGCGAATGGGGTTCCCCTCGCAGCGTCCCAACGCTCTGTGCGTTCATGCGGGGTATTCCCCTGCTCGCTTCGTGTCGCGACGCTGTGCCCTCCCAAACAGCGTCCCGCAACTCAGCGCGTTCATGCGCCCCAGCCTGTGCACTCGATGTAGACGCCGGATGCCGGATCGCTTCGGGGGTGGCATGGCCTCTGCGGAACTTGGCCGGGTCTGGCGGGAGCGGTCGGTTCCAGCGCCAAGCGCTGGAACCGACCGCGGATGGAGAGTTCCGCAGAGGCCATGCCGTCCCCGAAGCAGCCGACCAACTTCCAGCAGACTCATAGCGAACTGTCAGAGACTGGGGCGCATGAACGCACAGAACAAGGGCCCCCGGATCCTCATCGTCGACGACGAGCCCAGCATCCGCGAGCTGCTGAGCACCAGCCTGCGCTTCGCGGGCTTCGGCGTGCGCGCAGTCGCCAACGGCGCGCAGACCATCTCCGCCGTGCTCGAGGAGGAGCCGGATCTCATCATCCTCGACGTCATGCTGCCCGACATGAACGGCTTCAGCGTGACCAAGCGCCTGCGCAGCGCGGGCTACACCGCTCCGATCCTCTTCCTCACGGCGAAGGACGACACCGAGGACAAGGTCATGGGCCTCACCGTCGGCGGGGACGACTACGTGACGAAGCCCTTCAGCCTCGACGAGATCATCGCGCGCATCAAGGCGATCCTGCGTCGCACGATCCAGGAGGATGAGGAGGCCGTGCTCGAGACCGGCCCCATCGTGCTCGACCAGGATACACACGAGGTGCACGTGAACGGCACCCCGGTCGAGCTGAGCCCGACCGAGTTCAAGCTGCTGCGGTACCTGATGCAGAACGCGAACCGCGTGCTGTCGAAGGCGCAGATCCTCGACCACGTGTGGGAGTACGACTTCAACGGCGATGCGGGCATCGTCGAGTCGTACATCTCGTACCTGCGGCGCAAGCTCGATCCGCTCACCGAGGAGTCGCTGATCCAGACGAAGCGCGGCTTCGGCTACATGCTGAAGACCGACGTGAAGTAGTCGGCCGTGGCTCAGAGCCCGGCCCCGGCGGATCCGGATGTGATCGACGAGGAGGAGATCGAGGCGCAGGAGCGCCGCAGCCTCTCCCAGCGCTGGGCGGACATCACCCTGCGCACGAAGATCACCGGGGTGACGGTGTTCATCCTGTCGCTCGGGCTCATCGTCGCCGGCGTCGGCACGATGTCGTTCCTGCGACCGCAGCTGATCGGGGTGCAGGACACCGAACTGCGCCAGCTGCGCAACGACCCCGCGAGCGCGCTCGCCCCGGGCGCCAACACGGGCGCGCTGACGAGCGACGACGTGCGCGGAGCCGACAGCCGGTACTACATCGCCGTGCTCGACCTCGACGGCGAGCTGCTCTACGACAACCAGCGCAACGCCAGCACGCGCAGCGCCCCCACCCTGCCGGCGATCACCCCCGACTGGGCGCTCGACAAGGGCGGCGAGGCCTTCCCGCTGCAGAGCAAGGACGGGATCGAGTGGCGCACCATCGCGATCCCGATCATGGCGGGCGGCGGACAGCCCGGCGGCACGCTCGTGATCGCCTCGTCGACCGCGGTCACCAATCAGGTGATGACCCGCTTCATCGTCATCTTCAGCGGCTTCGGCATCGCGGTGCTGCTGCTCGGGGCGGCGCTGACCCGCATCCTCGTGACCAACACCTTCGCCCCGCTCGCCGAGGTCGAGCGGACCGCACTCGAGATCTCGCGCGGCGACTTCTCGAAGCGCATCATGGTCTCGAGCCCGAACACCGAGGTGGGACATCTCGGGCAATCGCTCAACGTCATGCTCGACCACATCGACGATTCGTTCTCCGAGCGGGCGCGCACGATCGAGCAGATGCGGCGCTTCATCGGCGACGCCGGGCACGAGCTGCGCACGCCGCTCGTCTCGGTGCGCGGCTACGCCGAGCTCTACCGGCTGGGCGCCCTGGACGACGAGGAGCAGCTCGGACAGGCGATGGAGCGCATCGAGAAGGAGGCGATCCGCATGGGATCGCTGGTCGAGGATCTGCTCGCGCTCGCGCGGCTCGACGAGCGGCGCCCGCTCGAGCTCGCCCCCCTGCCGTTGAACAATTTCGCCGCGGACGCCGCGCTCGACATGCGGGCGCAGGACCCGGAACGCGAGTTCTCGGTGATCGAGGATCCGAGCGAGCCGCAGGTGCTCGGCGATGAGCACAAGGTGCGGCAGGTCATGACGAATCTGCTGGGCAACGCCCTGCGCTACAGCCCCGAGGGCAGCCCGGTCGAGATCGCGGTCTCCGTCGACGCGTCGCGGGGAGTCGGGGTGTTCGAGATCATCGACCACGGCGAGGGCATCCCGGAGCAGCTGCGGTCGAAGATCTTCGACCGCTTCTGGCGGGCCGACACCTCGCGCAACCGCGAGACCGGCGGCTCGGGCCTCGGCCTCTCGATCGTGCAGTCGATCGTCGACGCGCACCGCGGCTCGGTGCGGGCGCTCGAGACGCCCGGCGGCGGGGCGACCTTCCGGGTCGAGCTGCCGCTCGCGCCGGCATCGGACGACACGGTGCCGCTGCCGCGGCTGCGGTGACTGATTCCGACCGATACTTCCGGATGCGGGATGATGGGTGCATGAGCTCGAGCGATCCCCTGTCCTTGGAGCGGCAGGTGTGTTTTGCACTCACCGTGGCCTCCCGCAGCATCGTCGCCGCGTACAAGCCCGTGCTCGAGCCCCTCGGCATCACCCATCCGCAGTACCTGGTTCTCCTCGCCTTATGGGAGGAACGGCCGCTCACCCTCTCCGAACTCGCCAGGAGACTTCGCCAAGAGGCGCCCACCCTCTCTCCCCTGTTGAAACGACTCGAATCACGCGGGCTCCTCGTGCGGCATCGGAGCGATGCGGACGAACGCCGGCTGGAGATTTCCCTGACGCCGGCGGGAATCGCCCTCCGCTCCGAAGCGGAGCGGGTGCCGCTGGAGATGGCGAGACGTCTGGGCATGAGCCCCGAACGGCTGGTGGAGCTCCACGAGGCGATGATCGAGCTCATCGAGGCCAGTCGGCTCTCTCTCGGAAATCAGGGGTAGACCTGTCGTACGACTCGGAAGAGTTCGACGAGTATTATTTAATGCACTAATTAATAGTGTTACTGTTTATTAGTGCGCAAAAGAAAACGGGAGAAGCGTCATCTGTGGCATCGGACGCCTTACGACGGCGTCCCCGGCCTCTACGCGGCTCTCCAACGCTTCCTCTACCAGTTCCAAGGCCCGTCTCAGCTCGGAGATCGCGGCGAACCGCCCTATGTACCGCCGCCCGACCCGAAATGCCCGATGTGCAAGCAACCCATGCAGGACCACCGCTTCGACCGCGGCGGCCCCGGCAAGCCCACGTACATGAAATGCCCGAAACCCGGGAACGCGCCGGCGACCTCTGGTCGCAGCGCTGAAAGCACCTATCGAGGGTGAGAGCATGCCCGGGTGAGCACTCCCCACGTGTGCGCTCACTCCCCATAGGTGCTCTCGCCGCGACAGACGGGCGGGTGCGTGTACGGGGGCGGGACGCCCCAGGGCGGCGGCACCCCCGGGAACGCGAAAGCGGGGCCGCACCCGAAGGTGCGACCCCGCTCTGCGGTGGGTAGGACTTAGAAGTCCATGCCGGCGCCGGGATCGGCCGGAGCCGAAGCGGGCTCGGGCTTGTCGGCGACGACGGCCTCGGTCGTGAGGAAGAGGCCGGCGATCGACGCGGCGTTCTGCAGCGCCGAGCGGGTCACCTTGGCCGGGTCGAGGATGCCCTGCGCGGCCAGGTCGCCGTACTCGCCGGTCGCGGCGTTGAGGCCGTGACCGAGCGGGAGCGAACGCACGCGGTCGGCGACGACGCCCGGCTCGAGGCCGGCGTTCGCCGCGATCTGACGCAGCGGGGCCTCGATGGCGGCCTCGACGATCTTGGCGCCGACGGCCTCGTCACCCGTGAGCGACAGCGACGCGAACGCGTCCTTGCCGGCCTGGATCAGGGCCACGCCGCCGCCGGGCAGCACGCCCTCCTCGACGGCCGCCTTGGCGTTGCGCACGGCGTCCTCGATGCGGTGCTTGCGCTCCTTGAGCTCGACCTCGGTGGCCGCGCCCGCCTTGATGACGGCCACGCCGCCGGCGAGCTTGGCGAGGCGCTCCTGCAGCTTCTCGCGGTCGTAGTCGCTGTCGGTGGTCTCGATCTCGCGGCGGATCTGGGTCACGCGACCGGCGATCTGCTCCTCGTTGCCGCCGCCCTGCACGATGGTGGTCTCATCCTTGGTGATGATGACCTTGCGCGCCGTGCCGAGCATGTCGAGGGTGGCGTTCTCGAGCTTGAGACCGACCTCCTCCGAGATGACGGTGCCGCCGGTGAGGATCGCGATGTCCTGCAGCATGGCCTTGCGGCGGTCGCCGAAGCCGGGAGCCTTGACCGCGGCCGACTTGAAGATGCCGCGGATCTTGTTGAGCACGAGGGTGGCGAGCGCCTCTCCCTCGACGTCCTCGGCGATGATGAGCAGCTGCTTGCCCGACTGGATCACCGGGTCGACGACCGGGAGCAGGTCCTTGATGTTCGAGACCTTGCTGTTGACGATGAGGATGTAGGGATCCTCGAAGACCGCCTCCTGGCGATCGGGGTCGGTGACGAAGTAGGCCGAGAGGTAGCCCTTGTCGAAGCGCATGCCCTCGGTGAGCTCGAGCTCGGTGCCGAAGGTGTTGGACTCCTCGACGGTGACCACGCCCTCCTTGCCGACCTTGTCGATGGCCTCGGCGATCAGCGCGCCGATCTGCTCGTCGGCCGCCGAGATCGAAGCGGTCGCCGCGATCTGCTCGGTGGTCTCGACCTCCTTGGCGTTGTCGAGAAGCTGCGCCGAGACGGCCGCCACGGCCTTCTCGATGCCCTTCTTGATGGCGATCGGGTCGCTGCCCGCGGCGACGTTGCGCAGGCCCTCGCGCACGAGCGCCTGGGCGAGCACGGTCGCGGTGGTGGTGCCGTCGCCGGCGACGTCGTCGGTCTTCTTGGCGACCTCCTTGACGAGCTCGGCGCCGATCTTCTCGAAGGGATCCTCGAGCTCGATCTCCTTGGCGATCGACACGCCGTCGTTGGTGATCGTGGGGGCGCCCCACTTCTTCTCGAGCACGACGTTGCGGCCGCGCGGGCCGAGCGTCACCTTCACGGCATCGGCGAGGGTGTTCAGACCCCGCTCGAGGCCACGGCGGGCTTCCTCGTCAAACGCAATGATCTTTGCCATGTAATCGTCCCTCCTGGGCGTTCTTCGGTGGCGGCCTGAAGCGGCGCCAAGCATGAGTTCCTAGCACTCAGGTTTACCGACTGCTAGCACAATTTTGGCACTCGGCACATGAGAGTGCAAGCCGGGCGGTCGCGACGGCGCTCGCCGGCAGCGAACAGCACCCGGTGGATCCCGCCGGGCCGTCCCGCTACTGCGCGGGTGCGCCGTCGGCGTCGGGCTCGCTGCCCAGCGTCGCGGTGATCGCGGCGGCCTCATCCTTGCCGGGGCCGCCGTAGTCGGCTCCGAGCAGCACGACGAGGCGCACTCCGTACTCCCCGTAGCCATCGCTCTGGTAGGTCGAGACGCCGCCGAGCTGGGCGGCGAGCCCGGCCGCGGCCGCCTCGTCCTCGGGCACGGCGTAGAAGACCGCCGAGATCTGCACGTCGCGCGACGCGGCGTCGTCGGAGAACGCGATGATCCCCCAGCCGTTGCTCGTGATCACCTGGTCGACCCCGGCGGCGAGGTTCGGCGTCGGGGTGCCGTTGAGCACCGCGACCGACGCCGTGGGATCGAGCTCCGGCGTCACGCGCTGCTCCTGCGGCTGCGCGGGGCCCTGGGCGACCGGGTCGTTCGAGCCGCCGCCGATGGAGTTGGCCCAGAGGATCCCGGCCGTCACGAGCACCACGGTCGCGATGGCTCCGACGAGCACGTAGCGCCAGCCCCGACGAGCGCGGCCGGCGATGCGGTGGGCGCCGACGCGGCCCGCCTGACGGGGCACGTCGAAGCGATCACGGGGCAGGTCCGTATCGGAGCGCCGCTCCCCCTGCTCTCGCGCCATGCATACCTCCGACTCGCGGCGCCGCCTCCCCCGGACGGGCTCAACACAGACTACACGCGCCCGGCTGGGCGTTTCAGGAGGCGGATCCGCGATCCGCCCCTCCTATCGAAGCGAATTTCTCCGCGCCGCGCGAGGCTGCGCCTCGCCTAGAGCGAGTCTCCTCCGCGCTGCGCGCGTCGGCCGACCGCGTCACCGCGGTCGGCACCGGACCGCACGAGGCTGCGCCTCGCCTAGAGCGAGTCCGGTGCATACACCGCGCGGGCGAGCCCGTCGATGACGTCGGGGATGCGAGTGCCGCCCGCGAACAGCACCGAGTCGTCGACGTCGATGATGCGCCGGTGCATGCCGGCCTCGGTGAGCGCGATGCTGGGCTGGGCGGCGAGCAGGCCGTCGACGCCGCCGGCGCTCTCGAGCCCCTTCGTCATGACGAGGATGATGTCGGGGTTCATGCCGACGAGCGCCTCCTCGGTCATGGGCTTCTCCCCCACCCAGCCGATCTCCTCGGCCACGTCGATCGCGCCGATCGAGCGGATCAGGCTGTCGACGCCGCTGCCCTCCCCGAAGAGGTAGAAGATGCCCGCCGTGCCGCGCACGTAGAGGAAGGCGATGCGGGGGCGCTTCGACTCCTCGGGCAGCAGGGCCTGGACCTCGGCCTCCTTGTCGGCGATGGCCTGCTTCAGGCGGTCGATGAGTTCCGGCGCGGCGGCGCCCGCGCCGAGCGCGTCGGCGACCTGCTGCATCACGACGTAGCTCGACTCGGGGTCGATCGCGCGATCCACGGTGACGACGGCCACCCCGGCGTCGGCGAGCTGCAGCACCACGTCGGTGGGACCGATGGAGCCGTCCGTGATGACGAGGGAGGGGTTCAGCGCGAGCACGCCCTCCGCATCGATCGAGTGGCCGTTGCGGGTCACGATCGGCAGCTCCTCCGCCCCCGGGAAGTTCGTGGAGATGTCGCGCCCGACGAGCACCTCCGAGAGCCCGAGCGAATAGACCACCTCGGCGACCGAGCCGCTCAGCGAGAGCGCGATCACGCGGGAGGCGTCGTCGACGGTGACCTCGCGGTCGCCGCTCTGCTCCTTGGAGACGACGGTGACGGGAAGCTGCTGCTCCGGCGCGGGGTCGAGGGGCTCGATGTTCGGGCCGCCGATGACGGCGGTGGTCTCCCCCTCGTACACGCGGGGGTCTTCGAGCGGGGTGAGCTCGGAGAGCGGCGGCAGGTCGACCGCCTCGGCACGGGCGGGAACCTCGTCGGCACCGGCGGGGCGCATCCGCTGGCCCCCAGGCCGATCGCGACGGCGATCACCAGCAACAGGGCGCTGCGCTTCCGCACCTTGGTCATCGCTCCGACACTCCTTCATCTGATGAACGGCCTCAGCCAGCATAGCCCAACAAAGGTATGATGAATCCTTGGATTCCTGAGAATCCCGGCCTCCTCCGGCCCACCCGGCAAGACCCTCCCGCCCTCAGGCGCAGAAAGCGGCCCCCAGCGCGCATGAACTCCACCCCCACGACGGCAGAGACCGCCGCCTCTCGCCATGCGACCACGAAGGTGGTCCTCTTCATCCTGCTCGGCGTCGCCCTGCTCGTGGCGATCGTGATCTCAGCGGGCACGGGACAGCTCGGCGTCCCGCCGCAGGAGGTGCTCGGCTCCCTGCTGCACCGCATCGGGATCGACTGGCTGCCGATGCCGACGCACCCCCGGGGCGACGGGACGCTGTGGACGATCCGCTTCCCCCGCATCGCGATGGCGATGCTCGTGGGCGTCGGCCTCGCCGTGGCCGGTCTCATCATGCAGGCGATCTTCGGCAACCCCCTCGCCGAGCCGGGCGTCATCGGCATCTCCTCGGGCGCGGCGGTCGGCGCGAGCCTCGCCATCGTCTTCGGCCTCACCGTCTTCGGCGAGTGGACCATCGCGGTCTTCGCCTTCCTCGCCGGTCTCGGCGCCACCCTGCTCGTCTACGCCATGAGCCGCGCCGACGGCAAGACCGAGGTCGTCACCCTCGTGCTGACCGGCATCGCGGTGAACGCCATCGCGGGCGCCGGGATCGCGCTGCTCACCTTCCTCGGCGACACGCAGGCGCGCGAGCAGATCGTGTTCTGGCAGCTCGGCAGCCTCGCCGGCAGCCGCTGGACCCAGGTCGCGATCATCACGCCCGTCATCGCGATCGGTCTCATCGCCGCCTACATCGCGGCACGCAAGCTCGACCTGCTCGCGCTCGGCGAGCGCAACGCCCGCCATCTCGGCGTCAACGTCGAGCTGCTCAGGATCGCGATGATCTTCATCGTGGCGCTGCTCACGGGCGCGGCCGTCGCGTTCGCGGGCATCATCTCCTTCGTCGGCCTCGTGATCCCTCACCTCATGCGCATGATCCTGGGCCCCGCGCATCTGCCGCTGGTGACGGCCTCGGCGCTCGGCGGCGCGGTGCTCATGACCGTCGCCGACCTCGCCGCGCGCGCCTCGGTGCCGAACGCCGACATGCCCATCGGCATGCTCACCGCGCTCGTGGGCGGCCCGTTCTTCTTCTGGCTGCTGCGCCGCACCCGCAAGCGCAGCGGGGGGTGGGGCTGATGGCCGCCCGCTCGTTCGACCCCCCGCAGCGCGCCGCGAGCGGCGAGGTCGTCGTATCGGCCCACGGCGTGGGCGTCGTGCGCAGCGCGAAGTCGCTGCTCGCGGACGTCTCGCTCGAACTGCGCGCCGGCGAGGTGCTCGCCCTGCTCGGCCCGAACGGCGCGGGCAAGTCGACGCTCTTGAGCCTGCTCTCGGGCGACATGCGACCCGACTCCGGAGAGGTGCGCTTCGGCGGCCGCGACATCTCCGCCTGGTCGCTCTCCGAGCTGGCCCGCCGCCGCAGCGTGCTGCTGCAGGACAACCAGCTGCTCTTCCCCTTCACCGTGCACCAGGTCGTCGAGATGGGGCGGGCGCCCTGGCGGCGCACCCCGCTCGAGGACGAGGACAACTCCGCGATCGCCGAGGCCATCGCGGCCGCCGACATCGCGCACCTCGGCAGTCGCCGCGTGCCGTCGCTGTCGGGCGGCGAGCGCGCCCGCGTCGCCTTCGCGCGGGTGATGGCGGGCGCACCGGGTGCTCATGCTCGACGAGCCGACCGCGGCGCTCGACCTCGGCCACCAGGAGGCGGTGCTCGGCCTGCGCGCGAGCGCGCCCGCGCGGCGACGCGGTGCTGGTCGTGCTGCACGACCTCAACCTCGCGGGCGCCTACGCCGACCGCATCGCCCTGCTGCGCGAGGGGCGCGTGGTCGTCTGCGATACGCCCGAGCGCGTGCTCACGGCGGACATCGTGAGCGACGTCTACCGCACGCCCGTGGAGATCATCGCGCACCCGGTCTCGGGCGACGGCATCGTGCTCCCCCTGCGCGCCAAGGCCTGAGCGCGGCCCTCCCCGTCCCACCCGATCGGTGCGAGAGCATCCCTTGGGGGTGAGAGCACCGGTCGGGGGCGCTCCCCCAGGGATGCTCTCACCCCCAAGGGATGCTCTCAACGGCGCAGACGGGCGCAAGACGAGCGCGAGGCGGGCGGGCGCGAGAGGCAGGCGGGCGCAGGTGAGAGGGGACGAGCGGCACTACTCGAAGAGGGGCTGCGCCAGGAACTCCCCGGAGGCGACGCCCCGGGGCACGGCCCACAGGCCCGAGCCGATGTGCCGGATGTACTCGTTCAGCAGATCGGGCTTCAGCGAGTTCTGCACCCGGACGAAGATCTCGGGGCTGCGCTGGAAGCTGATGAAGAAGAGCCCCGCCCCGAGCTGCCCGAGCGGATTCGAGCCGTCGACGTAGTTGTAGCCGCGCCGCAGCATCCGCGCGCCCCGGTTGTTGTCGGGGTGCGCGAGCCGTATGTGCGCGGCGAGGTCGATGGCGGGGGCGGATCCGCCGCCTGGATCGAGCGCCGCGAAGTCGGGCGCGTCGAACTCGCCTCCGCCCGAGAGCGGCCCGCCCTCCAGCTTGGTGCGGCCGATGATGGTCTCCTGCTCGCGCAGCGAGCCGCGATCCCACGTCTCGATCGTCATGAGGATCTTGCGGGCGACCAGGTAGCTGCCGCCCTGCAACCACGACGGCCCCTCCGCGCCCACCCAGACGTTGTCCGCGAGGGCGCGCCCCTCGTCGGACATGATGTTCGCCGTGCCGTCCTTGAAACCGAAGAGGTTGCGCGGCGTGTCCTGCTCGCGCGAGGTCGAGGCGGTGCGTCCGAAGCCCAGCTGGCTCCACTTCAGGTGCGCCCGCCCCATCCCGATCCGCGCGAGATTGCGGATCGCGTGCACCGCGACCTGCGGGTCGTCGGCGCACGCCTGCACGCAGAGGTCGCCACCGCTCGCGCTCTCCTCGAGCAGGTCGAAGGCGAAGGAGGGCAACGGCTCGAAGTCGGCGGGCAGGCGGTCGCGGATCCCGTACGGGTCTCCCGCCCCGTCCGATCCGACGAACAGCTCGCGCCCCAGGCCGAACGTGAGGGTGAGCCGACCCGCGCCGAGGCCCTCGGCCTCCCCCGTGTCGTCCGGCGGCAGCAGCGCGTTCCCGGGTTCGACACCTGTGCCGATCTCGGCTCCCCGGGTGAGCGACTCGGCGGCGGCGGTCCAGTCGCGCAGCAGCGAGACGAGGTCGTCACGGCTCGATCCGCGCACCATGACGAAGGAGGCGAAGTGCAGGCGATCCTGAGCCGGCGTGACGATGCCGGCCTGATGCTCGCCGTGGAAGGGGACGGTGCCCGAGCGCTGGGCGGATCCGCCCCCGGCTCCGACCCCTGCGGCCGAGAGCGCGACGCCGCCGCCGAGACCCACCGCGGCCCCCGCGATGCCGGCCCCGACCATGCCGAGCAGCCCGCGCCGCGAGGGGCGCAGGGGATCCGGATCGGCGGATCCCCCGGCCTCCTCGCGGCGTTCATCGCGGTTCTCGGCCCGCGGCGGGCGCTCGGTCATGCGTTCAGTCTGTCACCACCGCGGCGGTGAGCTTCGACATCGACTCGGAGAGCGCGTTCAGCTTCGCGGCGAGCTCGCCGCGGGCCGCGTCGTCGACGGTGTCGTAGAAGACGAATCCGGCGTCGTAGGAGCCGTAGGTGTCGAGCAGGTCGAACATGCCTGCGAAGCGGTCGTCGAGCTCGACGACGAGATCCTCGGAACCGTTCGCGACCGCGAGGCCGCGCACGGTGTCGAAGGCGACGAACGAGCCCTCGACGTTGGCGGTGAAGTCGTAGAGGTCGGTGTGCGCGAACTCGTTCTCCTCGCCCGGCAGCTTGCCGTCGGGGGCCGCCACCTCGTCGAGCAGGCCCTTGGCGCCCTCGGTGATGTCGGCGAGCGTGAGGGCGAAGTCGGGCGAGGCGACCTTCTCCTTCAGCTCGGTCACGTCGGCGACGAGCTGGTCGCCGACCTCGGCGCGCTGCTCGGGGGTCAGCGGCACGAGATCGGGATCGCCCGGGTAGTCGCCGTTCGCGACGGCCGCGTCGTTCCAGAGGTCCATCTCGATGCGGTGGAAGCCGGTGAAGGGGATGCCCTCCTCGTCGGCGCCGGGCTTGCGGTAGTCGATCTTCGGATCGAGGTCGCCGAACTGCTCGGCGGTCGGCTCGATGCGCTCGTAGTTCACGCGCGCGAGCGGGAAGAGCTCCTTCGCGCGCTCGTCGTCACCCGACTTGTACGCCTCCACGAACTCCTCGACCTTCGGCACGAGCTCCTCGGTCTGCGTCTTCACGTAGGCGACGTACTGCGCGACGATCGCCTCCTGCTCGGGCGTGACCGAGAGCTCGTCGCCGCTCACGGCGAAGGCCGCCGTGCCGATGCCGGCGCCGATCATGCCGGGCTTGCACTCGGTGAAGTAGTCGCCCGGTCCCACCTGCACCGTGAGATCGCGGGAGGCGCCGGGGGCGATGTTCTCGACCTCTCCGACGATCGTGAGCCCGTTCTCGCCGAGCACGTAGAACTCGTTGACCTTCGTGCCGTCGTTCGTCACGGTGAAGGTGATCGTGCCGCTCGTCGCGCTCGCGGTCTCGACCGCGCAGCCGTCGTCGGAGGCGGTGACCGCGATGGCCTGGGCGCCCGCGCCCGCGTTGGGCACGCAGGCGGTGAGCGTGAGCGCCGTGGCGGCGAGCGCGGCCGAGGCCGCGATGCCGCGGGAGATTCTGCTGTTCATCACTTGACGGTTTCCTTTCGTTGCGTCCGCCGCCCCGCGTACGAGCGCACGAGGAACAGCGGCAGGGTGATGACGAGGTAGAGCGCCCAGGCGATCACCTCGAGTTTCGTCATCTCGGGCGAGAAGCCGACCGTGCCCTTGAGCAGCACGCCGAGCACGCCGTCGGGCGGGATGATCTCGGGGATGCGGAAGGCCCACGCGGCATCGCCGTACCAGCCGGCGACGAAGGCGCTCGCGCCGACGGGCGCCGCGGCGAAGGGCCCGGGCAGGAAGCCGGCCTCCTGCAGGTCGTGGATCGCGTAGGCGAGCACGCCCGCGGCGAAGACGATGAGCAGCACGCCCGACCAGCGGAAGAAGACGGAGAGGTCGATCCGCAGCAGTCCGCGGAAGAGCGCCCAGCCGATGACCGCGGCGATGAGGATCCCCGAGACCGCGACGGCGAAGCCCACGAGCGGGGAGATGTCGCTCGACCGGGTCGTGGCCCAGATGAAGAGCGCGGTCTCGATGCCCTCGCGCGCCACCGTGACGAACCCCACCGCGGCGAGGCCCCAGCCCGCACCGCCGCGGGCATCGCCCTCGGCACCGGCGCCGATGCCGAGCGCGCGGTCCACCTGGCCGCGCAGCTCGGCGCTGATGCCGCGCGACATGCGCAGCATCCAGAACACCATCCAGGTCACCATGCCGACCGCGACGAGCGAGAGGATGCCGCCGATGGCCTCCTGAGCGGTGAACGACAGGCCGTAGGCGCCGAAGGTGAGCACGGCGCCGAGCACGAGGGAGAGCAGGATCGCGGCGGCCACGCCCAGCCAGATCTTGCGGGCCGCGTCGCGGCGCCCGAGCTTCCTGACGTAGGCGAGCAGCACGCCGATCACGAGCGCCGCTTCGAGGCCTTCGCGCAGGCCGATGAGCAGCGTCGCGAGCATGGGTTCGGCCTCCGAGAATTACATACGATCGAAGTAAGGCGAACCTTACTTTGACAATGTAGCACGTCCCCGGCGCGATGGAAGCCCGAAGCCCGTCAATCAATAAGGACTGCTTAAGGATGGGCGTGAAACGGCAACTGGATCGGCGGCCCGGGCTGCCGCATAGTGGTACTCGTGGGCGGGCGCACGGCGGCCGCCTCGTACCTGGATCCGGTCGGCCCCGGATCCTGCGACACAGCGAAGGAGCACTCATGCGCAGCCCCAGGTTCGAGAACAAGACGGCCCTCGTCACCGGCGGAGGCGGAGGCTTCGGCCGGGAGATCAGCCTGCTCTTCGGCGGCGAGGGGGCGCAGGTCGCAGTGGTCGATGTCAATGCGGGAGCCGCCCAGGAGACGGTCGACCGGGTGACCGCGGCCGGAGGGAGGGCCGACGCCTACATCGTCGATCTCACCGACGCCGATGCGGTGGCGGCGCTGATCGCCGAGGTCGTCGACGTCTACGGCCAGCTCGACATCGCCGTCAACAACGCCGGCATCGGCGGGGCGATGGCCCCGCTGGCCGAGTATCCGATCGACACCTGGCACCAGGTGCTCGACATCAACCTCTCGAGCGTCTTCTACTGCATGCGCGCCGAGCTCGCCGCGATGGTCGCCCAGGGCACGGGCGGCGCGATCATCAACACCGCCTCGATCATGAGCACCATCGCGATGCCGACGATCAGCGCCTATGTGGCCTCGAAGCACGCGGTGCTCGGGCTCACTCGCGCGGCTGCCGTCGAGTACGGCTCACACGGCATCCGCGTGAACGCCGTCGGCCCGAGCTTCTCCCGGGTGGGCTTCACGGCCGCCTCGCTCGACGACGACGCCCAGTGGGAGGGCATGGCCGCCCAGCACCCGCTCGGCCGCACCGCCCGGCCGCTCGACGTCGCGGGCGCCGTCGCCTACCTGGCCTCCGACGAGGCCGCGTTCGTCACCGGGCATCTGCTGGGCGTCGACGGCGGCTACATCAACCAGTGACCTGTCCGGCCGGCCGTCGAGTTCGTCGAGACGCCCGGCCGAGGCCCGGAGCGGCCGGACACCTCGACGGGTCCGGAGCCCGGCCCGACGATCCACCCCCGAGAAGAAAGAGAAGGGAACCCCATGGGCAACCCCACCAACCCCGTCGCGATCGTGACCGGAGCGGGCGGCGGCATCGGTGCCGCCGTCGTGCGCGCTCTCGTCGACCGCGGCTTCTCCGTCGCCGCGGTCGACCGCGACGCCGCGCCCGTCGAGGCGCTCGCCGCGGAGCTCGGCGAGCAAGTGCTGGCCGTCGCGGCCGACGTCTCGACCGTCGAGGGCGCCGAGGCGTACGTGCGGGCGACGCTCGAGCGCTTCGGCCGCATCGACCACCTGCACAACAACGCCGGCATCGAGGGCCGCGCCGTGGCGATCGACGAGAGCGACCCGGCCGACTTCGACCGCGTGCTGTCGGTCAACACCCGCGGCGTCTATCTCGGCATGCGCGCCGTGCTGCCCCACCTCTACTCGCAGGGAGCCGGAACCATCGTGAACACCGCCAGCCAGGCCGGCCTCGAGGGCGTGCCGCGGCTGTCGGCGTACGTCGCGTCGAAGCACGCGGTGATCGGCCTCACCCGCACCGCGGCGATCGAGGCGGGCCCCCGCGGCGTGCGCGTCAACGCGATCGCCCCCGGGCAGATCGACACCCGCATGATCACGAGCCTCGAGCAGCAATGGAACCCCGACGACGCGCAGTCGGTGCACGAGAAGCTCGTCTCGGCCGTGCCGCTCGGTCGCTACGGCAGGCCCGAGGAGATGGCCGCGCTGGTCGCGTGGCTGATGTCCGACGAGGCGTCGTTCATCAACGGTGCCGTGATCACGGCGGACGGGGGGACCACGGCATGACCGCGCAGCGGATCGACGCCCGCGCGGCGACCGAGGAATGGGTGGGCGCCTGCAACGCGGCGCTCGCCGGCGGCGACGCCGCGGCCGTGGGCGCGCTCTTCGCCGAGGGCGGCTGGTGGCGCGACATGCTCGTCTCGCAGTGGGACCTGCAGACCGTGCACGGCCGTGACGCGATCGTCGAGCACCTGGCGCCGCGCCTCGACCGTCTGGGCGCGCTGCGCCTCGAGATCGACCCGACGTACGAGCCCTTCGCGGTGCCCGGAGCCTGGGTGCAGGCGATCCTGACGTTCGAGAGCCCCCTCGGCCGCGGCAGCGGGGTAGTGCGATTGAACCCCGCCGAGAGCGGCGGGTTCGAGGCGTGGACCTTCTTCGTCCGCCTCGAGGAGCTCGCCGGCCACGAGCCGACCGAGGGCGCGAACCGTCCCCACGGCGTGCAGCACGGCGGCCGCCGCGAGCAGGTCAACTGGCTCGACCGCCGGAGGAAGGAGCTCGCCTTCGAGGACGCCGAGCCCGCGGTCGTGATCGTGGGAGGCGGCCAGAGCGGTCTCGCCCTCGCCGCCGAGCTGAAGCAGATGGGCGTCTCCTCGCTGATCCTCGAGCGCAACGCGCGCGTCGGCGACAACTGGCGGAAGCGCTACCGCTCGCTCGTGCTGCACGATCCCGTGCACTCGGACCACATGCCCTTCCTGCCCTTCCCGTCGACGTGGCCCGTGTTCATGCCGAAGGACAAGTTCGGCGACTGGCTCGAGACCTACGCCTCGGTGCTCGAGCTCAACGTGTGGACGAGCACCGAGTTCGAGGGCGCCCGGTGGGACGAGGCCGGCAACAGCTGGACCGTCGAGGTGGACCGCGACGGCGAGAAGCGCACCTTGCGCCCGCACCACGTGGTGCTCGCGACCGGCATCAGCGGCCTGCCGAAGATGCCGACCATCCCCGGCGAGAGCGAGTTCCGGGGGCGCGTGATGCACTCCAGCGCCTTCTCCGACGCGGCCGACTTCCAGGGGCAGAGGGTCGTCATCGTCGGCGCCTCGAACAGCGCGCACGACATCGCCCACGATCTCGCCGAGAACGGCGTGGCGGTGACGATGGTGCAGCGCTCCGCGACGCAGGTCGCGACCAGCAAGCACATGTTCGACGTGCTCTTCGAGGGGCTCTACGGCGAGGGCGCGAACGTGCGTCACGGCGATCTGCTGGCGAGCTCGTTCCCGCTGCCGGTGCTCTTCGACCTGCACCGCGACGTCGCCTTCGCGGAGATCCAGCGTCGCGACGCCGACATGATCGAGGGGCTGAAGGCCGCGGGCTTCCAGTTCAACCCCACGGGCATCCAGGAGCTCTTCTACCAGCGCGGCGGCGGCTACTACATCAACGTCGGCGCGGCCGAGGCCATCATCGACGGCCGGGTGAGGATGCGCCCGGGCGTCGAGGTTGAGCGCTTCACGCCGACCGGGGTCGTCTACACCGACGGCACGAGCGAGGACGCGGACACCGTGATCTTCGCGACCGGCTACGGCAACGTGCGCGAGGTGGTCGGCGAGCTCTTCGGCGAGGAGGTGCGCGAGCGCTGCACCGACGTCTGGGGCGTCGATGAGGGCGACGAGATCCGCGGCGTCTGGCGCCCGACGGGTCAGGACGGCCTGTGGATCATGGGCGGCAATCTGATCCTCGTGCGGCAGCAGGCGCGCATCCTCGCGCTGCAGCTGCGGGCCGCGGAGTCGGGACTCCTCGCGGCCTGATCACCGCGCGCGATAGAGCGCAGGATCGGTGGGCCGGGAGATCCTCCCCGGCCCACCGGCGTTCTATGATGAGGGGGTTCGAATCAGCCACACCGATGAGCGAGGCCGGCGAAGCCCTTGGACATCAACCCCCGTGTACTGCGCTACTTCCTCGCGCTCGCGGAGGAGGAGCACTTCCGGCGCGCCGCGGAGCGCCTGCACGTCACGAGCCCGGCGCTGAGCCAGCAGATCCGCCAGCTGGAGGCGACGCTCGGGGTGCGTCTCTTCGAGCGCACCTCGCGCTCCGTGCGGCTGACAGAGCTGGGCGCAGGGTTCGTGCCCCTGGCGCGCTCGGCGGTCGCCGAGGCCGACGCGATCAGCGCCTGGGCCGCGGCCGCATCGCACGGCCGCCGCGTGCTGCGCGTCGGCTTCATGTCGACCGGGGCCGGGGCGAACACGCAGGACATCGTGCGCGCGGCGGAGGCCGAGCTGCCCGGCGTCGACGTGCAGATGCATTACCTGGACTGGGGCCGCCAGCTCGACGAGCTGCTGAGCGGCGCCATCGACCTCGCCTTCGTGCGCGAGCCGGATCCGCCCCCGGCGCTGCGCTGCACCACGGTGCTCGAGGAGCGTCGCGTGGTGCTGCTGCCCGCCTCGCATCCGCTCGCCGGCCGCAGCGGCATCTCGTTCGCCGAGATCGCCGACGAGGTCTTCCTGCCCTCCGCCACCGGTTCGCAGGCGTGGATCGACTACTGGCTCGTGGTGCCTCGGCCCGACGGCTCCGAGCCGAGGCTCGGGCCGTCGACGACGACCGTCGAGGAGATGCTCGAGCACTGCGCCTCGCACCGCGGCATCTCGCTCACGGCCGAGTCGGTCCCGCAGTTCTACTCGCACCCGGGCGTGCGCTTCGTGCCCGTCGACGACCTGCCGCTCACGCGCGTGCTGCTGTGCGCCCGAGCCGACAACGCCGACCCGGCGGTCGCGCGCTTCGAGGAGGTCGCGCGGGCGCACGCGAGCCTCGCGGGCGATGGCGGATCCCCCCTCGCCGCGCCGGGCGCGGTGAGGGGGTGACGGCTACGCGCTCGCGTCGCCGCCCGAGTCGTCGCCCGCGCCGCCGGCGCCGCCGGCACCGCTTGCGGCCCGCGATGAGGAGACCCGCGGCGACGGCGACCACGACGACCGCCGCACCGCCGATGATGATCGGCAGCCAGGGCACGCCGGGATCCGCCGTCTCCTCCTGAGCGGTGGTCTCGGGCTCCTCGGGAGCCGCGGTCTCCTTCGGCTCCTCGGTCGGCGCCGTGGCGGTGGCGCAGTCGAGCTCGAAGGAGAAGGTCACCGGGTCGAGGGCGTCCCCGGCCTGGTAGAAGGCGCCGAAGGCGGGGACGCCCGCCTCCGTGAGCGCGGCGGGCACGTCGGCGTAGCTCACCGGCCCGGTGGCGGCCTCGAGCGGCGACGGGAGCGCCAGCGATGCCAGTTCGCCCTGCTGCACGTCGACGGCCAGGTTGCCGGAGGTGTCGTTGCTGCGCGTGTCGATCAGGAGCGTCGCGCTGCCGTCCTCGGCGAAGCGGATGGTCGGGTTCGCCATCACCATGTTGAGGATGCCCCCGTGCCCGGTGAAGGTGATCGTGCCCGTGAACAAGACCTCGCCCGCTCCGGTGGCGGAGTCGATCTCGCCGGTGGCGCCCGTCCAGTTGAAGCTCGGGGTCTCGTAGCCGGCCCCGTCGCTGACCTCCCAGCCGCCGTTGGCGATGGTGCTCGTGATGTACGAGCGGAAGCTCTCCTTGACGCCCCAGACCAGGCTGCCGCCGCTCACCTCGCAGCTCGTGTCCGAGGTCAGGGTGACGTGCGGGGTTGCGGGGGCCGGGGTCTCCGGGGCGACGGCCGTGGCGGCGGGCGCCGCGAGCAGTCCGGTGGCCAGCGCTGCTCCGGCGATGACGCCCAGGCTCGCGATTCGCTTCATGGTCGGGTGTTCCCTTCTCGAACTCTCGAAATCGTGAAAGGGGGCGGCGCCCGGGGTCAACGCCCGGGCACCGCCCTCATCTCAGTGCCGCGACGATCCTACGCGAGCTCGCGGCTGCGGCGCAGGCGCAGGGCGCCGAAGCCGAGCAGCAGGGCCAGGCCCGCGATGCTGAGCAGCGCGATGCTCATGTCGCCGTTCGAGCCGGTCTTGGCCAGCTCGACCGGATCGGTCGTCGCGTCGCAGGGCACCTCGCCGCCGAGCGACACCGAGAACGACACGGGGTCGAGCGCGGTGCCGGCCGGGTAGAAGCCGGCGAAGGCCTGCGCACCCGCGGCGGTCAGCGTCGCGGAGGCTCCGCTGACCGAGAGCGCGTCGCCGCCGATCGCCGGGCCCCTGAACGACAGGTTCGCGAAGGCCACCACGCCGTTCACCGCGGCGGCGCCGCTGGTGCTCGTCGAGCTGACATGGGCGAACAGCACGCCGGTGCCGGGACCGGTGATCTGCACGCTCGGGTTGGACAGCTGGAAGTTCAGCAGGCCGCCGTGACCGGTCGCGGTGATCGCGCCCGAGAAGTTGGCCCGTCCGATGCCGCCGTCGTTCACGTTGAACGCGCCGCCGCTGGCCGCGAAGCTGCCGCCGGAGAAGGTGCCGTTCGCGATCGGGCCCTGCACGTAGCTGCGGAACGACTCCTTCAGCCCCCACTGGAGGCTGCCGCCGGTCACCGCGCGGGCGACGCAGACCGACTGACCGGAGCCGCCGCTTCCGCTCGTTGCCGCGATGACCGTGAAGCCCGCGGAGGCGGTGCGGCCGAACTCGTCGGTGAAGATCACCTCGTGCTCGCCCAGGGCGAAGTCGGTAGGCACCGTCCACGAGGCGCGGGCGACGCCGTCGAAGCCGGCGGTCACCGGAGCGAGCACCACGGGATCGGAGTGGATCTCCACACCGACCGACGCGCCGGCGCGGAACTGGCGCCCGCTGAACTCGATCTTCTGCCCCTGCTCCACGGTCGCAAGACCGTCGATCTGAGCGATCGGATCGGCGAGCTGCCACGAGAGCGAGATCGGCTCGGGCGCCTTGTTCGGGTCGCCCGCCGCACCGCTCGCGTAGTAGAAGCTGCGGATCGCGGAGGGCACCTGCAGCACGAAGGCGTTGGACCACGCATCCTCGAAGGCTGTGCCGTCCTTCACCGCCCAGCTGCCCGCCGCTGTGGTGCCCTCGTAGGCGAGGGGGGCTTCGATGCCGAACGAATCAACGTCGAGCCCCGGGAAATCGGCGCCGCTGACGGCGGCGATCACGGTACGGGCCGAGGTGTTCTCGTTCAGTGCTCCGGTGCCGGCGCGCACTCCGGCGCTCCAGGCGCCGTTGCCGGCCGCATCGATCGTCAGCACGGGATCGACGAGCTCGATCCACTGGCCGTGCGTCGGGAAGAAGCTCTGGTAGGCCTCGACTCGCATGGTGCCGGTGAAGGCGATGCTTGCGCAACCCTCGCTGACGGTGGCGGTGCCGCCGCTCAGCACGAAGTCGGCGCCGTCGACGGAGATGTTGCCGCCGCCGAACTTCGGCCAGTTGATGCCGCCGCCGGTGTGCGCGGGCGAGTTTCCGTAGGCGCTCCAGGCCCACCGCGCGGCAACGCCGGTCAGCGTCTCGCTCTCCTCAGCCGTCGGCGTGCACGCCGCGGGCTGCGCGGGATCGACCACACCGTAGTTGGCGGTGGCCGTCGACTCGCTGTCGGAATAGGCGTTGCTGGAGGTGAACTCGGCGCGGAAGGTGTGACCGCCCGCGGCGAGGGTGACCGGCAGGGTTGCCACACCGTTCACTGTGCCGGCCTCGCCCAGGGAGACCTCGGTGCCGGTCACGGCGGAGGTTCCGAAGAACTCGACCGTGCCCTCCGTCGATGCCACGGGGGCGACGGTCGCGGTCAGCGTCGTCTCGTTGCCGAGCACCTGCGGGGCCGCGGGGCTCACCGCGAGGGTGGTGCTGGAGATCGCCGGCCAGGTGAAGTCGACGTTCAGCGGCAGGGCGCCCTTATTGCCATTGGCCGCGCTCGTGCCGGTTCGCGTGTAGTACGCGCGCTGGTCAGGATCGAGCGCCCACACGAAGGGATTCGACCACGCATCGGTGTAGCTCGCGTGCCAGGTACCCTGCGGCACCGTCCCCGCGAAGCCGAAGTTCAGCGCGGTGTCGACCGAGTCGCCCGGAGCGAAGCTGGCGCCCGCGGAACCGGTCGCCACCGTCACCGGGCCATCGCTCTCGAAGGTGTTGCCGGCCGACCACGAGCGAACCACTGCCTGCCATACCGCACTTCCATCGGCGGCGATGAAGATGGTCGGATCCTCGATCTCAACCCAGTTGGTTCCACCGTGCAGAGTCAGGCGCGCGGTGCCCTCGAAGGTGATCTCGGCACAATCCGCCGTGGCTCGGACTACGCCATCACTGAAAACGTGATTGGTACCAGAGACGGTCACGTCACCCGTGCCCGTGCGCACCGGGTTGAAGAAAGTCATATCGATGAAGTACTGCGACCAGCCCCAGCTCGCAGAGGCCGTGTCGGGGCTCGTCACCGTGCCGCTCGGCACGGTGCAGTGCGCAGCGGGAGTGATGTCGACGACGTTGTAGTTGGCCGTCGTCGTGCCCTCGCTCGTGATGAAGTCGGCCTGGTTCGCCGGACGATAGACCGCGGCGAAGGTGAAGCCGCCCTGCGGCAGTGCGCTGGTGTTCAGCGTCGCGATGCCCTCCTCGTCGACGGTGCCGTTGCCCAGAAGCACGCGCTCCGTGGTCCCCGCGGCGACCGAGTAGAAGTCGACCGTACCGGTCGGAGTGCCGGAGTCGGCCGCGACAGTCGCGCTGAGCGCGACCGGGGAGCTGAGCGCAACAGGGGCCGCCGGGGTGGGCGCACTCACCGTAGTGGTCGTGGCGACCGCAGTGTCGGGGATTTCGACCGTCACCAGCGACGCGTCGGAGGTCGAGGGCAGGTAGAGCTGCCCCGCCTCCGGTGTGAAGGTGGCGGTGATGCTGTGCTCTCCGACCGCCAGCGCGGAGGTCGAGATGCTGGCGCCGCCGCCCGAGACGATCTCGGTGCCGAGTTCCTCGGTGCCGTCGAAGAAGGTGACAGTGCCTGGCACCGTGCCCGGCGTGACGGTCGCGGTGAGGGTGACCTCGGTGTTCACGTCGACGGTGCCGTTCGGAAGAACGCTCAGCGAGGTACTGGTCGCAGCCAGCGCCTGCTCGTAGTTGAAGCTGAAGCTGACCGGGTCCATCGGAGTGCCGACGGGGTAGGAGCCGAAAGCCTCTTCGGTGCCCTCGGCGGCCGTCGCCGTGGCGCCGGAGACGGTGACGACTCCGCCGGCCACGTTCGAAGAGCCGATGGCGAAGGTGACCATCGTCTTCGTAGTCGTCGGAACGGCACGCACAGGGTCAACGTAGGTTCCGGTGATGGTTCCCGTTCCGCTGCTCAGATCGAAGGCCACGACGAGATCGCTGAGGGTCACGTCGATGCCGTGGCTCGGGAAAGTCCACCTGATCCCGCCCTGGGCGGTGAAGCTGCCCGTCTGAGTCGTCTCGTCATAGCTGCCGATGCCTGCCGTACCCCAGTTGTAGGGCGCCGGCGTCGCACTTGCGGGAGCCGTGAAGAAGATTCCGCCGCCGGGGTTCGGCCCCGCAACCATACCTGCAATGTAGTTGCGCCACCCTTCCTTCACCCCCCAGTCGAGACTCGCGTTCGTGACATCGCCCTCGGCCGCATGCGCGACCGTCGGAACAACGAAGAGGCCGCTGACCGCGACCAGAAGGGTGGTGACTACTGCGAGCAGACGCGACGATGTTCTGCGTCGGGCTCGCGGAGCGGCGGTACTCACGATGTGAGATTCTCCATTCATCAGGGCAGGGGACGGGCTCGGCTGGATATGCCGGCATGCTGAACGGATTTAGGCAGACCTAAGTCTGGTCAGACTTCCAATAGTCTGATGTATTTCATCTGACGTTGCAAGTCCGGGCCATCGCCGCACCTTTCTTTTTCCTTGCGTGATCCCGGTCGTGGTTGAGTGGCATAAGCGGTTCCGCGCTGCCGAGCAGGGAGGTCATCGAATAGGCGAACCGGAACCGGGCACCGCAGGCATCCGAGCCGGTCCGCGGCGCCGACTGCGCACGGGCTGCACCCAGCCCGCACGTCTAGCCTGGGACCATCTGCGAACTCGCGAAAGGAACGATCCTGGACGTCGAGCACACCCCTTCCGGCGAGCGGCCCGCACTCGCCGCCCTCCGCGCACGGCGCTCCCACTCGCGCGTCACCGACGAGGCGCCGAGCGAAGAGCAGCTCGCGGAGATGGTCGCGGCGATGGCGAGCATCGCCGACCATTCGGGCCTGCGCCCCTGGCGCGTCATCGCGCTGCGGGGCGACGCCCGGAAGCGACTCGGCCGGGCACTCGCCAAGGCGAACGGCACCCGCGCCGAGAAGGGAATCGCGAAGGCCTGCCGAGCGCCGCTGGTGCTGACGGTCGTAGTGAGCCCGCACAAGACCAAGAAGATCCCGCTGTGGGAGCAGGAGGCCGTCGCCTCGGGCGTCGCCCATTCGCTCGGACTTCTCCTGCACGAGGCCGGGTGGGGCTCGATGTGGCGCACCGGTGCGCCGGCCCGCTCGAAGGTGATGCGACGCGCGCTCGGGCTGGGCAAGCGCGAGTACCTGCTCGGCTGGATCTACGTGGGAGGGATCCCCGATCGGGACAGGAAGTCGAAGCCACGCAAGCCGCTCGACCTCTCCCGCCATCTCACGGAGCTCTGACCGGGCGTATGGTGGTACCGGACGGAGAAGCGGATCGGAGCACAGGAGGCAGGCCATGAGCACCTCGATCGACGACGGTGACGGCTACGAGTTCGCGCTGAGCGACGCGGAATGGCGCGAGCGGCTGGACCCCGAGGAGTACGCGATCCTGCGCCAGGCCGCCACCGAGCGGCCCGGCACGGGCGAACTGCTCGAGGAGTGGGGCGACGGCGTCTACAGCTGCCGCGCCTGCGGCAACGAGCTCTTCAAGAGCGGAACGAAGTTCCAGTCGCACTGCGGCTGGCCGAGCTTCTACGAGAGCGTGCGTCCCGAGGCGGTCCAGCTGCTCGAGGACACGAGCCTCGGCATGACCCGCACCGAGGTGCGCTGCGCGCGGTGCGGATCGCATCTCGGCCACGTCTTCCCCGACGGCTTCGGCACGCCCACCGGCGACCGCTACTGCATGAACTCGCTCGCCCTGTCGTTCGATCCCGACGACGAGGCCGCGTAACCGACTCGTCGGGATCGCGCGGTTTCATTCGCCGCCCACAACACGGTCCCCCCTGGGGTTCAGCTGACCTATCCACAGATTTCAAATAGCGACGGAAAAGATACCGTCAAGCTGGCTACCTTGCTTGCAGAAGGGTTGAGGACCCTCCAGAATCGAGGTATGCACGTGTCCCCGGATGTCATCGGCGTGATCATCGCCGTATTCGGCGCCGCCGCCACGATATTCGGCGGGATCTGGGCGGTCATGACGCGTATGATGGCACGTTTCGAGAACCGGATCGAGCAGCGCATGGATCTGCGCTTCGAGCAGGTCGACAGACGCTTCGACCAGGTCGACAAGCGCTTCGAGCAAGTGGATGCGCGCTTCGAGCAGATGGACAAGCGCTTCGACCGGATGGACGCGCAATTCGATCGGCTTCAAGCCGAGCTTCGCGAGGTCAGCGGCGATGCCGTGGACATGAAGGTGCGGATCGCCCGACTCGAAGGGCCGCGGCCGAGCCTGCTCTCGGTCCGGCCCGGCTGAGCGCGACCGTTACGGGCGGAAGGGCGGCGTCAGGAAACCGCGCGGACCCGCCTCGGCAGCGCGGCGATCACCACCGCTGCGAGCGCGACCGTGGCACCCGCCAGCAGCCCCGGGGTCACCCCGTCCGCCAGCGGCAGGCCCGCCTCGAACGCCACCGCCGCGACGAGCTGACCGGCCACGTTCGACATGCTGAGCAGCAGCACGCCGGCCGTGCGCACGAGGAGCGCCGCGACGCCGATGAAGACCACTCCCACCGCGCCGCCGATGTAGAGCAGCGGATCGCTCGGCCACGCGGCGGGCCAGCCGTGCACCGCCACGGAGATCACCGCGAGCACCAGCAGCACGCACATCCCGACCACGAAATTGATGAGGGTGGCGACGATGGCGCTCTGCGCCGCCGCTCGCACGATCCCGTTCATCGCGGACTGCCAGGCCACCCCGACGCCCGCGATCACCGGCACGACGACGAGCCACAGCTGCTCGGCCCCGCCGAACAGGTCGGCGAGCACTGACAGCACCACGGCCACGACCGCGAGTGCGGCGCCGAGCATGCGCTGGATCGTCGGTTCCACCCGACCGCCCGGTCCGAGACCCAGCCGGTCCATGACGAGCCCGCCCGTCACCTGGCCCGCGACGACGCCGACGGTGAAGAGCGCGAGCCCGATCACCGAGGCCACGAGACCCTGGCCCAGCACGAAGAACGCGCCGCACAGGCCTCCGGTGAGCGCCCAGACCGGCAGATGCCGACGGCCCACCTCTGTCCGCACCCGGCGCAGTCCGTTCCGGGCCGTGGGCGAGGCGAGCGTGATGAGCACGAGGATCACGAGGCCGGATCCGAACGAGACTGCCGCGGTCAGGTATCCGTCGCCGATCGCCTGGCTCAGGCCGCCGTTGATGCGCGACTGCGCCGCGACCAGAGCCCCGGCGAGCCCCGAGCCGACGAGCGCGATCCACACGGGAAGGCGAGGTTTCTGCGGCACCAGACCACCCTAGTGCAGCCCGGGCATCGCCGGAACGGTGTACAGACCCGCCCTCCTCCGTTAGTTTGGAGGCATGGACGAGGACATTCGAGAGGCCGCGCGCAAGCGCATCAAGGCGAAGCGCGACTTCTGGGGCATGGTGATCATCTTTGTGGTGATCACGGTCCTGCTGAACGTGCTCTGGCTCATCGGCGGGTACCAGCAGTACTACTGGCCCATGTGGCCGATGATCGGCTTCGCGCTCGCGACCGTGTTCACGGCGTTCAACGTCTACGGCCCCGGAGGCCGCCCGATCACCGACGAGGCGGTCGACCGCGAGGTGCGCAAGCTCAAGGGCGGCGACTGACTGCGTCCGGCGGTTCGAGTCCGGCAGGCAGCTTACGCAAAAGGGGCCCGCTTTCGCGGGCCCCGGCGTGAGCCGCCTGTCGGACTCGAACCGACCACCTGCAGTTTACAAGGTGACCACTTGGGCGAAGTCATCGACATGTTCACCTGGAAATCCATTGCCTAACCCTCACCACGCCAAGCCCCTAAGCGTGAATGTCCTATGCGCCCGGTAGTCTCCCTCTTCCCTCTCAAGGGCGAGATCGGAGACACCTTGCACGTACTAGACGAATGGCAACGATGGCAGGTCGCACAAGGACTATCGCAGCGCACAATCAAGGAACGACGAATCGTCATCCTGCATCTATCCGAGCTATCGAAGACCGCCGCGCTTGAAGTCACACCGGACAACATCATCGACTACCTGGGGCGTGCTCACCTCTCCCAGTCCTCGAAGGCGTCCTACCATGCGACCATCCGTGCCTTCTACAAATGGGCGGTCCTGACCGGCAGAATCGATACCGACCCCAGTGCATCCACGCCGCGCCCGCGACGCCCCAAGGGCGCTCCCCGCCCCGTACGCACCGCCCACGTGTCCGCGCTACTCGCCGTCGCGAATCGACGCCGCACCAGGGCTATGATCATCCTTGCCGCCTACGCCGGCCTGCGAGTGCATGAGGTTGCGAAGTTCCGAGGTGAAGACCTCGACACCATCGGGGAGATCATCACCGTCACCGGGAAGGGCGGGAAGACGGCAATGATTCCCGCCCACCCCGCGATCCTAGAACTCGCGAGAACGATGCCCCGCCGCGGGTACTGGTTCCCCGCCTACGGGAAGCAGACGAACGCGCCCTGCATCACCTCCACGCAGGTATCACGGGTGATCGGCAACGCCATGAGGCGGGCAGGGTTCGATGGCAAAGCCCACCAGCTTCGCCACTGGTACGCGTCCACGCTGCTCGATGAAGGGGTTGATGTGCGCGTAGTGAAGGAGATGATGCGGCACGAATCGCTTGCCTCCACCGAGATCTACACGCGGGTATCGATGAAGAAGATGTTCGACGGGATCGAGCATTTGCCGATGGCCGCGTAGCCTGTTCTTATGCGTGCTCGTCTCCGTATCGCCCTGAACGTCCCGGACACCCCAGAGATCCGGAGGCACGGTTTCAATGTCACCGACTACGAGGTGACCGAGGTTTCGGGTGAGGGCCCGGACTGGGAGACCGCACGAGATGCTGCGCTTGCGCTGGTGCCGGAGGGTGCGCGCGGGCTCGCATGGTTCAGGGACGAGTAGCTGACGGGATGGTTATGTACTGGCTGAAGGACGAATAAGGAGCGTGGCCGCGGCGCTTCCTGCGTCCCCATATCCTCGACCTCAAGCAGATTGACACCAGGCAATACTTGTCGCATACTGGCTAGCGAGTACTACTCACTGGTGCATAGAACAATCGAACACCACTTCCTAAGTGCCGCTCCTCGTAGCGGCACTTAGCGTTTCTACACAAATATGAAGATCTGCTACATAGACGAGTCGGGCGGGACAGAGCCCCCCGAGTCTTCGGCGAGCGCCACGCCGCTCCTTGCCCTCACTGCGGTCATCATCGACTCTTCCGATCTGCCGGCGTTGACCAGGGATTACGTCTCTCTCAAGTGCCGGCATTTCCCCGGCAGCTTTGTAAGCGGCAAATCCCTGGATCACATTCTCACAGAGATCAAGGGATCGAAGATTCAAGCGCTCACCAGATCAGAGTCGAGAAACGATAGGCGAAAAGCGGATCGATATCGCGATGAGGCCCTGTCCATCGTGGAGCACTACGGATGTCGCATGATGGGGAAAGTGTGGGTCAAGTCAGACGGGAGCCCACTCGATATTCGGAAGACTTACGGGTACGGGGTACAGGACATCGTGAAGGGGTTCCAAAGGTATCTAGCGGAATCAGACGACCACGGTGTAGTGATAGCCGACTCGCGCGAGCACAAGTCAAACCTTCAAGTCGCGCACTCTGTCTTCACCCAGAAATGGAAGTCAGGAGGTGACGCTTACCCGCAGGTTGCAGAAGTCCCGATCTTCGCGGCATCAGACAATCATGCCGGCCTACAGGTCGCAGACCTGCTGGCCTCCTGCTTCTTGTTCCCCATGGCCGTTTCCGCGTTTGCCCCGGAGAGGCCGGGATTCACCCACAACCCTTCCGCTTACCATCACATCCGGAAGAACTTCGGCGCTCGGATCAAAGCACTTCAGTATCGCTATACGAATCGCAATGGGATCAAATCGGGCGGCCTGGACATACGCAGTTTCCGCGGCCCAGTGCGCCCAGCAAAGATCTTCAAGCCACCAACATAGCCAGATAGCCAGAGCCGGAGCTCAATCACCCAGAGTTCTATCGCTTTGTCAGCCGTGCGGCGTACACTCCTCATTCGAACATAGTTTCGAATGGAGGGTGTGATGTGGATTCGTGAACAGAGCTTCATCCCGTCGACGTCGCCCACCTACTTCCGGGACGTCGTGAGAGAAGCGATCCGGGATCTTGACGCCCAGTACGAGGCCGGCGAGATTCCCTACCCGTCGTACTATCAGCGCCGGCACGCGCTCGAAAGGATGCTCTGATGCCGAAGAACCTCATCCAGATCAGCACCAACTCGTGGATCGTGATGCGGGAAAGCCCGTACGAGCCAAGAGCCATCATCCACAAGGTCACCGACAGTCAGCAGATGCCGAAGCTCTTGCTCATGCGGTGGGCTCCCAGCGAGGAGCACCGCGTGCTGGTGGGTGTGTACGAGACGATGAAGGCTGCCGAGCAGGCGGTGCCGTGGGACACGCATGTCGCGCCCGGGCACCCGGGGATGTCGCATGAGGAGTGGGCCGCGAATATGCGCGCGCGTGGTGTTGACGGCTCCGGCAGGTACGGGGCGAAACCGGGCCGGTGATGCGGGCATGAAGATCTGGGAAGAGCGCAGCGTTTCCCGCGAGAGTGGGCGGTTCGATGCGGAGTACACGGCCGAGTCGATCCGCGAGCTCGAAGAGCAGAAGGAACGCGGGGAGATCGAACCCCACGCCTACCTGATCAAGAAGAACGCACTCGTGCGGCTCTACCTCAAAGCCACGACGTCGCCGCGGCGGAAACGCAAACCCTACGAGGACGAACTCTAGGCCGGGTCGATGAGTTCCGGCCCGTCACCCCTGAGCGGCCGCACCTCGTACTCGCGCAACTCGGACGCAATGGGCACAGACGCCTCCGACACCGCGTCCACGAGAAGCTGATCCCCGGGGGTTTCCGGGTCGAGCCAGTCGCCCAGCAGTTCGTCGGCCATGAACACGGGCATCCTGTCGTGGATGTCTTTCATGACGCCGGCGGATGCGCGCGTGAGGATCGTCGCCGTCAGCACCCACTCCTCTTCTGGTGATTTCCACCACGAGTACAGGCCCGCCATCGGGAGTATGGGGTCGGGGCCGAAGATCGCGTGCGGTGTGCGCTTCTCTTTGGGCCCGGTCCACTCGAAAAATCCGGTGACGGGGATCACGCACCGCTGCTTCTTGAGCGGGCCCTTGAAAGTCGCCTTCTCCGACAGGCCCTCGGACCTCGCGTTGAACGTGGGGTACTTCAGCCGCAGGTCTTTCGACCATGGCGGCACCAGCGACCAGTGCGCGGTCTCGAGCCGCTTCGCCCCGTCCTTCGCGGAGGTGAGCGCGACCGGGATCTGCTGGGTGGGCTTCACGTTCCACGACGACTCCGCACCCTCCGGGATGGTGCGCATCCATTCCGCGAGTTCCGTATTCGAAGCCCCGGGGATCATCTCGTCCCACTTCACGATCACTCTCCCGCACATGCGCCCAGAGTACGTGAACAACGACAAAACCGCCCCTCGCTCCTCCGAAGAGGGCGAGGGGCAGGAATCGTGCGAAGGTCAGGATCCGATGGTCGTGTCGTCCGGGTCGTCGGTACCGTCTCCCTTATAGAACAGGATCGAGGTCAGAACCGAGGCGAGAGCAGTGCCGCCGGCAAGGGAACCGATCGCGGCCCAGTCAAGCTGGAACAGGCCCGCACCGATCAGGCCACCAGCGAACAACGCCTGAATGAGGGTCTTAAGCGCACGCTCTCCCGCATAGTCAGCGAACGCGATCGTGAAGTACTTACGCATGGGGTCTCCTATGGTGTGAGGGCGGCACTGATTTGGCCGAGCATGGTCATGAGGGTGATGAGCGCGCCGAGGCCGGTGACGATGCCGACGACAGCGCCGACAGTGACGTACCAGGGGGTGCGGGGACGCTGCTGAGCGGCGACCACGGCTTGCGCGATTTCGAGCTTGTCGAGGCGGCCGTCGTGCTCCACGAGGGTTTTCGAGTGGGAGTCGAGGCGGCGGTTCACGGCGACGAGCTCACCGATGTCCGCGGCGAGCCCGCCCACGATCTCCCGTGTCTCCTGCCCCTGTTCCCAGACCTCACGGAGGGTGATCACGACGCCGGGCTGGTGGTCGCGTTCGGGCGGGATCGTCATGGCCTACTTGCCCTGCACCATGCGGTCGAGGGACGCCTCCCACTGGTCGAGCATGGAGCGGTCGGTGACGGCAATGAAATCACCCGTCTCGAAAAACGCCGCCCAGCGCTCGTTTTCAGGGTTGCGCCCCTTCGTCGCGGTGGTGGTGTACTTGAACTTCCATCCCGAGGTTCGCTCGCCGATGACGACGGTCTGCACGCCGTCCTTGGTGTGGCATACGGCACGGTTTTCGAGCTTCATGTCTTCGTCTTCTTCCTGCCCATCGGGCGTAGTGAAAATCTGTGGATCGAAACTGCGGGGGTTCACCCACGAGCCGGGGCCGAGACGCGAGTCCCAGCGGGTCTCCCAGTGGGTGTGCGGGCCAAGCGAGAACCCGGAGTTGCCGGAGTAGCCGATCACCTCGCCCGCGCTCACCCGCTGACCCTGGGCCACGTTGAAACCACTGAGGTGCGCGGTGCGGGAGATGAGGCCGTCCGCGCGTCGCACGTCCACGATCAGGGCGGGGCCGTTCGCTCTTACCCATTGCCCGCCGCCTAGGTGCAGAGAGCCGGACGCGCCGTCATTGCCGACCCAGGACACGATGCCGTCGAACGCCGCGAGGAGGGGAGTGCCGACGGGCATTCCCCCGTCGATGCCGCCGTGCTCACCGCCCCGTGTCCCGAATTCCTCGGTCACGAGGGCCGGGTCGAACGGCCAGTACACCGGCTGCGATGCGCTCATGTAATCCTCCCTGATTCCGTCTCTCTGACAGGGTTGATGTCGGTGATCTGCTGACTGCATGGCCCGCACACGACGACCTCGACGTACATCACCTGGATCGGGATGCCATCGTTCTCGCACCCCGAGGTGCGACAGACCACCGTCGCCGGGATCAGATCAGGCTCTTCGAAATCGCTCATCCCGCACCACTCCCGCTCGTCATCTGGATCGCGTGCCAATACGCGCCGATCGTGCGCGACACCGTCGAGTTCGACTCGAGCCGGACCGTGCACGACGAGGTCGTCACGTTGTCGACGCCGACGTTCGTGTCCCGCGCGTTGCCCCACTTGCCGGGGAGCACCATCGGGGGTTGGGTGAACCTCCCCGCTGGGAAAGTCACCGTGACGGCGACCGAGGCCGTCGCCGCGACAGACTGCTGCGCAACCACACCCGCCGCCTCCGCGAAGGGCGCATAACCCCGCTCGCGCACCGTCTTCGGCGTCATGTAGCGCTCATCATCAGCGCCCGTGTTCGCCTCGGCCTGCGTGGCGATCTCCGCGACCCCTCGGCTGGTCTCAGTCGCTGCCGGATACCCGGTTCTCCGTCCCAGCACCAGGGCACGGTGGTTCTGCATTGCGACCAGAACACGGTCGTCAACCTGCAACCCGGACACGAGCGTGTCTGGTTTGCCCTGAAGCGGAGACGGTGCCGCGTCTAGCCGGATCTCCAACGGGTCAGCGCCCGTGACGATTGCGCCGTACAGGTCAGGTTTCCCGGCGATGAGCGCCGCGAGATCGCTGATGCGGCGCATCAGCACAGAGAGGTCGATCATCAGATCTCCCTCCACTCCGCCTGGCAGTGCCCGTTGAAGGTGAAGTCGTACCGCATTCGCTGGATCGTCGCCGCCCGTGCGGTCAGGCCGCGGGGCCGAAAAATGACCTTCTGGTTCTGCTCCAAGGGGACGATCGCGTGCGACACGGACAACTTCCCCACCGGGGACATGGCGTCCAGGAGACGCCGCTGCGCGAGCTGATCGAAGACCACCTGCGAATCTCCCTCGACGCCCGTCTCGGTCGCTGTGATCCACCGCCCGCGAGCCTGATACGAGAACGGGGAGTCCGGGTTCTCGTTCAGCGCCACCCCGACCAGCGGCGGATCTTCGTCTGTGCCCTGCCCGATCACCAGGAACCGGTTCGGGACCGATGAGAGGTCCTGTTCACGGTCCCATGCCGGCCGGTGAATCGCTGTCTGCCCGGCTGCGAAATCGAACGACACGGGCCGGTCGGCCGGCAGAGTGTACGGTTCGACCCGGTAGAGGCCGGCCCCGTCGCACCACAGCGACCAGTACCCGGCAGCCTGGAGCAGGTCGTTGACGATGGTGAGCTTCGACTCCCCCGCATCCCACACGAGAGGGTTCGACAGGGTCGCCTCCGATGGGGTCGCAGCAATCCTCGTCTCCCCGGTGGACTGGATCAAAGCCACCACGGTAGAGATGATCGGAGCCCCCGCAGCAAGGGAGTAGACCGCCTCGACGGTGTCTTCATCGATGACGGCCATCTTCGACAGCAACGTCACCTCGAACCGGGAAAGAGTCGCGGTGCGGTGCAGGGTCGGGGACGTGAACATCATCGTGGCGAGCGGCCACGGTTCCACGCCCGGGATGCCCGGGTCGTAGACCATCTGCACCCGGTGGCGCATCCAGTCGATGTCCTGACCGCGGCCGTCGATCGTGAGGCTCCCGGAGCCGCCGAGACGGGACAGGGCGACAACCTCGCAGTTGCCGCCCTTCACCCCGTCCAGCAGCCCCAGATCCTGATCCTGGGAGTCCAGTAGACGGAACCGCCACCTGGGCTTCCTCGGGCCGTGCCATGCAACCATGAGCACCCCCTCTATCGGTCGGTCTCCTCCAAGGAGAACGAGAATTCCCACACGCCGGCGGTCCCGTCCGTGCGGGCGATGGCCTGCTTGCGGGGAATGTTCACGTCGCTGATGACGCCGACGATGCGGCGCCCGTCCGGGTCGCGGATCATGTGCAACGGCTCATCGTCCTGCACCAGGTCGATCAGACCGTCCACCTCGGCAGTGCTGATGTCGCGGTCGATCAGCGCACCGCCCACCTCGACGGTCAGCGCGGTCTGTTCGCCCGCATACCCGACGCCGCGGGTTCGGCCCTCATAGTGCTCCACCGACCGCACCCGGGACGCCCGGAGACGCACAGTCGGGTTCAGCGGCAGGCGCGCGGTTCTCGAGAACCCGATGCCGCCAGACAGCCACACCGCCCCGGAATCCGCGACCACCGGGTAGATGACCGTGCTCGCCGCACCAGACGCCGCGATCGCGGTCACCCGGTACAGGGTCTCCCCATTCGACAGGGACTCCCCGTCCGAGAACGTCACACCCGGGACGGTGACCAGCACCAGCTCCCACGTGTCGCCGCCGTCCACGGACCTTTCCACCGTGACTGACACCGTCGCGGGCGGGGCCGGATCCTCGACCCCCTCCTCGACGGTCAGAGTGACCGACCCGTCAGGCTCGGTCCACCCGCCAGACACATCCGGGACGGCAGGCGGCACAAACAGGGTGTCGAACTGTTGCGACGCCCACGCCGACCACACCGACCCGGTCGCCGCCTGAACCTCCACAATGTAGGTCTGCCCGGTCGCGACCCGGTAGTTCAGCGTCACCGACGACACGTCACCGGAGCCCTCACGCTCCTCCAACAGGTTCAACGCCACATCGAACAGGCGCACCCGCCACGCCGACTGCGGGCGACCCTCCGCCTGCGACCACGACCACTGCACGGGCAGCACGGGCTCACCCCACGTGTCGCCCGGCTGCGTCACCGCAACACCAGGGACCGTGATCACCGACACCAACGCGACCGCGGACCAGTCCGACCAGGATGCGTGCGACCCTTTCGTGCGTACCTGCCACTCACGGTCAGTCGCGGAAGCCGTCAGAGACACGTCACGGTACGCGGCGGTCGTCCCCGAGAGGGTGGTCCACGACGGCCCGCCGACGAGACGATGCCGCAGCTCGTACGCGGTCTGCGCGGTCGTATCCACCGGGTTATGCACCCACTGGAATCGCACCGTGCCCGCCGCCACCGCGACACCGTTCGGGACAAGCCCGGTCGGAGGGTTCGGCGGCGCGAGGAGCGCCACCGTGTTCGACGGATCCGAATACGCGGACACCAGCCCGCCACGGGTCGACCGCACCCGGTAGGTGTGCGTGACCGCGTTCGACGGGGACACATGCGTCCACGGCCACGACGTCACACCCGACTGCAAGGTCGACCAGGAGCCGCCGCCGTTCGTGGACTCTTGCACGTCGTACGCGGTCGCATACGGCGGCAGGTCCGTCGCGGTGACCTGAATGTTCGAGCCGACCTTCTCCGCCGACACCACCCCGGGAGGAGCCGGGGTCGTGTACACCACAACCGTGCCCGTCCACGCCGCCTGCCGCCCAGACCTGACCCCGGCAACACGGTACTCGTACTTCCGGTTCGCGACCGTCGTCGTATCCGACCACGACGACACATTCCCGGACGGGCGACCCACCTGCGTCCACGCACCATCATTCGTGCGCCGCTGGATCACGACCTCCGTGTTCGTCACCCCGCCCGGGATCGACCACGAGAGATTCTGCTGACCATCCGACACCCGCGACACCGACAAAGAGGTGAGCGCGAGCGGCGGGATCGACGGCAAACTCGACGTGATGTAAGCGGTCTGATCGAACGCGATCACATTGTTCGCGCGAAGCCAACCGCCCCACGTCGTGCTCGCCTCACCGTTCGCGTTGTACGAGATCGTGCGCGAATAGTTCGTGAACGCGGTATCGGCGTTCGCGCCCGCAGAAAAGTCGCGAGTGGAGGTAGGCCCGTCGACGCCGATATACCCGTTTCCCGACACATTCGCCGTCAACGAGCGACCCCCGGTCGTGGACATGTAAACATCCACGGTCAGATCTACCGTGCGCGCGGTGGTGTTGATGTTGTCGTAGTATCCACGCGCCAACGTCGAAATATCGTTCTGCCACGACGACCGGACAGCGCCAAGAGAAGTCCACGCCATCAGCGCACCCCCAGTTCAGACATCACATTCCCCGCAGACACCGGAGCCAACGCATCCGCGACAATGCCGCGGAGGCTGCCCCACAGGCGCCCGTCAGAGTCGTAGAGATTGAAGGTGGCCGGCCCATCGGAACCGGACCCGAGGGTGTACCCGTCTGGCACTTGCACCATGTGATTCACGGCGGAATCGATACGCGACCGAATGGTTGAGTCCTCGACACCTTCGAGCAGGCCAAGGCCGACCATCTTGCCGACCTGGTCCCGGAACACTCGTGAGGGGGAATGTATGCCCAGCCAGGACTGAATACCCGAGAGCATGTCCGAGCCGATGTCCTGAACGGCCTTCACCGCGCTCCCGACCATCGACATCACACCGTCGATGAGGCCCTGGATGATGTCCTTACCGGTCTGAAGGAGCCAGCGTCCCGCGCCGGTGAGCGCGTTCATGATGTTGGTCGGCAGATCTCGGAAGAACTGCATCACGTTGTTCACGCCATCTCGGACGTTGCTCACGACGTTGTTCCATGTGTCACGGAAGAACGCCGAGACCCACGACCATGTGTTGTTCCACGCGGAAGATACCCACGCCAGCGCACCCGATATGAAGCTGCTGATTCCCGCCCAGATCCCTGAGAAGAAATCGCTGATCCCCTGCCAGGTTGAGGTCCACCAGTCGTTGATCGTGGTGAGGAACTGGTTGAGGCCCTCCTGCATCAGCGCTGTATCTCCCGACAGAAGACCCGCGATGAACTCGAGCGCACCGCCGAGGGCGAGACCGATCGCGTCCCACGTGTCCGAGAAGAACTGAGAGATCCCCGTCCAGGTCGTGTTCCACCACTCGACGCCGACAGCGAACGCATCCTGGATGCCCTGCCACAGTCCGGCGAAGAAATCTCCGATGCCTGTGAACGCTTCAACTACCCAGATCCCGGTGTCTACGAGCATCTGGGCGGCATCCATCAAGACACCGAACGCCCACTTCACCGTGTCGTACGTGCTGAGAAGACTGCCGCCGACGCCCTCCATATCAGAGAGGAAGCCCGCAGCGTCGGACTCTCCCGTGAGATAGTCGATGACCGCTGTGATCGTCTCAAGGAACGGAAGTAGCGCCTCCTCGATCACCCACTTCACGACCGGCACGAGCTCCTTGAGGAGATCAACCACAACAGGCAGAACCTCAATTCCCAGCTTCACCAACTCGGGAATGATCGGCACCAATGCCTTCACCAGGTCGATGAGGCTCGGCGTCAGCTCTACGACCGCGGACGTGAGTTCCTCCGCGATGAGCGGCAGGACCGGCGCAAGCGCCTCCCCCAACTCACGCGCTGCCCCACCGAGCGCCTGCCCGAGCGCGCCCGCCAATTCAGCCACCGCCGGCAGGATCGGTTGCAATGCACTGAGCAACTGAGGGATCGGTCCCGAAGAGATCGCCGAAACGATCTCGTCGAACTTCGCAAGGAAACGGTCACCTAGCCCGGTCGGGTCGAGCAAATCACCGAACTGCTCGTTGATCCGCTTGATCCAGGGCCGGAACCGTTCGGCGAGCCCATCGAGGATGACCGTGATCTCGTTGAAGAAGGCCTTCGCGTTCGAGAGCACCGGCCCCACGAACTCGAGGCCCAGCCTGGACAATGCCGCCATCATGTTCGCGAACGCGCCCCGCGTCGTATCGCCAGACGCCAACGCGGCACCGCCAACGTTGTCTTCCAGCGCCTTCCGGAACCGTGCCGCGTCGACCTCACCGCGGGACACCATCTTCGACATCTCTTCGGCGGTGACACCGTACTCATCGGCGAGCATCTGCATGATCGGGATGCCGCGCTCCGTGAGCCGGTTCAGGTCCTCCATCTGGGCCTTGCCCTTGGCCTGAACCTTGTTGATGATGGAGCCCATCTCCTCCATCGACACACCCGCGATGGTCGCGGCGTCGGCCGTCAGGCGAAGGTACTTCTCGAGTTCCTGCCCCGGCTTGATGCCTGATGCGACCGCAGCAGCCGCGGTAGTCGCGGCCGCATCCAGCCCGAACGCGGTACCCTTCACCGCGGCAAGAGCGTTCGTCATGATCGCCTCGACCGACTGCGTGTCGTGTCCCAGGCCCTTGAGTTTCGCCTGCGCGTCCTCGATGTTCAGGGCGCGGGCAATACCCCCTCCAACAGCAAGCGCCGCCACACCAGTCGCGACAGCGGCCACCCCGACAGCGACCCGCTTGATCCCGGTCCCCAGCTTCGAGAAGAACCCCTCAGACTTCTTCTCCGACCTATCCAGAGCGTCGTCAACCTGACCCTCGACGGCCTTACCAAAACCGCGGCCAGACGGAAGCAAAGTCACATACGCAACACCGACCTCCTGCGCCATAAACACCTCCGTGGTGGGTCATGTCGCAACCGGTCAATATGGAGTTATGTGATGCCCAAACGCGCCTTCAGGCGGTCAAGCCGAGCCTGCGCCTCAGCGTCCACGGCGGGCGGCTTGTCCCTCTCACGTGGGGTCTCCCATGGCCGCTTGATGCGCGGCGGAGTCGGCTGGTTCTTCCGCCGGTTCATCGCAAGCTTCGCGTCGAGCCCGTTGTAGAACTCGACCTCTGCCGGCGACGGCACATACGACCAGCCGGAGAGAGACGCGAAGGTGTGCGACGTATGGTCGTCGATCAACCCATCGACGAGGGCGGTGAGTTCGGTGTAGGAGAGTTCCTGACGGTCTATCCGGTCCACCCCGAAACCGAACCGTGCCCGAAAGTCGTACTCGAGCGCGGCTCGGTGGTGGAAGTAGACCGCTGCTGCCGTCAGGGTGCTTTTGGGGAGTACCCGGTGAGCTTCTGCGACTCGGTGAACCAGTGAGTGACGACGTGCTTCAACTGGTCCAGGTCCATGCCGCCGAGATGCTGCAGCGCGTTCGGGTAGGAGTTCCCGATGGCGTCGATGAACATCGCCCAGATCGACGCGATCTTCGCGTCAGTGGGACGGCCTTGCTTGAACGCCTCCATCATGAGGGCGACAGAAGTGTTGAGCAGCATCGGGACGCCGGGGTCTCCGAGCACGGGAAGCTGAAACAGCACCTTGCCGTTGCTGCCGAAGTCGATGAGACGGATCTCGGAGGACGGTTCGGGAAGTTCGAACATCATGCAACCTTTCATGTGATCGCAACCAAAGGGGTGTCCCGTGGGCAGGCGGTTGCGGGGACCTGCCCACGGGAGTTGTTAGACCTTCGTGACGACCACAGTCGGGTTCGTGCCACCGGTCAGCGCCGGGTTTGCCTGCACGTTCACCGGACCAGTGAAGGTCAGCGTCTTCGTGCCCGTGCCAGTAGTAGCAACGGTCACACCGGTGACCCCTGACAGCCCATTGATCGCGGCATCGTAGACACCGTTTGCCGCGTCGTGCGCGATGACCGGGGTGGCGAATCCGTCGATGATAAGGCGGAAGTTGCCGCCGGTCGGGGTGCCGGTGATCTGCGTCGTCCACACCAGGCCCTCGGGCGACTCGCCAGCGGTCGTGAGGCCCCACGCCTTGAACATGTACGGCGCAGCGGACCCACCCTTGAAGGTGCGGAACGTCATTCCCAGCGCGAGGAGCGTGGTTCGGTTGAACGTGATCCCCTCACGCTCGCTGATCTGCACGTTCGGGTAGTGCACGACGATAGGCCGATCAAGCTGATCCACGCCCACAGTCACGATGTCGTACCGCTTGTTCACCGCCGCGGATGTGACTGTCACCGATCCATCAAGACCGGTCTCCACGTCGAAATAGGCTTCGACGGTCGTGTCGTTACCTTCCAGACCGGCGAACGCGACAGTCCAAAAGCCGGGGGCGGACTCTGCGACGATCGGATCACCGTTGTGCCCGTTGAGTTCTGTCGTGTCTCCCGGGCTCGGGGTGACGGTGAAACCGTCCTCGGAGTAGTAGCCGATGATGGACGCGACACTCTGAGGCACCCACGAGGCACTGGTCGGAATGTCGGTGGTGCCTGCTTCACGGATGAAGATCGCACCAGTCTTGATGAGCCGCGCGAGCGCAGCATCGTTGTTCGTATCCACGTAAGAGGGTTTAGCCACGATGGCCTCCTTAAACAGAAAACCCCGCACTTGGCGGGGCGAAAATGAGGGGTTGGGAGGCCGTCAGCAGGCGACCTCAAGCAGCACAGTCATGTACTGGAACTCGATGCGGGTCACATCGTCAGCGACACGAGACGGGCCGGATTGGATCTCGGCAGACAGGACTACGCGGGACGAAAGTGGGGCGGCTTCGAGTGCTGCTCCTGCCGCTTTGCACAGGTCGAACGCATCCCCGAGATCGGCGGTGCCGTCTGCGCGCACAGACCACGCCTGCACGCCCACACGGCAATACCTAGACAATGGTGTAACCCTGCCCTGCAAGTCAGCACGAGACACCAACAGCCGATACGGTTTCGCCTTCTCAGGCTTCACCAAAAACGTTTGCTCAACAGACGCAAGCACCGACCGCACGACCGCGTCAACGTCAGGCGACTCAGTAACAAACCCAGCCATCAGCTACCGCCCAACCGGCGAGACAGCGTGCCGTTCTTCGCCTCGTCAGCCATGCTTCCGTACAGGCGAGCACGAGCACGAACCCCATCACGTCCGATATCGGTGACAGCGTCCTCACCAAGAGTCTCGCGCAGCACTGCAACAGTGCCAGGGCCTTTCAGGATCTGCTCACGAAAGTTCTTGCGGTTCAACACAAACTTGGTTTTCGCCATCAAGCAACCCCCTCAGCAGAATCCTTCAATACGACAACGAGCCCGCCAGCACCGTGACCACGCCATTCCGCAGCGTCAGCGTTCACCTCGTAAACGCGCCCACGGACCCGCAGACGATCCGAAGCCTTGACATCGGGCCAGAGATCCGGCCAATACAGTGTCGGCTCAACAATCGTCGGCTGCCGGCCAACCTCCACCGCAGGAACCACATGCCGAGGCGCAAACAATGCGTCAGGCAGGCTAGTTTCGGTGGTGGTGTAGATCGGCTGGTTGTAGCGGTCTTTGCCGCTCTCAACGCGCCTCAGCCTCGTTACCGCATCGATCCCGTCCACGGCTGCACCCCCGCTCCCGGCGGCATGGTGTCAATCGTGAACGGCTTACCCTTACGGCAACCGAGCGTCCTGCGCTCCTGCTTGGTCAGGTATAGATCACCGGAAGGGTTCGAGAACTTGAACGTGTTAGCGAACGGGCCAGCCTGAGCGGTCTGCGAATCAACACTCGCACCCTCACCCGAAGCCATCGCCCGCTTGACCATCGAACACGACACCATTTCACGCGCCGCCGCGTCAGCGAGAGGGTCTGCTGGAGGACACTCGCCATCAATGATGACCGCAGCATCCTCCAGCAGCTTCCCCGCACGGGTTTTCTCCGTGGCCGTGAGTGTGCGCCACCGCGCCTCAAGATCGCTCACCGTCGCATACGCCACAGGAGACACATCATCACTCATGACTTCTCCCATCTCGATGGTTCAGGGAGCATCGCCCGAACACGATCACCAAGCACACCAGCGAACGCAGCATCGTTCGTGGACACCCACGGCGGCATGCTCGGGTCATCGAGCTTCGCGAGATCATTAGGCCCGCACTTCGAGTTCAACGCCAGCGAGCCCTCGCCACCGATGCCTGCTTCTGGATAAAGCCCGACATCGAGCAGATGCTGCGTACGCGGGTACTCGGTCAGAAGCTCCCTAAGCTTCGCTTTCGAATACATGAGCGGCACATGCCCCGCATAGCAGAGAGTGTCGCCATGCCCACGCTGGCGCATCCACTCGGCAGTGTCGCGGAGCGCTTCCCACCACGAGTTGCGGGGGCGGAAGCGCTCAGCCACATAGTCGGCAGTGGAGCCCATATGGTAGGCAGTCCAATCGACCGGCCCGGTCGCGAAATAGTCGTCATTCATCACGACAATCTCGGTCGCGACGCGGCGATCATTCACGACCGCTTCAAGCTTCGCCCGGATCGACGCGAACTTCTCACCCGGCTCCACAATCGGGATATGCCCGACACCCGTAGCCCAGACAGGCAGAGCGCCGACGATCCACACCTTACGGAACACCGCACCATGCGCTTCAAGCGTCCGCAGCGAATACCGCAGCGCCTCATTCTCTGCCTCATGCACGAGGTAGACGACATCGACAGCCATCAGAACTCCTTGAACGGGACGAAATCGTTGGTGCCGGCGAAGCGCTCCAGCGTCGGCAAATTGGCCGCCGCTATCCGCTTGCGGTCTGGACCGACCGACGAACGATGGGGCGCACCGCCGCCACGCGCATCGCGGTCAAGGGACACCCAAAGGCGATCAGAATCAGTTACATCGACGTAGCTGTGCGGCGTCAGGCCCGCCGCGTGAATGCGTCGCATCCACTCGACGTGCTCCCAGCCGAACCCTCGGAACTCCGGACGGAACCCGCCCACACGGTCCAGGACGATCTGCCTCGCGTACAGGAGGCATCCGTGGAATCGACGTGTCGCGATCCAACCGTCGCGCTCCTCGATCACCGAGCCGCCCCACGAGTACCGCAAGTGCGGGACCGGGGACTCGACGTAGGGCTCCCACCAATCCGCAGACGCCGGCCAGCAGTCATCGTCAGATAGGAAGTATTCGGTGACCCCAAGATCCGCGAGCAGCTCGAGGCCCTTATTTTTCACTCGCGCAATGCCGACGTTCTCTCCGAAGCGGAACGACGACTCGGGGGGAGGTTCGGAGGCATCATCGACAACTACGAGGACGGCACCTTCGGGAAGGTGGCGTCTCCACCCGGCCAGGCACCGACGCAGAACGTCGGGCCGGTTCCTGGTGGAGACAGCCACCCCGATCATGACTCAGGCCCCCGACGAACTCGACGAACTCGACGAGCTGGACGAGCTGGACGAGCTGGACGAGCTGGACGAGCTGGACTCATCAGTACCAGCATCGACAAGACGCACAAACGCGCTATCGTCAGCAATGAACCCGACATGAATCTCGGCACGAACCGAAATCATGTTGTCCTGCCAGCCAGCAGACACCAGCGTGCCGTTCGACGCATAAACAGGGTTGTCACTGATGTCAATGCTGACACCCTCGACCATGCCCCACACAGCCTTCGACCAGTCGCCACCGATACCAACAGTGCCGTCACCCGCGTATGCCGCATTCCCTGAACGGAACACGTCACGCCCGACAATCCGGCCAATCGCGCCGCTATCCGCTGCAGACCCGACAAGGATAGGCCCGCCAGACGTGTCACGGTTCGACAAGGCAATAACCTCGCCCTGCGGTGAAAGCGCCCAACCATTCAGCTCCGGCACCTTACCAAGCGCAGCAAGGAACCCCGCATACGCATCTACGCTTCCAGCGGTGGTGTTAGCGACCGAAACAGTGTCCGACCCGGCAAGCGTGTCAAAGTTCGACACTGGAGCATTCACGCCATGCAGCGCGGCAAGGTCAAACGTCTTCGCAAGCGCGCCAGGCAGACGACCAACCAGCGCATTAAACAGCGCCGGAAGGTCGCGACGGAACTCATCCGAGTACGTGCTCACGACCGCGATCTTGTGCGGAACAAGCGTCTTCTTCTGGAAAGTCGGATTCGACACCGGCTTACGGTCAGTCTCACCAACAAACGCAGGTGTCGGATCGCCCACAATCTCCTGAAACGTGACACCGCTACCAGGAAGCTCAACACGACGAGCACGGCCCATCACAACCGAAGCGTCCTGAATGTTCTGCCAAATCTCCTGCGAAACGGGTGCGGGCAGCACCACATTCGAGCTGCCCCTATAAATATCCTTAGCCATCTCTGGCTCCTTTCAAATCATTGATCAAACGCGGCAGCAAACTGCTCCGCGATAGACATTCCGCCGCCATCTGGCGACTTACCCTCGTCGGGGTCAAACGGAGCCCAAGCGCCCTTGCGCGGCGGCTCCTCATCGGTGGGTGTCTTGATGAGCGCGGCGAGCTTCACAGCCTTCGCCTCGAGCTCTTCCTCATCGGAACCAGTCAGGAAATCGAGATGATCTTCACCAATCCCGTGCTTCGCAGCAATACGCAAACGAGCAGCCTCAGTCCTCGTCGCAGCAAGTTCACGCTGGGCCGACTCGGCAGCCTCCTGCGCCTTCTGCAACTCAGACTTCTCCGAGTCCTCAATCTCCTTGAGCCGCACACGGTAACCCGCTGCCTCCTCACGGAGCTGCTTCACATACGCCTCAGAAAACGTCTTACCTTCCGGCTCGACCTTTTCCACAGTCGCCTGTTCCTGACCTTCCGCAGCCTCATGCTGCACGGCCTCTTCGCTCATCATTCCTCCAGGGAAATCGGTGCCACCAGGGCATGAAAAAGGCCCCCACGGCTGTGAGAGCCAAACCCGCATCAAGCGGGAAGATTAGTTGCCGGCCACCCCATCGGTGAACGACTCAGGGAACATGCGCCGCATCTCGGCAGCAATCATCTTCTGATCACCAGAGCCAGCGGCTTGCCGAGCGGCCAAATACATGTCGTACATGCCGTCGGGGTCGTAGCCTTCTATGTGGGCCGCGTCCTTACTGAAATCCGCGATCACTTGGCAGTCGCAATCGTCGTGATAATGGTCGCGCGCAATCCCGGCAGTCTCGCGCGTCAGATACACGAAACCACGGCTTGCGAGCATGGTGCACCAGGCGCACGTTTTCGCGCCAGTCGGTACACGAGCAAACCTTGGTCGCGCCGAGTCGCGTCCCACATTCCTTGCGATAGTGTCGCGCGCCCCATACAGAACGAACCGCTGCATGGCACCCGACAAGAGCGCAAGAGTCTGACTAGGGTCATCGCCAAACAAATGCCCCGCCGCGTAACGCACGCTACCCTGCGTTTGCCCGACCGACACCGTGTCCGCGAGCACAGCCTGATACGAGCCACCAATCTGTGCAAACCGTTGCGCCTCATACCATTCAGCCGCCGCAGTAGCCGCAACATCGCCGTACTCTTGCGCCAGCATCGGCATGAACTCGAGCAGAGCGTCGCGCGCGAGCTCAGGCTTCGACAGGTCGAGTCCGTAGAAGAATGCTTCAAGCTCAGCCCTTGCGAGTTCTACCGCGCGCGACCCCAACGCAGATAGTTCGTTGAGGTCACGCCTGGTAGTCATTACGCCTCCTGCGCAGGCATACCCTGCATTAGCAGCTCACGCGCCGTATGACGTCGCCGCTGCGCCTGCATCGCGTCAATCTGCTGCCGGTCATACCCCAACATCTCCAACGCCTCGTCAGTCTCAGCAAGCCACGGGAACGCAGACACCTGCTTCGTGATCGCGTCAGACGCAGACACCACAGACGGCAACGCCGGATTACGGAAATGAGGCCGAATCTGCCGGTACACCTCACGGGCAGCGGGCGAATCGTCTTGTATCCGCAAGGCACCAACCATCAGCCGCTTCCACGCAGGAGCCACCGTGTCAGTGAACTCCTTAGCATCCAGCACGAGATCTTCCTTCGCCTCGATAATCGCGTCAGCCGACTCCGGGTTGTCCTGCACAATACCGAACGATCTCGGCGTCATGTTGAACTCAGACGACACCAACGACGCGAGCTGACGGATCTGCGCGAAGTGAGGCTCGAACGACTGCTGCGAAAACTGACCAACAGTCGGTATGTCGCCGTTCTCGTCGCGCTCAACAGCAAGAATGCGTCCGATGACGGCCTGCCATGCCGGGATAGGGTTTCCGTCTTTGTCAACGAATGTCTCATCGTCCACGCCCAAGGCATACCGTTGCGGCGCTGAGAAGAACTCGGCCGACACCTCAGCCCGCAGCAGCGTCCGCACACCTGAATCAGTAAGCGCCATCACGGCACGCGAAATCCGGGACTTCCCGAACGGCTTCGACAACGAAGGCTTGTGCGGCAACACCTCAACCGGCATCCCAAGATCATGGAACATGCGACGCACATCCCACCCTGAGCCAACCGCCCGGAACGCCACAACCTCCCCCGGGCGATAGAAGTTGAACCGGGTGATCTGGCCTTGAGTGTCAGCGTCAATCACCGACAGTGCCGACGACAGCCCCCGCCTGCGCGCATCCCAGCGCCCGGTCGCTGACTCGGCTGACTTCAACGAGATCAGAGCCTCCGGCTCACCCTCGTCCGCGTCGCCAGCCTGCACGAACCCGAACACGCACGACGCCACCGCAGCGTCAGTGTGAGCCATCCGAGACTCGACACCTAGCCGGTTCTCGTCCCACACTGCGGAAAGTCCCAGCGAGTCGGCGTCAACGCCTTCAGGAGTCGTAAAGCCATCCAGGACGGCTCGCTTCACAAGCCCCTCGACACCCTTCGCCGACCAGCCGATCACCGTCTCGATACTGCGCAACTGCGGCGGAATAGCGATTCCCAGATCCTTCAGCCCAGCCTTGTAGTCGTAGTAGCGGCGGCGCACGCGATTCCGCGCCTGCCGGCGCTGCAGCTGATCAAACAGAAACCTGAGCTCGGCCTGATACTCATCAGGCAAACCAGACACGAATGGCATCGAAGAAACCATCATCCCAACACCACCGCCCTAGATTTCCTACCCGGCCGACGCTTCGTAGTGAGCGCAGCCCAAACCGCAACCGATACCGCCTCGACCGGCGTCTCATCCCCGCCAGGAACGGTCACTTCCCAACTCCAGGACCCAGAAGTGCCGCGACGCTTCTTGTCACACACTGCAACCGACCGATCCAACAAATCCTGATTTGCCGACTCATCAGCCGAATGCGTCACCGATCTGTCTCGCATCCCTGTCTCGTACATCGAGCAGGACGTGAAATACTCCGTCGAGTTCAGAATGTGCACCGCCTTACGCGGCACGCCCAAATCGATCAGCTTCCTCGACAGCACCTCAGCATGCGAGCGTCCCGAGATCGCATAGAGCGCGGTCTTATCGCGCCGCGACTCCTCTGCAAGCCACTCAGCGAGCGCATCAAGCCCCGCAGACATATGCCCCGAGAAACCGTCGACGACCTCCGCGTGGGCCCCGCCTGGATGCTTCAAACCGCCAGCTACAGCGACGCGCTTGCCATCTAGCGAGAACGTCACCCCGAACGTGCGGACCTGCTCGCCGGCCTTGATCGCCTCGACCTGCCCAGCGTCGCGCCCCTGTCGCTCCCAGAGTTCCGCAGAGATCAGACGCGACCCCGAATCATCAGAATCCCAGATCCCCAGAGCCTCGCGCAGCCACGACTCATTCGATGGCAGGTTCTTCCGCAACCGCAGCATTGACCTGAGCGGTGTGCGGTGCGGAAACGACGGGTTCGCCTTCTCCCACTGCTTCCGATCGTCAGGATCAGCGTCACGATCAGCCGAACACTCGATGTAGACCGCGTCACATTCGACGCTCGGGTCATCCTTCCGCAGCGCCTCGAGCTCAAGCGCCTCGCGCCGGCGAGCCTTGAACGCCTCACCAGGGTCAATCGGCCTCGGCGGAGTCCCCATGAAGAACAGCAGAGCGCCATGCTCATGGCGCGACTGGTTCGTCGCCGCAATCATGTCCTCAAGCGCCTTCTCGGTGAGGATCTGCGCCTCATCGAACACTTCAACGTCGACCTCATCGAAGCCGCGCCCGAAGCCCTGCTCGCGGGCGCCGAACATGATGATCGAGCCGTTCGTGAAGTGAATCTCCTGTTCCCCATTCACAGTGCGGATCTTCGAAATGAACGGGGCGACACTCTTCTTCCTGGCAAAGCCCTGCAACGAAGCGAACGTTTTCGAAGTAGTGCGAGTACGGTGTGCAGTCCACAAGACCGTGAACCTGGGGAAGATCGTGCACAACGCGAAAACGATACGCCCGATCATGTACGTCTTCGCAACCTGACGCGGGATGCTCAGCGTGATTCCGCCAACGGTCGCCGCATACTCACCCGACGCCCGCTTCCCGAGCATCAACTTCCCAGCGCCCTGCTGCCACACATCAAACGAGTCACCAAACTCGCGAATCCGGGCGTACACCGCCGGCCATCCCGTCGAAACAATGCCCGAAGGCATCACCACATGCCGAGCAACCTCAGATAGCTTGCGCGTCGAACGCTTCGTCTGCGGCGTCGGAGGCATCAGTGGCCTCCTCATGCTGCTTCATCAGCTCAGCCTCGATCTCCCGACCGATCTCACGCAGGCGCTTCGACAACGCCGCCATATCCCGCCCCGAACAGTTGGGGTCGTCAAGCTTCTTCGCGATCACAAGCCGCGTATTCCGCAACTCCGCAATGACATCGTCCTGCTCAATCGCCTGGACGATCGTCTTCGCAGGCGGAACAGGAGGCTTCTCGTCCGGCCCCACCGCTCGCAGCTTCGTGGCCATACGATCACCACCTAAAGAGAGATACGGTTACCTGTCACCAAGATGAATCGCTCACGTGTGTAGCGCTCATAGCGCCCTTGCCACTTCTTCGACCCAGCACCTTCGACTGCCTCAACGAACGCATGAACGCCCCGGCCAGAAACCGACCGCTCGACAAACAAGACCCGCTCGGGAATCAACGCGACAAGCTCGCGCGCCTCAGCGTCAGAAACCCTGTCGAAGTCATAGCACCCAAGCCCACCGCCCAGCATGACGCCGAAGCCGTCACCAGCGTTGGACTGCCGCACCTCATCAAACGACGCCCAAGTGGAGGGGTCATTCGACTTAGCAGACGAACCATCGACCCTGATCGGCCGCTTGCCATCAGCACGAACCCAGCGCCGCCCCGAAGTCATCTCGGCAGGAAACCCAAGCGAACGCTTCTCACGCCGATTGCCGGCCACCCTGCACCTAGTGGAGCAAAAGCGCGCATCGGAGCGGACAGTAACCATCGTCCCGCCGCAGTATCCGCACCTCTTATCCATGCACCAATTCTAGCATCTGTTACGGATAAATGGCGGAATCATGCTGTTCTTATCCTCGAACCAAGAGGGCAAATCACAGGCGGCGCTCTAACGCTTCGAGGGGTCAAAACACCCCAACCGCACCCCAAAAGCCAGCCACAAAGGACCACAGCAACAACCACACCCACCCCAGCCCGTGCGGAAAAAACAACGGGGAGAGATAGCCCTATGCACCTGGGGAGGGCCAAGACGGGGCGGGGAGGGGGTTGACCCCAGGCGCCTCAGCGATGGCTCCGGGCTAAGAGATCTCTTATCTCGGTCACCAGTCGATGAGCGTTGTAGTTTGGATGGTTGGCTTCTCGCGTGTGTCTCGGGCGAGTTCGTCTGGTGTTCTGTTGCCGATCCAGTTATTGCAGGCACGGTGGCTGAGGACGCAGTTGCTCAGGTCGTAGGGTGAGCCGCCTCTGGTCACGGCGATGAGCTCGTGGATTTCCGGAGATGCTGGAAGGCGGGGCGGGAGCGTCTTGTCTACGGGGGTGCCACAGAGCCAGCAGGTGTTGTCGCGGGCGTACACGCGGTCTCGGGTCTGGTTGCGTCTGTGCCCGTTTGCGCGTCTTGGGTTGTGGCGGGGCTTCATCTTGCCCCCCTGCGCATGGCTAAGCCCCCTTCGCATCTTGTCCGAAGGGGGCTTAGATGTTGCGGTTACTGGACTGCGACGAAAACCTTGGTGCCGCCGAGGCCTGCGCGTACGGCTAGCGTGCCTTCGCCTGCGGTGGCGGTGGGGACGTGGAACGCCTTGTTGCCGGTCACTGATGCTCCCTGGTAGAGGGTGGATGCCATGTCGAAGGCTTCGGGCTCGACCACCAGCTTCTCGAGGCCATTGATCGTGTTTCCGTCTGCGGTGACGTATTCGACATTGATCCAGGGGAGTTCGCCGTCTGGGTTGGTGCCGTTGTAGGTCGCGGTGATGTTGACCAGGATATAGACGTAGCCTTCGTCTGCTGCGTCGTTGAACTGGTTCTCAGCGGCGATCAGATCGTTCGCATTGAGGTTGACGCTGTTGACGGTCACCGCCCAGTCGCCGTCTTCAATCGTGGAGCCGATCGGTGCCGGGTTTGCCCGCGTTCCAGGTTCCTCGGCAGGGGCTTCGGTAGTCGGCTCCTCCGCCTGTGCGTCGGATGAAGGCGCTTCAACCGAGGCTCGAGGGCCAGTCGGGAAGCATCCGGTGAGTGCGAGGGCTGCGACGAGGCCGATTGCGGCGATCAGTTTTTTCATGGGTCCGATCTTTCCAGATACCTGAACGCACTCTTGGGCGTTTCTGGCAAACCGTGATGATTAAGTTACGATTCCTCGTCGTCACAACACAGCATTGCGGCCTTTGGTGACGGGTAGACCGCACCACACCAATCGCATGCCCACTGGTCAGTCATCGTCGTCCTCGTAGTCGAGTGCGAGCTTCTGCGTGAGCTGATGCGCAAGCCCAACACACACGTGAAACGGTTGCTGGTCCGCGTACTCGGCGAAGTACCCCGTGGAGCCGCGATCGATGTTCTCCGTGCTCAGGTGTGCGGCGTGGAGGACGTACCCGGTGACGATCGTCGGCTCGTCGCATTCGTCGGCGATGCGCGCGGCAATCGCGGCGTCGAGCGCGGCTTTGGTCTGCTCGCTCATCGTCGGCCCCACCATCGTTGCGCCAGGGCGACGCACAAGCCGATGACGCCAACAACGGCGAAAGCCGAGATGACGAGGAGGGCAACCTGCCAGGGCTCCCACTGTCCACAGTCCGCGGCAAGGCAAATAGCGGGGCTACTCATTCGTCTTCCCCTACATGGTCGGACACGTCAAGATCCCAGTCCCCTGGTGCGGGCGGCTCAGGAAGCTCGATAGGGCGCGTCAGAGTCCGCATGATGCCCTCCTAGACCACTTTCAGGTCGTCCCAGATGCCCGGACGCTCCTGCTGGACAGTGAACGTCGTCGTACCAGGCCGTGCGTAGTTCCCGACCGTGTCGGTGAACCACTTCGATCCCGGGTCAACGGTCGTCGCCTGGATGCGCGAGTAGGGGCCGAAATCGTCTACCGAGAGTGCGTGCTTGTGCGCGACGAGCCACACGTCGGGGATGAACTTCTGCTCATGTACGAGGCGTTGCGACTGCTTCGCCAACCATGTCTCTTCGCCGCCTGTGATCTTGTGCCCGTGCGCGGTCGCAAGGTTCACGCCCTCGACCGTCACCGGGGTGATCATCTCGCCCCGCGGCACCCGAACATCAACATGCTTCAGGTGCGGGGTGAGGGCGCACATCTGCCGGATAAGCTCCGTGATCAGCCCGGTGGCGTTGTCGGCGTCGTCGGTGACGTTGAAGCGGCCTTGCCCTCGTGAGAGCTGCGCATGGTTGCACGGGTTCGCCGTGTACACCACCTGCTCGAACAGCGGCGCAAGGGTCTGCATGAACAGCATGTTGAGTTCGAGCGCAGCCTCGATCTGGTCGCGGAGGTTCAGGTCAACCTCGTACGTCTGCGAAGCGTAGGAGCCGGCGACGTTCTCGATGTGGTCCCCGAGGTTCGCAAGGTGCAGGGTCCGCAGGTTGCGGCCCTCAGCTCGGAGGCGTCCGACTTGCTGCACAATGCCGCCGAGTGAGGCGTGCAACCTCTCGATGGTTCCTGCGGTGCCGTTCCCGGCGTAGCTTTTACCCAGCTGCCAGTCACTCAACGCAACAACGAACCCTTCCGGTACTCCGGTTGCGGGTGCGGCGTGGATCGGTCGCCAGGCACGGATTCGCTCGACGAGGTCGCGCGTGTCGATGGCGACGCGACCGGTCTTCGGGCGGACGTTCTGAAGCTTGTTCCAGAACCCACCAGCAGGGTTCGTCGTCACACCCCACGAGAACGACACCTCATCCGGGTTCTGCCCTTTCGAGCGGATGAACTCGCGGAAATCGTCAAACCCCCACGCCCGGTCACCGGCGAGCACGTAGTCGGAGGTTCCGTCTGGGCGGTGCATCTCCGACTCCGCGGGTTTCTGCGCCTCATGATGAGGTGTGCCGCCCCCGCTCGTTGAGGGTGCCATGCCGAGGCGTTTCCGTGCCCGCCTGACCGACTTCTCGTCACAGCCGAGCTCGCGGGCGATCGCTGAGTTTGTCATGCCCTGCTGGGCGAGTTCCGCGACACGGCTGTCGTTGATCTGGTTCGGTTGGGCTGCCACAGTGCCTCCCTTGGGGGTTTTCCGCGCGACTCGGCCGCGGTAATGCGCTCGCAGCGCTGGAATGGGTTCGGCGGTGGCGGATACGTTCCCAGACGGGAAGCAATGTGGCGGGGAAGACTTGCCTGACGGATTGGTCTCGCTTACCAGCTCCGCGCCACACGGTATCGGGCGCGGCCTCGCTGAGCCATCAGGACTTCTGCGCGGTCGGCCAACAACAGCCCTGGGCATTCCCGGAGCTCGCGCATTGTGGCTCCCCAGGGATTCGAACCCTGACTGTGCGGATCTTGAATCCGCTGCCTCTGCCAGTTGGGCTAGAGAGCCGGTTATCTCGGGGGCGGGACCGCAGGTAGGCCCGGCCCCCCCGGAAACAGAAAAGCCCCGACCGTGAGGCTGGGGCTTGTTTTTCGGCGCGTTCGTCCGAACTGCATTCAGGATATCAGATTCACCCGCGCGAAGACAGAAACATCGACGCCGAGTCGCGCGAGCACGTCACGGTTCACCACATCGAGGTCGTAGTGCATGTACCCCCAGCCGACGCCCTCGAACTCGCAGAAGCGGCACTTCGCGACCGGTGCGCGGTCCAGATCCTCCGGGTACCACTTGACGACGACAGCGGACACCCGATCACCCCGCACCCACGCTTTGGACTCGCCACAGTTCGTGCACGCGGTCAGGATCTCGGTTGTCGCGGGCGGTGAGACCTCCTCAGTGATGCGGCGCACCCAGTCGGGGAACTCGTCCTCGATCCGCTGCCATGCTTGGTCGTTGATCCGCGCGCCGGCCCTCTCGTCCTTCGCGTACGTCCACGCTTCCCGGGTGCCGGCGAGAACGTCTTTCGTCGGGGCGAGGTTGAGGTAGTTGCGCAGTCGTGTGAGCCGGCCTCGGATGAGATCCTGCAGGGCGAGAACGCCGAGGTTGATCGGGATTCCTGCCCCGCCGCTGCCGCTCCCCCGCTTGTCCTGGGCGGTGGCTGAGTCTGCGAGCTCGACGAGTAGCGGGGATCGCTCCACGGGCTTCCCGTCGACCCATTCCGTGTGGCTCTCCGTGAGTCTCACCACGGCGCGTTCAGTGCCCTGCATCAGGCCTCCCGACCTTATAGGTGCCATCAGCGAGTAGCTTGACTAGCCACTCGATCTGCCATGCCTCAAGCCCTGCCGCTGCCGCGTGCTGCGCGGCGACAAGGTACGCGCGCGGATCCTGCCCGAGCGCTCGGAGCTTCACACAGATCTCAGCCGCCAGCAGTTCATCCTCCTGAACGTGTCGCGGCGTAACGAGCGCACGCCACAGGTTGTCGAACGCGACGCCAAGGTCGCGCAGCCATTTCCTCATGTGTTCCTCCTTCGGGGGTAAAGCGAAAGCCCCGACCATAGCCGGGGCGTCATGTAAAGAATCCCGCCGATTCTTGACACGTCGACGGGATGTGTAAAGCGGGTTACTGCTTCAGCCGCTCCCCGATCAGCGCGCGCACGGCGCGAGCCTGAATCAGGTACGCACCCCGCACGCCCGGGCTCTGCTCGGCAAATGGGGTCCACTCAATGCCCGATTCAGCATCGCCATCAGCATCAAAAAGTGCCTCAGCGAATTCCGTCACGCTGGGGATGCGTGACGCACACTCGGTAAAGCCGTCGATGAAGTGCTTCCGGTAGACCGCCATCATGTCGGCAGTCGTCCCGCCGTGGAACGCCATCCACTGAGGCGGGATCCGGCGCAGACCCTCGGCCTCCGCCGCTTCTCTTGCTACAGAGGTGAGGTCGGTCATTCCTGCACCCCGTACTCTGCGTGACTGAACTCGATGTCAAGACCAAACCGCCGCAACTCGTGCAGCGCAACATCAACATTCGCGACAATCTGCGCGCCATAAACGGCGACCATGCGCCCGTAGTATTCCGGCTGCCCAAAGCTCTCGTTCAGCACCACAGTCTCGTACTCGCCGGTCTCCTTCTCGATCGTGAGATTGAAAGTCGTGTCCGACCCGACACGAGTTGACCAGTACCAGTGCCCTTCGCGACGGTCAGTGAACCCGAACCTGCGCATCTCCCGCGCACTGGGAACCTTCTCGAACTTGCTCATTCCCCGTCCCCTTCCAATCGGTCCCGCCCCAACAGTTCGATCGCCCGGTCACGCCGTGCAAGATCCCTCACAACCACCGGGTCATCCCGCTTCACGCCCACCCTGTAAGCGCGCTTCACCGCATCGTCCTTGCGTTCCGCATACAGGATCAGGGCTTCGCGAACCACTGGGTCCGCTTCTCTTGCTACAGAGGAGAGATCAGGCACGAGCATCACCCCTCACGTCCTCGTCGATCGTCACGAGAGGCACCATCTGCCCGCGCGTGTGGCGCTTGCACACCGGGTAGCAGCCAGTCGGGCTATGGGGGTTGATCCGCATGGCAACAGCGGTCATTTCGCACGGTTCGACGATCCCGCGGCGGGTGACCTCCTCGTGGCAGGTTCCACCGTTCGGGATCGCGGTCTCGATGCAGGCGTGATCGTCGTACTGCCACGCATCGACGTAGGTGCGCCCGCAGCGCAGGCATGTCTCAGGCATCAGCGTTCTCCGCTTCCTCTTTCCATTCGAAGTAGAGCGGCCCGTCAGCGATGATCCGTTCCGTGAGGCGGCGTGCGAAGTCTTTCGCAGCCTGAGTGGTCGTGACCATGCCCGAGTACTCCGGGTTCGGGTGGTGGTGGAAGATGCTCTCAAGCGCCATGCCCTCGTCGGATCCCATGTCGTCTGCGGCCACACCGCACAGGCTGGCGATCTCATCGACGATCTGATCTACGCGTTCTTGCGCTTCCCTGAGCGTGAAGGTCTCACTCATTCCTCGTCTCCTTCCTCTGTTACGGGAGCGAGAGCGGCCACAGTCAGGCATGGCCACGGCGCATACCCATAGGGCGCTTTGAAGCATGTGCCGCAGTACGGCTCGTCATCATCGTCCTGCCGAACATGCTTCGCCCGCACCCGCCCTACCGTGGCTTCTGCCGCCTCGGCGCGTTCGATCGCAGTATCATGCTCAGCCTCGGCCTTCTGTAGATTCACCACGGCCAGGCTGGCTCGCGCGATCTGCTCATCGGACAGTGCAACCTCAGAGAGCAGGCTGTGAGCGCGGAGAGCCTTGGCCGCATCAATCCCGCATTCTCGGTCATGCGCATTCGGGCCCCGGTTCGGGCCGCTTCGCTCTTCGTCCGCCCAGTACGCGGTGATTGCGTCGGCGATGATCTGCTCGGCGGTCGGGTTAGGTATGGGGGTCATGCTGAATCACCTGCGATCAGGTGTTCGGTCTTCTCGGTCATGGTCATGCTCCGTCCTGCGCGGAAACCCGCGCGATAGTGGTGTCGATGTGGGCCAGCAGTTGCCGCCCGATGAACTCGGTGTACGCCGGCGGGATCGCCTCGCGCAGGCCGTCACGAGACGCCCACGGCATCCCCATCACCTCGCGGGCGCGAGCAGCACCCGAGAAGTTCCCGACGATGTGCATGAACTCGCCCAGCTTCGGCGGGCGACCCATCTTTGTCGTGCGTGCCACATGCTCAGGATGATCGGGCACGGTGAGCTCCCAGTTCGTCTCGAAGAGTCGATGCCGATATGTTTCAAGGCCGAACATTGCCCCGCAAAGCTCCACAGGATCGCGCAGTGGCGCGCCGGGAACGTTCTCGATCACGAACGGCTTGCTGAACTCGAGCAACAGCTCACGGGTGGGGTCGATGAGATCCGGGTGATCGTTGCCCTGGATCTTCTGCGCCATCGTGTGCGCCTGGCACGGCGGTGAGGCATGGATCGCGTCGAAGTCGTACCAGCCGAGGCGGCGCGTGCGGCCGTCTGGGTGATCGAACTCGATCATGTGGCCAAGGCAGAGCTTCCGAAGTGCCGAGAAGGCATCGCCATGCTTGAACCAGAACGGGTACCTCGGCTTCGGGTTGATGTCGATCCCGTGCACGTCGAACCCGGCATCGTGGTATCCCTTCGCGGCACCACCCTCACAACAAAAAAGGTCAAGAATGATCGGCTTCACGTCGCCTCCTAACGCAGTGAGGGGCCGACACGTGGCCGACCCCTCGGGTACGAAAAAGCCCCGCTACTCGGCGGGGCGAAAGTGGTTGGTGAGCTTCTAGAAAGGCTGTTCCTCGAACCCGTTTCCGAATCCGGGATCCGCGCCCTGCGCCCCGAAATCCTCCCCGGGCGTGCCGACACCCGCAGACGCACCGAAACCGCCGCCAGAGCCACGCTCAGCGCCGCGTGCGACCTGAGCGGTGGCGAAGCGGAGCGAGGGCCCGACCTCTTCGACCTCGAGGTCGAGGGAGGTGCGCTGCTGGCCCTGGTTGTCGGTGTAGCTGCGCTGGGTGAGACGGCCCTGGATGATCACGCGCATGCCCTTGGTGAGCGACGCGGCGATGTTGTCCGCATACTCGCCGTAGGCGCGGCAGCCGAGCCACAGCGGCTCACCGTCGGACCAGTCGCCGGTCTGACGGTCGCGCACGCGCGGCGTCGAAGCGATGCGGAACGTCACCCACGACTTGCCGGCCTGACTCACACGCGGCTCCGGGTCCGCCACCAAATTCCCCACAACCGTCACAATCGGTTCGCCTGCCATCAGATCTCCTTCTCGATCTCTTCCACCCGCAGCACCATGCATGCGGGGCCTTCTTGCTTCGGCCGGTAGATGATCCTCGGCATCTCCTTGACCATGAACTCGTGCGTGTCGTCCGGCACGACCTCTGCGTCCACGAGTCCGTCGCAGAGAGCCTTCAACGTCGGCACCGGGTTCTCCGAATCACGCTTCGTGCGAGTATTCACGTACCAGATCAGCTCGACGCGGCACCGACCCATCTCGGGCAGATGACGTGCCCTCGCATGCATCAGGCCGCGGATCTCTTTCGTGAGATTCGCGGCCTGCATCCGGTGCATCCGATAGTTCAGCGAGAGCGGCGGCTTCGCCCATGGGAACTCGAACTCGTGGATCATGCGCGTCTCCTGTTCGGTTTCAAACCATGCCGCCCCCGAATCTGGGTGACATAAGCGCGAACACACTCAAGACGCTCAGCAATCTCGTGATCGGTGAACCCCTCACCGTGGAGCTTGATGATCTGCTCCTGACGGGAGCCCCGCTTCACCAGTGACGTGGGCGATTTCAGTGCGATCATGCCGGCCAAATACTCGGGCAGCTTCACGCCAGCCCTCTCTGCGTGCTCAGTGAGCTTCCACACCAGCTTCGGATCAAGATCAATCCTCACGATCATGACTCCACCGCCCTCGAGTAATAGCCCTGCCAATCCAGCTCGACCTCACCCGTCTCGCCGTGCCTGTTTTTCGCCACGTCGATAATCAGTTGCTCGTTTGGTTGCTCGCCTTCCCTGCGCAGCAGCAGCACCACGTCAGCGTCCTGCTCGATCGCTCCTGACTCCCGCAGATCCGAAAGCTTCGGGCGTCCGTCCGTGCGCGACTCTGATTGCCGGTTCAACTGCGACAGCACGATCACCGGCACGTTGAAGTCCTTCGCGAGCACCTTCATTTGCCGGGAGAACTCGGTCACCTGCTCGTAGCGCTTCTCCTTCGACGGGGCCGACATCAACTGCAGGTAATCCACTACCACGCCCGCGAGATGGTGCGTGCGGGATAACGACCGTGCGAAACCGCGCACGTCAGACGGGGCGATACTCGTCCGATCGTCGATCGCGATGTTCAAGCCCATCAGCACGTCTCTGCGGTCACGGATCAAGCCGTAATCGCGGTCGGTGAGCTTGTTGTTCTTCAGGTTTCGCACGGATACCAGTGCCCGCTCTGAGATGAACCGCTGCACCAGTTCAGGCCCGGACATCTCGAGCGAGGAGAACGCCACCGCACCATGCTCCGCGAGCCCTGTGGCGATCTGCGCTGCCACTACCGTCTTGCCCACCCCTGGGCGGGCCGCGACGACGTAGACAGCCCCGGGCCGAAATCCCCCAATCGCGCGATCCAGAACCTGCCACGGCGAGGGGACAAACGTCGCCGACTCAGACACCGCGACCAGCACCTCGTCGAGCATGTCGCCCACGAACCGGTATCGCGGCTTCACCGACCGCTCCGCCACCGCGCCGAGAATCGCCTGCGCCCGGTCAACCATCTCTGATGACGACAGCCCAGGATCAAGAGCGGCTATCGCGGCGGCAGCCTCCGCCAACCGCCTCCGGGTGCCATGATGTTCCACGATGCTTGCGTATTCGGCTGCCCCGTAGGTCAGGTGCGTCCACTCTAAGAGCTTCATCACGTCGCCCCCGTAGTGCTCCGGCAGGTTCTCAGCAAGCGTCACCACATCGACGGGCTTCCCATCACGTCGGAGCTTCAGCGACGCTTCCCACACCTTTCCCTGCCACGGTTCCGAGAAATCATCGGCCAGCACCGACACCTCATCCAGAACCGCGCCGTTCGTCCCGACCACCGCACCAAGGAGCGCCGACCCTGCATCAATCGTCTTCATCGTTAAACCGCTTCACCTTCCTCGACCCCCGCCGCTCGGCAGCGGGAAGCCGGTCGTATGCTCGCCGCATCCAAGACCGCCAGGTCCGAGACCAGTCGAGCTTCAGTCCTTTCGCGCCGGGAACAGCGAGCCAGTAGTCCACGAATGCAAGATGCTCTCGCTGAGTGTCGAACCCGGGGCATTGCTCGGCGACGGCCTGCACATCTTCACGAGTCGGCAACCAGTCGGGATTAAGGCGAGTCCCCCGGTTTCGTTTTCCCCCCGCAGGGGGGTTAGGGGGGTTTCTATATGTCTCTGTCTCTGTCTCTGAGCTATCGTTTGCCATCGCTTTGCTATCGGCTTGCCATCGCTTTGCTGCCCCGTTGCGACCGGCCCGGGATCGCTTCGCCGAAAGATCCGCGGATTTCTCTAGAATTTCTGCCTTCGTCGGATGGTGCTTCTCGAAGTCGTGAATCTGCCATCCCCCGTCAACACGCTTCCACGTGGGCTTCATATCATCATTCGAAGCCAGCTCGGAAGCCACTTCCAAACCCCATCGACGAAGCACCACACGCTCGTCTAGAAACCCGTCCGAGAGCATCCTGCGCGAGTAAAAGACCGCTTCGAAGAGAGCCCTGAATGCGGCGTCCGAGAGGCCGATAATCTTGGGGTGCTCGTCCATCTCAATCGGGAACGGGGCGAAGAGGCGACGGTCATCCTTCGCCACTCTCCACCTCCTCCAGAACTTCTCGGACGTGCTCCACCGTGGATCCCGTCAGATGCGCGATCCGCTCTACGCTCATCCCGATTCGGGCCGCAGGCGGGATCAAGGAGCGCTCCGAGTTCGCGACTCCGATCCGCCGCTCACCGATCCGTGAGAGCTGGTCAGCAGCAATCTCGATTTTCGAATTCATGCCGACCTCCTTTCGAATACATTTCCTAATGCCTGCCCGGGTATGTCGAAACCTAAGTGATCCCGCGGATCCGCGGCAAGCGCCCTCAAGACGCCCTGTGTATAACTCAGTGGATATGTTTCGAATCTCCGCTATGAGTTATCCACAGACGCGGCTTTCTGCGATTGACGCGAGCACAAATTGCGTGATAATTCGGCTGAATTACAACGATGTAGCCCCGTGGGCGAGTGAATCTTCCCAAGTCTCAACAGGACCTTTAAGGAACCCCAGCGCGACCACCTGTGGAAATCACACCTCGGCCTCTCTCACGTCTGCCATTTCCTCGTACTGCGCAGCCGACAACAGCTCGCCGCGGCACTCATGCACGAACGCGAGCAACCGCATCATCCGCGGCGACAAATGCCGGTTCTGTGCCGCGGTCTGTTCCGTGACAGCCCGCACAATGTCAGACCCCTCCATCACGTCACCACGGTTGCCCACGTCGCCCTCCTTCGTCGTCCAACCACCACGGCTCACCATCCGGGTACTCCACCGGGATCATGACCGGGTCCGCGTGCAGCGAGATCTTGATCCCACGACGACGAGCCTCCTCCGCGAGTGCAGCGTCAGACTCGATCAGCCCATTCACGAACGAGCAGAGCGCGACCCCGTTCGACAGGCGGTTCTTCGACCGTGACCCGCCCATGCCCCGCCCGGAACGATGCTGCGGCACCAACAGGTCAGGGTCGCAAGAAGGCCCGTGCCAGACACAATGCTGATCACGGGCCTTGATCTGCTCCCACTGCTTCGCGGTGAAGCCCCTGCTCACGCCGCCACCTTCTCGGCGAACTCACGCCCGCAAATGCACTCACAGGGGCTGGCGTGATCAGTGACCTTCTTGCACCGATGCTGCCCGCTCCTCGCGCGGCACCGGTAGGTCACCCTCGGGACTCGGGTCTTCTCCTTGTCGGCGTAGGTCATCTTCCCCCAGAACATGTGTTCCTTGTCGCCGGTCATGCTTCCTCCAATACACGGAACCTGCACTCGCAGGGACGAGAAAGGCCGGGGACGACAGTGCGCCACCCGGCCTCGCAATCATGAGAAATGACAGGCTCAAGAATCGGGGACACTCAACGCCTCCTTCCTCGCCGTGCAAGCTGCAGCGACCTCCGCAGACCACCACCCCGCAGCCGACGCCATCTCGTAGAACTCGGTCAGGTCCTCGAACGACTCACACCCGGCAACATCGTCCTGCCACCCATCAGGGGCAGGGACCGAGGCAGGCGCGTCACGTAGGGGCTGCACCGTGAACGGGGCGCGCTTGCCGCGGGTCACCGTCAGGTGAACCGTTACTGGCTTGTCGATATGCGAGAGCTTCGAGATTCGGATGCCTCCAACCTCCTGACCAGCCCACTTAACGGTTGGGTCATTGAAGATCTCCATGTAACGGCCCGGATAGTTCGCAGCGTCACCGCCCCAAGCGGCTACTAGTACGCGCCGCATCGACTTTGCCGGGCGGTACGTGCGGCCCGGGAACTCGGCCAGATGAATGAATACCGGCTGGTCCGCGGTGCCCTTCTCGATGCTTGTCACCTGTACCACGCGAGCACCCCCGATGAGATCCTCGGCATTGACCTGCTGACTATTCGGGGCGATAGTGTCCCCCAAGTCGACGCTGTGCTGTTCCTGCGTCATGCTGCTTCCTTCCGGTCTCTGAGAGATGCGGGCATGTGGTCACGTCGCCATATCGACACCGCGCGCTCAGCGTCGCCCAAGTCATTGAACCTGCCGATCTCGAAGACCTCGTCTCCAATCTGCGCCTTAGCTATCCACTGGTTCTGCGCCCAGTGAACGCCGCGCACCCCGGACTTGCTGTTCGAATTCGCTGACGCTCTGTTCTGCCCGTTCTCAGCATGTGTGAGTAGCCGAAGGTGCGCCGGGTTGACGCATGGCCGGTTGAAGCACATATGATCCACTTCCATGCCGGGAGCAGGTGCGCCGTTCGACCATGTCCAAGACACCCGGTGAGCGACCCGATTTCGCCCGCCGATTCTGAACACCCCGTAGCCGCCCGGAAGGGTGGCTCCCATCCAAGTCCAACATTCGCCAGACTTGTCGACCTTGGACCAGAACCGTTCTTCGTCCGTCGCATCTAAATCCCGAAGCGGGGCGTCCATGTCGGTGCCCTTCATGAACCGGATGTAGTGCGCGTTGCAGTACCCCCGGCCCTTGATGAGTGTTCGGACGCAGCCGTGATGCTTGCAGTTGCCTACTCTCATAGCGTGATATCCCCCATCTCGTAGTTGTCCTGATGGTCATACACCGCGGCCATGGGCGGTTCGATGACGTGCTCCCCGGACGGGTAGCCCGGCCAGATGCCGGCGGCCATGCACTCCGCGTACACGCGCCGCGCCTTCATGGACTTGTCGCGCCCCATCTCGAGGTAGTCATCCCGCAGCTTCACGACGCTCACCAGATGCGGTGCACGGGTCTCCACTACGACGAACTTAAACTCCCCCGCCCACCCGCATGCGAGGCCGAAGACCTCCTCGTAGAGGGCGTCCTGGAGGTCGTACCCGTACTTGAACACGGCACGGGCGAACTCATCCGGCTTCGCAGACCCGGCCGTCGTCTTCAAGTCCACGATCGGGCCACCCTCAACGAGACGGTCAGCGCGGGCACGCAGCCGCACCCCTGTCTCGGGGCAGGTGCCGAACGCTGAAACCTCGGAGGCACCTGCCTGCTCGAACATCGGCCCAGCAACAGGATGGGCGAGCACCGCTTCAGCCATCGCTCTCGGCTTCACCATCTCGTGCTTCAGCACCGGGATCAGACCCTCGGCCCTTGCCTCCACCCGCGCCTCCTGTGACGCCTTCGTGCGCCAGTTCTCGAAGTCGAGCTCGCGAACACCCCAGCCGGTGCCGAGGACCATCGCGTGAACGATGCCCCCGAGGTCGAAGGAGTCCTTCTCTTCTCGGTTGCCGTCCAACACCACATGCTTGTATCGGGCTGGCGCGTCGAGGATCAGCTTCGCCCCGGTCGACGACAACTCATCAGTCGGCGCGTGGTACTCCGCCTCCGGCATGTCCAGAACTACGCCATCACGCTTCATCATCAGTCCCCCGATCCCGCAGCACCACGTCAATCTGTTCATGCAGGACCGCCCTGATCTCGTCCATGCCGAACACGCCCAGCAGCCGCTCTACCCGCGCTTCGATCACGTCACGCTTTGAGTGCACGAGCGCATCGACCATCTGCTGCGCCTTACTCGGAGAGCGCCCCCATGATGAATCGCGGAAGATGCCGTAGTTCGAGTCCCTGCGGATATGGCCGAGCACCTTCTCCTTGATGATCTGCTCAACCGTCTCAGCGTTATCGCCCACGATGTCGTCGATCATCTCCCAGTACGCCTTGTACGAGATGTTCGACAGGAACGTCTCAACGTGGTTACCGGAGTGAGCGAAACCTTCACGTGCGTCGAGCCGCGCCTTCACGGCCTTGCGGAACTCGTCACGGACGATCTCCCTACGGTCGTCATCGTCCAGGAATTCGTCGAGATCAATCTCAATCAACTGGCCCATCACCAGTCCTCCTTCGCTTGTTCATGAGCCCGGTCAACCTCATCCCAGAACCCGTCACACGCGCTATCAGGTTTCGAGAACAACGGCCACGGGCCACCGCACGACTCACACATCAGGGATCTCCTCGGTGCATTCCTCGCACTCCGACTCCTTGCCATCCACTCGGGTGACGGAGCGGGCCTCGAGACCGTTCCAGAGATGCGTCTCGCCCAGATGGTCGTGATGGTCAGGCTCGGGCCCGCACGGGTACGGCTTGATCAGGCCGACGTCGACGCCGTACTCCTGACAGGCCTCGTAGAGCAGCTCCATTTCCTCGTGCAGGTGAGAGTCGACCCACTCCCACGCCGCGTCACCGGTCATCCCCTTGTGCAGGGCGACAGTGAGCAGTGCGATCCGGGACTCGTTGAGCATCGCCATGGTGCGCTCGCCCGTGCGCCGGTGATCCTCCGGCGTCTCGCCGTAGAACCAACTCGTGCCCTGGACATCGAAACCGACTGCTCGCGCGAGACGGTACGGCACCTCCACATCGAGCGGGCGAGTCTCCCACTCCTCTGCATGCGGGTACAGCTCGTGCGCGTAGCGGCGCTTGGTGCGCCGATTCTGCTCGCTCAAGATTCCTCCTCGGCCTTGTTGTTCTCGCAGTCCGTCCGCCCAGTCCCAGCCCACGAACACCGGCCACACCTGTGCTCCCGCGTCCGCTCAGACACCCGCGTCACCGGCAACGGCCGCCCGTAGTGCTGCGGGGCCGTCAACCGGTCCAACTCCTCATCAGTCACCGACGCCTCCCCTCGACGATCGCCCGCCACACGGCGAGCCCGCAGACGACCAGCAGCACCGCAAACCATGCCCCGTTCACAGCAGCACCGCCAACGCGAAAGCCCCGACCAAAAGGAACGGGGCCGCGATCATGTACCAGGACGGATGCCAACGCCGCCTCATCGTGCACGCCCCAAAATCTCAGAGGCATGAGCACGCCACCACGCCTGCGACTCAGGATCCCCCGCAGGAATCGCATCCCACTGATGCTCACCGAACCGGGAACACAGATCCTTCGCGAGTCGCGTGATCTTCGCCTTCCGCGCCGCAGCACGACGCTTTGCATCAATCTTGTTCATCGTCCTGCTCCTCCTCGCTGTGACCCCTGAGCCGTTCGTTGACGGTCAGGATGTTTTTCACCAGTCCGGCCATGTCCATGTCTGCTCCTCAAAAATCAGATGGGTGGTCGCCCGGTCCCGGCTTCGCCACGACTCACCCCGTGCGGGGTCTCCGTATAGCCCGACGCCACCCGCGCCGGATAGTGCCCGCCGCCGCTTCGACACGACGACGGGCTGCCGCTGTAACCTCGCGGCCAAGTTCGCCCCACCAAAGAGCGCCACGACACATAACCCCGTGCCCACGGTTCGCCCCGTCCGGAATTCCCGAACAGTTCGCCAACAAGTTCATTCACGGCATCTACTCGTGCCGCCAGATCACCGGCCTCATATCGTCAGCCAGCCCTTACCGCGCCCAACGCGGCCTCACACCCTTCTCCCCATATTTCAGGTTCGGGCTTCCCGGCTACGGCAGGATCAGCGCTCAGACGCGCCTCATCAACTGCCCCGACACCGGGGTTACGGTCTGCTATTGAGTTCTCAAAGTCCGAGTGGTGAATCCGTCTGCGAGTCGTGCCGCGTCGGGGTATCCCGGAAGCCGTTAGGCCGTGCCCGCCGCCGTGCCGTAAAGACCGACGACGGGCTGCGCACCCTGATTTCGAGCGCACTGAGCAGTGGTGGGGTCGCAACGACCCCCGAACAAGGGGCTGGAAGCTAGCGGCGGCTACTGAGGCGGCACCGCCCGGTACACCTGAGCCCGCCGCCCGTACCGGGTACGCCGCGTCACAGCGATCGCATCCACCAGGCCACGCTGCACCAGTTCAGACACCGCCGACCTAACCCGAGACGGCGACCACTCACCAGCGAGCAGCCCCTCCAACTCAGGCTGCGTCAGCCCGATGTAACCAGCCCCACGGATGCGCTCGAGCACCGCCGCCTGCGACCCCTTCAGATCAGCCGCACGCCCCGCATCCACCGACGTAGTAGGGTCCGAAACCCGCGACCGCGGAAACAGACCATCCAACACCATCGAACTCATTACGCAACCTCCTCAGTAGACTCAGGCTCACCGTTCAAAGGAGAACCACATGAGCACCGCGAAACAGAACGTCGCAGCGTTTCACACCTGGCACAGCCCACGCACCTACAACCCAGGTCACCCGCAACTGGATCCATGGATGCGCGACGTTCTGCTGTCGCTTCAGCAGACACTGAATCTCCTAGCGGAACAGGCCGACCGGGACTCGGAACGAATCGCGGATCTCGAACGCCAGGTCGCACGGTTGCGGCGCTCGCAGTAGCTTCAGCGATCACGGCAAGCCGCTGCGCAATCGCCCGCAACTCGTCAGCCGCAGCTTCCGCCGAAACCGGCCACGCCCCCATCACGCACCCGCCTTCTCGGGGAAGAAGCGTGACACCGGAACTTCCATCGCAATGGCAAGCGCGAAGACCTCCGGAGCGGTGAACGGGATGCGCCCGTTGAAGCGATCAACGACGCTCGTCCGCGAGATCCCGAGTGAGTCTGCGACTTGCTGCTGCGTGAACCGCTTCTCTGCGGCCACCCCCCTGACCTTGTCGGAGATGATTTTCGCTGAATCAACCATGTCGTTCAGTGTGAACGTAATTCCGTTCAATCGCAAGTCATGATCTGGGCGTGTTGCAACAATTCCAACCCTGCTGCACGCCCGGCTTTACTCTATGGCCGGAAATCCGTACAATATTGGCATGAGTACAAACGCAGTAGTCACCCCACTCCACGACCCTGCTCGCGCCCTGCGAAGGGCGCGAGGCGCATTCGTCAAGCACGTTATGGAGCAGGACGGCCGGTCGGCGCGCTACGTCGCTTCTCGGATCGGCATGAATCCGACGTCCATGAGCGAGCGCCTGCGCGGGAAGTCACCGTTCCTCGCCGACGAGCTCGAGGGCATCGCGCGCGTCATGAAGTTCGACCCCGTCGAGTTCTACCGGGCTTACATCCAGGCAGGAACAGGAAACCCCCCTCAGTCTCCCGAGGGGGGTGTGGAGCCGCCTGTCGGACTCGAACCGACCACCTGCAGTTTACAAGGCTGCTGCTCTACCTGATGAGCTAAGGCGGCGCGGGGCGGCCGGCTGAGCGACCGCCCCTCAGCAAAGAGACTACTGGGTCTCCGCGGTCTCGTCCTTCGCGGTCTCATCGGTTCCGGTGCCGGATCCGCTGTCGCTCTTCCCGTCGAGCTCCGACTTGAGCTTGGCGAGGTACATCTCGAACTCGCCGTCGCGATCCGAACGCCACTCCTGGCCGTTGACGACGACGAGCGGCGTGCCGCGCAGACGCTGCGGGCCGTCGGCGTCCTGGTACTCGAGCTGCCCGTTGACCACGTCCCGGACGAGCTGCGCGCCGTCGGCGAGGCCGACGATCCCGTCCTCGGTCGCGGCCTTGGTGTTGCCCGAGATGAAGCCGGCGAAGCGCACGTCCTTCACGCACTGCTTGAGCTCGTCGTTCACGTCGGCGCCGGCGAGCTCCGCCTGCTCGAGCAGCTCCTCGTCGGTGAGCCCGCCGTTCTCCCCCACCTGCGTGTGGATCTCGGTGCTCAGCAGCGTGTTGTGCAGTTTGAAGGCGATCCCCGGGTCGGGGTTCTGGTCGACGAGGCAGGAGACGAGGTTCGCCGCGCGGGTCGAGTAGCGCGCGCCGCCGGTCGCCGGGTCGAGGATGTTCACCGGGTAGATCTGCAGGGTCGCATCGCCGCTGCCGACCCAGTTCTCCAACACCGAGCCGTAGGCCTCCTCGAACTCGGAGCAGTGCACGCAGCTGTAGTCCACGTAGACCGTGATGTCGAGCGGCGTCTTCGTGCGATCCACCGTCGGCGCGACCCGGGGCTCGCCGTCGGAGAGGGCCGGCCCGCTGACCACGGCGAGGTCCTTGGCGATCACCACGCCACCGGAGGCCATGTTCTGGGGACCCGGTCCCGCCGGCTTCATGGTCTGCATGAGCACGAGGCCGACGACCGCGAGGATCGCCAGCACGCCCACCACGATGCCGCCCTGCAGCAGCAGCCGATTGCGCTTCTCGCGCTTCTTCTCGGCCTCTCTGGCGAGGCGCGCCTGCTCGCGCGCCTGCTCGCGGCGCTCGTTCTTCGTCAGCCGCTTGTCGCTATCGTTCACCATGTCTCGTCACTCTCCGATAGGGCCCGACCCGACGCGGTCGCAGTGAGCGCCGCAGCCGTCCGGGGTCTGTCGTACGCGTTACTTCTTCGCCCGTCGCTGCGCGCGGTTCGCGGGGGGCGGCGTCTGTCCGCCCTCGACCTGCTGGCCGAACGCGCCCCGCTGGGCAGGGGCCTGCGCGATGGTCTCGGGCGCCGGCTGACGGCGGACCTTGCCGTTCACGGATCCGCCCGCGGCCGGGCCGCGCACCTCCGTGCCGCCGTCCTCCGCCGGCGCGGAGTAGCTGAGCTTCGCCTGGTCGGGGCTCTCCTCGCTCTCGAGGCCGCCCCCTTCCAGGTGCACGTGATCCTGCGGCCCCTCGGCCGGACGCACCTGGACCTCCAGGTTGTAGAGCAGCCCGAGCGACTCCTCCTTGATCTGCCCCATCGTGCTCTGGAAGAGGGTGAAGCCCTCGCGCTGGTACTCGACGAGCGGATCGCGCTGCGCCATGGCGCGCAGGCCGATGCCCTCCTTGAGGTAATCCATCTCGTAGAGGTGATCGCGCCAGCGGCGATCCACCGTGGAGAGCACGACGCGCCGCTCCAACTCACGCATCGCCTCGGTGCCGAGGCTCTGCTCGCGCTTCTCGTAGGCGACCTCGGCGTCGGAGAGGATCTCGCGTCGCAGGAAGGCCCGGTCCACGCCCTTTCCGCCCTGCTCGGCCACCACCTCGTCGACGGTGATGCCCACCGGGTAGATCTGCTTGAGATCGTTCCAGAGCGCGTCGAGGTCCCAGTCGTCGCCCGAGCCGTGCGAGTCGAGGATCGCATCGATGACCTGCTCGCGGAACACCTGGATGCGCGACTCGATGTCCTCGCCGTCGAGGATCTGGGCGCGGTCGGTGTAGATCGCCTTGCGCTGGCGGTCGAGCACGTCGTCGTACTTCAGCACGTTCTTGCGGATCTCGCTGTTGCGCTGCTCGACCTGGCTCTGGGCGCTCTGAATCGCGCGACTGACCATCTTCGACTCGATCGCGAGATCGTCGGGGTAGGAGCCCCGGTTCATGAGCGCCGCGGCGGCGCCCGAGTTGAACAGCCGCATCAGATCGTCGGTGAGCGAGAGGTAGAAGCGGCTCTCGCCCGGGTCGCCCTGGCGGCCGGAACGACCGCGCAGCTGGTTGTCGATGCGGCGCGACTCGTGGCGCTCGGTGCCGAGCACGTAGAGCCCGCCGACCTCGGCGACCTTCTCGGCCTCGACGGCGACGGTCTTCTTGACCGCCTCGAACACCCCGTCCCAGGCCTCCTCGTAGGCGTCCGGATCCTCCTCGGTCGAGAGGCCGCGCGCGGCCATCTCCTGCACCGCGAGGAACTCGGCGTTGCCGCCGAGCATGATATCGGTGCCGCGTCCGGCCATGTTGGTGGCGACGGTGACCGCGCCCAGCCTGCCGGCCTGGGCGATGATCGCGGCCTCGCGCGCGTGGTTCTTCGCGTTCAGCACCTCGTGCCGCACGCCGGACTTCGCGAGCTGACGCGAGAGGTACTCGCTCTTCTCCACGCTCGTCGTGCCGACGAGCACGGGCTGGCCCTTCTCGTGCCGCTCGACGATGTCCTCGACGACGCGCGCGAACTTGGACTCCTCGTTCTTGTACACGAGGTCAGGCTGATCCTTGCGGACCATGGGCTTGTTGGTCGGGATCGGCACGACGCCGAGCTTGTAGGTCGACATGAACTCGCCGGCCTCGGTCTCCGCCGTGCCCGTCATGCCCGAGAGCTTCTCGTAGAGGCGGAAGTAGTTCTGCAGCGTCACCGTGGCGAGCATCTGGTTCTCGGCCTTGACCTGCACGCCTTCCTTCGCCTCGATGGCCTGGTGCATGCCCTCGTTGTAGCGGCGACCGGCGAGGATGCGCCCGGTGTGCTCGTCGACGATCAGCACCTCGCCGTTCAGCACGACGTAGTCCTTGTCGCGGGTGAACAGGGCGCGCGCCTTGATCGAGTTGTTGAGGAAGGAGATGAGCGGCGTGTTCACCGACTCGTAGAGGTTCGTGATGCCGAGGTAGTCCTCGACCTTCTCGATGCCGGGCTCGAGCACGCCGACGGTGCGCTTCTTCTCGTCGACCTCGTAGTCGACGCCGGGCTCGAGCCGCTTGGCGACGCGTGCGAACTCGGCGAACCAGCGGTTCGCCTCACCGGAGGACGGACCGGAGATGATGAGCGGGGTGCGGGCCTCGTCGATGAGGATCGAGTCGACCTCGTCGATGATGGCGAAGCAGTGGCCGCGCTGCACCCGGTCGGCGGCGGTGCTCGCCATGTTGTCGCGCAGATAGTCGAAGCCGAACTCGTTGTTGGTGCCGTAGGTGATGTCGGCGTTGTACTCGACGCGGCGCTCGGCGGGCGTCTGCCCCGCCAGGATGCAGCCGGTCGTCATGCCGAGGGCGCGGAAGACGCGGCCCATGAGCTCGCTCTGGTAGCTCGCGAGGTAGTCGTTGACCGTGACGATGTGCACGCCCTTGCCCGCGAGGGCGTTCAGATAGGCGGGCATCGTCGCGACGAGGGTCTTGCCCTCACCGGTCTTCATCTCGGAGATGTTGCCGAGGTGGAGGTTCGCACCGCCCATGACCTGCACGTCGAAGGGGCGCAGTCCGATGGTGCGCTTGGCCGCCTCGCGCACGGCCGCGAAGGCCTCGGGCAGCAGATCGTCGAGGGTCTCGCCCTTCTCGAGTCGCGCACGCAGTTCGTCGGTCTCCCCGCGCAGCTCCTCGTCGCTCAGCTCCTCGAACATCGGCTCGAGCTCGCCGACGGTCTTGGTCAGGCGGGCCAGCTTCTTGAGGGTGCGCCCTTCGCCGACGCGAAGCATTCGTTCGAGGACTGTCGCCACGTGTGTCTCCTGTGTGGTCAGACGGTGACGCGGGCTTCACCCGGAGCCCGGGTACGCCTCACCGCCGTTGCCGAATTGTGACAACGGTTCAGCTTAGCAAGCCGGGCTCGCGCCCGCCTGGGAGGCGGCGGAGCCCGGCCGGCACGACGAGCGACCGAGGCCGCCTGCGGCCTCGGTCAGGCCTCGGCGAGTGAGATCACACCGTAGTTCCACCCCCGGCCAGCCGCTGAAGCAGAGCATCGCTCTGCGCGGCGATGCCGCCGAGGCCGCCTGCGGCCTCGGTCAGGCCTCGGCGAGTGAGATCACACCGTAGTTCCACCCCTTGCGCCGGTAGACGACGCTCGGCTTGCGCGATCCGGCCTCGACGAAGAGGAAGAAGTCGTGCCCGACGAGCTCCATCTGGTCGACGGCCTCCTCGACCGTGAAGTGCTCGGCGGGGAACTCCTTCTGCCTGATCACGACGGGCGTATAGTCTTCGCGGGCCTCCTCAGTGCCGGCGATCGGCACGGATCCCGTCGCGACGGCCTCGATGGTCTCGAGCGATGCGGGCTGCAGGTCGACGTCGCTGAAATCGGCGGCCGCAGCCTCGGCCAGCGAGATGCGTCCGCGCCCGCGACGGTCGTGCTGGCGATCCTTCATGCGGCGGATGCGCTCGAGCACCCGGCCGTAGGCGATGTCAAAGGCGGTGTACTTGTCGCTGCCGACGCTCTCGGCGCGGATCACGGGTCCGGGGCCGACCACGGTGATCTCGACCCGGTCGCCGTGCTGGGGGCTGCGGTCGCTGAGGCGGGAGACCTTGACCTCGAAGTTCTGAGCCTTCGGAAGCAGGCCGGCTATCTTGTCGGTCTTCGAACCGACGTAGTCCTCGAAGCGATCGGTGACGCCCACGCCGCGTCCGCGAATGTTCACATCCATGCTGACCTCCTCGGGTTCAGGCGGGTGGCCCAGACACCGGGCGCACCATCACGCCTTTCTCGAACCCTATCGTTTCGACGGGCCCTCGCTCCACCCCGAACCGCCCCGCGCGTGTCGCCCCTCGTCGCGGCGTTCCACGGCGCAGAGCGCGACCACGGCGATCACCTGCGCACCGGCCGCGGCGAGCGCCGAGCAGGCCCCGGCCGCCGTCGCGCCGGTCGTGATGACGTCGTCGACGAGCACCACTCGGGCCCCGCGCAGCCGCCGCCGCGCGCGGCGGCTCACGGCGACGAGCGCGGCGTTGCGGCGGCGCGCGGAGGCGTCGAGCCCGACCTGCGCGCTCCGGCCGCGCGCAGCTCGCAGCGCGCCCGGGAGCAGCCGCGCCCCGCCGGGCGGCTTCCCCCGCAGAGCGGCCCGCACGATCAGCTCGACGTGCCGGTAGCCGCGCCGGCGCACCCGCGACGCCCGGGACGGCGCCGCGACCAGCAGCACTCCGGCCCGGCTCTCCGCTCCCCCGAGCGCCAGCCGCAGGGGCGCCCGCAGCCGCTCGCCCAGTTCGCGCGCGAAGCCGGTGAGCCCCGCATGCTTGCAGGCCACGAGCAGTGCCCGCAGGGGACCGGAGTACGGCCCCGCGACGCAGGCGGTCACGCCCACCGGCGCGCGCACCCACCCGGCGCGCCCGCGGTCGCGGCGCAGCACGGCCAGGCAGGCCCCGCAGCAGTCCCGGTCGGGGGCCCCGCAGGTGACGCACTCGGTCGGCCACAGCAGCGCCGCGAGATCGGCCCGGAGTTCGCGCATCCACATGCTCAGAGCCTCGCCCGGCTGCGACGCGCGCGAGCGCGGATCCGCGCATCCGTGGAGAACCCGACCGATTCCCAGCCCGTTCGACCCTGTGAGCGGCGAAAGCCTATCCGGTCTTCGCGATCAGCTCGATCCCCTCTGCCTGCCGCTGCCAGCCGACGCCCTGCGGCGCGTACATGCGCCCGTCGCCGGCGAGCACGCGCAGCGCGGCGCGCGTACCGCCGCCCGCGAGGCTCACCGCGTCGGCGACGGTGCCCGAGTCGACGGAGAACTGCCCCGGCGCGCCGATGGTGATCTTGCCTGCGCCGCCCGCACCGCCGAGTCGGGTGAGCGCGGCGAAACGGGTGTCGTCGATCCAGTCGAGATCCATGGGCGCCCCGGCGACCCACAGCTGCGTCGTGGCGATCTCCCCGAGTGAGGTCGGTCGCCCTGCGGCGTCGCGCACGATCCCCGCGACGATCACCGCGCTCGCCTCGCCGTCGGTCACGAGCATCGCGATGCGGGTGCCCCCCTTCGACACGCGCACGGCGACGGGCGCGTGTCCCTGGAGCCACGGGACCGGCAGCAGCTCCTGGGATTCGCCCGGCTGGGTGACGAGGATCTCGTCCGGTCCCGAGGACGCGTACGACCAGACGTAGCCGAAGCGGTCGATCGAGGGGGCCAGCAGGCCCGAGCGCACGTCGATCTGGGCGGCCTCGGAGTCCGAGAGCCAGGTCAGGCCCGCGGAATGCAGCACGGCCGCCGTGCGGTGATCGGCGGCGAGCGAGACCGCCGTGGGGCCGAGCGCGACGATGCGGTCGCCGAGCCCGGCGAGCTCCTGCACCTCACCGCCCGCGTACTCCCCGAACACCCCGCCGTCGAGCACGATGGTGCCCGGGTGCTCGGCAGCCGCCGAGCCGTCGTCGGGCAGGCCGACGGGGGCGCCGTCGACGACGACGCCGTTGATCGAGAGCTCGAAGCGCGCCACCCCGGGCACCGACTGCAGGCTCGCGGCGAGCTGCTTCTTCACGAGCTCCATCGTCGCGGCGTCGGCGTCGAGCAGCTCGACCGAGAGATCGATGTGCGCGGTGCCGTCGGTCACCGGCACGGAGCTCGAGGTGAGGGCCGTGCCACTCGGGAAGGCGCCGCGCAGCACCCCGATCATGCTCTCGGAGGGACCGGCCAGGAGCTCGCTCACGATCTGCGTGCTGAGCGTCGCCCGGTTGAGGAACCACCGGGTGTCGGCGATGAGCCGGTTGTCGGAGGTGAGGAAGTAGAGCTGCCTCGGCGACCAGATCGCGGTGAAGGTGCTCTTGTCGAGGATCACGCCCGCGGGCGCCGAGGAGATGCGCCACTGGCCGTCCACCTCTTCGAGTTCGAAGCGCATCTCGGTGCGGGGGCCGGGTGCGAGCGGCACAAGAGTGCCGTGCTGGTCGACGGTCGCGATGCCGGAGAGCGAGAGCAGCCCCACATCGCCCTCCTCGGTCTGGAACGACTGCGTGCCCTCGTCGACGAAGACCCCGAGCGATGGCTCCCACTGGTCCTTGTAGCCGGGGGCGAGGAACTGGCGCGCGATCGCGTAGTCGTCGGTGCTCGAGGAGCCGGCCCGTACGAAGCCGCGCACGATGTCCTCCTGGCTCGCCCCGGGCGACGGCCCGCCGGGGTTGAACTGCACCTGCTGCTCGGACTGGCTGAGATCGGTGAGTCCCTCGCGCACCGGTCCCGAGGAGGGAATCGCCTGGCAGGCCGTCAGCGCCGTGAGCGCGGCCGCGACGAGTGCGGCGGCGGCGAGGCGCAGCGCGCGCTTCATCGTCTCTTCTCCTTCGACACGCGGCGGTGGGGTCTCCGCAGCCAGCCCCCGGTGACGTCCGGGTCGCCTCCGTCGACCGCCGCGTCCTCGGGCACGAGTGGGATGGGTGAGACGAACGCCGAGGTGCCCTCCCCGCGCGGCAGCGTCAGCCGGAAGTGGGTGCCCTCGCCGGGCCTCGACCACACCTCGAGCACGCCGCCGTGCACGGCCGCGTCTTCCTGCGCGATCGCGAGCCCGAGCCCGGTGCCGCCGAGGGTGCGCACGCGCGAGGGATCCGCGCGCCAGAAGCGGTCGAACACCCGCGAGGCGTCCTCGGGATTCATGCCCACGCCCCAGTCGCGCACGCCGATCGCCACGGCGGCCGCGTTCGAGTCGACCGTGACGACGATCGCCCGCCCCTCGCCGTGCTCGATGGCGTTGCCGACGAGGTTGGAGACGATGCGGCGGATCCGCCTCCCGTCGACGTCGATGGGGCTGTAGCCGCCGAGTGGACGCACCTCGATGATGCTCGGCGAGAGCGGTTGCAGGTCCGCCACGACCTCGTGCACCAGGGTGACGAGATTCGTGGGCTCGGTCTCGAGCGTGATGCGACCCGCGTCGTAGCGCGAGATCTCGAGCAGATCGGCGAGCAGCGACTCGAATCGCGCGACCTGCGCGCCGAGCACCTCGATCGCGCGCGCCTGGGTCGGGTCGGCGTTCTCGCGCTGGCCCTGCAGCACCTCCGTCGCGAGGCGGATCGTGGTCAGCGGGGTGCGCAGCTCATGCGACACGTCCGAGACGAAGCGCTGCTGCATCTCCGACAGCTGGTCGAGCTCGTCGATGCGGGCCTGCAGCGTGTCGGCCATGTCGTTGAAGTTCTCGGAGAGCACGTCGAAGTGCTCGTCGTTCTGCAGGGGCATGCGCGCGTCGCTCTCGCCCGCGGCGAGGCGCCGGCTGGCGTCGGCCGCGGCGCGGATGGGGCGGAACACGACGTTCGAGATGGTCCACACGAGTGCGCCGATGAGCAGCATGAGGATCAGGGCCGTGAGACCCAGCGTGCGCGTGATGAAGCTCAGCGTGCGCTCGGTGTCGGCGAGGTTGTACCCGATGAAGAGGTCGTAGGTGCCGGCGCCGGTCGGGAAGACGAGGCTCGAGGCCACGAGGATGCCGGGCCCCTGGGTTCCCGCGTCGCTCGTCAGGTTCACGGGCTGCCAGTACTGCGGCGCCTCGCCCGACACCACCGCCTCGGAGAGCTCGGAGCTCACCGCGTCGACGAGCTGCGGCGCAGTCGTGAAGTCGACTGGCGCTTCAGGGAAGGGTTCCTGCCCCGGCTGCCTCCGCACGTAGATGAGCTGGCTCGACGAGGTGTCCTGCACGGTGCGCCGCACCGACGCGATGAGGGCCGAGAGGGATCCGCGATCGCTCGCCTCGGAGGCGTCGACGAGGCGCTGCGCGGCCAGCGTCGCGCGCGCGGAGTCCTGCAGCACCTGGTCGCGCCGGGAGGAGAAGAGGTCGTCGCCCACGCTCGTGAGGATGAAGGTGCCCGAGATGAGGATCATCACGCCCGTGATGACGCCCGTGATCGTCATGGTGCGCAGCTTGAGCGAGCGCCCCCACCGGGCCCGCAGCGGCCCGAGCACCGGCTGGGTCGCTCGCAGCCAGCGCAGGTGCAGCCGCCGCAATCGGAGACCGAGCGCGGATCGTCTCCCCTTCGCGCCCACGCGAGCCTAGTTCACGATGGCGCCGGCGCGGTACCCTACCCCGCGCACGGTCGTCACGATGGTCGGGTGATCCGGATCGCGCTCGATCTTGGCGCGCAGGCGCTGCACGTGCACGTTGACGAGTCGCGTGTCGGCCTTGTACTGGTAGCCCCACACCTTCTCGAGGAGCACCTCGCGCGTGAACACCTGCTGCGGCTTGCGGGCGAGGATCACGAGCAGATCGAACTCGAGCGGGGTGAGCGCGATCACCTGGTCGCCGCGCCGCACCTCGTGCGCGGAGACGTCGATGTCGACGTCCCCGACCCGCAGGGTCTCGCTCGCGTCCTGCTGCGGCTCGCGCAGGCGCGCGCGGATCCGCGCGATCAGCTCGACCGGGTTGAAGGGCTTCACGACGTAGTCGTCGGCGCCCGCCTCGAGTCCGCGCACCACGTCGGTCGTATCGGTGCGCGCGGTGAGCATGATGATCGGCACGCCCGACTCGGAGCGGATGCGCGCGCACACCTCGATGCCGTCGAGGCCCGGCAGCATGAGATCGAGCAGCACGAGGTCGGGCCGCATCTCGCGGAACTTCTCGACGGCCTCGGCACCGTCGACGCTGTACTCGGCGAGGAATCCCTCGCCCTGCAGCACCATGCCGAGCATCTCGGCCAGCGCCCTGTCGTCGTCGACCACCAGAATCCGCGCGCTCATGCCTCCCATTATGTCCGGTATGCCCGGGTGAAGCTGTGTTGCGCCCGCAATACGACTCGCCGCGCCGCCGCCGCGCCGCGCGCCCCTGTTTCGACATAATGAAACGAATCTGTGGAAATCCCCAGAATCTCAAGAAAGTGAGCCGATCATGACTGGTACCGTGCGGAACGCGGTGACCGAAGCCATCGCGACCTTCCTGTTCGTCTTCTCCATCATCGCCGCCGTCAACAACGCCGGCCCGCTGGCGCCGCTCGCCATCGGCTTCGCGCTGATGGTGCTCGTGTACGCGACCGGCCACCTCTCGGGCGGTCACCTGAACCCCGCCGTGACCTTCGGCGCGTTCATCCGCGGGGCCATCGGCGCAGGCGCCATGGTCGCCTACTGGATCGCCCAGCTCGTGGGCGGCGCGCTGGCCGCGCTGCTCGCCTTCGCGCTCTGGCCGCGGGTCGAGGCCGGCGAGATCGACCTCTGGCCCGCCTTCCTCGTCGAGGCGATCTTCACCTTCATCCTCGTCTTCGTGGTGCTCAACGTCGCGACCTCGAAGGACACCGAGGGCAACTCCTTCTACGGCCTCGCGATCGGCTCGGTCGTCGTCGTCGGCGCCTTCGCGGTCGGCCCGATCTCGGGCGGCGGCTTCAACCCCGCCGTCGCGCTGGGCCTCGCGATCCACGGCGACTTCGCGTGGTCGAACCTGTGGATGTACATCGTCGCCCCGCTCATCGGCGGCGCGGTGGCCGCGCTCGTGTTCCGCCTGCTGAACAGCCACGACCTCAAGAAGGCGTAGGGTTTCCACCCCTCGCGGAGGGCCCGTCCCGGCACGACCGGGGCGGGCCCTCCGCCGTTCCGGGCTCAGTAGTGCTCGAAGCGTCCGGGCAGCACGTCCCAGGGATCGCGCCCGAGGTAGTCGCAGATCGCGCGGTAGACGCAGTGCTCGATGAAGAGGCGGCGGTGCTCGGCGTCGTCGACGTGCAGCACCTGGGCCCGCTGGATCGGCATCCGGTAGAGCACGATGGTGCGCTTCCGCCGGTCGAGCGAGTAGTACCTCGTCTCATCGGCCTCGACCCGGCCGACGGGCACGGTCGCGAAGCCGATCCGCACGCCGCGCAGCTCGTCGCCGAGGTGGTGCCGCAGCATCTCGATCGCGCCGCGCGCCGCGATCTCGAAGCGGATCACCCGGCTGTCGGGATCGGGCAGCTGCGCTCCGGTGATCGCCGAGCGGATCGGCCGGCGCCCGTGGCGCCGCATCGGCCCGGCGGTACGACCCGTCGCGGCGCGAGACGTCCGACCGCGCCTGTTCGCCCATGCCGTCATGCGGCCAGTCTAGGCGGTGGGGCGGGGAGGGGGCTCTACGCTGGAACCGTGACCGAGCCCCTCGAAGAGCCGCAGGAACCGACCCCCCGCCCCGACGCCCGTCTGTGCGCCCGGATCGGCTGCGGCCGCGACGCCGTCGCGACGCTCACCGCCGACTACGGCGACCGCATGATGGCGGTGGGGCCCCTCAGTCCCGAGCGCACCCCGCCCGCGCTCGACCTGTGCGCCGAGCACCGCGAGGCGCTGAGCCCGCCCGAGGGCTGGTCGATCGCCCTGCACGACCCGCAGCGCTGATCCCCGCCCCTCGATGGACACGAGTTGTACCGATGCACACGCGTTGGCGCGCGATATCCCGTGTGCACCGGTACAACTCGTGTCCACCGGCTGAGGAGGGCCGGGCGGGAGGCTCCGCCGGGGCTCAGCGGGGGTAGACGGTGATGCTGCTGGCCCGCTCCACGGGGGCGAGCACAGGGTATCCGGCGATGTCTGCGCCGGTCGCGATCCGCACCCCGGCGTAGAAGGGGCCCGTGCCCGTGAGCAGCGCTCCCCCCGCGGCGTCGGCGAGCACCGCGCCGCCGGCGGGGACGGAGAGCTCGCTCGAGCCACCGGAGGAAGCGCTGTCCCCGGCACCGATCCTCACCGTGATCGCGGCGGATCCCGGGTTCACGATCGCGAGCTGCCCGCCGGCGACCACGGGTGCGGCGATCTCCGCGTCCGCGGACTGCTGGGGCGCGGGGGCGAACCAGGCGTAGTCGTGCTGCACGCCGTCGTCGGCCGAGCCGAGCACTCCCCCGATGAGCGGGGCGTCGGCCTCGATGATCACGGCGTTCGCGTCCTCCGGCCAGTGCGCGATCGGCAGTTCCGCCACCGCGCCGTCGCCGAACTCGATCACCCCGAGCTCCTCGCTGCTGCCGTCGGCCCGCACCGCGCGCACGACTCCGGTGCCCGACTCGCCGCCGGGGGCGAGCGCCCGCACGACGACGGGAAACGGATCGATCTCGCCCGCATCGCCGGGACCGTGCTGGTGGGTGCTGATGTTCGCGATGCCCGGGAAGACGAGCGTACGACTCGGGGCAAGCTGACGGGTGACCGTGTCGACCGCGAAGGGGGTGAGCGTGTCGGTCTGCGCGACCCCGAGCGAGGCGGTCACCGCGGCGCCCGTGCTCACGACCCGCACCGCGATGCGCTCGCGACCCGGGGCGTAGCCGTTGAGGGAGACGGTGCGCTCGCTGCCCGCGGGCACGAGCACGCCGCTGCTCGAATCGTCGACCCGGCCGCGCTCGTCGTAGAGCGTCACCTGCACGGTCGCGGGCACCGCCGAGGGATTGCCGAGGTTCAGCGTCGTCGTGACGCCGAGGACCGTGGCACCGCCGAGCAGCCACTGCTCGTTGGAGGCCTCCGAGCAGCTCGATGCGACGAGGCCCCGCAGCGAGGCGGTGACGACGCTCTGCCGCTGGGCGGCCCCCACGGCATCGCCCGCGGGGGCGTGCACGACCTCGGGCAGACTGCCCCCCGGCTCGGTGCGCTGCAACTGGCTCGACGACGAGGCCGATCCGGCGAGGGTCACCTCGGCGACCCCGCTCGGCACGGCGACGCTCGGCCGGCCGGGATCGGCGCCGAGTTCGGCGAAGGATCCGCCGCAGACGAGCGACTGCTCGGCCCCGTGCAGCGTGTCGACCCGCACGGCGACGGGATCGCGCTCGACGGCGGGCAGCGGCACGGCGTTCAGCACGACGGCCGGCCGAACGGCATCGATGAGAAGTCGATCACCACACTCATCAAGCACGCCGAACAGCGCGGGCGCGACTCCAGCGGGCTCGTGATCCACCGTCCCGGAGGCTACGCGGCTTATCGCGCCGATTTCACCATTGAGAAGCTCCTCAAGCGCGCCCCGCTCACCGGCATCGACACGTTCATCGGTCACAGCCGCCTCGTCACGAACGGCACTGCCGACAACCAGCCGGTGATCCGGGACGGCATCGCGGTCGTCCACAACGGCATCATCGTCAACTACGACGCACTGTGGCCCACGATCGACAAGACCCGCGAGCTCACGATCGATTCCGAGATCATCCCTGCGCTCCTCGCATCGCAGATCGAGGCCGGGGCGGATGTCGCCGCTGCTGCCGATCACCTGCTCGAAGTGGTCGAGGGCCAGGCCGCCTGCGCCGCGCTTCTGCCGGCGCTCGGCAAGCTCGTCCTGTTCTCGAACAACGGCAGCCTCTACGTCGGCGAGCTGGCGGACGGATACGTCTTCTCGTCCGAAAGGTATCCGCTCGAGCAGATCGGGGCGACCTCGATCCATCAAGTGCGCGCGGCCGAAGTCTTCGACATCCCGACCGTGCATGCCGAGATCAAGCTCACCGAGTGGAAGGGCCGCACTGTCGACCTGGTGCCCGGTCTCAACCTCACCTCCGCCGAAGAGGATCTGCTGGTGTACCCCCAGCCCGAGCTCAGGCGCTGCACCAAATGCATCCTCCCCGAGACCATGCCCTTCATCAAGTTCGATGCCGACGGGGTCTGCAACTACTGCACCAACTACAAGATCCGCAACCATCCTCGCCCGAAGGAAGAGCTCTTCGAACTGGTCAAGCCCTACCGTCGCGCAAGCGGTGACGAGGTCCTGGTCCCCTTCTCCGGTGGTCGCGACAGCTGCTACGCACTGCATCTGATCGTCAACGAGCTCGAACTGAAGCCGATCACCTACACGTATGACTGGGGCATGGTCACCGATCTCGGTCGGCGCAACATCAGCCGCATGTCGGCCAAGCTCGGTGTCGAGAACATCATCGTGGCGGCGGATATCACGAAGAAGCGCGACTACATCCGACGCAACCTCACCGCCTGGCTGAAGTCCCCGCATCTCGGCATGTTGAGCGTGCTCACCGCAGGGGACAAGCACTTCTTCCGCCACATCGAGACGGTGAAGAAGCAGACCGGCTTGAGCCTGAACCTCTGGGGCATCAACCCCCTCGAGGTGACGCACTTCAAGTCGGGCTTCCTGGGCGTACCTCCGGACTTCGCAGAGGAGCGCGTCTACAGCCATGGCGCGATGAAGCAGCTCCGCTACCAGAAGCTGCGCTTCGGGGCGATGACCCACAGCCCCGGCTACTTCAACCGCTCGCTCTGGGACACGCTCTCGGGAGAGTACTATCGCAGCTTCACCGAGAAGACGGATTACTATCACATCTTCGACTTCTGGCGGTGGGACGAGAAGCAGATCGACGAGACGCTGCTCGGCGAGTACGACTGGGAGCGCGCGCCCGACACCTCCACCACCTGGAGGATCGGCGACGGCACCGCTGCGTTCTACAACTACGCCTACTACACGGTCGCCGGCTTCACGGAGCACGATACCTTCCGCAGCAATCAGATCCGCGAGGGCGACATCACCCGCGAAGAGGCCCTCCGCCTCGTCGCCGAGGAGAACACTCCCCGGTATCCGAACCTCAGATGGTACCTCGACGTGCTCGGCGTCGATTTCAGCGACGCAATTCGTGTCGTGAACAACATCCCGAGGCTCTACGCCAGCTGATCCGCCCCTTCGCGCCCAGGACTCTCAAGCTCCGTCGCTACCATCCAGCGGCACCTCGCACTAGATGCGCGGTCACTGGGCGCACTGACCGGGATTCTCGTACAGTAGGCAGAGAGGGGACGCGAAGCCGCGATGAAGACCGTCGTCCCCGCGGGGCACCGACCCGACATCCAGGGTCTGCGCGCGCTTGCGGTCTCCCTTGTACTCGTCTTTCATCTCTGGCCGTGGCTGCTCCCCGGCGGATATATCGGGGTCGATGTCTTCTTCGTCATCTCGGGGTTTCTGATCACCTCGCACCTGATGCGCGAGATCCGACTGACCGGCAAGGTGAAGCTCGGCAAGTTCTGGGCTCGACGCGCGAGACGCCTGCTGCCTGCCTCGCTTCTCGTGCTGTTGAGCTCCACGATCCTCGTCCTGACCGTGTGGCCCGCATTGGGCCGGCTGCAGGAGCTGCACAATATCGGCTTCGCGTCCGTGTTCGGGGTGAACTGGGCGTTCGCCTATGACGCCGTCGACTACCTGGGCGGCGATTCGAGCGGTTCGATCGTGCAGCACTACTGGTCTCTCTCACTTGAAGAGCAGTTCTATCTCGTCTGGCCGGTACTGCTGCTGCTGGTTGCGCTCGCAGCGACCAAGGCGAGCCGTCGCATGCCGAGTATCGGACGCTCGACGCGGCCCTACCTCGTAGCGATCTCGCTCGTGTTCGCCGCATCGCTGCTCTACTCGATCTACGAGACCGCCCACTCCCAGCCCGTCGCCTACTTCATCACCCCGACCCGCATGTGGGAGCTTGCTGCAGGCGGCTTGATCGCCTTCTTGCCGGCATCCAAGCGATTCGCGCCCCCAGAGCTTCCAGTATCAGCGGAGCGAGCGCTGGACCGTCTCGTACGAGCCGCGCACCCCGTACTGTCGTGGGTTGCGTGGGCAGCGATCCTCGCCTGCGCTCTGCTCTTCGATGCGGCGACTCCGTTTCCGGGCTCCATCGCGTTGATCCCCGTCGCCGCGACCGCATACCTGCTCTGGCAGCAGCCGGCGGGGCATCGCTGGTCGCCGCAGCGGCTCAGTGAGGTCAAGCCGGTCCAGTGGCTCGGTGACATCTCGTACCCCGTCTATCTCTGGCACTGGCCCTTGATCGCCGTGTTCATCGCACTACGGCACAACACACCCGGGCCACTCGGAGCCGTGGCACTGATCGTGGCGACGCTGCTGCTGGCCTGGTTGACGAAGCGATGGGTCGAGGATCCGCTGCGCTTCCGGGTCGCGCCCTTCTCGAAGCCGCAGGTGATGCTGCCGGTTGCGGCCGCCGGGATCGCCGTGGCGCTCGTGGCGGCGTTGGTGCCGTCGGCCGCGATTCGCGCAGAGTATCAAGCCAGCTATGCGCAGTTCGAGCAGCTCGACCCTGTTGACCAGAGCTGCCTCGGTGCGCTCGCCCTGGTCAACAACTGCGAGAATCCGTTTGCACGCACCAGCACGGTCGATCCCGCTGCTGCGAGGGAGGACAACTACATCACTCGGGGCATCCGCGATTGCCCGCAGCGGCCGAACTTGAGCGGCGATCTCGAGATCGACTGCGTGTTGAGCGATCCGAGCGATCCTCAGCGCAACGCGGTGCTCATCGGCGATTCGTTCACCGCCCAAATCGCGGACTCGCTCGGCGACGCGGCCGAGCGTCTGGGATGGAGGCTGCACGAACGCACGCTCACCGGCTGCACCGGATTCTTGCGCGAGACCGACGGCTCCGATAACGATGCGCTGCGCTACTGCATCGACTGGGCGAACCGCAACTACCAAGAGGTGCTCGACGACCAGACGGTGGACACTGTCATCATCAGCGCGAGGTCGCTCGACGCGAACGCCTGGCAGGAACCGGTCGCCCGCGAGAGGATCGCAGCGTTCGTCGATGCCGGCAAACTGGTCGTGGTCGTGCACAGCCCCCCGGGTTTCGATCTCGACCCGCCCGTATGCGTCGGCGAGACGCCCGGCGATGATCCCTGCACACAGCCCGACGAGGGGCGCAATGATTGGCTCGCACAGGCAGCGGATGGAACAGGGGCCGAACTGCTCGAGCTTCGCGCGCTGCTCTGTCCGGAGGGCGTCTGCCACACGGTCATCGGAGGCACCGTCGCTTACCTGGACCAGCACCACCTGACGCAGTCCTTCGCGCACACCCTGAGTCCCTGGTTCGAACGTTCACTCAGCGAGCTGGTCGCCGAACACGGCTGATCCGAGGCGGGCGGCAATGCCGTTCGGATGTTCGGCAGTGCTGGAAAGTTCGCGTCGGTCAGGAACTACTCGAGCGACCAGCGCGATGCGGCGAGCAGTTCGTCGAGATAGGGCAAATCGTAACGCATGACGAGATCGACGATCGAGAGCGCGAGTTCGCCCGACCCTCCTTCGAGTTCCTCGTCGAACTCGCGGAAGCGCAACTCCAAGCCCCGCTCAGCGAAGCTCCTGGGCGAGTAGAGCACCCTCCCACCGCTGAGCTGGTAATAGCTGTCGCCACCGGCCGCGAGGCTGAGTTCGATCAGTCGCTGCTCCGGCGGCAGGCTCTCATCGTGCTCGATATTCGATGCGAACTCGAGCGTCGAGGTGATACCGAGCAGCTCGCGCACCGCATGCATCGAATGCAGCAGTAACTCGAGCAGCGACCCACCGGCCTCGCCTCCTGCGAGCCCGGTTTCTACGAGCTCGAGCCCACGATCGCGGTGAGGCGCGCCCCTGTAGGCCCGATCGAGACTGCTCAGCAGGCAGTCTCGCTGCTCGACGAAATTGTCGGCCAGCCGGCGTTCTCGAATCGTCGTGCGCGCAGGCCCGTGCCTCACGGGGACGGTCATCCAGCGCACCCTGCCGCCGTTGCGGTATCGATTGCGATTCATCCATCCACTCGTATATTGCACCGTGTCGTAGACGACGAAGGTGTCGACCGAGCGCATCATCTGCCAATAGCCCAGGTAGGGGAAGAAATAGGGCTGCATGATCGCGACGCGGGTACCGCTCACCGGCACTCCCTGCAGTGCGAGCCGACGGGAAGACCGAGCGGAAGACTGCTGCCGACGTAATCGGGCAGCCCCGCGGAGGCGATCGCCGCACGGGTCGCTTCGATGTCATACTCCACTCGCTCGATACGCATGCTCTCGCCGTCGACGATCGCAAAGGATGCTCGGGGATCGCTATCGCGGGGTTGGCCGACCGACCCGGGGTTGCAGTACCGTATGCCCGCACCCTCCCAGAGCAGAGGAACATGGGTATGGCCCGAGGCGAACAGGCCGCTCTGGCGCCCCGTAAACATCTCGACGCTCGGCTCGCGAAGATACTGCTCGAGCGGGTCATCCCAGCCACCGTGCACTGCCTCGATGCCGAACGCGCTCAGCACCAGCGGTAGGGCGCCGAGCCACTCCAGGTGCTCGGTCTCGATGACGGTGCGCTGGTAGGCGATGCACAGATCCGCAGTGGCCGAGCGACCGCTCAACCGACCCGTGACCAGGTAGTCGTCGTGGTTGCCCCGCACACCGACCGCACCGCGTTCGCGCAGCGCAGCGCAGCACTCGTTGATCTGCGGAGCCCACCCCGCGGTGTCACCGAGACAGAACAGTTCGTTGACGCCGAGCCGATCGAGCCGCGCGAGCACGGCACTGAGCGCGGGGTAGTTGCCGTGGATATCGGAGAGCAGCGCGATCACTCGAGCACCGCCGAGTCCTCGATGTAGCGCACGGCCTTGCCGTGCAGGATCTCGGGCTGCGTCGGCACAGCCCCCTCGAGCTGGTAGCGCACGAGCATGGCGGCTTCGTTGTAGCCGAAAAGCCTACGCAGGGAGCTGCTCGACGAGATTCGAGCATTGATCTCGAGCAAGCGGGCTTCTCCATGGTCGATTCGGAATTGCATGTTGATCGCGCCCGAAGGTCGAAGCATACGAGTAATACGTGTCACCGCCGCTTCGATTTCGGGAACCTCTCCCGAACTGCGCACTCGCGTCGTCGTTCCCCCGGGATCGAGCCATCGCTGCAGGGTGATACTTGCGGCAACACCACCTGCACCGTCGCCGAACACGCCGACAGTGTATTCGGCGTCGGTGTTTCCGACGATCTGCTGCGCAAACAGCTGCTCCGGAAAGCCGGCTCGCACCGCAGCGAACTCCGCCTCGGAGCCGATACGGCAGATTCCGCGCGAGCCGTAGCCCGAACGCGGCTTGGCGAGGAAGGGCGAGCCGAGCAGGCGCGCGAGTCGTGCGTAGTCGACGTCGAGCGAACTCGGGATCCGGGCAGGATCCCCTTCCAGCATCTCGTGAAGCAGCCATTTGTCCTGGGAAACCTCGAGCGTCGCGCAACCGGGCAGCGCGACCGGCGCGGGCAGTCGGCTTTCGAGCTCGGGATCGAGGATGAAACGATCAAGTTCGGGGTCGAGCGTCGGAATGAACAGCTCGACTCGACTCGAGCGCATCAGCCCGGCCAGCCACTCCGGCCACTGAGCCGACGCGGCAGACGGGGCATGAACGAACTCGTCAGCCCACGCCCGGCCCACGGCGTGCTCATGGATGTCGCTGCCGATCAGATGAAACCCCGGGCAGTGGGCGCGCAGAGATCGCAACACCCCGTAGCCGACCACACCGCCGACACCACTGATCAAGATGCGTCGGGTCATGCACGGGCCGCCTCGATGATGCGGCTGAGCCCCATTTCGATGGACACCACGGATCGGAATCCCGGCAGCGTCGACACTGCGGACTCCTCATCGTTCATCTCGCTCGCCGGTCGACCTTCGACCAGCTCGTGCGCTGCGCGGGCGAGCTCTTCGAAGCTGCGGGAACCCGGTGAGACGATATCGAACACGCCGCCCGCGTCCAGTTCGAGTGCGACGAGCACTGCGGTGCAAAAATCATCGATGTGCAGATAGTCGCGGCTCAGCCCGGGTTCGGGCACCGGCGTCTCGACTCCGGCGAGCGCGCCGTCGACGAGCCGATAGAGGCCGAGCTGGCTGGGCCGACACCGGCCTTCGTCATCGTAGACATGACTCGGACGTAGCACCGTAACAGTCAATGGCGACTGCGGGATCCGCGCCGCGAGCAACTCGTCGCCGTGCCGTTTCGTCAGAGGGTAGAGGGGGTGCCCTCGATAACCTGCGGGGTCGGTGACGTAGCAGGTCGAGATATGCACGAGGCGCGTCGCTCCGACGGCTTCGGCGAGCTGTGCTGCGAAGAGCGGGCCGAACGAGTTCACAAGCATCATGTCGCGATCGCTGCCCGCGCTTTCGGGTGAGAGCGCACCGGCCAGGTTGACCACGGCGTCGAATCGTTCGCGCACAGCCCACTCCGGCGGCTCGCCCAGGCCCAGCTCCAATTGCAGCGATCCGGAGCGACCGGCGAATCGCACCTCGTCCCCTCGGTTCTCGAGTCGAACCGCGAGCGCCTTGCCGAGCAGCGATGTGCTGCCGATCAGGAGGACTCGCATGCGGCTCATCCTACCAACCGCGTTGGAAGTCTCCTACGATAGTGCTATGAGCGACGACGGGAACCGCAGTACTGTCGTGCCCCTCATGCGTCCGCGGTTGCCGACCGCCGACCAAGTGCTGCCGAGACTGCGCAGCATCGACGCCTCGGGCTGGTACTCGAACTTCGGCCCGCAGGTACGCAGTCTGGAGGCGCGCCTCGCCGAGTTGCTCGGCGTGCCCGCGGAGACCGTGATCACCGCGGCGAGCGCCACTCGGGGCCTCGAAGGCGCGCTCGCCATCTCCGGTACTCACCGGTGGGAAGTGCCTGCCTGGACCTTCGCCGCCACCGTCGGGGCCGCGCTCGGAGCGGGCAAGCAGTTACGGTTCGTCGACGTCGAGGAGCACTCCTGGTGGCTCGAGAGCAGCGCGCCGGCGCGTATCGTGGTCGCCCCCTTCGGCTCCTGGCGCGATGACGTGATCCTTAGCTGCGATGAGGTGGTCGTGGACGCGGCCGCCTCACTGGGCGCGATGCCGAGACTCAGCGGTATCGGCCCACGGGTCACGGTAGTCTTCTCGCTCGGCGCGACCAAGGTGCTCGGTTCTGGCGAGGGCGGATTCGCGGTGTTCGGAAGCGCAGAGCGGGCTGAGCAGTTCCGTGAGTGGACCCGGCACGGCTTCAGGGACGATCGGATCGCGTACACCATAGGCTCGAACGCGAAGTTGTCGGAGCACGCTGCCGCCTATGCGCATACGGCATTGGATCTGTGGGGGCAGGAGCGTGCCGAGTGGGATCGGGCACGCGGGCTGGCGCGCGACGTGGAGCACGCGACGGGGCTCACCTCTCACCCGGGAGTCGCAGCTCACCCGAACCCGTACTGGATCGTCATGTTCCCGGATCGCGGAACCCGGGATCTCGCCGAGCGCACCCTTGCGGCGCACGGCGTCGAGACGAGGCGTTGGTGGGCGGACGGGTGTCATAGGATGCCCGGTTTCGAAGCAGTAGAACGGGGTGATCTACCTCGCAGCGATCGCGCGGCCGAAACGAGCCTCGCCCTGCCGATGTTCAGGGAAATCGGCGAGATCGAAGCTCATCGGATCGCCGATGCACTTCGTCAGACGCGGCTTCTGGCCGGCACGTGGTGAGGCGGCTCGGGGTCGGCGACCCCGCTCCCTCGCCGCTCGTCGCCAGCCCCGAGCACGAGCTGTCGGCCGCGTGGGAGGCGCACAGCCAACCGGCGGTAAGCATCATCTGTGCGACCTACCAGCACTCCGAGTTCATCAGCGACGCTCTGAACGGGTTTCTCGGCCAGGTGACCGACTTCGCGTTCGAGGTGCTCGTGCGCGACGATGCCTCCGACGACGGCACCGCCGAGATCGTCGCCGATTTCGCCGAGCGCTACCCCGGCGTCGTTCGTGCGGTGCTGGAGCCCGAGAACACCTGGCCGCAGCAGCAGGCGGCCTTCCTGCTGCAACCGCAGAGCCGTGGCGAGTTCATCGCCTACTGCGAGGGCGACGACTACTGGACCGACCCGCACCATCTCGCCACGCTCGTCGCGGAGTTGCGGGCGCATCCCGAGGCATCCGCAGTCTACTGCCCCACGGTCAACATCGCCCGTGGTCGCATCACCCTCCGGTACGAGTACAAGCACGGCGTCCACGATCCCCTGCTCATCCCCCACTTCCCCGGTATCCCGCTCGGCGCGATCTGCGCCCGCAACATTCCCGTGCCGGCCCCGCCGATGCGGCACCGGATCAGAGCGCTCGACCGCTACCACCTCTCGACGTGGGCGAAGGCAGGACCCATCCTCCCGGTGCCCCATGCTGCGCCCTCCGTCTATCGACTGCACGAGGGCGGCCAATGGTCGCCGCTGACCGAGAAGGATCGCGCCGCACTTGTGGTCGATTCCTACATCTGGATCGCCGAGTGGTGGCGCGACCAGGGCGATGACGCCCTCGCGGGCGAGTTCGAGCGTGCCGCGATCCGTCGTCTGCTCAACGCGCTGCCAGAAGCGGAACTGATCGCGTTTCGATGTCGATTCGTCTTCCTCAGAGGTGTCGGCGCCGCGATACTGAGGCACCTCTCAGATCTGCGGCGCGCTATTTGCCGGCACCGATGACGATGCGGGGCACGCCCGTCCAGGCCGCAGGCTCGGTGTAGTTGCGCCCGTCGGCGAACAGCTTGATCCCGGGGAAGTCGGCGGGTCCGAGCTCACGGTACTCGACATGGTCGGCCTGCAGGATCGCGACATCGACCGAATCGCCGAGCCGGTGCGCGGTGAAGCCGTAGTGCGCGAGCTCCTCGTCGTTGAACAGCGGATCATGCACGGTGACGATCGCGCCGCGCTTCTTGAGCTCCTCCACGGTCGGGAACACTCCCGAGACCGCGGTCTCCTTCACCCCACCGCGATAGGCCGCGCCGAGAACGACCACGCGCTGTCCTGCGAGATCGCCGATGAGCTGCTGCACTCGATCGACGACGTACGTCGGCATCGTGGCGTTGTAGTTACGGGCGGTGCGCACGATGTCGGCGTCGGGATCGGTCGAGAGGTAGAGCCGCGGGTAGACGGGGATGCAGTGGCCGCCGACCGCGATACCGGGCCGATGGATGTGGCTGAACGGCTGCGAGTTGCAGGCCTCGATCACCTTGTAGACGTCGATGCCCGCCGTGTCGGCGAAGCGGGCGAACTGGTTCGCCAGGCCGATGTTCACGTCGCGGTAAGTGGTTTCCGCGAGCTTCGCCATCTCGGCGGCCTCGGCCGTGCCCATGTCCCACACTCCGTTCGGACGGGGCAGGTCGTCGCGCTCGTCGAAGGTGAGCACCGACTCGTAGAACTCGATAGCGCGCTCCGTGCCGGCCTGGTTCAGGCCGCCGACGAGCTTCGGGTACTTCTTGAGGTCCGCGTACACACGGCCTGTGAGCACGCGCTCCGGGGAGAAGACGAGGTGGAAATCCTGCCCCTCCGTGAGGCCCGAGACCTCTTCGATGAGCGGCTTCCAGCGACCGCGGGTCGTGCCCACGGGCAGAGTCGTCTCGTAGGAGATCAGTGTGCCGGGAGTGAGGTTCTCCGCGAGCGAGCGAGTGGCCGCGTCCATCCACCCGAAGTCGGGCTGCCAGGTCTCCTCGTCAACGAGCAACGGCACCACGATGACGACCGCATCGGCACCCGGGATCGCATCCGCGTAGTCGGTCGTGGCACGCAGCTTGCCGGCGGGTACCTGCTCGGCGAGCCTCTCGGCGAGGCCGTGCTCGCCTGGGAACGGTTCGACCCCCTGGTTGATGCAATCCACCAGTGCCTGGTTCACATCGACGCCGACGACCTCATGCCCCATCGAAGCGTATTGAGTGGCAAGCGGGAGGCCGATTTTTCCGGTAGCGACAACAGCAATCTTCACGCGAGAAGTCTATCTTCCTTCACAGGCCTGCCCTCACCGTGTCAGGCGCGAGCAGAGGCCGCCGCAACGATCCTCTCGACTCCCTCGAGCCAAGCGCCGCTCTGCTGCTCTGCCGAGAGCTCGTATGCGCAGTCGTGCGCCGCTCGTTTCCACGCATCGACCTGTTCCAGGGTCAAACCGTCCAGCACGATCGCCAATGAGGCAGCGGAGAAGTCTTCCGCAACGGCCCCGAGACCATACTTGCCGACATACTGGGCGAGTTCGGGCGATGGGCCGATGATGATTCCCAGCCGCGCCTGAATGAAGTCGAAGAACTTGTTCGGCAGGCACCATTCGTCGTTGAACTGCGTCGGCAGGATGAAGCTCAAACCGAGATCGTAGGAGTGCAGCGTCTCGACCAGCTGCTCGTAGGCAACGGGCTTCTGAAAGGCGATGCGCGCATCCGAGCCGGCGAGCTCCTTGAGCTTCGCCAAATACTCTCTATCCGTCTCCATGAAGTAGAAATCCAATGTCACATCCGCCCGGGACTGCTTCACCGCTTCGATCATCACCTCCGGGCGACGTTCAGGCGCGGGAATCCCGCTGTGCACGAGTCGAATCGGAGAGGCAGTCGGTGTCGGCTCGAACTCCTTGTACGGGCTTGCGTTGGTGACCAGCGCCGAGCGGATGCCGAACTCCTTCTCGTACCGATCGATGATCCCCTCGCCGACGTTGATGACCTCGTCCACGTGCCTCACCTCATGGCGCAACAGCCACTTGATGTACGGCAGAACCAGGAAACGCCACTTCGCCGACGGCTCGTGCTGTTCGGGCGCGTACTCGTGCAGATCGCACATCACGCCCATGTTCGGCCGCAGCGTGCGAGCAATCGGCACGGTTTCCGAGTTGTGCGCGATGATGACATCCCACTTCCTGAACGAAAGCTTGTCGATCGCATCCAGGAAGCGCGGATTATTCATGGTGAACGCGCGGAACATGCGCAACAGGAAGATGATCTGGTACAGACCGCGAAGTCGGTAGATCCCCCTCAGCTCCGGATCCGTCGCAAGCTCGATGTGCTCCGTTCCTGAGATTCCTTCGGCCCCGAAGCCTGCCGTGACCACCTCGTACTCGTCGCGCAATATCGCCACCTGCTTGCGTACACGTGGCGAGCTGCTGATGGGACTGAAACTGATGATTAGAATCGATGGCTTCGCCATACCGTCTCCGATGCTTTTCCTGCGCTCCGGCTGAGACACCCCCGCCTAGCTGCGTACACCACGCCGAGTCTAGTCAACAGCCAGAAAGTTCTTGTACAGCACCTCAGCCGAGTACCGACCGCTGTGCACACGGTCGATGAACTCCGGCCCGCGGGCAGCGATCTCCCCATATCGCTCCTGGTTGGCGGCGATGTCTCTCAGGCGCCACTCGATGTTCTCCAAGGTCGTTTCCGGAATCGGCAGCTCGCTTCCAGTGCTTTCCTTGATTTCGGCGCGCACCTGTTCGCTGACATGAGACAGCACTACTCGCCCCGCGGCCAAACCTTCGCAAGCGAATACGCCGTAGTCGCCGAGCGCGAACTGATCCAGGACTATGTCACTCGCGGCGAGGATCTCTGGGACCTGTTCATGCGAGATGCCGCTGTACTCCCGGAACTCGATCCATCCTTCAGCTTCGAGTTTCCTCATGATGGGATTGAGTCTCGTCGTCGCTTTCAACGCGCTGTGACTGGAGACGTGGCACGCGATCAGCTTCTCGCCCGTGAATGGAACGGTGTCCGTAGCGTACTTTCGGGGGTCGAGAGTCAAGCCGAGGAACATGGCCTGCGGCAAGTCGACTTTGAGTCCAGCGGTCGAGACGAATGCGGGCACCGCGAACTCTCGATAGAGCGCCGCATTCTTCTCAGCACCGGCTTCCAACGCAGCAGTGAGCTCTGCGATCTGCGGGTCGCCGAAGGGCGACCACTTCTCCGATTCCAGGTGGCGCGACGGGAGTCGGATCTCACTGCCGTGAGCGATGAAGGCGACATGGATTCCCTGCTGATGCAGCCAGACGATCTGTCTACGGAAATCGCCGCCGAAGCTGCCTGCGAGGGGTGGAAGCGAAGCTTCAACCAGAATATGCGTGTAGTGCTCGCGCAAGACCCTGCGCAGCTCACGCTGCCATCTTGTCGACAGCGTCGCATAGGCCCAGGAGACCTGATACTCGGCATCATGCCCGAAACCGGCATCTTGCACGGTGACGCTACGCGCGGAGACCTCAGGGAGCCTGTCCAATGCGTCGCTCCAGAGCTTCCCCTGCCCGGCATGTCTGGCCGGTGTCACCAGCACCCGATACGGACTGCTTGCCTCTGGCAGCGGTATCTCGGAAACCACTCGCGACCACTTATGCTTCTCCCAGAACCGCAGCAGCCATTCGGGTACGAAGAATCGCGATCCGTACCAGATCCTCTCCGCCAGGCTTCTCATCGCGACTCCGCGTTGCTACTGTGCGCTGCAAGCGCCTCACGATACGCATCGACCAGTTCGGCGGCCTGATCCTCCCAGCCCGTGATCCCTCGCCACTGCCTCTTGAACTCGGCGATATCCTGCTGCCCGATGCGCTCGAGTGCCGCGTGAAGCTGCTCTTCGGGTGAGTCGAGGATCCAAGTCCTCGAAAGCTCCGGCCCCAGACGCCTGCGGGCCTCCTCGATGTCCGAGCACAGGGGCGGCACGCCGGCGGCAAGACACTCCATGAGCTTGTTCGGGGTCGAGAGCTTGTCGGAAAGGCTCACGTGCTCGACAAGGCAGAACCCCGCATCCGCGCCGCGAACGACCGAGACGACTTCTTCAGGGGCGACGAGCGGCAGCAGATGGATGTTCGGGTGCGCCGCCGCTGCCTGCTCCACCTCGGGTCGCAGGTATCCGTCGCCGAGGAAGGCGATGTGCACCCGGGGGTTCGCAGCGAAGGTCTCGAGAAGCAGGGGAATGCTCCTGCCTTCCATGAGAAAGCCCACGTGAATGTAGAGCAACTCGCCGTCCGGAATGCCGAGCTGTCCGCGCAGGTCGACCTCGCCGCCGGCGTCAATCGGCGTATTGGTCAACACGATGGGCTCGATCCCCGGATAATTCGTCGAGTACCACTCGGCGATCGGCTCGTTCACCACCGACACGACATCGGCATGACGGATGTACCGTCGCTCGATGAATTTCGCGATCTTCTGCTTCAGACCCCTCGCACCGATCGTCTCCGTCTCGAGCTCGTGAGCGTTGTAGACCATGACCGCGCCGGTGCGCCTGCTCAGGTGATAGGCCAGCGGCAACAAGTAGACGTTCTGCGCTGCGACCGCCGAGAGGTTCTGCTTGCGATAGTGCCGATAGACGCGAAACGGCCAGAACAGCATGATGCGTATCCCACCAAGCAGCTGCTGCAGACTTGCACCGGGAATACGAACGACGCGCACACCGTCTGCGAGTTCATCGGTCGGTGCAGGGTCACCCGAGTCGATGCCCACGATGTGGGTTTCCGAGAACCGCCCCGAGGATTGCAGACTGTTCGAGAGCTTGCGCAGCCTACCGGAACTCACGATCGATGAAGGGTACATGAGGAGGTTCAGACCCGTACTCCCCTGCAATGACATCCGTCTACTCTACACACGGCTCCTCTCCCGTGTTCGAGTCTGGGTGCCGAACTCGGGCACATAGGGCGGATAGGTACGATAGGTTGCGGGCCGCGAGCATCGAACGGAGTCAAGCAATATGCGCGAACTATGGGGTCTCTACAAAGAGGTTCTCGGTGCAATCTCGCCTTCCGCTCGAAGCTTCCTGATCTGGTACGCAGTGCTGCTCGGGCTGCTTTCGATCATCGACGCGTTGGCGCTCGGATTCCTCGCGATACTGATAGCGCCGGTCGCCGTCGGCGAAACCGTTTCTCTGCCTCTACTGGGTGAACTCAACACGGCGCAGGTGTTCATCGCAATCGGGGCATTGTGCCTCATCATCATTCTCAAAGGCTTTGCCTCACTCGGGGTGCTCTTCTGGGGCTACCGGCGGTGCGAGAACTACGAGATCGAGCTCGGCAGCAGACTGTTCTCCGCATATATCCGCTCACCGTGGGAGATGCGCATCGCCCGCAACTCATCCGACATCGTTCGCTTCACCGACGGCAGCGTGGCAACCATGGTCAATTCGTTTCTCGTGCCTGGCGCCACCCTGCTCTCCGAAGGGCTGAGCTTTCTCTCCATACTCGTGGTGCTCGCCGTCGCCCAACCGGCTACCGCCGCGATGACGCTCGTCTATTTGGGCCTGATCGGTATATTGCTTTACCTCCTGGTGGCACGCCGGGCCCGTCTTGCAGGCGAGGTCAACCTGCGTTTCGCGGTGCTCACCTCCCGCCTCATTCTCGGCATGGTGCAGTCGATGAAGGAGATCGCACTGCGCGGCAAGCTCGACGAGGTCGGCGGCATTGTCGAGGCCTCGCGTCGCAGGGCGACTCGTGCGCGTGCGAACATCATGTTCCTTGGGCAGGTGCCCCGGTACGCCCTCGAGTCCGGCATCATCGGCGGCTTCGTGCTCATCGGCCTAGTCGGCTTCTGGGTCGGCGGCGCCGCGGGTGCGCTCACCTCGGTTGCGCTGTTCAGCGTGGCGGGGTTTCGCATGGCGCCAGCGGTGGTGCGCACCCAGTCAGTGCTCTCCGAGATGACTGCGAACGCCCCGCACGCCCGCGTGGTGCTCGATGAGATCGCTGCCAGCGAGAAGGCCAGCGAGGAGTTCGACTCGGCGAATCAACAGCCTCTGCAGGCCAATCCCCAGCGCCTGACATTCGAAGACGTCACCTTCACCTACAAAGGAGCACCCGAGCCCGCTCTGAAACGACTCTCGCTCTCAATCGAGATGGGAACGACCGTTGCCTTCGTCGGCCCCTCCGGTTCAGGCAAGAGCACGCTGATCGACATGGTTCTCGGATTTCTGCAGCCTCGCTCGGGTTCGGTTCGGCTCGACGATGTGCCACTCGTCGATGTGACGGAATCCTGGCGTCCCCGTCTCGGCTATGTCCCGCAAGACGTCTCGATCTTCGACGGCACCGTCGCCGAGAATGTGGCGCTCTCGTGGTCGGGCGAGTACGACGAGCAGGCGGTGAAGAAGGCGCTCGGGCAGGCACGGTTGCTCGAGACGATCGAGGCGAGACCCGGTGGCCTCAACGCGAAGGTGGGCGAGCGCGGCCTCGCCCTCTCGGGTGGGCAGAGGCAACGACTGGGAATCGCACGGGCTTTGTACCCTGAACCGCTCGTGCTGGTCATGGACGAGGCGACCAGCGCCCTCGACACCAAGACCGAGGCCGAGGTGAACGACGCGATCGCTGGACTGCGCGGCAAGACGACCCTCATCCTCGTCGCCCACCGGCTGTCGACCATCATGCAGGCCGACACGATCTTCTACATGAGAGACGGCAAGGTCGTCGACCAGGGCACCTTCGACGAATTGATCGAGCGCGTACCCGACTTCGCCCACCAGGCGCAACTCTCTGGCCTCGCCTGAGCGCCTCGCCTAGGGCGTGTCTCGTAAAGTTTCTTGATGGGGGCTGGGATCGTGGAACTATGTCACGATTCCAGCTCCTTTCGGATGATCAATGGGCCCTCATCTCGGATCTCATGCCTGGCCCTACTGGGAAACAGGGACGCCCGTTCGCAGACGCTCGCACAATGGTCGAGGGCATCATCTACCGGTATCGGTGCGGGATCGCGTGGCGGGATCTCCCGGAAGTGTTCGGCCCCTGGCAGACCGTCTGGCGATGGCATCGCCGGATGGCTGGTGACGGCACCTGGGATCAGGCGCAGCGCCTGCTTCACGAACTTGCAGACCGGAACGGCTTGGTCGACTGGTCGGTGTCGGTGGATTCCACGATCGCGCGTGCGCATCAGCACGCAACCAATGTCACGCGCCTAAAAAAGGGATTCATCGAATTACAAGAATCTGCTGACCGAGCCGCTTGACCACGCGGTTGGCCGTTCTCGTGGTGGTCTCTCGACGAAAACGCACCAGTTGGTCGATGGGCAGGGCCTGCCGCTCGTGACGATCTGCACCGCAGGTCAAGATGGGGACTCGCCGATGTTCGTCCCGCTCATGGAGCACGTGCAGATCGGCCGCCGCACCAGACCCGATGCGGTCTTGGGCGACAAGGCGTACTCGTCACGCAAGAACCGCGAGTATCTTCGAGAGCATCGCGTCGAGGCGGTCATTCCTGAGCCCCGCGACCAGCAAGCACACCGAAAGCGCCGCGGCCGTACCGGTGGCAGGCCGCCGAAGTTCGATGCCGAGAAATACCGGGGTAGGAACGTGATCGAGCGTGGCTATTGTCGGCTCAAGCAGTGGCGCGGGCTCGCAACCCGATACGACAAGCTCGCGGTCGTGTACCGGGCCGCGGTCGTCCTGAACGGGGTCGTAGCCTGGCTCAACTATTTACGAGACACGCCCTAGGCGCGAGCGATGCGCTCGAGCTCTGTGACGATCCGATCGGCGACAGCCGAGAGCGATACATGCTCGAGCCCCCAAGCGACCACCCGCATTCGGTGCTCGACCTCGTCACCTTGTCGGAGCATCTGGAGCATCGCATCGGCAACCGCTGAGGGGTCGATCGGCACCGACAGGCCGAGCGGGGCGCTCTCGAGCTCCGTGTTCAAGAACTCGACCGCCGGGCCGACTCCGGCAAAGATCGCAGGGGCGCCGCAGAGGGTAGAGGCGTACAGCTTCGTGGGGAAGGTGAACTCGTTGCCAAGCCCCGGACGAATACTCGCCAGGGCCGCGACTGCACCTCGCAGAATCGGAGCGAGTTCAGCGGGAGGCAGGAACGGTTCGAGGGTCACGGCGTCCGAGACCCTAAGTTCGGCTGCAAGCGACTTGATCTGCTCGAACTCCGAGCCGCCGCCGATGAACCGGATCCTCGTATCGGGAAACCCGGCGAGCACAGTCGGCAACGCCTCGACGAACACCGTTGAGCCGTGCCACTCCGACGCGGTGCCCGCGTAGACGAACTCACGGGGTGAGACCCTGCGATAGTGCTCACCGGTCTCCATGCCCGAATAGAACGGTTTCGTGTCAACGCCATTGCCCACGGTCAGCACGTTGTGCACGATACTGAGTTCCGCGAGCCGATCGGTGAGGTCGTCAGAGACCGAGAGCACGGTCTTCGCGCCGCGCATGGCGAAGCGCTCCACCATCCTCACGGTACGGATGATCCAGCCCGGGGCACCGGTCTGCGAAGCACCGTCTGCCCAGATGTCCGCCGCGTAGTAGACGTAGGGGGTGCGGCGGATGGCCGCAGCGAGACGCACGAAGAAGCCTGTCGTGGGCGGGGGTTCGGCGACGATCGCGTGCACCTTGCGGCCGAAGAGCACACGGAAGAACAATGGCACATCGAAGCTGAGGTACTGCACATAGCCTCGCACATAGCCGGCACGGTCGCGCAGCACGGGGAAGCGCTTCACGCGGTAGGTTTGCCGCCGGTCGTCTGTCTTGCCGCGAAGACTCTTCGGCGGCTTCACAGTGAACACGACGGCCTCGTGCCCTCGCTCTGCGAGCTTCTCGGCGAGCGCACCGAGCCTGAACGAGGCCGCGCTGGGCTCAGGGTTGAAGATGCGACTGACAATCGCGACGCGCATTGTCCCGCGCCCGCCGCTTTCGAGAGCGGAATTCGCAATGGGGGCAGAGCCGACGGCCATCCTCTTCAAAGTCCCCCTGCCTATCGCCCGAGAACTCTTCCCTCCCGAGCGCCCGTTGCAAGAATACCGTTCGTCGAGGCGGTTCATCGGTATTCGAAAGGCCTTTTTTTGGGCGGCCGAAGCTCTGAGCAGCCGACAGAATTCATCGGCTCGGAGGGTTCACCCTGAATCGCGCTCAAGCACCGACGGTTCTCTCGATCTCGCGCCGGATGCGTTCGGCGACACCGGCGAGGTCGACGTTGCGCTGGCCCCAACGGGATACTTGCACGCGCTGCTTGGCACTCGGAGGAGATTCGATCGCATGGATCATTGCTTCCGCCACCTCTTCATGCGAGAACCCGCATACGTGACCCAGTGGCCTCCCCGCGACCTCGGTGCGCACGAAATCAACCGCAGGTCCACCGCCCGCGAAGATGAGAGGAACCCCTGCTGCCGCAGAACCGTAGAGCTTCGTGGGAAAGGCGTACTCGTATGCGGTGCCCTGGCGAACGCTGGCGAGGGATGCAGTAGCAGATGCCAACAGTTCCCCGAACTGCTCAGGCGGGAGCGGATCCATGAACTCCACGTGGCGAAGGCGCATTCGATTCGCCAATTCCGAAAGCTGCTCCTTCTGCGATCCTCCTCCGATGAAGCGCAGTCGCGCCGATGGATACCGTCTCTGCACGATCCCCATCGCCCGTACGAACACCTCGGCCCCGTGCCACTCGGCCGCGGTGCCTCCGTATATGAAGAGCGGATCGCTTTGCACCGCGGGCGGGCCCTCGAGCGAGAAAGCCGAGACGTCGACACCGTTACCGACCATTGCGACGGGCGAGCGCACCCCGATCTCTTCGTGACGCTGCTCCACTTCACTGGAGGTCGCGAGCACCAGATCGGCACCGTTCAACACCCAGCGCTCGATGGCGGAGACCATCCTGACCACGAACGAGGGGGCGCCCGTCAGCTTGGTCGCATCCGACCAGACATCGGCTGCGTAATACACGTACGGCATGCGCCTCAGTCGCGCGGCGATACGCATGAAGAACCCCGTGGTCGGCGGCGGCTCGACCACGATCGCATCGGCGCTTCTACCGAAGAGCACGCGGAAGAAGAGGGGAAGATCGAAGCTCAGATAGGGAAGATAGCCTCGGACATAGCCCGACCGATCGCGCAGCACCGGAAACCGATGCACTCGGTAGGGTCGTTCGTCATCCGCGCTCAACTCCGCGAGATCCGTGGGGGGCCGGACGGTGAGCACCGTGACGGCGTGCCCTGCGTTCGCCAGTTCCGAGGCGAGCGCGCCCAGCCGGAATGAAGCCGCGCTGGGTTCGGGCTCGAAGATACGGCTGGCAATCTTGAACCGCATACGCCCCCCTTGCTACGACCCCGCTCTCAAGACCGCGACGACTGCACCGATGATGCGTTCGAGATCGGCGTCGGTGAGTGAGGGATGGACAGGCAACGAGAGCACCTCGCGGGCGGCCTTCTCGGTCTCGGGCAGGTCGAGGCCAGGCGCATACTTCGCGAGCGAGGGCAGCCGGTGGTTCGGTATCGGGTAGTACACCCCGGAGCCCACGTTGTGATCGTCGGCGAGCGCCTGACGCAGGCGATCGCGCTCTCCCGCGTCCACCCGGATCGTGTACTGGTGGTACACGTGCACGGCGCCGTCGGCGACCTTCGGGGTGGTCACGCCGGCCACGCCCGCGAGGCCTTCGTTCAGCACGACCGCGTTCTGCTGCCGCTTCGCCGTCCACGCATCGACCTTGGTGAGCTGCACTCGGCCGATCGCGGCGTGGATGTCGGTCATGCGCGCGTTGAAGCCGACGACCTCGTTCTCGTACTGCTTCTCCATGCCCTGGTTTCGCAGCAGGCGAAGGTTGCGGGCGATCGCGTCGTTCGCGCAGGTCACCATCCCGCCCTCGCCCGAGGTCATGTTCTTCGTCGGGTACAGGCTGAACATCGCGAAGTCGCCGATCGTGCCGACCTGGCGCCCACCCCAGCTCGCTCCGTGCGCCTGCGCGGCGTCCTCGTAGATCGCGAGCCCGTGTTCGCGTGCGATCTCCTCGATCTGATCGACGAGGAACGGGTGCCCGTAGAGGTGCACCGGCATGATGCCCTTCGTCCGCGGCGTGATCGCAGCCCTGACTGCTGCAGGGTCGAGCGTGAAGAAGTCGGGCTCGATATCCACGAACACCGGGGTCGCTCCGGTCAGCGCAACCGAGTTGCCCGTCGCGGCGAAGGTGAAAGAGGGCACGATGACCTCATCGCCCGGGCCGACCCCTGTCGCGAGCAGCCCCAGGTGCTGACCTGCCGTACCGCTGTTGACGGCGACCGTGGGACGTCCACCTGCGAAGTGCTCGCCGAACTCCTGCTCGAAAGCCGCAACCTCCGGGCCCTGTGCGATCATGCCCGAGCGCAATACTCGATCGACCGCTTCGCGCTCCTCATCGCCGATGATCGGCTTCGCAGGAGGGACGAATTCATTGGACATGCTCAGGGATTCCTTAATCGCTCGATTCCACTGCCCTCACAAGAGCAGAAGGGTCATCTGCAAGAATAGCGGGGCTCACTGCGAGGTCGCAGCGCGCCAGCTTCATGCCCAGATGAGACTCGCCGAGGCTCATGGAGTGAGACCCGATTCTCCAAGAGCACGAGCCACTGCTGCTGCTGCAGCACCTCTGCGCATGCAGCCATGCATATCTGCGCACGAAGCTCGATCGACATCATTACGGAATAATGGTGCTGTGCTGACCTCCTTCGCGAGGAGGCTCGGGCGTTCTCGCTTCGTCTTCCTCCTCACCCTCGCATGCCTACCGCTAGGTGCGCGGGTCAGAATCGGGTGGCGTGGCGCGCGGCGTTGACTCTGGCATCGCGCGCTGACGGTCGCGAACGGGAACGGGCGGGCCGTTGCGGTGTGAGAGCGTGCGGGATCGCACGGCGAGGGGCTCGTGGCGACTGTCGGTGCGTGCTGTGACGCCCAGGGACCCCTGGGGAGGCCTATGCGGGCGCCAGCCCGGCGGCTGTAGCGACGCGGAGCTTGCGGAGGTTGTGGCAGATCGTGTGGAGTAGCCATTCGCCTTGGGCGCCGGCGAGTCCGCGTAGCCGGAGCTGTCCGGCGTTTTGCCGGGTCTTCATCTGCCCGAACGCGGGTTCAACGATGGCTTTGCGGCGCGCGTAGTCGGTGCGGCCCTGCTCGGTGCGCAGCGCGTGCGCCATCCGCTCCCGCCGGCTCGCGTCCTCTGGGGCCGGGTCCGGGGCGCCGGCGGTAGGGAAGCTCTCGCCGTGACGTTGCCGTCCCGTCGCGATCAACACCTGTGCGTCCAGATCGTCGGCGGCTTCGAGGTTGGCTTCCGAGCAGTAGCCCGCGTCAGCGAGGACGACCTCTGGGGAACGCTCGATTCCTGCCGCGTCGAGGTTCCGTAGGGTCTGCTCGGCCATCGGGACGAACTGCTGGATATCGGTGGCCTGCTGGGTGACCTCGGCGCTCAACACGATCTGGTGGCCCTCATCGACAACGGCCTGCGCGTTGAACGCGTAATCGAAGCCGCGGACCGTCTTCATCATCCGCGCCTCAGGATCGGTGAAATTGCGTTGCGCTTTCGGCTTCGGCGCCGCCGTGTCCACCGCAGTCGCGACGGCCGCGTCGGCCTGCTCAGGGGGCTGACCGGCGGCGTCGGCCTTCTTCCGCGCCACGGCTGCCGCCTTCTCGGCGGCGTCGGCCTCGATCGCGTCCTTCGCGGCACGTAGTTTTGCCAGGCGCCCCTCACGGCGGGCCAGCTCCGGGGCGACCTCGTCCCCGCGCCGGTCCTGGCCGAACTGCTGATCCTCGGCCTCATCGACCGCCTCCGCCTCGGCGAGCAGCGCAGCGACCTCGGCTTGGAGCTGATCGATCTTCGGCACGATCCGGTCATAGCTCATCGCCTTATGCCGCGACGCGTTCGCAGCCAGCTTCGTGCCATCCAGCGCGACCCGCCCCAACCGCACCAGCCCCGCCTCCGCGCAGACCCGCAGCACCTGCAGGAACAACCCCGGCAGGGCATCCAGGTGACGCCGACGAAACCGTGCCAGCGACCGGTAGTCGGGCGCCTGGTTGCCCGACAGCCACCGGACGGCGATATCGCGCTTGCAGCGCCGCTCCAACTCACGAGACGAGGTCACGCCCGTCGCGTACGCGAACAGCAGCAGCTTCAACATCATCCGCGGGTCATACGGAGGCGCACCCGAGGCGGACGCGTACGACGCGTAGACCGGCGTCAGATCCAAGAGCTCTTCGACGACCTCGGAGATGAACCGGGCCTCATCATCCTCGTCCAGCCAGTCATCCAGACTCGGCGGGAGCAGGAAACACTGCCCCTGGTCATACCCACGGAACGTCTTGCCCGCACCCGCCGGTGCAGCCGATCCCGGCGCCCGCGCCTCACCCGGCTCGACCTCGAACAGACCCTCCAGGCTGGCAGTCACCGTCATGAATCGATTCTCCCAGCACCCCGCGCTATCCACCGGATTCACCCCGGCGCGTTAACGGAAGGATCTGACCCACGCACCTAGTGGTCGCCGTAGCCGGTGGGAGATCAGGTGCGGCTCGGTTCGCATACCGCGTCTATTCGATCACGCCCTTCGAACTCATCGACCGCGCGGCAAGAGCCGCTCATCGCACGTCGAAGACCGTCAAAGACCCCATCCTCGCCGAGCTGCATCGAATGACGGCCTACCGCTTCGACTTCGATCTCTCCGAGCACCTCGACCAATGGCAGACTCGCACCGAGCAGGTGCTGACCTTCTGCGACGCGGCGATGGCGGACGGCATCTCGGACGAGGATCTCGCCGAGCTCCTGTTCCACGCACTGATCCTTGTTTTCCATCCGAACGTCTCCCAAGGCACGGTTCCCTCGCCCTTCGTGGAATCGCCGCTTGAGGCAGGGAGGATTCTCTCGCACCGCTGCATGCAATTGCTCCGGTCGGACCTCTCCGGTGATGCTGCCGACGAGGAGAGCGCCGGCCTGTTCCCGGTTCGCGCATCTGACGAGCCTGTGCACCTGCTCGTGATGACCGAGACGAACTTCAACTTCATGGGCCCGATTCTCGACACTTGGAGGCATGATCCCTCGGTCTCCCTACGAGTCCGAGATCTGAGCTCGGAAGACGTCGACTCCTCGTGGTGGAGCCCGCAGAACACCATTCTCGATCGGATCAGAGGTTCCTCCCCGACTCCTCCGGCCTTCCTCGTCGAAGATCTCGAATGGGCCGACGTCGTGTTCTTGGAGTGGTCGCAGGCGCTCGCCGCTCGCCTTTCAGGGGTGCGCCTTCGAGGGCGGCTCGTGATACGGCTCCACCGATACGAGGCGTTCACTCAGGAACCGACGCTGACCGACTGGCGCAATGTCGATGAACTGATCATCATCACTCCGTACATGAGGGAACTCCTGGATCGAACCCTTCCCGGTGTCGCGATGAAGACGTCGATCAGCATGGTCCCCAATGTCATCGAGTTGCAGGGGCTTCGCGAGCGGAAGCTCGCAGTCGCCTCTCGCACGCTCGCGCTCATCCAATACGGTTCGATCGTCAAGGACCCGATATGGGCGCTTGACGTGCTCGAGATCCTCCGCAGAACAGACCCCTCCTGGCGGCTCCTGCTCGTCGGAGCGGCACCGAATACCCTCGCAGCGGACGAGGCCACCATTCGATACTTCACCGCTTTCGAACGACGTCTCGCCCAGTTCGACGGGTCGGTACAGCGCCTCGGGCATCGGGATGATCTTCCAGACGTATTGCGGGAGGTGGGATTCATCCTCTCCACCTCCCGCGTCGAGGGCGCGCCGGTGTCACTACTCGAGGGGATCGCCTCCGGGGCAATTCCAGTCGTCCGCGACTGGCCGATCGTCAGGGCCATCGGAGGCGCCGCCGCGCTCTACCCTGCCGAGTGGATAGTGGAGACGCCGGAAGACGCGGCACGGCGGATCCTCGATCAAGCACCCGACTCGGACACGGGCTTGGAAGCCCGGGAATACCTGGATTGGGCCGCCCGGCATTCCGACTCCTCGGTGAACCTCTCGGCCCTGAATCAGGTCGTATTCGGCACTCAGACTCGCCTCGATTGAATGCCCCGCGCGACACATCCGATCGACCGCTGCCGGGGTCAGCGGTTCGGCTCGATGTTGGGCTACCGACTCACCCGTCCAGGCCGGCGCCGAAGAAGAGAACGGCTGAACTCCGACTGCCGCTCGTAGCGTAGCCGACACTCACAAAACCCCGCACACCGGCGTTCGGCTGGTACAGCCATTGCCCGGTTGCTCGGTAGGATCTCAGCAGATCGTAGCTGCGCTGCACCCGATTCGAGGTCGTCGCTCCGGTGACCGCAGAGACCTGGTATCGCACCCAGGGCTCTGCCGAGGAGAGCGAAGCCTGGCTCCGCGCCTGACCCTGTGCGATTTGAGCTGCCCAACTCTGAGCGGGATTCCCTCTCCTGCTATCGCTCACCCTGAGTGCCCCGAGCCCGCGTTCGAAGCGATCCTGGTTCACCCTGCCGTAAAGTGCCTGCGCGGAGATCCAGTCCGAGTCGCTTATTCCGCTCGGCCGGATCATGCACTCGTTGCCGTTCCTGACCGAGTCGCTCAATGTACCTGCCCCACCGAGAATCAGGATCTCTCCCGGAAGCAGGCGGTCCGTAGCCGCGTAGACCACGCTCGGCACGCAACCGCTCTCGACCAGCAGCAAGGCGGAACCCCGAGCACCTGCTGCGGCAGCCCCCGCTAGAGCATCGGCGAACGCGAGTCCGTTCGCCCAGTACACATCTGCGTACCCGCCGAAGATCGCCGTACTCACGTTGGCGGAAACCTCGTAGCGATCCTTGCCGCTGTACCTGGTGACCGCACCCGCCAGGGCGCCGATCGCCGACTCGATCGACGGACTGACGGTAGCCGGACCGCCGACGATGTGCGCACGAGTCGCTCCGAGGCTACTCAGCCCGTTCTGCAACTCCTGCGGCAAAACGGCGCCACTGCCCGGAACCAGAAGCACCGGAGCGTCGAGCTTCGCGGCTGCAGCACCCGCCGAGAGCGCGTCGGCGAAGCCTTCGCCTGTTGCGACGAAGACATTCTGCGTTCCCTCTGGCCAGCCGAACTTCGCTATCTCGACGGAGGTCGTGTAGCGATCACTTCCCGACAACCTCACCACGCTCGCGGCGTACTGCCGCAGTTCCGATTCGACCTGCGGACTCACCGACCCCGGTCCTCCTGCGATGATGATCGTGGAGGGCATCAGCCGAGTCAGTTCCGACTTGATCGCAGCGGGGATCTCATTCCTCGCCACCGGTAGCAGCGGAGCACGCAGCTTCGCAGAAAGCGGTGCCGCACTGAGCGAATCCGAGAAGAGTTCGCCAGTGGCGACGATCACCGTATCGGCGGTAGAGGGATAGGCTTGGCGGGTGATCGCGGCTGCGGTCGCATAGCGATCCTCACCGCCGAGTCGAGTCGCAGGGCGTTCGCTCCACGAGGCCGGATCGGCTACTTGGCCGAAGGCCAATGCAGACAGCGGCATGATGGCGTCAGCAGTGGTCTCGGGCTGCTCTTCCACCTCCTCCGGAGTATCGCTCGACGGGTCTTCTGAGCCTTCGGGTGCGGAGCCGGCGCCTCCATCGGGCGCATCGACGTCAACCGGCTCCGAATCGGAGGACCCTTCGGGCGGCGTATCGGAGCCCGGATCATTCAGCCCGATCGCGGGCAGGGGCGCTGCCGTGGAGGAAGTGGGCACCGCGACCAACCCGAGCGAGATGAGCACCGCGCCGAGGCCGAAGATACCGAGTATGCGTCGAACCGGAGAACGACGCTTCCCGCCGACATTGTTCGCTTCTCGCATGGTCACTGCACCACACCTCCGGTCACAGACTCCCCGGAGCCGGGCGGGATCTCTACCCCCGCTGGCGCCGAATAGCTGGTGAACTGGCTGCCCCGGCGTTCCGTCCATACTGCGACTCCAGCAACGAAGGTGCCACTGCATTGGGTGCCATCGGCGGAACACAAAGGCTTGCCAGTGGGCCAGCCCCAAGCACCCGCAGGGCCGCCAGCCTGCTTATACAGGGTCAGCAGGTTCCCGTTCGGAAAGGCGAACACGCCTGCGGCCGAGCGATACATCATGCCACCGCCCAGTGGATATTCCTGACCCCCGCCCCCTGCGGATATCTCGACAGCAGCACCGACTGGCAGCCCGATCGCAGCGGACGCGCCGCCGAGGTTCTCCCAGCTCTCGAGGAACCTCTGATCGAACAGCAGCGGCTGACCGCTGCCGATCTTCACTACCGCGTTCTTCTGGAACCGCTGACTCACCGAACCCTCGACGGTCTTCGCAGGGGCGGTCGGCACACCGAGAGAGCCGTTGAATCCTCCCGAGCTCTGCCAATAGGAGGCGAGCGCATTCGGGATCAGGAACACACCGATCTCTTTCGCCTCGACGACGATTCCACCTTGGAACTGCATGACGTTGTTGCCGGAGCTTCCCTGGTAGACAGCAGGAGAGATCGGCCATCCCCAGGAACCCTCGAGCCCGCCCGCTGCGGCAAAGTTCTGCAAAATCTGGCTGGTGCGGGTGAGGCCGGCCGCCACCCCCGAATTGGACAGGTAGACGAAGCCGCCCTCAAAGTCCTGCAGGTATCCCCCGCCGCTCGAAGATATGGACCGTGCTGCTGCCGTAGGCTGTCCGAGCCAGTCCTTGTTGGTGTTCCAGTAGGTCAGAATGCCACCGTTGACCGGATAGCTTGGTCCGCCCTGCGTGCTCCCGAACCACGTCACATAGAAGTTGTAGAAGTTGCGGTTTCCATAGCTCGAGCAGCCGTCACCGGTGCCCCAGCCCGCGGCGAGCGCAGCCGCATTTGGCTGATAGGGCGTATAGATATACAGCGCCGCAGTCGCCCAGTTCTCGATGTAGACCTGCGATGATCCGCAAGCCGGATTCGGATGGTACTGGATGGTGTTGTACTGGAACGGCTTGTAATTGAAGCTGCCCGGGAACGCTCGATAGACCTTCAACTGCCAGGCTGCGTAGTAGACCTGGTTCTGGAAACCGTAATACTCGGGATTGCAGTTCGCCGCCCAGCCCGGTCCGGAGTCCGGGCAAGCATAACCGGTGGCGACGTCGATCTGCCGCTGCGTCGGCCAGCTGTCACTCACGAGGCTCTGCTCTTTCTCAAGTGTGATCAGCAGCACCCTCTGGCTGATCCCGCAGGCCTGCCCCACCTTCGCGATGATCTCCGCGGCGCTCTCGTTCGCACGACCGACATACGCGCCGCAGTGGGCGTTCGCCGGCTTACTCACCGTATTCATCGCGTATCCGCGCAGGCACCAGTTGGAGATCACCGTGTTTCCCCATGGCATGCCGGCCTGGCGCCCAGGATCCCCGATCGTGCATCTGGGTACCCGCTGGTTCAGGAAGCTCTGCACATCCGACGCGCTCATCGCATTGCCGTTGTAGAACAGTGAGTCCGAGATGATGTTGCCAGGGTTGAAACCGACGACCGCCGCCTGAGCAGGAGCCGCGTTCACGAGCGGCGTCGTGGTGACCGCCACTGCCGCGACACACGCGAGCAGGATTCTGCCCAAGCGCGTGGTTCCTCGCTTCATCAGCGTCCCTCCCCAGACCACAAAGTCTCTACTTTCAAGTGAGCGTTTAAGGTTTAGTGCCTCAGAGTACTGTATCAACGGCATTGCCCGCTTCAGCGGTTTCGCCACACGGTTCCGCCCGCATTCAGCGGATGACGGCGTCCCCGTCTGCCAGAATGGTCGCATGACTCTCGAAGCGGCCTCTCACACGCCCGGGAGCACCGACAACCGCGATGTATGGGTGGTGATCCCCCTCTACAACGAAGCCACGGTGATATCCGAAGTCGTGAGCGGATTGCTTCCCGACTTTCCGAACATCGTCTGCATCGACGACGGCTCCCGTGACGGCTCGGGAGGGATCGCACGAGCCGCAGGTGCCCGGGTCGTCACACATCCCATCAACCTCGGCCAAGGCGCTGCCCTGCAGACCGGCTTCGAGTATGCGCTGGAGCGCGGCGCGCGCTATGTGGTGACCTTCGATGCGGACGGTCAGCATCGGGTAGTCGACGCGGTCGCGATGCTGAACCGAGCTCGCGCCGAGGACCTTGCCATCGTCTTCGGCTCCCGCTTCCTCGACGATCGCACGAAGCCTGGTCTCCTCAAGAAGATCGTTCTCAAGACCGCCGTCGCTGCAACGAACTGGAGCACACGGACAAAACTCACCGATGCGCACAACGGCCTGCGCGTCATTCGCGAAGACGCGCTGCGCCGCGTCAAGCTTCGCCAGGATCGCATGGCGCACGGCACCGAGATCATCGTGCAGCTCGGCCGAACGGGGCTCCCCTATTCGGAGCATCCGGTCGAGGTGCTCTACACCGACTACTCGAAGGCCAAGGGGCAGTCGCTGTGGAACTCGTTCAACATTCTCATCGACCTGGTGATTCGGTAGACGCCCATGATTCTGTTCCAGTTCCTGCTCATTCTCGGCGTCGTGATCGCAGCGCTGCTCGTCGGGCGCTTCTTGCCGGGCGATCGCTCGCTCGCGCTCAAACGCATTCTCGCCCTGCTCTTCGCCGCCGGTGCAGTGCTCGCGATCGTCTTCCCCGACGCCCTGACGACTATCGCGAACTTCTTCGGCGTCGGTCGCGGCGTCGACTTCCTGCTCTACCTCTTCATCCTCGCCACGCTGCTCTTCGCTGCGGCGATGGTACGGGGGAAGGCGCGCAGCGATGCCCGAGTGACGGAACTTGCGAGAGCGATGGCCCTCACGGAGGCTCGCCTTGCCGAGCAGCAGGAGCGGAAAGACCCCCCTGGCCCCGACAACGACAGAAGCGGAGACACTGCATGACGATCAAGTTGGGCATCATAGGTCTCGGCATGATGGGCCGCCATCACGCACGAGTCGCGCGCGAAATCGAGGGAGTCGAACTCGTCGCTGTCGCCGATGCAATGGGCGATCCCCATGGAGTGGCCGGCAGCCTTCCCCTCTACGACTCGGTCGAGCGTCTCATCGCGCACGGCATCGACGCGGCGGTCGTCGTGGTGCCCACGCAGTTCCACGAGGAGGTCGGCATCGCCCTCGCAGAGGCCGGCGTGCACGCGCTCATCGAGAAGCCCATCGCGCACTCGCTCGAGGCGGGTCAGCGGCTGGTCGACGCCTTCGAGCAGCAGGGCCTCGTCGGCACCGTCGGTCACGTCGAGCGCTTCAACCCCGCGCTCATCGAGCTGCGCAGGCGCCTCGAACAGGGCGAACTCGGTCAGGTCTTCCAGATCCACACCCGACGACAGGGGCCCTTCCCTGCGCGCATCGCGGATGTGGGAGTCGTCAAGGATCTCGGCAGCCACGACATCGACCTCACCGCCTGGCTTGCCGGTTCGGGCTACACGCAGGTGGCCGCGCACACCGCGTTCCGCAGCGGGCGCGAGCACGAGGACATGATCACGGTCTCGGCCAAGCTCGCCAACGGCATCATCACCAACCACCTGGTCAACTGGCTCACCCCGTTCAAGGAGCGGCTGACGCTGGTCACCGGCGAGCGCGGCGCCTTCGTGGCGGACACGCTCACCGCCGACCTCACCTTCTACGAGAATGGGACCTTCGCGAGCGACTGGGATGCGGTCACCGCATTCCGGGGGGTGAGCGAGGGCACGGTCACGCGCTTCGCGCTCGACAAGCGCGAGCCGCTGAAGAGCGAGCAGGAGGCATTCCGCGACCGCATCCTCGGCAGACCGAGCGAGGCGGTCACCCTGCGCGACGGTCTGGAGGTGCTGCGGGTCTGCGAAGCGTCGATCGAGTCCGCGAAGAGCGGGCGGGCCGTGCAGCTCGGATCCCACGGTGGATGACCGGCGTATGAATCAGAACCGCATCAGCTCGCACGCCTTCGTCGGCCCCGGCGTCGAGCTCGGCGAACGCGTCGCCGTCGGCCCGGGCGCGGTGCTGCTCGGGCCCTGCGTCATCGAGGACGACGCCTGGATTGGTCCCGGGGCACAGGTCGGCGCACCCCCAGAGATGACCGATCACCTGCAGAACTCCGCATGGACGGGCGAGCTGGAGCACGCGGGCGTGCTGATCCGCCGCGGCGCGGTGATCCGCGAGGGGGCCGTGATCCACCAGGGCAGCTACCGCGCGACCACCGTAGGAGTCGGCTCCTGGGTGCTCAACCGCGCCTACCTCGCCCACGACGTGCTGCTCGGTGACGATGCCACCGTAAGCGCCGGCGTGAGCATCGGCGGCCACTGCGTCATCGGCGACCGCGTGAACCTCGGCATGAACGCCTCCGTGCATCAGCGCACCTTCATCGGCGCAGGGTGTATGGTCGGCATGGGCACGCCGGTCGCCCGCGATCTTCCGCCCTATGTGAAGGCCTTCGGCTCACCGGCCCGCATCCACGGCCTGAACGCGATCGGCATGCAGCGGCACGGCATCGATGAGGCGCAGATCCAGGCGCTGCGCGCCGCCTACGAGACCGAGGACCTCCTGCTGGAGCGCGTCGCCGGACACGAGTGGGGACACCCGCTCTCGGCCGCGGTGGCGCAGTGGCAGGCGCGCGAGAACCGGCGTCCGGCGGCATTGGCGGTCTGAGTTCCGCGGCCGGGCATCGGCCGGCGCGGGTCCGAGACGCTCAGCCCTGACCGGGGAGCGTCGCCAGGTACCGACCGTACCCGCTCTTCAGCAGCGGCTCGGCGAGCGCGCCCAACCGGGCATCGTCGATCCACCCGTTGCGCCAGGCGATCTCTTCGATGCACCCGATCTTGAATCCCTGCCGATCCTCGATCACGCGCACGTACTCCGAGGCCTGCATCATCGACTCGAAAGTTCCGGTGTCGAGCCAGGCGGTGCCGCGGTCGAGCACCTGGACGTTCAGCCTTCCGGCTCGCAGATAGTGCTCGTTGACGCTCGAGATCTCCAGCTCGCCACGAGCGCTCGGCTCGATGGTCTTCGCGATCCCCACCACGTCGTTGTCGTAGAAGTAGAGCCCCGGTACCGCATAGTTGCTCTTCGGCTCGATCGGCTTCTCCTCGATCGAGACCGCCCGCATCTGCTCGTCGAACTCGACCACCCCGTACGCCTGCGGGTTCGAGACGTGATAGGCGAACACCACCCCGCCGTCGATATCCGTGTGCTTACGCAGGTTGGTGCCGAGCCCCACGCCGTGGAAGATGTTGTCGCCCAGCACCAGCGCGACGCTGTCGTCGCCGATGAACTCCTCGCCGATGATGAAGGCCTGGGCCAGCCCGTCCGGAGAGGGCTGCACCGCGTACTCGATCCGCATCCCGAGCCCGGATCCATCGCCGAAGAGGGCCTTGAACTGGTCATTGTACTCCGGGGTCGTGATGATCAGCACCTCGCGGATGCCAGCCATCATCAGCGTCGACAGCGGATAGTAGACCATCGGCTTGTCGTAGATGGGCATCAGCTGCTTCGAGATGCCCTTGGTGATGGGCCACAGGCGGGTACCGGAACCGCCTGCGAGAATGATGCCCTTCATATGCGCGCACGTCCTTCCGGTGAGTCGGCCATAATCCTACCGAGGCTTCTGCCGGGTGGATGGTTCGGCGGCTCCGAGCCTACGTCGCAGTTCCCTCCACCCCTCCTCGCCGACCGGCGGCGCCCAGCCCTGCTGGGTCAGCCAGCTCACCGCCTGCCCCTGACCGAACCACACCATCTCGATCCGTCGGGCGTTCGCGGCGAGCGGGGGCAGCACGACACCGAGGACGGCCCCGATCCGCACCAGCGTGCGAGCGAACCACCTCGGCAGGCGGCGCGGGCGACGGTCGCCGAGCAGTTCGAGCAGACTCGCACAGGTGAGGCCCTCCCAGGGATGGATCACCACCCGTGGCGGCTGCGCGGGGCAGGTCGCGAGCTCGGCAACCGCGTCGCCGACGTTGGCAGCGAGCGCCTGCGGCGTGGGCTGTGTGCCCGGCGCGGCCACACTCGACAGCGGGGATGCGGCGATCCTGGCGGTCGCGCGGGTGACGCGGCGCGACTCGTGGTGCACACTCGGCGGGCGATAGCAGACCGTCCCCTTCGGGCCGAAGCGCCGGGCGAGACGCTCCCCCAGCACCTTCGACCTCGCATACGGCGAGAAGGCGTCCAAGCTGTCGCTCGCGTCGAGCAGCGGTCTGCGGCCCTGCACGACCGCGCTGCTGACGTGCACGAAGCGCGCGATGCCGGCCTCGGCGGTCAGGCGTCCGAGCACTCCCGCGAGAGCACCGTTGGCTGCGGTGAGCGCATCGGCGTCGCGCGATGAGGCGTCCGGATCACCTGCCGCGTTCACCACGGCTGCGGCTCCGCTCCACTCCTCGACCATCGCCGGGTCCGCGACGAAGCGTTCGACGGCGGCAGCCGCCTCGGCCTCCCTGACCTTTCCGAGCCGAGGCGCGGAGCAGCGGATCACGGTGACGCCCCTCGCCTCGAGCGCATCGCAGACCTGTCCGCCGACGAAGCCGGAGGCCCCGACCACCACCACCTTGACCACCCGCCCACTCTACCGAGCGCAGGTTCGGATCCGGGCCAGGAAGGGCTGTCCGACGTCGGGCGTCCCGACGCCTAGAATCGACGCATGCCCGAAACCGCGCCGCGCTCCCTGCCGAGGGTGGCGGTCGTCACCGTGAGCTACGGCTCGGGCGAGGTGCTCGAGGACTTCCTCACCTCCCTCCGCGAATTCCACGGTGACGCGCTGCCGGTCGCGGTCGTCGATAACAAGCCCGACCACGAGAACGTGGCCGAGCTCGCCGCCCGCTTCGACGCGAGCTACGTCCCCCTCCCGGAGAACCCCGGCTACGGCGCCGGGATGGACGCGGGCGTACGCGCGCTCGAAGCGGGCGATGGCGGATCCGCCGCCGTTCCCTTCGACGCCTACTTCTTCTGCAACCCCGATGTCCGCTTCGTCGAGGAGGCCGCGGTTCCCCTCGCCTCGGCGCTGCTCGCGGGCGAGCGCATCGGATCGATCGGCCCGCGGGTGCTGAACGAGGATGGCAGCGTCTACTCCTCGGCCCGCAACATCCCCTCGGTCGGCACCGGCGTCGGTCACGCCCTTTTCGGCAAGATCTGGAAGGGCAACCCCTGGAGCCGCGCGTACACCGCGGCCGCCGACTACGACACCGCCCGCCCCGCCGGCTGGCTCTCGGGTTCGGCGGTCATGGTGCGGGCGGATGTCTACCGCGAGATCGGCGGCTGGGATGACGACTACTTCATGTACTTCGAGGACGTGGATCTCGGCTACCGGATGGGCCTCGCGGGCTATGAGAACCGCTACGAACCCGCAGTCGCGGTCGTCCACAGCGGCGCGCACTCGACGCGGAAGCACGCTGAAGTGGTCGAGCGGGCCATGACGGCGAGCGCGATCCGCTTCATGCGCAAGCGCTACTCAGGATTCTGGCGGGCGCCGCTGCGCTGGGCGATCGTGCTCGGCCTCAAGGCGCGCGGATGGGTGCGCATGCGCTCTGCGCGCTGATACTCTTTGAGCAGTGCCGCGAAACACTATGAATCGAGGCACAATCATGTCCCTTTCCCTTGCTGCAGCCCTCACTTTTCTCGGCGCATCGATCATGTTCTTCATCTGGGCCGTGTTTCTGTTGCCCCTGGTTGCACCACCTACTTGCTGGACTTGCGGTGGCAGGATTGCGGTTCGCCCCCGGAGATCGGTCCCCTGCTCGTGCAAAGCAGACAGGCAGCAGCGACACCTCGAGACCGAGATCGCCCAATTGAAGATCACTGTCGCGAGGCTTGAACGCTCACTGCCGTCTGCATCGGACGCCCGACGCGGGCGAAGCGGCCAATGCTGAACGCATCCAGCGGACTCACGCCGGACCCTCTCCATTCGCCGTCCACAGGCAGCTTCAGCCTGGGTACTCCCTGACCTTTCCACAGATTCGTCGCCACACGCTGTTGAGCTGCCCCAACTCTGTAGCTTTGCTTGCATAGAAGATTCTTCACTCCCAGAATCGAGGTATGACGGTGCCCATAGATGTCATCACCACGCTCGGAACAGGCGTAGCGTTGTTCGCTGGGCTCACCACGCTATTCCTCTATCTGTTTAAGGTCTTCAAGAAGCAGCTCAAGTCTGAGTTCGGCGCGAACTTCGTCGCGATAGATCAGTATTTCGGTGCAATGAAACTGCGTTTCGACGGGGTGGATCAACGCTTCGACGGGGTGGATCAACGCTTTCAAGTGATCGACCAGAAGCTTGATGTCATAGACCGGAGATTCGAGCTGGTCGACACCCGTTTTGAGCTGATGAACAGGCGCTTCGATCGGGTCGACGAGCGACTCGACAGGGTCGAGAGTAACGTTGTCGGGTTGAAGGGCGATGTCACCGTCCTGAAGGGCGACATCGCCGAGGTCAAAGTCTCGATTGCGAGAATCGAGGGCGCTCCACCGCGACTGCCACAGGCCCGACCCAGCTAGAAGAAATGGGCGCCGGTAGACTCGGGGGCATCCGAGGCCCGCCCCGGCGGGCCTCTCCGACCCCCGCAGGAGGACCGCAGTGGCCCGTAGGATTCTCGTGACCGGCGGCGCCGGCTTCATCGGATCGAACTTCGTGCACTACCTCGTCGACAACACAGACGACGTCGTGACCGTGCTCGACAAGTTCACCTACGCCGGCAACGAGGCCTCCCTCGCGGGCCTGCCGGAGGACCGCGTCACCGTGGTGCGCGGCGACATCTGCGACGCCGAGGTCGTCGACCGACTCATCGCCGACACGGACGTCGTCGTGCACTACGCCGCCGAGTCGCACAACGACAACTCGCTGCACGATCCGCGTCCCTTCCTCGACACCAACATCGTCGGCACCTACACCCTGCTCGAGGCCGTGCGCCGCCACGGCAAGCGCTACCACCACATCTCGACCGACGAGGTCTACGGCGACCTCGAGCTCGACGACCCCGAGCGCTTCACCGAGCGGACGCCTTACAATCCGTCGTCGCCCTACTCCTCGACCAAGGCCGGCAGCGACCTGCTCGTGCGCGCGTGGGTGCGCTCCTTCGGCGTGCAGGCCACCATCTCGAACTGCTCGAACAACTACGGCCCGCGCCAGCACGTCGAGAAGTTCATCCCCCGCCAGATCACGAACATCCTCGTGGGCGATCGCCCGAAGCTCTACGGCGAGGGCCTCAACGTGCGCGACTGGATCCACGCCGACGACCACTCCTCGGCCGTCCTGCGGATCGTCGAAGCCGGCCGCATCGGCGAGACCTACCTCATCGGCGCCGACGGTGAGAAGAACAACAAGGAGGTGCTCGAGCTGATCCTCACGACGATGGGGCAGCCCGCCGACGCCTACGACCATGTGGTGGATCGGCCCGGCCACGACCTGCGCTACGCGATCGACAGCGCGAAGCTGCGCGACGAGCTCGGCTGGCTGCCCGCCTTCCAGGACTTCGAGCGCGGCCTCGCCGCGACCGTCGACTGGTACCGCGAGAACGAGGCTTGGTGGCAGCCGCAGAAGGCGGCGACCGAGGCGAAGTACAGGGAGCAGGGGCAGTAGGCATGGCGGCGAAGCAGCTCGCGATCCGCGAGACGACGATCCCGGGCATGGTGCTCATCGACCTGCCGGTGCACGGCGACAATCGTGGCTGGTTCAAGGAGAACTGGCAGCGCGAGAAGATGGTCGCGCTGGGGCTCCCCGACTTCGGACCGGTGCAGAACAACATCTCGTACAACGACCAGCGCGGGGCGACGCGCGGCATCCACGCCGAGCCGTGGGACAAGTACATCTCCGTCGCGACGGGACGCATCTTCGGCGCCTGGGTGGATCTGCGCGAGGGCGACTCCTTCGGCACCGTCTTCACCGCCGAGCTCGGCCCCGACACCGCGATCTTCGTGCCGCGCGGCGTCGGCAACAGCTACCAGACGCTCGAGGACGACACGGCCTACGTCTACCTCGTGAACGACCACTGGAGCGCTGAGGCGCAAAGCGAGTACACCTTCCTCAACCTCGAGGACGAGACCGTCGCGATTCCCTGGCCGATCCCGCTTTCCGAGGCCGAGCGCAGCGAGAAGGATCTCGCGCATCCGCGTCTCGCCGACGTCGCCGCGATGAAGCCGAAGCGGACGCTCGTGCTGGGTGCGAACGGACAGCTCGGCCGCGCGCTGCAGGAGGCCATGCCCGAGGCCGACTTCGCGGATCGCTCGCGCATCGACCTCTTCAACGAGGAAAGCCTCGACCGCGTGCGCTGGGCCGACTACGACACCGTCGTCAATGCCGCCGCGTATACGGCGGTCGACGAGGCCGAGACCGAGACCGGGCGCGTCGACTGCTGGGACGCGAACGTCACCGGCGTCGCCCGCCTCGCGCGCCACGTCGCGCGCCACGGCCTCACCCTCGTGCACATCTCGAGCGACTACGTCTTCGACGGCCGCAAGCGCCTCTTCACCGAGGATGACAACCCGGCCCCCCTCGGCGTCTACGGGCAGACGAAGGCGGCCGGCGACGCCATCGTCACGACCCTGCCGCGCCATTACATCGTGCGCACCAGCTGGGTCATCGGCGAGGGGAACAACTTCGTGCGCACCATGGCATCGCTCGCGGAGCGCGGCATCGATCCATCGGTCGTCGACGATCAGCTCGGACGACTGAGTTTCACGGACGACATCGCTGCGGGGATCCGCCACCTGCTGCGGATCCGGCCCGCCTTCGGCGTCTACAATCTCACGAACGAGGGCCCGGTGATGAGCTGGGCCGAGATCGCGAAGCTGGTGTTCGCGGGCACGGGTCACGACGCGGATCGCGTGACCGGCGTGACGACCGCCGAATACTTCGCGGGGAAGCAGGCGGCGCCTCGGCCGCTCAACAGCGCGCTTGCGCTCGACAAGATCGAGGCGATCGGCTTCACGCCGCGCGACGCCCGGGAGGCGCTCGAGGCGTACCTCGCCGCGGGGTAGACGCGCGACGCCTGCGCAAGGGGACGCATTTCGCTGTCCCGGCAGTGCGCGGATAGCGGAATGCGTCCCCTTGCGGGACGAACGATCTCCGCCAGCGCCGAACCCATCTCGGGCGCTTCTACTCGCCCTCGGGGGGCACCGGGTGCCGCCAGCTCACGCGAGAGGCGCGGGCCGCGATCCCGTCCCGCATCCGCCCCATGACGCCGCGTCGGCCGTCGCGGAACCCCGCCCGCATCACCGACAGCAGCGCGAGGCGGCCGCGGGCGCTGTAGAGCGCGACGGCGAAGTCGAGCAGCAGGTCCCGGCGGGCATCCCGTTTGAGGCTCGCGCCGGCCGGATCCGCGGCGTACTCGCGATTCAGCACCACGCGGTTGCGGGCCCGGTAGTAGTAGCGGAACGGGCTCGACACTGCGACCATGCGCGGGCGACCGCTGCGCTTGCGCAGTCGGCGCCCGAGGAAGTGCAGGTAGAGCCGGTGCCCGAAGCCGTGCGGCAGCACGAGCCCGGGGACGCACACGGCTTCGAGGCCTGCGCGCCGGGCCCGCAGGTAGTACTCGGTGTCGACGAGGTCGATGAAGTAGTCCTCGCGCTGCGGTCCCAGCTCGTCGATCGCGCTCAGCGGCATGAGCAGCCCCGACTGGATCGGCGCGTAGGCCTCGAGGAAGCCGCGGCCCTGCTCCATGCGAGTCTGCGGCGTCGCCGAGAAGAACTCGGGCGCCACCATGCCCACTCGCAGCCCTTCTGCCGCGCGCGCGTCGTACTCGTCGACGAGCGCCGCGATGAAGCCCTCGGGCACGCTCGAATCCTGGTCGAAGGTGACCAAGAACTCGATCCCGACCTCTCGCGCCGCCTCGATGCCGCGGTTCATCGCGGCCCCGATGCCGCGGTTCTCCGGCTGGCGCAGCACGAGCACGCCGGCCTGCTCGAGCCCGGCGAGCACGGGTTCGGCGGCCGGTCCGCTCCCGTCGTCGACCACGATCACCCGGGCGACCTGCGGAGCAAGCGCGGCGCAGCGCTCCACGAGCGCCGGCTCGGGCCGGAACGCGGAGAGCACCGCGACCACACGGCTGCGCACCGCGACTACGCGGTCGCGCGCCGTGGTTTCCCCGTCGTGCGGCCCGCTAGGCGATGAGGTCGGCATAGAGCTCCCGGATCCTTCCCTCGAAGGCGGCGACGCCGTAGACCCCCTCGGCCCATTCCCTGGCACGGGCGGCGAGCGCTTCGTCCGGGTCGCGCAGCTGCCGCACCGCGGCCTCGGCGAAGCTCCCCGCATCGTCGGTGACGGCGGCGAACAGCTCGGGCGCGTCGATCCCCTCCGCCCCGACCGCGGTCGTCACGATGGGCACCCCGCGCAGCATCGCGTCGATCGTCTTGAACTTCACCCCGGCGCCCGCGCGCAGCGGCGCGACGAAGAGCGAGGCCCGCGCGTACCAGGGCTCGAGCGAATCGACGAAGCCTGTGAGCTCCGTCCTCGGCGCGGTCGCGACCCTCGCGCGCAGCGACTCGGGCGGGTTCGCGCCGGCGATCACGAGACGCGCCTCGGGGACGCCCCGCAGCACGGCCGGCCAGATCTCGTCGAGGAACCAGGCGACGCCGCCGTGGTTCTCGGGCCGGTTCATGGCCCCGGTGAAGAGCACGATCGGTTCTGCGGGATCGGTCGAACGCGGAAGCGGATCGGTGGGTCCGAGCCCCGGGTGCACGACCTCCACCCGCACCGCCGGTGCGAGCTCCCGGGCCAGCGCCGCATCCTTCTCGCTGAACACGATGAGCAGATCGAGCCAGGCGAAGGTCGCGGCCTCGCGGCGGCGGCAGCGCGCGGCGGCGATCCGCAGCAGGGCGCGGCGGATCGGCGAGGAGGCGCCGGCGGCCTGGCGCTCGAGGCGCTGGGTGATGACGTCGTGGGCGATGCCGACGAGGGGGGTGCCCGGCAGCCGGCGACGCAGCGACGGCGCGAGCGCGATCATCTCGGACCACTGCAGCTCGATCGCGTCGGCCCGTTCGAGCGCGGCCCAAGGGGCCCGGTCGCCGCGGAACAGCCGGCGCACCGGCCGGTAGATCGAGCTGCCCGCCCAGACGGACTCGAGCTGGAACAGCCCCAGCAGCGGACCCGTGAGGCTCGGACGCGCCTCGGTGAGCAGCGCGGCGGGCGGGCCGTCCGCCGCCTTCGGGAGGGCGTCGCGATTGATCGGGGTGTCGGGGGCGAGATGCTCGACACGGGCGAATCGCGAGAGCGCGCGGTCATGGGCGAGGAGGTACTCCCCTCCCGCATGGGTGACGGCGGGGTACGGGATATACTTCGTCAGGCTGACCACCGTCGGCATTGGGGCCCGGGATTCCGTGTTCCCGGGTCGATGAACGGCGGTCATCGGCCCAGTCTAGAACACCCCCGTCGCGCGTCAGGAGTCGGCCATCAGCGACTACGTCGGCCTCGTCATCGCCTATCGCAACCCGAGCCTCGTCTCCGAGGTGCTCGAGCGGCTCGCCGCGCAGACGCGGACGCCGAGAGCCGTGCTCGTCGTCGACAACGGGGGCACGCTCGACGAGGCCGCGCTCGCCTCCATGCCCCTCGCGGATCGAACCGAGCTCGTCTCGCGACCGGACAATCCGGGGTACGGGGCTGCCGTGAACGAGGCGAGGGAGCGGATCGGCGACGACGCGCTGCTCGTGCTCACCCACGACGCGGTGTTCGGTCCCGAGCTCGCGGAACGGCTGCTCGAGGCGCTCGACGGCGACGCGGGCATCGGCGCCGCGGCGCCGGTGCTGCACTACGCGGCGGAGCCCGAGCGCGTGTTCTCCGGCGGAGGGCGCCTCACTCGCGGGGGCCGCGCGGCTCACTGGCCTCGCCCCCTCTCCGAGTCGCCCTACCCGGTGGACTGGGTCGACGGGGCCATCGTGATGTACCGGCGGGCCGCGCTGGATGCGATCGACTGGATCGCCGAGCACTACTTCCTCTACTTCGAAGACGTCGACACCGGCTGGCGCATGGCCCGCGCCGACCTGAAGACTGTGGTGGTGCCGGGCGCGGTCGCGCACCAGCAGCCGGGCGAGCACCCCATGTACCTGGGCGTGCGGAATATGACGCTGTTCGCGAGGACGGCCGGGATCCCGGGCCCTCGGTTCCTCGGCGCACTCGTCCTGCGCGTGGGGCGCGAAGGCCTCGGCAGACTGCGCCGGGGCCGCCCCGCGGCCTTCGGCGAGGCCTGGCGGGGCTGGCGGGACGGCCGTGCGGGCTCGAGCGGTCGGCCGCCGAGCGACGACTGACGGGAGCGCGCGCTACTCCTCCACCGGCTCTGTCGTCTCCGGCACGGGCGTGGCGGCGGCGATCGTCTGCGCCACCAGGGCGTGGATCTGATCGTAGTCCGGGAACTCCTGGTCGACCTCGGGCGGGGTCATGTTGAAGGTGACCGGGGTGAACTGGCGCGCCTTGTTCGCGAGGGTCACGAAATAGGCGAGCATCGACGACGGGATGTCGGTCTTCACGAGGTCACTGCCGGCCGCGGCGATCTCCTGGAAATGCAGCAGGACGTTCGCGGGGTCCATCTGCGCGAGGATCGCGGCCTGCAGCTCGCGCTGGCGGTCCATGCGGTCGAAGTCGCTGCCGGCGGTGAGGTGGCGCGCCCGCGCGTACCATTGCGCGTTCTCGCCGTCGAGCGTCTGCAGGCCCGGCTCGATCCACCAAGCGACGTCGACCCACTCGCCGGTGACCTCGTCCTCCCGTCCTCCCACGGGAATCGGCACCTGCACGTCGACCGTCACGCCGCCCAGGGCGTCGATCAGCGCGGCGAAGCCGTGCATGTCGATGAGCACGTAGAACTGCACCTCGAGCCCCGTGGCTCCGGCGACCGCGTCCTTGGTCGCCTCGATGCCGGGAGACGAGCCGCGCGAGACCGCGTCAGGGTACATGCCCTCGTAGAGATAGCTGTACTGCGGATCGTTCACCACCTCGACCTCGGAGTAGATGGCGTTGAGGTATCCCGTGGTCAGGCAGCCTCCGTACTCGCCGAAGGCGTTGGGACCCGCGCAGAAGCCGTTGGGGTGCACCTCGTACATCGGGGAGGTCTCGGGGAAGGGCATCTCGACCAGCTCGCGCGGCAGGCCGATCATCGCCGACTGCCCCGTCTCCGCGTCGACGCTGATGAGCGAGATGCTGTCGGGGCGCAGGCCCTCGCGATCCGCCCCCAGATCGACGCCGAGCAGCAGGATGTTGTAGCGGCCGTCGACCGGATCGACGCTGGGTGCGGCATTGACAAAGATCTCGCCGATCGCGCCGCGCGCCGCGTTCACCGTCGTCGCGGCCCAGGCTGCGGCGCCGACGGGCAGGAGCGTGAGGACGACGGAGAGCACCGCGATGGGCACCCGCCATCCGGTCGAGACGCGCACGAGCCGGGTCAGCCGCAGCGTGTCGAAGCCCAGCACCAACCACAGCACCGCGTAGGCGACGATGAGCACCTGCACCACCAGCAGCACGATGGGATTGAGCAGGATCGACAGCGTCAGGTCGCGCGCGAACAGCACGCCGGCGAGCGCGAGCAGCCCGAGCACGATCAGGGTGATCGTGGCTCCGAGCCCGAAGCGGCCGAGCCTGCGATTGCCTGCGAGCAGCTGTGCGCTGCCCGGCAGCGCGAAGCCCAGCACGACCAGCCAGCGCGCCCGCTTGTCCATCAGCGGCTTCGAGCCGGTGTCGGGGTAGCGCAGCGGGCGCTCGAGCTGCAAGGTCATGGATTCAAGGGTAAGAGCCGGACGGCTTCTGAGGCTGGAAACCCGCCGCGCCCGGCCGATCCCGGCCCCGCGTTGCGCGGGCGCTCAGGCAATCCCCGAGCTATTCCATACAATTGACTGCGTATCTGCTGATATGCGCGATGAGGGGGAACCGTGGCAACGCTCACCCTCATCGGCGAGCCCTTCCCCGACGTCGATGCCGAGGCCAATGCCGCCGCCGCGCGGGATCTCGCCCGCGCCGTCGCGGTCACCGCGCCCCGGGGCTGCAGCGCGCGCCTGCTCCTCGCCCGCGATCGGCCTGCGCCGCAGTTCGACACCGCGCTCGCGCAGGTCGAGGCCGTGCCCCTGAACGCGGCCGTGCTGCCGCGGGTGTGGCGCAACGGGACGACCGCCCGTCCGCTCGACGGCGAGTTCGTGCACGCGACGACTCCGCTCGTGCCCCTGCGCACCCGCAAGGAGGAGGACGGCTCGCAGACCTCCGTGCTCGTGCCGCACGCACTCGCCTGGCAGGCCCCCGAACTCATGGGCCCCGGGCCCGCCCGCCGGTACCGGGCGTACGTCAAGCGCGCGGTGCGACTGGCCGACGCCCTGCTGGTCGGCACGCACGCCACCGCGACCGCGCTGCAGGAGCGCTACGGCGCCGGCCTGGACGTGCAGGTGCTGCCCCTCGCCCCGCCCGAGGAGTACCTGCCGCACTCGGATGCCGAGGCCCGCCGCGCCGCGCTCGGCCTGCCGCCGCACTACCTCGTGACGAACGCCCCGCTCGGTCCGTGCGGCCGCCTCGAGCTGCTCTTCGAGGTGCTGGCGGCCGACCCCTCGCTGCCGCCCCTCGTCGTGCTGACCACGGCGTCCGCGATGGAGCAGGTGCTCGCCGCTGCCCCCCTGCAGCTGCGCGAACGCCTGCACGTCATCGCCCCCGCCGAGCTCGCCGACGCCGGCGCGGCGCTCTCTGGAGCGGCCCTGCTCGTCATGCCGCAGGTCTTCATCGGCGCCGGCTACGAGGTGCTGGGCGCGCTCGCCTGCGGGGTGCCCGTCGTGCACCTCGGCTGCGCCGCGATCGCCGAGCTCGCCGACGAGGCGGGGGTCGCAGTCGAGGAACCGGCCGAGTTGGGCCGCGCGCTCCCGCATCTTCTCGGCGACGCCGAGGGACTCGATCGCCTGCGCGTGCACGCGCTCGATCGCGCGCGCTCCTTCAGCTGGGAGGGCGTCGCCTGGCAGCTGTGGGAGCTGCACGCCAACCTCTGAGACTCGGCGCCACCACCGCCTCCGATAGGCTCGAATGGGGCAGTGCGCGCTGCGTAGCCTGCCTCGTGTCGAAGAGTAGGAGTCGTATGTCCTCGTCACTGCACCCGCACAGCCTCATCACTGCGCTGAACGACGGGCAGTTGCTGCAGCTGCTGAGCGACACGGCGACGCGGACCCCGCACGCGCAGTACGTCTTCTACCAGCATCCCGAGTCGCGGGCGGCGTTCTCCGCCGCGCTGCAGGCGAATCCCTCGAACGTCGTCGAGGTGGTGCTCTTCCGCATCGAGCGGCTCCCGCAGGGCTGGAGCATCGCACCCGAGATCGCCTGGCCTCCCGGCTCCGCCGATGCGCCGCACCCGGCGTCCGAGTATCTCGCCGCGCAGGTGGCCGGCATGATCCGCCGCTTCGATCCGGGCGCCCGGGCGCTCTTCGCGGCCGCTCCCTCCGCCGCGCCCCAGCCGCCCGCGCCTCCGGTTCCTCCGGCACCGCCCGCACCTGCGTCGACTCCCCCGGCGCCTCCGACGCCTTCCGCGTCCCCTGCACCCCCTGCACCCCCCGCGCCCGTTCCCGCGGTGCCTCCGGCCCCGCCGGCACCACCCGCTCCGCCGGCGCCTCCCGCTCCCCCAGCTCCGCCGGCACCTCCTGCACCCCCGGCACCGCCGGCCCCACCCGCGCCCCCGGCCCCGCCGGCACCCCCGGCCCCGCCGGCACCCGCACCCGCCGCACCGCAGCCGGTCCCCGAGCCTGAGCGAACCGAACCGGACGGCGACCCCGACGATCTCGATCTCACCGTGGTCGCGCCGCGCCGCGTCCCTCGTCAAGAGTGGGCGCTCGTCACGAGCGAGGGCGAGCGCATCGCGCTGCAGCAGACCGCCGTCGTCGGGCGGCGCCCGAGCCGCCCTGCGGACCTTCCCGCCGCGCAGCTCATCGCACTGCCCGACCCCGAGAAGATGCTCTCGAAGACGCACGCCCTCATCGAGCTCGGCTCCACCGAGGCCTGGGTGACCGACCTGGGATCGACGAACGGCACCGAGCTGCTCGAGGCGTCGGGCGAACGCGAATGCTCACCCGACGAGCGGATCGCACTGCAACCCGGAGCCCGCCTGCGCTTCGGCGGCGTCGAGATCGAGCTCGTGCGAGAGGAGACCCCGTGACCGACCCCCGTCTCGAACTCGGCGATCCGGCGACGAGCGCGCAGCGGCTGTTCGAGCTCGCGCAGTCCAACCCCGAGCTCGGCCCGCAGATCGCCGCCCACCCCAACGCCTACCCCGGGCTGCGGGAGTGGCTCGCGCAGCAGCCCGCGCAGCCGACCGCGCCGCTGGCCTACACGCAGCCGACCCAGCAGTTGCCGCAGCAGATGCCGCAACAGCAACCGCAGCAGCCCGGCTACGGCCAGGCTCCGGCGGATGCCTGGCAGAACGGCGGCTACGCGGCCGGCTATCCGGCGTATCCCGGCGCTCCCGACACTCCCGGCTATCCCGTCGGCCCGGGCGCCCCTGGCGCCCCCGTCCACCCCGGCGGGCAGGTGCCGCCCACCGGCGGCGGGGGCAGCAGGAAGGCGCTCTTCATCGTCCTCGCGGCGGTGCTCGTCGTCGCGCTCCTCGTCACCGGCGGCATCGTCTGGTGGGCGCTGGCGTCGAAGCTGGGCGGATCCGGCTCCCCCGAGGCCGCGGCGACCAAGCTCATCGACGGCGCCGCGAGCTTCGATCCGCTCACGCTCTACGGCTCGCTCGCGCCGAGCGAGATCTCGGGCTTCACCGCCTCCACCGAGCGACTGATGGAGATCGAGATCTCGCCGGATCAGGAGGAGAGCCTCCGGCAGACCGTGGACCGGCTCAAGAACGCCGTGAGCATCGAGGTCGAGGGCATCCAGACCGAGACCGAGGAGATCGTCGAGGGCGTGGAGCGCGTCTTCTACATCGACGGCACGATCACCCTCGACGGCGACGAGGACGAGGTCGTGGACGCCCTCATGGAGTTCTACGCGCTGAGCGGAGACCTCACCGGCTCGTCCTCGCGCGACTACCGCGACTACCTCGAGGAGGGCCTGCGCGACGAGATCGACCTGCCCTACGTGATCGACTTCGCCGAGCTCGAGCGCGACCTGGACGGCCCCCTCGCCGTCGTCGCCGTGCACGAGAACGGGGGCTGGTACGTCAGCCCGATGCTCAGCATCGCCGACGCCTGGTACCGCGACATGGAGAAGTACGACTACGTCGGCGACCTCGGCTCGAGGATCGTCGAGGGCGAGCCCTCCGGCAGCCCCGAGGAGGCCGGCTCGGCGCTCGCGGACGCCGTCGTGAGCGGCGACTTCGAGGACATCGCGGCACGGCTCCCGCTCGCCGAACGGCGCCTGCTCTCGATCTACGGCCCTCCCCTCTTCGAGGAGATGGACATCGACGGCTGGAACCGGGGCGTCGACCTCGAGGCGGCCGACTTCTCCGCGGAGAACGGCGGATCCACGGCCCGCCTGAACATCGAGGACCTCAGCCTCTCGATCCCGGAGTTCGGCTACTACGGCGACGAGGAGCTGAATCTCAAGTTCTACGACCACTGCCTGGACGTCGAGTACTACGACTCGTACTGGGACGAGACGGAGCGCAACAGCGGCTGCCTCGACGACCTCATCCCGAGGAAGATCTACCGGGAGCTCGGCCTCGACCAGATGCGCATCATCGCGGTGAAGGAGGGCAGCGGCTGGTTCGTCTCGCCCATCGCCACGATCGCCGACATCAACGCGATCGTGAGCACGCGCATGATCGAGCTCTCGAACGAGGGCAGGCTCGAGGAGCTCTTCGACGATCTCTACGCGTACTGAGCACCGATAGCCCGCGAGAGAATACGGCGGGGGTGAGAGAACCCACAGGGGAGCTTCCCCGAAGGGTTCTCTCACCCCCGCAGTATTCTGTCAGCGATCGGCCATGAGCAGGCCGCCCCGCCGGATGGCGTAGCCCCAGGCCAGCGCCGCCCCGAGCAGCGTCGATCCGGCGATCATGCCGACCGTGCCGGGCCACTCCCAGACGGCGAAGAAGAGCCCGCCGACCCAGCCGAGCAGGCTCGATCCCGAGTAGTAGCCGAGGTTGTAGAGGGGTGGCACGAGGCTGCGTCCCTCGGTCGCCCGCCGCGGCGCCACGGCGCTCGTCACCGAGTGCGCCGCGAAGAACGCCCCGGTGAACAGCACGAGCCCGACGATGACGAGCGGCAGCGACGGCGCGAGCGTCAGGGCGAGCCCCGCGATCATCACGGCGGCGCTCAGCAGCACCGTGCCGGTCGGCGACAGGCGCGGCACGATGCGCCACACCCAGCGCGAGGCCGCGGCGCCGGCGAGATAGGCGAGGAAGATCCAGGAGACTTGCGCGAGCGAGAGGCCGAACGGGGGCTGCTGCAGCCGGAAGGTGAGGTAGTTGTAGGCCGCCACGAAGCCGCCCATCAGCAGGAACGCCTGCGCGATCGCCACCATCACCCCGGGGTTGCGCAGATTGGCGAGCACCGCCCGCAGCAGCGGGGGATTCGCCGCCGGCCGTACGGCGGTGGGCGGCACCAGCACGAGGAAGCCGACCGCGCACAGCGCCGCGAGCACCGCCACGACCGCGAGGCCCAGGCGCCAGTCCCAGGGCTCCGCCGCCTCCGCCGCGATGATGCGGCCGGTCAGTCCGCCGACCGTGTTGCCCGCGATGTAGGTGCCGATCGCCACGCCGAGCACGGCGGGTCGCACCATCTCGGCCAGGGCCGTCACCGCGATGGCGGGGATCCCCGCGAGCGCCAGCCCCTCGAGGACGCGGATCGCCACGAGCACCTCGAAGCTCGGCGCGAGGGGCAGCACGAGCCCGACGACGACCGCGGCGAGGACCGCCCACCGCATCGCACGCACCCGCCCGATGCGGTCGGAGAGCCGCGCCCACGGCAGCACCCCCGCTGCGACGCCGATCGTCGCCGCGCCCACGGCCCAGGACGAGGTGCCGGCCGAGATGCCGAACTCGCGGGCGATGTCGGGCAGCAGGCCCTGCGGCGAATACAGCTGGATGAAGGTGGCGAGGCCGGCGCAGAACAGGGCGACCATCGCGCGCCGGTAGGCGGGGGTGTTCGCGGGCGCGCGCGGATCCGGCGCTGCCTTCGGCGGCGGATCCCCCGGCCCCGACACTCCTCGCCTACTCGGAGATGCGCGCCTGCAGCGCGGCGTTCTTCGTCTCGACGAGCTCGGCCAGCTCGCGCGCGTAGGCGTCGAGCCTGGCGGCGAGCGCCGCGTCGTGGGCGCCGAGGATGCGCGCGGCCAGCAGCCCCGCGTTCTTGGCCCCCCCGATCGAGACCGTCGCGACCGGGATCCCGCCGGGCATCTGCACGATCGAGAGCAGCGAGTCGAGGCCGTCGAGCTTCGCGAGCGGCACCGGCACGCCGATCACCGGCAGCGTGGTCATCGACGCGACCATGCCCGGCAGATGGGCCGCACCGCCCGCGCCGGCGATGATCGCCTTGAGGCCGCGATCCGCCGCCCCGCGCGCGTAGGCCACCATCTTCTCGGGGGTGCGATGCGCACTCACCACCTCGACCTCGTGCGGAATGCCGAACTCGCGCAGCACCTGTACCGCGTCGCTCATCACCGAGAAGTCGCTGTCGCTGCCCATGATCACGCCGACGAGGGGCGCCTCTTCTGCCATGCCTCGATCCTACCCGCGTCGCGGCGCTCGGCCCGTCCGGTCACGACCCGCCCGGCGCCGGCCCCGCCCGGCGCCGGTTCCGGCTCAGATCACCAGATGCCGGGTCAGCAGCCCCTCGTCCCGGGCGAGCTCGGCGGAGATCCCCGAGGCGACGATCTCCCCCTTCTCGAGGATGTACGCCCGATCCGATATCTCGAGCGCCAGGGTCGCATTCTGCTCGACGAGCAGCACCGAGGTGCCCTCCGCCGAGAGGGCGACGAGCGAATCCGCGATCTCCCGCACGAGATTCGGCTGCACGCCGTCCGAGAACTCGTCGATCACGAGCAGCTTCGGCGTGGGCGCGAGCGCTCGGGCGATGGCGAGCACCTGCTGCTGCCCGCCCGAGAGCGACCCGGCAGGTGCGGAGGATCGCTCGCGCAGCAGGGGAAAGCGGTCCTGCACGAGGGCGGCGGCGGCGCGTCCCCGTTTGCCGCCCGGCACCGTGAGCAGCAGGTTCTCCATGACGCTGAGGTCGTGGAAGATCCCCCTGCCCTCGGGCACGTAGCCGATCCCCGCGCGCGCGATCTCGTGCGGCTTGCGGCCCGTGATCCCCCGCCCGAGGAAGGAGATCGAGCCGGCGGTGACCGGGGCGAGCCCCATCAGCGCCATCATGAGCGTCGACTTGCCCATGCCGTTGCGGCCCACGACCGCGACGATCTCGCCGGAGGCGACGGTGAGCGACACCCCCGAGAGGACCGGGGCACCGCCCCGCGACGCATGCACGTCATCGATCTCCAGCATCAATGCACCCCGCTTCCGAGATAGATGTCCCGCACGCGCTGATCGGCCTGCACCTCGTCGAGGGTGCCCTCCATGAGCAGGGACCCCCGATGCAGCACCGAGACCGTGTCTGCGATCTCCCGCACGAAGCCCATGTCGTGCTCGATGATGACCGTGGCGGCCTCGGAGCCGTACTTCCGGATCGCGGACGCCACCTCCCGGGTCTCGGCTCCGCTCATCCCCGCGGTCGGCTCGTCGAGGAGGATCACGCGGGGCGACCGCATGAACGCCATCCCGATCTCGAGCCGCTTCCGCTCGCCCTGCGAGAGCTGGGACGCGATGGCCTGCTCGCGCCCGGTGAACCCCAGGTCCTCGCGCAGCGACCGGCCCCGCTCCTCGAACGCGCGGTCGAATCTTGCGGCAAGCGCGAAGTTCTCCGCGACGGTGAGAGCGCCGAAGACCCGGGGCGTCTGGAAGGTCCTCAGGACCCCCGCGCGGGCGAGACGGGCCGGGGTGCGACGGTTCAACGGCTCGCCGTCGAGCCGCACCCTGCCCTCGCTGGACTTCACGATGCCGGTGATCGCGTTCACGAACGTCGTCTTTCCGGCGCCGTTCGGGCCGATGACGCAGCGGAACTCGCCGCGCCTCAGCGCGAGGGTGACGTCGTTCAGAGCCGTCACGCCGCCGAAGCGGCAGCTCAGGCCCTCCACCTCCAGGATCGCGGTGCGCTCCATCACTTGACCGTCAGCTTTCTCTTCAACAGCGACGGGATCGAGGCGATCCCGTTGGGCAGGAACAGCACCGCGAGCACGAAGAGGCAGCCGGTCACCAGCTGGTAGACCGTCGCCGAGGAGCCGGCCAGCATCGACTGCGTGGTGGTGAGGAGCACCGCGATGACGATGGGGCCGATCAGGCTGCCGACGCCGCCCAGGGTGACCCAGACGAACACCTGGATCGAAAGCGCCACCCCGACGACCGAGGGATCCACGATCCCGATCGTCGAGCCGTAGATCGCGCCGACGATCGCCGCCATCGCCGCGGAGACCATCGAGATCGCGGTCTTGTACCAGAGCGTCCGGTAGCCGAGCGCGTCGGCTCGCAGCTCGTTCTCGCGCAGGCCGACGAGCACCCGCCCGAAGCGGCTCCGCTGCACGAGGAAGGCCGCCACGAGAGCGGCGATCAGCAGGACGCCCGCGAAATAGTACAGCGAGAGCTGCGACTTGAGCTCCAGGCGGAACAGCCCCGGCAGTTCGATGACCGGTGTGGGGATCCCGACCAGCCCGTTGGATCCGCCGGTGATGTCGCCCTGGGAGAGGATGATCTGCTGCACGGCCAGCGCGAGCGCGAGGGTCAGCAGGGCGAAATAGATGTCCTTGACCCCCGAGCGGAAGGCGACGAGCGCCACGATCCCCGCCACGGCGGCGGCGATCACCGCCGTGACCACGAGGATCACCGGGGTGCTCCACCATCCTTCGAACACGTCGTTCAGGATCGCCCACAGGTAGGCCCCGATGCCGAACGACAGTGCCGGAGCGAGGTGGAGGATCCCCGCCGTGCCCCAGAGCAGGTCCATGCTGAGCGCCAGCACCGCGAAGAGCATCCCCGTCGCGACGATCGTGATGACGAAGTTGCCGGAGAACGCCAGGGGGATGCCGATGACGAGCACGACGAGCGCGATGAGCGAGATGACGAATCCTCGTCGACTGAGGAGGTTCATGCGATCCTCGTCTTTCTCGAGAACAGCCCCTGAGGTCGCAGCAGGATGGTCAGCATCGCGATGCCGAGAACCAGCAGCTGCGTCGCGGATCCGGAGAGCCACACGCCTGCGACGCTCTGACCTCCTCCGATGATGACGCTGCCCCCGACGGTTCCGCCGATGCTGCCCATGCCGCCGGTGATCACCACGAGGAAGGAGCGCACGGTCTGCTCGAGGCCCATCAGGGCGTTCACCCCGACGAATGGCGCCATGAGCGCACCTGCGAGTCCCGCCAGCCCCGCCCCCACGGCGAAGGTCGAGCTGAACATCCGGCCCGTGTTCACCCCCAGCGCCGACGCCGTGCTCGAGGACTCCGCCGTGGCCCGCACCCGTATCCCCCAGGACGTGCGGTACATCGCGTAGGCGATGGCGACGGTCACCGCCACGGAGATGCCCGCCGCGACCAGGCGATAGCTCGGATACTGGGTGCCGAAGATCGCGAGCGATCCCTCGATCGGGGAGCCCACCGACAGCGATTGGGGTCCGAAGATCAACCGGATCAGTTGCTGCAGGACGATGCTCAGGCCGAAGGTGACGAGCAGGGTGCTGAGGTCCCTCCGGACGTAGAGCCGCCGGATGATCCCGCGCTCGATCGCGGCACCCACGGCGCCGAGGACAAGAGGGGCGAGCAGGATGCCGAGCCAGAGATCGACCCCGAGTCGATCGACGACCACCATCACGAACGCGCCCAGCATGAAGAACTCTCCGTGCGCCATGTTGATGATCTTCATGACCCCGAACACCACCATCAGGCCGAGTGCGACCTGCGCGGTGAATACCGTCGCGACGATGGCGTTCATCCAGTCAACTGCTGACACCGCCCGCCCCTTCTCTCACGATGCTTCGCGAACTCTCGGCGACTCAGGCGTCCTGCGAGCTGCAGCCCGAGAACCCCGGATGCTCGACCTCGCCGAAGTTCTCGATCAGCGCGTAGCCGTCTCCCTCGATCTGCAGCAGCAGCATCGGAGCCGTCACGATGTGGTTGGCGCCCATGGTGAGCGTGCCGGCCGGCGAGTCCACCGAGATGCCGGGCAGCGCATCGGCGATCGCGCCGCCGTCCGTGGACCCCGCCTTCTCGACCGCCTCCTTGAGCATCAGCAGCGTCGAATAGGTGCCGACGGCCGCCATCGGATGCACCGGTCGGACATCGGGATACGCGGCGGAGAAGGCCTCGACGAAGCGCTGGTTCTCCGGATTGTCCAGTCCCTCCCAGTAGTTGTCGACCGTGTAGACGCCCTGGGCGATGTCGGAGACGCCCGAGAGCACCTCGCCCGCGAAGCTCGGGATGCCGGTGAGCTTCATGTCGCCGATGCCGAACTCGGTCAGCTGCTTGACCAGCGCGACGCCGTCGGCGCCGACGACCGAGATGAAGAGCACGTCGGGATCGGCGCTCTGGATCTTCGAGATGTAGCTGGAGAAGTCGGTGGTGCCGAGAGGCGCGTAGTCCTTGGCCACCACGGTTCCCCCGTTCTCCTCGACGAGATCGGCGGTGATGTCGTTCACGAAGTGCGGGAACACGTAGTCGGAGCCGATGAAGTACACGGACTGGCCGAGGTTCTCGAGCATATAAGGGACGAAGCGGTCCATCTTCTGCTCGGGGGTCGCGCCGTTGCCGAAGATGAACCGTCGCGCCTCTTCGCCGCTCGCGTCGCAGGTCTTGGCCTCGCCCTCCGCGATGTAGATGAACGGCACCTCGGCCCGCTCGACCTGCGGGATGACGGCGAGCGTGGTCGCGGAGCTCGTGGTGCCGATCAGCACGTCGACCTCGTCCTGGTTCAGCAGCTTGCTGGCCTGGGTGGACGCGGCCTTGGGGTCGGTCTGATCGTCTTCCAGGATGTACTCGACCTGCTTGCCGCCGATGCCGCCGTCGGCGTTGATGAGGTCGACGGCGACCTCGAAGCCCTGCTCCATGGCGACGCCGTAGGGCGCGAGGGAGCCGGTCTTGGGTGCGAGCACTCCGATCGTGAAGACGTCGTCGTCTCCGCCTCCGGAGCCTCCGCTCGACGCGCATCCGGCGAGGAGCAGGGCGAATCCGCTCGCCAGCGCAAGCGCCTGTGCGGTGCGCGAGGCGTTCTTCCTTCTCATGGTGTGTCCTTTCGAGGTTGTCGTGTTCATCGCAGCCGAGGATCGGCGTATTGAATACATTTTGTATACATTTATTCCGAGAGCAGACCGGTCCGGTCCGCCCGTCCCGGTCTCAGCTCGCCGCTTTGAGGTGCGCGCGCTCGCGGCTCGCCTCGTGGTGCAGCTGGTCGCCGTCGGCCAGGGCACCGGCGATCGCCCGATGATCCATCACCCTCGCGAACCCCCGGCGCAGCGTCATCAGCGTCGCCTCGTGGGCCATGGCGTTGTCGCTCGCGCTCACATCCGAACCCACTACGACGTGGTAGTTCAGGAAGTACGCGGTGCGCGCGGTCGACTCGACGCAGAAGTTCGTGATGGTCCCGCAGACGATGACCGTGCGGATCCGGTTCGCGCGCAGCACGTAATCGAGGTTCGTGCCCGCGAAGGAGTCGTAGGCGTGCTTCACATCGATGATGCGCTCCCCCGGCAAGGGGTCGAGACCGTGATAGAGCTTCGTGTTCCGCTCGCCCTCCTTGATCGCCCCGGCCGCGATCGGCTCCCAGTACTCGTAGAAGTCGGCGGGAGCGTCCTGGGGGATGTGATGCTCGGTGTAGAGGATCTTCACGCCGGCCTCGCGACAGGCGTCGATCAGCGCGAGCGTCCGGGGGATCTGCCGATAGGCCTCGGGCACGAACATCGGATTGCCGGGATTCACGAAGTCCTCCTGGAGATCGACGACGATCAGCGCGGTCTCCTCCGGCTTGATCTCGAAAGCCCAGTGCCGGTCGGTGTGGTAGTCGGACGCGGCGAAACGGATGAACTCCTGCTCACCGCTGAACTTGCCGGGAGCCTCCAGGATGTCGCTCCCGAACAGATCGTCGTCCGTTCGCCCGTAGGTCGCCTTGAACTGCTCGACCGGGTCAGTGTTCATATCGCCAAACATCGTCTCTCCTTGGAATCAAGCGCTGACGCGCCCAGTTTATATACGGTTTGTATTCAATTTGAATACGTTACGGTTACGGTCTCGTGTCCGCGGTCGTCGGGCCTGTCCCCGCCCCCGCCTCAGAACCACCACGGCAGCTCCTCGTGACCGAAGTCCCGGAAGTCGCCGAAGCGGCCGCCCAGGAAGGCCAGCGGACCTCCCAGGCGATCGCGGCTGGCCGTCACCCTGCCGAAGAACACATCGTGATCGCCGATGACGTGATGCTCATGCAGAACGCACTCGGCCTGCGCCAGCGCTCCCTCGACGACGGGGATCCCGCCGGGGGTGCCCTCGAACTCGCCGTCCGCGAAGCGCTCCCCGCCGCGAACCGCGAAGCGACGGGCGATCGCCTCCTGCTTGGCGCCGAGGATCGAGATCGCGAACCGGCCGCCCTCCTGCAACGCGGCGCCGGTGCGGGTCCCGAAGTTCAGCGCGAGCATGAGGATCGGCGGCTCCAGGCTGATGGACTGCAGCGAGCTGATCGTGCTGCCGTGATGCGCACCCGCCGCGTCGACAGCGGTCACCACCGCGACACCGGTGAGGTAGCGCCCCATCGTGTTCCGCATGTCCAGCCCGGTGGGCTCGGAGGTCCACGGCCCGAGGCGGCTGGTCGTCGAGGCTTCGGAGGGACTCATGGCCGCGGCCCTCGATCCTGGTAGTAGCGGACCTCGAACATCCTGGCGCCGTGCTCCGATCGCCAGGGACCGTGCTCCATTCCCGGCGGACGCGTCGCCCAATCCCCCGCCTTGAACTCCCTTCCCAGTCGGAGATCGACGAAGGAGCCCTCGAAGATGAAGACCTCCTCCCAGAAATCGTGCGTCAGCACCCCGTTCGGAGAGGTGTCGGTCCCGGGCTGGAAGGTGAGGATCCGCGTCACGGCGTCGCTCTCGCTGTCACGTGAGAGGATCTGCTCGCTGAGACCCTCGATGGGGGGATCGCACGGCGTGGGGGGCACCGAGGCGGAAGCCGTGAACTCGAACTCCGACTTGGGCATCAGATCTCCCTCCGATCCGCCGACGCGTCGATCGAGGCCCGGGAGCCGTAGCCTGCGAGGAACTCGTCGATCTCGCCGAGCAGCTCGTCGTAGCCGAAGTTGCGATAGGCGTACGCGCCCTTCACGACGAACGGGGCGCCGGCGTAGAACATCTCGTACTGCTGATGGCGGCCGGCGAACTCCGACCCGATGATGTCCCAGGCGAGCTTGAACAGCTTGATGCGCTCCTCGCTCGGGAAGCCGGGCGACTGATAGTAGCGGGCGACATCCGCGGCACTGGCCTCGCCGTAGAGATCCTTCACGCTGGACGGCAGCTGCGTGACGCCCCCTCCCACGAGATCCCGCAGGATCTGGATCACACGCGGATAGGTCTCCGACTGCAGACCCATGATTCCGTACAGCGCGCGGCGGCCGGGGATGTAGACCCCGTTCGCATCGGGCTCCGCGGTGACCTGGGCGGCGAGGAGCGCGGACTCGACGGTGGAGACGACCGCGGCGAGCTCACCGAGCTTCTCCTGCACGCCCGGGAACTTGTCGGTGCCGTTCACCTGCGCCACCTTCCGCGCCACGGCCGCGATGAACTTCAGCTTCACCGTGAGACGGGTCTGGGCCTGCCAGTTGCCGAGCGCATGCGCCCCGGTCTCGAAGAACTGGCGGCCGAGCGCCTGCGGGTTGCGGTTGATGAACACCCGGTCCCAGGGCACGAGCACATCGTCGAAGACCATGAGCACATCGTGCTCGTCGTAGCGCGAGGTGAGCGGGTAGTCGAAGTCGCTCGTCGCGGTGCTGTGATACGGACGACGGCAGTACATCTTCATGCCGGGCGTCGAGGCGGGCATGGCGAAGCTGATCGCGAAGTCCCGGTCGTCCGGCCCGAGGGGCTTGATGCAGGTGACGAAGACCTCGTCGGTGACCGGCCCGCCGGTCGCCAGCATCTGCGAACCGCGGACGACGAGGCCCTCCTCGGTCTCGCGCACCACGCCGACCTGCAGGAACTCGCCCTCCCAGCCGGAGGCCGTCGTCGCCCTCGAGACCTGCGGCGGGATGATCGCATAGGTGACGTAGAGGTTCTCGCGGAGGATCCGCTCGTAGAACCTGCGGACGTTGCCGGCGTAGTCCCGGTCGTCGCCCTCCTCGCCGGCGAAGACCTCGGGATGGCTCGCGAAGCCCGCGAAGAAGGTGCCGACGTGATCGGGACTGCGTCCGACCCAGCCGTGGGTGTGCTTCGCCCATCTCTCCACGGCCCGCCGACGGGCCGCGAGGTCCTCCGGAGAACGCGGCACGGAGAAGACGAGGTTCGCGGAGGCGTCGATCTCGGGCGCCCGGTACTGCATGCCGTTGGCGGGGTCCGCCGCGATGTCGAAGAGCTCGGCCACGGTGGTGCGGATGCCGGCGAAGGCGGGATGCTCAGCCACATTCTCGACGACCTCTCCGTCGAGAATCACCGTGCGTCCGTCGTTCAGACTGTCGAGGTATTCCTGTCCGGTTCTCATGCTGTGTGTCCTTTCATGCGGTAGTCATGGGCGAGTCTGGAGCCGTCCGGGAGCTCGATCTCGATGTGCCAATACTCCCCTGCGGCGAATGCGCCGTCGAGAAGCGGCAGCGTCCCGCCCAGGCAGACGAAGTCGTCGTCCTCGACGAGCTCGAATCGCTCGAGGAGACGCCCGATCACGTCGGCCGCGGTGCGCAATCCGCCGAGGCCGCCCTCCTGGTAGAGGCGGCCGTCGACCGTGCAACGGGCGAGCGATCCGTCGAGGTCGAGAGCGGCGAGCTCGGCGACCGAGCCGATTCGGACCACCTCGGCGCCCACGGGCTTCGGGCATGCGCGTTTCGAGCTGCCGATGTCGATCCGCTCGAGATCCCGGTCCGTATGATCCGATCCGACGCCGAGGTAGTACGTCCCCCGGTGACGGATGTAGACGGGCTCGATCTCTCCCGAGGTGAGATTCGCCGAGTCGCGGTACTCGGGGTCGGAGTTCACGCTCGCAGCCTCGACCGAGTAGAACATCGGCACCTCCGGAGGCGGAGCGACTCCGATCGCCGCGAGCTCGTCGATGTGATGCTGCACGGCCGATGCGTCGCGCCCGGTGTAGCCGGCGACGACGCCGCGGAAATCAGCCAGTTCGATGCGCTCGTCGCCGCCGAGGACTCGGAAGGAGAGCGTCACTGCTCGGCCCCGCTCTCATCCGAGATCGAGGCGTAGTCGGCGAGGCGATCGGCGATCACCGGGAACTCCTCCCGCACCCGGGCGGTCCGCGCGGGGTCGATCTCCACTATGCGCACTTCCTCCTCGGAGCCGCACTCCGCGATCACCTGACCGGAGGGATCCACGACCCGGCTGGAACCGCCGAACTCGACGCCGCGCTGGACGCCGCAGCTGTTCACGGCGAGGGTGAACACCTGATGCTCGATCGCGCGCGCCTGAGTCAGCAACCGCCAGTGCTCCCGTCGCGCCGCGGGCCAGGCCGCCGGGATCGCCACGGCCTCCGCACCCCGCAGGCTCAGCTGCTGCCAGAGACCCGGGAAGCGGAGGTCGTAGCAGGTGATGCTCCCGAGCCTGCCGACCGGGCTCTCGATCACGCTCAAGGTATCGCCCGGGGTGAGCAGTTCCGCTTCGAGCGACTCGTATCCGAAGACGTGGATCTTGCGATACACCTGGGCTATCCGCCCGCTCGCGTCGATCAGCACAGCGGTATTGCGCAGACCGCCCTCGGCATCCCGCTCCAGGATGCTGCCGAGGTGAACAGCCGCCCCCAGCTCCCGGGCGACGCGGCGTCCCATTCTCACCGTGGGTCCGTCGAGGCTCTCCGCACGCTCGGCGTACTGCGCGAAGGAGAGATAGCCCGCGCCCCAGAGCTCGGGAAGGATGAGGAAGTCCGCCTCCCGCTGCCGCAGGAGGAGCCGCTCGACACGATCGATCCGATCGGACGGAGCCTCGTCGTCGGGACTGGCGATTTGCACCAGGGCCACTCGGGTCATGACCGCTCCTTCGCAGATCGAGTTGGGTCCGCGGCGCGGAGATCGTTCCCCGACCGCATCGAACGTGACTTCTCAAAGTGTAGACCACATGTATACACAATGTCTACAATAGGGCGGAAAGATGCTCGCCGCTTCGGCGGCGAACGCGCTCAGGCCGCGGTCGCGGCGGCCAGGGTGGACTGCAGATGGAGCCGGATGGCCTCGTCCACGTCGCCGTCGTCGCAGACGGCGTCCAGGATGGCCTGGTGCTCCCGGAGCACGTTCTCAGCCCTGTTGGGTCCGTGAGTCACCGCGCGCACGCCGATGCGGAGCTGACGCTGACGCAGCGAGCGGTAGAAGTCGTTGAGCACGGGATTGCTCCCCAGGCTGACCATCCGCGCGTGGAACTCGATGTCCAGCTCGATGAAGCGCGCCGTGTCGTCCTGCGACTGCCGCTGCTGGTCGATGAGATCCTGGAACGTCTCGGCATCCCGGCGGATCGCCTCCCCCGCCGAATGCACCGCCCACTGCTCCACCAGCGCGCGGGCGTCGAGCAGCGCGCGCACATCCGCATCCGTGATCTGCGGCACGTAGACGCCCTTCCGGGGGATGCGACGCAGGAACCCCTCGCTCTCCAGCCGGAGCAGGGCCTCCCGCACCGGTGTCCGCGAGGTCTCCGTGGCCGTGGCGAGCGCCACCTCGTTGAGAAACGCATCCTGGTCCCGCGGAAGATCCACGATGTACCGCTTGATCCACTCGTATGCGACGTCGGGGGCCGATTGGTGGTCGGACGGAACCCGCGTGAGAGGCTTGGCCATCGATGTCCTCCTGAGTCCGTTTCCTGCACGGCGTCGGCGAGCGTTACACCTCATGTATACACCGCCCGGGCGGGACCGCGGCGCAGAGCCCCTCCGGAGGCGCGCAGAGGTGCGCAGCGGGACGCGGATCAGCGGAACATCTCGGCGGCCGCGCGCGCCTCGGCCCGCACCTCGGCGAGATCCTCGCCCGTCACGGTGACGTGCCCGACCTTGCGGCCCGGCCTGGGCAGCTTGTCGTAGCTGTGGATCTTGGCCCGCGGATGCGCCGCGAGCACCGACGCGTAGCGCACCGGCATCGGCCCCTCGGCGGGTCCGCCGAGCACGTTCACCATCACCGCGGCGGGGGCCGTCATCGAGGTGTCACCGAGCGGCAGATCGGCCACCGCGCGCAGGTGCTGCTCGAACTGGCTCGTCACCGACCCCTCGATCGAGAAGTGCCCCGAGTTGTGGGGACGCATGGCGAGCTCGTTCACGAGCACGCGCCCGTCGCGGGTCTCGAACATCTCGACGGCGAGCACGCCGGTGACGCCCACGCCCTCGGCGATCGTCCGGCCGATGCGCGCCGCCTCTTCGAGGGTCGCGGGATCCGCCACGGGCGCGGGGGCGAGCACCTCGGCGCAGACGCCCCCCTCCTGGATCGTCTCCACGACGGGCCACGTGCGCATCTCGGCGGATCCGACCCCACCGGGCCGTCGCGCGACGAGCTGCGAGAGCTCGCGGACGAAGTCGACCAGCTCCTCGGCGAGCAGGTGGCCGCCGCGGCCGTCCTCCGCGAGGGCGGTGAACCAGTCGCGCACCTCGTCGGCCTGAGAGACGACCCGGACGCCTTTGCCGTCGTAGCCGCCACGGGCGGTCTTCACGACGGCGCGACCGCCGTTCGCCTCGATGAAGGCCTGCAGCTCGGCCTCGTCCGAGACGGTCGCCCACACGGGCACCGGCACGCCGAGCTCGGCCAGCCTGCGCCGCATGAGGATCTTGTCCTGCGCGTAAAGCAGCGCCTCGGGCCGCGGGTGCACCGCGACGCCGCGGGCCTCGAGCTCGCGCAGGATCGGCTGCGGCACGTGCTCGTGATCGAAGGTGACGACATCGACGGTGTCGGCGAAGGCGTAGACGGTCTCGGGCTCGCGGTAGTCGCCCACCGCGTCCGCCGCGCGGGCCGCGCTCATCCCCTCGGTCTCGGCGAGCACGCTGATGCGCAGGCCGAGGTGGATCGCGGGCGGCACCATCATGCGGGCGAGCTGGCCGCCGCCGATCACGCCGACGCGGATGATGCCGTTCTCGCTCGAAGCCATGTCCTCCATTCTGCCGCACACCGCGCGGTCCCCCGCTTCGCGCAGTCCGCCGTCCCGTCTCCTCCCGCAACCAGTTGTCACTTTGATGCTCTATTCCGCGATTTGAAGCACCGAAGTGACAACTGTTCGGGGGCGAGGCGAGCGACGACGACATTAGTTGACATAAGTCAACCACCGACGTATAGTTGACAATCGTCAACTTTTGATCGCGGTTCGAGCGACCCGATCCCGCACCTCACGGGGGAGCCCCGGACGCCCGCACCCGCCGCGCACCGCACCCCACGCCCAGGCAAGGAGCACCCTCCGCAGATGTCACGATCCGCACAGCCCGCCGAGAAGGAACTCGACCTCCACAGCGACCCCCGCGACGTACTCGTCGGCCGGGCGAAGACCCTCGCCCTCACCGGCCTGTTCCTCAGCATGGCCGTCTCCATGCTGTCGATGTCGGTCGTCGGCACCTCGATGCCGATCATCATCGCCGACATCGGCGGCGATCAGGCCGCCTTCACCTGGGTGGTCACGGCCACCATGCTGGCGAGCGCCATCACGACCCCGATCTGGGGCAAGCTCGCCGACCTCACGAGCAAGAAGGCCCTGCTGCAGATCTCGCTCGTGATCTTCGTGCTCGGATCCGCGGCGGCCGGCCTCGCGACCGACCCGACCTGGCTGATCACCGCCCGCGTCTTCCAGGGTCTCGGCGTCGGCGGCCTCGGCGCGCTCGGCCAGATCGTGCTCGCCGAGATCATCAGCCCGCGCGAGCGCGGCAAGTACATGGGCATCATGGGCGCGATCATGGCGGTCTCGACGGTCGGCGGCCCGCTGCTCGGCGGGTGGATCACCGACGCCGTCGGCTGGCGCTGGAACTTCTACGTCGCCGTGCCCATCGCCATCGCGGCCATCATCGTGCTGCAGCGCACCCTGCATCTGCACACGGCGAAGAAGCGGATCAGGATCGACTACTGGGGCGCCGTGCTCATCTCGGCCGGCTTCTCGAGCCTGCTCATCTGGGTCACCCTCGGCGGCTCCAGCTTCGAATGGTGGTCGTGGGAGACCATCGCGATGGTCGGCGGCGGCATCGCGGCGCTCGTCATCGCCGTCTTCGTCGAACTGCGCTCCGAGGAGCCGCTGATCCCGCTCAGCCTCTTCAAGAACCGCACGTTCACCCTGTCGGTGATCGCGAGCCTCGCCGTCGGCCTCGCCATGTTCGGCACGGCGGTCTTCCTCGGCCAGTACATGCAGCTCGCCCGCGGCAAGACCCCGACCGAGTCGGGCCTGCTCACCATCCCGATGATGGCCGGCGTGCTGATCGCCTCGACGATCGCCGGCCAGCTGATCTCCCGCTTCGGCAAGTGGAAGCGCTACATGGTTGCCGGATCCCTCCTCCTGCTCGTCGGCCTCCTCATGATGGGGCAGCTGCGCTACGACACCTCCTTCTGGTACGTCGGCATCTCGATGTTCGTGCTCGGCACGGGCGTCGGCCTGTGCATGCAGAACCTCGTGCTCGTCGTACAGAACACGGTGGCGCCGACCGAGATGGGCGCCGCGAGCTCGGCGGTCACCTTCTTCCGCACGATCGGCGGCACGGCCGGCATGTCGGCCATGGGCGCCATGCTCGCCCACCAGGTCACCGCCTACATGGTGGACGGCCTGGCCGAGCTGGCCCAGACCGATCCGGCCGCCGCCGAGGGCGCGAAGTCGCTGGCGAGCAGCACGATCCCGAAGCTCTCCGAGCTGCCCGAGCCGCTGCGGCTCGTCGTCGAGGCCGCGTACGGCCACGGCATCGGCAACATCTTCCTCGCCGCCGCACCCGTGGCGATCATCGCGATCGTCGCGATCGCCTTCCTGCCGAACATCCCGCTCGGCACCCTGAGCAATGCGCAGAAGCTCGCCGCCCAGCAGGCCGCGGAGGCCGCCGTCGACGCCGCCGGCGAGCAGGTCGTGGAGGGCGGACTGCTCGTGGAGGCCGAGGCCGAGGCGCTGCAGCCCGGATCCCGCGCGGCGGATCCGGTAGCCTCGGATGACGGAACCGAGCGAGCGGAGAGACGACCGTGATCCCCGACATCATCGCCGAGTTCGGTCAGCTCTTCGCGATCGCGAGGGTGCGGTGGGCAAGACTCGCCGAGCAGCTGCACCCCGACCTGCGGGCCCCGGATCTGCTGATGCTGCAGACCATCGCGCGCAAGGGCCCCATCACCGCGACCGAGCTGACCCAGCTGCTCTCCACCGACAAGGCGCTCGTGAGCCGTCAGATCGCCAAGCTGCGGCAGCTCGGCCTGGTCGATGCGGTGCACGACGAGGCCGACCGCCGCGTCGTGCTGCTCTCGGCCAGCGAGGAGGCGCGCACGACGCTCGGCGAGTTGCACGCCAGGCTGTCGGCGAGCTACGAGCGGCGCCTGGCCGGTTGGAGCGACGAGGACCTCTCGACGCTCCAGACGCTGCTGCACCGCTTCAACGCGACCTCGCCCGAGCCCGAGCTCGACGGGCCCGCCGCGCGCTGCTCGGCCCGGCAGACGGCGGAGCAGGCCGAGGGCTAGGGCGTGTCTGTTAAATAGTTCAGCCAGGCGATGACTCCGTTCAGGACCACTGCGGCCCGGTACACGATCGCGAGTTTGTCGTACCGGGTCGCGAGCCCCCGCCACTGCTTCACCCGGCAGTAGCCGCGCTCGATCACGTTCCGGCCGCGATACTTCACCGCATCAAACTTCGGCGGCCTGCCGCCACGAGAGCCGCGCCGCTTCCGGTTCGCCTGCTGATCACGAGGTTCGGGAATCACCGCCTCGATACCGTGTCGTCGCAGATAGGCGCGATTCCCTCGTGATGAGTACGCCTTGTCACCCAACGTGGCATCGGGGCGGGTGCGACGACCCACCCGCAGATGCTCCATCAGCGGGACGAACATCGGCGAATCGCCGTCCTGCCCCGCCGTCACGATCGTCACCAACGGCAGGCCGCGGCCATCGACCAGCTGATGTGCCTTCGTCGACAGGCCGCCACTGGAACGGCCGATCGCGTGATCAGGCGGCTCGGCCAGCAGATTCTTGTACTTCCACGCAGCCCTTTTTTAGCCGCGTCACGTTCGTGGCATGCTGATGCGCTCTGGCGATCGTGGAGTCCACAGAGATGTCCCAATCGATCAGCCCGGCACGATCGGCATGCTCGTGCAGTCGGGCCTGTACCTGGTCCCAGGTGCCGTCATTAGCCATCCGCTTGTGCCACTGCCAGACGGTCTGCCACGGCCCGAATACTTCCGGGAGGTCACGCCACGCGATCCCGCACCGATACCGGTAGATGATCGCCTCGACCATCAGACGGGCGTTAGCGAATGGTCGACCCTTCTTGCCTGTCGGGCCGGGCATTACGTCAGCGATCAGTTCCCATTGGTCATCGGAGAGGAGCTGGAATCGAGACATGCCTCCACGATCCCAGAACCCCCACGAAACAATAAACAGACACGCCCTAGGCGATCCGCCTACAGCCCCGAGTAGGCGTGCAATCCTTTGAAGAACAGGTTCACGATCGTGAAGTTGAAGAGGACCGCCGCGTAGGCGATGACGCACAGCCACGCCGAGCGGGTGCCGCGCCAGCCGCGGGTCGCCCGCGCGTGGATGTAGCCCGCGTAGAGCACCCAGATGACGAAGGTCCAGACCTCCTTCACGTCCCAGCCCCAGTAGCGGCTCCAGGCCCGCTCGGCCCAGATGGCGCCGGCGATGAGGGTGAAGCTCCAGAACACGAAGCCGATGATCGCGATGCGGTAGGCCAGGTCCTCGAGCCTCGCGGCGGAGGGCAGGCTGCCGAGGAAGCGCATGGTCGCGATCTGGCCGCCGGCCTGCAGCTGCTGCTCGCGACGGTGCTGCAGCAGCTGCAGCACCGAGAGCCCGAAGGAGATGGTGAGGAAGCCGACCGCGAGCACCGCGACGAGGATGTGGATGATGAGCCAGTACGAGTCGAGCGCCGCGGGCAGCGGGACGATCTCGACGTAGAAGTTGACCTTGGTCACCCCGAGGAAGATGACGGCGAGGCCCGTGACGAGGGCGCCGAGGAAGCGCAGGTCGACGAAGAACTGCACCACCAGGAAGACGAGCACGATCGACAGCGTCGCGGTGAGCGCGAACTCGTACATGTTCGCGAAGGGCACGCGACCGGCGCCGATGCCGCGCATGATGTCGGCCGCGAGGTGCAGCAGGAAGCCCAGCACGGTGAGCGAGAAGCCGATGCGCAGCGCGCGGGATCGGCGGGGCGCCTGCGCCGCGTCGCCCCGGGAGCCCGCCGAGCGTCCCGCCGGAGGCGACGTGCGGGTCAGCGTCGCGACGGTGCCATCGGATGCCGCGGTGCCGCCGGATGCCGTGGTGCCGCTGGACGCGACGGACCGGGTCGCGGCGGCCCCTGCGGCCTCGCCTCCGGCCGCCGGGGCGGCGGCCTCGGACCCGGCCTCGGCGCTCCGGTTCGCGAAGTCGATCACGTAGAACACGAAGGCGATCGCGTAGACGATCATCGCCGAGTAGAGCGCGAGGGTGGAGTAGTGTTCCAGCACGGTTCCACAGTCTACCCGCTGAAACTTGCGAACGGCCGGGGCGGGGAGACCCGGCGGAGCCCGGCGGGACGCGCCCGGACCGGGCGGCATCCGAGCGCACCCTGAACCGGACTATGCGGGCGGGGCGATGATCCAGAGCACCTCGGCCACCTCGTCGCCGACGTTGTCGAGCGTATGGGGCGACGAGCTCTTGTAGTACAGGGTGTCGCCCTCGCGCAGCCGGTACTCCTTGCCGTCGACCTCGGCGCGCACCGCGCCCCGCACGACCACGAGCAGCTCGTCGGAGTCCCCGTGGAAATAGGGCTCTCCCACGGAGCTCCCCGGCTGGAAGGTCCCCGCGAGCACCTGCATTGTCTTCACCGCGGGAGGGAGCAGCCGCTCCTTCGTGTACTCGTCGATGCTGATGACGACCCGGTCGGCCCTGCGCATGAGAGCGGGGATCTCGGCGGGCGCGGGCTCGAGCAGCTCACCGGGGGTGAGGTTGAACACGGCGGCGATGCGGAACAGCGCCTGCAGGCTCGGGAACGAACGACCGCGCTCGACCTGGCTCAGGAAGCTCTCCGAGATCCCCGCCTGTTCCGCGACGCCCTTGAGCGTCATCCTGCGTGCTCGGCGGAGCTCCCGAAGGGAATCCCCGATAGCGATCTCGGTCATGGTGTCGCACTCTCACTCGATGTCCTGAGGAACCGTTCGCATCCGCATCGATGCGCCATGCGTTCGGCAGGTGCAGACTATCAGCGACGAGAGGGCCGCCCGTGCGCCGGCAGCGCGGAACGGCGCCAGCCGCGCGAGGCGCGGGCACCGCGCGAAGGGCGGCCCCCGCTACGCGAGCTTCGTGTGCTCGCCGATCACGTGCCAGCCGCGGTTGTGGTAGACGAGCGGCGAGAGATCCGGCGATGCGTCGGCCGCATGCGGCTTGCTCTCCAGCGCCTCGACGACGACGAGGTTCGAGCCGCCGGCGGGGACGACCTGGCTGACGCGACCGCGGATCCAGTCGGCGGCGCCCGGGTAGTACGGCTCGCCGGTGGGCAGGCGATCCCATTCGATCCCGGGACCGAAGCGGTCGACACCGCTCGTCGCGCCGAGCTTCGCGAGCTCGATCTGCTCGGCTCCGACGAGGTGCACGACCACGGTCTCCGCATTCAGGATCGTCGGCGTGGCCGACGACATCGCCGAGGCCGAGAATACGAGCGTCGGGGGCTCGAGACCCACCGAGAAGAGCGAGCTCACGGTCAACGCCACGGGGCCGTTGTCGGTCTCGGCCGTCACGATGCCCACGCCGGCGGGGTGACCCCGGAACGCGAACTTGAAATCCTCTGCCGACAGCGCTTCTTCGCTCATCTTCGACGCTCTTCCTCTCTCATGATCTCCGCGGTGCGACACGGAGGGCCGCACACCACTATGGCACTATTGCACCCATTCCCGCCAATGGCCACCACTATTTCCGGTATGCGAAACTTTCCGTCAGAAATCGGCAAGCCGCCGGAGGCCCGGGACGGACCTTCCCGGCTCAGGCGCGGTGCCGGGCGCCCGGGTGCGAGTCGGCCAGGCGCTTCCGGCCCGGTCCGAAGAAATGCTCCCGCAGCGTGCTGCCCTCGTAGTCGGTGCGATACCGGCCGCGACGCTGCAGCTCGGGCACCACGTACCTCCCGAAGTCGCGCACAGTGCCGGGGTGCACGTAGTTGCGCAGCAGGTAGCCGTCGAGATCGAACTCCTCGAACCACGACTCGATCTGGTCGGCGACGGTCACCGGGTCGCCGTAGACGAACATCGGCTCGTTCCGGATGTCCGCGGCGGCGTCGATGATCTCGCCGATCGTCGCCTCGGGTCCGTGCCCGTAGGTGCCGCTGTCCTGCCGCGTCAGGCCGTCGAGGGCGAGCGCCTCGTCGAGCAGCCGCTCGCGCGGGTGCTTCATCGGGTCGAAGTTCGACATCCCGTACTCGTGCGCGAGATAGCCCTCGGGGCGGGTCCACTTCTGGAACTCCGCGACCTTGTCCTCGGCCTCGGCCATCGTCGGCGCGGTGATCACGTTCAGCTGCACCATCGCGAGCACCTCCTCGCGGCTCCTCCCGAAGGCCGAGGCGTTCCGGCGCAGATCCTCGACCGAGAGCTTCAAGCCGTCGAGGGTGCGGGCGACGAAGAAGACCGCCTCCGCGTGCTTCGCGGCGAACCTGCGGCCGCGATCCGACATGCCCGCCTGGAACAGCACGGGGGTGCGCTGCGGCGAGGGATCGACCATGTGCGGGCCCGAGCAGCTGTAGTACTCCCCCGCGTGATCGATGCGCCGCACCTTGCGCGGATCCGTGTACACCCCGTTCTCCCGATCGGCGAGCACCGCGTCCTCGTCCCACGAGGACTCCCAGAGCTTGTAGCAGACCTCCATGAAGTCGTCGCCCCGCTCGTAGCGCTCGAAGCTCGGCAGGCTGCCCGGCGCGATGCCGTGGTTCTCGTCGGCGTTGTGGTGGTAGGACATCACGATGTTCCATCCGATGCGGCCGTCGCTCAGATGGTCCATCGTCGACATGCGCCGTGCGAGGCCGAACGGGGGCTCGTAGCTCGCGGAGACGGTCACGCCCCAGCCGAGGCGCTCGGTCGCGCCCATGCCGACCGCGGCGAGCAGCATCGGATCGAGCTCGGGGATGTGGATCCCCTCGCGGATCGAGGTGTCCATCGAGCCGCCGAAGGCGTCGGCCACGCCGAGCACGTCGGCGATGAAGATCGCGTCCAGCAGCGCGGCCTCGGCCTCCCTCGCGCAGTCCCGCCAGAACTCGATGGTGTGGTAGAGATGCTTCCGATTGTCCGGATGCGCCCAGAGCCCGTAGTTATTGTGGCTGATCGTCGGCATCTCGAGACTGCAGACGTGGATCTGCCGCTTGCCGGATCCGGTGTCACTCACGATTCTTCGTCCTCATTTCCGTTCAGGAATTCGCCAGCTGCTTCTTCGCCGAGCTGCGCAACCGCATGCGCGCCCAGGCCTGCCGGACCAGGCCGCCGGTCCGGGAGTCGACGCCCACCGCGATCAGGATGATGGCGCCCTGCGCGATCGACTGGTAGAAGGGATCGATGTTCAGCAGGTTGAAGCCGTTGCCGATCATCGCGATCAGCAGCACGCCGAGCACCGCGCGCCAGATCGCTCCCTCTCCGCCCATGATCGAGATGCCGCCGACCACGACCGCGGCGATGACCGTCAGCTCGATGCCGGTGCCGGCGTCCGCCTGGCCGGTGCTGACCCGCGCCGCCGAGATCACGCCCGCGAAGCCGGCGGCCATGCCGCTGATCCCGAAGGCCACGAGACGCACCAGCTCGACGCGGATGCCCGAGAGCCGGGCGGCCTCCGCGTTGCCGCCCGCGGCGTAGAGGTAGCGGCCGTAGCGCGACTTCGCGAGGACGACCCCCGTGATGATCGCCACGAGGGCGAACATGTAGACCGGCATGGGCACCGTGAAGACCCTGCCGTTGCCGAACCACCGGAACTGCTCGTTGGCCGCGGAGACCAGGAAGCCGCCGGTCAGGATCGTCGCGATGCCCCGGAATATGAACCCCGTGGCGAGCGTCGCGATGAAGGAGTTGATGCCGAAGCCCGAGATCACCGCCCCGTTGATGAGGCCGAGTATCAGGCCGACCAGGATGCCGAGCAGGATCGCGAAGGTGGGATCCATGACGTTCACGGCGAAGGCGGCGACGACGCCGCTCATCGCGAAGACCGCGCCGACGGAGAGGTCGAAGCCGCCGGAGATGATGACGAGCGCGGCGCCGCAGGCGGCGATGCCGACCGGGGCGGTCTGCGCCAGGATGTTGAGCAGGTTCCTCGTCGAGAGGAAAGCCGGTGACGCGATGGCGAGCACCGCGAACAGCGCGACGAACACCACGACGATGCCGTACTGCGAGAGGAATCGTCCGACCGAGATGCCTCGCTTCCGGCCCTCCTGTTGAGGCACTGATATCTGAGAGGTCATCGCCTCATCCTTTCTCTGCGGCCGCAGTCGCGCCGAACGCGGCAGCCATGATGTTTTCCTGGGTCGCATCCTCGCGGGGGAACTCGGCGACGATCGAGCCCTGGCGCATCACGAGGATGCGATCCGCGAGGCCGAGCAGCTCCTCGACCTCGGAGGAGACGACGACCATGCTCCGGCCCTGGGCGACCCAGTCGGAGAGGATCTCGTAGATGGCGAACTTGGCGCCGATGTCGACGCCGCGAGTCGGTTCGTCCACGAGGAGCACCTGGGGCTCGCGGGCGAGCCACTTCGCGAAGAGCGCCTTCTGCTGGTTGCCGCCGGAGAAGAGGCCCACCTCGCGCTCGGGGATCGCAGGACGGATGTCGAGCTCCTCGAGGCTCTTCACGACGTGCCGGCGTTCGCGGCGCCGGCTCACGAAGCCGAGCCTGCTCAGCTGCCTGAGGACGACCAGGGAGATGTTCTCCTTGAGGCTACGGCGGAGGAGGAGGCCGTCGGCCTTCCGGTCCTCGGAGATGAGCGCGATGCCCGCCGCGATCGCGCTGCCCGGACCCGTGAGGCGGACGGCCCGACCGCGGACGCTCACCTCGCCGGAGGCGAGGGGGTCCGCCCCGAACAGTCCGCGCAGCAGCTCGCTGCGGCCGGCCCCGACGAGACCCGCGATGCCGAGGATCTCGCCCTCGCGCACCTCGAGGCTGACGTTCTTGACGCCGGTGCCGGTGGTGATCCCGCTCGCCCGCAGCACCGTCCCGCGATCCGCACCCGGCTCGGGCCGGGTCGCGAACTCGTCCGAGACCTCGCGGCCGAGCATTCCGTGGATCAGCGAGGCCTTCGTCTCGGAGCGCGCGGGAACCGTGCGCACGAGCCTGCCGTTGCGCAGGATCGTGATGTTGTCGCTGACCGCGAGCACCTCGTCGAGGAAGTGGGAGACGTAGACGATCGTGACCCCCTCGCGCTTCAGCGAGGCGATCACCGCCATCAGGCTCGCCGTCTCGTCGGGGGTGAGCGCCGCGGTCGGCTCGTCGAGGATGATGAGCGACGCGTCCCGTGCGATCGCCCGGAGGATCTCGACCTTCTGCTGATCGGCGATGCGGAGATCGCGCACGAGGGCGTCGGGCGGAAGATCGAACCCCGTGCGCTCGATCAGCTCCTGGAACTCGGCGCGGAGCCTCCTCGTGCGCACGAGTCCGAGTGTCGACGGCTCGCGGCCGAGGAACACGTTCTCGATGACGGTGCGGCCGGGCACGAGGGCGATCTCCTGCTGGATCGTCGCGATGCCCGCCTCGATCGCATCGTGCGGGGAGGAGAAGGAGTGCAGTTCCCCGCGCACGCGGATGGTGCCCCCGTCCGGGGTGTAGGTGCCGGATAGCACCTTGCCGAGCGTCGACTTGCCCGCGCCGTTCTCGCCGACGAAGGCGTGCACGGTGCCGGCCTCGATGTCGACGGAGACGTCGCTGAGCGCCGCCACGCCGCCGAAGCGCTTGTGAATGCCGCTGAGTTCTGCGAATACGATCGGTTCGTCCATCGCCGCGCCTATCCGTTTCTGGGAGGTGTGCGCCGCTCGTGTCGCGAGCGGCGCACACCCGACCGCCGAAGGGTCAGCCGAGCACCGTCCACTGAGGGGTGAAGTCCTCGGTGGTGTCCCGGGTGAAGGAGGCTCCGATCGGGCTGAGATCGATCAGGTTGACCTCGGTCTGCTCGACCGTCTCGCCGCGGAGCGTCTTGATGAGCATCTCGGTGGCGATGCGGCCCTCGTCCTGGGGCAGGAACAGGGTCGTGCCGAACCAGGTGCCGTCCTTGACCGCGGCGACGCCCTCCACCGCGGCGCCCATGCCGATGAGCGAGATGGTGCCGGTCTTGCCGGCGTCCTCGACGGCCTGGGCGACGCCGTAGGTCATCTGGTCGCCCGTGGCGGCGATCACGTTCACGTCGGGGTTCGCCTGGAGGATGTTCTCCGCCGCGGTGCGCGAGGCGTCGATCAGGTAGTTGCCCTCCTGCGACGCGACGACCTCGATCGGGATGTCCGCGGCCTTGATGACCTCGTCGAAGGCCTCGCGCTTGGCGATCTCGAAGAGCACGGTGTTGCCGCCCGAGATGTACGCGACCTTGCACGGGTTCGCGTCGGAGTGCTCCTCCTTGCAGGCCTGCACCACGAGCTCGCCGTTGGCGGCGCCCATGACCTTGTCGGGGTGGAAGACGGTGCCGATGACGCCGTCGACCTGGGGCGTGGCGGTCGTGATGTCCGGGCCGATCGGCGCGTAGGCGGCGACGATCGGGAGGCCCTCCGCGGCGGCCTCCTCGACGGCCGGGATGATCGCGACGCCGTCGTTCGGGAAGATCACGAAGCCGTCGTACTGCCCGGTGGCGATCGCGTCCTGCAGCTGCGCGAGCTGCGTCGCGCCGCTGAACTCCCCGTCGAAGATGGTGAGCTCGACGTTGCCGTCGGCCTCGGCGGCCATCTCCGCGCCCTCGATGTTCGCGGCGGCATAGGTGTTGGCCGTCGCCAGGGCGAGCACGCCGATGCGCAGGGCGCCGTCGTTGCCGCCGTCACCACCGGCGTCGCCGCCGGTGTCTCCGCCGCCGGCGCAGCCGGACAGCACGAGGCCGGCCGAGACGGCCAGGGCGCCGAGCCCCAGCAGGGATCGTTTGCGAGTAGACATGATTTCTCCGTTCGGTGTGGAATCGTTCAGGATCGGTTGATTGATGGGTGGGGGGTCACGCCGGCGGCGCGATGATCCAGATCACATCGGCGACCGAGTCGCCGATGTTCACCAGCGTGTGAGGGGTCGAACTGCGGTAGTAGAGGCTGTCGCCCTCGGACATCTCGAAGGCCTGCTCGCCGACCTCGGCCCTGATGGAGCCCCGTACGACGACCAGCAGCTCGTCCGAGTCGCCGTGCGTGTACTGGGCGCCGACCGACATCCGCGGCTCCAGGGTCCCGCCGAGCACCTCGACCGACTTCACCATGTGCGGGATGAGACGCTGCTTGCTGTAGTCCTCTGTGGCGATCACCTGGCGCGAGTGCTTCCGGATCAGCACCGGGCTGCCGCCGAGCTGGTCGGCGAGCAGATCGCCCGGCGTGAGCCCGAAGACCGAGGCGATGCGGAAGAGCACCTGCAGGCTCGGCGCCGCCTTGCCCCGCTCGATCTGGCTCAGGAAGCTCTCGGATATCGACGCCCGCTCGGCGACCGCCTGCAGTGTCAGCCGTCTCGCCAGCCTCAGCTCGCGCAGGGGCCGGCCGACCGAGAACTCTCCGGCTTCCGCCAGGTTCCCGGCCCCCACTTCGGCGGCCTGCTCGACGAAGGACAACAGACTAGCCCTTCAGCGCGACGGAGATGAGGAAGCCGCCATCGGCTCGCACGGTCAGGCTGTCGCCGGAGTCCACGAGGATCGTGGTGGTGGGCGCCTGCAGGATCGCTGGGCCCTCGACCACCATGCCCGGGTCGAGGCGCAGCGCGTCGTAGTAGACCATGTCGACGAGCCCGCCCTCGACCGCGGAGTACGCCCGCTCGGTCGCCACCCGCGCGTCCTCGACGGAGGTCGCGCCCGAGCTCTCGGGGAACCCGGGGTGGAACGGCGCCTTGCCGATGCCGGCGACGCGCCAGTGCAGGAACTCGACCGGCATCTCCTCGCGGGCGTAGGTGAACTGCTGGCGGTGCTCGGCATGGAAGCGCCGCACGATCTCCTCCATCGCCCCAGCCAGACCGGTCTCGGCGCTGTAGGGGAAGGTGATGGTCAGCTCGTGCACCTGGCCCGGGTAGCGGGCGTCCGCGCTCATCTCGAGCTCGATGTGCTCGGCGGGGATCCCGTTCTCGACGAGGCGCCCGATCACCCGATCGGACATCTCCCCGATGAGGGCGTCGATCTCGGCGAAGTCGCCCTGGTCGGAGATCGCGTGGCCGGTCACGGTCTCGTCGAGGCGGACGTCGGTCACGGTCATGCCGTAGGAGCAGAGCGTGCCGGCCTCGCGGGGGATGAGCACGGTCGCCATGCCGAGCTCGCGGGCGAGGCCCACCGCGTGCAGGCCGCCGGCGCCACCGCCGGCGATCAGGCTGAAGTTGCGGGGATCGATGCCGCGCTCCACCGAGACGCCGCGGATCGCCGCCACCATGTTGGCGTTCACCACCCGGATGATGCCGGCGGCGCCGTCGACGGTGCTGAGCCCGAGCGGACCCGCGACCGCGCGATCCACCGCCTGCTCGGCGAGATCCTTGCGGAGGTCGCGCCGGCCGCCGAGGAAGGCGGTGGGCGAGAGCAGGCCCAGTACGACGTTCGCGTCCGTCACGGTCGGCTCGGTGCCGCCCATGTCGTAGGCCGCCGGACCCGGACGGGCGCCCGCGGAGCGGGGGCCGACGCGCAGGGCGCCGCCGTTGTCCAGCCAGCCGATGGAGCCGCCGCCCGCGCCGACCGAGACCACCTCGACGGCGGGGACGCCGATCGGCTGATGCTCCACCTGGATGTCGCGCGACATGGTCGCGCGACCCTCCTGGATGAGTGCGACGTCGAGGCTGGTGCCGCCCATGTCGATGGTGATCAGGTTGCCGTCGCCGTCCTCCTGCATCAGGCTCAGCGCGGCGGCGGGCGCCGCGGCGGGCCCCGAGCCGAGCACGTTCACCGGCTTCTTCACGATCTCGGCGACCGAGGCGCAACCGCCGTTGATCTGCATGATGAGCGGCCCGCGTCCGTAGCCCGAGGTCTCGAGCAGCTGCTCGAGCTCGGCGAGGTAGTCGCTGATCCCGGGGAGGATGTAGGCGCTGAGCACCGCGCAGGAGGTGCGCGGCCACTCGCGGATCTCGGGCAGCACCTCGGCCGAGCAGATCACCGGCACGCCGGGGAGCTCCTCGGCGAGGATCTCGCGGGTGCGCTGCTCGTGCGCCTGGTTGAGCATCGACCACAGGTAGCCGACGGCCACCGACTGCACGCCCTCCTCGCGGAAGACCTGCGCGGCGGCGCGGACGTCGTCCTCGTTCAGCGGCTCCAGCTCCTGGCCGCGGTGGTCGATGCGGCCGCGGACGCCGAGGCGCAGGTAGCGGTCGACGAACGTGCCGGGGTGCTCGATGTGCAGGTTGTAGCGGTCGGGCTTGAAGCCGTCGCGCAGGTACAGCACGTCGCGGAAGCCCTCCGTCGCGAGCAGGCCCACCTTCGGGCCGTTGCGCTGGATGAGGGTGTTGGTCGAGATGGTCGTGCCGTGCACGAACAGCGCGGTGTCGCCGAGCAGCTCGCTCAGCCCGAGACCGAGCTCGCCCGCGACCGCGTGCAGGCCGATCTCGATCGCCTTGGTCGGCTGCGCGGGATCGGTGTCCTGCTTCCAGAGGGTCAGACCGCCCTCTTCGTCGATGACCGTGAAGTCGGTGAAGGTGCCGCCGATGTCGACGCCGATTCTGTAGCTCATGTTGCTCTGTGCTCCTTAAAACTCGTGGGTCCGGCTCGGTTACTCGGCGGGGTTCAGCAGGTAGACGTCGCCCTCGCGCATCTCGCCCTGGAGCCAGGTGGAGGCGCTCGGCACGAGCGGCTCGACCATCGATGCGTCGCGCGCCGGCATGGAGGCCCGCTTGGCCTCGGTGGCCGCGAGATCGAGCACCGGATCGCGGTCGTCGCTGAGCACGACGCCGTAGACGTTCAGCGCGGCCTCGCGGCTGATCCAGCCGTCGCGCGCATCCCGGCGCACCCGCTCGGGATCGCGCTCGCGCGGATCGCCGTTGCCGCCGCCCCCGGTCGAGACGCCGACGTAGCGCTCGCCCTGCTTCACCCGCACCTGGCCGCTGGCCGAGAAGTACCGGCGATGGCCGGACTCGAGGTCCTCGACGTACTGGCCGCCGCCGCAGCCCTGGATACCGCCGGCGACGCCGTGGGGCGGGTTCTGCGCGCCGTCGCCGAAGGTGAAGCACTCCATCTCGCCCGTGCCGGCGCGCAGCGCCATGCGCACGCCGGGGCCGCCGATGTGACGGCCGTGCCCCATCGAGTCGGTCTCGACCTCGAGCAGGTCCACCTCCATCGGGTAGAGCATCTCGAGCTCCTCCACCGACTGCGCCTTGAGCCCGCCGAGAGCCGCGTGGCTCTCCATGAGCGGCCAGCCGTCCGCGTCGGAGGCCGCGCCCGAGGCGCCGGTGTTGTTGAACATCATGACGCCCCAGGGCTGGCCGTCGTAGCCCTCCTCGCCGGCGAACTGCGGGACGTTGGCCGTGCGGGCGGTGCCGCCGAGGACGCGATCGGGCAAAGCCTGCGAGAGCGCCTTGTTGATCGCATCCGACATCATGTCCGACGGCACCACCGTGGCGAGCGAGGTCGACGCGGGGTACTTCGCGAGGCAGATCGTGCCCTCCTTGAGCACGACCTTGATGTGGTCGATCGCGCCCTGGTTGTGGGGGATGTCGGGATCGATGTAGTACATGAACGGGGTGGCCGCCGCCGCGGTCGACGTGGCGAAGGATCCGTTCACGCCGCCCTGGGCCTGCGGGCCGCTCTCGGTGAAGTCGACCTCGACCTGGTCGCCGCTGATGGTGACCTTCGCCCGGATCGGGATGTCCTCGACGTCGATGCCGTCGCTGTCGATCCAGCCCTCGCCGTAGTAGACGCCGTCGGGCATCGCGAGGATCTCCTCCGACATGCGACGATCGGCGTAGGCGATGATCTCGTCGGTGTAGCGCATGACCTCCGCGGCGTCGTACTCCTCGCAGAGCTCCATCAGGCGCTGGCGGCCCTTCTCGATCGAGCCGAGCTGCGCCATGAGGTCCCCCTCGAGCAGCTCGCGGTAGCGCAGGTTCGACAGGTAGAGGTCGGTGATGTCCTTACGCTCCACTCCCCGGTCGAAGAGCTTGACCGGCGGGATCGTGAGGCCCTCCTGGTAGATGTTGCGGGCCGCGGCGGTGACGCTCGAGGCCACGAAGGCGCCGATGTCGAGCTGGTGGCCCTTGGTGACCGACCAGAAGAGATGCTCGCCGTTCACGAACACGGGCGCGGCGGTGACGACGTCGCCGACGTGCGTGTTGAAGCGGTAGGGGTCGTTGCAGATGAACACGTCGCCGTCGTTGACCTCGCCGTCGAAGGTGCGGGAGATCTCCGCGAGCACGAGGCCGAGGGAGGTGGTGTGGATCGGGAGCGCATCCTCCATCGCGAGCTGGCGGTTCTTCGCGTCGTACACCGCGCAGGAGTAGTCGCGGCAGAGCGCCAGGATCGAGGTCCAGGCGCTGCGCTCGAGCGCCAGCGTCATCTCGTTCGCGATGCTGTGGAAGCGGCTCATGATCACGCTGAACGTGATCGGGTCGAAACTCTGGTCTGTTCGTTCGGTCATCTTCGACTCCTCCGGGTCATCTCGCTGTACTTCGTATGGGGGCGGGAGGGGTCCCGCCGGGGAACTCGCGATCGGCTCTCCGCCTGCGCTGCCGCCGTCGCCCGAGGGGAGCACCTCTGCGCCCCTCGTCCGTGCATTCAGCGATCGCCCCGCGCGATCCGCTCCGGGTCCGTCGGATCGAACGGTGAAATCTGAGGTTCGACACAAGCTGATTTCAAGTCAGAAATAAGTCTCATGCAGCACATTTTGATTTACTTTTTTTAAAAGTACAGATTTCTTAACTAATACGCAATGAAAGTTTACGTATTCGTTACCCGGGCGCGCCGGAACACCCGTCACCTCGGACGGCGAGCGAAGGGCGCAGCCTTCAGAGGCGCTCGCGGTGCTGCTCGCGCAGCTGGGCCACGGCCTGCTCGAGCGTCGGGTCGTCCCCGCGCGCCAGGGCCGCGTACTCCAGCCGGACCCCGCCCTCCACGGGCAGGGCCTTCACCCAGACGCGGCGCCTCGGCACGAACAGCGAGGTGACGAGGCCGGCGATCGCGAGCACCGCGAAGACCAGGATCCACTCCTGCGCCGGGTTGTGCATGACGTCGAAGGAGGCGAAGCGCGGCACCGCCTCGAGGGTGACCGTGCCCATTCCGTCGGGCAGATCCGCCGTCTCCCCGATCGTGAGCTCGAGCGGCTTCACGTCGAGGGTGCGCGAGGCGACCGCCGTCATCGCGCTCGTGTCGAGCGCGTAGACCGATTGGGGGACGCCCTCGTCGATGCCGAGGTCCCCCACCCACACGTTGAGGGTGAGCACGGGGTTGTCGAGATCGGGGTAGCTCGAGGTGAAGGCCCCCGTGCCGAGGTCGGACTTCGTCGGGTAGAAGAAGCCCTGCAGGCCGAGCTGCGTGGGCTCGCCGTCGAAATCGATGCCGTACGGCACCTTGACGACGCCCAGCGAGGTGAGGTTCTGATCCTGGGGGATGAAGGCCACCGACTCGCTGAAGACGATCTCGCCCTCCGCGTTCCGCACCGTGATGGTGGGCGCGTAGCCGTTCGCCACCAGGTAGACCGGCGATCCGAGCGTGCGCAGCGGATGATTGACGCGGATCGACTCGGCCCGCTCCGCCCCGTCGGCGACGAGCACGGTGACGCTCGCGGTGAAGTTCTTCGCCATGCCGGTGCCGTTGCCGTCCGCCTCCTCGGCCGTGACGTAGTCGACCGAGAGGTCGTCGAGGCGCATGCGGTAGGGATCGAGCTGGGCGCTGTCGAACCAGCGACCGGAGGTGGCCGAGTCGTAGTCGATGAGCTGGTTCACCATGGTCTCGCCCTCGACCAGCACCTTCTGGCCGTTGAAGCTGAAGAGTCCGCCGATGGCGACGCTCACGAGCACCCCGAGCAGCGCCAGGTGGAACACGAGGTTGCCGGTCTCGCGCAGGTAGCCGCGCTCGGCCGACGCGGAGATCTCGAGCTGCCCGCGCCGGGAGGCCGTGCGCTGCACGGAGACGCGGTAGCGCTGGCGGCGCAGCAGTGCGCGCGCCTCTTCTACCGCCTGCTCGGCGAAGGCCTCGCGCTCCGGGGCGCCCGCCTGCGGGTTCGAGATGAACAGCTCGGAGTAGCCGGCCATGCGCGAGAGTCTCGCCGGCGTGCGCGGCGGGGCGCTGCGCAGCGCTCGCCAGTGATGGGCGATGCGCGGCAGCACGCAGCCGATGAGCGAGATGAACAGCAGCAGGTAGATCGCCGAGAACCAGACCGAGGAGTAGACGTCGAAGGCCTGGATCGGGAACGCGTCGAGCACCTTGAAGAGGCCCGGGTGATCGTCCTCGTACTGCAGCACGCCGTTGGGGTCGGCGCTGCGCTGCGGCAGCAGCGAGCCCGGGATCGCCGCGACGGCGAGCAGGAGCAGCAGGATCAGGGCGACCCGCATGCTCGTGAGCTGGCGCCAGAACCAGCGCAGCCAGCCGCGCAGGCCGAAGCCCGGGCCCTCGGCGCCCGCGGCGGCGGTCGCGGCGCCGCCCGCGCCGTCCTCGTAGTCGCTCGGGCGCCCCTCGAACCCGGAGGGGGAGGTATCAGAGGAGCGTGACATAGCTGCTCATCACCGCCTGCAACGAATACATGATCTGACTCCAGACGCCCGTCACCATGAGCAGGCCGATCACGATCAGCAGACCGCCGCCGATCAGGTTCACGGCCCGTATATGCCGCTTGAAGAATGCGGTGGCCGTGGTCATCCAGCCGAAGCCGAACGCCGCCAGCACGAACGGCAGGCCGAGCCCGACGCAGTAGACGATCGCGAGCCAGGCCCCCCGCCCGGCGGTGCCGCCCTGCAGCGCCAGCGTGCCGATCACGGCGAGCGTCGGCCCGATGCACGGGGTCCAGCCGATGGCGAAGACCGCGCCGAGCAGCGGGGCGCCGGCGATCCCGACCCGCGGTTTGAACCTCAGGCGCGCGGTGCGCTGCATCCCTCCGAACAGCCCGATGAAGACCAGGCCCATCAGGATGATGAGCACTCCCATGACCCGGGTGATCACGTTCTCCCACTGCAGCAGCCAGGACCCGACGCTCCCCGCCAGCGCCATCATCGCCACGAAGATCACGGTGAAGCCCAGGACGAAGAGCAGCGAGCCCGCCACCATCCTGCGCCGGGTGCGCCGCGCGGCCAGCCGCTCGTCGTCGGACGCGCGATCCCCCGATTCCGCGGCCCCCGAGACGTACGCGAGGTAGCCCGGAAGCAGCGGGAGCACGCAGGGCGAGAGGAAGGAGACGAGGCCCGCGGCGAGCGCGATCATCGAGGCGATCAGCAACTGGCCGTCGGCGACGATCCCCTGCAGCTCCACGTCAGCGCTCGGCCAGCGTCTCGTTGATGAGCGTGCGCAGCTGCGAGGCGCCGGCGATCTGCCCGAGCACCCGGTGCGCGACCCGGCCCTCGGCGTCGAGCACGAGCGTCGTCGGCACGGCGTTGAGCGGGATCTGCCCGGCGAAGGCGCGCTGCACGGCGCGATCGCCCTCGTTGTCCATGATCGAGGGGTACTCGACGCCGAACTGCTCGGCGAACTGCTTGGCCTGCGCCGAGCCGTCGCGCGTGTTCACCCCAACGAAGCTGACGCCCTGCGGGGCGAACTCCTCGTAGGCCTCGACCAGGTCGCCGGCCTCGGCCCGGCAGGGGGCGCAGCCGGCGTACCAGAAGTTCACGACGGTGACCGTGCCGAGCGTGTCGGCGGAGCCGAAGGTCTCCCCGTGCTCGGTGACGCCCTCGAACGAGATCGGCTCGCCGCGCTCCGCGGGCGGCAGGCTCAGGGCCGAGCCGTCGCCGGCGACGTAGCCCTTGTCGCTGCCCTCCTGGTACTGCTGCGCGAGATCGTCGCCCGACCCCGAGCAGCCGACGAGCGCCAGCGCCGCGGCGAGCGCGATCGCCGTATATGCCTTCTTGCGCATGCGCCTACACCGCCCCCACGTCGACCGAGCCGGACATCAGGTCGGCGGCCGGGGTGCGGTAGTCGACCTCGACCCAGTCCCCGCCCCGCCGCTCGAAGCTCGTGATGCTCGACAGCTCGCAGCGCCGCGTCGCCGGGTTGTGGAACAGCGCCTTGCCCGCGATGTCGAGGTGCGCGAGCCAGATGACGGCCTGGTGGCTCACCATGACGATGTCCCCCGCGGCGGCGTCCCCGCCGAGGGCCTCGTCGCCGAGCGCGTCGGCGTCCCCGCTCGCGTCCCATGCCGCGTCCATCGCCGCCCGCGTGCGCGCGGCGATGCTGCGGTAGGGCTCGCCCCAGCTGGGGCGGAAGGGATTGCGGTACCGGTACCAGTAGCGCGGGTTCAGCATCGCCGAGCCCCTGCCGCTCTTCACCTGGCCCTCGAAGTCGTTCGTCGGCTCGATGATCCGCTCGTCGGTGCCGATCTCGAGGCCGAAGGCGCGCGCGATGGGCTGCGCCGACTGCTGCGCGCGCTCGAGCGGCGAGGCGATGAGGGTGCCGACGGGCCTGCCCTGCCTCGCCAGCTCCTCGGCCGCCGCCTCGGCCATCCGGTGGCCGAGCGACGACAGCGGGTATCCCGGAAGCCGACCGTAGAGCACGCCGCCCGGGTTGTCGACCTCGCCGTGGCGCACCAGATGCAACCGTTTACCGCTCACGCGAACCATCCTACGTTCGCGTGTCTGTGAACTCGGCTCGCCCAGTTCACCCGCCCTTCCCGACCGCGACTCCGCGGCGTCTCCGCCGCGCCTCCCCGACGTCATCCCGCTCGCCTAGCGTGGGCGGCGCCAGGCACACCCGTACCTGCGGAAAGGAAACACGGACGTGAAGATCATCCAGATCTCCGATACCCACATCACCCACCTCGGCGGCACCACCAACGAGAACGCGGAGCGTGCGATCCGCTTCATCAACTCGCTCCAGGCCGACCTCGTCGTCCACACCGGCGACGTCACGATCATGGATCCGGATCGCGACGCCGATCGCGAGGTCGCCGCGCGCATCCTCGCCGGCGTCGAGGCGCCGCTCAAGGTCATCCCGGGCAACCACGACGTGGGCGAGCCCGGCGACAACCCCTTCGGCGATCGCCCCGTCACGAGCGAGCGCGTCGCGGCCTACCGCGCCCACTTCGGCGACGACCGCTTCGTCGAGCTCGTCGGCGACTGGGCCGTCGTCGGCATCGACAGCGAGCTCTTCGAGTCGGGCCTGCCCGAGGAGGCGGAGCAGTGGGAGTGGCTCGAGCGGCTGCCCGAGGTCGTGGCCGAGCGTCCCGCGCTGGTCTTCACCCACAAGCCGATCCGCGCCCCGCGCGCCGAGCAGCAGGACACGCACCTCTCGATCGGCTCCGTCGCGGCACCCCGCCTCGAGGAGTCGCTCGCGAAGATCGACGTACGCGGCTACGGCAGCGGCCACCTGCACCACTACGCGCTGACCTGGCTGGACGGCAGGCCCGTCGTCTCGGCCCCGTCGACCGCGTTCAACGTCGCCTCGGAGACCAGCGCCGAGCTCATGGGCCCCGGCCTCTCGCAGCTCGGCATCGTGGAGTGGGCGCTCGCCGAGCGGACCGCGAAGCCCTACTTCCGCGCTCCCCTCGACCTCGAGGACGCGTTCCTGCTCGAGATCGACGCGGTGCGGGCCGCGCTCGACGAGATGGGCATCTCGCTCACCGGCCTGAGCGCCTGAGCGCTCGCCGCCCCCGAGACGGAACGGGCCCCTCCGCGAGGAGGGGCCCGTTCCGTGCGCTGCGGCGGACCCGCGATCCGCCGATCCCCAGCCCGACCCCGATCCCCAGCCCGACCCCAAGGCCGACCCGAGCCCGACCCGTGGATCCCGGCCCCGGCGCCGGCCCCGCTCCCGATCCACCGATGAATAGTGCAGGCACGCTCGGTGTCAAGCTGTGTTGAGTCACTGGGTCGTTGTTCTTATGGTTTTGCGCGTGTAGTTGATACCAACGGTAATAATTGGCGAGGGCATCACGGGCCGGCACGTGAAGCGCCCGGGATGCTGCTCGTAGTACGCCTGGAGCGCCTGGTTCCGGATCTCCCACTTCTGTTTCCAAGACCCGTCACTCACCTCGGACGGGGAGAACAACGCGATCCCGGAATGCTTGTGTCTCGTGTTGTACCAGAGCACGTACTCGTCGATATAGGCACGAGCCGCGTCGAGACTGGTGAAGATCCTCGGATAGCCCGGCCGGTACTTCATCGTCTTGAACGCGGCCTCGCTGAACGGGTTGTCGTTCGAGACGTATGGCCGGTTGTGCGTCATCTCGATCCTGTGCCCGGCGAGGAACTCACGCAGCAGCGTCGACGTCATCGAGGCACCATTATCCGCATGCACGACCCGCGGCGCGTCATGCTTCGCGAGGGCATCGCGGAACATCTCGACCGCGAGCTGGTCACCCTCACAATCCTCGACCCGGTATCCCTTGATCTCACGGGAGCTGATATCGATGATCTTGTACGCTTTGTACGTCACACCGCGCCACGGAGAATACACATCGGTGATGTCCCAGGACCACACCTCGCCCGGCGCGTGAGCGATCACCACCGGGGCGTCACGCTTGACGCGTTTCCCGGACTTGCGGGGCCTGACCGGGCGAAGCATCTGATTCTCGATGCGTCTCGCGATCCGCCACCACGTCCTTCGGGATGCCAGCATCACTCCCGCGTCCAACGCCGTCGCATACGCCCAGTCCACAGACTCGCCCTCGGCCCATGCCAGTTTGATGCGTTCCTCGATCCGTTCGGTGTCAGCCGTACTGATCCGGGACTCGTACGCGCGATCCGCCTGCCGAACCGGGTCCTGCACCCGGAGGCGCTGCTGCTGCCGGTACTGCCACGTCCCCCGCGAGACTCCGACCATCGCCAGCGCCTGCCGCTGCGACCCCAGCACCGGGGCGAGAGTCTTCACGAGCTCGTTTTCCGCCCGAATGAATCCTGCGGCTCGCTCGTCACCGCAGTGTCGGGCTCTTGCACGTTCAACTGATGCAAGAGCCCGATAGCTTTTCCCAGCGCCTCGTTCGACTGTTCCAGCTGATCAACGCGCGCCTGCAACCTCGCGACCTCGGCGGCGTGCTCCATGAGCTCCTGAGCGCGCGCTTTCTCGAACGCTGACCATTCCCCGGGAGTGCGAGTCATACCCCCATGCTCTCGCGGAATCAGGTTCCGGTCGAGGTCGCCCTCGTACAAGCTCTTCCGCCACCGCTGGAGCTGATACCGGCTGAATGGCTGCCGCGCAACCCATGCCCGCTTCGTCCCATGCGGCTGCATCTGGTACTCATGCACCAACTCGCGGATCTCCGCACTCGTATACCCCGGCGTGCCCGTCATCACAGGCTCCTCCCTCTCTCAAGCCCAAACGACTCACAACCAGCCTGACATTGAGGGGCATTGCTGCTCGGAGACGGGCTGAACAGCAATGCCTGCACTGATATGTGGTTGTGTTTGTCAAGTAAGCATGGTGGAACGATCCGAGAGGTGTACAGCCGCTCGGATCGTTCCAGTTCTACCGGCCGGACCCCTGAAAGGGGGATCCTGGGCCTGACGTGTCTTTCCGACGTTTACACGATCAGACTGATATGCGTGGGTTGGGTACCGCAGGACGAAACGTGCGAGTGGAGCGGTGCCACGGTCTATTCGCGAGCGTCACCGGTATCGGCTGCTCATAGTGCAAGAGTGGGTCACTCCACGTGTTCGTAGGCCCCGCACCCTCGTTCACGGGCAGGCCGGCAGTCTCTGGGCGGCCGGTCACTCGGTGAGCGTCGCGAGGGACCAGCACCAGCCCGCGAGTTCTCTCGCGATCCCGACACAGGCGACCGTGCTGGCCGCGTCCCTTTGAGTGGTGGAAATTCGCGTCACCAGGGCAAGGGTCAGTAGCAGTAGTTTAGGCCGCGTTCAGCTCGGCGAGCATCACCTCCCCAGGCTGTTGGGGGAGGAGTTTCATGGAGTGCTCACTGAAGTAGCGCCGCTCGGCTGCTTCCCACTCGTCGTGCTGCTCGATCAGCACATGCCCGGTCAGGCGCAGGAGCGCGTCGGGGTTCGGAAACGTGCCGACGACATTCGTGCGCCGCTTGATCTCTTTGTTGAGGCGTTCGAGCGGGTTCGTCGACCAGATCTGCTGCCAATGCTGGGGCGGGAACTCCGTGAACGCGAGGAGATCATCCCTGGCCTCGTCGAGCATCACGGCGACCGCGGGATGGGACTTCTCAAGCAGCGTGACGACCTCGTCGAACTGGGCGTGCACGAGTTCCCTCTTTCCTCGAGGCACGAAGATCGTGCGGATGATCGCCGCGACCATGGGGCCGGCGACTTTCGGCACCCGGGCGAGCACGTTGCGCATGAAATGCACCCGGCACCTCTGCCAGGCGGCCCCTTGGAACGCGACCCGGATCGCGCGGATGAGGCCGGTATGGGCGTCGCTGATCACGAGCTGCACCCCGGACAGGCCACGGCTTTTGAGATCGCGGAAGAACTCGGTCCAGAATGACTCGGATTCCGTGTCACCGACCTGGAAGCCCAGCACCTGCCGTCGGCCGTCTGCTGCGACGCCGATCGCGACCACGACCGCCTGGGAGACGATGCGCTTGCCGACGCGGGCTTTGCAATAGGTTGCGTCGACGAACACGTACGGGTAGCTCGTGTCTGAGAGAGCTCGGTGTTGGAACTCGGTGATGTCCTCATCAAGATCGGCGCAGATGCGCGATACCTCGGACTTCGAGATCCCAGTATCGGCGCCGAGCGCTTTCACGAGGTCGTCGACTTTCCTCGTGGAGACCCCGTGCACGTACGCTTCCATAACCACCGCGAACAGGGCCTGGTCAACTCTGCGACGCCGTTCGAGGAGTGAAGGGAAGAACGATCCTTGGCGGAGTTTCGGGATGCGCAGATCGAGATCGCCGGCAGTCGTGGTGAGCGTGCGGGCGCGGCTGCCGTTACGTTGTGTCGTCCGTTCTGCGGACCGTTGGTACGGGGCGGCGCCGATCACGGCTGTAGCTTCGGCATCAATGAGTTCCTGGAACGCGCGCTGTGTTAACGCGCGGATACGGTCGGTGGTGTCGGTGAGTTCGAGTTCCTTCAAGAGCTCGATCAAGGCAGACTGGGTCAGAGCCATCGTGCGATGTGTCCTTCCGTTGAGATCAGTAGAGAGTTCTCACTGACCATCGCACGATGGCTCGCTCGTCGCTCAGGACGACACACGAGCTTCAGGAATTACACCACCCACCGGGACGCGGCCGACCGTGCTCTTCTTCCGACGGACGGTGTGACGCACCCATTGCCGGTGCAGCCGCTCGTTCCCGACCTGCCCGCGCGCTCGTGCGGCCGGGAACGCGAGCGCGAGACGCTTCTCCAGCGAGGGCGAATAGCCGGGACGGTACTCGCGTCGATGATGCCAGGCCGCTTCGACCAGCAGCCTGCGGGCGTGAGAGTTGCCGGTCTTCGTGATCGCTCCGAGCCTGCGCGATCCACCGGTCGAATACTCCGACGGAACGAGGCCGAGATAGGAGCCGATGGTCTTGCCGGTGAACCGGTCCCAGTCGCCGATCTCGACAGTGAGAGCGAACGCGGTGAGCGTGCCCATCCCGCGCAGGCACCCGAGCCGATGCACCACCGGGGTGAACTCGGAATCCGCTGCCATCTCCTTGATCGCGGCATCGAGCCGTGTTCTGCGGGTCAGGGTCTGCTCGACGGTCTCGTAGGCGGCATCGAATGCCGCTGTGTAGGCGGGGGTCCCGGGCCGGTGTGCCCGGCACCAGGCGAGGTGTTTCTGTGTCCAGGTGGTGCTGTCGTACACGTACCCGTGCCGGAGGAGGAGCTTTGAGAGGCGATGCCTGGCCGCCATGAGATCGTGTCGGCAGTCTTCCCGGGCGCGCACGAGATCCCTCGCGGTTTCGGCCGTGATCGTGGGGATCGCGACCGGGACGATCTGTCCGAGCTGGAGGAGTTTCGCGAGGTGTGCCGCGTCACGGGCATCGGTCTTCACCCGATCCCCGGTCGGGCGTTGCAGTTTCGAGGGGGCCGCGACCACGCACTCGATCCCGGCATCACTGAAGTGGCGGGCGAGGTCGTATCCGGTCGGGCCGGCCTCGTAGACAACCGTGGTCGGGCCGGGCAGCGTGCGCGCCCACTCGATGACCTGGAACGGGTCGTAGGGGAACTTCTTCCGGACAGGTTGCTCGGCATCAATATTGATCGCGTGCGCGACCACAGATCGTGCGTGCACGTCCAGGCCGATGAACGTACGATAAGGGAACACTGGGGCCTCCAATCTCGACTGGTGATAGGCCAGCCCCTCGTTGCTCCAAGACTTCAGTTACTGGAACGAGGGCTGGTAACCACCGATCATGCGAGTCGGGGCCCCAGTCCTGTCAAGGGGTGACCACCCCCATATCGTCTATTGCGGGGGGCGGGGACAGAGCGGAGAGCGGAGCGGAGGGAGAAGAGCGGAGAGCGGCGGATCCGCGATCCGCTACTTCAGTCCGGAGCGCACGAAGGCGTCGACCACGTAGCGCTGCAGGAAGATGTAGATGAGGAAGATGGGCAGGCAGGCGAGCGCGCTGGCGGCCATCACCGCGCCCCAGTTGTTGCCCTCGGCGCCCAGGAAGCTGCGGATGCCGACCTGGATCAGCGCGTCGCCCTGCTGCATGATGAGCGAGGGCCAGAGGTACTCGTTCCAGGCGCTGATGAAGAGCATGATGCCGAGCGCCGCGAGGGCGGGTCTGAGGTTCGGCACGACGACCTCCCACAGCGTGCGCCACGGCCCGCGGCCGTCCATGTCGGAGGCGTCGAGCAGTTCGCGCGGGAACGACTCGAGGTGCTGCTTCAGCAGCATCACCGCGAAGGCCGCAGCGAGCTGCGGCACCATGACGCCGAGCACGGTGTTCAGCAGGCCCATGCGCGAGACGAGGAGGTAGTTCGGGATCATCGTCACCTGGAACGGCACGAGCCAGGACCCGACGAACAGCAGGAACAGGATCTTCTGGCCTCGGAAGCTCCACCGCGCGAAGCCGTAGGCGGCGAGGATCGCGATGAAGAGCTGGCCGACCGCGAGCCCGAGCGCCATGCCGAAGGTGTTGAGCAGCATGCCGAGGATCGGGATCGTCTGCCACACGTACTCGAAGTTCTCGAGGCTGAAGGGACCGGGCAGCGGGTTCGTCGAGAGGGTGTCCTCGGCCGGCCGGAATGCCGTGACGAACATCCAGTAGACGGGGAAGATCGAGACGAACGCGAGCACGGTGAGCAGCACGAACGCCGGTACGAGGCCGATGCGGCGGCGGACACGGGCCCGGGCCAGTGCCTGGGCCGCGGGATCGGCCTCGCGGTCGAGCCCCGGGACGTCCGCGATCGGGTGCTGCGGGGCGACGAGGGTGAAGGTCATGCGGGAATCCTCTGAGTCGTAGGAACGGCCATCCTGCGTTCGCCGCAGGCGGCGCAGTGGCGCCGCCGCGCATCGCGCACGATCGTAAGACGATCGCCGGCAAGCAATGAGCGCGCAGGATCTCGGGGGTCAGTTGTCATGGAAGCTGAGCTTCTCGGAGAGCTCGACGAAGAGCAGCGCGATGAGCCCGAAGCCGAGGAAGAACACCACGCCCGCGGCCGCCGAGAGGCCGGCGTCGAAGTTGCGGAAGCCGAACTGGTAGAGCAGGTAGTAGATGTTCGTGGAGGATCCGCCGGGCCCGCCCTGGGTCACGAGATCGATGATCGGGAAGGTCCACTGCGCGGAGAGCAGGATCGTCATGAGCGAGAGGAACACGAGCGAGGGCGAGAGCAGCGGCAGGGTGATGCGCCAGGTGATCTGCCGCCCCGTCGCCCCGTCGGTGGAGGCGGCGTGGGCGTAGTCGGGGCTGATCCCCGCGAGGCCTGCGGAGACGACGAGCACGCCGAAGCCGAGCATCTGCCAGCCGACGATGACGATGACGGCCGCCATCGACCAGCTCGGATCGCGGAACACGTTGCCCATCTCCACGCCGAAGAGCGAGCGCGCCACGGCGGGGATCGTGCCGCCCTCCGGGGCGAAGAGCCAGCGCCAGATCGCGCTCGTCGCGACCGGAGTGACGAGGAACGGCACGAAGATGAGCGCCTGGTAGATCGTCTTGGCCTTGCCCGAGACGCGGCGCGCGATGAGGGCGAAGACCACGGGCAGCGCCACCGAGAGCACGAGGAAGGCGCCGATGTAGAGCACGGTGTTCCAAAGCGCCTGGTGCAGCTCGGGGAGCGTGAGCACGGTGGCGTAGTTGTCGAAGCCCACCGGGGTCTTCGGCTGGGTCGGCATCAGGTTCCAGTCGTAGAACGAGAGCTCGAAGGTCTGGGCGAGCGGCGCGTAGGTCCAGGTGATCAGCAGCGCGATCGCCGGGAGGACGTAGAGGTAGGGCGCCCACACGAAGCGGCGGCGGCGCTTCGCGCGGGCGGGCGGCTCGCCGGTCTCGGCGGGAGGTTCGGCGGCAGCGGTCTCGGCGGCAGCGGAGGCCCGCTGCGGAAGTACCTCGGTGAGCATTCGATCCGTCCCGTTCAGGCGAGCGCCGGCTCGGCCGACCGCTCGAAGATCGCGTTCACCTCGTCCATCGACATGCTCGCGAAGGCGCGCATCTGCTCGGAGGTGATGCTGTAGACCGTCGAGAACTCCCCGATCGGCACGACGGTGTGCATCACGCGGTCGGCGTAGAAGTGCACCAGGTTGAAGCCCTGCGCCCCGTTCTGGCCCCGCATGGCACCGGCCTCGATGTTCAGATCCTGGGTGTAGCAGGTGGCCGAGGCGACCGAGACGGGCACTCCGCCGATGTCGCTGAAGGTGTTGAAGTGCAGGTGTCCGCCGATCACCGCGCGCACGTCGGTGCCGCGGATCGCCTCGCCGAAGCGGGCCTGATCGCGCAGCTCGACGAAGGAGATGGGCTCGACGAGCGAGGGGACCGGAGGATGGTGCAGCGCGATGACCGTGCCGTCGGGGGCCGGGGTCGCGAGGATGTCGCCGAGCCAGGCGTACTGCTCGTCGCTGATCTCGCCGTAGTGCGAGCCGGGAACGGTCGAGTCGAGCGCGATGACGCGGAGGCCGTTCACGTCGTGGACCATGTCGACGCTCTGCTCCCCCGCCTCGGAGTCGAGCAGCTCCTTGCGGAAGGGCGTACGGGTGTCGTGGTTGCCCATGACCCAGATGACCTTCGCACCGATCTCGGCGGCCGCGGGCTCGACGAACGCGCGCAGGCGCCGGTAGGCGTCGGCGTCGCCGGTGTCCGCGAGGTCGCCGGTGAAGACGATGGCCTCGGGGCGCGCCTGGGTCTTCGCGAAGTCGCGGAAGAGGCGCTTGAGGTTCGCGTCGCTGTCGACCTTGCCGTGGAGGAGGCCGGCGCCGCCGACGAAGTGGGTGTCGCTGATGTGCAGGATGAAGTGCTCGGCGGGCGAGTGCTGCGAGGAGGGCTGGAACACGATGGTCCTTTCGGATCTGGCTCGCGCGCGGCATCGGGCGCGCGAAGAAGATGAAGAAGAGGGGATGGCGGATCGGCGCCCCGGCCCCTCGCGGGGCCGGGGCCGGGCGACACGCCCTAGGCGACGAGACGCGCCTGCAGGCGCGAGAGCGCGTCGTCGTCGATGCCGTGGCCGAGCAGCATCCGCTCGGCGCTGCCGTAGGTGTCGTCGATCACGTCGAGGGCGTCGGCGATGAACTCGGCCGGGCTCGCCGTGACGAGCTCGAGCACGGTGTCGTCGACCTCGCCGTAGCGGGCGCGGAACGCCGTGAGCATGCTCTCGGCCCACTCGCCGGAGAGGTTCTCGGAGCTCGCCGCGTAGTCGGCGATCACCTGCTCGCGCGGTACGCCGACCGCGGTCAGCGTGGTCGCGACGACCATGCCGGTGCGATCTTTGCCCGCGGTGCAGTTGACGAGCACGCCGCCCTCGGGCGCGTCGGCGATGAGCCGCACGGCGCCCACGAGGGCCGCGACCCGCTCGACCGCGATCACCCGGTACACCTCGACGAGCGAGGGGTTCCGCCGGCCCTTCGGCAGGGCGGCGCCCTCGAAGATCGGGTGGTGCACGGTCTCGACGAGCGCGCCCGGCACGGCGCTCGGCGCGATGCGCAGCTCCTCCGCGTCGCGCAGATCGATGATCCGCACGATGCCCTGCTCGACCAGGCGCTGCGCGCCGGGCTCGCCGATGCGGTGCAGGGCGTCCGAGCGGAAGAGCCCGCTCTCCCTCGTCACGCCGCCGCGCGCGGCGTAGCCGCCGGTGCTGCGGAGGTTGTAGGTGCCCTCGACGTGGATCGGAGCGCCGATGCGCGGCGCGATGCTCATGCTGCTCATCTTAGGACCTCAGCCGACCAGCGCCTGGGCGCGATCGGCGGCCTCGGTCATGGTCTCCTCGGCCGGCTTGCCGTAGTAGACCACGTCCTCGATCGCGGTGCCGAGCAGGTCGTCGATCTGCACGTAGCTGTTGCCGGGGAAGGAGACCCAGGGCCGCAGGCGATCGAGCTGGTCGAGGTTCGGCTGGATCAGCGGGTTGGCCTGCGCCCAGTCGTAGAGGGCGCCGCCCTCCTCGACGAGGCCGGTGCGCAGCGGCAGGTAGCCGATCTGGCTCGAGATGAGCTCGTAGGCCCGCTCGCTCGTGAGGACCTTGATGAGCTCCCAGCCGGCGCGCTGCTTGGCGGGGTCCTCGCTCAGCACGAAGAGGGCCGAGCCCGAGTTGGTGGGCACCGCCTCCTGGCCCGGGAACGCGGGCATCGGGGCCGCGTCGAGGGTCCAGCCGCCGGCGGAGGCGGCCTGCAGCATCATCCCCTGCACCGCCGAGCTGTTGATCAGCATCGCGGTGTCGCCCTTGGCGAGGCCCTCGAGCTGCGACATCGCGTCGGAGTTGCGCAGCACGCCGGCGTCGAACATCTCGGCGAAGCGTTCCACCGTGGCGATCGCCTCGGGCGAGCCGAACTCGATGGTCGTGCGGTCGTCCGAGAGCACCTGGGCGCCGTTCGACTGGAACACGCCCTGCATGCACCAGTTGCCGCCCTTCGACACGCAGGCGATGTCGATCGAGGGCTTGCCCGTCGCCGCGGTGACCTTCTCGGCGACCTCCTGCACCTTGTCCCAGGTGCTGAGATCGGGGTCGGTGACGCCGGCCTCGGCGAGCGCGGTGGAGTTGAAGAAGAGCACCGGGGTCGAGAAGACGTACGGCATGCCGATCGTCTTGCCGTTCCAGTCCGCGAGCGCGCGGGCGTTCGGGTGGATCGGGTTCTCGCCGCCGAAGGTCTCCTCGAGCTCCTCGGGGCTCACGAGGTCGGAGATCGGCTTCGCGCCGAGCTGCGTGGCGATGTACTCGAGCGAGTCGAAGGTGAGCTGGGCGACATCCGGCGGGTCGCCCGCGAGCACCTGCGTCTGGACGCTCTGCACGGTCTGGGTCGCGCCGCCGCCCTGCGGGGGCTGTGCGGTGACCTTGATGTTGGGGTGAGCCGTCTCGAACTCGTCGATCAGCTGGTTGACCGTGTCCGTCCAGACACCGGCCTGAGTGAGGTTGTAGCTCTCGAAGACGATCTCGACCTGCTGGTCGCTCGTCAGCTCGGGCACGACGTTGGCGGCGGATTCGGTACCGGTGCCGCCGGAGGAGCAGGAGACCAGTGCGGTGCCCGCGAAGGCGGCGATCGCGGCGGTGGCGGCGAAGCGTCGGAGTCGCATAGTGGGGGTGATCCTTTCAGGATTCTTCGTATCGTGCGGGTGGGTGTCGGTCGGAACGGTCGGATGGATCAGGGGGCTGCGGGGAGGCTCTCGGGGGTGAGGCCGGCGCTCCCTCCGGCGGCGAGCTCGGAGGAGGGACCCGCTTCGAGGGCGGCCGGAACCACGTCCGGCTCCCACACCAGCCTGCGCCCGCTGCCGCGGTCGAAGAGGTGCACCCGGGCGAGCGGCGCGGCGAGCACGACCTGCTCGCCGATCGCCCAGGAGGCCTCGCGGCCGTAGGAGACGGTGACGCGCTCCTCGCCGACGATGCAGTGCACGAGCTGCTCGCGCCCGAGGTTCTCGACGAGCTCCACGGTCGCCCGCAGCGCGACGCCGGCGGTGGGCACGGCCTCGGGGGCGCCGCCGGCGAACACCGACAGGTGCTCGGGCCGCACGCCGACGACGATGTCGCGATCGGGGGCCGAGCCCTCCCAGAGCACCGCCTCGAGGCCCGGGGCGAAGGCCGAGATCCGCCCGTCCGTGGTGGTGAGCGTCGCGTCGATCAGGTTCATCGCGGGCGAGCCGATGAACCCGGCCGCGAAGACCGAGCTGGGCGTGTCGTAGAGCTCCTCGGGGGTGCCGTACTGCTCGATCCTGCCGCCGTTCAGCAGCACGATCTTCGTCGCCATGGTCATGGCCTCGACCTGGTCGTGCGTGACGTAGACGAAGGTCGCGCCGAGCCGGCGGTGCAGCGCGGCGAGCTCGCGCCGGGTGGCGGTGCGCAGCTTCGCGTCGAGGTTCGAGAGCGGCTCGTCCATGAGGAAGGCCTTGGGCTCGCGCACGAGCGCGCGGGCGACGGCCACGCGCTGGCGCTGGCCGCCGGAGAGCTCCTTGGGCTTGCGCTCGAGCAGGTGGTCGATCTCGACCGTCTCGGCCGCGGCACGGACGCGCGCTGCGACCTCGGCCTTCGGCACGCCACGGACCTTCAGCGGGAAGGCGAGGTTCTTCGCGACCGAGAGGTGCGGGTAGAGGGCGTAGCTCTGGAACACCATCGCGAGGTCGCGCCTGCGCGCAGGCAGCGCGGTCACGTCCTCGTCGTCGATCCTGATGCTGCCGCTCGTCGGCTCGAGCAGCCCCGCGATCATGCGCAGCAGCGTGGTCTTGCCGCAGCCCGACGGCCCGAGGAGCACGAGGAAGTCGCCGTGCTCGATGTCGAGCGAGATGCGATCGGTCGCGGTGAAGTCACCAAACTCTCGGGTGATCTGATCGAGTACGAGGCGCGCCACCTAGGACCTCCGGGAATCGGGCACCCCGAATCTCGGTTCTCGGGGGCGGGTGATTCCAGGGTGCGCGGCCAGGGTGAACGGGAGGGCACGGGAGCGGAAACGGCGGGCGCCCCTCCGCTGAATTCGCCGTGAGCGGCGCCTCCCGCCCTCCGCCGCCCCGAGCGGTCGTCACGGATGTGCCGTTGTCGGCGGTGCGCTGCACATCCGTGACGACTCCCGCCCGAGGCAAGGGGCCGAAGCCCCGGCTACGGCGAAGGACGAAGCGGATAGACGTAGGTGAAGAGGTCGAGCACGCGCACCCCGTCGATCCAGAGCCCGTCGCGCTCCGGGGCCCGCACGAAGCCCAGCGCCTCGTAGAGCCGGTGCGCGCCGGTCATGTTCGGCGCGGTCTTCAGCACCACCGCGTCGAAGCCCGAATCGCCCGCGGCGGCGATCACCCGGCGCATGATCGCGGCGGCGACGCCCCGGCGGCGCGCGGCGAGCGAGCCCCCGAGCAGCCGCAGGTCGAGCTCCGCCGGTCGCACGTCCTCGTGCAGGCTCGGCCCGCCCGCGCGGCGGGTGGTGACGCTGCCGAGCAGCACCCCGCCGGCGGAGGGGTCCCGCGCGACCCACACGTCGAAGCGCTCGGCCCGCGCCCGGGCGCGATGCATCGGATCCTCGTGCTCGTCCGACGGCCCGTAGTCGTGCGCGTACGCCGCATCGATGAGCGCGTCGATCGCGTCGAAGTCGGTCTCGAGCGCGAGCGCGATCTCGAGTGCGGGGCCTCCCGGATCCGCGGCATCCGGATCCGCTCCCCCGGCCCGGGCGGGCGCCTCCGCGAAGCCGCTCATCGCGCCTGCCCCTCCTCGGCCGGGCGCCACCCCAGCGCGGGCCCGATGCGGGTCGCGATGAGGTACACGATGTGCTTCCAGTCGGCGAGCTCGAACTCGAACGGCAGCTCGAAGAGGTAGTCGTCGGCGGCCTGATAGGCGACGTCGGCGAGGATCGCCTCGATGATCTCGTCGGCGGATCCCAGCAGGTCGCGCGCGATGATCATGTTCCGCGGGTGCACCTTCGTCGTGCGCGGCGTGCGGCCCTCGACGTAGGCGCGGTACTTGCGCTCCTGCTCGGGGGTCGCGCCGTCGAGCGGCACGATCACGCGGGCGACCGCGACGCGCCCCTCGCCGGCGGGGGCGTACGGGACGGGGGGATCCGCTGCGGCCCGCGCCGCGCGGAACGCGTCGATCTGCGCCCGCTGCGCCAGCGCGAAGTCGGTGACGCCGCCCTCCGAGGTGCTGATGTTGCTGACGAGCCAGTTCAGGCCGGCGGCGCCCGCCCACTCCGCGGAGCGGAGCGATCCGCCCCCGTACCAGAGCCGGCTCGCGAGACCCGGGCTGAAGGGCTCGACCCGGTCGCTGTCGAAGTCGCCGCCGACCCCCTGGTACTCGGGCACCTCGCGGATCGGCCTGCCCGCGAGCAGCTCGCGGAGGCGCTCGATGCGGCCGTAGCCGTAGTCCTCCTCGCGCCAGCCGGCGTCGTGCACGATGTCGTTCACCGCCTCCTCGTAGCCGGGGGCGTGCACGCTCAGCCCGGGCAGCAGTCGCCCGCCCGAGAGCACGTCGGCGGTGCCGAGATCCTCGGCCAGGCGGAAGGGGTTCTCGAAGCCGACCGGCATCACGGCCGTGCCGAGTCCGATGCGCCTGGTGTGCTGCGCGACCGCGCCGAAGAACACCGCCGGCGAGGAGAGGCCGTGCTGCAGGTGCCGGGTGCGCACCCAGCCGCTGTCGATCCCGAGCCCCTCGGCGTAGCGGAAGAGCTCGATGCCGTCGAGGTGGCCCTCGCGGGGGCTGTCCCGGTCGAACGGCACGAGGTGCACGAAGCCGATGCTGCGCGGCGGGCGGGGTGTGGAGGTCATTGCGGATCCTTCCGATCAGATCTGGTACTCGGGGCGGCCCCTGGCCGCATGATATTCGCGCAGGAAGGCGCGCGTGCGCGATTGCACGTCGGGTCCGAAGAAGACCTCCGGGCTCGCGTCGTCGAGCACGCGGCCCTGGTCGAGGAAGACGACCCGGTTCGACACCTGCCGCACGAAGTCCATCTCGTGCGAGACGATGACCATCGTTTGCCCCGCCTCGGCGATCCCGCGGATCGTCGCGAGCACCTCGCCCACCAGCTCGGGGTCGAGCGCGCTCGTCGGCTCGTCGAGCAGCAGCACCTCCGGTCGCATCGCCAGCGCGCGGGCGATGCCCACCCGCTGCTGCTGGCCGCCCGAGAGCTGCGCCGGGTACTTGTCGAGATGCTCGGAGAGGCCCACGCGGTCGAGCTGCTCGCGGGCCTCGCGATCCGCCTCGACGCGATCCCGGCCCCGCACGACCCGCAGCCCCTCGGCCACGTTCTGCAGCGCGGTCTTGCGCGAGAACAGGGCGAAGTGCTGGAACACCATGGCGGTGCGGCGGCGCAGCTGCAGGATCTCCTGCCGGCTCGCGCTCGCTGCGTCGACCGTGAGGTCGCCGATCGTCACCCGGCCGGCGTCGGGGCGCTCGAGGAAGTCGATGCAGCGCAGCAGCGTCGACTTGCCGGCGCCCGAGGAGCCGACGATCGCGGTGACCTCGCCCTCGGCGAAGTCGAGCGAGAGCCCGTCGAGGATCCTGCGCTCGCCGAACGACTTCTCGATGTTCTCGACGGAGATCATACGCCCAGCTGCTCCAATGTCCTGTCCCTGTCGACGGTACCGCCACCGGTCCCGCCGCGGTTCCGATCGACGGCTCTGCCGCCGCTTCTGCCGCCGCTCCTGTCTCCGCCCGCCGGCGGCCGCTGCATGCGGCGCTCGATCACCCGCGCCAGCTGCTCGACGACCACGGTCATCGCCCAGTAGATGATCGCCGTCGCGAGATACGCCTCGAAGTAGCGGTAGTCGCGGCCGCCGATGATCTTCGCATAGGCGGTGACCTCGACGACCGAGACCACGAAGGCCAGCGACGAGGCCTTGAGCATGCCGATGAAGTTGTTGACGAGCGTGGGGAAGGCGACGACCGAGGCGATCGGGATCGTGATGCGGCGCAGCGTCTGCCACGACGTCATGCCGAGCGCGTGGGCCGCCTCGATCTCGCGGCGATCGACCGAGAGCAAGGCGGCGCGGATCGACTCCGAGCCGGACGCGGCCTCGTTCAGCGCGAAGGTGAAGGCCGCCACCACGAAGGGCGAGAGCACGAGCGCGTCGAACTCGGTGCCGAAGGCGTGGTTGAGGTAGAGCACGGCGATCGGCACGGCGTTGATGTTCAGCAGCAGCTGCACGAGGATCGGCGTGCCGCGCAGATACGACACGAGCACGGCGTTCAGCTGGCTGAGCACGGGGACGCGGCTCATCTTGACGAGCGCCATGACGAGGCCGATGACGATGCCGAGCGCGGTCGCGACCACGCTCAGCGCGAGGGTCATCGGCACGTACGGCAGCAGCGCGAGCGCGTACTCGCCGATGGCGCCGAAGTCGATGATGTTCACGGGGTTCCTGTCTGGACGGGGTCGGGAGGGTTCCCGGGCCGGGAGGCCCGGGAACCGATCCGCTCAGGAGCGGGGTGTGACGTCGAGGCCGTCGAAGAACTTCTTGCTCAGCTCGGAGGCGGTGCCGTCGGCCAGCAGCTCCTCGAGCACGGCGTCGATCTCGGCGAGCTGCGCGCTGCGATCCTTGGCCTTCGTGACCGCGTACGCCGAGTAGAGGTTCGTGCCGAAGCTGTCGCTCAGGTAGGCGCCGTCGAGCTCGTGGAACTCGAGGCCGAGGTCGGCGCTGCCGCCGTAGCCCTGGAAGACGACGCGCTCGTTGAACAGGAAGTCGATCGCGCCCGTGGCCAGGTTGTTGTACTGCGTCTGCAGGTCGAGCTCGGTGTACTCGATCTCGACCTGCTTGTCCGGGTTCTGCTCGTTGTAGGCCTCGAGCACGCGGGTGAAGTTGAGGCCGGGCTCGCCGTAGGTCTTCTTGCCGGCGAGCTCGTCGAGCGAGACGATCTCGCCCGCACCCTCCTTCGTGATGATGCCGAACTGCCCCTCGATGTAGGGCACCGAGAAGTCGTACTTCTCGCGGCGCTCGTCGGTCGCGCTCAGGTTGTTGGCGACGATGTCGAAGCGACCCGAGTCGAGGCCGGCGAAGAGCGCCGGGAACTCGGCGACCTGGAAGTCGAATGCGATGCCGTCGAGCTTCTCGTCGACGAGGCGCAGCAGCTCGATGTCGTAGCCGGTGAGCTCGTCGTTCTCGTCGAGGAAGGTGTAGGGCCTGGGCTGGGCGCCCGTGGCGACGACGAGCGTCTCGATCTCGGGTCCCTGCTCGGTCGCGGCCGGCTGCTCGCCGGCCGACGAACAGGCCGCGAGGCCGAACGCGGCGATGACGAGGGCGCCGAGCGCGGCGCCGGTCCGGGTGATACGGGGCATGGGAGTGGTCCTTTCGTCGGTGTGTCCTTCGGCAGGCTAGGGATCCTCGACGAATAACGACAAATGATGCGTCACATGATGACCCGTTATTTCTCCATATATTTCACCCGGTGTCGCGATGTGTCGGCGCGGCGGTGCGACGGCGCTCGCGCGTGCTAGAAGGGGCGCTCCGGATCCGCCCTCGCGCGCGGCGATCCGGCCCCCGTCGCGCCGATAGACTGGAGGGATGCAAGAGCGTGTGTTGATCAAGGATCTGGCCGCCCGCCAGGACGGCCCGGTCCGTGTCTCCGGCTGGGTCGAGAAGGTGCGCGACCAGCGCTACGTGCAGTTCGTCGTGCTGCGCGACGAGAGCGGTGCGGTGCAGCTGGTGAACGGCGGCGTGCTGCGCGAGCCCGATCCGGAGAACCCGCGATCCGACATCCTCGTGCCGCGCACCCGCACCATCTCCGAGCTCACGCACGGCACCTTCGTGACCGTGAGCGGCGAGCTCCAGCACAACGAGCGGGTGAAGCTCGGCGGCGTCGAGATCCAGATCGACGAGATCGAGGTCATCACCCGGGCGCTGCCCGACAACCCGGTCGCCGACGATTCGGGCATCGACGTGCGCCTCGACTGGCGCTTCCTCGACCTGCGCCGGCCCGAGCAGAACCTGGTCTTCCGCATCCAGACCACCTTCCTGCACGCGCTGCGCCAGGTGTGGGTCGACCGCGGCTTCATCGAGCTCCAGACCCCGAAGCTCATGGCCTCGGCCTCCGAGTCGCGCGCCGAGCTCTTCGAGGTCGAGTACTTCGAGGGCAAGGCGTTCCTCGCGCAGAGCCCCCAGTTCTTCAAGCAGATGGCGCAGGCGGCGGGCTTCGGCGGCATCTTCGAGGTGGGCCCCGCGTTCCGCGCCGACCCCTCCTTCACCTCGCGCCACGCGACCGAGTTCACGTCGATCGACTCGGAGCTCAGCTGGATCGACTCGCACGAGGACGTCATGGAGTTGCACGAGGAGCTCATCGTGGCCGGCCTCTCCGCGGTCAAGGAGAAGCACGGCGCCGAGATCGAGAAGCTCTTCGGCTTCGAGCTCGAGGTGCCCTCGCGCCCGTTCCCGCGCATCCCCCTCGCCGAGGCGAAGGAGATCGTGAAGCAGCGCGGCTACGAGGTGCCCCGCGCCGACGCCGACATGGACCCCGAGGGCGAGCGGCAGATCGCCGCCTACGTCGCCGAGACCTACGGCCACGACTTCGTGTTCCTGACCGACTACGCCTGGTCGATCCGCCCCTTCTACCACATGCGCCACGAGGGCGATCCCTCGCTCACGCGCAGCTACGACCTCATCTACCGCGGCACCGAGATCTCGACCGGCGCCCAGCGCGAGCACCGCATCGAGGTGCTCGAGGCGCAGGCGGTCGAGAAGGGGCTCGATCCCGAGGAGCTCGGCTTCTACCTCGACTTCTTCCGCTACGGGGTGCCGCCGCACGGCGGCTTCGGCATGGGCTTGAACCGGGTGCTGATGCTCATGCTGCGGCAGTCGTCGATCCGTGAGGTCACCTACCTGTTCAGGGGACCGACGCGGTTGCTCCCCTGAGCTTCAGCGAGGCGTCACCGCAGGTCGATGCACACGCCTTCGACGCGATAAGGCGCACGCGGAGTGAGGCCTGAGAGAGCTACCCCGCGCGGCGCACGACGACGAGCGAGTCTTCGAGCATCGCGGTCTCGCCGTTCGGACCCGTGGCCTCGCGGCTGCGCGTCTCGGCGACGAGCACCTCGAACGCCGGGGCCGGGGTTTCGGAGTCGGTGAGGCCGGCGGCGGATCCGCCCAGCCCCAGATCGCCGAGCTCGCTCTCGGGCGTGTGGAAGTGCGCCGGTCCGCCGCTGTGGCCATCTGCGGTGTGCCCGTCGGCGTGCCCCTCGGCGTGCGCATGCCCGCCCGGCGGCGCGTCCGCCGGCGCCCACGGCGGGGGCGAGGCGTGGGCGATCAGCACGAGGCGTCCGCCCGGGGCCAGGCGCCGCAGCGCGGCGCGCAGGATCCGCTGCCGCGGCAACTCGACGGGCGACTGCAGGAAGCTCGCCGTGATGAGGTCGAACGGCTCCACCGATGCGTCGATCCGCTCCGGGTCCTCCGCCCAGTCGGCGAGGTCCGCGGCCGCGAAGCGAACGCGCCCGGGCGGGAGCCCGCGATCCGCCGCCGCGATCCGCGCCCGCTCGATCGCGGTGGACGAGAGGTCGAGGCCGCTCGCCTCCCAGCCGCGCTCGGCGAGCCAGAGCACGTCGCCGCCCTCGCCGCAGCCGAGGTCGAGCGAGCGCCCGGGCGGGAGATCCGCGACCGCCTCGGCGAGAGTGCGGTTCACCCGCCCCGACCACACCGGGCCGGAACCGGCGTAGCGCTGCTCCCAGAACTCGACGGGGTCGACCCGTTCCTCCGTCGCGATCTCATGATCAGTCATGTCTCCAGCATGCGGGAACCGTAGAATGATCGCAAACGACTTTGCCGAATCGGCAAGCACGGAGAACGGAGCGACCGTGGAGCATCTCGACGACCTGCGCCGACTCGGCCCCCGCCTGCGCTCGGCCAGGCGGGAGCGCGGCTGGACCCTGGAGGAGCTCGCCGACCGGGCGGGCATGTCGACGAGCACGCTCTCGCGACTCGAGTCGGGCAAACGGCAGGCGACCCTCGAACTGCTGATGCCGCTCACCCGCCAGCTCGGGATCCGCATCGACGACCTCCTCGATCCGCCCGACCGGGATCCTCGCGTGCGCGCACGGGCGATCCGTCGCAGCGGCATGACGATCGCGCCGCTCACCCGCGAGGAGTCGGAGGTGCGCGCCTTCAAGATCACCTACCATCCGGGCGCCGCCGAGGTGCCGCCGAAGACGCATCCGGGGCACGAATGGCTCTACGTGCTCTCGGGCCGCCTCGAACTGCACCTCGGCGAGCGGACGCTCATGCTCGGGCGCGGCGAGGCCGCCGAGTTCGACACGACGGTGCCCCATCGGCTGCGCGCGCAGGGCGCGCGACCCGCGGAGGTCATCAGCATCTTCAACGCCGTGGGCGAGCGCCTGCACCTGCACGGCGAGGGATCGACCGGCGGCGAGGCCGAACAGGCGGGATGAGACGCCGGACGCCTCAGACCTCCTGGGCGACGCCCTCGCTCAGCACCACGAGCTCCGCCGGCACCAGGTTGCGGATCAGCTGGTAGTGCAGCTGCCGGTGCACCTCGGCGAGCCCGGCCTGGTGGATCGGCACGACCACCCGCGGGGCGACCGCCCGGGCGAAGTCGATGGCGTCGGAGACCTTCATCCACGGCCCGCCGACCGGCAGCAGCAGCACGTCCACGCCGCCCGCCGCCTCCACCTCCGCCTCGAGCGCATCGCCCGGGTGCCACAGCCGGTCGTCGAGCACGAAGCCCGTGTTCTGCAGCGGCGGCAGATCGGGGTGGATCGGGGCGTGCGGCGAGTTCGTCGGCCGCACGCGGACGCCTGCCGCCTCGAAGGGCGAGTCGTCGGAGACGAGGCGATCCGCCGGCCTCCCCTCGCCCGCCATCGCGGCGGCCGCGTCGTTCGCGACGAGGATCGCCGCGGGGTTCGCCTCGCGCAGCGCCGGGAGCCGTTCGGCGTCGACGTGGTCGGGGTGGGCGTGGGTGACGAGGATGAGGTCCAGGCCGGTGAGTGACTCGAAGCCGCTGGAGTAGGTCCCCGGGTCGAAGAGCGCGGTCGCCCCCGAGTCGGTCTCGACGAGCACTGCGGCGTGTCCGAAATGGGTGAGCTTCATCGCTTCGTTCTCCTTCGTGTGTGCGGGGATGGGCGGGAATGTGCGGGGTGCGCGCCGGGGTATGCGCGGACGCGCGCGGATCAGATCCAGGTTCTGGGCCGGGGACGGGGCATCGCGCTCGTCGAATCGCCGAACCCCTCGGTGCGCCCCGTCGCCCAGGCCAGAAGGGCTCTCGGGGACGCCGCGACGATCGTGGTCCCGCCATCGGCCGCGGAGGCCTCGAGCCCCGCGAGCTCGGGGCGGACCTCGATGCCGATACCGGCGAGCTCCTCGCCCAGCACGACGGGCAGCAGCCTCGCTGCGGCGATCGCGTCCTCCTCGGGCAGCTCGTCCCACGGGCGGCCGAGGTCGGCATGGTGCACGACGAGCTGCAGCAGACGACGGCCGGGGATCGCGCGGATCGACTCGCCCTGCGCCGACCAGTCCCCGACGCCGGCGAGCGCATCCCCCAGACGATCGGCCGAGGCGTGCAGATCGTCGATCAGCACCGCCCCGGGGCGCAGGCCCCCCGTCTCCACGTCCCACTGCCGACCGGGGTCGGGCAGCGGCGCGGGGCGGCCGGTCGCCGCGAGCAGCTCGTCGGCCATCCGGTCGGCCCCGCGCGCCAGATGGGTGACGACGTGTCCGCCGGTGGTGACCCCGCCGAGCACCGAGTGATCCTGGAAGTCGATGTCCAGGAAGTCCCGCAGCATGTGCTCGAGCAGAGCGCCCGTCTCGCGTTCGACCCCCTCCAGCACGGTTCGCGGCACGGCATCCGTCTCCGTCATGATCACGCTTCCCTCCTCGCGGTCCGAACCAGATAGTCGTAGCCCGCGCGCAGCTGAGCGGGGTTCCACACCTGCTCCCGCTTGAACGCGGTCTCCCGCTCGTCGCTCCAGACCTTGGCGCCGCCGGCGGCGAGCGCGTCCAGCTCGGTGCGGCAGGCCCGCTCCAGCAGCACCGCGTACATGACGGCCGTCGCCACGTCGGGGCCGACCGTCACCGCCCCATGGCTCGGCAGCAGCACGCCGTTCGCCGAGCCGAGGGCCTCCGCGACGGAGTCGCCCAGCTCGTCGCTCGCGATCAGGGGCCCGGTGACCGTGGTGAAGCGCGGCAACTGCGGATAGGTGAAGGGCACCCCGTCGTGGGAGAGCGGGTGCAGGGGCTCGTCGAGCGAGGCGAAGGCCGCGAGCGCCGGCGCGTGCGTGTGGACCACCGCCCCGACATCGGACCTGGCCAGGCACACGCGGGTGTGGATCGGGTACTCGATGTGGCGCGGTCCATCGCCCCCGAGCACCTCTCCCGACCAGGAGACCAGCACGACCCGTCCGGCGTCCATCTCCTCGAAGCCGTGGCCGGCGGCCTTCATCCACACGCCGCGGCCCTGCCGATCGCGCACCGAGGGATGGCCCCAGACCATGTCGCCGATGCCGGCGGCCCCGAGCGCGGCGCAGGCCGCGACGACCTCGGCGATCTGCTCGCCATCACCGGCAACCGCGTCGCCCGCATCGCCGCCGCTCACCTGTCGGCCGCGATCCGGCTCGCGAGGGGCGTGTCGGCGCCGACCGGGCCGACGGCCGATGCCCCGCCGGGGCTGCCGAGGGGCTCGTCGCGCCCCGGCAGCATCTCATCGAAGAAGACCCGGTTGTCCTCGGCCCAGACCGGATCCTGCGGATCGTTCGGTCCGAAGATCGCCGAGACCGGGCACGCGGTGACGCAGGCGCCGCAGTCGATGCACTCGTCCGGATTGATGTAGCGCTTCTCGACCCCCTCGTAGATGCAGTCCACCGGGCAGACGTCGACGCAGGAGGCGTCCATCTCGCCGATGCAGGCGTCCGTGATCACGTGCGTCATGGTTCAGACTCCAATCCCCGCCCCGACGGCGCGCGGCAGCTCAGAGGAATGTCCGGGGAAGACGTCCTCCCCCGGACGCAGCAGCACGGCGATGTTGTTGACGGCCGTCGCCGCCTCGCCGAATCCGACCGCCATGAGGCGGACCTTTCCCGGGTAGTCGGTGATGTCCCCCGCCGCGAAGACCCGCGGGCGCCCGGTGGACATGTCGGTGCCCACCTCGATCTGGCGCGCCTCGACCCGGAGCCCCCAGCCCGAGATCGGACCGAGCGCGGCGATGTGGCCGAGGGCGGGGACGACGACCGAGGCGGGGATCGTCTCGAGGAAGTCCTGCTTCGCTCCCTTGACGATCACCTGCTCGACGGCGGGATCGCCGAGCAGTTCGACGAGCTCGGCCTCCATGATCACCCGCGCCGACGACTCGCGGAGACGGGCGACCGAGCTCTCGTGCGCGGTGAAACGCGCGCGGCGGTGCACGATCGTGACCGATCGCGCCGTCTCGGCGAGCATGTTCGCCCAGTCGACGGCGCTGTCGCCGCCGCCCACGATGACGACGTCGTGCTCCGCGTACTCCTCGGCGGGGCCCACCGCGCGGTGGATCCCGCCACCGGTGTAGGCGTCGACCGCGGGCAGCGGCCGCGGCGTGAAGCGGCCGATCCCGCCCGTGATGAGCACCGCGCCGCAGTGGATCCGGGTGCCGGCGGTCGTGGCGGCGATCAGCGTGCCGTCGGGCTGGTCCTCGAGCGTGGAGCACTCCTCGCCGAGCAGGATCCGCGGATCGGCGCTCGCCGCCTGCTCCACGAGGCCCGCGATGAGGTCCCGCCCCCGGACCGCGGGGAAGCCCGCGACGTCGTAGATGAACTTCTCGGGGTAGAGCGCCGCGACCTGGCCTCCGAGATGATCGAGGCTGTCCACGAGCACGACGTCGAGCCCCCGCATGCCGGCGTAGTAGCTCGCGAAGAGCCCGGCCGGCCCGGCGCCGATGATGAGGATGTCGGCGTCGATGAGATCGGCGCTGCTGAGATCTGCGTTGCTGAGATCACTGTCGGCCATGGCTCAGGTCCAGATCAGTCCGTCGGTGAGAGGGCCCTCGCCGACGAGATCGTCGTAGGCGCGCGCCGCGCTCCCGTGCAGCGGCACCGGGGTCTGCCGCATCTCGGCGGGGTCGAGGGGGTAGCCGAGCGGCGTGTAGTCCTGCGGCATGTGCCGGTACTGGGCTTCGAGCGCGAGTCGCGTCTTGACCATGCACCACGTCGCGAGGTAGGCGACCTCCGGATCGAGGTCCTCGCGGCAGAGCAGCAGGAAGTCGGAGAAGTCGAGCGTGGTGAGATCGCGCTCGAGCCCGGGCAGATAGCCCTGCTCGACGACGGCGCTCGGCCAGCCGAGACGGGCAAAGCCCTCGATGGCCGCCTCGCCCCACTCGAGGTAGCGCACGGGTCGCCGCTCCGCGATCCGCTGCCACGCGGGCATCATGACCGCCTCCTGGATCAGCACGTTCGTCCTGCCCGTCGCGAAGGCGTGCACCAGCGGGAACGGCCGCTCGTCGTAGACCAACTCCGCTCCCTCCGCTCGCAGCAGTTCGGGATCGGCGCCGGCCAGCTGCAGGCCGTGGTGCGCCGCCAGGCCGATGGCGTTGATCCCGTCGTCCTGGGAGGTGGCGATGACGAGCTCGGAGGCAACGCCCGCGAGGTCGCCGACGGTCTCCGGCGGCAGCGCCGCGTCGACGACGACGACGAGCCGGTCCCGGTGGGCGATCTTGCCGAGCGCGCGCAGCCACGGCAGCGGCGGCCGCGCGTGCGGCCCGCTGCCGTCGAACAGCAGACGGGCCGCCGCCGCGGGGGTGGCGAGCGCGATGTCGACGTCGCCGGCCTGCAGCGCGTTGATCGCGTCGATCCCGCCGCGGCCCGCGTGGATCGAGAACTCCGACCCCTCGGGCGCGCGATCGCCGATCTCCTGGTTCAGCCAGCCCGCGATGCGGGTGAGATTCGCCTGCCCCCAGTCGGCCTTGAAGCGCAGCTTTACCGGCTTCGACAGCCGGGGACCGGCGGTGGGCGTCTGCATCGGGGTCACGCCGGCATCGCGTCGAGGGTGGCCTTGTCCATTGCGTACTGGACCTCGGTCACCGTGTCGACCGGCCAGCCGATGCGGTCGAACTCGTCACGGACCGCCTGCTCCGACTCGCCCTCGTAGACCGTGACGATGTAGCCCTGGTCGAGGTTGATGAAGCACTGCTGGAAGGTCGCGTGCGTATACTGCTTGATATCGGGGACGTACGAGGCCACCTCCGCGGGATCGAGTGCGGGGGCCTGGTGGACGCTGACGAACGTGGTCATGGTGTTCTCTCTTTCGTGGTGTCGCGGTTGCGCGGCGGGCGGCATCGCCCACCGTGCGATGGGCAGTGGATCAGGCGGATACGGGCTCGGCCGACCAGCCGAGGCGCTCAAGCGAGATCTCCTCGGCGACCGTGCCGCAGGCGCTGCAGGTGCGGTGCTCGAGATCCTCGTTGAAGCGGCGGGCGAGCTCGGCGTAGATGGCCGTGGCCTCGACCTCGAGATCCTGCTGCCACTCGAGTCGATCGAGCTCGCCGCCGCACTGCTCGCAGGCGAAGACCGCTGCGCGGTACGCGGGGTCGTTGCCGATGAAGCGGATCAGCACGCTCTCCTCCTCCGGCTCCAGCCGGTGCGGCGTACCGGCGGGCACGTAGACGTGGTCGCCCGGGATCATCGGCCAGTAGTTCACGTTCGTGTCGCGAAGCCGCACTCGCGCGCGACCCGACATCAGCGCGATGACCGTGTCCTCCGCGAAGGCGAGGTAGAAGGGCTGCGTCTCGGTGTTGCGCGAGAGCGTGATCTGCGGATCCACGTCCACCGGCATGACCGGCACGTCGGCGTAGTTCCCGATCTCCTTGGCCGCGTCGAAGGCCTGCAGCATGCGTCGACGAGCCATCAGCCCTGCGCTCCCTTCGCGGCCGCTTCGAGGGAGCGGTACGCCTCGTTCGCGATCCTGGTCTTGTCGTAGAAGACGTTCCAGCCCCACGGCATCTGATCGAAGATGTAGTTCTCGTGGCCGCACTCCTGGCAGGTCCTGCCCTCCTCGGAGTTGCGGATCTTCACGAACTCCTGGCTGCCCCACATCGTCGAGAACTGCAGGAACGGATCCCCCTCCTGCCCGCCGAAGGCGGTGGGATCGTAGTCGGGCGCGCCTTCCGGGGCCGAGGCGTACTCGAGCTTCACAAGCTCTTGCTTGCATTTCTCGCACTTCGCCGAGAGCGCCTCGCGCTGACCGGCCTCGCTCGATTGGCGCTGGGTGATCGTCGCCAGCATGAAGGCGCCCTCCTTCTTCTCGTCGCGCAGGAAGGAGTTCACGCCGTGGAAGGGCTGGGTGGCCATCAGGGACCCGGTCGCGATCATGCCCTCGTTGCAGCCCCACGCGACGAGCAGCTCGGACACCGTGTTCCAGTGGAAGAAGTGCCCGTGAGTGCGATCCGGCCCGCCGTAGAGCACGGCGCCGCAGGGCACGATCGCGCCGGCCCCGTCGTAGGGGAAGATCGGCATCAGCTGGGCGTTCGACTTCGACATGCGCTCGTACACGCTCACCTTGAGAGGCTCACGGGGCCCGCTCGGCGGCGGCACGTGCCGGCTCCTCGTGATCTCGGGCAGCGCGACGGTCGTCGGGCTGTCTACAGCGGTCGTCATGAGATCTCCTTTGATCGATGAATGTGTCACAATACGGAACACTTATCCGTAAATTGACAACAGCTTAACTCTCGGTCGCCGGCATGGCAAGGCTCGGATACGCGCGAATTCGCCCAGAAATGCGCCGATTCATCAGATGAATGGCGGATATGACACCTCGAAGGCGGGGGAATTTATTGACAGCGTGCTGTCAATATGCGCGTGAGGTGCTCACTCCTCGTCGCGCTGCAACCGGGATCGGTGCTGCAGCAGTCCGCGCAGACGGCGGAGCCGGCGCATCGTCTCGACGATCTCGTCCTCGGTGAGGATCTCCTCCATGCGGGCGGTCCACTCGGAGCGCCAGTGCGCGATCGCCTGGTCGTAGGCGGCCTCGCCCTCGACCGTCAGCACGACGAGGCGCGCCCGGCGATGCTTGGGGTTGTCGCGGAACTCGATGAGCCCGGTCGACGACATCTCGTTCGCCAGGCGCTGCACGGCCTGCCGGGTGAGCCCCATGTTCCGCGCGATCTGGGCCACCGTCAGCGGGGTGGCGGAGAGCGCGACGGCGCCGAGCACGAGCCAGCGCGCGCTGGTCAGACCGAAGTCCTTCACGGCAGCGTCGCCCACCGCGATCAGACGGTCGTTCAGACGGAATACCTCGAACACCAGCTCATCGATCGCCCGGGTCTCTCTGTTCAGCACCCGTCAATCGTCCCACAGCGCCGGATGCCGCCCCACCGGGCATCGGTGATGAGCGCGATCCCCTCGCAGGAGCGGACGGATCCCGGATCCCGCTCACCCGAGGACGTCGGGGAACTCCTCCCCGAGCGACCGCACCTGCTCGGCCGACGTCCTCATCCACGCCTCGTCACCGCGGGTCCGGGGAGCGGTCACCGACACCGCGGCGCGGGCGCGCCCCTCCGGATCGCGCAGGACGATCCCGATGGCGCTGATGTCGGGCTCGCACTCGCCGAAGTTGGTCGCATAGCCCCGCGCGCGGATGAACTCGAGCTCGGCGAGCAGGTCGATCCTGCGCAGCGGCGCGCCCCGGGAGCGGCCCCCGATGACGGCGTCCGGGAAGATCGCGGCGATCTCGTCCTCCGGCAGCTCCGCGAGCAGCGCCTTGCCCGAGGCGGCGGTCTGGGCCGGCAGGTTCCATCCCGCCCGGCTGGGGGTGCCGTCGCCGCGATCGCTCTCGATGCTGTCCAGGCACAGCACGTGGTCGCCCTGCAGCACCATCAGGTGGGCGGTCTCGCCGGTGGCCTCGGCGATCCGATCGAGCAGAGCCCTGGCCCGGGTGCGCAGATCGCTGCGCTGCGCCGCTGCGAGGCCGATGCCCGCCAGGGCCGGCCCGGGACGGTACGCGCGCGAGGCCGGGTCCTGCTCGACGAAGCCGTAGGCCGCGAGCGTCGCCAGCAGCCGATGGACGGTGGAGCGCGAGACGCCGAGCTCCCGCCCGGCCTGATTCACGTGGATGTCGGCGCCGCGCGCGAACATCTGGAGCAGCTCGAGCGCCTTCGCGACGGATCCGACGACCCCGGCGGGTCGGCCGTCGGGGGAATCCGCGCCCTGATCATCCATGACTGGAAGTATCCCAGCCTGCGCTGCGCGGGTGGTCGCATGCGGTCGCGTGGCGCGTGCCTCGGGTGAGCGTATCCTCTCGCGAGCAGGGAGCAGGCGGATCAGCCCTCGAAGGACCCGGGCCAGTAGGCCCGGCACGGAATTTGGCTGAACGCGATGCGTTCACCCTTCAAAGGAGCGTGCCCACTCCCTCACGCGGGCGGCGCTCTCCTCCTCCGAGAGGTCCTCGACGCGGGTCATGACCGACCAGCGGACGCCGAAGGGGTCGCGGATGCTCGCGTAGCGATCCCCCGACACGAAGTCGGCGGGCTCCTCGCGCACCGTCGCACCCGCCGCGACCGCGCGCGCCACCGTCGCATCCACATCGGGCACGTAGAGCCCGATCGAGTAGCAGTCGTCGTCGCCCGAGGGCGGGGGCACCAGGTGGTAGTCGGGCACCGGCTCGCCGAGCTGCAGATGGCCCGTGCCGAAGTCGAGCTCGGCGTGCGCCACCATCCCGCCCATTTCGGTGACATCGACGACGCGCGCGCCGAAGACGTCGCGGTAGAACTCGATCGCCTCCCCCGCCCGCGGGATCGCGAGGAACGGGGTCAGGCTGGTCGAGCCGTGCGGCATGCCGTTCGTGGTGTGCGCGCCGGTCGCGGCGCGGTTCTCGTTCGCACTCATGCGATCAGCATAGGATCGGCAGCGACCGGACGGCTTGCGGATTCGCGCCAGATCCGAGACGTATCCGCGCGAGCACGAGCTCCGGTCGGCGAGGGGGGCGAGCATGGGCGAGGACCGCCGCGGAGTGCTCTACCCCGCGCGCCTCCCCGAGTTCCATCGACTGCCGGTCCCGCCCGGACTCGAGCACGCGGTGCGCTGGATCTGGATCCCCGAGTGGAGCCTGCCACCGGGCCGGGAGCTGCGCCAGGAGATCCTCCCCTTCCCCGCCTGCAACCTGGTCGTCGAGCCGGACGGCATCACCCTCGTCGGCCCGCCGACCCGCCGCTCCGAGCGGGTGCTGAGCGGCAGCGGCTGGGCGGTCGGCGCACTGCTCAGACCGGCCGCGGCACCCGCGATGGCCCGCGGCGGTGCCCGCGATCGTGGATCTGCGCGACTCCGCGGCGGCGATCGACGAGCCCGTGCTGCTGAGAGAGGTCGCCGGGGCGATGGCGGATCCGCAGCTCGCGCCCGACACCCGCCGCGACCGTGCGGCTGCCGCCCTGGCCCGCTGGATCGCGACACGCGCGCCGGAGCCGAGCACCGACGGCGCCCTCGCGAACGAGCTCGCCGAGGCGCTCGCCGATCCGGCGATCATCCGCGTCGACCAGCTCGCCCCGCGGCTGCACGCCTCGACGCGCACTCTGCAGCGCATCGCCGACCGCTTCTTCGGGCTCTCGCTCCACTCGATGATCCGCAGGCGGCGTGTGCAGGAGGCGGCCGAGCGTCTGCGCGAGGATCCCTCCGTCACGGTCTCGACCATCGCGCTCGAGCTGGGCTACGCCGACCAGGCCCACTTCGCGACGGACTTCAAGGCCGTCGTCGGCGTCACGCCGAGCGAGTACCGCGCGGAGGCGGCGGATCGCCCGTAAAGCCGCGTAATCTCGGTGCGCATCGGCGCGACGCCTGCCTAGCATGAGCAGTGCCGGGCCCTCCGGCTATCGGGCCCGGGGATTTCGGAGACCCGCTCATGGACGCGACGACGGCACTCGGCGTCATCGCGGCGCTGCTCGTCATCGCCGCGCTGGCCGGCATGCTGCTCGCCCGGCGAAGCGGGCGCATCCGGCGGACCGGATCGGCGCAGCCCATCGACCCGGCCGACTTCGGCGGCGGTCCGTTCGGAACCGCCGGCACGATCATCCAGTTCAGCACCGTCTACTGCTCCCGCTGCCCGTCGGTGCGCAGGCTGATCTCGCAGGCGGTGGAGAGCCGGGCCGGAGTCGAGTTCATCCACGTCGACGTGACCGACCGCCCCGAGCTCTCCTCGCGCTATCGACTGACCCAGACCCCGACCGTGCTGATCCTCGACGGCTCGGGCGCGCCCCGCAGCAGGCTCGCGGGCGCGTTCTCCCGCGAGACGCTGCACGGGGGCATCGAATCGACGATTGGAAACGCAGCATGACCGGCCCCATCGAGAACTCGGAGCACCCCGAGCGCCCCGAGCGCTCTGAGCATCGCGGGTCCGCTTCGGCCCCGAGCCGGCCCGCCGGCACCGTGGACCCGCGGCAGCCCCGCACGAACGCCGCGATCACCGCCGCGATCCTGCTCGTCGGCACCTACTTCGCGCTCGTCGGGAGCTCGGCCGATCCGGCTCGCGGCCTCGCCGCGCGCGTGCTCGACCCCGGGTTCCTGCTCCTGCTCGTCGCGGCCGTGCTCTTCGCCTGGTCGCTGGTGTCGGCGCGCACTCAGCCCCTCAACGTCCTCTTCCGGCTGGTCGTGGCGCCCCGCCTCGGAGCCCCCGAGGAGTGGGAGGACGCGCGACCGCCGCGCTTCGCGCAGGGGGTGGGCCTCGTGGTCGTCGGGGTCGGGCTGATCCTGCACCTGCTCGCCGTGCCGTGGGCGCTCGCGATCGCGGGGGCCGCGGCCTTCATCGCCGCCTTCCTCAACACGGCCTTCGGGTTCTGCCTGGGCTGCGAGATCTACCTGCTGCTCGTGCGGGCGGGCCTGCTCGGACGCCGGACCGGGGCTCAGGCGTAGTTCGAGAGCCCCGCCCGCCGCAGGGCGTCCCCGAGGATCCGCTCGTGGTCGAAGGCCAGGCGCCCGGGCTCGAGCGCCTCGGAAACCGGCACCCAGTCGGCCGAGGCCGCATCGTCGCCGCCCTGCACGGGCAGCGGCTCGGCGGCGAGCGCGAGGAACGCGACGCTCACGATCTCGCCGCGCGGATCACGGCGCCCTGCCGGGCCGTAGGCGGCCAGCTGCTCGAAGCGCCCGGGGAAGTCGTCGATCCCGGTCTCCTCCGCGAGCTCTCGCCGGGCGGCCTGCTCGGCGGTCTCGCCCGGGTCGACGAAGCCGCCGGGCAGGGCGAGGCGGCCCCGGTAGGGCTCGTTCCGCCGCTCGATCAAGAGCACGCGCACACCAGCCTCGGGCTCGCGCCCGCTCCCGGCGGCGACCAGCGCGACCACGTCGGCCGCGACGTGGAAGCGGGCCGGCTCGCGCGAGGGCTGCGCCCCGGGCCCTGACATCTCAGACCTCGGCGTCGACGGCGACGCGCTGGGTCGTGAAACCCTTGGTCGCGGCCAGCACTGCCTGATGGTCGGGGTGATCGGCGTAGGCGGCGAGGCCCTCGGCGTCGTCGAACTGGGCGACGAGGGTGAGATCCCAGTTCTCGCCCTCGAAGAGGCTGTTGCGATACAGTGCGATCGCGCGCAGGCTCGGCACCTTCCCCACGAGGCCGTGCAGCAGCTCCGTCATCTTCTCCGCCTGGGCGTCCCGGTCGGCGAGCGTCTCACCGCTCAGCTTCCAGGTGACGATGTGGTGCAGGGCCATGGGTGCTCCTTCGTGTCGATTTCGTGTCGATGGCGGACGCGGTGCCGCCCTTCGTGGCGGACTAGCGGGCGAACGCGCGCCCGCGCTTCTCGATCGCTGCGGTGAGGCGATCCGGATCGACCCGCCAGATGGCGTGGCGCCGCCCGTTCACGAGCACGACGGGGATCTCCTCCGCATGCAGTCGGGCGAGCTTCGGATCGCCCAGGATGTCGATCTCGTCGAACGAGACCGGCGCACCGCGGCGCTCGAAATCGGCCAGTACGCCCCGCACGACCGCACGGGCGTCGTCGCAGAGATGGCACCCCGGCTTCGAGAGCAGCGTGATGGCGACGGGCTTCGGCACCAGCTCAGTCTACGGTGCGTCGAGCGGGGCCGGCCGGCGGGCGGGCGAGCGACGGCGCTGCGAGGGCACAGCAAAGGCGTCGGGCAACGCCCGACGCCCGCCGCTCCCGCGCCGCGACTACTTCTTGTTGCGACGCTGGTGACGCGTCTTGCGAAGCAGCTTGCGGTGCTTCTTCTTCGACATGCGCTTGCGGCGCTTCTTGATGACTGAACCCACGGTGAACCTCACAACGTCTCAGAGCCGCGCGCGTTCGCGGCCCACAAAACACTTATCCTACCGCGGGATCCTGACCCGCGCGAACGCGCGAACGCGGCGCCCCGGTGGCCGCTGGTCCCGCAATGAGACGCGAATTGCCGTCTCGGAGGTCGCGGGACGACGATTCGCGTCCCATTGCGGCCGGGCCGAGGCACGAACGCGGGATCCGCACAGGTGCGAACGCGGTCAGTGCAGGCGGAAGCGCGCCACCAGCTCCTTGACGCGGTGCTCGGCGCTCGCGACGGCCCGGCCGAGATTGCCGGCCGCGGTGGCGACCTCCTCGGAGAGCACGTCGTCCCCATCCGGATCCTCGGGGTCGGGCAGGCGCTCCCCCGTGGCCGAGAGGTACTCGACCGTGACCTCGGTGTCGAAGCCGGCGGAGAGGAAGGGGATCACGAAGTCCTCCACCATCTCCAGCGGCTCGGGGTCGAGGGAGTAGAAGCGGTGCTGCCCCTCTTCCCGCACGGTCACCAGCTCGGCGTCGCGCAGCACCTTCAGGTGCTTCGATACCGTGGGCTGGCTCAGCTCGAGCTGGGCGACGATCTCGGAGACGCTGATCTCGGCGCTCTGCACGTGCTTCTCCAGGAGGATCTGGAGAATGTCGCGCCTCGTCGCATCGGCGATGACTCCGAAAATGTCTGGCATAGCCTCAAGATTAGCGGGCAAAACGGGCTGCGCGTCATTCCCGTCCCGGCGAAGCCGATGCGCGACGGCGGGCCCCGCGGGGCCGGACGCGAACTTCCCCCCGGTGCGGAGTAGCATGACAACCGCGGAGGCCCGCGCGCGGGCCGGTACCCATCCGCGGAAAGCAGGGCGAGGTGAGGGTGCGACGAGAGCTTCTCAGAGCCTCGGCGCCTCGGCCGGGGGGCTCGGCGAGGTCGCGCACCCGCGGCTTCCTGCAGTCGTCGCCCGCGCGATCCGCCCTGCTGATCTTCACCGCCCTGATCCTGCTCTGGACCGCGCTGCTCTCGCTGCCGATCTCGTCGCAGGAGGGCGTCATCACCCCGCTCGCCGACGCGCTCTTCACCGCGGTCTCGGCGATCTGCGTGACCGGCCTCGCGACGGTCGACATGACGACGCACTGGTCGCTCTTCGGCGACGTGGTCATCCTCATCGGTCTGCAGATCGGCGGCATCGGCGTGCTGACGCTCGCCAGCATCCTCGGCCTCACGATCACCCGGCGGCTCGGCCTCAAGCAGCGCCTGCTCGCGGCGACCGACACCAATCCCGCCCGCACGAGCCGCGGGGCGAGCGAGAGTCAGGCGATCGGCCTCGGCGACATCGGCGGCCTGCTCTCGGCGGTCGCCCTCAGCCTGCTCGTGATCGAGGCCGCACTGACCGCGCTGATCCTGCCCCGCCTCCTGCTCGCCGGCCAGGAGTTCTGGCACGCGCTCTGGCACGCCTTCTACCTCGCGGCGAGCGCCTTCACCAACACCGGCTTCGTGCCCATGGCCGGCGGGCTCGAGCCCTTCGCCACCGACCTGTACATGCTGAGCGTGCTCGCGGTCGGCGTCTTCCTCGGCAGCATCGGCTTCCCCGTGATCTTCGCCCTCTACCGCTACCTCAAGGGGGGCGGACGACGACGGCACCAGCGCATCGGCCTGCACTCGAAGCTGACGCTCACCACGACGATCGCCTTCGTGATCCTCGGCTGGCTCTTCATCGCCGCGCTCGAGGCCGACAATCCGGCGACCTTCGGCGAGCAGAACTTCTGGCAGACCATCATGAGCTCGGGGTACATGTCGGTGATGACCCGCTCGGGCGGGCTCGGCGTCGTCGACCCGGTCGACATGAACGGCTCCACCAGGCTCGTCATGGACATGCTCATGTTCGTGGGCGGCGGATCCGCCTCCACCGCCGGCGGCATCAAGGTGACCACGATCGCCGTGCTCTTCCTCGCCGCCTACGCGGAGGCGCGCGGCTACCAGGACATGCAGGTGTTCGGCCGCCGGATCCCCGTCGAGATGCTGCGGCTCGCAGTCTCGGTCGTGATCTGGGGCGCGACGATCGTCGCGACCGCGACCATCACCATCATGCACATGACGAAGCTTCCCCTCGACCACGTGCTCTTCGAGGTGATCTCCGCGTTCGGCACCTGCGGTCTGTCCACAGGTGTGTCCGAAGCCCTCCCCGACGCGGGCAAGTACGTGCTCGCCGCCACCATGTGGGCGGGACGCGTGGGTACGGTGACGCTGGCCGCGGCCGTCGCGGCCACGAGCCGCTCCCGCCTGTTCCGCCTGCCCGAAGAAAGGCCGATCGTTGGTTGATATTCGCAGTGACGCCCCCGTGCTCGTGATCGGGCTCGGCCGCTTCGGCGCCGCAACGGCGGGGCAGTTGGACCGGCAGGATCGCGAGGTGCTGGTCGTCGACACCGACCCCGGGCTCGTGCAGAAATGGGCGGATCGCGTCACCCACGCGGTGCAGGCCGACGCGCGCTCGATGGAGGCGCTCAGGCAGATCGGCGCCGAGGAGTTCCAGATCGCCGTGCTCGCCACGGGCGCCTCGGTCGAGGCGAGCGTGCTCATCGCCGCGAACCTCGTCGACCTCGGCATCCCGCAGATCTGGGCGAAGGCGATCTCGCTGTCGCACGGCAAGATCCTCGAGCGCATCGGCGTGAACCACGTCATCTACCCCGAGCGCGAGGCGGGCGAGCGGATCGCGCACCTCCTGAGCGGCAGCATGCTCGACTTCATCCAGTTCGACGACAACTACGTCATCGCCAAGATGTATCCGCCGCGGTCGATCCGGGGCGTCTCGCTCGAGGCGAGCGGCGTGCGCACCCGCTACAAGGTGACGGTGGTCGGGGTGAAGACGCCGGGGCAGCCGTTCACGCACGCGGTGCCCGAGACGGTGGTGTCGCCGCACGACCTGATCATCGTGTCGGGGACGGCCGCCGACGTGGAGCGCTTCGCCGCGATCGGGTAGCTCGGAAAAAATTTTCGGGATCCCGGGAACATTCCGGCTCTCTTCCGCATCGGATAGTGCAGGACACCGCTTTCTCCGATCCAGCAGACAGGAGCGCCATGAACGACAACGTGCTCGGCGAACCGCCCGAACCCCCGGCGGAGGTGTGGGAGCGCGCCCTCGCCCACGCCTTCGATCCTGCGAACTCCTTCGATCCCGGGCTGCTGCCCGAGCCCGTCGAGGCGGGGTCGGGCGGGGACGAACAGGGCGAGGCCGAGTGGGGCGACGACGCGGAGCCCGCGCAGGATCCCGCCGATGCGCTTCCCGACGACGCGTTCTGGGACGGGGGCGAGGATCTTCTCGGAGATCACGACGGTCACGACCAGGGCGGCCCGGTCGATCACGACGGCTTCGACGCCCCGGATCTCGCGCCATGACGGGCGAGCCGCAGCCTGCGCTCCACCTCGCGCCGACGACGACGCACGCGGCGCGGAAGGCGGCACTCGCACTGCAGGGCACGCGCTGGGAGGACGAGGCGCGGCGGCTGCAGCTGCGGTTGCAGGGCGGCGGGCCGACCCCGCCGGTGCTCGTGGTCGCGGGAGAGACCGGACGCGGCAAGAGCACCCTCGTGAACGCGCTGCTCGGCCGGCCGGAGGCCTCCCCCACCGGCCGCGGCGGCGTCACCGCGCTGCCGATCGTCTTCGCACCGCCCGAGCCCGGGTCGTCGGCCGGACCGGGCACGACGCGGCTGATCTTCGACGACGGCGGATCGCGCGAGATCCCCGCCGAGCGGCTCGCGGACTGGGCGTGCAGCGGCGGTGCGGCGCGGCACGACGACGCGGCGGATCCGCCCCGATCCGTGCTCCGCGTCATCGACGACACCCCGCTTCCGGGCATCACCGTCATCGACACCCCGGGGGCGGGCGGGCACAACCCGGTCTACGCGCGCGCGGCCATAGCGGCTGCGGGCGACGCGGGGGTCCTGCTCGTGGTCACCGACGCCGGCGGGCGCCTCACCGCACCGGCCCTCGGATTCGTGAAGGAGTGCGCGCGGGGCGTCGACCACGCGATCGTCGCGATGAACGGCATCGACACGAACCGCTCGTGGCCGGTCATCGCGGAGGAGAACCGCGAGCTGCTCGCGCAGGCCCTGCCCGGGATCGACGCGGAGGTCGTCGGCGTCTCGGCGCTGCGCGGGACCGCCGCGCTGAGCGAGCCCGACGAAGGCCGCCGCGGTCGCCTCTGGGACGCCAGCGGCGTGCCGGAGCTGCTCTCACGGATCGCCGACGCCTTCGCACGTGGGCACGCCCGGCGCGCGAAGCGGGCGCTCGGGGAGTTCGACGTCATGCTCGCCGCCGCCCACCGCGAGGCCCAGGACGAGCTCGAGGCGCTCTCGCCGGAGGAGCCCGCGGGCCCCTCGCCGAAGGAGCGGCTGAAGCGATTCGGCGAGGCGAAGGCCGAGGCCGAGAAGGGCTTCACCCGGGAGGCCCAGGATCTCTGGGACGAGCTCACCGAGCGACTGCAGCGCGTGCAGTTCGCGCTCACCAATCAGTGGGTCGACCGACTCGGGCAGGCGCCCCTGCTCGGCCTCAGGGAGGAGGAGCGACTGCAGATGCTCGGCCAGTTCAAGGCCGAACTCGAGTTCGAGGGCTACGGGATCCTCACCGCAGCCGCGGAGGGCGCCGTCGACATGACGGTCCGGCTCTTCGCCGGGCCGGGCCTCGTGTGCCCGCCGAGCCTCACCGACACCCTCTCGCAGGTGCCGGCGCTGTTCACCTTCGAGCTGCAGCCGCAGGGCGCGCTCTCGAGCGCGGCCAAGGGCAAGGGCCTGATGCGGGGCGGCATGTACGGCATGATGGTCGGCCGCATGCTGGGGCCCTACGGGCTGCTCGCCGGCGGCGTCACCGGATTGCTGGGCGGCGCGACACTGATCCGGCGATTCGAGACGCCGAAGCTCATGCGCGAGGAGATCACCCGCGCGCTGCAGGAGTGCTTCATGCACCTGCGCCAGCAGCTGAACGCGCTGCTCAAGCGCCTGCGCTACCAGACGCTCGACGAGTTCCGCGACGGCTGCGACGCCGAGGCGCAGCGCCTTCGCGCCCTCAACGAGCAGGCCAGTCGGGAGGCGGCGGAGCGCGGTCGTGCGACGGCCGCGGCGAAATCGTCGATGTCGGATCTGCACACCGCCAGGCAGCTGCTGCGCGACGAGGCGCAGCGCCTCGCGCGCGAGGTCTGAGGCGAGGCCGGAGCCGCCGATCCGAGAAAATCTCCGATTCACGGGAACTTTCAGGGCCCTTCGGGCATCTACTCTTCCGAACACACCGAGAGCGGCCCCCGGGCCGGCGACCGACCACCGCACAGAAACCGGAGCAGATCATGAGCGACTTCCCCGACGTCGATTTCAACACCGACGACTTCAACGCCGACTTCGAAGACTTCACCGCCGACCCCTCGCAGACCCCCGTCGCCGTGCCGCCGGACTTCGAGTCGGGCAGCGGCACCACCGAGGTGCTCACCTTCAATCTCGGCGGCAACCTGATCGAGCTCTCGACCCACGAGTGGGGTCAGCTGAGCGACGGCTCGAGCTACGCGATCGTCGATGTCGACGAGAACGGACGGGCCGACAGCATGGTGCTCGACACGGACGGCGACGGCATCGTCGACTCGGCGATCGTGCGGCTCGAGGACGGGTCCTTCCTGCTCGGGATCGACGGCGATGGCAACGGCAGCTTCGAGAGCGAGCTCCCCCTCAGCGAGGCCGAGCTGCAGGCGGCGGCCCCCGACGCCTACGACATCATGGTCGCCCACGATGTCGAGCTCATCCCCGGCGAGGCGGATCCGGGAGCCGATCCCGGGGTCGACCCCGCCGCGGATCCCGGCGTCGTCTACCCCGAGGTCGACGAGGGGCGGATCATCGGCGATCCCTTCGCCTACGGCGACGACTGGTTCTACCAGTCCTTCGACGGCTCATGCCTGCCCGCCGCGCTCGCGCAGATCTACAGCGAGTACATGGGCGTCCAGGTGGGCGACGAGGCCTTCGTGCAGATCGCGAACGAGCTCGGGGCGTGGATCGTGGACAGCGAGGGCGGGCCCGGGATCGCTCCCGGCAGCGCCGCCGAGATGCTGAACGCGGCGGGGATCCCGGCCGAGTACTTGACCGACCAGACCATCAACGATCTGGCCGGCTACCTCTCCGCGCCGCCGCACGCGGTCATGGTCGCGGTCGACGCCGACGTCTACTGGAGCGGTGAGCCCGCCGACGGCATCAACCACGCCGTGCTGCTCACCGGCATCGACCCCGTGAACGGCGTCGTCTACCTGAGCGACACCGGCACCCCCGACGGCAACATGATCGAGGTCGACATCGAGGCCTTCCTCGAGGCCTGGGGCGTCGGCGGCAACCAGCTCGTCGTGACCGAGCTGTCGGTGGCGGAGTTCCAGGACGCCCAGTTCGCGGACCCCGCGGTCGAGCCGATGCCGGCGGACGCCCTTCCGAGCGACGCGGCACCCGACTTCGAGGCCGCACCGCCCGTCGATCCGGCTCTCGATCCGGCAGGAGCCATGGCCGGATCGGACACCGCTCCCCTGCGCGGCGAGGGGACGGTCCCGGAGCTGAACCTCGAGGGCGCGACGCTGACCTCCCAGGGCCCGATCGGCCAGGCCACCGACTGGGTGCGGACCCACCCCTGGGTCCTGGTCCCGGTCGTCATCGGCGCCGGCGCCGTCATCGCCGGTGCCCTGCAGAAGCGCGGCTGAGATGAGCCCCGAGACGGTCCTGCTCATCGCCCTGGCCGGCGTGCTGCTCATCGCAGCCGCCGGCCTCGGCGCGGTCGCGGCGCGCAGCAGCAGGCGCATCCGGACGCTCGAGGAGCACGTCGCCGAGTGGCGGTCGACCGCGAACCGGTTGAACGCCGAGCTGCAGCGCCTGCGCGAGCAGGGCGCCGCCGCGGCCCCCGTCCCGGTCCCCGATCCCGCGGCGAGCACCGCGATCCCCGGCGCGGAGAGCGCCGGCACGGCGGCTGCCGGGACTCCCCGCGCAGTGATCGACGAGCTCGTCCACCTCGCCGACCTCGCCAGCGGGTCGGCGCTCGAGGTGCAGGCCCGGCGCGCACTCGTCGCAGCGGGGCTCGAGGAGAGCTCGCCGGTACCCGGCGACGCCTTCGACCCCGTGCGGCACACGGCGGCGAATCTGGAGCCCTCGGATCGCTTCGATCCGGGCACGGTGCTCCGCGTCGAACGCCCGGGCTGGCGCCTCGGCGGTACGCTGATTCGCACCGCGGATGTCACCGTCACCGCCGCGCCGGAGCCCGAGGAGGTGCAGCCATGAGCTGGGAGCTCGCCGTCGACTTCGGCACCTCGAACACCACCGCCGCGATCCTGCGCGACGGGCAGGTCTCGGTATTGCGGCTCGAGAGCGGCGGATCGATGCCCTCGGCGGTCGCGCTCGTCGGCGGAGAGTTCCGCATCGGCACCCACGCGCTCAACGCCCGGCGCGCGGTGCCCGACGCGTTCGAGGGCACCCCGAAGCTGCTCGTCGGCGGAGGCACGACCGTGCTCGACGGCGACGTGTACCCCGCGCAGCGCATCGTGAGCGCCGTGCTCGCACGGGTGCGGGCCGTGGCGAGCGAGCGAGCCGGCCATGAGGAGCCCAGCCGCATCGTACTCACCCATCCGATCGCCTGGACTCCGCAGCAGCTCGACGAACTCGCCGCCGCCGCGGTGGAGGCGGGGTTCTCGCGCGAGCGCATGGTCATGATCCCCGAGCCGATCGCCGCGGCCTACGGCCTCGCCGATTCGGGGCTGCGGCTCGGCGACCGGGTCGCGATCGTCGACTGGGGCGGCGGCACCTGCGACGTCGCCGTGCTCGAGCGCTCGCCCGGACAGCCCGACGCTCCCTTCATCGTCACCTGCTGGGCGGGCGACGGCGCCCTCGGCGGCAACGATCTCGACAATCGGCTGTTCCGGCTCGTGCTCTCCCGCCTCCTCGAGGCCGGCGAGCAGGCCATCGTGGAGCGCCTCGGCACGGCCCAGGGCCTCGGGGCGCGGCTCACGCTCATGGAGGACGTGCGCCGGGCGAAGGAGGAGCTGTCGTGGCACGAGACCGCGCAGGTGCTCGTCGCGACGGGCGACGACGAGGCGACGCTCACCATCACCCGTCAGGACTACGAACAGGTGATCGCCGACGAGATCGCGCGAGTGCTCGGCACGCTCGAAGAGGGTCTCGGCTCCCCGGGCTCGACGGGCCTCTCGCAGGTGATCCTCACCGGCGGATCATCGCTCACCCCTGCGCTCGCGCGCGCGATCGAGGAGCGGATCGGCGTGCCGCCGGTGCACTCGGGCGATCCGAAGCTCATCGTGGCCGAAGGCGCGCTGCGCGTCCCCCGGGAGTTCATCGCCGCCAAGCCGGCCGCCGCAGAGGCCCGGCCGCAGGATCCGCCCGCCGAGACGTCCGCACCGGCGCCCGACGCCGCGGAGTCCGCGGTCCCCATCGTGCACCCGAGCCTTCCGCAGCAGCCGCTGCCGCCGGTCCCATCCGCGGCGCAGCCGCCGGCACCGCAACCGCCGGCACCGCAACCGCCCGCACCGCAGCCGCCGGAGCCGCGGGCTCCCGAGCCGATGGCCACCGGACCCCAGCCGCCCGCGCCGCAGCAGCAGTCATTCGTCGCGCCGGCCTGGCAGCCGGCGCAGCCCGTGCCCCAGGCCACCGCACCGGTGCCGCAGTACCTGCCCGTGGCTCCCCCGATACCCCAGCCCGGCCCGCCCGGCGCGAAGCGAGGCAAGGGCGGCGCCACGGCGCTCATCGTGATCGGCTCGGTCGTCGGCGGTATCCTGGTCATCGTGCTGCTGGTGGTACTCCTCGGCGTTCTCGGCTCTCTCGGGCAGTCGGGCGGCGGAAGCACGGGAGGCAGCGGGGACACCGACGGCGGCGGCACCGGCGGCGGGGACACGACGGAGTCGGTGCTCTGCTGGAACGGCACCTCCGCGAGCCGCGCCTCCGCATGTCCGAGCTTCACCGGACCGTTTAGCGCTGGAGTGGGCGTTCGAGGACATCCAGGCCGAACCGGTGACCTGCGAGACGAACATGAACGGCGACGCCGAGGAGCGGCTCTGCGGCTTCGACGCCTATCCGGAGGCCACGATCTTCGTCTTCGACACCTCCACCCCCGAGGGGCGGGACGACCTCGCGCGACTGAGCGGCCTCACCATCGACGGCACGGAGTCCGTCACTCTGGACAACGGCGACACGGTCGGCACGGTCACCTATACGAGCACCTCGACCGACGGTGTGCAGCGCGAACTGATCACCGTCTTCGAGTACACCGATCTGCCCATCGCCATCTGGATCCAGGTCGCCTCCGACACCGCGCTCACCGCGGATCAGATGGCCGACCAGGTCGCGGCCTGGGAGGCGACGTACCTGCGGTACCAGGAGGACATCGACCGAGCGGCCCCACTCGTACCATGACCCATTCGCCCTGGCGCGTCGCCATCGACCTGCGCTCCCCGATCGCCGTCGCGGTCGGGGAGCGCGGCGGCGCGCGCGTCCCGGGCGAGCGACGTGCGCGCACGGTCCTCCGCGCCGAGCGGGGAGGACCGCAGAACGAGGCCGAACTCGTCCGGCAGCTGGTGCTGCGGCTCGCGGAGGTCGACGGGATCCGTCCCGCGGGACAGGAGCAGGCGCTGCGGCCCGACGAGCTGCTGCTCGTGCACCCACCGGGAGGCGACGACGCGTCGATCGCGGAGCTGCTCCGCCTCGCGGAGGGCCTGCACGCGCGGCGCGTGCGCGCGGTGCCCGGTCACATCGCGGTCGCCCACCACTGCGCCCACGCCGATCCGCCCCCGATCGGGAACGGCGTCGCAGTCGTCGAGTTCGGCGCCGCGTCCTGCGGCGTGGACGGGCTGCGACGCGAGGCCGACGGCTCCTTCGCCCCGCTCCCGCACCGCGACATGCCGGGGCTCGGCAGCGACGCCCTCGACCGACTCGTGCTCGATTGGGCCGAGCGGCAGCTGGGCGAGCGCGGCGAGACGGAACTGCTCGGCCTGCTCGTCGATCCCACGGCGGAGGCCTTCGCCCAGCGGATCGCGCGACGCGCCGGGGAGGCCAGGGAGGCCCTCGGCGAGATGCCCGTGGCCACCATCCTGGTGGACTCGGACCGCCGGAGGGTCGCGCTGGAGATCACCCGCTCCGAGTTCGAGGAGCTCGCCGAGGCGGCGCTCGCGCCGGTGGCCGAGGCGCTCCGGATCGCGGCGGCCGAGACGCCCGGGGGCCTCGCGGCCGTCCACCTGTCGGGTGCCGGCGCCCGGCTGCCCGTGCTGGCGGCGGTGATCCAGCGCAGCACCGGCCTGCTGCCCGCGGTCGTCGAGCGCCCGGACGCCGCCGCGGCCACCGGGGCGCTGCTCGTCCCCCGCGCCGAGCCGGATGCGGCGGATGAGCCGCCGCCGGACCTGCCGACCGCCCGCGGGCCCCGGGACGAGACGGCCCGCAGGGTCTCCGAGGAGATCCTGCACCTGACCGCTGCCGTCGAGGCACTGCTCGGGGACGCGGCGACGCCGCTCGCCTCGGAACTGCGCGAGAGGGCGGAGCGGGTGCCGCGGGTCGCCGTCGTCGGCCGGGTCAAGGCGGGCAAATCGACGCTCGTGAACGCCGTCATCGGCCGCCGCGCCGCGCCGACCGACGACCGCGAATGCACCCTCATCGTGACCCGGTACCAGTACGGCGCGCCCGAACGCTGCGAGGTGCTGCTGCGCACCGGCGAATCGCGCTCGCTGCCTCTCGAGAACGGCGGCCTCCCCGCCGACCTCGGTGCCGAGCCGGGCGAGATCGAGCACGCGACCGTCCATCTCAGCTGCGACGCGCTGCGCGATTTCACGCTGATCGACACCCCGGGCCTCGCGTCCACCACCGAGCAGACCCGCGAGACGGCGCGGCGCTACCTCTTCGGCGAGCGCCAGGCCGAGAACGCCGACGCCATCGTCTACGTCTTCCGCCACGCCCAGTTCGCCGACGACTCCGCCGCGCTGCGAGCGCTCGCGATCTCGAACGGCGCCATCGGCGTGCTCTCCTTCGCCGACGTGCACACGAGCCCGTGGGGGGAGGACGATCCGCTCGAGCACGCCGCGGCCGACGCGGCCGCGATCGCCGCCGCGACCCCCGAGCTCGCGACCGTGATCCCGCTCGCGGGCAGGCTCGCGGAGGCCGCGACCGCCGGCCTGATCCGAGAGTCGGACGCATCGGCGCTCGCGTCCTACACCGCGGTCGACACCCTCGACCTCGAACTCGGCGCCGTGGACGACGCCGAAGGGCTCGAGCGCCTGAGCAGCCTGCTCGGCGAGTACGGGCTGCGCCACGGCAGGGCCGTCGCCGGCGACGGCGCGGCGTCCCTGCGGCAGTGGGCGCGATCCGCCTCGGGCATCGACGACCTCGCACGGGAGCTCGCGGCGCGCTCGATCGGCCGCTACCACCACCTCATCGCGCACTCGAGCCTGCGCCGCCTCGAGGCGCTCGCCCGAGAGCTCGCCCGCATGGATGCGCTCGGCGTCGTGCAGCAGGCCCGCCAGCAGCCCCACATGCACGGGGTCGTCGAGCTGGAGGCGATGATCCGCCTCGCCGAGGCCGTTCCCCAGCACCCCCTGCTCGACGAGCTCGCGCTGCAGCTCGACGCCCGCAACGACGGCGAACGCGTACGCGCACCGGCGGGAAGCGACGCCGCGGAGATCCGCAGTCGCGCCCTCGCCGCGGCAGGGCGAGCCCGGACCCGCGCCTCCGTCTCGATCGACCCTCGGGAGGAGTTCGCCCTGCGCACCCTCATCCGCTCGTACGCGCTCATCGCCGACCGCAGCGCAGCCTCCTGACGGCCCGCGGCAGTCTGTCCAATACCTCTCCGACAGGGCTATCATTGGCTGCACCGAACGCGCGCATTGGTGCGCCTCCCGAGAGGGCGACGACGTGGACACTCCCGCACCCGACCCGGCTCCCGTGAAGGCCCGGCTCGATGACCGTGCGTTCCGCGAGCTCGTCGAGCCGCACCGGGCCCGGCTCTGGGGCGTCTGCCTGGCGGTCACCGGCAACCCCTCCGACGCCGAGGACGCCCTGCAGGAGTGCCTGATCGCGGCCTGGCGGTCACTCCCCGGCTTCCGCGGCGACTCGAGCTTCTCGACCTGGATCTACCGCATCGCGGTCAACGCCTCGCGCGCGCTGCTGCGTCGTCGACGAGAGCTCGCGGAGGAGCTCGGCGAGTACGCCGACCCGCGGCACGGCTTCGACGAGCGGATCGCCGTGCGCGACCGGGTGCAGCGCGCGCTGGCGCAGCTCAGCGAGGATCGCCGGGTCGCGCTCGTGCTGCGCGAATACGGCGAGCTCAGCTACAACGAGATCGCCGAGCAGCAGGGGATCCCGGTGCAGACCGTGAAGTCGCGCATCAGCCGCGCCCGAGACGACATGCGCCGCATCCTGAGCGAAGAGATGTAGGACGTCGCCTCCTCGGGGAACATTTCGGCGGATCCGCGCATCGAATAGGTATCGAGGTTCGGACGGACCGGACCTCCATACCGGAAAGGGTGAGGATCATGATCTCCGAGATCTTCGACAACGACTTCGACGGCTACTTCGAGACCACCGGCTTCGACACCGACGGCGACGGCCGCTTCGACGTCATCATGACCGACACGAACCTCGACGGCTACTGGGACACCGCCTGGTGCGACACCGACTTCAACGGCTCCTTCAACACCGTGGCGGTCGACACCGACGGCGACGGGAGCATGGACTGGATCGCCGCAGACGCAGACGGCGACGGCATCCCGGAGACCCCCGTCGACATCGCCTCCATCTACACCCAGAACGCCACGGTGTACCCGAGCACCTCCTACGTCTCCGCGCCCACGGACCCGGATCCGTATTACACCTTCCTGACCTCGCCCGCCGTGGTCAACAACACGGATCCCTACATCCAAGGACTGATCAACGACTTCCAGACCAGTCTCGAGATCCAGACCAGCGTCTGGACCCTCCCCGATGGCTGGACCATCGAGCGCGAGTACCGCTGATCCTGCGGCGGATCAATCGGCGCTGGAACCGGCGGCGAGCTCCTCCGACCGCGCGATCGCAGCCGCGAGCGCGCGGTCGAATGTCTCGGCGAAGCCGCCCTCCTGCAGCACCGCGATCGCCCGCTCGGTCGTGCCGTTCGGGCTCGTCACGCGGCGGCGCAGCTCGGCCGGATCCTCGCCGGATCGCGCCAGCAGCTCCGCGGCGCCCGTGACCGTGCCCTCGGCCATCAGCCTCGCGTCCTCCTCGGAGAAGCCGAGGCGCCCGGCTGCGGCGGTGAGCTGCTCGACGAAGAAGAACAGGTAGGCGGGCCCCGATGCGGACACGGCGCCGAGCGCGTCCATGCGATCCTCGTCGATCACGAGCACCCGCCCGACGGTCTCGAACACGCGCCGAACGATGCCGACCTGCGCAGAGCCTGCTGATCCGCCCCCGGCGAGCCCGGTCACGCCGCGCCCGACCAGCGAGGGCGTGTTCGGCATCGCACGCACCACCGCGACGCCGGCCGGCACCAGCGCCTCCATGCTCCGCGTGGTGATGCCGGCCGCCACGCTCACCACGATCGCGTCCGGAGCGAGATCGTCGGCCACCTCCTGCAGCAGGTCGTGGATCGCCCAGGGCTTCACCGCGAGGATCACCACGCCCGCGCCGCGCACCGCCCGGCGGTTGGCGTCGGGATCCGCCTCGCCCGCGAAGGCCACGACGCCGCTCGCCGCCTCGTACTCGGCCGCGCTCGCCGTCGATCTCGTGGTGACCGCGATCGGGCCGTCGATGCGGACGCCGGGGGCGCGGAGCCCCGCGAGGATCGCGCCGCCCATCGAGCCGACGCCCAGCAGGGCCACGCGGGGCAGGGCCTCCCCCGGATTCGCAATGGATTCGTTCACGTCGTTCACGGCTTCAGCCTAGGGCAAGGTTCGGGCGCGACGAGGCTCCCGGAAGCCGTTCGGGCTGGGGTTCTAGGATGGTTCGCATCACTGGCTCGAGAGAGGATCGGAATGGCTGAGAGCACCGACGACGCGACGACGATCGAGGCGGCCCTGCTCGAGGGTGCGAACATCGCGCACGTGATCGAGCTGGAGCTGATGAACGAGGAGGACGGCGGACTGATCGTGTGCGCCCGAGTCGACATCCCCGCCGAGCGCACGATGCGCGAGGTCTCGACGATCCTCTACCAAGCGAAGCGGCGCGTGACCGAGGCCGTGCCGGCGGCGCACACCGTCTACCTCGAGCCCGACGTGTGGGTCGACCCCGACACTGCGCAGCCGACGACGAGCGCCGTGGTGATGCTGGGGCTCGACTAGCGCCGAGCCTTGAAGAACGTCTCGAGCAGCCCCGCGCACTCGGCAGCCCGCACCCCGCCGACGACCTCCGGCACGGGATGCGGCAGGCGCCCGTCGCGCAGCAGATCGTAGACGCTGCCGGCGGCCCCCGCCTTCTCGTCCCAGGCGCCGAACACCACCCGCGGCAGTCGCGCGGCGAGGATCGCGCCGGCGCACATGACGCAGGGCTCGAGGGTGACCACGATCGCGCAGCCGTCGAGCACCCGGTCCCCGAGCGCCTCGGCCGCGCGGCGGATCGCCGCCACCTCGGCGTGCCCGGTCGGGTCGTGGCTCGACTCGCGCGCGTTGCGACCGCTCGCGATCACGCGACCGTCGGGGCCCACGATCACCGCGCCCACGGGGATCTCCCCCTCCGCCGCGGCCAGTCGCGCCTCGTCGAGCGCGAGGCCCATGAGCGCGAGCTCCCGGTCGTCGGGAGGGATGGAGGCAGAGGGGTTCACGGGCATCTCCTCCCCGATAGTTCCGGCCGGTCCTCCTGCCGGGCGGCCGCGTCCCGCGCCTCGGCTACGCCCTAAGCTTGACGCATGCGCGTCATCACCGCGGATCACCCGCTGATCACCCACAAGCTTACGGTTCTGCGCAACCGGCTGACACCCCCGCCGACCTTCCGGCAGCTGGTCGAGGAGCTGATGACGCTGCTCGCCTACGAGGCCACGCGCGAGGTGCGCGTGCGCCCGCTCGAGATCGAGACGCCCGTGGCCCCCACGGTCGGGGTGCGCCTGAGCGATCCGGTGCCGCTCGTCGTGCCGATCCTGCGCGCCGGGCTCGGCATGCTCGAGGGCATGGTGAAGCTCATGCCGACCGCCGAGGTGGGCTTCCTGGGCATGGCCCGCGACGAGCAGACCCTGCAGCCCACCACGTACGCCGAGCGACTGCCCGACTCGCTCTCGGGCCGGCAGTGCTTCGTGCTCGACCCGATGCTCGCCACGGGCGGATCGCTCGCGGCCGCCATCGAGTTCCTCTTCGAACGGGGAGCCGACGAGGTCACCGCGGTCTGCATCCTCGGCACCCCCGAGGGGGTCGAGACGATCCGCAGCGCCGCGGGCGAACGGCCCGTGACGCTCGTGCTCGGCGCCCTCGACCAGGGCCTGAACGAGCACGCCTACATCGTGCCCGGACTCGGCGACGCCGGCGATCGCCTGTACGGCACGATCGGCTGAACCGCTCGATCGACTCGGCGATCCGCCCCTTCCTCGCGTCGTCGACCGTGGTGCCTCATGTCAAGTTGATCGCGTAATCGGTGTTGTGCCTCACATAGATTGATCGCATAACCCATTGCTCAGGCGGTGCGGAGTTTCACCCCACCGGTCTGGCGTTTGCGCCGGTTCTTCTTCGCGTCCTCGACCTCGGCGGTGAGCACCTCGGTCTTCCACTTCGCCTTGGTGATGAGCATGCCCTGGTACCTCACGATGTCGCGGGTGAGTTCGACCGGGTTGAGTTTCATATACTGTGCCCGCAGCGCTCGTTCTTGCACGCGGGAGAGCACCCCTGACTCGAGAACCCGCTGGTACGGGGTCTTCGGCTTGTCATACACGCGCAGTCTCCGCCCCTGCCCGTCACTTACCCAGCCGATGGGTTTTCTTGTCGGGGTGAAGAAGTTCATCTTCAGCGTCACTACCTGCCAGAGTTTGGCGAGCACCTCTCGCTCGTCGGTGGTGTCGTATCGGTAGTAGAACCCGTACTTGCGGACGATGTGGTTGTTCTTTGATTCCACGACGGCTTGATCGTTCTTTTTGTACGGGCGCGAGCGAGTGAAGAAGATCTTCCGCTCACCTGCCCACTCGACGACTTTGTCGTTGATGAACTCGCTCCCGTTATCGCAGTCCAGGCCCGCAATCCCGAACGGCAACGCGGCCTCGACCCGATCAAGGGCTGCGAGCATGTGCACTCGGGCGTTGTTGCGCAGCACTTCCAGGTGGGTCCATCCTGTCTCCACACAGGTGGCGGTGAGGGTTCTCGCGAACTCGCCCTTCAACGTTGGCCCGCAATGCGCGACGGTGTCACACTCCATGAACCCGGGCTCGTGCTCTGCCTCGTCCCCGGCTTTCCTGATCGTGATCGAGGTGCGCAGCAGCGCACCAGAACGAGTCGCGGAGATCCCTTTCAGCTCGAGTGCGTTCCGGTGTTCGCGGAGGTATCGCTCGATCGTCGCCGCAGACATCCGGAGCAACTCGTCACGCACCCGAGCCGAGTACTCATGCTCACCCTCGCGCAGCTCGCCATGCGCTTCAAGCCGGCTAATCCATTCAGGGAGCATCGGTTTCATGTACTTCCCACACGGGTACATCATCACCCGCCACAACCACACCAGCACTCGTTTCGACGCGGCCGAATACTTCGTGGGACGGTGACGGCGTCGGTCGATCTTTGTGACGTTCTTCACCCCGAGCAACGGGTCAGTGAGATACCGTCTCGCAGTGACCCTGGAGACCCCGGTCGAGCTGCAGAAATGATCCAGAATCCCAGACTTCTCAGACCGTGTCGCAACTCGATACGCCTGCTTGAGTTGTTTCGTCACCTCGATACGAGTCGCCACCGACACCACACCCTTGTTCATACCTGCCGAGCGTAGGAAGTACGCGATCAAAGTATGTGAGGCACGACTTGGGCTACGCGATCAATAAACGTAAGGTACGTCGTCGACTTGACACGCGGGGCAATGATTTGCAAAACTTCTCGTTATGCATGACATTCAGCGAACCCAGTCCGCCAGTGAGGTGAACTTCGGGACGACCGGCATGATGATGGCCGGCAGCTGCGTCATGTGCTGTCGAATGCAGTAGCACGAGGCGCTCTAGAGCAACACTCCTCTCTTCGTTGCGCGCCTTGTGCCGAGGTCGTCAGACCTCGGATCCGCACACGCATCCAGCATTCACCCGGGGCATCGCCCCTCCGCACCGCCGGGCTCAGCTCCCGCCACGCAGGCACGACAGCACAAAGGACTTCATCATCATGACCATCCAGACCCTCTCCCAGGCCCGTCCCGATCTCACCGCCGAGCAGCCGGCGGCCCCCGCGCACACCGGCGAGCACCGCGTGCCGGAGGGCACCGAGGTGCGCGGCTTCGCCCTCTACGTCGGCCTCTCCGACGACCGCATCGCCGACGGCGACCCGAAGCTCGGCGCCATCGTCTCCCAGATCAAGGAGCTTGTGGCGCAGCTCGCCCCCGCCGCCGAGACCTACGCCGCCGTGGCACTCGCCCCCGAGGGCGCCGGCGGCCGCGACGTGGACGTCGTGCGCCTCGCCCTCGGCGATCCCGCCGCCCGCGCCCGGCAGAAGCAGGAGGCCGAGGTCGAGCAGGATCGCGCCGCGAGCGGTGTGACCATCGACCTCTCGCGCAAGCGCGTGCTGCTCGACAACGTGCCGGCTCCGCTCACCTTCCGCGAGTTCGAGCTGCTGCAGTACTTCGTGCTGCGCGAGGGCCGCACGGTCAGCCGCGAGGAGCTCATCGAGAGCCTCTGGGCCGACGCCGCGGCCGAGGAGGTGCCCAACGAGCGCACGATCGACGTGCACGTGCGTCGCCTGCGGGTGAAGCTCGCGCACTACCAGGACATCGTGCGCACCGTGCGCGGCACCGGGTACCGCTTCGACCGTCACGCCGACGTCTCGATCCTGCACACCTCCGCGCCCAGCCCCGACGTCTTCTGAGCCGGAACCGAGCCACCGGGGGCGGGGCCTTCCCGCCCCCGTCCACGGCTTTCACGGCGCGCAGGATTCCTACTATCCGAGGGGCCCGAGCTGCGGTAACGTTTGTGCTAGATCAACCACCGCGGTAAAGGAGCACTCCGATGACCACGTTGCCCCCCGAGGCGAACAACGAGCAGAATCCTGCGGACGGCCAGGTGCCGCCGCAGGGTCAGGTGCCGCCGCAAGCGCCGCCGTACCAGCCTCCGCTCGGAAACCCGCAGGCCGCGCCTCAGCAGCCCCCGGCGGGCGGATACCAGCAGCCTCCGGCCGGTGGGTACCAGCCGCCCCCTGCGGGCGCCTACCAGCAGCCCCCGCAGGGCTACCCGCAGCAGCCGGGCTACGCCCCGCAGGGTGCCCCGACCGATCCCGCGAACACCATCACTCTCAACTACTGGCTGTCGGTGTTCTTCACCTGGATCCCCGCCCTCATCTTCTACATCATCGAGAAGGACAAGGGCGATCAGCGCGCGAACGCGTTCCACGTGGCAAACCTCAACTTCTCGCTGCTGCGCACCGGCCTCGCGATCGTCGCGGTCATCCTGGGCCTCATCCCCTTCATCGGCTGGATCCTGGGCCTCATCGTCTGGCTCGCATACCTGGCGAGCTTCGTCTTCCACATCATCGCCGCGGTCTCGGCGCCTGACAACTACCGTCAGGGCAAGGAGCCGGGGTTCATCTTCAACCTGCCGATCATCAAGTAGGCGCTTCGGATTCCGGGCCCCGGTCGAGTCTCTCGGCCGGGGCCCGCTCCGTGTCCGGGACTGTGGGGATCCGCCATGCCGGCTCTGGGCGGAGCGCCGCACTGCGCCGTCGTGCCGCCGCATCGATATACCCTTGAGTTCATGACCGCGCGCTGGCAGGAGGTGGCCGCCGCCACCGGACTCATGACCCCGGACGGCACCTCGCGACCCACGATCTTCGCCGAGATGACCGCCCTCGCCGTCCGCACCGGTGCGGCGAACCTCGGACAGGGCTTCCCCGACGCCGATGGGCCGGAGTGGATCCGCGAGGCCGCCGTCGCGGCGATGCGCACGGGGCGGAACCAGTACCCGCCCGGGCGCGGCATCCCCGAACTGCGGCGGGCTGTCGCCGGGCACCAGCGTCGCCGCTACGGCATCGACCTCGACCCGGAGTCCGAGGTGCTCGTCACGGCGGGGGCCACCGAGGCCATCGCCGCCGCGATCCTCGCGCTCGCCGGGCCCGGCGACGAAGTGGTGACGCTCGAGCCCTTCTACGATTCGCACGCGGCGGCGATCGCGATGGCCGGCGCGCGGCACGTGACCGTGCCGCTGCTCGCGCAGCAGGACGGCTTCCGGCTCGACCTTGCGGCTCTCGCTGCGGCGGTGACGCCGCGCACCCGGGTGATCCTCGTGAACACCCCGCACAACCCCACCGGCACCGTGCTCACCGCCGACGAGCTCTCGGCCATCGCCGCCGAGGCCCGTCGGGTCGACGCGATCGTCGTGACCGACGAGGTCTACGAGCACCTCACCTTCGACGGGGCCGAGCACATCCCGATCGCGACGCTGCCCGGCATGCGCGAGCGCACGCTCACCATCTCGTCGGCCGGCAAGACCTTCTCGCTCACGGGGTGGAAGATCGGCTGGGCGAGCGGGCCTGCCGAGCTGGTCGAGGCGGTGGTCGGCATCAAGCAGTGGCTCACCTACAGCGGCGGCGCCCCGTTCCAGCCGGCGGTCGCCCGCGGGCTCGAGAACGGGGACGCCGACATCGCCGCGCTGCGCGACTCGCTCGACGCCCGGCGCGAGCTGCTGATGCGAGGCCTCGAGAGCGCGGGGCTGTCGTTCGTGCGCCCCGCCGGCACCTACTTCGTGTGCGCCGACGCGACGCCGTTCCTCTCGCCGGACGCACCCGATGGGGCCGCCATCGCCCGCGCCATGCCCGAGCGGATCGGCGTGGCCTGCGTGCCTCTCTCGGCGTTCTGCGTCGAGGGCTCCCCGACCGCCGAACGCCTGTCGAACTGGCTGCGCTTCACCTTCGTCAAGGACGAGGAGACGCTGCGCACCGCGATCGAGCGCCTGCAACGGCTGGGCGCCGCGAGCTGACGCGGCGCGGCTTCCCTGCGCGGCTGCGACCCCGGAGCTCGATTGTCTTGCCTCACGTCAAGATGTCCGGGAGTGATTGAAACGTGCCTCACGAAAAATGTCCGCGTCGCTCAGGCGGCGGGACGTGTGCCCTGTGTGCGGGCGGAGGCCAGCTCGATCAGCTGCTGCTGGATCTGATTGATCCGGCGAGTGATGCGCGCCGGGTTCAGCTTCGCATGCTCGCGCTCCAGTCGGGCGCGGGTCTTCTTGTCGAGGACGCCGGCATCGAGGAGCCGCTGGTACGGGGTGCGGGGTTTGTCATAGACCCGCTTCTTCCGGCCCGCGCTGGTGTGGGTCCAGCCGATCGCTTTCACGCAGGGCAGCAGGTGATTCTTGCGGTCCATCACGAGGACCCAGAGCTCGTTGAGCAGCGTCATCTCCGCTTCGGTCTCGTAGCGGTAGCGGAACGCGTGGCGGCGGACCCAGTCGCCGTTGCGCTGCTCAACGTGCGCGTTGTCGTTGTGCTGGTAGGGTCGTCCCCGGGTGACGGGGATCTCGTGCTTGTCGGCCCACGCGATCACGCCCCAGTTCATGAACTCGCTTCCGTTGTCGAAGTCGACCCCCGCGACCGGGACCGGCGCGTGGGCGCGCATCCATTCCAGTGCGCCGTGGACGTGCACGTAAGCGTTGTTGCGGATCGTGCGCAGCATCGTCCACCCCGCGACCGGGTCGGTGCCGGTCAGTGTGCGCAGGAACTCGCCCTTGAGGGTGTGGCCGCAGTGCGCGACGGTGTCCAGCTCCAAGAACCCCGGGACGGTCAGCGGTGCGTCCATGCTGGTGCGCGTCGGGATCGAGGACCGCAGAATATGGCTCGGTTTGGTGCCCGACAGGGCGACCGGGTAGGCGGCATCCTTGTGGGGCTTCAGGTACCGGTCGATTGTCGCCGGCGACATCGCTCGCAGCTCATCGAGTACCTGATCGGTGACGCGCGGGGCCACCTTGCCAAGTTCACGGAACCGGACCAGGCGTTCCAGCGTGTCGTCCATGACTGCGGCGAGGTACTTCCCCGATGGCTGACCGGCCAGCCGCCACACCTCCTGCAGCACGACGAGCGCGTCGTACGAGTACTTCCGCGGCCGAGGCTTCCGTTCCTGTGCTCCCACGGACCCCTTCCGGGCGTTCGCGGCGCGGATCGCGCGGCGAGCGTGGTCCCGGGTCCACCCCGTTGATGCGACCAGCGCGTCGAGGATCTCGCCCTTGCCCGCCTTGTCTGCTTTCGCGTACTCGCGGGCGAACTTCTTCGTCAGATCACGGCGCGCGGCCATCGGTAGCTCCCTGCTCACATGGTCAGGGAACCCGAATCGCTACGCGGACATTCTTATGTGAGGCACGCGCAGGCCTTCCCGGACCTTTTAGGTGAGTCAAGTCGTCGATTTCCGGCCCGCGCGGGCGTGCCCTAGGATGGTTTGCGGAGACATGCCGGAGCGGCCGAACGGACTTCACTGCTAATGAAGGGTCGGGGTTAAACTCGACCGGGGGTTCAAATCCCCCTGTCTCCGCCATGTGTGTAGGGGACTCCGCCTTCGGGCGGGGTCCCCTACACACATTTCAGGGCATCGCGGATGTGAACCTGTGGGTGGGCCCACGCCGCGAGAGGCCCCCGGCGTCGCGCAGCGACGTCTGGGGAGCGGCGGGGACAAATCCCCCTGCCTCCGCCGCAGCTCGCTGCACACGACATCCGCCGTTGCACACGCGATATCCGCGTAGAACGCGTGTGCAATGGTTGTGATGTCTCGGGACATCAGTGACAAATGTGTGTCAGGACATCGGTGACAGTTCTTGTCTCAACACATCGGTGACACTCCGCCGGTTCGGCCTGCTCAATCCGCGCCGTGCCCGCGTCTGGGACGCCGACCAGTGGACACATGCCGGACCCCGTTCCGCGGGATCTCGTACTCCACGAGCAGGTCTCCTCGCTCATCGAACAGCATCATCATGGTCTGATCCCAGACCGCGTGAATAGTCTCACCGATCATCCACCTCGCGAGGTAGTAGAAGACTTTGTCGATCGAGACCCCACCATTGCTCTGAACCTGGGCCGTGGCCTCCCCGCCCGGGACTCCCGCAGCCCCGTCCCCGACGCGTGGAATCCCGCCGACGGGTGGTGTCCCTGGAGGGCGCGGGGGCGGCGCGACCGGGGTCGCGTCCCACGCCTCACGCGGGGTCATCCGTCCGGGCAGCCCCTGATGGGGGCGTTGGGTGTTGTAGATCACGTCGAAGCGGTCGCATTGGGTCTGGAGCTCGGCGATGCTCTCCGCGAGGGGCTGCTGGTCCAACCATCGGAACAGGGTCTGATGGAACCGCTCGTTCTTGCCCTGCGTGGTCGGTTTCCCCGGTCTGCCGGTGATCGCTTCGACCCCGAGCGATGACGCGTACACGACGAGTTTCCCTTCCCACCCCCGCCGGGACGGGTTCAACGCGGTCCCGTTATCGGTGAGGAGTTTCTGCGGCACCCCGTAGCGGGCGATTCCTTTCTGGAACACGATGAGCGCGTCGTCCGCGGTCTCGGTCCGGGCGACATGGATCGCGGTCTGGGTCCGGGAATGATCGTCCTCGAGTTGGAAGATCACGCACTTCCGGCCGCGGGTGAGGACGTACTCGGCTGCGTCGAGTTGCCACAGGCAGTTCGGGGCGGGGTACACGAATCGTCGGTACGAGGCGCGGGGCTTCTTCTTCGGTTCGTTCCGGGAGACGCCCTCCTGACGGAAGATTCTCGCCAAAGACGCTTCCGAGGGGGTGGCTAGGCCCATCCGTCGCATGGTCTCGTGCACGCTGATCGGGCCGTGGTCCAGGCCGGAGCGTTCGAGCGCGGCACGGGTCTGGAGTGCGTGTTCCCGGGTGGCGTCAGGGATCGTGGAGGGTGAGGTGCGTGGGCGGCGGGAGCGGGGTTCCAGGGCCGCGGACGGGCCCTGGGTTCGGGCGCGGTTCAGGATCTTGTAGAACACGTTCCTGGATATCCCGTGCTCGGCGCAGAACGAGGACACGGTCCCGCGTGGGGCGTCATCGGGCCAGGTACTGATCGCGAGGCGGACACGGGGATCGACGGGTTGATTTGTGCTCATCCCATCAATCTGTGGGGAGAAGTGTCACCACCAAGACCACTCGGAGTGTCACCGATGTGTTGATACAGAACTGTCACCGATGTCCTGCGACATAACAACGCGTGTGCAATGGTCGAACTCGGGTACATCGAGCTCGGGCGCCTCAGCGAGGCGGGCTAGTAGGTGGTGCGACCCGCGGAGCAGGTCTGGTTCGCAGCACTCTGCCCCGTGATGTTCTCCGGCAGCTTCACCGGCCCCGATGGCGGCGCCTCCGTCTCCTCGACTGGCGCCTCCTCCGCAGGGACGTCCTCCGCCGGAACCTCCGCGGGCACTTCGGCCGGCGCCGAGGTGTCGACGACCGCCTCACCGCGTCCCGTCACCTCGAAGGGCTGGCCGCTCGCCAGCACGTCGAACAGCAGCTGCGCGGAAGCGTAGTCCGGGGTCAGTCTGCCGGCCTCGTAGGGGTGGGAGAAGCTCGGGTACTGCACGAAGTTGATGCGCTCGAGGTCGATGTCCTTGACCGTCCCCGCGAGGGCCTGCATGAACTGCACCGTCGCCATGTTGCTCGAGAGCGTCATGTTCTGGATACCGGCCTTGGCGAGTCCGTACACCTTCACCGGGTTGCCGAGCGTGTCGGAGCTCTGCAGCTGGCGCACGAGCGCCGACATGAAGATCTGCTGGTTGCTGATGCGGCTCACGTCGCCGCCGTTGCCCACCCCGTGGCGGGTGCGCAGGAACTGCAGCGCGACGCCGCCGGCGAGGGTGTTGTCGCCGGGAGCGAGGTCGAGACCCGTGTACTCGTCGAAGATCGGCTCGGTCAGGCACACCGTGACACCGCCGATGGCGTTCGAGATGCCGACGACGCCGTCGAAGGTGATGAGGCCGGCATAGGGGATGTGCAGGCCGGTGAGATTCTCGATGGTGAGCGCGACGCACGGCAGGCCGCCGTAGGACAGGGCCGTGTTCAGCATCTGCTCGCTCATCGCGGAGTAGTACCCACCGTCGGGGCTCGGGCAGCTCGGGATCGGCACCATGAGGTCGCGGGGGAAGCTCACCACGGTCGCGTTCTGGTGGTCGGCGGAGATGTGCAGCAGCAGGTTGACGTCGTTGAGCTCGCCCGTCTCGCCGTCGTTGAACTCGGAGCCCTCTTCACGGGAATCCGACCCGACGAGCAGGATGGTCAACGCGCCGTCCAGGGACTGGCTGCCGGCGGCGACCGCGTCCAGGGCTTCCTGCTCCTCTTCGCTGACGACGAGGTCGACGGTCTTCAGATCGCTCGCGAGTCCCCAGACCGCATAGGCGGCGACGGAGATCCCGCTCAGCGCCAGAACGATGACGCCGGTGAGCAGCACCTTGCCCGCATTGGCCCAGCCGTTCGACCGGCGAAGCCGGCCGTGACGCGCGCTCAGCGGGTTCAAGATCGCCTCGCCGTTCCCTCGCTCCATGCCCATCCTCAGTGTCGATCGATGATGCGCGCCCGTTCGGCGCGCTCCCCGACTTTACCGCGCACTGCTGGGCGACACCTGGAATGAGCCCGGCCGCGCCCTCAGCGCGGAATCGTATCGGGGGCTGAGCTCGAAGCGAGAGCCCCGCGATTCGCGGGGCTCTCTGCGAGCGGAGGGTAGGGGATTTGAACCCCGGCCGCGCGCTTGGAGCGACGCATCGCGTCGCGCGCGCACGCCGCTGGGCCGCGCTCCGCGGCCCAGTTGGGGTTCTGAAAAATCCCCTCCCCGAAGTGAGCGAGAGCCCCGCGAATCGCGGGGCTCTCTGCGAGCGGAGGGTGCGGGATTTGAACCCCGGCCAGGCGCTAAAGCGAAGCGCAGCTTCGCGCGCCGATGCCGCCGAGCGCGCCAGCGCGCTCGGTCACGGGTTCTCAAAAATCCCGCACCCAGAGCGGACGAAGGCCCCGCGTACGCGGGGCCTTCGGAAGCGGAGGGTGCGGGATTTGAACCCGCGAGACGGGGTTACCGCCTGCTTGTTTTCAAGACAAGTTCCTTCGGCCGCTCGGACAACCCTCCGCCGTCGAGTGTAGTCGAGGCGAAGCGCGGAACAGGGAACAGGAGGAGAGGCGCGAAGAGCGCTCAGCCGAGCGGCCCGAGCTCGTCGGGGAAGCGGGTGTGCAGCGCGGCCGCCAGCCCGCCCTCGTCGATGCGGCCGGTCACGCGCCCGGCGGCGGCCTTCACCGCATCGACCGCCTGGCCCATCGCCACGGCGTCGCCGAAGCGATCCGCCCACCTGAGCATCTGGATGTCGTTGTTGCCGTCGCCCGCGGCGAACACCCGTGAGCGGTCGACGCCGAGGCGCTGCCGCACCACCTCGAGCGCGCTCTCCTTCGACACCCCCTCGGGGGCGATGTCGAGCCAGGCTGTGTAGCCGATCGCGTACGACACCCGCGTGAGGCCGAGCCGGTCGACGATGCGCAGGAACTCCTCGAGCGCGTGATCCGGCGACACGACCAGCAGGCGGGTGGCCTGCACCCCGAGCAGCTCCTCGAAGCGCACGAGGCGGCGGCGCGCGGGCAGCGTGCCGGCCGGGATCTCCTCGGTGTAGAGCAGCTCGCCGTCGACGGTCTCGAGCCCGTAGAGGGCGGTCACCAGGTGCGAGCGGATCCGGGTCAGCACCTCGGTCGCGTCGAAAGCCTCGACGAACTCGTGGCGGTAGGCGCGATCGGCGAGCGGATCACGCCGCAGCGTCACCGCGCCGTTGCAGCACACCACCCACTCGGGGCGGATGCGCAGCCGCTCGACGATCGGCAGTGTCGCGTCCACGGAGCGGCCCGTCGCGATCACGATCTCGTGTCCGACATCGGCGAGGGCGCGGATCGCGCCGCCCACCTCGGGGTCGAACGTCTCGTCGCGGTGCAGCACCGTGCCGTCGAGGTCGAGGGCGACGAGGTGGCGCTCGGCGGCGGGGATGGAGCGGACGGCCATCGGCTACGCTCCCGCCGAGACGAGCGGCACGAGCACTTCGAGCCCGCCGAGATAGGGGCGCAGCGCCTCTGGCACGACGACGGAGCCGTCTGCTCGCTGGTGCGTCTCGAGGATCGCGACGAGCCAGCGCGTCGTGGCGAGCGTGCCGTTGAGCGTCGCGACGGGCGCCGTCTTGCCGCTCTCGGTGCGGAAGCGCGTCGCGAGACGTCGCGACTGGTAGGTCGTGCAGTTCGAGGTCGAGGTCAGCTCGCGGTAGGTGCCCTGCGTGGGGATCCACGCCTCGATGTCGTACTTCCGGGCTGCGGAGGATCCCAGGTCGCCCGCTGCGACGTCGATGACCCGGTACGAGAGCCCGAGGGATCCGAGCATCTCCTCCTGCCAGGCGACGAGCCGCTCGTGCTCGGCCTCCGCCTCATCCGGCGAGGTGTAGACGAACATCTCGAGCTTGTTGAACTGGTGCACACGCAGGATGCCACGGGTGTCCTTGCCGTGCGATCCGGCTTCGCTGCGGTAGCAGGTAGACCAGCCGGCGTAGCGGATCGGCCCGTCCGAGAGATCGATGATCTCGTCGGCGTGGTAGCCGGCGAGCGCGACCTCGCTCGTGCCGGTGAGGAACAGATCCTGCTCGGGCAGGTGGTAGACCTCGCTCGCGTGCTGGCCGAGGAAGCCGGTGCCCCGCATGATCTCGGGCTTCACCAGGGTCGGCGTGATGAGCGGGATGAAGCCGTTCGCGAGGGCGCGGTCGAGCGCGAGGTTCATGAGCGCGAGCTCGAGCCGGGCTCCGACGCCGCGCAGGAAGTAGAAGCGGGCGCCCGAGACCTTCGCTCCGCGCTCCATGTCGATGGCGCCGAGCATCTCGCCGAGCTCGAGGTGGTCACGGGGTTCGAAGTCGAAGCTCGGGATCGCGCCGACCTCGCGCAGCGTGACGAAGCTCTCCTCGCCGCCGGCGGGCACGCCCTCGATGACGACGTTCTCGATGCGCTCGGAGACCCGCTCGAACTCGGCCTCGGCCTCCTTGGCCCGAGCCTCCGCCGCCTTCACACCGGCCGCGAGCTCCTGCGCCCGCGCGATGAGCGCCGGCTTCTCCTCCTTCGAGGCGGTCTTCACCTGAGCTCCGAACTCCTTCTGCTCGGCGCGCAGCGTCTCGAACTCTGCGAGCGAGGCCCGGCGTGCGGCGTCGGCGGCGAGGGCTTGATCCACCACCGCCTCGTCCTCGCCTCTCACGCGCTGCGAGCGCTTCACGGCCTCGGGATCGGTGCGGAGCAGGAGGGGATCGATCACGCCACTCAGTCTATCGGCGCCTCGGATGGCGCGACCTGTGCGGCGCCCTTCCGCGGGCTCATCCCCTGCTTCTCGGGCGCCCGCAGGCTCTCCATCAGCGTCGTCAGCTCCTGCTCGAGATGAGCGGCTCGCGTGAACTCGGGCAGGAGCACCGCCGTCATCTGCCACCCCGCGCTGCTGACCACGATACGGTTGACCGCCGCGTCGATATCCACGTGGCTGCCGAGCTCCCCGTCCTCCCGCGCCTCGACGAGGAACCTGTGGAACTCCCGGCGCCACATGAGATTGTTCTCGCGATGGATCGCGGAGAGCTCCAGGTTGTGCACCGCGTAGTTCCAGAACGCGATGACCGCTCGCGCCCGGAGCACCGCTTCGGAGCCGAACGGCAGGAGCGCTCTGAACATGCGCTCGAGCCCCTCCAGCCCTCGATAGCCCTCGACCTGCCCAGCCAGCCGCTCGTTCACCCCGGAGTAGAGCTGGGTCACGGCGGCCGCCAGGATGCTCTGCTTGTTGGGGAAGTACTTGATGATCACCCCGTGCGCGAAGCCGATCCGCGCGGCCAGCTCGCGCATGGTGACCCGCTCGAAGCCCTCCGCAACGATGATCTGGGTGATCGCCGCGGAGATCTCTCTGCGGCGCTCATCGTGATCGACGATCTTGGGCATGGACTGTGCGCTCCTCATTCACTGGCCGTTCCATTCTAGGGAGCGCAGGCTCGGTTTTGCCTCCATATGGAGGCTTTCAGTGCGGGTGGGGTCAATCGGTCAGCTTCGCCACCGTCCTCCCGATCTCGTGGAGTACGGTGCGGTCGTACTGCGAGGGTGCTCCGGGGATGTAGCGGACGTTCAGCAGTTCGCCGCCGGTGAAGCGGTAGCTGCGGTGTTGTTCGTATAGGTTCCAGTCGATGGGTCCGCCGTAGTCGTAGCCGATGCTGATGCCGGTGAAGGGGGCCATGCCCAGGAGCATGGGCACGGAGGGGATCTCGGCATCGAGGGTGTCGTCGATGTCGAGGCGGATCCGCCACCTGAGTTCGGGGAGTTCGTCGACGTGGAGGGTGAGCCGGTGGGGGCCGGGGGTGAGGGCGGTGCCGGTGGCGCGGTGCATGTCGCCGTAGGCGTTGTAGGAGAGGAGGGGTGCGCCGTGGTCGATGGCGAGGAGGTAGCCGCCGCCCTGGTCGCCGTGAGCTACGAGCACGCCTGCTGCGTCGGTGCCGAGGACGGTGTCGATCTCGACGGTGAAGGATCTGAGTACGGTGAGTTTCGCGGAGCGGAAGCGTTCGAGCGGAGGACGGAACGGGGGCAGGGTGACCGCCTCCGCGAGGCGCGCCTCCGTCACCGGACGATTCGCCCGCAGCGCGCCGTCATCGTCGAGGGGGAACACCGCGTTGCGCCACGCTTCCTGCCGCCAGCGCTCCGCCAGGCTGCTGGTCAGGCCCGGCTGCCGGTCCGCGAGATCGCGGGTCTCGCTCGGGTCGTCCCCGAGGTGGTACAGCTCCCACCGCCCGCCGCTGCCGCCCTCGTCGATCGTCGGCGGCTCGGGAGACACCGCCTTCCACTCCCCGTCGATCAGGGCGCGCCGACCCGCGCATTCGAAGTACTGGAGTTCCCGCCCGGGAGCCGCGACGTCTTCGAGCGCCTCGACGAAGCTGGCGCCATCGGGTGCCTCGGCAGGTGCACCGGCCCATTCCTCGGGAGGCGCGACCCTGACGAGGTCGAGGATGGTCGGGGTGATGTCGGAGACGAAGACCGACTGATCGCGCAGGCCGCGCGCCTCCGTCGGCGCCGCCGGCCACGAGACGATGAGCGGCGCATGCACCCCGCCTTCGTAGGTGCTCGCCTTGAAGGATCTGAAGGGAGTGTTCGATACCCGCGCCCAGCCTTCCGGGTACTGGCCGAAGAGGCGGGGGCCGCCGATCTCCGCCGGATCGCGGGGCACATCCTTCACCCACCCCTCGGGCAGCTCCGCAGTGACGGCGAACTGCGCGAAGTAGCTGCGCGTACCGCCCGCCCCTCCCTCGGCGCTGCCTCCGTTGTCGCTCGCGAGCACGATCAGGGTGTTGTCGAGTTCCCCGATGGAGGCGAGGTGCTCTCGCAGCCGCCCGATGCTCTCGTCCACCTCGTGCACGGCTGCGGCATAGACCTCCATGTGCCTTGCGAACAGCAGGCGCTGCTCGGCGTCGAGATCGTCCCAGTCGGCGATGCTGCCGTCCTCGAACAGTTCCGCGTGATCCGGCACGATGCCGAGTTCGTGTTGTCTCTCGAAGCGTGCCTGGCGGAGGGCGTTCCATCCGGCCTCGTAGCTGCCGTGGAACTGCTGGATGTCGGTGTCTTTGGCCTGGATGGGTCCGTGGACGGAGGTGTGGGCGTAGTACAGGAAGAAGGGTTTCGCGGTGTCGTTGACGCGGAGTTCGTCGATCATGGTCAGGGCTTCGTCGGTGAGCTGGTCGGTGAGGAAGTACCCGTCGGGGAACTCGGGGATGTCGATGACGGAGTTGTCGCGGATGAGGCGGTGGGGGTGGTGGAGGGAGGTGAAGCCGTCCATGGACCCGAAGTACCGGTCGAAGCCGCGCTGCAACGGCCACGTGCGCCGGTCCGCCCCGTCGTGCAACTGCGCTTCGGGGGTGAGGTGCCATTTCCCGACCATGAATGTCGCGTACCCGCCCGCGCGAAGTGATTCCGCGAGCGTGGGCGCGTTCCGCGGCAGTTCGCACGTGTACCCGGGGTAGCCCGGGTCGACGTGGGACACGAACCCGAACCCGGCCCGGTGGGGGTTCAACCCGGTGAGCAGGGCCGCCCGGGCCGGGGAGCAGAGGGGGGCGGTGCGGTAGTTCGTGAACACCCACCCGTCACCGGCGAGCCGGTCGATGTGCGGGGTGGGGATCTCCGAGCCGAAGGGGCCGAGGTCTGAGAATCCGAGGTCGTCGACGAGGACCACGATGACGTTCGGGGCGTCGGGTCTGGCCCGGACCGGTTCGGGCCACCACGGGGTGGACTGCGAGGTGAACTCTTCGGCGACACCGCCGAAATTCTCGTATCCGCGCCGCTCGCCCGGCACCTCAACACCCATCTCAGCCGGCCTTTCTGATGAGTTCGAAGACCTCGGTGCGTAGCTCGGCGAATCCGGGCAACGACCGCGTCGTGATCTGGTCTCGCGGGCTGTCGAAGTCGATGTCCAGGATCCGGGTCACCCGGGCGGGCCGTTCCCCGAGGACGACGACCCGGTCTGAGAGGTACACGGCTTCGTCGATGTCGTGGGTCACGATCACGATCGTCATCCCGAACTGGTCCCGGATCTGCAAACACAGGTCCTCGAGCTCGAACCGGGTCTGCGCGTCGACCGACGCGAACGGCTCGTCCATCACGAGGACCTCGGGCCGGTACGCGATCGCTCTGGCGATCGCGACCCGCTGTTGCATGCCGCCGGAGAGCTGCCACGGGTACTTCTGCTCCGCCCCGGCAAGCCCGACCGCCTGCAACGCCGAGCTGATGCGTTCTTCCCGTTCCGCCTGGGACAAACGGAGGTGTTTCAGGGGGAGGCGCACGTTCGTGGTCACGGTGAGCCAGGGCATCAGCGAGCGGGTGTATTCCTGGAACACGAGCGCCATCTCTTCCGGCGGCCCCTCGATCGGTTTCCCATCGATGAGCGCGACCCCGGCCGTGATGGACTGCAGGCCGGTCAAACATTTCAGGAGGGTGGTCTTCCCGATGCCGGAGGGGCCCACGATACAGACCACCTCCCCGGCCTGCACATCGAAGGTGAGATCCGCGATCACGGGGACCTCGCCCTTCTTCGTGTCGTAGATCTTCTGCAGGCCCTGCACGCTCAGGCGCGGGGTGCCGGCGACCGCGGCCGCGGCAGTGGTGCCGGTGGTGCCGGTGGTGCCGGTGCTGGTGCTGGTGTTGCTGGTGGTGCTGGTGCCGGTGGTGCTGGTGGGGGTGTTGCCGGTGGTGCCGTTGGGGGTGGTCATAGGTTCTTCTCCTGCTGACGGATCTGGATGTACCAGCGCAGCATGCTGCGCCGGAACAGGGTGAACAGCGCGGTCGCGACATACCCGAGGACCCCGAGCACGAGGATCCCGACCCACATGTCCGCGATCATGAACGACTGCTGCGCGATCAGCGTCGCCGCCCCGAGCCCGTTCGAGGAGCCGAGCATCTCGGAAGCGATCATCACGACGAACGCGACAATCAGGCTGACCTGCATGCCCGAGAGGATACGGGGCGAGGCTTCGGGGATCGCGACGGAGAAGATCCGGTCCCACCAGCTGAGCCGGTAGATGCGGCCCACGCTCACCCGGTCCGGGTCCAGGGCGTGGATGCCATCGATCGTGGAGATCAACACGGGAAAGAACGCGGACAGCGTGATCGAGAGGATACGGGTCTCGTTGCCGAACCCGATGAGGGACACGAAGATCGGCACGAGCGCGACCGGGGGGATCGCGCGGAAGAAATGGATCGTGGGCTCGATCAGCCACGACAACCATTTCACGCTGCCCAGCACGATCCCGAACACCACCCCCAACACGGAGGCGAGCACGAAGGAGAGGATCAGGTTCCCGACCGAGGAGCCCACATTGCCCCAGAACACGGGCGTGCCCGCGAGAGCGACCAGACGTTCCAGGATGGTCTTGAGCGGGGGGAAGAACGCGTTCGTGGAGCCCGCGGACGCGAACCACCACCACGCGAGCAGCAGGACCGGGACCAGGACCTCCGCGCCGATGAGCACCCATTTGGGCATGCCCGTGCGGCGCTGCTTCCGGGCGAGGCGGGTGCGGACGGGAATGGAAGAGGTGAGAGTCATCAGGCGCCTGCCTTCCGGTACTGGGGGTGCCAGTGCAACAGGCGGCGTTCGCCCCACTGGGACAGGCCCTGCACGATCAGGCCCAGGATGCCCAGGATCAGCACGTACGCGAACAGTTCGTCCTGGTTGCCCGAGATCTGGGAGAGGAGCAGGGACTGGCCCAGGCCCGGGCCCCCGCCGAGCAGGCCCGCGACGACCGCGACCACGACCGCGGTCGGCGCGGCAACCCTCACCGCGGTCCCGATATACGGGAGTGCGGACGGGAGGACGATGTTTGTCAGGATCGATCCTTTCCCGAGGCCGTAGGACTGGCCGGTGGCGCGGGCCACGGGGTCGGTATCGAACACGCCCGCGGAGGTCTGTACCACGATCACGACGAAACAGCCGATGAACACGAGGAACACGCCCATGCCCGCGGTCGGGCCGAGGACGAGGACCACGACCGGGAGGATCACGATCGGGGGGATGGGCTTCAGGAACTCGAGCGGGACCCGGGTCGCGTGCATCGCCAAAGGAGACACCCCGATCGCGACCCCGAGGACGATGCCCGCGGCGGTGGCGAGGATGAGCCCGGTCAGGGCCATGTAGATCGTGTCCCAGGTCGCGGCCCACATGTCCGGGGTCGTGACCAGGCGGGCCAGCGCGGTCAGGGCATCGGTCGCGGCCGGCAACGGAGACGAAGCGAGCGGGCCCACCGACGCTGCAAGCTGCCACACACCCAAAGCGAGCAGGGCACCGGCCACGCCCACACCGTACTGAACCAAACGAGAACCTCGCGCGGACGCAGCCATCTCTAGCCCGAGAAGACGAAGCCGCTGAGATCCAGCTCGGCGGGCAGGAAGCCGTACTGCGCCAGCTTCCGGTTCGCACGGTTCAGATCCTCGATCTCCACCTCGACCGGCCACACGGGCGTTCCCACCTGATCGACGGTGAGGTCTACGCCGGTGCGATCGATACCGAGCTGGATGGCCTCCTCAGGATGCTCGGTGGCCCAGGCGTTCGATTTCGCGATCGCGCGCTGGAAGGCCGCCATTGCCTCCGACTTCGTCTCGACCGTGTTCGATCCGGCGAACCAATAGGCCATGGCCCCCTCCTCGAAGAAGCTAACAGTCGGGGAGGCCAGCTTCATAGCTCCAGCCTCCCGCGCCTGTGCGGTGAACGGGCTCACTAGACCCGCCGCGTCGATCGTGCCCTGGTCCAGAGCTGTGACGGCCGAAGCGAGATCCAGCGCAACCCACTCGATCTCGTCCGAGCCCACACCGGCGTTCTCGAGTTCGATGGCGGTCACGATCTCCATCACGGCTTTGCGTGCCGGCACGGCGATCGTCTTGCCTCGGAGATCTTCCAACGACTCGATCCCGCTGTCCGCACCCACGAACAAGCCCGAGTCGTCGAACTTCTCCGGATTCGGATCATTCGCCGCACCCGGCGGAAGACCGTTCGCCGACGCGACCACCTGCAGTTCGATGCCCTCGTTCATCGCGATCAGCACCGGGATGGTCGGCGCGTAGGCGATGTCGACCTGGCCGCTCTGCGCGGCCGCGAGCCCGGCGGGCGGGTTGGCCATGATGGAGAGCTCGAGCTCCAGCCCCTCCTCCTCGAAGAAGCCCTGCTCGATGCCTCCGTACAGGGCGCCGTCGAAGGTGAGACCCATGGTCATGACCTTGAGCGTGGTGAGCTCCTGCGCCGCTCCCTGGTCGCCGCTCTCCGTGCCCGCGTCGGATCCTCCGCCGGAGCAGGCCGTCAGCGCGAGCGCCCCGGCGATCGCAGCCGCTCCCAGCGCACGCATTCGATTCTTCATCATCAGGACTCCTTTGTCTTCGTCGTTGGAGTTATTCCCTCCATATGGACAATAAAAAGCGTACAGTCGGGCTTTACACGAGAGGTAACGGAGCGGTAACGATTTCCTCCACTTGGAGCGAATAAACACTCGGAGAGATGGGCTCCCCCGCTCCGAGGGCCGATTGCCGGGCCGCGTGGGTGTCTTGAGCCCCTGTGGCGCCACCGGCGGCGGGCGACGGCGCAGCGGGACGCGGCAGCCTCGCGGTAACGTGGATCCATGGTCGACACCCCTGCCAGCCCGCAACCGCGCGCCGCAGTGGTGTACCAACCGCACAAGACCGATCTCGTCGGCCTGAAGAGCGCCGTGCGGAAGCAGGAGCAGAGCTGCGGCTGGGCGCGCACCCGCTGGTACGAGACCGAGGAGGCGGACGCCGGGGTCGGCGCGACCCGGTGGGCGCTCGCCGAGGGCGCCTCGGTCGTGCTCGCCTCGGGCGGCGACGGGACGGTCCGCGCGGTCGCCGAGTCGCTGCGCGGCAGCGGCGTGCCGATGGCGGTCGTGCCGCAGGGCACGGGCAATCTGCTCGCGCGCAACCTCGGCATGCCGCTCGGCGACCTCGATGCGGCCGTGCGCGCCGCGTTCAGGGGCGCGAATCAGACGATCGACCTGGGCGTCGTCACCATCATCCGCGAGGACGAGAGCGAGAGCGAGCACGTCTTCCTCGTGCTCGCCGGCATGGGCCTCGACGCCCGGGCGATCTCAACCACCCGCTCGAAGCTCAAGAAGCGCATGGGCTGGCTCGCCTATGTCGACGCCGGCGTGCGCACGATGATCAAGGATGCGCCCCTGCGCATCCGCTACTCGGTGAACGGATCGCCGAGTCGCGACCTTACCGTCTACACCGTCATGATCGGCAACTGCGGACTGATGCCCGGCGGGGTACTGCTGATCCCCGACGCAGAGCTCGACGACGGGCTGCTCGACGTCGTCGCGCTGCGCCCCCTCGGCACCTTCTCGTGGTTGCGCATCTGGCACAAGATCGGCTGGGAGAACGGGGTGCTGCGCCGCACCCGCACCGGCCGCCGCATGATCGACCTCGTGCACGACACGCGATCCGTCACCTATCTGCAGGCGAAGCGCTTCGCGCTCTCGGTCCGGGATCCCGAGCCGATCCAGCTCGACGGCGACGACTTCGGACTCGCACTCGCCGCGAGCGGGGCCGTGGACCCGGGCGCGCTGATCGTGCGCGTGCTTCCGGAGTGGACCGCGGGTCGGGATGGGCGGATCAGCTCTCCCGCTGCCCTGAGATAACCGGCGCAGTGGCGCCGGGACGATTCTCCTTCAGAACGCTGACGCGTCCTGACCGGTGATGATCCGGCGCAGTGGCGCCGGGACGATCATCCTTCAGAACGCTTCCGCGTCCTGACCGGTGAGAATCGTCCGAAGCCAGTCCCGCGCATCGCGGAAGGCGTCGTCGTCGTGCACGTCGTGCGTCGTCGCGGCGATCCGATCGGCTCGCGGGTAGGAGCCGAGGAAGACCACGCGCGGGCTGTAGCGCTTGACCCCGAGCAGCGCATCGGCGACGCGCTCGTCGCGCACATGACCCTCGGCGTCGATGACGAAGCGGTAGCGGCCCATACGATCGCCGATGGGGCGCGAGGCGAGCAGGGTGAGGTTGACGCCGCGCGTCGCGAACTGCTCGAGCAGTTCGAGCAGGGCGCCGGCGCGGTCGTCGGGCAGCTCGACGATGAGGCTCGTCTTGTCGGCCCCGCTCGGCTCGCCCACGGGCGTGGTGCGGCTCACCAGCACGAAGCGGGTGACCGCGTCGGGGTTCTCGGCGATCCCCTCCGCCAGCACCTCGACGTCGTAGTGCCGCTCGATGCCGGGCGGCGCGATGGCCGCGTCGATGCCCGAACCGGATGCGGCGAGCAGGTCCGCGACGGCCTGGACATTGGACGCGGCGGGCATGTGCTGGTGCCGGGGCCGCCGCTCGTCGAGCCAGGCGCGGCACTGGCCGTAGGCGACAGGATGCGCGGCGACCACGCTCACCTCGTCGATCCGGGTGCCGGGCCGGGCGACGAGCACGAAGCTCACCGGCACGAGGTACTCGCCGATGATCTGCAGGCCGGGGATCGTCGCGAGCGCGTCCTGGGCCACCGTGACCCCGCCGTCGATCGAGTTCTCGATCGCGATCATCGCGGCGTCGCTGACCCCGGAGACCACGTCGCTCAGCGCCTCGCCGACGTTCGCGACCGGCTTCCACTCCTGGTCGACCGCCTCGGGCACCTGCCGCAGCGCGGCCTCGGTGAAGGTGCCCGCCGGTCCCAGGTAGCTGTAGCGGCGGGTCGGTGCGGGGGTCTCGGGCATGGGTCAAGCGTAGCGGGCGGGCGGGGAGGGGCGGGATCGCGCCCGCAACCCCTTCTCCTCCGGCGCAATGGGACGCGAATCGTCGTCCCGGGCGGACCCAGGCGACGATTCGCGTCCCATTGCGGGAGACCGGATCAGGCGAGCGCGCGAGCGACGAGGGATCGCGCCTCCTCCTGCACGAGCGCCAGGTGCTCGTGCCCCCGGAACGACTCCGCGTAGACCTTCATGACGTCTTCGGTGCCGCTCGGTCGCGCGGCGAACCAGGCGTGCTCCGTCTGCACCTTGATGCCGCCGATGGGCGCCCCGTTGCCCGGCGCGGTCGCGAGCACCGCGGTGATCGGATCGCCCGCGAGCTCGGCGTCGACGACCGCATCGGGCGAGAGCGCCGCGAGCGCGGCCTTCTGCTCGGGGGTGGCGGGCGCGTCGACGCGGGCGTAGGCCGGATCGCCGAAGCGCTCCGCGAGCTCGCGGTAGCGCTCCGAGGGCGACTGCCCGGTCACGGCCCGGATCTCGGCCGCGAGCAGCGCGAGCAGGATGCCGTCCTTGTCGGTGCTCCAGGCGCTGCCGTCGGAGCACAGGAACGAGGCGCCGGCGCTCTCCTCTCCCCCGAAGGCCAGCGACCCGCCCACGAGGCCCGGCACGAACCATTTGAAGCCGACGGGCACCTCGACGAGCTCGCGCCCGTGGGAGGCGACGACCCGGTCGATGATCGCCGACGACACGAGCGTCTTCCCGATGCCCGCGGAGACGGGCCAGTCGGGCCGGTGCGTCAGCAGATAGTCGATCGCGACAGCGAGGAAGTGGTTGGGGTTCATGAGGCCCGCATCGGGCGTGACGATGCCGTGGCGGTCGGCGTCGGCGTCGTTCGCGACCACGAGGTCGAAGTCGGAGCGGTAGGGCAGGACGGTCGCCATGGCGTGCCGCGAGGAGGGGTCCATGCGGATCCGCCCGTCCCAGTCGAGATGCATGAACCCCCAGCGCGGATCGACGCCGGGGCCGAGCACGGTGAGATCGAGTCCGTAGCGGTCGCGGATCGCCGCCCAGTAGGCGACGCTCGCCCCGCCGAGCGGGTGCGCGCCGAGGCGCACACCGGCCCGGGCGATGGCCGGCATGTCGATCACCCGGTCGAGCGCGTCGACGTAGCCGCCGAGGAAGTCGTAGGTGCCCGGCAAGCCGCTGGTGCGAAGCATCGCTTCGCGGGGCGACGGCGCCGAAGCCGCCTCGGCTTCGGCCGACGTGCGCAGCACGGAGGAATCCGTCTCCACCGGTTTCCGCCACTCGCCCGACTCCAGCAGTCGATTCGCGCGGCGCGCGATCCAGCCGGTGGCGTCCGCATCGGCCGGACCCCCGTGAGGCGGGTTGTACTTGAAGCCCCCGTCGCCGGGCGGGTTGTGGCTCGGCGTGACGACGATGCCGTCGGCGCGTTCGGGATCGTCCGCGGCACGATCACGGTTGTGGTCGAGGATGGCGCGACTCACGGCGGGCGTGGGCACGTAGGCCTCGTCTCCGCCGCCCGCGCTCTCGAGCACCCGGACTCCGGCCGCCGTGAGCACCTCGACCGCGACCCGGGCGGCGGGGGCGGAGAGCGGATGCGTGTCGGCGCCGAGGAAGAGCGGGCCCCGGATGCCCTGCTCGGCGCGGTACTCGGCGATCGCGGCGCTGATCGCCGCGATGTGGGCCTCGTTGAACGAGCCGTTCAGCGCGGTGCCGCGGTGGCCCGACGTGCCGAAGACCACGCGCTGCGCCGGGTCGGCCGGGTCGGGGACGATCCCGTCGAATGCGGCGAGCAGCGCCTCGAGGTCGACGAGGTCCCCGGGCTCGGCCTGCAGGCCTGCTCTCTCGTGCATGCCGTTCCTCCCTCTGCGCACTCGGCCTCGCCGTCGTGGGCGGCGATCTCACGAGCTGTTCGAACGCGCTGCGTTCCCACGACGCTCGTGCACCCCCAGTCTCTCAGCTTCCGCCCGGAACCGCGGTTCTCGCGAGTCACCCGTCGTTCACCTTCTCGGCCTACAGTGAAGGCATGAACGCAGGAGAGGACGAGGAGACGGAGAGCACCGCAGGCGACGAGCCGGTGAACGACGGGCGAGCGCATATCGAATGCTGGCTCACCGACATGGACGGGGTGCTGGTGCGCGAGGATCGCGCCATCCCCGGGGCCGCGGACCTGATCCGCCATTGGACCCTGACCGATCGCCCCTTCCTCGTGCTGACCAACAACTCGATCTTCACCGCCCGCGACCTGAGCGCCCGACTCGCCGCCGCCGGGCTCGAGGTGCCCGAGGAGCGCATCTGGACGAGCGCGCTCGCGACGGCCGCGTTCCTGAAGCAGCAGCGTCCGGGCGGATCGGCCTTCGTGGTCGGCGAGGCGGGGATCCTCACCGCGCTGCACGACGCGGGCTTCGTCATGACGGAGACGGCGCCCGACTTCGTCGTGGTCGGCGAGACCCGCAACTACTCCTTCGAGGCGATCACCAAGGCGATCCGCCTCATCAACGCCGGTGCGCGCTTCATCTCGACCAACCCCGACGCCACCGGTCCGAGCCCCGAGGGGCCGCTGCCCGCGACGGGCGCGATCAACGCGCTCATCACGAAGGCGACCGGCAAGGAGCCCTACATCGTGGGCAAGCCCAACCCGATGATGTTCCGCTCGGCGCTCAACCGCATCGGCGCGCACTCGCACAACACGGCCATGATCGGCGACCGCATGGACACCGACATCGTCGCCGGCATGGAGGCCGGGCTGCACACGATCCTCGTCATGACGGGGATCTCGGACGCGGCCGAGATCGAGCGCTTCCCGTTCCGTCCCGACGAGGTGCTGGGCTCGGTCGCCGAGCTGCTGCCCTGAGGACGACCCCGCTCAGCCCGTTCTCTCTTCCCTCTTCTCCCTTACCTTCCCGCAATGATGCAGTTGATGCTGTCTGGAAGCGACTGCGACGACAACAAGTGCAGCTTCGCGGCGCCGCGCGCTTCGGCGGGCTCAGGAGAGGGAGCCGAGGGATCGGCCCTACCGGGCGACGCCCAGTGCGCGGTAGCGGCGATGCCGCTGCACGCGCCGGTGCTCGGGGTTCTGCAGTTGCAGCCCCGCGAGCTCCTGCGCGATCGCGTCGCCCATACGGGCGCAGAACGCCGCCGGTTCGGCCGCGGCGTCGGGCTGCTCGGCCACGATCCGGTCCACGATCCCGTTCGCGCGCAGCCTCGCCGAGGCGACGCCCTGCTGCTCGGCGAGCTCCGGGGCGTGGGTGGTGTCGCGGTGCACGATCGCCGAGGCCCCTTCCGGGGGCAACGGGGAGAGCCAGGCATGCTCGGCCGCGATCGTGCGATCGGCGGGCAGCAGCGCGAGCGCCCCGCCCCCGGTGCCCTCGCCCAACAGCACCGACAGCGTGGCGCCGCGGTGCATGGCGAGATCGGCGAGGCAGTGCGCGATCTCGGAGGCGAGACCGCCCTCCTCCGCGGTCTGCGAGAGCGCGGCGCCCGGGGTGTCGATCACCGTGACGAGCGGCAGCTGCAGCTCCTCGGCGAGGTGCATGGCGCGGCGGGCCGCGCGGAGCCCGCCGGGCCCGAGCGGGGCGTGGGAGCGCTGCGCGCGCCGATCCTGGCCCACCACGACCGCGGGGATGCCTCCGAAGCGGGCCAGGCAGAGCGCGAGGCCCGGATCCCGCTCGCCCTGGCCGGTGCCCGAGAGCGGCACGACGTCGGTCGCGGCGCGGCGCAGCAGCTCGCGCAGCCCGGGACGGCCGCGGTCGCGGGTGCGGATCACCGAGTCCCAGGTGTCGGTCGAGCCCGCGGGGTCCTCTCCCGCCGTGCCCGCGGACCTCGAGCGCTCGACGAGCTCGGCGTGCGTGGGCCGCTCGAGCAGGCGGAGCGTGCGCGAGACGACCCCGCGCAGCTCGGCGGCGGGCAGCACTCCGTCGATGATGCCGTGCCTCGCGAGGTTCTCGGCCGACTGCACGCCGCTCGGGAACGGCTCGCCGTAGATCGCCTCGTAGACGCGCGGACCAAGGAAGCCGACGAGCGCGCCCGGCTCGGCGACGGTGACCTGCCCGAGCGAACCGAACGACGCGAGCGCGCCGCCGGTCGAGGGGTGGCGCAGGTAGGTGAGGTACGGGAGGCCCGCATCCTTGTGGGAGGCGACCGCGGCGGAGATCTTGACCATCGCGACGAACGCGACCGTGCCCTCCTGCATGCGGGTGCCGCCCGAGGCGGTGCTCGCGAGCACGGGCAGCCGCTCCGCGGTGGCACGCTCCATGGCCTCGACGAAGCGCTCGGCGGCGGCGACCCCGATCGACCCGGCGAGGAAGGAGAACTCGCACGCGATCAGCGCGACCCGGCGACCGTCCACGAGCGCCTCGCCCGTGACGATCGACTCGTCCACCCCGCTCTTCTCCGCGGCTGCCGCGAGCTCCGCGGCGTATTCGGGCCCGAGGTCGGGCTCGACCGGCCGGGAGTCCCAGGACTGGTAGCTGCCCGGATCCGCGATCGACTCGATGAGCTCGTGCGCGGTGAGCCGGCCCGTGCGCGCGGGTGCGGCGCTCATGCTCCGGTCTCCTCGAGCCATTGCCGGATCGCGTCCCCGTCCGCGTCCAACACCGGCGGAGGCGCATGCCCGGTCCGCGACCGCTCCGTCTCACCCTCCGGGTCCACATCAAAGAACCGGATCGGCGGACCCGGCAACGAGATGCTCCCCAGCGCCTGGTGTTCCACCTCTACGACCAGCCCCTGGGAGTGGACCTGATCCCACCCGTACACCTCATCCAAGGAACGCACCTTCCCCGCCGGGATCCCCGCCACGGCAAGCTTGTCGAGCAGGACCTCCGCGTCATACTCCGCGAACGCCGCCTCGACGAACCGGATCGTGTCCTCACGGTTCGCGACCCGCTCAGGATTCGTGCCGAGCCCAGGAGTGTCCGGGTCCAGACCGAACGCGGCACAGAACCCCTGCCACAACTTCTCGCTGCCCACACTGATCTGCACCGCCCCATCCCGACACCGGAACAACCCGTACGGGCAGATCGACGGATGATGATTCCCCTGCGCCCGCGGCACCTCCCCCGCAACCAGGTACCTCGTGCCCTGGAAGGCGTGCACCCCCACCAGCGCCGACAACAACGACGCACGCACCACCCGGCCGCGCCCGGTCGTGTGCCGTTCATGCAGGGCGGCGAGCACCCCGACCACGCCGTGGATGCCGCCGAGCAGGTCCGCGATCGGGGTGCCCACCCGCTGCGGATCCTCCGGCCCCGACCCCGTGATCGACATCAGGCCGGCCTCGCCCTGCGCGATCTGGTCATACCCCGCCCGGCCCCCTTCCGGACCGTCGTGCCCGAACCCCGAGATCGACAACTGGATCAGACCCGGGTTCAACTCCGCGAGCGTGGTCGTGCCGAACCCTAACCGGTCCATGACGCCGGTGCGGAAGTTCTCGATCAGCACATCCGCCCGCTTCAAGAGCTCGGTCAGCACGGCACGCCCGTCATCGGACTTCAGATCCAGGGCGATGGATTCCTTGTTCCGGTTGCACGACAGGAAGTACGTCGAATACGACCCCCCATCCGCCCCGTCCACGAACGGGGGACCCCAGGACCGGGTATCGTCCCCCGTGCCGGGGGTCTCGACCTTGATCACCCGGGCACCCAGATCCCCGAGCATCTGCCCCGCATGCGGACCCGCCAGAGCCCTCGACAGGTCCACCACGAGCAGACCATCCAAAGACCCACCATTACCGATACCGCCGCCGCCCACGCCGTCACTCATGCCCGCTCCACTTCTTCGTCCTCGCCTAGCCGCCGAAGCCCGGGTGCACCCGCGCCGCGCCGATCAGATCCTCCAGAGCCCGTGCGACCCGCAGCAGCAGCGCGTCCGCTCCGTGCGGCGCGACGACCTGGATGCCCACGGGCAGCCCGCCCGACGAGAAGCCGGCCGGGATCGAGATCGCGGGAACGTCCATGGCCGAGACGACGCACACCGAGCGCATCCAGCCGAGGTAGTCGGGCATCGGCACCCCGGCGACCTCCTCGGGGTAGCGCAGCGACGCGTCGAAGGGCAGCGCCTGCGCGGTCGGGGTGATCCACAGATCGTAGTCGTCGAAGTAGCGGCGCACCTCGCCCTCGAGGCGGGTGCGCGCGAGCGCGAGCTCGCGGATCGTCGCCGCGGTCTGGTTCGTGCCGAGCGCGACGTTCGCGAGGACCTCGGGCTTCACCCGGTCGGGCGCGGAGCGCACGAGCTCGCCCAGGCTCATCTCGTAGTCGAAGGCCCGGGTCTCGGTGAAGACGAAGTCGGCCTCGGCGATGTCCGGCGACGCGGTCTCGACGTGCGCGCCCGCGCCGGCCAGCGCGGCGACCGCGCGTGAGGCGACCTCCACGACCTCCGCCTCGAAGGGCATGCCGAGGCCGGCGTCGGGCGCCCAGCCGATGCGCAGGCCGGCGACGCCAGAGCCGTCGACCCCGGCGAGGCCCGCGAGGAAGTCGACCCCGCGCTCCTCGATCGAGGTCGGCACGCGGGGATCGGGGCCCGAGATCGCGCTCAGCACGAGCGCGAGGTCGGCCGCCTCGCGTGCCATCGGACCGGTGCGGCCGAGCCAGGCCCAGGAGTTGACGCCGGGCGAGGGCACGCGCCCCCGCGAGGGCCGGAGGCCCAGCACGTTGCAGAAGGAGGCGGGGATGCGCAGGGATCCGCCCATGTCCGAGCCGTCGCCCACGGGCTGGATGCCAGCGGCGACGGCGGCGGCGACCCCTCCGCTCGATCCGCCCGCGCTGCGGCCCGGGTCGTACGGGTTCGTGGTCGTGCCGTAGACCTCGTTGAAGGTGTGCGCGCCGGCGGCGAACTCGGGCACGTTGCTCTTGCCCGTCATGATCGCCCCGGCCGCGCGCAGCCGTCCCACGATGAGGCTGTCCTGCTGCGGAACGACGTGCTGAAGCAGCGGCGAACCCCAGGTGTTCGGCATGCCCGCGGTGTCGTTCGTGTCCTTGTTGGTCATGGGCACGCCGTGCAGGGGCCCGAGTGCCTCCCCCGCCGCCTGCCGCTCGTCGGCCGCGGTCGCGTCGGCCCAGGCCGCGTCGCGATCCTCGAAGATCACGGCGTTGATCACCGGGTTGACCTCGTCGATGCGCGTCCAGTGGGCCTGCAGCGCTTCCCGGGCCGACACCTCGCCCGCGCGGATGCGTGCCGCGAGCTCCCGAGCCGACAGCCAGGTCAGTTCGTCGCTCACTCCTCGCCCTCCGCTGCAGACGGCGCCGCTGCGCCCGATGCCGTCGCGACGGGCTGCGTCACGATGGCGCCCGCCCGGATGAGCTCGAAGATCTCGGTGCGCAGCTCGGCGAACTCGTGCAGCGCGCGCGTCGTGATCTGGTCGCGGGGCGCCGGCAGGTCGATGTCGACGATGCGGGTGACCACCGCCGGCCGGTGGCCGAGCACGACGACGCGATCGGAGAGGTAGACCGACTCGTCGATGTCGTGGGTCACGAGCAGGATCGTCATGCCGAACTCGTCGCGGATCTTGAGGCAGAGGTCCTCGAGCTCGAAACGGGTCTGCGCGTCGACCGAGGCGAAGGGCTCGTCCATGACGAGCACCTCGGGGCGGTAGGCCAGGGCGCGGGCGATGGCGACGCGCTGCTGCATGCCGCCCGAGAGCTGCCAGGGGAAGCGGTCGAGCGCGTGGTCGAGGCCCACCGAGGTGAGGGCGGTGCGCACGCGCTGATCCGCCTCCGCCTTGGGAAGCCGCAGATGCTTGAGCGGAAGCCGCACGTTCTTCTCGACCGTGAGCCACGGCATGAGCGAGCGGGTGTACTCCTGGAAGACGAGGGCCATCTCCTCGGGCGGCCCGTCGATGGGCTTGCCGTCGATGAGCGCCGTGCCCGAGGTGATCGACTGCAGGCCGGTCAGGCACTTCAGCAGGGTCGTCTTGCCGATGCCCGAGGGGCCGACGACCGAGACGATCTCGCCCGCCTCCACGTTGAAGGTGAGGTCGGCGATGATCTGCACCTGGCCGCCGCCGACGGTGTACGACTTGGAGAGGTGCTCGATGACGAGCTGGGGGGTGGATTCCGCCGTGAGCGGTTGGTTCGACATGGTCTGTACTCTTCTCTGTTGCGGAAGCTGTTGCAAAGGGCGGATCGCCGGCCCGACCTCAGTCGGCCGACGCCGCTTTCTGGGCGCCGATGAACCAGGAGAGGCCGCGGCGCCGCACCAGGGTGAAGACGAGGTTCACCAGGTAGCCGAGGATGCCGAGCAGGATGATGCCCGCCCACATCGCCTTCACCTCGAAGCTCTTCTGCGCGAGCAGGGTCAGCGCTCCGATGCCCCGCGCGGCGCCCATCATCTCGCTCGTGATCATCACGATGAACGCGACCTGCAGGCTGACGAGCGCGCCCGAGAACATCTGCGGCGAGGCCGACGGGATGTAGACCTGGCGCAGCCGCTCCCAGCGCGTGAGCCGGTAGACGCGCGCCGTCTCGAGCAGCAGCGGCTCCGTCGAGCGCACGCCGTCGATCGTGCTGATGAGCACGGGGAAGAGCGAGGCGAGCGCGATCGCGAAGATGCGCACCTCGTTGCCGAAGCCCATGAGGCCGATGAAGATGGGCAGCAGGGCGACGGCCGGGATCGAGCGCACGAACTGCACGATCGGGTCGAGGATCCAGTACAGCGGCTTCACGAGGCCGAGCAGGATGCCGAGCAGCAGGCCGATGACGACCGCGATGAGGTAGCTGACGACGAGGTTCGCCATGCTCGGCACGATGTCGCTCAGGAACTTGTCGAAGATCCAGAGCTTCTGGAACTCGACGAGGATCTCGCTCAGCGGGGGGAAGTAGGGATTGGTCGAGTTCGCCGAGGCGAACCACCAGGCGACGAGCAGCAGGATCGGCACGCCGATCTGCAGCGTCATGAGGATCGGCTTGTCGCTGCGCGCCTTCTTGGCGCGCGCCTCGGTGCGGATCACGCGGGTGTCGGTGGTGCTCATGATCAGCCCTCCTTCCGGTATGCGGAGTGCCAGTGCAGGATCGTGCGCTCGGCGCGCCCCGAGAGGCTCTGCACGATGAGGCCCAGCACGCCCAGCACGAGCACGTAGGCGAAGATGTCGTCGTTGCGGCCGGCGTACTGCGCGACCGTGAGCGACTTGCCGATGCCCGGCGCGCCGCCGAGCATGCCGGCGACGACGGTCATGATGAGGGTGACGGGCGCGGCGACGCGCATCGCGGTGCCGATGTATGGCGAACTGCCGGGCAGCACGACCCGCCACAGGATCTCCCCCTGGCTCATCCCGAAGGAGCGGGCGGTGTTGCGCATCACCGGGTCGACCGCCTCGACGCCGGCCGCCGTCTGCGCGGTGATCGGCAGCATGACGCCGAACACGACGAGGAAGATGCCCATCTCGGCGGTGGGGCCCAGCACCATGATGGCGAGCGGCAGGATGACGATCGCCGGGATGGGGCGCAGGAACTCGAGCACGACGCGCGTCGCCGCGTGGACGTACTTCGAGGTGCCGACCAGCACGCCGAGCGCGACGCCGAGCACCGCGGCGATCGCCCAGCCGAGCAGGGCGATGCCGAGGGTCTGCAGCACCTCGATCCAGAAGGATCCCTGGACCACCAGGTCCATGAGCGCGGCCCAGACGATCGGCACCGAGGGCAGCGCCTCGACCGTCGAGACCTGCGTGGATCCCCACTGCCAGAGGGCCAGGAGGAGGACGATGCCCAGGGCACCGTAGAGCACGGGCTTGACCGGGAATGCACCGGCGCGACTCGTGGATTTCATGATGCGACCACCGTCCTCCTCATGGCTCCTCGTTCGATCAGTTCGCGTTCGGGGCGACGAGCTTCTCGAGGTCGGCAGGGCCGTCGAAGAAGCCGATGTCGACGAGCTTCTGATCGACGGTCTTCAGGTCGTCCATCTTGAACTCCGTCGGCCAGTACGACTTCGGCATGTCGGCGGGGGTGATGGTGAGGTCCGCGCGCGCGATGACGTGCTCCTGCGTCGCGGTGAGGTTCTCGTTGGCCCACGCCGCTGACTTCGCGATGGCGCGCTGGAAGCGAGCCACGGCCTCGGAGTTGCCGTCGACCCAGGACTGGGTGCCGACCCAGGCGGTGGTGGCCGAGCCGGGCGGGAAGAACTCGACGCTCGGGTTCATGACGCGCTTGAGGCCCGCCTGATCCGCCTCGATCGTATAGGGGCTCACGAGGAAGGCCGCGTCGAGCGTGCCGTCCTTGAGCGCGGCGACCGCCGGCACGAAGCCGAGGTTCTGCCACTGGATGTCATCGGTCTCGATGCCGGCCTCGTGCAGCACCGAGGTGATGGTGCCGTCGGGCTGGCTCTTCAGCTCGGGCACGGCGATGCTGGCCCCGGCGAGGCCGGCGATGTCGGTGATGCCGCTCTCCTTGCTGACGTAGACGCCCGAGGAGGTGAAGTTGCGGGCCTCGTCGACGGGCAGGCCCGCCGAATCGGGGTTGAGCCCGTCGGAGGGGGCCACCATCACGAGCGGCATGTTCTGGCGCGAGGCCTGCAGCACCGAGATCGTGGGGGCGAAGGCCAGGTCGAGCTGGTTGGACTGCAGGGCGCTGAACGCGGTGGCGGCGTCGGGGATGTCGACGATCTCGATCTCGAGACCCTCCTCCTCGAAGAAGCCCTCCTCCATGCCGATGAACAGCGGCTCGGCCGCGATCGAGGCCTGCGACTGGACGCGGAGCTTGATGACCTCGTCGGCGGCGGGCTGCTCGCCGCCGCTGTCGCCCGAGGGCGCCTGGGAGCTGCAGGCGGCAAGGGTCACGGCCGCGACTGCGGCGAGGGCCGCGAGGCCGAATTTCCTGATCTTCATAATTTGAGTACACCTTTCGTGCGGAACGGTTCGGGGATCAACCGGATCCGACCGTGCGACTGCATTCCGGTGCTGTGAGGCAGGAATTCGTCACCGTTGATCGAATCAGCGATAACTCTAAGTCCGAACGAACGAATACGAACCTCATCCTTGCCAAAATGACGGAATCGGCTGATAATTCTGCCATGTCCCTCACCTTCCCCCGCTCGGAGTCGCCCGTCGACGAACTCGACCGACGCATCATCGCCGCGCTGCAGGTCAACGGACGCGCCGGATGGAGGCAGATCGCCTCGGTCATCGGCGCGCCCGAGCGCACCGTCGCCGCGCACGGCGCCGAGCTCATCCGCAGCGGCAGGGTCGGCATCCACGGCTTCACGCTGCTGCCGACCGGCGGCAGGCTCGAGCAGATGATCGTGAAGCTGCGCTGCCAGCCGGGCATGAACCGGGTGATGGCCGCGGCGGCTGCCGACCGCCCCGGCACCGTGTTCACCTTCCTCACCACCGGCGAGATCGACTGCATCTGCGAGATCGTGAACGACCAGGACCGCAACTACTCGATCCTGCTCGACGAGCTGCCGGGCCTGCCCGGTGTCACGAGCATCGACACCTCGACCGTCATCAAGCTCTACAAGGCGACGCACCAGTGGCTGCCCACGATCCTCGACGACGATCAGGTCGCCGCGCTGCGCGACGCCTCCCAGCCCGAGGAGCTCACCGGGGCCATCGAACTGCCGCCGCTCAGCCGGGAGGAGCAGGAGATGGCGCGCGTCCTCGCCGAGGACGGACGGGCCACGATCGAGGAGCTCGCCCGCGCCACCGCGCTCTCGCCGGCCTCCGCCCGCAGACGCCTCGCGCACATGCAGGCGAGCGGACGCCTCTACACGCGCACGATCGTCGAGCCCGCGGTCATCGGCTACCCGATCGACGCGGTGCTCAGGATCCGCACCGTGCCGGGCGGCATCGACCGCGTCGCGCGCATCCTCGCCGATGTTCCCGAGATCCGCTATCTCGCCTTCACCACCGGCCGGCACCAGCTGCTCGCGGAGATCGCCTGCAGCAGCCAGGAGGCGCTGGCCGCCTTCCTCTTCCGCGACGACTGGACGGCCTACTCGCTCGAGGTCGACACCTCGCTCGTGATCCACGCGCTCAAGCGCAGCGGCAGACGTCGACCCTGATCCGCGCCGGGCCGATCCGCCACCGCGCGATCCGCACCGGCGCCGATCCGCTACTCCTCGCGCCGCTTCCCGTCGCGCAGCGTCTTCACGAGCATCTGCACCAGGATGAAGACCAGCAGCAGCGAGAACGCGGCGTTGCCCCAGAACGGATCGATCTGGGCCGCGAGGATCGAGCCGAGCGGCGACAGCACGGCCGCCGCGATGCCGAGGATCAGCGCGGCGCGCAGGTCGATGTTGCTGCGGCGCAGATTGCCGAGCGTGCCCGAGATCGACCCGGGGATCAGCATGATGAGCGAGGTGCCCTTCGCGATCAGATCGCTCGCGCCGAAGAAGAACATCAGGATCGGCACGACGACCACCCCGCCGCCCACGCCGAGCAGCCCGGACAGGATGCCCGTCACGAAGCCCGTGAGCACCAGCAGCGCGCCGGTGAGCCAGTTCATGGCGATCACGTCGTCCCGCTGCGGCACCACGAACCAGAGGCTCACGATCACGCCGAGCAGGAACGCCATGAACATCCAGCGCAGGAATGCCGTGGGGACGCGGGAGAGCAGGTAGGCGCCCAGCTGCGCGCCGCCGATGATGCCCACCGCGAGGCAGATCGCCGCGATCCAGTCGACGTTGCCCTGCAGTCCGTAGCCGATGCCGCCGACGACGGCCGCCGGCAGGATCGCCGCCACCGAGGTGCCCGCCGCGAGCCGCTGCGGGAACTTCAGCAGCAGCGTCAGCAGCGGCACGAGGATCACGCCGCCGCCGATGCCGAAGAGCCCCGAGAGCGCGCCCGTGGCCGCCCCGAGCAGGAGCAGCGGGACGAACCCGGGTCGCCGTCGCGCTGACATCATTCCGTCCGTCCCCATCCTCCGGGCTCGCTGCGGTCCGGCTCATTCACCACCCCTCCATTGTTCACCACTTGGAGCGTTATCCTGCACGCCGACGCCCGACGCACCCGGATGGGCACGGATCCGGGTCCCGACGCCGAGTCGACGGATCCGCGCCGTGCCTCAGCCGCCGAGCGCCTGCCGCACCAGCGCGTGCCCGTAGTCGTTGCCGTTCGGGGTGCGCATGACGGTGTGGATGTGGAAGGGCTGCGGGGTCTCGTTCGAGAGGAACACGCCGCAGTGGTGGTCGAGCTCGACGATGACGACGGGGTTCTGCACCCGGCAGTAGTAGGGGTCGTCGGGGCCCGTGCCGCCCATCCAGGAGAACCAGGTGTCGGCCAGGTGCTCGCGGATCTCGCGCATCCGCAGGCGCGCCGGCCCCTCGGGCAGGATCGACACGAAGTCGGCCACCAGCGCCCAGACCGCCTCCTGCGCGGCCTCGCTCGCCTCGGCGATACGGACGCCCTCGATGGGGATCACGCGATTGTCCTGGAAGGCGCCGCCGAGGTGGCGCTCGTCGCCCGGGTGGATGCGTCCCTCGGGCAGCCCCTCGGTGAGGCTCTTGCTCGTCACGGCGACGCGCCGCTGCTCGTCGCTGAGCTCGGCCATGATGCGCCGGCCGAGCTCGATCCGCTCGGTGAAGGCGACGGTGCCCGCGTACGGACCCTCGTCGATCTCGTTGGGCTCGGCGCCGAGGAAGACGGGCGAGACGACCATCTGCCCGTCCACGACGAGGCAGTTCACCGCGCAGTGGTGGCCGAAGAGCTGCCAGCCCCAGGGCGCCGTGAGGCTCGGCTCGCCGAAGACCGCGACGTTGTAGGAGTACTCGTTCAGGATGCCGGGGAGGCCCACGACGTCGCCGAGGAAGCCGTTGATCCGCATCATCGTGCGCACGTCGGTTGCGCCGCGCTCGCTGAGGCTCGCCTCGACGAGGCCGAGGAAGGCCTCGCGCACCGGCTCGGGCTGGAACTCGAGCCGCAGTCCGGTGTCGAACTGCAGGAACTCGGGGTTCGCCCAGTGGCGCCACTCGAGCGAGTCGATCGGGTAGGAGATGCGCTCGCGCTGCTCCACGTCGAGGGTCTCGAAGAGGCGCTCGGCCGCGGCCACCATCGCATCGACCGGCGCCGCGTCGGCGACGTCGGGGCGGCGCAGCGGGAAGAGGCCCGGGATGATCGCGCCGTCGGCGGTCACGCCGACGTAGGGCTCGTCGTAGAGCTTCCTCCACCCCTCGATCAGGCCGCCCGTGAAGTGGTGCTGCTCGGCGAACGGCACGTACTCGTAGGCGTCGAGCCCCTTGACGTCGGTGATGCGCGGGTGGTCTGCCGGGTACAGGTAGTCGCGGTATCCGCTCATCGCGGGTCCTCCTCTGGTGCTCGCTCGGTTCCAGGCGTCGCGGGCGTCTCCCCGACCTCGTCGGCGGATCCCGCGGCGCCGTCGTTGTGGATGCGCACCGCGGTGCGGATGCGCTCGGGATCCGCGGAGCGGATCGCCTCGACCAGTTCGACGTGCGCCGCGGAGCGACGCGCGATGTAGTCGGCGACGGTCTCGCCGACGCCCGTCTCGTCGTCGTAGCTGTGATCGCTGCGCACGAGATAGCCGAGGCAGCTCGCGTAGACGGCGCTCATCATCGTGTTCGGGCAGAGCTCGGCGATGAGCTCGTGCAGCCGCCAGTTGCGGTCGATGAACAGGTCGAAGTCGTCACCGGCTCGCGCCAGCTCGTCGGCGGCGGCGGCCAGCCGCTCGCCGTCGGCGGACGTGCAGGCCGCGGCCGCCGCCAGGGCGATGGGCTCTTCGAGCGACTCGCGCAGCTCGATGGCGTCCCGGACCGCGCGGTCGGAGCCGGCCGCGCCGAGCAGGGTGCGGCGCAGGCGCACGACAGGGGTCTCGGCCGCGATGAAGAGGCCGCCGCCGCGTCCGGGACGGATCTCGAGCGCTCCGCGCTCGCGCAGCAGCCGCACGGCCTCGCTCACCGTCGTGCGGGCGAAGCCGACCTCGGCTCTGATCTCGTCGAGCGTGCCGAGCCGGTCGCCCGGGCCGAGCCCCCGGGCGCGGATGTGCTCGACGAGCGTGTCGGCGAGCTGCTCGGCGCGCGATCGGGGAGGGATCACCGAGAGCGTGGCGAGGCTGGACTGCGCGGTCATACCCGCTACTATAGACGCATAAGGTATGTATGTTAAATACCTTTTGCGCCGCCTCGGTTCGCACCACCTTCGACACCCGGCGCCTGACCGCCACTAGGAGAGGAAGCCCCATGCGTCTGATCGGCGTCGTCATCCCGCCCACCGAGGAGAACTGGCGCGAGCCCGACGTCTGGGTCGCCCGCACCGAGCAGCTCGACACCCCGACCGTGGGCACGGCGACGCTCGTCGCCCCCCTGCGGCGGTTCTGGGCCGATCCCGCCGGCGCGATGGCGAACCCCGACGGTCGCGAGGTCGAGGTCGGCGGCGATTCCGACGGCGGCGGCCTCGAGGTCGTGCCCCCGGTGCTGCCCGAGGCGCGGGTCGTCTGCGTCGGCCTCAACTACGCCGACCACATCGCCGAGGGCTCCTTCGCGAACGTCGAGCGCCCGCCCCACCCGACGCTGTTCGCGCGCTGGACCCGTTCCCTCACCGCCGGCGGCGTCAGCGCCCCGACCAACGCGAACGAGGGCGGCCTCGACTGGGAGGGCGAGATCGCCGCCTGGGTCGGCGCCCCGCTGCGAACGGCGACCGAGGACGAGGCGCGCGCCGCGATCCTCGGCTACTCGACCTTCAACGACCTCACCTCGCGCATCGCGCAGAAGCTCACCTCGCAGTGGATCCTCGGCAAAAACGGCGACCGCTCGGGCCCCATCGGGCCGCTCGTCACCGCCGACGAGGTCGGCGACCTGCGCGACGGGCTGCGGCTGCAGACCCGCGTCAACGGCGAGGTCGTGCAGCAGTCGACGACCGACCTGCAGATCTACGAGGTCGCCGCGACCCTCGCGCACATCTCGCAGACCCTCACGCTGCAGCCGGGCGACATCCTCTGCACGGGTACCCCGGCCGGCGTCGGCTACGCCCGCGACCCGCAGTGGCTGCTGCAGGACGGCGACGTGGTCGAGGTCGAGGTCGAGCGGCTCGGCGTGCTGCGCACGCCGATCGTCGGGCCTGAGGGGCGCTGAGCGCGCTCGGCTCACACGGGCCGTGCCTCGGCCTCAGTCGGCGCAGCGCAGTTCGGCGATCATCTTGTCGATGCTGGCCCGCAGCTTCTCGTCGTTGGTGCTCTCGGGCAGGAGCACCGCCATCATCTGCCACCCCGCGTTGTGCACCGAGACCCAGTCGACGCCCTGCTCGATGTCGAAGTCCGGGTCGACCTCGCCGTCCTCCCGGGCCTGCAGCAGCAGGGTGCGGATGAGTGCACGGCGCCGTTCGATGTTGTCGTGGTGGATGTCGTAGAGTTCGGGATCCTGCGCAGCCCGATCCCAGAAGGAGAGCACGACGCGCGAGTTCTCGGACCCGACATCGTCGAAGGGCAGCAGCGCCTGGGACATGCGTCGGAGTGCCTCGAGTCCGCGCACTCCCTCGGTGCAGTCGAGCGTGCGCGCGTGGGACTCGTTGAAGACCTGCAGGAACGCCGCGACGAGCAGACTCCGCTTGTCGGGGAAGTAGCGCGTGAGGGTGCCGTGCACGCAGCCGGCCTCGGCGGCGATCTCGCGCATCGTCACGCGGTCGAAGCCGTTCCGGATGATGATCTGGGTCACGGCCTTGGCGATGTGGTTGCGCCGCTCCTCGTGATCCACGATCTTCGGCATAGTCGTCGCCTTCCTGTCCCCAACATCATAGGGAGACCTCGATCACCGAACGTCGCGGACGCATCGACCGCGATCGAACTTTTTAATAGCCAATTGGCCGTTATTGTTACCCGCTCGTTATCTTCGTCCACTGCGCAGGGGCTAGCGTTTAAATAGCCAATTGGCCGTTAAAAACCTCGGGATCCGTACCTGAGATCTCGATACCTCCCGGACGAAGGAGTCTGAATGATGAAACGCGCACGTCTCGCCGCCGGCACCGCCCTCGCACTGGCGGCAGCTCTCGCGGCAACCGGCTGCTCTTCAGGCGCCTCCGCGCCCGAGTCGAACGAGGCGACGACGAGTGAGGCCCCTCAGGAGCTCACCACCATCAAGGTCGCGACGACTCCGAACATCGTGATGGGCGCCCTCTTCCTCGGCATCGAGCAGGGCATCTTCGAGGAGGAGGGCCTGAAGGTCGAGACCACCGCCGTGGCGAACCCGCCCGCGGGCATCGCGGCGGCGCAGAGCGGACAGGTCGACTTCGCCTACTCCCCGAGCATCCCGCTGCTGAACGCGCTGTCGCAGAGCGTGCCGGTGCGCGTCGTCGCTCCGGCCGACGGCTACGAGAGCGGCGCGATCGACTCGCCCGATCTCGCGCAGGTCGACGACACCGGGTTCTATGCCGGTGCCGCGAGCGGGATCACCGAGCTCTCCCAGCTGGAGGGCAGGACCATCGCGGTCCCCGCCCGCAAGGCCCATCTCGAGGTGGTCATCACCGCCGCGCTGGTGGACGCCGGAGTCGATCCCAACAGCGTGAACTGGGTGGCCCTCGACTATGCTTCGGCGATCACTTCACTCGGGAACGGAACGATCGACGCCGCCGGGCTCGCGAGCCCCTTCACCTTCCAGGCCGCGGAGGAGGGCGCCCACCTCCTCCTCTCGCCCTCGATCGAGTTCTTCCGGGAGGGCGCGGTGGGCGTGTGGACCACCGGCACCACCACCGCGGACCAGAAGCCGGAGGTGATCGCGGCCTTCCAGCGAGCCATCGTCAAGGCGAACGCCTACGCCAACGAGAACCCCGAGCTCGCCATCGAGGCGGGCCTCGCGGCGGCCAACTCGACGCTCACCGCCGACCAGGTGAATCCTCCGTACTGGCCGACCGAGATGGACATCGATGACATCGAGCGGGTGAACGAGAAGCTCGTGAAACTCGGCTTCCTGCCGGCGAAGGTCGATCTCGACGGGCTCATCATCGAATAGCCCCGAGGCGCGAACGCCGTGGCGGCCTGCTGCCCGAGGACATCTCGTCGCCACGGCGCTTGCCCCCCGCCAAAGAACCGAAGCCCCCGAATCGCAGAGAGCAGGCAGCGACCGATATGACAGCAGACGAAAGCCCCGCCTACTCCAGGTTCCAGGGCAAGGCTCGGGAGTTCGTCTCCGATTCCGAGCCCTGGTACCCGCCGCGCGCCTGCGCCGCTGCGGGCGCCCCGAACGTGGTCGTCGTGCTCGTCGACGACCTCGGCTTCAGCGACCTCGGCCCCTTCGGCGGCGAGATCGACACCCCGCACATCGACCGACTCGCCGGCGACGGCTGGGTCTTCACGAACTACCGCACCGCACCGCTGTGCTCCCCCGCGCGGGCCGCTCTGCTGACCGGCCTGAATCCTCATCGCGCCGGTTTCGGCTTCGTGGCGCACACGGATCCCGGCTATCCGGGCTTCACGTGCGAGCTGCCGCAGGACACGCCCACGCTCGCGGAGTCTCTGCGTGCCGGCGGCTACGCCACCTTCATGGTCGGCAAATGGCACCTCACCGGCGAATCACGCCTCCACGACGCCGCCGACAAATCCTCCTGGCCCACACAACGCGGCTTCGACCGCTACTACGGACCCATGGACGGCTTCACCTCCCTCCACCACCCCCACCGCCTCATCCGCGACAACTCCGTCATCGACACCCCCGAGTTCCCCGACGGGTACTTCCTCACCGACGACCTCACCGACCAGGCCATCGGCATGATCGACGACCTCCGCGCGAACGACACCGAGAAACCCTTCTTCCTCTACTTCGCCCACACCGCCGTCCACGGACCCGTCCAAGCCAAACAGGCCGACATCGAGAAATACCGGGGCCGCTACCAAGCCGGCTGGGACGCCCTCCGCGAAGCCCGCTTCACCAGACAACGCGAACTCGGCATCGTGCCGCCGGAGGCGCGGCTGCCCGAGGAGGACGGCGCGCGCGGTGGGCGGATCCCGTCCTGGGACTCCCTCTCCCCCGAGCAGCAGCAGCTCTTCGCCCGCCACATGGAGGTCTACGCCGCGTGCGTCGACGAGGTCGATCAGAGCCTCGGCCGCGTGCTCGAGCGACTCGAGAAGCTCGGCGAACTCGACAACACGATCGTCGTGATCGCGAGCGACAACGGCGGCACCGCCGAGGGCGGCCCGACCGGGACGCGCAGCTACTTCGCGCAGTTCGTCGCAGGGCTGCCCCTGCCCGAGGACTGGGTGGCCGATGTACCGCGACCCCTCGAGCTCATCGGCGGGCCCCGGGTGCACGGCCACTACCCGGCGGGTTGGGCGCGGGTCTCGAACACCCCCTTCCGCTCCTTCAAGGGCTCGGTCTACGAGGGCGGCGTGCACGCGCCGCTCGTCGTCTCCTGGCCCGCGGGCCTCGGCACCCCGGCCGGTCCTCTCACGCGCGAGCAGACGGCCTTCGTCTCCGACCTCGCGCCCACGATCCTCGACCTCACCGGCGTGCCGCCCCTCCGCGAGCGCGGAGGCCGGCCCACGGAGGCCTTCGACGGCGAGAGCCTGGCCGCCGCCCTGCGCGATCCCTCCGCTCCCGGGCGCTCGCGCCAGTACTTCGAGTGCGGCGGATCCCGAGCCCTCGTCGACGGCGAGTGGAAGGCCCTCGCGCCGCTCCCGCCGAGCGCCGCGGAAGGCGTCACGGGCGGCCCCTGGGAGCTCTACCGGCTCTCCGAGGATCCCACCGAGACCCGCGACCTCGCCTCGGCGGATCCCGAGCGCGTGCGCGAGCTCGCCGAGACCTGGCGCGCGGAGGCCTGGCGCAACACCGTGTTCCCCATCGCCGACGACGGCTCGCTCTTCTCCGTGCGCCCCACGACCGAGGAGCCGCTCTCCCGGCCCGTCGACCTCGCCCCGTTCCGTCCTCCGCTCGAACGCTTCCGCTCCGCGAAACTCACCGTACTCCGATCCTTCACCGTCGAGATCGACACCGTCCTCGGCACCGACGCAGCAGGCGTGCTCGTAGCTCACGGCGATCAGGGCGGCGGCTACCTCCTCGCCATCGACCACGGCGCACCCCTCCTCTCCTACAACGCCTACGGCGACATGCACCGCGCCACCGGCACCGCCCTCACCCCCGGCCCCCACCGGCTCACCCTCCACGTCGACGAACTCCCCGAACTCAGGTGGCGGATCCGCCTCGACATCGACGACACCCTCGATGCCGAGATCCCCTCCGTGCCCATGCTCCTGGGCATGGCCCCCTTCACCGGCATCAGCATCGGCTACGACTACGGCGGACCCATCGACTGGAACCTATACGAACAACACCGCAGCTACCGCTTCACCGGCGGCGAACTGCTGAACGTCCGCTACATCCCCGGAGCACCCTCGCAGTACGACCGCACCGTACTCCACGCCATCGACGACGCGGTCGCCCTCATCGCCGATTGACACCACCTCCCTCCCTCTCCCCTCCCGTACCGAAAGGAACACCATGAAACGAACCATCGCCGCGATCGCCGGGGTGGCCGCGGCCGCCCTCGCGCTGACCGCCTGCTCCGGGGGGTCCGATACGTCGGCCCCCTCGGAGGACGGCGGCGCGCCCGTCACCCAGGAGCTCAAGATCGGCAACTTCCTCGATCTCACCTCCTGGGACACCGCTGTCGCCGACATCGGCTTCAACGGTCCGTACCTCTCGGCGGTCTACGACCCGCTCATCGCCCTCGACGGAGAGGGCGCGCCGCAGCCGGCGCTCGCGACCGACTGGGAGCTCTCGGACGATTCGCTGACCGTCACCCTCGAGCTACGAGACGATGCCGTCTTCTCGAACGGCGAGAAGCTCGACGCGGCCGCCGTCGTCGCGAATCTGGAGTATCTGAAGGACGGCGCGATCTCCCGCGAGGCGTACCTCAGCGTCGACCGCTTCGAAGCCGTCGACGACGACACGGTCGCCATCCACCTGAACGAGCGCGACGACCGCCTGCTCTACTTCATGGGCCTCGGCCGCAGCTACATGGCGGCCCCCGAGGCGATCGCCGCGGGCACCCTCGCCGACGCACCGGTCGGCTCGGGCCCCTACACGCTCTCCGATGCCACCGTGCCGGGCGCCGAGTACCACTTCGACAAGGTCGAGGGGCACTGGGCGGACGCCGACTTCCCCTTCCCGAAGGTCATCGTCTACCCGATCCTCGACCCCTCCGCCCGCAACAACGCCATGGAGGCCGGCCAGACGAACGTCACCTTCGCCGACGCCACCACGATCGAGATGGCGGCGCAGCACGGCTGGAACGTCGTCGACAAGGTCGCCGCGTGGGTGGGCCTCAGGATCAACGACCACACCGGCGATCAGCTCGCTCCGCTCGGCGACGTGCGAGTGCGACAGGCGCTGAACTACGCCTTCGACGGCGAGGCGATCCTCGAGAACATCGCGAGCGGCTCCGGCGTCTACACGAACCAGTTCTTCGCCGCCGGCTTCCCCGGGCACGATCCCGCCCTCGACGGCCGCTACGCGCACAACATCGAGCGCGCCAAGGAGCTCATGGCCGAGGCCGGCTACGCCGACGGCTTCGACATCACGATGCCGGTCGCAGGGCCCTTCCTGACCTGGCAGCCGACCGTGGACCAGGTCTTCCAGGAGCTCGGCATCCGGGTCACCTGGGACGAGTTCCAGATGCCCGACTACCAGGCGAACGCGCCGAGCTACCCGATGTACATCGTGTCGCTCGCGGTCGATGCCGAGCCGGTCGCGACGATCGCGCGGCAGCTCACGGTGCCCCAGTGGTACATGCCCGAGCCCGACATCTCGGAGTTCCCGGATCTCCAGGCCCAGATCGACGCCTCGCTCGCGGCTCCGCGCGGCGACGAGCAGGTCGCCGAGATCAAGAAGCTGAACGGGATGCTCACCGAGCAGGCCTGGCACGTGGTCTGGTACCAGTCGAAGAACACCTTCGTCTCCACGAGCGACATCGAGGTCACCCCGGTGACGGGCATGATGTTCCCGACGCTGCGGCACATCCAGCCGGCCGGCTGATCCCCCGACCCATCGCCCCCTTCGGCCCGCCTTCTCTCGGGGCCGGAGGGGGCGATGCTCTTGCCGCCGCCGCGCTCGCGGCGCACCGGCCGCGTAGGCTTGCTGCCATGGAGATGGCGGATCGCGGCAGCCGTGAGGAACTCGAGGAACTGGCCGGGCTCTTCGCCGCGGGCCCCGTCGCGATCCTCACCGGGGCGGGGATCAGCACCGACTCCGGCATCCCCGACTACCGGGGCGAGGGGAGCCCGCCGCGCAACCCGATGCGCATCGATCAGTTCATGCACGATGAGGCATACAGGCGCCGGTTCTGGGCCGGCGCCCGGGTCGGGGCGCTGCGCACGGGCGGCATCGAGCCGAACCCCGGGCATTTCGCGGTCGCGCGCCTGGAGGGCGCGGGGCGGCTGAGCGGGGTCGTCACGCAGAACGTCGACGGCCTGCACGCGCGCGCCGGCACCGCGGAGCTCGCCGAGCTGCACGGCAACGGCGGTGTGATCCGCTGCGTGCCCGAGGGGCACCGCTTCACTCGCGCCGAGGTGCTCGCCTGGTTCGACGCGGCCAACCCGGGCTTCGCCGAGCGCAACGCCGACGCCGAGATCGCCCCCGACGGCGACGCCGCCGTCGCCGAGACCGCGGACGTGCGCGTGCCGATCTGCCCCGCCTGCGCGGTCTGCTGCGCCCGGACGTCGTCTACTTCGGCGAGCACGTGCCCACCGACGTCTTCGCGCACGCGGAGCGCATCGTCGCCGGCGCGGAGGGCCTCCTCATCGCGGGCTCCTCGCTCGCGGTCAACACGGGCATCCGCCTCGTGCACCGCGCCGAGCAGCGCGGCGTCCCGCTCGCGGTGATCAACCGCGGGCCGACGGCGGTGGATCGCCGGGCCTCCGTGGAGGTGCGCATCGAGGGCGGCACCACCGAGACGCTCACGGCGCTCGCCGAGCTGCTGGGCGTCTAGCCGGCACGGTGTCCGACACCCCACCCGGAGGCATCGCCGCGGCCGGCTCGTCCCGATCCGCGTCCGACCCCGCCCTGCCTGCCGCGAACACGACGCCCCGCTGCACCCGGTAGCTCGTGAGGAAGAGCACGAGCTCGGTCACGCCCTTCGCGGCCCAGAGCGGCACCCCCAGATCCTCGGTGAGGTAGGACATCCAGACGATGTTCGAGGCGAGCAGCAGCGACGCGAGCGCTGCGTACTGCGCGATCTGCCGACCGAGTCGCTCACGACCCCGGCGCATGAAGACGACGCGGCGGTTCACCCAGAAGTTCACGCCGGCGCTCAGCAGCCGCGCCGCGATGATCGAGGGCACGAGCAGGCCGGTGACCGCCTGCAGCACGAACAGGGCGACGGCGTCGATCGCGAAGGCGAGCAGCGAGGAGGCGGCGAAGACCGCCACCGGGAGCATGACCCGCAGCGAATCGATCACGGGCCGGAAGTGGCTCGATGCATTCCCCTCGAGGTATACGGTCTCGATCCGGCACTCACGGGCCGCGAACCCCGCCCGGCGCAGCCCCAGCAGCACGCGCTGCTCGTACTCGAAGCGCTCGCCCGGCACCTCGAGCAGCCACGGCAGTATCGCGGCGGGGATCCCGCGCAGTCCCGTCTGCGTGTCCGAGAGGGGCCACCCGGCTGCGAGCCGGAACAGCGCACGGGCGACCGCGTTCCCGATGCGGCTGCGCGCCGGCACCTCGCCGTCGAAGGCGCGGCAGCCGAGGATCATCGGCGGCACGACCTCGCCGGCCCCGGGCGCCGCCGAGTCGCCGGCCGCACCCCGCGAGGCCCGCAGCTGCTCGGCGATCCCGAGCACGTCGCCGACCGCGTGCTGGCCGTCGGCATCGGCCGTCACCACGTCCTCGCCCGGGTGCTCCAGCATCGCATGGGCGAAGCCGGTCTTCAGCGCGACGCCCTTGCCCCGGTTGCGGTCGTGCCGCAGCACCTCGGCCCCCGCGGCCTCGGCCGCGGCGAACGCCCCCGCGAAAGCCGGGCCGGATCCGTCGTCCACGACCAGCACCCGCATGCGCGGATCCGCGGCGATCAGTGCCGTCACGAGCTCCGGCAGCCGCCCGCCCGGCTCGTAGGCGGGGATCAGCACGATCACGGCTCAGCCCGCCACATAGAGGATGTCGCTCGTGCCCCGCTCCCCGCCGTTCGACGGCTGGTTCACGACCTCGCCGTCGAAGAACATGGTCGAGGACCCGCCGCCGTCCAGGTTGTAGGCGGTCTCGGCGCCCAGGCTCGGCATGATCTCGGCGAGCTCCGTGAGCGTCGCGCCCCGGCTGTAGCCGGTCTCGCGACCGTCGACCACCACGAACACGAGATGGTTCTCGTCGATCACCCCGATCGCCGTGCGCGGCTGCTCACCCTGGATCGAGTGGTTGCCGAAGTTGGTGTCGACCTCGACCTCGTCGATGCCCGCGACCGCCTCGCCGTTCTCGACGAGCGCGGGCCCGAAGCTCAGGGTGTTCCAGACCCCTGCGGCGACGAGCTCCTCGGCGCTCGTCTCGGTCTCGTCGTAGATCCGCGCCGTGCCGTCCGCGTAGAGCGCGAGACCGGTGCGGGCCGGCTCATCGCGGTAGACCACCCCGTTGCGGATCACGATCCCCGTGTCCCGGAACCCGTAGTAGTCGCCGTTGATCGCGAAGACCGCGCCGTTGGCCTCCGCGGTCTCGCTCGTGGTCGCGATGATGTTCTGGCCGAACTGGTTGTTGGCGAAGGCGGAGCGCAGCTCGGTCGCATCGCCGAGCGTCACCTCGGCGACGTAGTAGGTGACGGTATCGGCTCCGCTCCCGGTCGTCACGGTGCTGATCTCGACCGAGGTCTCGCCGTCGGTGTAACTGCTGCCCGAGATCGTGCCGGATCCCTCGGCCCCGGTCTCGCCTCCTTCGGCGGCCGTGCCGTCGGCGGAGCTCGAGGCGGTCGAGTTCGCCGCCTCGTAGCTCGCGACATCGGCGATCTGCACCTTCGGTACGAGGAAGCGATCGGCCGCCCAGGCCGCGCCGCCGCCCAGCACGAGCGCGACGGCGACACCCGCGGCGATGAGCGCGTTCCTCACCGGGCGCCGGCGTCGGGGCGGGTCGACGGGGTCGGGGCTCGGAGCGGCCGGTGGCGCGTGCGAGGCGTGGTCGGCGATGCCGGAGGGGGCGGGCGGCTGCTCGGGGCGAGGGTCTGCGTGTTCCATGCCTCCATGGATATGCGTCCACGCTATGAGCCGACGATGCCTCAGCCGTGAGGGCGGTGGATGCCGCCGTCCGGGGGAGGCGATTCACAGAGAGCGGCCGGCGGGCCAGAGCCTCACTCGTCTCGGGAGATGCGCGTCATGTCCTCTCGGGGCACGACCTTCACCCGGGTGCGCCCCTCGGCCTCGCCGAGCGAGAGCTCGTGCTCGTCGAGCCGATGCCAGCCCTCGATCGTCGTGTAAGGCACGCGCCGCTCCTCGAGCAGTGCCGGCACCGCTGCCGGGTCCGGATCGGCGGGGCTCCACCACGACTCGCGGTCCTCGAGGAGGCACTCGAGCGTCTCCATCGCATCGCTCTTCGTGTGGCCGATGAGGCCGACCGGGCCGCGCTTGATCCAACCCGTCGCGTACACGCCGGGCACGCGGTCGCCGTGCGCGTCGAGCACGCGGCCCTGCTCGTTCGGGATCACGCCCCGCTCGTCGTCGAAGGGGATCTCCTCGAGCGGCGAGCCGAAGTAGCCGACTGCGCGGTAGAGCGACTGCACGGGGATCGTCTCGAACTCGCCCGTGTCGATCACACCGCCGCGGCCGTCGGGCGCGGTGCGCTCGACGCGGATGCCCGAGACGCGGCCCGAGTCGTCGGCGACGACCTCGACCGGCTTCGACCAGAAGTGCAGGTGCAGGCGGCGCGACGACGGCTCCGCCTCGCCGCTCTCGCGGCGACGCTGCTCCTCGCGCCATGCGTTCATGATGCGGGTCATGACGACGACCTGCTTGTTCTTCGCGAGGGTCTCGTCGGCGTAGGGGTCGTCGCGGTCGAAGTCGCGCTCGTCGACCACCATGTCGACGTCGCGCACCTCCCCCAGCTCGCGCAGCTCGAGCGGCGTGAACTTCACGTAGGCGGGCCCGCGGCGGCCGAAGAGGTGCAGCTCCTCGATCGGGTTGGCCTTCAGCCCCTCGTACACGTTCGCGGGGATCTCGGTCGGCAGCAGGTCGTCGGCGTGCTTGATGAGCATGCGCGAGATGTCGAGGGCGACGTTGCCGTTGCCGATCACCGCGACGCTCCTCGCCTCGAGCGGCCACGTGCGGGGCACGTCGGGGTGGCCGTCGAACCAGCTCACGAAGTCGGCCGCGCCGTAGGATCCCTCCGCGTCGATGCCCGGGATCTCGAGCGAGGCGTCGCGGATCGCGCCGGTCGCGAAGATCACCGCGTGGTAGTGCCGCTGCAGGTCTTCGAGGGCCATGTCCTCGCCGTAGCGCACGTTGCCGAAGTAGCGGATGACGCCCGAATCGAGCACCTCGCGCAGCGCCGTGATGATGCCCTTGATGCGCGGGTGATCGGGCGAGACCCCGTAGCGCACGAGCCCGTAGGGCGCCGGCAGCTGCTCGAAGAGGTCGATCTCGACATCGAAGTCGCGCTCCGCCTTCACGAGCAGATCCGCCGCGTAGATGCCCGCGGGGCCCGCGCCGACGATCGCCAACCGCATCTTGCTCATTCCGTCTGTTCCTCTATCCCTCTCGACTCACGATCGACTCGGCCAGCCGCTCGAGACCTCGCTTCACCTCGGAGCGGGGCAGCACCTCGAGCGCCGAGACCGCCCCGGCCGCCCAGCGACGGGCCTCCTCCTCGGTGTCCCGGGTCACCCGGTGCGCCCGTAGCGCCTCGACCTCCGGATCGAGCAGCGCCGGATCCTCCCCGGCCTCGATGCGCGCGACACCGGTCTCTATGCGGGCGAGCAGATCCGCGGCCGCCGGGTCGTTGCCGGCCTCCCGGCGCAGCAGCAGCAGCGGCATGGTCGCCACCCCCGCGCGCAGATCGGTGCCCGCGCGCTTGCCCGTCTGCTCGGCCTTCGGCGACAGGTCGATGACGTCGTCGACGAGCTGGAAGGCGACGCCCACGCGCTCGCCGTACTCCATCACCGCATTGGCGTACTCGGGTCGGCCGTTCGCGAAGAGCACGCCCATGCGCGCCGCCGTCGCGATCAGGGCGCCGGTCTTGTCGGCGAGCACCTGCAGGTAGTGCTCCATCGGGTCGTCGTCCGGGCGCGGCCCGACCGTCTCGTGCAGCTGGCCGAGGCAGAGGCGCTCGAAGGTGCGCGCCTGCAGCGCGATCGCCTCCTCGCCCATGCCCGAGACGAGGCTCGAGGCGCGGGCGAAGAGCAGGTCGCCGGCGAGGATCGCCACCGAGTTCGACCACACCGTCTGCGCGGCCGGCACCCCGCGGCGCAGCTTCGCGTCGTCCATCACGTCGTCGTGGTAGAGCGAGGCGAGGTGCGTGATCTCGATCGCCTGCGCGGCGCGGCGAACCATCTCGTTGGGGCCGTCGCCCAGCTCGCTCGCGAGCAGGGTGAGCAGGGGCCGGATCCGCTTGCCCCCCGCTTCCGCGAGGTAGCGCGCGGGCGCGTCGGCCACGTCCGAGGCGAAGCGCAGATGCTCGAGCAGTCCCTGCTCGACGAGCTCCATCTCCTGCTGCAGGCGCTTCGCGTGACGCCGATCCTGCGCGCCGCGGAAGAGCCGCAGCGGCAGTGCCTGGGTCGCGGTGTCCTCGGTGAGCGGACGGTTCACGATCCGCCTCCCTTCCCGGATGCCGTGCCCGTCGCGTCGCGCGGCGCGAAGCCGCGGTGCAGGGCCACGATGCCGAACGTCAGGTTGCGGTACGCGACGCGCTCGAGACCGGCCTCGCGCATCCAGCGGGCGAGCTCGTCCTGCGCGGGCCAGGCCTCGATCGACTCGTTGAGGTAGCGGTACGCGGCGCGCGCCTTCCCGTTGACGATGCCGGCCACGAGCGGCATCACATGCCGCGAGTAGAGGAAGAAGGGCACGCGGATCGCCGCCGCCGGCGGGCGCGAGAACTCCGCGATCACGATGCGGCCGCCCGGCTTCACCACCCGGCGCATCTCGGCGAGGGCCTGCCGCGGGTCGGCCACGTTGCGCAGCCCGTACGAGATGGTCGCCGCGTCGAAGCTGTCGTCGTCGAAGGGCAGATCCATCGCATCGGCCTGCACGAACTCGATGAGCGGATCGCCCGCGTGGCGCTCGCGCCCGACCGCGAGCATGCCCTCGGAGAAGTCGGCGGCGACGACCTCGGCCCCGTGCCTCGCGATCGCCGCGCTCGAGGTGCCGGTGCCGGCGGCGAGGTCGAGCACGCGCATGCCCTTCCGGGGCTGCAGCGCCCGCGTGGTCTGCAGCCGCCACAGCCGCGTCTGACCGGCCGAGAGCACGTCGTTGAGCAGGTCGTACCGCGGCGACACCTCGTCGAACATCGTCGAGACTTCGGCAGCCAGCTTCGTGGCGGTGTCGGGGCGGGTCACCCCACCATGCTAGTGGTGTGTCCCGGGAATGGGTGCCTGGCGAGGATGTGCCCCGGGGCCGTGATCGCAAGGCGGAGGAGGGAGGCGATGCAGTAGACATCGTTGACCGACGACAACGAAGCGAGCACGATCCCGGGGTGCACCGCAGCAGGTACTCATTCCCGGGACACATCACGGGTCGCTCGCGTTCGAGGGCCGGCCGGGAGCCGGCCGCGGGTCCGGTGCCGATGCGGAGCGGCCTGGGGAGCGGAGTAGATTGGCATGGTGGACAGTGGATCGGCGCCCCGGCTCTTCGCCGTCAGCCGACCCCTCGCCGAGGTGCCGGGCACGGACGAGCTGCTCGCTCTGGCCGACCCGCGGAACCCCCTCGTGTGGATGCGGGGCGACCGCGGCTGCGTCGGCATCGGCGAGGTGCTGCGGCTGGGCTTCGGCGGCCCCGAGCGCTTCGCCGAGGCGGCGGCGGCCTGGCGGGGCATCGCGGCGCGGGCGAGCATCGACGACCCCGTGGGACTGCCAGGCACGGGCCCGCTGGCCTTCGGGGTCTTCGCCTTCGCCGACGGCAGCGAGGCGGCGAGCGCGCTCGTCGTGCCCCGGCTGATCGTCGCGCGAAACGGCGGCAGAGCCTGGCTGACCGAGGTCTCGACCGAACCGCTGCACGGCGAACCTGCGCTTCCCTCGAACGCGGATCGGGCCGGCGCGGATCGGGCCGGCGCGGATCCGATCGAAGCGGGTCCAGCCGGCGGCTCATGGACCGGGGTCGGGCTGCCCATCGACTCGCCCGATCCCGAGTACCTCACAGGAGTCGCCGAGGCCACCGCCCGCATCGAACGCGGCGGGGTGGAGAAGATCGTGCTCGCCCGCAGCGTCGCAGGGCGGATCGGCGCCTCGGACGACCTCCGGGTGCCCGTGGGCCGGCTCGCCTCGCGCTACGAGGACTGCTGGACCTTCGCCGTCGACGGCATGATCGGCGCGAGCCCGGAGACCCTGGTGCGCCGAACCGAGGGCGTCGTCTCGGCGCGGGTGCTCGCCGGCACCCGCGGCCGGAAGGCGGACCCCGCCGCGGACGCCCGCGCGCGCGACGAGCTGCTCGCGAACCCGAAGGAGCAGCACGAGCACGCCTTCGCGGTGCAGAGCGTCGTGACGGCGCTGGGCCCGCACGTGCGCGACCTCGAGTGCAGCGAGCAGCCCTTCGCGCTCGAGCTGCCGAACGTGTGGCATCTCGCCACGGACCTCACGGCGGTGCCGAGCAGGGAGGCCTCGTCGCTCGAGCTCGTCGAGGCGCTGCACCCGACCGCCGCCGTGGCGGGCACCCCCACCAGGGTCGCCGTGGCGGCCATCGCCGAGCTGGAGCCCTTCGATCGCGAGCGCTACGCCGGCGCGGTCGGCTGGATCGACGCCGCCGGCGACGGCGAGTGGGTGATCGCCCTGCGCTGCGCACAGGTCGGCGCGCCCGAGGCCGACGGCTCCCGGACGGTCACCGCGTACGCCGGCGGCGGCATCCTCGCCGACAGCGACCCCGAGCGGGAGTTCGGCGAGACGGTCTCGAAGTTCCGTCCCGTGGCAGAGGCCTTCGCTCCCTGAGCCTCCGCATTCCGCCTTCTCCCCCTCCCTCGCACGCTCGCCGATCTCGGCCGATCTCGCAAGGGGACGCGAAATGTCGTCCCGCGGGCCGCGGGTTCTAGTGGTGGTTGCAACACCTGATCATTGGAGGGTGTTGGTTGAGATGAGTCCGAAGTTTTCCGTTGCGATGCTTCCTGATGTTGTTCACCGGTTATGGGATCTCCGGCAGCAGGGTTTCACTGCTGATGAGATCGGCGCGGATATCGGATGGAGCGCGTCAGCGGTCCGCACGCATATTCGCGAGCATGGCGGGGTCAGACCCCGGTGGGGGCGGGAGCTACGGGGTCGGTTCTTGTCGTTCGAGGAACGTGTCGAGATCCAGTCGCTCAGGCGTGCAGGTTGCGGGGTGCGTGAGATCGCCCGGGAACTGGGTCGTGCCCCGTCAACGATCTCGCGAGAACTGACCCGGCATTGGCATCACCGACGCTACCGGGCGACGACCGCTCATGCGCGGGCCTTTGAGAACGCGCGCCGCCCGAAGCCGAGTAAGCTCGCGATGCACCCCGAGCTGCGAAGTTTCGTGCAGCGAGAACTCGAGTTGAAACGGTCACCGGAGCAGATCTCGGGGCGGTTACGCCGAGAGTTCCCCGACCAGCCGGAGATGCGCGTGTCACCCGAGACGATCTACCAATCGGTGTATCTGCTCGCCCGTGGCGGGTTGAAACGAGAACTCGAGAAGCGGCTGCGTACCGGCCGGGTACTCCGCCGGCCGCAGCGTCGTGAGGGTGAGCGTCGGGGCCGGATCCAGGGGATGACGCTCATCGCTGACCGGCCGCCAGAAGCGGCTGATCGTGCGGTTCCTGGGCATTGGGAGGGAGACCTCATCATCGGGAAGGACGGGCGTTCGGCGATCGGGACGGTCGTGGAACGCCGGTCGGGGTATCTGTTGCTGGTTCGGGTGGATGCGGAGAAGCACCGGGTCGACGCGGTCCGGGACGGGCTCATCGAGAAGTTGTCCGTGCTGCCGGATCGGATCCGGCGCACCCTGACGTGGGATCAGGGCAGCGAGATGCGCAGGCATCGCGAGGTCGCGGTCGCGGCGGATATCGATATTTATTTCTGTGATCCGCGCTCGCCCTGGCAGCGGCCCACGAATGAGAACACGAATGGGTTGCTGAGGCAGTATTTCCCGAAAGGGACGGATCTGTCCGTGTTCAGTCAGGAAGATCTTGATTATGTTGAGTGGGAGATGAACGATCGGCCCAGGAAACGGCTCGAGTTCGCGAAGCCGGCTGAAGTTATCGCGGAAGTGTTGTTGCACTGACCACTTGAATCCGCCGGCACCCGGACGACATTTCGCGTCCCCTTGCGGACGTGGGCCGGAGGATGCGGGCGGGTGACGGCGCAGCGCCGCTCAGCGGGCGAGCGGGACTTCGACGAGGGTGGGGCCCGTGACCGGCTCGGTGAGCAGGCGGGCGAGCTCGCCCCGGGTGGCCGCACTGCGGTGCTCCCAGCCGTAGGCGGCGGCGAGGGATGCGAGGCCGATCCGCTGCGGGGTGTACATGACCCGGTCGAAGGCGTCGACGGGCGCGGAACCCGCGGCCTCGAGCGTGTCGAAGATGGTGCCGCCGCCGTCGACGCCGACGAAGAGCTCGATGCGCGGACGGTCCTCGCCCTCGGGCAGCAGCAGCGATCCGGCGTCGTGCAGCAGGGCCAGGTCGCCGAGGATCGCCCGCGTCACCCCCGCCGCCTGCGTCGGGTCGTCGGCCGCCTGGCTGCTCACCGCGACGCCCAGCGCTGTCGCGACGGTGCCGTCGATACCGGCGAGGCCGCGATTCGCCCGCACCTCGAGCGGCCGCGGCGGCGCGAGCCCGTCGAGCACGCGCACCAGCCGGGAGGACGCCAGCACGACCCGATCGTGCGGCCAGCTCGCCCGCCAGACGCTCTCGACCAGCAGCTCGCGGCTCACCGGTTCCCTGAGCGCCGCCACCTCGGCGCGGGCGTAGGCGCTGAGCTGCTTGTATCCGGACTCCCGCACGCCGTCGAGGTCGGGTTCGTGCACGGTGGATCGCCGCTCGCGCAGCTCGCGGTCGGCCACCACCCAGGCGCCGAGCCAGCGGCGCATGACCGCGCGGTCGTGCGAGTCGGAGACCCGGGCCGCGCGCACGACACGGGCCCGCCGGCTCGGATCGTAGTGCTCCACGCCGTCGCCGGCGTGCGGATCGACCACGATGGCCTCGACGTCGTCGCGCCGCAGCAGCGCCGGGATCTGCCGGGTGAGCGTCGGGTGGCCGAACACGATGGCGCGCTCGATCAGCCCGCCGATCGCGGGGTCGTCGACGAGCGTCGCGTAGGCGGCGATCGCCTCGCGCCCGAAGCGGGCGCCGCTCACGACCTCGGCGAGCAGCGGCAGCCCCGCCGCGTGCGCGAAGGCCTCGGCCTCGGGGCCCGCACCCACACCCGCGATCACGACGGCGAGCGCGTCGCCGTCGTGCACGTAGATCTCGTCGGGCTCCCATTCGAGGCGGAGGACCCAGCCCTCGGGGCGCTCCTCGGGCTCGGGGCGACTCGCCTCCCGCGGCGGGCGCAAGGCGCTCGTCGCCTCCGCCCGCGCCCGCATCGCGGCGAAGAGCGCGGCCGGCGCCATGGGGCCCGCACCGAAGTCGAGCGCCGTCCCCGCGGGCCAGCCCGAGAGCGGCTCGCGGAAGGCGAGATTCAGCTGCACCGGCCCGGCCGGCGCACCGCCGATGCGGCCGAGTGCGGCGCCCATCGCGCGCCGGGCGAGCGACGCGGGATCGTCCCGGCCGGCGACGTCGGCGGGATCGGCGAAGGCGTCGCCGACGCCGTCGCCGGGGCCGGCGGGATCGGCACCGCCGGAGCCCGCCAGCACCGCTTCGACGTCCACGTCGACCGAGAGCCGCGCCGCTGCGCCGAAGAGCCCCGCCTGACGGGTGGTCTGATTGCTGCGGATGCCCCGCAGCTCGACCGGGCGATCCGCCGTGAGCGCGATGAAGGGCACCCGGCCCTCGTGGGCCTCGAGCACGGCGGGCAGCAGATTCGCCACCGCCGTGCCGCTCGTCACGACGACGGGGGCGGGCACGCCCGTCTCGAGGGAGACCCCCAGGGCGAAGAACGCCGCCGAGCGCTCGTCGGTGCGCACGTGCAGCCGCACCGCACCCGCTCGCTCGGCCTCGGCCGCGGCGAGCGCGAGCGCCTGCGAGCGGGAACCCGGGCAGACGACCACATCGCGCACGCCGAGCCGCACGAACTCGGCCAGCAGCGCGACCGCGTAGGCCGACGAGGGAGCGATGCCGTCAGGAAGTTGCTCCGCGCGGCCGCTCACTTGGCACCGGCGGGCGGCTCGTCGCTCTCGGCCCCGTCCCCGCGCGGATCCTCCCCCGGAAAGGTCTCCTCGTCGAGCTCGCGCAGGCGCTCCTCGAGCTCGCGCATGTGCTCGTCGAGCTCGGGTCCACCCATGCGGGTGCCGCTGAAGCGCGGGTCGTCGTCGGGACGGCGCGGCGGCGCGGCGGGCACCGGACCCTTGCCGATGGTGAACCACAGGATCCCCCCGACGACCGGCAGCAGCACCGTCAGCACGACCCACACCGGCTTGCTCACGCCTCGCGAGCGCGCGGGGTCGCTCATCGCCGCGTCGACGAGCGAATAGAGGGTGAACGCCACCGCGATCACGATCCCGATGATGAGGAAGCGGATCATGTCTCAATGGTACCCGCGCCTCCTGAGGAGCGCCGGGCCCGTCGGGCTCCTCGCGCCCGCCGCATCCAGGACTCGCCCCAGGAGCGCCGGGTAGACTCGCCCGCGTGAACACCCGGACCGCCTGGCTCGTCTATTCCGCGCTGCGGATCGTCTTCTTCGCGGTCCCCTTCCTCGTGCTCTACTTCATGGGCTGGCACTGGCTGCTCGCAGCGGTCGTCGCCACCCTCGTCGCGGTGTCGCTCTCGGTGATCTTCCTCTCGAAGCAGCGCCAGACGGCGGCCGAGAGCATCCAGGCCTGGCGCGATCGCGATCGCACCGCCGACGACGTGGTCGAGGACGCGGCGGTGGACGGTGCCGCGAGCACCGAAGCCGACCCGACCACGGATACCACCACGAAGGACTGACCGCTCAGGCCCCGAGCGCGCGGGCGGCCTCGCGCCCGGCGGCTTCGAGCCAGCGCGCCGGCTCGGCGAGCGCGGCGTCGGCGGATCCGGCGAGATCCGCGAGCGCGGCGCTCCAGCACCCCGGGTCGTGCGCCACGAGCCCGGCGATCACCCCGGGCACCGCCCCGGCCTCCCGGCAGAGCCCGAGCGCGTTCCCCACGACCTTCCCCGTGAGCGACTGCTCGTCGAAGCGCCCCTCGCCCGTGAGCACGACCTCGGCGCTCGCGACCGCGGCGGGCAGGCCCGTGTGCTCGGCCACGTAGCGCGAGCCGGCCTCGATCCGCGCGCCGGACCCCGCCCGCGAGGCCCACGCGGCGAGACCGTAGCCGACGCCCCCGGCGGCACCGGCGCCCGGGGTCTCGGGGTCGAAGCCGAGCAGGCGGGCGGCCTCGTCCAGGCGCGCCTCGAGCCGGGCGATGTCATCCGGATCCGCCCCCTTCTGCGGCCCGAAGACAGCCGCGGCGCCGCGCGGTCCGAGCAGAGGCGCGTCGACGTCGGTGAGCAGGATCACCCCGCCGGGCGGCGGCACGCGCGCGCCGATCGCCTCGAGCGCGGGCAGGCCGGCGTCGGTCGAGGCGGATCCGCCGAGCGCCACGACGAGGCGCCGCGCATCGGCGCCGGGATGCGGCGCGACGGTGTCGGAACTCTGCGCGGCGGAGCCAGAGCGCCGCGCGAGGGCGTCGAGCGCCGCCGCGATGACCTCGCCGAGTCCGCGCGAGGTGGCGCCGAGCGGGTCGAGCCGGCCCATGAGCGGCAGGCCCGACATCTGGGCGAGCTCGACCGCCGCGGTGCCGTCCGGCAGCTCGAGCCACTCCCCGGGCACGGGCCGTCCATCGGGTCCGGTGACGAGGCCGGCGGATCGTCGCACGCCGCCCGGGTTCGCCGCTTCGAGCGCGTCGAGCGTGCCCTCGCCCCCGTCGGCCTGCGGCAGGAGGATGAGCTCGTCGCCCGGTCGCGACGAGGCCCAGCCGCGCGCGATCGCCTCGGCGGCATCCGCCGCCGAGATCGACCCCTTGAACGAGTCCGGCGCGATGACGACCCGCACGGGCGCCCGGCTCACGGTGCCGATCCGATCAGCCGATCCGCCATCTCAGAAGGCGAAGGCGGCGCCGAGCAGCGCGCCGTAGGCGAGCGCGCCCAGGCTCGTGAGCGCGAGGGAGAGCACGAGCTCGCGGGCGCTGCGCGCCCAGAGCACGATGACGCAGGCGGGCACGATGAGGATGAGCGCGAGCCACACGAGCACCATGCCCGGGTACGCAGGGCTGTAGATGGCTGGAACGGCGAAGGGCAGCAGCGCGCAGACGACGAAGAGGACGCGCGAGGCGCGGTCCCCGATGCGCACCGAGAGCGTGCGCTTGCCGGCGGCGCGGTCGGTCTCGATGTCGCGGGTGTTGTTCGCGACGAGCACGGCCACGGCGAGGAGGCCCACGCCGATGCTCGCGATCCACGGCTCCTGCGCCTCGAGATCGCTCTGCAGCCTGACCGTGCCGACGGTCGCGACCGGCCCGAAGAAGATGAGCACGGCGACCTCGCCGAGGCCCGCGTAGCCGTAGGGCCGCCTGCCGCCGGTGTAGAACCAGGCGGCGAGGATCGCGACGACGCCGATCGCGAGGAACCACCACCGGCCGCTCAGCACGACGGCGACGAGACCGCAGACCACGGCCAGGGCGAAGAAGACGAGCGCGGTGGCGAGCACCCGCTTCGGGTTCACGAGCCCCGATCCGGTCAGCCGGGTCGGGCCCACCCGATACTCGTCGGTGCCGCGGATGCCGTCCGAGTAGTCGTTCGCGTAGTTCACGCCGATCTGCAGGAACACCGCGACGCCGAGGGCGAGGAGGCTCAGCGTCCACGAGAAGCTCTGCAGCATGTGCGCGAGGCCTGCACCCACGAGCACGGGCGCGACCGAAAGCGGCAGGGTGCGCAGCCGCGCGCCGCCCACCCAGTCGCGCCAGGTGATGCGGCTCGGCCCGCCGGCGGCGGCCAGCCGCTCGGCGGCGGCGCGCTTCGCGGGGTTGCCCGAACGGCGCGGATCGTACTGGTTCATGCGGGTTCGCTCCTTGCTCCTGCTCCGCACACGATCCTACGACCTGGGCGCGGCGCCCGGCCCCGACTCCCCTCTCGAACAGTTGTCACGGATGTGTCGCAAACGGTCGCGTACTGCACATCCGCGCCAACTCCCCGGGTGAGGGACGAGCACGGCAGGGCGGATCAGCGCGCGGCGCCCGCCTGGCGGAAACTGCGGCGCAGCTCCGCCATCCAGCGCTCGACGGCGGGGAGGTCGGGCTTGCCGCCCGGCAACCGCGGCAGCGCGTCGGTCTCGGTGGCCCAGTCCGGTGCGGCGGCCGCGCCGAGGCGATCGCGGATCGCGGCGCGCACCCCCTCGAAGCCCGCGGCGCCCGGCTCGGTCTCGACGACCAGGCCGACCCGCTCGCCCCACTCGGGATGCGGCACTCCGATCGCCACCGCGCTCGACCACCCCGGCTGCTCCCGGGCGACGCGCTCGACCTCGTCGAGCGAGACGTTCACGCCGCCCGAGACGATGACCCGGTCGAGGCGTCCGGTCACCTGCAGCGCCCCGCCGAGCAGCGCACCGCGTCGCCGGTGCGGTACCAGCGGGTGGCCGGATCCGCCCCCCGATCCGCCCCCGGATCGGCGACGAAGCGCGAAGCGGTGAGCCCCGGATCCCCGACGTAGCCGAGCGCGAGCGCCGCGCCCGTGAGCTGCACCTCGCCGTCGCGGATGCGCACCCGGGTGTCGCCGATCGGGACGCCGTCGTAGACGCACCCGCCGGAGGTCTCGGTCATGCCGTAGCTGCGCCTGAGCGCGACGCCGAGCTCGTGCGCGCGCCTGCGCATCGGCATCGGGATCGCCTGACCGCCGACGAGGACGGCCGCGAAGCCGCGCAGCACCTCTGCCGCGACCGGATCGGCCTCGGCGAGCCCGAGCAGCCGCCCGAACTGCACGGGCACGAGGGAGAGGTAGCGGCGCGGGTGCGGCATCGCCTCGGCCCGCTCGAGCAGCCGCTCCTGCGCCGAGCCCGTCGAGGCATCGAAGGAGCCGTCGCCCGACGTGTCGCAGAAGACCGGCTCGATGCCCGCGACGATGCCGCGGACGAGCATCTGCAGGCCCGAGATCAGGTGGCCGGGGAGGGTCAGGAGCCACTGTCCGGCCCCGCCGAACGCCTCGTGCGTGGCCTCCGCACTCGCTCTGAGGGAGGCGGCGGAGAGCGCTACCGCCTTGGGGACCCCGCTCGAGCCCGAGGTGCGCACGACCACCGCGGTCCCCTCGGGCAGAGGCGCCGCACGCAGAAGCTCGATCTCGGCGGCGTCGACACCCGGTCCGAGAGGCAGGATCGGCGCCCCGCCGGCGAGCGCGTCGGCGAGCGCCGCGAGCAGCCAGGCCCGGTCGTCGACCGGCACGATGCGCAACCCTGAACTCACCGTTTCAGCGTATCGCGCGGCACCTAGAATGGAGGGGTGAGCCATATCTCCCGCCTGTCCAAGAAGATCGCCGCCATCTCCGAGTCCGCGACGCTGAAGGTCGACGCGAAGGCCAAGGCCCTCCAGGCCGCCGGCCGCCCCGTGATCAGCTACGCCGCGGGCGAGCCCGACTTCCCGACGCCGCCGCACATCGTCGACGCGGCACGCGCGGCCCTCGACGATCCGAAGAACTTCCGCTACACCCCGGCGGTCGGCCTGCCCGAGCTGCGCGAGGCGATCGCGGCGAAGACGGCGCGCGACTCGGGCTGGGCCGTGCCGGCCTCGCAGGTGATCGTGACGAACGGCGGCAAGCAGGCCGTCTACCAGGCGTTCCAGGTGCTGCTCGATCCGGGCGACGAGGTCATCGTGCCGGCGCCGTACTGGGTCACGTATCCGGAGGCGATCCGCCTCGCCGACGGCGTGCCCGTCGAGGTGTTCGCGGGCGCGGATCAGGGCTACAAGGTGACCGTCGAGCAGCTCGAGGCCGCCCGCACCGAGCGCACCAAGGTGCTGCTCTTCTGCTCCCCGTCGAACCCGACCGGCGCGGTCTACTCGCCGGAGGAGACGCAGGCGATCGGCGAGTGGGCCGAGGCCAACGGGCTGTGGGTCATCTCGGACGAGATCTACCAGAACCTGACCTACCCCTCGACAAGCTCGGGGCAGGCGGGCGATCAAGGATCGCCCCGCGTGCGCGCCGTCTCGATCGTCGAGGCCGTGCCGGCGCTGCAGGATCGCGCGATCCTCGTGAACGGCGTCGCCAAGACCTACGCGATGACCGGCTGGCGCGTCGGGTGGCTGCTCGGCCCGGCCGATGTCATGAAGGGCGCCGCCGACCTGCAGTCGCACCTCTGCTCGAACGTCAACAACATCGCGCAGCGCGCCGCCATCGAGGCGCTGAACGGATCCCAGGAGGCGGCGGAGCAGATGCGTCTCGCCTTCGACCGCCGCCGCGCGCTCATCGTCGAGGAGCTGAGCCGGGTGCCGGGCTTCGTCTGCCCGACCCCCGAGGGCGCCTTCTACGCCTACGTCGACGCGAACGGCGCACTCGGCAAGAGCTACCGCGGCGTGACGCCGACGAACACGCTCGAGCTCGCCGACCTGCTGCTCGACGAGGCCGAGGTCGCGGCCGTGCCCGGCGAGGGCTTCGGCCGCAGCGGCTACCTGCGCTTCAGCTACGCGCTGGGCGACGAGGCGATCGTGGAGGGCATCCGCCGAGTCCAGGCGCTGCTCTCGGAGTAGCCGAACCCGGCGGAGGTTGGCTCGCCGCTCACAGGGGCCTGTCGCTGGGTATCCGGGAAGTTCTCCACAGATTTGGGGCAAGCCGAAATCCGATGCGTCTGCTCCCGCAGAATGAGTGGAACACCGCCGCTCCCAGTGCGAGAATGGAGCGATGAGCATGGAGATGCTGGTCACCGTGGTCGGTCTGGCAGCGACCGTCATCACGCTCTACGTGCTGCTGCGCAAGTCGATGCGCGAGGGTTTCGACAGGATCGACGCCCGGTTCGACAAGTTCGAGGCGCGTACCGACTCCCGGTTCGAGAAGGTCGAGACCAGCGCTGACACCCGGTTCGACAAGATCGAGACCAGCGCCGACACCCGGTTCGACAAGATCGAGACCAGCGCCGACACCCGGTTCGACAAGATCGAGACCAGCGCCGACACCCGCTTCGAGAAGTTCGAGACCAGCGCTGACACCCGGTTCGAGAAGTTCGAGGCCCGGTTCGACAAATTCGAGGCGAGCGCCGACACCCGGTTCGAGAAGTTCGAGGCCCGGTTCGACAAGGTCGAGGAAAGTATCGACGCTCGATTCGAGAAGGTCGACGCCCGGTTCGAGAAGTTCGAGGCGAGTGCCGACGCCCGGTTCGACAAGATGTTCCGGGAACTCAGCGCCATCCGGGCAGATATCGTCGACCTGAAGGTCGATGTGGCCAGGCTCGAGGGACCGCGGCCGAGCCTGATCGTCTCCTAGTCCCAAGTGCTGCCGGCCCGTCCCTCCATCGCCGCCCGCGTGAGCGCGCGATCGCGCAGGGGAGACCGGATCAGGAGGCCGAGGCCTGCGGCGCCGGCGCCCCGCGCCGCTCGGGGTCGTAGCCCGCGTCGATGAGCGAGAGCGCCCGCTCGGTCTGCGGGGCGATGTCGAGCATGTCGGAGTTCAGGCCGAGATCCCGATCCACATGCAGCGCCATGGAGTGCGCCGCGTTGCGGACATCGCGATCCTCGATCGCCCGCAGCACGGCCTCATGGTCGAGCAGCATCGTCTCCCGCGTGGCGCCCATGAACACGCGTCCCTCGGCGCTGGCGCGCTGCAGCACCATCATCACGCCCCGGTAGAGGTCCAGCAGCAGCTTGCTGCCGCTCGCCTCCACGATGAGCAGGTGGAAGGAGCCGGGTGTGGCCCCGCGGTCGCAGCCGCCCGGATCCGCCGCGCCGGCCTCCCGCGCCTGCTCGAGGGCCGCGCGCAGCAGCGCGATCTGCTCGTCGCTGCGGTGGATCGCCGCCGCCTGCGCGGCCTCGATCTCGAGCGAGCGGCGGTACACCAGCACCTCCTCTAGATCGTGGTCGGCGAGGAACTCGGCGAGCACCGAGCTCAGGGGTGCGGGCTCGCACGAAGGTGCCGACGCCGGGCACCGTCTCGAGCATGCCGAGGGTCGCGAGCGAGCGCACCGCCTCGCGCACGGTCGACTTGCCCACGCCGATGAGCTCCATGAGCTCGGGCTCCTTGGGGATGAGGTCGCCGACCGCCCACTCCCCGTGCAGGATCTTCTCCCGCAGGTAGTCGAGGGTGTCCCGAGCCTTCTGCGAGCCGCGCATCGAGTTGGTCATGAAGCCGCTCTCCGAGGAATGCCGTGATTACTGTGCCACTATAGCGACGGCGGCGGCGCGAACGCCCGCGGGGCTGCGCCGCCGACGCCGACCGCCTACCCGAGGCCGCCGACCCACTCCTTGAGCTTCGCGAGCCCGTCCACCGTCGCGGTCAGCCCGAGCGCCTGCACCTCGCGCCCCTGCACGAGCAGGGTGCTGCCGGCTCCGGGCAGCGCCGCCACCGCGGGATTCCCGAGCATCTCGGCGAAGAGCCGGTCGCCGCTGCCGTTCATGTCGATGAGCAGGATGCCATCCGGATCGGCCTGCACGATCTGCTCGACCGAGATGGGCCCGGTGATCTCGATCCCCAGGTCGTCGCTCGCGCTCCTCGCCCCGGCGAGCTCCAGCAGCTCGAGCGGGAAGGCCGCCCCGGCGGTGACGAAGGGCCGTCCGGCCTGGTTGGTGAGCACGAGCACCCGCGGGCTGCTGGAGGAGGAAGAGCCGGGATCGGCGCTGAGCCCCGATTCGAGCTCGCCCTGCAGCGCCGCGGCCTCGTCGTCGGCACCCGTCGCCTCGCCGATGAGCCCGACGTTCACCGACACGCTCTCGATGTCGGTCCACGATTCGGGCAGCAGCAGCGAGGGCACCCCGGCGGAGAGCAGCACCGAGCCGATCGTGGTCTCGGCGCCGTGGCGGGGGCTCATGATCACGAGATCCGGCTGCAGCTCGATCACGGTCTCGGCGTCCAGCTCCATCGCGACGGGGATCGTGTGGGGCACCGCCGCCATCTCCTCGAGGTGGCCGCCGAGCGCGGGGTTCGTGACCGCCTCGGGCACGAGCACGAGGCGATCGGCCAGGCCGAGGGCGGCGACGACCTCCGCGCTCTCGTAGTCGAGCGCCGCGATGGACTCGGGGGCGGCCTCGAGCCTCAGCTCGGAGGCAGCGCCCGAGGCGCCCGCCGGCACCTCGATGACGCGGGGGAAGCCGCCCGGCTGCTCGGAGGCGGTCGGCTCGGACTCGGCGGGGGAGGCTCCGGCGCCCGGCGAGGCGCAGGCCGCGAGCGAGAGCGCGGCCGCCGCCGCGAGGACTGCGAGGAGGTGTCGTTTCATGGGGTTCCTTATCTATGGTCGCGCTCACCGCGCGGTCGGGCGATGGTTCGGGTGCGGGGTCAATGCTCCGCGTGAGTGAGGAAGCTGCGACCCTGCGGAGTCGTGTGGATCGCGGTGCGCACGCCGTAGGCGGCGTGCACGAGCTCGGGCCGCAGCACCTCGACCGGATCGCCGGAGTGGGATCCGCCCTCGGGATCGAGCAGGAGGATCTTCGTGCAGGCATTGAGCGCGAGGCTCAGATCGTGCAGCGCGGCGATGACGATCCGTCCCTCGTTGCCCAGGCGGCGGAGGGTCTGCTCGATCACGCGCTGGTGGAACAGGTCGAGCGCCGAGGTCGGCTCGTCGACCACCACGACGGGCGTCCGCTGCGCCAGCACGCGGGCGATCTGCGCGAGCTGGCGCTGGCCTCCCGAGAGCGAGCCGAAGCTCCGCTCCGCGAGCTCGCCGATGCCGAGCTCGCCGAGGGCCTCCTCCACGGCCGCGGCCGGATGGGACCGCCCCGAGGAGTGGGCCCCGACCTGCACGAGCTCCCGCACCCGCAGCTCGTCCGGGGCGCGCAGATCCTGCGACAGCAGCGAGACGATCCGGGCCCGCCGCCTCGGGCCGAGCCCCGAGAGGTCCGCGCCTCCGTAAGCCATGCGCCCGTAGCTCTGCACGCCGGAGTGCGCGATGGCGCCGAGCAGCGAGGACTTGCCCACGCCGTTCGGTCCGACGACGCCGAGCACGGTGCCGGCCGGCACGCTGAGCGTGAGGGGCCGGCTCAGCGCCCGCCCGTTCCGCCGGGCCCCGAAGGAGACCAGGTCGAGCGGCTCCGCCAAGGTCGATGCGAGTATCGGCGCAGCCGCCTGCGCGTACGCGTCCGTGAGTGTCATTCGGCCCTCTTCCGCAGCAGGAGCACCAGGAATATCGGCGCGCCGACGAAAGCCGCGACGACGCCGGTCTGCACGACGGCCGGCGCGAAGGCCGTGCGGGCGATCGTGTCGGCGAGCACCATGAACAGAGCGCCGCCGAGGGCCGAGAGCGGCAGCAGCGTCCCGTGGGAGGCTCCCACGATCAGGCGCATCGCATGGGGGACGACGAGCCCGACGAAGCTGATGATCCCGCTCACCGCGACGGCGGCCCCGGTGACGAGCGAGGCCACGAGCAGCAGCACGAGACGCTCGCGGCGCACGTGCACGCCCGAGGTGGCGGCGATCTGCTCGCCGAGGGCCAGCGCGTCGAGGGCGCGGATGCGGAGCGCGAACCACGCGCAGCCGAGCAGCACGGGCGGCGCCGCGAGCAGCACGTGGCGCCAGTCGCGCAGCTCGAGGTCGCCCGCGAGCCAGAACATGGCGCTGCGCACCAGCGCGTCGTCCGCGGCATTGGCGATCAGGATGCTGATCAGCGCGCCCGCGAGCGCGCTGATGGAGACGCCGACGAGGATGATGGTGGGCGCTCCGAGGTCCCTGCGAGTCTGCAGCACGAGGTGCAGCACCAGCGCCACGGCGGCCGCCCCCGCGAAGGCGGCGAGGGGGATCCCCCACTGGCTCGCGCCCGAGAGCCCGAGGGTGATCCCGGCGACCGCGCCGACGGCGGCGCCGGCCGAGACGCCGGTGATCCCGGGCTCCGCGAGCGGATTGCGCAGCAGCGCCTGCATGACGACGCCGACGGTGGCGAGCGCGGCCCCGACGAGGCCCGCGACGACCGCCCGGGGGAAGCGGATCGACCAGATCACGGCGGTGGCGCGATCGCCCTCCCCCTGCGGGAGGAACAGCGCCGAGAGGGCCTCGAACGGCGAGAGGGAGACGATGCCGAGGCACAGCGAGGCGAGCACGGCGAGGGCGAGCAGCACGGCGCCCGAGGCCGCGGCGAGCCACACGCGATTCTTCGTCACTCTGCTTTCCCTGCCCGGCCCGGACGACGAGAAGTCCTCGATTTGGGAGACCCACTTCGGGAACTGCTTTCCCTGCCCGGCCCGGACGACGATCCGGGCCGATCTCGCGTCGATCCCGAGCGGATCCCGAAGCCGATTCCGGCGCCGATTTCGAAGCTCGCGTCACATCTGATCTATCGGAAAACTGATGATACGGTGCGAATCGATGACGGAAACCTCCAGGCCCTACGACGCCCTGCTGCTCTGCTCCTTCGGCGGCCCGAACGGCCCCGATGACGTGATCCCCTTCCTGCGCAACGTCACGCGCGGCAAGGGCATCCCCGACGAGCGGCTCGCCGCGGTCGGGGAGCATTATGCGCGCTTCGGCGGCAGAAGCCCCATCAACGAGCAGAACCTCGCGCTGCTGGCGGCGCTGCGAGACGAGTTGGATCGTCGCGGAGTCCGGCTGCCGGTCGTCTGGGGCAACCGCAACTGGCACCCCTACTCGGCCGACGCGCTCCGCGACGCCGCGGCGTTCGGGGCGAAGCGGATCCTCGTCCTCGTCACGAGCGCATACGCCTCGTACTCCGGCAGCCGCCAGTACCGCGAGCACCTCGCCGCGGCCGTCGCCGAGCTCGGCGCAGAACCGGGCGCAGAGCCCGGCGACGGCGCGCTCGAGATCGACATCCTGCGTCCCTTCTTCAACGACCCGGGCTTCGCGCGGGCGAACTTCGAGGCGATCCTCGAGGCCGGCGCGACGCTGCCCGGCGGCATCGCGGGCGCGCACATCGTCTACGTCACCCACTCGATCCCGGTCGCGATGCAGGAGGCCTCCGCGGTGACCGGGCCCGGCTACCGGGAGCAGCACGAGGACGTCCGCGCGACGATCGACGCCATGCTCGCCGAGGCCGTCGGCGAGCGGCTCGCATCGTCGCTCGCCTACTGCTCGCGCTCGGGCGATCCGCGCACCCCCTGGCTCGAGCCGGACGTGAACGACCGCATCGAGGAGCTCGCCGGGCAGGGGGTCTCGAGGGTGGTGATCGCCCCCATCGGCTTCATCTCCGACCACATGGAGGTCGCCTTCGACCTCGACGTCGAGGCGATGGAGACCGCCGCCGAGCACGGCATCGCCGCGGCGCGCGCCGGCACCGTCGGCGTGCGCCGGCCCTTCGTGTCGGGCATCGTCGACCTGGTGCTCGAGCGGGCCGCGCGGGAGCGCGGCGAGGCCGTCGCCCGCGCACCGTCGGCGGCCTCCCCGCCCTGCCCGACGTCGCGCCGCCCGGCAGCTGCCGGATGCGCTTCGGCGAGGTCACCGGCATCCCGGTGCTCGCAGGCAGAACCGACTGATCCGCAACCCGACCCGCACGCCCAGACCACGAAGGAGTCCCATGTCCGCCTCGGATCCCCGCACCGCGACCGCCGCGCCTCTCATCGATCACTCCGGCGTCGCCGAGGCCATCAACGCCTCGGTGAACTACACGATGTACGCCGTCTTCCGCGAGGATCGCTCCTCGGCCCGGCTCGGAGTGCCCCCGGCCGGCGCGAGCATCGTCCGGGCCCTGCTCGCCGAGCTCGAGGCGATCCCCGGCCTCGTGACCCGCGGCTGGTACGACGTCTCGGGCTACCGCGCAGACGCCGATCTGCTCGTCTGGTGGCACGCACCCGCCCCCGAGGCGCTGCAGGCCGCGTACCGCCTGCTGCTCGACTACTCGTGCGGCGCCCTCTCCCCGGTCTGGTCGGCCATCGGCGTGCACCGCGCGGCCGAGTTCAACCGCGCGCACGTGCCGGCCTTCCTCGCGGGCGAGGAGCCGAAGGGCTACGTCTGCGTCTACCCCTTCGTGCGGGGCCGCGAGTGGTATCTGCTGCCCGAGCAGGACCGGGGCCGGATGCTGCGGGAGCACGGCGCCGCGGCGCGCGACTACGGCGACGTGCTGGCGAACACCGTCGCCTCCTTCGCCCTCGGCGACTACGAGTGGCTGCTCGCCTTCGAGGCCGACGACGTGATCCGCATCGTCGACCTCATGCGCGAGCTGCGCGCGGTGGAGGCGCGGCGCCACGTCATCGAGGAGACCCCGTTCTTCACCGGCCCCCGGCGCGACGCCGGGCAGCTGCTGGCCCGAGCGCTCTACTGAGCGCTCTCCTGAAAATCGTGTACGATCTGGGCGGGACCAGGGAACGGAGCAGGCATGACTGAGAGATTCGCGCGGGAGCGCATGCGGCACGAGCTGCGGCGGCGTGCTCTGACCGTGCTGCGCACGGCCGAGGTCGCGCCGGGGATGGTGCGCATCACCTTCGGAGGCGGCGATCTCGAGGGCTTCGCCGCGCCCGGCCCGGCGGATCATGTGAAGGCCTTCTTCCCCGCGGGAGACGGGAGTACCGATGGCGGGAGCACCGTCGCACGCGACTACACCCCGCGCGCCTTCCGCCCCGACGCCCAGGGCGGCCCCGAGCTCGACCTCGACTTCGTGCTGCACGGGCACGCGGGGGCCTTCGGCGGTCCGGCGGCCGCGTGGGCCGCGGCCGCGCAGCCGGGCGACACGATCGAGATCGGCGGGCCCCGCGGATCGGCCCTGCCGCCGCGCGGCATCGAGTCCGCGATCCTCGTCGCCGACGAGTCGGCGCTGCCCGCCGCGGCCCGCTGGCTCGAGGCGCTCGACGCCTCGGGCGCACCGGTTCCCACGACGGTGCTGATCGGCGTCGAGGACGCCGCGACGGCCGCCTACCTGGCCGGTTACGAGCACGAGGGCCGCGAGCTGCGCTGCTTCGCGGGGGCGGATCGCGACGCGCGGATCGCCGAGGCCCTGCGCGACGCGGAGATCGGCGAGGGCACCTTCCTGTTCCTCGCCGGCGAGTCGACGGCGCTCATCCCGCTGCGCCGCTACTTGCGGCGCGAGCTCGGGCTGCCGAAGGAGCAGGTCGACGTCAGCGGCTACTGGAAGCGCGGCACCGCTGGCCACGACCACCACGCACCGGTCGACCCGGACGACGCGGACTGAAATAGGCGCCGACTGAGGCGCGGCGTTCCACCCGGCGGCGCCAGGATGTGCGGTGGTTCACCACCCCCAGGCGTTCCACCCGCGAGTAATCCACAGATCTCGAATGTTCTTCCGGTCTCGGTTCGTTCCGCGATATTTCTGCGTAGGCTGACGGGATCGATCGGACAATCGACGCGAAGGGAGCCGGACAGTGGACGTCCCCGTGACCATCACCGTCGACGGCTCTGCCGTCGCGAAAGTCAGCATCGTGCTCGGCGTGCTGATCCCGCTCCGGGTGATTATGCGTGGCGCCTTCGACAGGGCCGACAGGCACCTGAACGGAATCAGACACGAGCTCGCAGGATTCCACATCGAGACTCGCGAAGCGCTCGCCCGCCATGACGAACGGCTCGCCTCCATCGAGCGGCAGCCGGAGAAGCATAACGAACGTCTCAGCGCCGTCGAGCGGCAACGACCGCAGCTCCTCAGGCCGTAGACTGCACCGGGCTGACCTCTTCGATCCCGGCGCTCGTCGCTCATTCGTCCAGGCAGCAGAAACGGGGATGCCCGCCGCTTGGATGGGGAACCAAGCGGCGGGCGAGGCCGAGCGAGCTTCGATGGTGCGGGGATCACAGGCATCTGACTCGCTCGGCCGGCGCAGGGCCGATCCAGCGGAGCTCCGGGTGTCGAACCGGGAGCCCCGCCCAGGGGGGAGGGAGAGGATCGGCGCTGCGGGCTGAGGCCGCCTACCCGGTCATCGGGCGATCGGGGTGGCCGGTCCGGCGTCGCCGCCTGATGAGGAACAGGACGCCCGCGAGCAGCAGTCCGAGTCCGATGAGCGCGCCTCCGCCCATCTGCGCACCCGTGATGGGCAGGCAGTCGCGCGTGCAGGGCGGATCCTCGAAGGTGTTCTTCGCGGTGATGGTCAGCAGCTGCAGCTCGCTCGGGTCACCCGAGGTGACCTCGGCCGAGTTCTCCCACGAGTCGAGATCGACCACGGCCTGGTTCGCACCGCCGGTGTTGACCTCCTCGCCGAAGCACTTGGCGCCGAGGGGCAGCCCGCGCGGCAGATCGTTCTCGTCGACCAGGTACTTGGTCTGGCCGCCCTTGATCTTCACCACGCCCGAGTAGACGTCGGCGAGCAGCGTCTCGCCTTCGTTCTCGGGATCGGGAACCTCGATCTGGCAGGTGACGAGCACCTCGAAGACGAGATCCTGCGCCTGCTCGACCGCCTTCCGATCTCCCTCGAGGATCTTCGTGACCTGCACGGAGCCCATCGAGTAGAAGTTCGTCAGCGAGGCGACCGGGGTACCGGCCCGCTGAGTGACGCCGTTCCAGGGGATCGTCACCGAGACGGGAGCGGCGGCCTCGTCGGCGTCGCCGGCGTCCTGCTCCGCGATGGTGCAGTCGGCGTAGGCGGGGAGTCCCCCGATCACGTCGGAGAGCACCTGGACCGCGCCGTTCACCGGCAGCTTGACCGTGGTGTTCAGCACCTCGACCGGGTTCGGCTCCCCGCCGGATTCGCCGCCGAGCCCGTCGTCGAAGGTGCAGACCACGCTGAAGGTCAGCTCGTCGTCGGCGCCGAAATCGCCGGCGCCCACGCCGTCCAGCGACTTCTGGATCTGCACGCCGCCGTAGGGCAGCAGGCCCGCGTCGATCGTGTAGTCGCGCGCGTTCCGGTCGAGCACGACGGGAGCCGAGGCGCCGGTGTCGACCGCCGCGTTGGAGTCGCTCGCCTTGTCGCCCGAGTCGCCGCCCGCGAGCGGCGCGGTGAACTCGGAGCCGGCGGGCTTCACGAAGGTGACGGTGTAGCCGTCGCCGTTCGAGGAGCGCAGCTGCTCGAAGAGGTACCTGCCGTCGTCGTCGGTCGTGGTCTCGAGCGCGACGGGGTTGCCGAGGTCGTCGGTGCCCGAGAGCCTGACGGTCACGCCGCGGGCCACGGGCTCGTCGGCGCCCTTGAACGAGTTCTGCACGCCGTCGCGGTTGAGATCCCACCACACGTAGTCGCCGAGCTTCGACTCGATCGCCACCTCGGGCCGGTTCAGCGGGCCGACCTGGTACTGCAGGCCCTGGGCCTGCGCCATGACGCGATTGACGTAGCGGTCGGCGGCGCGGTTGTCGACGCCGAGCATCGACAGCTCGACCTCAATCACGTCGCCGGGCTGGTACGCCACGGGCCGGATCACGCGCAGCGCGGTCACCTGAGCGGCAGAGGCGGGGCACGGATTCGCCGCTCCGATCACCCGGGTGCCGCCCGACGGGGCGTCGCACCAGGCGGTCGCGCCGCTCGCGCCGTTCGAGGGATCGGCGGGGTTCGCCGACACGGACGCCGCGCTGGTGTAGAGGATCCGCGTGTCCGATCCGCCCTGCGTCACATGGGCCTCGACGAAGGTGAAGGCGCCGTTGTACACCGTGCCGTTCTCACCCTGCTTCGGCAGCACGTCGATGATGTCGGGGTTCGAGACGCCCGACTGCTCCGACGCGGGAAGCGTGTTGGTGAGGCGGATCGCCCAGCGGTTCAGCTCGTTGCCGACGGCCTGGTCGGGGCGGTTGACCTGCACCACAGGGGTGAGGGCGACCTTCTCGAGCTTCACGCCGGCGATGTTCGAGATCTGGATGCCGGCCTGCGCGACGCGCTGCCCCTCGGGGGTGGCGTCGTCCTGCGCCCAGACCACGACCGTGTTGGTGTACACGCCGTCGTCCGCGGTGCCGGAGACCTCGACCGTCAGGACGATGGGCTCGATCGGCTGGTTCACCTCCTGCTGCGGCAGCACCCACCTGATGTAGCTCTCACCCGCCGCACAGGCGGTTCGCTTCGCATCGGCGGGGAAGGTCGTCGACACGAGGACCGGAGCCACCGAGGCTTCGCTGAAGGTCTGAGAGGCGGGGAGGCAGTCCTCCACCCACACGTCCTTCAGGATGCCGGGGGTCATCGCGCCCGAGGTCAGCGACGGCGAGAGCCGGTACTGCACCGTGTCGCCGCCCGTCACCTGCGGCGGGGTCTTCGAGAACGCGCCGCTCGTGCCGGCCCGCACCTCCTTGTCGATGCGCGCCTGCGCGTGGGCGAGGATCAGGCGGTCGCCGTAATTGCCGGTGTGATTGGCAGGGTTATAGCTGCTGGGTGTCCAAGCACCGGCATGCGCGACCACTTCTTCGAGCGTGGCCTCTGCGAAGTTGACGCGCTTCTGAGAAGCCCAGTTCGGCAAGATCGTCCCTGTCGGCTGGCCGCTATCTGCAACTCGCAGGCCGATGGAGACCCAGGCCGTCACAATACCCGCGTTGATGGGGGTCGACGGCGCCACAGGCTCGGGAAGCACCAGATGCACGCGTACCCGCGAAACCGCGGTGTAAATACCCTGCCCCGCGAGAGTCGCATCATTGCCGGGTACTGATTGCGGGGAGGAGAACCAATCCTGAGTGGCGGGGTTGCCATCAAGATCGTTGCCACAGGTAGAGTCCCCACCCGTACCACCGGCCACAGCCGAATACTCGACCCGGAGCTCGGGCGCTTCGCTTGCGTTCGCCGCCATACGACTCGAACCGGACGTGCTCTGGACATTGTTGTATCCGGAGATCCACACCGCTTCGCCCTCGGAGGCGATCGTCTGGGTTGGTGCAGCTAGCGCAGGGTAGTTGGCTGCGCGCAGGTAGAGCTTGTCGTTGTCCCACGCGTCACAGGCCACAACTGAGATATCCGCCGGTAGCGAGGAGTTGGATCCGCCGATCCAGAGCTGAGAGACGACGTTCTGAGTCGAGGCCACGGTGATACCACCGGTCTGCCAGCCACCGGCGCTTCCCGCAGGCCCGTCATGGATGGGGTAGGTAGGCCGGAAATCTGCGGCCGGCGTGTTCCCGGGCTCGCCTGGAGCACCGACGAAATCCTTCCGGAATCCGCCGGGCAGCTCAAGCTTCGGTTGTGTCGAACGCCAGTCGTTCCAGTGCGTATCGGCCTGGGTTGCCGAAGGCGGACCGGGCTGATCTGCACTCCCCTGATGATCGTTCGCGGTGAACCCATTGATGTTCAGCTGCGTGTACTTGTTCATGGTCGGCAGCGTCCACGACTGTGCAGATTGAATACCGAAATCGCGGATCACCGCAGTGGGCGTATAGACGTGCAAGACGAATGAAGCCGCAGTCGCGGTATTCGCGGGAATCGCGTTTCCGGCTGTCGTCCTGCTGGGCACGGTGCGAAGCGACCAATCCGCATTGCTCACCCTGATCGTTGCCGAAGCGCCACGCGATGCCTGCGTAACCGAGACGCTGCCCGAGTCGCGCACCGAGTTCGTCGCAGTCGCACTCCCGTTCTGCCCGATCTTGGACCAGGGGTACTGCCACCCACCCTGAGTCAGGCCCGCTGTGACCAAGCTGCCGTACTTGCTCGGCTCGGCTTCGATCTGGGCGATCTGTGCCGGGGAGAGCTGCGGGTACATCGCAGCTGGACTGAGGTCGTCGACGAAGGTCACATCGCCGACTGCCGGCATCGCACCCTTTCCGCCGGCAGGTGCGCTGAGAAGCACCATGTAGCTGGTGCGAATACAGGCCTCTGCAGCCGCCCACGGGCAGCTAGCTACTGCAGGGCCGAAAACGGTTCCGCTCGTATTCTCCGACGAGACTTCAAGACCGTTCTTCGAGATGTCCCACATCAGTCGCGCCGAGGCCTTGACGCTCGGCAGCGGCGTGCTCGCGGGCTCCGGCACGGTGATGCCGTCGGCGGTGAGGCTCGCCGCCCTGATGGGCAGATCCATGCCCTGGTGGGCGAGGTTCAGCACCTTCACCGTCACCTTGACGGTGTCGGTCGCGACCGACTTCGTGCCCATGTTGCACGTGAGCGTCTGCTCCTGCAACTGGTCGATCGAGCCCGCGGTGAGCGGCAGCGTCACGTTCGCATCGGGCGTCGCCGGCGTGATCGCCGAGCCGACGCGCGGGGTGCCGTTCTCCGAGCAGTAGCCCGGCAGATCGGTGATCTGCATGCCCTTGGGGAAGGTGATCGAGAAGGTCAGATTTTCGGCCTCGGTGCTCGAGACCACGTACTCGACGTCGTAGGTGACGGTGTCGTTCACGCGCACGATGCCGTTCTTCGGACCCGCATCGTTGCCGGGGTTGCTGTTCGGATCCCAGCCGGTGCCGCCGTCGATCGTGCCGGGCGTCCCGTCCGAGAAGACCTTCACCGAGAGCGCGAGGCCCGGCACGGACTCGGAATCGGCGAGCGGTTGCGCACCCTGGGGCTCGGTGCCGTCGCCGGTCTCTCCCTCGCCTTCGGCGCCGTCGCCGGTCGTGCGCTGACCGATCAAGCCCTTGCCGTCCGAGCCCGCATCGGTGCCGCTGGCACCGGGCTCGCCGGTCGAACCGCTGCCCGAACCCCCACTCTCGCTGCCGTTCTCACCGACTTCGGCTCCGGTCCCGCCGGTCTCGCCGGCACCACCCTGGCCGGTGCCACCGCTCTCGCTCGATCCGTCGCCGGTACCGCTGTCGGGCTCGGCCCACGCCACCCCGGCCGGGGCGAGCGACAGCCCCAGCACGAGCGCAAGTGCAGACGCCAGAGCTCGCCGACCCCGTCTACGGGTCTGCGGCTCGCGGGGCGTTCCCCCTGCTTTCGCATTCATCTGATTCTCCTTGTTCACACGGGGCCGATCGGCTGTCGATACACGCGCGTCGGCGCTGCCCCTATAGGGGAAGGATCAACGGCGGTCCCCCGTGTGATGCAGGTTCTGGATTTTTCTCGAAGTTTCTGGTTCTCGACCGCAGAAGAGCCGGGATAGTGATATCGTGATATCATCAAGAGCGGAGGTACTGTCATGCCAAACGTGCTGGTTCGAGGGCTCAGCGACATGGCCGTCAAGCGAATCGATGCCTCAGCTTTTGCGCTGGGTTTGTCGCGAAACGAGTACCTTCGTCGAACGCTCGAAGGCCATGCCGCCCCGAGAGACGATTCCGCCATTACGGCAGAGGACTGGCAGCGATCTGCTGCAGCGTTCGCCGATCTCGCCGATCCATCAGTCATGGATGCCGCATGGCGGTAGACGCCTGGCTGATCGATAAATCGGCCTACGTCAGGATGCAGCTCGGGCAAGTCGCAGATCAGGACCGCTGGAACGCTCGCATTCAGCGGGGGCTCGTGCGTCTCTCCGCCATCACCCGGCTGGAGATCGGATACTCCGCGCGCACAGGCGATGCTGGACGAGCGGCGTTCGAGCTGCCGCCCCTCTCCCTCATGCCCGTGGAGCATCTGACTCCCGCAATGGAGGATCGCGCATGGGAAGTGCAGATGCTGCTCGCCGACAGCGGGCAGCACCGCGCACCCTCGATCCCCGATCTGCTGATCGCCGCAACCGCCGAGAAAGCAGGGTTGACGGTGCTGGCCATCGACAAAGACTTCGATCTGATCGCCGGGGTCACCGGACAATCGGTGCACACGCCCGAACTGCGTTAGGCACTGCATCAGGGCAGGCTCGATGCGCAGCCCATCTCGACACGCTCGATGGGCGGAGGGGTCGCGGCTCACTCGCGGATCTTCCAGAACGGGGTTGCGTCGTCCTGCACGACGCGCGACTCTTCGGGCTGCGTCGGCGGCGGATCCGCCGCCGGGTCCTCCCCCACCTGCGGCGCGGGCGTCGACTCATGGACCGGGGCCCGTTCCGGTGCCACGGGCTGCGCCGGCGCAGCGGGCGATTCCGGATCCGGCCTTGAACCACCCGAGAACGCGATCGTGATCCCTGCCCCCGCAACCACGATCAACACCGCCGCCGCGAGCCCCAAGCGCCACCACAGCCGCTGCGGTTCGGTCGCCCCGGCGCGGCCAAGCTCAGCGGGAGCAGCCTGGGTCGCGGCGAGCGCGGGATCCACCGTCCCGCCCGCGGCCACCGCCGCGGCGCCGATGCCGCCGCCCAGGAGCAGCGGGCCGAGCCACAGGCGCAGCCGCGAGTTGATCTCGGTGAGCACCATCGCCTGGTGGTCGCAGGTCGCGCACTTCGCGAGGTGGTCGCTCACCCGTTTCAGCTGCCGTTTGCCCAGCCCGTCGCGCGTGTAGCCCGCGAGCAGGCGGGCGTACTCGGCGCAGCCGGGCCTCGCCTCCTCGACGTACTGCTGCAGATAGGCGGTGCGCAGGCTCTCGCGGGCGCGATACGACAGCGCCCGCAGCGCGGTCGGGTTGGTGTTCAACCGCCCGGCCGCATCCTCGATCGAACGCGCCTCCACCTCGAGCAGGCAGAGCGCCTGCTGCTGCAGCTCGGGAAGCGTCTGGAAGGCGCGCACGAGGTGATCCTGCTCCGACACCCGGCCCGCGTGATCCGACTCCACCAGCTGCGGCAGCTCGCCCATTTCGTCGGGCTCCATGTGGTGCGTCTGCTTCTCGTGCGGCACGGCGCGGATCGCCTCCGTGCGCATGGCGATCAGCACATACCCGACGAAGGAGTCCTTCGGGCCGCGCCCGCCCTTCATCGCGCGCAGCGTCTTCGCGAACGCCTCCGCCGCGTAGTCCTCCGCCCGGAACCGGTCGCCCGTGATGCGGTAGGCCTGCGCCATCACCGTGTCGTAGTGACGGGCGTACAGCTCGGCGGCGGCCCGGCGGCCCGCTTCGGAGTCGAGTCCCGTCTCGCGCAGACGCGCGAGCAGCGCGGCATCATCGCGTTCCACGGTCATCGCGCCTCCCGGCGCGCCGGCATGATCGGAGTCGTAGAACGATCGCATGTCTTCCCCGGATCCCCGTCGCTGCCGAACCGCCGGCTGTCCGAAGCCGGCAGCGCATCGCTTCCCGGAATGCGCCCCAGGTAGGGTAAACCGCTTCTCCGTCGTGCAGACATCATCTTCCCCCGGATCTTCCCCTCTGCTCCCCTGAAACGGTTCATCGCTCAGGCGGCGAGCGCCATGAGCGCATCGATCGCCGCCGCGCGGCCACCGCCCTCGCTCCCGCGCTCGGGCAGGGTCGCCTCGACGACCACGAGCGCACCGCGCACCTCGATCTCGACGCTTTCCTCGGCGAGCCCCGACTGCGCGATCAGCTCTCGTACCGCTTCCTCGATGCGTCCGGCACCGGCGCGGGCCGACTCCTCGTCCTCGAAGTCGAAGCCGAGCAGCAGCGTCGAGCCGTCCGTCCCGGCCAGGGCGCAGCCCGCGGTCACGATGCCGAGCGATTCTCCGCCGGTCCACCGCGCGAGCCCCGCCCCCATCGTCTCCGCCCGGTGCAGCCGCAGCAGGAAGGGCCGGGCCGCCTCGAGGCGATCCATCAGCGCTCTCACCGAACCGTCCTCGGAGAGCAGGGCTGCGGGATCGACGAGCTGCGCCGGCTGCGCGGAGTCCCCGTGCCAGAGGCACAGGCCGTCGCCGCACCGCTGCAGTGCGAAGGGCAGCGCTCCCTGCGCGCCGAGCCAGGGCCCCTCTCCGGGATCCCCGAACGCCTCGGAGAGCCGGCCGTCGTCGAAGCGCCCCGAGAACGCCGTCACCTCGTCGAGTCTCACGACGAGCGATGTCCGCGCGAGCACCTCGCCGAGAGCCGCGGGATCCACGGTCTCGAGTTCTCGCCGGGCGGCGTCCGGAGCTCGGGCCGCCCACTCCCCGAGCGCATCGATCGCGCCGGGGCGATCGGCGCTCATCGCCTGTTCGAGCCTGCCCAGGTCGAGCATCGAGTAGTCGAAACTCCGCGCGTTCAGCACTCCGCCGGCCTGGTCGAGACGTGACTCCGCGGCGCCGGCGCTCGCCGTGCCCCACGGCACGAGGAACCATGCGCCCACCAGCATCAGCGCCGCGATGCCGGCCGCGTACGCCGCGAACGCCGCCTTCCCCGCCGCGCCACCACCGCGAACGGGCTGCGCTTCTTCGCCCGTCGCACGGAAGGCGAGCGCACGGGGGCGCTTCGCCTCGAGCCTGAGCCCGTGCCTCTCGCGCAGTCGAGGCCGCTCGCGCCGCATCGGCGCCTCGCCCGGAGGCGCGATCTCCTGCCGTGCGTGCCCAGGCGGCGCCTCGTCCTGGTGCACCGAGAGCGGACCGAACAGCGCCTCGAGGTCGTCGTCGGGCGCTTCGTGGGGAAGCGGCGGAGGATCGCACGCCGGAGGATCGGCTTGCGGGGGATCAACTTGCGCGGGATCGGCAGTCCGCGGATGCCCGAGCGGCAATGACAGCAGCTCCTCCACCAGGGCCCGCAGACGGCCGATCTCGGCATCCGCCTCGCCGATCCTTCGCGCCTGATCCGCCGCGTACCTCTCGGCGCGCTGACGCGCTTCGACGGCGATGCGCACCTGCGCCTCGATCTCGGCACGCCCGCGCACGGCCTCGAGCAGCTCCCGCTCGAGCGCCTCGCGCGCCGAGATCGCCGCGGCGGCGCGCGCCTCGGCGAGCAGCCTGGCGCGCGCCTCCTCCGATGCCCCTGAAGAGCGCGGATCGTCCACCTCCCCTCGCAGCGTCCGGTCTTCAGGCCTCGTGCGGCGCGCCCGAAGCGACCAGGCGCAGCGGCTCCGGGGCGGGCCCGTCGGCCTGCTCCATCGCCTGCGCGAACGCCCGCGCACGCAGCTCTGCCCGTTCCGCCGACTCCACGCGCTCCTCGGCCTCGCGCCGGGCCTTCCGCTCGACCTCGACGACGGCCTCGGCCTCGGTGCGCCCTCGCGCCTCCTCGCGCGCACGGGACTCGGCGGCCACGCGCGCCTCGACCTCCGCGGACAGCCGCGCCTCGACCTCGACCAGGGCCAGAGATGCCTGCCGCAACTGCTGCTGCAGGCGCTCCGAGGCCTCGCGCGCCTCGTCCAGCTGCGCGCGCTCCTGCCGCACCGCTTCGAGCCGAAGCCCCGCCTCGGCCTGTGCGAGCCGCTCGGTCTCGCGGCGCAGGTTCTCCTCGGCGCGGGTGCGCGCCTCCACCTCCATGCCGATCCGTGCCTCGGCGGCAGCGCGCTCGCGATTCCTCGAGCAGCTCCCGCTCCGCCTGCTCCCGCGCCTCGCGCGCGATCCGCTCGCGCGTCTCGGCCTCTACCCGGGCCCGCGTCTCCGCTTCCAGGCGCCCGTGCGCCCCGGAGGCGTCGTGCATCTCGGCCGCATCGCGCGCCTCGGCGGGGCCGACGACCGCGGAATGAGGCACATCCGCGGCGTCGATCACCACGACCGCATCCGCGGGGCCGTGCCCCTCGCGACGCCCGTCATGCTGCCCGCCACCGCGCAGCTCGTCCTGCTTCGCCATCTGGAACTCCTGTCCCCCTCGCAGCCGCGCATCGGATTCGCGCATGGCTGTACTCATAGAGGTAGGTATCGAGAACCCTCGCGTTTGTGACGCGACTTTCGAATCGACTTTCCCGCGAGGCGTGAACGCCGGCCGATCCTGCAAGCCCACGGGTATGGCGTCAGAGCCCGGAAGGTTCGTCCCGAAAGACGCCGAGAGGTCAGAAATCGTGGCGTTCGTTGACACCCAGCACGATTTTTGACCTTTCGACACACTTCCCATGCGCAGCAGGAATTTCCTGCATTCGATCGTCCTGCGCGAGTGCCCCCGGCGCGTTCACCCCGAGGCGTCGGACTTCACGGGGCCGGAACCCCGCCTCACCCGCCGGAGCGCTCGGCGGCGACTCCCTCGAGCATGCGGTCGAGCTCGGCTCGGTCCCGATATCGCCCCGCGCGCACCACGCCCGAGACGCGGTGCATCGCCGAGACGTCGGCGGTGGGGTCGGCGTCGAGCACCACGAGGTCGGCGCGGTAGCCCGGCTCCACGAGCCCCAGATCGTCGGCCCCGGCGAAGCGCGCGGCGTCGAGCGTCGTCATCTGCAGCACGCGCAGCGGCGGGATGCCCGCCCCGGCGAGCTCGTCGAACTCGCGGTGCAGGCTCTCCCCCGGCACGAGCCAGATGGCGCCCGTGACATCGCTGCCGGCGATCATCGGCACGCCGCCCTCGTCGAGCAGCCGCACGAGCCGCAGCTGCGCCGCGTACAGCTCGCGGAACACCTCGCGCGTCGAAGCGGGCAGCCTCCGGTAGCGCTCGAGCGTGCGGTCCCAGAACTTCAGCGTCGCCTCGGACATGTAGCGCAGCGCCGGGTTCTCGGCCCAGGCCGGCTCGTCGCTGAGCTGGCTGGCGCGCACGCGCACGAGCGTCGCGCACTGCCAGGTGCCGTTCTCGGCGAGCACCGCGGCGAGCGCCCGCACCCGATCCTCGTCGAAGGCGTCCACCGCACGGCGCATCATCGCGACCGTCTCGGCCGAGGTGCGCAGCGAGGGGTTGACGACGATCCTCGGGATCAGCTTCGCGAAGAGCTTCCCCGCGCCCGGGAAGCGCGGCAGCCGCATCGGCTTCTCGGCGGCGAGCTGCTCGTGTATGGCTGCGTGGTCGTGGTTGCATGACGAGAGCAGCCCGAGGCCGGGGCCGAGGTGCTCGATGAAGCCGATGCCGAGGCGCGAGGCCTCCTCGGCCGGGATCGGCCCCGGCAGGTGGCCGCCGAGCGGGATGCCGACGCGGTTCGCCTCCTCCTGCGCCGCGGGGTAGACCGAGCCCGCGATGAACGCCATCTTCACGAAGTCGGCGCCCTGCGCGTGCTGGCGGCGCACCTCCTCCCGGACCGCCTCGGGCGAGGCCGCGTTGAGCGGCGTCAGCAGATCGCCCGGCAGCAGGAGCAGCGCAGGCGCGTCGACGGTGTCGGGGAAGCCGCCCGCGGCCCGGCGCGCCAGCAGCTGCGGCGATCCTGCCATCTGCCGATAGCCCGTGACGCCGTGGGCGAGCATCAGCCGATACGCGCCGCTCGGGTCGTCGAGCTGCAGCGTGTGGGCGTGCATGTCGTTGTAGCCCGGCACGACGTAGGCGCCGGCGAGATCGACGCCCGCGCTCGAAGCAGCGGCGGATCCGCCCTCCCCGATCGCGGCGATGCGTCCGTCCGCGGTCTCGATGTCGACGCCCCGGCGCACGTCGCCCGTGCGCACGTCGACGACGTTCGCGTTCCGCAGCAGGGTGTTCATCGCCGCCCCCTCTCGAGCAGTTCGCGCGCGTTCGCCGTGGTGAGCTCACGCCAGTCGCCGCCGACCGCGGCCGGCCAGTGCGCGTCGAGGCCGGCGATCTGCTGCGCCACGAGCGGGCCGGGAGTGAAGCACCAGTCGCTGCCGTAGACGATGCGCTCGGGGCCGGCGACATCGGCGAGGGCGCGGGCCTGGCGCGGCATCGGGGTGCCGGCGAGGTCGTACCAGAGGCCGGGCAGGATCTCGGCGAGCACGCGCTCGCCGAGCCGTTCGCGATCGCCCGTGAGCGCCGGCCCGAAGATCTGCTGGAAGAGGCTCACCCGATCGACCACCGCGGGCAGCACGGCGCCCGCGTGCGGAACGACCCACTCGATGCGCGGGAACCGCTCGAAGACGCCCGAGACCGCGAGGTCGACGATCGCCCGGGTCGTGTCAAAGAGGTACTCGAGCATGGGCGAGGGCCGGCCGAAGACAGTCGCGTCGGCGCCCGGCGCGGCGGTGGGGTGGATCACGGCGATCGCCCCGCGCGCGTCGAGCTCGGCCCAGAGCGGATCCATGCGGGGGTCGCCGAGGTAGACCCCGTGCGCGTTCGTCTTCACCGCGACGCCGACCGCGCCGAGCTCGCCGAGCGCCCGCCCGCCTCCGCGATCGCGGCGTCGACCGCCGGGATCGGGAGCGACGCGAGCAGCTCGAAGCGGCCCGGGTGAGCGCGCACGAGTTCGGCGCCGAAGTCGTTCGTGCGCCGGGCGAGCGCGATGGCGGCCTCATGACCTCCCCCTGCGAACCGAAGTGCACCCCCGGCGAGGAGAGCGAGAGCACCGAGCACTCGATGCCCTGCTCGTCCATGAGCGCGAGATGCGCCTCGGGGCTCCACTGCGGCCACGCCGGCATGCCGTCGATGCGCTCGTAGCCGGCCGCCTTCGCGAGCTCGACGTACCAGTCGGGCGCGAAGTGGGAGTGGAAGTCGATGAGACCCGACATCGGTGTGCCCTGCCTCGGGAGACCTAGATCAGCGGCGTGACGTGGTTCGTGGCGCCGACGAGCGTCTTGCCGTAGGTCTCGAGAGAGATCAGCGGGTTGACGACCGCGTGGCGGGCCGCGGTGTTCGCGTCGCGCCAGATGCGCTGCAGCGGGCTCGCCTCGGCGAAGGTGCCGGCGCCGTGCAGCGAGATGAGGCGGTTGATGGCGTCGAGCACGAGCTCGGCGACCGTGCCGGTGTCGGCGCGCGTCCGGGCGCGCTCCTGCAGATCGGGGTAGGTGCCGGCCGCCGCCGCGTCGTCGATCGACCCCGCCGCGCGGCGCGCGAGCAGCTCGGCCATGTCGATCGTCTGGGCGATGCGGGCGAGCTCGATCTGCACGCCGGTCGAGTCGGCCGCGCGCTCGAAGAAGCTGTATGAGATCGGCTTGGTGTGCGTGCGCTCGAGCACGTAGTTGAAGGCGGCGCGGGCGAGGCCGAGCTGGGTGCCGATGAGCACGAGCGCGAGCACGGGCACGAAGGCGGTGCGGTGCGCGGGCTCCTCGGCGAGCTTCTCGTTGAGGTAGTTGCCCGGGATCGCGTCGGACATGAGCATGACGCGGTGATCCGGCACGAACACGTCGTTCACGACGATCGTGTTGCTCGCGCTGCCGCGCATGCCGACGACGTGCCAGGTGTCCTCGATCTCGTAGTCGCTGCGCGGGATGACCACGAGACCCTGGTTCACGAGCTGACCCTCGTCGTTCACGATCGGGATGCCGACGCCCGCCCAGCCGGCCTGGTAGGAACCCGAGTTGTAGCCCCACTTGCCCGTCACCCGGTAGCCGCCCTCGACGCGCTGCGCCTGGCTGGTGGGCGCGAGCACGCCGGTGACGACGGTGTCGGGATCGCTGCCCCAGATCTCCTTCTGCACCTGCAGCGGGAAGAGGCTCGCGAGCCAGCCGCAGACGTTGGCGAGGGTCGTGACCCAGGCGGCGCCGCCGTCGGCGTAGCCGATCGCGGCCGAGACGTCGAGCATGTCCTGCGTGCTGCCTTCGAGGCCGCCGAGGCGCTTCGGCACGCCGACGCGCAGCGCACCGGTCTTCCGGATCGCCTCCATCGCGACCGGGGTGACGCAGCGCTCGGCGTCTCCGATGGGGGCCTGCTCGCGCAGCAGGGGCTGGATCTCGCGGATGCGCTCGATCACCTCGGCGACCGAGGCGGGGGCGGTGGTGTGATCGGACATGACTACCTCTTCTGGTTGCTGTGCTGAGTTGCTGTTCGGGATCGGGGCCGCTCCGCGGCCCGTTTCAGGCGCCCGGCGCGGGCGGGAAGGGGATCGGCTGGGCGAGCTCGGGGTTCGCCGCGAGGCGCGCCGGCCACGGGTCGTCGAAGACCATCTCCGTGCGGGGCTGCTCGGGCATGAACTCGCCCCTGCGCGCCCGCTCGTGGATCTCGGCCATGCCCTGCCCGGCGAGGTACGCCTCGGCAAGCTTCTCGGGATCGAACTGCGGCCCGATCTGATCCTCGGAGAACTCCTGCGAGGCCCACATCCATTCCTTCGAGAGGCTCCAGTCGCCGAAGACGTCGACCTGGATCTCGACGCCGTTGCCGTCCGGATCCTGGTAGTACATCGACATCGTCATGCCGTGGTCGAGGCAGACCGTAGGGGTGATGCCGAGGTCGCGCAGGCGGAGGTAGTTGTCGACCCAGCCCTCGAAGGAGTCGTACTCGAAGGCGGTGTGGTGCAGCCCGACCAGGTGGGGCTTGTCGACCGGCGGGTAGACGCCGGGCAGGCGCAGCAGGGCGATGCGATGGTTCGCGTCGTCGTTCGTCAGCCAGGCCGCATGCGCCGCGTAGTAGACGGGCTGGAGGCCGGCGACCTCCTCGTAGAACTTCACCATCGCGTCGACGTCCATGGTCATGAACGTCGCGTGGTGCAGCTTCGGCGGACGGATCGGCCGCGGCCGCGGGGTGCGGAAGTACTGGCTGTGATCGGTGGCCATGGTCTCTCCTTCGAGTCCTTCAAGCCTGTGGGCTTTCATCATGCACTTTTATTTTCGTTAGATCAAGTTATTTTCGTAAATCCACCTCACAACTCTCCAATTCAAGGTGTTCAATGCGCGTCGGGCTGTGCCATCCTCGACGGGCGGGCGGATCCACCCGCCCTCTCGGAAAGGAGCCCCTCATGTGCGATGCGACCGGACTCACCCAGCTGGTGCTGCGCGAGCGGCAGGGCCGGGATCGACGCCGCTGGCAGCAGATGCGCGACAGCTATTGGGAGGACGCGGTCGTGAGCGTCAGCTGGTTCACCGGACCGGCGCAGGAGTTCATCGCGGCGTCCGAGCGCATGAGCGCACGGGGCGACTCCGCGATCCACCGGCTGGGACCGCCCGTCGTGCACCTGCACGGCGACCGGGCGCTCATCGAAGTGCCCGCGGCGATCGAGGTGGCGGTCGAGATCGACGGCATCGCGGCGCTGCTCACCTCGTACACGCGCATCGAGTACCGGGCGGAGCGGCGGCGGGTCGGCGGCGATGCCGGATCCGGATCCCGATCCGCCTCGGGCGAGTGGCGCCTCTTGCAGCTCGTCGCCGTCTACGAGCGCGACGAGCTGACGACGTGCCTGCCCGGCGCAGTGCTTCCCCTCGACGAGGGGGAGCTCGCGCGCTTCCGCCCCTCGTACGCCCTGCTCGCGCATCAGCTGAGCCTGCGCGGCTACGAGATCGCCCAGGACCTGCTGGGCGACGATCGGCCGGATGAGGTCGAGACCTTCACCGCCGCCGAGGCCGCCTGGCTCGCCGGCGGCTGAGGCGCACCGCGGCACTGAGCGGCACCGGGCGATCCCGAGCCCTCCCGGCCCCGATCCCGCAAATCTCACGATTATCGAAAAAACGTGGATTTGCGCGCATTGATTGCTACACTGCCGAACATGGCAGCAAGCGAAAGCTCGTCACGGGTCTCCCAGTTGCACGACACGATCCGTGCGGAGATCCTGAACGGCGACATCAAGCCGGGCGCGCCGCTGCGCCTCGCGACCTTCGCGAACCGCCACGGCGTCAGCATGGCCGTCGTGCGAGAAGCCCTCACCCGGCTCGCCGAGCACAACCTCGCGGTGCTCACCCCGAATCAGGGCTTCCGCGTGGTCGAGGTCTCGGAGGAGGATCTGCTCGCGATCACCGAGCTGCGCAGCATGCTCGAGCCGACGGCGCTGCTGCGCGCGATGGAGTACGGCGATGTGAGCTGGGAGGCCGGGATCGTCTCGGCGCACCACGTGCTCGAACGCGCGCACTTCAAGCTCGACGACGCCACCGGCAGCACCCAGGAGTGGAGCACCGCGCACGCCGAGTTCCACCTCGCGCTGATCTCCGCCTGCGACAACCCCCGCATGCTCTCGATCTCGAACTCGCTGCGCGACAGCGCCGAGCTCTACCGGCAGCTCACCGACGGCCGCTCGCACTCGGGCGACCGCGACATCGCCGGCGAGCACCGGGAGCTGATGGAGCTCGCCATCGCGCGCGACCCCGCTGCGGCGGACGCGCTGCGGCGGCACATCCAGATCACCACCGACGCGCTCATCGCGTCGAAGGTGCTGACGAGCCGCTGAGGCGCCCGGCCGCACCGGCACGGCCGGCGGCATCGGCGCGCGGAACGAGGCTTCGCCTGGAGCATCCGGCCGCGGACCAGCGCGGAATAGTTCCGGGATCCGCGCGTTATAGTTATATGCAAACGCATATAACTGGGGCGGCGAGCCCCGCGATTCAGGAGCCCATCATGGAATTCGGCATCTTCTCGGTCAGCGATATCACGCGCGACCCCGTCACCGGCGAGACCCCCAGCGAGGCCGAACGCATCGACGCCGCGGTGCGGATCGCGAAGAAGGCCGAGGAGGTCGGCCTCGACGTCTTCGCCATCGGCGAGCACCACAATCCGCCCTTCTTCTCGTCGAGCCCCACCACGCTGCTCGCCTACATCGCCGCGCAGACCTCGACGCTCAAGGTCTCGACCGCGACCACGCTCATCACGACGAACGACCCCGTGCGCATCGCCGAGGAGTACGCGATGCTGCAGCACCTCGCGAAGGGCCGCATGGACCTCATGCTCGGCCGCGGCAACACCGCGCCCGTCTACCCGTGGTTCGGCCAGGACATCCGCGCGGGGCTGCCGCTCGCCCTCGAGAACTACGAGCTGCTGCACCGCCTGTGGCGCGAGGACGTCGTCGACTGGGAGGGTCGCTTCCGCACACCGCTGCAGGGCTTCACCTCGACCCCGCGCCCGCTCGACGACGTGCCGCCCTTCGTCTGGCACGGCTCGATCCGCACCCCCGAGATCGCCGAGCAGGCGGCCCGATTCGGCGACGGCTTCTTCGCGAACAACATCTTCTGGCCGAAGGAGCACTTCAAGCGGCTCGTCGACTTCTACCGCGAGCGCTACGAGTTCCACGGCCACGGCACCGCGAAGCAGGCCATCGTCGGGCTCGGCGGGCAGGCGTACATCGCGAAGAAGTCGCAGGACGCGTGGCGCGAGTTCCGCCCCTACTTCGACGCGGCGCCCGTCTACGGCGGCGGGCCGCGCATGGAGGACGTCGTGGCGCAGACCCCGCTCTCGGTCGGCAGCCCGCAGGAGGTCATCGACAAGACGCTGACCTTCCAGGAGTACTTCGGCGACTATCAGCGGCAGCTCTTCCTCGTCGACCACGCGGGTCTGCCGCTCGGCGCCGTGCTCGACCAGCTCGAGCTGCTCGGCGGCGAGGTCGTGCCCGTGCTGCGGAAGGAGCTCGCCGCACGCCGCGACCCCGAGGTGCCCGAGACCCCCTCGCACGCCGCCCTCGTGCGCGCCAAATACGGCGACGCCGAGCCGCGGCAGCCCCGGCCGAACCCCAACCGCGGCGACAACGTCACGGGCGGATCGCCCTACCAGGACACTCCGCCCAAGACCGGCGCCGCCTTCGGCCTCGCCTAGGGAGGCGCGCCATGGCCGCCGATCTCGCCCGGGCGAACCGGGCCTGGGAGTCGCTCATGACCGCGCATACCGCGCTCCTCCGCGAGTTCGCGGAGGAGCCGGTGTGGGCCGAGCACGGGCTCTCCATGCGCGAGTACGACGTGCTCTACACCCTCGCCAAGCACGGCGAGCCGGCACGGATCGGCGAGCTGCGCGAGGGGGTGCTGCTCAGCCAGCCCGCGCTCTCCCGGCTCGTGGACCGGCTCGCAGCACGCGGACTCGTCGAGCGCGCGGGCGATGCGGAGGACGGGCGCGCGGTGCGGGTCGGGCTCACGCCCGCGGGGGCGGATCTGCAGCGCGCCGTCGGGCGCTCGCACGCCCGCAGCGTCGCCCGTGCGGTGGGCGGCGCGCTCTCGGCCGAGGAGCTCGACGAGCTCGAGCGCCTCACGGCGAAGCTCGTCGCCGCTCCGCGCTGATCCGGCGCCTCAGGCGTCGCCGGCCGAGATGGCCTGCGCCTCCCCCTGGGCGCTCTCGTGCGGCCGGCCGATGTGGGCGATGAAGCGGCCCGCGATCCCGAGCGCGACGATCGACACCGCGATCGAGGCGGCCCCCATCCAGTACGGCGCCGAGGCGCCCCAGGCGACCGCGACGGGGCCGGCCACCGCGGGGGCGACCGCGCCGCCGACGAAGCGCACGCCCGAGTAGGTCGAGGACGCGACGTTGCGCGGCAGATCGGTCGCCTCCATGACGGCCTCGGTGAGCGCGGTGTTCATGACGCCGAGCAGCAGGCCGCTGACGACGACGACCGTGACGAGGCCGGGCAGCGATCCGACGAGGACGCCGAGCAGCACGAGGCAGATCCCGAGCCCCGCGAGCATGGTGAAGAGCACCGGGCGCAGGCCGAAGCGGCGGGTGAGCGCGGGCGCGATGAGCACCGATGCGATCGCGAGGGCGACGCCCCAGCCGAAGAAGACGAGGCCGAGCTCATGGGCGCCGAACTCCCCCGCGCCGGCCGCCTTCGCGGCCGCCTCCATCGGATACGGGCTGTAGGCCAGCAGCACGAAGAAGCCGAAGTTGTAGAAGACGGCGACGACGGCGAGCGAGAGCAGTGCGGGATTGCCGAGCGCGCGGAAGCCCGCGACGATCGAGGGCCGCTCGGCCCGCGCGATCCGCCGCTCCTCGGCCGTCCGCTCGGGCGTCCGCAGCAGGATCAGGATCGCGAGCAGCGCGATCGCCATGAGCACGGCCGTGCCGAAGAAGGGCCCGCGCCACGAGATCGAGCCGAGCGCACCGCCGACGAGCGGGCCGACCGCCAGGCCGACGCCGAGCGCGGCCTCGTAGAGCACGATCGCCTGCCGGGAGCCGCCCGAGGCGGCGCCCACGATCGCGGCGAGCGCGGTCGAGATGAAGAGCGCGTTGCCGAGACCCCAGCCCGCGCGGAAGCCGATGATCTCACCGACCGAGCCCGAGGCCCCAGCGAGCGCCGCGAAGGCGACGATCAGCACGAGGCCGCCGACGAGCGTCCAGCGCACGCCGATGCGGCCCGAGACCCAGCTCGTGAAGAACATCGCGATGCCCGTGACGAAGAGGTAGCTCGTGAAGAGCAACATGGTCTCGCTGGGCGTGGCGCCGAGCTCGGCGCTGATCGCCGGGAGGATCGGGTCGACGAGGCCGATGCCCATGAACGAGATGGCGCAGGCGAAGGCGATCGCCCACACGGCCGTCGGCTGGCGCAGGATCGACGGCTTCCCGGGCGGGGTGCGGCGGGCAGGCGTCGCGCTCCCGGCGACGGGGGTCGGCGCGGTGCCGGGCTGGGGATCTGCGAGGGTGCTCGTGGTCGTTCCTTCTCTCGGTGTTCGCCGCGTCGATGCGCTCGGTGCGGCGGTTTCGGACGGAGCGGGTCAGATGCCGTCGCCGAGGCGCTGCATGAGCCGCGCCGCGCGGGCGAGGGTCTCCCGCTCGTCCGCGCTGAGGCCGGCGAGCGAGGGGCGGATCCGGCCCGCCGCGGCCCGGCGATATCCGCCGAGCGCCTCGAGCCCAGTCGGGGTCGCGCGCACGAGGGTGGCGCGCCCGTCGTCGGGGTCCGGCTCGCGCACGACCCAGCCCTCGCCCTCGAGCCGCTGCACGAGCGCCGTCATGGTGGGCTGGGCCACCCGCTGCTGCTCCGCCAGCGCGCTCACCCGCGCGGGCCCGTCGGCCTCGAGGTCGGAGAGCACGCGCCAGGCGACCGCGGAGTAGGCGACGCCGGGCACGCGGCCCGCGAGCCGGGTGAAGCGCGCGGCCGAGCGGATCAGCTCGAGCGCGAGCCCGTCCAGCTCGCCCGGGATCGGGGTCGCTCCTGCTTCGTCCGTCACGCGACGAGCCTAGCACGATTTACATAGCCTCACTATATAAATGAGCATCGATCGAGCGGCCGCGCATTGACCGGGCCCGGAAAGGCGGCTATCGTTGCGAGAGGTAGGTCATTTGTCCTGGACATACGTACCAGATCAGACCGGCTCGCGAATCGCCGGTCGCACGAAAGGAAGACCATGTCGAACATCCTCACGCCCCGCCACCTGAAGGTCGGCGAGACCGCCCTCGAGCCGCGGGAGAAGCTCAGCCCCGAGAACGGCGAGATCAGCGCGCTCCCGGTCTGGAAGATGGGCGGCATCACGCACGGCATCTGGCAGATGGCTCCCGGTACGCTCACGAACTTCCCCGGCCCGGAGACGATCACCCTGATCTCGGGTCGCGCCACCGTCACCGTCGATCAGACCGGCGAGACCGTCGAGCTGACCCCGGGCGATCTCTTCGTCATCGACGAGGGCGAGACCGCGACCTGGGTCGTGCACGAGACCGTGCGCAAGGTCTACGCGATCCACCGCGACAGCTGAGCGCCGCTCGCCGGTTCCGCGCGAAACCCCTTGCACCGATACGAGCCCCCGGTTACCATCGTCGAAATGAACAAATGTTCAAACCGTCGCTCGATGACGACACCGATGGAAAAGGATCGCGAACCATGTCAGAAGCCAACTGCCCTTCAGCTTCAACCCTCACCCGCTACCCCGCCGGCGTACTCTCGAGCACGAGCGCCGGCGGGCCCCGATTCCTGCCGCTCTTCTCGTTCCAGTCGGTGTCCTTCAACCCGACGCTGATCCTGCTCTCGGTCGAGAACACCCCCGAGAACTGGTCCCAGCTCGAAGAGGTCGGCTCCTTCGCCGTCAGCTTCTCCTCGTTCCCCATCGGCGGATCGGAGTGGCTGGACGCGGCGCGGGCTCCATCCGGCGCGGCTGCGCTGCGGACCTCTCCCACCTTCCAGCACCCGCTCCCGCCCTCGGGCGCCGCCTGGGTGGAGTGCGCCATCGACAGCATGATCGAGACCGACGACCGGATCATCGTGCTGGCCTCCATGATCGACATGGAGATCCGCGACGGCGCCGACGAGCCGGTCGACCTCTCAGCCGACGAGTACCCGCCGCTCACGAAGAGCCATGCCGCGGAGTAAGCCCACCATTTCCACCGTCGAAAAGCTGTACCGCGGCACGCTCGCGGTCGCCACGGAGCGCGGTCCGCGCGGCGTGACCTACCGCACCGTGGCGGGCCAGGCGGGCACCTCGGTCGGAACGATCAAGTATCACTTCGCGGACCTCGAGGACCTCCTCTTCAAATCCTTCGAGTACTACGTCGACACGGTCGCCCAGCGCTATGTCGAGGATCTCCGGAACGCCGCCTCCCTCCCCGGGCTGCTCGACGTGCTCGTCGGCATCACCGGGCAGCGCATGCTGAGCGATCCGAACGACGCCACGCTCATGTACACCCTCTACGCGCATGCCGCTCGCAACGAGCACTATCGGGCCCTGGTGCGGAGATGGATGGCCAGCACCCGAGGGGCCCTCAGTGCGCACATGCCCCGTAGCCTTACGATTGAAATAGAGGCCATAATCGAGGGCGCAATCCTGCAGAAGGCGATCGGAGAAGACGGACCCTCGGATGCGCAACTGCGCCGACTCCTCACGACCGTCCTGCGCGCGGGCGGAGTCACCGCATAATCCGACCTCACGCCGCCCAGCCCGACCACCGAGGACCAAGCGAAGCTACCCGATACGAACCCATGTCACAAAGCGAAAACACCACCCCCCTCTCCACCAGGGACGCCCTCCTCGAGGCGACCCTGCGCGTGATCGCGAAGGAGGGGATGCGCGCCGTCACGCACCGGAAGGTCGCCGCAGAGGCGGGCGTCTCCCTGAGCGCCACCAGCTACCACCTGTCGAACATCCAGAACATCCTGTACGAGTCGATGGAGCGGTATGTCACCTCGGCTCGGGAGCGCTACGAGCCCTCGCAGCGGATCGACACCCCCGAGCAGATGGTCGAGGCCATCATCACGCTCGTGCTCAACATCCACCGCGACCAGGACGACATCGTGCTGATGTACGAGCTCTACGCGCAGGCCGCCCGCGATCCGCGCTACTTCCAGCTGGTCAGCGAGTGGTCCGCCTCGACCCAGCGCTCCATCCGCCGCGTCTTCGACCCGGCGACGTCGCTCAAGCTCGAGTCGCTGCTCGAGGGCTTCATCTTCCTCCGCGCGCTCACCGAGCATCCGATGGACATCGAGACGATGCGGACCGCGCTGAACGAGATCATCGCCGCCTCACGCGCCGGCTGAGCGCCCGGCGCGGGGAAGAGACCGGCCGGACGAGCCCGGCCGGACCAACCCGGACGGAAGAGCCCGGGCGCCCCGTCGCGGAGGACGAAGCGCCCGGGCTCGGGACGGAGGTCCTCAGTCGCGTCTGGCCGCGGCCTTGAGCTGCCGGCGCATCAGCCGGTAGGCGATGAAGACCACGAGGATCGACACGATCAGCAGCAGCGTGAAGACCGCGTTGACCTGCGGATCGAAGCCGAGGCGGAGCATGCCCCACACGCTGACCGGCAGCGTCTGCTCGAAGCCGGAGATGAAGAACGACGCCGCGAGCTCGTCGAAGGAGAGCGTGAGCCCGAGCAGTCCCCCCGCGAGGAGCGCGGTGCGCAGCAGCGGAAAGGTCACCGACCAGAACGCGCGCCAGGGCGTCGCGCCGAGATCGCGCGAGGCGTGCAGCAGCGTCGGGTCGAGCGAGTTCAGCCGCTGGCCGACGACGAACACGATCACGGGGACGATGAACACCGCGTGGCCGATCACGAGGGAGAGGAAGCCGCGCTCGATCCCCAGGATCTTGAACGTGAGCAGCAGCGAGACGCCGAGCACCATGCCGGGCAGCAGCATGGGCAGCGCGAGCAGCCCCTGCCACACCCTCGAGCTGCGGAACGGCCGCCACAGGATCAGCGCGAACAGGGTGCCCAGCACGAGGGCGATGAGCACCGCCGTCAGGCTCACCCGCAGGCTGTACCCGAGCGCGGAGAGCAGCGTGTCGTTGCTCATCAGCTTCGCGTACCAGTCCAGGGTGAAGTCCCCGAGGGGCAGCGTCTGCACCTTCTTCGAGCCGAACGAGAACATCGCCATGATGGCCGGTGGCAGGTAGAGCACGAAGAACACCAGGGCGACGAGCACCCCCACGATCACCCGCTGCAGGCGGCCGCGCACGGATCGCCCGGTCTGGCCGGGCGAGACCACGCGCACGGCCTCGGTGCGGGCGGGCAGCATCTCGGGCATCGATTGCGACCGAGTCGGTTGCGTGCTCATGTCAGTCCTCCAATACGACGCGCGAACGGGTGAGCAGGGTGGCGATCGCCACGACCACCAGGCCCGAGACCAGGGTGATCACGGCGAGGGCCGCTCCGAGCGGCCAGTTGTTGAGCGCCCCGAACGCCTGCAGCACCAGCGATCCGACCATCGTGCCGTCGAATCCGCCGACGAGCGACGGGGTGACGTAGTCGCCGTAGGTGATGATGAACACCAGCACGAAGCCCAGCCCGACCGCCGGCCTCCCGATCGGCCACACCACCTTCCAGAAGGTCACGAAGCCGTTCGCACCGAGGTCGGACGACGCCTCGTAGAGCCGGTTGGGAATGCGATCGAGCGTCACGAAGGCCGCGAGATACGCGTAGGGGATGCCGACGTACACGAGCGCGATGAGCACCGAGAACTGGGAGTACAGCAGCACCGAGGCCGGTTGCTGGATGAGACCGAGCTGCATCAGCACGGTGTTCAGCACGCCCTCCTCGCCCAGGATCACCTTCCAGGAGAAGATGCGCATCAGGAACGACGACCACAGCGGGATGATCACGAGGATGGTGAGGAAGAGCTTCTGCTTGGGGAACCAGCGGATCACCGCGTAGGCGGTGAGGAAGCCGATCACGACGGCGATCACCGCCGACAGCGAGGCGAGCATGAGGGTGCGCCCCAGCAGGATCCGGGTCGCCTCCTGCCCGATCAGCTGACCGTAGTTCTCGAGGGTGAAGGTCGGCTTCACCGTCCCGAGCGTGCTGGTCCAGAAGCTGTAGACCACGAGGATGAGATTCGGGAGCACCGAGAACAGCAGCACCCACCCGATCACGGGGACGCCGCGGAGTCGCGCCCAGAAGGTCGTCTTCGCCGCCGCCCGCCGCGGCCTCCTCGCGGATTCCGGACCCGGATGCGCGTCCACGGCCGCCGTGGCGCCCGCGCCCGTCGCGCTCATCAGCCGACCCCGTTCAGCACGATCTCGTCGGATCGCATCCACCCGATGGTGACGCCGTCCCCCGCCTGCGGCGTGCTGCTCGCAGGAGCGTGCACGAAGAGCTGCTGGCCCTGCCGGGTCTCGACCTCGACCTCGGCATATGCCCCCTGGAACAGGGACTCGATCACCCGGCCCTCGAAGCGCTGGTCGCACGCCGCGGCGTCCGCGGCGAGGCGGATCGACTCGGGTCTGATGCTGATGCTGCGCTCGCCCCCGCCCGAGTCCGCGACGGTGATCAGGTTCGACTTGCCGACGAACTGCGCGACGAACGGGGTCTCGGGCCGCAGGTAGATGTCGTGCGGCGACCCGATCTGATGGACTTCGCCCTGCGCGAGCACGGCGATCCGGTCGCTCATGCCGAGGGCCTCCCCCTGATCGTGCGTGACGTAGACGAAGGTCGTGCCGAAGTCGCGCTGGATCTGCTTCAGCACGATCTGCATCTCCTGCCGCAGGCGCAGGTCGAGCGCCCCGAGCGGCTCGTCGAGCAGCACCACCGGCGGTCGCGAGACGAGCGCCCGGGCCAGGGCGACCCGCTGGCGCTGCCCGCCCGAGAGCTGGTCCGGCTTGCGCCGGGCGAACGCGCCGAGCTCGACGTACTCGAGCGCCTCGCCCACCCGGGTGGCGGTCTCCGCCCTGCCGACACCGGCCATGCGAAGCGGGTAGGCCACATTCTTCTCGATCGTCAGATGCGGGAACAGGGCGTAGTTCTGGAACACCGTGTGCAGCGGGCGCTTGTTCGGCGGCAGGTCGGTCACGTTCCTGCCGCCGACGGACACCGTGCCCGCATTCGGGTATTCGAACCCGCCGATCAGACGGAGCAGCGTCGTCTTTCCGCTGCCCGAGGGTCCCAGCAGCGAGAAGAACTCGCCGCCGCGGATGCTCAGGTCGAGCGGGTGCAGCGCCGGCTGCGAGGTGCCGGGGTAGGTCTTCATCACCCCGTTCAGCCGGATGCTTCCCTCGGGCCGATCCACACTGTCAGCCATATTCAGTATCTCCTTCAGTCGTCACCGTCCGGTGACACGAGTAACAGGAACAGGAGGAAGCGGTCGGCGGGCTCTGCCCAGCCCGCCGACCGCGGCATTCGGTCAGTGGACGTTGAGCTTGAACTCGTTCCACAGAGTGAGCCACTCCTCGACGTTGTCGACGCGGCGCAGCATCTTCACCTGACCGAAGAACTCGGGGTCGTCGATCGCGATGCCGACCTCGGTGCGCGCCAGCAGCTCGGGGGTCAGCCCGGCGGCCACGGCCGCCTCGCTCTGCATCTGCTCGAGCGAGAGGTTGCCGGAGATCCCCATCTCGGCCGCCATGCGGGCCATCCACTCAGGCGTCATCGTCGAGTCGATGAACTCGTAGATGATGTCGCCCTTGGCGGCACCGGCCTTCGTGATCACGTAGTTGTCGGTCCAGCCGGCGACGCCCTCCTCGGGGATGATCATCTGCAGCGGCGTGCCCGCGTCGTTGGCCCCGGTGTAGGTGTTGACGTTGTAGAGCACGCCGATGTCGACCTGGTTGCTCGTGAAGTCGGTGGTCTGGTCCTGGATGGAGCCCGCGACGTGGGTGAGCTGCGGACGGAGGCTCTGCAGCTTCTCCGTGAAGAGCTCGAACTCCGCGTCGCTCATCGCGTACGGATCCTCGATCCCCGCGGCGAGCGCGATCGCCGGCAGCTGGGTGGTCGCGTCGTCGAGCATGCTGACCCGGCCGGTGAACTGCGGCTCCCAGAGCGCGTTCCAGGAGGTGGGCGCCTCGCTGACGCGATCGGTCGCGATGACGAGGGGCTGCACGCCCCAGGTGTAGGTGAGCCCGTAGTTCGTGCCGTTGTAGGTGGTCGTCGCACGCCAGTCGAGCTCTTCGATCGTGTTGCCGAGATTCGTCAGCTTCGACTCGTCGAAGGGCACGACGAGATCGGCGTCGACGTAGTTCTCGACCCAGCCCGAGGTGACGAGCACGATGTCGAAGGCGTTCGGGTCGGCCTGCACCTTGGCGAAGGCCTCGGGCACCGAGGTGATGTACTGCACGTTCACCTTCACCCCGGTCTCCTCCTCGAAGGGGACCAGCCAATCGGGCTCGTGATCGCCCGTCCAGGTCAGGAGGTTGATCTCCTTCACCTCGGCAGGGGCGCCGTCCCCGCCGCCCGAGGAGCAGCCGCCGAGCGCGACCGCGCCCGCGGTGATCGCGGCGACCGCGATTCCTGTTCTGATGCTCTTCCGTGTCATTTCCTCATTCCTCACTTCGTTGTGTTCTGGGACTGGTCGTCGCCCGCGCTCTCGTGCGGGCGACGACCGGGACTACATGGCGAGGACCCCGCCGTCGATGATGAGCTGGGTGCCCGTGATGTACGCGGCGTCGTCGGAGGCCAGGAAGACCACGGCCCTCGCGATGTCGTCGGCGACGGCGAAGCGTCCGAGCGGGATGAGAGCGAGCGACTCCTGCTCCGCCGTGCCGCCGAGCACCTCGAACTCCCTGCGCAGCATCGGGGTGTCGACGTAGCCGGGGTGCACGCTGTTGAAGCGGATCCCGTCCGCCCCGTAGGTCACCGCGGCGGCGCGGGTCATCGAGGCGACCGCCCCCTTCGACGCCGTGTAGGCGAAGTAGTCGGGGGCGGCAATCAGCCCGAAGATGGACGACGTGTTGATCACGCTCGCGCACGACGACTTGCGCAGCAACGGGATCGCCGTCTTCGTCGCGAGGAACACGCTCGTCTGGTTGACCGCGATCGTGCGGTTCCAGGTCTCCTCGGTGGCCGCCTCGGGGCCGAGCATGTCGAGCACGCCGGCGTTGTTCACCAGCACGTCGAGGCGGCCGTGGCTCTCGTCGATGGCGGCAACGACCCGCCGCCAGTCGTCCGCGGACGAGACGTCCATCGTGTGGAAGGTCGCGGGAAGGCCGCCCCCCGTCAGCTCCGCTTCGAGCCGGCGTCCGCCGTCCTCGCTGATGTCGGCGAAGTGCACGACGGCGCCCTCCGCCAGCAGGCGCCGCACGTGGGCCTCGCCCTGGCCCTGGGCTCCGCCGGTGACGAGCGCGATCCGGCCGCTCAGTCGCTGTGATTCCATGAACGTTCTCCTCTTCGCTTGCGGTGGTCGGGTCAGTGGCCTGGCGGCCCCTGACCAAGGGGCTGCGCCTATCGGCCCCGAAGGTCCCGAGACTTCCGGGTCAGTGGACGAGGTTGTCCTCGCCGCGCTTGACCAGCAGGTGGCCGGCGTCGACGGGGATGCACACGCCGGTCACGTACTGGGCGAGACCGGAGTTCAGGTAGACCGCGGTGTTCGCCACCTCGATCGCGTCGAGCATCGAGACGTCCTTCATCGCGGTGAACTTGTGCACGTAGTCCACGAGATGCTGGCGGGTGCCGAGGCCGGGGCCGCCCGCGAGGATGTCGTAGAACTCCTGGCTGTTCACCATCGCGGTGTCGATGAAGCCGGGGGCCACCGCGTTCACGCGAGCACCGTGGGGGGCGAGCTCGTAGGCCAGGTACTTCAGCAGCCCGAGCACCGCGGTCTTCGTCACCCCGTACGCGGTCGACTCGCTCTCGGGGTCGTAGGCGTCCACCGACGAGATCAGCACGACGGACCCGCTCTGGCGCTCGATGAAGTGCGGGGCGACCGCCTTCACGGTCTTCCAGACGCCGTTCAGATTGACGTCCATCACGGCGTTCCAGTCCTCCTCGCTCTGCTCCCAGAAGAGCCCCGAGCGGTGGATCCCGGCGTTGGCGATCACCGCGTCGATCTTGCCGAAGCGCTCGATGCCCGCCCCGACCGCGGCGTCGAGATCCGCCTGCGAGGTGACGTTGCCCTGCAGGGCGAGCGCCTGCCGGCCGTGCGCCTCGACGCCGGCGACGGTCTCGTCGTACGCGCCGCTCGCCGGATCGGCCATGTCGACCAGGATCACGTCGGCGCCCTCCCGGGCCGAGGCCTGGGCGTGCGCTCGGCCCTGGCCCGCCGCACCGCCGGTGATGAACACGGTCTTGCCTTCAAGTAGCCCCATGGCTGATGGTTCCTTTCCTGCTGCTCTTGCTGCTCTGAAACTGCTCTTGCCGGGCGGCGGGGCTGATCCTCCCGCCCCGCCGCCGCGTCCGGTGGGCGCTCAGCCCTCGAGGTGCGCGAGGCGCGGCTTGACCTCAGCGCCGATCAGCTCGAAGTTGCGACGGTAGGGCTCCGGATCGAGGTTGTACTCGTGGGCGAACGAGACCACCGTGCCGAAGCCGCCCACGGTCTCGTAGAGCGCCTCGAGCTTCTGCACGACGGTGTCGGGCGAGCCCACGATGAGGAAGTTCTCCAGCATCCACTCGATGGTGAGATCCTCGGCGGGGAACTGCCCGCCGGAGAGCAGATCGCCGATGCCGAGCCCGATGAAGGTCGGGATGTTCCACTTCTCCCACAGGTGGCCCATGGCCCCGTTGGCCACGAGGTCCATCGCCTGCTCGTCGGTGTCGGCGACGAAGATGTCGCGGCAGATCCGCCATTCGGAGCGATCGGGGGTATGGCCGGCGGCCGTGGCCGCCTCGGAGTAGATCTCCCAGTGCTTGATCAGCGCGCTCTCGTGCACCTCCTGGCTGAGCGGGATGTACCCGCGGCTGCCGGCGATCCTGAGCGTCGGGGAATCGGCCGACATGCCGGTCATCATCATCGGGATCTTCGGCCGCAGCGGCTTCAGGTGCGGGCCGGCGATGTCCTCCGAGTACTCCGGCATGTCGACCTTGAACCACTCGCCCTCGATCTTGAACGCGCCCGTGCGGCCGTGGATCGCCTCGATGATGTCGAGTCCCTCGATCATCATCCTGGGGTTGTCCGTCCCCGTGCCGAAGAGCTTCGCGTCGCTCGGGTATCCGCCCGGGGCGACGCCGGCGATGTATCGTCCGCCGGTCATGTGGTCGAGCCACATCATCCGATCGGCCAGGGCGACCGGGTTGTGATAGGGGACGAGGTGCGCGGCCGCGCCGAGCGTGATGTTCTCCGTCACCTGCGAAGCCGCGGCGATCATCGTCTCGGGCGACGGCGAGGGCTCGCCGCCGAGGGTGTGGTGCTCGGCGAAGAACGCCTCGTCGAGGCCGTACTGATCCGCCCACTTGGTGATCTGGATGTCCCAGTCGATCACCTGCTTGAGCGTCTTCGTCCCTTCGAGGTACTGCGCGGCGTAGGGGACGTTGAAGATACCGAACTTCATGGGTGGGTCCTTTCGTTGGAGATGCGGATCGTGGGAGCGGCCGGGACGCGGGAAGGCGAGGCGGGCAGGGTGATGCGCCTTCCTTGGTACATTTGTAACGGACATATGTCCTACGCTCGCCAAGCTACCCCACTCTCCACCCGGCGTCAACGGGGAAACTCGGAGACCGGCGAATCCTTGACCCTGCGGCCGAGAGTTGCGAGCAACGGAGATACGACGCGGCCGCCCCTCGGCCCGCCAGCCGAAGGAGGCTTCCGATGACCATGATCTTCGTCAACCTGCCCACCAGCGATCTCGATCGCAGCCGCGCCTTCTACACCGCGCTCGGCTGCACTATCAACCCGCTCTTCAGCGACGAGAACGCGATCTGCGTCGTCTGGAGCGACGAGATCTACTTCATGGTGCTGCGTCGCGAGCGTTTCGCCGACTTCACCGACAAGCAGATCGTCGACCCCGCGACGAGCATCCAGGCGATCGTCGCTTTCAGCCGGGACTCGCGCGCCGAGGTCGACGGCACCGTCGAGGCCGGGCTCGCCGCAGGCGGCTCACAGGCCCGCGACCCCGAGGACTACGGCTTCATGTACCAGCGGAGCCTCTTCGATCCCGACGGCAATCTCCTCGAGTTCACCTACATGGAGCCCGGCGCGGCGGAGCAGGGGCCCGACGCCTACCTGAACGAGGAAGGCCGCACCGACGCCTGAGGCCGCTCGGCACGCGGAGACGGAGACCCCCGATGAGCGACGACCGCAGCGAAGGCGACGCGGCCCGCATCGTGATCGATCTGTTCGTCACGCTCGACGGCGTGGCCCAGGCTCCGGGAGCGCCGGAGGAGGATCCGAGCGGCGGCTTCCGCTTCGGCGGCTGGCAGGCGCCGTTCCCCGATCCACGACTCGGCGAGACCATCATGAGCGGCATCCGCAGCATGGACGCCCTCCTGCTGGGGCGCCGCACCTACGACATCTTCGCCGGCTACTGGCCCCAGCAGCTCCATACCGAGATCGGCCGTACCTTCCAGGGGCTTCCGAAATACGTGGCCACGCGCAATCCGGGTCTCGCCCTGGAGTGGGAGGGCAGCGAGAGGATCGGGGCCGATCTGGCGGTCGAACTGGGTGCACTGCGGCGGCGGCACCGCGAGATCCACGTGATCGGCAGCGTCGACCTCGTGCAGACGCTCGTGTCCGAGCGCCTCTTCGACGAGATGCGCCTCTGGGTCTACCCGATCGTGCTGGGCGAGGGGAGCAGGGTCTTCCCCGGGGGCGCCGCGCCGACGAGCCTCGCACTGCTCGAGCCGCCCGTCGTCGGCGACAGCGGAGCGGTGCTGCTGCGCTACGGGTTGCTGCCCGGGGTTCCGCAGACAGGCACGATCGAGGCGTAGTGCCCCCCGGGAGCCCCGCTCTTACTCCGCAATGGTGCAGTTGTCGCTGTCGAAGTCGATGCTGGAGAGCAACGACTGCACCATCGCGGTGGTGGAGGAGTCGCCTGAGTGCGGGCGTCGTCTGAGCGCGAACGGGCGTCGCGCTCAGGCACCGGTGTAGTACCCGTCGGCGATGTTCAGCGCCTCGTCGATGATGTCGAGGCCGCGCACCAGCTCCTCCTCGGAGATGACGAGCGGCGGGGCGATCTGCAGGCGGTTGCCCGCCGCGAACGGCCACAGGCCCGCGCTCTTGCACGCCGCGACCACGGCGTTGAACGGCGCCGCGGCCTCGCCCGAGGCGTTGAAGGGGATGAGCGGCTCGCGGCTCGCGCGGTCCACGACCAGGTCGAGGGCCCAGAACAGGCCCCGGCCGCGGTACTCCCCCACCGAGGGGTGCTTCTCGGCGATCTCGGCGAGGCGCGGCCCGACGACCCGCTCGCCGAGGTCGCGCACCCGCTCGAGGATGCCCTCGCGCTCGAAGATGTCGAAGGTCGCGACGCCCGCCGCGCAGGCGAGCGGATGCCCCGAGTAGGTGAGGCCGCCCGGGAAGGGGCGATCCGCGAACGCATCGTGCACCTGCTCGCTGATGACCACGCCGCCGAGGGGCACGTAGCCCGAGTTCACGCCCTTCGCGAAGGTCACGAGGTCGGGGGTGACGTCGAAGGCCTGGTAGGCGAACCACTCGCCGATGCGGCCGAAGCCGACCATCACCTCGTCGCAGATCATGAGGATGCCGTAGCGGTCGCAGATCTCGCGCACGCCGGGCAGGTAGCCGGGCGGGGGCACGAGCACGCCGTTCGTGCCCGTCACCGTCTCGAGCACGACCGCCGCGATGGTGCCGGGCCCCTCGAGCTGGATCTGCTGCTCGAGGTGGGCGAGCGCGCGCTCGGACTCCTCCTCCGGGGTCTCGGCCCAGAACGCGCTGCGGTAGGCGTAGGGCCCGAAGAAGTGCACCACCTCGCCGTCGATCACGTCGTTGGCCCAGCGGCGGGGCTCGCCCGTCATCGTGATCGCCGTGCCGGTGGAGCCGTGGTATGAGCGGTAGCGGCTCAGGATCTTGCGCCGCCCCGACGACTGCCTCGCGAGGCGCACCGCGTACTCGATAGCCTCTGCGCCGCCGTTCGTGAAGAACACCGAGCGGGCTCCTTCGAAGGAGTGCTCCACGATGCGCTTCGCGAGCTCGCCACGCACGTCGTTCGCGAACGCCGGCTGGATAGTGGTCATGCGGCCGGCCTGATCCTGGATCGCCTTCACGAGCCCGGGGTGCTGGTGGCCGAGGTTCAGGTTCACGAGCTGCGAGGAGAAGTCGAGGTACTCCTTGCCCGCGTAGTCCCAGAAGCGCGCGCCCTCGCCCTTCGCCACGGGCAGCGGATCGATCTGCCCCTGCGCCGACCACGAGTGGAAGACGTAGCCGCGGTCGTTCGCGCGCACCTCGCGCTCGGCCTCGGCGTCGCCGAAGCTGCGGGGGGTGCCGTTCAGGTCGGTGTAGTCAGACATGCTGCGATCCTCTCAGCTTCAGTGGTTGCTCGGGAAGCCGAGGTCGATCTTGGACTGATCCGGATCGGGCCAGCGGGTCGTCACGACCTTCGAACGGGTGTAGAAGTGGATCGACTCGGGGCCGTAGATGTGCGAGTCGCCGAAGAGCGAGTCCTTCCAGCCGCCGAAGGAGAAGGATCCGACCGGCACGGGGATGGGCACGTTGATGCCGACCATGCCCGCCTCGACGTCGAACTCGAACTGGCGGGCGGTGCCGCCGTCGCGGGTGAAGATCGCGGTGCCGTTGCCGAACTGGTGCTCGTTGATGATCCGCAGACCCTCCTCGTAGCTGTCGACGCGCACGATCGCGAGCACCGGGCCGAAGATCTCGTCGCGGTACACCTTGCTGTCGGTCTTCACGTGGTCGATCAGCGAGACCCCGGTGAAGAAGCCGTCGCCCTCGAACCTGGCCTCGCGGCCGTCCACCACGACGACGCCGCCCTCGGCCTCGGCGCCGGCGACGTACGACTCGACGCGCTCCTTCGCCTCGCGGGTGATGAGCGGTCCCATCTCGCTGGCGGGGTCGGTGCCGTCGCCGATCTTCAGCGCCGCGATGCGGGTGGTCAGCTCGGGGATCAGGCGATCCGCGATGTCGCCGACCGCCACGACGACCGAGACGGCCATGCAGCGCTCGCCGGCCGAGCCGTGGCCGCGGAGATCGCGGCGTCCGCGGTGACGCCGAGGTCGGCGTCGGGCATCACGAGCATGTGGTTCTTCGCGCCGCCGAGGGCCTGCACGCGCTTGCCGTTCGCGGCCGCGCGCTCGTAGATGTACTTCGCGATGGGGGTCGAACCGACGAACGAGATCGCCTTCACGTCCGGGCTGTCGAGCAGGGTGTCGACCGCGACCTTGTCGCCGTGCACGACGTTCAGCACGCCGTCGGGCAGCCCGGCCTCGCGGAAGAGGTCGGCCAGGAACACCGAGGCGCTCGGGTCGCGCTCGGAGGGCTTCAGCACCACGGTGTTGCCGCAGGCGATGGCGCTCGCGATCATCCACAGCGGCACCATGACGGGGAAGTTGAAGGGGGTGATCGCCGCGACGACGCCGACCGGCTGCTTCACGGAGTGCACGTCGACGCCGGTCGAGACCTGCTCGTCGCGCTCGCCCTTCAGCAGGTGCAGCAGGCCCGCGGCGAACTCGACGTTCTCGAGGCCGCGAGCGACCTCGCCGGCCGCGTCGCTCAGCACCTTGCCGTGCTCGCTCGTGACGATCGCCGAGAGCTCGGGGGTGCGCTGCTTGAGCAGCTGACGCAGGTTGAAGAACACGTCGGCGCGCTTGGTGAGGCTCGTCGCGCGCCAGGCCGGCAGCGCGGCCTTCGCCGCGGCGATGGCCTGCTCGACGGTCGCCGCGGAGGCGATGCCGAGCTCGTGCTGCACCTCGCCGGTGGCGGGGTTGTAGACGGGCTGGGTGCGCTCGGCGTCGGTGACGCGCGAGCCTGCGATGACGTGGGGGATGCGTGCCATGCTGCGGGGCCTCTTTCGGTGCTGAGCGGGGGTCTGTAGTCAGAGTGTTCGGGTGTGGTGACCCGTTGAAATCCAGTATTCCAATGGCTTACCGATGATCTGCAGGTCATTCCATCGCGAGATGGTTCGAGAATCGGACATTCTGTATGATCATCGTGTGGAGGAGACGGATCGCTCCCCGCTGCCGAGCGTGCGGGAGGTGCTCGAGCTGCCGGAGCTGCGGGCGGGATCGCCGACGCTGCTCGCGAGCGAGGCCGAGCTGGATCGCGAGGTGCGCTGGGCTCACGTCGTCGCGGGCGCCGGATCCGCCACCCTGCTCGACGGCGGCGAGCTCGTCCTCACCACCGGTGCGGGGTGGCCCTCGGATCCGGCCGCCCTCTCGGCCTTCGCCGAGCAGCTCGCCACTGCCGGGGGCGGCGGGGTGGCGGCCATCGTGCTCGAGCTCGGCCGCGGCTTCGCCGAGGCGCCGGTCCAGCTGATCCGGGCCTGCGCCGCCCACGGGGTGCCGCTCGTCGCGCTGCGCGACGAGGTGCGCTTCGTGCAGATCACCCAGCGCGTGCACCAGCGGATCCTGGCCGCGCAGACCGAGGCGCTCGAGGCCCGCGAGGCCGTGCACGCCATGCTGACCGAGCTGGGGCTCAACCGCAGCCCGGTCGACTACGTCGTCGAGCGTCTCGCCGACACGCTGGGCGCCCCCGTGGTGCTCGAGGACTCCGCGTACCGCGTGGTCGCCTTCGCGGCAGCGGGCGGCGACGTCGCCGGGGCCCTCGCCCCGTGGGGCGCCTCGGCGCGCCGCTGCTGCCGCCCGGAGCGGGTTCCGGTCGAGGCGCGCGGACGACGCTGGGGCATCTCACCGCGCTGCCCGGCCCGAGCCATCCGGCCGGACGGCGCACGGTGCTGGAGCTCGGCGCCTTCGCGCTCGCGCTCGGCCGCTTCGCCGACGCGGGCGGGGACGACTGGCTGCAGCTCGGCTCGAAGCGCATGTTCGACGCTCTGCTGAACGGCAGGTACCGCAGCGACACCGAGCTCGCGGCGCAGCTCGCAGCGGCCGGGCTGCCGATCGAGGGGTCACCGTCGCCGCGACCCTGCGCAGCACGGGTCGTTCGGGCCTGCACGCTTCATTGGAGCGATCCTCGAGACCGCACTGCGGCGGGCGGTCACCCGAGGGCCGGGTGCTCGTGGCCGTCGACGAGCCCCCGCGGACGGCCGATCCCGGCGACGCCACCTCTCCGCCGACGCCTCCTTCCGGCCGACGGCCCGGTACTGCTCGCGCTCGTCTCGCTGCCCGCGGGCGACGCGCGCATCCCGTCGGCGGCGGATCGCGGCGCGCCCGCGCTCGCCGGCCTGCTCGCCCGGGAGCTCGACATGCTCGTGCCCGAGCCGACGCCGCCCGGCTGGCGGGCCCACCTCGCGCTCGGCCGGCCGGCAAGGCGCCTGCGCGGGCTCGTCACCGCGCTCGAGCAGCTGCGCGCGGCGGGCCGGCTGCACGCGGTGGCCGAGGTCGGCCGCGTGGCGGTGCAGCTGGCGGAGGGCCAACCGCTCGCGCACCTCGTCCGGGGGCTCTCGGCGCTGCCCGAGCTGCAGGAGTTCGCGCTCGACACGCTGGGGCCCGTGATCGAGCACGACCGCGCCGCGGGCCCCGCGCACCCCGGCGATCTGCTGCGGGTGCTCGAGGCCTACGTCGCCCACCCGACGAACCGCTCCCTCGCCGCGCAGCGCGCGAAGCTGTCGCGTTCCGTGTTCTACCAGCGCCTCGCGCTCATCGAGGACCTGCTCGGCGTCGACCTGGCCGACGGCGAGACGACCGCCGCGATCGCGGTCGCCCTCCTGGTGCGCCCCGCCTGAGTGCTCGCGTACCCCGGCCCCTGCCCGCTCGAGTGCCGCGCGGCGGCGAAGCGGCGGAACGGGCGGCGAAGCGGCGGATCGTGCGGCCAGACGCGGCCATCGTGCAGGAAGAGGAGGCCGGGGGTGCGGATCCGCCCCGGGAAGTCCGATACTCTCGATGCGTGAGTGAGGCTTCGGGGCGCACTGCGCTGCTGCGGGCGACGGTCGTGATCGTCGCGAACGGCGGGCTGCGCGCGCTGACCTACCGCGCCGTCGCGGCCGAGGCGGGCGTCTCGCACGGCCTCGTGCGGCACCACTTCGGCACGCGGGACCAGCTGATCGCCGACGCCATGGACTTCGCCATCGACGAGAGCCTGCGCGGCTCGAACATGCTCGACACCGGCTCGAGCGCGGCCGACTTCGCCTCGGGCATCGAGCTGCTCGCCGAGCGCGACGGCGACATCCAGGCCTTCCAGTACGAGCTGCTGCTCGAGGCGCGGCGCCGTCCCGAGCTGCGCCCGCACGCCGAGCGGCACTATCGGGCCTATCACGAGGCGATCTCGCAGCAGCTGCGCCGCCTGGGCGCGGAGGACGACGGCCTCGCCGACCTCATCTGGTTCGTGCTCGACGCGATCGTCTTCAAGCAGCTCGTCGTGCCCGGCGACGCGGGGCCGGCGCTCGCGCGCATGCGCGCGATGATCGAGGCGGCGGTCCGGAGCTGATCCGGATCCGCTGACACCGGATCCCCCGATCCGCGCGACGCGATCGCATTTTTCCCTTGACTGTCCAAGTGGATAGTCTTAGGCTGACCCCACAGCACGGATCCGAAGCGAGCCCGCTTCCGAGGCCTCCCGGGATCCGGACGAAGGGAGCACCCCCCGCATGTCCGACACCGCGATCGAATTCATCTACCTCAGCGAGCCGGACATGATCCGCGCCGGGGTCACGAACATGGCCGAGTGCGTCGACACCATGAGCGAGATGCTCGTCGACTTCAAGCGCGGCGACTACCGCATGGCCGGCGTCGAGAACGACCTGCACGGCGCGCAGATCTACTTCCCCAAGGAGTCCCCCTTCGCGGGCATGCCGCTCGACGGCCCCGACCGCCGCTTCATGGCGATGCCCGCCTATCTGGGCGGCAGCTTCCAGATGGCGGGCTGCAAGTGGTACGGCTCGAACGTCGAGAACCGCAAGCGCGGCCTCCCCCGCTCGATCCTCATGTTCACGCTCAACGACAAGGACACCGGCGCGCCGCTCGCCCACATGTCCGCGAACCTGCTGAGCGCGTACCGCACGGGCGCGATCCCGGGCGTCGGCGCGCGCCACCTCGCCCGCGAGGACGCGAGGGTCGTCGGCATCGCCGGCCCCGGCCCCATGAACCGCACCTCGCTCGAGGCGCTCATCGCCGTGCGCCCGGGCATCGACACGATCAAGGTCTTCGGCCGCAGCCAGGGCAGCATCGACGCGTTCGCCGCGTGGGCGCAGGAGAAGTTCCCGCAGCTCACGAGCATCGAGCAGGTCGGCTCGCTGCAGGGCGCGGTCGAGGGCTGCGACATCGTGAGCATCGCGATCCCGAGCCCCTCGGGCTCCGAGAACTACCCGTACGTGGCCGACGAATGGGTGAAGCCGGGCGCGCTCATCCTCTGCTCGGCGCACCTCGCGCTCGAGGAGAGCCTGATCCGGCGCGCGCGCCACGTCGCCGACGCCCGCGGCATCTACCAGGCCTGGGCCTCCGAGATCCCGGGCCTCGCCCACGAGACCGTCGGCATCTGGGGCATGCACCTCGTCGACCGCGTGCGCGACGGCCGCATGACGCCCGAGCAGTTCGAGGATCTCGGCGAGATCATCGAGGGCGACACCCCGGGGCGCCGGAGCGACGACGAGGTCTTCGTCTACTCGGTGGGCGGCATGCCCGTCGAGGACGTCGCCTGGGCGACGAAGGTCTACCGCAACGCGGTGCGCGACGGCATCGGGCAGAAGCTCAAGCTCTGGGACGCGCCCGCGCTCGCCTGAGCGGCGATCGCCGACGAGACAAGAACACGAGGGAGCGATATGGAACTGCAGAAGACCGACGTGCTGGTCGTGGGCGCCGGAGCCGTCGGCTCGATGGCGCTCTGGCAGCTGAGCAAGCGCGAGGGCCTCGACGTCGTCGGCATCGAGCAGTACGGGCGCGTGCACTCGCACGGCTCCTACGCCGGGGAGTCGCGCGTGTTCCGCACCGCGGTGCACGAGGGCGGCACCTACGTGAGGATGATCCAGCGCTCGCGCGATCTCTGGCGCCAGCTCGAGCGGGAATCGGGCCGCGACATCTACTACGAAGTCGGCTGCCTCTCGATCGCCCCGGAGGGCTTCCCCGATCTCGAGGTCGCGATGCGCAACGTGCGCGAGTTCGACATCCCGCACCGTGTGCTCTCGAACGCCGAGCTGCGCGCCGAGTACCCGCAGCACATCGTGAACGACGACGACATCGCCCTGCTCGACGAGCACGGCGGCGGGCTGCGCCCCGAGGTCGCCGTGATGAGCGCGCTCGACCTCGCCGAGGCGAACGGAGCGAAGCTCTTCTTCAACACCCCGGTCATCGACATCGAGGAGCGCCCCGAGGGCGTCGTGGTGCGCACCACTCAGGGCGCCTGGCTCGCGGGCGCCGTGGTGATCGCCACCGGCTCGTGGTCGACCCGGCTGCGCCCCGAGCTCAAGGAGCTGCTGCGCCTGCAGGTGCTCGGGCTCACCTGGTTCATGCCGAAGGATCCCGCGGCCTTCGTGCCCGAGAGGTTCCCGGCGTTCCTGCGCGACGCGGGGTCCGTGCACTTCTTCGGCGCACCGAGCTTCGACGGCTACGCCTTCAAGGCCTGCACCAACCCCGAGTGGCCGGTCTTCCGCGACGTCTCCGAGGTGCCGACCCATCACACGCGCGAGGAGCTCATCAGGATCGGCCAGCGCGGCGCCGAGCTCTTCGAGGGCGTGAACCCGGAGCCCGTGCGCGAGAGCGTGCACCACTGCGCCTACACGCCGGATCGCCTGCCCGTCGTCGACCGCAGCGACAGCGGCCGCCTCGTCACGATCGCGGGGCTCTCGGGCCACGGCTTCAAGTTCTCGCCGCAGCTCGGCGAGTGGGCCGCGCAGCTGGTCGCGGGCGAGGAGACGACGGTGGATCCGCGCTTCGCCCTTCCCGAGCACATGAAGCGGCTCGCCGAGCTCGGGCCGTACACGGGCGGCGGGCACTAGGGACCGGCTCGACCGCGACCTCTCTCGTCTCTCGTTCCGGCGCAAGGGGACGCGTTCTGCCGTCCGGGGTGCCCGGAGAGGACCGAATGCGTCCCCTTGCGCGGCCGGGGTGCGCCGGCGAGGGGCGCGACGGGCGCACCGGGGGGCGCCGAGGGGCGCCGCCGGAGGGAGCCGGCGACGCCCCGGTCAGGGGCCGGACCGGATCAGGACTGCGGGAAGCCGCCGCCCTGCGGAGGCTGGCCGCCGCCGGGCGCCTCGCCGCCGGGCATGCCGCCCCCGCCGCCCGGCATCCCGCCGGGACCCATGCCCGTGGCCATCGACTCGTCCCAGGCTGCGCCGTTCGCGGTCACCGTGCCCTCGGCCACCGAGACCGCGCCGTTGCCATCGATCGGCCCGTCGCCGCCGTTCGCGGCGCTCGTGATGTTCACGGTGCCGCCGGTGATGGTCACCGAGCCGTTCGAGTCGAGGCCGTCGAAGCCCGCGTTCACCGTCACGGTGCCGCCCGAGATCTCGAGGCGCTCGCCGGTGTCGGCCTCGCGATCGGCCACGCCCGTGAACTCGGTGCCCGCGATGCGCGCCTGCAGCTCGGCGTTGCCCGAGGCGTTGATGCCGTCGTCGCTCGCGGTGACGTCGATCGTGCCGCCGCTGATGCCGATGTTCGCGGCCTCGATGCCCTCGGTCGAGTTCGCCACCGTCACCGAGGTGGTGGCGTCGACGCCGGAGCCCTCGCCGATCGAGACGATCACCTCGCCCTTCACCCCGTCGTCGACGACGTCGACCGTGACGGTGCCGCCGGCGATTACCGTGTCGGTGAAGGCCTGCAGCCCGTCGTCCCCGGCCGTGACGTCGATCGTGCCGCCCGAGACGTAGATGTAGCCCTTCGTCCAGTCGATCTCCGACGCGACCTCCTCGTTGTCGTCGCCGTCGCTCTTCAGACCGTCTCCGCCCTGCGCGACGAGCGTGAGCGTGCCGCCCTCGACGACGAGCGAGTCCTTGCCGCGCAGCGCATCGTCGGCCGCGGTCACCGAGATGTCGCCGCCCAGGATCACGAGGTCGTCCTTCGAGGTGATGCCGTCGTTGCCGTTGCCCGTCACCGTCAGGGATCCGCTGCCCGAGACGGTGAGATCGACGTCGGCCCAGATCGCCGCATTCGCGTCCGAGTCCTCCGCGTAGGAGGCGGCGTCGGAGACCGAGTTCTGCGATCCGGCGGCGAGGTGGATCGCGACGTCGTCGGCGGTCCGCACCTCGATGGCGCTTCCCGACGAGTTCGAGATGTCGACCCCGTCGAGGATCAGCACGACGAGCGCGTCCTCGGGGGCGGAGACCACCACCTGCCCGGCGAGCATTCCGCTCAGCCGGTAGACGCCGGCCTCGGAGATCGTGACGGTGGATCCGTCGACGCTCACCCCCGCGGCCGCCTGCGCGCCCGAGCCGCTCAGATTCACGTCGACGGCGTCGCTCTCGGACCACTCGTCCTCGTTCACGGTCGTGTAGTCGGCGTTCTCGGCCAGGACCGCGGCCGGGGCGAGGTCGGACTCCAGCGCGCCCGCATCCTCCAGAGTCGGCGCGGCGGTCTCGGCGGAGGCCGCGGCGCCGGTCCCGGCGGTGGCGGTGCAGCCGCGAGCAGCAGCCCCGAGGCGATGAGGGCGGTGGTCAGCAGGATCGGGCGTCTCATGAAGGTTCTCCGTTCGGTGTGGACGTCTGGAAGGGACCGCGCAGCTGGCGGGCCCACTTGTTGCTCGGCAATTCGGGGTGCAGTGCGGCCGTGCCGGTGCCGAACTTGCTGAGGCCGCAGGGGCGGTAGCCCAGGCGCCAGAGCGCGCGGTCGAACTCCCCTGCGGGGCCGACGGATTTCGACTCGATGATCGCGTAGCCGTTGAGGTGCATCCGGCGGCCGGTTCCGGATGCCGAGCAGGATGCCGAGCCGCACCCGCCGCATCGGCCGCCGCGATCCAGCGCAGCTCCGTGTCGACCGTCAGCCGGCTGCCCTGCGGCAGCAGCAGCGTCGCACGGCGATAGCGGCTGACCAGCACGGGACGCAGCCGCTCGACGAGGGCGGCGTCATGCCCCTGCCGGCTCAGCCGCTCGGCGAGATACGCCCGCCCCTCGGGGGTGAGGCGTCCGCGATCGGCGGGATCGTAGGGCATGCGCTCCTTGACGGTCGCGCCGCGACCGCTCTTCGTCTTCACCTCGAGGAAGGCCCCGCCGGTGTCCAGGTAGCTGCGCGTGCGCAGCTTGAAGCGGCGACGACGGCGCTGCGCCGTGAGCCGGTAGCTCAGCCGCTCGGGGGTGTCGAAGTACACCGAGTCGTAGGCGAACTCGCGGCGCCCGTCGATCTCGAGCACCCGGGCGCGCGAGTCCAGTCGCTCGAGCATGCGTACGGCATCGGCGAGCGGGACGAGGTACTTGCGGTCGGTGCGCGAGAGCAGCTCGGCCTCGCCGACGAGCGCGTCGAGTCCGATCGCCCCAGGCGACCGAGCGGCAGACGCGGACTCGCGGCGACGGCGGCAGGCGCCACGCGCTCTACGAATGCGGGCGCGACGCGCTCGGCGGCTGCGGCGCCCCCGACGGTCATCGGGACCCCGGCTCGTCTGCAGCGAGCGCTCCCGCGAGACCACCACCGGGTCCAGGCGGTAGCGCACGTCGACGAGCGTCGAGTCGTTCACGAGGTCGAGCTGCTGCACCGTGAGCGCGGTCACCGTGCCGCCGAGTCGCGACTCGAGCTCCTCGCGCAGCTCGACCTCGTCGGCGAACGCCCGATCGAGGCGCACCACCTGATGGCGGCTGCGCGCGAGCAGGGCGGGGTGATCCGCCACCCACATCACGACGAGGATGAGAGCGATGAGCGCGGCCGGCAGCAGCACCCCGCCGGAGGGCAGCCCGCCGATGAGCCCCATCGCGAGCGCCGCGAAGTAGTACGCGACCTCGCGCTGCGAGATCTCGGAGGAGCGCAGCCGGATGATGCTGAGCACCCCGAAGAGGCCGAGGCCCAGGCCGAGCGCGACCTCCGCGGTGCCGAGCACGGTGGCGACGGCGAGCACCCCCACGTTGACGCCGAGGAAGGCGACGACGAGATCGCGGCGGCGGTGGCGGGGGTAGTAGATGCCGAGCGCGAGGAGGAGGGCCGCGGCGATGTCGATCGCGGCGAGGATGAGGCTGCTGGTGGTCATGGGGCTCCTTTTCGGGTGCCCCCAGTCCATCCGGGTCGCCTATGCCCATCCGATGAGAAACCTCGAAGATCGCTCCCGATCCTTCTCGGGCAGGGTCGGGCAGGATCGGGCAGGCAGGGTCAGGCAGGGCAGACCCAGGCAGCGCCAGGCGCGCCTCAGCGCGGCCGCAGCGGCGAGCGCTGCATCACCCAGCTGTGCATCGCGACCGCGGCGGCGGCCGAGGCGTTGATCGAGCGGGTGGATCCGTACTGCGTGATCTCGACCACCGCCGCGGCCGCGGCGAGCGCCTCCTCCGTGAGCCCCGGCCCCTCCTGCCCGAAGAGCATGACGCAGCGCTCGGGCCACGCGAAGGTCTCAATGGGCACGCAGCCGGGCACGTTGTCGATCGCGATGATCGGGATACCGCGACCCGCCGCCCACTCGGCCAGCGCCTCGATGCTCTCGCGGTGCTCGACGTGCTGGTAGCGGTCGGTGACCATGGCGCCGCGCTTGTTCCAGCGGCGGCGGCCGACGATGTGCACGGTGTCGGCGGCGAAGGCGTTGGCGCTGCGCACGATGGACCCGATGTTCATGTCGTGCTGCCAGTTCTCGATGGCGACGTGGAAGGGGTGGCGGGTGCGGTCGAGATCCTCGCGGATCGCCTCGGTGCGCCAGTAGCGGTAGCGGTCGACGACGTTGCGGGTGTCGCCGAGGGCGAGCAGTTCGGGGTCGTACTGCTCACCCGCGGGCCACGCGGCCCGCCCGCCCGGCCACGGTCCGACGCCGGCCGTGCTGCGCTCGGGGTGCGGGTCTGCTGCCGCCGCAGGGATCTCGGTCACCCATGCAGCCTACCGATCGCGCGGGGCCGATTTCCCCTACGCCGCGGCCGCCTCCCGGCTCCGCCGCGGCAGCGAGGCGTAGAACTCCGCGTCGTCGAAGCCGACCGGCAGCTGGATCCCGAACTCCTCGCGCGCGGTCTGCGGGATGGTGACCATCAGCATGCCCGCGTCGTACTGGTTCTCATTGCGGGGCGTGTCGACGAAGGGGAAGCCCGCCTTCATGTCGGGGTCGTACTCCTCTCGGAAGCGCCGCATGTTCTCGGCGTTCTCCCCGGTCAGCGTCGCGTGCGCGTCGGCGGCCGCGAAGTTGGCGAAGATGTCGTAGACCGTCCACCCCGCGCCGATCGCCGCGTGGATGGTGCCGCCGCTGTAGAGGTTCGGGACTCCGGGGAAGAAGGTCTCGAGGTGCAGCCTCGGGTGGCCGCGGCGGTACTCGACGAGCCCCTCGGGCAGGAAGTCGTAATGCACCTGATAGCCGGTGGCGAAGACGATCGTGTCGACCTCCTCGCTCGAGCCATCCGTGAAGTGCACCGTGCCGCCCTCGATGCGCGCGATGTCGGGATGGCGCTTCAGCAGGCCGTGCGAGAGCGCGTGCAGGATCGTGTTGCTCACGATCGGGTGCGTCTCGCCGATCGGGCCCTCCGGCTTCGGCAGGCCCAGCGCCGAGAGATCGCCGACGGTCGACAGGATCACGTCCATGAAGTCCTCGGGCCGCAGCCCCTCCATCCACGGCCGCGGCTCGATCTGCGCGCGCCCGTCGAGGAGGTCGGGAAGTGCCACGCCGAAGATCTGCTTCGGGAAGAAGTAGTAGGGGCGTCGGGTGGAGAGGAAGGCCGCGTCGGCGTGGAAGGCGGCGTCGGAGGCGATGTCGACGCCGCTGTTGCCCGCGCCGACGACGAGCACGCGCCTGCCGCGGAACTCGTCGGGCGAGCGGTACTCGCGCGCGTGGATCGCGCGGCCCGTGAAGCCGTCGAGCCCCTCGATCTCGGGCAGCTGCGGCAGCCACTGCGTGCCGATCGCCGAGTAGACGCCGCGGTAGTCGCGGGTCTCGCCGTTCGACAGCCGCACGCGCCAGAAGATGCCCTCCGCCGTCTCGACGGGTTCCGCGCGCTCGACGGCGACGCCGAACTCGCAGAGCTCGTCGAGGCGGAACTCGCGGGCGAAGTCCCGGATGTAGCGGTACAGCTCGTGCCACTTCGGATACATCGCCAGCTCGTCGGACATCGGGAAGCCGACGAAGCCTCCGGCGACGCGCGAGGAGATCATGCTGCAGGTCTCGTACATTGGCGATCCGGGGTTGTCGATGTCCCAGAGACCGCCGAGGCCGGTGTGACGCTCGACGATGTCGACGTCGATGCCGTAGCGCTTGAAGGCGCGGGCGGCGATCAGCCCGCTGGGGCCGGCGCCGATGATGAGGTACTTGGTGGGCAGTGCCATGGCGTGCTGCTTTCGTTCGATTCGGTTCGGGATCTGCGTCGCGCTCGTGCGGGCGGGCTCAGGTGAGCACGATCCCGCCGTCGACCGCAAGGGTCTGGCCGGTGATGTTCTTCGCGCGATCGCTCAGGAAGAAGGCGACGGCCTCGGCGATGTCCTCGGGCTCCTGCGCCCGGCCCATCGGGATGGCCTGGTCGACGATCCCGGCGAAGACGGTCTCGACGGGGAGCTTCGCCATCTCCGGGTCCTGCTTTTGCAGGTAGGCGATCGTGCCGCGCCACATGTCGGTGAAGATGATCCCGGGCATCACGGTGTTCGAGCGGATCCCCGAGCGCGCGCAGGCGCGGGCCACGCTGTGGCTGAACTCGATCACCGCGGCCTTCGACGCGCCGTAGTGGGCGAGCATGTCGTTGCCCGCCCGAGCGCCGACCGAGGAGATGTTCACGATCGCCGCCGGCGGCTCGGCGCGCCTCACGAACTCCTGCGACATGAGGAACGTGCCGCGCGTGTTGATCGCGAACATGCGATCCCAGTGCTCGGGGGTGATCTCGGTGAGCGGCGTGTAGATGCCGATGCCGGCGGCGTTCACGAGGCTCGCGATCGATCCCTCCCGGGCCGCGGCCTCGTAGACGGCGGCCACTTCCGCGGGGTCGGACACGTCGCAGCGCATTGCGAGCACGCGCGCGCCGGCCGTGCCCTCGATCTCCGCCGCGAGCGTCTCGAGGCGCTCCTCGCGTACGTCGGTGATGAGCACCGTGTCGAAGTCCTCCGCGATCCGCCGCGCGATCGCGGGCCCGAGCCCGCCGCTCGCCCCGGTCACGATTGCCAGTCTGCCTGTCATTGCCGCTCCTCCTCGAGTCGTCTGTTCGGGTATTCGACAGTCTCGGCCCGACTCGCCGCTCCTGTACATGTCGGAAAACGTGGGCGACCCCACGGATTTGTTCGCCGCCGCTGCTGCGGCTCGTTCGCCGGCGTCCTAGGCTGGGCGTACCGGCGCCCAAGGGCGAGCGCCGGTCGGGTGAGGAGAGGATCGTGTACGACGAGGCTGTGCGCATGGATCCGGGCATCCGGGCCCTCAACTCCTTCGTCTCGGTGATCGAGGAGGGCAACTTCGGCCGAGCCGCCGCCCGTCTCTACATGACGGCGCCGGCGCTGAGCCAGCAGATCCGCCGCCTCGAGCAGCAGCTCGGCGTGCGACTCGTGGACCGCGACACCCAGCCGCTCGTGCCGACGGAGGCCGGCGAACTGCTGCTCGAGCACGCGCACCGGATCCTGCAGGCGACCCAGGACGCCGCGGTGGATCTCGCCCGTCTCTCGCGGCGACGGGACCGCGTGCTGCGCCTCGGCTTCATCAACGGAGGGCCCAATCGGCTCTCGACCCGCCTGCTGCAGCTGATCGCCTCGCCGCTGGAGCTCAGCCAGCTGGAGTGGGACGAGCAGGTGAGCGCCGTCGCCTCCGGGGCCGTGGACGCGGCGCTCGTGCGCCCGCCCCTCCCGCTGCTCGACGGTCTCACGTTCGAGCGCGTCGCCGAGGAGCCCCGGGTGGTGATGGTGCGGCGCGGGCACCGTTTCTCCGGACGCGACAGCGTCTCCATCGACGAGATCGACGACGAGGCCCACGTCTCGACCGATCGCGCACCGGCGGAGTGGATCTCGTACTGGGCGGTCGACCCCCGGCCGAGCGGCAGGCCCGTCCGCTGGGGGCAGCTGGTGCGCACCATGGACGAACAGGTGCAGGCGGTCGCCGCGGGGCTGGGAGTCGCGATCACCGCCGCATCTCTCGCCGACTACCATTCCGGAGCAGAGGTCGACTTCATCCCGATCCACGACATCGCGCCGTGCACGATCGAACTGTGCACGCGGACCGGCGACGACCATCCGGGCGTGCTCGAGATCCGCCGGGCGGTCGCGCAGCTGCGTGGCTCCGCGGGAAGCTGATGCCGCTCACGGGCTCACTCTCGCTGGGAATACGCCGGGTTCTTCACATATCTCGCATTCGACCGCGTAGCGTGCACCGAGCATGGCAGTCTGGTCGGACATCGGCGACAATGAAGAGGTGATCGAGCTGACCGAACCTCAGATCTGGACCGTCATCGGGGTGATGGCCGCAACACTCGGCGTGCTCGTCACCATCGTGACCCAGTCGTTCAACCGCACGATGAACGCGAAGTTCGAGACCGTGACCGCCGGCATGAACGCGCAGTTCAAGGCCATGGATGCGAAAATCGGGGCGATGGACGCGAAATTCGAGATGAAGTTCGACGGGCTGCGCACCGAAATGGTGCTGCGCTTCGAACAGGTCGATACCCGCCTCGAACGCCTCGAGGCCCGCGTCGACGGTCTCGACCGCGACATGCAGAGCGTTGTGAAACGCGTCTTCCCCGGCGAGTAGCCTCACGCGCAGCGCACGCGGTCCGGACACCATCCGAAGTCGGCTGCTCCGCGCGATCTGAGCAGCCCGCATGGACCCGCAAGGCCCCGGTTCGGCGCTATCAGCCGCTCGCCGCGGCGAGGGCCTCGAGCTCGGCGGCGTCGAGTTCGAGCTCGAGCGAGGCCAGGAGAGCCGGCAGCTGCTCGACGTCGCGCGCGCTCGCGATGGGCGCGGCCACCGTCGGCTGCTGCCGCAGCCAGGCGAGCGACACGGTCGCGAGCTGCACGCCCCGGGCCCGCGCGATCTCGTCGAGCGCGTGCAGCACGGCGGAACCGCGCTCGTCGAGGTACTTCGCGGCCCCCTCGGCCCGCACGCTCGCGCCGGGAGCCTCGGCATCTGCGGCGGTGCGATACTTGCCGGCGAGGAACCCGCGGGCGAGCGAGTAGTAGGGGAACACCGCGAGCCCGGCGCCCTCGGCGACGTCGCGCAGGCCGTTCGTCTCGTAGCCCCGCTCGACCAGGCTGTAGTGGGGCTGCAGCGCGACGGGGGCGTGGAGGCCGCCGTCGGCCGCGATCCGCAGCCATTCGGCGGCGCGCTCAGCCGTGTAGTTCGAGATGCCGATCGCGCGGATCTTGCCCGCGTCCACCAGTTCCGAGAAGACCGCGACCGTCTCCTCGAGCGGCGTCTCGGCGTCGTCGAAGTGCGCGTAGTAGAGGTCGATGCGGTCGGTGCCGAGGCGCCTCAGGGACGCGTCGAGGGCGGCGCGCACGTTGTCGGCCGCCAGCCCTTTGAAGTCGGGATGCGTCGAGACCTTGGTCGCGATCACCACCCGGTCGCGGGCTCCGCGGGCCGCGAGCCACTCGCCGATGATCGTCTCGCTCTCGCCGCCCGACCTGCCGGGCGCCCAGTGCGGATAGCCGTCGGCGGTGTCGAGGAAATCCCCGCCGCCCGCGGTGAAGGCGTCGAGCACCGCGAACGAGGCGTCGCGGTCGGCCGTCCAGCCGAAGACGTTGCTGCCGAAGGCGAGCGCCGCGATCTCGATGGCGGGGCTCCCCGTGGCGGGCCGCCGATGGTGGCTCTGGCGGTCATGCGGCTCCTGCCTCTCCTGCTTCTTCGACGACGAGCACCAGCTTGCCAGAAGTGCGCCCGGTCTCGCCCATCGCGTGGGCCCTCGCGGCCTCGGCCAGCGGAAAGGTCCCTGCGATGGTCGCGCGGAGCCTCCCGGCCTCGGCGAGATCGGCGACCGCCTGCATCCCCGCATGGTCGGCTTCGGCGAGGATGAGTTTCGCGCGCACGCCGAGCAGCGCGGCCTGCTCGAACAGGCCCTCGGCGGGGACCGGCAGCAGCGACACCAGCAGCCCGCCGGGTCGCAGCGTCCGCAGCGATCGCAGCTGGTAGTCGCCGCCGATCGCATCGAGCACGACGTCCACGCCCTGCACCGCTTCGGCGAAGTCGACCTCCCGGTAGTCGATCATCTCGTCGGCGCCGAGGGAGCGCACGAACTCGTGCTTCGCCGCCCTCGCCGTGCCGATCACATAGGCGCCCCGGGCCTTCGCGATCTGCACCGCGAGGTGGCCGACGCCCCCCGCAGCGGCGTGGATCAGAACACGATCCCCCTTGCCGATGCCTGCCGTGTCGACGAGCACCTGCCAGGCGGTGAGGGAGGCCAGCGGCAGCGCGGCCGCCTGCACGTGGTCGAGCGATGCGGGCTTGCGCACGAACGCCCGGGTCGGGCCGACGACGAACTCGGCGTGCGAGCCGGCTCCGTGCGCGTACGGCAGCATGCCGAAGACCTCGTCGCCCGGCTCGAACAGCGTCACGCCGAGCCCCACCTGCTCGACGACGCCCGAGACGTCCCAGCCGAGCGTGTAGGGCGGTCGTCCCAGGAAGCGCTGGGCAGAGCGGTGCTTCCAGTCCGTCGGGTTGACCCCGGCGGCCTTCACCCGGACGAGCACCTGGCTGATGCCCGGCTCGGGGCGGGGCACCACGACCTCGCGCAGCACCTCCGGCCCGCCGAACTCCTCCTGCCGGACGGCCCGCATCGTCGGGCGTTCGGGCGCATCGGCGGTCGCGGGATCGATGTCGGCGTGGGGATGCTGCTCGGGATCGCTCATCCTCCCATCCTCGTCGTGCGTGGCGGATGGGGCAATCCGACACCCGCACAGCGGCGGCGACCTCGTACGCTGGAGGCATGGTGAATCATCGATATCTCGGCAACAGCGGCCTCAAGATCTCCGAGATCACCTTCGGCAACTGGGTGACCCACGCTTCGCAGGTGGACGACACCGCTGCGATCGCAACGGTGCACGCGGCGCTCGACCTCGGTATCACCACCTTCGACACGGCCGACGTCTACGCCAATACGGCGGCCGAGGTCGTGCTCGGCAAGGCGCTCGCCGGACAGCGCCGGGAGAGCCTCGAGATCTTCACGAAGGTCTACTTCCCGACCGGGCCCAAGGGGCCGAACGACACCGGCCTGAGCCGCAAGCACATCCTCGAGTCGATCGACGGCTCGCTGCGCCGCCTCGACACCGACTACGTCGAGCTCTACCAAGCCCACCGCTACGACCACGAGACCCCGCTCGAGGAGACCATGCAGGCCTTCGCCGACATCGTGCGGCAGGGCAAGGCGCTCTACATCGGCGTCTCGGAGTGGACCGCGGAGCAGCTGCGCGAGGGCCACGCGCTGGCGAAGCGGCTCGGCTTCCAGCTCATCTCGAATCAACCGCAGTATTCGATGCTGTGGCGGGTGATCGAGGGGCGGGTCGTTCCGACCTCGGAGGAGCTCGGCATCTCGCAGATCGTGTGGTCGCCGATGGCGCAGGGCGTCCTCTCGGGCAAGTACCTGCCGGGGCGCCCGGTGCCCGAGGGCTCTCGTGCGACCGACGAGAACGGCTCGAGCTTCATGACGAGGTTCCTGCGCGACGAGGTGCTGGAGGCCGTGCAGCGGCTGAAGCCCCTCGCCGCAGCGGCCGGGCTGACCATGCCGCAGCTCGCGATCGCCTGGGTGCTGCAGAACCCGAACGTCGCCGCCGCGCTCGTCGGCGCCTCCAGGCCCGAGCAGCTCGCCGACAGCGTGCAGGCCTCGGGGGTCGCGCTCGAACCCGATCTGCTGGCCGCCATCGACGCGGCCCTCGGCGACGCGGTCTTCGCGGACCCGGAGCACACGTACGAGGTCTCGCCGAAGCGCCGCCTGGTGTAGCGAGCGGGTCCGGATCGGCTCACTCGCCCTCTGCGCGGCCGATCCTCATCGCCGGACGGCCGACAACACCGTGAAGGTGCGATCCCGCGCCACCTGCCGGCTCGGCCCGATGACGCGCTCGACGAGCGGGCGATAGGCCAGCTGCGAGTTGAAGACGAGGCGCAGCTCGCCTCCCGGGGCGAGCGCGCGGGCGCAGGAGCGGATCAGCCGGTGCGCGACCCCGGCGTGCACGGTCGCGCCCGTGTGGAAGGGTGGGTTCAGCAGGACGAGGTCGGCCCAGCCGCCCTGCACGGCCTCGGTCGCGTCGGCCCGGTGGACCTCGACGCGATCCAGGACGCCCGCCGCCTCGGCGGTGAGCCGCGTCGCGGCGACCGCCGCCGCGGATTGGTCGCTCGCGATCACTTGCGCGCCCGGCAGCGCGAGCGCGGCCGACACCGCGAGCACGCCGTTGCCGCAGCCCAGATCGAGTATCCGGCAAGCCGCTTCAGGCAGAGCATCAGGCGGGTCCTCCCGGAGCGACCGCAGCAGCAGTCGGCTGCCGTGGTCGAGCGTCGCTCCCCCGAAGGTCGCGCCGAACGCCGCGACGGCGAAGGGGAGATCGGGATCGCGACCCCAGACCGGGAAGCGGGGATCGCCGAGCTCGTCGGCCGGGCGGGGCTCACTCGCCCGCAGCACCCGCGACTTGCGCGCGGCGAGGCCGGCGGTCACCTCGCCGAAGCTGCGGCGCAGCACCTTGTTCATGGCGAGGGTCATGTGCTTGACCCGCCCGCCCGCGAGCAGCACGACCTCGGGATCGGCCCAGCGCGCGACCGCCTGCGCGATCTCGTCGAGCTCCGCGAGCGAGCGCGGCAGCTGCAGCAGCACGAGCCGGGCGCCCTCGAGCAGGGAGGCGTCGAGCGGGCGGTTCTCGGAGACCTCCACCAGGCCCAGGCGGGCAGCGTTGGCGGAGAGCGCCCGCTCGCCGAGGAGAGGATCCTGATGCACCCGGATCCGCGTCGCACCGAGCAGGGTCGCCGCGCCCAGGGTCAGCGCGCCATGGCGGTCGCCGATCACCGCGACGACTTCGTCGACCGACTCCCCGTCACGGTCGAGGTAGCCGGCAGCCGCAGCGGTCTGCAGCAGCAGCCGGTCGGTGGCGTCGTGCGCCTGCAGCTCGGGCGCGTCGAAGTCGGGCTCGCGCGAGAGGCGCGCGAAGAGCTCGTCGAGCGGATCCGCCATCACTCGCGCGGCTCGCGCCCCGAGCCAGGGGCGGCGTCGGGCCGCCAGACGACGACCTCGGCGCTGCGGCGCAGCCGCGATCCGCGGCGGATCGTCACGATCTCACCGCCCTGGCCCGCGGCGAAGACGCGGCTCTCGGGGCGTTTCAGCAGCTCGTCCGAGAGCGCGCGCTCGAGCTCGCGCACACGGCCCTGCAGTTGGCGCACCCGGTCCTCGAGCTTCAGCACGCGGCGGATCCCCTCGAGGCTCAGACCCTCGGCCGAGAGCCTTCCCACCTCGCGCAGCTGGTCGACGTCGTGAAGTGAGTACCGCCGCGTATTGCCGCTCGTGCGCTGCGGGGAGACGAGGCCGATGCGGTCGTACTGGCGCAGAGTCTGCGGATGCATCTCGGCCAGCTCGGCCGCCTGGGCGATGGCGAAGATCGGCGTGAAGCGATCCATCTGATCCCGCATCGGCGCCTCCTCGGCTTCGCTGACTACCCCTTGGCGCGGGCCAGCAGGTCCGCGCGGGGATTCTCATCGGGCTCGAGAGCGCGGAACGCTTCGAGGGCTTCCTTCGCCTCGTCCGACAGGTGCGACGGCACCGCGACCTGCACCTCGGCCAGCAGGTCCCCCGTGCCCTTCGAGCTCTGCACGCCGCGCCCCTTGACGCGCAGCACGCGCCCGCTCGGGGTGCCCGGCTGGATCTTCAGCTTGACAGGATCGCCGCCGAGCGTCGGCACCTCGACTGTCGCGCCGAGCACCGCCTCGGAGAAGGTGACGGGCAGCGTCAGCCTGAGGTTCTGGCCGTCGCGCTCGAAGACCGGGTGCTTGCGCACATGAACGGTGAGGATGATGTCGCCGTTCGGGCCGCCGTCGGGGCTGGGTTCGCCCTTGCCCCGCACCTTGATCTTCTGACCGTCGGCGACGCCCGCCGGGATCTTGACCTTGACCTGCCCACTGGGGGCCTGCAGCGTCACGGTGTTGCCGCGCACCGCCGTCTCGAAGTCGAGCGTGGTCGAGGCCTTGATGTCACGGCCCGGCTGCGGCCCGCGCGGAGCCCGCGCTCCGCCGCCGAAGAGCCCCCCGAAGAGGTCGTCGTAGCCGCCGCCCTGCTGGAAGTTGTACTGGGCGCGACCGCCGCCGCCCCCGCCGAACATGCCGCCGAAGATGTCCTCGAAGCCCTGACCGCCCTGACCGCCCGCGGTGAAGCGGGCGCTGCCCATCCCCATGGCCCGGATCTGGTCGTACTCGGACCGCTGCTCGGGATCGGAGAGCACCGAGTAGGCCTCGCTGATCTCCTTGAACTTCGCCTCGGCCGCGGTGTCGCCCGGCTTGGAGTCGGGGTGGTACTCGCGGGCGAGCTTGCGGTACTTCTTCTTCAGCTCGGCGTCGCTCACGTCCTTCGAGACGCCGAGGATCTGATAGAAGTCCTTCTCGAGCCAGTCCTGACTAGCCATCCGCAGCCACCGCCACCGCTACCTTGGCGGGGCGCAGCTCGACATCGCCGATGCGATAGCCCCGCTCGACCACGTCGAGCACGGTCGGCTGCTCGGTGCCCGGCACCGGCAGCTGGGCGATCGCCTCGTGCAGCTGCGGGTCGAAGGGCTCGCCCTTCTCCCCGTAGCCCTCGAGACCCATGCGCTCGAGCGCGCCCCGGATCTTCTGCGCGATCGTCGCGAAGGCGCTGCCCTCCTCGAGATCGCCGTGCTGCTCGGCCCGGTCGAGATCGTCGAGCACGGAGAGCAGCGGGGACACCGCGGCCGCGGTGGCACGCTGCTTCTCGACGAGCGCGTTCGCCTCGGTGCGCTTGCGGTAGTTCGCGTACTCCGCGGTGAGGCGGCGCAGGTCGTCGAGGTAGGAGCGCTCGGTCTCGTCAGTCGGCTCCTCAGCGGCCTCCGCCGTGCCGTCGAGCTCCGGATCCCCCGCCGCTTCGGCAACCTGCTCGGCGCTGAGGATGTCCTCCACCGTCAGGTCGTCCGAGTGCGGCGCGGGGCCGGAGGTTTTCGCCTCCGGCCCCACGGGAACCTCGTCGTCCGGACGCTGTTCCTGATTCGTCATCGTTACTTCTGCTCCTCGTCGTCTTCCACGACCTCGGCGTCGACCACGTCCTCGTCGTTCGACGAGTCGCCGGCCTCGGCGCCCGCGTCGGGGGCCTGCTCCTGCGCCGCGGCGTAGATCGCCTGGCCGAGCTTCTGCTGGCTCTCGCCGAGCTTGTCGGCCGCGGTCTTGACCGCCGCGTCGTCGTCTCCGGCGAGCGCCGCCTTCAGCGCGTCGAGGTCGCCCTGCACCTCGGTCTTGACGTCCTCGGGCAGCTTGTCCTCGTTCTCCGAGATCAGCTTCTCGACCGAGTAGGCGAGCTGCTCGGCGGCGTTGCGCTGCTCGAGGGACTCGGCGCGCTTCTTGTCCTCCGCCGCGTGCTCCTCGGCCTCCCGCACCATGCGCTCGATGTCCTCCTTCGAGAGGCTCGAACCGCCCGAGATGGTGATCGTCTGCTCCTTGCCGGTGCCCTTGTCCTTCGCCGCGACCTGCACGATGCCGTTCGCGTCGATGTCGAAGGTGACCTCGATCTGGGGCACGCCGCGGGGGGCCGGGGCGATGCCGGTCAGCTCGAAGGTGCCGAGCGGCTTGTTGTCGCGGGTGAACTCGCGCTCGCCCTGGAACACCTGGATCGCGACCGAGGGCTGGTTGTCCTCGGCGGTGGTGAAGGTCTCCGAGCGCTTCGTCGGGATGGCGGTGTTGCGCTCGATGAGTTTCGTCATCCGGCCGCCCTTGGTCTCGATGCCGAGCGACAGGGGAGTGACGTCGATGAGCAGCACGTCCTTCCGCTCGCCCTTCAGCACGCCGGCCTGGAGAGCTGCGCCGACCGCCACGACCTCGTCGGGGTTGACGCCCTTGTTGGGCTCGCGGCCGCCGGTGAGGCTCTTCACGAGCTCGGTCACGGCGGGCATGCGGGTGGAGCCGCCGACCAGCACGACGTGCGCGATGTCGGAGACCTTCACGCCGGCCTCGGCGATCACGTCGTTGAAGGGCTTGCGGGTGCGCTCGAGCAGGTCCTTGGTGAGCTCCTCGAACTTCGCCCGAGAGAGCGTCTCGTCGAGGTTCGCGGGGCCGTTCTCGGTGAGCGAGAGGTAGGGCAGCTGGATCTGCGCGCTCATCGAGCTCGACAGCTCCTTCTTCGCCTGCTCCGCGGCCTCCTTGAGGCGCTGCAGCGCGATCTTGTCCTTCGAGACGTCGACGCCGGAGGTGGCCTTGAACTGCTGGATCAGCCAGTCCACGATGCGCTGGTCCCAGTCGTCGCCACCGAGGCGGTTGTCGCCCGCGGTCGCCCGCACCTGGATGGTCGAGAAGTCGTCGTCCTTGCCCACCTCGAGCAGGGACACGTCGAAGGTGCCGCCGCCGAGGTCGAAGACGAGGATCAGCTCGTCCTCCTTGCCCTTGTCGAGACCGTAGGCGAGCGCGGCGGCCGTGGGCTCGTTGATGATGCGGAGCACGTTGAGGCCCGCGATCTCGCCGGCCTCCTTGGTGGCCTGGCGCTCGGCGTCGTTGAAGTACGCGGGCACGGTGATGACCGCGTCGGTGACCTTGTCTCCGAGGTAGGTCTCGGCGTCGCGCTTCAGCTTCATGAGCGTGCGCGCGCTGATCTCCTGCGCGGTGTACTTCTTGCCGTCGATCTCCTGGGTCCAGTCCGTGCCCATGTGGCGCTTGACCGAGGCGATGGTGCGGTCGACGTTGGTGACCGCCTGGCGCTTGGCGGTCTCGCCGACGAGCACCTCGCCGTCCTTCGTGAAGGCGACGATCGAGGGGGTGGTGCGGAAGCCCTCGGCGTTCGCGATGACGGTCGGCTCGCCGCCCTCGAGCACCGAGACGACCGAGTTGGTGGTGCCGAGGTCGATGCCTACTGCACGTGACATATGTTGTTCTCCTTGTGTTCTGCTGGGATTCCGGGGCTGGCCCCGGTGGTCTCTTCGGCTCGCGGCGAGTCGCTGGATCAAACCTTGAGCCCGATGTACTCAAGTTTAGTCGAGGGGAGGATCGCGTCAAGTCCGCACGGCGAAAACTTGAGCTGCTTGGACTCAACTCTCAGTTTTCATTCCGTCATCCCGAACTCGGGACACATGCCCGCGACGTCGCGTCACTCGTCGTCGGGGCGACGCGGATCCTCTCCCGGCTCGGGCTTCTCCGGATCCTCGGGAAGCCTGATCGCCCCCGTGCTCACCGCCTCGTCGATGGCCGCCTCGACCTGGCGCTGGCGACGCAGTCGGATGCGGCTGAGGGCGCGCTGCTCGGGCAGGCTCCAGCCGAAGCGCACCGCGAGCAGGCGCAGCACGGCGGTCACCACGACGCAGGCGATGCCCGCCGCGAGCACCGGCAGATCGAATGCGAGCATGGTGAGCAGCACCGCGATGCCACCCATGGACGCCACCGCGTAGAAGGAGCCGACGTGCATGAGGGCGATCGGGATGTTCAGCATCACATCGCGCATGACGCCGCCCCCGACCGCCGAGATGGTGCCGATGAAGAGGGAGGGCACGACGGGCATCCCCATCGCGAGCGCCTTGGTGGCGCCGATCGCGCCGAACATGCCGATGCTGAGCGCGTCGAGCAGCGTCACCGCCGGGTCGAGCCGTTGGAAGAGGCGCGGCAGGAGCATGCCGACGAACGCGGCGAGCGTCGCGGTGATCAGGTAGTAGTTGCTCGAGAACGCGGCCGGGGTGACCCCGAGCAGGATGTCGCGCAGGAAGCCGCCGCCGATGCCCGTGGCGATGCCGACGATCGCGACGCCGAGCAGGTCGAGGCGCTTGAAGCCCGCGGCGAAGAGGGCCCCCTGCAGGCTGCCCACGGCCACGGCGGAGAGATCCGCCGCCAGCGGCACGGTGAAGGTTCCGTCGAGCATGAGTCGCTCCTCCTCCTCTCGGCGACGCCGCGTCACGGTCGAGCGGGACCGCAGGCCGGGCGCCGGGAGAACATTCAGGCCTCGGTGATGGCGGCGCGGATCAGCTGCCTGATCTCGTCGTCGCTGAGCCCGTGGTCGAAGACGGCCCGCTGCAGCAGGGCGCCGTCCCAGATCAGTTCCAGCTTCGTGGCCGTCGCATCGTCGACCACGTGCGCGAGCGAGCTCTTGACCTCCTTGGACCACGACTTGACGAGATCCGCGAAGTCAGGGTTCCGCGCCGCTTCGGAATACAGGGTGAGGACGAGCACGGTGTCCTGCTCGTCGGTGCTCATCGCCTCGATGACGCGGAACACGGCCTCGACCAGTTCGTCCTTCGTCGACACTTCCCTGAGCTTCTTGCGATACCTCTTCTCGACCTTCTTGACGAAATGCGCGAACGACTCGAGCAGCAGATCGTTGAAATCGTCGAAGTGGTAGCTCGCCGTGCCGAGGGACATGCCCGCCTCGGTGACGACCCGGCGATAGGAGACGGAGGCGATGCCGCTGGCGGCCGCGACGCGAAGGGTCGCTTCCATCAGGGCGACCCGCGTGTGGGCCGAGCGTGCATTCGTCTTCGCCATGGCGTCTCTGGAAACCTCGATCCGAAGCGCGGTGAGCACGTCCCGCCGCTGCTCGCACTCCGAGGCCATAGTATCGGTCGGGATCGGCCGTCGCGGCGCAGCCGGCCGCGACGGGAAGGCGCAGCGGCCGCGCCGGGGCCCGGCCGCCGCGCACTCCTCAGATGCTCGGTCGCACCTCCTGCTCCGCCTCGAGGGGATTTTCGCCCTCGAGCTCCGATGCGACGTCGACCCCCGCGGCGATGTCCTGCTGCTCGAGCCGCTTCGCGAAGGGCACCGCGAGCCAGAGCGCGATGAGCGCGCCGACGATGCCGCCGCCGATCTTGCCGAGGATCATCGCGACGATCATGTTCGGCTGGAACGCGGCGGTGAATGCGAGGTAGTCGCCCAGCGCGAAGCCGGCCGACGCGGAGAAGGCGATGGTCATCACCTTGTGCTTCGCCGGCATCAGCGCCACGATGCGGAAGAGCGCCAGGACGTTCGTCGCGCCCGCGAGGTACCCCGCGACGACCGACTCCGAGTGGCTCTCGCCGCCGCGCCCGGCCTTCCGCAGGATCCACCCGACGAGCTTGCGCAGGCCGTAGATCATCGGGAACGCGCCGGCGAGCATGACCGCGATGTAGCCGACCACCTCGAGGGCGCGGAACTGGTTCTCCTCGTCGGCGATGAACGGCTGCAGCGGCCAGGAGCCGAAGAGCATCGAGAACACGCCCGTGAAGTACTCCACGACGTTGAGCGCCATCGACACCGTGGTCACGTACAGGATCACCTTGCCGAAGACGAGGAACGCCTTCACCGTGAAGCCCTGGAAGAATCGCAGCAGCACCGCGAGCACGGCCATCAGGATCACGAGCGGCACGAGGTTCAGGAGCACCTCGCCGAACGACAGGTCGAACGGCCGGGTCCCCGGGCTCGTCGTGTCGAGCCCCTCGCGCAGCGGCACGCCGGTCTGCATGAGGATGAGCGACATGAAGAACGACGCGAAGGGGATCGACAGCAGACCCGACATGGTGCCGAGCGCCATGTACTTGTGGTCCGCCTTCCGCAGCATCGCGAGACCCACCGGGATCGAGAAGGCGATCACCGCCCCCGAGGTGAGGCTCACCGTGAAGGCCTGGATCCACGCGCCGTGGCTCCCCGCGATGTCGAGCGAGAGCGCGTAGGCGCCCTGGTCGCTCGGCAGCAGTGTGCTGATCGCGATGGAGGGATCGGAGTGCATCCACAGGTACAGCGGACCCACCGTGCCCTCGATCAGCGGGACGAGCAGGGGGATGATCCCCATCATCCCGGCGACCGGGATGAAGATGTGCCCCATGGTGAGGATGCCCTCTTTGAATTCGACGGCGTACCCCGACTTCGGGATGAACATGTAGGCGAACGCCCCGACGAGCAGGAACGCCATCATGATCCAGATGATGATCTGACCGAGAAGCTCCATCGCTCTCTCCTTCCCCGTGCCTAGCGCCCGGCCAGCAGGGCGCCGTCGATGAGCACCTCGGCGCCGCTGATGTACGAGGCGTCGTCGGAGGCGAGGAACGCGACGGTCGGGGCGATCTCCTCCGGGCCGGCGAAGCGGCCCATCGGGATGGTGGCGAGCACCGCCTCCTCGACTCCTTCGCCGAGCCCGGCGAACTCGTCGCGCATCATCTGCGTGTCGATGTAACCGGGGTGGATGCTGTTCACGCGAATCCCTTCCGGGGCGTAGGTCACCGCCCCCGACTTCGTCATCAGCGTGACCGCGCCCTTCGACGCCATGTAGCTGATGTACCCCGAGGCGCCCACGAGCCCGAAGATGCTCGAGGTGTTGACCACCGACGCGTGCGCGCTCTTGCGCAGCAGCGGGATCATGGTGCGGTAGGAGAGGAAGATGCTCTTCTGGTTGATGTCGATCGTACGCTGCCAGGCGGCCTCGGTGGTGTTCACCGCGTCGTGCACGTCGGCGAGGATCCCGGCGTTGTTGACCAGGATGTCGAGGCGGCCCTCCGCCGCGTCGATCCGTGCGGCGACCTCCTCCCAGTTCGCGAGCGAGCTCACGTCGAGCACGAGGAAGCGGACGTCGAGCCCGAGCCCCCTGAGCCGCTCCTCGGTCTCGCGCCCCGCCGTCGCGTTGACGTCGGCGCAGTAGACGCGCGCGCCTTCCCGCGCGAGGCGTTCGGTATGGGCCGCGCCCTGTCCGCCGGCGCCGCCGGTCACCAGGGCGATGCGCCCCGCGAGGCGCTGTGTCAGATCGGTCATTGTTGCTCCTTTGCGATGGGGTGTTCGAGTGGGTCGCGCATTACTGCGCGGGGTTCAGGTGGGCCAGCCGGGGCGCGACCTCGGTGCCGAGCAGTTCGAAGTTGCGGCGGTAGGCCTCGGGGTCGTCGGAGTACTCGTAGCCGAAGGAGATGAGGGTTCCGAAGCCGCCGACCTCGTGGTACAGCCGCTCGATCTTCTCGGCGACGGTGTCGGGGGACCCCACGATGAGCAGGTTGTCGACCATCCACTCCACGGTGAGCTCGCTGTCGGGGATCGTGCCGCCCGTCAGGAATTGGCCGATGCCCAGCTCGATGAAGTTGTCGAGGTTGTAGTCGCGCCAGGTGCTCCCCATCCCGCCCTCGAGCACCAGGCGACGGGCCTCCTCATCGGTGTCGGCGACGAAGGTGTCGCGGCAGACCTTCCAGTTCGCGCGCGAGGGCTCATGCCCCGCGGAGGACGCGGCGTCCGCATAGGTGCCCCAGTGCTCCTTGAGGATGCTGTTGTGCACCTGCTGGCTCAGCGGGAAGAAGCCCCGTCGGCCGGCCGTGGCCAGCGTCGGCGATTTCGCCTGCATGCCCGTCATGATGGCGGGGATGCGCTCGCGCTTCGGCTTCAGGTGCGGGCCCTTGAACGAGTCGTCCCACGCCGGCATGTCGGCGGTGAAGTACTCGCCCTCGATCTTGAAGGGGATGTCCCGGTACAGGATCGCGTCGACGATGTCGAGCGCCTCGTTCATCATCCGAGGGTTGTTGACCCCGGTGCCGAAGAGCTGGGCGTCGCTCGGGTAGGCGCCCGGCGCGAATCCCGCGATGTATCGACCGTGGGTCATATGGTCGAGCCACATGATGCGATGGGCGAGCGCCACCGGGTTGTGATACGGCAGCAGGTGGGCGGCGGCGCCCAGGTGGATTCTCTCGGTGCGCTGCGAGGCGGCCGCGATCATCAGGTCGGGCGCGGGGCTCGGCTCGGTGCCGAGGGTGTAGTGCTCGGCGAAGTACGCCTCGTCGAGGCCGTATCGATCCGCCCATTCGGTGACCTGCAGATCCCACTCGATGACGTCCTCCACGCTGCGCCTTCCCGCGGTGTAGCCGGTGGCGTAGGGGACGTTGAAGATTCCGAATTTCATGGTGTGCGTTTACCTTTCTCTGGGGTGCTCCCGGAAGGAGAGCGTTGGGGAACGGCGGCGGGGTCCGGCTCGGCCGTGCCGGACCGCTCGGGCCTTGGTGAAGCGGTCATCTGCGGAACCTCTCTGTTCGCGGTTCGTCCTCGAAATAATTTCAGACGTTTGTTTCGTACGAGTTTCTCGCACGTTCGTTCTAAGATAAATATCGCGCCTCCCGGTGTCAAGGGATCCGTTCAGAGCCCGGCTACCCCGGAGCCGCCCGGGTGGGCTATGTTGACCCCATGAGCGAGACGACGACGCCCGCTGCACCGGAGGCCGAGCCCGAGTCGGGGCCGGGAGCCTCACCCGGGGCCGCACCGGCGAAGAAGCGCACGGTGTTCGCCTGGTCGCTCTGGGACTGGGGGTCGGCCTCGTTCCAGGCCGTCGTCACGACCTTCGTCTTCACCGTCTACCTCACGAGCGCGGCCTTCGGGCCCGAGCACGAGACTTCGGCCGCACTCGGCACCGCGCTGCTGATCGCCGGGATCGTCGTCGCGCTCTTCGCGCCCGTGATCGGGCGCCTCACCGACGCGGCCGGGCGCCGCAAGACCTGGCTCGGCATCAACACGGCGATCACCGTCGCCTGCACCGCGCTCATGGTGTTCGTCGCGCCGGCCCAGCAGTTCCTCGTCTTCGGCCTCGTGCTGCTCGCGATCGGCAACATCGCCTTCGAGTTCGCGAGCGTCACCTACAACGCGATGCTCAACCAGGTCTCGACGAACGCGAACGTCGGCAAGATCTCGGGCTTCGGCTGGGGTATGGGCTACCTCGGCGGCATCGTGCTGCTCGCGCTGATCCTCGTCGGCTTCGTCTTCCCCGACCCCGGATGGTTCGGGGTGCCGCACGCCGACGGCTGGAACATCCGCACCGCGATGGTGCTCGCCGCGCTCTGGTTCGGCGTCTTCGCCGTGCCCGTCTTCTTCGCGGTGCCCGAGATCAAACCCGCCGACCCGGCGGGCACCCGGCCGCGCGGGATCCTCTCCGCCTACGGGGACATCTTCCGCAGCATCGGCGGGCTCTGGAAGACCACCCGGAAGACCCTCTACTTCCTCATCGCGAGCGCGGTGTTCCGCGACGGCCTCGCCGGCGTCTTCACCTTCGGCGGAGTGGTGGCCGCGCTCAGCTTCGGCTTCGAGCCCTCGACGGTGATCGTCTTCGCGATCGCCGCGAACGTCGTCGCCGGCCTCGCAACGATCGGCGCCGGGCTGGTCGAGGACCGCGTAGGCGCGAAGGCGGTGATGATCCTCTCGCTCGTGCTCATGGTGATCTGCGGGCTGGTGCTCTTCATCCTCGCGCCCCTCGGCGCATGGGTGTTCTGGACGTTCGGCCTCGTGCTCTGCATCTTCGTCGGCCCCGTGCAGTCCGCGTCGCGGACCTTCCTCGCCAGGCTCATCCCGCCGGGGCGCGAGGGCGAGATCTTCGGACTCTACGCCATGACGGGTCGCGCGGTCTCCTTCCTCGCGCCCGCGGCGTTCACGGCCGCCGTCGCGCTCGGCGGAGCGACGATCTACGGCATCCTCGGCCTCGTGCTCGTGCTGCTCGCCGGGCTGCTGCTCCTCGTCCCGCTGCGGGGGAAGTAGCAGTCCACATCCTCACCCGGCGCGGTCGAGTCGTCGCGGATGTGCAGTTCGCGGCCCCGAACGACACTTCCGCGACAACTGAGCGGTCTCGTTCGGGCAGGAGCGCGCCGTGGCTCACAGTATCCTGGCGGGGTGCCCCGTCCCGCTCTCAGCCCCGAACAGCTCGCCGTGTTCGAGCGGATCGAACACACCCGCGAGCACGTCTTCGTCACGGGACGCGCGGGCACGGGCAAGAGCACGATCCTGAACCACCTGGCCTACGAGACGAGCAAGATCATCGCGGTCTGCGCGCCGACCGGGGTCGCCGCGCTCAACGTGGGTGGCCAGACGATCCACTCGCTGCTGCGCCTGCCCACCGGGGTGATCGCGGACCACGAGCTCGAGCAGCCCGCCGAGCTGAAGAAGATGCTCGCCGCGATCGACACGCTCGTGATCGACGAGATCTCGATGGTCTCCGCCGATCTCATGGATGCGATCGACCGCTCGCTCAGGCAGGCGCGAGGCAAGAAGCACGACCCCTTCGGCGGGGCGCAGATCATCATGTTCGGCGACCCCTACCAGCTGCCGCCGGTGCCGCCGCGCGACCCGCACGAGCGCGCCTACTTCGAGGACACCTACCGCTCGCTCTGGTTCTTCGACGCCCGGGTCTGGCGCGACTCGCCCATGACCGTGATCGAGCTCACGGAGGTGCACCGGCAGCGCGACGACCGCTTCAAGCAGATCCTGACCGCCGTGCGCCACGGCGAGGTCACGGCGGATCAGGCCGAGGAGCTCAACGCGGCCGGCGCCCGGCCGGCGCCCGACGACGTCATCACGCTCGCGACCACGAACGCGACGGTCGCGCGCATCAACGCGGATCGCCTGGCCCGCATCACGGGCGAGCCCCTGCGGGCGGTGGCCGAGATCAACGGGGAGTTCCGCGAGAACACCTACCCGGCCGACGAGGTGCTGCAGCTGAAGCCCGGGGCGCAGGTGATGTTCCTGCGCAACGACCCGGACGGGCGCTGGGTGAACGGGACGATCGGCACGGTCTCGCGCATCTCGGGCACCGTCTGGGTCGAGGTGGGCGACGAGGAGTTCGAGGTCGAGCCGACCGTCTGGGAACGGCACCGCTACCGCTACGACGCCGAGACGAAGAAGCTCGAGAAGGAGGTCGTGGCCGAGTTCGAGCAATTCCCGCTGCGGCTCGCCTGGGCGGTGACCGTGCACAAGTCGCAGGGGCACAGCTACGACGCGGCGGTGATCGACCTCGGGCCGCGGGCGTTCAGCGCGGGTCAGAGCTACGTCGCCCTCAGCCGGATCCGCTCGCTCGAGGGCCTCTACCTGCGGCGGCCGCTGCAGCCGCGCGACGTGATCGTCGACCCCAACGTCGCGCGGTTCATGCACGACGCGCTCGGCCGGAGCACTTGACAGGCGCGGGCAGGCGCGGAGGATCCGGGACCCGCTGAACGGCCCGCTGCGGAGCCGGAGCGGGCCGCGGAACCGGCGGGCGCACCCCTACGGCATCGGCACGAGGCCCTCGCTGTGGGCCCGGTTGTAGGCGATCCGCATCCTCCGTCGCTCCTCCCGGCCCTCCGGGTGATCCGCCGGCGTCGCCCCGAGCAGCCGCTTCGTGTAGGGATGGCTCGGGTGCTCGAACAGCTCCTCCGTCTCGGCGAGCTCGACGAGCCTGCCGGAGCGCATCACCGCGATGCGGTCGGAGATGTTGCGCACGAGACCGAGGTCGTGCGCGATGAAGAGGTAGCTGATCCCGGTCTCCGCCTGGAGCTCCGCGAGCAGCTCGATGATCTGCTGCTGCGTGAGCAGGTCGAGCGCGCTGACCGCCTCGTCGCACACGACGAGCTTCGGCCGCAGCACGAGCGCACGGGCGATCGCGACGCGCTGCTGCTGTCCGCCCGAGAGCTCGGAGGGGCGCCTGCCGAGATGGCTCGTCGTCAGGCCGACCTGGGCGAAGGCCTCCTCCGCCCGGTGCTCGCGCTCGGCCCGGTCGCCGATCCCGTGCCGGGCGAGCGCCGCCGTCAGCGAGTAGGAGACGGGGTGGTGGGGGTTCAGCGACATCGAGGGGTCCTGGAAGACCGCCTGCACGCGGCGCCGGTAGGCGAGCGGCGTGCGGTGCCCGAAGGTCGTGACGTCGGTGCCCTCGAACTCGACCGCACCGCCGGCGATCGGCAGCAAGCGCAGGATCGCGCGTCCGGTCGTCGACTTGCCGGAGCCCGACTCCCCGACGAGCCCGAGGGTCTCCCCCTCCGCGATGTCGAAGCTCACCCCCTCCACGATGAGCGGCGGCTTCGCCCCGAACGGGCCGGCCGTGCCGTAGGTGAGCGCGAGATCGCGCACGCTCAGGAGCGGCGCGTCCTCCCGCGGCGCGGGCGGACCCGGCTCGGCGTCTCCGCCCGCGGCCCCCTCCGCCACGTGCAGCACCGGGTTGGCGGCCAGCAGCCGCTCCGTGTAGGGGTGCTGCGGGCGATCGAAGAGCTCCCACACCCCGCTGGTCTCGACGATCTCGCCCTGGTACATCACCACTGCGCGGTCGCACGCCTCGGCGACGACGCCCAGGCCGTGCGTGATGAACAGGATGCTGAGCCCCATCTCGTCGCGCAGCTCGAGCAGCAGGTCGAGCACCTGCGCCTGCGTCGTGACGTCGAGGGCGCTCGTCGCCTCGTCGGCGATGATGAGCTCGGGGTTCGAGGCGATCGCGATCGCGATCGCGACGCGCTGCGCCATGCCGCCCGAGAACTGATGCGGGTAGTCGCGGATCCGCTTCTCGGCGCCCGTCACGCCGACGCGGGTGAGCAGCTCGATCGCTCGGGCGCGGGCCTCGGACCTCGACAGCTTCGCGTGCGTGCGCAGCGTCTCCGTCAGCTGCTTGCCCACGGTGTGCACCGGGGAGAGCGACGCCATCGGGTCCTGGAAGACCGCGGCCATGCGCTTGCCGCGGATGGCCCGCAGATCCCGCTCGCCGAGGCCCGCGATGTCCCGGCCGTCGAGCAGGATCTGCCCGCGCGAGATGCCGATGCCCGGCTGCATGAGGCCGAGGATCGCCCGGGCAAGGGTCGACTTGCCCGATCCCGACTCGCCGAGCAGCCCCACGATCTCGCCCCGAGCGATGCCGAGGTTCACGCCCCGCACGAGCGGCGTGACGCCCGAGGAGGTGTTCAGCACGACCTCGAGGTCGCGCACCTCGAGCACGGGCGCGTCCGCCTGCGCATCCGCCGCCGTCGCGGCGCGGGCCTGCTGCTTCGCCACCCGGCGCCGCACGGGCTTCACGCGCTTGCGCGCCTCACCGGCAAGCGCGTCGTTGATGCCGTCGCCGATCATGTTGAAGGAGAGCACGGTGAGCACGATCGCGATGCCAGGCGGGATCGCGAGGAACGGCTGGACCGCGAGCTTCGCGGCCGCGGTGCCGAGCATGCCGCCCCAGGTCGACACGCTCGACTCGAGCCCGATGCCGAGGAAGCTCAGCATCGACTCGATGATGATCGCCGAGCCGGTGAGGATCGCGCCCTGGATGACGAGCGGACCGATCAGGTTCGGCAGGATCTGACGGAAGAGGATCGCGACCTCCCGCAGCCCCGACACCTTCGCGGCGTCGATGTAGGGCTTGCCGCGCTCGGCCATCGTGATGGCGCGCGTCATCCGGGCGAAGTTCATCGCGAAGACGAAGCCGATCGCGAGCATGAGCGCGCCGAGCCCGCGGCCGAGGATCGCGATCACGGCGAAGGCGACCAGCATGCCGGGCAGCGCGTCGAGGATGTCGACGAAGCGGGTGCCGACGCGATCCCACCAGCCGCCGCGGTAGCCGAGCAGCAGGCCGATCGGCACCCCGATGAGCATGGCGATGAGCACCGAGCCGATGCCCATGACGAGCGCGATGCGGGCGCCGTAGATGAGTCGGCTCAGCACGTCGCGGCCGTTGTCGTCGGTGCCGAGCCAGTGCTCGGCGGTGGGCCCGAGCAGGATGGCGTCGCTCGAGAAGTTGTTCTCGATCGGGTCGTAGGGGGCGAGGAAGCCTGCGAAGACGGCGCAGATCACCACGATGCCGATCCAGACGAACGACAGGACCGTCGCGGGTTGACGCACGAGGCGCGCAACGAAACGGCCGCCGGTGCGCGTCCGCTTCTCCGCGGGCTGCAGACCGAGAACCTCGGTCCTCGGGGGTGCGGGAGCGCTCACTGGGGCCTCGCCTTCGGGTTGATGATGCCGTAGCAGATGTCGACGATCAGGTTCACGGCGATGATGAGCACGGCGACGACGAGCACCGTGCCCTGCACGACCGGGAAGTCGCGGCCGATGACCGCGTTGAGCAGCAGCGTGCCGACGCCGGGGAACGAGAACACCCGCTCCATGACGAGGCTCGTGCCGAAGAGGATCGACACGGCGAGGGCGCTTGCGGCGAGCACCGGCACCATCGCGTTCTTGAGGGCGTACACCCAGATGATGCGCCGCCGGGGGACGCCGGCCGCGGTGAGGGTGTCGGCGTAGCGCGAGGCGAGCGCCGCCGCGACCGCCGTGCGGGTCTGCCGCGCGATGAGCGCCGACGCACCCGCGCCGAGCGCGAGGGCGGGGAGGATCAGGCCGCGGATCCACGCGCCCGGATCCTGCGTCGGCGGCGCCCAGGCGACGACCGGTGCGATGCCGAGCTGGATGACGAACACCACGATGAGGATCAGGCCGAGCCAGAACTCGGGCACCGACTGCAGCAGCGAGGTGAAGGCGGTGACGCCGCGGTCGACCGGGCGCCGCGCATGGGTGCCGGCGAGCACGCCGAGGCCGATGCCGATGAGCATGGCCACGATCAGACCGCCGACCACGAGCGAGAGGGTCGCGGGCAGGCGCTCCGCGATGAGCTCGGTGACCGGGCGGCCGCTCTGCAGGGAGACCCCGAGGTCGCCCTGCAGAGCGGCGCCGACCCAGTCGCCGAGCCGCACGAAGAACGGCCGGTCGAGCCCCAGCTCGGCCTCGACGCGGGCGATGGCCTCGGGGTTCGCTCCCGCGTCGCCGAGGATCATCGCCGCGGCGCTGCCGGGGATGAGGTAGACCAGCAGGAACACCAGCGCGGAGACGATGAGCAGCTGCGGCACCACGAGCAGGAGGCGCGTGCCGATGAGTTTCAGCATGTCTCCCCCTCTCGGGCGTTCTTCGCTCGTGGTGCCATCGGCGTGCTCCTCGCTTCTCGGTCGGCGGTGCGTTCGGGGCGGTGCGTTCCGCGCGGGCGCCTAGGCGCCGGCGGGGCGGATCGCGCGGTAGTCGATCAGGTTCTGCTCCCAGACCTGGACCGCCGGCTGGACGTCCGTCACGGTATCGATGTTGAAGGCGATGATCTCATCCGAGGCGAAGTGACTGCACGTGAGCGCCTCGTCGGAGATCTGCTTCATGACCGCGGCCCACTTGTCGTTCGCCTCGGGCGAGCCGCCGGCGGCCTGGGCCTGGCCCGCGAGCGCCTTCAGCTCCTCGCTGACGTACTTCGAGGGGTTCGCAGGGGCGGTGTCCGAGAACCAGGCGCCGTACCAGTCGGCGGGCGTGATCTGCGGGTTGTTGCCGAGCGCGATGGCGTACTGGCCGCTGTTCCAGGTCGAGAGGTACTGCGCCATGTCGAGCTCCTGCATCGTGATGTTCACGTTCGGCAGCTTGTTCATCTGGTCGACGCGGATCTGGATCTCCTGCTTGTTGAACGGGGCCGCCCCGATCTGCGCCTCGATGGTCGGCTCGCCGAGCTCCTCCCAGAGCTCGAGCGCCGCGTCGAGGTCGCCCTGGAAGCCGGTGATCTCGGGGTTGTAGCCCGGCTCGCCCTCGACGAAGTGCTGGTCGTGCGCCTCGCCGCCGCCGAGCTCGGCCACGACCTCGGCGTCCATCGCGAGGCACAGCGCCTGCCGCACCTGCTCGTCGCCGAAGACGCCGCCGGGTGCGCGATCGATGAAGTTGATGTTGTTGCGGATCGCCGGGTAGTCGAAGTAGTCGACGTTCGCGGCGGAGTCGAAGCGGGGCAGCTCGTCCGGCTCGGTGTCGGTCACGTCGATGTCGCCCGCGAGCAGGGCCGCGGTCGCGGCGGTGTCGTCGGCGATGGCGAAGAGCTCGACGTTCGCGAAGCCCGGCTTCTCTCCCCAGTAGTCGGCGAACTCGGCGAAGTACATCTTCGATCCGCTCGTCGACTGCGCCTCGTCGTAAGCCCAGGGGCCGGTGCCCACCGGGTTCGTCTTGATCGAGCCGTCGGCGATCGCGGCCGGCGAGCCCATCGGCAGGTTGCGCTGGCTCAGCAGCGCGAGGAAGGTGCCGTAGGGTCGGGTGAAGTTGAAGGTCACCGTGTACTCGCCGTCGGCGACGACCGATTCGACGCCGGCCTTGAGCGGACCGCCGAACTGCCCGCCCACGACGTCGCGCACGTACTCGACGTTCGCGACGACCGCCTCGGCGTTGAACGGGGTGCCGTCGTGGAACACCACGTCGTCCCGCAGCTGCAGCGTGAGCGAGGTGGCGCCCTCGCCGAAGGTCCACTCGGTCGCGAGGTTCGGCAGGATCGTGCCGTCCTTCTGGCGCAGCACGAGCGTCTCGTAGGGGATGCGCATGGTGCCGGGCTCCATCTGCTGCGAGCCGGGCTCCCAGCTCTGCGGCAGCGCGCCCCAGTTCACGCGCAGCGTATCGCTCACCGCGGCCGAGGCGCCGCCGCCCGATTCGGCGGGCGCGGATCCACCGCTGCAGCCGGCGAGCAGCAGGCCGGCGATGCCGAGCGGCACGACGGCTTTCAACAGGGTCTTCTTCGTGTTCTTCATGGGACGCCTCCTCGCGTCTGCTGCGGTGCGGGCACCGCGTGGGTGGGTGGGGGATCGGATGGATCGGTCGGTCGTGCGGTTCAGTCGGGCGCCACCACCCGGTTCTCGATGGCGCCGAGGCCCTCGATCTCGGCGCGCACGATGTGGCCGGGCTTCAGGAAGGCGCCCGTCGGCGCGCCGATGCCCGAGGGCGTGCCGGTCGCGATGAGGTCGCCGGGCATGAGCGTCATCACGGTGGTGAGCTCGGCGATCTGCGCGGCGATGCCGTGGATCATGTCGTCGGTGCGATGCGATTGCCGCACCTCGCCGTCGACCGTGAGCGTCATCAGCAGGGCCTCGGGATCCGGCACCTCGTCGGCCGTCGTGATCCACGGCCCGATGGGCCCGTGGGTGTCGAAGGACTTGCCGAGGGTGAAGGTGGGCGAGCGCTGCTGCAGCCAGTCGCGCACGGAGACGTCGTTCGCCACGAGGTAGCCGGCGATGACCTCGTGCGCGCGCTCGGCCGGTACGTCGCGGCAGCGCTCGCCGATGACGACGCCGAGCTCGATCTCGTAGTCGAGCGCGTCGGAGACCGCGGGCTTCACGATGTCGTCGAAGGGCCCGGCGATGCACGAGACCTGCTTGTTGAACCAGATCTGGTGCTCGGGGACGGGGATCCCGGCCAGTCTGGCCTCCTCCGCGTGCTCGCGGTAGTTCATGCCGATGGCGAGGTACTTCTGCGGGTCGTCGATCGGCGCCTCGAGCCTCACCTCGGCGAGGGGGGAGCGCTCGCCCTCGGCCGCCGTGATCTCGGCACGCCGCTCGGGCAGTTCCTCCAGCAGCCGTCGCATCGAGGCGCCGGGGCCGCCGAGCCCGGGCAGGCCCGAGAGGTCGACGATCTCGCCGGCGTCGATCTCGCCGGCGCTCATCTCGATCCTGCCGAGCCGCACGGGCCCGTCGCCGATCCGGAATCTCGCAAGCTTCACGCGTCCTCCTCCCGGCCCGCCGCGTGCTGCGAGGGCAGCGCGCCCCACACCCGATCACCGTAGGGGGTCATCTGGAAGCTCACGAACCTCCAGCGGCCGTCGCCGGCCCGACGCAGCACCTGCGTCACCTCCCCGGAGAGGGTGCGCTCGCCCCCGCCCGGGGCCTTCATGCGGTTCGTGATCGGGCCGGTGACGATCGCGACCTCGTCGCCGATCAGTCGCACGAGCAGATCCCCGCGGGTGATCTCGAGGTACACCCCTCGGGTGGCGACGTGCTCGAGCAGCAGCGCCTTCGTGTGCGCCTCGCCGGGGGCGTGTACGTGGACGAGCGCGTCGTCGAACAGCGCGTCGAGCGCCTCGAGGTCCTTCGCGATGAGCGCCCTCTGGCGCGCGGTCTCGGCGGCGAGCACGGCCTCGCGCACCTCGCCCGCGGCGACGGTCACGGCGCTCGGTGCGCTCGACGCACGCGGCGCGCTCACGCCGCCTCCCAGGTGCGGAAGCCGCTCGAGAAGGTGTCGTGCCCCTCCCGCAGCGGCTGCCCGACGAGCCGGTGGTAGTTGCTGAAGATCTCGTCTGCCTCGGCGAGCGGCAGCACCTCCTCGATCTGCTCGGGGGCCTCGAGGGGCTTCCCCTCCGTGCGCTCGGCCACCATGCGCCGCACGACCTCGTAGCCCTCGCCGCGCATGTTCATGACGATGCGGTTGACGGGTTCGCGGCGCAGAACGTCGTAGGCGACGAAGGCCTCGTGCGGGTCCGCGTGCGTGGCCAGCTGCGCGGCGATCACGCCGGCGTCGAGGATCGCCTGGCAGACGCCGTTGCCGCCGCGCGGATACATCGCGTGCGCCGCATCGCCGAGCAGCGCGACGCGCCCGTCGACCCAGGTGTCGAGCGGATCATGGCGGATGAGCGGGAAGAGGTAGACCTCGCGCGCATCGCGGATGAGCTGCTGGATGTCGATGAAGTCGATGTCGACGCTCTCGTAGAGCGGAAGGATGTCGTCGACGGTGCCGAGCTGGTTCCAGTCCTCGATCGTCTCCTCGGCCTCGACCTCGACGACCCAGTTGACGAGCTGCTTGCCCGTGCCCTCGAAGTCGTCCGCGATGGGGTAGACCACCATGGACGAGATGCGCGGATCGCCGATGTGCAGGATCGTGTGCCCGTCGCGGAAGGGCTCGCGCAGGGTCGTGCCGCGGTACATCGTGATGCCCGAGTAGTGGGGCTTCGCGAGGTCGGGGTGCATCTGCCGGCGCGCCGCCGACTTGATGCCGTCGACCGCGATCACGGCGCCGTGCCGCACCTCCTCGGTGCTGCCGTCGGCGCGCTCGATGCGCAGGGTCACTCCGTGCTCGTCCTGCTCGTAGCCGACGACCGGCGCGTTCAGCACGACGGCGTCCTCGCCGAGCCGCTCGAGCACCTTGCGGTAGAGGAACATCTGCAGGTAGCCGCGGTGCACGAAGCGCTGCTCGTGCTCGTAGCCCATGTGCACACCGCACTTCTCGGCGTAGATCTCCTGCCCGAAGTGGTTGTAGAAGATCGAGTCGACCGCGTCGACCGACATCGCCCGGAACTCGTCGAGCAGCCCGAGCTCCTCGATCTCCTTGACGCCGTAGACCTTGATGTCGACGCCGACGCCGAGCGGCTTCAGCTCGGGCACCGCCTCGTAGATCTTCGCGGGGATGCCCTGCTGGTGCAGGCGCAGCGCGGTGACGAGGCCACCGGGGCCGGCTCCGATGATGGCGATGTCGTGCATGGGGTGCTCTCTCTTCGGTGGGGAATGGATCGGGGGTGCGTCCGACGCGGGGGCGCCGCTCAGCCGCCCGGGGGCGGGTCGGCGAGCACCTCGCGCAGGAAGCGCGCGGTGGCCTGCCACGCCCGCTCGGCGTTGCGCGGGTGGTACTGGAAGAGCTCGGGTCTCGGCGAGTGCGCGGCGCGGCGGCTCGTGAATGCGTGCACGGTGCCGCTGTAGAGGTTCAGCTCCCAGTCGACGCCCGCACCGGTCATGGCCGCCTTCAGCCGCTGCCAGTGCTCCGGCGCCGCCATCGGGTCCTCGGCGCCGGTGCAGACGAGGACGGCGGGGGCCGCCGCGGAACCGGCGGCGACCGCCGACCAGTCGAAGTCGACGAGGTCGAGACCGGCGTGGATGCCCACGACGCCGCGCACGCGGCCGCCGGTGCGGGCGTATTCGAGCACCGAGGATCCGCCGAAGCAGTAGCCGAGGCCGACGAGCGCCTCGCCGTCGATCTCGGGCTGCGCCGCGGCGATCTCGTGGGCGAGTGCGACGCGCGCGATCCACCGCTCTCGATCCGAGACCATCGCGCCGATGAGCGGGCCGATCTCGGCGTCGCTGCCGGGGGTCAGTCGCTCGCCCCACATGTCGGCGGCGAACACCGCGAAGCCCAGCTCGGCGATGCGGCGGGCATGCGCGAGCATCTCGTCGCCCAGGCCGAAGGCGTCGTGGATCAGCACGACCGCGGGCAGGCCCTCGGCGCCGACGGGGGCACAGACGAGCCCCACCAGGCGGTCGTCGCCGTGTGCGTATTCCACGTCCCTCAGGGCGATCTCGGTCATCGGGCATTCCTCCTTGAATGTCTGAATCAGGATCGTACGCATAATCGCACACGATTTCAAGCGCGATCCTGAATCCGAGGCCGATTCGTCACCTGCGACTTGATTTCGCGCGTGAAATCGTACACGATAAGAGGCGGCAGTAGTCGCTCTCAGTCGCGGGCCCCGCGGGCATGAGGGATCGGACTCCACTTCATATCGCAGCGAAGCACTGAAGGAGTGCCCCATGACCGTCGTCGACATCAACATCCACCACCTGCCCGAGGATCTCTTCACGAACGAGAAGATCCTGAACGGCTTCCTGAACAGCGCTCCCCGCGGCTTCGGCGAGATCGCGAGCGTCATCACCATGGAGAACGGCAAGAAGCAGCTGATCCTCGAGAAGCCGAAGGGCTACCAGAACCTCAACTACGTCGAGGGCGACTACTCGGTGCAGTCCAAGCTCGCCGCGATGGACGAGGCCGGCGTCGACTACGGCGTCATGCGCGTGCCGGTGTGGCAGGAGTGGCTGGGCCTCGAGACCTGCAAGGCGGTCAACGACAACGCCGCCGAGATCGTGGCGAGCTCGGGCGGCCGCCTCTTCGCGACCGCCTGCGTCCCGCCGTGGGGCGGCAAGGAGAACGTCTACGAGCTCGAGCGCTGCGTGAAGGAGCTCGGCGCCGTCGGCGTGCAGCTCGCCTGCCACTACGGGCAGCTCTACCTCGACGACGAGGTGTTCGAGCCGTACCTGAAGGTCATCGAGAGGCTCGACATCCCCGTCGTCGTGCACCACACCCCGCTGCCGGTCGAGTACAAGTCGGTCATCGACTACACGAACCTGCGCCGCGAGTTCGGCCGCGTCGTCGACCAGGGCGTCGCCGTCGGCCGCGAGCTCTTCAGCGGCATGTTCGACCGCATGCCGGGCCTCCGCTTCATCCATACGATGATGGGCGGCAACTGGTTCGCGAACACCGCGCTGCTCACGCCGCACGCGCCCCGCAAGGCCGAGGCCATGCACAGGCTCGATCCCACGGGCGGCGAGAAGATCCAGCAGTACCTGCGCGAGAACATCTTCTTCGACATGACCCACCCCCACTCCTGGGGCAAGGACCAGGTCGAGGCGGCCCTCAAGATCAACGGCGCCGACCACTACCTCTTCGGCTCGTCGTTCCCGGTGTTCTACAGCTGGATGGGGCAGGGCGTCGACTTCGTGAAGAACGAGCTCGAGATCAGCGAGGCGGATCGCGAGCTCGTCCTCTCGGGCAACGCCAAGCGCCTCTTCGCCCTGCCCGTCTGAACGGAGCGGCGATGACCCAGCAGAACGACATCGACGACTTCTTCTCGAGCGACCGGGTCTCGGGTCGCGAGCAGGCGGTCGAGCTCGACTCGACGAGCTACCGCGAGCACCTCATCGACCTGGACGATCCCCTGCTCGCGGACGTCCGCGGCATGAACTACGAGGAGTTCACGGCGGATCGCTACCGGGCCGACTTCCTGCGCGAGCTGCTCGACTTCTGGAAGGGCCTCTACGACGAGCCGTTCGTCGGGGTGACCGCCGACGGCACCGTGCGAGAGGGGCTCTATCGGCTCCCCGCCGCGGCGGAGCCCGATCCGGCGTCGACGATCGCCGCCGAGCGCCTGCTCGCGCTGCTCTCCGAAGAGGAGCGGGGGCGGATCGCCTACCCGCTCGACGCGCCCGAGTGGCGGGGCTGGTCCAACCCGGAGTTCGTGTTCTTCCGCAACGGGCTGCGCCTCGAGGATCAGCGCGAGGAGGTCGTGCGGGCGATCCTCGCCGTGGTCGAGGCCTCGCTCAGCCCGCAAGGGTACGAGCGGGCCTGCGAGGCGATGGACCTCAACGGCTATCTCGGCGAGCTCACCTCCCTGCCGACGATCATGAACAACCGCTCGTACTGGTTCTCGATCTTCGGCGAGCCGTCGGCGACCGAGCCCTGGGGCTGGCAGCTCTTCGGGCACCACCTGGCGCTCAACTTCGTCACCGTGGGCGGACGCGACGTGATCGCCCCCGTGTTCATCGGCGCGGAGCCGGCCCTCTCCGATGGCGAGCGCCCGCCGCTCTTCGACGCGCGCGAGCGCGTCGCGATCCGCCTCGGCGAGTCGCTGACCCCCGCCCAGCGCGAGCGCGCCGTCGTGTACCGCTCGGTGCTCGACCCGACGATGCCCGAGGGGCGGCTGCACCCGGCGGACGAACGGCATCTCGCGGGGGCCTTCCGCGACAACCGCGTGATCCCGTACGAGGGGATCCGCGCGAGCGAGCTCGACGACGCGCAGCGGGCGCTGCTGCGCGAGATCGTCGCCGACTTCCTGCTGCTCTTGCGCGAGGATCAGCGCGAGGCGACGCTCGCCGACTACGACGCGCATGTCGACGACACCTGGTTCAGCTGGTACGGCGCGACCGACGGCTCACAGCCCTTCTACTTCCGCATCCAGAGCCCGGTGCTGCTCGCCGAGCTCGACCATCATGCGGGGGTCTGGCTGAACAATCGGCTGCCTGCGCGCTTCCATGTGCACGACGCTGCGCCTGCCGAACGGCGGCGACTACGCGAAGGCGCATCTCGCCGCGTGGCGGGCGCGCGGAGGCTAGTCGCCGATCCGCCCGGCTCAGTCGGGCAGCACCGCGACGAGCTCGGCGTGCACGAGCGCTCCCCCGTCGAGGGTCGCCGCCAGCACCATGCGCGCGGGGCGATCCTCCTCGTCGGGGAACATCGCCGCCCACTCCCGGTTGAGCGCCTCGCGGTCCCGGTACTCCGCGAGGTGGAAGGTCATCTTCACGATGTCGTCGGTGCTGCCGCCCACGACCCGCATGAGCTCGCGCACATGGGCGAAGACGTTGGCCAGCTGCGCGTCGAGGCCCTCGGGCAGCTCATGGGTGACGGGATCGCGCCCGACCAGCACACCCGTATGCAGCTGCGAGCCGATGCGGCAGGCGACGGGAATGGGGTTCGCGTGGGCGAAGCCCTCGAGGTGGATGCTCTGTCTGCGCGGCACTGCGGATCCTCGCTACTCGGCCGTCGCGGCCAGCTGCGCCTCGTCGTGGCTCAGCACGGCGTTCAGCGTGCGCACCTCGTGCTCCCTGACGGCGGTCTCGATCGTCTCGGCGTCGGCGCCCGACTCGATCAGGTCGATGAGCGCCTCGTGCTCGCCGATCGACGCCACGGCGCGACCGGGCGCGTACCAGAAGGCGGAGCGACGGATGATGTCCATGCGGGTCCACTCCGCGTGCACCATGGCGAAGAGCCGCTCGTCGTCGCAGCGGGAGCAGAGGTGCTCGTGGAACTGGCGGTTGAGGGCGCCGAAGCGCGTGGTGTCGAAGCCCTCGAGCGCCTCGGTCATCGCACGGTTCAGCTCGCGCGCCTTCGCGATGTCGGCCTCGGTGAAGTGCTCGGCGGAGAGCGCGGTTGCGAGCCCCTCGAGCCTCGCGAGCAGACGGATCGTGCGCTTCCAGGAGTCGGTGTCGAAGGTCTTCACGAGCGCGCCGACGTTCGGCACGATGTCGACCCAGCCCTCGGCCTCGAGGCGACGCAGCGACTCCCGCCACGGCACGGAGCTGATGCCGTGCTCGCGCCCGAGCTGGTCGATGACGAGACGGTACCCGGGGCCGTAGGTGCCATCCATGATGCGGGCCTTCAGAATGTCGTAGGCCTGCTCGGACTTCGTCTTGACCTTGGTCACGCCGGGCTCCTCTGTCTCCGCGACGGCCCGCTCGGCGGGACGCCGCCACATTCGCGGACGCGCCGCGCTGTGTAGATCATATCGAATTTCACACAGGATCGTGGGCTTCCGCAGGATCTTCGACATCGCCCGGCACGCGGACCCCGTCGTCGCCCGCACCGCTGCGGCCGTCGGCCTCGATCGCCCGGAGCAGGCGCGCGAGGGCCGCGTCGCCCCGGGCTCCCCGGCGCGCGAGGGCGAGGGCGCCCAGGGGCGGCGGTTCGGGCACGAGCCTGCGCACCGTCACGTCGAAGCGGGCGAGGCTCGCCCGGTCGGGATCGGGCAGGATCGCCGCCGCGAGCCCGGACTCGACGAGCGGCAGGCTCGTCTGGATGGTCGGCGCGGTGTCGACGCGCTCGGGCACGACCCCGTGCCGCCGCAGCAGCGCCTCCACCGCCTCGGGCAGGCTCGGCACCGCGGCCATCCGCCGCGGCAGCACGAGGCGCCGGCCGTTCAAGGCCCCGATGGGCAGCGGATCCGCCACCGCTTCCTCGTCCGGCGGCAGCACGGCGACCAGCGGCACCTCGCCCCAGTCGACGATCTCGAACTCGTCGCGGTGGCGGCGCGCGAAGCGGCCCGGGTCCTCCACCACGATCGCAGCCAGGTCGGCCCTGCCCTGCTGCAGCAGGTCGAGCGCGGTCCAGGGCGGCGGATCGACGAGGCCGACCTCGACGTCGGGCGCCTCGGCGGCGTAGGCGCGCAGCAGCCGCGGCAGGCGGTGCCACATGAGCACGGGCACCGCGGCGATCGTCAGCGACCCCGCGAGGCCCTCGCCGTAACGGCGGATGGTTCGCGCGATCTCGTCCACGTCGCCCAGCACCCTGGCCGAGGCATCGAGCAGGTAGCGCCCCGCGCTCGTCGGCTCGACCCCGCGCGGAGAGCGCACGAGCAGCGGCACCCCGAGCTCGGTCTCGAGCCGTCCGATCGCGACGCTCAGCGACGGCTGCGAGAGGCGCAGCGCCGCGGCGGCGGCCGTCAGCGATCCCGCCTCGACCACGGCGGAGAAGTAGCGCAGCACCCGCAGTTCCATGATTTCAATCATATCGAGGGCCTTGACATAGTTTCAGACTATGGAGCTGCCAGTCATTCCGGGGCTTCACCCCGGCGATCCGCCGCCGCATGATGGTGACATCCGACACGAAGGAGCTCCGATGCTGCCCGTCACCAACCCGAACCCCGAATTCGCGATCACCCGTGCGAGCCACGTCTCGCTCGGGGTGACCGATCTCGAGAAGAGCCGCGACTTCTACCGCGACGTCGTCGGGCTCGTCGTCACCGCCGAGACCTCCGATAGCGTCTACATGCGCGGTCTCGAGGAGGCGGCGCACCACAGCCTCGTGCTCGAGCGCTCCTCCGAGGCCAAGGCGCACCGCGTCGGCCTGCGGGTGCGCAGCGACGAGGACATCGTGGCGGCCGAGCGCGTGTTCAAGGCGGCGGGCATCGAGCACCGGCGGGTCGAGCGCGAGCACCAGGGGCCCACTCTGCAGTTCCGCGATCCGGTGGGCACGCTCATGGAGTTCACCTCGTCGATGGACGTCGTGGAGCGCAAGATGCAGCGCTTCGACGAGTTCGTCGCCGGGGCGCCGCAACGCCTCGACCACTACCAGGTCGTCACCTACGACGTGCAGACCGCGACCGATTTCTGGACGGGACTCGGCATGCGCATGAGCGAGTACACCGCGACCGACGGCAGCGACGAGCTCTGGGGCTCGTGGATGGAGGTCAAGGGCAACACCCACGACCTCGTGTTCACGAACGGGCGCGGGCCGCGCCTGCACCACTTCGCCTACGCCGTGCCCGACGGGGCCTCCCTGCTGCACGCCGCCGACGTCGCGGGGGCGCTCGGCGCGGGCGACGAGATCGACCGCGGCCCCGGTCGCCACGGCATCTCGAATGCGCTCTTCCTCTACCTGCGCGACCCCGACCAGCACCGGGTGGAGCTGTTCAACACCCACTACCAGTTCATCGACCTCGAGACGCCGCCGATCCGCTGGGATCTCAGCGACTCGCGCCGCGCGCAGCTGTGGGGCATGCCGGCCTCGAACCGGTGGTTCTTCGAGGCGAGCGAGTTCCCCGGCGAGGAGGTGAACGAGCCGCTGCTGCAGGCGAGCCCCGAGACGCTCGAGGCCTACCTGGGGCTGCACTAGCCGCGAGCGGCGGGAGCAGCGCCCAGGGGGCGAGGCTCAGCCCTTCTTGGCCTTGGCGGCGGCCTTCGCGGCGCGCTTCGACTCGCGCACGAGCAGAAGGGTCTCGGGCGAGACGATGTCGGCGACGCTGCGGTGGCTGCCCTCCGCGCCGTAGGGCGCGGAGGCCTCGCGCCAGCCCGCGCCGTCGAAGCCGCACTGCTTGCCGAGCAGGGCGAGGAAGATCCTCGCCTTCTGCTCGCCGAAGCCGGGAAGGCCCTTCAGGCGCTTCAGCACGGTCGGGCCGTCGGGCTCTCCCTCGGTCCAGATCGCGGCGGCGTTCCCGCCCCAGTCGTCGAGGACGGTCTGCGCGAGCGACTGCACGCGGGCCGCCATCGATCCGGGGAAGCGGTGCACGGCAGGGCTCTGCTTGAAGAGCTCCGCGAAGGCCTCGGGTTCGGCGCCGGCGATGGACTCGGCGTCGAAGGAGCTTGCATTCAGAGAGCTCAGCCGCTGCTTGATCTTGAGCGGGCCCGCGAAGGCGAGCTCCATCGCCACCTGCTGGTCCAGCAGCATGCCGATCAGCAGCGCGAGCGGATCGTCGGTGAGCAGTTCGTTGGCCGCGGCGTCGTCGGTGAGGTAGAGCGTCATGGCCTCAGTCTGCCAGGGCGGGGCGCTGTCATCCACCCCCGCCCGGCACACTGATCCGCGGGACGTTCAGCTCACGGAGGCGAGCAGCTGCTCGGCGGGCAGGAGCGCCTTCTGGATGTGGGCGTGGAACGCGCCGAGCCAGCTCACCAGGAACTCGCGAGTGCCGTCGTCCGTGATCTCGCCGTCCTCGGTGATCAGGCCGGGACGATCCTGCAGGTAGCCCTCGGGCTGCGCGAGGGTCGGGGCCGCGAGGAAGGAGAGCACGCCGCGCACGTGCTGCTGCGCGACCGCGGTGCCGATCGAGCCTGGCGAGGTCCCGATGACCGCCGCGGGCTTCCCGTCGAAGGAGTTGGTGCCCCAGGGCCGGCTCGCCCAGTCGAGCGCGTTCTTCACGCCGGCGGGCATGGAGCGGTTGTACTCCGGCGTGACGATGATCACGCCGTCAGCCGCCTCGATGCTCCGCTTGAGCGCGGTGCCGACCTCCGGGTAGTCCTCGTCGAAGTCGTAGTTGTAGAGGGGGAGGTCCCTGATCGGGATCTCCGTGAGGCTGAGCTCCGCGGCAGGCGCGAGACGGCTCAGCGCGCGGAAGAGCTTCCGGTTGATCGACTTCTCGGACAGGCTGCCGACGAGCACGCCAACGTTGTATACGGTCATGTGATTCTCCTCATGGGTGATGGTGGTGACGACCGTGCGGGTGCTGTGGTGCCGTGGCGCGCGGGATCCCTGTCGGGACGGGTGGTGAAGGGCTAGAGCTCGTCCTCGATATCCGTGGTGACGATCGAGCCGAGATGGTCGCGGAGCGCCGTCGCGGCGGAGCCGATGGCCTCCAGCTGCTCGGCGGAGAGCGCGTCGACGAAGAACTCGCGGATGTCGCGCAGATGCGGCACCGAGCCGCGGCGGAACTGCCGCAGGCCGTCCTCGGTGAGCACGATCAGCGAGCCGCGGCTGTCCTCCGGGCAGCGCTCGCGGCGGATCAGCTCGCGCTTCTGCATCCGGCCCAGGTGGTGCGAAAGGCGGCTGCGATCCCAGCCGATGTGCGCGGCGAGCTCGGAGGAGCGCATCGTGCGATCCTTCGCCTCGCTCAGCGCCAGCATCACCGCGTAGTCCGCATTGGAGAGCCCCGACTCGGACAGGAGGCGGGCGCCCATCACGCGGTGCAGCAGCTGCGAGGTCTCGAGATAGTCGCGCCAGACGCGCAGCTCGCGCTGCGACGGCAGACGCCGAGCCGACGATCGCGTCGCTGCACTCATGCGCGCACCTCCTATTTGCTTGACATGTCAACCATACTGAATGATGATTGACATGTCAAGCAAAACGGCGGCGTGAGATGCTTGATCGTGATCACGCGAGCGAGAGGAGAGGGCTCCGATGACGAATCTCGACCCGCACCCGAGCCTGTCCACGCTGCAGCCCGGCCAGCCCTGCACCGCGATCGAAGTGCTCGAGCCGCGCGAGGTGCCGCTCGGGGGCCTGCGCGCCATGACCGTCTACCGCACGCTTCCGCAGCGCCGGCGCTCGCTGGTCGGCGCCTGGTGCTTCTTCGACCACTACGGCCCGGACGACGTCGCCGCGACAGGCGGCATGCAGGTGCCGCGCCACCCCCACACCGGGCTGGCCACCGTGTCCTGGATCTTCACCGGGCGGATCGACCACCTCGACTCCGGCGGCAACGCCGCAGCCGTCGTCCCCGGCGAGCTGAACCTCATGATCGCGGGAGCCGGGATCACCCACCAGGAGATCAGCAGCCCGGACACCTCGGTGCTGCACGGCGTCCAGCTCTGGTACGCCCTGCCCGAGGAGACGAGGTTCGGCGAGAACCGCTTCGAGCACTACGTCCCCGATCCCGTCGCGCGCCCGGGCGCCACGGTCCGCGTGTTCATCGGGGACCTGCTCGGCTCCGCCTCGCCGGTCGACACCGGGACTCCTCCGCTGCTCGGCGCGGAGCTCCTACTGGAGCCGGGAGCTTCGATCCGGCTGGACGTCCGACGGGACTTCGAGCATGCCGTACTCGCCGAGAACGCGGACATCACGGTGAACTCGATTCCCGCGCCGCACCGCTCCCTCGCGTACGTACCGCCGGGATCGGACGCGCTCGAGATCGCGGCCGGGGAGGCGGGCGCACGCGTGATCCTGCTCGGCGGCGTGCCGCTCGGCGAGCAGATCGTGATGTGGTGGAACTTCATCGGGCGCGACCACGACGAGATCGTCCGGTACCGCCGCCGGTATCAGGCCGAGATGGGCTTCGAGGCCGCGCACCCCGACGACGCGGGAGAGCCCGCCCTGTTCGGCGACTTCCCCGCCGGGCAGCCCGCGCCGCTCCCGGCGCCCCCGCTCCCCATCTCGCGGCTCCTGCCGCGGAAGTGAGCGGGCGTGGAAGCGACTTCGGTGCGTCGGCGATCCCGCCGCCCCGGCCTCATCTCAGTGGCAAGCCGCCAGACGTCGCTGAACACGTGTTTGACCATTGCACACCTGCTATCGCGCGATAACTCGTGCGCAACGGTCAAACAGATGTGCAGCGAGCTGTGCCTGAGCGGTGGGACCTTCGCCACGGAACCACTACGCGGTTCGCACCAGGTGGCGGGCCACCCGGGTCTCGAGAGCGAGGCGCACGGCGGGCCACTCCGAGACGATGATCGAGAACACGACGGCGTCGCGGACGTAGCCGGCGGGCATCCGCTGCTGCGAGCGCAGGATCCCGTCCTGCTTCGCTCCGAGCCTCGCGATGGCCTCGCGCGAGCGGTGATTGTGGAAGTCGGTGCGGAACTCGACCGCGGGGCAGCCCCACACCTCGAAGGCGTGCTGCAGCAGCAGCAGCTTCGACTCGGGATTCGTGCCCGTGCCCTGCGCGCCCGCCGCGTTCCAGGTCGAGCCGATCTCGACGCGCGGGGTGTCGTGGTCGATGTTCATGAACGTCGTCATGCCGATGATGCGCCCCGTGTCGGCGCGGCGCGTCGTGAATGGGAGCATGCTCCCCCGGCGCTGCAGCTCGAGGCGGCGCTCGATCTCGGCCTCCATGCCCTCGGGCTCGGGGATGCGCGTGTACCAGAGGCTCCACAGCTCGCCGTCGCGCACCGCCTCGACGAGGCCGTCACGGTGCTCGTGAGCCAGGGGCTCGAGCGTCACGAGACGTCCGGCGAGCACGCCCGGATGCTGGAGGGTCATGGCCTCAGTCTGCCAGGCCGGAGGCGCCGTCCTCCACCCGGTCTCCCACCCCGGCCTCCACTCCGTCTTCCATCCGGTCTTCCACGCCGTCTTCCACCCCGGATTCGATCGCGGCCTCGACCCCGGAGCCCGCCCCCGCGAGCTCGGGGAACACCTCGTCGAGCAGCGCGTCGCCGCCCGCGCCGAGCTCGAGCGTCTCGACATCGCGCAGCTTGCGCTCCACGGCCCGCGTGCGGCGGCCGGCCTCGCTGACGGTGTTCTGAGCGGTCTGCAGCTGCTTGCCGAGCTTCTCCCACACCTGGCCGTACTTCTGGAACTCGGCCTTCGCGGCGCTCAGCACCTTCCACACCTCGCTGCTGCGCTTCTCGATGGCGAGCGTGCGGAAGCCCATCTGCAGGCTGTTGAGCAGCGACATCAGGGTGGTCGGCCCGGCGACCGCGACGCGGTGCTCGTTGTGCAGGCGGCTGACGAAGCCGGGCCGGCGCATGACCTCGGCGAAGAGCCCCTCGGTGGGCAGGTACATGATGCCGAAGTCGGTCGTGTGCGGAGGCTCGACGTACTTCGCCGCGATGAGCTTCGCCTGCGCGAGCACGGCCCGCTCGATGTCGCGTCCGGCCGCCTCGATCGCGACCGGGTCCCCGGCCTCCTGCGCCGCGAGCAGACGCTCGTAGTCCTCCTGCGGGAACTTCGAGTCGATCGGCAGCCACACGGGCGCCTCCCCGGCTCCGTTCCCAGCCCCGGCCCCGGCCCCGGGCAGCTTCACCGCGAACTCGACGCGCTCGTTCGATCCGGGCAGCGTGGCGACGTTCTCGGCGTACTGCTCGGGTGTGAGCACGTCCTCGAGCTGGCGGGCGAGCTGCACCTCGCCCCAGCCACCCCGGCTCTTCACGTTCGTGAGCACGCGCTTGAGGCCGCCGACGTCCGAGGCGAGCGTCTGCATCTCGCCGAGCCCCTTCTGCACCTGCTCGAGGCGCTCGCTCACGAGCGAGAACGACTCGCCGAGCCGCTTCTCGAGGGTGCCCTGGAGCTTCTCGTCGACGGTCTCCCGCATCTTCTCGAGCTTCGCCTCGTTGCCCTCGCGCATCTTCTCGAGCTCTTCGCGCAGGGTCTGCCGCAGCTCGTTCTGCTTCGCCGTGTTCGCATCGGTCAGCGCCTGGATGCGCTTGGCGTTCTCGTCGAGCGAGGTCTTGAGCGTGCCCTGCAGCTTCTCGTCGACCGTCGCGCGCACCTGCTCGAGCTTCGCCTCGTTCTCACCGCGCAGCACGTCGAAGCGCTGTTCGAGCGTCGCCTTCAGCTCCGACTGGGACTTGCCGAGCGCCTCGCTCAGCTCTCGACCGGCCGTCGCCCGCGCCTCGCGCTCGCGGGCCAGCTCGGCCGCCTGCGCCTCGCTCGCCGCGCGCAGCCTCTCGTCGGTCTGCTGCTGGGACTCGAGCACGGTCTGCCGCAGTTCGATCCGCTGCGCCTGCATGTCCTGCCGCACGAGGCCGACCTGCCCCTGGAGCTCCTGGCGGATCTCCGCGGGCGATCCGCCCCCCTGCGCACCGCGGCGCAGCAGCACCACGACGAGCACCCCCGCGCTGAGCAGCAGGTTCAGCACCACGAGCACCAGCAGGATCGCTTCCATCGTCTTCCCCGTTCCACGAGTTCGAGTACGGGAACGACACTACCGAGGACCTCCGACAACGAGGGCTCAGGCGGTCAGCGCCGCCTCGATGGCCGCGCGCAGCTCGGGATCCTCGGGCGTCGTCGCGGAGCGGAAGCGCGTCACCGACGGCGATTCGGGATCGCTCCCCACCACGAACTTCTCGAAGTTCCAGCGCACGATGCCGGCGGAGCCGGAGGGATCCTTCGCCTGCCGCAGCTCGCGGTAGAGCGGCTCGACGCCGCGCCCGTTCACGCGGCCCTTGGCGAGCAGCGGGAAGGTCACCCCGTAGTTGAGCGAGCAGAACTCGGCGATCTCGGCGTCGTCGCCCGGCTCCTGGAAGAGGAACTGGTTGCACGGCATGCCGACCACGGCGAGCCCGCGCGGCCCGAACTCGCGGTGCAGCTGCTCGAGGCCCGCGTACTGCGGCGTGAAGCCGCACTTCGAGGCGACGTTGACGACGAGCGCGGCGCCGGGCGCCAACTCGCCGAAGCGACGGGTCTCCCCGCCGGGCAGGTGCACCTCGATCTCGCGCAGCGGTTGCGGTGACTCGGCCATGATCCTCCTGACGGTCCGACGGACCTGTTGCGGCGAGGGCCCGGGCGCGAACGCCCGACCCCTCCATCGTCCCACCGAGCCGCCGCGGTGTCGACCGCGGCCTGCGCAGGACGCGGTTCAGCGCCCGGCGCCCCCTCGCCCGGCACCGGGCCACGCCGCTGCGAAGCGCTCGAGCAGGGCAGCGAACTGCCGCCGCTCGGCATCGCTGAACCCGGCGAGGGCCTCTCCGACCGCGGCGCTCCGATCTTCGCGCGCGCGCCGCACCAGCGCGCGCCCCTCGTCGGTCAGCAGAGTGCGGATCTTGCGCGCATCCTCGGCATCCGCCTCGCGCCGCAGGAGTCCCAGCTCGACTCCCTGCGCGACCAGGCGGGAGGCCCGAGGCTGATCCACGCCCACGCGCTCGGCGATCTCGCTCACGCCGAGCGGATCCTGCTCCGCCGCGAGCATGGCGAGCAGACGCACGAGCGCCGGTCCGCCCGCGCCCCGGCGATCCGGCCGTCCCTCATGGAGAGGATGCCGCCGCCCGCGCGCGTGCAGCCGGTCTCGCGGAGGCATCGGCCTCCCCTGCCACCGCAGGCGGGCCAGCGCCTCTGAGATCTGCTCGACGGGATCGGTTTCGCGCATACCCAGATTCTACATTTGCATGTCGCTTGACATGCATCGCATCACATGTCACACTACATATACATGTATTATTACAAGCAATGGAGAGTGAACATGAACACGCATGACCCCCAGAACCACACCCGCCATCACGACACCGAGCAGGATCCGCGGCCTCACCTCGCGCGGCGGATCCGCCTCGTGAGCCGACTGATGCGCGCCGAGATGCACCGCGCCCTCCCCACCGAGCAGGCGCCCACGCGCAGCGAGGTCAAGGCCGCCGCGCGCGCCGTCGAGGATCGCGCAGCCGAGGCGCTCTCCCCGGAGGAGCTGGCCACCGTCCTCGCGGCGCTCGACAAGATCGCCGACGCCTTCGGCGGTCGCGACGCGCTGCCCTATCGCGAGCATCGCGGGCATCGCGGTTTCGGCCCGCGCGGCTTCGGGCGCGGCGGCTTCGGGCGGGGCGGCGAACGCGGCTTCGGGCCGCATCACCTCCGCCAGGGGCACCCTCGCTACTGAGGCCGGAGCCCGGCCGGTGCAATCCGCCGGCCGGGTGCGCGGTCGGGAGCTCGGCCGGTGCCCGGGCCCGCCCCGCGGCGCCCGAACCCCGGCCTGCTCGCAGCACTCGGCCGGACGAGATCCGAGGAACTCGTCCGGCCGAGTCGCGGCATCCGGGTGAGGAGCAGCCGCGGAACGCTCAGGCGGGGGAAGCGCGCCTACCGGACCGCCGTCCGGCGCATGCACAGCCAGGTGCCGAGCAGCGCGACCACGGCGGCGGCGATCGCGCCCAGGGCGAGCGTCCCCTCGGTCATGGCCGCGAAGATCTCGCCGAAGTAGGGCACCAGCAGCAGGATCGCGATGGCGAGCACGAGCCCCAGCGCGAGCCCCAGGATGGTCGGACCCTTCGCCCCGAAGCGCACCCAGATCGCGCCGAAGACACCGCCGATCGAGAGGCACAGGAAGGTGCCGATGAGGACTGTGAGGAACAGCTGCAGCGGATTGCCTGCGCCGAAAGCGTAGATGTCGAGCACGTAGAGGCCGAGGAACCAGTGGTTCGTCAAGAGCTCGAGGCCCAGCAGCGCGAGCATCACGAGCGCGATGTAGGCCGACTGGATCAGATTCGCGAGCGCGGTGCCGGCCACGAAGGCGCGGCGGGTCGTGCCGAGCGCGAGGGCGAAGGGGAAGGTCGTCGAGACGGCCTGCACACCCAGGTAGATGAGGAAGCCGGGCAGCGACCACACCATGCCCATGTTCATACGGGCGCCCACGACGTAGTCGGCCGAACCCGGGTCGCTCCCGGCGCGCTGGATCGCGAGCACGATGATGACCGAGATCACCATGACGATCCCGAGAATGTAGAGCGGGACTGCGAATGTGACGTCCGGCTTGTTCATCTGCAGTCGGGTCACCTTGGCGATGCGGTTCATGAGCGGGCCCCCTTCCGGGCGAGGTCTTCGGAGTCGATCTCTTGCGCCCCGCCGGAGCCGCGATCGGCTCCGGGAGCATGGCCGAGCGAAGCGTCGCTTTGCTCCGAGTGGCCGGCTCCATACGCTGCGACGAGGTCCTGCAGACTGACCTGCCCGAGCTCGAGATCGCTCGAGGCCGCCGCCGCGCGATCTTCGGCACTCACGCGGCCCTCGATGACGTAGCTCGCGAGCCCGCCGATCCGGTGCTTCCTGAGCACCCGACGCCCGGCGGCGTAGCGTTCGACCTCCCCCTCCCGGCCGGAGACCTGGTGGGCGAGGCCGCGCAGCTCGTCGACCTCGGCGTCCTGGACGACGCGACCGCGGTCCAGGATCACCACCCGCTCGAGCAGCCGATCCATCTCGTCGATCAGGTGCGTCGAGAGCACGATGGTGCGCGGATGCGCCTGGTAGTCGCGCAGCAGCACGTCGTAGAAGTAGCCGCGCGCGGTGGCGTCGAGGCCGAGGTAGGGCTCGTCGAAGAAGGTGATCGGCGCCCGCGAGGCGAGTCCGAGCACGATGCCGAGCGCCGAGAACTGGCCGCGCGAGTATTTCTTGATCACGGTCTTGCGCGGGATCCGGAACAGCTCGACCAGCTCATCGGCCAGCTCCTGGCTCCAGTTCGGGTAGAAGACCCGGGCCGCGCGCAGCGCGTGGTGCAGCCTGTAGTCGTCGGGGTAGCGCTGATTGTCGCGGATGAAGCAGAGCTGCTCGAGCACCCGGGCGTGCTCGAAGGGCGTCTCGCCCAGCACGCGCACCTCGCCGGAGCTCGGGCGATCCTGCGCCGTCGCGAGCGACATGAACGTGGTCTTGCCCGCGCCGTTGCGGCCGAGCAGGCCGGTGATGGTGTTCTCGTGGATCCGCACCGTGACGTCGTCGAGCGCCCGGGTCTCCCCGTGCACCCGCGTCAGTCCGCGGGTCTCGATGGCGATGGTCATGATTCACCTGTTTCTGTCTCGATGAGGCGGATCACCTCGGCCCGGTCGAGACCGAGCGTCCGTGCTTCCGCCAGGAGCGGGTGGACGAAGCTCTGAACGAAGCCGTCCCGCCGTTCCGCGGCGATGCGGCCCTTCGCGCCCTCGGCGACGAACATGCCGATGCCGCGACGCTTCACGAGGATCTCCCGTTCGGCGAGCAGGTTCACCGCCTTGCCGGCCGTGGCCGGGTTGATGCGCAGATACGCCGCGAGCTCGTTGGTCGAGGGCACCTGCTCGCCCTCGGCGTAGACGCCGCGCAGGATCTCGTCGGAGATCGTCTCGGCGAGCTGCAGGAAGATGGGCCGGGTGTCGTCGAACACTCTTCACCTCGTTTCCGGATCTCGCCTCAGCTTATTCGCTTCAGTGGTTCATTACTTCACTAATGAACCTAGACACCCCGAAGGGGTCTGTCAACCCCTCTCCTGAATTCGACCGGGCTGCGCCGCGCCGCGCCGCACCAACCGCACCGCACCAACCGCGCCGCGCCGCGCTCCACCTCACCCCGCCCCGCCGCACCCCCCTGCGCCGCGATAGACGATATGGGGGTGGTCACCCCTTGACAGGACTGGGGCCCCGACTCGCATGATCGGTGGTTACCAGCCCTCGTTCCAGTAACTGAAGTCTTGGAGCAACGAGGGGCTGGCCTATCACCAGTCGAGATTGGAGGCCCCAGTGTTCCCTTATCGTACGTTCATCGGCCTGGACGTGCACGCACGATCTGTGGTCGCGCACGCGATCAATATTGATGCCGAGCAACCTGTCCGGAAGAAGTTCCCCTACGACCCGTTCCAGGTCATCGAGTGGGCGCGCACGCTGCCCGGCCCGACCACGGTTGTCTACGAGGCCGGCCCGACCGGATACGACCTCGCCCGCCACTTCAGTGATGCCGGGATCGAGTGCGTGGTCGCGGCCCCCTCGAAACTGCAACGCCCGACCGGGGATCGGGTGAAGACCGATGCCCGTGACGCGGCACACCTCGCGAAACTCCTCCAGCTCGGACAGATCGTCCCGGTCGCGATCCCCACGATCACGGCCGAAACCGCGAGGGATCTCGTGCGCGCCCGGGAAGACTGCCGACACGATCTCATGGCGGCCAGGCATCGCCTCTCAAAGCTCCTCCTCCGGCACGGGTACGTGTACGACAGCACCACCTGGACACAGAAACACCTCGCCTGGTGCCGGGCACACCGGACCGGGACCCCCGCCTACACAGCGGCATTCGATGCCGCCTACGAGACCGTCGAGCAGACCCTGACCCGCAGAACACGGCTCGATGCCGCGATCAAGGAGATGGCAGCGGATTCCGAGTTCACCCCGGTGGTGCATCGGCTCGGGTGCCTGCGCGGGATGGGCACGCTCACCGCGTTCGCTCTCACTGTCGAGATCGGCGACTGGGACCGGTTCACCGGCAAGACCATCGGCTCCTATCTCGGCCTCGTTCCGTCGGAGTATTCGACCGGTGGATCGCGCAGGCTCGGAGCGATCACGAAGACCGGCAACTCTCACGCCCGCAGGCTGCTGGTCGAAGCGGCCTGGCATCATCGACGCGAGTACCGTCCCGGCTATTCGCCCTCGCTGGAGAAGCGTCTCGCGCTCGCGTTCCCGGCCGCACGAGCGCGCGGGCAGGTCGGGAACGAGCGGCTGCACCGGCAATGGGTGCGTCACACCGTCCGTCGGAAGAAGAGCACGGTCGCCTGTGTCGGGATCGCGAGAGAACTCGCGGGCTGGTGCTGGTCCCTCGCGACGCTCACCGAGTGACCGGCCGCCCAGAGACTGCCGGCCTGCCCGTGAACGAGGGTGCGGGGCCTACGAACACGTGGAGTGACCCACTCTTGCACTATGAGCAGCCGATACCGGTGACGCTCGCGAATAGACCGTGGCACCGCTCCACTCGCACGTTTCGCCCTGCGGTACCCAACCCACGCATATCAGTCTGATCGTGTAAACGTCGGAAAGACACGTCAGGCCCAGGATCCCCCTTTCAGGGGTCCGGCCGGTAGAACTGGAACGATCCGAGCGGCTGTACACCTCTCGGATCGTTCCACCATGCTTACTTGACAAACACAACCACATATCAGTGCAGGCGTTGTCGTCCAGCCGCGGGTGGAGCAGCATCGAGGGCACTATTGCGGGGGGAGGGAGAGGGGAGCTTAAGAGAAGGGGAAGGTCGAGGGCGAGAGGAGGGGAGGGCGAGGGCGCCCGGGAGCGGAAGAGAAGGAAGGCGGAAGAGAAGGAAGAAAGGGCGGGCCGGCGCTCAGGGCCGCTGCGCCGAGGGCAGGCACTCCCGCACCTCGACCGGGGCGCCGACCCCGGCGGCGAGCGCCGCGGCGATCTCATGCGCGCGCTCAGGATCGGAGACCCGGACCACCCAGACGCGCTCGAGGGGCAGGCCCCCGGCGTTCAGCCACGCCTCGCGCGCCGCGCCGCCCGGCTCGACCACGACCGCGTTCACCTCGGAGGCGAGCACCTCGGTCCAATCCAGCTCGGAGCCGCTCGTCAGCTCGTCCTCGAAGCGCGCGAGGAAGGCGGCGACCTCCTCGACCCGCTCGGGAGGCGTCGCGTGCACGTCCTCCTCGCGACCGTGGAGCAGCAGCATGTAGCGCATCGGATCCCTCCTCGTTCGGAAGTCGCGGGGGCCGGCACCGCCCGCGCCCGTCTGCTCTCATCGTGGCACGCGTCGCCCAACCTGTCGAGCGGCCCGCCTGCGCCCCTGCCCGCGGCCGGGCTACAGTGGAGCCATGGCGCTGATCATCCCCTTCAACGGCAAGCACCCGCAGGTCGATCCGACGGCGTGGATCGCGCCGAACGCGACCCTGATCGGCGACGTGCGCATCGGCCCGGGCGCGAGCGTCTGGTTCGGCACCGTGCTGCGCGCCGACGGCGACTACATCGAGCTCGGCGAGGGCAGCAACCTGCAGGACAACGTCGTCGTGCACACCGACGAGGGCGCCCCGACCGTCGTCGGCGCCGGTGTGGGCGTGGGCCACCTCGCCCTGCTGCACGGCACCCGGGTCGGCGAGGGGTGCCTGATCGGCATGGGCGCGAAGCTGCTGAGCTTCTCGAGCATCGGCGACGGCGCCTTCGTGGCTGCGGGGGCCCTCGTCCTCGAGGGCCAGCAGGTCGAGGCCGGGCACCTCGTCGCCGGTGTGCCCGCCAAGGACCGCGGGCCCATGAACGCGGAGATGGCCGAGCGGGTCCGCAGCAACGCCGATCACTACCGCGAGCTCGCGGCCTCCTACCGCGACGCCGGGATCTGAGTCGATGAACGGCACCGCCGAGAACGCCGCCCACCGCTCCTTCGCCTCCGACAACTACGCGGGTGTGCACCCCGAGGTGCTCGCGGCCATCGCCGAGGCGAACGTCGGCCACGCCCCCGCCTACGGGGCGGACCCCTGGACCGCCCGCTTCGGCGAGCTCGCGCGCGAGCTCTTCGGGGACGAGGCCGAGGCCTTCCCGGTCTTCAACGGCACCGGCGCCAACGTGCTCTCGCTGCAGGCCGCCCTGCCCCGCTGGGGCGCGGTGGTCTGCGCCGAGACGGCGCACATCCACTGCGACGAAGGCGGTGCGCCCGAGAAGATGGGCGGGATCAAGCTGCTCACCGTGCCGACGCCGGACGGCAAGCTGACCCCGGAGCTCGTCGAGCGCCAGGCCTGGGGCTGGGGCGACGAGCACCGCGCGCAGCCGCTCGCCGTCTCGATCTCGCAGACCACCGAGCTCGGCACCCGCTACACGCCCGACGAGGTGCGTGCGCTGGCCGAGCACGCCCACGCGCACGGCATGATCCTGCACATGGACGGCTCGCGCCTCGGCAACGCCGCCGCCCGCCTCGGCTGCCCGCTGGCCGCGATCACCTCGGACGCCGGGGTCGACGTGCTGAGCCTCGGCGGCACGAAGAACGGCCTGCTGGGGGCCGAGGCCGTCGTCGCGATCCGCCCCTCCGCCGCCCCGGGCCTGCCCTACCTGCGCAAGCTGAACATGCAGCTCGGCTCGAAGATGCGCTTCATCTCCGCGCAGCTGCTCGCGCTCTACGAAGGCGACCTCTGGTTGCGCTCGGCGGCCCACGCGAACGCGATGGCGGATCGCCTGAGCAGCGGCATCGTCGCCCTCACCGGCAGCGGCACGGTGCCGGGGCTCGCCCTCGCCCAGCCGACCGAGTCGAACGCCGTCTTCGCGGCGATGCCGCATGCGGTGCGGGAGCGCGCCCGCGAGCGTTTCCGCTTCTACGACTGGCCGGGCGACGACTCCCTCGTGCGCCTCATGTGCGCCTTCGACACGACGCCCGACGACGTGGACGAGCTGCTGGCCGCGATCGCCGGCTGAGCCCGCGGCTCGCTCAGACCCCGAGGCCCCCGAACACGAGGCGCGCCGCGATGATCACCATCACCGCCGCCACGCACCAGTCGAGCACCTGCCAGGCGCGCGGCGTCGCGAAGAAGCGGGTGAGCGCCCGGGCGCCGTAGCCGAGCAGCGCGAACCAGCCGACGCTCGCGATCGCGCCGCCGAGCAGGAACCACCACCGCTCGGGATCGCCCTGCGCGTTGCCCACCGAACCCATGAGCACCATCGTGTCGAGATAGACGTGCGGGTTCAGGTAGGTGATCGCGAGGCACGCCAGCACGGTCTTGCGCAGCGGGGTGCGCGCACCGTCCGCGGCGACGAGCGCCTCCGGCCGCAGCGCCCGCCGCACCGCACCGAATGCGTACCAGAGCAGGAACGCGACCCCGCCCCAGCGGATGATCTCGAGCACGACCGGCGCGCGCTCGACCACGAGGCCGATCCCCGCGACGCCGAGGAGCTCGAGCAGGGCATCGGTGAGGCCGCAGATGAGCACGACCGGCAGCACGTGCTCGCGGCGGATGCCCTGCTGCAGCACGAAGGCGTTCTGCGCGCCGATCGCGACGATCAAGGAGAGACCGGTGCCGAGACCGAGGAGCACCGAGGTGAGCATGACTACGACGCTAGAGGCCGGGCGGGGCGATCCGCACATTCAGCGTGCCTCATCTTGCTGATGCTTCATTAGCTATTCTTAAGGAGTGGATCTGCCGGTCGAGCACCTCGCCACCTTCGCCGCCATCGTCGACGAGGGCAGCTTCGAAGGCGCCGCTCGCAGGCTGCACATCACCCCCTCGGCCGTGAGCCAGCGGGTCAAGGCGATGGAGCAGCGCGTCGGATCCGTGCTCGTGCAGCGCAGCCGCCCCGTCGAGGTCACGCAGGCCGGCGCCACCGTGCTGCGCCTGGCCCGGCAGCTGGAGCGCCTCGTCGACGACGCCGCCCGCGAGCTCGGGGGCGGATCCGCCGGCGCGATCCTGCCCATCGTCGTCAACGCGGACTCGCTCGCCACCTGGTTCGTACCCGCCCTCGCGAGAGCCGCCCGGGAGACGGGCGCGCAGTTCGAGGTGATCCGCTCCGACGAGACCCTGTCGACCGAGCGACTGCGGCGGGGCGAGGCCATCGCTGCCCTCACCGCGACCAAGGAGCCCGTACCCGGCTGCACGAGCACCCGCATCGGCACCGACCGCTACCGCGCCTGCGCGGCCCCCGACTTCGCGGCCGAGCACTTCTCCGACGGGGTGACCGCCGAGGCGCTGGGCTCCGCGCCGATGCTCGAGTTCGACCGTCACGACGTCTTCCAGCAGCGCTTCGTGCGCCGGGTCACGCGCACCCGGGTGGATCCGCCCCGCCACTACGTCCCCTCCTCCGCGGAGTTCATGCGCGCCATCGAGCTCGGCATGGGCTGGGGCATGGTGCCGGAGCTGCAGTGCCGGGACGCGCTCGCGGAGGGGAGGCTCGTCGAGATCGGCGCGCGATCCACCATCGAGATCTCGCTGTACTGGCAGCGCTGGAACCTGCGCTCCCCGGTGCTCGACCGTCTCTCGGCCGTCATCGCGGAGGAGGCCGCCGCCGCCCTGACGCGGCGGCAGCCGCGCAGCCCCTAAGCTCGGAGGGTCGGAAGGAGACCGGATGGCCGGAGTGCTGCACGGCTTCGTGCTCATCCTCGTGGTGATCGGCGCCGGCTACCTCGCGGCGCGCTTCGGCGTCGTGCAGGGCGATCAGCGGCGCGTGCTCAACAACGTCGCCTTCTACGTGGCCACCCCGGCGCTGCTGTTCGCGGTGCTCTACGACAGCGACCCGGCCATCATGCTCTCGCCCGTGATCATCGTGACCACGCTCGCGGCCGTGGCGGTCGCTGCCGCCTACCTGATCGCCTCCCGGCTCTGGTTCAAGCAGGACCTCGCGACCGTCACCCTCGGCGCGACCACCACCTCCTACGTCAACTCGAACAACCTCGGCCTGCCGGTCGCCATCTACATCCTGGGCGACGCGGCCTACGTCGCGCCGCTCATGCTCGTGCAGCTCATCATCTACACCCCCGTGATCCTCGCGATCCTCGAGGCGACCCGCGGCAACGGCAAGGGCGCGCTGCGGGCCATCGTGCGTGCCGTCACCAACCCCATCATCATCGCCTCCGTGCTCGGCTTCGTCTTCGCCCTGTTCGAGGTCCCGATGCCCGGCCTGCTGCTCGAGCCGATCGAGATGATCGGCGCCGCGGCGATCCCCATGATCCTCATGAGCTTCGGGGTCTCGCTACGGGGCCAGCGCGCGCTGCAGCCCGGCAGCGGGCGGAAGGCCGTGCTCGTCGCGACGGCGCTCAAGGTGCTCGGGATGCCCGCGGTCGCGCTGGGGCTCTCCTTCGCCTTCGGGCTCGACCCGCACGAGACCTTCATCGCGACGACGATCGCCGCGCTGCCCACCGCGCAGAACGTCTACAACTATGCGGCGACGTACCGGAAGGCGGAGACGCTCGTGCGCGACACGGTGTTCCTCACGACCTTCGCCTCTCTGCCCGTGATCGCCGCCGTCGCCTGGCTGTTCGCGGGGTAGCGCGGTGCGGGGCCGGATCGCGACCGGATCGCGGATCCACCGCGCAGCTGTGCGCCGCTACGCGCCGGTCGTGAAGACCGCGTCGGAGTCGTCGAGGCGCAGCGCGCGGATCAGCTCGGCCGCGTGGTCGGTCGAGATCACGACCCGCGCGAAGTCGTCGAACTCGCCGGCCCGGCCCGGGGCGCCGTCGGCGTCGGCTCCGCCCGGGGCGTCCTCCGGCTCCGCCTCCTCCCGCGCGAAGTCGAGCACCACCGCGGGCTTGCCGCTGCGCACGGCCGCGAACTCGCGGCCGCCGAGACCGCGCCAGGTGCCGAGGGCGAGCTTGCCGGGCAGATGCGCCCCCGGCGAGCGCACGCCGCGCAGCCACACCCACGGATCGTCGGTGATGAGGGCCGACGTGATCGCGGCGCGGTCGAGCACCAGATCCCTGCGGCGCAGGGCGAGCGCCTTCTCCGCGGCACTCAGGCGGATCACCACTCGGTCGGGGTAGACCGCAACACTCGCCATGACCCCCATCCTGCCAGGAGGCGCAGCGCGCGTCATGCGAGCGCGCCGAAGGCGCCGAATCGTTATGGGCGGGTGCGCGCCGCACCTCCGTGTGCCGAGCGCCGCCCTGCCGGGCCGCCGGTCGAGCCCCCGAGCCGGAATCGGGGTCGCTTCGGGCGGGCATCTCGCCGTATAACCGCCCGAAGCGACCCCGACTCCGGTGGGAAGGGGGAGGGGCGAGGGAGGGAGCGCGCGCGGCCAGGGTACCGGGCCGGGTCGGACGCGGATCGAACCCCGGGCCGGGGGCCGGGATCGGATACCGGCGTCAGTCGAGCATGTCGCTCTGATCGATGACCGATTCGACGGTCTGGATCAGCGCGCGCTTCACCTCGGAGTCCCGGTGCTCGGGATCGTGGCGCAGGCCGGCCGCCTCGGCCTCCTCGTGGGTGTGGGGGCCGACGCAGGCGACCACCGTGCCCTCGGGGAGGTTCGGGAACTGCGTCGCGACCTCGTGCGCGATGCGCGGCGAGGCCACGAGCAGGGCGTTGATGCGCCCCGACTCGACGTCCTCTCGGATGCGCACCGCCGCCGGCACGCCGATGGTGCGGTAGGCGACGACCTGGGTCACATCGTGCCCCCTGCGGATGAGTCCCTCGGTGAGCACCGGCTTCGCGACGTCGGAGCGCAGCGTGAGCACCTTGAGCACCTCGCCGGAGTCGATCTCCGGCCAGGCCTCGAGCAGCCCGACCGGGGTGTTGTTCTTCTGGCCGGGGGTGCGGCTCACCTGGTACCCCGCGGCGGCGAAGGCCGCGGCGGTCGCCTCGCCGACGGCGGCGACGCGCGTGCCGCTCGGGATCACGGCGTGATGATGCGCCAGCACGTCGACCACGGTCGCACTCGTACCGGTGATCCAGTCGTAGTAGCCGGCCTCGAGCAGATGGAGCGCTTCGACGAGCCGGTCCTCCTCGCTCGTGTGCGCGAAGTCGATGAGCGGGGCGACGACGGTGCTGGCACCCTGATCGCGCAGCGCTCTCGCGACGAGATCCCCCCAGGTGCCCCCGCGGGGCACGAGCACCCGCAAACCGCTGAGCGGTTTCACCTGAGCCGTCATGGACCCTATTCTCGTCCTGCGCCGCGCCCGATGCAAAACAGGGCGCTCCGCCGCTGATAACGTGGCCGAACCGTGACCTCGTCCGATCAGTCGAAGGCGCGGGCCACCCGACGCGCGATGCCCCAGACCGCGAGGCCCGCGACGGCGGCGACGGCCGCGACTCCGACCGCGAAGCCGAGCGGGTTCTCCCGCTTGGTGCGCGCGATGCGCCTCCGGGTGCGCTCCATCGAGTCGTCGATGCGCTGCGCGTAATCGAGCCGCTCGCGCAGCTGCCCGAGCGTGTCGTACAGCTCCGCACGGGCCCGCTGGGCCTCGAGCACGCCGGGATCGGGCTTGCTTCCGCCGCTCATCGCCAGTTCCCCTTCTCGCCGGCCTGCGGCATGTGGGCCGAGGCGTTGAAGCGCACATCCGCGAACGCCCCGAGATCCTCCTCGACGCGATCGATGGTCTCCTCCGGCACGGGGATGCCCCGCTTGATGAGGGCGATGCCGGCCATGATCGCGGCCGCGGCGAGCAGCAGCAGACCGGCGGCCACGACGAGGGCGGAGAGCCACACCGGCCACACCACGGCGATGCCCGCGACCGCCGCCGCGACGAGGCACGCGATCGCGAAGAAGAGGAAGAAGAGCGCTACGACGATCGCCAGCAGGCCGATGCCGGCCCGCTTGGCCTTCGCGGCGATCTCGCGCTTCGCGTTCTGATACTCGGCCTTGGCGAGTGCGAGGAGCTGCTGCGGAAGCCGCGCGAGCAGCTCGAAGGTGCCCGCCTGGCCGTCCCGGCGGCTCATTCCCCGTCCCCGTCGCCCGACGCGCGCGCGGCGCGGTCGGCCGCCGCAGTGCCGCTCTTCGCCTTGCTCTTCGACGACGACTGCGCACTCCGCGAGGAGCCGCGCGCAGTCGATTTCGCGGGGGCTTTCGCCGTCTTCGCTGTCTTCGCGGATCCGTCGGCGGCCTCGGCGTCGACTTCATCCGCCGAGTCAGCCCCATCGTCTGCGTCGGCGTCGCGAGAGCTCGCTTTCGAGGCGGCCTCGCGCGGCTTCCCCGCGGCCTGCTCGGACAGCTTGCCGAGCAGCTGGGCACCCAGCTTGCGGGCGGCCTGCTTGACCTCGTCGGCGCGCTCGTCGACGGCGTCGCGCACGACGTGCACGCCGCGCTGCACCGGCTCGGTGTTCCAGATCCGCTGGGCGCCGCGCTTGATCTGCTCGTAGCGTTCGCGCCCGGCCCGGGTGCCCAGCACGTAGCCGACCGCCGCTCCCAGCAGGAATGCGATCTTGCCCTTCATCTCTTGCCTCCAGACCGGCGAGCCCAGCCGCCTCCGTCGTATCGCTCCAGCCTACAACCGAATTCCGGCGAGGTATATGCCGCGATCGAAATATGAACCGGAATCCCAGGCTGACGCACCGCTCGGGCCGCGTCAACCCCCTGGACGGAGCCTCGCCCGACGCGCTAAGGGGGCGTCAATCGGCCAGGCCGAGCAGCCGCCGGCGCAGTTCCACCGCGCCATGATGCGCCGCATCCAGTGCCGCGGACAGGTCGTCGCCGTGCAGCGCACGGCCGACGACGAGCAGTTCGGGCTCCCTGTCGGAGAGCGCCTGTCTCGCAGCGCTCTCCAGCTCGCGCTCCTCCACGGTGCAGTAGGCCGCCGCGCGGGTCTCGATCGACCACTCGGCGTCGGGGGCCGGGCTCGCGCCGGCCTCCGCCAGCCAGCTGTCGAGCAGCGCCACCGGATTGGCCCTGAGCACCGGCGCCCCTGCCTCGAACCGCGCGCTGCTGAACCGGGCCCGGCCTCCGGCGAGGCGCAGAGACCAGACAGCGGCCTTCGCCTGCCGCGGATCGCCGACGTCGCGCACGGCGACCGCCCCCTCCGGCAGCCACTCGGGCCGATCAATGCCGATCGAGGCATGTATCCGCAGCCGCGCGGGTGCGACGGCCTCGAGAAAAGCCGCGAAGGGACTCTCCTGGGGGTCGGGAGGGCAGTCGACGACCGCCGCACGAGCCTGCAGCGCGCTCCCGTCCTCGAAGCGGAGGCTCCAGCCCCCGTCCTCCAGCCGCCCGGCGCCGGTGAGGGGGGAGGCGGCGAATTCGACCCCGTACAGGCCCAGGCGCTCGACCATGGCCTCGCGCAGCGCCTCCCATCCCGCTTCGGGCGCGATCCGCGTCTCGCGCCCGGCGTGCCGCTCGGAGTAGGCGAGCGCCGCCGCGGTGAGCGAGCCGGTTCTGGTAAGGGCCTCGTTCAGCCCCGGCGCGGCGATCGCCACCTCGACCTCGGTCGCGTCCGCACCGTAGCGTTCGCGCAGCTGCGGAGCGGTCAGCGTGCCGAGCACCGCCGAGCCGAGCCGCTTCTTCACGAGTACGCCGAGGCTCCGGGTCTTCCCGACCGTCAGCACGGGCGCCAGGCGATCGCGGTACGCGCGCAGCGCGCCGCCGTTGCCTATCGCCGCGATGGTCTCGGCCGCGAGCGGCACCGCGGGGATCCCCCACACCTCGGGCTCGGGCCGCCGGCACCAGGCACCGGAGCGCCCGAGCAGCATCGTCGCCTCGGGTGGCACCGCCCGGGGCGCGAGCTCGGGGCGCGCGGCGCCGCCGGCGCCGGGGAGGCCCGCGGCCATCCGCTCGAGAAGCCTCGCGACGCCGCCCTCGTGGTCGAGCTCTCCGGCGGCGTCCTCTTCGCCGGCGCGCTCGAGCACGGCGACCCGGAGACCGACCTCGGCGAGATCGAGCGCGGTCTGCAGCTCGGGCAGCCCGCTCCCGACGACGACCGCGTCGATCACGACCGCGGCTCCTGCGGTGCCTGCGTCTCGGCCGCGCTCGGCTGGGCTGTGCTCGGGTCGGCCGCGCTCGGGTCGGCCGCGCTCGGATCGGCCGCAATCGGGAAACCGGCGGCCGGGTCGCGCTCCTCCACGAGGTCGACGCGCATGCGCACGCCGTCGCGCCGCCGGAAGTCGCGATCCACCCACCACCCGTAGAAGGCGAAGCCGATCATCGCGGCGATCGCGGAGCCGAGGTTCCCGCCGTCCGACGCCTGAGCAGTGCCGCCGAGGCCGAAGACCATGAAGCCGAAGGCCACGAGGTTGTTCACGACGTGCAGGCTGATCGCCGCCTCGATGCCGCCGGTGCGCCAGCTCAGCCAGGCGGCGACGACGCCCATGCCGGCCACCGAGATCCACCCCCACACGTCGTAGAAGTGGGAGAAGGCGAAGGCCAGGGCGCTGACCGCGATGGGCAGCCAGGGACCGCGCACGAAGCGGGCGAACGCCGACGCGCCCCTCGCGCCACCGAACCACGCACCGAGGGACTGCACGAGCGCGCCGCGGTAGGCGACCTCTTCGGCGGTGGACTGGATCGGCACCAGCAGCAGCACGATCAGTCCCGACCACAGCGCGGCCGACATGTCGATCTCGGAGGGCGCGAAGAGTTCCTCCCCGGAGCCGCCGGTCACCGCCCAGCCGATCCCGATGCCGACGACGTTCATGACGACGAGCGTCGCGACCGCGGGAAGCAGGGTCCGCCCGATCCACCGCCAGCGGATGCGCAGGGCGACCGACCACACCCTCCCCATCGGCCGCAGGCCGACGCTCAGCATCGCGAGCAGCACCGCGGGCAGGATCAGCGCGACCGAGCCGAGGGACAGCAGCATCGAGATCGGCTTCTGCGTGTCGAGCAGCAGTGCGCTCATGGCCGAGAGATCGGTGAGGTCCAGCATGCCGGACTCGATCAGGTAGGGCATGAAGGGCATCGTCCACGCCGTCGAGAGCGTGAAGTAGTAGACGACCCCGAGCACGCCCACCAGCAGCGGCTTCCACCAGCGATAGCGCGGGGCCCCCCGGAGCAGCTGATGATATTCCAGCGGCCGGGTCTCGACCCAGCGCGTCGGCCGCTCGGGCCTCGCCCATGCCCAGGCGGGATCGGCCGCCCCCACTGACGGGTCGGGCGACTTCGCCGCGGGATCGGGCGATCCGGGGTTCTGGCCGGCGCTCATGGCATCCCCTAGGCGCCGCGCAGGCGCTCCGCGAGGAACGCGTGCAGTTCGCCTCGCGGCACGCGCACCTGCTCCATGGTGTCCCGCTCGCGCACGGTCACCGCGTCGTCGTCGAGCGAGTCGAAGTCGACCGTGACGCAGAACGGCGTGCCGATCTCGTCCTGGCGGCGGTAGCGGCGGCCGATGGCGCCGGCGTCGTCGAAGTCGATGTTCCAGTCCTCGCGAAGATCCTGCGCGATCTCGCGGGCGAGCGGCGAGAGGCGCTCGTTGCGGCTGAGCGGCAGCACCGCGGCCTTGATCGGCGCGAGGCGCGGGTCGAGGCCGAGCACGGTGCGGGTGTCGGTGCCGCCCTTGGCGTTCGGCACCTCCTCCTCGCGGTAGGCGTCGACGAGGAACGCCATCACCGAGCGGGTGAGGCCGGCCGCGGGCTCGATCACGTACGGGGTGTAGCGGCGATCCGCCGCCTGATCGTAGAACGACAGGTCCTTGCCCGAGTGCTTCGAGTGGGTCGTGAGGTCGAAGTCGGTGCGGTTCGCGATGCCCTCGAGCTCGCCCCACTCGCTGCCGGTGAACTCGAAGCGGTACTCGATGTCGGCGGTGCGCTTCGAGTAGTGCGACAGCTTCTCCTGCGGATGCTCGTAGAAGCGGAGGTTGGCCGGATCGATGCCGAGGCCGACGTACCACGACATCCGCTCGTTCATCCAGTACTCCTGCCACTCCTCGTCGGTGCCCGGCTCGACGAAGAACTCCATCTCCATCTGCTCGAACTCGCGGGTGCGGAAGATGAAGTTGCCCGGCGTGATCTCGTTGCGGAAGCTCTTGCCGATCTGCGCGATGCCGAACGGGGGCTTCATGCGCGCCGACTGCAGCACGTTCGCGAAGTTCACGAAGATGCCCTGCGCGGTCTCGGGGCGCAGGTAGTGCAGGCCCGCCTCGTCGTCGACGGGGCCCAGGTAGGTCTTCAGCAGGCCCGAGAAGGCGCGCGGCTCGGTCCACTGGCCACGGGTGCCGCAGTTCGCGCACACGATCTCGGCGAGGCCGCCCTCGGGCGCGCGGCCCTTCTTCTCCTCGAAGGCCTCGATGAGGTGGTCCTCGCGGTAGCGGCGGTGGCACTGCAGGCACTCGACGAGCGGATCGCTGAAGACCTCGACGTGGCCCGAGGCCTCCCAGACCTGCTTCGGCAGGATCACGCTCGAGTCGATGCCGACGACGTCGTCGCGGCGCTGCACCATCGACTTCCACCACTGGCGCTTGATGTTCTCCTTGAGCGCGGTGCCGAGGGGGCCGTAGTCCCAGGCGGATCGCGATCCGCCGTAGATCTCACCGGCCTGGAAGACGAAGCCGCGGTGGCGGGCGAGGGCGATGACCTTGTCGAGGCGGGACTGTTCGGCCATAGTGCTGTGAACTCCAAGGGGCTGGTCGGGAACTTTGGATCGCGCGCGAGCGCATTACCGACCAATTCTAGCCCGGGAGCGGCTACCGCTTCGGCTTCGGCTGCCTGGACTGCTTCGGCTTCTTGGGTCTCGGCGCGGGAAGCGCCGCGGCGGTCGCATCGATGAGGCCCGCGAGCCAGTCGCGATCCTCCCATCGGTCGCCGCCGATCCGGAAGTACATCTTCGATCCCGGGTAGGCCGGCGCCTCGTCGGGTTCGCCGATGTAGGCGCGCCCGGACTCGGTGGGCTTCACGTAGAGCTCGTCGTCGCAGACGAAGGCCACCGGCTTCTCGTCGCAGTAGAGGCAGTACTCCCCGAACATCTTGCGCGTGCCGATGTTCGGCAGCGCCGTCAGCTGATCGACGAGGAACTCGACCGTCTCCGCTCGCGTGCTCATGCGCCTACCCTACGCCCGCAGAGGCCCTGCGGCCTCGGGTAGTGTCTTCGGAGAAACCGTGAATGCCGGGGACAGGATCAGGAGAACGCCTTGGACGAACGCACCACTTCACCGGTGATCGCGCAGCAGCTGCAGCACCGCTCGGTGCGCAAGTACCTGGACGAGCCCGTGACGGACGCGCAGCTCGAGGCGATCATCGGGGCGGCGCAGCGCGCCTCGACCTCGTCGAACCAGCAGGTGTGGTCGGTCGTCGCGGTGCGGGACGCGGATCGCAAGCAGCGCATCGCGGATGCCGTCGGAGGCTTCGACTACGTCGCCCTCGCCCCCGTCCTCCTCGTCTGGGTCGCAGACCTCGCCCGCGCCGAGGAGCTCATCCGCGCGCAGGGAGTCGAGCCGGAAGCGCTCGACTACATGGAGGTCACCCTGCTCGCCGCGCTCGACACGGGCATCGCCGCGCAGAACGCGCTGCTCGCCGCGGAGTCGCTCGGGCTCGGCGGGCTGTTCGTCGGCGGCATCCGCAACAATCCCGCAGCGGTGTGCGCCGAGCTCGGGCTGCCGCGCCGCGCCTTCCCCGTGGTCGGCATGCCCATCGGGGTGCCCGACCCCGCGGAGGGCACCGGCATCAAGCCCCGGCTCCCGCTCGAGGGCGTGCTGCACCACGAGCAGTACGACACCGAGCGCTGGCGCGAGGCCACCGCGGCCTACGAGGAGAGCTACCGCGACTACTTCGAGAGCCAGGGCGTGCCGAACCGCAGCTGGGCACGCACCGTCGCCGGGCGACTCGGCCCCGTGAAAGGCCTGAAGGGCCGTCACACCATGCGCGAGTCGCTGCGGGCGCAGGGCTTCGAGTCGAAGTAGGCGCCGCACCCGATGCCGCTGACGGCATCGGGGCATCGCAGCGCTACGGGATGAGGATCAGCTTGCCCGTGGTGCCGCGGCTCGCGAGCGCGCGGTGAGCATCGGCGGCCTCCGCGAGCGGGAAGCGCCCGCCGATGCTCACCCGCAGCGCGCCGGAGCCGACCGCGGTGAAGAGATCGCGGTAGCGCCCCTCGCGCTCCTCAGGAGTGCGCATGAAGTGGGGCAGGCCCGGCCGGGTGACCGAAAGGGATCCGCCGGCGTTGAGGCGCTGCAGGTCGAAGGGCGGCACGGGGCCGCTCGATCCGCCGAAGAGCACCAGCTCGCCGCGCACGCGCAGCGACTTCAGCGAATCGTCGAAGGTATCCTTGCCGACGCCGTCATAGGCCACGGCCACGCCCTCGCCGCCGGTGAGCTCCCGCACCCGATCCGCGAATCCCTCGTACGCCATCGACTCGGCCGCGCCGGCCTCCAGGCTGAGCCGCCGCTTCTCGTCGGTCGACGCCGTCGTCAACACGCGGATGCCGCGCGCCGCGAGCAGCTGGGTCAGCAGCAGACCGACCCCGCCGGCGCCGGCGTGCAGCAGCACCGTGTCGCCGGCCTCGGCACGAGCCACCGAGTTCGCGAGGTAGTGGGCGGTGCAGCCCTGCAGGGCCAGCGCCGCGGCGGTCTCGAGGTCGATCCCGTCGGGCACCCGCGCCACGTCGGACGCGGCCGCCACGAAGCGGTCGGCATAGCTCCCCCGAGCCGCGACCGTGACGACGCGATCGCCCGGCTCGATGCCGAGCACGCCCTCGCCCACCGCCACGACGGTGCCCGCCGCCTCGGTTCCCGGGGTGAAGGGGAGCGGCACGGTATAGACCCCGCTGCGCTGGTAGAGCTCGATGAAGTTGACACCCACTGCGGCCGTCTCTACGAGGATCTCGTGGGACTCGATCGCGGGATCCGCGACCTCCTTCACCGCCAGGACCTCGGGGCCCCCGGCCTGCTCCATGACGATCGCGCGCATCTGCACCACTCCTGTTCCGCTCGACTGCTCGACTCGTTCTCGGCTCGCGATCGCATATGCTCCGCGAGAAATCGCTCCCGGCGTGGCCGTGCGCCCGCCGCCCCACCATTCTCCCAGCACGAACCGCGGGCCGCGCCGGCGTCGTCCCGATTCGCGGGACACGGCGAGGTCGCGCGGGACCGCCGCGGCGGGCGAGGCCTTCAGCGGGACAGGTCCACCAGGTTCTCCGGGTGCTCGCCCCGGCGCATGCGCTCGACCTGCCGATGCAGCAGCCGCGCCATGCGCGGCACGTACGCGGTCGAGTCGCCACCGACGTGCGGGCTCACGATCAGCCCCGGGCAGCTCCAGAGGGGGTGCCCCTCCGGAAGTGGCTCGGGATCGGTGACGTCGAGGGCGGCGCGCAGGCGGCCCGAGTTCAGCTCGGCCATGAGCGCGTCCGTGTCGACGACGGCGCCCCGGGCGACGTTCACGAGCAGCGCCCCGTCGGGCATCGCGGCGAGCGCGGCCGCGTCGATGAGCCCCCGGGTCCCGGCGTCGAGCGGCACCCCGACGATCACGATCTCCGCCTCGGCCAGCGCCTCGTGCAGGCGATCCATGCCGAGCACGGGCACGGGCTCGCCCCCGGGGCCCGCCTCGCTCCGCGCGGTGCGCGCGATCCGCGTCACCGACGTCTCGAAGCCCACGAGGCGCGCGTCGATCGCCTTGCCGACGCCCCCGTAGCCGACGATCAGCACCCGGCGATCGGCGAGGCTCGGCCGCATGGCCGGCCGCTCCCATACCCCGCGGTCGCCGCTGCGCACGAAGTCGGCGATGCCCCGCTGCGCGACGAGGGCGAGCGCGATCGCGAGCTCGGCGGTGGAGGCCTCGTGCACGGACGCGGCGTTCGCGAGGGGGATCCCCTCCGGCAGGTAGTCGGCGACGCGGTCGTAGCCGATCGACTGCCACTGCACGAGACGCACCTGCACGCCCTCGAGCCTGGCCAGGCGCCTCGGCCCGCCCCAGTACGGAGGCATGACGATGTCGAAGGCCTCGTGCGGAGGCGGCCCGTCGAGGTCCCACGTCACGAGGCGCGCGCCCGGCACCTCGCCGATCGCGGCGGCCAGGCCCGCGTCGTTCGGGATCGAGACGAGCAGATCCTCGTCCCGCGAAGCGTTCGCAGCGGCGTTCATTGCGGAGTTGGCATCGGCGGATCCATCCATGCCCCGAGTCTATTGAAACCGCCTTCCGCTGCGGGTCTGCGAGTGGGCCGAAGCCGGCGGCTGCGGCGGACCCCCTCGACGGGCAGAATGGGTGGATGAGCAAGGACACACCCGCGGAGGGGCCGATCCGGTTCGAGTACACCGACGCCCACGGCATCGAGATCTTCGCGTACGAGTGGCGGGCCTCCGAGCCCGTCGGCGTCGTGCAGATCGCGCACGGCATCGGCGAGTACGCGCTGCGCTACGATCGCTTCGCCCGTGCGCTCGTCGCGGCGGGCTTCACCGTCTACGCGGACGATCACCGCGGACACGGCGAGACCGGCCGCGCTCAGCACCACGGCGATCTCTCCCTGCTCGGCAGGCTCGGCCCCGGCGGCCTGCGCGCGGCCGAGGCCGCGATCCTGCAGCTCACCGCCATCGCGCGGAAGCGCCACCCCGGCCTGCCGCTCGTCATGTTCGGGCACTCGTGGGGATCGCTCATGACCCAGCGGATCCTGAACCGCGAGCCCCGCGCCTTCGACGCCGTCGTGCTCTCGGGCACCGCCTTCCGCACGCCGCGCTTCATGGAGAGCGGCGACCTCAACGCGCACTGGAAGACGCCGGGCCCGGACGGCGGCGAGCCGAACGGCTTCGAGTGGCTGAGCCGGGACCCTGCGATCTCCGAGCGCTTCGTCGCGGATCCGCTGTGCTTCGAGGCCGACATCCTGAAGCTCTTCGGCCTCGCCGACGGGCTCAGACTCTTCGGCACCCCTGCGGCGGGGCTCGCGCCCAAGGTGCCGATCCTGATCATCGGAGGGAGCGAGGATCCGCTCAGCCGGGGCGACGGCCGGCGCCGGCTCGCCGAGGCCTACCGGAAGCGGGGCGTGCACGATGTGACGGTGCGCGAGTACCCCGAGGCCAGGCACGAACTGCTCAACGAGATCAATCACGAGGAGGCCACGGCCGAGATCATCACCTGGATGCTCGAGCACATCGGCGAGGGCTGATCCGGCTAGCCTGGACCCATGAGCACGCACCACGGAGAATACAAGGTTCCGGGCGGAAAGCTGGTCGTCGTCGACTTCGAGGTCGATGGCGCGGATGCAGGATCGGCCGGCGCCATCTCGGGCTTCAGCCTCTCGGGCGACTTCTTCCTCGAGCCCGACGACGTGCTCGTCAGCATCAACGGCGCGGTCAACGGGCTGCCCGCCGACACGACCATCGAATGGGTCGCCTCGGCCGTGCAATCCGCGCTGCCGACGGGCGCGCAGCTGCTCGGCATCACCCCCGAGGCCGTGGGCGTCGCCGTGCGCCGCGCGCTCACGGGCGCGGCCCAGTGGCGCGACTACGACTGGAGCATCCTGCGCAGCCGCGCGATCTCGCCCATGCACAACGCGGCCCTCGACGAGGCGCTCACCGCCCAGGTCGGGCGCGGCGAGCGCGGGCCGACCCTGCGCATCTGGGAATGGGACCGGCCGGCCGTCATCATCGGCAGCTTCCAGTCGGTGCGCAACGAGGTCGACGAGGCCGAGCTCGGGGCGCGGGGCGCGCAGCTCGTGCGCCGCATCTCCGGCGGCGGCGCCATGTTCATGGAGCCCGAGGCCTGCATCACCTACTCGCTCTACGCTCCCGGCGAGCTCGTGCAGGGGATGGGCTTCGCCGACTCCTACGCCTTCCTCGACGAGTGGGTGCTCGAGGCGCTGCGCTCGCTCGGCATCGACGCCGTCTACAAGCCCCTCAACGACATCACGAGCCCGCTCGGCAAGATCGGCGGGGCCGCGCAGAAGCGGCTCTCCTCCGGCGCGGTGCTGCACCACGTCACGATGGCCTACGACATGGACGCCGACGCGATGACGCGGGTGCTGCGCATCGGCCGGGAGAAGCTGAGCGACAAGGGCACCACGAGCGCGCAGAAGCGCGTGGATCCGCTGCGCAGTCAGACCGGCCTGCCCCGCGAGGCGATCGTCGAGCGGATGCTCGAGGTGTTCGTGCAGCGGCACGGGGGCACTCCGGCCGAACTCGACGAGGCGGCGTACGCGGAGGCCGAGCGCCTCGTCGACGAGAAGTTCTCGACGGAGGGGTGGATCCGCCGCGTGCCCTGAGCGGGCCCCGCGGGCGGCGGCGCGTACGCGCCTATCTCAGCGCCGTGCCTCGCACCGCGTCGGTGCCTATTTCAGCGCCGTGCCCCGCACCGCACCCGGTCTACTTCAACGCGGTGCCCCACACCGCGTCGGTGGCGGATCGGCCCAGCGCCAGGGCCACCCCGGTCTCGGCGACCACGACCTCGATCGAGTCCGAGTACGGAGCGCCCGCCCGGGTGTCGAGCACCGTGCCGACGCCGACACCGTGCTCTTCGAGGTGCTGCAGCAGCAGCGGATCCTCATCGGCGATGCGCTCGACGCGCACGCGCGAGCCGAGCGGGATCTCAGTGAGCAGCGTCGCGTCGGGCTGCACCACCTCGCCGTCGACGCTCGGGATCGGGTCGCCGTGCGGATCCCGCGTCGGGAAGCCCAGGTGCTCGTCGATGCGATCGATCATGAAGTCGGAGACCGCATGCTCGAGCGCCTCGGCCTCGTCGTGCACCTGATCCCAGCGATAGCCGAGGGTCGTCACGAGGAACGACTCGATGAGCCGATGCCGCCGCACCATTGCGACCGCGTAAGTGCGCCCCTCCGGGCTCAGCGTGATGGATCCGTAGGGCGTGTGCTCGAGCAGACCCTGGTCGGCCAGGCGCCGCACCGCCTCGGAGGCGGTCGACAGGCGCACCCCCGCCCGCTCGGCGAGCGTCGAGAGCGTCACGGCCTCGTCAGACCACTCCTGAAGGGTCCAGACCGCCTTCAGGTAGTTCTGGCTGCTCGCCGAGAGCTCCGAGACCGACACGGCCGCAAGCCTAGCAGCCGGTTTCCGGGCGATTCCGGCGAAGGACATTCGGCACGGTCCTCCAAGCCGCCGTTGCACACGCGTTGCACCGCTGCACACGCAATATCGCGTGAGACAACGCGTGTGCAACGAGGAGCGAGGATCGGGCCTCAGACCGCGGGGGCGGGAATCGCGCAACTGCCGGGACCCGCGGACTCTCCGCAGTCGCGGGGATCCCGCGAGCACCACGGGGTCGTGCCGCGCAGCCGGTACCGGTTCTCGGCAACCCAGACGTAGGCGCGATCCGCCAGGCGGCCGAGCGGCGGCACCCGGTAGAGGGCCGTCGCGAGGCGCACGCCCGAGGCGGCATCGAGCGCGCGGGCGACCGCCGCGGCGCCGCGATAGCGGATCGGCTGAGCATCGTCGTCGGTCCCCGCCTCCGCGCGGACGGGCGCTTCGAAAGCCCACGCGGCCTGACGCGCCTGCTCCTCCGTGAGGCCGAAGCGCTCGAGCACGCCCGGGCGCTGGAACGGGTGGAACGTCACCCGCCCCTTGCGGTCGAGCAGCAGCACGCGGTACGCGACGCGCGTGCAGAAGCCGCAGCCCCCGTCGAACACGACATCGACCGGCGCGCGGCGCGATGATCGAAAGGTCTTCACTCCTCCATTGTCTCGCACATCCGCGATGCGCGTCGGCTACTTCCCCCGCAGCAGCTGCTCCGTGCGATAGGGCACGAGTCTGCGCATGACAATGCCGGTCTCGGTGCGGGTGATCCCCTCGATCGCGAGGATCACCCCGGCGATGCGGTAGAGGTCGTCGGCATCCCGGGCCACGACCTGGATGATCAGATCGGCGGCCCCCGCGATCCCGAGCACCTCGAGCACCTCGGGGATCGCCGCCAGCTGCTCGCCGACCTCGGCGAGGTCGCGCTGCAGCACGGTCGCCATCACGCTGGCCCGCAGGGGGTAGCCGAGGAAGGCCGGGTCGATCCGGTGCTCGAAGCCGTGGATCGAGCCCTCCTCGGCGTAGCGGGCGAGGCGCGAGCGCACGGTGTTGCGGGCGAGCCCCGTGCGATTCGCGAGCATGAGCCCGGTGGCGTCGGGGTCGTCGACCAGCGCGCCGAGCAGGGCCCGATCGATACGGTCCGCGGTGCGGCTCGGTGTGCTCACGATGCTCGTCTCCCTACGTCTTCGATGCACTGATATGAGCATAATGCTCAGAATTTTTCTGCTTCTTGCGTTCAGTGTACTGCCGTGTTTGCATAGGGCACCAGGCGGCGCACGTGCGCCGTCACCGATGAGAGGAGCGATCGTGGGCAGATCGCTGGCGCCGGGGATCGACGGGAACCGGATCGACGGAAGCACCGCCGCCGGAAGCACGGCCGACGGAAGCACCGGGCAGGCCGGCCGTGCACCGAGCCGCGACGCCGTGCTGAAGGAGATCGAGCGCAAGGTGCTGTGGCTCTCGACGGGCATCGTGCACCACGCCAACCGGGTGCGCCCCAACCGCTCGGGCCTCAAGGTGGGCGGCCACCAGGCCTCGACCGCCTCGCTCGCCACGATCATGACGTACCTCTGGTTCGAGCGGCTCACCGCCGCCGACCGCGTCTCGGTGAAGCCGCACGCCTCGCCGGGCCTGCACGCGATCGAGTACATCCTGGGCCAGCTCGACGAGAAGTGGCTGACGACCCTGCGCGAATTCGGCGGCCTGCAGAGCTACCCGAGCCGGCGCAAGGATCCGATCCCCGCCGACTACTCCACCGGTTCGGTCGGCCTCGGGCCGACCGCCCCCATCTGGGCCGCCATCGCGCGGCGCTACGTCGGCGGCTTGAACGGCGAGGCCGAGCTGGGCCGCCAGTACTGCCTGCTCGGAGACGCGGAGCTCGACGAGGGCGCCATCTGGGAGGCGGTGCTCGACCCGCAGGTGAAGGACCTCGGCGAGATCGTGTGGATCGTCGACCTCAACCGCCAGTCGCTCGACCGCGTGCTGCCGCACAACTCGGCGAGCCGCTTCGAGGGCTTCTTCGAGGCGGCCGGCTGGCAGGTCATCGTGGCGAAGTACGGCGACGCGGCCGAGGCCCTCTTCGCCGAGCCCGGCGGCGAGCTGCTGCGGGCGCGCATCGACGACATGTCGAACCCCGAGTACCAGCGCCTGCTGCGCTGCACCATCGACGAGCTGCGCGAGCGCCTGCCGGGCGAGGGCCCCGATTCGGCGGCCCTGCGATCCTTCATCTCCACCGTGGACGACGCTCGGCTGAACGCCGCGTTCCACGGTCTCGGCGGACACGACTTCGGCGCGATCCGCCGGGCCTTCGACGCGATCGACGACAGCCGGCCGACGGTGATCCTCGCCTACACGCTGAAGGGCTACGGCCTGCCGACCGAGGGGCACCCGCAGAACCACTCCTCGCTGCTGACCGTCGAGCAGTACGAGGAGCTCGCGGCCGGGCTGGGCGAGGATCCGTCGCATCCCTGGCAGCGTTTCGCTCCCGAGTCGGCGGCCGGCCGCCTCAGCGCGCAGGTCGCCGACCGGCTCACTCGCGAGCCGGTCGCCCAGCATCCGCTGGCGAACGTGCCGACCGACTTCGGTCGCACCCCCACGGGAGCTGCGACCACGCAGGCCGCGCTCGGGCGCGCGCTGCTCGACCTCACACGGGCGGCCCCCGGGATCGCCGAGCGCGTCGTGACCGTGAGCCCGGACGTGAGCTCGAGCACGAACCTCGCCGGCTGGATCAACAAGGTCGGCGTGTGGTCGATCGCCGAGCAGCCGGACTGGTTCTCCGACGACGGCGAGACCCTCATGCACTGGCGCCAGCGCCCGAGCGGCCAGCACATCGAGCTGGGCATCGCCGAGGCGAACCTGGTGGGTCTCATCGGCGAGCTGGGCACGACGTGGGATCGCTGGGGCGAGCCGCTGATCCCGATCGGCACCATCTACGATCCCTTCGTGGAGCGCGCGCTCGAGCCGTGGTCGTACGGCATGTACGCCGGCGGGCAGTCGATCCTCATCGGCACGCCCTCGGGCGTGACGCTCGCCCCCGAGGGCGGCGCGCACCAGTCGATCAAGACCCCGTCGATCGGCCTCGAGCAGCCGGAGTGCATCTCGTACGAGCCGGCCTTCGTCACCGACGTCGAGTGGACGCTGCTGAGCGCCATCTCGCAGATCGGGCGGCCCGGAGGACGATCCGCCTACTTCCGCCTGTCGACGCGGCCGGTGGATCAGCGCCTGGCCGAGATCCCCGAGGACCCGGCGGCGCGGGAGCGCCGGCGCCGGCAGTGCATCGCGGGCGGCTACCTGCTGCGCAAGGCCTCGGCTCCCGGCGGCCCCGCGGCGACGATCGTGACGATGGGAGCCATGGTGCCCGAGGCGCTCTCGGCCCACGCCCGGCTCGCAGGCATGGGCATCGACGCCGACGTGGTCTGCCTGACGAGCCCCGGATTGATCTTCGAGGCCCTGCAGGCGCGGAACGGTCAGGACGCCGACGGCGAGCCGTGGATCCTCGATCAGATCTTCCCGGCCGAACGCGCGGCGCCGATGGTGACCGTCATCGACGGCCACCCGCACACGCTCTCGTTCCTGTCGAACATCAACCGCGTGCCCGCCCGCAACCTGGGCGTCACCCGCTTCGGCCAGTCGGGCGACCTCGAAGAGGTCTACGCCTACCACGGCATCGACGTCGAGAGCATCATCAGAGCGACGATGGACCTCGTCGGCTGAAGACGGCTGACTCGTCCCGGGTTGTGCCCGACCCGGGACGAGTCGGCGGCGCTCCTCGGGTACGTCCCAGGGCCCGGAGGGCGAGGATTCCCCGGTCGGACGATCTCCGGCCGGGGATTCCCTGTTCTCGCGCGCTCCGGGAGACGCCGCCTCTCTACCCGCCTGCGAGCAGTCGCGCAAGGGGCTCTTCCCGCCTGTCGTATCGCGGCACAATTGGAGGCCGACGAAAGGACACGCGATGAGCATCAAGCAGGACGTGAAGAAGGCCGCCAAGGCCACCGACTGGAACCCGATGAAGACCCTGCACGGCTGGGGCGTGCGCAGCTCGCACGCCTACACGCTCGGCCTGGTCGCGCTGGGGCTCTCCGTGGTGACCTCCATCTTCATGAGCAGTGACAGCCGCCGGGCGCGCATCGGCGCCGTACTCGCTCCGACTCTGCTCACGATCGGACTGGGGCTCAAGAACGAGGAGTGAGCACTGACGCGTCGTGCGGAGCGGAGGCGGCCCATTGCCCGGTGGCAGCGGGCCGAGCCCCCGCTCCTTCTGTTCGGCGCATATGATCGGCCCATGGTCAAACTGTTCAGCTGGCGCAAGGACGTCGACAAGTCCGTCGAGTGGAGCACTCGGAAGAGCTTCACGATCAGCCTCAAGAAGGATCCCGAGCCCGCGGTCGATCCTGAGCTCGCGGCCGATTCCGAGCCCGCAGCCGATTCCGAGCCCGGGATCGAGCAGCAGCCGCGGGAAGAGGGCGAGCGGTAGCGGGAATCCCGCTGTCGTCGGAGTACACGATCCATCGCGACGACGCCTCGGATCCCCCGGCGCGATCCGCCGACAATCCGGTCGGCGGATGGTACGGGCGGAGGAAGGGATTCCGCGGCCGCTTCGCGATGTATCTGCCGTCCCTGCTCGAAGCCCTCGGACTCGTCGAGCTCGAGCACCACGCGCGCAACAACCGCATCAGGCCCGCGTCGCGTTGACGCGGAGACACCCGCACTCCATAACCGGGCTCACTCGGGCCACTAGGCTCTCCACATGGCCGAGACCCGGGGAGACAACCGCGCGTACCACCTGGCAGCCCTGGCCGCGGGTGTCATCGCGATCGTCGTGACGTTCGCCGTACACGGAGGCATCCCCGGGTACTTGATCTACATCGCGGTCGGGGTGATTGCGGCGATCATTGGGCACATGGCGATCCGCCGACGCGGACCGCTGTTGTGGGCTGCGATCGTCGGGCTGATCCTGTCCTACCTCGAGCTGATCCTCGCCCTGGGGCTCCTCACTGTGCGACTCACCCGCATCTTCGCCGGTTGAGTGGCCCGCCGTGGGCGTTAGGAGTCGAGCAGGCCTGCTCTGGAGCCCGTAAGGCCGGAGCACCGCAGCACTATAGACCTTCGGGACGCGATTGGCCACGCCCTGGTGACAGCCTCCTGACGCGAGGAGCCTGGAGTCCTCATCGACCCCGAGGAGGATATCGTGACCAACCGCGATGAAGCCCACCGGCACGGCGAGGCCGTCCCGCAGAAGCCGATCGACTACGGGAATTCACCCGAATCCGTCGAGTACCCGGAGAAGCCGATCACCTATGGGGATTCGCGCGATCGCGAGGAGTCGCCGGAGCATCAGTGGGTGGGGCCGGAATCGAACCCGGCGGCAGCGGGCGACGACGATCCGAATGCGGACTGGATCGGGCCGGACTCGAATCCTGCCTCCGGCAACTCCGACGAATAGACGAACAGGCCCCTGCCTGCGGCAGGGGCCTGGAGTGGCGGGTGAGGGATTCGAACCCCCGTAGGCATAGCCAGCTGATTTACAGTCAGCCCCCTTTGGCCACTCGGGTAACCCGCCGTCGGCCGCGACAAGCACGACCAGCTAGCAAGCATACCGGGAAGGCCGGAGGAACGAAAATCACCGATCACGCGCCGGGCGCCGAGCGCTCGTCGAGCTCGGCGATCCACTCCTCGAGGCCGGCCGGCGGGGACAGCAGCCCGTAGCGGTGCGCGGTGATCGAGATCGACTGCTCGCGCAGGAAGGCGAGCAGTTCGACCGGCCCCGCCATGGTGACGGGCTCGGCCCACACCGCGACCCGGCTCTGCCCGCCGAGCCACTCCGCGGTGCGCACCGCGTCGCCGCCGATGAGCCGCACGCGCGACTCGAGCGCCGGACCCTGGCCAGGGCCCGAGCCCGAGCCGCCGCCGGATCCGCCGTCCGACCCTGCCGCGCTCGCCTCGACGGCGATGCGCTCGAGCCAGTCGTCGTCGCGTTCGAGCGACACGGGGATGCCCTGCGAGGCGAGGAAGTCGGCGAGCTCACGCGGCAGCACCGCCCCCGTCGACACCGTCACCGGGGCGCGCACGAGCAGCGCCGCTGCGAGCACCCGGACGAGAGCCGCGAGCGGAGCCCGCTCCGCCAGTCGTATCTGTGTCGCCACCGGCCACCGCCGCAGCAGGTTGCGCTCCACGCCGAGCCCGATCTCGTCGTGCACCCGCCCGAGCGTCGTGCGCCAGCTCAGCGCGTCGCTGAGCGCGGCCCGCCGCACCCGGTCGAAGCTCTCGTAGTCGAGCATCTGCTGGGCGGCCTCGATCAGCACCTGCACCTCGGGGTCGAGCCCGCGCAGGTGCAGCGTGCCGCTCGGCGTGCCCTCGCGCAGCTCCCACGAGCCGAGGGTCACCAGACGGCTCGGTCCACCGGCCAGCGTCTGCACCCCCATGCCGGCGTCGCCCCAACCGCCGCCCGGCAGGCGCTCGATGCGCTCGGGGCCGGTCGGCCGCCCCACGACGAGCGACGCGGCACGCGTGCGCTCGAGCCAGGGGATCAGCTCCTCGGGTGCTCCGGCGTGCAGGGCCGCGACGCCTCCCCCGCCGAGCTCGCGCTGCAGTTCGAGCGCCTCGTCGAGCGTGCGCGCCGTGATGACGCCGATCACCGGCATGCCGGCCGCATCCCGCCAGAACCGGGCATCGCGGCGCAGCCCGGTGCGGACGCCGGGACGCCACAGCCTGCCGCCCTCGCCCTCGCCCTCACCGTCGCCACCGTCCAGGCACTCGGGCTGCACGAGCCATTCCTCGCCGCTGTCGAGCTCGGTCAGCGCGCGCTGCCCCGCCTCGCCGGGCGGCTGCGGCAGCGGGCCGATGCCGAATGCGAGCGGATCGCCGTCGCCGGGGGCGGCCGTGTCGCCCGGGCGGATCCCGCGCACCGCATCGGCCAGGCGCAGCCGGAAGCGGCGCGACCTCGCCGCGCTGCCGAAGACGATGAGCACGCGCGCGGATCGGGCGCTCCCCGCGCCCGTGCCGAACGCCGAGCGCACCGCGTCCTCTGCCGCGGCGGCGGGGTCCGCGGTCGGCGCGACGAGCACGGTGCCGGGCGCGCGGAACCTGCCCTCGACCCGCAGATCGGGGCGGCGGCGGATCAGGCCGAGGGCGGTGTCGCGACTGCCCAGCACGAGCGCGCGGTCCACTCGCGGATCGGCGGCGAGCGCAGCGGCCTCGTCGTCGGCTGCGGGAACGAGGCCGACCAGGCCGGCGGGCAGACCGGCCGCCTGCCACTCCTCGATGAGCGCGACGGAGGAGCCCATGAGCCCCGGATCCACGGCCAGCACCACGGCGGATCCCGCGGCGAGCGCCGCGAGGACGGCCTCCGCCCGCTCGTCGAGAGGCACCCCGGCCTCGGCCACGACGAGGGCGAGGCGATCCGGCCGGAAGTCCGCACCGCGCACCGCTCCGATCCCCTCCGCGAGCTGCCCGAGGTAGCGGGCGGCGTCGATGGCGCCGTTCACCGCAGCGTCGATCGCCGGCACCGGGTCTCCGGTCTCGACGGCGACGGCCTCGAAGAGGCGGTCACGGGCGGCCGCGGGCGAGAGCGCGAGCCGTCGCAGCCGCACCGCGCGCTCGCGCGGGGCCTGCGCCCGCCACGGCTCGGCCGCGGCGAGGGCCTGGTCGACGGTCGATGCGGGATCCGCGTCCTCGACAGTGGGCTCCTCGTCGGCCGCGCTCCCGGCCGCGCGGCTCGCCGCGGCCCGTGCGAGCAGACGGCGCACCCAGGCGCGGTTCTCCGCCGGCACGGCGTCCGTGTCGGGCTCGTTCGCGAAGCCGGAGCCGGAGACGACCGGCACCCGCAGCGGCGGACCCGCGGGCGCGACGGCGATCTCGCCGGTCTCGGCCCGGCTGAGGCCGAGGACCGCAGCGGTGAGGCCGCCCGTGTCCAGACGCTCGGGATCGGCCGGGGGCCGGTAGAAGAGGGCGCTGTCGCGCTCGCTGGGATCCCACTCCCTCGCGCGCAGCTGCACGCGGTGCGGGGTGGGGAACGGCGTCGCGGAGAGCGCCGCGGCGGTGCGGAACGCGGCGCGCTCGGCGACGAGCACCGCGGGTTCGAGCGGGTTCTCGGGCTGCTCGTCCCCGGCCTCGGCGCGGACGGCCCCGACCAGTTCGGCGGATCGCGCGAGCGCCGACTCGGGATCCGCCGCCTCCGCAGCGAGGGCGAGCAGCAGCTCGACGGCCCCGGCGAACTCCCGCGGGGGTACGAGCGGCAGCAGCAGGCGCACCCTCCGCCCCTCCCGGGCGAGCGCATCGGCGAGGGCCGATGCCGTGCCGGCCCGCAGCTGCACCGCGAGGTCGTCGCCGAGCCCTCGCACCTCTGCGAGCTCGACGGCTGCCGCCAGCAGGTGCGGATCCTCGCTCGCGGCCACGGGCACCACCGTCCCGGAGGGCGCGTCGAGCACCAGCCCGACGAGGCGCAGCCACTGCGCCGCCTGCTCGGCCCGGGTGTCGAGCGTCGGCACAGCCAGCCCGCTCAGCACCGAGGCGATCCGCTCGCGCGCCGCGATGCCGCCCACGACGACCGCGAGCTCCAGCGGAGCACCGCCTTCGGCGACCCGCTGCCCCGCCCAGCGGATCAGGCGCTCGGCGATGGCCCGCGACTCCGGCAGCTCGGCGAGCAGCTGCGCACCAACTCCAAGTCCGTCGAGCGCCGGGTCGGCGAGCGCGCGAACGATGATCTCGGGCACCAGACGGGCGCCGCGGAAGTCGCTCGGGGCGAAGACGAGCACGGTGCCGTGATCGCGAGCGGCCTCGAGCACCGGACGCAGGGCGAGCGCCGCCGCCTCCGCGTCGGCGTCGAGCGACCAGTCGCCACCCGGTGCGATGCGCGCGGGGTCGACGGCGAGGTGCGTCACCGACGGCTCCGCGGCGAGCCCCGCGAGCCGGGCGAGCTCGATCTCGACCCCGACCGGGCCGAGCACGGGATCTCCGGACGAGAGCAGCACGGTGGTGAAGCCGGCCTTCTCTCCCGCGGCGAGCGCCTCGCGCAGCTCGCCCAGCCGCCCCTCTCGCGTCGTCTCGTCGGGCGTGCGCACCGAGAGCACGAGGTGCGCGACGCGGTCGCGCAGCCAGCGGCGGGCGACGGGCAGCACCGCCCAGGGCAGCCCCAGGGAGGCGAGGCCGCCGGCTCGCACGGCCAGTCGGTCCCGCGCCGGCAGTGATGGGGGCAGCTGCCGGGAGGCCTCGCGCAGGGCGAGCGCCGCCGCGAAGGGATCCCCCTCCCCTGCTATCGACTCGAGGAGTCGCCGGGTGAAGTCGAAGCCCTCCGCGTCCCGGCGCACCCCGGCCAGCAGGTCGGGTCTGTCCTCTCCCGATGCGGGCGCGTCGCCCGGCTCACCCGGAGGGTCGGCGAGCCAGGCGTCCACCCGCGCCTCGGCTCGCTCCGTCCAGGCCCGTTCGGCCCGATCATCCACGGCCGCGCCGTCCTCGCGAAGATGCTCCTCGGGAGAGCCCTCGTCGGCAGAGCGCTCCTCGGCGTGGGCGTGCTCGGGCCGGACACCCTCGGAGTCGTCAGGTTCGCCGCGATCCACCGCCATACGCCCACTGTAAAGGCGGGGCCCGCGTTCGCGGCAGAAGGCGCGCGAACGACCGGGACCCCCGTCACCCGCCGCCGCGATGACAAGCGGGTGGAGGGCTGGCGACGAGAGCGGGCGGTTACGCCGCGACGATCGGCGGAACGCCGGCCAGCGCCGCGAGGAAGCGGTCGTTCATCTCGGGGCTGCCGATCGTCACGCGGAGCCCCTCCCCCATGAAGGCCCGCGCGACCACGCCGTGCTCCCGCAGCGCCGCATCGATCTCCCCCGTGCGCTCACCCGCGCGCAGCCACACGAAGTTGCCCTGCGAATCCAGCACCGACCAGCCGGCCTCGCGCAGGCCCGCGAGCACCCGACCCCGCTCCGCGACGACGAGGCGCACCCGCGCGTCGAGCTCCTCCTGCGCATCGAGCGACGCGATCGCCGCCGCCTGGGCGAGCGCGCTCACCCCGAAGGGCACCGCGACCCGGCGCAGATTCGCCGCCACCGGCTCCCGCGCGACCGCGTAGCCGATCCTCAGGCCCGCGAGGCCGTAGGCTTTGGAGAAGGTGTGCAGCACCGCGACGTTCTCGTGGCGCCGGAAGAAGTCGAGCCCGTCCACCGCATCGGGGTCGTCGCCGAACTGCGTGTAGGCCTCGTCGATCACGACGAGCACGTCCTTCGGCACGTCCGCGAGGAAGCGCTCGAGCTCGTCGCGGCGGATCACCGCACCCGTCGGGTTGTTCGGCGTGCAGAGCAGGATCAGCCGGGTGCGGTCGGTGACCGCCGCCGCCATCGCCGGCAGGTCGTGGCGCTCATCCGCGGTGAGCGGCACGCCGACCGCGGTCGCGCCGGAGATCTGCACCAGGATCGGATAGGCCTCGAAGGACCGCCACGCGAAGATCACCTCGTCGCCCTCGCTCGCGCTCGCATTGACGAGCTGCGCGGCGACCTCGACCGAGCCGGCTCCCACGGCGACCTCGGCCGGCCGCACCCCGAGGTGCTCGGCGATGCGGTTCACGACCGCGGCGGCCGACATGTCGGGGTAGAAATGGAAGCTGCCGAGCTGCTCGCCCACCACCCGCGCGACCGACTCGAGCGGCGGGTAGGGATTCTCGTTCGACGAGAGCTTGACGGCGTTCGGGATCGACTTGCCCTGCACGTACAGGGGCAGCTGCTCGACGGCAGCCCGCTGCTTCACACCCACTACGCCGCGCCGCCGAACTCGCCGGTGGCGACGAGGATGCCGCGCGCGAGCACGGCGTCGCGCATGAGGAAGCCGAGCACGGCGGGGGTCGCCTGCGGGTCCACCTCGATGCGGTCGACGTTCAGCGCGTGCACGACGAACCAGTAGTGGTGCACCCCGGTCCCCTCGGGGGGACCCGCTCCGATGAACTCAGAGGCGCGCAGCTCGTTCGGCATGGTGATCGCGCCCTCCGGCAGCAGCCCGGCGGCGGGATCGCCGGCGTTCGCGTCGAGACTCGTCGCGCCCGCCGGGATGTTCGCGACCGCCCAGTGCCAGAAGCCCGAGCCGGTGGGCGCGTCGGG
>QZLF01000004.1 GCA_016771945.1 Candidatus Leucobacter sulfamidivorax
TGTTACGGTGGTTATAGCGTCAGGGAAACGCCCGGATCCTTTCCGAACCCGGAAGCTAAGGCTGACAGCGCCGATGGTACTGCACTCGGGAGGGTGTGGGAGAGTAGGACACCGCCGGACCTCTTCATCAGGGGCCGACCTCATCTCGAGGTCGGCCCCTGTTTCATTTAGCGACTCCGAGGGCGGGCTGGATTCGCCGCTCCGGTAGGATTGATCAAGACGCTCGGACAAAGCGGAGGGGAGCGGCGGATGGAGATGATGACGACCGCGCTTCTCGTCCTCTCCATCGTGGCTCTGCTCTCCTACCCCCTCATCCGGCGTTTCAGACGCAACGCATTCTTCGTCGCGGCCGCGGCTCTCGCCGCGGTCTTTGTTCTGTTCGCCCTCCAGGCGCCGGCGATCCTGAGCGGGGAGGTGCTGGAGGAGCGCCTGAGCTGGGTCCCGCAACTGGGCCTCGACCTCGCCCTGCGCCTCGACGTGCTCTCCCTCATGTTCGCGCTGCTCGTCAGCGGAGTCGGCGCGCTCGTGCTGCTCTACTGCCGCAACTACTTCGAGGACGGAGAGGACGGCCTCGCCCGTTTCGGCTCCGTCTTCCTGGGCTTCGCGGTCTCGATGCTCGGGCTCGTGCTCGCGGACAACATCTACCTGCTCTTCGTCTTCTGGGAGTGCACGAGCGTCTTCTCCTTCCTGCTGATCGGCCACGCCTCCCGCCAGCGCACGAGCCGCGCGGCCGCGCTGCAGGCGCTCATGGTCACGACCGCGGGCGGGCTCGCCATGCTGGTCGGCCTGGTGATCCTGCACGCGCTCACCGGTTCGGCGGAGCTCAGCGCGATCGTGGCGGCCCCGCCCACGGGCGCGCTCACGAGCGTGGCGGTCTACCTCGTCCTCGCGGGGGCGCTCTCGAAGAGCGCGATCTTCCCCTTCCACTTCTGGCTGCCCGGCGCGATGGCGGCCCCCACCCCGGTGAGCGCGTACCTCCACGCGGCCGCGATGGTGAAGGCGGGCATCTTCCTCCTCCTGCGGATCGGCCCCGGCTTCGACGACGTCCCCGGGTACCGCGAGACCCTCGTGGTGCTCGGAGCGATCACGATGCTGAACGGAGGCATCCGCGCGCTCAGGCAGTTCGACATCAAGCTCATCGTCGCCCACGGCACGGTCAGCCAGCTCGGCCTGATGGTCATGGTGATCGGCGTCGGCGGCCCCGAGGCCGCGTTCGCGGGCCTCGCACTGGTCATCGCCCACGCCATCGCCAAAGCGCCCCTCTTCCTCACCGTCGGCATCGTCGACCACCGCACCGGCACCCGCGACCTGCGCAAGCTCAGCGGCCTCGGCAGGCGGGCCCCCGTGCTCGCCGCGATCGCGATCCTCGCGGGCGCCAGCATGGCGGGGCTGCCGCCCTTCCTCGGCTTCGTGGCGAAGGAGGCGGCGTTCACCGAGCTGCTCGCGATCGGGCAGGAGCGCCCCCTCGGCGCCGTGGTGCTCGTGCTCGCGGCGATCGGCAGCGTGCTGACGGTGGCCTACACCGCCCGCTTCCTCTGGGGGGCCTTCGCGACCAAGCGCGACATCCAGCTCTGCACGATCGTCCACCACGAGTCGCCGGCGATCCTCGTCGCCCCCGCGATCTTCGCCGCCCTGACGCTCGTCGGAGGGCTCTGCGCCGCGCTCCTCGACCCCTGGTTCCACGGGGCCGTGGGCGCGAGCGCCGCGGGCCATCTGGCGCTCTGGCACGGACTCACCCCGGCGCTCGGCATCTCGGCCGCCGTGCTGCTCGCGGGCGGGCTGCTCTTCTGGGCGCTGATCCGCAGGCGCGCCCCGCTGCCCGCGGTGCCCGAGCAGTTCTCCGCCTCGCACGCCTACTGGCTCATCACGCACTGGGTCGACGTGATCGCCGTGCGGCTCACGGCGCTCACCCAGCGCGGTTCGCTGCCCTTCTACCTCGCCGTCATCCTCGCGGTGCTCATCGCGAGCCTGGGCGGCACCGTCATCGCGACGGGGAGCTGGCCCGTGGAGTTCGTCGCGGCGAGCTCGCCCGTGCAGGTCTCGCTCGCGGTCGTGGCCATCACGGCGGCGCTCTTCGTGCTGCGCGCCCGCACCCGCTTCCAGGCCGTCGTGCTGGTCGGGGTGACCGGCTATGCCATGGCCGCGATCTTCGCCCTGCACGGGGCGCCGGATCTCGCGCTCACCCAGGCGCTCGTCGAGACGGTGACCCTCATCGCCTTCGTGCTGGTGATCCGCCGCCTGCCGCAGCACATCACCCTCCGCCGCAGCAGCACGGTGAAGCGCTGGATCCGCGCGCTGCTCGGGGCGGGGGTCGGCCTCTCGCTCGGAACGGTGGCGCTCGTCGCGATGGGCTCGCGCGTGGCGGATCCGATCTCGCTCCTGCTGCCGGAGCTCGCCTACGAGGGCGGGCACGGCAAGAACGTCGTCAACGTGATGCTCGTCGACATCCGCGGCTGGGACACCCTGGGCGAGCTCTCGGTGATCCTCGCCGCCGCGACCGGCGTCGCCTCGCTGGTCTTCATCAGCACCCGTGCCGACCGGCTGCCGAAGCTGAGCCGGCAGGAGGCCCAGTCGCAGGTGCGCGAGTATCTGCGCCGCGTGGCCGACCCGAACGACCCCGCGAGGCGTCGCACCTGGATGCTCGCGGGCCGCAACCTCGACCCCTCCCGGCGCTCGATCATCCTCGAGGTCGTGGTGCGCCTGATCTTCCACGCGCTCATGCTGCTCTCCTTCTACCTGCTGCTCACCGGGCACAACACGCCGGGCGGCGGGTTCACGGGCGGCCTCGTCGTCGGTCTCGCGCTCGTGGCGCGCTATCTGACCGGCGGACGCGACGAGCTGGGCGCGACGGTGCCGATCGACGCCGGCCGCATCCTGGGGGCGGGCCTCGCCCTCGCCGCCACGATGGCGCTGCTGCCGCTCTTCTTCGGCCAGGCCGCCCTCGCCTCGGCCTGGATCGACCTCGACCTCGGGCCCTTCGGCACGCTGCCGCTCGTCACCTCGACGCTCTTCGACGTCGGCGTCTATCTCGTGGTGTTCGGGCTCGTGCTCGACGTGCTGCGGAGCCTCGGCGCCGAGGTCGACCGCCAGGAGGAGACGGACCGCGAAGCCGCCCCGCAGCACGAGGGGGCGCGCCGATGACCATGCCCCTCGCCCTCCTCGCCATCATGGTGGTGCTCTTCGCCTGCGGCGTCTACCTGCTGCTCGACCGCAGCCTGACCCGCGTGCTGCTGGGCTTCCTGCTCGTCGGCAACGCGACCAATCTGCTGCTGTTCCTCACGAGCGGCTCCTTCGGCGCGGCCCCCATCTACGGCGATGCCGAGGCGGGGGAGATGAGCGATCCGCTGCCGCAGGCCTTCATCCTCACCTCGATCGTGATCACCTTCGGGGTGAGCGCCTTCATGCTCGCGCTCATCTACCGCTCGTGGCGCCTCGCGCAGCAGGACGAGGACGTCGTGCACGACGACGATCTCGACGTGGAGCTCGCCGAGTCCGAGGCGCTCACGACCGAGGAGGTCACCGACGAGGATCTCGCGGAGACCCCGGAGTTCGAGGACGAGCAGGACGAGCACGACGAGAGGCGGGGGGCCGCGTCATGACCTCCCTGATCCCGCTCGTCGTGCTGATCCCGCTCGGCTGCGCCGCGCTCGCGCTCGCGCTGCCCGGCCGCCGGCGCGCCCAGCAGCTCATCACCGTGGCCGCGCTCACCGCGGTGCTCGTGCTGGGGCTCTCGTTCATGTGGGCGGTCGACGCGCACGGCACCCTCGTGATGGAGGTCGGCGGCTGGGCGGCGCCCTTCGGCATCGCGCTGGTGGTGGATCGCCTGACGGCGCTCATGCTCGCCGTCTCGGCCGTGGTGCTGCTCGGCGTGCTGCTGTTCTCGCTGGGGCAGGGTCTCGCCGACGGCGACGAGGAGACGCCGGTCTCGATCTACTACCCGACCTACCTCGTGCTGGGCGCGGGCGTCTGCAACGCCTTCATCGCGGGCGACCTGTTCAACCTCTACGTCGGCTTCGAGGTCCTGCTCGTCGCCAGCTACGTGCTCATTACGCTCGGCGGCACGGGCCCCAGGATCCGCGCCGGCGTGACCTACGTCGTCGTCTCGCTGGTCTCCTCGATCCTGTTCCTCGCCTCGATCGCGCTCGTCTACGCGGCGACCGGCACGGTGAACATGGCGCAGCTGACACTGCGCATCGCGGAGCTGCCCGACACCGTGCAGCTGCTGCTCAATCTGGCGCTCCTCATCGCCTTCGGTGTGAAGGCCGCGATCTTCCCGCTCGCCTTCTGGCTGCCGGACTCCTATCCGACGGCTCCCGCGCCGGTCACCGCGGTCTTCGCCGGCCTGCTCACGAAGGTGGGCGTCTACGCGATCATCCGCAGCCAGACCCTGCTCTTCCCGGAGTCGAGCATCGATCCGCTGCTGCTCGCGATCGCGGCCCTCACCCTGCTCGTCGGCATCCTGGGCGCGGTGTCGCAGGCCGACATCAAGCGACTGCTCTCCTTCACCCTCATCAGCCACATCGGCTATCTGATCTTCGGCATCGCACTCGCGACCCCCGCCGGCTACGCGGCGACGATCTACTACATCGCCCACCACATCGTCGTGCAGACCACGCTCTTCCTCGCGGTCGGCCTGCTCGAGCGGCAGGGCGGCACGACCTCGCTCGCGAGCCTGGGGGGCATGCTGCGCGCGGCACCGGTCGTCGCGGTGCTCTTCTTCATCCCGATGCTGAACCTCGGCGGCATCCCGCCGTTCTCGGGCTTCATCGGCAAGCTCGGCCTCTTCACCGCGGGCGCGGAGCTCGGCACCCCCGGCGCCTACTGGCTGATCGGGATCGGCGCGCTCGTGTCGCTGCTCACGCTCTACGCGCTCGCCCGCGCCTGGAGCCTCGCGTTCTGGCGCACGCGCGCGGCGGCGCTCGGCGGCCCGCAGGCGCCGAAGCCCGCGTCGACGGAGGCGCTCGTGCTGCAGGGCCGGGAGGTCGCGCTGCTCGAGCGGCTGCACGACGCGCCCGACGCGCGCCCGCTGCAGCAGCAGCGCGAGACGCCCAGGCTGATGATCACCGCGACGACCGGCATGGTGGTCGTGGGCCTGGCGCTCACGGTCTTCGCCGGCCCGCTCTACGCGTACGCGACGCGCGCCGGGGAGGACCTCATGCAGCCCGGTCTCATGGTCGAGCGGGTGCTGGGCGAGGACGGCCCCGGGCTGGGCGGCGGGAGCGGCGTCACCGACCCGGAGTACGACCCGTATCAGGGGGGAGGCGAGCGCTGATGTCCCCCAGACGGAAGTACGAGCGGGTGCTGCTGCGGTGGCACGAGATGCCGCTGCTGCTCGGGCTCGTGATCACCTGGATGGCGCTCTGGCACGAGGTGTCGTGGATGAGCCTCGTGAGCGGCGTGCTGGTCTCGATCGTCGCGATGCGCCTGTTCTACCTGCCGCCGGTCGAGCTGGCCGGTCGCTTCAACATCTGGTGGGCGGCGCGCTACCTCGCCTACTTCCTGTGGCACCTGGGCCTCGCCTCGGCGCAGGTCGCCTGGCTCGCGGTGCGGCCCGGGCCGCCCCCGCGCACGGGCATCGTCGCGATGCAGCTGCGCACCCACTCCGACTTCCTGTTGACCATGGTGGGCCTCACGGTGTCCCTCATCCCGGGTTCGCTCGTGGTCGAGGTGGATCGCTTCGGCTCGGTGCTCTACCTGCACGTGCTGAACACCCCCACCGAGCGCGAGATCGAGCGGGCCCGGCGGCAGACGGCGCGCATCGAGGAGCTGCTGATCCGGGCCGTCGGATCCCGCGAGGATCTGGAGGCCGTACGATGAGCGCCTTCCAGCTCGCGGTGACGATCGCCGCGATCGCCGGGCTCACGGTCACGGCGGTGTTCGCGATCGTGCGCATCGTGCGAGGGCCGACGATCCTCGACCGCATGGTCGCGAGCGACGTGCTGCTGACGACGCTGCTCATCGCTGTCGGCGCCGACATGGTGCTGCGGGGGCACACCGAGAGCATCCCGCTCATGACCGGCGTCGCCGCCACCGCGGTGCTCGCGACCATCGTCGTCGCGCGCTACGTGCGCCGCCGGGCCGAGCGCGATGCCGGGGGAGGGGGAGGCCGCGATGCCTGACACGCTGCTCGAGATGCTGCTCGACACCGCGGCGCTGCTGTGCCTGCTCGGCGCGGTGGTCCTCTCCGTCGTGGCGGGGATCGGGCTGCTGCGCTTCCGCGACGTGCTGAGCCGTCTGCACGCGGCGACCAAGCCGCAGATCTTCGGCCTGCTGCTCGTCGTGGCCGCGATCGCGCTGGATCAGCGATCCTTCGTGACCCTGCTCGCGCTGCTGCCCGTCTTCGTCTTCCAGTCGCTCACGGCCCCCGTGGCCGCGCACATGGTGGGCCGCGCCGCCTACCGCACCGGCCAGCTCGACCCCGAATCGCTCGTGGTCGACGAGCTCGCCCCCGCCGTGGAACGCGCGAACAGGAACGTGTAGAAACGTGTAGAGGGGACCCGCGATGCGGATCCCCTCTACACGCTCCGGGCGCTACGCGTCGACGAGGTAGCGGCTGTAGGCCGGCACGGTCAGGAACGCGGGGAAGTGGTCCCCGGTGGCGGCGTCGCGGAAGAGCTCGGCCGCGTCCTCGTAGCGGTCGCCCGCGAAGCGCGGGACCTCGGCCAGGGTCTCGGCGATGAGGCGCTCCACCCACTCGCGGGTGATGCGGCTGCCCTCCGCGGTCGACTGGTCCTGGTGGATCCACTGCCAGATCTGCGAGCGGCTGATCTCGGCGGTCGCGGCGTCCTCCATGAGGCCGTCGATGGCGACGGCCCCCTGGCCCCGCAGCCAGGCCTCGATGTAGCGGATCGCCACCGAGACGTTCTCGCGCACGCCGGTGTCGGTGATGTCGCGGCCGATCCGCACGTCGAGCAGCTGCTCGGCGGTCACGGCGACGTCGTCGCGCTGCCGCTCGACCTGGTGGGGGCGGTCGCCGAGCACCGCGTCGAACTCCGCCTGCGCGATCGGGATGAGGTCGGGGTGCGCCACCCAGGTGCCGTCGAAGCCGTCGTTCGCCTCGCGGTGCTTGTCGGCGCGCACCTTCTCCTCCGCCCGGGCGGTCATCCCGGGGTCCTGGCGGTTCGGGATGAACGCGCTCATGCCGCCGATGGCGTGCGCGCCGCGCCTGTGGCAGGTCTGCACGAGCAGCTCGGTGTAGGCCCGCATGAACGGCACGGTCATCGTGACCTCGCTGCGGTCGGGCAGCACGAAGCGCGCGCCGCGGCCGCGGTAGTTCTTGATGATGGAGAAGATGTAGTCCCAGCGGCCGGCGTTGAGCCCGGCGATGTGATCCCGCATCACGTACAGGATCTCCTCCATCTCGAAGGCGGCCGGCAGCGTCTCGATGAGCACGGTCGCGCGGATCGTGCCGTGGGGGAGGCCGAGGTACTCCTCGGTGAAGCTGAAGACGTCGTCCCACAGCTTCGCCTCCTCGCTCGACTCGAGCTTGGCGATGTAGAAGTAGGGACCTCGACCGCGCTCGACGAGCTCGACGGCGTTGTGGAAGGCGTAGAGGCCGAAGTCGACGAGGCTGCCGCTCGCGGCGCCCGAGCGATCCTGCGCGTCGGTGAAGCGCAGGTGCTTCTCGACCAGGTGCCAGCCGCGCGGGCGCATCACGATCGTCGGCGTCTGCTCGGCCGTGACCTCGTAGCGCTTCCCCTCGGTGCTCGTGTAGGAGAGATGTCCGCGGATCGCGTCGAAGAGCGAGAGCTGCCCGCCGATCACGTTCGCCCAGGTGGGGCTCGTGGCGTCCTCCTGGTCGGCGAGCCAGACCCGCGCGCCCGAGTTCAGCGCGTTGATCGTCATCTTGGGGTCCGTCGGCCCCGTGATCTCGACGCGGCGGTCCTCGAGGCCGGGGCCGGGGCCGGCGACCCGCCAGCTCGGATCCTCGCGGATCGAGCGGGTGTCGTCGCGGAAGCGCGGATCCCGCCCGTTGCCGATCTCGTAGCGGCGGCGCTGGCGATCCGCCAGGCGCTCGTGGCGCGCGCCGCCGAAGCGGTGGTGCAGCTCGGTGAGGAACTCGAGGGCCTCGGGCGTGAGGATCTCGTCGGCCCGGGCGATCGCGGGGGCGAGCACCTCGATGCGGGCGGTGGTCGTGGTGGTGGACATCAGTGGAACTGCCTTTCTGCGTTCATGGGAGGGTCAGTGAAACTGACCCTCCTCGGTCGAACCCACGAGGGCGAGGGTGCTGGCGTCGGGGTTGAGGGCGGTCGAGATGGCGTCGAAGTAGCCGGTGCCGACCTCGCGCTGGTGCTTCGTGGCGGTGTAGCCGCGGGCCTCGTCGGCGAACTCGCGCTCCTGCAGCTCGACGTAGGCGCTCATGCCGCGACGGGCGTAGCCGTGCGCGAGATCGAACATCGAGCTGTTGAGGGCGTGGAAGCCCGCGAGGGTGATGAACTGGAAGGTGAAGCCCATCGCGCCGAGCTCGCGCTGGAACTTCGCGATCGTGTCGTCGTCGAGGTGCTTCTTCCAGTTGAACGAGGGGGAGCAGTTGTACGAGAGCATCTGATCGGGGAACTCGGCCTTCACGCCCTCGGCGAAGCGGCGCGCGAGGTCGAGGTCCGGGGTGCCGGTCTCCATCCAGATGAGGTCGCTGTAGGGGGCGTAGGCCTTCGCGCGGGCGATGCAGGGCGCGAGGCCGTTCGTCACCTTGTAGAAGCCCTCGGCGGTGCGCTCGCCGGTGATGAAGGGGCGGTCGCGCTCGTCGACGTCGCTCGTGATGAGCGTCGCCGCCTCGGCGTCGGTGCGGGCGATGATGACGCTCGGCACGCCGGCGACGTCGGCCGCGAGGCGCGCCGAGTTCAGGGTGCGCACGTGCTGCTGGGTGGGGATGAGCACCTTGCCGCCCAGGTGGCCGCACTTCTTCTCGCTCGCGAGCTGGTCCTCCCAGTGCACGCCCGAGGCGCCGGCGGCGATCATCGACTTCATGAGCTCGTACGCGTTCAGCGGGCCGCCGAAGCCGGCCTCGGCGTCGGCGACGATCGGCACGAGCCAGTCCTCGACCGTCTGGATGCCCTCGGCGTGCTCGATCTGGTCGGCGCGCAGCAGCGCGTTGTTGATGCGGCGCACGACCTGCGGCACCGAGTTGGCCGGGTAGAGACTCTGGTCGGGGTAGGTGTGGCCCGAGAGGTTGGCGTCGGCGGCGACCTGCCAGCCCGAGAGGTAGATGGCGCGCAGGCCGGCCTTCACCTGCTGCACGGCCTGGTTGCCGGTGAGGGCGCCCAGCGCGTTCGTGTAGCGGCCCTCGGCGGCCTCGGCGGTGAGCTGCTCCCAGAGCTTCTCGGCGCCGCGGCGGGCGAGCGTGTGCTCCTCCTGGACCCGACCCCGGAGCCTGACGACGTCGTCGGCGCTGTAGTCGCGGGAGATGCGCTCCCAGCGCGGATCGTTCGCCCAGTCCCAGGCCAGCTGCTCGGCGGGGGTCTGCGGTGCGTCGGTGCTCATGTCGCTCTCCTGTGTCGTCTTCTCGTCCGGTGGATCGTGATCGGTGCCGCCCGGCCGAGTGCCGAAGCTGCGGTAGTTCCATCATTGGGGGTGTCGAGAAGGGTGATCCGAGGTTTTCGGGGGTGAAATTTCCGATTATTTCTACTTGCCGGAATTTTGCCGGGGTGGCAGCATGGTGGACATGCTCACCGCCGCACCCGATCAGACCCAGACGCTCGCACCGCCCGCCGACGAGGGGGAGGCCGACGCGCTCGTGCTCGGCCGCCGCATCCGCGAGCGCCGCACCCGGCTCGGCATGAAGCTCGAGCAGCTCGCCGCCGCGATCGATCGCGCCCCCTCGCAGATCTCGGCCATCGAGAACGGCCGCCGCGAGCCGCGGCTCCCGATCCTGCGGGCCCTCGCGCAGGCGCTCGACTGCACCGTCGACGAGCTGCTCGCCGACGAGGCGCCGAACGAGCGGGCGGCGCTCGAGATCGCCGTCGAGCGCGCGCAGCGCGGGCCGGTCTTCCGGTCGCTCGGGATCCGCCCGATCCGCGTCTCGAAGGCGACGCCCGACGACACGCTGCAGGCGGTGCTCGGCCTGCACCAGGAGGTCGAGCGACTGCACCGGGAGCGGGCGGCGACGCCCGAAGAGGCCCGCCGCGCGAACACCGAGCTGCGCGCCGAGATGCGCGTGCGCGGCAACTACTACCCCGAGCTCGAGGCGGCGGCGGCGAAGCTGCTCGACTCGGTCGGCTACTCGGGCGGGCCCGTCTCGCAGCAGAGCGTCGCAGGCATCGCCGAGCGGCTCGGCTTCACCCTGCACTACGTGGGCGACCTGCCGCATTCGACCCGCTCGGTCATCGACCAGCGCAACGGCAGGATCTACCTGAGCAGCACCCTGCCCTCGCGCGATGCGCGGGCGCCGATCCTGCGGGCCCTCGCGAGCGTCGTCTGCGGGCACGAGGAGCCGCGAGGCTACGGCGGCTTCCTGCGCCAGCGCGTCGAGGCGAACTACCTCGCGGGAGCGGTGCTGCTGCCGGAGGCGAGCGCCGTCGCCGCCCTCGCCGAGGCGAAGAAGCTGCGGCAGATCTCGATGGAGGATCTGCGAGACGCGTTCGGCGTGTCCTACGAGATGGCGGCGCACCGCTTCACGAACCTGGCGACCCGGCATCTCGATCTCGAGGTGCACTTCATGAAGGCGCACGAGTCGGGCGCGCTCATCAAGGCCTACGAGAACGACGGCGTGCGCTTCCCCTCCGACGCGCTGGGCAACCTCGAGGGGGCGTCCGTCTGCCGCAACTGGACCGCGCGCACCGTGTTCAGCCAGCCGGATCTCTTCAACCCCTGGTACCAGTACACCGACATGGCGTCGGGCGGCACCTACTGGTGCACCTCGCGGGTCGAGAAGGCGAAGGAGGGGCAGTACTCGGTGAGCGTCGGGGTGCCCTTCGACGGGGTGAAGTGGTTCCGCGGGCGGGAGACGAAGCATCGCACCCGCTCCGACTGCCCGGACGAGCGCTGCTGCCGCCGGGCGAGCGACGAGCTCACCCGCAAGTGGGACAGCGCGGCGTGGCCCGAGGCGGCCACGCCCACGAGCCTCCTGGCCGCGCTGCCCACGGGCACCTTCCCCGGTGTCGACGCCCACGAGGTGTACGAGTTCCTGGAAGCGCATGAACAGGGGTGACTCGGGATGCGCGCGCGGCAGCGCTGCGATAACGTAGAGATAACGGGTGCGATCCGCCGCCCGATCCGCCGCGAACGAGAGTGGGTGACGCCGTGAACGCCGAACGCGAGACCCGCCGGGCGGGCGATACGGAGGCGCGCGCCACCCAGCAGTTCCGCGAGGATCTCGGCGCGATGATCCGCTCCCACGCCACCGACCTCACGGTCGACGAGCAGGAGGCGGTGCGGGCGCTGCCCACGGGCGCCGCGCTGCTCGTCGTCCGCCGGGGGGCGAACCTCGGCGCGCGCTTCCTGCTCGACGAGGACAGCACGATCGCCGGTCGTCACCCCGCGGTCGACATCTTCCTCGACGACGTCACGGTCTCGCGCAAGCACGCCGAGTTCCGGCGCGAGGGCACGAAGTTCTCGGTGCGCGATCTGGGCTCCCTGAACGGCACCTTCTGCGACGGGCACCGCATCGACGCCGAGACCGTGCTGGAGGACGGCGCCGAGGTGCAGGTGGGCAAGTTCAAGTTCACCTTCTTCGCCTCCCGCTTCGATCTGCCGGATCAGGGGTAGCCGGTGGCACGTCCGGCTCGCGCGCAGGGCAGCGCGGGGCTTCTCAGCATCGGCCAGGTCCTCGAGCGGCTGCAGGCCGACTTCGCCGACCTCAGCCCGTCCAAGCTCCGCTTCCTGGAGGAGCAGGAGCTCATCGCGCCGGAGCGCACGAAGTCCGGCTACCGCAAGTTCTCGCAGGCGGACGTCGAGCGGCTCAGGCTCATCCTGACCCTGCAGCGCGAGCACTACCTGCCGCTGCGGGTGATCGCCGAACTGCTGGGGGAGATGGACGCCGGCCGCGATCCGGTGATCCCGGGGGCCGCACCCCGCAGCATCTCGAGCATCCTGACGCCCCGCCGCCTGCTGAGCCGGGAGGAGCTGCAGCGCCTCACGGGCGCGTCCTCCCGCTTCATCGGCGAGGCCATCGCCGCGGGGCTGCTGCCGGCGACCGAGGTGTTCCCGTACGAGACCGTGGCCGAGCTCACCGCCCTGCTGCGCCTCGCCGAGCAGGGGATCACGCCGCGCCACCTCCGACCCGTCCGCGTCGCCGCCGAGCGGGAGGCGGAGCTGATCGGGCAGGCCGTCGAGGCCCGGGGCTCGCGACAGGGCAGCCCGAGGGGCGAGGAGGCGGCGCTCGAGCTCGCGGGACTGCTCGACACGGTGCGGGGCGGCGTGCTGCGCCGCCGGCTGGGCCGCTAGCGCGACACACCTAAAGTTTTAGTTGAAGGTTAATTGCTCCAGGTGACCTCGCCGGGTACGGTTGAGTGAGCCGTACACGAGAGTCCCGGAAGGATCGCGATGGAGAATTTCACCCCGAACTCCACCGCCCCGGGCACCCTCTTCGACGACGGGCTCCCGCAGCCGAACGCGGACGGCGGCTTCAAGGGGGCGGTGGCGGCTCGGGCCGCGGGCATCAGCTACCGGCAGCTCGACTACTGGGCGCGCACGGGGCTCGTCGAGCCCACCGTGCGCAGCGCCAAGGGCTCCGGATCGCAGCGCCTCTACGGCTTCCGCGACATCCTGGTGCTGAAGCTCGTGAAGCGCCTGCTCGACACCGGCATCTCGCTGCAGCAGATCCGCACCGCGGTCGCGCAGCTGCACGAGGCCGGCGTGCACGACCTCGCCCAGACGACGCTCATGAGCGACGGCGCGAGCGTCTACCTGTGCACCTCGAACGACGAGGTGATCGACCTCGTGAGCCGCGGGCAGGGCGTGTTCGGCATCGCCGTGGGCAAGGTGCTGCGCGAGGTCGAGACCTCGCTCGTCGACATGGACGAGCATCGCTCCGCGGAGCCCGCGGACTCGGCGGAGGTCGACGAGCTCGCGGTGCGCCGCGAGGCGCGCAAGATCGGCTGACCGCGGAGCGGCTCCGGCGGCCGCTACTCGTCGGGGGTAAAGGCGTCCTCGCTCTGGTCGCCCGACTCGACGGCGACCACGGGGGAGTCCGCGCGCTCCTCGGAGAAGGCCACCGTGGCCGACTGCCGGGCGCCGCCGCCCGCCGCCCCGCCGACCCTCGACGCGCCCTCGCCCGACTGCATGGAGTGCAGCACCTGGTCGAGCACGTCGTCGAAGTAGCCGGCCATCTCCTGGGCGTGCTCGCCGGGCCACATGTGCACGGGCTTGGCCGCGCCCTGCGCCTGCTGCAGCGAGGTGCGCTCGGGGAGCTGCGGGCTCAGCACCAGCGGCCCGAACATCTCCTTCAGCTCGCGGATGCGGAACTGGTGCTCCATCGACTGGGGCCGGGTGCGGTTGATGAGGATGCCGAGGGGCTGCAGGCGGGGGCTCACGCCGCGGCGGATCTCCTCGATCGCGCGCAGCGCGCGATCCGCGGCCGAGACCGAGAAGAGCCCCGGCTCCGCCACCACGAGCACGCGGTCGCTGGCCGCCCAGGCGGTGCGGGTGAGCGCGTTGAGCGACGGGGCGCAGTCGATGATCACGAGATCGTAGTCGGCCTCGACGCTCGCGAGCGCCTCCTCGAGCTTCCAGATCTCGCGCACGGTCGGGTGGGGGCCGTCGAAGTTGATCGCGGAGGGGCTGCCGACGAGGAGATCGATGGATCCCTCGTGGTGCTGGTTCCAGCCGCTCGGGGCGATCGCACGGCGGACCGTCCGCTCCTTCGGGTTCTCGAGCACGTCGGCGATGTTGGCGTAGTCCTCGGGGTTCACGTCGAGGCCGGTCGAGGCGTCCGACTGCGGATCGAGGTCGACCACCAGCGTGCGCAGACCCCGGGAGAACGATGCGGATGCCAGTCCGAGGGCGACGGTGGTCTTGCCGACGCCGCCTTTGAGGGAGCTCACGCTGAGTACATGCACGCCTCAAGTGTAGAGGCGCGGTGCCTGGAAGTTCAAAGGAGTGCGCGGACGCGCCTCGGTGACCGCGAACCAGAGCGCAAGATATCTCGATATCGAGATATACCGGTCGCCTCGCGGTGTAGGCTGATCCTCGGTCATCAATTCCCCTGGGCACAACCTTTCGAGGGAGCAGCATGTTCAAGAAGATCCTGGTCGCCAACCGCGGCGAGATCGCGATCCGCGCCTTTCGCGCCGCATACGAGCTCGGTGCGCGCACCGTGGCGGTCTTCCCCTACGAGGACCGCAACTCGCTGCATCGGCTGAAGGCCGACGAGGCGTACCTGATCGGCACCGAGGGCCACCCGGTGCGGGCGTACCTGAACGTGCAGGAGATCGTGCGCGTCGCGAAGGAGTGCGGCGCCGACGCGATCTACCCGGGCTACGGCTTCCTCAGCGAGAACCCCGAGCTGGCGGCCGCGGCGGCCGCGGCGGGCATCACCTTCATCGGCCCGGGCAAGGAGGCCCTGGAGATGGCGGGCAACAAGGTCGCCGCGAAGGAGCACGCGATCGCCGCCGGCGTGCCGGTGCTCAGGAGCACCCCGCCATCGACCGACATCGACGCCCTCATCGCCGGCGCGAACGAGATCGGCTTCCCGGTCTTCGCCAAGGCGGTCGCCGGGGGCGGCGGCCGCGGCATGCGCCGCGTCGAGCGTCCCGAGGATCTGCGCGACGCCCTCGAGAGCGCGATGCGCGAGGCCGACAGCGCCTTCGGCGACCCGACCATGTTCATCGAGCAGGCCGTGCTGCGCCCGCGCCACATCGAGGTGCAGGTGCTGGCGGATCGCACGGGCGCCACCGTGCACCTCTACGAGCGCGACTGCTCGGTGCAGCGCCGCCACCAGAAGGTGGTCGAGATCGCCCCGGCGCCGAACCTCGACGAGGCCACGCGGGACGCCCTCACCCGCGATGCGATCGCGTTCGCGAAGTCGATCGGTTACGAGAACGCCGGCACCGTCGAGTTCCTGCTCGACACCGAGGGCGCCCGGGCCGGCGAGCACGTCTTCATCGAGATGAACCCGCGCATCCAGGTCGAGCACACGGTGACCGAAGAGGTCACGGACGTCGACCTCGTGCAGGCGCAGATGCGCATCGCCGCGGGGGAGACGCTGGAGGAGCTGGGGCTCACGCAGGATCGCATCCAGCTGCGCGGCGCGGCGCTGCAGTGCCGCATCACCACCGAGGACCCGGCGAACGACTTCCGCCCCGACCTCGGGCGCATCACCACCTACCGCTCGCCCGGCGGCGGCGGCGTGCGCCTCGACGGCGGCACCATCAACCCCGGCGCGCACATCAGCCCGCACTTCGACTCGATGCTCGCGAAGCTCACCTGCCGCGGCCGCGACTTCGAGGCCGCCGTGGTGCGCGCGCGTCGCGCCCTCGCCGAGTTCCGCATCCGCGGCGTGGCCACGAACATCCCCTTCCTGCAGGCCGTGCTCGACGACCCCGACTTCCAGGCGGGCGACGTCAGCACCGCCTTCATCGGCGAGCGCCCCGAGCTGCTCACGCTGAACCGCCCGCAGGACCGCGCCACGCGCGTGCTGCAGTACCTCGCCGACGTCACGGTGAACCAGCCGAACGGCGAGCGCCCCGGCACGGTCGACCCCGCGGTGAAGCTGCCGATCGTCGACCTCGACGCGCAGGCCCCCGCCGGCAGCCGCCAGCGGCTGCTCGAGCTCGGCCCCGAGGGCTTCGCCCGGGCGCTGCGCGAGCAGACCGCGCTCGCCGTCACCGAGACGACCTTCCGCGACGCGCACCAGAGCCTGCTGGCCACGCGCGTCCGCTCGAAGGACCTCATCGCGGCGGCTCCCTACGTCGCACGGCTCACCCCGCAGCTGCTCTCGGTCGAAGCCTGGGGCGGCGCGACCTACGACGTCGCCCTGCGCTTCCTCGCCGAGGATCCCTGGGAGCGCCTCGCGGGCCTGCGCCAGGCCATGCCGAACGTGCCGATCCAGATGCTGCTGCGCGGTCAGAACACGGTGGGCTACACTCCGTACCCGTCCAAGGTCGCCCAGGCCTTCGTCCGGGAGGCGGCGGCGACGGGCATCGACATCTTCCGCATCTTCGACGCGCTGAACGACGTGAACCAGATGCGGGTCGCGATCGACGCGGTGCGCGAGACGGGCACCGCGGTCGCCGAGGTCGCGATGTCGTACACGGGCAACCTGCTGAGCCCGGCCGAGGACAAGTACACGCTCGACTACTACCTGCGCCTGGCCGAGAGCATCGTCGACACCGGCGCCCACATCCTGGCGATCAAGGACATGGCGGGCCTCCTGCGCCCGGCCGCCGCCGCGAAGCTCGTCTCCGCGCTGCGCGAGCGCTTCGACCTGCCGGTGCACCTGCACACCCACGACACCCCCGGCGGTCAGCTCGCGACGCTGCTCGCGGCCTCCGCGGCGGGCGTCGACGCGGTCGACGCGGCCTCCGCGCCGATGGCGGGCACCACCTCGCAGCCCTCGCTCTCCGCGCTCGTCGCGGCGCTCGCCGACACCGAGCGGGACACGGGCCTCGACGCCGACGCGGTCTACGAGCTCGAGCCGTACTGGGACGCCGTGCGCGCGGCCTACCGCCCCTTCGAGTCGGGCCTGCCCTCGCCCACGGGACGCGTGTACACGCACGAGATCCCCGGCGGCCAGCTGTCGAACCTGCGCCAGCAGGCGATCGCGCTGGGCCTCGCCGACAACTTCGAGAAGATCGAGAACATGTACGCGGCCGCCGACCGCATCCTGGGCCGCATCCCCAAGGTGACCCCGTCGTCGAAGGTGGTCGGCGATCTCGCCCTGCACCTCGCCGCGGTCGACGCCGATCCGGCCGACTTCGAGGCCAATCCCGAGCGCTACGACGTGCCCGACTCGGTCGTGGGCTTCCTCGCGGGCGAGCTCGGCGAGATCCCGGGCGGCTGGCCCGAGCCCTTCCGCTCGCGAGTGCTGGCGGGCCGGGAGATCTCGATCGAGGTGGCCCCCGTCTCGGACGCCGACTCCGCCCTGCTCGACGGCACGAGCGAGGAGCGGCGCGCCACGCTCAACCGGCTGCTCTTCCCGGGCCCCACGGCGCAGTACGCGGCCACCCGCGAGAAGTTCGGCGACCTGTCGGTGCTCGACACCGGGGACTACCTCTACGGCCTCGAGACGGGCGCGGAGCACGCGGTCGACCTCGACCGGGGCGTCCGCCTCTACGTGGGCCTCGAGGCGATCGGCGAGGCCGACGACAAGGGACTGCGCACCGTCATGGTGCGGGTGAACGGCCAGCTGCGCCCGGTCTTCGTCAAGGACGAGCGCATCACCGTCACCGCCGCCGTCGCGGAGAAGGCGGATCGCGGCAACCCCGGCCACGTCGCCGCGCCCTTCTCGGGCACGGTCACCGTGAAGGTCTCGGCGGGCGATCAGGTCGAGGCCGGCCAGGTGGTCGCGACGATCGAGGCGATGAAGATGGAGGCGGGGATCACCGCTCCCGTCTCCGGCCGCGTCGCCCGCGTCGCCTTCGACGGCGCCCGCGGGGTGGAGGCCGGCGACCTGCTGCTCGTCGTCGAAGAGTAGGCGGGGGAGCAGCCGTGGCCGTCCGTGAGATCCGCCTCTTCGGGGATCCGGTGCTGCGCACCGTGTGCACGCCGATCGAGCGGATCGACGACGGCGTCCGCGCCCTCGTCGCCGACCTCTGCGACACCGTGGCCTTCGACGGCCGCGCCGGGCTCGCGGCCACGCAGATCGGGCACACGCAGCGCGCCTTCAGCCTGCACATCGACGGCGAGGTGAGCTACGTGCTGAACCCCGAGATCGTCGCGCTCGAGGGGGATCCGGTCCCCACCGGCGAGGGCTGCCTCTCGGTGCCCGAGCTGTGGTTCGAGGTGATGCGCCACCCGCGCGCGACCGTGCGGGGCATGGACCTCGACGGCCGCGAGATCGTGATCGAGGGCGAGGGGCTCCTCGCGCAGGCGCTGCAGCACGAGTGCGACCACCTCGACGGCAAGCTCTACATCAACCGCCTCGACCGCGCGGCGCGCGGCGAGGCGATGCGGAGGATCCGCGAGTCCGCCTGGTTCTGAGGCGGATCCGCGGATCCTCCCGCTCGCTCACTTCGGCGTCGCGACCGCCTCGGTCTGCGGGTTGTCGCCGTACATCCCCGCGATCTCGCCCGAGAAGTCGCGCAGGATGTTGTCCCGCTTGATGCTCATCTTCGGCGTCAGGTGGCCGCTGGCCTCCGTGAACTCGGTGGGCAGGATCACCCACTTGCGGATCGACTCCGCGCGCGACACGTACTTGTTGCCGTGGTCGACCGCGCGCTGCACCTCGGCGACGACCTTCGGGTTCAGCGCGGCCTCCTCGAGCGTCAGATCCGGGTTCTCGCCCTGGTTCTTCAGCCAGGTCGGCAGCATCTCGGCGTCGAGGGTGATGAGCGCGGCGACGAAGGGCTTCTGGTCGCCGACGACCACGATCTGCCCGATCAGCGGGAAGGAGCGGATCGGGTCCTCGAGCGCGGCCGGGGCGACGTTCTTGCCGCCGGCGGTGACGATGATCTCCTTCTTGCGTCCGGTGATCGAGAGGTAGCCGTCCGAGTCGAGGGTGCCGATGTCGCCCGTCTTGAAGAAGCCGTCGGCGGTGAAGCTCGCCGCGGTCGCCTCCGGGTTCTTCCAGTACTCCTTGAACACCGCGGTGCCCTTGACCTCGATCTCGCCGTCCTCGGCGATGCGGATGGTGTGACCCGGGAGCGCGGGCCCGACGGTGCCGATCTTGTACTTGTCGGGCAGGTTCACCGACACGGGGGCGGTGGTCTCGGTGAGCCCGTAGCCCTCGAGGATCTTGATGCCGAGGCTGTTGTAGAAGTGCCCCAGGAAGTGGCTGAGCGGGGCGGATCCCGACACGGCGTACTTGACGTTGCCGCCCATGGCCTCGCGCAGCTTCGAGTAGACGAGCTTGTCGAAGACCTTGAACTTCAGCCGCACGCCGAAGGGGGCCTTGGTGCCGGCCATGGCGTGCTCGCTGTGCTTCACCGCGGTCACGGCCGCCGCGCGGAAGATCTTGCCCTTGCCGCCGGCCTCCGCCTTCTGCTCGGACGAGTTGTAGACCTTCTCGAACACCCTCGGCACGGCGAGGAGGAAGGTGGGCTGGAAGCTGCCGAGGGACGGCAGCAGCTTCGTGGTGTCGGGCTGGTGGCCGACGCGCACCCCCGCGTGCACGGCGAGCACCGAGATGAAGCGGGCGTAGACGTGGGCGAGCGTCACGAAGAGCAGCGTGGAGGCGCCCTCCTCGTTCACCACCTCGCCGAGGGCCGCGGCCGCGTTGCGCGACAGGTCGACGAAGTTGGCGTGGGTGAGCACGACCCCCTTCGGGCGGCCGGTCGAACCGGAGGTGTAGATGAGGGTCGCCGTGTCGGCGGCCTTCGCGAGGCCGCGGCGGCGGTCGATCTCGGCGTCCGGCACCTCGGCGCCCGAGGCGACGAGGGCGTCGATCGCGCCCTCGTCGAGCCGCCAGGCGATCTCGATGTTCTTCACCTCGTCACGGATCTCGGCCAGGCGGCCCGCATGGTCGGCGGTCTCGGTGATGATGCCGCGGGCCCCCGAGTCCTCGAGGATCCAGTGCATCTGCACGGCGGAGGAGGTCTCGTAGACGGGCACCATGATCGCGCCGGCGTAGTGCAGCGCGAAGTCGACGAGGGTCCACTCGAAGCTCGTCTTGCACATGAAGGCGATGCGGTCGCCCGGCTGCACCCCGGCCGCGACGAAGCCCTTGGCGAGCGCCGCGACGCGGTCACGGAACCCGGCGGCGGTGACGGCGGTCCACCCCTCGCCGGCGGGGGTGGAGAAGATCACCCGGTCGGGCGTCGCGGCGACGCGCTGCTCGAGCAGCTCGGTGATGTTGTCCTCGGGGGCTGGTGGAATGATGATCGGCGTCTCGGTCAGATTCACGGCAACTCCTTCGGTACCAGGGCGACATCGCGGCGCCGGAGGCCGCGATTCCAGCCTATTGCATGGCGTCGGGGGCGCTTCCGATCCCGGTGGGGAATCTACAATTGACTAGTCTGGTGCAGTCGCTCCGTGTCGACATCGTCCGAAAGGGGCCGTCGGTGTTCTACTGGATACTCAAGCACATCTTCGTGGGCCCCCTGCTGAAGACCATCTACCGGCCCTGGGTGGAGGGGGCGGAGAACCTACCCGCCACCGGGCCCGTCGTGATCGTGGGCAACCACCTCTCGGTGATCGACTCCTTCTTCATGCCGCTCATGATCGAGCGCCGGGTCTACTTCCTGGCGAAGAGCGACTACTTCACGGGGAAGGGGCTGAAGGGCTGGCTCGTCAAGAACTTCATGCTCTCGGTCGGCCAGCTGCCGATCGACCGCTCCGGGGGCAAGGCCTCCGAGGCCTCGCTGAACACCGGGCTCGCGGTGCTGGAGCGCGGCGACGTGCTCGCGATCTACCCCGAGGGGACCCGCAGCCCCGACGCCCGGCTCTACCGCGGCCGCACCGGCGTCGCGCGCCTCGTGCTCGAGTCCGGGGCGCTCGTCGTCCCCGCGGTCATGATCGACACCGAGAAGGCCATGCCCATCGGCGCGAAGCTGCCGAAGATCCGCCGCATCGGCACCATCGTGGGCAAGCCGCTCGACTTCTCCCGCTTCGAGGGGATGAGCACGGACCGCTTCGTGCTCCGCAGCGTCACCGACGAGATCATGTACGAGATCCAGCGCCTGAGCGGGCAGGAGTACGTGGACGTCTACGCCTCGAGCGTACGCGCCGGCTCGGCGGCCGCCAGGCGATAGAATGGGAAGGTTGCGGGTCCGCCGCGACTTCCCATTCCCCCGATGAGAGCAGGCGAGCAGTGAGTCAGCAGGCAGCCCGGAGCGTCAACCCGAACGCGCTGGAGCTCGACTCGTATCGCGCGCTCGAGGCGAAGCAGCAGCCCGTCTGGGGCGACGCGGACGCGCTGCAGGCGGCCTCGGCCGAGCTCGCCGCCCAGCCCCCGCTCGTCTTCGCCGGCGAGGCGGATCAGCTGCGCGAGCACCTGGCCGCGGCCGCGCGCGGCGAGGCCTTCCTGCTGCAGGGCGGCGACTGCGCCGAGACCTTCGCCGCGGCGACCGCCGACAAGATCCGCGACCGGGTGAAGACGCTGCTGCAGATGGCCGTCGTGCTCACCTACGGCGCCTCGATGCCCGTCATCAAGGTGGGGCGCATGGCCGGCCAGTTCGCGAAGCCGCGCTCGAGCGACACCGAGACCCGCGACGGCATCGCGCTGCCGGCCTACCGGGGCGACCTCGTCAACGGCTACGACTTCACGCCCGAGTCCCGCGCGGCCGACCCTGCGCGGCTGCTGCGCGGCTACCACGTCTCGGCCTCGACGCTCAACCTGATCCGCGCCTTCACGCGGGGCGGCTTCGCCGACCTGCGCCAGGTGCACGCCTGGAACCAGGGCTTCGTATCGAATCCCGCGAACCAGCGCTACGAGGCGCTCGCCGCCGAGATCGACCGGGCGCTGCGCTTCATGGAGGCCTGTGGCGTCGAGGACGCCGCGCTGACGCAGACCGAGTTCTACGTCAGCCACGAGGCGCTGCTGCTCGACTACGAGCGCCCGCTCGTGCGCATCGACTCGCGCACCGGGCTGCCCTACGGCACCTCGGGCCACTTCCTCTGGATCGGCGAGCGCACGCGCGACCTCGACGGCGCGCACGTGGAGCTGCTCTCGAAGCTGCGCAACCCCATCGGCGTGAAGCTCGGCCCGACCGCGACCGTCGACGACGCCCTGCGCCTCATCGACAAGCTCGACCCCGAGCGCGAGCCCGGCCGGCTGACCTTCATCACCCGGATGGGGGCGGGACGGATCCGCGAGGCGCTGCCGCCGCTGCTCGCCGGCGTGCGCGACGCGGGCGCGCTGCCGCTGTGGGTCACCGACCCCATGCACGGCAACGGCATCACGACGGCGACCGGGTACAAGACGCGCCGCTTCGACGACGTCATGGACGAGCTGCTCGGCTTCTTCGAGGCGCACCGCGAGGCGGGCACGGTGCCGGGCGGCATCCACGTCGAGCTCACGGGCGACGACGTCACCGAGTGCCTCGGCGGCTCCGAGAACATCGACGAGGAGGCGCTGGCGACCCGCTACGAGTCGCTGTGCGACCCGCGGCTCAACCACATGCAGTCGCTGGAACTCGCCTTCCAGGTGGCCGAGGAGCTCAAGAAGCACTCGCGTCGCTGAGACGGGCGATCCATCCCGGTCAGGCGCTGAGGCGATCCGTCGGGATCGCGCTCCGTCCCGGTCAGCCGAAGAGCTGGTAGCGGATCACCACGGTCTTGCCGTGGGCGAGCATGCTGCCCGCGCCGGGCTCGGTGCGGGTCACGGTGGCCGCGTCCCAGAGGATCTGCAGCGCGCTCACCTCGGCGGAGAAGCCCGCCGCCTCGATGGTCTGGATCGCCTCGCGGACGCTCATGCCCGTCACATCGGGCACGGGGTAGAGCTGGGGCCCGAGGGAGAGGCGCAGGCCCACCGTGTCGCCGGCGCGCACGGGATCGGTGTTCGGGAGGACGCCGATCACGTCGCCCTCGGGCACCTCCTCGTGGTGCTCGTCGGCGCTGAGCGTCGCGTCGACCGTGAGGTCGACCGCCGCGAGCGCCTGCGTCGCGGCCTGCACGGTCATCCCCTCGACCGAGGGGATGGAGCCCGCGGAGAGGATCAGGTCGATCGTGGCGCGCTCGGGGAAGGTCTCGCCGAGTCCCTCGCCGTTCTCGTCGACGGCGAGGAGCACGGTGCCGGCGGTCCCGCCGTCGAAGCGGCGCTCGACGACCCTGCCGAAGACGAAGCCCGCCGCCTCGATCTCGTCGCGCGCCTGCGCCTCGGCGAGGCCCACGAGGGTGGGGACGGGCAGCAGCTCCGGCCCGGTCGAGACGCACATGCGCACCTCGGCGCCGCGGTCCACGAGGCTGCCGGCCCCGGGCTCGGTGCGCACGGCGAGCCCCTGCGCGACGTCGACGCTCGAGCACTCGAAGAGCACGGCGGTGAGCTCGTGCCCGGCGAGCAGCGTCTGCGCCGCCTCCGGATCGAGCCCCTCGACCGCCGGGATCGCGACCTGCGAGCCGGGCCCCTGGCCCCACCACCATCCGGCCCCGCCCGCGACGGCGATGAGCAGGACGGCGACGAGGGCGATCCAGCGTCCGCGGCGACGGCGGCGCGCCGCGGCGCCGCGGACCCGGCCGACCGGGGTCTGCGGGGGCGGCGGATCCGCCCGTACGGGTGCGGTGCCGCCCGCGAGGGCGTTGCGATCCGCGTCGCTCAGCACGGTGGTGGCGGGCGTCACCGCGCCGATCACGCCGGTCACCGGCAGCACGCTGGTGGATCCGAGCGGAGCGCCGCCGCGCGCGCGGCGCAGGGCCTCGAGCGCCTCGCCGCCGTCGACCGGGCGCAGCTCGGGCTCCCGCGAGGTCATCCAGCGCACGAGCTCGTCGAGCTCGGGGTCGATCTCGGGGACGAGAGTCGAGGGGCGCGGCACCTCGCCGTGCGCGTGCTGGTAGGCGATCTGCATCGCCTGCTCGCCCTTGAACGGCTGCTGCCCCGTGAGCATCTCGAACATGACGATGCCGAAGGCGTAGATGTCGCTGCGGGCGTCGGCCACGCCGCGGGTGACGAGCTCGGGGGAGAGGTAGGCGATCGTGCCCAGGAGCGCCTGGCCCGTCGTCGTGTTCGCGCTCACCGCGCGCGCCAGGCCGAAGTCGCCGATCTTGATGCGGCCGTCGTCGGCGAGCAGGACGTTCTCGGGCTTGAGGTCGCGGTGCACGATGCCGGCCGCGTGCGCGGCGGCGAGCCCCGCGAGCACGGCCTCGCCGATCTCGAGGGCCTGCTCGGCGGTGAGCCTGCGCTGCTGCTTCAGCAGCTCGCGCAGCGTGATGCCCGGCAGGTACTCCATGACGAGGTAGGGCAGGCCCGCGTCGACGCCCTGGTCGAAGACCCCCACCACGTTCGCGTGGGCGAGCCGGGCGGCGCTGCGCGCCTCCTGCTCGAAGCGGCGAATGAAGTTCTCATCCTCGACGAGGTGGCCGTGCATGACCTTGATCGCGACGCGGCGCTCGAGCCGCAGATCGTTCGCGAGGTACACCATCGCCATCCCTCCGCGCGCGATGCGCGAGCGGATCACGTATCGCCCGTCGAGCGTGTGCCCGATCAGCGGGTCGGCGGGGGCAGAGGTCACGCGCTGATTCTATGGACTTCCTACAGCCCGCAGGCGGCACCGCGCCGTTCTCGGACAAACGACGGCGGGGCCGCGCGATCCGCCCCGCTCCGCTTAGAGATCTGCCCCGCTCTGCCTTAGAGTTGAAGCGTGGCCGAGAACTTCCCGCCTGACATCGAGTACCTGACCATTCCCGATCTCGTCGAGCGCTGGGGGATCAGCCCCGGCAAGCTGCACCGACTCATCGAGGACCACCACCTCGCGGGCGTGCGCGTCGACGGCGTGCTGCGCATCCCCGTCGGCTTCGTGCAGGAGGATGGACCGCTCCACTCCCTGCGAGGCACCCTGCTCGCGCTGCTGGACGCGGGCTTCAGCGAGGAGGAGGCCGTGGCCTGGCTGCTCGCCGAGAACGAGGAGCTGGGCGGGCGCCCGGTCGACGCGCTCGTGGCCGGCCGCAAGAGCGCGGTGCGCCGCGCGACGCAGGGGCTCGCCTTCTAGACCGCGCCGATCAGTCCGCGCCGGTGCGGATCACGCCACCCGGCGCACCGCCCGGTCGGCGAGGGCGACCAGCCGCTCGCGGGCATCGGCGCGCAGCGGTGCGAAGTCGAGCGCGGCCGAGGCGCGATCCACGTTGCGCGCGATCATCTGCTCCACGCGCCGTACCGCGCCGCTGTCCCGGATCGTGCGCTGCATCATCTCGATCTGCTCGCCGTCGAGCTCGCGGTCGCCGAGCATCTCGTCGAAGAGGCGGCGCTGGGTGGGCGGCAGCCCCTCGCGGGCGAGCGTGACGAGCACCGTGCGCTTGCCCTCCCGCAGGTCGTCGCCGCTCGGCTTGCCGGTCACCGCGGCGTCGCCGAGGACCCCGAGCAGGTCGTCGCGCAGCTGGAAGGCGACGCCGACGGGCAGCCCGAACGCCGAGAGCGCGCCCTCCTGCTCGCCGTCGGCGCCGGCGAGGGCCGCGCCGATGAGCAGGGGGGCCTCGACGCTGTACTTGGCCGACTTGTAGACGAGCACGCGCGTGGAGCGCTCGAGCTGCTCGCTCTCGGGGGCGAAGCCGGGCTGCTGCTCCTCGAGCACGTCGAGGTACTGGCCGACCGCGACCTCGCTGCGCATGCGGTTGAAATGATCGCGCGCCCGGCTCGCGGCGTCGCGGCCGGCGGTCGCGCGATCCACCGCATCGCAGGCGCGCTGCATCAGCTCGTCCGCCCACGACTGCAGCAGATCGCCCAGGAGGATGGCGGCGGAGAGCCCGAAGTGGGCGGAGGCTCCGCGCAGCCCCGTGTCGCGGTGCAGCGCGGCGAAGTGGCGGTGGGCCGCGGGCCGGCCGCGCCGGGTGTCGCTGCGGTCGATGACGTCGTCGTGGATCAGCGCCGCCGCGTGGAAGAGCTCGAGGGCGCACGCGGCGTCGAGCACCGCGGAGAGCTCGCCCCGGGGCTCGCCGTGCAGGTCGAGCGGGCGGACCGAGCGGTAGCCGAGCACCGCGAAGCCCGCGCGCAGGCGCTTGCCGCCCGAGAGGTAGGCCTCGGCCTCGTCGAGCAGGGGCGCGGCGTCGGGGCCGAGCGGCTCGAGCTCGTCGCGGTGCGCCGCGAGCGCGTCGCCGATGCGCTCCTGAATAAGCCCTGCGAGTCGCTTCGTTTCGTCCACGCGGCTAGCCTAGCCGGGTAGGCGAAGCGTAGACTTGAGGGAAGTACAGAAGGCGGGGGCGGTCACATGGGACTGTCGGAACGCGAGCAGCAACTGCTCGACGAGATGGAGCGGCGACTCTACCAGAGCGAGGCCGACGTGATGCAGACCCCCTCGGGGTCGCGGAAGCGGCTGAATCTGCGCTCCGTCGTGCTGGGGATCGTCCTGGGCGTCGTCGGCCTGGGCGTGCTCATCGGCGGCGTCGCCGCGCAGCAGCTGTGGCTGGGTCTCATCGGCTTCGCGATCATGCTGGGCGGGGCGCTGCTCGCCTTCACCCGCAGGGGCGGTGACGCGGTCGATGCCGGCGCCGCCTCGTCGCGCGGCGACCGGGGCCGCGGGACGCACCCGCAGGAGAGCTTCGGCGACCGCATGAGCCGTCGCTGGGACGAGCGCATGGAGGGCGAGCGCTAGCCCGCCCCTTCCTGAACCAATAGAACCCCGAGGCTTCGGCCTCGGGGTTCTATTCGTCTGCGCTCCCTTCGTCTGCGCTCCCTCCGCCTCCCTTGTTTCGGCGAGAGCACCCCTGGGGGGTGCCCCTATAACTTTTGTCAAGCCGCGAGAGCGGTGTCTGACCAGGTTCGGGGCTGGTAGAGACTGCCGGTGCGGAGCATGGCATAGAGCACGTCGCAGCGACGGCGGGCGAGCGCGATGAGGGCTTGGTTATGACGTTTGCCTTGGCTGATTTTGCGGTCGTAATAGGCGCGGGATTCGGGATCCCGGAGCGCTGCGAACGCGGAGAGAAACATCGCCCGCTTCAAGACCTTGTTCCCGCGCCGGGACGGTGACTCGCCTCGGATCGAGGTGCCTGAGCGCCTCGTGACAGGCGCAAGACCAGCGTAGGCGGCGAGGTGTCCTGCGGTTGGGAAGTGTTTCCCAACAATCTCAGTGAGGAGTCTGGCGGCGGTCCTGACGCCGACTCCCGGCATGCTCGTCAGGACCGGGTGAAGAGGGTGCGCCTCAACGAGACGTTCGACCTCAGCCGCGATCTCATCGCGCTGTTTCCTCAGTTCGGTGAGCTGCTTCGCGAGGCGCGGGAGCACGATCCCGGCCGCATTTGTACCGACCACGGTTACGGTCTGCTGATCGAGGGCATCGAAAATCTCTTGCGCCCACACTCCGCCCTTGCGCGGGGCGCGCTTCAGCAGCCGGGCAGCCACGCGCTTCTGCCCGGCTCGTTGCAGCTCGGTCGGCGAAGGGTAGCGTTCGAGCAGATCGAGGATCGCGGGGTGATCCAGACGCGGCCCGAGTACCCGCTCCAAAGTGGGGTGGATCTGCGTGAGCAGGCCTCGCACCCGGTTAGAGACCTGGGTGATCTGCGCGGCGAGATCGTCATCGAAGCCGCAGAGCATCGAGAGTTCCGCGAGTTGCTCATCGGCCACCTTGATCGATCGTAATGTTGCAGGCATGGTGCGGGCGGTCTCCGCGATGATAAATGCGTCCCTGGCGTCGGTCTTCGCCTCACCCGGGTGAAGATCAGCAACTCGGCGCATCGTGAGACCGGGCAGGTATCCCACGAGCACGTCTGCAGCCTGGGCGACGGCGACCGGGAGTGCGCCGATCGTGGCGGGCTGATCGACGACCAGCAGGGCGGGGCCGTGCTCAGCGAGTTGATCCAGCACCGATACGATCTTGGCTTCGGTGTTCGGGAGTGGCTTGTCGTAGAGCTTCTTTCCGTCACGGGTGAGCGCGACCGCGTGATGCTCGCTCTTGCCGACATCGAGGCCGATGAAGACCGCGACGTCGTCGTAGTGTTTGATACTGCTGACCAAAGGTGGTTCCTCCGTCCTGCTCGTGGTGTTCGGCAGTCAGGTGGCGGTGGGCGTCGGCATCCACGTTACGAACGACCCTGCCCCGGTATGCGCGGCTGTGGTCTTGCCCCTATCAGCGATCACTCACCGCCAGACCAGGCCCGGTGACAACACCCCCCAGATCATTCCTGCGACAGGGGGCAACAATCATGCCGGACCCGGCTGGCTGCCTTGCCCCTCATCCTCGCGGATCAGGAGCTACGAACAAAGTAACGGGGGTGACAGCACCGCCGGGGCGGGCTTCCCCGCGCCTCCTCTCACCCCCTGCGCATGCTTTCGAGAGGCCTGCCCCAGCGGTTTGGGGCTCAGGGGAGGGGAATGGGCAAAAAGTGGAGGAAAAGTGGGTGAAGTGGAGCAAAGTGGAGTAGGGTGGGGGAATCCGGTCGATCGCAACGGGAGGGAGAGCCGATGTTCCTCGGTACCTTCACCCCCAAGCTCGACGAGAAGGGCCGGCTGATCCTCCCCTCCAAGTTCCGCGAGGAGCTGGCGGAGGGCCTCGTCATCACCCGCGGCCAGGAGCGGTGCCTCTACGTCTTCAGCGGCGCCGAGTTCGCGCGCATGCACGAGCGGCTGCGCGAGGCGCCCATCACCTCGAAGCAGGGCCGCGACTACCTCCGCGTCTTCCTCTCCGGGGCCCACGACGAGACCCCCGACAAGCAGGGCCGCGTCACCGTGCCGCCCACGCTGCGCGACTACGCCGGCCTCGACCGCGACCTCGCGGTGATCGGCGCGGGCAGCCGCGCGGAGATCTGGGACGCCCAGGCCTGGCAGCGGTACCTGGAGGAGCAGGAGAGCGCCTTCGCGGACATCGAGGAGGAGGTGATCCCGGGCATGTTCTGACGGTGCTCGTGGTTTCTCGTCTACCACCCTGACGCAACTTCCCCGGCGGCAGGTGGGCTGACGGGGAACCAGGAGCACCGATCCCGGCCCGTACGCCATGATCGCCACACCAGATGTCCACCCCGGCGCCGACCCCGCCGCCCTGCACACCCCGGTGATGCTCGCCCGCTGCCTCGAGCTGCTCGCCCCTGCGGCCTCGCGGCCCGGCGCGGTGGTGGTCGACGCGACGCTCGGCATGGGCGGGCACACGGCCGCCCTGCTCGAGGCGCACCCGGAGCTCACCGTCATCGGACTCGACCGCGACACCGAGGCGCTCGAGCTCGCGGGGCGCAGGCTCGCCCCGTTCGGCGCTCGCGCGATCCGCGTCCACACCGTCTACGACGGCATCGCCGAGGCGGTGCGCGGCGCCGGTTTCGAGCGCATCGACGGCGTGCTCTTCGACCTCGGCGTGAGCTCGCTGCAGCTCGACGAGGCCGAGCGCGGATTCGCCTACGCGCAGGACGCCCCGCTCGACATGCGCATGGACCAGACCGCGGGCGTGACCGCGGCCGACATCCTCGGCACGGCGCCCGAGGGGCGCCTGCGCGCCATCTTCGAGCGCTACGGCGAGGAGCCGCTCGCGGGGCGCTACGCCCGCGCGATCGTCGAGGCGCGGGCCGAGGCGCCGATCGAGCGCAGCGGCCGCCTCGTCGACATCCTGCAGCGGGCGACCCCGGCGGCCGTGAGCGGCAAGCGCCACCCGGCCAAGCGCGTCTTCCAGGCGCTCCGCGTCGAGGTCAACGGCGAGCTCGCCGCCCTCGAGCGCGCGATCCCCGCCGCCCTCGGGCTGCTGAACGTCGGCGGGCGGATCGTCGTCATGAGCTACCAGTCGCTCGAGGACCGGTTCGTGAAGCGCGAGCTGCAGGCGCGCTCCCGCAGCACCGCCCCCGCGGGGCTCCCGGTCGAGCTGCCCGAGCACCGCCCCGAATTCAAGCTCCTCACCCGCGGCGCCGAGCTCGCCGACGAGGCGGAGCGGGAGCGGAACCCCCGAGCCGTGCCCGCACGCCTGCGAGCCGCCGAACGAGTGAGGGATGCGGCATGAGCGGCAACAACACGGTGCCCCTGGACCGCGCCATCCTCGACGCCCGCCGGCTGCTCGGCGCGCCGGACACGGCGGAGATCCCCGCCGAGACCCCGCACCTCGTACCCGTCGAGGCGGCTCCTGCGCCGCGCCGCCGGCGCCGGCCGAGCGCGCTCGCGGGCTCGCTCACCGCGGTGGGCATCGTGCTCGCGATCCTCGCGACCCAGCTCGGTCTCAGCATCGTGGTCTCCCGCGGCGCCTACGAGTCACGCGCCCTCGAGGTCGAGCAGCGCGACCTGATGCGGGTCGAACGGGTGCTCTCGCAGCACCTCGACAAGCTGGCCTCGCCGCAGAACCTTGCCGAGAACGCGGCGGCCCTCGGCATGGTGCAGAACGCCACGCCCGCCACGCTGCGGCTGAGCGACAGCGCGGTGCTCGGGGACCTCGCCTCCCGCACGAGCGCCGTCGCGGGCAACCTCGTGCCGAACTCCACCCTCGAGAACCTGCCGGTGGTCGACACCGACGGCCTGATGGTCTCGCGCGACTCCTCGGGACAGGCCGAGGAGGCTACGGCCGTCGCGGGCACCGCGCCGGTAGCGTGGGAGGGCAAGCTGCCGGCACCGGACACGCACTAGGCCACGGCCGGGGTGCGCCGAGGAGGAACGATGCGCAGAACGCGAGGACGCGCCGGCCGGCGTCTGCTCGCCATCGCGATCGTGCTCGTCGGCGCGGTCGTCTTCGGCGTCCGGCTCGTCGACCTGCAGCTGGTCTCGGCGGCGGCGCTGAACGACGACGCCTCCGGCAAGCGCGCGGTGCCGATCGTGATCCCGAGCCTCCGCGGGGACATCGTGGACCGCGAGGGCCGCATCCTCGCGACCACCGACGAGCGCTACGACGTGCAGCTCTCGCCGAAGAACGCGCGTCTGGGCGGGGGCAAGTTCTGGCGCCTCGACGAGGGCGGCGTCGGCACCACGCAGGTGACCGCCGAGGAGGCCTTCGCCGAGATCGGCGCCATCACCGGGCAGACCGCCGAGGAGATCGCCGAGATCGTGGACGGCGCGCTCGCCGAGAACCCGAAGTCCGACTTCGCCTATGTGAAGCGCTCGGTCGATCTCACGACGCTGAACAAGCTGAAGGCGCTGCAGATCCCCTGGCTGACCTTCGACTCCAACCACGCCCGCGTCTACCCGAACGGCGCCGTCGCCGGCAACCTGATCGGCTTCGCGGGAGCCGACTCCGAGCCGCAGGCGGGCGTCGAGCTGTCCCAGAACGAGTGCCTCACCGGCGTGAACGGCGAGGAGAGCTACGAGCGCGGCGCCGACGGGGTGCCGCTGCCCGGCAGCGCGGTGGTCAACCAGCAGGCGGTGAACGGCGGGACGGCGACGCTCACGATCGACCTCGACCTGCAGTACGAGGCCCAGCAGACCATCAACCAGAAGGTCGCGGAGGCCGGCTCCGAATGGGGCCGGATCGTGATCATGGACTCGCAGACGGGCGAGCTGGTGGCGGTGGCCGAGGACGGCTCGGTCGACCCGAACGACGTCGACGCCTCGGACCCGTCGAAGCGCGAGGCGCGATCCTTCGTCGATCCCTACGAGCCGGGCTCGACCTTCAAGACCATCACCGCCGCGGCGCTCATCGACCAGGGCGTCGCCCAGCCGTCGACGCCGAACCTCACGCCGTGGACCTGGGAGCCCGAGCCGTCGGTGGGCTTCAAGGACTCCTTCCAGCACGAGCCCATGCCCTGGACCCTCACCGGCATCATGGTGAACTCGTCGAACGTCGGCATCTCGATGCTCGGCAGCCAGCTCGGCGAGCATACCCGCTACGATTACCTGCGCGCCTTCGGCATCGGCGAGTCCACCGCGGCGGGCATGCCGCTCGAGGACTCGGGCCTGCTCTATCCGCCCGAGCAGTGGGACCGCCAGACGAGCTACAACACGATGTTCGGACAGGGCGTCTCGTCGACCATCGTGCAGACGGCGGGCGTCTACCAGACCATCGCCAACGGCGGGCTGCGCGTGCCGCCGAGCGTCGTCGAGAGCTGCACGGCCGAGGACGGGACGGTGACCGAGCCCGACCACGGCGACCCGGTGCAGGCGGTCAGCCCGCAGACGGCGGGCACCATGATGCAGGTGCTCGAGACGGTCGTGCAGAAGAGCTGGGTGAACGACTTCGTGAGCATCCCCGGCTACCGCATCGCGGGCAAGACCGGTACGGCCGAGCAGGCGGACGGCCAGGGCGGCTACCGTGCCGACTACGTGCACAGCTTCGTCGGCATCTTCCCCGCGGACGCCCCGCGCTACGTCATCGCGGTCTCGATCGCCTACCCGGCCTCGGGCGAGGCCGGGGCCATGGCCGCGGTCACGGCCTTCCACGACGCCGCCGAGGCGACGATCCGCACCTTCCACATCCCGCCCTCGACGGGGTCCTTCGAGCCCCTCTCCGACACCTTCTGAGCATTAGGATCGTAAGGTGACGAACACCGACGGCGGAATGAGCCTGCGCCCGCGGCGCCCGCTCCCCGTTCCCCTGGGCTCGATCGCCGACGGCTTCGGACTCCCGCTGTCCGAGGGGGCGGATCGCGACACCCCCCTCACGGGGGTCACCCTCGACTCGCGCGACGTGCGGCCGGGCGACCTCTACCTGGCGCTGCCGGGCTCGCGGCGCCACGGGGCCGAATTCGCCGCCGTCGCGGCGGAGCGCGGCGCGGCGGCGGTGCTGACCGACGAGGCCGGCGCCGGGCTCGCGCGGGGCACCGGCCTGCCCGTGCTGGTCTCGGCGGAGGATCCGCGGGGCATCGCCGGCCGCGTCGCCGCGGCGGTCTACGGCACGGGGGCCGATGGCGCCGAGCAGCAGGAGGCCCTCGTCTTCGGGGTGACCGGGACGAACGGCAAGACGAGCGTCGTCTACCTGCTCGCCGCGCTGCTCGAGGCCGCGGGGATGCGCACCGGGATCAGCAGCACCGCGGAGCGTCGCGTCGGCGGCACCGCGCTCGCGAGCTCGCTCACGAGCCCCGAGGCCCCCGAGCTGCACGCCCTGCTGGCGCTCATGCGCGAGGAGGGCGTCGAGGGCATCGCGCTCGAGGTCTCCGCCCACGCGGTGGTGCGCCACCGCATCGACGGGGTGCGCTTCGACGTGGTCGCCTTCAACAACTTCTCGCAGGATCACCTCGACGACTTCGGCGACATGGAGAGCTACTTCGCGGCGAAGCTCGCGCTCTTCTCGCCGGAGCACGCCGAGCGCGGGGTGGTCGTCGTCGACTCGGCGGAGGGCCGCCGCGTGGCGCGGGAGTCGCGCATCCCGGTGACGACGCTGTCGACCGAGTACGGCGCGGAGGCCGACTGGCACCTCGCCGTGACCGCGCAGGACCTCGATGCCGTCTCCTTCGCGCTGCAGGGGCCGGGCGGGGCCCGCTTCAGGGGCCGCGTGCCGGTGCTCGGCCGCTTCATGGCCGAGAACGCGGCGCTCGCGCTCATCATGCTGCACGAGGCGGGCCTCGACCTCGACCGCGTCGCGGCGGGACTGGACCGCGGGCTCATCCCGGTCCGCATCCCGGGCCGGCTCGAGCCGATGCACGCCCCGGGCGCGGGCCCCCGCTTCTACGTCGACTACGGGCACACGCCGGGCGCCTTCGCGGCGATGGTCGACGCGCTGGCCGAGGTCGCCGACGGCCGCGTCATCTTCCTCTTCGGCGCCGACGGCGATCGCGACACGACGAAGCGCTTCGAGATGGGCCGCATCGCGGGGGCCGGCAGCGACGTCGTGATCGTCTGCGACTACCACCCGCGCACCGAGGACCCGGCGGCCATCCGGGCGCGGCTGATCGAGGGCGCCCGCGCGGCCGGGCGGGCGGAGGTGCTCGAGGAGGCGGATCCGCGGCGAGCGGTGCGCCTCGCCATTTCCCTCGCCGGCCCCGACGACGTTATCCTGTATGCCGGTCCCGGGCACGAGGACTACCAGGAGGTCGCCGGGCAGCAGCTGCCGTACTCGGCGCGTGACGAGGTACGCGGAGCGCTCCGCGAGGCGGGATTGCTGTGATCGCACTCACCCTGGCGGAGATCGCGGCGGCGACGGGCGGACGGCTCGTCGGCGGCGATCCGGGCGCGGTCGTGTCGGGCGACGCCCAGACCGACTCGCGCGAGATCGCCCCCGGGCAGATCTTCTTCGCGCGGCGGGGCGAGGAGACCGACGGCCACCTCTTCGCGGGGCAGGCGGCGGAGCGCGGCGCGGCGCTGCTCGTCGTGGAGCGCGAGCTCGATCTCGAGCTCGACGCGCCGGTGCCCCAGGTCGTCGTGGCGGACGCTACGATCGCGCTCGGGGAGCTCGCCCGCGAGGTCGTGCGCCGGGTGAACGCGGCGGGCGGCCTCACGATCGTCGGGATCACCGGCTCGAACGGGAAGACCACGACGAAGAACCTCGTCGCCGCCATGGCCGAGCGCCTCGGCCCGACCGTGGCGAGCGCGAAGTCGTTCAACAACGAGGTGGGCGGGCCGCTCACCATGCTGCGCGTCGACGCGGGCACCCGCACCCTCGTCGCGGAGATGGGGGCGAGCGCGGAGGGTGAGATCGCCCGGCTCGTCGCGATGGCCCCGCCTCGCATCGGCGTCGTGCTCTCGGTGGGCATGGCGCACGCCGGCGAGTTCGGCGGCATCGAGACGACGGAGCGCACGAAGGCCGAGATGGTGCGGGACCTCTCCGCGGACGCCGTCGCGGTGCTGAACCGCGACGATCCCCGCGTGGCGCGGATGGCGGAGCTGACCGCGGCGCGCGTGCGGTGGTTCGGGCAGCACCCGGAGGCCGAGGTGCGGGCGAGCGGCATCGAGGCCTCGGCGGAGGGCACGCGCTTCACGCTGCACGCCGCGGGGGAGTCGCTGCCGGTGCGCTTCCCCGTGCTCGGCGAGCACCACGTCGCGAACGCGCTCGCCGCCGCCGCGGTCGGGCTCGAGCTCGGGCTCGCGCCCGCGGAGATCGTGGCGAGCCTCGAGGCGACGACCCTCGCGGGCCCCGGCCGCATGCAGCTGCTCGGCGGCCGCGACGGCATCACGATCGTCAACGACGCCTACAACGCCAGCCCCGACTCCATGCAGGCGGCGCTGAAGACGCTGGCGCAGATCCGCAAGCCCGAGGGGCGCACGATCGCCGTGCTCGGCGAGATGAGCGAGCTCGGCGACTTCGCCGGCGAGGAGCACGACCGCATCGGCCTCCTGGCGGTGCGGCTGCGCCTCTCGCAGCTCGTGGTCGTGGGCAGGGGAGCGCGGCGCATGCACATCAGCGCCGTCAACGAGGGCGCCTGGAGCGACGGCGAGAGCGTCTTCTTCGAGAGCCAGGACGAGGCCTACGACTACCTGCTCGCGACGCTCGAGCCCGGGGACACCGTGCTCGTGAAATCGTCGAACGCCGCGGGCCTGCAGGGACTCGGCGACCGACTGGGGGAGGCCTACGCATGATCGCGCTGCTCGTGGCCGGCGGCTTCTCGCTGCTCTACTCGCTGCTGCTCACCCCGCTGTTCGTGAAGGGCTTCAGGCGGCTGCGCTGGGGGCAGCCCATCCGCGTCGACACGCCCGAGAACCACGACCACGAGTTCAAGCGGGGCACCCCGACCATGGGCGGCCTCATCTTCCTCTCCGGTGCGGTCATCTCGTACTTCCTCGCGAAGTTCAGCATCGGCGAGACGCCGAGTCCGTCGTCGCTGCTCGTGATCCTGATGGCGCTCGGCGCCGGCTTCATCGGCTTCCTCGACGATTTCATGAAAACCCGCCGGCAGAACTCCGCGGGCGTCAACGGCTGGGTGAAGATCGCGGGCCAGGTGCTCATCGCGGTGGCCTTCGCGCTGCTCGGCTTGAACTTCGCGAACGACGCGGGGATCACCCCCGTCTCCACCCGCGTCTCGGTGTTCCGCGATCTCCCCTTCGACTTCATGGTGCTCGGCCCGGTCCTCGGCATCGTGCTGCTCGTGATCTGGATCGTCGTGATCACCACCGCCACGACCAACTCGGTGAACGTCACGGACGGCCTCGACGGCCTCGCCGCGGGCGCGGCGATCCTCGCGTTCGGCGCCTACCTCATCATCGGCTTCTGGCAGTCGTCGCAGAACTGCCTCACCACCGCGTACGAGCCCGGATGCTATCTGGTGCGCGACCCCATGGACCTCGCCGTCGTCTCCGCGGCCTTCGCCGGGGGCCTCGCCGGGTTCCTGTGGTGGAACACCAACCCGGCGCAGGTGTTCATGGGCGACACCGGATCGATGGGCATCGGCGGCGCGATCGCCGCCCTCGCGATCCTCACCCAGACCGAGCTGCTGCTGCTCCTGATCGGCGGCCTCTTCATCATCGAGACGGGCTCGGTGATCCTGCAGCGCGCCTACTTCAAGGCGACCAAGGGCAAGCGCATCTTCCTCATGACCCCGATCCACCACCACTTCGAGCTCAAGGGGTGGCAGGAGGTGACGATCGTCGTGCGGTTCTGGATCATCGCGGGACTCTTCGTCGTGACGGGCGTCGGCGCGTTCTACGGCGAGTGGCTGCTGCGGCAGTAGGTCCGAACGGAACGGTGGAGAAGTGCGATGACTGACACGAGGGAACGGGTGCTGCGGCTCTCGAGCTGGCACGACGACTGGTCGGGACTGCGCGCCGCGGTGCTCGGGCTCGGGGTCACCGGCTTCTCGGTCGCCGACACGCTCGCCGAGCTCGGGGCGCGGGTGCGGGTGATCTACGGCGCGCCGGATGCGGATCGCGAGCGCCTGCTCGACGTGATCGGCGCCGAGCGCGCGTGCCTCGACGGCGATGCGGAGCAGCTGGCCGATCTGCAGGCCTTCGATCCCGACCTCGTGATCGTCTCGCCGGGATACCGCCCGGATCACCCGCTGACCGCGTGGGCCGAGGGGCGGGGCATCGTGGTCTGGGGCGACATCGAGCTCGGCTGGCGGCTGCGCGACAAGACCGACCGCGTCGCCGACTGGATCTGCATCACGGGGACCAACGGCAAGACGACGACGACCCAGCTCACCGCGCACATGCTCCTGGCGGGCGGCCTGCGCGCGGCCCCGGTGGGCAACATCGGCGTGCCGATCCTCGACGCCCTGCGCGACCCGGTGGGCTACGACGCGCTCGTCGTCGAGCTCTCGAGCTTCCAGCTGCACCGTCTCGGCTCGGGCCCCTCGGGAAGCCCGCTCTCGCCCTACGCGAGCGTCTGCCTGAACATCGCCGACGACCACCTCGACTGGCACGGCTCGGCCGAGGCCTACGTCGAGGCGAAGGGCCGGGTCTACGAGAACACCCAGGTGGCCTGCGTCTACAACCGTGCGGACGAGCGCACGGAGCGGCTCGTCGAGCAGGCCGAGGTGGTCGAGGGCGCCCGCGCCATCGGCTTCGGGCTCGACACGCCGCCGCCGAGCGGCTTCGGCCTGGTCGAGGGCATCCTCGTCGACCGCGGCTTCCACGCCGCGCGCCGCAGCGAGGCCTACGAGCTCGTCACCCTCGACGAGCTGCGCGACGTCGGGCTCGACGCCCCCCACCTCGTGCAGAACATCCTGGCCGCCGCGGCCCTCGCCCGCTCGCGCGGCGTCGAGCCGGCGGAGGTGGCCGGGGCGATCCTGAGCTTCCGCCTCGATCCGCACCGCGCGCAGCGCCTCGGCGAGTCGCCCGCCGTGCCCGGGGTGCAGTGGATCGACGACTCGAAGGCCACGAACGCCCACGCCGCGGACGCCTCGCTCCGGGCGATGGAGCGGGTCGTGTGGATCGTCGGCGGCCTCCTGAAGGGCGTCGACATCGCGGGCCTCGTCGCCGAGCACGCGGGACGCCTGCGCGGCGCCGTGGTCATCGGCGCCCTGCGCGCAGAGGTGCTCGAGGCACTTCGGCAACACGCGCCCGGGGTGCCGGTGATCGAGGTCGAGCCGGGGGAGACTGATGACACGATGACCGGCGCGGTTGCGGCGGCGGTGTCGCTCGCGCGAGCGGGGGACACCGTGCTGCTCTCGCCCGCCGCGGCATCGATGGACCAGTTCAGAGACTACGCGGATCGCGGTCGTCGCTTCCAGGCGGCGGTGCGAGCGCTCGGCGGGGGTGATGCGGGTGACCACCACGCACCGGCCGGGGAGGGGCGCGGCTGATTCCGGAGCCGACGACGGCAGCGGGGCCGGCGCCTCGGGGCGCGCGCGGATCCGCCTGGGCGGGCAGTTCGCCTCCGCGTCGGATCCGACCGTGGTCCTGCTCTACGCGATCACCTTCCTGCTCGTGGGCATCGGCCTCATCATGGTGCTCTCCGCCTCCTCGATCAGCTCCTATCTCGCCGAGCAGGGCTTCTTCGGCGGCTTCTGGCGCCAGTTCGCTTTCGCGATCATCGGGATCCCGCTCATGCTCATCGCCGCGGCGATGCCGATCCGCTTCTGGAAGAAGTGGGCCTGGGCGCTCTTCGGCCTCGGCATCCTGCTGCAGCTGCTCGTGTTCACGCCCCTGGGCGTCGAGGTCTACGGCAACCGCAACTGGATCCAGATCGGCGGTCTCGGCGCGCAGCCCTCGGAGGTGCTGAAGCTCGCCCTCGTGGTGTGGATCGGGGCGGTGCTGCTCGCGAAGGAGCCGCTGCTCGGGCGGATGCGGCACGAGCTCATCCCCGTCGTGCTGCCCGGCTCGATCCTCGCGCTCGGGCTCGTGCTGCTCGGCAACGACCTCGGCACCACCCTCGTCATGGGGGCGACCGTGATCGGCGCCATGTTCTTCGGCGGGGTGAGCTGGAAGAGCCTCGGCCTCGTGCTGCTCGGGGCGGGCATCGCCGCGGTCTTCTTCGTGCTGTCGAGCCCGAACCGCATGAACCGGCTGCTCGGGCACGCCGCGGGCAACGAGGACTACAGCGGACTCGGCTGGCAGCCCCTGCACGGCCTGTGGGCCCTCGCGGGCGGCGGGCTCTTCGGCGTGGGCCTCGGCGGCTCGAAGGCGAAGTGGTCGTGGCTGCCGGCCGCCGACAACGACTACATCTTCGCCATCATCGGCGAGGAGCTGGGCCTCGTCGGCGCCCTGCTCGTGATCGCCCTCTTCGTGGTGCTCACGCTCGTCATGCTGCGCGCGATCTCCCGCGCGCGCGACCGCTTCGGCCGGGCCGTCATCGGCGGCATCATGGTGTGGATCGTGGGGCAGGCGTTCATCAACATCGGCGTCGTGATCGGCGTCTTCCCCGTGCTCGGGGTGCCGCTGCCGCTGATCAGTTCGGGCGGCACCGCGCTCGTGGCGTGCCTCCTCGCGATGGGCGTCGTGATCTCCATCGCGCGCGACGGCGCCGCCCATCACGCCGAGCTCGGGGCGGCGCGATGACCGTGTACCTGCTGGCCGGCGGGGGCACCGCCGGCCATGTGAACCCGCTGCTCGCGCTCGCCGACCTCATCGCGGCGCGCGAGCCCGACGCCGAGATCGTGGTGCTCGGCACGAGGGAGGGCCTCGAGGCGCGGCTCGTGCCCGAGCGCGGCTACGAGCTGCAGACCATCGAGCGGCTGCCCTTCCCGCGCCGGCCGAGCGCGTACGCGCTGAGGTTCCCCTCCCGCTACCGGCGTGCGATCCGCGAGGTGCGGGGGCTCATCCGCGCGCGCGGCGTCGAGGTCGTGGTGGGCTTCGGCGGCTACGCCTCGGCGCCCGCCTACCGGGCCGCGGCGCGGGAGGGCGTGCCGTACGTGATCCACGAGGCGAACGCGCGGCCCGGCCTCGCCAACCGGCTGGGCGCGCGCGGCACCCCCTACGTCGCGGTCACCTTCGCGGGCACGCCGATCCGCGGCGCCCGCACGACCGGCATGCCGCTGCGGCCGGAGATCACGGGGCTCGGCGCTCCGGGGGCCCGCGGCCCCGAGCGCCGCGCCGCCGCGCGCGAGCACTTCGGGCTCGACCCCGAGCGGCGCACCCTGCTCGTCACGGGGGGCTCGCTCGGCGCCCGCGCGATCAACCGCGGCATCTCCGGCTCGGCCGCCGAGATCGTCGCCTCCGGCGCGCAGGTGCTGCACGTCTGGGGCGGGCTCACCGAGCTCGAGGATCCCGGCGTGCCGGGCTACGCGGTGATCCCGTACTGCGACCGCATGGACCTCGCCTTCACCGCCTGCGACCTCGCCGTCTCGCGGGCCGGATCGACCACCGTGAGCGAACTCTCGGGGCTCGGCATCCCCGCCGTGCTCGTGCCCTACGGGCACGGCAACGGGGAGCAGCGGCTCAACGCCGCGGGCGTGGTGGCCGCCGGCGGGGCGCTGCTCGTGAGCGACGCCGAGCTCACGCCCGGCTGGGTCGGCTCGGTGCTGATCCCGCTGCTCGGCGACGAGGCGAGGCTCGCCGGGATGGCGGATCGCGCCCGCTCGGCCGGAGCCCTCGACGGCACGGAGCGGCTCTACGATCTCGTCCGCGAGGCGCTCGCCGCCGATCCGGTGCAGTAGCATCGGATCCATGCCACGGACTCCGCTCCTTCGGAGCCGCGGCGGGGTCTGATCCGACCGGCGCCCCGTCCGCGGTGCCGTCGTCGTGCCGGTTCTCATCCGATCCGAGGACCCCTCCCATGCATGCTCCCGTTCCCGTGCGCCTGTGGCTGATGCTCGGCGCCATGGTGCTGGCGCAGGCCTCGACCACCGTCGTCGCCGCCGCGCCCGCCTTCCTGATCCCCTACCTGCACGAGCGGGAGGGCATGAGCCTCGCCGCGGCCGGGCTGCTCGCGGGCGCCCCGAGCCTCGGCCTGGTGCTCTCGCTCGTGGCCTGGGGGGCCGCGACGGATCGCTTCGGCGAGCGCCGGGTGATCCTGACCGGACTCGCGCTGACGGCGGCCGCGGTCGCCGCGTCCGTGCTCGTGCACGGCTTCGCCGCGCTCGCGATCGCCCTGGTCGCGAGCGGCGCGGCCTCGGCCTGCACCAACAGCGCCAGCGGCAGGCTGATCACCGGCTGGTTCCCGCCCGAGCGGCGCGGTCTCGCGATGGGCATCAGGCAGACCTGCCAGCCGCTCGGCACGGCGGTCGCGGCGCTCGGCGTGTAAGCGCTGGCGATCGCCGGGGGCATCCCCGCCGCGCTGGCCCTGGGCGGGGCGCTCGTGCTCGCGAGCCTTGTCGTATGCGCCCTGGTGGTGCGCGATCCCGCGCGGCCGCCCGGGCCGCGGCCGCCGCGACGGCGAACCCGTACCGGGCCTCCTCCGCCCTGCTGCGGATCCACCTCGTGTCGATCCTGCTCGTCGTGCCGCAGTTCGCGCTCTCGACCTTCGGGCTCGTCTGGTTCACCGTCGGCTTCGGCTGGAGCCCGTTGGCGGCGGGCGCCCTCGTCGCGGTCTCCCAGTTCGCCGGGGCCGCCGGCCGCATCGTCGTCGGCGTCTGGAGCGACCGGGCGATGTCCCGGCTGCGTCCGCTGCGGATCGTCGCGATCGCGGCGATCGTCGTGCTGCTCGCGACCGCCGGCCTCGGCTGGGCGGAGTGGGGCGTCGCGGCGGGCGCCGCCTATCTGCTGGCGAGCTGCGTGAGCGTCGCCGACAACGGCCTGGCCTTCACCGCGGTCGCCGAGATCGCGGGCCCCGGCTGGGCCGGGCGGGCGCTCGGCATCCAGAACACCGGGCAGTTCTTCGCGGCGGCCGCGGTGGGGCCGGCGGTCGGCGCCCTGATCGCCGTCGCGGGGGTGCCCGCGGCGCTCGCCCTGATCGCGGCGGCGCCGGCGATCGCGGTGCCCCTCGTGCCCGGCCCGGAGGCCGAGCGCGGACCCCTCGGTTCCGCACGCGCGGAGCGGCTGGACCGGTCTCGCAGCGCCGGAGGGTAGGGTTGCAGCGGTGCAAGCCGAGCCGCCGTTGCAAGCCGAGGAGCCGCGATGATCTACCCCGATCTCGAGATGGAGATCCCCGAGACGCTCGGCCGGGTGCACTTCGCCGGGATCGGCGGCTCGGGCATGAGCGGCATCGCCCGCATGATGCATCAGGCGGGCGTGCCCGTGACCGGCAGCGACCGCAGCGCGAGCTACTCGACCGCGGCGCTCGAGGAGATCGGCATCCCCGTCGCGATCGGCCACGACGCCGCGAACCTCGGCGATGCCGACACGCTCGTGGTCACGGGCGCCCTCTGGCAGGACAACCCCGAGTACGTCGAGGCGCTGCGCCGCGGCCTGCCGGTGCTGCACCGCTCGCAGGCCCTCGCGTGGCTCGCCCGGGGCCGTCGCGTGGTCTCGGTCGCGGGGGCCCACGGCAAGACCACCTCGACCGGCATGATCGTGACGGGGCTCCTCGGGCTCGGCGCCGATCCCTCATTCGTGAACGGCGGCGTCATCGAGTCGCTCGGCACCTCCTCGGGCGCGGGAGCGGACGAGCTCTTCGTCATCGAGGCCGACGAGAGCGACAAGTCGTTCCTCATCTACGACACGGCGATCGCGCTGATCACCAACGTCGACCCCGAGCACCTCGACTTCTACGGCTCGCGCGAGAACTTCATGGCGGCCTTCGTCGACTTCGCCCGCGGCGCCCGCGAGCTCGTGGTGATCTCCGCCGACGATCCCGGGGCCCTCGAGGTGCTGGGGGAGCTGCGCGCGAGCGATCCGGGGCTCGACGAGCCCGACCGACGGATCCGCACCTTCGGCGAGGCCGAGGGCGCGGATGTGCGCCTCGTCTCGGTCGACGACTCGGGCCCCGTGCGCTTCGAGGTCGCGATCGCGGATCGGCGCTTCGCCGCGCAGCTGGCCGTCTACGGGCGCCACAACGCCGTGAACGCGGTCGGCGCCCTCGCCGTGCTCACCGGGCTCGGCTACGAGCCCGAGGCCGCCCTCGCCGCGATCGCCGGGTTCGGCGGCACGAAGCGGCGCTTCGAATTCCACGCCGAGGTCGGCGGAGTGCGCGTCTACGACGACTACGCCCACCATCCGACCGAGGTCGCGGCCCTACTCGACTCCGCGCGCGCGGTCGTGGGGGAGGGGCGGCTCATCGCGATCCACCAGCCGCACCTCTACAGCCGCACCCGGCTCTTCCACCGGCAGTTCGCGGAGGTGCTCGAGACCGGCGCCGATCATACCGTCGTGCTCGCGGTCGACGGGGCGCGTGAGGATCCGGTGGAGGGCGTCACCGGCGCGCTCGTGGCCGACGACTTCGCCGACGCCTCGCGCGTCGCGTACATCGACGACTGGCAGCGCGCCGCCGACTACCTCGCGGAGATCGCGCGGCCGGGCGACGTCATGGTGACGATGAGCTGCGGCACGGTCTACCGCATCATCCCGCAGGTGGTCGAAGCGCTGCAGGGCAGATTCGAGGGCCGGTGAAGCGACCCGGCGGCTTCGACGGAGCGGACTTCGACGGAGCCGGTCTTGATGGAGCCGGTTTCGACGGAGCCGGTCTTGACGGAGCCGGTTTCGACAGAGCTGGTTTCGACGGAGCCGGTTTCGACGACAGGGGCTTCGAGGATCCGGATCCTCCCCGCGAGCCGGATCCCCCCGCGGCACCGGATCCGTCCGTGCCCGCGCCCGCCCCCGCGAGCGCGGAGCTCGCGGTCGACGACGCTCCGAGCGCCGAGACCGTGCCGCTCGAGCCGGCCCCGCCGAAGGCCGACGTGCGCGAGGCGAAGCACCGCCTGCGCGAGGCGGAGAAGTCCCGACGCCAACGCGAGCGCGGCGAGCAGCGCCGCTTCACGAGTCACCTGCGCCGCCGCCGAAGGTACTGGATCGTCGCGGGCGCCGCGGTCGTGGGCCTCGCGCTCTTCGTCGCGGCCGGGGTGTTCACGCCGCTCATGGCCGTGCGCGAGGTGCGCATCGTCGGAGCGCAGCAGGCGAACGTCGCCGATCTGGAGCTCGCGATGTCCCGCTTCGAGGGGGTGCCCCTCGCGCTCGTGAGCGACCAGGAGGTGCACGGCGTGCTCGAGCCCTTCCCGCTCATCGAGCGCTACGCGATCGAGCGCATCCCGCCGCAGACCCTCGTGCTGCGCATCGAGGAGCGGGACGCGGTGGTGGCGATCGAGCGCGACGGCGCCTTCGCGCTCTACGACCCCGCGGGCGTGCTGCTCGGCAGCGTCGCGGAGCGCCCGGAGGGGGTGCCCCTCGCCTCGGGCGCGGTGCTCGACACCTCGTCGCCCGCGTTCCAGGCCGCCGCGCGTATCGTCCGCGATCTGCCGGCGGACGTGCGCGCGGGCGTCGTCGGGGTGCAGGCCTCCACGCCGCAGGACGTCTCCTTCGCGCTGTCCGGCGGCACCCAGGTGGTCTGGGGCGGGCCGGAGGAGACGCAGCGCAAGGCTGTCGTGCTGCGCTCGATGATCGCTTCGCTGGGCTTCCCGGAGATGATCGACCTCTCGGCGCCCGACAACCCGGTCTTCAAGTAGCCCGGTCTTCGAGCAGCCGGGCGCTCAGTCCTCGAGCGGCCCGACGCCCCCCGAGCGGGCGTCGAAGCCGAGCAGCACCGGCAGGAAGCCCATCTGGTTCACGATGTACCACCTGCCGTCGTAGCGGCCGACGGAGGGCGCGAAGACCCAGATCTCCCCGTCCAGCTCGAAGACGATCGCGATCTCGGCGTAGTCGTCGGGGTCGAGCCCGGCGGCCGCGGCCCGAGTCTCGATCTGCCGCTGGGCCGACTCGCTGTCGACCCCGTCGGAGAGCGCCTCCAGGTCCTCGGCCTCGATGCCCTCGATCCCCGCGAAGCGGTAGCTCTCGAAGTCGGTGGCGATCTCGCGCTGGAACTCCCGGATCGCGGCCTCGTCGTCGAGCACGACGACCTGGCCGTCGTTGTAGAGCCCGGGCGAGACCTGCGTGACCATGAGCTGCACGATGCCGTTCGACACGCTCGCGCGGCGCGCCTCCAGGTTGGCGGCGGCCCCGACCGGGTCGTCCGAGGGGAAGGGGCAGGGCATCGTCAGCGGGATGGAGGCCCGGAGCCACTCGAGGTACGCGGCCTGGTCGCAGCTCGCCGCGAAGCTCTCGACGGCGAAGGTCCGGGTCATCGCGTCGAGCTCCCCGTCGCGCAGCCCCTCGACGAAGGCCTGCCCGGCCTCCTCGGGGGTGCCGAACCCGGGCCCCTCCGAGAGCCCGCCGCCGCCGGATCCGCCGCCGAAGCCGATGACGCCGAAGACCGCGAGCAGCGCCACGACCAGGGCCGAGGCGACGATCCCGACTCCCGCGCCGAGCAGGATCCGGCCGGCGCCGCCGCCGGTCCGCTGCGACACGGCCGAGGGCTGCGACGGGCCGGCCGCGGGCTTCGCGGGGCTCGACGCCGCCGGCTGCTGCTCGGCGATCCAGCGCCGCAGCTCGGGATAGGCGTTCGGGTGCGCGGCCACGCGCTGCCGCAGATCGGGGTGGTGCCGCGCGATGCCCGCGAGCACCTCCGCCGGCGTGGCGGGATCGTCGAGCGAGCTCTGCGCGGCGAGATGGTCCATGGTGCTCCTCTCTGGCGGGCGGGTGCGGGCATCGCTCCGTCGAGTGTATGACGACCGAGCCGCCGGCCCGCGATCCGGCTCCGAATACTGATGGTGCGCGGTGTGTCTGCGCGGCGAGCCCCGGATCGCCCCGTAGCTTGGGCATCGGTAAATGTATACCCGAATACTAACTTTCACCTTCAGGTAGAGGTTGAAAGTTGAAGGGGAGGCTCCACGTGTCAAACCAGAACTACCTCGCGGTCATCAAGGTCGTCGGTGTCGGAGGCGGTGGGGTCAACGCGGTCAATCGCATGATCGAGCTCGGCCTCCGCGGCGTCGAGTTCATCGCGGTCAACACCGACGCGCAGGCGCTGCTGCTCAGCGACGCCGACGTGAAGCTCGACATCGGGCGCGAGCTCACCCGCGGGCTCGGCGCCGGCGCGGACCCCGAGGTCGGCCGGCGCGCCGCCGAGGACCACTCGGACGAGATCGAGGAGGCGCTCGCGGGCGCCGACATGGTCTTCGTCACCGCGGGCGAGGGCGGCGGCACCGGCACGGGCGCGGCTCCCATCGTCGCGCGGATCGCCCGCTCGGTGGGCGCGCTCACCATCGGCGTCGTCACCCGTCCGTTCAGCTTCGAGGGCAAGCGCCGCGCGGCCCAGGCCGACGCCGGCGTGCACGCGCTGCGCGAGGCCGTCGACACCCTCATCGTCGTGCCCAACGACCGCCTGCTCGAGATCAGCGAGCCCGGCATCAGCATGATCGAGGCCTTCGCCGCGGCCGACCAGGTGCTGCTCGCCGGCGTGCAGGGCATCACCGACCTCATCACCACCCCGGGCCTCATCAACGTCGACTTCGCCGACGTGAAGTCGGTCATGCAGGGCGCCGGATCCGCCCTCATGGGCATCGGCTCGGCCCGCGGCGCGGATCGCGCCATCAAGGCCGCCGAGCTCGCCGTGGCCTCGCCGCTGCTCGAGACCAGCATCGAGGGCGCCCACGGCGTGCTGCTGTCGATCCAGGGCTCCTCGAACCTCGCCCTCAGCGAGATCACCGACGCTTCCTCGCTCGTGCAGGACGTCGTGCATCCCGAGGCGAACATCATCTTCGGCACGGTCATCGACGACACCCTCGGCGACGAGGTGCGCGTCACCGTCATCGCCGCCGGCTTCGACGACGAGCCCGTCACCGCCTCCGGTCAGACGCTGCCCGAGCGGGGCCGCCGCGCGAGCCGTGTCGAGACCCTCGAGGACCTGCCCGAGGCCACCCCGCTGTTCGCGGCGACGGCCGGCTCGGTCACGGCGGCGCTCGCCGACGAGGGCACGGGCGACCGCTTCACCGGCCCGATCGCGAACCCCCCGGTCGAGGAGCAGCTCGCCGACCCCGCCTTCGAGGGCGACGACGACGACCTCGACATCCCCGAGTTCCTGCGCTGACCGTGGCCGAGAGCGAACCGGGCGGAGGCGGATCGACCGAGGCCGGATCGGCCGGCTCCGAGCTGGGAGCGCGCCTCGAGCGGGTGCGGCTCGGCATCGCCGATGCCGCCCGCGCGGCCGGGCGCGACGCCGGGGAGCTCACCCTCATCGTCGTCACGAAGTTCCACCCCGCGAGCCTCGTGCGGGACCTCGCCGGGCTCGGCGTCGCCGACGTGGGGGAGAACCGCCATCAGGAGGCCCAGGCGAAGGCCGCCGAGCTCGCGGGGCTGCGCACCCCGGAGGGCGATCCGCTGCGCTGGCACTTCATCGGGCAGCTGCAGACGAAGAAGGCGCGCCAGGCGGCGCGGTACGCGCACGCGATCCACTCCATCGACCGCGAGCGGCTCGTCGAGGCGCTCGCCGCCGCGGAGCTGCCCGATCCCGCCCGGCCGATCGAGGCCTTCGTGCAGGTGAACCTCACCGCCGACCCCGGCCGCGGCGGGGCCGCGCCGGAGGAGATCGAGCGGATCGCCGAGCGCGTGCTCGAGACGCCGACGCTCAGGCTGCGCGGCGTCATGGCCGTCGCCCCCCTGCCCGAGGAGGAGGACCCCGCGAGCGCCTTCGCCAGGCTCCGCGGCTATTCGGAGCGGCTGCGCGGGCTCGCGCCGGCGGCCGACGCGATCTCGGCGGGCATGACCCACGACTACCCCGAGGCCATCGCCGCGGGCGCGACACACCTTCGGATCGGCAGCGCAATCACGGGAAACCGGCCCACCCCCGGTTAGTGTCGAAGCACAGCAATCGTAGGGAGACTGAGATGGGCAACCCGCTGAAGAAGACCATGGTGTTCCTGGGGCTCGCCGAGGAGGACCTCGAGGAGCAGGAGACCCCGCAGGCCCGCGCCCCGCAGGCCGCAGAGCCCGCGCCCGCCCCCCGGGCCGTGCCCCACCAGCGGGAGCAGAAGGCCGCGAACGTGACCCCGCTGCGCAAGGCGACCCCGACGCGGCAGCCGGCCGCGCAGGCGATGAACGAGATCCTCACCGTGCACCCGACCGAGTACCGGGAGGCCGCGGTCATCGCCGAGAGCTTCCGCGACGGCGTGCCCGTCATCCTGAACCTGTCGCGCATGAACGACGCCGAGGCGAAGCGGCTCATCGACTTCGCGAGCGGCCTCTCGATGGGCCTGCGCGGACGCATCGAGCGCGTGACGACGAAGGTGTTCCTGCTCTCGCCGGAGCACGTCGCGATCAGCGGCGACGAGCAGCCGCGCGGCGACAGCGGATCCTTCTTCGTCAGCCCCGCCTAGCGGTGGGGCTGATCCTCGCGATCGCCATCGTCGTCCTGACGTGGGCGATCCGCGTCTACACCTGGGTGCTCTGGGCGCGTTTCGTGCTCGAGCTCATACGGGTGTTCAAGCGCGACTTCCGGCCCCGCGGGTTCTGGGTGGTGCCGGTCGAGCTGGTGTTCACCCTCACGGATCCTCCGATCAAGATGTTCCGCCGGATCCTGCCCCCCATCCGGCTCGGCGCGGTCGCGCTCGACCTCGGCTGGATGCTCACGATGCTGTGCTGCTGGATTCTGCTGGTGCTCCTGCCGCTCATCCCCGTGTGACAGCAATGTTTGCTACCGTTATCCCTGACCAAGCCCTGATTCCGACGAAAGAGACGCAGGAATGGCATTGACACCCGAAGAGGTCGTGAACCAGAAGTTCACGATCACCAAGTTCCGCGACGGCTACGATCTCGATCAGGTCGACGATTTCCTCGACACGATCGTCGAGGAGCTGCGTCAGCATGAGGCCGAGAAGGAGGAGCTGCGCTCGCAGCTCGAGGCCGCGAGCGCGCGCATCGCGGAGCTCGAGGCCGCGCTCGAGGCCCGCGAGGAGTCGGGCGGCAGCGGCCCCGCGTCCGAGCAGACCATCGTGGTCGACATCCCCGCCGCCCAGCAGGCGGTGCAGGAGCAGGCGGACGGCAGCCCGCACGAGGCCGACGCGGTGAAGTCGAGTGCCATGCTGCAGCTGGCCCTCGAACTGCACGACAAGCACGTCAAGGACGGCGAGGACAAGCGCGACGAGATCATCCGCGAGGCCGAGTCCCGCGCGACCCAGCTCGTGCGCGACGCCGAGCAGCAGCGCGCCGAGGAGCTGCGCGTCCTCGGCGAGGAGCGCGACGACTACAGCAACCGCATCAAGGAACTGCGCGAGTTCGAGTCGGAGTACCGCGGCACGCTGCGCTCCTACATCCAGTCCCAGCTGCGCAACCTCGACGGCTCGCCCGAGCCGGGCGGTGCGCCCTCGGGCCTGGGCTGAACATCCCCGGCGTGACAGACGCAACCGCGAGCCGATCGCGGCGCCGAGCGCAGGCCCTCGGCCTGCTCGGCGTCGCGATCGTCGTCTTCGCAGCCGATCAGCTGTCGAAGAACTGGGTCGTCGCCAACCTGCCCGAGGGCGAGACCGTCCCCGTGCTGGGCGACTTCCTGCAGTGGCACTTCGTGCGCAACCCGGGCGCCGCGTTCTCGCTGGCGAGCGGCTCGACCTGGATCTTCACGGTGCTCGCGGCCGCGGTGGTGGTCGCGATCCTGTGGCAGCTGCGCAGGCTCGGCTCCCGGGCCTGGGCGCTGTTCTTCGCGCTGCTGCTCGGTGGCGTGGTCGGCAACCTGACCGACCGCCTCTTCCGGGAGCCCGGCTTCCCCCAGGGCCATGTCGTCGACTTCATCCTGACCCCCTGGATGTGGCTCGGCTTCCCGCCGGCGATCTACAACATCGCCGATATCGCGATCGTCTCGGCGATGATCCTCTTCGTGCTCATCGCGCTGCTCGGGGTGCCGATCGACGGCTCGCCGAGGCGGCGGCGCGGGCAGGCCGAGGCGGACGACGAGGTCGACGCCGAGGACGGCGATGTCGAGGACGCCGAGCTCGAGGAATCCGAGCTCGAGGAATCCGAGGAGCTCTACTGATGGAGCACCGCGCGCTGCCCGTGCCCGACGGGCTCGAGGGGGAGCGCGTCGACGCGGCGCTGGCCAAGATGCTGGGCTTCTCGCGCAGCTTCGCCGCCGAGATCGCGCAGGGCGGCGGGGTCTACCTCGACGGCCGCACCGTGGGCAAGAGCGACCGCCTCGTCGCGGGGAGCTGGCTCGAGGTCTCGTGGGCCGAGAAGGCCGGCCCCGAGATCGTGCCGGTCGAGGTGCCCGAGCTCGGCATCGTGCACGACGACGACGACATCGTGGTGATCGACAAGCCGGCCGGCGTCGCGGCCCACCCCTCGCTCGGCTGGGAGGGCCCCACGGTGCTCGGCGCGCTCGCCGGCGCGGGTTACCGCATCGCGACCTCGGGCGCCCCGGAGCGGCAGGGCATCGTGCACCGCCTCGACGTCGGCACGAGCGGCCTCATGGTCGTCGCGAAGAGCGAGGGCGCCTACAGCGCGCTGAAGCGGGCCTTCAAGGAGCGCGAGGTCGAGAAGATCTACCACGCGGTCGTGCAGGGCCATCCCGATCCGCTCGCGGGCACGATCGAGGGACCGATCGGCCGCCACCCCGGCAGCGAGTGGAAGTTCGCCGTGACCGCCGGCGGCAAGCCGTCGGTCACCCACTACGAGACGCTCGAGGCCTTCCCCTACGCCTCCCTGCTCGAGATCGAGCTCGAGACGGGGCGGACTCACCAGATCCGCGTGCACATGTCGGCGCAGCGCCACCCCTGCGTCGGCGACACGATGTACGGGGCGGATCCGCGCCTCTCCGCGCGGCTCGGCCTCGAGCGGCAGTGGCTGCATGCGATGCGGCTCGGCTTCAGGCACCCGGCGACGGGGGAGCAGGTCTCCTTCGAGAGCTCCTACCCGGCCGATCTGCGGCACGCGCTCGAGGTTCTGCGGACCTGACCCGCCGTTCGGCGGGACGAGCGGCAGCGACCCGCGGGACCCGGCCGCTCTCCGCGAGCGGTCCGCGGTACCCTGGAAGCCGGACGACCCCTGGGCGACGGAAGGACCTCCGAATGGCGGATCAGGACGGCTTCGTGCACCTGCACGTGCACAGCGAGTACTCGATGCTCGACGGGGCCGCCCGGGTGAAACCGCTCATCACCGCCGCGCATGAGCAGGGCATGCCAGCTATCGCGATCACCGACCACGGCAACACCTTCGGCGCCTTCGACTTCTGGCGCACGGCCCGCGAGGTGGGCATCAAGCCGATCATCGGCATCGAGGCATATCTGACCCCGGGCACGCACCGAGGCGATCGCAGCCGGGTGCGTTGGGGCGATGGCGGCGGCGACGACGTCTCCGGCGGCGGCGCGTACACGCACATGACGATGCTCGCCAGCTCGACCACGGGCATGCACAACATCTTCAGGCTCTCCTCGCTCGCGAGCATCGAGGGCACCTACTTCAAGCCGCGCATGGACCGGGAGCTGCTGCAGCGCTACTCCGAGGGCATCATCGCGACCACCGGCTGCCCCTCGGGTGAGATCCACACGCGGCTGCGGCTCGGCCAGTACGAGGCGGCCCGGGAGGCCGCGGCCGAGTTCCAGGACCTCTTCGGCAAGGACAACTTCTTCTGCGAGATCATGGACCACGGCCTCGAGATCGAGCGCCGGGTGCAGAAGGAGCTGCTGCAGATCGCGAGGGATCTGCAGATCCCGCTCGTCGCCACCAACGACCTGCACTACACCCATCAGCACGACGCGAAGTCGCACGAGGCGCTGCTCTGCGTGCAGTCGGGGTCGACCCTCGACGACCCGAACCGCTTCAAGTTCGACGGCGACGGCTACTACCTGAAGAGCGCCGCCGAGATGCGGCACCTCTTCCGCGAGCTGCCGGGCGCCTGCGACAGCACGCTGCTCATCGCCGAGCGCTGCGACAGCGACTTCAACACCTCGGCGAACTACATGCCCCGCTTCCCTGTGCCCGACGGCGAGACCGAGGAGTCGTGGTTCGTCAAGGAGGTCGAGCGCGGCCTCCACTACCGCTACCCCTCCGGCATCCCCGACGCGGTGCGCAAGCAGGCCGAGTACGAGACCGGCGTCATCGTGCAGATGGGGTTCCCGGGCTACTTCCTCGTCGTCGCCGACTTCATTAACTGGGCCAAGGACAACGGCATCCGCGTGGGGCCGGGCCGCGGCTCAGGCGCGGGGTCCATGGCCGCCTACGCGATGCGCATCACCGACCTCGATCCGCTGCAGCACGGCCTCATCTTCGAGCGCTTCCTGAACCCCGACCGCGTCTCGATGCCCGACTTCGACGTCGACTTCGATGATCGCCGTCGCGGCGAGGTGATCAAGTACGTCACCGAGAAGTACGGGGACGAGCGGGTCGCGCAGATCGTGACCTACGGCACGATCAAGTCGAAGCAGGCGCTCAAGGACGCGGGTCGCGTGCTGGGCTTCCCGTTCAGCATGGGGGAGAAGCTGACGAAGGCCATGCCGCCCGCGGTCATGGCGAAGGACATCCCGCTCGGCGGGATCACCGACCCGAAGCATGAGCGGTACAAGGAGGCCGCCGAGTTCCGTGCGGTGCTCGAAGTCGACCCCGACGCGAAGACCGTCTACGAGACCGCGCTCGGCCTCGAGGGGCTGAAGCGGCAGTGGGGCGTGCACGCCGCCGGCGTCATCATGTCGAGCGACCCGCTCATCGACATCATCCCCATCATGAAGCGGGAGCAGGACGGGCAGATCGTCACCCAGTTCGACTACCCGAGCTGCGAGACCCTGGGTCTCATCAAGATGGACTTCCTGGGGCTCCGCAACCTCACGATCATCTCCGACGCGCTCGAGAACATCAGCCTGAACCGCGGCGAGGAGCTGGACCTCGAGCATCTCGAGCTCGACGACCCCGGGGCCTACGAACTGCTCGCGCGGGGCGACTCGCTCGGCGTGTTCCAGCTCGACAGCGGCCCGCTGCGCTCGCTCATGCGCCTGATGAAGCCCGACAACTTCGAGGACATCTCGGCGCTCATCGCGCTCTACCGGCCGGGCCCGATGGGCGCGAACTCGCACACCAACTACGCGCTGCGCAAGAACGGGGAGCAGGAGATCACCCCGATCCACCCGGAGCTCGAGGAGCCGCTGCGCGACATCCTCGACACGACCTACGGGCTCATCATCTACCAGGAGCAGGTGATGGCGGTCGCGCAGAAGGTGGCAGGCTTCACGCTCGGCCAGGCGGACATCCTGCGCCGCGCGATGGGCAAGAAGAAGAAGGAGGAGCTCGACAAGCAGTACGAGGGCTTCTCCGGCGGGATGAAGGAGCGGGGCTTCTCCGAGGGCGCGGTCAAGGCGCTGTGGGACATCCTGCTGCCCTTCTCCGACTACGCCTTCAACAAGGCGCACTCGGCGGCCTACGGGCTCATCAGCTACTGGACCGCGTACCTGAAGGCCCACTACCCGGCCGAGTACATGGCGGCGCTGCTCACGAGCGTCGGCGACTCCAAGGACAAGCTCGCGGTCTACCTCAACGAGTGCCGCCGCATGGGGATCAAGGTGCTGCCGCCCGATGTGGGAGCGTCGTTCGTGAACTTCGCCGCGGCCGGCGACGACATCCGCTTCGGCCTCGGCGCCGTGCGCAACGTCGGCGGGCACGTCGTCGAGGGCATCCGCGAGGCCCGCGAGCGCGGGGGAGACTTCGAGAGCTTCCACGACTTCCTGAAGCGCGTGCCGATGACCGTGCTCAACAAGCGCACGATCGAGTCGCTCATCAAGGCGGGGGCGTTCGACTCGCTCGGGGCGACCCGGCGCGCGCTCGTCGAGGTGCACGAGAGCGCGGTCGAGAGCGCGGTCAAGGAGAAGCGCGACGCGGAGCACGGGAACGTGGGCTTCGACTTCGACAGCCTCTTCGCGGAGGCCGCCGAGGCGGGCTCGGGAGCGGCCGTCTCGCAGGTGCCCGACCGCCCCGAGTGGACGAAGAAGGACAAGCTCGCCTTCGAGCGCGAGATGCTGGGCCTCTACGTCTCCGACCATCCGCTGCGCGGGCTCGAGGCGGCGCTCGCCAAGGAGTCGGCGATGTCGATCGAGCAGGCCACGAACCCCGAGGCCGGGCTCGACGGCGAGACGACCACGGTCGCGGGGCTCCTGACGAGCGTGCAGCACCGCACCGCGAAGTCCGGGAACCTGTACGGCATGGTGACGCTCGAGGACTTCACCGGAGAGATCCAGGCGCTCTTCATGGGCAAGTCCTACCAGGAGCTCGGGCATCTGCTGAAGCCCGACGCGATCGTGTCGCTGCGGGGCAAGCTGAACGCCCGCGACGACGGCATCACGATGCACGCCTACGGGGTGAAGCCCATCGACGCCGTCGTGCAGGACGATGCGGAGGCACTCACGCTCAGCCTCTCCGAGCAGCGCGCGACCGAGCGGCTCGTCGAGGAGCTGCGGGACGCGCTGCGGCGCCACCCCGGCGAGAGCGAGGTGCGGCTGCAGCTCATGACGCCGACCGCGGTGCGGGTGTTCGAGCTGCCGATGACCGTGCGGGTCACGGCCGACCTCTACGGCGAGCTGAAGGCGCTGCTCGGTCCGCGCTGCCTCGTGGACGCCTGAGCTGCGGGCCCGGCCCGCTCACGGCCGGAACCCGCCTGCCCGAAACCCGTTCGAAACGGGCGGCGAGTAGGCTGGGCGCATGCGCGAGATGCAGCAGCGGATCATCGAGGCGCTCGGCGCCCGGCCTGACATCGACCCCGCGACCGAGGTGGAGCGCCGCGTCGCCTTCCTCGCCGACTATGCGAGGTCGATCCCGGGGGTGCGGGGCTTCGTGCTCGGCATCTCGGGCGGGCAGGACTCCTCCCTCGCGGGACGCCTCGCGCAGCTGGCGGTCGAGCGGCTGCGCGCCGAGGGCCGCGACGCCGAGTTCATCGCCGTGCGGCTGCCGTACGCGGTGCAGCGGGACGAGGACGACGCGCAGCTGGCCCTGGGCTTCATCTCGCCCGACCGCGCGGTGACGGTGGACATCGCCCGCGCGACCGACGCGATCGTCGCCGAGGTCGGCGACGCCTGCGGGGCGCCGGTCAGCGATTTCACCAAGGGCAACGCGAAGGCCCGCATGCGCATGATCGCCCAGTACGCGATCGCGGGGGACCGCCGGCTGCTCGTCATCGGCACCGATCACGCGGCCGAGGCCGTCACGGGCTTCTTCACGAAGTTCGGCGACGGCGCCGCCGACGTCATCCCCCTCTCGGGCCTCACCAAGGGGCAGGGAGCCGCGATGCTGCAGCATCTCGGCGCGCCCGAGCGGCTCTGGCTCAAGGCGCCGACCGCCGACCTGCTCGACGGCGATCCGGGGCAGACCGATGAATCGAGCCTCGGGGTCGACTACTCGGCGATCGACGCCTACCTGCGCGGCCAGGAGGTACCCGAAGAGGCCGCGCTCAATCTCGAACGGCGGTATCGTGGCACTGAGCACAAGCGCCGCACACCGGTGACCCCTGCGGACGACTGGTGGCGCGAGTCGCGATAGCGGAGCGGAAGGAGACACGATGACCACCCGGACCTTCGTACTCGCCGGAGGCTGCTACTGGTGCCTCGACGCCGCGTATCGCGCCCTGCGGGGCGTCGTGGACGTGCACTCCTGCTTCACCGGCGGAAACACCCCGAACCCGAGCTACGAGCTCGTGTGCACCGGCACCACCGGGCACGCCGAGGCCGTCGCGGTCACCTTCGACGAGGAGGTGCTGCCCACCGACGTCGTGCTCGACGCGTTCTTCACCATGCACGACCCCACCCAGCTGAACCGGCAGGGACACGATGTCGGCACGCAGTACCGCTCCGCCATGTTCTACGCGGACGAGGAGCAGCGCGAGCTCTTCGAGGCGGCCCGGGAACGGGCCGAGGAATGGTGGCCGGGCGACATCGTGACGACGATCGAGCCGCTCGGCGAGGTCTACCCGGCGCCGGAGGCCCACCAGGACTTCTTCGCCAAGAACCCCACGCAGGGCTACTGCCTGGCGGTGGCCCAGCCGAAGGTGAACAAGGTGCGCGCGGCCTTCGCGAAGTACCTGAGCTGAGCCGCGCTCAGGCGGCGACGGGCAGGAAGCCGTCGTCGGCTCTCTCCTCGCCCGCCCGCTCCTCGGGCAGCATTCCCGTGTCCTCAGGGGTTTCGGACCCCACGACGGATCCGGACTCGCCGGAGGTCCCGGGCTCGCCCGCGGCTCCCGGCTCGGCCTGGACGCGCTTCTCGAAGCGGGAGACGCCCCAGCGCAGATCGTGCCCGAGCGCCTCGGCCTCGACCTCGACCGAGAGGCCGGACTTCTCGCCGCTCTCCCACTGCCGGAGGCGCAGCCGTCCGAAGACGACGATGCGCTCGCCCTTGCGGAGGGAGTCGAGCGCGTGCTCGGCGAGCGAGCGGAAGGCCGTCACTCCGAACCAATTGGTCTCGCCGTCGACCCATTTCCCCTGTTCGCGGTCGTAGCGCCGGTCGCCGCTCGCGACGCGGAAGCTGCACAGGACGACGCCGGACTGGGTGACGATGCGCTTGGGCGCGGTCGCGATGGTACCCACGACCGTGATGGGGTTGCTCATTGGAATGCTCCTCACTGCTCGGTGCCCGGCCCGCCGGGAGACGGGCCGGTGAGGGAACCCGGACGGGCCGTGCCGCGTTCGGATCGTCCGGGTCCCTCGCCTCCAGTGTGCGGCGGCGGGGCCGGCCGCAGAGGGCCGTTCCGCGATCTGTGGAGAGACGGGCGGATTCACAGGCGCGGGGCGGCTGTGCGCGGCGAACGCACCCCGGAGCGGCGAACGCGCCCCGGAGCGGCGAGCACACGGCGAAGCACCGAGCGCACGCCGAAGCGCCGATCACACCGCGAAGCGCCGATCACACAGAGGCGCCCCAGCCGGGCCTGGCTACACTGGCCAGCATGGTCCGCCCCGCCCGAGCCCGCGCGATCCGCCGCGCCGCCATCGCCGCCGTGCTCGTCGGGGGCCTCGGAGCCGGGCTCGCCGGCTGCGCGCAGGATGCCGCGCCGGTCCCGACGACGCCCTCCTCGGGCACGACGGGGGAGACCCCTGCGCCTCCGCCCGAGTTCTTCCCCGAGGGGAGCGCCGAGCAGAACCTGCCGTACTTCGAGTACGTGCTGACGGGGTTCGCGAGCGGCGCCGAGCCCGTCGTGGGCGTACCCGTCGTCGAGGCCGTCGCAGCAGCCGGCTTCGACCGCGCGGCGATGCAGGTGAGCTTCGACCGCACGAAGACGAACCTCGTCGCGGACAGCATCTTCGTCTCGGTGCGCATCGGCGCGGACTGCCTGCTCGGGCAGGTGGTCACGTCGGACCGGAGCGTCTCGGCGATGACCGCGCCGGCGGTCGGACCCGAGCAGAACATCTGCCTCATCGGCAACACGCGGCCGATCGACTGGTAGTCGCCGGCGCTGCCCGGTGAGACGAGCCTTGTCGCCGAATCCGAGCGTTTCGCGCGCCGAATCGCGCCGAAAGAAGGAAAACGCAGCTTCGCCCGCAGGAAAACGTGCGTTCTCCTTTCTTTCGGGGCAGGTGATGGCGGACGCTCCACGCGGGACCCCGGTCTTCGAGAAGACCCGCCCTCGCACGGGACGGAGGCCGCCGACTGGTAGCTTAGAGACATCATGGCTGAATACATTTACCAGATGGTCCGCGCCCGCAAGGCGGTCGGCGAAAAGCTCATCCTCGACGACGTCACGATGGCGTTCCTGCCCGGTGCGAAGATCGGCATGGTCGGCCCGAACGGCGCCGGCAAGTCGACGATCCTGAAGATCATGGCGGGCCTCGACACCCCCTCGAACGGCGAGGCCGCGCTGGCTCCCGGCTTCACCGTCGGCATCCTGATGCAGGAGCCGGAGCTCGACGAGTCGAAGACCGTGCTCGAGAACATCGAGGAGGGGCTCGCGATCAAGGCGAAGGTCGACCGCTTCAACGAGATCTCGGCGCTCATGGCCGAGCCCGACGCCGACTTCGACACGCTGCTCGCCGAGATGGGCAGCTTGCAGGAGGACATCGACGCGGCCGACGGCTGGGATCTCGACAACCAGCTCGAGCAGGCCATGGACGCGCTGCGCACGCCACCCGGCGACGCCCAGGTGGCCCAGCTCTCGGGCGGCGAGAAGCGCCGCGTCGCGCTCGCGCGACTGCTGCTGCAGAAGCCCGATCTGCTGCTGCTCGACGAGCCCACGAACCACCTCGACGCCGAGAGCGTGCTCTGGCTCGAGCAGCACCTGCAGAAGTACCCGGGCGCGGTGATCGCGATCACGCACGACCGGTACTTCCTCGACAACGTGGCCGAGTGGATCGCCGAGGTGGATCGCGGGCGCCTCTACCCGTACGAGGGCAACTACTCGACCTACCTCGAGAAGAAGGCCGAGCGCCTCGACATCCAGGGCAAGAAGGACGCGAAGCTCGCGAAGCGCCTCAAGGAGGAGCTCGACTGGGTGCGCTCGAACGCGAAGGGCCGCCAGGCGAAGTCGAAGGCGCGTCTCGCGCGCTACGAGGAGATGGCGACGGAGGCGGAGCGCACGCGCAAGCTCGACTTCGAGGAGATCCAGATCCCCGCGGGCCCGCGCCTCGGCAACGTCGTCATCGAGGCGAAGAACCTGCAGAAGGGCTTCGACGGACGCACGCTCATCGACGGGCTGTCGTTCTCGCTGCCGCCGAACGGCATCGTCGGCGTGATCGGCCCGAACGGCGTCGGCAAGACGACGCTCTTCAAGACGATCGTGGGGCTCGAACCGCTCGACGGCGGCGAGCTGCGCATCGGCGAGACGGTGAAGATCAGCTACGTGGATCAGAGCCGCGCCAACATCGACCCCGACAAGACCCTCTGGGAGGTCGTCAGCGACGGGCTCGACATCATCACGGTCGGCAAGACCGAGATCCCCTCGCGCGCCTACGTCTCGAAGTTCGGCTTCAAGGGGCCGGATCAGCAGAAGAAGGCCGGGGTGCTCTCGGGCGGTGAGCGCAACCGCCTGAACCTCGCGCTCACGCTCAAGGAGGGCGGCAACCTGCTGCTGCTCGACGAGCCGACGAACGACCTCGACGTCGAGACGCTGCAGTCGCTCGAGAACGCGCTGCTCGAGTTCCCCGGCTGCGCCGTGGTGATCACCCACGACCGGTGGTTCCTCGATCGCATCGCGACGCACATCCTCGCCTACGAGGGCACCGAGGAGAACCCCGCGAACTGGCACTGGTTCGAGGGCAACTTCGAGGCCTACGAGGAGAACAAGGTCGCGCGCCTCGGCCCCGAGGCGGCGAAGCCCTCGCGGGTGACGTACCGGAAGTTGACGAGGAACTAGGGCAGTCCCATGGCCCGCACGCACATCGACATCGAGCTCCGCTGGGGCGACCAGGACGCCTACGGGCACATCAACAACGTCGCCTTTCCGCGCTACCTGGAGGAGGCGCGCGTGCGCACCTTCTGGCGGGGGAGCGGGCGTGAGCAGACGGGCATGGAGCACCACTTCCGCGGCGACGATCCCGACGGCCCGAAGATGCTGGTCGCGAATCAGCAGATCGAGTTCCTGCAGGTCCTCGAGTACTCGGACAGCCCGATCACGGTCGAGCTGTGGATCGGCCGCCTCGGCGGTTCGAGCCTCGAGCTGCACACCGAGATCCTCGACGGCTCGGCTCCCGAGCGCCGGGTCGTGGCCCGTGCGATCACGACCGTCGTCATCGTGAACGGCGCCACCATGCGCCCCCAGCGCCTCAGCGAGGAGGGCCGCGCCTCGGTCGAGCCGTGGATGGACGAGCCGCTGCAGATGCGACGCTGAGCAGCCCCGAGATGCGAAAGGCCCCCGCCACTGGCGGGGGCCTTTCGCGATCCTGAGCCGCTTACAGCGCGGCGACCTGGGTCGCGAGCTTCGACTTGCGGTTCGCGGCCTGGTTCTTGTGGATGACGCCCTTGGAGACGGCCTTGTCGAGCTTCTTGCCGGCGTGCGCGAGCTTCTGCTCGGCGACGGCCTTGTCGCCGGTGGCGATGGCCTCGCGGGTCTGGCGCACGGCAGTGCGCAGCTCGCTCTTGTACGCCTTGTTGCGGGCGGTCGCCTTCTCATTGGTCTTGATGCGCTTCAGCTGCGACTTGATGTTTGCCACGTTGGATGGTGTCCTTCGATACGGGTTTGACGGGTTGTCCGCGCGGCGAGAGAGGGCGCCCCGCGGGATGTGTGGTGTGATCCACACGCAAGCCAACAATCAACTCTAGCAGATTCGCGACGTCGGCGCTGCGGGTGCGATAATGGCGGGCAATGTCTCCTCGTAGTGTGAACCCCCCGGCGCCGGCCGCGACCGACCCCGCGCGCATCCGCAACTTCTGCATCATCGCGCATATCGACCACGGCAAGTCGACGCTGGCCGACCGCATGCTCCAGATCACGGGCACGGTCTCCGACCGCGACATGCGCGCCCAGTACCTCGACAACATGGACATCGAGCGCGAGCGCGGGATCACGATCAAGTCGCAGGCGGTGCGCATGCACTGGGCGGCCGACGGGGGCGACTACGCCCTCAACATGATCGACACCCCGGGCCACGTCGACTTCTCGTACGAGGTGAGCCGTTCGCTCGCGGCCTGCGAGGGCGCGATCCTGCTCGTCGACGCGGCGCAGGGCATCGAGGCGCAGACCCTCGCGAACCTCTACCTCGCGATGGAGAACGATCTCGAGATCATCCCGGTGCTCAACAAGATCGACCTGCCCGCGGCGGACCCGGAGCGGGTCGCGCGCGAGATCGCGGATCTCATCGGCGGCGACCCCGACGACATCCTGAAGGTGTCGGGCAAGACCGGTGCCGGCGTCGAGGAGCTGCTGGATCGCGTGGTCGAGCGCGTGCCGGCGCCCAAGGGCGAGCAGGACGCGCCCGCCCGGGCCATGATCTTCGACTCCGTCTACGATCCGTACCGCGGCGTCGTCACCTACGTGCGCATGGTCGACGGGCGGCTCTCCCCGCGCGAGCGCATCCTCATGATGTCGACGGGCGCCGAGCACGAGGCGCTCGAGATCGGCGTCTCCTCGCCGGGCCCGACGCCGACCAAGGGGCTCGCGGTCGGCGAGGTCGGCTACCTCATTACGGGCGTCAAGGACGTGCGGCAGTCGAAGGTCGGCGACACGGTCACGACCAGGCTGAAGCCGGCGGCGGATCCGCTGCCCGGCTACACCGATCCGAAGCCGATGGTCTTCTCGGGGCTCTACCCGATCGACGGCAGCGACTACCCGGTGCTGCGCGAGGCGCTCGACAAGCTGAAGCTCTCGGATGCCGCGCTGCAGTACGAGCCCGAGACCTCGGTGGCGCTCGGCTTCGGCTTCCGCTGCGGATTCCTCGGCCTCCTGCACCTCGAGATCATCAGCGAGCGCCTGCGCCGCGAGTTCGACCTCGACCTCATCGCCACGGCCCCGAGCGTGATCTACCAGGTGACGCGCGAGGACGGCAAGGAGGTCACGGTGACGAACCCCTCCGAGTACCCGGACGGCAAGATCGCGAGCGTCCGCGAGCCGATGGTGCGCGTCGCGATCCTCGCCCCGAAGGACTACGTGGGCACGATCATGGAGCTGTGCCAGAGCCGCCGCGGCAACCTCCTGGGCATGGAGTACCTGGGCGAGCGCGTCGAGCTGCGCTACGCGATGCCGCTCGGCGAGATCGTGTTCGACTTCTTCGACCACCTGAAGAGCCGCACCCAGGGCTATGCGAGCCTCGACTACGAGCCCATGGGCGAGCAGGAGGCCGACCTCGTGAAGGTCGACATCCTGCTGCAGGGCGACAAGGTCGACGCCTTCAGCGCGATCGTGCACAGGGACAGCGCCTACCACTACGGCACCATGATGGCCGAGCGGCTGCGCAAGCTGATCCCGCGGCAGCAGTTCGAGGTGCCGATCCAGGCCGCGATCGGATCGCGGGTCATCGCCCGCGAGACCATCCGCGCGATCCGCAAGGACGTGCTCGCCAAGTGCTACGGCGGCGACATCAGCCGCAAGCGCAAGCTGCTCGAGAAGCAGAAGGAGGGCAAGAAGCGGATGAAGATGGTCGGCCGCGTCGAGGTGCCGCAGGAGGCCTTCATCGCCGCGCTGTCCGGTGAGGTGGAGGGCAAGGAGGGGAAGAAATGACCCGGGAAGACGGACCGTCGCGCCGCGCGACCCATGTCGAGCACGAGGTCGTCTACGCGGCCGTGGGCGCCTCGGCCGCTCCCGATCTGCTGCGCTTCCCGCCCGACGGCGCGACCCCCTACGCCGAGGAGGTGAGGCTCGGCAGCGGCGCCGACCGCTTCCTCACCGCTTCCAGCCTGCTCATGACCTGGGGCGCCCAGCGCGGCGCCGGCATCCGGGTGACCGATATCGAGCGGGGCGACGGCGGCCACTACGACGGCGTCGTCTTCGACGATCAGGGCACCCCGCAGCCCGCGGTCGATCGCGAGGACCGCTACGGCCCCGACGGCGAGCCCTTCCTCACGGCGGGCACGACGGTGCGGCTCGTGCGCGACGACCCCAAGCGGGCGGATCGGCTGATGCGCGTCGTCTACACCGTCGACGAGCCGCGCCGGGCGGGCTTCGCCTGGGGCAGCGCCGATGCGGAGGGCGCGGTCGGCGAGGAGGTCTTCGCGGTCGAGCACCGCGACGACGACACGGTCTGGGCGACCGTGCGCGGCTTCGTCTGGGCTCCAGCGACGGGGCTGCTCGGCGTGAAGGGGCGCGCCGTCGTCAAGCTGGCCGTGCAGGAGTCGCGGGATCAGATCGCGGCGCTCGCCCCAGGAGGCGCGGTGCCGAGCGCGCCGGCAGGGTCCGCGGAGGAACCGGGCGAGCCGGCCGAGTCGGACCGGCCGGGCGAGCCGGATCAGCCGGGCGACCCCGGCGAGTAGCGTGCCGAGCACCCCGCCCGAGGGCGAGCCGGCGCCGGCGGACGGCCTGCTCCCGGCGAGCGCGGCCGAGGGCTCCGGGGAACGCGACTTCGGCGTCTACATCCACGTGCCCTACTGCCGCGTGCGCTGCGGCTACTGCGACTTCAACACCTACACCGCGAGCGAGCTGGGCGGCGGCGCGAGCCAGGCGGGCTACGCCGCGCAGCTGCGGCGCGAGCTGGCCTTCGGCGCCGACGCGCTGCGGCGCTCGGGAGCGGCGGATCGCGCGGCCTCGACCGTCTTCTTCGGCGGGGGCACGCCCACGCTGCTGCCGGCCTCCGACCTCGCGGCGATGCTGGCCGGGGTGCGCGAGGAGTGGGGCATCGCCCCCGGCGCCGAGGTGACGACCGAGGCCAACCCCGACTCCGTCGACGCCCGCTATCTCCGCGAGCTCGCCGAGGCCGGCTTCACCCGGGTCAGCTTCGGCATGCAGTCGGCCGTGCCGCACGTGCTCGCGACGCTCGACCGCACCCATGCGCCCGAGCGGGTGCCCCTCGTCGTGCGCTGGGCGCGGGAGGCCGGGCTGCAGGTGAGCCTCGACCTCATCTACGGCACGCCGGGGGAGTCGCCGGGCGACTGGCAGCGCTCGCTCGACGCCGCGCTCGCCTGCGAGCCCGATCACCTCTCGGCCTACGCGCTCATCGTCGAGCCGGGAACGAAGCTGGCCGCCAGGATCCGCCGCGGGGAGGTCGCCGAGCCCGACGACGATCTGCACGCCGAGATGTACGAGGCCGCCGACGCCGCGCTCGCCGCCGCGGGCCTCGAATGGTACGAGATCAGCAACTGGTCGCGCTCGCTCGAGACGCGGTCGCGGCACAACCTCGCCTACTGGCGCGGGGCCGACTGGTGGGGGGCGGGTCCGGGCGCGCACAGCCACGTCGGCGGGGTGCGGTGGTGGAACGTGAAGCACCCCCGGGCCTATGCGGATCGCATCGAGGCCGGGGCCTCGCCCGCGCTCGCGCGCGAGGTGCTGAGCGCCGAGACCCGTCGCACCGAGCGGGTGCTGCTCGAGACCCGCATCGCGGAGGGGCTGCCGATCCCGGTACTCGCCCCCGAGGAGCGGCGGGCGATCCCGGCCTCATCGCCGACGGCCTCATCGACGGGCGGCTCGCGATCGCCGGCCCCGCCGGCCCCGCCGGCTTCGGAGACGGGCGCGTCGTGCCCACCCTGCGCGGGCGCCTGCTGGCGGACACCGTGGTGCACCGCCTACTCTCCTGACGGCACCCTCCCCGGCGTCTGCCGCGTCAGCTGCGTCTGCTTCCCCGGCGCCAGCCTCCCCGGCGCCCGCTTCCTCGGCGCATAGACGACGAGCGCGTGGAAGAGGAAGCGCACGAAGAACGCGACCGCGAGCGAGACGATCGCGGCGAGGACGGCCGGCCAGCGCCAGCTCTCGACCATGAAGGCGAGCAGCGGGATGCGCAGCGCGGCCTCGACGTTGTTGAACGCGAAGGAGGCCGCGAAGCGCACCCAGAACCGTGCGGCGCGCTCGCGCATGTCGCGGAACACGATCCACTCGAGCAGTGCGAAGTTGCCGATGATGGTGATCTCGGCGCCGGCGATAGCGGCCCAGATGTAGTCCACGCCGAGCGCCATGAGCAGCCACATGATCCCGACGTTCACGACGGCGCCGAAGAGGCCCACGAGGGCGAACAGGGACATCTTGCCGAAGCGCAGGCGCGCGAGGTGCGCGAGGAAGGTCGCCCCCTGGCGCAGGCTCGCCTTCGACGTGCCGTGCCGGCGCTCGCCGAACTCCATCGGCACCTCGGCGATCCCGAGGTCGCTGCGCACGAGGATCTCGAGCAGGATCTTGAAGCCCCGCGGCCTGAGGGCGGAGAGGTCGAGGCGTGCGCGGTCGACGAGGAAGAATCCGGTCATCGGGTCGGTGCAGCGCCACAGCCGGAGGGGGAACATGGCCCGGGTCAGCCAGGTCGCGCCCCGGGAGAGCGCGAAGCGCGCGGCGGTGCCGAGCCCCGCGGTCCCGCCGCCGCGGAGGTAGCGGGACGCGGCGATCACGTCGGCCCCGCCCTGCTCGTGCCGCTCGATGAGTTCGGGCAGCAGCTCGGGCGGGTGCTGCAGGTCGCCGTCCATGACGATGCACACCTCGTGGCGCGCCTCCGCGAGCCCGCGCACGACCGCGCCGCCGAGGCCCCCGGTGTTGGCCTCGCGATGGATGACCCGGACCGGGATCCCGGCCTCGGCCGCGACCCGGGCGACCTCCTGCTCCGTGCCGTCCGTGCTGTCGTCGACGAAGAGGATCTCGGCCTCGCGCCCCTCGAGCGCGGCCTCGGCTCGGGCCACGAGCTCGGCCACGTCTCCGCGCTCGTTGAAGGTCGGCACGATCAGGGTGACGGGGACGGGGGGCGGCACTCCACCGAGCCTAGGGTGTGTCTCCCGAATCCGCACGCGCTGCGGTGCCCGTGAGACCCGCGCTTGCCGCGTTGTCATCGTCGGCTTTGCCACCAGCAAAGCCTCCTCTTCCGCCTTGCAATCACGATTCTCACGGGCATCCTCGCTTGCGCACGGATTCGGGAGACACACCCTAGCCGGAGCGCGCCCAGCGGGGCTCAGCCTCGCGGGTCCGCGCTGCGTTAGACTGGCACTCGGAGCCGATGAGTGCCAGGCGGGAGGTTGCGCGGTGTCGACGGATCGGGTGAGCGAGCGCGGGCTCGAGGTGCTGCGCGCCATCGTGAGCGACTACGTGGCCTCGAACGAGCCCGTCGGCAGCAAGGCGATCGTCGAGCGGCACCGCTTCGGCGTGTCGGCGGCGACTATCCGCAACGACATGTCGCTGCTCGAGGAGGAGGAGCTCATCGTCGCGCCCCACACCTCCTCGGGGCGCGTGCCCACCGACAAGGGCTACCGGCTCTACGTCGACACGCTCGCGCGGGTGCGCCCGCTCTCGAGCGCCCAGCGCGTCGCCATCGAGCGATTCCTCGGCGAGTCGGCCGACCTCGACGACGTGCTCGCCCGCACCGTCCGGCTGCTCGCCCAGCTCACGAACCAGGTGGCGGTGGTGCAGTACCCCTCCCTCGCCCGCACCCAGGTGCGCCACATCGAGCTCGTCGCCGTCGGCGAGGACCGGGTGCTGTGCGTGCTGATCCTGGGCACCGGGGTCGTGGAGCAGCAGGTGGCGAGCCTGCCCGCGGCCCGCGTGACCGAGGCCTGGGTGCACGGGCTGCGCGACCGCCTGGCCGTCGATGTCGTGGGCGCCGGGCTCGAGGACGCGGTGTCGCGGGTGCAGCACCTCAAGGACACCCTCGACGAGTGGGCCGCCGCGGGCGAGACCGCGCTGGTCGGCCGCGTGCTCGACGTGGTGCTCTCGCAGCTGCAGGCGAACCGCAGCGAGCGGATCACGATCGCCGGCACCGCCAACCTCTCGCGGCCGATGGACTTCGCGAGCAGCCTTCCGGCCGTGCTCGAGGCGATCGAGGAGCAGGTGACCATCCTGCGGCTCTTCGGCGAGCTCACGCGGGACGGCCGGGAGGTCTCGGCCTCGATCGGGCGGGAGAACGAGCCCTACGGCATCTCGGGCACCTCGGTCATCGCCTCCAGCTACGAGAGCGGCGGCAGCGCGCCGAGCGGCCTCGGCGTGCTGGGGCCGACGCGGATGGACTACGCCTCGAACATCGCCGCCGTGCGCGCGGTCGCGAGGTACCTGAGCGGGGTGCTCGGCGAGGAATAGCCGCGGCACCGATCGACTTATCCACGAGCAGAACGAAACGACGAGAGGCGGCCCGGGTGGCGGACCACTACGAGACACTCGGGGTGTCGCGCGATGCGACGCCCGATGAGATCAAGAAGGCGTACCGCCGGCTTGCGCGGGAGCTGCACCCCGATGTGAACCCCAGCGAGGAGGCCGCTGAGCGCTTCAAGGACGTCACCCACGCCTACGACGTGCTGAGCGATCCGAACGAGCGGCAGCGCTACGACCTGGGCGGCGGCCCGGGCGGGGCGGGCGGCTTCGGCGACATCTTCGAGACCTTCTTCGGCGGCTTCGGCGCCGGGCAGCGGGGTCCCCGCTCGCGCGCCGAGCGCGGCGACGACGCCATGATCCGCGTCGACGTCGAGCTGCGCGACGTGATCTTCGGCGCGCAGCGCGAGGTCACGATCAACACGGCGGTGCTCTGCGGCACGTGCCAGGGCTCGTGCTGCCAGCCCGGCACGACCCCGGTCGTGTGCGACATCTGCCGCGGCACGGGGCAGGTGCAGCGCCAGGTGCGCTCGCTCTTCGGCAACGTGGTCACGGCGCACCCCTGCGGCAGCTGCCAGGGCTACGGCAGCGTGATCGAGCATCCCTGCGTCGAGTGCGGCGGCAAGGGCCGGGTGCGCGAGCGGCGCACCCTGAACCTCGACATCCCCTCCGGCATCGATACCGGCACCCGGCTGCAGATGCGCGGCGGGGGAGAGGTGGGGCCGGCGGGCGGCCCGAACGGCGACCTCTTCATCGAGTTCCGGGTGATGCACCACGACGTGTTCAGCCGGGAGGACAACGACCTGCTGGCGACGCTGCGGGTGAGCATGACCGACGCGATCCTCGGCGCCGAGGCGACGATCGACTGCCTCGACGGCCCGGCCACGGTCGAGGTGCCCGCGGGCGCGCAGTCGGGCGACGTGATCGTCCTGCGCGGCCGCGGCATCCAGGGACTGCGCTCCACGATGCGCGGCGACCTGAAGGTCGCTGTGCAGGTGGCGACTCCGACGAAGCTCTCGAACCGCGAGAAGGACCTGGTGCGCCAGATCGCCGCGCTGCGGAACGACGAGGCCCCCTCGCTCGGAGAGTTCCAGCAGGGCTTCTTCGGCAAGATCCGCGATCGCTTCTTCCGCGCCGGCTCCTGATCGGAGGCCCGTCGTGGCGAACCTGTACTACCGCGAGGACCTGCCGGCCTCGGCCTTCGAGGTCGGCGCGACGGTCGAGGTGACCGGCGAGGAGGCCCGGCACGCGGTGCGCGTGGCGCGTCTGCGCGTCGGCGAGCGGATCATGGTGGGCGACGGCGCCGGTGCGATCGGCATCGGCGAGGTGACCGCGGCGGATCGGGACCGCTTCGCGGTCCGTCTGACCGAGGCGCGCAGGGATCCCGTTCCCGCCCGCCCGCTCGTCCTCGTGCAGGCGCTCGCCAAGGGCGACCGCGACGAGCGCGCGGTCGAGCAGGCGACGGAGTTCGGCGTGGATCTCGTCATGCCCTGGCAGGCGGCGCGCTCCGTGTCGCGCTGGGACGGCGCCGACAAGGCGGCCAGGGGCGCGAAGAAGTGGCGGCGCATCGCACGCGAGGCGTCGAAGCAGGCGCTGCGCTCGCGGGCGCCGGTCGTGACGCCCCCGGTCTCGCTCGACGAGGTGCGCGGGTTCGCCCGTGCCGGGGCCGAGGTGCTCGTGCTCCACCCCGCGGGTGCGGATGCGCTCAGCGACTACACGCCCTCGCCCGTCCGCTCGGACGCGGTCCCCGGCGATCCCGTCGGAGGAGTGCTCGTCGTCGTCGGGCCGGAGGGCGGCATCGACGACGCCGAGCTCGAGGCGCTCGCCGCCGCCGGAGCGCGCGTGCTGCGCCTCGGCGAGACCGTGCTGCGCACCTCGTCGGCCGGCCCCGCGGCCCTCGCGGTGCTCAACGTGGCGCTCGGAAGGTGGTAGGCGATGTCGGACAAGACCGAGATGCTCAAGGTGCTGCGGAAGCTGCCCGACATCCTGTTCGTCGAGCCGAGCGCGCAGCTCGTCACGCAGGATGAGCTGCACGATCGGGCCCGCGAGCTCCTGCAGCAGCGGAGCCTGCCCGCCGACCACCCGTACGTCGGCTGGCACAGGCAGGCGAACGGCTTCGACGCCAAGGGCGGGCTGCGCTCCGTGCAGCGCATCTACTTCGGCGGAGACCACGAGATCGTCCGCCGGGCGCTCTCGGCGCTCGAGGACGGCGGCTTCGCGGTGCTCGGGGGGAGGAGCTCCCAGGAGGCCTTCGCAGTGCGGCGCGATGCCCGACCGGAGGGGATTGGCGCAGAGGGAATCGACGCAGAGCAGCTCGAGGCGTGGCGCATACGGCTCGCGGTGCTCGGCGACGAGCTCCGGGCGCCGCTGCGCGAGGGCGAGGCCGCGCGTCTGCACGAGCTCGTGGCAGGGATTCCCGCGGCGCCGCCGCTGCGCGAGCTGCTCGTGCCGGCGCTCCGCGCGCTCCGGCTGCGCGACGAGCTGAGCGCCGCCGATCTCGAGACGGCCCTCGCGCCGGAGCAGCTGGCAGGGCTCGGCCAGGAGACCTCGCCGCTCGTCGTGCACGCGCTGCAGCACGGCCATCCGCTCGCTCGTAGCGCGGTCGCGGCACTCGCCGCCGACGGCAGGGCCGACGGGCCGATGCTGATGGCGTGGGGCGGTCCGGAGGCGCTCGAGGCCGCGCGCGCCCACGCGCTGCGGAACCCGCGGCACATCCCCCGGGAGTACCTTGCCCTGGTCTCGGCGAGCGGAGCCGACGCGGTGGCGGCGGGCGTCGCCCTCGCGGAGGAGATCCGGAACGACCATCCCGACGACGACGCCGTCGCCGATCAGGTGGTGATCGCGCTCGTCGAGCAGTTCGGCGGCGGCTCGGTCCGCGAGCGGCTGCAGCTGGTGCGCGATCCGCGTGTGCCGCTCCGGCTGCGGCTCCGCGCGGTCGAGAGCGGCTCGGGGCGGCCGTGCGACCCCGGGGAGCAGACCGCCTTCCAGACCCATCGCCCCGGCGTCGGAGTGACCGCGGACGAGCTGGCCGCCTGGCTCGATGCCACCGATGCGGTGCGCCGCGAATGCGGCCTGCCGCCGAGCCCGGGGTACGACATCTCGGACCGCAGAGCGCAGCAGCGGGCGGTCGAGCTGCGCGAGTTCATGCTCGCCCGCCACCGCGACGGCATGCTCACGGCGCTGCGCCGGGACGATCTCGATGAGCCCGCCCTCGCGGTGCTGCTCGAACTGCTCTACCCGGCGGGTCTGCTCTCCGCGGACGTGCTCGACCCGCTGACGGTCGACTGGCAGGAGCGCTTCTTCGTCGAGCCCGACACGTACACGCCCGCGCCCCCGGCCGTGGTCACGCTGGCCGTGGCCTGCTCCACCGCGGGGCACCCGAGGGCCCGCGAGATCGTGGACACCGTGGTGGGCGACACCCGCCGGTGGACGGAGCCGCTGCGCCTTCTCCTCACGGGCGGCCTGAACTGGGGGGCGGAGGCCGACCGGCGGGCGGCCGGCGAGCTGATCGAGATCGCCCACAGCGGGAGCGCGAGGGTCGCCTCGGGCCGAGAGGCCCGGTTCGCGCTGAGCCTCGTCACCGCGAGGCTCCGCGGCATCGATCCGGTGCGCGCCGCGTGCCAGCTGTCGGCGGAGGCGCCGGGGTCGCCGCGGTACATCGCCCTCGGGTTCGCGGGCGCGGCCATCGCGCTCGCGGAGGGCGGCAGCGGGCTCCGGGCGCACTCCTTCGAAGAGCTGTCGCCGCGGGCGCTGAGGGCCGCCGTCGCCCTCGCGGAGGACGAGAGCCTGCCGCTCGCAGCGCGTCGCAACCTCCTGTACCACGCTGCGCAGTCGAACCTGCTCGACCATCCGCTCGAGCGCGCCTACGCGACGCTCCCCGCGGACGAGGTCGCGGCGCTGCGGCAGAGGCTCGAGGCTCTGACGCTCGGCCCGCTGTCGGTAGACTGATGCGCATGGCAGCAGACACCATCTTCGGCAAGATCGTCGCGGGGGAGATCCCCGTGGAGAAGCTCGCCGAGACCGAGCGAGTGATCGCCTTCCCCGACATCGCGCCGCAGGCCCCCGTGCACATCCTCGTGATCCCGAAGACCACCGAGTACGCCGACGTCACCGAGCTCGCGGCAGGCGACCCCGGTCTGCTCGCGGAGATGGTGGAGGTCGCGAAGCGCCTCGCCGACGAGCACGCGGACGGGGACTACCGCCTCATCTTCAACAACGGCGCGAACGCCGGCCAGACGGTCTTCCACGTGCACGCGCACGTGCTCGCCGGGGGCCTCACGGAGGGCTCGCTCTAGTGCCGGAAGCCCAGCCGGAGCTCCGGCGCACCGTGCTGCTCACGGGCGTGGACCTCGCGCAGTTCCTCGGGCACCGGGACCAGCTGATCGCCGATCTCGAGCAGCAGCACCCCGACGTCGAGTTCCACGCGCGCGACCACGTGCTGACGCTCGCCGGCCCCGCCGAGGAGGTGCGCGCGGCCGAGCAGGTCGTGGCCGAGGTGCTCGAGGTGGCGCGGCGCAGCGGCGCGGTGAACCGGCACGACGTGCGCGAGGCCACCCGGATGGTCTCCCGCGGCGACGGCCCGACCGCGGCGCAGGTGCTGAGCGAGCCGATCCTCACCGTGCGCGGGCACGCGATCCGCGCGCAGACCCGCGGCCAGCGCGCCTACATCGACGGCATCGACGCGAACACGGTGACGTTCGGAATCGGCCCCGCCGGCACCGGCAAGACCTATCTCGCCATGGCGAAGGCCGTGCAGGCGCTGTCGCGGCGCGAGGTCGCGAAGATCATCCTCACCCGTCCGGCGGTGGAGGCGGGCGAGCGCCTCGGCTACCTGCCGGGCACGCTCGAGGACAAGATCGACCCCTACCTGCGGCCCCTCTTCGACGCCGTGGGCTCGATGATGGAGGCCGAGGCGGTGCCGAAGCTGCTCGCGAGCGGCACGATCGAGGTGGCCCCGCTCGCCTACATGCGCGGGCGCACGCTCAACGAGTCGTTCGTGATCCTCGACGAGGCCCAGAACACCACGCCCGAGCAGATGAAGATGTTCCTCACCCGCCTCGGCTACGGGTCGAAGATGGTGGTGACGGGCGACATCACGCAGATGGACCTGCCGCAGGCTCAGAGCGGGCTGCGCGTCGTGAACCGCATCCTGCGCGGGGTAGAGGACATCCACTTCGCCGAGCTCACGGCCGACGACATCGTGCGGCACAGCCTCGTCGGGCGGATCGTTGACGCGTACTCGGCGTACGAGGAGAAGAAGCACGCGGGGGAGAGCGCATGAGCGTCGAGATCAATAACGAATCGGGCATCGTCGCCGACGAGCCGGGGCTGCAGCGGCTCGCGGCCTTCGTGCTCGAGAGTCTGCACGTGCATCCGCAGACGGAGCTCGGGATCTCCCTCGTCGACGAGTCGGCGATCGAGCAGCTGCATCTGCAGTGGATGGACGAGCCCGGCCCCACCGACGTGCTGAGCTTCCCGATGGACGAGCTGCGTCCCGGCCGCGTCGACCAGCAGACGCCGGCGGGGCTCCTCGGCGACGTCGTGATCTGCCCGCAGGTGGCCGAGCTGCAGGCCGAGGCCGCCGGGCACGACGCCGCGACCGAGATCCGCGTGCTGCTCGTGCACGGCATGCTGCACCTGCTCGGCTTCGACCACGCGGCGCCGGACGAGGAGGCCGAGATGTTCGGCCTGCAGCGGGACCTGCTGCTGGCGTTCTCGGCCCGAGAACGCGGACGATGAGCTCGGATCAGCCCCCGCTCCCCGCGCTGCGGCGGATCACCGCCTCGGCCAAGCGCTTCGCCGGCCGCGTGGCGCTCGGCCGCGGCCGCCTCCGCGACGAGGAGCAGCTGCTCTCCATCGTCGATCAGGCCGCCGAGCAGGATCTGCTCGAGCAGGACGACCGGGACTACATCCGCTCGATCGTGCAGTTCAGCGGCACGCTCGCCCGCGAGGTCATGGTGCCCCGCACCGACATGGTCACGGTCGACGCCGATCAGACGGTGCGCGAGACCCTCGAGATGCTGCTCGCCTCCCGGCACTCGCGCGTGCCGGTGGTCGCGACCGGCGACGCCGACGACGTGGAGGGGGTCGCGTACCTGCGGGACGCGAGCGGCTTCGTGCTGCGCCGGCCCGAGGAGGCCGAGACCGCCCCGGTGACCCGGATCATGAAGCCCGCGCTCTTCGTGCCCGAGCTGCAGCGCGCCGACGATCTGCTGCGCCAGATGCAGCGCGAGTCGAACCATCTGGCGCTCGTCGTCGACGAGTACGGCGGGATCTCGGGGCTCGTCACCCTGGAGGATCTCATCGAGGAGCTGCTCGGCGACATCAGCGACGAGCATGACCGGGAATCGCCCGAGGCGGTGCGGTCCGAGGACGGCACCTTCAGGATCAGCCCGCGGCTGCCCGTCGATCGACTGGGCGAGCTCTTCGGCATCGAGCTCGAGGACGACGAGGTCGACAGCGTGGGCGGGCTCGTGGCGAAGCACCTCGGCCGGCTCGCCGAGCCGGGCGACGCGGTGACGGTCGCGGGCATCGAGCTCACGGCCCTCGAGACGGAGCGCCGCAGGCAGCGCCTCGTCAGCGTGGGCGCCCGCTGGGTCGGGGGAGAGGATCGCCCCGGAGCTGAACGGGGCGAAGAGGAGGAGGAGCATGGCTGAGCGCGAGTTCAGGGCGGGCTTCGTGTCGTTCGTCGGGCGCCCGAACGCGGGCAAGTCGACGCTCACGAACGCGCTCGTCGGCGAGAAGATCGCGATCACGAGCTCGAAGCCGCAGACGACGAGGCGCGCGATCCGCGGCATCGTGCACCGGCCCGACGGACAGCTGATCATCGTCGACACGCCCGGCATCCACCGCCCCCGCACCCTGCTCGGCGAGCGCCTCAACGCGCTCGTCGAGGCGACGCTCGGCGATGTCGACGTGATCGGCCTCTGCGTGCCGGCGGACGAGAAGGTCGGCCCCGGCGACCGCTTCATCAACGAGCGCCTGAACGACTTCCCCCGAGCGAAGAAGGTCGCGATCCTGACGAAGGCCGACCGGGCGTCGAAGAGCGAGATCATCGAGCAGCTCACGCTGCTCGGCGCGCTGCGCGAGTGGGACGCGGTCATCCCGATCTCCGCCGTCGTCGACGGCGAGAACGGCGCCGCGCAGCTCGACGAGCTGGCCCGGGTGCTGCTCGGGCTCATGCCGGTCTCGCCTCCGCTCTACGAGGCCGAGACCACGACCGACGAGAGCGAGGACGAGCGGATCGCCGAGCTCATCCGCGAGGCCGCGCTCGAGGGCGCCCGCGACGAGCTGTCGCATTCGCTCGCCGCCACCGTGGACGACCGCGAGGAGCGCGAGCCGGAGGCGGACGGGCGGCCAGGGCTGCTCGAGATCTTCGCCTCGATCTCGCGCCTGCGCGAGGTGGGGGAGCGCGCGCGGCGCGAGATCGAGGCGCTCCTCGGGCGCCGCGTCTACCTCTCGCTCCGGGTGAAGGTCGCCAAGGAGTGGCAGCGCGACCCGAAGGCGCTGGGCCGGCTCGGGTTCTGAGCGCGGGCGTTTGTGAGTAGGCTCGGGTTCTGGCACGACCGCCCGATGAGATCGGGCTGAACAGGGGAGTTCATGTACGACATCACGGATCAGGCGCAGTTCATCACCCTCTTCCAGACATACGGGGTCTTCGGGATCATCTGGTATGTCATCGTGGCGATCGCCCTGTGGCGCGTCTTCTCGAAGGCCGGCTACCCGGGCATCCTCGCGATCATCCCCATCGTCAATATCTTCATCCTCGTGAAGGTCGCCGGCTACTCGGCGTGGATGACGCTGCTCTACCTCATCCCGATCGTGAACATCATCTTCTCGATCTTCGTCGCGATCCGCCTCGGTGAGCGCTTCGGCAAGGGCGGGGCGTTCTCGTTCTTCCTGCTCTGGCTCTTCTCCGTGATCGGCTACCTGATCATCGGCTTCGGGCAGGCGCAGTACCGGCGGCCGTAGCGCTAGTGCCCGCCCGAGAAGCCCCCTCCGCCTCCGCCGCCCGCGAAGCCGCCGCCGGTCGAACCGCCGGCCCCGCTTGAGCTGTACGCGACCGCCGAGTTCAGCGAGCCGGTGAAGTGCGTGAGGGTCCCGCTCAGCCCGCCGAGGCCGTGCAGTGCGAGCGCCGGATACCAGAGGGGGACGGCCCCCGCCTCCTCGTAGCGCACCTCGATCACCCGCGACCACTCCTTCTCGAGGCCGAAGAGCATCGCGTAGGGCAGCAGCCGCTCGTAGACCCGGATCACGTCGACGCCGCCTTCGATCCCGCCGTCGGGCGCCCGCTCGGCGCCCGAGTACGACTGGAGGGCGCGCAGCCGATCCGCCTCGGCGACGCGGATGAACTCCTTGACGCCGAGCAGCCGCGCCCGCGCGCGGGCTCCCTCGGGCGTGTGCATGCGCTGCTTCGAGAGGAGGCCGAGAGCGATCAGCAGCGCGACGATGCCGAGGATCATGCCGACGTACGGCAACGGCGAGGTGCGGCCGGAGGCGATGGCCAGCACGAGCAGCACCGCGAGCACGGCCGTGAGCGCGAGCGCCAGCAGCGCGAGTGCGAGACCGAGCCGACTGCGGCGCTTCTCGAGGTAGCCGCGGGCGATCGCCTCCTCCCGCCCCTTGGCGCCGAGCCGCTTCATGCGCTGGCCGAACTCCTGATCGCGCTTCGGCAATCGGATCACCGCGCCCGCGGCGGCCTTCGAGCCGAACAGCTCGTCGAGGGAGCGGGCGTCGAGCGGGTCGCCGACGCGGGACGGGTCGAGGAGGCGCAGGGCGGGGTCCTCCTTCTTCCCGCCCGACTTCCCCTCCGTCGACTCGTCCTCCTCGATGCGCAGGGCCCCGCGGACGGCCAGGTGCACCACCTGCGCCGGTATCGCCCGCGACGAGGCGCCGACGAGCTCGGCCGCGACGAGCGGGGGCAGTTCGTCGGGCACCTCGTACTCGGCGATGATCGCGCCGGGGGCGCGCCTGCGCCGCAGCCGCGACGCCACCGTCGCCGCGATCCCCCCGAGCGCGGCGAGGAGCCCCGCGCCTCCGGCCGCGACCGGCAGCACGTCGAGGGCGAAGTTCGGCACGCGGGCGGGCGGCTGGGCGACCGAGCCGGGCTCGAGTCCGATGGCGACGGTGACCCCCTCCCGAGGCGCGAGCGGGAGCGGCGCGAGCTCGAAGGCGCCGTCCGCCCCCTCGAGCCGGCACTCGGCCTCGGAGTACGCCTCGCCGGAGTAGCAGCGGGCGTTGCCGTCGAGGCGATCCGCGAGCCCCTCGGCGAAGACGAACTCCGCGCTGAACGCGTCGACGGGCTGCAGATGCTCGAAGTCGATCAGATCCCAGTAGAACTCGTCGGCCAGTCCGTCCTCGCGGGCGAGGATCGGATCGCTCAGGGTGTAGCCGATCACGTAGCCCTGCCGCCCGTGCACGTACTCGTCCCCGACGATCACGGCGATGAAGTCGTCGTCCTCCTCGATCTCGAAGGGGAGCGGTTCGCCGTGCTCGTCCGTGACGGTGAAGTCGCGCGGATCCGTCGAGGCGCCCTGGTAGTCGATGGGGATGCCGCGCACGATGCCCCGGCTCTGGTCGAAGTCGGGGAAGCGGGCGACCATGGTCTCGGTCACCTCCGCGACCGCGCGGCCCTCGTCGTCGACGCCGATCTCGTACGAGACGTGCCAGCTGTCGTAGGAGAAGTCCTGCGGATCGGCGCTCGGCTCGTCCGCCGAGCAGCCCGCGACCCCGAGGAGGGCCGCGGCCGCGATTCCGATGCCGAGTGCGCGCGCGATCCTTCGCATGCTGACAGGCTACCGAGCACCGCCGTCATCGTTCCAGCCCGTGGCGGGCGTGCTAAACTGCACTCGTGCTGTTCGGCTCGCTTCTCCTTAGCCGCCGCGACGAGTCCTAATTCCAGGCCTCCCTCGTCGCGGTGTTCGCGTTGGCCGAGTTGAATTCCGACCGAGAGAAGACGAGATCATGAAGAACACGCAGCAGCCGTCCGGCATGCCGGTCCACCGGTACCGGCCCTACCACGAGATCATCAAGGTCGACCTGCCCGACCGCACCTGGCCCGACGCGAAGATCACGCAGGCGCCCCGCTGGTGCGCCGTCGATCTGCGCGACGGCAACCAGGCGCTCATCGACCCGATGAGCCCCGAGCGCAAGCGGATAATGTTCGACCTGCTCGTGCGCATGGGCTACAAGGAGATCGAGGTCGGCTTCCCGAGCGCCAGCCAGACCGACTTCGACTTCGTGCGGCAGCTCATCGAGGACGGGGCGATCCCCGACGACGTCACGATCCAGGTGCTGACCCAGGCGCGCGAGCACCTGATCACCCGCACCTACGAGTCGCTCATCGGCGCCAAGCAGGCGATCGTGCACCTGTACAACTCGACGAGCATCCTGCAGCGCGACGTCGTGTTCAACTCGGACCGCGAGGGCATCAAGCAGATCGCCCTCGAGGGTGCGCGGCTCTGCGTCGCCTCCGAGTCGATCTGCGCCGGCACCGACATCTACTACGAGTACTCGCCCGAGTCGTACACCGGCACCGAGCTGGAGTACGCGGTCGAGGTGTGCAACGAGGTGCTCGAGATCTTCCGGCCGACCCCGGATCGCAAGGTGATCCTGAACCTGCCTGCGACGGTCGAGATGGCGACCCCGAACGTCTACGCCGACTCGATCGAGTGGATGGGCCGGCACCTGAACCACCGCGAGAACGTGGTGATCTCCCTGCATCCCCACAACGATCGCGGCACCGCGGTGGCGGCGGCCGAGCTCGGCTACATGGCCGGGGCCGATCGCATCGAGGGCTGCCTCTTCGGCAACGGCGAGCGCACGGGCAACGTCGACCTGGTGGCGCTCGGCATCAACATGTTTACGCAGGGCATCGACCCGCAGATCGACTTCTCGCGCCTCGACGAGGTGCGCCGCACGGCCGAGTACTGCAACCAGCTGCGGGTGCCCGAGCGCAGCCCGTGGGCCGGCGACCTCGTCTACACCGCGTTCTCCGGTTCGCACCAGGACGCGATCAAGAAGGGCTTCGAGCGCATGGAGGCCGACGCCGAGGCCGCGGGCGTCTCGGTCGACGACCTCGAGTGGGCCGTGCCCTACCTGCCGGTCGACCCGAAGGATCTGGGCCGCAGCTACGAGGCGGTCATCCGCGTCAACTCGCAGTCGGGCAAGGGCGGCGTCGCCTACCTGCTGAAGACCGACCACCACCTCGACCTGCCGCGCCGTCTGCAGATCGAGTTCAGCGCGGTCGTCCAGGGCTTCACCGACAGCGAGGGCGGCGAGGTCTCGAGCGAGGAGATCTGGCGGATCTTCCAGGACGAGTACCTGCCCACCACCGAGGACTCCTTCGACCGCTGGGGCCGCTACGAGCTCTTCCGCACGGCCTCGACGAGCGCGGGCGACGGCATCACCGAGCTGACGGTCGACTACCGGGACGGGGAGGGGCACCACCAGTTCACCTCGCGCGGCAACGGCCCGGTCGACGCCTTCATCACCGCGCTGAACACCGCGGGCCATGCGGTCACCTTCGACTACGTCGAGCACGCCATGAGCGCGGGCGGCGACGGTCGCCGCGGCCTACGTCGACCTCGAGGTCGACGGCAAGCGGCTGTGGGGCGTCGGCATCGACCCCGACACCACGCGCGCGACCCTGAAGGCGATCGTGTCCTCCGTGAACCGCTCGGTGCGCTCGGGCACCGCGAAGGCCGAGGCCGTCGCCGCCGTCTGATCGGGGATAGAACATATCTTCGAAGGCGCGGCGTGTGTGGGCGCGGATGTCGGCGGTCGGCCGTAGGGTGAAGCTGTGATTGCTTCTGTGCGCGGCCAGGTGCTGGCAGCCGGGTCCGGGTGGCTCGTCGTGGAGGTCGGCGGGGTCGGCCTGCGCGTCGAGGTGCCGGGCGGGCGGGTGTCGGCCCACCCCGGCGAGGAGGTCTCGCTGCACACCTCCCTCGTCGTGCGCGAGGACTCGCTGACCCTGTACGGTTTCGCGACGGCCGACGAGCTCGAGGTCTTCGGCATCCTGCTCGGCGTCTCGGGCGTTGGTCCGCGCAGCGCCCTCGGCGTGCTCACCGAGCTCACGCCGGCGCAGATCGCGCAGGCGGCGGCGCAGGAGGACGAGAAGCCCTTCCGCAGGGTGTCGGGCATCGGTCCGAAGACGGCGAAGCTCATCGCCGTGCAGCTGGCCGGCAAGCTCGACCCGCGCGTGTTCGTGGGTCCGGGCGACGCCGCGGGGGAGGAGCAGGCCGCCGCCGGCGATGCCGGATCCGCCGCCACCGTCGTCGCCGGTCTCGTCGGTCTCGGTTACACCGAGGCGCAGGCCGACGAGGCCGTGCGCAACGCGGTCGACGCCGGGGCCCCCGGGACGGAGGCCGGCCTGCTGCGCGCGGCGCTCGCCCTGCTGCAGGCCCCGCGGGCCGGCGCCCGCTCCGCCGCGGGTCGCGGAGCCGGGCGATGACGGGCGAGCTCTCGCCCCAGGTCACGCCGAACGAGCTGAGCTACGAGGGCGCCCTGCGACCCGGCTCACTCGAGGAGTTCGTGGGTCAGTCGAAGGTGCGCCGGCAGCTGCGACTGCTGCTCGACGCGGCGCAGATGCAGCAGCGGACCCCCGACCACATCCTGCTCGCGGGGCCGCCGGGCCTCGGCAAGACGACCCTCTCGATGATCGTCGCGACCGAGCTCGACAAGCCCCTGCACCAGACCTCGGGCCCGGCGATCCAGCACGCGGGCGACCTCGCGGCGGTGCTCTCGGCGCTCACGCCCGGCGAGGTGCTGTTCATCGACGAGATCCATCGCATGGCGCGGAGCGCCGAGGAGATGCTGTACCTCGCGATGGAGGACTTCAAGATCGACATCATGGTGGGCAAGGGCGCGGGCGCGACCTCGATCCCGCTCGAGCTCGCCCCCTTCACCCTCGTGGGCGCGACCACCCGCGCGGGCCTGCTGCCGAACCCGCTGCGCGACCGCTTCGGCTTCACGGCGCACCTCGAGTTCTACGACGAGGGCGAACTGGCCCAGGTGGTGCGCCGCGCCGCGGTGCTGCTCGGCTTCGCGGTCGCGGAGGAGGGGGTCCTGGAGATCGCGGGCCGCTCGCGCGGCACCCCGCGCATCGCCAACCGCCTGCTCCGGCGGGTGCGCGACTACAGCCTCGTGCACGATATGCCGGGCGACGCCGAGACGGTGCACGCGGCGCTCGGCCTCTACGACGTGGACCGGCACGGACTCGACCGGCTCGACCGGGAAGTGCTGCGCGCCGTCGTCGAGCGCTTCGGCGGCGGCCCGGTGGGGCTCTCCACCCTCGCGGTGTCGGTGGGGGAGGAGGCCGAGACGATCGAGACGGTGGTCGAACCGTTCCTCGTGCGCGCCGGTCTCCTCACGCGGACCCCCCGCGGGCGGGTCGCCACCCGCCTCGGCTGGGAGCACACGGGTGTTCCCCTGCCCGATGCCCTATAGTCAATACGGTCGATCGCGCACGCTCGCGTGGTCGAAGTATGTCCGTGGAAGGGACCGTCGTGCAATTTGACCCGATCATGATCGTCATGCTGGCGCTCGTCGTGGTACTGATCTTCTTCATGTTCCGCAACGGCAAGAAGCGTCAGGCTGCGCAGCAGGAGATGCAGAACAACATGCGTCCGGGGGCCGAGGTCATGCTGCAGTCGGGCATCTACGGGACCATCGAAGAGGTCGACGAGGCGGACAACCGCGTGACCGTGCGTAGCGGCACCTCCACCCTCGTGGTGCACCGCAACGCCGTGTCCCAGATCATCTCGGCCGCCGATTCGGTGGACGAGCCCGCGACCGAGCTGGCGCCGGACGACGATCCGGCGTTCGGCGAGCGCGTCGCCGGTGCCGAGAGCACCGGCACGGACGGCACCGCCGCCGAGGCCGCCGACGATGCGGCGGGCGACTCCGCTGCCGGCGACGAGCCGAAGTCCGAGGGCGACGAGAGCGGAACCTCCAAGAGCTGAGCCCTTCCCGTTCCTGATCCGGATCGGGGACCCCGGATCCGGGACACCGAAGTCACACACAGAAAGAAGTCGATTCGTGGCGTCCACCCCTCCTGCGGTCAGGCGAGCCAGGCGCTCGCTGATTGTCCTGCTGGTCATCATCGCGGCACTGGTGGGCGTGATCTCCCTCGGCGTGTTCAGGGGAGAGGCGACCTGGACGCCGAAGCTCGCGCTCGACCTGCAGGGCGGCACGCAGATCATCCTCGCTCCCAAGCAGACCGACGGCCAGTCGGTGACGGGAGAGCAGCTGCAGCAGGCGGTGTCGATCATCCGCCAGCGCGTCGACGCCTCGGGCGTCTCCGAGGCCGAGATCACCACGCAGGGCAACCAGAACATCATCGTCTCGATCCCGGGGAAGGCCGACGAGGCCACGCTCGCGCGAATCGAGGCGTCGGCGAAGATGGACATGCGCGCCGTGCTGCAGGTCGCCGCCGGGACCTCGGCCCCGCAGACCGAGACGGATGCCGCGGACGACACTGCCGCTGACGACACCGCTGCGGACGATGCCGCTGCCGACGGTACGGCTGCCGACGCCGAGGCTGCCGACTCCGGAGCCGCCGACGGTACCGACGCCGCTGCCGACGCGGACACGGCCGAGGGCGATCTCGGGCCCCGCGATCCCGACCCGCTTCCCACGAACCCGAGCGACACCGCCTGGCTCACCCCGGCGCTGCTCGACGAGTTCAACAACTACGTCTGCGGTCCCGAGGCGGCCCAGGAGGCCGGGCTCCAGCCCCTGGACCGACCGCTGGTGACCTGCGACGTCTCCATGACGCAGAAGTACATCCTCGCCCCGGCCGAGCAGTCGGCGAGCGGGGAGGTGCTCGGAGGCGAGTCGATCACCGACGCGGTCGCGCAGCAGCGCGCCACCTCCACCGGCGCATCCACCGGCGAGTGGGAGGTCGCCCTCCGGCTCGACAGCGAGGGAACCGAGCTCTTCGGGCAGATGAGCACCCGGCTCTACGGCGCGCAGAGCCCGTTGAACCAGTTCGCGTTCGTGCTCGACGGCAGCGTGCTCATCGCGCCCTCGATGAACGGGCAGATCCTCGACGGGCGTCCGGCGATCAGCGGCAACTACACGGTCGAGAGCGCCAAGCTGCTCGCCGACCAGCTGAAGTTCGGCGCGCTGCCGATCGGCTTCACCGTGCAGAGCCAGGAGGACATCTCCGCGACGCTCGGCGCCAACCAGCTGCAGGCCGGCCTGCTGGCGGGCCTCATCGGCCTGCTGCTCGTCGTCATCTACTCGATCTTCCAGTACCGGGCGCTCGGCTCGGTCACGATCCTCTCGCTCGCGATCGCCGGCGTGCTGACCTATCTCCTGCTCACGCTGTTCTCGTGGCGGCAGGGCTACCGGCTCTCGCTCGCGGGCATCGCGGGCATCATCGTCGCGGTGGGCTTCACCGCCGACTCGTTCATCGTCTACTTCGAACGCATCCGAGACGCCCTCCGCGACGGCTTCAGCATAGACAAGTCAGTCGAGCACGGCTGGAAGCGGGCGTTCCGCACGGTGCTCGCGTCGGACGGCATCAACTTCCTCGCCGCGCTGATCCTCTTCCTCTTCGCGGTGGGCAGCGTGCAGGGCTTCGCCTTCACCCTCGGCCTCACGACGCTCGTCGACGTGCTCGTGGTCGCGCTCTTCACCCACCCGGTGGTCACACTGCTCGCGCGCACCCGCTTCTACCGCAACGGGCATCCCGCCTCGGGCCTCGACCCCGAGCGGCTGGGAGCGGTCTACCGGGGCCGGGCTCAGTTCCGCGCTCCGGTCATCGCGAAGAACGGCGCCGGCAAGAAGGCCCAGGCCAGCCACAAGGAGGCTCAGCGCAGGCAGACCATCGCCGAGCGCAAGGCCGCGGAAAGCGAGGGCACGCCCGTGCCGCGGTCCGCTTCGACCGGAAAGGAGAGCTGACATGGCGCGTCGCTCATTCGCCGAGTTCGGCAACGCTCTCTACACCGGTGAGAAGTCCATCGACTTCATCGGCCGCCGGAAGACCTGGTATCTCATCGCGGCCGTGCTGATCCTCATCGCCATCGTCGGACCCCTGCTGCGCGGCGGCCTCACCTTCGGCATCGAGTTCACGGGCGGCAGCCAGTTCCAGGTCCACGTCGCCGACAGCGAGAGCCGTGACGAGCAGATCGCGATCGATGCGGTGAACGAGGTGCTCCCGGGCTCGGCGCCCAGGGTCTCCCTCGTCGGCCAGACCGATGTCCGCGTGCAGACCGAGCAGCTGGAGGACACCGAGTCGCGCGAGGTGCGCGCAGCGCTGGCCGATGCTTACGGGGTGAGCGAGGACGAGGTCACGGCCTCCTTCATCGGCGCCTCCTGGGGCCAGGACATCACGCGTCAGGCACTGCTCGGCCTCGTGGTCTTCATCGTCTTCGCCGCGCTCGTGATGGCGATCTACTTCCGCACCTGGAAGATGTCGGTCGCGGCGCTCATCGCGCTGTTCCACGACCTCATCATCACCGCGGGCATCTACGGCCTCTCCGGCTTCGAGATCACGCCCGCTGCGATGATCGGCTTCCTCACCATCCTCGGCTACTCGCTCTACGACACCGTGGTGGTCTTCGACAAGATCCGCGAGAACACGGCGCCGGGCGAGCTCACCGAGCGGCGCACCTTCGCCGAAGCGGTCAACCTCGGCGTCAACCAGACGCTCGTGCGCTCGATCAACACCTCGGTGGTCGCCCTGCTCCCGGTCGCATCGATCCTCTTCATCGGGGCCTTCGTGCTCGGAGCCGGAACCCTGCGCGACATCGCCCTGGCGCTCTTCATCGGCATCCTCGTCGGGGCCTACTCGACGATCTTCATCGCGGCTCCGGTCTACGCCCAGCTCCGGATCAACGAGCCGGCGATCAAGAAGCACGACGCCCGCGTGCTGAAGGCGCGCGAGCGCGAGGCGGCGAGCGGTGATGCCGACTCGGGCACGGCGGGCGAGCCGAGGGATGACGAAGCGGTAGTCTAGCCTTCTGGTCCGTGTTCCGCTGGGACAGGAGGTGGATGTGACGAACAGCGATACCGGCACCGCCGGTGCCGTCTCACTCCGCCGCCTGGTGCCGCGGATCTTCTCCCGCGCGGGATCTCCCGGAGCGCTGGAGCAGCTGATCCGCACCGTGCGCGCGAGCTATCCGCGCGCCGACCTCTCCGTGATCGAGCGCGCCTATCGGGTCGCCGAGCACGCGCACCGCGAGCAGCAGCGCAAGAGCGGCGAGCCCTACATCACCCATCCGCTGGCGGTCGCGCAGATCCTCGCCGATCTGGGGGTCGCGCCGGTCGTGATCGCCGCGGCGCTGCTGCACGACACGGTCGAGGACACGGACTACTCGCTGGATCAGCTCAGCGCCGAGTTCGGCGACGAGATCGCGATGCTCGTCGACGGCGTGACGAAGCTCGACAAGGTGAAGTACGGCGACTCGGCCCAGGCGGAGACCGTGCGCAAGATGGTCGTCGCGATGTCGAAGGACATCCGGGTGCTCGTCATCAAGCTCGCCGACCGCCTGCACAACGCGCGCACCTGGGGCTTCATGCCGCCCGAGAAGGCGAAGCAGAAGGCGCAGGAGACGATCGAGATCTACGCTCCGCTCGCGCACCGGCTCGGCATCCAGTCGATGAAGACGGAGCTCGAGGATCTCTCCTTCGCCGTGCTGAAGCCGAAGCTGTACGCGGAGATCGAGAACCTGGTCAGCCAGCGCAATCCGCAGCGCGACGAGCTGGTGGGCGTGGTGATCAGCTCGATCGAGGAGGATCTGCGCGAGGCGAAGATCCGCGGCGAGGTCACCGGCCGGCCCAAGGAGCTCTATTCGATCTACCAGAAGATGATCGTCCGGGGCCGGGACTTTGACGACATCTACGACCTCGTCGGCATCCGGGTGCTCGTGCACTCGATCCGCGACTGCTACGCGGTGCTGGGCGCGGTGCACGCGCGGTGGACCCCGATCCCCGGGCGGTTCAAGGACTACATCGCGACGCCCAAGTTCAACCTGTACCAGTCCCTGCACACGACCGTGATCGGGCCCGACGGGCGGGCGGTCGAGATCCAGATCCGCACCTTCGAGATGCATCAGCGCGCCGAGTACGGCGTCGCCGCGCACTGGAAGTACAAGCAGGGGCAGCAGGGCCAGCCGGGCGGCGGCCCGTCCTCGAACGACATGGCCTGGCTTGCGCACATCAGCGATTGGCAGGCCGAGACCGAGGATCCGAGCGAGTTCCTCGACGCGCTGCGCTTCGAGATCGGTGCGAAGGAGGTCTACGTCTTCACCCCGAAGGGGCGGGTGATCGGGCTTCCGGCCGGCGGCACCACGATCGACTTCGCCTACGCGGTGCACACCGAGGTGGGGCACCACACCATGGGCGCCCGCGTCAACGGACGCCTCGTCCCGCTCGAGACCGAGCTCGTCAACGGCGACGTGGTGGAGATCTTCACCTCCAAGGATCCGAACGCCGGCCCGAACAAGGACTGGCTGCAGTTCGTCAAGAGCAAGCGGGCGCAGAACAAGATCCGCCAGTGGTTCACGAAGGAGCGGCGCGACGAGGCCGCGGAGCTCGGCAAGAACGAGCTGACCAAGGGCCTGCGGAAGCTGGGTCTGCCGCTGCACCGCATCATGAACTCCGAGGCCGTGCAGCAGGTCGCCCTGCAGCTGCGCTACCCCGATGTGGCCGGCCTCTTCGCCGGAATCGGCGAGGGGCACGTCTCGGCGCAGTCCGTCATCGAGAAGGTGACGGCCCTCGTCGACCGCGACGCCGTCAGCGCCGAGACGAGCGCGGCCGAGCTCCCGCTCGCAGCCCCGCTGCGGCAGGGCAAGCCGGGGTCGGGCAGCAGCGGCGTCATCGTGCCGGGTGCGGGCGATGTGCTCGTGAAGCTCGCCAAGTGCTGCACGCCGGTGCCGGGCGACGAGATCCGCGGCTTCATCACCAAGGGGCAGGGCGTCTCGGTGCACCGCCTGGACTGCAAGAACTTCCTCGCGCTCGCGCAGCAGGAGGACCGCATCGTCGAGGTCGAATGGGCGCCGACCGCGAAGAGCATCTTCCTCGTGCACATCCAGGTCGAGGCGCTCGACCGCTCGGGGCTGCTCTCCGACGTCACCCGCGCGCTCTCCGAGCACCACGTCAACATCCTCTCCGCCTCCGTGCAGACCTCGAGCGCGCGGCTCGCGATCAGCCGCTTCCTGTTCGAGATGGCGAACGCGACCCACCTCGACCACGTGCTCAACGCCGTGCGGCGCATCGATGGCGTCTACGACGCTTACCGCATCAACGGCGGCTGACCGCGGCTGAGCGGCAGCCCGACGTCGCGGTACTGAAGGGCGGCCAGGCGGGCGCGGGCGAGCCTGCCGTAGGGGCGGCGATGCTGTTCGATGCGCCGCGAGACCGCCGCGCCCCCGCCCTCCACCGCGCGCAGCAGCAGACGGCAGGCCACGGTCTCGCGGAGGCCGAAGCCCGCGGGATCGTGCAGCAGGTCGAGCGCGGTGCGCACCGGAGTGGTCACGGCGAGGCCGCCGAAGTCCCGGCACTCGGCCCAGGCTCCCCGCGACTCGTAGATGCGCAGCCCCGGATCCGCTGCGGTCGGGCGGCGGTGGCCCGGGCGCAGCGACACCTGCAGCGGGTCACCGGGCCTCCGCGCCGCTCCCCAGACCCAGGCAGCGGTGAGGTGGGTGGCGATGCGGCCGCCGCGCAGCCAGGAGGCGATCGCGGTCAGCCGCACCCGCGGCGTCTCGGGCCAGCCGAGGCCGCGCAGTCCGGGCCCGCAGGGCACGAGGGCGCCGCTCAGCCTCCAGGCCGAGCGCATCGCCTCGGGCCACAGGTCGTAGCGCGGCGGATCCGGCTGCACCATGCGCGGCAAAGGGGGATGCAGGGGGATCGGCTGGGCATCGGACATGCCTCCATCATCGCCGCGCCGGACGGTCCGCGATCCGTTTTCTCTCGAATTGTGGATAACTCGGCCGATTCGCAGCCGGCGGACGGCTGTGAGCGGCGAACGACCCCGGGATCCGCGTCCCGGGCCCGGGCCCGGGTCAGTCGCCGAGCGCCGCCAGCCAGGACTGCTGGGTCGCGAGCTTCTCCTCGGCCTCGGCCTTCGCCTTGGGATCGCTCGCGGCCGCGATCTCGGCCGTGAGCTCGGCGATGGAGGCCTCGAGCTGCCCGCGCAGGCCCTCGCTGCGGGCCTTCGTCTCGGGGTTCGTGGCGCGCCAGTGCTCGTCCTCGAGCGACTTGACGTGATCCTCGATCTTGCGCAGCCGGCCCTCGATCTCGCGCACCGAGTCGCGGGGCACGCGGCCGATCTCGTCCCACTTCAGCTGCAGCGCGGTCAGCTGCTTGCGGGCCGCGACCCGGTCCGTCACGGAGAGCAGCGACTCGTTCTCGGCGAGCAGCGCCTCCTTGGCCGAGAGGTTGCCGGCGTACTCCTCGTCCTGCTGCGCGATCTCGGCCGCCTTGGCCTGGTAGAGCACGTCGCCCGCGGCCTTGAAACGGGCCCAGAGCTGGTCGTCGATCTTGCGGCTCGCCCGGCCCGCGGCCTTCCACTCGTCGAGCAGCCCGCGGTACGCGGGGATGGCGTCCACGCCGCGGGGGGCGAGAGCCTCGGCCTGGGCGATCAGCCGCTCCTTGCGATGCTTCACGTCCTTGTTCGCGGCGTCGAGCTCGGCGAAGTGCGCCCGGCGCGCGGTGTCGAAGTTCTGGCGGGCGCTGCGGAAGCGCTTCCACAGGGCATCGGCCTGGGACTTCGGCACGTGGGCGCCCTCGCGCTGCACGCGCTGCCACTCGGTGAAGAGCTGCTCGAACGCCTGCCCGGTGTCCTTCCAGCGCGTCTGCGCGTGCGGCTGGGCCGCGAGGCGCTCGGCCTCGGCGACGATCCGCTCGCGCTCGGCCAGGGCCGCGGCCTTCGCCGCCTCGCGCTCGGCCTGCTGCTCCTTGGTGAACTCCTCGGCCTTGCCGCCGAGCTTCGCCACGCGCTCCCGCAGCGACGCGAGGTCGCCCACGGCGGCGGGCTCGACGAGCTGCTGCCGCAGCCGTTCGACCGCCTCGGCGACCTCGGCGCCCGCCGTGTGGCGGGCGATCCGCGCCTCGAGCAGGGTGACCTGGCCCTCGAGGTCGGCGAACTTGCGCTGGTAGTAGGCGAGCGCCTCCTCGGGGGTGCCGTCGGGGAACTGGCCGACCTCGCGCTCGCCGTCGCCGTCGCGCACGTACACCGTGCGGTTCTCGTCGACCCGGCCCCAGGGCAGTTCGTTCGTCGATTCGTTCACCGTGATCACCCGTCGTTCAGTAGAGATGCCGGCAGCAGCGCCGACCATGCAGTGCCCCTCTACTCTAGTCGTTCGGACTTCGGCGGTCCCGGGCTCGATCATCGCATCCGTGGTTGTCGGAGGGTGGGGCTAGCATCGAGGCGTGGACACTCCCAGCATCTCGCAGACGGCGCCGCTCGCGGTGCGGATGCGCCCGCGCACGCTCGACGAGGTCGTGGGCCAGCAGCACCTGCTGCGCCCGGGCTCGCCGCTGCGCGTGCTGGCCGAGGCCGACGAGAGCGCGGCCGGGGCGGTGTCCCTGATCCTGTGGGGTCCGCCGGGCACCGGCAAGACCACGCTCGCCCAGGCCATCGCCGCCTCGAGCGGGCGCCGCTTCGTCGAGCTCTCGGCGGTGACCGCTGGCATCAAGGACGTGCGCACCGTGATGGAGCGGGCGCTGAACGACCGCGACCTCTACGGCGTCTCGACCGTGCTCTTCCTCGACGAGATCCACCGCTTCACCAAGGCGCAGCAGGACGCGCTGCTGCCCGGCGTCGAGAACGGCTGGGTGACCCTCGTGGCGGCCACGACCGAGAACCCCTCGTTCTCGGTGATCAGCCCGCTGCTCTCGCGCTCGCTGCTGCTGACCCTCGAGCCGCTCACCGACGACGATCTCGTGGTGCTGCTGCGCCGCGCGGTGGAGGACCCGCGGGGCCTGAACGGCTCGGTCGAGCTGAGCGACGAGGGGCTCGCGGCCCTCGTGCAGCTCGCCTCGGGCGACGCGCGCCGCGCCCTCACCGGGCTCGAGGCCTCGGCGGCCTCCGCGCTCGCGGAGGGCGAAGGGGAGCGCGAGCAGGGCGAGCCGTCCGTCATCACGGCCGAGACCGTCTCGGCCTCCATCGACCGGGCGCTGCTGCGCTACGACCGGCAGGGCGACGAGCACTACGACGTGATCAGCGCGTTCATCAAGTCGATCCGCGGATCAGACCCCGATGCCGCGATCCACTATCTGGCGCGCATGATCGAGGCGGGGGAGGACCCGCGCTTCATCGCGCGCCGGCTCATGGTGCACGCGGCCGAGGACATCGGGATGGCGGATCCGCAGGCGCTGCCCATCGCGGTCGCCGCGGCCGAGGCGACGCAGCTGATCGGCCTGCCCGAGGCGCGCATCCCGCTCGCTGAGGCCACGATCTACCTCGCGACGGCGCCCAAGTCGAACGCCGTGATCACCGCGATCGACGCCGCGATCTCGGATGTGCGGGGGGGCGGCTTCGGGCGGGTGCCGATCCACCTGCGCGACGGCCACTACCCGGGGGCCAAGCGCCTCGGCCACGGCAAGGGCTACAAGTACCCGCACAACGATCCGCTGGGCGTCGTGCGCCAGCAGCACCTGCCCGACGAGCTCGCCGACCGCGTCTACTACCGGCCCGGCGAGCACGGCAACGAGCGCGCCGTCGCCGAGAGGCTCGAGAAGATCCGCCGGATCACTCGGGGGTAGCCGAGTCGAGCAGAGCGGTCAGCCGAATGGGCGGGAGCAGGTGGCAGAGCCCGGTGCCCGCGATGAGAGGCGACCCGTGGAACGCCCATTGGCTTCAGCAGGGCGGGCACCGTGGCCGGCACTGCATATATGGCGCTTGGTGTCCCCGGCCCGAACGACACCTCCGTGACAAGTGAACAGCGCAGGGTAAGCTCTGATAAGCTATTCGCTGGCCAACGTCGCGTTTCCTGCTGGCTGCAGGGAGGCGCAAGACGGCAGTCGCCCTGTAGCCGGGTTTCTGCGATGGTCGTTCCCTTACCGGAGCACGGTTCCTCGCCGAGCGCCGGTGCGCCGGGTCGCGTGCGCTGTGCAGATCAGCGCGGACCCGGTATGACCGAGAGAACATCGGGCGGCAGCGCGGAGCGCTGCGATCCGCCCCAGCATGAGAACAGAAACCCGAAAGGACACACGTGTCGAAGACCACTCGCACCCGTGCCAAGGTGCGCCAGTCGCGCGCCCTGGGCATCCCGCTCACCCCGAAGGCCGCCCGCTACCTCGAGAAGCGCCCCTACGGCCCCGGCCAGCACGGTCGCACCAAGCGCAAGAGCGACAGCGACTACGCCGTCCGCCTGCGCGAGAAGCAGCGTCTGCGGGCCCAGTACGGCATCCGCGAGAAGCAGCTCGTCATCGCGTTCAAGGAGGCCCGCCGCCAGGACGGCCTGACCGGTGAGAACCTGGTCGAGCTGCTCGAGATGCGTCTCGACGCACTCGTGCTGCGCGCCGGCTTCGCGCGCACCACGGCGCAGGCCCGCCAGATGGTCGTGCACCGCCACATCCTCGTCGACGGCAAGATCGTCGACCGCCCGTCGTTCCGCGTGAAGCCGGGCCAGCTCATCCACGTCAAGGCGCGCTCCGAGGGCACCGAGCCCTTCCAGGTCGCCGCGGCCGGCGGTCACGCCGACGTGCTGCCCCCGGTCCCGGGCTACCTCGAGGTCGAGCTCGACAAGCTGCAGGCCCGTCTCGTGCGCCGCCCGAAGCGCGCCGAGGTGCCCGTCACCTGCGACGTGCAGCTGGTCGTCGAGTACTACGCGGCTCGCTGAGCGAGGAACGCGCAGAGCGCAAGGGGCGTCGGTCGAACCGGCGCCCCTTCCGCGTTCCCGGGGCCTCTGCGTTCGCTCCGAATCCGGGAATGTGGGGCCGATAGACTTGGCGAATCCGGAAGAGCCGGAAGAGATTGTGAGAGAGAGCATGCGCAAACTGGCTTGGCTCCTGGCGGGGGCCGCCCTCGGCTTCGTCGCCGCGCACTTCGTGAACCAGACCCCCGGCGGGCGTCGCTTCTTCGACCGCGTGAACCGCGGCGCGCGCGAGTTCGGCGATGCCGTGGTGGCGGGCTACCGCGAGGCCGAGCACGCCTCGGCGGAGGCACTCGACGACGTCGAGCGCCGCCTCGCCAAGCTGGAGGCCAAGAACTGACGATGCAGACCGCAGAGATCCGCCGTCGCTGGCTCGACTTCTTCGAGAAGAAGGGGCACACCGTCGTCCCGTCGGCCTCCCTCGTCACCGACGACCCGAGCCTCATGTTCACCGTGGCGGGCATGGTGCCGTTCGTGCCGTACCTCTCGGGCCTCGTGCCCGCGCCGTTCCCGCGCGCCACGAGCGTGCAGAAGTGCATCCGCACGAACGACATCGAGGAGGTCGGGAAGACCCCCCGCCACGGCACGTTCTTCCAGATGTGCGGCAACTTCTCCTTCGGCGACTACTTCAAGGAGGGCGCGATCAGCTTCGCGTGGGAGCTGCTGACGACCCCCGAGGCCGAGGGCGGGCTGGGCTTCGACGCGAAGGATCTCTGGGTCACCGTCTACGAGGACGACGACGAGGCGTTCGGGCTGTGGCTCGAGCACTCGACCCTGCCCGAGGAGCGCATCCAGCGCCTCGGCAAGGACACGAACTACTGGTCGACCGGCCAGCCCGGTCCCGCGGGCCCCTGCAGCGAGATCTTCTACGACATGGGTCCCGAGTACGGCATCGACGGGGGCCCCGCGACCGACGACGACCGCTACGTCGAGATCTGGAACCTCGTGTTCATGCAATACCAGATCACCGACGTGAAGTCGAAGACCGACTTCACGATCGTCGGCGAGCTGCCGAAGAAGAACATCGACACCGGCCTCGGCCTCGAACGCGTCGCCTTCATCAAGCAGGGCGTGCAGAACATGTACGAGATCGACCAGGTGCGCCCGGTGCTCGACCGCGCCGCCCTGCTCGCCGGCAAGACGTACGGGGCGGATCACGGCGACGACGTGCGCCTGCGCGTCATCGCCGACCACGTGCGCAGCGGGCTCATGCTGATCTCCGATGGCGTTACGCCGAGCAACGAGGGACGCGGCTACATCCTGCGCCGCCTGCTGCGCCGGGTGACGCTCGCCATGCGCCTGCTCGGGGTCGACGGGCCGAGCTTCGCCGAGCTCTTCGAGGCCTCGCGCGACGCCATGGCCGACGCGTACCCGGAGGTCGCCGAGAACTACGACTTCATCTCCCGCATCGCCCTCGCCGAGGAGCGGGCGTTCTTGCGCACCCTCGCCTCGGGCATCGAGATCCTCGACGACGCGATCGGCGCCGCGAAGGGCAGCGGGGGCGTGGTGGTGGGAGACGGCGCACATGGTGCGCCGCCCATCAGCGGCGACGGCACCGATGGGTCGCCGCCCATCAGCGGCGACACCGCCTTCCTGCTGCACGACACCAAGGGCTTCCCGATCGAGCTGACGCTCGAGATCGCCGAGGACGCCGGGCTCGCCGTCGACCGCGAGCGCTTCGCCGTGCTCATGCAGGAGCAGCGCGACCGGGCGAAGGCCGACGCCAAGGCGAAGAAGGGCCAGCGCGCCGACCTCTCGGTCTACACCGAGCTGCGCGGCCTCGGCGAGACCCGCTTCGTGGGCTACGACGAGCTGGCGCACGAGAGCCGCGTGCTCGGCATCGTCGTCGACGGAGAGGCGCGCCGCGAGGCGCACGAGGGCGAGATCGCCGAGCTGGTGCTGGCCGAGACCGCCCTCTGGGCCGAATCCGGCGGCCAGGACTCGGATCAGGGCGTCATCGTCGGCGACGGCTTCGAGGCCGAGGTGCTCGACGTGCAGAAGCCCGTGCCCGGCCTGATCGTGCACACGGTGAAGGTGAGGGTCGGCACGATCGGGGTCGACGCGCGCGCCGAGACCCGCGTCGACGCGGACTACCGCCGGGGCGCCACGCAGGCGCACTCGGCGACCCACATCGTCCACGCCGCGCTGCGCGACGTGCTCGGCCCGAACGCGCACCAGGCCGGCTCCTACAACAAGGCCGGGTACATGCGCCTCGACTTCACGCACTCCGACGCGCTCTCGGCCGAGACCCGCAGCGAGATCGAGGAGATCTCGAACCTCGCGATCCGCAGCGACTACGAGGTGGTCACCCGCGAGATGGGCCTCGACGAGGCGAAGGCGCTCGGCGCGATGGCGCTCTTCGGCGAGAAGTACGGCGACCGCGTGCGCGTCGTCGACATCGGCGGCCCGTGGTCGCGCGAGCTCTGCGCGGGCACCCACGTCGGCTCGAGCGCCGAGGTCGGCATGATCAGCCTCGTCAGCGAGAGCTCGGTGGGCTCGACGAACCGCCGCGTCGAATCGCTCGTCGGCATCGAGGCCTTCCGCAACTTCGCCGCCGAGCGCGCCATCGTGCAGCAGCTCACGAGCGATCTGAAGGTGCCCCGCATCGAGCTCGTGCAGCGCGTCGGCGAGCTCGCGACGCAGCTGAAGGCGGCCGAGAAGCGGATCGCCAGGCTCGAGGCCGCGAAGCTCGGCGAGCGGCTGCCCGAGCTGGTGGCCGGCGCGGAGCGGCTGGGGGATGTGACCGCGGTCATCGCCCCGCTCGGCTCCGTGGGCAGCGCCGACGACATCCGCGGCCTGGTGCTGCAGGCGCGCGAGCGTCTGGGGTCCGAGCCCGGCGTCGTGGTGCTCGCGGGAGAGGCCGCCGGCAAGCCCGCGGTCATCGCCGCGACGAACCAGGGCGCGCGCGAGGCGGGAGTGAAGGCCGGCGCGCTCGCCAGGCTCGGCGCGCAGGTGCTGGGCGGCGGCGGGGGCGGCAAGGACGACCTGGCGCAGGGCGGCGGATCCGATCCCGCGAAGATCGGCGAGGCGCTCGCCGAGATCCGGCGCAGCCTGGCAGGGTAGCGAAGGTGCGCAGCGGAGTGCGGTTGGGGGTCGATGTGGGTCGCGCCCGCATCGGGATCGCCCGTTGCGACCCGCACGCCCTGCTGGCCACCCCGCTCGAGACCGTGCCGCGCGATGCGCGCGGCGGCGAGGACGTCGAGCGGATCCTGCGGCTCGCCGCCGAGGCCGAGGCGATGGAGCTGGTGGTCGGGCTGCCCATCGGGCTGAGCGGGCACCGCACGCCCTCGACCGACGACGCCGAGGCCTTCGCCGAGCGGCTCGCCCGGGCCGGGGGCACGCCGGTGCGCCTCGTCGACGAACGGCTGAGCACCACGCAGGCGCAGGGGCAGCTGCGCGCGGCGGGGAAGAAGACGAAGCAGACGCGCGGCGTCATCGATCAGGCGGCCGCCGTCGTGATCCTGCAGCACGCGCTCGACAGCGAACGCTCCCGCGGCGAGGCTCCGGGGGTGCTGCTCGCGGGGGCGCAGACGGAAGGGAAGGCATGAGTCCGAGACACGGGGACGACTCGCGCTACGACGTCGATGAGGGGGTCGACGAGCTGCACGAGCTGTTCGGGGGGCAGAGCGCGCAGCCCAGCCGCTCTGCGCAGAACGGCCGGCGGAGCCGCGACGAGCGGAAGCAGCGCGGCGGCGGGAAGGGGCGCAGGACCGGGGTCCGCGTGCTCGTCGTGCTGCTCGTGGTCGTGCTGCTGCTCGGCGGCCTCGCGGCCGTCGGCGTCATGTTCTGGAACCAGTTCGGCGATCGCGTCTCGGAGGCGCTCGGCTGGACGACGAACGACTACGAGGGCGAGGGCCACGGCGAGACGATCATCACGATCACCGCGGGCGAGATCGGGGAGGACGTGGCGGTGAGCCTCGCGGAGGCCGGCGTGGTGAAGACCTCGCAGGCGTTCTACGAGCTGCTGCTCGCGCAGAACCCCCAGGTGGACTTCCAGCCCGGCACCTACCGGCTGCGGCTCGAGATGAGCTCGCAGGCGGCCCTCGACGCGCTGCGCGACCCGGCGAACCGCATGCAGCTCTCGGCGATGATCCCCGAGGGCAGGACCGTCGCCCAGACGCTCGAGATCGTCTCGGCGGGCGCCGAGATCCCCCTCGAGGACCTGCAGGCGGCCGCGGCGAACCCGGCGGCGTTCGGCCTGCCCGAGGGCGTGACCTCGCTCGAGGGCTGGCTGTACCCCGCGACCTACGAGTTCGAGCCCGGCACGACGGCCGAGGCGGCGATCGCGAAGATGGTCGGCTACCAGGTCGCGCTGCTCGACGAGCTGGGCGTGCCGGTGGAGGACCGCGAGCGCGTGCTCACGATCGCCTCGGTCGTGGAGCGCGAGGCCGGCCGGGCCGAGGACTTCGGGAAGGTCGCCACGGTCGTCTTCAACCGGCTCGACGCCGGGATGAAGTTGCAGATGGACTCCACCGCGCAGTACGGCTTCGGTCAGCACGCCGACGGCACCGTCTGGTCGACCGACGAGGCGCTCGCCGACGACAACCCGTGGAACACCTACGTGCACGAGGGCCTGCCGATCGGCCCGATCGCGAACCCGGGGCGCGCGGCCATCGAGGCGACGCTGAACCCCACGCCCGGGGACTGGCTGTTCTTCGTCGCGGTGAACCTCGACACCGGCGAGTCGGTCTTCACGAGCACCAGCGCGGATCACAACGCCGCGGTCGCCCAGCTGAACGAGTGGTGCCTGGCGAATCCGGGCCGCGGCTGCTGATGGGGGACGGCGAGGCGGAGGCGGCCACCGAGCGCCTGGCGGTGCTCGGCTCGCCCATCGCGCACTCGAAGTCGCCGGCGATCCACGCCGCCGCCTATCGGGAGCTCGGTCTCGCCTGGAGCTACGGACGCGAGGAGCTGCGCGCCGACGAGCTCGAGGGCTTCCTCGCCGCCCACGCGCGCGGCTGGCGCGGCTTCTCGCTGACGATGCCGCTGAAGGAGGAGGCCCACCGGCTCGCGTCGATCCTCGACCCGGTCGCGGAGGAGAGCGGGGTCGTGAACACGCTCCTGCGCCTCGACAGCGAGGCGCAGCCCTGGGCGGGCTTCAACACGGATGTCGGCGGCCTCGCCGCCGCGATCCGCCGCGAGGGGCTCGACGCCGCGCGCACCATCGTGATCGGCTCGGGCGCGACCGCGGTCTCGGCCGTGCTCGCGGCGCGCGAGCTGGGGCGGATCGCATCGGCGTGCTCGCCCGGCGGATCGAGCCCGCGCGGGCCCTCGCCGATCGGTTCGGGACGGAGGCTGCGAGGATCGGCACGCCCGAGGCCGACGGGCTGGTCGCCGGCGCGACGCTCGTGATCTCGACCCTGCCGGGTCCGGCGGCGGGGGAGGTCGCGCTGCCGACGGCGCTCACCCGGATCCCGCTCTTCGACGTCGCCTACGATCCCTGGCCCTCGCCGCTCGCCGAGCGCTGGCGCGCGGCCGGCGGCGAGGCGCGCAGCGGCATCGGCATGCTGCTCGAGCAGGCGCTCCTGCAGCTGCGGATCTTCGTGAACGGCGATCCCGGCTTCCCGCTCGTGGGCGAGGAGCGGGTACTCGCGGCGATGCACGCGGCTGTGCCCCAGTAGACTGGAACTTATGCTTCGTTGGCTCACGGCCGGGGAATCCCACGGCCCAGAACTCATCGCCGTGCTCGAAGGCCTGCCCGCGGGTGTGCCGCTCTCGCTCGACGCGGTGCGCGAGGATCTCGCGCGCCGCAAGCTCGGCTACGGCCGCGGCTCGCGCATGAAGTTCGAGCAGGACGAGCTGAACTTCTCGGGCGGAGTCGTGCAGGGGCGCAGCATCGGCGGACCCGTCGCGATCCGCATCGGCAACACCGAGTGGCCCAAGTGGGTCGAGGTGATGAACCCCGAGGCGACCGAGCTCTCGGAGAAGTCGCGCGGCCGCGGCGCCGCGCTCACCCGGCCCCGGCCGGGTCATGCCGACCTCACGGGCATGCAGAAGTACGGCTTCGACGAGGCGCGCCCCGTGCTCGAGCGGGCGAGCGCCCGCGAGACGGCGGCCCGGGTCGCGCTCGGCGCCGTCGCCCGCGCCTTCCTGGCCGAGCTCGGGATCCGGCTCGTGAGCCACACCGTCTCGCTCGGCCCGGTCGAGGTGCCCGCGGGCTCCCCGCTGCCGCGGCCGGAGGACGTGGCGGCGCTCGACGCCGATCCGCTGCGCTGCTTCGACGCCGCAACGAGTGAGCGCATGGTCGCCGAGGTCGACGAGACGAAGAAGACGGGCGACACGGTCGGCGGCGTCGTCGAGGTGCTCGCCTACGGGCTGCCGCCCGGACTCGGCTCGTACGTGCACTGGGACCGCCGCCTCGACTCGCGCCTCGCGGGCGCGCTCATGGGCATCCAGGCGATCAAGGCGGTCGAGGTCGGCGACGGCTTCGAGACGACGCGCAGGCGCGGATCCGCGGCCCACGACGAGCTGCACCTCGAGGGCGGCCGCATCGTGCGGGAGACCGACCGCGCCGGCGGCATCGAGGGCGGCATGACCACCGGCCAGGTGCTGCGCGTGCGCGCCGGCATGAAGCCCATCGCGACCGTGCCGAACGCCCTCCCCACGATCGACACCGCCACCGGCGAGGAGGCGAAGGCGCACCACCAGCGCAGCGACGTCTCGGCGGTGCCCGCCGCGGGCGTGGTCGCCGAGGCGATGACGGCGCTCGTGCTCGCCGACGCGGTGACCGAGAAGTTCGGCGGCGACAGCGTCGCCGAGACCCGCCGCAACCTCGATGCCTATCTCGCGACCATCCCCCCGACGCTCGAGACCCAGATCGAATCGTGAACGGGGCAGAGCCGAGCGAGGGCGCAGCGGCGCCGCGCCCGGTGCCGAGCCCGCCGAAGCACCCGCTGACCCAGCCGATCCCGGTCGTGGCCGGCGACCGCGAGGCGAAGCCGGCGAGAGCCAAACGCCGACGGCCGCGCCGCCGCCGGCGCGGCATGCCGCCGCGGGCCGTCGTGCTCGTGGGCCCCATGGCTGCGGGGAAGACCAGCCTCGGGCGCAATCTGGCCAAGGAGCTCGGCGTGCCCTTCGTCGACACGGACGCGGTGTTCGTGCGCGCCCACGGCACCATCACCGATTTCTTCGCGAGCCGGGGCGAGGAGGAGTTCCGCCTCATCGAGGAGCGGATCATCGCAGAGGAGCTCGCGCGGCCGGGCACTCGCATCGTCGCGCTCGGCGGCGGCGCGGTGCTGAGCGCGCGCACCCGCGAGCTGCTGAGCGCCCACCCCGTGGTGCTGCTCATGACGACGCAGGAGGCCGTGCTGCGCACCGCGAACCTCGCGCGGCGCCCCCTGCTGCGCGACGACCCCGACGCATGGGGCCGCATCCTCGAAGCCCGTCGGCCCCTCTACGAGGAGGTCGCCGACATCACCTTCCGCACCGACCGCGCGAGCAAGGAGCAGCTCACTCGCCGCATCGCCGAATGGGTGCGGTCGGCCGGACGCAGGTACAAGGAGATGACATGAACGACGCCCCCACGCGGATCCGGGTCACCGGCGACGCCGCGAGCACCATCACGGTGGGCCGGGACCTCCTCGGCTCGGTGGCCGGGGCGCTCGGCGAGCGCGTGAACCAGGTGCTCATCGTGCACACCTCCACCGTGGGGCGCCTCGCCGAGCAGCTGCGCGCCGAGCTGCAGCAGCACTACTCGCAGGTGCTGCTCGCCGAGGTGCCCGACGCCGAGGCCGCCAAGCGCGTCGAGGTGGCGGCGTTCTGCTGGCAGATCATGGGGCAGGCCGACTTCACCCGCAGCGACGCGGTCGTCGGCCTGGGCGGGGGAGCGGTGACTGACCTCGCGGGCTTCGTCGCGGCCACCTGGCTGCGCGGCGTGCGGCTCGTGCAGATCCCGACCACCGTGCTCGGCATGGTCGACGCCGCGGTCGGCGGCAAGACCGGCATCAACACCGCCGAGGGCAAGAACCTCGTCGGCAGCTTCTACGCGCCGCAGGAGGTGGTCTGCGACATAGACCTGCTCGCGACGCTGCCGAGGAACGAGATCCTCGCCGGCTTCGCCGAGGTCGCGAAGTACGGCTTCATCGCCGAGCCCGAGATCCTCGAGACCATCGAGCGCGACGTCGACACGGCCACCGACCCGGCCTCGCCCGAGTTCCGCCGACTCGTCGAGCTCTCGATCGGGGTGAAGGCCCGGGTCGTGAGCGAGGACTTCCGCGAGGGCGGGCTGCGCGAGATCCTGAACTACGGGCACACCCTCGGCCACGCCATCGAGCACGCCGAGCGCTACCAGTGGCGGCACGGCGTCGCGATCTCGATCGGCATGATGTACGCGGCCGAGCTCGGGCGCATGGCGGGGCAGCTCTCCGACGCGGCCGTGGAACGGCATCGCTCCGTGCTGGGCTCCCTCGGGCTGCCGCTGTCGTACCCCGCGGGGCGCTGGCCGGGGCTGCTCGCGACCATGCAGCGCGACAAGAAGGCCCGCGCCGGCATGCTGCGCTTCATCGTGCTCGACGACATCGCGAAGCCGCGCGTGCTCGCCGGGGTCGACGAGAGCGTGCTCCAGTTCGCCTATCAGGAAATTGCAGCTTGACCTGATGCCCGAGACGGGCATCAGCGCTGGCGTCGCGGCAAGGCCCAGAAATGGGCCTTGCTCCAAGCTCCAGCGCGCCTACCAGGAGATCGCGAGCTGAAGCCTCCTGCGCGCCGGGGACTCGCCCGTCACTGCGACATCGACAGCGGCCTCGGGCACGAGCAGCTCGCCGAGGCGGACGGAGCCGAGGGCCGGCAGCGCGCGGCGCAGCGCGTCGAGCGAGCGGACGAGCGCGACGGCCCCGGGAGCGCCGGCCCAGGGCGGGGCGCCCGCCGCGGTGCTCGCCGCCGCCTCGATCCGCGCGAGGATCCGGTGCTCTTCCTCGCTCCGGCTGTCATCATCGGCGAGCCAGTCCAATAGCTCGGCAAGGGTCCAATCGGGGTCTATTGGCCCGAAAAGAGGCCAATTCGGGAAATTTATATCGCTCATTGGTCCAGAATTGCGGAGTATGGAGCTGTCTGAAAGAGCCAATCACCGGCTGGTGGATCGAGGATCGGACTCGGTCTCCGCGGACCGTCTCAGCGAGCGCCTCGGGCGCTGGTCCCAGGGCGAGGGCACGCTGGCCGACCGCCTCGCGCGCGCCGTCGCCGCGCTGATCAGCCGCGGCGAGCTGCGGCCGGGGGACCGCCTGCCCGCCGAGCGCACCCTGGCCGCGGCGATCTCGGTGTCACGGGGCTCCGTGGTGGCGGCCTACGGCATCCTGGCCGACGACGGTCTCGTCGAACGGCGGCAGGGGAGCGGCACCAGGATCGCGGGCGCTGCGCTGCGCCTCGGCACCACCGGTGGCGCCGGTCGCGGCGAGGCGCTGTTCTCGGCGTCGCCCTCGTCGATCGACCTCCTCCGCAGCGTGCCGCGGATCCCCGAGCTCGCGGTGGAGATCGTCCGCGAGCACGCGCCGGCCCTCGACCCGCTGCTGCTGTCCGAGACCGACCCCGTCGGCCTGCCCATGCTGCGCGCGCGCATCGCCGCGCGGTTCGCCGCGGAGGGCACCCCCACGACCCCGGAGCAGATCATCGTCACGCACGGTGCGCAGGCTGCGCTGCACCTCGCCGTGGGCGAGCTCGTGAGCCCCGGCGACGTCGTGCTGACCGAGGAGGTGACCTGGCCCGGCCTCTTCGATGCGGTGCGGAGGAGGGGCGGGCGCGTGCACGGCCTGCCGATGGGGCCAGACGGTCTCGACATGGCGGCGCTGGAGGATGCCATCGCGCTGCTGCGCCCCGCGCTCGTCGCGGTCAACCCGCACCACCAGAACCCGACCGGCACGCGCATGCCCGCGGCGGCGCGCCTGCGGCTGGCGGAGCTCGCCGCGGAGTACGGGGTGCCGGTGCTCGAGGACCGCGTGCTGGCGCCGATCGCCTTCGACGGCGTCGTGCAGCCGTCGCTCGCCGCGCTGCGTCCGGACGCGCCCGTGCTCGTCGCCGAATCGGTCTCGAAGTGGGCCTGGGCGGGGCTCCGGGTCGGCTGGCTGCGCGCCGACCCGGTGCTCGTGCGCCGAATGCGCGCCAGCCGGCAGACGGTCGACCTCTTCACGAGCGTCCCGGCGCAGCTGCTCGCCCTCGACTTCCTGGATCGCGCCGAGCCGCTCCGGAAGCAGGTCATCGAGACGCACGCCGCTAGGCTGGAACTGCTGCGCGGCTGGCTCGCCGAGCACCTGCCCGACTGGGAGTACGCGACCCCGCGCGGCGGGCTGTCGCTCTGGGCGCGGCTTCCCGAGGGGTCGGCCGACGCGTTCATCCGGCTCGCGGCGAGCCGCGGCGTGGCCGTGGCGGGCAGCCGCGCGTTCTCCGTCTCCGCCTCAGAGGACGACAGGATCCGCATCCCCTTCACCGCGCCCGACGAGCTGCTGCACGAGGCGGTGGTGCGCCTCGGCGAGGCGTGGCGCGAGAGGCGCCTCACCACACGCTGAGCGCGGGCTCCCGGGTCGAGGGCAGGCGCGTCGCGCGGCCCCACTCCAGGATCTCCTCGGGCACCTCGAACGCGGCCTCGTCGGCGCCGGTGCGCTCGATCAGCTCGGCGATCGGCACGACGCCGCCCGCCCGGCGCAGGATCCGCGCCCGCACGATCGCGCGAGCGTAGACCTCCTGGCGGCCGGATGCCTCCGGGCGCACGAAGCGCTGCTCGACGTAGACGGCCTGCTCGTCGAAGCCCATGATGCGCGACTCGATCGCGAAGCCCATCCACGGGTTCAGCGACTTGCGGTAGGAGATCGTCTGCGCGACGACCACGGGATACCAGGCCTCGCGCTTGAACACGCCCCAGACCCCCGTGCGCTGCATGAGGTCGAAGCGGGCCACGTCCATGATGCTCAGGTACTTGCCGTTGTTCATGTGCAGCAGGATGTCGAGGTCGGTCGGCCAGACGCGGAACCGGGAGGTCGAGACCTCGTGCATCTCGAGCGGGGCGGCGCGGCCCGCGACGAAGCCGAGGTGCCAGAGGGTGCGGGGCAGCATGTGCATGACTGCAAGGATATGCGCCGACTACAGTGGAGGACGACGAGAGGCGGCCGACGCATGACCCTTCCCCAGATCCCGCAGCCGGTGGTGTCGCCGCTGACGCCCGCCGCGATCTTCCTCGTGATGACGGTCGATGCCGGGCACGAGGGCGATGCCCGCGAGGCGCTCGCCGAGGTCTCGAGCCTCGTGCGCGCGGTCGGCATGCGCTCCCTCGAGGACGGGCTCACCTGCGTCACCGGCATCGGGGCGGAGTTCTGGGACCGCGCCTTCACCGGCCCCCGTCCCGCGGGGCTGCACCCCTTCCGCGAGCTGCGCGGCGCGACGCACACCGCGCCCGCCACGCCCGGCGATCTGCTGTTCCACATCCGCGCGCAGCGGATGGACCTGTGCTTCGAGCTCGCGCAGCGGATCGGCTTCCGTCTGCGCGGCATCGCCCGCATCGTCGACGAGGTGCACGGCTTCCGCTACTGGGACGCCCGCGACCTGCTCGGCTTCGTCGACGGCACCGAGAACCCCCAGGGCGCCCTGGCCGAGCACTTCGCGCTCACCGCGGCCGACTCCGAGCACCCCGCCTCGAGCACCGTGATCGTGCAGAAGTACTCGCACGACATGGACGGCTGGCACGGGCTCAGCGTCGAGGAGCAGGAGGCCGTGTTCGGGCGCACGAAGCTCTCCGACATGGAGATCCCCGACGAGGAGAAGGCGCCGAACTCGCATCTCGCCCTCAACGTGATCGAGGACGAGGACGGCAACGAGCGCAAGATCCTGCGCGACAACATGCCCTTCGGCAGCGTCGCCGAGGGGCTCTTCGGCACCTACTTCATCGGCTACGCGGCCGATGTGACGACGACCGAGACCATGCTCGAGAACATGTTCATCGGCGATCCGCCGGGCAACCACGACCGTGTGCTCGACTTCTCGACCGCCCTGACCGGCTCGCTCTTCTTCGTGCCGAGCCAGACTGCGCTGGACGATCCCGACAGCCTGGACGCCCCCGACGCGGCGACCGCCCCGGATGCGATGGATCCGGACGCGACCGACCCGGAAGAGCAGGCCGGCGATCCGGATCCCCATTCGAGCCTCGGCATCGGCGCCCTGCGCGGCCGGCCGCAGTTGCGGGGCGACACCACCGCGAGCGTCTCCTGAGGAGGACACCATGAAGAACAACCTGCACCGCCCCCTGGCCCCGATCTCCGACGCGGCGTGGAAGCAGATCGACGACGAGGCCCGCGACACCTTCGCGCTGCGCGCCGCCGGGCGCCGGGTGGTCGACGTGCCGCCCGCCGGAGGCCCCGCCCTCGGCTCGATCGACCTCGGCCACCTCGACGCGCCGAACGTCGACGGAGGGGTCGAGCTGCGGCTCTTCCAGACCCAGCCGCTCGTGCGCGTGCGGGTGCCCTTCACCGTCTCCCGCCAGGACGTGGACGACGTCGAGCGCGGCGCCCTCGACCTCGGCTGGGACGAGGTGAACGACGCGGTCGCGAAGCTCGTGGACGTCGAGGATCGCGCGATCCTGCACGGCTGGCCCGAGGCCGGCATCGTCGGCCTCACCGGAGCCTCTCCGCACACCCCGGTGCAGATGCCCGCCGAGCTCGCGCAGATCGACGATGCCATCTCGGTCGCCTGCAACACGCTGCGCCTCGCCGACATCGAGGGGCCGTACGACCTGGTGCTGCCCCAGGCCCTCTACACGGCGGTCGCCGAGACGACGAACTACGGCCGGCCGGTCGTCGAGCACTTGCGGCAGCTGCTCTCGGGTGGCGAGGTGCTGTGGGCGCCCGCGGCGGAGTCCGCCCTCGTGGTCTCCCGCCGGGGCGGCGACGCGAGCCTCTACCTCGGGCGCGACGCCTCGATCGGGTACCTCAGCCACGACGCCGAGACCGTGACGCTCTACCTCGAGGAGTCCTTCACCGTGCGCGTGCACGAGCCCGACGCCGCGGTGGCGCTGCTGCGCTAGCGCGCAGGCGGGCGGGATCGGCCGCGGTGTAGGATGGATCGGCGCGAAAACAGCGCTCGCACCTCGACAGAACCCGGAGCACCCGCATGGCCACCTCGAACGACATCAAGAACGGCACCGTGATCAAGGAGGGCGGCCAGCTCTGGAGCGTGGTCGAGTTCCAGCACGTCAAGCCGGGCAAGGGCGGCGCCTTCGTCCGCACCAAGCAGAAGAACGTCGTCTCGGGCAAGATCATCGACAAGACCTACAACGCGGGCGCCAAGATCGAGACCGCCACGGTCGACCGCCGCGACTACCAGTACCTGTACCAGGACGGCGTCGACTTCGTCTTCATGGACAAGAGCGACTACGACCAGCTCACCGTCTCGGGCACCGTCGTCGGCGACGCCTCGAAGTACATGCTCGAGAACCAGGACGTGCAGATCGGCCTGCACGAGGGCGAGCCGCTCTACCTCGAGCTGCCCGCGAGCGTCGTGCTCGAGATCACCTACACCGAGCCGGGCCTGCAGGGCGACCGCTCGACCGGCGGCACCAAGCCCGCCACCGTCGAGACCGGCGCCGAGATCCAGGTGCCGCTCTTCCTCGAGACCGGCACGAAGGTCAAGGTCGACACCCGCACGGGTGACTACCTCGGCCGTGTCAACGACTGAGCCCCGTTGTCCGCACGTACGAAGGCGCGCAAGCGCGCGCTCGACATGCTGTTCCAGGCCGATGTGCGCGGCGAGCCCCTCGCCGCGATCGTCGCCGCCGAGGCCGCGCGCGCGGCCGGTGAGCCCGATCGGCAGGCCAGCTGGCTCTACGCCCGCGAGATCGTCGACGGCGTCGCCGATCACCGCGAGGAGATCGACGAGCTGATCGCGAGCTACGCCCAGGGCTGGACCCTCGAGCGCATGCCCAACGTGGATCGCGCGGTGCTGCGCATCGCCTCCTGGGAGCTGCTGCACAACCCCGAGGTGCCGCCGGCCGTGGCGATCGACGAGGCGGTCGAGCTCGCGAAGGAGTACTCGACCGACGACTCGGGCCGCTTCGTGAACGGCGTGCTCGGCAAGATCGCGCAGCACGCGCGGGCCTGATCCGGCGCCGGCCTCACAGCGTTCTCGGGGCTGCGACCGCTAGCGTTCTCGCGGACACACCGACGCGGGTCGTGGCAGCACGCTCCCGCGCAGCTGCTGCGAGACGAGCGGTGCCGCAGATCGGGGGCCCGCGGCCCTCCCGTCACCTGGAGACGCGCTGGGCATGGACAACGAGATACCGCTCGGACCGCGGACGAGGCTCTACCGGATCTTCGAGATGCTGCCGGCGGCCGTGAGCTTCACGATGGTGCTGCTCGTCGTCGTGCTGCCACTCATCTCGCCGAGCCTCGCGGCCTGGTACGTGCTCGCGATCGTGGCCGTCATGTTCGCGCGGGCGGTGCGCAGCGCGCTCGACCTCGCGCGCGGCTACCGGCGGTTGCGGGCCGCCTCCGAGGTCGACTGGGAGCTGCGCCTGCGGGAGCTCGAGGATCCGCTCGCCGCGCTCGCGGCGGGCCCCGCTCCGAGCGGGCTCTTCGAGGCGGCGCGGCACCGGAGGAATCTGGAGCGCCTCGCCGTGGCGGGCGAGGGTGAGGGCGAGGGCATCCTCCGCCCCAGCGAGGTGCTGAACGCGGTGATCGTCGCCGCGTACAACGAGTCGTACGAGGTCATCGCCCCGACCATGCGGGTGCTGGCGGAGAGCCGCACCGACACCGAACGGCTGCTGGTCCTCCTCGCCTACGAGGAGCGTGGCGGCCCCGAGATGGAGCGCACCGCCCGCCGGCTGCAGCGCGAGTTCGGCGGGGCGTTCGGCGCCTTCGAGCTCGTGCGCCACCCGCGCGACCTGCCGGGGGAGATCGCGGGCAAGGGCGCGAACATCAGCTTCGCCGGCCGCGTGCTGCAGAACTGGGTCGCAGCGCGCGGCATCGATCCTGCGCGGGTGCTCGTCACCACCCTCGACTGCGACAACAAGCCCCACGCCGACTACTTCGCCTGCGCGAGCTACCACTTCGCCGTCGATCCCGACCGCATGCGCGCCTCGTTCCAGCCCGTCTCCCTCTTCCTGAACAACATCTGGGACGCGCCGGCGCCCACGCGCGTCGTCGCCTCCGGCAACACCTTCTGGAACCTGACCTCCTCGGTGCGCCCGCTCACCCTCCGCAACTTCGCCTCGCACAGCCAGCCGCTCGACGCGCTGATCGAGATGGGCTTCTGGAGCACCCGCACGATCGTCGAGGACGGCCACCAGTACTGGCGCAGCTGGTTCCACTTCCGCGGCCGCTACCGGGTGGTCGGGATCCCCGTGCCCATCTCCCAGGACGCGGTGCTCACGGACACCTACGCCGGAACCCTCGTGGCGCAGTTCAAGCAGCTCAGCCGCTGGTCGTACGGCGCCTCCGACGTGCCCTACGTCGCGGTGCGCGTCTTCGGCCCCCACCGGCCCGCGCCCTTCTGGCCGAGCCTCTGGCGCCTGCTCTCCCTGCTCGAGGGGCACGTCACCCTCGCGAGCCTGTCGATCATCGTCGCCGTGGGCGGCTGGATGCCGATCATGCTCGCGGCGCACCACGCCCGCGGCGATCAGTTCGTGCAGAACCTGCCGTTCCTCGTGGGCACCACGCAGCAGATCGCGATGCTCGGCCTCGTCGTGTCGGTCGTGCTCGCCTGGCGCATCCTGCCCCCGCAGCCCGACCGCCACGGCCCGCTGCGGGGCCTCGGCATGCTCGCGCAGTGGCTGCTGTTCCCCTTCACGATCATCGGCTACAACGCGCTCACCGCGCTCTACTCGCAGAGCAGGCTGCTGATCGGCTCCTACCGGGAGCGCTTCGACGTGACCGAGAAGTCCGCGGTCCCGCAGGAGGGCCCGCTGCGGCCCACCCGCATCGAGGGCAACGAGATCCTCTGAGACGGCTCGCGGGAGCGATCGCCCCGAGCGCTCAGGCCCCGACGCCCGGGAGATCCCGGCGGATCAGCAGCGCGAAGATGCGGTCGGCCGGGTCGCCGCCCGAGAGCTCGGCCCGCACGTGGCCGTCCGCGACCTCGAACTCCCGCTCCGGGAAGAGGTCCGCGTAGGGCTGCCCCGTGTACGGCGAGTCGCCGGCGAAGGCCTCCTCGAGATCCGCCGCGTCGCGATCGTCGCCCGCGAGGCAGTACACCGCGACCGGCGCTCCGTCGGCATCCGCGCGCACGCCGATGGCGACCCCGTCCGAGAACATGGCCGCGACGACGTCTCCGAGGCACGCGGCGAGCTCGCGGATCGGCTCCTCGTCGGAGGCGGGACCCCGGCCCGATTCCGCCCCGCGGCCCGCGAGCAGCACGTCCGAGCCGGCGGGGGAGATGTCCGCGACGGACACCGACAGCGGCTGCGCCATGTTCAGCTCGCTGCTGAGCACGGGATCGCCCTGCCAGCCCGCGGCCTCGGCGGCCTCCCGGATGGCGGTCTCGTCCTGCCCGCCGACGATCAGCGTCTTCACTCCGGGCGGCTGCGCGACGGCGATGGCGTAGTCCGCGGCGTCGGGGTCGATGCCGATCGTGTCCTCGAGCTGCAGCCAGTACGAGGCGATGCTGCTCATCCCCATCCCGCGCACGCCGCCCCAGGTCCCGGCGAAGCTCCCGCCGGAGAGCTCGCGCAGCGCCGCGGCATCGCCGAACTCGACGTATCCGTCCGTCGGGCCCGTGATCTCGCCGAGCGCGCGCAGCAGCAGCGTGTCGCCGTGCGGGGCCTCGGACGTCTCCCGAGGCGTCGTCGCAGGTGAGCTCGTCTCAGGATCGCGCTGCGCGTCCGGCCGCTCGGGGAGCATCGCGCAGCCGACAGTCGTCACCGCGAGGATTCCGGTCGCCGCTGCGGCGAGGAGCGTCCGTCCGATCGATCGAGTGCGCATACCGAATCAGTGTATCCGCCCCGCTCGGCTCGGCTCCCGGGCCCTCTCGACGCCGGCCCTTCACCATGCCGAAAGGACGATATTCGCGATGAATCCCGGGAAGCACCGCGAATATCGTCCTTTCGGCGCAGTTCACCCCGGGCCCTCGGAAGCCTCCCGACTCTGCGGGCGGCGAGCAGAGGCCGGAGCGTGCGCTAGAATGGAGAGGTTGCAGCTTTTCTTTAACTTGCGTCCCGTGAGGCGCAGAAGGGGGGCTCGAATATGGGTGCGCGAACAGTGCTGGACGGTGCTGAGATATCGCGGGCGCTGACTCGAATCTCGCATGAAATCATCGAGGCGAACAAGGGCTCCGAAGGGCTCATCCTCGTCGGCATCCCGACCCGCGGCTCGATCCTCGCGCGACGCATCGCCGAGTCGATCGCCCGCATCGAGGGCGCTCCGGTGCCGGTCGGCCAGCTCGACATCACGATGTACCGCGACGACCTGGCGAAGAACCCCACGCGCTCGCCGCAGCCGACCGAGATGCCGGTGGAGGGCATCGACGGCGCGACCGTGGTGCTCGTCGACGACGTGCTCTTCTCGGGCCGCACGGTGCGCGCCGCGCTCGACGCGCTGAACGACCACGGCCGGCCCCGCGCGGTCCGGCTGGCCGCGCTCATCGACCGCGGGCACCGGGAGCTGCCGATCCGCGCCGACTACATCGGCAAGAACCTGCCGAGCTCCAAGGATGAGCGCATCCGGGTGCGCGTGGCCGAGATCGACGGGGAGGACGCGGTGATCATCGCATGAGGCACCTGCTCGACACGCGGACCCTCGCGAAGGACGACGCCCTGCTGCTGCTCGACACCGCCGAGGAGATGTCCGCCACCCAGCAGCGCGAGATGCGGAAGCTCCCGGCGCTGCGCGGCAAGACCGTGGTCAACCTGTTCTACGAGGACAGCACCCGCACCCGCATCTCCTTCGAGGCCGCCGCGAAGCGCTTGAGCGCCGACGTCATCAACTTCAGCGCCAAGGGCTCCTCGGTCTCCAAGGGCGAGTCGCTCAAGGACACGGCGCAGACCCTCCAGGCGATCGGCGCGGACGGGGTGGTGATCCGCCACCCGGCATCGGGCGCCCCCGAGCGGCTCGCGCGGAGCGGGTGGATCGACGCCGGCGTGCTGAACGCGGGCGACGGCACCCACGAGCATCCCACCCAGGCGCTGCTCGACGCCTTCACCATGCGCCGCCGGCTCTTCGGGGCCGAGGGCAGCCGGGGCCGCGACCTCGACGGCGTCTCCGTCGTGATCGTCGGCGACCTCGCCCATTCCCGGGTGGCGCGCTCGAACCTCTGGCTGCTGAACGTCCTCGGCGCGAACGTGACCTTCGTGGCGCCCGAGACGCTGCAGCCCTACGGCGCGCGCGGCTGGCCGGTGACCGTGCGGCACTCGCTCGACGAGGCGCTGCGCGAGGACGCCCCCGACGTGGTGATGCTGCTGCGCATCCAGACGGAGCGGATGCACGCCGCCTTCTTCCCGAACGAGCGGGAGTACGCGAGGCACTGGGGCCTCGACGACGCGCGCCTCGGCGTGCTGACGGAGCGCGCGATCGTCATGCATCCGGGGCCCATGAACCGCGGCCTCGAGATCTCCTCCACTGCGGCCGACGGACCGCGCAGCACCGTGCTCGAACAGGTCGAGAACGGCGTCTCGGTGCGCATGGCGGCCCTGTACCTGTTGTTGAGCGGCGAACGGAGTTCGAATGACTGACCCCGGCATCCTGATCCGCGGTGCGCGGATCGCAGCGGAACTCTCGGAGCGCGGCGTCGATCCGAGAACGGCCCCCGCAGTGGACCTGCGCATTTCGAACGGCGTCATCGCCGAGCGCGGGCAGGGGCTCGAGGCCCGCGACGGTGACCGCATCGTCGAGGCCGACGGCCTCATCGCCCTCACCGGGCTCGTGGATCTGCACACTCATCTGCGCGAGCCCGGCTTCGAGCAGAGCGAGACGGTGCTCACCGGCACGCGGGCGGCGGCGGCGGGAGGGTTCACTACCGTCTTCGCGATGGCGAACACGATGCCGGTGCAGGACACGGCGGGCGTGGTCGAGCAGGTGCAGGCGCTCGGGGACGCCGCGGGCTATGCGACCGTGCGGCCCATCGGCGCCGTCACCGAGGACCTCGCCGGGGAGCGGCTGAGCGAGATCGGGGCGATGGCCGGGTCTCGCGCTGCGGTGCGGGTCTTCAGCGATGACGGCAAGTGCGTGCACGACGCGCTGCTCATGCGCCGCGCGCTCGAGTACGCGAAGAGCTTCGACGGCGTCGTCGCGCAGCACGCGCAGGACCCTCGGCTCACCGAGGGTTCTCAGATGAACGAGGGCGCGCTCTCGAGCGAGCTGGGTCTGAAGGGCTGGCCCGCCGTGGCGGAGGAGTCGATCATCGCCCGCGACGTGCTGCTGGCAGAGCACGTGGGCGCGCGGCTGCACATCTGCCACCTCTCGACGGCGGGATCGGTCGAGGTCGTGCGCTGGGCGAAGGCCCGCGGCGTCCAGGTGACCGCGGAGGTCACCCCGCACCACCTGCTGCTGACCGAGGAACTCGCCCGCGGGTACGACCCCCGCTACAAGGTGAACCCGCCGCTGCGCCGAGACATCGACGTGGCCGCCCTGCGCGCGGCGGTCGCCGAGGGCGTCATCGACATCATCGCGACCGACCACGCCCCGCACCCGCTCGAGGCCAAGGAGTGCGAGTGGGACGCGGCGGCCTTCGGCATGGTCGGCCTCGAGTCGGCGATCCCGATCGCGATCGAGGCGCTGGTGCAACCCGGTCACGTCTCCTGGGCCGAACTCGAGCGTCTGCTCTCGCATCGCCCGGCCGAGATCGGACGCCTGGGAGGCCACCCCGTCGCGCTCGAGCCCGGCCAGCCGGCCGACATCGCGCTCATCGACCCCGCGGGCCGCAGCGTCTTCGACCTCGGCCGTCTGTACGGCCGCAGCGTCAACTCGCCCTATCTCGGCATGGAGCTGCCCGGCCGCGTGCACAGCACGATCCGGCACGGATATCTCACCTTCGACGACGGGGTGCTCGTGGAGCCCGAGACGGTCCGCGCCGCCGCGGCCGCCGCCCGGGGGCGGGCGGAGGCGCAGGCAGGGGAGGCGCGATGAGCCGCCTGCTCTTCACCCTGATCTGGGTCACCGCGATCGCGCTCGTGCTCGCGGGGATGTGGTGGGGCTGGCGCGCCCGCTCCCGCCGCGACGCCGAGGTGCTCGGGCAGGTGACGCCCCCCGTCGGCGAGATCCTCGAGGAGTTCCCCCGCGCCTACTACGTCTCGACCACCCCGGTCGGCGAGCCGCTCGTCAGGGTCGCGGCTCCGGGTCTGCGCTACCGCGGGTACGCCGTGCTGACGGTCCGGGAGGACGGCGCGGTCGTGCAGGTGCGGGGCGAGCAGCCCGTCTACGTGGCGGCCTCGCAGCTGCGCGGCAGCGGCGCGGCCGGCCGACGCGTCGGCAAGGCGGTCGAGCCGGGCGGCCTCGCACTCATGGTCTGGGAGGCGGCCGGGCGCGAGCTCGAGTCGAGCTTCCGCTTCAAGGACGGCGCGGAGCAGCGGCGCTTCACCGATGTGATCGACCGGATCACGCCCGGGCAGCCCGAGGTCCCACCGGAACGGGCGGATCCCGCACCGACTCAGAACGATACTCAGCAGGACACCGAGGAAGGCACACGATGACCATCACCGCTCCGCCCGCAGGCGCCGTTCCGCAGGGGCCCGCCGTGCTCGTGCTCGAGGACGGCGCCCGCTACGAGGGGCGCGCCTACGGCGCGACCGGCCGGACCCTCGGCGAGGTCGTGTTCTCCACCGGCATGACCGGCTACCAGGAGACGCTCACCGATCCCTCCTACGCCGGCCAGATCGTGCTCATGACGGCCCCGCACATCGGCAACACCGGGGCCAACGACACCGACATGGAGTCGCGCAGGATCTGGGTCTCGGGCTTCGTCGTGCGCGATCCGGCGCGCCGCGTCTCGAACTTCCGCGCGGAGCGTTCGCTCGACGAGGACCTCGTCGCCGACGGCGTGGTGGGCATCTCGGGCGTCGACACGCGGGCGATCACGCGCCGCATCCGCTCGGCGGGGGCGATGCGCGCCGGGGTGTTCTCGGGCGCCGACTTCGAGCTCTCCGAGGCGGATCAGCTCGAGCTCGTGCGGGGTCAGGAGCCCATGGCGGGCAAGAACCTCTCGGGCGTGGTGACCACCCCCGAGCGCTACGAGGTCCCCGCCGCCGAGGGGGAGGAGCGGATCGGCAGGATCGCGGTGCTCGACCTCGGGATCAAGCGGGCCACCGTGCAGTATCTGTCGCAGCACGGCTTCGACGTCGTCGTGCTCCCGTCGACCACGACGGCCGAGCAGATCCGCGCGCTCGAGCCGGACGCGCTCTTCTACTCGAACGGCCCCGGGGACCCCGCCGCCTCCGAGCAGCAGGTCGCGGTGCTGCGCGAGCTGCTGCGCGACGGCCTGCCGTACTTCGGCATCTGCTTCGGCAACCAGCTGCTCGGCCGCGCGCTCGGCTTCGGCACCTACAAGCTGCCCTTCGGGCACCGCGGCATCAACCAGCCGGTGCTCGACAAGCGCACGGGACGCGTCGAGATCACCGCCCAGAACCACGGCTTCGCCGTGGACGCGCCCATCGAGGGCGAGCTCGAGGCCCCCGAGGGCTTCGGGCGGGTGCAGGTGAGCCACTACAGCCTCAACGACCAGGTGGTCGAGGGCCTCGAGTGCCTCGACATCCCGGCGTTCTCGGTGCAGTACCACCCCGAGGCGGCCGCGGGCCCGCACGATGCCTTCTACCTGTTCGACAGGTTTCGCCAGCTCGTGAAGAAACGCGCCTCGGCCTCGACAAGCTCGACCAGCGGCACGGAGGAGACCCAGTAATGCCCAAGCGCCCAGACATCAACTCCGTCCTCGTCATCGGCTCCGGTCCGATCGTGATCGGCCAGGCCTGCGAATTCGACTACTCGGGTACCCAGGCCTGCCGCGTGCTGCGGGAGGAGGGCGTGCGCGTCATCCTCGTCAACTCGAACCCGGCGACGATCATGACCGACCCCGACTTCGCCGACGCGACCTACGTCGAGCCGATCACCCCCGAGGTGATCGAGTCGATCATCGTGAAGGAGCGCCCCGACGCGATCCTGCCCACCCTCGGCGGCCAGACCGCCCTCAACGCGGCCATGGCGCTGCACGAGCAGGGCATCCTCGATAAGCACGGCGTCGAGCTCATCGGCGCGAAGGTCGACGCGATCCGCCGCGGCGAGGATCGGCAGATCTTCAAGGACCTCGTGATCGAGTCGGGCGCGGACGTCGCCCGCTCGCACATCGCGCACACGCTCGAGGAGGCCAAGGAGTTCGCGAAGGATCTCGGCTACCCGCTCGTCGTGCGCCCCTCCTTCACGATGGGTGGCCTCGGATCCGGCTTCGCCTACACCGAGGAGGAACTCGTGCGCATCGCGGGCGACGGCCTGCACTACAGCCCGACGAGCGAGGTGCTGCTCGAGGAGTCGATCCTGGGCTGGAAGGAGTACGAGCTCGAGCTCATGCGCGACACGGCGGACAACACCGTGGTCGTGTGCTCCATCGAGAACGTGGACGCCGTGGGTGTGCACACGGGCGACTCGATCACCGTGGCACCCGCGCTGACGCTGACCGATCGCGAGTTCCAGAAGCTGCGCGACATCGGCATCGACATCATCCGCCGGGTGGGCGTCGACACGGGCGGCTGCAACATCCAGTACGCGGTCGATCCGGTGAGCGGCCGCATCATCGTCATCGAGATGAACCCGCGCGTGTCCCGGTCGTCCGCCCTCGCCTCGAAGGCCACCGGCTTCCCGATCGCGAAGATCGCCGCGAAGCTCGCGCTCGGCTACCGCCTCGACGAGATCCCGAACGACATCACCCAGAAGACCCCCGCGAGCTTCGAGCCGACCATCGACTACGTCGTGGTGAAGGCCCCGCGCTTCGCCTTCGAGAAGTTCCCCGCCGCCGACGACACCCTGACCACGACCATGAAGTCGGTGGGCGAGGCCATGGCGATCGGGCGCAACTTCACGACGGCGCTGCAGAAGGCGCTGCGCTCGCTCGAGAAGCGCGGCACCTCGTTCCACTGGGGGGAGCAGCAGCGCTCCATCGCCGAGCTGCTCGAGTCGATCCGGCGCCCCACCGACGGCCGCATCGTCGACGTGCAGCAGGCGCTGCGCCTCGGCGCGACGGTCGAGCAGGTCTTCGAGGCGACCGCGATCGATCCCTGGTTCCTCGACCAGATCGCGCTCGTCAACGAGGTGGCAGAGGGGATTGCCGCCGCAGCTCAGCTCACGCTCGAGGTGCTGCGCGAGGCGAAGGACCACGGCTTCAGCGACGCGCAGATCGCCGCGATCCGCGGGGTCTCGGAGTCGGAGATCCGGGGCCTCCGCCACGGCCTGGGCCTGCGCCCCGTCTACAAGACCGTCGACACCTGCGCGGGCGAGTTCCCGGCCCTCACGCCCTACCACTACTCGTCCTACGACCTCGAGACCGAGGTCGAGCCGAGCGAGCGGAAGAAGGTCGTGATCCTGGGATCGGGCCCCAACCGCATCGGCCAGGGCGTCGAGTTCGACTACTCGTGCGTGCACGCCTCCTTCGCGCTCTCGGAGGCCGGCTACGAGACGATCATGATCAACTGCAATCCCGAGACGGTCTCGACCGACTACGACACCTCGGACCGCCTGTACTTCGAGCCGCTCACGCTCGAGGACGTGCTCGAGGTCATCCACGCGGAGCAGGCCTCGGGCCAGCTGCTGGGCGTCGTCGTGCAGCTCGGCGGGCAGACGGCGCTGGGCCTCGCCCAGCCGCTGAAGGACGCCGGCGTGCCGATCCTCGGCACCACCCCGGAGGCCATCGACCTCGCCGAGGAGCGCGGCGCCTTCGCCGGGATCCTGGAGCAGGCCGGCCTCCTGGCCCCGCGCAACGGCACGGCGATCGACGAGGAGGGCGCGGTCCGCGTCGCCGAGGAGATCGGCTACCCGGTGCTCGTGCGCCCGTCTTTCGTGCTGGGCGGCCGCGGCATGGAGATCGTCTACGACACCGCCTCGCTGCACGGCTACTTCGAGCGCATCGAGGGCCACGCCCTCGTGGGCCCGGGCCATCCGCTGCTCGTCGACCGCTTCCTCGACGACGCGATCGAGATCGACGTCGACGCGCTCTACGACGGCGAGCAGCTGTACGTGGGCGGCGTCATGGAGCACATCGAGGAGGCGGGCGTGCACTCGGGCGACTCGAGCTGCACCCTGCCGCCCGTGACCCTCGGCCACGACCAGATCGCGGCCGTGCGCGAGGCGACGCTCGGCATCGCCGAGGGCATCGGCGTGCGCGGCCTGCTGAACGTGCAGTTCGCGATCGGCCAGGGCGTGCTCTACGTGCTCGAGGCCAACCCGCGCGCCTCGCGCACGGTGCCCTTCGTGTCGAAGGCGCTCGGCATCCCGCTCGCGAAGGCCGCCTCGCGCATCATGGCGGGGGAGACGATCCGACAGCTCGTCGACGCCGGCTTCCTGCCCGAGCGCGACGGCTCCCGGGCCGCGATCGACGCCCCGATCGCCGTCAAGGAGGCCGTGCTGCCCTTCAAGCGCTTCCGCACGGACGAGGGCCTCGTGGTCGACTCCCTGCTCGGCCCCGAGATGCGCTCGACGGGCGAGGTCATGGGCATGGACCGCGACTTCCCCAGGGCCTTCGCGAAGAGCCAGTCGGCCGCGGGCAGCGAGCTGCCGCAGTCGGGCACCGTGTTCATCTCGGTGGCGGATCGCGACAAGCGCGGCGTGGTGCTGCCCGCGCAGCGCCTCTCCGAGCTCGGCTACCGCCTCGTCGCAACCCAGGGCACGCAAGTCGTGCTCGCGCGCAACGGCATCGAGAGCGAGACCGTGCTGAAGCACTCCCAGCACGGCGAGGGCGAGACGATCGTCGACCTCATCAACCGGGGCGAGATCGACATGATCGTGAACACCCCGTCGGGCTCCTCCGCGCGCGCCGACGGCTACGAGATCCGCGCGGCCGCCGTAGCGGCCGACAAGCCGATCTTCACGACCGTCAGCGAGCTCTCGGCCGCCGTCGGGGCGCTCTCCGCGCAGGTCGGGACGTTCGACGTGAAGTCGCTGCAGGAGTACCAGCTCGATCGCGACGCGGAGCTCGCGGCGGGGGCCCGGGCGTGACGATCGCCTTCGGAGACCGGCTCGCCGCGGAGTTCGCGGCGGGCCGGCACCTCTGCGCCGGGATCGACCCCCACGCCGGCCTGCTCGCCGAGTGGGAGCTCGCCGACGACGCGGCGGGGGCCGAGCGGATGGGGCGCGACGTCGTCGCCGCCTCGGCGGGCGTCGCCGCCTGCGTGAAGCCCCAGATCGCGTTCTTCGAGCGCTTCGGCTCGGCGGGCCTCGCCGCCCTCGAGCGCGTGCTCGCCGACGCCCGCGACGCCGGCCTGATCGTGGTCGCCGACGTGAAGCGCGGCGACATCGGCACGAGCTTCGCGGCCTACGCCGAGGCCTGGCTCGCGCCCGGCTCGCCGCTCGAGAGCGACGCGATGACGGTCGTCGCGTATCAGGGCTTCGACAGCCTCGCGGGCGCGTTCGACCTCGTGCGCGCCCAGGGCAAGGGCCTCTTCGTGCTCGCGGCCACCTCGAACCCCGAGGCCCGCGAGGTGCAGCAGGCCGTGCGCGACGACGGCCGCACCGTCGCGGCGGCGATGGTCGCCGATGCGCAGCGCTTCAACGACGAGTCGCTCGCGGACGGCTCGGTTGGCAGCGGCTCCGTCGGCAGCGGCTCTGTGGGCAGCGGCTCCGTGGGCAGCGTCGGTGTCGTGCTCGGGGCGACCCTGCGGCTCGCCGAATACGGCATCGAGACCGGCGGTCTCGCGGTATCGGGCACCGCGCTCCCCGTGCTCGCCCCCGGCTTCGGCGCCCAGGGCGCCCGCATCGAGGACGCGCGGGCGATCTTCGGCGGCCTCGGCGCGGCGCTGCTCGCGAACGAGTCGCGCGGCATCCTCTCCGGCGGCCCGGCGGGTCTCGCCGGCCGGGTGCGGGCGCGGGCCGAAGCGGTGGCCGCGGCCCTCGCTTGAACTAGGCTGAGGGGGATGAGCGAGCAGAAGCCCGCGTCCGAGCCCTCGCGGCTCGAGATGCCAGAGGTCGATCGCGCGGCGGCCAGCCGCGCCTCCGTGGCCGCCCGTCGAGCGCGCGCCGAGGTGAAGCGCCGCCTGCGCAGCGGCGAGCTCTCCCCGCTGCGGGTGCTGGTCGACGCGGAGGATCCGCTCGCCCCGGCCACCTCTCTGCGCGTGACCGAGTTCATGCAGACCTTCCCCGGCATCGGCGAGGTGGGGGCGCTGCGCCTGCTCGAACGGCTCGGCATCTCGCCGCGCAAGCGCCTCGGCGGCCTCGGCCGCTGGCAGCGCGTGCGGCTCGAGTCGTACGTGCACGAGCGGATCGGGGTCTCGGCCCGCACGGGCCGCCCCCCGCTCACCGTGCTCGCGGGGCCCACCGCCGTCGGCAAGGGCACCGTCGCGGGCTTCGTGCGCGAGAACTACCCGGAGGTGCACCTCTCGGTGTCGGCGACGACCCGCGCGCCCCGTCCGGGCGAGCGCCACGGCGAGCACTACTACTTCGTCGACGACGAGCAGTTCGACCGCATGCTCGCGCGGGACGAGCTGCTCGAGTGGGCGACCGTGCACAACGCCTACCGCTACGGCACGCCGCGCGGGCCCGTGCTCGAGGCCGCCGACCGCGGCGACCACGTGCTGCTCGAGATCGATCTGCAGGGCGCGCGCCAGGTGCGGGCGAACATGCCGGACGCCCGCCTCGTGTTCCTCGCGCCTCCCAACTGGGACGAGCTCGTGCATCGTCTCGTCGGACGCGGCACCGAGGGCGAGGAGGAGCGCGCGCGGCGCCTCGAGACCGCGCGGATCGAGCTCGCGGCCGCCGACGAGTTCGACGAGGTCATCGTGAACGACCGCGTGCCGCTCGCGGCCGCGCGGCTCGTCGAGCTGATGCGCGGCGATCCGAGCTGATGCACGGCGATCCGTGCCGACACGGGGTAGCGTAGTGGGGTGATCCCGATACTGCTGCCGGCGCTCGACCGCGTCGCCGCCTTCGCCGAGGCGAATGATCTCAGCGAGATCGTCTCGCTCGATCCCAAGCAGTTCTGGGGCATCCCGCTCGCCCTCATCGGCGCGGCGCTCATGTCCTTCGGCGCGCAGTACCAGTCGCGCGGCCTCAACAAGGTCGCGCGCATCACGGGGCGGAGCGCGGGCTCCGGTCTTTCGTTCCAGCACATCGTGCGGCTGTTGCGCCGCCCCTCGTGGGTGGTCGGCACGCTCTTCCTCGGCCTCGCCGTGGTGTTCCAGCTCGGCTCGCTCTCGCTCTCGCCGCTCATCGTCGTGCAGCCGATCGGGGTCGTCGCCCTCGTCATCACGGCGATCCTGAACTCCCGGATGACGAAGGTGCGCCTGCCGAAGCGCGCCACGGCCTCGCTCGCCATGTGCGTCACGGGCATCGTGGTCTTCGTGACCGTGGCCGCCTTCACGGCCGCGGACCGGCCGGTGACCGACCAGAAGCTCGTCATCATCCTGGTGCTCTTCGCGGTCGTGCTCGTGGCCGCGCTGCTGCTCTTCGTGCTCTTCCGGCACCGGGCCTTCGCGCTGCTCTACATCGTCGGCTCTGGCGTGCTCTACGGCTTCGTGGCGACCTTCGCGAAGACGGTGATCGGGCGGCTGCAGCAGGGCGAGTTCGACTGGCTCACCTGGCTCTGCGTCGCCGCCCTTCTCGCCGGCGCGCTGCTCGGCATGGTGTTCGTGCAGAACGCCTACTCCTCGGGCCCGCCCGATCTCGTCATCGCGGGCCTCACGGTGATCGATCCGCTCGTCGCGATCCTCATCGGCATCGTCGTGCTGCAGGAGGCGGCGGGGGCGCCGCTGTGGGCGACCATCACCTTCGTCATCACCGGGATCGTCGCGCTGATCGGCGTGTTCGGGCTCGCGAAGTTCCACCCGCAGACGGGCAAGTCGGCGCTCGAGGAGCCGGCGCCGCAGATCGCTCGCTGATCCTTCCCCCTCAGCCGCGCGGTACGTTCCGCCCGGCTCGGTAGGCCGAGACCGTCGGATCTCCCGCGATCCAGAACCGCCAGGGGAAGGCCGGACCCCCGGCCTCGCCGCTCACTCCGACGCGCGGGCCGCTGCTCATCTCGGCTGCCGGGCCCTGCGCCGCTTCGAAGCGGAACGGCGCCGCGAAGAGGTCGCGCCCGTCGTGCTCGGGGCGGGTGATGCCGAGCGCCGCGGCGAGGTTGCCGGGTCCGCGTGCGAGCAGATGGGGGCGGATCGGCGTCGCGGATCCCTCTCCGCGATTCGAGGCCCGCCGCGCCTGCGCGAGCTCGGCCCCCTCGATCACCTCGCCCGCCCGCAGCAGCACCCCGGAGGCCGTGCCCTCCGGCGAGCACACGAGGTTCAGAGCGAAGTGCATGCCGTAGCTGAAGTAGACGTAGGCGTGGCCGGGCGGGCCGAACATGGACGCGTTGCGCTCGGTGCGGCGGTCGCGCGAGTGCGAGCCGGCGTCATAGGGGCCCGGGGTGCCGACGCCGTGATAGGCCTCGACCTCGGTGATGCGGATCGCGACCCGCCCGTCGTCCCCCTCGGCGGCGATCGTCGCCCCGAGCAGGTGCGGCGCGACCTCCAGGGCAGAGGGCAGGAAGAGTTCGCGGCTCACCCCACCATTCTCCCACCGGGTGTAGTGTGTCGCCATGACCCGCCGAGCCGTCGCGATCAGGCACGTCGCCTTCGAGGATCTGGGCCTTCTCGCGCCGCTGCTGGCCGAGCGCGGCTATCGGGTGCGCTACCTCGATGCCGGGGTCGACGCCATCGCGCCGGAGGGGTCGATCGACGCGGAACTGCTGGTGGTGCTGGGCGGGCCCATCGGCGTCTACGAGGAGGCGGCGTACCCCTTCCTGCGCGACGAGCTGGCCGCGATCGGCGCCCGCCTGCGGGCGGGGCGGCCGACGCTCGGCATCTGCCTCGGCGCCCAGCTCATGGCGCGGGCCCTCGGCGCGGAGGTGGGGCCGACCGGGGCGAAGGAGATCGGGTATGCGCCGGTGACCCTCACCGAGGAGGGGAGCCGCTCGGTGCTCGCGCCTCTCGCCGGGACGCCGGTGCTGCACTGGCACGGCGACGAGTTCGCGATCCCGCTCGGTGCGCAGCGGCTGGCCGAGACGCCGGGATTCCCGAACCAGGCGTTCTCGCTCGGCGCTCGCGTTCTCGGCCTGCAGTTCCACATCGAGGCCGAGCCCCGCCGGCTCGAGCAGTGGCTGATCGGCCACGCGCACGAGCTCGCGACGGCCGGGATCGATCCGGGGCGCATCCGCGATGACGCCGCCCGCTTCGGCCTCGCCCTGGAGGCCGCCGCCCGCGAGGTGCTCGCCGATTGGCTGGACGGCATCGACCTCGGCGGCGAACACGAGTAGCTTGAGAGGATGAGAGCGGTTCCCGACGACATCCTCGACTACCAGGAGCGGCTGGATCCCGAGGCCCGGCCGATCTGCGATCTCCTCCTCGCGACGATCGAACGGGAGCTGCCGGACGCGGAGCGGAAGGTGTGGCACGCGCACCCGGTCTGGTTCTTCGAGGGCAATCCGGTGGTGGGGTACGACCGCCTGAAGGCCTCGGTCCGCCTGCTGTTCTGGAGCGGCCGGTCGTTCCGGGCGGCGGGCCTGAAGCCGGAGGGGAGCTTCCAGGCGGCCGAGGCGCGGTACACGGCGCCCGGACAGGTCGACGTCGAGCTGCTCGAGCGCTGGCTCTCCGAGGCGCGGGACATTCAGTGGAACTACCGGGACATCCGCAGGAACCGGGGCCTCGTGCCGCTCCGCGGACTGTAGCGGCGGTTCGAGCGCTCATGAGCGACAAGATCGATTTCAAGCAGGCGCTGGACGCCTACCGGGCGCCGCGCGGCGACTTCCGTATCGCCCGGATCCCCGCGATGCGATACCTGATGGTCGACGGCCACGGCGACCCGAACAGCGATCCCCGCTATGCCGAGGCGCTCGAGGCGCTCTACCCCGTCGCGTACAAGCTGAAGTTCCTGAGCAAGCGGGAGCTGGGGCGGGACTACGTCGTGCCGCCGCTCGAAGGGCTCTGGTGGGCGGAGGACATGGGGTCGTTCACGGTCTCGCGCGACAAGTCGCGCTGGGACTGGACGATGATGCTCATGGTGCCCGAGTGGCTGTCGGACGGACAGGTCGAGGAGGCGGTCCTCCAGGTCCGTGCGAAGGGCGCGCCGGCGAGGCTCGACGAGGTCAGGCTCGACACGCTCGAGGAGGGTCTGTGCGTGCAGACGCTGCACCTCGGATCGTTCGACGACGAGGGCCCGGTGCTGGAACGGCTGCACCACGAGTTCATTCCGGCCAACGGCTTGGTGCCGACCGGCAGGCATCACGAGGTCTACTTCAGCGACTTCCGCAGGACCGCGCCCGAGAAGCTGCGCACCCTGCTGCGGCAGCCGGTCGGGAGAGCCGAGGGCTGATCTCGGGCACGCCCGGCCGGGGGTTGCACCGGCCGGTACTCAGCGTTACTATCTACTGGTAGTCAGTAACACTGAATAGTTGAGGGAACGCCGTGGCCAAGCAGATGACGGAGATGCTCAAGGGCGTGCTGGAGGGCATCGTCCTGGCGATCCTGGCCTCCCGGCCCGCCTACGGGTACGAGATCACCGCGCGACTGCGCGACCAGGGCTTCTCCGACATCGCCGAGGGGACCATCTACGCCCTGCTCGTGCGCGTGGAGCAGCGCGGCCTGGTCGATGCCCGGAAGGTGCCCTCCGAGAAGGGCCCGCCGCGCAAGGTGTACTCGCTCAACGCGCAGGGGCGCGACTACCTGGACGAGTTCTGGAGGACCTGGGGCTTCCTCTCGGAACGGCTGGAACGGCTCCACGAAGGGGAGGGGAAGGCATGAACCTCATCGAGAAGGTCGTCGGCGACTTCGGCGACAAGCGGCGCTGGCGGGAGTACCAGGCGCGCATCAAAGCTCTTCCTGGGCCGTACCGGAAGTCGGTCGAGGCGCTGGAGCGATACTTCATGCACTTCGGGATGATCGCGAAGGGGGACGTCCTGGTGGCGATGGCCGAGGATCTCGTCGAGCTGTTCGAGCAGGCCGCCGCGGACGGCACGCCGGTCCGCGCGGTCGTCGGGGAGGATCCGGTGGAGTTCGCCGAGGAGTTCCTGCGGAACTACGCGGGCGGCCAGTGGATCGACAAGGAGCGGCGACGGCTGCGGGACTCGATCGGGCACGCAGCCGAGGATGCGCCGGAGAGCGACCCGCGATGACGGCGCCGATGACAGCGCCGTCGCTCGCGATCGAGGTGCGGGGCCTCAAGAAGTCGTTCAAGGAGCTGCGCGTGCTGCGCGGCGTCGACTTCGACGTCGCGCGGGGGAGCGTGTTCGCCCTGCTCGGCTCGAACGGCGCGGGCAAGACCACGCTCGTGAAGATCCTCTCCACGCTGCTCAGGGCCGACGCCGGGAGCTGCCGGGTCGACGGCTTCGACATCGATGCTCATCCCGCGGAGGTGCGGGAGTCGATCAGCCTCACCGGGCAGTTCTCCGCCGTCGACGAGATGCTGACCGGCCGGGAGAACCTCGTGCTGATGGCGAGGCTCCGTCATCAGCGGGATCCCGGCGCGGTTGCCGACCGGCTGCTGGAGCGCTTCTCGCTCGCCGAAGCGGGCGGCCGGCGGGTCGGCACCTATTCGGGCGGCATGCGCCGTCGCCTGGACATTGCGATGAGCCTGATCGGCGATCCCGCGGTGATCTTCCTCGACGAGCCGACGACGGGTCTCGACCCGCAGGCGCGCATCGAGGTCTGGCGCGCCATCGCCGCCCTCGCCAGGGGCGGCGCGACGGTGCTGCTCACGACGCAGTACCTCGAGGAGGCCGAGCAGCTGGCCGATCGCATCGCGATCCTGCACGAGGGGCGGATCATCGCGAACGGCACCCTCGACGAGCTGCAGCGGCTGCTGCCGCCGGCGAAGGTCGAGTACGTCGAGAAGCAGCCGACGCTGGAGGAGGTCTTCCTCGCCGTCGTCGGCGACGGCGGTGAAAGGGGAGCGGCATGACCGCGCATCCGCTCGGCGACACCGCCGTGCTCACGGGCCGGTCGCTGCGCCACATCCTGCGCAGCCCCGACACGATCGTCACGACCGCGCTCATGCCGATCGCGATGATGCTCATGTTCGTCTACGTCCTCGGCGGCGCGATCGACACGGGCGGGGGAGTCGGCGGGGGATCCTACGTGAACTATCTCCTGCCCGGCATCCTGCTCATCACGGTCGCCTCGGGCATCGCCTACACCGCCTTCCGGCTGTTCACCGACATGAGGGGAGGGATCGTCGAGCGCCTCCGGTCGATGCCGATCGCGCGGCCGGCCGTGCTGTGGGCGCACGTGCTGACCTCGCTCGTCGCGATCCTCGTCTCGCTCATGGTCGTGCTCGGCGTCGCGCTGCTCATGGGCTTCCGCTCGAGCGCCGGGATCCTCGCGTGGCTGGCGGTGGCCGGCATCCTGATCCTCTTCACGCTCGCGCTGACCTGGATCGCCGTGATCCCCGGTCTGACCGCGAAGTCGGTGGACGGGGCGAGCGCATTCTCGTACCCGCTGATCTTCCTGCCGTTTCTCAGCTCGGCGTTCGTGCCGACCGAGTCGATGCCGGGGCCGGTGCGCTGGTTCGCCGAGAACCAGCCCGTGACCGCCATCGTCGATACGATCCGGGGGCTCCTGGCGGGGCAGCCGATCGGCGCCGAGATCTGGGTCGCCCTCGCCTGGTGCATCGGGATCCTCGCCGTCGCCTACCTCGTCGCGACCGCCGTCTATCGGCGCAGGGTCGGCTGAGACGGGAGGGGAGAGGCGCTCAGCCCCGCCGTGTGAAGTTGCCGGTGAGGGGCGCGCCGTCGGCGCGGATCGAGAGGGAGTCGCCCACGCAGCCGACGATGATCGGCGTGCTGCCGGCCGGATCGAAGATGAGCGGCGGCTCCAGCGTCGGATCGCTGACGGCGGGCTCGACCGTGTAGCTCCAGCCCGAGGTCGTGAAGCGGTTCTCGCCGTCGGAGTCCGGGATCCATTCGCCGAGGCCCGCCGCTTCGAAACTCGTGGCGATCGGCACGCCGTGCACCACCGCATCGGTCTGCATATCCCACCCCGCGCTGAAGGTCTCCTCCGTGAAGCTGAGCGTATGCGATCCGCCGAAGGCGATGGACTCGAGCGGGATGCCGAGCGAGGTGAGGTACTCCTGCGACTGCACGGCGTAGTCCGCGAGGTCGAGGGTCCACTCGCCGATCATGCAGGCGAGATCCTGGTTCACGGGTTCCTGCTCGGGGCTCGGCTCGCGCGGCTCCGGCGTGCCCTCCGCCGATTCCTCGCGCGGCTCCTGCTCGGGCCCGGACGGCGCGGCGCCGCCGCATCCCGCGAGCAGCGCGCCGATCGCGAGGGCGCCGATGAACGGGACGGCGATACGGCTCGGACGCGGCATCGGATCCTCCTCGGGGTTCTGCCTCCACTCTAGATTCGGCGTCAGCTGCATGACATGGTGAATGGATGACACGGCATCAAGATGACAGATCGTCCGGATCGCCCCGGGCGCCGCGATCCTTGGGCGACGAGTTCGCCGCGCTCTCCGGCGAGCGCTCGCCCGAGGCGGCGCTCGCGCGGGTGCTCGCGGACTGGGGCGCGAGGCTCCAGCGCGAGACGGGGCAGCTCGCCGAGCTCCTCGAAGCGGCTCCGGAGCTCTCGGCGGCCTGGCGGGCCTCGCACGAGAACGACGCCGTGGACTACACCATCGATCGCATCGGCGACGACGGGGCGGCGTGGTTCGCCTGGTGGGCCTATCTGCTCGAGCACGGACGGCGCCCGACCTATGCGATCGTCTCGAACCTCGACGCGCTCGGCGGCATGGACCTCGCCGCGCCGCATCATCTGGAGGGCCTCCTGGGCCGAGTCGGGCGCGGGGAGCTCTCGCTCCGGCTGATCGTCCCGGCGGAGGCGCGAGTCGGTCCCGCGGCAGAGCTCATGTCGATACTGCATCGGGCCGGTGTCGCGATCCGTGTCGGCGACGCCTCCGGCTGGTTCGCGGTGACGCCCGGTCGCGCCGCGCTGCTGCCCGCGGTCTGGGGCAGGGATCGCGATGTGGACGCCCTGATGCTGCACACGCCCAGCATCGTGGCGGCGCTCGAGCAGCTGTTCCTCGAGCGCTGGGAGGATGCCGGACCCTGGGCGGGCGACGAGGCCGCGAGCGATCCTGCGATCGAGCTGCTGTGTCTCGGGCGCACCGATGCCCAGGTCGCCGACCAGCTCGGCATCTCCGTTCGCAGCGTGCGTCGCCGCGTCGCGGCCGAGATGCAGCGCGTCGGCGCCGTCACGAGGACGCAGCTGGGCTTCAGGCTCGCCGAGGAGCGGTTCCCGCGCGGGGATCGCGGGTGATCGGCGACCGTCTCCCGGGATGTACAGCTTCCGGCATGGTGCGACCGATACGGTGGAGTCAGCGATCGGCTCCCGCCTTTGGCTCAGCCAGGGCTTTCCCTCAGTCCGACACAGAACGGTGCCGACCATCGCAATCACGCATACCCCGAAGTTCGACGGGCTCGGTCCCCTCATGCCGACCAGAGCCAAGGCGGGGGACTTCCCTCCGATCGCGAAGGCGTACTCCCGGGTCTCGGAGGTCGTGCGCGAATCGGGCCTGCTGCGCCGCGCGCCGTGGTTCTACGCGATGGTCGGGGCCGGGATCGCCGCCTCGCTCGGAGGGGCCGTCACCGGGTTCATCCTGCTCGGCGACAGCTGGTTCCAGCTCCTCATCGCCGCGGCCCTCGCCATCGTCTTCACACAGATCGCGTTCCTCGCCCACGAGGCGGCGCATCGCCAGATCCTCTCCCTGGGGCCCGCCAACGATCGTCTCGCCCGTGTGCTCGCCGGAATCGTCGGGATGAGCTATTCCTGGTGGGATTCCAAGCACAGTCGCCACCACTCGAATCCGAACCGCGTCGGCAAGGATCCGGATATCGAGGTCGACACGATCTCCTTCATCGAGGAGGACGCGACGCTGGCGCGAGGTCTGCGCCGCGAGATCACGAAGCGGCAGGGATGGCTCTTCTTCCCCCTGCTCACGCTCGAGGGCCTGAATCTCCATTTCCACAGCCTCAAGTACCTGTTCAGCGCCGGATCGGTCAAGGGCCGGTGGACCGAGATCGGGATCATCGCGGCGCGTTTCTCGCTGCTGCTCATCCCGGTGTTCCTCCTGCTCCCGCTCGGCATGGCCTTCGCATTCGTTGGCGTGCAGCTCGCGGTGTTCGGCGTCTACATGGGCGCCTCGTTCGCTCCGAACCACAAGGGCATGCCGGTCATCGCCCACGATGCGAAGCTCGACTTCTTCACCAAGCAGGTGCGCACCTCCCGCAACATCCGGGGCGGCTGGTGGGCGACCTGGCTCATGGGCGGGCTCAACTATCAGGTCGAGCATCATCTCTTCCCCAGCATGTCCCGTCCGCATCTCGCGAAGACCCGTGAGATCGTGCGGGAATACTGCCGGACCCTGGACGTCCCCTACACGGAGACCTCGCTCTGGCGCTCCTACGCGATCGTCGTCGAGTACCTCAACCGGGTCGGGCTCGCCGCCCGCGACCCCTTCGAGTGCCCGATCACCGCCCAGTACAGGCGCGCCTGATCCTCCGGATCCCGTGTCTCGAACACCGCTCCAAGCCTCCGCGACGAACCTCGTCGCGGTTCAACAAGATCACAACGTGATCCCAGACAATGAAGGAACGACGTCATGGCCACAGGCACCGTCAAATGGTTCAACTCCGAAAAGGGCTTCGGCTTCATCGCCCCCGATGACGGATCCGCCGATCTGTTCGCGCACCACAGCGCGATCATGAGCAGCGGCTTCCGCAGCCTCGAAGAGAACCAGAGGGTTCAGTTCGACGCCGAGCGCGGCCCCAAGGGCATGCAGGCGGCGAACATCACCGCTCTCTGAGCGTTCTCTCGCGGAAGCGCGTCCGACGGTGTCGGGCGCGCTTCCGCCGTTCACGGGCTGGTAGGGCATACGGGATTCGAGCCCGCGGCATCGTGCCCCTCCTCGGATGGACTGACGCTGTCGCGCATACCCCCGAAAACAGGTCAGTTCTTGCTGAATAGTCACTGAGCGGTGTATGGTCACTATATGCTGACCATTGCCTCTCGCGTCGACGTGATGAATCGCCTGGGCCGCGCGATGGCCGATCCGACCCGGTCGCGCATCCTGCTCTCCCTCCTCGGCGGACCCGGCTACCCGGCGAAACTCGCCCGAGACCTCGAACTGACCCGCACGAACGTTTCGAACCATCTCGCCTGCCTGCGCGGCTGCGGGATCGTGGTCGCCGAGCCGGAGGGCCGCCAGACTCGCTACGAGATCGCCGACCCCCATCTGGCCGCGGCCCTCACCGCACTGGTGGATGTGACGCTCGCCGTCGACGAGCAGGAACCGTGCATCGATCCCCGCTGCACCGTGCCCGGCTGCTGCGATCCCGAATCCGTCGCGTGATGACCTCTGCGCCGACCCCGCTGCGCAGGGCGGTGCTGCAACGGCGGATCAGGATCGTCGTCGCCGTCACCATCACCTGGAACGTGGTCGAGGCCGTGATCGCGCTGATCGCCGGCGGCGTCGCCTCGTCGGCGGCGTTGATCGGCTTCGGCCTGGACTCGATCGTTGAGGTGCTCTCCGCCGCGGCCGTCGCCTGGCAGTTCGCCGCTCCCGATCCCGAGCGGCGTGAGAGGACCGCGCTGCGCATCATCGCGATCTCCTTCTTCGCGCTTGCGGCATACGTGACGGTGGAGGCTCTGCTGTCCCTGACCGGAATGCGGGAGCCGGAGCACGCTCCCGTCGGGATCGCGCTCGCTGCCCTCAGCCTGGCGATCATGCCGTTCCTGAGCTGGTTCGAGCGCCGAACGGGCCGGGAGCTCGGTTCGGCGTCCGCGGTCGCGGATTCGAAGCAGACCCTGATCTGCAGCTACCTCTCCGCGGCGCTGCTCACCGGCCTCCTGCTCAACAGCCTGTTCGGGTGGGCCTGGGCCGACGCTGTCGCGGCACTCGTCATCGCCGGCTTCGCCGTGCGCGAGGGTATCGAGGCGTGGCGCGGAGAAGCGTGCTGCGCCACCCCGGCATCGGTGCTCACCGGCGAGACCGAGGCCTGCGCGGACGAGCGTTGCACCGACGAGCGGTGCACAGACGAGTGCTGCACCGACGAGTGCCGCACCTCGAGTCCATCGCAGGGCGTTGATAGGGCATGAGGGACTCGAGCCCGCGACCGACGGATGCTCGTGAGCCGGTCCCTAGTCGGGCTCTGCCAGGGCGAGCAACTCGTTGCGTACGGTGATGAGATCGTTCGGGTCGATCATCCACGAGCTGAGCGCTCCGACGACGCCCTCGGCTCCGTATCGGATGAGGAGCACGCGTTCGATGGGCAGCCCGTCGGCGGCGAGGTCCGCCCGCCACCTGAGCTCATCCTCGGCGAACAGTTCGGTGACCCCCGGGGTGGCGCGAAGAACGGCCCCCAGGCTGGTCGCCGCGAATGCCGCGGTGATCGCTTCCTTCGGGTCGCACATGGCGCGCACATAGGCTCGGAGGAGCTTCCCCGGTCGGTTCTCGGTGAGATCGACTTGGGCGAGCACTTCACTGCGGAATCGATCGATGCCGTCCACGGCCACGGCCCGGATGAGGTCCTGACGGGTGGGGAAATGGTGCAGGAGGCCGCTCTTGGAGACGCCGGCTGCGGCTGCGATCCGGGCGATGCTCGCCTCTCCTCCCGAAGCGGCGAAGGTGCGTTCGGCGGCATCGAGGATCGCGCGCCTCGTGCGGGCGGTATTTCGGACGAGGTCGCTCATCTCTCACCTTCCTCTGTTCGGCTCCCTGAGCGAGGGGATGACCCGCCATGCGATGACGGCGGCCACGGCGAGCACGAGGGCGGCGCCGACAGAGGCGATCTGCATGCCGATGGTGAATGCCTCACGTGCTGCTTCCAACCCCTCGGTTCCGAGGGTATCGCCCTGCTCGATCAGGCTCGCACCCTTCGCGAGCGATTCCTCGAGTGCGGCGGCGGTGCTGTCGGGCAGCCCCGTGGGCAGAGCGAGCGTGGTGCGGTACACGACGAGCTGCAGAGATCCGAGCACTGCGATGCCCAGGGCGACGCCGAGCTCGTATCCCGTCTCCGAGATCGAGGCCGCGGCGCCGGCGCGTTCCCGCGGTGCGGCGGCGACGATCGCGTCGGTGGACAGCGTCATGGACACTCCGATGCCGAGGCCGATGAGTGCCAGTGCGACCGCGAGCGCCGCGTAGCCCGTGATCCCCTCCGCGACGGTCAGGACGACGAATCCTGCCGCGGCGATGGCCAGGCCTCCTCCGATCGCGCGTCCCGCTCCCAGGCGCCTCAGGATGAGCCCGATCACCGCGATCACCGCGATCGATGCGATCGTCACCGGGAGCTCGGCGACACCGGCGAGCAACGGCGAGAATCCGCGGACGAGCTGCAGGTACTGGGAGAAGAAGAACAGCAGGCCGCTGAATGCGAACACCGAGAGGGTGTTCGCGACGACCGCGCCCGAGAAGGCCGGCATGCGGAACAGGGCCAGGTCGATCAGCGGCGTCGTGAGCCGGCGCTGGCGCCGCACGAAGAGCAGCCCCGCAATCGCTCCGATCGCCGCCGCGACACCCGCCAGCACGTCCGGTCCCGAGCCGACGGCATGCTTGATCGCGTAGACGAGCGGCACGATCGTCGCGATCGAGAGCAGTGCGGAGAGGATGTCGATCGGTGCCCGCTCGGGGTTGCGCGACTCGGGCAGCAGGAACGAGCCCGCGATCAGGATGACCACGACCACGGGCACATTGATCAGGAAGACGGACCCCCACCAGAAGTGCTCCAGCAGCGCCCCGCCGATGAGCGGCCCGGCTGCGGCCCCGCCGGTCGCGCCGGCCGACCAGATCGCGATCGCCCGAGTCCGTTGCGCCGGGTCGAGGAAGATGCTCCGCACGATCGACAGTGTCGACGGCATCAATGTGGCGCCGCTGATGCCCAGGACCGCTCGCGCCACGATCAGCATCTCCGGAGTAGAGGAGAATGCCGCGAGGACCGAGGAGAGACCGAAACCGACGCTGCCGATCAGCAGCAGTCGTTTGCGCCCGATCCGATCCGCCACATTGCCCATGGTCACCAGCAGCCCGGCGAGGGCGAACGAGTAGATGTCGCCGATCCAGAGAATCTGCGTCGCAGACGGGGCGAGATCCGCGCTCAGCGCAGGCACTGCCAGGGCGAGCACGGTCCCGTCCACCGCGAGCAGGACGACCGCCAGGGTGAGCACGCCGAGCGCGAGCCAGTCCCGCGTCGTCGCGCGAGGCCGAGTCGGTGAAGAGGAACTGACCATACGGTCTACTTTACCGACTATATGGTCGGTAGATCTACGTGCAGCATTGCTCCGCCGGGGAGGAGATGGGGGATCTCACGATTCGTCGCTCGACGAAGACGGCGCGATCCCCTGCAAACGCTGGTAGGGCATGCGGGACTTGAACCCGCGACCGACGGATTATGAGTCCGCTGCTCTAACCGACTGAGCTAATGCCCCTGGCAACCGTCCCATCCTATCTGGCGGGTCGCACTGCTCTCGTCAGGGAGCGAGTTCGGTCACCAGGCCTTCGACTCTCAGGCGGATCTCATCCCGGATCCGGCGTACCGTGTTGATGTCCTGGCCTGCCGGGTCGTCCAGATCCCAGTCCTCATAGCGCTTGCCGGGAAATATGGGGCAGGTGTCGCCGCAGCCCATCGTGATCACGACCTCGGACTCGCGGACCGACTGCGGGGTGAGGAGTCGAGGGGCGTTCGCGGTGATGTCGATGCCCTCCTCCGCCATCACGGCGACCGCGGCGGGGTTGATCCGGTCGGCGGGCTCGCTTCCCGCGGAGAGCACGCGGATCCGGCCGCCCGCGAGCGTCTGCAGGTATCCTGCTGCCATCTGCGAGCGTCCGGCATTGTGGACGCAGACGAACAGGACGGTGGGAATCCCGGGCATCAGGGGGCCTCTCGGTCGGGCGGGCAAGGGGGGACCGACCGTCGCCCTGCGCATGACGACGGCCGGACGGCTGAGCTCAGCAGCACCCGCACCCGCACCCGTGGCATCCGGGCAGGCAGTCGATCGATTCGCAGCAGCCATTCATCATTCGCTCCTCTCCTTGTATCGACGGTCGTCGATACAGCCATGATGCGGTCAATATCGACAGATGTCAATATTTATGGGAATCTATGTATGTGAACATGACCGAGACGCTTCCAGCGCAGGAACTCCGAGCCTGCTGCGCACCGATCACCCATGAGCCGATCACGCCCGCGAACGCCGACGTGCTCGCCCGCTCGCTGCGCGCGCTCGCGGATCCCGCCCGCCTCCGACTCGTCTCGATGGTCGCCGCCTGCGAGGACGGCGAGGCGTGCGTCTGCGATCTCACCGAACCGCTCGGCCTGTCCCAGCCGACCGTCTCCCACCATTTGCGCGTCCTGACGGAAGCCGGATTCCTCTCCCGTTCCAAGCGGGGCACGTGGGTCTACTACCGGCTGGTGCCGGGCGCCCTCGACGGCATGGCGCATCTCCTCGCGACCGTCGGAGAATAGCGATCTCGACAGGCGCCGAGAGGCGCCGAGACGCGGCGCCTGTGCTCTAGTGCGCGGCACTCCGGGACGCCGCGCGCCGTCTCAGTCGCGCCCCGAGCCTGTCCACGCCGAAGACGACGTAGCCCACGACCGTGAAGCAGACGCCGACGAACACCGCGTTCAGCGCGACCCGCCCGACGCCGAGCGCGTCGACGTCGAGGAAGGGGTACGGGTAGCGGCTGTGCTCCGGCTCGAAGATCGGACCGATGAACGGCGCGTGGAGCAGGGTGTAGAGCAGGAAGGCCGCGGGGATCACGAGCCAGATGAGCGGATCGAACCAGCGCAGCAGCCCCTTGCGGTCGAAGACGAGCCAGTCGACGACCACGGCGACCGGAGCGAGGTAGTGCAGCACGAGGTTGGAGACCGAGAAGAAGTCGTAGTCGGGGTCGACGAAGTAGCTCGGCGCCAGCGCGATGTTGAAGATGAGGAAGGTGACGGTGATCGCCATGACGACCGCCCCCTTGACCCGGGGAAGGGTGGTCGTGCGCGCCGGCTCCTGCCCGACCCTCGCGTTCCGCCAGGAGAAGGGCAGGTCGATCGCGAAGTAGACGAGGCAGAAGAGGTTGCTGAGCACCGTGTAGTAGTTCAGCTGGGAGGGGATGAAGCGCCCTTCGAACAGCCCGAGGTTCGCAGCCAGCCCGATCGCCGACACGAGCACGAAGGCGCAGCGGTAGACGAACGCGACCAGTGGACGCGAGGACCGGGTACCGCTCACGAACGCCTCGATCAGGCCGCCGCCACGGCCCGCCCGGGCTCCGCGGCCTGCGTTCGCGGCGCGGGAGGCGCGGTGTCCGCGCGGGCGTACTGCTCGACGAAGCGGCCCAGCACCATGTGCGAGGCGCGCACGTCGACCGCGTCGATCCGCTCGAGGATCGTGTCCATCTCGTCGGGCTCGAAGTAGCCGTAGCCCGCATAGGCCCTGACGCGCGAGGCGAAGGCCTGCTTGTCGAGCTCGGGGTGGAACTGGGTGGCGTAGACGTTCGAGCCGACGCGGAAGGCCTGCACCGGGCAGGTGGCCGAGCTCGCGAGCACGGTGAGGTGGGCGGGCACCTCGCTGATCGCCTCCTTGTGGCCGACGAAGGCGTCGAACTCTGCCGGCAGCTCGCGCAGCAGCGGATCGACCTGCGCCGCGGCCGTCAGCCGGATGCGCGCCGCCTGCGAGGGCTCGCCGTAGGTGCGGTCGACCCGCGCTCCCTGGTGCGAGCCGATCGTGCCGATACCGTAGCAGATGCCGAGGAAGGGGAAGTCGCGCAGGACGACCTCGTCGAGCAGCGAGGCGAGCTCCTGCTCCACGCGCAGCTCGTCGGGGGACTTGATCGACTCCGGCTCGCTCACCGTGAACGGGCTGCCGGCGAGGATGATGCCGCTGTAGCGATCGAGGTCCACGTGCCCGAGCGGGGTCCGCTCGATCCGCCGCCATTCCAGCTCCTCGGGAAGCAGCCCCGTGAGGTGGCAGTACGAGGCGTGCTCCTCCGCCGCGACCCTCTCGTCGTCGCGGGTCGTGATGAGCAGAAACGGCTTCATGGTTCTAAGGTAGCGGCAGCGGCGCGCGGCGCAACTCCCCGATGTCTTGCACCGTCATATGGAGCGCGATGCGACGTTGCGAGCGGCACTGAAAAGTGGCAGGATCGAAAGCACGATCACCGGATGATTCGGCGTTGGGGAAGACGTTCTGAGTCGAAAGGGGATCGTGATGACGTCAGTGACCTCCCAGGCGATCGCCACGGGGGTGCTTTTCGTGCACTCCTGCCCGAAGGCGCTGGCACCGCATGTCGAGTGGGCGCTCGCCCGCGAGATCGGTCGTGTGGTGAAGCTCGAGTGGACGGCGCAGCCGCTGCTGCCCGACGTGCTGCGCGCCGAAGCGATCTGGCGCGGACCCGCGGGCACCGCCGCGGCCGTGGCGTCCTCGCTGTTCGGATGGCAGCAGCTGCGCTTCGAGATCACCGAGGATCAGACCTCGGCGACGGCGGGCGGCCGGTGGATGCACACCCCGGCGCTCGGCATCTTCCACATGCAGACCGACGTGGCGGGCAACGGCGTGCTCAGCGAGGACGCGGTGCGCGCCGCGATCGTCGGGGCCGAGGGCGACGCCGATCGGCTGGCGCGCGAACTCCGCCTGGCGCTCGGCGAGGCCTGGGACGAGGAGCTGGAGCCCTTCCGCTCGGCGGAGGAGGGCGACGCGCAGGTGCTGACGCTGCACCGCGTCGGATAGAGATGTACCGGCTGGCCTCGGCATACCGGGGCCGGCCGGCACGCCAACCAAGGGTGGCGATCAGCTGTAGGAGCGGATCGCCACCACCGCGTTGTGGCCCCCGAACCCGAAGGAGTTCGAGAGCGCGAGCTGCGGCCCGTCGCCCAGCGGCATCGGCTGCGCGGAGATCGTGAGCGGGATCTCGGGATCCTGCTCCGCCACGTTGATGGTGGGCGGTGCGAGACGGTCGCGCAGCGCGAGGACCGTGAAGACCGCCTCGAGCGCGCCGGTGCCGCCCAGCAGGTGGCCGTGGGCCGCCTTGGTCGCCGAGACCGGGATGCCGTCGATGCGGTCGCCGAAGACCGAGCGCAGGGCGTTGTACTCGGCGCCGTCTCCCGTGGGCGTCGAGGTGGCGTGCGCGTTGATGTGGGTCACCTCGTCGGGCGAGGCGCCCGCGGTCTCGAGCGCGAGCCGCACGGCGCGGCTGGCGCCGAGGCCCTCGGGCTCGGGGGCGGTGATGTGGTACGAGTCGGAGGTGATGCCGCCGCCCGCGAGCTCGGCGTAGATGCGGGCGCCGCGGGCGAGCGCGTGCTCCTCGGTCTCGACGATGAGCGCGGCGCCGCCCTCGCCCATCACGAAGCCGTCGCGATCGACGGCGTAGGGGCGCGAGGCGGTCTCGGGGGAGTCGTTGCGGCGCGAGAGCGCCTGCATGGAGGAGAACGCGGCGACGGTGATCGGGTGGATCGCGCTCTCGGATCCGCCCGCGATGACGACGTCGGCGAGGCCGAGCTGCAGGTGCTCGTAGGCGTTGACGAGCGACTCGGTGCTGGAGGCGCAGGCGGAGGCCACGGTGCGCGCGTAGGCGCGGGCCTCGAGGTGCATGGAGACCGCCGCCGAGGGGGCGTTGGGCATGAGCATGGGCACGGTCAGCGGCATGACGCGACGCGGGCCCTTCTCGCGCAGGGTGTCCCAGGCGTCGAGCAGGCTCCAGACGCCGCCGATGCCGGTGGCCCAGTCGACGCCGAGGCGCTCCGGTGCGACCTCGGGGTTCCCCGCGTCGGCCAGCGCCTCGAGCGCCGCGACGAGCGCGAACTGGCTCGAGGGGTCGAGACGCTTCGCGACGGGGCGCTCGAGCACCTGGTCGGGGCGCACCTTCGCCTCCCCGGCGAAGTGCACCGGCAGATCGTACTGCTCGACCCATTTGTAGGGGAGCGTGCGGACGCCGCTCTCTCCCGCCAGCAGCGCGGCCCAGCTCTCGGGGGCGGTGCCGCCGAGGGGTGAACTCGCTCCGACGCCGGTGATGACGATCTTCTTGGCCATGGTCTCGAACTCCGCGTGGGGTGAAGGGGAGAGGGATGGTGGATTGCGCGAGTCGGGGCGGGCCTGCGTCTGCAGCGACCGCCCCGACCCGGATGTCAGGACTGGGCGCCCGCGATGAAGTCGACGGCGTCGCCGACGGTCTTGAGGTTCTTGACCTCGTCGTCGGGGATCTTCACGTCGAACTTCTCCTCGGCGTTCACGACGATGGTCATCATCGAGATCGAGTCGATGTCGAGATCGTCGGTGAACGACTTGTCAAGAGCCACGACGTCGGCAGCGATACCGGTCTCGTCGTTGATGAGCTCGGCCAGGCCCGCGAGAATCTCGTCGTTGCTGAATGCCATTGTTATCTCCTTGTTGGTTGGGGTGCGTGTCGGTGAAGACGGGTCAATGGAAGAATGTAGCGGATCGCGTTCGCGCGTCAGGGCATTTCGACGATCTGCGAGCCGTAGACGAGCCCGGCGCCGAAGCCGATGGTGAGGGCGAGGCCGCCGGAGAGCTCGGGGCGCTCCTCGAGCAGCGCGTGCATCGCGAGCGGGATCGAGGCCGCCGAGCTGTTGCCCTGCATCGTGATGTCGCGGGCGATCACGACCGAGTCGGGCAGCTTCAGCTGCTTCGCGAACTCGTCGATGATCCGCATGTTCGCCTGATGCGGGATGAAGGCGGCGAGGTCTCCGGGCTCGACGCCGGAGGCCTCGAGCGTCTGCCGGGCGACCTTCGCCATCTCCCAGACCGCCCACCGGAAGACGGTCTGCCCGTCCTGCCGCAGCGTCGGCCAGGGCACCGTTCCCGGATTCGCCCGGTAGTCGCCGAAGGTGCTCGTCATGCGGATCGCGTCCCACTTCTCGCCGTCGGAGCCCCACAGGGTGGGGCCGATGCCGGTGTGGTCGCTGGGGCCGACGACCACGGCTCCGGCGCCGTCGGCGAGCAGGAAGGAGATGCTGCGGTCGGTGGGGTCGACGAGCTCGGAGAGCTTCTCGGCGCCGATCGCGAGCACGTTCTTGCACAGGCCCGCGCGTACGAGGGCGTCCGCCTGTCCCACGGCGTACACGTAGCCGGCGCAGGCCGCGGAGATGTCGAAGGCGGCGGCGGGTGCCAGACCCAGGCGATAGGCCGCGAGAGAGGCCATCGAGGGGGTCACGGCCACGTTCGAGATCGTCGAGATGATGACGCCGTCGATCTTCGAGCGGTCGAGGCCGCTGCGCGCGATCGCCTCCTCGCCCGCGGCGACGGCGAGGTCGACCGCGCCGATGCCGTCGCTCGCCCGTCGGCGCTGCACGATGCCGGTGCGCTGGCGGATCCACTCGTCCGAGGAGTCGATCGGCCCCACCAGGTCGTCGTTCGGCACATCCAGATCGCCGCGCGCGGCGCCGATCGAGAGAATCCGGGTGTGAGCGGGGCCGGTGGGCTGCGTCAGGGTGGCCATGTGTTTCCTTTCGGCGATGCTCAGGCAGCGGTGCGGATGAGCTCGGCGGCGGCGTCGAGGTCGGCAGGGGTCTTGACGGCGACCGCGGGCACGCCCTTGAGCGCGCGCTTCGCGATGCCGGTGAGCGCGCCCGCGGGCGTGAGCTCGATGAGGCCGGTGATGCCGGCCGCGGTGAAGCCCTCCAGGCAGGCGTCCCAGCGCACGGGGCTCGCGATCTGCGAGACGAGCGAGTCGAGGAAGCTCGTGCCGCTGGAGACCCGCGAGCCGTCGGCGTTGGTCCAGAGCGGACGCACCGGGTCCGCGGGGGAGACGGCCGCGGCGGCCTCGGCGAGCACCGGCACGGCGCTCGCCATGTACTCGGTGTGGAACGCGCCCGCCACCTGCAGCGGGATGACGCGTGCGCCGCGGGGCGCGTTCTCGGCGAGCGCGGCGAGCGCGGGCAGGGCGCCGGCCGCCACGATCTGGCCGCCTCCGTTGCGGTTGGCCGGGGTGAGCCCCTGGGCGGCGATCGCCGCCAGCACATCGTCCTCGCCGCCGCCGACGACCGCGCTCATGCCGGTCGCCTCGCGGGTCGCGGCCTCGGCCATCGCGCGGCCGCGCACGCCCACGAGCGCCAGCGCGTCGTCGTCGGAGAGCACGCCGGCGGCCACCGCCGCGGCGAACTCGCCCACCGAGTGACCGGCGGTGCCCGCGCCGTCGAGCGAGCCGCCGTCCCGCGCGACGCGGTTCTCCAGGGCGCGCCACGCGAGCACGCTCGCCGCGACGATGAGCGGCTGCGCGATGCGGGTGTCGCGGATCGTCTCGGCGTCGCTCTCGGTGCCGTGGACCACGAGGTCGACGCCCGAACGCTCGGAGGCGCGCTCGAGGAACTCGCGTGCGCCCTCGTCTTCGAGCCATTCGGAGAGGAAACCTGGGGTCTGGGAGCCCTGTCCCGGGCAGGCGATAACGATCACCCCACAAGTCTTCCAGATGTTTCGGCTTTGCCCTGCATATACCCGATCAGAAAATTGGGAAATGATTGTGCCGAGCCTCCAGAAACGGGGGTCTTCGGAGACCGGGTGGCGGCGTCAGGGTTTCGCCCGTCCGTCGCTCCCGCGCAGTTCCCGGAGGTCGGGCAGCCCCGTGTACGGGTCTGCCCGACTCACCTTGAAGACGACGCTTCGCGTCGTCCCTTTTGCGCGATGGACCCGAGGATCAGCGCCGACTGCAGGTTCAGGGCGGCGCGCGGATTGGTGGCGTTCCAGCCCACGAGCTCGGTGACCTTCTTCAGCCGGTAGCGCACCGTGTTCGGGTGCACGAACAGCTCGCGGGCGGTGGCCTCGAGCGACCGGCCATTGTCGAGATAGCACCAGAGCGTCTCGAGCAGCTCGCCCGATTGCGCGCGGAGCGGCTCGTAGATCTGCTCGATCAGCGTGCGCCGCGCGAGCCCGTCGCCCGCGAGCGCCCGCTCGGGCAGCAGCTCGTCGGCCTCCACCGGCCTGCCCGCGCCGCGCCAGGAGCGGGCCACCGCGATGCCGGCGAGCGCCGCCCTGGCGCTGCGCGAGGCGTCGACGAGGTTCTCGACCGAGGGGCCGAGCACGAGCGGCCCGTCGGAGAAGAACTCGGCGAGGCGGCCCGCGATGTCGAGGAAGGGGAGGGGATCGGGCGGCGGGGTCTGGGGATCCTTCGGCGGGAACTCGGCCCGTCCGAGGACGAGCACGAGGCGCGTGCCCTGCAGCCCGACCAGCACGTCCGCGCCCGAGAGCCGCGCCGTGCGGCGGATCTGATCGACGTCGATGACGCGATCGCTGCTGCCGACGAGCACCGCGGACTCGCCCTCGCCGTGCCAGCCGAGCGCCGCGATGCGGCTCGGCAGCTCGTCGTCGCTCTCCCCGGTGAGGATCGAGTCGACCACGAGTGCCTCGAGGCGGGCGTCCCAGAGACCGCGGGCCTCGGCCGCGCGCGCGTACACGTCGGCCGCGGCGAAGGCGACGTCCCGCGAGTAGTGGAATACCGCCTCGCGCAGGGCCTCGCCGCGCGGCGCGACCCGCTCCTCGACGACCGAGACCACCACGCGGATCAGCTGCAGCGTCTCCGAGAGGCTGATCGAGCGCAGCAGCTCGCGCGGCGCCGCACTGAACACGTCGGAGGCGATCCAGGGCGTCGAGCTCGGATCCTCGTACCACTGGATGAACGAGCTGATCCCGGTCTGCGCGACGAGGCCGACGGCGCTGCGCCGCCCCGGCGGCATGTTGCCGTACCAGGGCAGCGTCTCCTCCAGACGGGCGATCGTCTGGGTGGCGAGCTCACCGGTGATCCCGCGGAGCCACGCCAGCTCACGTTCCTTGGTCCGGTCCATGGGGCTCGCTACGGGCGCGGGTTCAGGACTCTCCGCCGGCGCCGCCGGTGGTGCCCGCGTGCACGTCGTCCAGACGGTACTTCTCGAAGGCCTGCCGGGGGATGTCGGCGTCGATCCTGCCCTGCGCGGCGAGCCGCTGCAGCACCTTCACGACGACCGACTCCCGGTCGATCGCGAAGAAGCGGCGGGCGGCCGCGCGGGTGTCGCTGAAGCCGAAGCCGTCGGCGCCGAGTACCGAGTAGTCGCCCGGCACGAAGGGGCGGATCTGGTCGGGCACGTCGGTGGCCCAGTCGCTGACCGCCACGACGGGGCCGTCGGCCCCCGCGAGCTTCTCGGTGAGGTAGGGCACGCGCGGCTCGTCGCCGGGGTGGAGCAGGTTGTGACGCTCGGCGGCGAGGCCGTCGCGGCGCAGCTCGCTCCACGAGGTGACGCTCCACACGTCGGCGGAGACCCCCCAGTCGCTCTGCAGCAGCTCGGCGGCCTGGATCGCCCACGGCACCGCGACGCCGGAGGCGAAGACCTGCGCCCGCTCCCCGTCGCCCTGCGCCTCGTGCACCCGGTGGATGCCGCGCACGATGCCCTCGGCGTCGACGCCCTCGGGCTCGGCCGGGTGGATCATGGGCTCGTTGTAGACCGTGAGGTAGTACATGACGTTCGGATCGGGGTGCGCTCCGCCGTACATGCGATCGATGCCGCTCTTGACGATGTGGGCGATCTCGTACCCGTAGGCGGGATCGTAGGAGAGGGTCGCCGGGTTGGTGTTCGAGAGCACCAGCGAATGGCCGTCGGCGTGCTGCAGTCCCTCGCCGGTGAGCGTGGTGCGGCCGGCGGTCGCGCCGATCATGAAGCCGCGCGCCATCTGATCGCCGGCCGCCCAGATCGCGTCGCCGGTGCGCTGGAAGCCGAACATCGAGTAGAAGATGTAGATCGGGATCAGCGGCTCGCCCTGCGTCGCGTAGGAGGTGCCGACGGCGGTGAACGCCGCGAGGGCGCCGGCCTCGTTGATGCCGACGTGGAGCAGGACACCCTGCGCGCTCTCCTTGTAGGCCAGCAGCAGCTCGCGATCCACCGAGGTGTAGTTCTGCCCGTTCGGGTTGTAGATCTTCGAGGTGGGGAAGTAGCTGTCCATGCCGAAGGTGCGCGCCTCGTCGGGGATGATCGGCACGAAACGGGCGCCGAAGCCCTGGTCGCGCATCAGATCCTTCAGCATGCGCACGAAGACCATGGTCGTCGCGGCCTCCTGCGCGCCGCTGCCCTTCCGCGCGATCTCGTAGCTCTTCGCCTCGGGCACCGTGACCGCGACGTGGTTCGACCGGCGCTCGGGCAGGTAGCCGCCGAGCGCGCGGCGGCGCTCGTGCATGTACTGGATCGCCTCGTTCTCGGCCCCCGGGTGGTAGTAGGGCGGCTGGTACGGATCGGCCTCGAGCTCGGCGTCGCTGATCGGCACGCGCATGATGTCGCGGAACTGCTTGAGATCGTCGAGGGTGAGCTTCTTCATCTGGTGCGTCGCGTTGCGCGCCTCGAAGTGCGAGCCCAGGGTGTAGCCCTTGATGGTCTTCGCGAGGATCACGGTCGGCCGTCCCTTGTGCTCGACGGCGGCCTTGAACGCGGCGTACACCTTGCGGTAGTCGTGGCCGCCGCGGCGCAGGCCCCAGACCTCCTCGTCGGTGTAGTTCTCGACCAGGCGGAGCGCGCGCTCGTCGCGGCCGAAGAAGTGCTCGCGCACATAGGCGCCGTTCTCGGCCTTGTAGGTCTGGTAGTCGCCGTCGGGCGTGACGTTCATGAGGTTCAGCAGCGCGCCGTCGGTGTCGCGGGCGAGCAGCTCGTCCCACTCCCGGCCCCAGACGACCTTGATGACGTTCCAGCCGGCGCCGCGGAAGAAGCTCTCGAGCTCCTGGATGATCTTGCCGTTGCCGCGGACCGGGCCGTCGAGGCGCTGCAGGTTGCAGTTGATCACGAAGTTCAGGTTGTCGAGGCCCTCGTTCGCGGCCACCTGCAATTGGCCACGGCTCTCGACCTCGTCCATCTCGCCGTCGCCGAGGAACGCCCAGACCTGCTGGTCGGAGCAGTCCTTGATGCCGCGGTTGGTGAGGTAGCGGTTCAGCTGCGCCTGGTAGATCGCGTTGATGGGGCCGATGCCCATCGAGACGGTGGGGAACTGCCAGAAGTCGGGCAGCAGGCGCGGGTGCGGGTAGCTCGGCAGGCCGTTCGGCGCGTGCGACTTCTCCTGGCGGAAGCCGTCGAGCTGATCCGTCGTGAGCCGCCCCTCGAGGAAGGCGCGGGCGTACATGCCGGGGGAGGCGTGGCCCTGGAAGAAGATCTGGTCGCCGCCGCCCGGGTGATCCTGACCCCGGAAGAAGTGGTTGAAGCCGACCTCGTAGAGCGAGGCGGCCGAGGCGTAGGTGGAGATGTGCCCGCCGACGCTGATGCCGGGGCGCTGCGCCCGGTGCACGGTCACCGCGGCGTTCCAGCGGATCCAGCGGCGGTAGCTGCGCTCGAGCTCCTCGTCGCCCGGGAAGTCGGGCTCGTCAGCGGAGGCGATGGTGTTGATGTAGTCGGTGGTGGGCACCTGGGGCACGCCGAGGTGACGCTTGCGGGAGTGCGCGAGCAGGCTCGTCATGATCTCGCGGCCGCGGCCGGCTCCTCGCGCATCGACGGCCTCGTCGAGCGACTCCAGCCACTCCGCGGTCTCCGCGGGGTCGCTGTCCACCTGACCCGATGCGTAGGGGTCTTCAGTGTTCACGGCCATGGTCATGCTCCTTCACCAGACTTCGTGCGATCGCCGGGGATCTGGGCGTCGCAACGGGGCGCGCGGGATCTGCACGCCGCTTCCCACACTATCGAAAAGCGACGAGGGCTACACGGATATGCCCGCTTCTCGTGTCGAGAATCCACAAAAGCCGGTGGGTGCGATTCCACTAGGCTGGGTGGGTCCGGCCACACTCGAATCAGGCGCCGCGGGGCGCCGGGAAAGGAGCGCCATGGTGCTTCAGGCAGGCGCGATCGCGCCCGATTTCACCCTCTCCGATCAGAACGGCGAGGAGCTGACCCTGTCGGAGCTCGTCGCGGAATCGCCCGTGGCCCTCGTGTTCTTCCCGCTCGCGTTCTCGGGCATCTGCACGGGCGAGCTGTGCGAGCTGCGCGACAATCTCGCGGTCTTCGACGACGCCAAGGTGCGCCTCGTCGGGGTCTCGGTCGACTCCGTCTTCGCGCTCAAGGCCTGGGCGACGCAGGAAGGCTACGAGTTCTCGATCCTCTCCGACTTCTGGCCGCACGGCGCGGTGGCCCGCGAGTATGGCGCCTTCGTCGAGGAGCGGGGCATCGCGACCCGCGCCACCGTGATCATCGGCGAGGGGCTCAAGGTGCTGGCCTCCTTCGAGAACTCGCCGGGCGAGCCGCGCGACTTCGCCGCCTACCGCGAGGCCGTCGCCGCGCTGTAGGGTCTCGGCTCCGACCGGTTCTCTCCGGTTTTCATCCGCCGCGCGGCTGCCCCTATGCTGGGGGAGCCCGCGCGGCGGGCGCGCGCCTGTAGCTCAGTTGGTTAGAGCACCTGGTTTACACCCAGGTGGTCGGGGGTTCGAGTCCCTCCGGGCGCACCTTCGGGCGCACTGCCGCCCTCTGGCGGTGAGCGCGGACCTTCGCCCGATTGCCGCAGTGCTGCATGGAGCACCAGCGACGGGAGTTCGGGCGCGAGCCGTCGAAGAAGACGAGGTCGCAGTCCTGCGAGGCGCATCGTCGGATTCGGTCGGAGTCCCGCGAGAAGACGTCCACGGCGTCACGGGCGATCGTGGCGAGCGCCTGGGCCGTAGACGCCTGCACCGGCGTGACGGTGCCGCCTCCGAGCGCCGGGGCGATGTCGGGTCGGGCGGCCCAGGAGTTCAGAACGTCGATCTGCTCCGGATCGGGCGCTGCGCCGTCGGCGTGAGCCCGGGCGATCCGGGTGATCGCGCTCCGCAGTTCTTTGGCGCCCGACAGTTCGTCGGCTTCCGCGTCCGTGCTCAGCGGGCCGTGTCGCTCGACCAGCCAGGCCTTCAGATCCGCTGGTGTGCGAAGCCGCTCCCATGCGGGGTTGTCGTAGCCGAAGTCGCCGGTGTAGGCGAAATCGAGACAGAGCGCCCCCGAGTCGAAGTACCAGCGCGCGCCGATGCCGTCGATGAACCATTGACCGGAGCGCATGTAACCACTATATCTAGTTTCATGACCGAGACGACCGGACTCGCGAAAGACGCAGGCTGGCAGATGGGCGTCCGTCGCACACTCCCTCTCCCGCCGGAGCCCGTCTGGGAGTTTCTTCTGGGGGCGGGACTTCCGCTGTGGCTCGGGCGTACCGTGCTGGGGCAGGAGGCAGGCGAGGCGTATGCCACCGATGCAGGGGTTCGGGGCGAGGTCCGCAGCCGAACAGAGGGTCGGAGAGTGCGGTTGACCTGGCAGCCGCCGGACTGGTCGCACGACACCACCCTGCAGCTCACGGTGCTGCCCGCAGCGACCGGGACGACGATCGCCTTCCACCAGGATCGACTGGCGAGTGCGGCCGAACGCGCGGAGATGCTCGCCCACTGGACGGCGGTGCTCGACGACATCCGTGCAGCCATCACACCCGTCGGAAGCGCGTAGGCCGCGCGCCTCAGTACGCGGGCTCGGGTATCGGTACAGGCGTAGGCGCCGGCTCGAACCTGACCCGGGTACCGGGTGGTCGGTCGCGGTGGACCCTGCCGGTGGGCGAGCGCCACTCCATGACGCCTCCGCGCTGCTGGATCACCTGCCACCCGGTGTGGTGCTTGAGCGTGTGGTGTCCGCGGCAGAGGTGCGCGAGGTTCGTGGTCGCCGTCGGCCCGCCCTGAGCGGCGTCGATCGTGTGGTCGATATCGCAGCGGGTCGCCGGTCGGCGGCATCCCGGGAAGCGGCAACGCTGGTCCCGGACCCGCAGGAAGCGTTTCATGCGTGCGCTGGGCCGGTACCGGTCGACGGCCAGCACTTCGCCGGTGCTCGCCTGCGTGCGCACGAGATCCCAGTGCGCGGCCCCCGCCGCGAGCGTCGCTGCGACGGCCGGGCTGATGGGGCCGTACCCGCACAGCACGGCGGGCTCGGCCGCGGCGGCCGCGGAGCGGAACGCCGGGCGAGACGTCGCATGGTCCGCTCCGAGGGCCGTTGCGAGCTGCCGGGGGAGCGCGTCGACGGGGATCACGACCTGCACCCGGGCGCGGATCTCGCGGGGGTCGGCGGCGCCGGCCGAACGGCCGTCGTCGCCGTGACCGCCGCACAGACCGCTGCCGGGATCACCGCCGAGCAGGAGGTCGGCGAAGACGTCGGCACGGATCTCGTCGCGTGACCTGCGGAGCTCGGGGAGGGAACCGTCGGCATCGGCGGGACCGCCGGGTGCGGCACCACCGGAACCGCCATATGCGGCATCGCCGGATTCGACCGTGAGGGTGATCCGCGTCAGCCGCTCGTGGATCCCGTACGCCTCCACGGCGGGCAGGTGTGCGATGAGATCGGCCATGCCGTCCTCCCGGTCGAGCAGGACCACCCGGCGGCGTGCCCGGGCCTGCTCGTGGCGCTCCTCGAGCGGGCATGCCGCGTACTGCTCGGCGAGGCGCTTCGCGATGGGGCGCAGCCGGTTCGGGGTCTCCGCGACCGCGTAGGGCAGGATCTCCCGCTCGTAGGCGCGGCGGCGGGTCTCGGTCAGGAGATCTTCGTCGCTGCCGATCACCGCAGCCGCGTCCACGATGACCCGGGTGTGCTGCTCGGAGACCCGCCCGTCGGCGAGGGCTGCGAGCACGGTCGGGTAGTCGGTGACGAGGGCGTGCGCGTGAGCCAGGCGCCGGTCGGCGTCCTGCTCGCTGATGCGGAGTGCGGTGGCGAGATCGGCCCTGGCGGCCCGGTAGGCGAGTTCGGCGCGGCCGCCGCTGGGGACTGTAGAGAGGTCGTCGTCGGATTCCGCTGCGGCGAGATCGAGGATCGTGGCGAGCACGCGGGTGAGCTCGGCCTCGGCGGCGCGGATCTGCCGAGTGATCTCCTCCGCCTCCGAGAGGGCATGGTCGAGCATGCCCGTGAGGGTGTGCTCGGGGGAGAAGAAGGGGAGGCTCATGCGATTCAGTGAACCAGGGACCACCGACATTCACGGGCCGTTCTGAGGGCATGCGCGGACAGAATTCCGGGGGAATCTTTATTGAGAACCCTACAAAGCGAGTGCGGGCGGGACGCTGCAGTGCGCGCGACCGGCCCGGGAGGGCAGGATGGTGGGTGAGTCGCGTCGCGGGAGGGAAGTGGAGACCATGGTCGGAACCGAAGGAACCGGAGCAGCCGAAGGAACCGGAGCAGCCGAAGGAACCGGAGCAGCCGAGGGAACCGGAGCAGCCGAGAACGAGCACTCGACCCGGGGCTCCTACGTCACCGGCGGCGAGGAGTTCACGCGCGACACCCACTACATCGAGGACCGCATCGTCGCAGACCCCGAGCGGACCCGCAGGCTCCCCGCCCCGCCGGCCTCGAAGGTCGGCTCCCTCGGCTACGGCCTGAGCGAGGGCGCGCGGGCCTGGCCCGTCGAACCCGGCCGCTACCGCCTCGTGGCGGCGAACGCCTGCCCCTGGGCCAACCGCACGGTCATCGTGCGCCGCCTGCTCGGGCTCGAGGAGGTCATCTCTCTCGGCCGGCCCGGCCCCACGCACGACGCGCGATCCTGGACCTTCGATCTCGGCGGCCAGCCGCAGAACATCGACGGCCGCGACCCGGTGCTCGGCACCGAGCGCCTGCAGCAGAACTACTTCAAGCGCTTCCCCGGCTACCCGCGGGGCATCACCGTGCCGGCCATCGTCGACGTGCCGAGCGGCGAGGTCGTCACCAACGACTATCCGCAGATCACGCTCGACTTCTCGACCGAGTGGCGCGAGTTCCACCGCGAGGGCGCCCCGGACCTGCTGCCCGAGCACGCGCTCGAGGAGATGTGGCCGATCATGACCCGCGTCTTCACCGAGGTGAACAATGGGGTCTACCGTTGCGGCTTCGCCGGCAGCCAGGAGGCCTACGACGCGGCCTACGCCAGGCTCTGGGAGGCCCTCGACTGGCTCGAGGAGCGGCTCGCGACCCGGCGCTATCTGATGGGCGGCACCATCACCGAGGCCGACGTGCGCCTCTTCACCACGCTCGCGCGCTTCGATCCCGTCTACCACGGCCATTTCAAGACGAACCGCAACAAGCTCGTCGAGATGGAGCACCTCTGGGGCTACGCGCGCGACCTCTTCCAGACGCCCGGTTTCGGCGACACGATCGACTTCGTGCAGATCAAGCAGCACTACTACATCACCCACGAGGACATCAATCCGACGCGGATCGTGCCGGACGGCCCCGAGCTCTCGAACTGGCTCGATCCCCACGGCCGCGAGCGGCTCGGCGGCGCGCCCTTCGGCGACGGCACGCCGCCCGGCCCGGTGTGCGAGGGAGAGCGGATCGCGGCGGGGCACAGCCCCCTGTACCCGGAACGGACATGACAGCCCCCGCGAGCCCCGAGCGCCGCGAGGCGTCGATCCTGCACGTCGACATGGACTCCTTCTACGTCTCGGTCGAGCTGCTCGATCGCCCGGAGCTGCGCGGCCGGACCACGGCGGTCGCCCACGACACGAGCCGCTCGGTGGTCTCCAGCGCCAGCTACGAGGCGCGCCGCTTCGGCGTGCGATCCGCCATGCCCGTCGTCCGCGCGAAGCAGCTCTGCCCGGGGCTCATCCTCATCGACCCCGACTTCACCAAGTACCGCGCGGCCTCCCGCGAGGTGATGGCGATCTTCCAGGAGTTCACGCCGCTCGTCGAACCGCTCAGCATCGACGAGGCCTTCCTCGACGTGGCCGGCTCGATCCGCCTCTTCGGCCCTCCTGCCGAGATCGCGCGGCTGATCAGGCACCGCGTGCGCGAGCGCACCGGCCTGCCCGCCTCGATCGGCCTCGCCTCGACCAAGCACGTGGCGAAGCTCGCCTCGCAGCGGGCGAAGCCCGACGGCATGCTCGAGATCCCCCCGGAGCGCACCCTCGAGTTCCTGCACTCCCTGCCCGTCGAGGCGATCTGGGGCGTCGGCGGCGCGACGGCGAAGGCGCTGCACGGCCGTGCGATCCGGACCGTCGCCGATCTCTCGCGCGAGCCGCTCGACAGCCTGCGCCGCATCGTCGGCAACGCGAACGCCGAGCGGCTGCACGAGCTCGCGAACGGGCGCGACGCGCGCGAGGTCGAGCCGGTGCGGATCGAGAAGAGCATCGGGCACGAGGAGACCTTCGCCGTGGATCGCAGCGACCGCGCCGGCATCGAGGCCGAGCTGCTGCGCCTCGCCACCCGGACCGGCGAGCGGCTGCGCGCCCGCGGCCTCGAGGCCCGCACGGTCGCGATCAAGGTCCGCTACGGCGACTTCGAGACGCTGTCGCGCTCGCGCACCCTGCCCGAGGCGACGAACGCGACGAGACGCCTCTATCTCACCGCGCGCGAGCTCTTCGACGCGCTCGACGGGGGCAGCGGCCCGAGCCTCACGCGCGCCGTGCGCCTCATCGGCGTGCGCACCGAGCAGCTGGCCCCGGCGGGCAGCGACCCCGCGGGGCTCTGGAGCGACGACGAGGACTGGCGCGCGGTGGATCGCGCGGTCGACGAGGTGACCGGGCGCTTCGGCAGGGAGGGGCTCACCTCGGCGCGGCTGCTCGCGGGACGCGAGGACGTGGTGGATCCGCGCTCGCTCGAACCCCCGGTCTGAGCGGGCGTCGCCCGGCCGGCGCTACTCCGGGGTCAGCATCCGCAGCAGGGAGTCGAGGATCGCGCCCAGCCAGTCGTAGACGAGCACCGTGCCGCGGGTCTCCTCGTCGGCGAGCAGCCGGGGGTGGTCGGACTCCGCGTCGAGGCCGATCCGCGCCGCGATCGCGAGACGCAGGGCCGTGAGCGTGCGCACCCAGGGCGCGAGGGAGGCCGTCGTGATGAGCGCGTCGACGGTGCCGCCGCCGTCCCCCTCGGCGTCGCTTTCCTCGACCGCCGCGGGCGGGCGCCCGAGGGCCAGCTCGCTCGTCACCGCGAGCGCGTCGTGCAGCTTGCGGTTCAGCAGGCCCTGCTCGGTGAGGCTGCGGAACTGCGCGGCGTCGTCGCCCGTTTCGTAGGCGTCGGGGAAGAGACGGGCGAGCGCCGGGTCGTTCGGCGGCTCGCGCGATCCGCCCACCTCGAGGCTGGCGAAGAGCGGGTCCGGATCGAGCGCCGTGCGGCTGTGGCTCTGCAGCAGGTCGATGAGCTGGCCGGTGAGCTGATCGAGCAGCCTCGCCTCGTCGATGTCGAGGCGCAGGCGCAGGGAGCCGTCGGGCAGCGGCAGCAGCCTCATGACGCGCCGCCCTGCCGCACCGTCGCCCAGAGCCCGTAGCCGTGCAGCGCCTCGACGTGCAGCTCCATGGCCTCGCGGCCGCCCTCGGCGACGACCGCGCTGCCCTCGTGGTGCACCCGCAGCATCAGCTCCTCGGCCCTCGCGCGATCGAAGCCGAAGTGCTGCCGGAAGACGTAGGTGACGTACGACATCAGGTTCACGGGGTCGTCCCATACGACGGTCTGCCACGGGTGCTCGTGCTCGAGGGCCGGGCCGTCCTGCTGCGCGGGCCGGGTGTCGGGCGCCGCCATCAACCCCACCCCAGCTCGTGGATCCGCTCCTCGGTGAGGCCGTAGAAGTGCGCGATCTCATGGACGAGGGTGATGCGGATCTCGGCGACGAGATCCTCCATGTCGGCGCAGTGCTCGAGCAGGTTCTCCCGGAAGAGGATGATGCGATCCGGCTCCTCGCCGTAGCCGTAGGCGCTGCGCTCGGCCAGCGAGAAGCCCTCGTAGACGCCGAGGATGCCGCTGCCGTCCGTCGGACGGTCCTCGACGAGGAAGATGACGTTGTCGAGCTCGGCCAGCATGTCCTCGTGCAGGCTGTCGAGGCCCTCGCCGACGAGGGTCTCGAAGTCTTCGTGCGAGACGCTGAGCATGGTTTCACCCTATACGGGCTCCCGTGCGATCACCCGGCTTTCGCCTGCGCGATACCTCGTGTTCACCGGCGGATCACCCGGCTTCGGCACGCTGGCTGATGAGAACTGCACGCACCGAGAGAAGCGAGCCGCATGCGCATCCGAGGATCCGCTCGATCCGTCCTGTCCGCGACCCTGCTGCTGGGCGTGACGCTCGGCCTGATCGCCGCACCGTCGGCCGTCGCGCCGGCCGCGAACGCCGCGCCGGGCGACATCGTGATCAACGAGGTCGAGTCGAGCGGCGGCAGCGGTGTGCTCGATTGGGTGGAGCTCACCAACACCGGCGCGGCGCCGGTGGATATCAGCGGCTGGATCGTGAAGGACGACAACGACTCCCGCACGCTCGCGGTGCCCGCTTCCACGGTGCTCGCTCCCGGCGAGTTCTTCGCCATGAACACCGAACCCGACTTCGGCCTGGGCGGCGCCGACAGCATTCGCATCTTCCTGCCCGACGGCACGACGCTCGTCGACTCCTTCAGCTGGACCTCGCACGCGGCGCAGACCTATGGGCGCTGCCCGGACGGCACGGGTCCGTTCATCGACACGCTCTCGCCGACCCGCGGTGCGGCGAACGACTGCCCGGCTCCGGCGACCGTTCCGCCGGTCGTGATCAACGAGGTGGAGTCGAGCGGCGGCACTCCCGGAGACTGGATCGAGCTGTTCAACAACGGCGCCGAGCCGGCGGACGTGAGCGGGTGGATCCTCCGCGACGACAATCCGTCGAACGCGTTCGTGCTGCCGGCGGGATCCGTGATCGCTCCCGGCGGCTTCCTCGTCGCCGACGTGGAGACCGCGTTCGGTCTCGGCGGTGCCGACGAGGCGCGGCTGTACCTCGCGGACGGCGCCACGCTCGTCGACTCCTACGACTGGAGCGCGCACGCGGCCACGAGCTACGGCCGCTGTCCGGACGGCACGGGCGCCTTCGCGACGACGCTCTCCTCGACCCGCGGCGCGGCGAACGACTGCCCGGCCTCGCCCGCGCTGCCCGAGATCCTCATCAACGAGATCGAGTCGAGCGGAGGAACCCCGGGTGACTGGGTCGAGCTGTTCAACGCCGGATCCGCCGCCGTCGACGTCAGCGGATGGATCATCCGGGACAACGACGACTCGCACGCCTTCGTGCTGCCGGCCGGCTCGGTGATCGCCCCCGGCGGCTTCCTCGTCGCCGACGTGGAGACCGCGTTCGGTCTCGGCGGCATCGACTCCGCGCGGCTCTACCTCGCCGACGGCACGACGCTCGTCGACTCCCACGACTGGACCTCGCACGCCACGGTCACCTACGGCCGCTGCCCCGACGGCAGCGCGGACTGGCGCGACACCACGGTGTCGACGCGGGGCGCGGCGAACGACTGCTCGGAGCCGGTCGACACCCTCGAGACCTCGCCCTGGCCCGGGCCAGCGGGCATGACTCCCGTGGACGAGGCGAACGCCTTCGGGCAGGACATGAGCGGGCTCGTCTTCGAAGCCGACGGCAGCGGGATCTGGGCGGTGAACAACGGCGACGGCACGCTGCATCTGCTCTCGCTCGCGGGCGGTGCGCTGAGCGAGCAGGGGCGGTGGACGCTGCACTACCCCGACGGCACCGGCATCGTCGACGCCGAGGCGGTCGCATTGATCGGCGGATCGGCGCGGAACGGCGTGCTCGTCGGCTCCGAGCGCAACAACGCGTCCGGGCAGGGCGGCGTGAGCCGGCCGTCGGTGCTGCGCTACTCCGTCGACGAGGGGTCGAGCGCGCTGAACGCGACCCGCGAGTGGAACCTCTCGGGCTTCTACCCGGGGATCGGGGCGAACGCCGGCATCGAGGGGCTCGCGTGGGTGTCGGACGACTTCCTCGTCCTGGAGGGGCTCGTCGACGAGAACACGGGGGAGCGGTACGACCCCGACGCGTATCCGGCGCACGGCGGCGGGGTCGTCTTCGTCGGAGTCGAGGCGACGAACATCGTCGCGGGCTATGTGCTTGGCGACGAGGGGCAGATGATCCGCATCACGCAGTTCGCGACGGACTTCCCCGGCGTCATGGAGCTCGAGTTCGATGCGGCCTCCGGGCAGCTCTGGGTGCTCTGCGACGAGGTCTGCCAGGGGCGCGCGCAGCTCTTCTCCGTCGACGCGTCCGGCGCCTTCGTCCCGACCGTGATCCACGAGCGGCCCGCGGAGACCCAGAACTACGCGAACGAGGGCTTCGCGCTCGCCCCGATGAGCCAGTGCGTCGACGGATCGCGGCCGGCGCTCTGGGCCGATGACAACCAGACCGACGGGCACGCGTTCCGCGTCGGCTCGATCGCCTGCAGCGCGGGCGGATCTGGCGGATCGGGCGGCCCGGGCTCCGGATCCGGCGGGACCGGTCAGCTCGCCAGCACCGGCATGAGCGAGGAGGGATGGTCGGCGCTGATCGCGGGCATCGCCGGCCTGCTCATCGTCCTCGGCAGCAGCGCGCTGGTCGCTCGCCGGCGCGGCTGAGCCGGGGATCGGGGGACGCGGTCCCCGTCCTGATCCCGGCCGCGCCGGGTTCGCGGTCGGGCGCGCGGATGGGATATGATCGTGGGGTTGCCTGTCGAGCCTCGGCGCGGCGGGTCAGCATGGTGGCTTTAGCTCAGTTGGTAGAGCACCGGCTTGTGGTGCCGGTGGTCGCGGGTTCAAGTCCCGTAAGCCACCCGGGCCCCTGCCCCCGATTTTTGTTTCGGGGGCAGGGGATTTTTCATAAAACCCCAGATCAGACCCATTTTGTGTCAATGGTACGCAATGGTGACCGAGGTGTTCGGCCCGGGTTTGAAACGTTTCCATTGGTGGTACGCAATGGTGAAGGTTCAAACCTTTCCAGGTTTGAGATTGCGTGTCAGGGTGGCGTGCGAGACTCCGAGCTGGCGTGCGGTCGCACGCAGGCTTGCGCCGCACGCGATAGAGGATCGGGCTGCCTCCAACTGGGCTGGGCTCAGTAGCTTCACCCTCGCTCGAAGGTTGACGCCGACTTCTTTGAGACGTTTACTCACTGTCTGAACATGCATGTCATGTTTCTGGGCAAGCTCCATTTGGGTGAGCCCGTTTGCGTAGTCGACTACGAGCGCGAGCAGAGCCTGCAACGCGCGTTCATTCATTTGAAGAGTGGTGGCTTCGGATGGGGGATTGCTCGAAGTCTTTGTGCTTGAATCGGGTCGCGGAGTGATCGGCGTCTTCGTGCTGGCTCGTACTTCAGTCGTTGCTGGCAGCTGTTCTTTGGGCTTTTCAGTCGAGGCGGTGGCGTCGAGTTCGTGATTTGCCTTCAGGTTCGCCATCAACTGGGTGAACGCCGGAGTCGGGTGTAGCAAGGCATTTACCAAGTCACGTACTTTGTCCAGCGACTCTTCTGATCTCATTTGCGGTTTGGTGTCGATGTTCATGTGTTGACGACGCTCACCCGAGGAGCGCGCTCACAGCCTCAGCGAGCGTGCTCGTTGTTGGCTGGTAGAAGGCCCATTTGCCGCGCTGCTCTCGGGTGACGAGTCCCGCTTCGACAAGCAGTTTCATGTGGTGAGAGACCGTCGGCTGTGACAGGCCGACCGGCTCTGTGAGATCGCAGACGCACATTTCTCCGTTTGTGCTCGCGACGATCATTGAGAGGAGCTTCACACGTGTCGGGTCGCCGAGCGCCTTGAACACCTTCGCGAGGTCTTGAGCGGTTCCGTCGTCCATCGCCTGGCCGGAGGCGCAGCATGATCCAGCGGTGGTGTCGATGGTGACAGGCAAGGAGCTCATGGCCCCATTCTGCCCGACGCATTGACATTTGTCGATATGAGCGGCATGATCGTCTTGTCTCATATCGAAGGATTTCAATACGTGGAGGTCGCAGTGAATCCTGTCGTTGTCATTGGTGCTGGTCCGCAGGGGCTGGCCGCCGCCGCCCATCTCCTCGAGCGCGGGCTCGAACCTCTCGTGCTTGAGTCCGGTGACGCCGCCGCATCCGCTGTTGCCGAGTGGGGTCATGTGCGTCTGTTCTCGCCGTGGACGGAACTCACCGATGCGGCCTCACGTCGCCTGCTGGCACCGACCGGCTGGAGTGCGCCGGAGAGCGGATATCCGACTGGTTCGCAGTGGATCGAGCTGTACCTTGCGCCCCTCGCGGACGCGCTCGGTGATCGGGTCAGGTATGGGGCCCGTGTCGTGGGGGTCGGCCGCAAGGGTCGTGACCTTTCAGTCGACGATGGTCGAGCAGAGCAACCCTTCGTTGTTCATGTCGAGCACGCGAACGGTGCTGAGGAGCGGATCGAAGCAAGCGCGGTGATCGACGCCTCCGGAACGTGGCGCTCACCGAACCCTGCGGGAGCCGATGGGCTGCCTGCGCTCGGTGAGCGGGTCGCAGCCGACGCTGGACTGGTCGAATACCGGATGCCCTCGATCGAGGACGCGAAGAGCCTGGCAGGGAAACACGTGGTCGTGGTCGGTAACGGGCACTCTGCGGCAACGACCATTGGGATCCTCACCCGTGTCGCGAAGCGCAACCCAGATACACGCATCACCTGGGTGCTGCGGCGCGGCACCGTCGGGAACACATTTGGCGGGGGCAGTGAAGACGAGCTGCCCGAACGCGGCGCGCTGGGGCAGCGGGCAAAGCAGGCCGTCGAGGACGGAATTGTCGACCTCGTCACTGGTTTTCGCACGGAACAGATCCTGATGCGTGAAGGCCAAGCTGAGCTTGTGGCAGAGGACGGCCGTCACCTTGACCGTGCGGCCAAGGTGTTTGTTGCAGCCGGGTTCCGGCCTGACCTGTCCTTCCTCTCCGAGATTCGACTCGACCTCGATGTGCGGTTGCAGGCCCCCTCGAAGGTCGCGCTTGAAGTCGACCCGAACCTGCATTCCTGTGGATCCGTGCGCGCTACTGGTGCGGCAGATCTTGCCCAGCCGGAGTCGGGCTTCTACATCGTGGGTGCGAAGTCGTACGGTCGCGCCCCGACGTTTCTCGCTCTCACCGGCTTCGAACAAGTGCGCAGCGTGGTGGCGGCGATCGCAGGTGACACCGCAGCGGCTGCGCGGGTTGATCTTGTTCTGCCAGATACCGGAGTGTGCGGCGGTGCCGGCCTCTTCGATGCACCTGCAGAGGAATCGGCTGGCGGGTCCTGCTGTGCGCCAGCACCGCAGCTTGTTCAGATCGGAACGGCGTCCTCGACCTGCTGCTGAATCCTGAACGACCAAGGGGGCAGGAACCAGATCGGTTGCTGCCCCCTTCATGTATGGTGACGTGCTTTGGGCAGACTCTCCGGGAGATCGCGCAGCCAACCGGCAGCCATTTGGGAACGACCCGCGTTGTGGACGCAATCGAAGGGTACGGTGGGCTGGTGTTCGGTGGTCTTGTCTGGGTTGCACTTTCAGTCTGAGGTGAATCGGCCTGGGTTTCGTTCCTATCGGTTTCCTTGTCCGGCTGTTGCCGGGGAGGCTGATTCGAGATCAGCGTAGTACGCCTCCTCGATCTCGATCGGGGTGCGCATGTCGAGTTCGCCGTGGAGGCGCTGGTGGTTCCACCACCACACCCATTCGAGCGTGGCGAGTTCGACCTGCTCGACGGTCTTCCAGGGGCCGCGTTGACGGATTAGTTCGGTCTTGTAGAGGTTGTTGACCGCCTCGGCGAGGGCGTTGATGCTCCTATATTTGTCAACTCACGATCTCACCGGTTCTCGGGTTGACTTTGACCAGGTGGTAAAGCTCGCGGATGACATAGCGTTTCAAGCATCGGATGATGTCTCGTTTGCTTTTCCCTTCGGCGGTTCTGCGGGCGACATAGTCGATCGTGGGTTGGTGGAATCGCATTCTCACGATCACGGTCCGGTAGATCGCGGCGTTGAGTTGCCGGTGCCCACCATGATTGATGCGGTGCTTCCCACTCGTTATTCCAGAGCCAGCGGGTATCGGGCTAATGCCAGCGAGTTTCGCGAACGCCGCCTCGGACTTGATGCGCTCGGGGTTGTCTCCTGCCACGATGAGGATTTCTGCGGCAGTGTCCACGCCAATGCCGAACTCGTCGAGCAGATGGGGCGCACGCTGGAGGACGAGTTCCTCGATCATGCTCGTAAGTTCCTTGCTCTCCTCGTCGAGCAGGAGCCAGCGCTTCGCAAGCGACCGCAAGGCATGCCGGTTCGCGTCCTCTGGAGATTCGAGACCGCGCGGTCGGAATGCCGCACAGTAACGCGCGAGCGTACGCTGTGTCTTCCGGGCGGTCTCGATGCGGAGTTGTTCTGGTGCGTGCACGAGCATGGCTTTGAGTGTCACCATCGTCGCAGCTTTCTGCTTCACTGCGGTGTCATGGGCGACTTTCAGTTGCCGAATCATCTCGACCGCACCATCCATCGTCTTCGGGGTTGCGGTCGCGAAGCCTGCAAGCACCGCTCTCGCGGCGTTCTCCGCGTCAAGGGTGTCTGACTTGCCGTTGAGTCGGCGCAGCCGCCTGTCAGGGCGCGAGACCTCGACGACCTTATGGCCTTGCCTTCGTAGGAACGAGGTGAGGCCTGCCCCGTAGGAGCCAGTCCCCTCAATCCCGAAGGAGATGACCTTCCCGAAGCTCTCAGCCCAGGCGAGGAGCTGCTTGAACCCGGCGGTATCGGTCGCGATCGTAAGTGTCGCGAGGATCCCTCCGATCGTGTCCATCACGGCAGCGACGTGGATATGTTTATGCGTATCGACGCCGATCACGACGTGCCCTGAACGGGAGGGTGTTTCTTGGGTCATAGCGGTGCTCTCCTCTGCCGGTTATCGTGGGGTTCACGCTGTCACCGGCGAGGGGACAGGACTGTCACGGGGACGCTATCGAAAGTATGCTCCAGGCTCCTATTAGGTCACGCCTCGTCCGGTGGCAGCGCTTCTATTGCGCTGCCCGGGCGGAGGGCCGACAGATCAACGCAAAGGCACCATGCGGGCCAATCAAAACACGAGCCAGACCACTCCGACCGGGACTCCCCAATCCTTGCGAGATCAGGTAGAAACAGACTGACAGTCATACGAGTCCCCGACGGTTCCCGTCGAGGGTGTTGCGCCAAGCTCGACAACCCGGTCGGTGTAGACCATCGACATGTAGTTCGACCCGTGATCGGCGTGATGGATGAGCCCATCTAGCGGACCGTCCGCACCCCAGGCGGCCATGTCCAGCGCCTGCAACGGCAGCACTTCCGCTTTCAGCGTTGAGGCGACGTTCCAGCCCACGATCCGCCGTGAATAGACGTCGGTGACGAACGCGACGTATGCGAACCCCGCCCAGGTGGCGACATACGTGATGTCTGCGACCCAGAGGCGCCGCGGCGCGTCCGCGCGGAACTGCCGCTGGACGAGGTCCCGCGGAAGGGCCTGCGTCTTGTCCGGCCTCGTCGTGAACACCTTCTTCGACTTGCGCACCCCGCGCACTCCCGCCAGGCGCATGAGCCTCGCGGTCTGGTCGCGGCCGATCTCCCACCCCTGCCGCTTCAAGAGCGAATGCATCTTCCGTCGCCCATAGACGCTGTAGTTCTACGCATGTAGCCTGGCGACCTCGGGCACCAGCAGCTCGTCACGCAGCTGCCGGGCAGAGGCGACGCGGGTCTTCGCGGCGCGATACCCGCGGGACGTGAGGAATCCCTGCACGGCCGGGCGCAGCGTCCGGCAGATGAGCTCGACCCCGAACCGCTCTCGATACTCGTCGATGAAGCGGATTATCTCGGTCAGGGCCGGTCGAGCTCCTTCGCGAAAAACACGCTCGCTGCCTTGAGGATCTCATTCGCCTTCCGAAGCTCGGCCACCTCGCGGCGCAGCCGCTTATTCTCCTCAGCAACATCGCTTGGGACACCGGGCTTCACGCCGGCATCGACCTCACGGCGGCGATGCCACACCCGCAGCGTCTCCGCACTCATACCGAGGAGGCCGGCGACGTGTCGGACCGCGGACATCAGATTCGGGTGCTCACCGGAGGCCTTGGCCTCGTCGAGCATCCGCAGCGCCCGATCACGCATCTCGGGAGAATACTTCTGGTTCATCGTGTTCCATCCTTGCTTCAAGAACGGAACGAAACCCAGGCCGATTCAGAGGCGAGGGAGTTGAGCAGTGTGCGCACGCGGCCTGCGATATCTTCGCGTATCTCAGCGAGTTCGTCGGTGGAGGCGAGGGCGGGATCGCCCACTGCCCAGTCTTCTTAGCGGACCCCGGGAATGATTGAGCACACGTCGGTCGCGAGGTGTCGCCGTTACCCGGCCGCCTCAATGAGTTCGCGCAGCGCCCGCGTCACGGGGACCTTGCCCGAGACCACGACCTGCTCGTCGATCACGAGCGCGGGGGTCTGCATGACCCCGTATGCGGCGATCTCGGCGTAGTCGGTCACCTTGGTGACGGTGGCGTCTTGCCCGAGTTCAGCGAGAGCCTCATGGGTGCGCTTCTCGAGTGTGGCGCAGTTGCGGCAGCCGGGGCCGAGAATCTTGATGTCCATGTGCGTGGCCTTTCGAGGGTGGATCTGCCAGCCAGTCGGCGCGATGGCCTTCGGGCGGCTATCAGGCGATCGGGATGAGGTTGAAGATGAAGCCGATGAGGAAGATCGCGGCGAGCACGATCCCGGTGAAGAGCGCCAGCAGCGGCCACTTCATGACCCGGCGCAGCATGATGAGTGAGGGGATGGAGAGCGCGACGAGGCTCATCATGAACGCCATCGTGGTACCGAGTGCGACACCCTTCGTGAAGAGCGCTGAGGCGAGCGGCACGACCGCTGCCGGGTTCGCATAGAGCGGGGCCCCGGCAAAGGTGGCGATGAGGAGCGAGAACGGGTTCTCGGGGCCCGCGACCTCGGCGAAAAACTCGTCGGGCACCCACCCGTGAATCGCGGCACCGATGAGCACGCCGAGCACCAGGTAGGGGAGGATCTTTACGATTATCTGCCGGGTCTCCGCCCATGAAGCGTCCACCCTGTCACGCATGCTGGGCCTCTTCTGAGCGGTTGCGAGCTGCGTGGTGCGGCTGGTGAAGACGAAGGGCTCGATCCACTGGTCAAGTTTGAAACGCGACAGCACCAGTCCGACCGTGATCGAGACGGTCGCACCGGCGAGGGCCCAGCCTGCGGCGATGTCCCACCCGAAGGTGCCGCCCATCAGGATGATGCCTGTCTCGCTAATGAGTGGGGAGGAGACGAGGAAGGCGAGGGTCACGGCGAGGGGAACGCCCGCGGCGACGAGGCCGATGAAGATCGGGATCGAACTGCACGAGCAGAACGGGGTGATTGCCCCGAGCGCCACCGCCAGCAGGATGCCCACGAAGAGCCCCTTGCCGGTGAGCACCCCGCGCACCCTCTCTGGTGAGATCTGCGTGTTCACGAGGCCCACGAGGAACAGGAGCCCCACGAGCAGCAAGGTGATTTTGACGGTGTCGTAGAGAAAGAACTCGAGGGCCGCGCCGAGTGTGGATGCGAGATCTACCCGGAAGAGGTCGCCAAGCAGCCACGGCCACAGCACCTCGTTCACGGCAAACACCACGCCCCAAACTGCTGCCAGGCCCACAAGTAGTGCCCAAACCTTCAGGTCGTCTCGGGGTGACGCGGATCGCGTCGGGCGCGCACTGTCGACCGTCATGCGTGCCTCCCGGAGTTCGTGCTTGCATTGATAATATTCGATGTGAGTCGGGGCGTGTGGTGATTGAGTTCTCGTCGGGTGCTGCACGGGGCGCGGCAGTCTCACAGCGTACTGTTGAGTTACAGGCTGCGTGAGGGGTGGGAACTGATGACGACCGCGGAGGGAGTGCTGCGCGAACTGCTTGCCGAGGCGATGGGCGCGATGGAGCAGGCCTCAGGCGGCGCCTCGGTGTGCAGTTTCACGAAGTCAGGTGTGCCCGTTCCCGCACTGAAATATGCTGAGGGACGATGGGCTGCGCTGCGCGAGCTGAAGTCCCAGGGCGCCACCGAAGAAGCGTCGCTGGCATTGGGTGCCGTCTGGCAGGAGCGCCTCGCGGAACTGCAGTCACGTGGTGCGGGAAGCGATTGGCTCGCGTATACGACCGGAGGGGTTGATGCGCTTGCGGAGTTCAGGCTGCGTGTCAGTCATGAATCCGGGGATGATCGGCCCTAAGGTCGTCCGGTCTGAAACTCGGCCATTTGCTCCGGGGTGAGTGTTCCACCTTGCTCGGCGGCTGCCTGAAACGCTGGCAAATGGACATCGGCTGAAGCGCGGCGAAGATTGGTGAGCACACGGAACAGCGCGGCATCATCCGTCTGAGCGAGGAGGGTGTCGTACATGGCAATGTTCGCGACTTCTCCGTCGGCCCACGCCCGGGCGGCCGTCGTCAGATCTGAGGGGGCCTGGAGCTTCCCGAGGTAAGGGTTTTCGGGAACCTCGATGCCAAGCCGTTCCAACTGTCTGACGAGCGCGCTGCTGTGTCGATCCTCCGCAGCTCGGATCGACACATAAGGTTCGACTTCACCGAATTTCTCGATGACTGCGAGATAACTCGCGGAGGCATGGTACTCGCCGTCGGGGCCCATCAAAGCCTCCCAGGCGATCGCTGCGTCGGTGCCTGCAGGGGGAGCCTCCGGAAGGGTCACGGTTTCCGGGGAATCCCGCTCGGCGCTCTCCTCCACCGTGCTCTCGGCTGGGGCCTCCGTCGTGGCTGGCGTGTCGGCGTTCTCTGTGACTGGTGCGACTGTCGTGCATCCAGCCAGTCCGATCATCAGGGCGGTTGTTGCGAGAAGGGCGAACTGCCTGATCATTTCGAAACCCCAAACTGTGTGATCGTAATGCGTGTCCTGATACTACCCGGGGTATCTATGTGAGGCCAGCACAAGTTCAGTGATCGGGCAAAGTCATGCGAAGCCGGGGAGCAAAGGGAAATGGGCTCACTTGTGACCTGACCTACAGTTTTATTTCCACTCTCACCTGAACGAGCATCAGACCCGAACGTGACTGTGTGCTTGTCGTGGGGGTTTCATCTCAATTCACGGTCGAGCGTTCGCGATAATTGCACCAGCTGTGACTAGCGAGATGCGCACCTGCTTTCGGTCGGCGCCGAGTGTGCGGGCGATCGCGCGTATCGAGATGCCGCCGCCGTGCAGTTTCACTGCTTCAGCGGCATCCTCGATCGTGAGTCCGTGCTGGCGGCGCACGACATTGTTCCGGGTGAGGTGCTTCGAGACTGTTGCACGGTGCACACCATACTTCTGTGCGAGATAGCCGACGCTGAGACCAGTGAGGTAATCGTCGACCAGGCGGTCTACTTCAGAGGGGGTGAGAAAGGTTTGAGGTTTCCCAATCCTCATGATGCAGGCCCCTCGAACGTCCTGAATTGGGGTGTTCTCGACCCGCTGAGACACCCGGTAGACGCCTCGTTTCCAGCGGGATATCAACGATTTCAGCATCGGGGTAGGGTTTGAAAACTCTCTACGCAGGAACCCGGAAATGGGAGAGGTTCAAACCTTGAACAAGAGTAAGTGCGCTTGATTCGGTTTGAACCTCTCCCTTATTGATCAGCTCTGCCGCCCCGCTCAAGGGTTATGTTGCAAGGCATGGTTTGCCAGGCAATTCGGCCAGCCGTTATCGAATGCCAGTGACCGGTTGGATGCGTGAGCCGTTGCGAGCTGGTCCAGTTTCTGCCGCTGTGATCGCACATCGCCAAGCAGATCCCCCAAAACGCCATACAAGTGTTTCGAGTGCTAGAACCTGTTGCTCGCGCGCACCCGACTGTGTAGTGCTTCGTAAGCTTCATCGGCACCGGCACCGGCACCGACATCGTAGATGCGTAGGGATAGTGCTCTCATGACAGCCAAGGTAATGATCTGGATGTTTTGGAGGAGCACTTCTCGCACCGGGCGTCGAGGGCTGGGGCAATCCCGACCCATGAAGCTCTGGTGGTGGTGCGTTTCGATTGTGATGTCCCTGATATCACAACCCCACGCCCGCCCTTGCCTGTGTGGAGGCCACCCAAGCAAGGGCCGGGAAGGTGCGCCGTTCAAGTGTGCCACCATGGGGCGCTTTCTTGTGAGGTTATGAGGCGATTGCTTTGTGCGATCCGCCTTTGCCGACTTCGATCTTGCGGGGCTTCGCGGATTCAGCGACCGGGATGACCTGAATTGGCCTGGTTCTTGTTCCGACCGGTTTCCCTGTCAGCCGGTCGGTGACAGAAGCGTCTCGGTTTCAGCGTAGTACGCCTGTTCGACCTCGATCGGAGTACGCATATCGAGTTCCCCGTGGAGACGCTCATGGTTCCACCACCACACGTATTCGAGGGTCGCAAGCTCGACCTGCTCGACCGTCCGCCAGGGCCTTGCTGACGGATCAGTTCGGTCTTGTAGACCTTCATGGCGCCCAGCAGATCAACCAAGAAGCGACTCACGGCACCCAAGTAGCTGGTGAGCCACAGAGAGGAGCTCCTAGCACGACTTGATCTAGGTCAAGGCTGAGGCTCTGTCAACACAATAGTCTGGGTCGTAAAGGCCAGGAACCTCCTGGTCGATCCCCGTTTCGGGGTGAAGCGAAAGGACTCATCATGGCGAACGCTACTGACACCACCCACACTCTGCTGCGCGCCGAGGGTTTCTCGTGCCCGTCGTGCGTGACCAAGATCGAGAAGCAGGTCGGCAAGCTCGATGGCGTCGAGAACGTGACGGTGCACTTCGCCTCTGGTCGCGTTGAGATCGACCACGATGAGACAAGAAGTTCCGTCGACGATCTCATTGCTGCTGTCGATAAGGCCGGCTATAAGTCGAAGGCCTCCGCGTTCTAGCCAAACGGCTCCTAACGCACTAAGTTCACCAATTCGAAAGGCGGCACATTCGTGAACGCGTTCCGTAAGTGGCGGTATGGCAACTGGTTCATTCCCGTTGTCTCGGGCCTCCTCATTCTCGTGTCGTTCGGCGTCGAAAAGCTCTTCGGCGGCAGCTGGAACGTCACGGTCGGTCCGCAATGGTGGATCGACGCTGGCGAACACGCCCACGGTTCTGGTCATGTGTTTACCCTTGCGAACGCGTTCATGCTCGCCGCAGCAATTGTCGCGGGGTACGGAATCGTCGTGAAGGCCGTCCGGGCACTGCTCGTAAAGTTCATCAGTATCGACCTGCTCGTATCGATTGCAGCGATCGGCGCGACACTCATCGGCAACTTCTGGGAAGCTGCCGCCGTGACGTTCCTCTTCGCGATCGGTCACGCACTCGAAGCCGGCACGATGAACAAGACCCGTGCAGCGCTCGCTGAGTTGGTCGCGGTGGCCCCCGACGTTGCAGTCGTGATGCGCGACGGTGAGCAGGTCGAGATCGCCGCACATCAGGTGCGCATGGGCGAGATCGTGCTCGTAAAGAACGGAGCGAAAGTTCCCGTCGACGGGCAGGTCGTGTCAGGCACCGGAGCGATCGACGAGGCATCGATCACGGGTGAGTCGATCCCTGTCGAAAAGACGAAGTCAGATCACGTGTTTGCGGGCACGATCTCGCGGGGCGGATTCCTACAGGTCATGGCGACCGGCATCGGAGCCGACACGACGCTCGCGCGCATCATTCACCGTGTCGAAGAAGCGCAGGATGCGAAAGCGAAAACGCAGGCATTCATCGACCGATTCTCGAAGTGGTACACGCCCGCGGTGATGGTACTCGCGCTTGCGGCGGGCCTCATCTCTGGTGACGTAGTGCTCGGCCTCACGTTGCTCGTGATCGGTTGCCCGGGCGCGCTCGTCATCTCGATTCCCGTGGCGATCGTAGCGGGAATCGGCCGCTCGGCCCGCAACGGGATTCTCATCAAGGGCGGCGAGTACCTCGAAACCTCGGCCAAGATCTCGGCCGTCGCAGTCGATAAGACGGGGACTCTCACCGAGGGCCGCCCGGTACTCACCGACATCGTTGTGCTCAATCCTGAAGCGGATCGGCGCGAGGTGCTTCGCTGGGCCGCCGCAGCAGAAGCAGGGTCCGAGCACCCACTTGCCCGCCCGATCCTCGACACCGCACGAGAAGAAGGAGTGGCCCCCGAGGGCCTTCCGGGATCGGTCACACCGGTCGTGGGCAAGGGGATCGTGGCCGACGCTCACGGCAAGCGGGTACTCATCGGTAACGTGCCGCTGCTCGAACAGTACGGGATCGTGAACGACGCGGGGGCGGCTGTGGCTGCGAACAAACTGGCAGCGGCAGGCAAGACCCCCATGATTGTCGCGGTCGATGAGAGCGTGCTTGGCGTAATCGGTGTCGCAGATACGATCCGCGAGGATGCCCCCGAGATGATCAGGCGCTTGCACGCTAGCGGGGTGCAGAAGGTGATGATGCTCACCGGAGATACGCGCCTTGTCGCCGAAGCCATCGGTGAGGCGGTCGGCATCGATGAGATCCATGCTTCGTTGCTACCCGAGGACAAGCTCGACGCTGTCGCGCGGTTGCAGCGCGAGGGGCACACGGTCGCGATGGTGGGCGACGGCGTGAACGACGCCCCGGCCCTCGCGACCGCCGACATTGGTGTTGCCATGGGTGCAGCGGGCTCAGCGGTGGCCGTGGAGACGGCAGACATTGCCCTGATGGGCGACAACCTCTTGAAACTGCCCGAAGCAATCAGCCTCGCCAAACGCACCGTGAACGTCATGCGCCAGAACATCTGGATCGCGCTCATCACCGTTGTCGTGCTGCTCGTCGGGGTCTTCGCAGGGGGTGTCACGATGGCTATCGGCATGCTCGTGCACGAGGGATCGGTGCTCATCGTAATCCTCAACGCGATGCGCCTGCTGCGCAACACCCAAGGAGCCACTGCGTTGTCGAGGAGTGAACGCGCCCGAGCCGCACATGAAACAGGCCGCCCGGTCGAACCAGCCACGGCCCAGAGTTCATCCGAACTTCCATCTTAAGAAAGGACCACACACATGAGTGAGAACCAATTCAGCGTCGGCGAGAAGGCGACGCACTTCATCATCGACGAGGTCGCGAAAGCAAACACGAATTTTCGTCAGGTGCTCTGGACGGGAAAGCATTCCCAACTCGTTGCGATGACGATCCCGGTGGGCGGGGAGATCGGCGACGAGGTGCATGACACCACCGACCAGTTGCTGAGTTTTGTGTCGGGCAGCGGAGAGGCCGACCTTGACGGCGAGACGCACACCGTTGATGCTGGCGACCTGTGCGCTGTCCCGGCCGGTACTCGCCACAACTTCCGCAACACTGGCGATGAGCCTTTGGTGCTCTACACCGTCTATTCACCTCCGGAGCACGCAATTGACGCGGAATATGCCACGAAGGAACTCGCTGATGCGGCAGAGGCTTCGGGTGAAGACGCTCCGCCACAGGCAACCACGTAAGTGTCACTCACCTGGAGAATGAGGAGAAGTCAATAATGTCGAAAGCGCTGGTCTTCGCCGCCTATGGCGGCCCCGAGACGCAGGAACTCGTTGAACGCCCCGCTCCGGCGCCTGGGCCTGGAGAGCTCGCGATCGAAGTGAAAGCGGCCGGGGTGAACCCTGCTGACTGGAAGATCCGTGCGGGGCAGATGGGCTCCCACTGGCCGCTTCCCGCACCGATGGGCCGAGAGGCCTCCGGTGTCGTCACCGCCGTAGGCGCAGAGGTCGAGAACTTCGCTGTCGGTGACATGGTGCTCGGCCTCGCGGCCAAAGGACAGGGAACGTTCGCGAAGCACACGGTGTTGGATGCGGCACAAACCGTCCAGAAGCCCGAAGAGCTTTCCTTTGCTGACGCTGCAGCACTGCCTGTCGCAGGGGCGACTGCGTATGACGTGACGCACCAGATCGAGCTGGAACCTGGTCAGACGATGCTGATTCTTGGCGCCGGAGGCGGGGTCGGGCTGATGGCGGCGCAGATCGGCAATGTGCACAAGTTCACGGTCATCGGTGTGGCCAGTGCAGCGAAGCAGGAACTGGTGGAGTCGACCGGTGCGACGTTCGTTGCCTCCGGGGAGGGTGCGGCTGACCGGGTGCGTGCCATCGCGCCGGAGGGTGTTGATGTGCTCATCGACCTGGTCGGTGGGCAGGCGCTTCGTGATCTCGCGGTCGTCGCCAAAGACCCGACCGTCATCATCAGTACCGCAGACCCGACCACCGTGCAGCAACTCGGTGGCGTAGCGGTGGTGCGCACGCGTGAAGGGCTCGAGAAGGTCACCGGCGTCGCCCAGTACGGTCTCGTCGATCCGCAGGTGACGGACCGGTACAGTCTCGATCGGGCTGCGGAAGCCGTCGCCATGGTGGAGGCCGGGCACACTGCCGGCAAAGTGATCATCGAACCATGACCCAGCGGCCTGAGGCACCGACGGACGCCGTATTCACAGCAGCACGGACGTCTGATCCTGTGGCCTCAATACACCGGGTGGCCGATGCATACGGGTCGCCTGAGGTTGATATCGAGGGCATTCTCGGTGCCGAGATCTCACCGGATGACCCTGATCGTGCGGTCATCGAGCCGTGGGCCGCGACAGTCGATGGCCCCATTCTCGATGTCGGCGCGGGTACCGGGCGTTGGACCGGTCACCTCGCACGCCTCGGACACACGGTGGAAGGGCTCGAGCCATCGGATCGCCTCATCACGATTGCCCGAGCCAGACATCCCGCGGTTGTGTTCCATCACGATTCCATCGAAGATCTCGCCCACTGTGCCACCCGCCGGGGCGGGATCCTTGCCTGGTATTCGATGATCCATATGAGCGCAGAAGAGCTACCACACGCTCTCGCGGTATTGCGCGCACGGCTGCATGACGGGGGATCTTTGCTGATGTCTTTCTTCGCAGGGCCACGGCTGGAGGCATTCGATCATCCGATTGCCGCCGCCTACCGGTGGCCGATGAACAAGACAGCCGAAGCCCTCACCCAGGCCGGGTTCGAACTGATTGTGCAGCACTCGAACCCGCGGTCGCCACACGCGTACATCACTGCATGCGCCGCCCCTGGCTGCAGTTGAAGTGCGGGTGTTGTGCCACGAGTCGCCATACTAGAGGAGAAGCGAAGGGCGCCGTTGTCTGTATCAACCGATGTGGATGTGGATCCATCAAATGATCTCTGCGTGGCTCGTGTACCGCTGTTTCAAGGGCTCACACATGCGCAGCAAGTGGAAGTTGCGGGATTTGCACGTACCGTCCGATTAGACGCTGTCGAGCAGGCGTATACAGCAGGCTCGGATATGTCGCAGTTGATGGTGGTGCACACCGGTCAGGTGAAGATCGCTCGCACAAGTGCGGCTGGGCACGAGCAGGTGATCCGGGTCCTTGGGCCGGGCGACTTCATCGGAGAATCCGCGTTTCTCACCGGCACGAGACCGGATCACGCAGCAGAAGCGCTGGTGTATACCGAACTGTGCGTGTTCCGTCATGCCGATCTCGGGCGTCTCGTCGAGAAGCATCCGAGCATCGGGCTGCGCATGCTGCAAGGAGTGAGTCAGCGCTTGGATGATACTGAGGCGCGACTGGCTTCTGTCATCTCGGGAAACGTGAGCTCTCGTCTCGCCGATTACCTGCTCTCGCTCCCTGCGACGCCAGGGCCGCGAGGAGCCATCGACGTGACGCTGCCGCTCGCAAAGAAGGACATCGCTTCGCTCCTGTCCACGACACCAGAGTCCCTCAGTCGGCAACTTCGCAAACTCACCGACACCGGGGTGATCTCACAACAGGAGCAGGGGCGGATCACGATCACTGATGTGACCGCGCTCACCGCACTCTCAACCCTCACGAAGAGAGACTGAGAACAGCACCGTGCCAGCCCAGACCATCGCCCCACGTACCTCGGAAGCGTCACACGCAATGTCATCGACGGTGGAATTTCTTCGCAACCGCAAGCTCATGATGTGAAGCGCTCTGGGTTTGTTGGAGGCTCCTGATCTTGGAAACGAGGATGGAGTTATGCCGAAGGAACAGAGTGTGGGGAAGCCGACGACGCGTCGCTACTCGGTCGAGGAGAAGGCTGCCGCGGTGCGGATGGTGAGGACGCTGCGCGCCGAGCTCGGCGTCACGCAGGGGACCGTGCAGCGTGTCGCGACGCAACTTGGTTATGGGGTCGAGTCCGTGCGGACGTGGGTGAAGCAGGCCGATTTCGACGATGGCGTCACCACCGGCGTGAGTACTGCCGAGGCGCAACGAGTGAAGGAGCTCGAGCAGGAGAACCGGGAGCTTCGCCGCGCCAACGAGGTGTTGAAGAGGGCGGCGTCTTTCTTCGGGGCGGAACTCGACCGCCACTACCGGAAGTAGTCGCGTTCATCGACGCGAACAAGGACGACGTCGTGGACGGTCGCCGGCTCGGGGTCGAGTTCATCTGCAGACTGCTGCAGGTGGCTCCGAGCAGCTACTACGCCGTAAAGACGCGCGCACCCTCGGCGCGGACGCTGCGGGACGAGGAACTGATCCCGCAGCTCGTCGAGCTCTGGGAGGCCAACTACCGGGTCTACGGGATCCGCAAGCTCTGGAAAGCGGCCAGCCGGGCGGGGATCACGATCGGCCGTGATCAAACCGCGAGGCTAATGCGCGCCGCCGGGATCGAGGGAGCGAGGCGGTCGAAGCGAGTGAAGACCACCCGGCCGGATCCTTCGTCGGCGCGGCACCCGGATCTGGTGAAACGGGAGTTCACCGCGACCGCCCCGAACCGGCTTTGGGTCACAGATCTGACGTTCGTGCCGACCTGGGCCGGGGTCGCGTACGTGTGCTTCATCGTCGACGAGTTCAGTCGGATGATCGTCGGGTGGAGGTGCGCGTCGCACATGCGTACCGAGATGGTCCTCGACGCAATCGAGATGGCCCGCTGGTCGCGTGGCGCCCACCACGAGGATTTGCGGTGTCACAGCGATGCCGGGTCTCAATTCACGTCGATTCGCTACGGCGAACGCCTCGCGGAGATCGGCGCGTCCCCGTCGATCGGGACCGTCGGGGACAGCTATGACTGTCAGTCTGTTTCTACCTGATCTCGCAAGGATTGGGGAGTCCCGGTCGGAGTGGTCTGGCTCGTGTTTTGATTGGCCCGCATGGTGCCTTTGCGTTGATCTGTCGGCCCTCCGCCCGGGCAGCGCAATAGAAGCGCTGCCACCGGACGAGGCGTGACCTAATAGGAGCCTGGAGCATACTTTCGATAGCGTCCCCGTGACAGTCCTGTCCCCTCGCCGGTGACAGCGTGAACCCCACGATAACCGGCAGAGGAGAGCACCGCTATGACCCAAGAAACACCCTCCCGTTCAGGGCACGTCGTGATCGGCGTCGATACGCATAAACATATCCACGTCGCTGCCGTGATGGACACGATCGGAGGGATCCTCGCGACACTTACGATCGCGACCGATACCGCCGGGTTCAAGCAGCTCCTCGCCTGGGCTGAGAGCTTCGGGAAGGTCATCTCCTTCGGGATTGAGGGGACTGGCTCCTACGGGGCAGGCCTCACCTCGTTCCTACGAAGGCAAGGCCATAAGGTCGTCGAGGTCTCGCGCCCTGACAGGCGGCTGCGCCGACTCAACGGCAAGTCAGACACCCTTGACGCGGAGAACGCCGCGAGAGCGGTGCTTGCAGGCTTCGCGACCGCAACCCCGAAGACGATGGATGGTGCGGTCGAGATGATTCGGCAACTGAAAGTCGCCCATGACACCGCAGTGAAGCAGAAAGCTGCGACGATGGTGACACTCAAAGCCATGCTCGTGCACGCACCAGAACAACTCCGCATCGAGACCGCCCGGAAGACACAGCGTACGCTCGCGCGTTACTGTGCGGCATTCCGACCGCGCGGTCTCGAATCTCCAGAGGACGCGAACCGGCATGCCTTGCGGTCGCTTGCGAAGCGCTGGCTACGGCTCGACGAGGAGAGCAAGGAACTTACGAGCATGATCGAGGAACTCGTCCTCCAGCGTGCGCCCCATCTGCTCGACGAGTTCGGCATTGGCGTGGACACTGCCGCAGAAATCCTCATCGTGGCAGGAGACAACCCCGAGCGCATCAAGTCCGAGGCGGCGTTCGCGAAACTCGCTGGCATTAGCCCGATACCCGCTGGCTCTGGAATAACGAGTGGGAAGCACCGCATCAATCATGGTGGGCACCGGCAACTCAACGCCGCGATCTACCGGACCGTGATCGTGAGAATGCGATTCCACCAACCCACGATCGACTATGTCGCCCGCAGAACCGCCGAAGGGAAAAGCAAACGAGACATCATCCGATGCTTGAAACGCTATGTCATCCGCGAGCTTTACCACCTGGTCAAAGTCAACCCGAGAACCGGTGAGATCGTGAGTTGACAAATATAGGAGCATCAACGCCCTGGCAGAGACGGTGAACGGGTACTACAAGGGCGAACTTGTTCGCGGGCCGGCCCGGTCAGGGCCATGGAAGACGGTCGAGGATCTCGAGCTCGCGACGCTCGGATGGGTGCACTGGCACAACACTCAGCGCCTCCACGGCTACCTCGGCGATATCCCACCCGCGGAGTTCGAGCAGACGTTCTATGCTGGCCAAACTGACCGCGAACAGTTGGTCGGAATCAAATAGCGCGAGTCTCCATCAAACCCAGAGCGCTTCAATGTTCGTGCTCGTCGGTTTGGCGACCGGGGTTATGCTCTGGCTGACCGGCGCAGAGATGGCTCTCGGGGTCACCGCATACTTGGTGCTCGGTATCGTGATCGTGATCACCGCGATCGACATGTTCAAAGATCTGATGCGCGGGCATTGGGGGCTCGACATTCTTGCGGTCATCGCCATGATCGCGACGCTCGCCGTACAGGAATATGTCGCGGGGCTCATCATCGCGTTGATGCTCACCGGAGGGGAAGCACTCGAAGACCTCGCCGCTCGCCGCGCGAGCCGAGAACTCGACCAACTGTTGAACCGAGCCCCAGCATTCGCGGGTCGAATTCACCCGGTAACAGGTGAGGTCGAACGCATCGCGATCGAAGAGGTGAAAGTCGGCGACGAACTGTTGGTGCGCTCCTCAGAGATCCTCCCCGTCGACGGGGTGCTCCTATCGGATCACGCGACGATTGATGAATCATCCGTGACCGGTGAACCGATCCCGGTGAACTACCACGCGGGCGACCCACTGCTTTCTGGAACGGTCAACAGCACGACGAGCTTCACGATGCGCGCGCAGAAGGTGGCAGCCGATTCGAACTACGCCTCGATCGTACGGTTGGTCGAGGAGGCCGTGGACTCCCGGGCACCGATGGTGCGACTCGCCGACCGTTATGCGGTGCCGTTCACCATTGTGTCATTGCTGATTGCGGGCTTCGCGTGGTTTCTCAGCGGGGACCCGGTGCGATTTGCCGAGGTGCTCGTCGTGGCGACGCCGTGCCCGCTGCTCATCGCCACCCCGGTCGCGTTTATGGGCGGGATGAGTTCCGCGGCAAAGCTCAACGTCATCATCAAAGACGGTGGCGTGTTAGAGGTGCTCGCCCGGGTTCGCTCGGCCGCGTTCGATAAAACAGGCACCCTGACCCAAGGCAAAGCCGACGTCGTCGACATTCACCCGTCCTCCCGCACCGCGACCGAAACGCTTCGCCTCGCAGCAGCCGCTGAGCAGTACTCCGTGCATGTGTTCGCCGACCCGATCGTCGCAGCCGCAAGAGCACAACAACTTGAGCTGCCAGCAGTCACGAACGCTGACGAGGTAGCAACGAACGGTGTGCTCGCCATTCTCGCGGAGGGCACCGTGGTGCGAGTGGGCAAACCTACGTTCATCGAGGAGGCGACCGGGCCGATCGATCGCCCCGTACTCGCGGCTGGCGAGACGGCCGTGTACGTGTCGGTTGGTGAGGAACTGGCCGGTGTCATCATTTTGTCGGACCCGATTCGTGAGCAGGCTGCGGCCACCGTGTCCCGTCTGCGCCGAGCGGGTGTGGCCGAGATCGCGATGGTGACCGGTGATGTCGCACCCACCGCTAAATCGGTCGCACACGCGATCGGCATCGACACGGTTCATGCTGAAACCACTCCCCAGACCAAGGTCGAGATCGTGCAGGGCATGCGGCCGCGGCCGGTACTTATGGTCGGTGATGGGATTAATGATGCCCCCGTGCTGGCGGCAGCCGACGTGGGTATCGCGATGGCGGGACGAGGGGCGACGGTCGCGAGCGAGTCGGCCGCAGCAGTGATCACCTCGAACGACATCGCACGCGTGGCAGATGTGGCCTATGTCTCGCGGCGCACCGTGCAGATCGCGCTGCAGTCGATCTGGATGGGCATCATCATCTCAGTGGGTTTGATGCTCGTCGCCGCATTCGGTTACCTGCCCGCAGTTGTGGGGGCCCTCCTGCAAGAGATCGTCGATCTCGTCGCCATCGTGTCCGCGCTCCGAGCACTCCGCGCGCACACAGGAACGAAGCGAGACCGCGTCAGACGCTAGCGTCGGCGATTTCAGTGACACGAAATGCCTGACGCGAGCTCGTTCCAGCTGCCTGACCATCACCTCGGTAGTTTCATTCACACTTACAGGATGGCGATAGTTGCCCAACGGGCATATTTGCCCATTGGGCAATTGTGTGGTTAAGGTGTGATCATGACAGAACCTAGCCACCGCGATTGGAAGCGCCAACAGACCTCGCATGCGCTCGCGCGCGCAGCATTCGAGCTGACACGTGAGCACGGGCTTGAGGGCTACACGATTGATGATGTCGTGGGGCGGGCCGGCGTGTCACGTCGAACCTTTGCGAACTACTTCTCGAATAAGGAGGAAGCGGTTACGGCGCTCGCGCTCGAGCAGCTGCACCAGGGAATTTCCTCGATGCCCGAGCTGCCCGCCGACACTGCGTTGTTGGACTGGGTGAAGGGCCTTGCGATTCATCAGCTCTCCGGGGGCCTGTTGGACCTTCTCTTCCAGCTTCGAGACCTTGCGGAGGCGGATCCGGCACTGCGACCGTACCTGGAGAGCGTGCACGCTCAGATTCGCCGCACCGCACAACACGTTGTCGGAGAGCGCGCAGGGAATTCGGTCTCGAAACTCACGTCACACATTATTGTCGGTGCCGCGTATGGGGCACTGAGTTCTCTCATCGATGGGGCAGTGTCGCCGCCGAGTTCGCCCGGCGAGTTCGTCGAGAAGGTCTTCTCGAGACTCAAGTCCGGTCTCTGATTTTTTCATCTTGAGCGTGATCTGTTGCTGCTCGCGCTGCTTTCCCCCGCCAGAAAGGCTTTTCGATGTCAATATTCCTGTACCGTTTGGGGCGCTTCTCCTACCGGCGCCCGTGGGTGTTTCTGATCACCTGGTTCCTCATTCTCGGGAGCGTCATCACGTTGGCGATCACGGGCGGGGTGAAGATCAGTTCTGCGATCACGATCGATGGGACAGAGAGTCAAGCCGTCATCGAAGAGCTTCGTTCTGAGTTTCCTGACACCGCTGGCGGGCAGGGCACGATCGTGTTCACGAGCCCGTCTGGTGAGCGAGTCGACGAGGGGGCGAGCGCAGAAGCGATCCGCTCGTCACTCACGGCCATCTCGGCCAACGAGTTCGTGGTGGAGCGCAGCACAGAGAATCTCGCAGCAGTCATGCCGAAACCTGAGGACGCCACCGGTCCGATAGCGCCTGGTGATGCGCCACAACCACCCGAGCAGATGCAAGGTCATGCCGGGCAACAGGTCTCCCCAGCTGAGCAAGAAATGATGATGCAGCAGGCTCTCCGGCAGCAGGGAATGCTCGCCCCCGGTGTGCTCATCTCTGACGACGGAACTGTGGCGCTCATGCAGATCCAGTTCTCTCTGCAAGTCGAAGACCTTCCTGCAGGTGTGATCGACGACGTGGTCACTACTGCGACACAACACGCCGAAGAAGTCGGAATCATGGCTCTGCCGACCGAGTCTCTGAAACCTCACGAACCTCCTCTGGGCGGGCATGAAGCGTTGGGGTTGTTGGTGGCAGGTCTTGTGCTCTTCCTCACCCTGGGTTCACTCCGGGCTGCAGGCCTGCCACTTGTTACCGGGGTGCTCGGTGTCGCGGTCGGTCTGGGTGGCGCATTCGCCCTGTCGAACACCGTTGAACTCACCAGTGCGACACCGGTGCTTGCGCTCATGATCGGGCTCGCCGTCGGCCTCGACTACGCCCTCTTCATCGTCAACCGGCAACGGCACCTCATTCTCCGCGAAGGGCTTTCTGCAGCGGAGGCAGCCGGTCGAGCATTAGGGACCGCTGGTAGTGCGGTAGCTTTCGCAGGTCTCATCGTGGTCATCGCTCTCGGCGGGTTGACGCTGATCGGGATATCTTTTCTCACCACCATGGCACTCGTGGCTGCGGCAACTGTGCTTCTGGCGGTACTCATCGCGCTCACCCTGCTCCCGTCCCTGTTGGGAATCGTCGGTGAACGAATTCTCAGCCCGCGGGCACGGCAGAGACAGCAGCAGCGCAGTTACGTACAACGTCACGGTTTCGCCCACACATTCGCCTCCGGCGTGGTGAAGGGGCGGTGGGCCGTCATCATCGGCGTTGTCGCACTCCTGGGGGTCGCCGCCATCCCTATGACTCAGATGTCTCTCGGCATGCCCAATGGATCCACCGCAAATCTCGATACGACCGAGCGGCAGGCATCCGACGCCGTCACCCGGGGTTTCGGTGAGGGCTACAACGCACCGCTCATCACCGTCATTCATGCACCAGACGGAGAACACTTCGACGCCACCGAACTCCCTGCCATTGCCGAATCACTCGAACGCGGTGAGTCTGTCGAGACAGTTAGGCCCATGGGGCTTTCTCCCGACGACACGCTCGCACTCTTCACCGTCATCCCTACTGAAGGAGCCGATGCTGAGTCAACAACCACGCTCGTGCACACGTTGCGCGCAGATTCCGGTGATCTCACCGGAATCGCCGGAACAACCATTGGTGTCACAGGTCTCACTGCGATCAATCTCGATATTTCCGAGAAACTCGCGAGCGTGCTCCCGCTCTACATCACCATCATCGTCATCCTCTCGTTGCTGGTGCTGCTCGTGGTCTTCCGTTCGATCCTGATCCCGATTAAAGCAACCGTGGGGTTCTTGCTGACCATTGGCGCGACGTTCGGGATCATGACCGCGATCTTCCAGTGGGGATGGCTGAAAGACCTCGTCGGCATCGACACGGCTGGCCCGATCCTCAGTTTCCTTCCCATCATGGTCACTGGCATCTTGTATGGCCTTGCAATGGACTACGAGATGTTCCTTGTCAGTTCTATGCGTGAAGCCCACGTGCACGGGCACCAGGGAGCCCAAGCCGTCATCCGCGGGTTCGAACAGTCCAGTCGTGTCGTGGTTGCTGCCGCCGCGATTATGGTCTCAGTGTTTGCCGGGTTCATCTTCAGCGAAGACAGCATGGTGAAACAATTTGGGTTAGCGCTGGCTGTCGGAATATTGATTGATGCGTTCTTGATCCGCATGACACTCGTCCCAGCCCTCATGGCAACACTTGGACGCGCAGCATGGTGGACACCGAAATGGCTCGACAAGATCCTCCCGAACCTGGATATCGAAGGTGACCGCCTCACGGACTACCTTCGCACACAGCGAGGTCTCACCCGAACGCACAGGGCCGAACAATCAAATGGATAACACACCCTCGCACGGCTGACATGCCGTGAGCATCCAGCCCACCAGGCGATTTTTCTACGCTGCCAACACCGCGAAGGAAGCACTAGCCCAAGAAGACACCGAAACTTCACCATACGTCGGGCAGTTCTCACCGATAATTGCCAGGACCCAGACCATGCATGAAGCGATTGAGCCGATCGCTTTCGACTACGTGAAGTTCATCATTGTCCGTGCTGGCAGTGCGCTGTTGTTTAGTGAGTATCGATTCATCCATGGCCGCACTTCCGTCAACAATCATGCCGTCGGCCGGCACGCTGCCGCCCGGGCGCACGATCACGAGATCATCAACGCGCAACTCCGCCGGGCTCACCGTGACGGCCGTTTCACCCTCGACCCGCTCGGCTTCGTCGGGCAAAAGCGCAGCGAGGGAGTCGAGCGCAGAAGTGGTCTGGGCGAGCGAACGCATCTCGATCCAGTGCCCGAGCAGCATAATGACCACCAGCAGCGCGAGTTCCCACCAGAATTCGAGCTCGTGATGCAACAGCCCGAGTGGTGCGCCCCACGATGCGAGGAAGGCCACGGTGATGCCCAGGGCGATCAGCAGCATCATGCCCGGTTTGCGGGCCTTGATTTCGCTCACCGTGCCCGTCAAGAATGGGGAGCCGCCCCAGACATACATCACGGTGCCGATAACAGGTGCGATCCAGGTGGCCCAGCCTGGTACTGAATGGCCGAGGATCATGGCAAACATTGGCGAGAACGCGACGACTGGCACCGCGAGCACGAGATTCACCCAGAACAGGCGCCGAAACTGTGCCACATGATCGCCGTGGCCGCCGTGACCGCAGTGGCCCATATGGCCAGCGTGACCACCGTGATCCTCGTGCCCAGTGCGCTCGTGGTGCTCGTGGTGCTCGTGGTGCTCGTGGCCACTGTGAGGCCCGTGGTCGTGCCCGTGGCCCGAGTGTGGCTTCGTCATACTCAAGGCGCTCCCGCTCGCGGTCACCCACTCAGGTGATTCTGATTCGACGGGTGCGCTCTGTGGCAACATCCTTGGTGCGCTGCATGGAGAAGAATCGTTGCCGCCGCAGCTGGTGTTTGAGGTTGAAGGTCGGGGCACCATCCTCGAACTTACAGATGACTTTGTCTACGAGTTCACTCGCGGGCATGAACTGCAGGGCGAATACGGCCTGTACACACGCTGGACCACACGGTATCCCGGTTGGTGAGCGCATGGCTCGAACCTCCCAGACATTCGCGTTGACCGCATGAGGATTCGCACGGCTTCTCGGCTGCGGAGGTAACGAAACTGCACGCATCGGGGCCTCGGGATGCTTCAGGATCTCGAAAGTACAAAGGCTGCCGGGAGCCTCCGTGCTCTATTCGACGATACGAGTACCCTCGAACGTCATTGCCTCATGAGTTTCGCCCTCGAGTGTTACCGTCACAAATCCAGAAATCTGGTGCCTCTTGTCATCTTGCGTTGACCAATCGACCTGCATCGGCATCTCTTTCTCTGTGTCAGCAGCTGCGGTGCAGGTTGCAGAGGCTAGCTCCTCGTCGTAATCGCAGTTCCAGAGCGCATCATCGCTCGTGAGAATCGTGAGTGTGGTGAGGCTCGTCTTCGTAATGTCGAAAACTCCGTCTGCCGGTGGCGCACCCCAGATGTAGTCCTGGACAGTCACTTCGTAACGACCGGTGACGACATCAATCGGGGTGACATACCCACCGCTTGCCCTATCGCCCAACGAGATGCCGCCGCCGACACGACCATCAGCGGTGGTTCTCATGCACCCCGAAAGTCCTGCGATGGCGACGCATGCAACGAGCAACCCGACGGCTGCGCGGGGAAAAGGAAGGTTCTGCGTAGTTATCCTTTGTGGTGCGAGTGTGAAGGAGGAAAGAGCCGATTCGACATCACTCACACCGTATTACAGTTTTCGGCCGCAAGCATGGGTATGCACACACGCGGCTCACCGCGTAGGTGCCTGCTGAAGACCAGATTTCAACCCGTGTCAGAGAGCCTTAACGGATGATTGCGACGCCGGTCGCCTGGGCTGCCTGCTCGAGGGAGCCGAGATTCGTGAGGTTGGTGAAACCTGCCTGTTCCATGAGCGTGATCGCCTGGCCGGCGCGGTTACCAGAGCGGCAGTAGACGAGGTACTCGGCCTCAGGGTCGAGGGTTGGGATCGCCTTGGCAACCTCACCGCTGTTGAAGTCGAGCAACTGTGAGCCTTCGAGGTGACCTGCGGCGTGTTCGTCGGCGGTGCGCACATCGAGGATGATCGTGTTTGCGCCGACCTCCACGGAGCCTGCGACGGGCCCTGCCGAGCAAGCAGTCAGGCCAAGCATTAGTGCGGATGCGGCGAGGGGGAGGAGGATGATGCGACGCATGATGCGGTCCTTTCGTGACGGGTGAGGGTGGTGAGCGAAGCACTGGGGTGACTGTTCGGCGATTAGAAATGTTTGCGGGATTGGGTGAATGCGGTGACGACAGGATCTTCCGCGTGATAATCGCAGGTGCCGCCGGGACAATACATAGGTGGTTGTTTACCGAACCGCTTCTGTAATACACACCCGACGCAGATGCCGAACGCGGTCTCGAGAAAGAGCAGGATGAGGCACACGCTGCAGAGCGCGAGGGTGACCCAGAGCGGGGCGGCGAAAAGTCCCATGCTGGCACAGGAGACCGCGGCCAAGGCGAACCCGAGCCACCAGGCGAATTCCTTCTGTGAGGCTCCCACCCACTCGGGCCGCTGGCGGCTGACGACCAGGCGGCCGAGGACCAGGGTGGGGGACCAGCGGTCGCCGGCCACGACGCGGAGCAGCATGTCGAGCATGAAGAACATGCCGAATGGCTGGAGAGGCTGCATGGACTCAGTGAAGAAAGCGGTCGCGAACGCGGCACCGCCGAGTAGGAAGAGGATGCCCGCTGCCGCCCGAACCGCGCGCTCGTTGATCACCGGAACCGCGTAGCCGGGCACGATCGTGCCGATGCGGGGTCGCGCTGTCTGTGCGGAAGGGGGTGCGGGTGCCACAACGGCCTTTCTGGTGAGACGGGGCCAGTTGGAGATCAGGCGCCGGTGAGGGAGGTGATGAGTGGGGGGAGTTCTTGCACGAGCACGAACGCGCCCATCACGAGCACGAAGATGCCGAACCCCTTGCGGAGTGCGCGTTCGGGCACTCGGCCAGCGAGGGCGACGCCCGCGAACGAGCCCGCGATCGCGGTCGCGGTGAACGCGAGCACGATCGGCCAGTTCAGCTGCACCGAGAAGAGGTAGCCGCCGAGTCCGGCGAATGACTTCATCGTGATGACCAGCAGTGAGGTGCCAACGGCGATGGCCATGGGGAGGCCACCGAGCAGGTTCAAGGCCGGCACGATGAGGAACCCGCCGCCCGCGCCGACAAGGCCGGTGGCGATGCCGACCAGGAACCCGTCGAGCAGGATGCGTACGAGCGCGGGTGTGTGCTCGGCAGCCGAGCTTTTCGCGGCCTGGTTTTTTCTACCGCGGATCATCGCGGTCGCCGTGACGATCATCATGACCGCGAACAAGACCATCAGGATCGCGCCCGGGATCAACCCACCGAGAATGCCGCCCGCGAACGCCCCGGCCATGCCCGCGACGCCGAAGAGCAGCCCGGCCTTCCAGCGCACCCTCCCCGCTTTGGCGTGCCCAATCATGCTGACGGCGCTGGTCGCGCCCACGATGAAGAGGGACGCGGCGATCGCTTCGCGCGGCGGCATGCCCAGCACGTACGTGAGGATCGGGACGGTAAGGATCGATCCGCCTCCACCGAGGAGCCCCAGGGAGACCCCAACCAGCGCCGCAAGGGCGAGCGCGATGATGATGAGTTGGGGTTCCACTGGGTGCTCCTCAGCGTGGCGATGGTTAAGCTGCTTCGATGACGGGCACGTTGCCGACCCGTGATACCCAGGCGGCGTAGCTGCCGTCGAGTTCTGCGATGTCGTACCCGGCGCGGCGCAGCGCGCTCGCGGCAACACTGTTGCGCACCCCGCTCTGGCAGTACGTCACGATCGTGCCGGCGCCGGGTGCGGGCAGCTGATCCAGGTGCCACATCACGCGGCCCCCAGAGAGCTGTACCGCGCCGGGCAGGTGGCCGTCAGCGTACTCGGTCTTGTTACGCACGTCGAGGAGCATCACACGGTCGAAACCATCGAGCTGTTCTGGCTGAACCAGTTTCGGGGTGACGAGATCGAGGCCCTCGAGTGTCGTGATGAACCCGTGTGTGGTGTCGATACCGACACGCACCAGGTGATCACGGAACTCCTCTGCATGCTCGCGTGATTCCGCGAGGAGCACCAGCGGGCGCTGCTCGAGGTCGGGATCTACGACCCACGCGCCGTAGCTTGCGGCCTTCTCTACGCCCGGAATGTTCAGCGATCGATCTACGGTTCCCTCGTGCACCAGCTGGTTGTTTCGGGTGTCAACGAAGATGACCCGGTCATCGGTGAGCGCCTGCGTGAGGTCTGCGGTGGTGTACTCGACAAGTTCTTGCACGTCACCAATGACGGCGGGGCCGATCTTGTTCTGCAGCTTCATGCGCGCGAAGTAGGCGTGTGCGTCGGGCTGCCCATTGAGGAGCTCGTCGACGAAGCCCTGCTCGTCGTTGTTCTTCAGGTATTTGCCCCACCACGAGAAGTTCCGCTCGTAGCCGACCGTGGTCACAGCGATTGCGCCAAGCGCCTTGCCGCACGCTGAACCCGATCCGTGTGCGGGAAGAACCTGCACGTAGTCGGGGAGGGTGAGGAAACGGTCGCGCAGACTCGCGAAGAGATCTTTCGCGCCCTTGAACCGGGTATCAACAAAGCCGGCTGCTTCGTCGAGGAGGTCAGGGCGGCCGAGGTCGCCGACGAATACGAAGTCACCGGTGAGCATGAAGCCTGGCTCGGGTGACTGTGCGCCGTCGGTAATGAGGAACGACATGTGCTCGGGCGTGTGGCCGGGGGTGTGCACCGCCTCGATCGTGATGTTGCCGAGGGTGATCTGGTGGCCGTGCTTCATGCGCACGGCGCTATCGAACGCGGCGGAGTAGGTCCAGTCGGGGCCGCCCTCGTCCGACACGTACATTTGCGCGCCGGTGTGTGCGGCGAGCTCGCGGGTGCCTGACAGGTAATCGGCGTGGATGTGAGTTTCGGTGACGGCGACGATCTTCATGCCATTTTTTGCGGCGAGATCGAGGTAGACGTCGAGGTCGCGGCGGGGGTCGACGACGATGGCCTCGCCCTTCGCCTGGCAACCGATGAAGTAGCTCGCCTGTGCGAGGTCTTCGTCGTAGATGCGCTCAAGCAGCATGATCAGTTCCTTCGTGGGTGGGGGTGGGTCAGGGAATTAGTGGCACTGGCAGCGGTCGGCCTCGGGAACGCCCCAGAGAGCTTCCTCGATATGGTTGCCGCAGCCAGCCCAGGTTGGCTTGCCGCAGTTCGAGCAAGTGGTACGTGCACACATGATGGTGTTCCTTTCTAAGGGTTGTGTTGGAGGGGGTGCGGGCTAGGCTGCAGGCTGTGATTCTCGTTCGGCGATCTGCCGGCGGACGTCATCCATGTCGAGGTCACGTGCGCCTTGAATGAGCTGCTCGAGCTGCGGTGCGGGGAGTGCTCCGGGCTGCGAGTAGACCATGATGCCATCACGGAAGACCATGAGCGTCGGGATCGAGGTGATCCTGAACTCGGCAGCCAGTTGCTGCTCCGCTTCTGTGTCAACCTTGCCGAACACGATGTCGGTGTGCTGCTCAGAGGCCCGCTCGAAGGTTGGGGCGAATGCTCGGCACGGGCCGCACCATGCCGCCCAGAAATCGACGAGCGCGATGCCGTCGCTGTTGACGAATTCTGGGAAATCGCTCAGGGTGAGATGTTTCGTAGCCATAATGTGAATCGTCCTTGCTCGTGTTTACTTACCGAAGAGGCGCGAAAAGAAACCGCCGCGTTCGGCTTTCGCCGCGTCGATCTGCGCTTGTGTGTGCTTTCCGCCGCACCACTGCGATGCGGGTACGGATTTCTTCACCATGTTGATGTGTTGGCCACATCCTGCCCAGGTGGTCTTTCCGCAGGTCTTGCAGGTGACTGCTCTACACATGTGGGCTCCCTTTGTCTTCCCGTATCAGCGGTGAAATACACCCCGGGGTATTCGTTTGGCTAAGATCAATATACCCTGGGGGGTATCGGGTTTGTCAAGTGAGTGTTGAAAAGGAAATTCTGGAATGAATGCTGAGCGAATTCATGGAGGCCAGTCAGAAGAGTCTCGTGCTGCCGCAAACCGCAAGATTGTCAACCGGCTACGGCGCGCACAGGGGCAGCTTGCGGCGGTGATTGCTACCGTTGAAGAGGATGCCCCTTGTCGAAACACGGTGCAGCAACTTGCGGCTGTCTCGAAGGCGGTGGACCGAGCCGGATATCTTTTGATCGCCAATGCGCTCACCGAGTGTCTGAGTCACCCGCAACCGCATGGCTCGGACGGACCTGAAGAGCTCGAGAAACTGTTCCTGACCCTGGCATAAGCGGCGCGGGTGCTGCGGTGCGTTCCAGCAGGGTTTCAGTATCCCGCGCATAGTCGTTGTCCGTGTAAGGGGGAGTGATGTTCATTGTCCAGGGAATATCGAACCCGGTGACTGCTTCGACCTGTGTTTAGTTCCGATCTTTCAACCAGGAAGATAGGAACATCATGCCCAAACCATACGACCCAGATTTCAAAGACCGAGCGTTGCGCATGCTCGCCGAAGCACTTCCCGAGCACGCCAGCCTCCACGCGGCGAGCAAACATATCGGTGGGCTCCTCGGGGTCTCTCCCGACACCCTCCGCGTCTGGCAAGGGTCTGATGTCGGTTTGATTGACTCGGTGACCTGACCTACAGTTTGGTTTCCAGTCTCGGTCGCTAGCTTCAGGCTGGTGTCAACTGTCTGGTGAGGGCGAGATCGAAGTCTGCGGGAGTTTGATAGCCCAACGATGAATGCCTTCGTTTGCGATTGTAGAACACCTCGATGTACTCGAATATCGCGTTCGCGAGCTCGATCCGCGTCGTCCATTTCTTTCGATTGAGCAGCTCGATCTGCATTGATGACCAAAACGATTCCATCATTGCGTTGATGCTCCTATATTTGTCAACTCACGATCTCACCGGTTCTCGGGTTGACTTTGACCAGGTGGTAAAGCTCGCGGATGACATAGCGTTTCAAGCATCGGATGATGTCTCGTTTGCTTTTCCCTTCGGCGGTTCTGCGGGCGACATAGTCGATCGTGGGTTGGTGGAATCGCATTCTCACGATCACGGTCCGGTAGATCGCGGCGTTGAGTTGCCGGTGCCCACCATGATTGATGCGGTGCTTCCCACTCGTTATTCCAGAGCCAGCGGGTATCGGGCTAATGCCAGCGAGTTTCGCGAACGCCGCCTCGGACTTGATGCGCTCGGGGTTGTCTCCTGCCACGATGAGGATTTCTGCGGCAGTGTCCACGCCAATGCCGAACTCGTCGAGCAGATGGGGCGCACGCTGGAGGACGAGTTCCTCGATCATGCTCGTAAGTTCCTTGCTCTCCTCGTCGAGCAGGAGCCAGCGCTTCGCAAGCGACCGCAAGGCATGCCGGTTCGCGTCCTCTGGAGATTCGAGACCGCGCGGTCGGAATGCCGCACAGTAACGCGCGAGCGTACGCTGTGTCTTCCGGGCGGTCTCGATGCGGAGTTGTTCTGGTGCGTGCACGAGCATGGCTTTGAGTGTCACCATCGTCGCAGCTTTCTGCTTCACTGCGGTGTCATGGGCGACTTTCAGTTGCCGAATCATCTCGACCGCACCATCCATCGTCTTCGGGGTTGCGGTCGCGAAGCCTGCAAGCACCGCTCTCGCGGCGTTCTCCGCGTCAAGGGTGTCTGACTTGCCGTTGAGTCGGCGCAGCCGCCTGTCAGGGCGCGAGACCTCGACGCCCTTATGGCCTTGCCTTCGTAGGAAAGAGGTGAGGCCTGCCCCGTAGGAGCCAGTCCCCTCAATCCCGAAGGAGATGACCTTCCCGAAGCTCTCAGCCCAGGCGAGGAGCTGCTTGAACCCGGCGGTATCGGTCGCGATCGTAAGTGTCGCGAGGATCCCTCCGATCGTGTCCATCACGGCAGCGACGTGGATATGTTTATGCGTATCGACGCCGATCACGACGTGCCCTGAACGGGAGGGTGTTTCTTGGGTCATAGCGGTGCTCTCCTCTGCCGGTTATCGTGGGGTTCACGCTGTCACCGGCGAGGGGACAGGACTGTCACGGGGACGCTATCGAAAGTATGCTCCAGGCTCCTATTAGGTCACGCCTCGTCCGGTGGCAGCGCTTCTATTGCGCTGCCCGGGCGGAGGGCCGACAGATCAACGCAAAGGCACCATGCGGGCCAATCAAAACACGAGCCATGAAGCGCTCTGGGTTTGATGGAGACTCGCGCTATTTGATTCCGACCAAGGCCGCGTCCCTTTGAGTGGTGGAAATTCGCGTCACCAGGGCAAGGGTCAGTAGCAGTAGTTTAGGCCGCGTTCAGCTCGGCGAGCATCACCTCCCCAGGCTGTTGGGGGAGGAGTTTCATGGAGTGCTCACTGAAGTAGCGCCGCTCGGCTGCTTCCCACTCGTCGTGCTGCTCGATCAGCACATGCCCGGTCAGGCGCAGGAGCGCGTCGGGGTTCGGAAACGTGCCGACGACATTCGTGCGCCGCTTGATCTCTTTGTTGAGGCGTTCGAGCGGGTTCGTCGACCAGATCTGCTGCCAATGCTGGGGCGGGAACTCCGTGAACGCGAGGAGATCATCCCTGGCCTCGTCGAGCATCACGGCGACCGCGGGATGGGACTTCTCAAGCAGCGTGACGACCTCGTCGAACTGGGCGTGCACGAGTTCCCTCTTTCCTCGAGGCACGAAGATCGTGCGGATGATCGCCGCGACCATGGGGCCGGCGACTTTCGGCACCCGGGCGAGCACGTTGCGCATGAAATGCACCCGGCACCTCTGCCAGGCGGCCCCTTGGAACGCGACACGGATCGCGCGGATGAGGCCGGTATGGGCGTCGCTGATCACGAGCTGCACCCCGGACAGGCCACGGCTTTTGAGATCGCGGAAGAACTCGGTCCAGAATGACTCGGATTCCGTGTCACCGACCTGGAAGCCCAGCACCTGCCGTCGGCCGTCTGCTGCGACGCCGATCGCGACCACGACCGCCTGGGAGACGATGCGCTTGCCGACGCGGGCTTTGCAATAGGTTGCGTCGACGAACACGTACGGGTAGCTCGTGTCTGAGAGAGCTCGGTGTTGGAACTCGGTGATGTCCTCATCAAGATCGGCGCAGATGCGCGATACCTCGGACTTCGAGATCCCAGTATCGGCGCCGAGCGCTTTCACGAGGTCGTCGACTTTCCTCGTGGAGACCCCGTGCACGTACGCTTCCATAACCACCGCGAACAGGGCCTGGTCAACTCTGCGACGCCGTTCGAGGAGTGAAGGGAAGAACGATCCTTGGCGGAGTTTCGGGATGCGCAGATCGAGATCGCCGGCAGTCGTGGTGAGCGTGCGGGCGCGGCTGCCGTTACGTTGTGTCGTCCGTTCTGCGGACCGTTGGTACGGGGCGGCGCCGATCACGGCTGTAGCTTCGGCATCAATGAGTTCCTGGAACGCGCGCTGTGTTAACGCGCGGATACGGTCGGTGGTGTCGGTGAGTTCGAGTTCCTTCAAGAGCTCGATCAAGGCAGACTGGGTCAGAGCCATCGTGCGATGTGTCCTTCCGTTGAGATCAGTAGAGAGTTCTCACTGACCATCGCACGATGGCTCGCTCGTCGCTCAGGACGACACACGAGCTTCAGGAATTACACCACCCACCGGGACGCGGCCCCGACCAACTGTTCGCGGTCAGTTTGGCCAGCATAGAACGTCTGCTCGAACTCCGCGGGTGGGATATCGCCGAGGTAGCCGTGGAGGCGCTGAGTGTTGTGCCAGTGCACCCATCCGAGCGTCGCGAGCTCGAGATCCTCGACCGTCTTCCATGGCCCTGACCGGGCCGGCCCGCGAACAAGTTCGCCCTTGTAGTACCCGTTCACCGTCTCTGCCAGGGCGTTGATGCTCCTATATTTGTCAACTCACGATCTCACCGGTTCTCGGGTTGACTTTGACCAGGTGGTAAAGCTCGCGGATGACATAGCGTTTCAAGCATCGGATGATGTCTCGTTTGCTTTTCCCTTCGGCGGTTCTGCGGGCGACATAGTCGATCGTGGGTTGGTGGAATCGCATTCTCACGATCACGGTCCGGTAGATCGCGGCGTTGAGTGGCCGGTGGCCGCCATGATGGATGCGGTGCTTTGCACTCGTGATGCCAGATCCAGCGGGTGTCGGGCTAATGCCAGCGAGTTTCGCGAACGCCGCCTCGGACTTGATGCGCTCGGGGTTGTCTCCTGCCACGATGAGGATTTCTGCGGCAGTGTCCACGCCAATGCCGAACTCGTCGAGCAGATGGGGCGCACGCTGGAGGACGAGTTCCTCGATCATGCTCGTAAGTTCCTTGCTCTCCTCGTCGAGCAGGAGCCATCGCTTCGCAAGCGACCGCAAGGCATGCCGGTTCGCGTCCTCTGGAGATTCGAGACCGCGCGGTCGGAATGCCGCACAGTAACGCGCGAGCGTACGCTGTGTCTTCCGGGCGGTCTCGATGCGGAGTTGTTCTGGTGCGTGCACGAGCATGGCTTTGAGTGTCACCATCGTCGCAGCTTTCTGCTTCACTGCGGTGTCATGGGCGACTTTCAGTTGCCGAATCATCTCGACCGCACCATCCATCGTCTTCGGGGTTGCGGTCGCGAAGCCTGCAAGCACCGCTCTCGCGGCGTTCTCCGCGTCAAGGGTGTCTGACTTGCCGTTGAGTCGGCGCAGCCGCCTGTCAGGGCGCGAGACCTCGACGACCTTATGGCCTTGCCTTCGTAGGAACGAGGTGAGGCCTGCCCCGTAGGAGCCAGTCCCCTCAATCCCGAAGGAGATGACCTTCCCGAAGCTCTCAGCCCAGGCGAGGAGCTGCTTGAACCCGGCGGTATCGGTCGCGATCGTAAGTGTCGCGAGGATCCCTCCGATCGTGTCCATCACGGCAGCGACGTGGATATGTTTATGCGTATCGACGCCGATCACGACGTGCCCTGAACGGGAGGGTGTTTCTTGGGTCATAGCGGTGCTCTCCTCTGCCGGTTATCGTGGGGTTCACGCTGTCACCGGCGAGGGGACAGGACTGTCACGGGGACGCTATCGAAAGTATGCTCCAGGCTCCTATTAGGTCACGCCTCGTCCGGTGGCAGCGCTTCTATTGCGCTGCCCGGGCGGAGGGCCGACAGATCAACGCAAAGGCACCATGCGGGCCAATCAAAACACGAGCCAGACCACTCCGACCGGGACTCCCCAATCCTTGCGAGATCAGGTAGAAACAGACTGACAGTCATAGCTGTCCCCGACGGTCCCGATCGACGGGGACGCGCCGATCTCCGCGAGGCGTTCGCCGTAGCGAATCGACGTGAATTGAGACCCGGCATCGCTGTGACACCGCAAATCCTCGTGGTGGGCGCCACGCGACCAGCGGGCCATCTCGATTGCGTCGAGGACCATCTCGGTACGCATGTGCGACGCGCACCTCCACCCGACGATCATCCGACTGAACGCGTCGACGATGAAGCACACGTACGCGACCCCGGCCCAGGTCGGCACGAACGTCAGATCTGTGACCCAAAGCCGGTTCGGGGCGGTCGCGGTGAACTCCCGTTTCACCAGATCCGGGTGCCGCGCCGACGAAGGATCCGGCCGGGTGGTCTTCACTCGCTTCGACCGCCTCGCTCCCTCGATCCCGGCGGCGCGCATTAGCCTCGCGGTTTGATCACGGCCGATCGTGATCCCCGCCCGGCTGGCCGCTTTCCAGAGCTTGCGGATCCCGTAGACCCGGTAGTTGGCCTCCCAGAGCTCGACGAGCTGCGGGATCAGTTCCTCGTCCCGCAGCGTCCGCGCCGAGGGTGCGCGCGTCTTTACGGCGTAGTAGCTGCTCGGAGCCACCTGCAGCAGTCTGCAGATGAACTCGACCCCGAGCCGGCGACCGTCCACGACGTCGTCCTTGTTCGCGTCGATGAACGCGACTACTTCCGGTAGTGGCGGTCGAGTTCCGCCCCGAAGAAAGACGCCGCCCTCTTCAACCCCTCGTTGGCGCGGCGAAGCTCCCGGTTCTCCTGCTCGAGCTCCTTCACTCGTTGCGCCTCGGCAGTACTCACGCCGGTGGTGACGCCATCGTCGAAATCGGCCTGCTTCACCCACGTCCGCACGGACTCGACCCCATAACCAAGTTGCGTCGCGACACGCTGCACGGTCCCCTGCGTGACGCCGAGCTCGGCGCGCAGCGTCCTCACCATCCGCACCGCGGCAGCCTTCTCCTCGACCGAGTAGCGACGCGTCGTCGGCTTCCCCACACTCTGTTCCTTCGGCATAACTCCATCCTCGTTTCCAAGATCAGGAGCCTCCAACAAACCCAGAGCGCTTCACCAGACCACTCCGACCGGGACTCCCCAATCCTTGCGAGATCAGGTAGAAACAGACTGACAATCAAGCGCGTCACCGACGTTCCCGAACGATGACAGAAGTCCTGCAGAACGAATCTTCTGGGTGAACGCCCATGACGTGAACTGGACCCCGTGGTCAGCGTGGACGATGCCGCCTGGGGATGGTGCTCTCGCGCGGAGCGCCATATCGAGGGCATTCACCACGAGTGTTGAATCCTGCTTGGAATCGATCGCCCAGCCAACGATCTTCCGGCTGCATGCGTCAAGCACTGCCGCACAGAACACCTTTCCTTCCCGCGTCGGATGCTCCGTAATATCCGTCACCCAGAGCTCGTTCGGCGACAGCCGGTGGAACTTGCGATGCACGAGATCATCAGCAGTAGCCACCCCTTTCAACCGTTTCACTCGAGTCGGACCAGGGAGTCCGTACATTCCACTCTTGGTCATCAGCACTGAGATCAGTCGACTCGAACAGGGGATCGCCATCCCGATGGTGAGCTCGGCATGGATGCGCCGGTATCCATAGGTTCCGCGCGAGGCAGTGTGGATTTCTCGAATCAAACCAGTGAGCCATTGCCTGCGCATCTGCGTAGCACTCGTGGGGCGTCTGCGGTAGCGGTAGTAGCCCTGTCTGGAGACGCCCAGGAGTCGGCAGCAGGTCTCGACGGGTGCCCCGGCGTCGACGAGACGGTCGATCACCGGGTGAGCCCTTTTGGGTTAACGCGTTCCTCCTCAGAGAGCCATTTTGAGGCTCGTTTCACGATCTCTAGCTCTTGCACAAGCTGCCTGATTCGGCCTCGTGCCGCTCGCAGCTCAGCGTCTTCGCTGGTAGATCTGCCTTTACGGCGACCGTTATCGATATCGTCTTGACGGAGCCAGGAATGGAGGGTGACCTCGTGGATGCCGAGATCGGCGGCGGTTTGCTTGACCGGTCGGCCATCGCGGACGAGCGCGATCGCACGTTCACGGAACTCTGGTGGGTAGGGGCGTGGCATGTGGGTGAGCCTTTCATGAAGGCCATCGACTAGCTACCCTGAGTGGAAACCAAACTGTAGGTCAGGTCAGTCACCAACTCATGCAGCAGACCCGTCTGTGCGTTCGGCTCACTTAGCTGGACAGGCAGCACTTGAACTTGCTGGTCTTGATTCTGCCGAGTTGCCGACTCTTGCAACGGCAAGTGATGTAGATCCGGCAGCAGTAGTTCTGGTTACACCGTCCGAATGTCGAGCGTAGGGTGGCAGTTGGAAGTTGATTGGCCAGGCGTGATAGAGGCGGGACTTCTCAGGGAGAGTCGCGTCGACAACATCAACCGTCTTGCGGACGTTGCCAAAGTCGGCAATTGGGAGGCGGTATTTCGTCTTCTTGATCGAGAGCGATCTCTGAGCGTAAATCAATGGAGAATCGCTGGTGACTCTTGGTTCACACCACTTCACCAGGCAGCTTGGCTCGGCGCCTCATCGGAGGTCGTGGATGAACTCATCCGCCGCGGAGCATGGCGTTCGTTACGGAACGCTGAAGGCGATCGTCCAATCGTTATTGCTTTGAAACGCAATCATCAGCATCTTGCTGATGCTCTGACCGTGCGTGATCTGAGCGACAACCAGTTGCGAAAGTTTGCTGCATGGGACAAGCACCTATCTGAACTGATTCAGGAACGTACCGAGTCTTTGGAGCCCGTAAAGATTCGGCCAATCCCTTCCGAGATCATCGCGTTGGAGACATTGGACAATCTGTACTTTGGTTATCCAGGTATGTACGGCGGCTTCTCGATGTCGATATTCAAGGGTCGATTGCTGGTTGAGAGTTGGAGCCGAGTCGTTGACGGTTCAGGCCAGGCCCATGTCATTACCGAGAGCGGTTGTGTGCTTGTCGAGGAAGGCTTCGTTTAAATTCTCATGGTCGAGGCTTGATCGACGAGTGCACCAGCTGCGACTAAGGAGATGCGAACCTGCTTACGGTCGACACCGAGAGTGCGTGAGATAGCGCGCATCGAGATGCCGCCGCCGTGCAGCTTCACTGCTTCAGCGGCCTCGTCGATCGTAAGCCCATGCTGACGGCGCACGACTTCCTGCCGAGTGAGGTGCTTCGAGACTGTCGCGCGGTGCACTGTTAGGACGACGCTTCGGAAAGCGCCTGTGTAGAGATCGGAAAGCGTGCGTGTAAGCATCGGGTAGCGCGTGTGGCTGCTCGATGATGACTCTCAACCCTTCGACGAGTGTTCGTGGGGTGGGAGGAATGATTCTTCATGACCGATTACCGCCAGTTGATGCGGCTTGTGCTGGACAAGGTCCCGTATCGCGAGATCGCTGCCAGGCAGGGGTGCTCGCAGCGTACGATCGCGAAGGTCCGTCGTGTGCTCGACGAACACCAGTTGACGGCTGTCAGCCAGGTCGACGCGCTCTCACGCGAAGACGTTGACGGGTTGTTCTCTGACGGGCGCAAGAGCGTGACCGGCGAGTTCGTGCCGGTCGATATCGACAAGGTGGTCGCTGCGAGGCTGGGGCGGAACAAGCCTCCGCTGAAGGTGTTGTGGGCGCAGTATCTGCACGTCGATGCTGCCGATGGCCGCGGCCACTATGGGTATGAACGGTTCTGCCAGATCGTCGCTGAGCACGTGCGAGTCAATGATCTCACCGCCCCGATCCAGCACGTCCCCGGGCATACGATGCAGGTCGACTGGGCGGGCACTCGGATGCAGATCGTCGACCCGATCTCCGGTGAGGTGTCTGCGGTGTCGGTGTTCGTGGCGTCGCTGCCCTACTCCGGGCTCGTGTTCGCGTACGGGTGCCTGGATGAGAAGTTCCCTGCCTGGGCTGATGCGCACCGGCGAGCGTTTGAATACATCGACGGCGTCACGCTGCTGGTGGTGCCCGATAACGCATCGACGGCGTCGAACCAGATCAGCAAGAGCGAACGGGCCCGGGACGTGAACTCCTCCTACAGTGGGTTCCTTGAGCATTACCGGACCGCTGCGGTCCCGACCAGATCCGCGGCCCCCAGAGACAAGGGCCACGTCGAATCCGGCGTGAAGGTCGTCACGAACTGGGTCATCCACTACCTCGCCGACCGCTCGTTCGCCTCGCTCGACGACCTGAACGAAGCGATCGCCGAGCGGGTGGAATGGATCAACCACCGAACCCCGTTCCGCGGGGATCAGCGATCGCGCTGGGAGTGGTTCGCCGAGCACGAGAAGCCGGCGCTGCTCGAGCTGCCCGAACAGCGGTGGGAGCCGGTGTCGTGGCGGAAAGCGAAGGTGCATCGCGACTGGCATATCCAGATCGACACCATCAAGTACTCCGTTCCGTACGCGTTCGCCGGTCTCGGCGTGGACGTGCGGATCGTCGGTGACACACTCGACGTCCTCGCCGACGGGGAAGTGATCGCCACCCACCAGCGCGGCAGGCATCGCAATCGCTACGTCACCGACCCTGGGCATGCGCCCGCCTACCTTGAAGATCAGGCAGGGCTCTGGACCCGCGCCTACTTCCTCCGCCAAGCCGCGAAAGCAGGCCCGGGAACCGTGACAGCCCTGACCCGCCTGCTGGACTCGAAGACGATCGAGGCGCAGGGGTTCCGCTCCTGCATGAATATCCTCGACCTCGGAAAGCGCGGGAACCGTGGGCTCCTCGAGCTCGCCTGCCGAAGGCTCACGGACGGTGACCCCCACCGGCAGATCAGCTACACCGCCGTGAAGCATGCCATCGCGGCGATCCGCGCCGAGCAGAACGCCAGACCCACCACAGACCCAGAGGCCTGGGCCAGAGCGGATACTCCGCCGTCGTCGCGCCCACCCGCCGGGCGGGATACCAGCCGTGCTCACCTGGCCGGAATCAGCGCGTTCAGCCTCGACAACCTCATCGGCCGCGACCAGGGAATCGAGGGTGATGATGCGTGACCAACACCTCACCATCGATGACATGCCCCTGTTCACCCGGTTGCGGATGACCGCGTTCGGAGAAGCCGTCATCGACATCGCCAACGACCCCACCTTCGATGAATGGACGTTCTCGCAGAAGATCCGCCACGCCCTCGAGCAAGAGACCACAGCCAGGGGCGAGCGGCGCATGATGAAGCTGTTGAAGGCGTCCCGCACCCCGAACCCGGCCGCCTGCGTCGAAGACATCCGCTACCTCGAAGGCCGCAGCCTGAACCGTGAGGTCGTGGCCCGTCTCGCCGCATGCCACTGGATCGACCGCACCACGAATCTCGTCGTCCTGGGGTCCTCCAGCGTGGGCAAGTCCTACCTCGCGCAAGCGCTCGTGCACGCCGCCTGCCGACGCGACTACACCGCCCGGTACTACCGGCTCGACGACCTCGCCAACCAGCTCGCCGTCCACCATCACACAGACCCCGCACGGCTCCGATTCCTGAATGAATTGCACTCCTGCGACCTGCTCGTGCTCGACGACTTCCTCACGACGCCGATCACCAGCGAGACCGCGGCCGAGCTTCTCAACATCCTCGCCGCACGCGAAGGCAGAGGCTCCACCGCGGTGACCAGCCAGTTCGATCCCGAAGACTGGTACAAATCGCTCCACGACGCCGTCATCGCCGAATCCATCCTGAACCGGATCATTTCCAATGCCGAGATCGTGCAACTGGCCGGCCCCAACATGCGCCGCCACACCGCGGCCGAGAACGCGGAAGATACTCACACCGGATAGGCGCTCGGGCGCGGCGGCACGCTTTCCGACCGTCGCGCCCACGCTTTCCGATCCTCACACAGGCGCTTTCCGAACCATCGGCTAAACAGTGCACACCATACTTCTGAGCGAGATAGCCGACGCTGAGACCAGCGAGGTAATCATCGACGAGCCGGTCTGCTTCAGAGGGGGTGAGAAAGGCTTGAGGTTTCCCAATCCTCCTGACACAGGGCCCTCGAGCGTCCCGAATCGGGGTGTTATCGACCCGCTGAGACACCCGGTATCCCCCTCGTTTCCAGCGTGATATCAACGTTTCTAGTGCGGGTCCGGGGTTTGAAAACTGTCTACGCAGGGACCCTCGTGTGAAAACCCCCGCTCGCGCGGGGGTTTTCTGCACTCGGGCGTCTCACGGGAGGGTTACCGGGTTACCGGCCGAAGCGGTCTCCGGGAGTCCCGCTTCAAGCGGCGACCGTCGAGCCGGAGACCCTCCCGTCGATCACGGTGAGGAGCTCGTCGAGGCTGTCGCGGTGCACGAGATCGTGCGTGACGAGCAGTGTGGCGGTGTCGCGTTCGCGGGTGAGCCGTGAGATGAGCCGCATGATCTCGGCGCCGCGTTCTCGATCGAGGGCGCTGGTGGGTTCGTCGACGAGGAGCACTTCGGGTTCGTGGACGAGGCCGCGGGCGATGGCGATGCGCTGACGCTGTCCGCCGGAGAGCTGATGGGGACGCTTGTCGGCGTGCGCGGCGAGCCCGACCGCGTCGAGGAGCTCCTCGATGCGCCCGTCGATCCTCGCCCGCCGCGTTCGCCTGCTTCCGCCACCGAGCCTCGCCATGACCTGCAGCTGCTCTCGGGCGGTGAGCGCGGGCAACAGGTTGGACTGCTGGAAGACGATGCCGATCCGCTCGCGACGCAGTTCGGCGGCCTCGCTCCTCGAGAGCTGCGCAGCGTCGATGACCGCGGTGCCGTCGCCGATGAGCACGCCGCCGGAATCGGGGCGGATCAGGGTTGCGGCGATGGCGAGGATGCTGGATTTTCCCGAGCCGGAGGGCCCCGTGATGCCGGTGACGCTGCCGTTGTCGCCGCGGAGGGTGACGTGGTCGACGGCGGTGATGCGGCTCTCGCCGTCGGGAAAGGTGAGGGTGACGTTCTGCAGTTCGATCATCGATTGCTCCCGAGCGCGGTGAGGGGATCGGCCTTGGTGACGGAGCGCAGCGCGAACGCCGCGCCGGCGAGCCCCAGGACCGCCATGATGGCGGCCGGGGCGAGGGTCGTGAGCGGACTGATCGTGAAGGGCAGCGCCCGGCCCGCGAGCGCACCGAGCCCGACGACCGCGATCAGGCCCGCGCCGATGCCGGCGGCGAGCACGACGAGCGCCTGGCCGAGGGAGTCGCGCACGAGCGATCCGGTGGTGCCGCCGAGAGCCTTCAGGACCGCGATGTCACCGGCGCGTTGCATGGTCCATACGGTGAAGAATGCCCCGACGACGAGCGCCGAGATGCCGAACAGCATCGCGATCATGAGGCCCAGCGACCCGATCTCGGATTTGAACGCCTCGAGCGCCATGAGACTCGACAGCGGCGTCTCGGCGACCGTGCCGGTTCGGCCCGCCACGGCTTCCCAGTCCGGGGAGCCGGTCACTGCGAGCACGGTGGCCTCGCCGGTGCCGCCGATGCGCGCGCTCGCCTCGCTCCATGCCGCCGGGGTCATGGCGACGACCGGCGTATGGCTGTACCAGAGGTCTCCGCCGATGGCGGCCACGGTGAAGTCGGCGCCGGTGATCGCGATCGTGTCGCCGACCGCCGCGCCGAGCGCCTGCGCGGCGCCCTCGGAGAGTCCGATCTCGGCGTCCGAGGACGGGGCGAAGCCGAGCAGCGGATCCTCGTCTTCCGCGGTGCGCTCGGGCAGCCCGAACAGCGCGACCCCGGCGGGCTCGCCGACGCCCGCGAGCGAGGCGCGCGACTGGGCGATCCCGATCGGGGTCACCCGCTCCGCGCCGTCGGCCTGCTCCCATGCCCGCACGACGTCCCGGTCGAGGGAGGAGGTCGCGAAGCCGGCGGCTCCGTTCTCGGGTTGCTGCAGCACGAGCCGGTCGCCCGGCAGCTGCAGCACCGCCGAGACGTTCTGCGCGGCGAGGCCCCCGGTGAGCCCCGCGAGGAAGCCGACGAGCAGTGTGATGAGGGCGACGACCGCCCCGATGAGGAGGAACCGGCCGCGGGCGAACCGCAGCTCTCTCCAGGCGACGAACACGATGCAGACCTTTCCGCCGGCGCACCCTGCGCGAGCCGCCCTTCCACCCTCGTCGTGCGCGCGCGATCGGGCATCGTCTGAATCGTCGGAATCGGCATCGAACTTTCGGTTGATGGATGCCCGAAGGCCCTCGCATAGGCTTGAACGGCTATGTCGCACTCGACCCTCGCCCCGGTGTTCACCGGCCTCCGCCTCGGCCTGCACGCCCTGCTCATCGGGCTCACGGGCTTCGCAGTCGCGCGCGCGTTCCTTGTCTCGTCGCCCGTCGCGATCTGGACGCTGATCGCAGGGATCGCCTTCGTCGCGGTCTATCTGACCGGCGCTTGGGTCGCCCGCCGGAACGGCGAGACGAGGATCCCGCAGCGCGGATCCGCGGTCGCCTGGGTGGCGGCGCTCACCCTGCTGTGGGCCGTGCTCACCTGGCTGAGCCCGGAGGGGGCCTATCTCGTCTTTCCGCTGTTCTTCCTCTACCTCCACCTTCTGCCCGGTGCCGGCGGCGTGGTCGCGATCGTGATCGCGACCGGTTTCGCGATCTGCGCTCTCGGCCTGCACCTGGGGTTCAACGTCGGCGGGGTGATCGGCCCGCTCGTCGGAGCCGGTGTCGCACTGCTGATCGGGCTGGCCTACCGCGCGCTCACGCGAGAGGCCGAGGAGCGCGAGCGGCTGCTCGCCGAGTTGATCCGCACCCGACGGCAGCTCGCCGAGACCGAGCGGGAGCAGGGGGCCCTGGCGGAGCGGGCCAGGCTCGCTCGAGAGATCCACGACACCGTGGCACAGGGGCTGTCCAGCATCCAGATGCTGTTGCGCGCCGCCGAGCGGGACCTCCCCGAATCCGCCGCGGGCCATGTGCGGCTGGCCCGCGAGACTGCGGCCGACAGTCTGGCCGAGACCCGGCAGATCATCCGCCAGCTCACTCCGGGGCCTCTGGAGGACGGGCTGGCGCCCGCGCTGCGCAGGCTCGGGCTGGAACAGGCGAGACGCACCTCGATCCCGGTCGACGTCACCGCAGGAGACCTCGACCTGCCGATGGGCACCCAGACCGCGTTGCTGCGGATCGCCCAGGGGGCGCTCTCCAACGCCGTCCGCCACGCGCACGCCTCCCGTGTCGCGATCGATCTCTCGGCGACCGAGGAGTCGGTGACGCTGACCGTGCGCGATGACGGACGCGGCTTCGACCTGGACACCGCGGTCGCCGACTCGCACGAGGCGGACTCGTTCGGTCTGCAGGCCATGCGGGAACGCGTCGATCAGCTCGACGGCGCGCTCGAGGTCGCTTCGGCGCCGGGGCGGGGCACCACCGTCAGAGCACGGCTGCCCCGACCGGCCGCAACCGGGGCGCAGTCGTGATCCGGATCGTGCTCGCCGACGACCATCCCGTCGTGCGCGCGGGGCTGCGCGCGATGCTCTCGGGAGACCCCGATATCGATGTCGTCGGCGAAGCGGCGACCCCCGGCGACGCGGTTTCCCTCGCCGCCGAGCTCTCGCCGGATGTGGTTCTGATGGATCTGCAGTTCGGCACGGACGAGACGGGAGCCGATGCGAGCTCTCGCATCCGGGCGCTGGCCGAACCTCCCGCGGTCCTGGTGCTCACGAACTACGACACCGACGGCGACATCCTCGGCGCGGTCGAGGCGGGGGCCAGCGGCTATCTACTCAAAGACGCCCCGCCCGAGGAGCTCATCGCCGCGATCCGCGCCGCCGCCTCCGGTGAGACCGCTCTCGCGCCGGCGATCGCGGGTCGCCTGCTCGCACGGATGCGCTCCCCGCAGCCCGGTCTCAGCGGCCGGGAGATCGAGGTGCTCCGCCTCGTCGCCGACGGAGCCTCGAACAGCGGGATCGGATCGCGCCTGCATATCAGCGACGCCACGGTGAAGTCCCATCTCGTGCACGTCTACACGAAGCTCGGCGTCTCCTCTCGCACCGCGGCGGTGGCGGCCGCCCGCGAGAAGGGGCTGCTGCGGTAGGAAGATCCGCGACGGCACCGCCGTCTCAGCGCCGTCGTCTCAGGACCGGCGGCTCGCGATGTCGGCGAGCGTGTAGCTGCCGAGGGGATTGCGGCCGAGCTTCTGCCGGGCCGCCGCGTGCAGCAGGTGGCGCAGGTGGGAGGGCCGGCCGGCGCGCAGGATGCGGGTGCGCAGGCGGTACGCGTCGGTGTAGGCCACGCGGGGGGCGAACACGGGGGAGCGGCGGCGATTGGCGACCCCCGACGTCAGGTGCAGGAAGGCCTGGGCGCAGCCGATGCCCGAGGCGATGTCGACGCCGATCGAGATCGAGGGGAGCGCGGCGGGCGGCGCGCCGTTCTCGCCCAGCACGGCCTGCAGCGAGCGCAGGTCGGTGTACGCGGGGATGTAGGGCAGGCATCGCGTGAGATCCACGCCGGCCTCGGCGATCTCGTCGAGCGGGGTCTCCGGGGCGAAGCCCATGAAGCGCTCGAAGGTCCATGACGACTCGGGCGCGAAGGAGGTGACCTGGGCCGCGAAGCCGACGTTCATGACGAGGAGGTCGGGGATCCGCTGCGCCCTGGCCTGCCGCGCGACGAGCGTGCCGATCTCGGGCCTCGTCAGCTCCGACTCGTCGAGCACGAGCGAGGCCCGGTGCATGAACGGCTCGACATTGTCCTGATCGACGCCCGCGAGGAAGGTCTCGACCTCGGCCTCGGGATTGATGTCGAGCACCCGCTCCCGGAACACGTCGGCCTTGTTCCGGCCGAGCGACGACTGCGCCGCACCCTCGACCCGGTTGACGTTCTCGGGCTCGAACACCTCGGGGTCGGCGATGCTGAACCGTGCGACCCCCATCCTCGCGAGCTTGAGACCGAGCTGGAAGCCGTCCCCGCCCACGCCGGCGATCGCGACCCGGGCGGCGAGGAGCGCCCGCTGCTCGTCCTCGCTCCAGAACCCGTAGTTCCGGGAGTACTCCGGTGAGGAGACGGTCCTGGCCATCAGGCCGCACGCTCGCGGTACGAGCCCCTCGATACGGTTCCGAAATAGCTCATCGCGGGCTCGGTGGCCCGATAGCGATCGATGAAGCCGCTGTTGCGGTCGTCCACGCGCTCCGCGGAGGCCGGAATGTCGATCTCGATGGGCAGGTTGACGTCGAGGTAGTGCTCGACGTACCTCGGCTCGCCGATGCGGTCGATCGCGATGACGCCCTTCAGGTGCCGCTCGAGCCAGGGCTCGATGATCGCGAAGGTGCGCTCCAGCCCGTGGTTCGCGATGTACGCGAGCATGAGGGCGAAGAGGTGCCACTGCACCACATCCTGCATCGGGGCGCTCTCATGGCGCGCGATCACGCGCGAGACCTCGACGCAGCGCGCCGTGAGCTCGCCGGGGGAGAAGACGTCGGGGCAGAACTCCTCGATCGGCAGCGGTCGATCCTCGCCGCGCAGGATCAGCCGGGACACCCCGAGCACCCGCACCCCGTCGCGGTGGTTCTCGAACACGCCGAAGGTGACCGAGCGCGCGTCGTCGGCGTCGCGATCCGTGCCGTCGTCCTGGAGCTCGCTCTCGGCGAGCTGGCCGGTCTGATCGACGTAGACCTTGCGGCGCAGCTGGAAGTGGGCTGCGTACTCCGCATCGAGGCCGGGCAGCGCCGTCCCGTTGACGGCCAGCAGACCGCAGGCGAGCCGGGCCGTGGGATCCCGGGAGAACACCTGCGAGTCGACCACGGGGATCACCTCGTGATTCGAGATCGTGCGATCAAGACGAGACAACGCAGAGGCCTTCGTACGCGCCGCAATGCATCGACTGCCGCGGATGATTCATGACTCCCCCTGGACCGTGAGCCGGAGCGGCTCCTTCATGCCCATTGTGCACCACTTCCTCCCGGAACAGCCGGATCTCCGGAGGCGCGCGGCGAGTCGGGCGTGAGCGGCTGCGGATGCCATGCCGAAGTTCTCGAAAATACTGCGATCCACCGGAGGTGAATTGATAGCATGATAATAACTATGACCATGCGATGGGGGTGACTGTGCCGGGAGACAACTGGAGCCGGGGAAACGGCCTGCGACGCGGGTCGGATCTCGATGATGTGCGCGACAGGGTGCTGCGCTGCGCGACCCAGTACGTCGAGACCGTCGGGCTCTCCCTCGGCATCAGCGCGGCGCTCGTCGATCAGCTCTGCGCCGAGGCGGGGGTGAGCACCAAGCAGTTCGCCAAGGTCTGGGCCTCGCCGGAGGACTTCCTCACCGATCTCTTCTGCGAATTGGCGAATCAGGCGCAGATCGACCGGGCGGACACCCAGACGCTGCTGACGACGTGGCAGTACCTCAGCATGCGCATCGACGACCTCCGCTCGCTCGAGGGACGCCGTCGGGTGCTCGTCGACGTCATCCGCACCGCCGCCGAGTACAACTTCGACGTCGTCACGGCCTCGGCCAAGTGGCGCACCTACGCCGCGCTCTCCACGACCATCCTGTCGTGGCCGGAGGGCGAGGCCCGCACCCGTGTCATCGATGCGCTGCGTGCGAGCGAGCTCGCCTTTGTCGAGACCATGGAGGGCTTCTACCGCAACGTGCTGCCGACGATCGGCTACCGTCTGAAGCCCGAGTTCAAGGGCGACTACCAGCCGTTCGTCGTGGCCGCCGCATCCGTCATCGAGGGCCTCGGAATCGTGCGCGCCACCGTTCCCGCCCTCGTCGAGGCGCACTTCGACATCCCGGTCGAGAACGGCACGGACGCCTGGTCGGTGGCCTCCCTCGCGTTCATGGGAGTGGTCGAGGCCTTCGTCGAGCCCGACCCCGCCTTCGTCCCGGACGAGGCGATCTCCCGGCTCAGCACCGGCGTCGACGTGACGCCGCAGCAGTAGCCCGCTACGGCTGCACGACCGCGCGGGCGCCCCAGTTGCGCAGGCGGTCCACGGTGTGGGTGAACGAGAGCGGCCTGCCGAAGTAGTACCCCTGCGCGCAGCGCACGCCGAGGTCGAGCATGACATCGGCCATGGTCGGCGTCTCGATGCCCTCGACGACCATCGTGTAGTTCAGGTTGTCGCCGAAGCCCTGCAGCGCCTTGAGCACCTCCCGCTGCCGCACGTCGTCGAGGTTGTCGATGAGGCTCTTGTCGAGCTTGAGGATGTTCATGGGGAAGTGCACCAGCGCCCCCATCGAGGAGTCGTCCGAGCCGTAGTCGTCGAGCGCGATGAGGACGCCGGCGTCCTGCATCGCCTCGGCCTCCTGGCGCAGGGTGTCGGTGACCGAGCGCAGGGAGCGCTCGTTGAGCTCGATGCAGAGCGAGATCGCGGGATGCGCGGCGGCGGTCTCGCGGATGAAGGGCCCGAGCTCGGCCTCGCTGATCTGCCCGAGTTCGAGGTTCACGGTCATGCACCCGATGTCCGGCTCGAGGCGGTGGAACTCCTCCGCCGCATCGACGGCCTTCGAGACGACCTGCCGGGTCAGCTCGTTCATGAGGCCGAGGCTCTTGGCCCTCGCCACGAGCGAGGGAGGCGAGATGGGGCCGAGCTCGGGGTCGGTGTAGCGGACGAGTGCCTCGAAGCCCCAGATCCGGTTCTCGTCGATGCGCACGATCGGCTGGTAGGCGAGCGCCAGCCGGTTCTCGCGGATCGCCCGCGCGACGATGTCGTTCGTGCGGGTCGAGCGGTGCGAGGAGATGCTCACGCTGCTGTGCTCCGGGACCTCGCCCTGACGGCGGGAGCGCTTCGCCTGCAGCATCGTGCGATCGGCGTCCTCCACCAGGGTCTGCGCGTCGAGCTCCCGATGGCTCGAGAATGCGAGGCCCGCGCTCACCGCGGGCCGCAGGCTGTGCCCCTCGATCGTGAGCGGCTGGCTCACGGTCTCGATGATCCGATCGGCCGATTCCCTCGCCTGCTCGAGCGAGATGAGCCCCGAGAGGATGACCACGAACTCGTCGCCGCCGACGCGCGACACGAAGTCCCCGCCGCCCACGGCGTTCTGCAGGCGCTCCGCGATGGCCCGCAGCAGCTGGTCGCCGGTGCGGTGCCCGAAGTTGTCGTTGAGCTTCTTGAAGTTGTCGAGGTCGATGAAGAGCAGCGCGATGCCCTCGTGGTACGGGCGGTTCTCGTTCGCCGTGGCGAGCGCCTTCTGGAACGCCCCGTAGTTGGGCAGGCCGGTGAGGGCGTCGCTGTTCGCGCGCCGCTCGAGGATGTTCACCTCGTACTGGATGCGCGCGGCCTCGCTCGCGACGTGCGCGAGGATCGAGAGCGCCCGCTCGTCCTCCCGCGAGAACGGCGCCCCGCCGACCGGCCGCGACGCGATCAGGTACCGGTTCCGGCCCAGATCGAGATTCACCACCGCGCCGATCTCGTCCCGCTCCGGCGGGCTGTCGCGGAGCTCCACCTCGCCTGCCCGCACGACCGACTGCGCCCGGCGCTGCAGGGTGACGGCGAGTCCGTCGCCCGTCTCCCGGGGCAGCTCGACGGCCGCGTCCACGACCGCGCTCAGGCGATCCTCCGTGTTCGCGTATCGTGTGCGCTGGGCGAGCACGTAGAAGAGCGACGCGGCGAGCAGCACGATGAACGGGGCGAGATCGGCCTCGGGGTCCTGCTCCAGCCAGGGGACGACCCAGGAGTCCGCGTAGCTCATGACGGCGGCGGTGGCTCCCACGACGAGGATGACGAGGCCGACCCGGGAGTAGCTGAGCGCGGAGAATCCGAGGCCCCGCCGGGGCTCCGTGTAGATCCACCGATGGAGGAGCTCGCCGAGCAGGAACACGGCGTAGTAGGCGACGGTCGCGACGAGGAGGCTCGGCAGCAGCCAGAGGCCGAGGCCGGTGAGGCCGGCCTGCACCGACACGAAGGCGAAGGCCGCGACCGAGCTCAGGCCCGTGATGTACAGGGAGTGGAACAGGTTGCGGTTCATGCTCGCCTGGGAGATCGCGACGCCGATCGCCCAGACGCAGACCCCGTGGAACGGAGAGGTCTCGAGCGGGGGGATCGCGAGCATCGTGATGGCGACGCCGACGAGGGGGAAGCCCGGGGTCCGCCCGACATGGATCTGGAACGAGCCGCAGATGGTCACGCCCGCGATGACGGTGAGCACGAGCGTCCACGACTCCGGCCTCGACTCGACCAGCTGGAAGATCCCGTAGCCGATGACGCAGAGGGCGAATACGGCGAAGGGCGCGGCGAAGAAGCTGCCCCGCTTCATCGCGTCCGTGCGTCTGACCACGATCCCTCTCCCCAAGGTCGCTGTAGCCCGCACGACGGTCGAGGTCCGACGAACAGCATCCAGCTATATGTCAATCATGGCATGTGTCGGGCCGAGTCGACGGATTCGCTTGACATTGACGCGACGTCAAGTTCTACAGTGGCGTGCATGGAGCACTCGATTCAGCAGATCGCCCGGCTCGCGGGTACGACGAGCCGGACCCTGCGCCACTACGACCGCCTGGGCCTCGTGCCGCCCAGCCGTGTCGGCGCGAACGGCTACCGGTACTACGACGAGCGCGCGCTCGTCCGCCTGCAGCGGGTGCTGCTGCTGCGCGAGCTCGGTCTCGGGCTGGCGCAGATCGCCGAGGTGCTCGACGAGCAGCGGGACGAGGAGTCCGCGCTGACGACCCACCTGTCGCTGCTGCGGCAGGAGCAGGAACGACTGGGGCGGCAGGTCGCCGCGGTCGAGCGCACCATCGGTGCGCTGAGAGGAGAGGAGAGGCTCATGGCCGAGACCATGTTCGACGGATTCGACCACACCCGGTACCGGGACGAGGTCGAGGAGCGCTGGGGGAAGGACGCCTACGCGCGCTCCGACGCCTGGTGGAGGGGGCTGGATGAGCGGGAGCGCGAGGCGTGGGGCGTCCGTGCGCAGCAGCTCGGCGGCGACTGGATCGCCGCCGCGGAGGCGCCGGGCGCCGACCCCGGCTCGCCCGAGGCGCAGCGGCTCGCGGACCGGCACATCGAGTGGCTGCGGGGCATTCCCGGCACTCCCGCGGCGGAGCCGGGCGGAGATCTCGAGGGCTACGTGGCGGGGCTCGCCGAGATGTACGTCTCGGACGCGCGCTTCGCGGCGAACTACGGCGGCGCCGCCGGTGCGGAGTTCGTGCGCGACGCGCTGCTGATCCGGATCGGCCGGGACTGAAGCGGTACCAGCCCGGCTCCGCCCTGTCCAGGGGCTGCGGCGGGGGTGCGAGGAGCGTAGAGTGCCGTCATGGCCGACGACATCGACACCCCCACCGCCCTGAGCCCCGCGATCCACGACCCGGCGGACGACGCCCGCGAACTCGCCGCCCTCTACGACGCCCCCGAGATCCTCCGCGTCGTGAACGTCTGGGACGCGGTGAGCGCGAAGGTGGTCTCCGAGCTGCCGGACGCCCGCGCCATCGCGACCGCGGGGCACGGGATCGCCGCGAGCCACGGCTACCCCGACGGCGAGCGGATCCCGCTCGACACCATGCTCGCGGCGATCGGGCGGATCGCGGCCGTCACGCGGCTGCCCGTGACCGCCGACCTCGACGGCGGCTTCGGGGACGCGGGGGAGACCGTGCGCCGCGCGATCGGAGTCGGCGTCTGCGGCGCGAACATCGAGGACCGGCTGCGGCCGCTCGCCGAGTCGGTGTCCGTCATGGAGGCCGCGCTGCGCGCGGGCGAGCGGGAGGGCGTCCCCTTCGTGCTGAACGCCCGCACCGACGCGATGATCAAGGGCGGCGACCGTTCGCGCGAGGCGTCGATCGCCGACGCCATCGAGCGCGGCCGGGCCTACATCGCGGCCGGTGCCCAGTGCGTCTTCGTCCCCGGCGTGCTGAGCGACGCCGAGACGCGCGAGCTGGTCGCCGGCATCGGCGAGCGCAAGGTGAGCGTGATCGGCCTGCCCGGGGCGCTGTCGGCCGTGGAGTACGAGCGCCTCGGGGTCGCGCGCATCTCCTACGGCCCGATGCCGCAGAACGTCGCGCTCACGGCGCTGAAGCGGCTGGGGGAGTCGCTCTCCGGCGACGGCGTGATCCCGGCCGGCACGGAGAAGCTCAATGACTTCTGAGCGATCTCCGGGCGAGGGTCAGCGGAGCTGTTCGATGTTCTCGGACTCTCCCCACGCGCGATCCGCCGTGAGCGCATGTCGGCCCGAGCGCGCGGCGAGCGCGAGGCAGAGCCGATCGGCGAGCGAGAGCCCCGAACCGGGACTCCACAGGCTCGCCGCGTATTCCGCGTCTTCGGCCGTGACGGCCTCGATCTGCAGACCGTAGCTCAGGAGGAGGGCGCGCGCGATCGCCCAGTCAGCGCCCCGCCCGGCGACCTTCTGCGCGACTTCGGACCAGTTCGCGGCGCCGACGATCCCCTCCGGGAGGGCGGACTCGACGCGTTCGCTCCCCGGCTCGCCCTGGAGGAAGGCGAGGATCGCCGACGCGTCGAGAATCATGCGGTGTCGTCTCGGTGCGCGGCCTCGCGACGGTCGGCGACGAGCTCGTCGACGAGGCTCGGGCCCGTCAACTGCTCGCGCAGCAGTTTCTTGGCCTGCTCGCGAGTGGTCAGCACCACGCCGCGATCGGTTTCGATGAAGAGCAGCGGCGTCCCCTGGTCCCACTGCTGCCGCACGCGCAACTCGGCGGGCACCACGAGTCGGCCTCGATCTCCCAGAGAGGTGGCGAATGTGGTATTCATGCCTTCAGGGTACCACTGAGAATCGATCAGTGGGAGATGATCGCGTCCATGCCCATCAGGCCTGAGGGCGCTGCGGAGCCCCGCCGTCCCGCCGCTCCCTGGCCGTCTGCACGACCCCGGTGACCACCAGGATCGCGCCGATGACGACGCCGACGATGCCGGTGACGAGCAGGACGGGGATGTCCGCGACGACCCCGTACACGATGGCGGCGACGCCGAGAGCCTCGAGCCCCAGGCCGAGGAAGTAGATCCCTTTCAATTTCATGCCTCGATCGTATGCCACGGGCGGATCGGCGGGTATCGTGTCCCCCATGGCGGAGATCAAGACCCAGCCGACCGACGCGAGCGTCGACGAGTTCCTCCGGGGCGTCGCCCCTGCGAAGCGGCGGGAGGACGGGCTGCGGCTCGCCGAGATATTCCGCGAGGTCACCGGGGCGGACCCGGTGATGTGGGGGCCGTCGCTCATCGGCTACGGCAGCTACCGCTACGTGTCGCCTGCGAACCCCAGGACTCGCGGGGACTGGCCGAAGACGGGCTTCTCCCCGCGCAAAGCGCAGCTCTCGCTCTACGGATTGAAGGATCTGCCAGCGGGGGCCGAACGGCTGCCGGCGCTCGGCGAGTACACCGAAGGCGCCGGCTGCGTCTACGTGAAGCGCCTCGAGGACGTCGACGAGGGCGTGCTGCGCGAGCTCATCGCCATCGCCTGGTCGCGCGGCGACGACCCCGAACCGGCCTAGCGAGCCGCCGGGTCGCCCTGCCGCCGCGGGTTCAGCTCGCTCACGAGCACGCCCGCGACGATGAGCGCGGCCCCCACGAGGGCGGGCCACGGCAGCCGCTCGCCGGCGAGCCAGCCGAAGACGCCGGCCCAGACGGGCTCGCCCGAGTAGATGATGGTCGCCCGGACGGCCGACACCGCGCGCTGCGCCCAGTTCATCGTGAGCTGGATCACCATGCTCGCGACGCCCAGGCCTACCGCCGGCAGCAGCCAGCGCCAGTCGAGCGCCGGGAGCGACTCGCCCGCGACCGGCATCGCGAGGAAGGAGAGGATCCCCGCGACCAGCAGCTGCACGACGGTCACCCGGCGGAACTCGACACGCCCGGCGAAGAGGCTGATGAGGATGATCTCGCCCGCGAAGACGACCGCGCTCACCGCGGTGATCCACTCCCCGAAGCCGAACTGGAATCCGCCCGCCCCCGGGTCGCCGAGCAGCACGAGGCCCGCGAAGGCGAGGGCGACGCCGACGAGGCTCATGGCGCTCGGCCGCCGGCGCAGGAGGAGCCACTGCATGAGCGGCACGAGCGGCACGTAGAACGCCGTGATGAAGCCCGACATGCTGCTCGCGACCGTCTGCAGGCCGGCGGTCTGCATGCCGTAGCCGAGCGCCAGCACGGCGCCGATGGCGGCGCCCGCGCCGATCTCGAACCACGAGATGCCGCGCAGCCAGCGCCAGAACACCGCCGCCGCGATGAGGCCCGCGACCAGGAAGCGCACGCCGACGAAGAACAGGGGACCGACGAAGTCCGTCGCCGTGTGGATGACGAGGAAGGTGCCGCCCCAGAGCACGGTCACGCCCACGAGGGCGAGCTCGTGGCGGCTCGGCCCCCAGGCGCGGCGGGGTGTCACCGGCGGATCAGGCGCTCGGGGCCGGGCCGTCGATGAGGGGCCCGTAGGTCTCGCCGACCGTGCGCGCGAGCGCCTCCGCGGCCTTCTTGTCCGGCCCGGGGGCCGCGACGAGGACGGTGCCGCGGAAGTAGGCGAGCTCCTGGATCGACTCGGCGATGTCGGCGAGGGCGCGGTGGCCGCCGCGTTTCGCCGGCGCGCCGTAGAAGGCGGCCGGGTACCACTGCCGCGAGAGCTCCTTGATCGTCGAGACGTCGATGCTGCGGTAGTGCAGGCGCTCCTCGAGCGCGGGCATGTACTTGGCGATGAAACGGCGGTCCATGCCGATGGTGTTGCCCGCGACGATGGGCCGGCGGCCGGGGGTGACGAGCCCCTCGAGATAGGCGATCACCTGCTGCTCGGCCTCGGCCACGCTCGCACCCGACTCGATGCGGGCGAGCAGCCCCGAGTCGGCGTGCATCCCGCGCACGAAGTCGCCCATGTTCGCGAGCGCCTCGGGACCCGGATCGATCACGATCTCGAAGCCCGGGTGCAGCGGCGCGAGCTCGAAGTCGGTGACGATCACCGCGATCTCGCAGAGCCCGTCGCGATCCGGATCCAGACCGGTCATTTCGCAGTCGATCCACACGAGCTGATCGGCCGGAACGTTCGACACTGGGTCTCCTTCGGTAGGTGAACGAGACTCAGTTTATTGCCGGCCGGACGGTGTCACGCGCCCGCCCTCGATGCGCACGATCCGATCGCTCATCGAGCGGATCACGTCCTCGTCGTGGGAGACGAGCAGGTAGGCGGTGCCGCGCCGCTCCTGGAGCTCGTCGAGCAGCGCGAGCACGCGGGCCTGCACCGTGAGATCGAGTGCCGAGACGGGCTCGTCCAGCAGCAGCAGCTCGGGATCGCGGGCGAGCGCCCGCGCGATGGCGAGGCGCTGCCGCTGCCCGCCGGAGAGCGTCGCGGCCGGGCGGCGGAGCATCTCGGCCTCGAGACGCACCTCCGCCGCGAGCGCCGCCGTCCGGGCGTCGCGCTCGACGCGCGGAACGCCAGCGGCGCGGAGGGCGTCGCGCAGCACGCCGCGACCCGTGGCACCGGGCGGGAAGGAGTCGAGCGGATCCTGCGGCACGAAGGCGATGCGGCGGCGCAGCTCCCTGCGGGTCGCGGGGCTCGCCACAGCGCGGTCCGTGCCGTCGACGAGCACGGTGCCGGCGTCCGGGGCCTGCAGGCCGAGCGCGACGCGCAGCAGGGTCGTCTTGCCGGAGCCCGATTCGCCGACGAGCCCCACCGTCTCGCCCGGCTGCACCGCGAGGGAGGCGTCCAGCAGCACCTCGTGCCGGGCGATGCCGGAGCCGAACGACACCGAGACGCCGCGCAGCTCGAGTCGTGGGACCGCCCCGCGGTCGACCGGGCGGGGTTCGCGGATCCGTCCCGCGGGCGAGGCCTCGAGCAGCTCCCGCGTGAAGGGGTGCTCGGGGGCGCCGAGCACGCGCGACGGCGCGCCCGCCTCGATGATGCGGCCGTCCCGCATCACGAGCACCCGGTCGGCGATGCCGCGCACGCTCGACAGGTCGTGGGTGATGAGCAGGGCGCCCGCCCCGGTGTCGACGCGATGACGCAGCTCGCGCAGCACGCGCCCGCGGTGACCCGCGTCGAGCGCGGTGGTCGGCTCGTCGGCGACGATGAGCCCGGGGTCCGCGATGAGCGCCGAGGCGACGAGGGCGCGTTGGCGGAGGCCCCCCGAGAGCTCGTCGGAGCGCTGCCGCAGGCGGCGCTCGGGTCCGGCATGCCGCCTCCCCGGAGGTGGCGTGACGACGCGCTCCCGCCGTTCGGCGCCCGCGGCGATGCGGTGCAGCCGCAGGGCGTCGCCGACCTCGCGCTCGACCCGGCGCAGCGGATCGAGCGCGCCGAGCGCGTCCTGCGGCACGAGACCCGAGCGAGCGCCGCGGATCGCGTTCCAGGCGCGGGCGCCGCGCGGGGGCGCGGGGGCGAGCCCCTCCCCGGCGGCGACGAGCACCCTGCCCCGGACGGCGGCCGACCGCGGGAGCAGGCCCAGCAGCGCGCGGGCCGTGAGCGACTTGCCCGATCCGCTCTCGCCGACGAGCGCGACGCACTCCCCGGCGGCGATCTCGAGGCTCACCCCGTCGACGGCGGGGCGAGGAGCGCCCGGGAAGGCGATCCCGAGGCCCTCGATGCGGGCGAGGGGCGAGCCGGGTGCCGCGCTCACGAGAAGCTCCTGGGGCGCTCGAGGGCGCGGCCCAGCACGGTCGTCGCGAGGCCGACGGCGAGGATCATGAGGCCGGGGAAGAAGGTGAGCCACCACGCCTTCGTGAGATAGGGGCGGCCGGCGTTCAGCATCGCGCCCCACTCGGGCGCCGGCGGCGGGGTGCCGAGGCCCAGGAAGCCGAGCGCCGCGGCGAGCACGACGGCCTGGCCGACGCCGAGGGTGGCGAGCACCAGGACGGGCCGCATCGCCTCGGGCAGCACGAGCGTCGCCCAGACGCGCGATCCGCGGTCGCCCTGCAGCCGCGCCGCCTCGACCGAGCCCGAGCCGAGCGCCTGCCGGACGCCGCCGCGCACCATGCGCGCGTAGCCCGGCGCGGTGGAGATGGCCACCGCGAGCACCACGGAGGCGACGCCCGGGCCCCGCACCGAGATCAGCAGCAGCGCGAGCAGCAGGGCGGGGAAGGCGAAGAGCGCCTCGATGACGCGGTCGGCGACGGCGCGCACCGGTGCGAGCGCTCGCCGCCGGCTGCCGCCCGCGAGGGCGCCGATGGCGATGCCCGCGACGAGCCCGGCGAGGGTGGCGAGCACGCCGATCGAGAGCGAGTCGCGCGCGCCGAAGATCACCCGGCTCAGCACGTCGCGCCCGGAGTCGTCGGTGCCGAAGGGGTGCGCCGCCGAGGGGGCGTCGAACGCGTTCGCGGGTTCGATCGCGAGCGGAGGATAGGGGGCCAGAAGCCCCGGGGCGATCGCGCAGAGCACGAGCACCGCCAGCACCGCGCCGGCGATCCAGGCCGCCGCTCGCCCGCTACGCACGGGGCACCGCCAGTTCGAGCCGGGCCTCGGTGCGCGGATCGACCCGCGCGATCACGAGATCGGTGACGAGGGCGACGACGACGTAGGCGAGCGCCGCGAAGAGCACGACGCCGAGCACGACGGGGATGTCGCGGGCGACGACCGCGCCCACGAGCGTGCGGCCGAGACCCGGGCGGGCGAAGATCACCTCGATGACGGCGGCGCCGCCGAGCAGCGAGCCGAGCGCCCAGGCCGTGAGGTTGAGGCCGGGCACGACGCCGTGGCGCAGGATGTGGCGCAGCCGCACCCCGAGCTCGGTCTCGCCGCGGGCGCGGGCGCTCTCGATGAAGGGCGCGTCGCGGGCGTCGTCGACCCCGGCCCGGCACACCTGCGCAATGAAGCCGCCCGTGGGGATCGCGAGGGCGAGCGCCGGCAGCACCAGCCCCTCGACGCCGCCCGTGCTCACCGCCGGCAGCCAGCCCAACGTGCTCGCGAAGAGCAGCACGAGCAGGCTCGCCAGCCAGAAGTTCGGCATCGCCGCCGCCACGAGGTCGAGGGCGAGGGCGACGCCGCGCGCGACGCGGGATCGGCCGCTCGCGACGACGACGCTCGCGAGGGCGAGCACCCAGGCGAGCGCGAGCGCGGCGGCGGTCAGCAGGAGCGTCGGCCCGATCGCGTTCGTGAGCACCTCGGAGACCGGGATCCGCTGCGCGTAGGAAACGCCGAGATCCCCGCGCAGCAGGCGCCAGAGGAAGTCAGCGTACTGCACGAGCAGCGGGCGGTCGAGGCCGAACTCGGCGCGCGCGGCGTCGAGGGCGGCCTGACTCGCCTGGCTGCCGGGCCGAAAGGCGAGCGTCGCGACCGTGAGCATCACGGCCGCGGCGCCCCCGGCCCGCTTCGCGACGAAGGCGAGCCACTCCCTCCCGCTCACTCCCGCTGAGCCCCGGTCCGGCGACCCGTCCGGATCAGCCGGCGACGACCCCGGCGAGCCACGGCGTGTTCACCGTGGGCAGCGCGCGGAAGCCCTCGAGGTCGGCCCGGTACAGGAAGTGGTTCTGCTGATCGTAGATCGGCAGGATCGCGTGCGACTCGGCGATGAGCTGCTGGGCGGCCTTCGCGGCCTCGGCGCGCTTCGCCGGGTCGAGCTCGCTGCCGATCTGGTCGAGCAGCGCGTCGAGCGCGGGATCCTGCAGCATCGCGTGGTTCGCGAAGTAGCCGCTCGGCGCCGGTACGGTGGCGTCGCTGTGGTAGAGGAAGCGCAGCACGTCGGGGCCGATCTTCGTGTAGGGCGCGCTCACGAGCTCGTACTCGTGCGCGCCGAGCGCCGCGTACCAGCTGCCGAGGTCGAGGAGCGAGATCTGCACGTCGAAGCCGACCTCGCGGGCCTGCGCCTGGATCTGCTCGAAGAGCGCCTGCTCGGCCTGGGTCGACTGCGCGCCGGTCACGGGGAAGCGAACGGTCAGCGCCTGGCCGTCCTTCGTGCGGATGCCGTCGGCGTTCCGCTCGGTCCATCCCGCCTGGTCGAGCAGCGCGTTCGCGCGCTCGGGATCGACCTCGTACGCCTCGGGCGACTGCACGGCGAGCGGCTCGACGCTCGACAGGGCGCTGTACGAGCGCTCGGCGGTGCCCTCGAAGAGCGCCTCGATGCCGGCGTTCAGATCGGCGGAGGCGATGAAGGCCTCGCGCACGAGCTCGTCGTCGAAGGGCGCCTGCGAGGTGTTGAGCTCGAGGCGGTTGCTCGCGCCCGGCCGCGGGGCGTCGAGGTGCGCGATCGCGTCGCCGGCGGCCGCGGTGGTGATGTTCTCGGGCAGCGGGTTGTCGATGATGTCGACCTGGCCGCCCTCGAGCGCGGCGAAGCGCGCCGTCGCGTCGGGGATGAAGCGCCAGGTCACCGTCTGCACGTCGTCGTCGATCGCCTCGAAGCCCTCCGGGGGAGTGCGGTAGTCGGGGTTGCGCTCCAGGGTGACGTGATCCTGCTTCACCCACTCGGTCACGATGAAGGGGCCGGAGCCGATGGGCGCGAGGCAGTTCTCGTCCATGCCGCGCTCGATGCCGGCCGGCGACTGGATCGCGGTCCAGGGCTGCGCGAGCGACTCGAGCAGCGCCGAGTCGGGACGGCTGAGGTGGAAGCGCACGACGGTGTCGGAGACGGGCTCGATGCTCTCGATCTGCTGCACCGCGAGGTAGCCCGTGGAGGAGCCGGTCTCGGGATCCTGCAGGTGCTCGATGTTGGCCTTGACCGCCGCGGCGTCGACGGGGGTGCCGTCGGTGAAGACCGCGTCGGGGTCGAGGGTGAAGTCCCAGCTGAGGCCGTCCTCGCTCTGGGTCCACTCGGTCGCGAGCCAGGGCACGATCGCGCCCTGCTCGTCGAGCGCGACGAGCGACTCGAGCACCTGCGTGGCGAGCAGGGCCTGGGGGAAGTTGCCGCCGACGTGCGGGTCGAGGCAGGTGGGCTCCGCGTCGCCGGTCGCGTAGACGAGGGTGCCCGCCGGGGCGGCGGATCCGTCGCCCCCGCTGCCGTCGCCGCCGTTCGTCGCGCACGCGGCGAGCGGCGCGATGAGCGCGACCGCCGCGGCGATCGCGAGGGGGCGGGGAAGCGAGAGGCGTCGATCGCTGCGACGGTGCTCGGCTGTGGACATGCGCGTGCGGGACATGCGGGGAGGGCTCCTCGGGCCTGGAGGCGGACGATGTTTTTGGACTGCGTCTAAGAAGTGACGCACCCGGATCATTCTGGCACATTCCCGCCGATAGGCTGGCATGCATGGCTGTTCTCCCGATCGTGATCTGCGGCGACCCCGTGCTGCACCGCCCCGCCGAGCCGGTGACAGCGTTCGACGACGAGCTGCGCTCCCTCGTCGACGACATGTTCGAGACCTGCGAGGCCGCGCCCGGGGTGGGGCTCGCGGCACCCCAGGTGGGGGTGGGCAAGCGGGTCTTCGTGTGGATGTACGAGTCGCAGGGCGACGTGCCCGCCCGCGGCGTCGCCGTGAACCCCGAGCTGTGGATCGCGCCGGTCGAGCCCGGGCTGCCCGGCGAGGAGGAGGTCGAGGGCTGCCTCTCCTTCCCGGGGGAGCGCTTCGCCCTGCGGCGCTCCTCGCGCGCGCTGCTGCGCGCCCAGGACGTCGAGGGTGCGCGGTACGAGGTCGAGGTCGACGGCTGGTTCGCGCGGATCATGCAGCACGAGTACGACCATCTCGACGGGCTGCTCTACGTCGACCGGCTCGTGCACCCCGAGAGCCGGGGCGCCCAGAAGGCCGAGCGGAAGAACGGCTGGGGCGTGCCCGGCCTCAGCTGGATGCCGGGCGTCGACGACCTCGAGGGCTAGCGGGTCTCCAGGGGCCCGGCGCTTAGCCTGCGGGAGTCCGGCACGAGCAGCCACGCGACCATCGCGAGCGCGAGCAGCACCGCCGTGATGCCGAAGGCCCAGCCGAAGCCGGCCAGATCGAGCACCGCGCCCGCGATCGCGGGGCCGAGCATGCCGCCGAGGTCGCTCGTCATGGAGTAGGCGGCGACGACGTTGCCGCCGCGACGTCGCGCGAGCACGTCGGCGAGCACCGCCTGCTGCCCGGGGTTCGCGAGGGCCGAGCCCGCGCCCGCGACGACCATGACCGCGGCGAGCACCCAGATCGACGGGGCCGCGGGGATCGCGATGTAGCTGAGCGCGAGCACCGCCATGCCGATGACGAGCAGCGGCTTGCGGCCGATGCGGTCGTTCCAGCGCCCGGACGGGAAGATGAGCACGGCGTTGCCCGCGGCGTAGGCCGCGAGCACCCAGGCGGCGACCGTGGCGTCCCCGTCGAAGGCGACCGCGACGAGGATCGGCACGAGCGAGATGCGCACGCCGAAGGAGGCCCAGCCGAAGCCGAAGGCCGAGAACAGCAGCGAGCGGTACTGGGGCACGCGCAGCGCCTCGCGGAGATCCATCGTCTCCGCGCTCGGTCCTGCGGCGGATCCTGAGCCTGATCCGGCGGCGCGAGCGCGATCCGAGCCGGGCGCGGCGGCGGCCTGCGACCCGCGCAGGGCGATCGCGACCACGGTGGCCGCCGCGACCAGGGTGAGGAAGTAGAAGACGAAGGGCGCGCGGATGCCGAAGACCGCGACGACGCCGCCGAGCACCGGACCGAGCAGGCCGCCGAGCAGGAAGCCCGCGGCGTTGAGGCTCGCGACCCGGCCGCGGGCCTCGACCGGGCTCACCTTCGCGATCAGCGCCGTCGCCGCGACCGTGAACATCGCGGAGCCCACCCCGCCGGCGCCGCGCAGCACGAGGAACTGGGGGTAGTTCGCGGCCAGCGCCGAGACGCCGGTCGAGAGCGCGACGATGAGGATGCCGACCGTGTAGGTGGTGCGCTCGCCGAAGCGGGACACGATCCAGCCGGCCAGCGGCGCCCCGACGAGCCGCATGAGGGCGAAGGCGCTGACGATCGCCGAGGCGGCGAAGTTCGAGACGCCGAACTCCAGGGCGAACTGGGGGATCGCGGGCGCGACCACGCCGTAGCCGAGGGCGACCGCGAAGCCGCCGGCCACCAGCGCCCACACCTCGAAGGGGAGGCGGACTCTGCTCGGCGACGTCACCCAGCGAGTCTAGCCGGGAGGCGCTCCGAGCCGATGCGCCGGCGACGGGTGGAGAATGGTGGGCATGCACGCAGGCGAGGCGCGGGGTCGTATTGATCCGAGCCGTATCGACGGGATCCGGGATCCCCGCCCCCGCATCCCGGACTGGCTGCGCGACATCGTCGTCGCCGTGGTCGTCATCGGCCTGAGCTTCGCGGCCGACCCGCGGCAGGAGTACGTGCCGCCGGGGCCGGTGGCGATCGGGGCCGCGATCCTCGCCGCCGCGCTGCTGCCGCTCAGGCGGCGGTGGCCGATCCCGCTCGTCGGCGTCGCGGTGGCGCTCTATGCCGCGGTGGCGCTGTTCGAGCACGCCCAGAGCACCGGGCTCGAGATCGCCATCGCGATCGCCGTGTTCGGGGTGAGCAACCGGCGCGAGCTGCGCACGGGCGTCACCGTCACGATCCTCGCCATCGTCGCTGGGCTGCTCGCCACCTTCCTCGTCACCGGCACCCTGCTCGACCCGCGGGTGCCCCAGCTGATCTTCGTGATCGCGTTCTGCGGAGCCGCGGGAGATGCGACGCGCATGCACCGCGGCTACATCGCGGCGATCACCGAACGGGCCGTGCGCGCCGAGCAGACCCGGGAGTCGGAGGCCAGGCGCCGCGTGACCGAGGAGCGGCTGCGCATCGCGCGGGACCTCCACGACGCCGTCGCCCACGAGATCTCGGTCATCAGCCTGAACGCCGGGGTGGCGTCGCAGACGATCGACGTCGACCCGGAGCAGGCGCGGGAGTCCCTCGCCACGGTGCGCAGCGCCGCCCGCACGGTGCTGGGGGAGATCGGCGACCTGCTCGAACTGCTGCGCGCCGCGGAGGAGACGGGCGCGGAGGAGGCCGATCCGGAGGCCGCGGTCGCCGCTCCCCAGCCCAGTCTCGACCGGCTGGACCGGCTCGTCGCCCGCTTCGGCGAGGCCGGGCTCGCCGTGAGCGTGCGGGTGGAGGGCGACCTGGGCCGCGTCTCGCCGGCGGCGGGCCGGGTCGCCTATCGCGTGATCCAGGAGTCGCTGACGAACGCCTATAAACACGGGGCCGAGCGCCGCGCCCACGTGCTGCTCGAGGTGCGGGAGCGCTCGCTCGAGGTCGTGGTCACGAACCCCGTCGCGGGCGCTCCGAGCGCATCGGCGACGGTCGCCGCGTCCTCGCCCGCGGACGCGGAGGGCCGTGCCGGCTTCGGCATGGCGGGCCTGCGCGAGCAGGTCGCGAGCGTGCGCGGCGCGGTCGAGACCGGGCTGGGGCCGGGCGGCTGGCGCGTCGCCGCGAGCCTGCCGCTCGCGCCGCAGCCGCCGTCGCCGGCCTCCGAGGCGGAAGAGGGAGGCCGCGCGTGATCAGGGTGCTCCTCGCCGACGACCAGACGCTCATCCGCCAGGCGATCTCGGTGATGCTCCGCATCACCGAGGACATCGAGGTGGTCGGTCAGGCCGCGGACGGCCGTGAGGCCGTGGCGCTCGCCCGGGAGCTGCGCCCCGACGTCGTGCTCATGGACATCAGGATGCCCGAGCTCGACGGCATCGGGGCGACGGCCGAGATCTGCGCCGCGGCGGAGCCGGCGGGCACGCGCGTGCTGATCCTCACCACCTTCGAGAACGATGCGAACGTGGTCGCGGCGCTGCGCGCCGGCGCGAGCGGCTTCGTCGGGAAGGGCTCGGAGCCCGAGGACCTCGTGCGGGCCGTACGCGCGGTTGCGGCGGGGGACTCGCTGCTGTCTCCCGAGGCCACGCGGGGTCTGATCGCGCGCGTCGTCCACCCGGCCGAGGGGGCGCCCGCCGCGGGCTGGACCGACGGGAGCATCCTCGACGGGCTCACCGAGCGCGAGCGGGAGGTGCTGCTGCTCGTCGCCCGCGGCCTCTCGAACCAGGAGATCGCGGATCGCCTCGTCATCTCGGTGCACACCACGAAGACGCACGTCGGCCGCATCATGGTGAAGCTCGGCGCGCACGACCGCGCGCAGCTCGTGATCGCGGCCTACGAGAGCGGCCTCCTCGCGCCGGGCGATCCGGAGGGCGACGCCGGAGGCGCAGCCGGCGTACCCCGGCTGTAGTACGGGGAGCCGCGCAGGATCACCCCACCGGGGGACGCGTCGGAGGCCCCGTTCCGCGAGCCTGGGAGCATGAACGAATCCGTCTCCGTCTCCCCGCCTCCCGTGCGGGACGCGCCCGCGCCCGCCCAGCGATCCAGCATCGTGGCGGTCTTCGCGGGCCTGCTCGTCACCATGTTCCTCGCGTCGCTCGACCAGACGGTCTTCTCCACGGCGCTGCCCACCGTCGTGGGCGAGCTCGGCGGCCTCGACCACATGCTCTGGGTCACTACCGGCTACCTCGTCGCCGCCACGATCATGATGCCCATCTACGGCAAGCTCGGCGATACGATCGGCCGCAAGGGGCTCTTCATCGGAGCGCTGCTCGTCTTCCTGCTCGGCTCGGTCATCGGCGGCCTCGCCCCGGACATGACCTGGCTCATCATCGCCCGCGTGGTGCAGGGCATCGGCGGCGGCGGGCTCATGATCCTCGCCCAGGCGATCATCGCCGACATCGTGCCGGTGCGCGACCGCGGCAAGTACATGGGCGTGATGGGCGCGGTCTTCGGGCTCTCGAGCGTGGTCGGCCCGCTGCTCGGCGGCTGGTTCACCGAGGGCATCGGCTGGCGTTGGGCCTTCTGGATCAACCTGCCGCTCGGCGCCCTCGCCGTGATCCTCGCCGTCGTCGCGCTGAAGCTGCCGAAGCACGAGTCGAAGGTGCGCTTCGACGTCTGGGGCACCCTCACCATGGCGGTGGCGGTGACCGCGATCATCCTCGTCGCCTCGTGGGGCGGCGGCCAGTACGCCTGGGACTCGCCCGTGATCCTCGGCCTGATCGTCACCGCGCTCGTCTTCGCGGGGCTCTTCGTGCTGGCCGAGGCGAAGGCGGAGGAGCCCCTGATCCCGCTCAGGGTGTTCAAGAACCGCAACTTCGTGCTCTCGACCGTGATCGGGCTCTTCATCGGCGTCGCGATGTTCGGCACCCTCGGCTACCTGCCCATGTACCTGCAGATGGCGACGGGGGTGAACGCCACCGGCTCGGGCCTCATGATGGTCTCGATGGTCGTGGGCCTCATGGTGACGGCGCTCACCACCGGCGCCCTGGCCTCCCGTACCGGCCGCTACAAGTGGATGCCGATCGCCGGCATGATCGTGCTCGCCGTCGCCATGTGGCTGATGTCGACGCTCACCGTCGACACGCCGATCTGGGTGCTGCTCGGCTACATCTTCCTGCTCGGCGCCGGCATCGGCTTCGGCATGCAGATCCTCGTGCTCGTGGTGCAGAACGCCTTCCCCGACCGCGAGGTCGGCATGGCGACGGCCTCGAACAACTTCTTCCGCGAGATCGGCGCCTCCCTCGGTGGGGCGATCGTCGGGGCGCTCTTCACCGCGCGGCTCACCGATCTGCTGGGGGAGCGGATGGCCTCGCTCGGGCCCGCCGCGGGGGGAGCCGGCGAGCTCGATGTCAACGCGCTGACCCCGGCCGCCGTGAACGATCTGCCGACCGCGATCCACGATGTCGTCGTGGGATCCTTCAACGACGCGCTCACCCCCGTGTTCGCGATGCTGATCCCGATGGTGCTGGCGGGGCTCGTGCTCGCGTTCTTCGTCAAGGAGACGCCGCTGCGCGCGGAGATCGAGGCGGACGGTGAGATCGAGGCGGACGGTGAGACCGAAGCGGACCGCGATATCGAGGCGGACGTCGATATCGAAGCGAACACCGGGATCGAGGCGGGATCATGAGCGCGGGCACCGCAGCCCGCCCGCTGATCGAGGCGCGCGAGCTCGCCAAGGGCTACGGCAGCGGCGCGAACCGCTTCGAGGCGCTGAAGGGGGTCTCCTTCGACATCCGCGAGGGCGAGAGCGTCGCGATCGTCGGCAAGAGCGGATCGGGCAAGTCGACCCTCATGCACCTGCTGGCGCTGCTCGACTCGCCCGACTCGGGCACCGTGATGCTCGGCGGGCAGGACACCCGACGACTGGGCGGGCGACAGCTGAACCGCGCGCGCAACCGCACCTTCGGCTTCGTCTTCCAGCAGTTCTTCCTCACCGCGAACCAGACGGTGCTCGAGAACGTGATCCTGCCGCTCAAGATCGCGGGCGTGCGCCGCGCCGAGCGCCGCCGCCGCGGCATGGCGGCCCTCGAGCAGCTCGATCTCGCGGACAAGGCGCGGAACCGGGCCACCGCGCTCTCGGGCGGGCAGAAGCAGCGGGCGGTGATCGCCCGTGCGCTCGTGAACAACCCGCGCGTGATCTTCGCCGACGAGCCCACCGGCAACCTCGACTCGGCCACGGGCGCGATGGTCGAGGACATCCTCTTCGCCCTGAACCGGGAGCACGGCATCACGCTCGTCGTGGTCACCCACGACGAGGAGCTCGCCGAGCGCTGCGACCGGCGCATCCAGGTGCGCGACGGCGAGATCCTCTCCGATGACGGTCGCGACGACGGAGGCCGGGCATGAGGACCTTCGACCTGGTCGGCGGCGCGATCGCGAACACGATGCGCTCGAAGACCCGCACGATCCTGACCATCCTCGCGATCTTCGTGGGCGCGTTCACGCTGACGCTCACGAGCGGCCTCGGCACCGGCATCAACCGCTACATCGACGACACCGTCACCGCCATCGGCGCGGGCGACGTGATGACCGTGACGAAGGCCGCGGAGAGCTCCGGCGGCGGCTTCGGGGCGGCCGGGTCCGACGGTCCCGCCGAGTACGATCCCGATGCGGTGAGCGCGGTGCCGGGCGGGGGCGGCGGGGCCTTCGGGCCCACCGTCACCGCGCTGACTCCTGACGACCTCGCCGCGATCGCCGAAGTACCCGGTGTGCTGCGGGTCGAGCCCACCCGCACGATCAGCGCCGACTACGTGCAGCGCGGCGACGGCACGAGGTTCGTGGCGTCCGTGGGCAGCCTGATCCCGGGTCAGACCGTGCAGCTCGCCGCGGGGGATGCCCCCGACGCGGAGGCCGAGCAGCTGCAGATCGTGCTGCCCGTGTCGTACGTCGAGCCGCTGGGCTTCGCCTCGAACGGCGACGCGATCGGGCAGGCGGTGACGATCGGGATCAGCGACGGCACGCGCACGCAGCACACCGTCGATGCGACGGTCGTCGGCATCGCCGAGGCGGGCCTCGTCGGGGTCGGATCGAGCCTGCTGCCGAACGACGCCCTCACGGAGGCGCTCTGGACGCTGCAGAACACCGGGGTGCCCGAGGCGCAGCAGGATCGCTTCGCGAGCGCGAGCGCCTGGTTCGCGGCCGACGCGGGGGACGAGGGCGTCGCCGAGCTGAAGGCGGCGCTCGCCGACGCGGGCTTCACCGGCACCACGGTCGCGGATCAGCTCGGGGCCTTCAAGACCGTGATCGACGCCATCGTGCTCGTGCTGAACGCCTTCGCCGCGATCGCGCTGCTCGCGGCGAGCTTCGGCATCGTGAACACGCTCTACATGTCGGTGCAGGAGCGGACGCGCGAGATCGGGCTCATGAAGGCCATGGGCATGGGATCGGGGAGGGTGTTCTCCCTCTTCAGTCTCGAGGCCGTCTTCATCGGCTTCCTCGGCAGCATCATCGGGGCGGGGATCGCGATGGCCGTGGGCACGGGGATCAGCGGGGCGCTCGCGCAGGGCGCCTTCGCCGACCTGCCGGGCCTCACCCTGATCGCCTTCGATCCGGTCTCGGTCGCGACGATGGTGCTCGTGGTCATGGGCATCGCGTTCCTCGCGGGCACCCTGCCCGCGGCGCGCGCCGCGCGGAAGGATCCGGTGGACGCGCTGCGCTACGAGTGAGTGAGGGCGCCGGCGACGATAGGGTCGTCGGCATGAGCAATGTCGCCCCCTCCCCGACGCGCACGGTCCCGGAGGGACGCGACCTCACGCTCGACCTCACCCGGGTCGCGTGCGTGGTGCTGGTCGTGTTCGTGCACATCCTCTTCACCGGGGTGGGCCGAGCCGACGACGGCGCCCTGCTCATCGAACGCACCGTCGAGGGCGAGGCGTGGTTCAACGCGGCCTCCTGGATCGCGAACATCATGCCGCTGTTCTTCGTCGTCGGCGGCTACGCCGCCCGCGCCGGGTGGCGCTCGGCGCAGCGGCGCGGCGAGTCGGCGGACGATTTCGTGCGGCTGCGTCTCGTGCGCCTGGCGCGGCCCGCGCTGCCCGTCCTCGTCTTCTTCACGGTCGCGCTCGGCGCCGTGGCCCTGGTCGGCCTCGACCCGGGGCTCGTCGGCACCATCGCGATCGGGGTCGGCTCGCCGCTGTGGTTCCTCGCGGCCTACATGGCGGTGCAGGCGCTCGCGCCGTGGATGATCCGCCTCCACGAGCGCTTCGGCGCCGCGGTCCCCGCCGTGCTGCTGCTCGGCGCGCTCGCCACGGACGCCTTCCGCTTCGCCGTCGCGGGCGGCCTCTGGGGCATCGAGCCGCTGGGCGCCGGCCACTACGGGGTCGGTCAGGAGCTCTTCGGTCTCCCGAACGTGCTGTTCGTCTGGCTGTTCGCCCAGCAGATCGGCCTCTTCCTCTGCGACGGCTGGTTCCGGGCTCGCCGCCCCCTTGTGCTGCTCGGGATCGTCGCACTCGGCTACGCGGCGATCTGGGGGCTCGTTTCGACCGGCGGATACTCCTGGAACATGCTCACCAACCAGTGGCCGCCCACCGCGCCGCTCGCTCTGCTCGCCGTGGTGCAGGCCTGCGCGCTGACCCTGCTGCACCGCCCGCTCACCGCGCTCATGCGCACCCGCGCGGCGCAGGGCGCGGTGCTCCTCATCGGCTCCCGCCTGATGACGGTCTATCTCTGGCACCTGCCCATGATCATGGTGCTCACCGGGATCGCGCTGCTGCTGCCGTTCCCGATGCCGGCGCCAGGCGGCGCGGTCTGGTGGTGGACGCGCGTGCCGTTCCTCCTGCTCGTCCTCGCCGCGGTGTGGGTGCTGTCGCTCGCGCTCGGGCGGTTCGAGCGGGCCCCTGCGCTGGCGCCGCCCGCGTTCGCGTACGCGACGCCGGTGGCCGTCGTGCTGTTCATCGTGCCCGTGCTCGGGATCACCGCCTACGGTCTCGACCTGCCGCTCGCGGCGACCGCCCTCGTCACGACCGCGCTCGCACTCGCGCTCGTCGGGGCTTTCGGAGGCGCGTTCCCTAGCCCGCGGCGAGTATCCGCTGCTTCTGAGCCTCGAACTCCGCCTCGGTGAGCACGCCGGCATCGCGCAGCTGCCCGAGCTGAGCCAGCTGGTCGAGCATCGACGCGGAGGAGCCCGGTGCCGCGGGTGCCGCTGCGGCGGGCGCGGCTGGCGCCGGTGCCGGTTCCGCCGGTGCCGAAGGCGCGGCGACCGCTTCAGCCGGAACGGCCGGCGCCGCGTCCGCGTCCTGGGCGGCCCATCTCTGCTGCTGCCGGCGGTGCGTGCTGCCGATGACGCGGGTGGCGACGTGCGCCCTTGCGGCGGTTCTCAGGAGCCCCATGGCCTAGTCTTCTCGTTCGAGTGCGTGGGAGAGTTCTTCGATGTCGACCCCGCCCGAGAGCAGTTCCCTGCCGCCGGCCTTCGCCCATGCCCGGCTGGCGCGGGCGAAGGATCGATCCTCGTAGACGATCGCGAGGGCGAACCAGCCCGGCTCGAGGGACTCGGCGATGGCCGCGAGATCGTCGGCGTCCAGCAGGTTCGAGTCGGCGCCGTCGAAGACCGAGAGGTCGAGATCGGTGTCGCCCTGCAAATCCGAGAGGTCCTTCGGGACCGGCGCGCCCGAGGTGTCGACGGCGACGCATTCGAGATCGAGGATCTCGACGGCTCCCTCGTCGACGCGCTCCAGGACCGCCTGCAGGCCCTCGCCGATGGAGGCGGAAGGCGGGAAGCCGAACACCAGGTAGTCGACGGGCCCGGCGAATGTGTCGTCTGCCATCTCGCGCATCCTTCCTCGGCGGTGGCGCCTCCGCGAATCGGGCGCTCGTCTCCGAGAATAGGCGGGAGCGGCGCCTGCGGGCGCTGCCGCAATGGCTTTCCCCCAGTTGTAGGGGTCCGTGCCCTCGTTGTCGCGCTCGATCGCGTCGGGAATGCGATCCGCGAAAATCTCGGCGAGTGCCCTGGCGCCGGCCGCCTCGGACGAGGATCGGCTTGCGGCGTAGTACCCTCGGTGTGTTGCCTCCATAGCTCAGCTGGATAGAGCGCGGGCCTTCTAATCCGTAGATGGAAGGTTCGCTCCGCCAGCAGGCCCCTCATCATCGTTCCAGCCCAGGAACCACGTCTTCGGGATCCCGGTGATCTCCTCGAGCTTCACCGCTGCCTGTGCGATATTACGCGGCCCGTTGCTACGCCCGGCCTCCCACGAGGAGTAGGCCTTGAGCGTGACTCCTAGCTGCTCAGCCATCTGCTCCTGAGTGAACTCGGTGTATTCGCGCCGAGCTTTGCGCAAGCGGTCCCCGAAGTTCCACTGGGGAATCAGCCCGGGGAGTCGCGTCACTTCTGCGATTGTGCTCATGCGCACGACAGTACTCGCCCCTCGGTAAATCTGTCAATACCTAACAATTTGCGGTATTGACTTGCCAAATGAGTGTAGCTATTGCTAACTTCTCGGAACATGAGAGATAGCAATAGCGCATCAAATGCGGAATCGCTCGCTATCGGCGAGGCATCCCGCGCACTCGGAGTCTCGGTCGGCACGATGCGCAATTGGGAGCGCGAAGGCAAGATCGAGAGTTTCCGCACGCCCGGGGGTCAGCGTCGATTCCCTGCCTCTGAGATCGACCGTCTCCGCAACGCTCGCGCCGCCGCCGGCGGCGCTCGCCGCAAGGTGGTGCGTGCAGCATGAGGGCTTCAGCTGCGGCAACCGTGCAGGTGCGCCATGATTCTCGGCGCGGCCGCGATGACCTTCGGCGGGTTGACGCTGATCATCTCCGCTTCGAGCGCGGTGCCGGCGTCGAGCTCCTTCGCGAGGCTCGCCGCCATCTGCTTGTTGAAGTACCCGACTTTGCCGCTCTCGACATGGATCGCGACTGCGTTCCGATCGTGGGGGTTCTCGGGCTCACGCACGAGGGTGACTGGCCCGAGCCGCGGCTTCGCTCGGTAGTGCTGATCGCCGCGCACGCGCACGCTCCAGATGCCCAGCTTCCGGAGCTGCCGGTTCCCGACGTTCACGAGGAGCCCGGTCGATCGTTCCGCGAGCCAGAGCGCTCCGTCCCGACGCACCAGCCAGAGGGGCGGCATGCCGTCCGCACCGGCGACCAAGAGCTGCTCGCTCTTCTCTCCGGACAGATACGGGGACTGGTACCCCGACGGCGGCCCGCGGCGCGGTACACGCCTGACGGTCCCGGCCGGCTGCACCTGCGAGGCCGCACCGGAGCGCGATCTCGCCCGGAACCACAGCAGCAGGATGACCAGCACCACTGCGATCACGATCAGCACCCACATGCCGCTCATCGTACCCGCGCACTCGCACGCTCAAACAGGTGCGACCTCCTCGTAACGGGGCGTGCAGCATGAGGCCCGTCGATCTAGGCGTGACCCTCGTGCTTACCCTCGGGCCGATCCTCTGGGTGTTGACGGGCCTGCTGATGCGCCTTCTCGTAGATGGTCCGAAGCGCCATGTGAACAGTCGCGAAGAGCAGCACCGCCAGGACCGCGAGCATCGCGACGATCGCGGTCGCCGGCCAACCAGTCGAAGCTTCTCCCGTTCCGACGATGATGAGCGAGCTCAGGAAGACCAGCAAGGTGAGCATGCTCGCGATGTAGCGAAGCAGGTGACCGATCGCGATCGCACGCGAACGGTACGCCCGGGCCGGCTCGACGAGCACGATCCGCTCGATGAGCAGCAGGATCAAGAACACCGGCATCACCTGGGCGAGCACCGCGGCGAAATCGACACTGATCTCCATGCGCACCAGGCTATCGCCGGTCGCCGCAGAGCGGAGCGTGCAGCATGACCGAGCTGATGTGGATCGGGGCCGTGCTCGTCGCCATCGCCATGGCGTTCGTCCTCGGCCTGCTCGTTTACGCGTTCCTCGGAACGGCGATCGGCCGTCTCTTCGCCGGCCTCCGGCGCCCGAGCCGGGCGGTCGAGATCGTGTACATGGAGCAGGTGACGAGCGGCCTGTTCTTGCAGGTCCTCGACCCGCCGCCGGCGCTGCTCGAGCTCCTCGACAGGCTCCAATTCAATAGCGCCGAGGTGGTCTTCTACCGGATCGATTCGGATGGGTGGGCGATCGCGGCTGATTCCCCGTTCGGGCTCGGCCCTATCGTTGACTGGCCTGCGTCCCGCTTGTCGTCTGAGGGCAAGGGGCGTACGGCATGAGCTCGGGCGACGGCCCGCGGCGGTTCCCTAGCGAGTACCGGCTCCAGTTGAGCGATGGACCCGAGGTTCTAGTCGAACTCGATGCCTTCGGCAATGAGCGACGCCGCGAACTCCTCGACGCTGGCCTCGAGCCGCGTGAACACCACTGCCACGCCTGGTGTCCAGTGCAGCTGCTCGACGCCCTCGTGCGCCGCATCACCCAACGTGATGACCGCGCAGCCGCCCGTCTTCGCCGCCATCGCGAAGTGCTCGCGCATCTCCTTGTGCATCTGATCGGTGATCGGGGTTCTCAGCTCGACACCGCCGAAGTTCACTTTCCATCCCATGAGAGTTCTCCTCTACGCAGTGGGCCCGAGGCTGCCTCCTCGGATGTTCCCGCCTCGACCGTAGCGGAGACCGCCGACGCTTTTTCCCCTGCGGGCGTCGGCGCAGCTGCGGAGGTCGTGCAGCCCGCGGCCTCCGCAGCACCCCCGAGCGCGGAAGCGGCACTCATCGTGTCCGCGGCCGCGCGTCTGCGGGAGAACCCCCGCGGGCACTCCTGATCCCCGTCACCTCCCCGAACCACTCGCACCCGAAGGAAACCACCATGAACCAGCTCACACTCGTTCCCCCGCCGACACCGCGCCCGGCACTGGCCGCGGTGCCGAGCACCGCCCCTGCCCGGTCCAACGGGGGGGGGGGCTGATCCCATGGCTGTGAAGCTGAGCGGCAGTCTCCCGGGCGGAGACCGCAACGGGCTGGACGTGCTCCAGGGAGATCTGGTCCGCCATGCCGAAGAGTCGCGGTTCGTGATCGGCGTGATCGACTGCGGTCGGACCACGGTCGACCATGGCGAGACCGGCGACACCTACACGCCGACCGCCCGCTTCCTCTACATCGAGGCGGTGCAGGATGCCGAGGACGTCGCGGCGCTCGAGGAGATCATCGGCCGGATCCGCGCCGAGCGCGTCGGCGGCGGCACGATCACCTTCGATCTCGGGAAGGCCACCCTGCACGCCGTCGACGGAGACGAGCAGTGAGCGGCCGGCACCGGGGCACGGTCGAGCTTCCCACCGGGGTGGCGCGGCCCCGCGTCGATTCCCGGCCCGCTCGTCATGCCACCCGAGCCCGCCGCCTCGTCCGCAAGCTCACCGTCTTCGCGCGCCGGGCCGAGCAGGCGGTGATGACGCGATGAACGTACTCGAGATCACCGTGGAGGGTCTGCCTCCCGGCACCGAAGCGCCCGATTTCAAGGGGGGGGGGCGTCTCCGATGACGAATCCGCTTGATCTACTGGCCGATGGCTTCCCTCACGGCACGGTCGAGGGCGAGCGGCGCGGCTGCCTCACTTCGGCCTGCCCCGCGAGCCCGCTGCAGTGCAAGGAGGTGGCTTCCAGATATCGCAGCGACATGAAGTTCAAGCGCCTGTACGGGACCGGCCTCCGCGGCCAGGACCTCGTCGACGCGCTCGCGATCGCGAACGGCGCCGGCGACGAGCTCAAGCGTGCCGTGCAGGCCGCGACGCTCGCCGTCGAGGATGACGCCCGGATCGACGTAGCCGCCGCCCAGCTGGAGGCCCCTCGTCGAGGCCCAGAGCCTCGCCCTCGCCGCGAGCGGCCCGTCGACACCCCGATCAGCGTGGATCAGATCAAGCGGACGCGTGCGAGGCGGCTGACGGAGGACGAGCAGCGCGAGCTGCTCGATCGCCGCCAGGCCGGCGCAACCCTCGCCGAACTGGCCGAGTGGATGGGCTGCACGATCGAGGCCACCCGGAACCGGATCCGAGCCGCGGGCCGGTTGTTCGACGTCGACGTGGAAGCGGTCGACCGGCCAAAGCGGAAGCCGACCCTCCGCGAGGAGCTCGAGGCCGAGCTCGCATCGGCTGATGTGCCCGGGCCGGACGACGAGTGGGTCGCTCCTGACGTCTACGACGTCGTGAAGAGCCTCGGCCACACGCCCGAGCAGCTCGGCAAGATCTTCGACCGCACCGAGTTCCACGGGCTCGAGCAGCCGGAGCCGGCCGCGGAGCCGGTTCCCGAGGAGCGCGGCGCAGCGGCGCCGGCGCCTGAGGTCCTCCTCGGGGAGCCGTCGTCGACCGGGTCGGTGCAGGTGAAGATCTTCCTCGAGTTCGATCCGCTCGCGGGACCGTGGCCGATCGTGATCGAGGCGGATCGGATCGTGATCGATACCCGCAACGTTCGCCGGGTCGAGGCGCGGCCATGAGCGCGCAACAGCTCGAGCGTTCGGTGCCCCCGTTCCCGATTCCGCCGGCGCTCCCGCCGACGGTCGAGGATCAATTCGTTTCGCTGCCGATCATGTGGCCAGGACACGGGACTTGGCGGGTGTGGCTCGTCGACGGCGCGCACACGATCGCGGTCCACGTCGACCAGGTGCTCGACCTGCTCCGGATCCTCGATCCGGCGGTGCTGCGCCGGTTCCCGCCGTCCTGGTGGCACGAGTTCCGGACCCCGCTCGATCGCGATGTGCAGTTCGCGTGGCTGTGGTCGTACGAGACCGTGCTCGAGCTGCTCCACGTCGAGCCAGGGTTCGGCCCGTGGTCGGAGCGTCCGGCCGTCGAGCTCGAGCAGTGGCTGCGCGAGACCTACCGCATGCTGTGCGTGGAGGATCCGCAGCGCACGCTCGACGAGTCACTGCCGATGCGCCACGGTACGACCGGTGAGGAGTTCCCGGTCGCCGCGGCCGCGCGCCGGCTCGCGGTCCGGTATGGGTCGAAGGTGACCCGCGGCGCCCTGTTCCAACTGATGCACGAGCGCGGCTGGATCGAGCGCGACACCGACGCGCCTGGGCACTCGTACTGGCGGGTGTGCCTCGCCGGCCGCGCGCGCGGCTTCGTGTACTCGCGAGCGGTGAAGATCCCGGGCGGCTCCTACGAGCAGGTGTTCGTGACGCAGGCCGGCATGGCCGAACTCGCCGGCGCGCTGCGCGAGCAGCTGCAGCCCCCGCTCGTCGATCTCACCGCGCCGGGCGTCAGCGAGGCCGTCGGATGAGCCGCAGCACCCTCCTGCAGGCGGTCGACGCCGAGCTCACCGTTGTGGTCTATGCCGAGTTCAGCATCGCTTCGGTGGCCAACGCGCTCGACTACGGCGTCGAGAATCCAGTCTCGGGCGACGCGATCGCAGTACTGCAGCGCGGCACCGAAGCCGATCAGCTCGGCCGCGGAGCGCTCACGAACGTGGTCCTCCGGAAGGCGCTGGGACGTGAGTAGGAAGCGCGACGGGCGGGACATCTGCCCCTACGCCATGGTCTATATGGTCTGGTGGCCCGAGCACGGCCTCGTGAAGTTCGGCCGCTGCTGGCGCATGGAACGCATCTACGCGTACCTCCGCGGCGGCGCGCAGCTCGTCACGATCTCCAAGCCGATGCGCAAGGAGGCAGAGGAGCACGTGCTGCGCCTCGCCCGCTCCCGCTACCCGCGCCCATTCGGACGCCGAGAAGAGGCCGAATGGCTCCTGAGCGGTGAGCGCGGCCGGCGCGGCGGGAGCGGCTACTCCGAGGTGTTCCTCGTGCGCCCGGACCAGCTGCGTGAGGCGCTCTACGAGGTATTCGACGAAGGGACGTTCAGGTATGTCGACGACGAGCTCGATGCCATCTTGTGGAGACGAGCTCACGAATCCAAGCCTGACCCGACTCCCGGACTCGACCCGGCTCCTGGCGATCGCGCTGACGACGGTCGCGGATCCGTGGGGGCGCTGGGTGGTCGATCTGCCGATGATCCGATCGCTGCTGTGGCCGCACAGATCGAGGCGTGCGCCGCGGCCGACGCCGGCGGACCTCGAGGTGATGCTGCTCGAGCTCGACGAGACGGGCTGGCTGACGATCGCCCCGCACCCGAAGGATCCGGCGGCGACGATCATCCAGATCAACGCCGACCCGCTGCCGGCGTCTCCGACGTCGAGCTGCTCGACGCACTCACCCCGCCGCCCGCCTCACAGCGGGACGTGCAGCGCCGGATGCGCTGGGGAGGCACCCGAGCCCTCGCCGCGCTACGCGCCTGGAGGCATCGTCTTGCCGCTCCGCGGACCGCTCCCGAAGCACCCGGGGAGCGCCCAGGATCCGCGGAATCATGCGGCAGAACCACCCGTCAACAAATCGATAATAGGGGGAGGGAGAGAGGGAGAGAGCGGGCGAGAGAGGGACGCCGGCCCGGTCACCCCTGCAGCACCGCAGCATCCCGAGCCTTCACCCGCCGAACCTCCACCGATTCCGGTTCCCACGGTCGACCCGGGCCTGCTGGATGCGCTGCGGGTCGCTCCGACGTCGTTCTGTCCGGTGCACCCGCAGGGCCCGCTACCCGGGGTGTCCTGCCCGGACTGCGGCACCGCTCGGGCTCGGGCGACGCGGCATGCACAGTTGCGCTCGGCACGGCGCGCGGCCGAGCAGCTGCCCGGCGAACTGCGCCGGCACACCCTCGCCGGGATCGACGCGGAGCTGCGGGCGCTCGAGGCCGCCTCGGATGCCGCCTCAGCCCGCCGTCCCGCCACGGCCCAGACGCTGCCGGGCATGGAGTATTCGACGCCGGCGCCCGAGGCCGTGACCCCACCACTGGACGACTTCTCAGACGTCCGCCCGTTCTAGTCCACCACCCCTGACCCGACACCAACCGAGGAGAACACCACCATGACCACACAGCAGGTAGACGCGATCGATACCCGGCGGGGCACGATCGAGCTGATCATGATCCGCCCGTCCGAGGCGGTGATCGACACGAACGTGCGCGAGCACCCCGATCCCGATCCCGAACTCGTGAACTCGATCGCCGAGCGGGGCGTGCTGCAGCCACCGACGTGCTGGGTCGACGAGGACGGGATCGCGCACGTGACGATCGGGCAGCGGCGCACGCTCGCCGCGGTGCTCGCCGGCGATGACCTCATGCCGGCAATCGCGAAGCCGCGCGCCGAGGCCGAGGCCGAGCGGATCTACGAGCAGCTCACCGAGAACGACCGCCGGGCGCCGCTGCCGTTCGCCGACCGGCTCGCAGCCTACGAGCAGCTGACCCTGTTCGGGATCAAGGCGGATGAGATCGCGAAGCAGACCGGCACTCGCCGTGACGATGTGCGCAATGCCGTGCGGATCGTGAAGGATGCCCCGAAGACGGTCGAGGCCGCTCGGTCCCTGCAGCTGACGCTCGACGGGGCGTTGGTCCTGGCCGAGTTCGAGGACGACGAGCCTGAGCGCGAGCAGCTCGCCAAGATCATCGAGACGGTCGCTCCGCAGGACGTCGAGCGTAGCGTCGCCGAGCTGCGCTTCGCGCGCGATCGTCGCCTGGAGCTCGAGCGTCTGCAGGCCGAGGCCGCCGAGCAGGGAATCCCCTGGGTCGACCCCGGCGAGATCGGGCGCTGGAACTCACCGTTCGATTCGCTCAGATCGGTGCGCATCGGCAAGGCCGAGGTGGCCCCGACCGTCGCCGAGGCCCAGGAGCATGGCGGCCTGGTCGCTTCGGCGGTCGAAGAGCGCGACTGGAAGGACGGCGTTCGCATCAGCATCTTCACGCTCGGATACTGGGTGAAGGACGCGAAGGACCACGGCTACCGCATACCGCGGAACCCGGTCGCTGCTCCGGTCTCTGATGCCGAGAAGGAGCAGCGGCGCAAGGACCGCGCCGAGAAGAAAGCCCGCACCGAGGCGTGGGGCTTGGCCACCGAGGTGCGGCAGACCTGGATCCGCGACACGCTCCTCACGCAGAAGAGCGCACCCGACGGCGCGCAGCTGTGGATCCTGAAAGCGCTGCTCGCCCACAAAGAGGCGGTCGGATCGGATCCGTCGAGCGGGACAGCCATGAAGGTGCGGGAGCTCGCGCTCGCCTGGTTCGGCATCGACGGAGAATCGGAAGACTACTGGGCCGCCCGCCGTCCCGACTTCATGAAGCTCGCGACGGCCCGCCCCGGGCACAGCGAGACGCTCGTGGCCCTCGCGTTCGTTCTCGCGTGCTCGGAGATCTCGCTCTCCGATCCGAAGTCGTACGACTACGGCCGGGACCGGCGCTGCGGGGCATACCTGCGGCAGCTCGAGCAGTGGGGGCACTCCCTGAGCAAGATCGAGGCCGGTCTCGTTCGCACGTGGGAGAAGGCGAACCCGGCACCTGCCGAGGAGTCGACCGATGGCTAGGATCGGCCGGTCGTGGGTGCTCGACCCGTGCCCGGGCGACGTCTACGTGGCGCTCGACAGTTCCGTCTGGGTCGTCGACCGCGTCTCCGATGGCGAGGTCGAGCTCGAGCAGCTCGGCGGGACCGTCGTCCGGACCTGGCGGGCCACGGTGCCGCAGCTGGTCTCGCAGATCCACGGATGGAGGCGAGCAGCATGCCGGTGAACGAGAGCACGGGCTCGGCCGAGGTCGTCGCGCAGCTGCGGGAGCTCGTCGAGGTCCTCGAAAAGCTCCTCACTACGTTCCCTGCCGGAATGGGGAAGGAGTTGTTCCTTGGGATTGCGGCGCAGTACCACCGGGCGCAGGAGAAACTCGCGAGGTTCGACGCCGGACTGATCAAGCCGAACCCGGCCACGATCACCGCGGCACTTGCTGACGGAGACCAGGCGATCGCCGGGCTGCGCGAGCTCCTCGCGACCGCCGAGCAGTACCGCGCGCTGTTCAACATCCTCGGCGAGGCACGCGGCCGCGCGGCGGGGTCCGATTCTCGCGGGGGGGGGGCGTCGTGATTGATGAGGCCGCATCGGAGGAGACGACGTTCGACATCACCCTGTGGGGAGAAACGATACGGAGCTCATTCGCGACTTTCACCCGAGCGTTCGACGAGCTCTCGGCAGCCTTGGCTGCCCTCCCCGACGATGACCTGGTCATCGTGCGCGACGAGTCGATCGAGCGCGGCATCGCCAAGGTTCGGGCGGACGGTGCGCTACGGATGCACCCGCTCACCGCTCTGCACTTCGAGCACGAGGGCAACCCCTTCGCGCAGCTCGACGCGATCCGCAACTACGTGGTCGAGCGGGCTCACCGTGAGCTCGACGCCGTTCAGTGGCAGATCTTCATCAGGACCTGCCCTGAAAAGTTCGAGCGGCTCCGTCGTCGTTTCGAGCGCGCGCAGATCTACTACTCGCTTCCCGGCTCCGGGGATCCCCGCCTGCCAGTTCCGAACTTCGGAGGTTGAACATGAAGGACACGAACCTTCTCACGATCGCGCTGCCGGAATCCGCGATTGCCTATCTCAAGCAGCAGGCCCAGCTGCAAGGGACCTCGGCGGAGCGGCACGCCGCGGGGATCCTCACGCAGACGTGCTCGAGGCCGGAATGGTCCGACGTCGCCAACGCGACGCAGGCCTGGCCGACACAGGATCAGCGGACGTCGCTGCTGAACCTCGAGCATCGCGCGCGCCGGATCTCTGCTGATCGCGTCGTGCCGGGCTGGCGTCAGGTCCTCGCGGCGGTCATCTCGGATCGCGCGAGCTCGATGGTTTCCTACGCGGATCTCTACGATCAGGCGGCAGCGCTGGATCTCATCAACCGTGGGCACCTGGTGCTCGACGCCGCCGAGGCCGGGAAGGAGGCCGACGGTGCGTGACGAGATCCTCGAGCGCGAGTACTACGAGAACCTCATCGAGCAGGGCGTCGACGAGACCACTGCGGAGATCGTGACGGCCGAAGCTGGAGAGGCCGGTGCGTTCGATGCGTGAGCTCCGGATCCTCACAGTGCGCCAGCCGTGGGCCTGGGCAATCATCCACGGCGGAAAGGACGTCGAGAACAGGCGGCAGAGCATCGCCGGCGACTATCGCGGACCGATCGCGATCCATGCAGCGCTCAAGTCCGCCACCCTCACCGACGCCGACGAGCGGCTCCTGCTCGAACGCGACGTCGATGGGAAAGTCGATGCCTGGATGGGTGGCGAACCGATCGAAGGCGGCGTGATTCTCGGCGTGGTCGACCTCGTCGACGTGCACCAGCAAGAGGGGCAGTACACCGGCTGTGACCACCGTCTCATCGGAGGGCCGGCCATCTGCTCGCCCTGGGCTGAGCGCGACACCGTGCACCTGGTGCTTGCGAACCCCCGCCCGCTTTCGGATCCAATCCCATCCAGAGGGGCGCTCGGGCTGCGTCGCTTGGACGAAGAGACGTCCGCGGCTGTGTGGGCAGGGATCGGAGGAGATGATGTCTGATCTGGTCGACCCGGGAGACATCGAAATGATAGTCGGCTCTGATCGTCATCAGGTCGATCATCGAGGCCGCGCTGTGAGCGCTGAGCAGCGAGTGTACATTCTGCACTCGCACCGCTGCCGCGAGCGGTACCGCGATCTCCGAGAGTGCCCGTACTCGAAGGTGCTCGACCGCGGAATTGACCTCGAGCATTGGGCAGGTTTCGAGGATCAGCCGGTGAGGCTCTGGATCTCCGTGGGCACTTTGAAGTTGGTTCCGTTGCCGTTGCGCAGTGAGGAGGAGGCCGTGCTCGCGGATGAGATTTGCCACGGGCACCACGTGTGGGTGCTGCGCGGGCGGATCGAGGAGTGCTCGCGCTGCGGGCTGATCAACGACGAAGAGAGGAGCGAGAACGATGCCTAGCGGATACACGCACGACCTGTACGAGGGGAAGCCGGTGAGCTTCCGCGACTTCACCCTGAATTGCGCGCGAGCGATGGGTGCCGGCATCCACCAGCGCGACGACGGGTCCGGCGAGATCAGCGAGAGGACGGTTCAGGACTACTATCCCGAGTCCGTTGGCAAGGCCGAGAGCGCGGTGCAGGCGGCGCTCGCGCGAAGCGATGGCGAGTGGGAGACCCTGCAAGACCAGGAGATCTCCGACGCTGAGATGTTCCGGGCGGAGTACATCGCCGACCGTGATCGGATCAGTGCCACTTACCTGGCGATGCTCGCCGAGGTCGAGGCCTGGGAACCGCCCACGACCGAGCACGTGGGACTCAAGGACTTCATGCGGAAGCAGCTCGAGGAGTCGCTGCAGTTCGACTGTGGCGGCAGCTACGTTCCCGAGGTCCCCGAACGCTTGCCGGTCTCGGTGTACCGGGGTCGGCAGATCAAGAAGGCGACCGACGATCTCACCTACCACCAGCAGCAACTGTGGGCGGAACAGGAGCGGGTGAAGTCGCAGAACGAGTGGGTTCGGGCTCTGCGCGACTCGCTGCCCGAGAGGAACGAGAAGCCATGAGCATTGAGTGGATGCTGCCGCTGCCAGGCGAGAGCGAGTCGAGCTATCACGCATCACGGCACCGTCGGGCTGTCTCTTGCGAGTGGAGCAACGAGAGCACACCCGTCTGTACCCCTGACCCTGACCAGCGAGACGAACTGGAAGCGCCGAAGTCGGCGACGATCAGCATCGAGCCGAGCTTGGTCAAGATGACCATCGAGGCGCTGAACGCGGCCTATGCCCATCTGCCGCTGGACAACGACCAGTACCGGCCCTATCTCCTCGAGCTCTCGAAGCAGCTGGGGAAGCACCGCCCGGTCGGCGCTGATGGCAAGCACGGCGATCTGCACACCGAGACGTGCGGATGCGAAGAGAAACCATTCTGGCGGCACAAGAACGCCCCCTGCGACGTGCATCCCAGCCTCAGCGAGGCCATCAGGTGCGATTACTGCGGCGATGAATTGCCCGCCGTGAAGCATCGCTCACACATGCCGACGCCACCATCTCTGCAACGACTCGGGTTCGACGCCGAGAAGGTCGTCTGCCCGGAGTGTGTAGTTCGCCGACGGCTCGCCCCGCCAGACCGCGAGAAGCTGGCCGGGGTCTTCTACGACGCATGGAACAACGAGGACGGCAACGAGGTGCCGTATCTGAGTTCCGAGGCTCGGCTGAAGCTCGCCGATTCCGTGCTCGCCGCTCTCGCCGTGTCTCCCGCCCCGGCACGAGACGAGTCGCCGGGGGCAGCGCTGATCGCGGCTGAGCGCGCGACGCATCCCGGGCGGGGCTTCGACGCTGCGCACGATGCGCTTCCCGGGCATCGGAGAGATCTGATCCGAGCGGCCATCTGCTACGTATGCGCCGAAGATCTCCCGGAGGGCACCGTGGTGCCGCTCGGCTGGCCCTGGGGGCGTAGCGACTGGAAGCCGAGCGGGATCGAACGCAACCTCGTCAAGGCAGGTGCCCTGATCGCTGCCGCTATCGACGCGCTGCCCGTCACCGAGGAGGAGCGACCGGAGCCCGTGGCAAAGCGTTGCGATGCGATCTGCGATGGGCAAGGCGGCACGTCCGGATGCTTCACACCGTGGTGCAAGTGCACTGTCTGCCACTGAGAAGGAACGATGACTGAATCTGCGCTCGCCCGCCTCGATCGCCTCGAGGATGCGCTCGAGCAGGTGGCCACGATCGTGGACCACCTGCGCGAACAGGCCTTGCCATCGGCACAGGCCGGGCAGGAGGGACGGATCTCGGGGTCGAAGGACGTTGCCTCGCCACCGCTGCGGATCGATCCGCTCGACGAGGCGGACGAGCTCTGGTCGGTGATGTGGGAGCTCGTCGACGAGCTGCTCGCGAAGGGCACCGAGTGCTTCTGCACGCTGCGGGAGATCCAGACGATCCGGGCGCAGCAGTCCTTGCACGCCGGCGTCGACGTCGTGCGCGGGTACGGGACCGCTGACGGGGTCGAGATCTATCAGCTCACGCTCACACTGGCCCAGTGGCTCATCTCCCGCGCGTCGACGATCGCTTTCGGCTCGGCCTTCACGGAGTCGGTCGACGATCTCTGCGATCGCGTCGACCGGCTGCGCGGACAGGTCGGGTCCTTCTCGCCCGGCCGGTTCACAGCGTTCTGCACTTGGCCCTGCCCGAGGTGTTCGCGCTTCTCGGTTCTGCCGATGTTCGGAGCGGACGGGCTCGAGACCTTCACGTGCGACTACTGCGAGTGGCGGAGAGAGGTGGAGCGCGGGTGACCGAAGAGGAGGAGTTCTACACCTACAAGGGCGCGGCTCGACGGGCAGACCGCAGCATCAGCACCATCATGAGATGGGCGCGTGAGTGGGCGGCTGCAGGCGAATTGCACACGGACGCGGAGGGCCGGCGAATCGTGGCGCACTCCACGCTCATGCGCACGCTCGCGGCGAAGCTCGAGACGAACACGGCTCATCAGCGGAAGCTGGCAAGGATCCTGCGCGAGCACGCCGCCGGCGCGCCAGCGGACCCTACTTGACAAATCCTGGATGACACCCCCTAGTGTGTGAAATGCAGTATTGGGCCGGAGGGGCGAACGCCTCCCCGGCTCTTCTGCTTCCTCGGTTGGTTCGGGTGGGGCGTGCAGGGTGTGGTGCTCTGCACGCCCCGTGAACCTACCCCCGGTCGATACCCGGGCCTTGCTCTCCGGGACCCGAGTTCGTTCCCAGGATGCGGCAGAGGTGAAGATGAGCATGCGCGTCTGTTCAGTGCCTGGTTGCCCAGAGATCTACCCGCCCGAGGAGGGCAGCCGGTGCCGGGCGCATCGTCGAGCTGCCGACCGGAACCGGGGATCCTCCTGGGAGCGGGGGTACACCAGCGATGAGCACCTGGCGTTCCAGGCTGCAGTCCTCGACCGCGACCCGATCTGCGTGAGCTGTGGTCTCGCGGAGGCCACCGAGGCGGACCACTACCCCCGGTCTCGTCGAGAGCTGATCGATCTGCAGCTCGACCCGAATAATCCCGCCTTCGGTCGTGGTCTGTGCTCGCGATGTCACAAGATCTGGACCGCTCAGGCGCAGCCCGGAGGGTGGAATCGACGCGACTGATCCGGCCGATCCCGGGGCGCCCAGGGCGGCCCCGATCCGACCCGGGGGGAGCCCCCCGAACCGCAACCTCCCCAGACCGCCTGGGAGGTGATCGTGAAGTCTGTCGGGTTCAAAAATCGCGGATTCATGCGGATCTGACGGGGTGCGCCGGTGCCCGGGAGGAGGCATCGCGCGATGACTTCCGGAGGCCGGAGAGCACGGAGCGGACCTGCTGCGGATGCCAACAGCGCTCGGCAGTCTCGGCCGAGTGCCGGCGGTTGGGTCGAACTGCTCGAGGACGCGCACGTGGACGTGCTGCCGGTGTGGCCGCTGCCGGATCCGCCCTCTCCTGAAGAGGAAGCGATGTGGGGTGACCTGTGGTTCAAGCCGCAGTCGCTCGAGTGGCACCGGTTGGGCATGCATCGGCAGGTCGCGTTCTACGTGCAGACCTTCCACCTGGCGCTCGACGCCGAGGCCGCGGTCACCATGCGCACCGCGGTGCTGCGCATGGAGGACAGTCTCGGGATCTCGCCGGCCGGCCTCGCCTCGTTGAAGTGGCGCATCGTCGCCCGTCGGCCCCAGACGTCGACCGGCCCGAAGTCTCCTCGTTCCGGCACGAACGAGGAGCACACCGCTGTCGATACCTCGCCGCGAGCTCGGCTGCGGCTGATCAAGAGTGCGTGATCCGGTCAATCCGCTGTTCGTCGGGCTCGAGTGGGGCGAGGCGCACACCGTCGTGCCGGACGGTCCACACCGCGGCGCCGACTTCCGACTCGGCGACGAGCAACTGCTGTTCCTCGCAAACCACTACGACGTCCGCCCGGACGCGCACTTCAACCCGGAGGCGGAACGCAACCTCGAACTGCCGCAGAACGCTCGCGGTTCCGCGTTCGTGCACCGGCGCTCGCAGCTGGTCCGCTCGCAGAAGTGGGGCAAGTCCCCGCTGATCGCGTTCGCGATCTGCCTCGAGGCGGTCGGGCCGGCACTGTTCGCCGGCTGGGCGACCGGCGGCGAGGTCTACTCCTGCTCGGATCATGGCTGCTGGTGCGGGTGGGAGTACACCTACCGTGCCGACGAGCCGATGGGGCGCCCCTGGCCGACGCCCAGGATCCAGGTCACCGCGACGTCGGAGGACCAGACCGACAACACTTACGACGCGCTCCGCCCCATGATCGAGCTCGGCCCGCTGAGTCTGATCATGCCGCGGCTCGGCAACGAGTTCATCCGCACCCCGGGCGGCGGTCTGATCGAGGTCGTCACCTCGAAGGGCAACTCGCGGCTCGGCGCCCGCGTCACGTTCGTCCCCCAGGACGAGACCGGCATCTGGCTGTCGTCGAACGGCGGCCACAACCTCGCGAAGAAACAGCGTCAGGGCCTCGCCGGCATGGACGGGCGCGCGATGGAAACCACGAATGCGTGGAACCCGTCCGAGGACTCGACCGCGCAGCGCACCTACGAGTCGAAGGCGCAGGACATCTACCGCGACTTCCGGCAGCCGCCGAAGCAGCTCCGGTTCACGAACCGGGCCGAGCGGCGCAAGATCTTCATGTTCAACTACCAGGGCGCGCCCTGGGTGAACGTCTCCTCGATCGAGGCTTTGGCCGAAGAGATGATGGAGAAGGACCCGGCCGACGCGGAACGGTTCTTCGGGAACCGGCTCGTCTCCGGCGACGGCGCCTGGTTGAACATGGAGGCCTACTACGCGAAGGCGTTCGATGGTGAGGACGGCCGCCCGCTGCCGTTGAAGGTGAAGCCGCGAACCAAGATCGGGCTCGGCTTCGACGGCTCCGACAACGAGGACTGTACCGGGTTCGGTGCGGAGACGCTCGACTTCTACCAGTTCACCCCCAGGTACGGGGACAACCGGAAGGCGCTGTGGAACCCCCGCGATTGGAACGGGCGGATCCCCAGGGCTGAGGTCCGGGCGGCGATGGCGCAGATCGCGTCAGAGTTCGAGATCGTGCGCGCGTACTTCGATCCGGAGTTCTGGGAGACCGAGATCGACGAGTTCGCCGCCCTGTACGGCGAGAAGGTCATCATCAAGTGGCCGACGAACCGGCCTGTGCAGATGCACGGCGCGCTCGAGCGGTATCGGACGGACCTCTACTCGGTCGACTCCGGACTGCGGCACGACGGCGACCCCGAGGTCGCCGGGCATGCCCGCAACGCTGTGACCCGCACTCGGTCGATCGACAAGGTCACGAAGCGGCGCATCTACATCCTCGGCAAGCCGACCGAGCACCAGAAGTTCGACTACGCGATGAGCCGGGTCCTGGCGCACGAGGCGGCCGCGGACGCCGTCGCCGCGGGCGCTCGAGAGTCGTCGTCGAGCTACTTCATCATGTGAGAGGAGGCGCCGTGGACGTCCTCGAGGCGGTGCAGAAGGTCAACAAGCTCTACGAGCGCCTCGATGCCCGCCGCGAGGCCGTGCTCGAACGCCAGGACTACTACCTCGGCAAGCAGCCGCTCAGGTTCGCCACCGAGGAGTGGGCGGCCGCGAACGCGAAGCGCTACGAGGGCTTCTCCGACAACTGGTGCCGGCCCGTCGCCGACGCGGAGAACGAACGTCTCCGGCACACCGGCATCAAGCTCGGCAAGGACAACGAGCAGGGGCAGGACCTCCTCAACGGCTGGTGGGACGCGAACGAGCTCGACGCGCAGTCCTCGCAGGGGTTCCTCGCGTCGATCATCACGGCCCGCTCCTACGCGCTGGTGTGGGGCGACCGGGACGACGAGCCGATCGTCACGTGGGAGCGTGCGGACCAGTGCGAGATCGAGTACTCGTGGGAGAACCGCCGGCAGCGGACGGCCGCGCTCAAGACCTGGGCCGACGAGAAGATCGAGTACGCGACGCTCTACACCGACACCGAGGTGTGGAAGTTCCAGCGCGACCGCGTGCAGCCGGTGAACCCGCGCCATTCGCAGAGCGAGCAGGGCACGATCCACCGTGCGCACCCCGGCGGCTGGCGCCCGCGCGAGATCAAGTCGGAGATGTGGCCGCTCCGGCACCCCTTCGGGCGGGTGCCGATGGTGGAGATCCCGAACCGTCCGCTGCTCGGCAACGACCCGCTCTCGGAGATCGCCGGCGTCATGGGCATGCAGGACGCAGCGAACCTCCTCTGGGCGTACCTGTTCCTCGCCGCGGACTACGCGTCGATGGACGCGCGGGTGATCTTCGGCACCGCCCCGAAGATCCCGATTCTCGATGACAACGGCCAGAAGATAGGCGAACGCGATGTGAAGATCGAGGACATCGGCGGCAAGCGGCTGATCCTCATCACCGACCCGAACGGCAAGATCGACGCGTTCGAGGCGGCAGAGCTCGACGGCTTCACCAAGGTCGTCGAGGTCATCGTCGGGCACATCGCCGCGCAGACGCGCACCCCGCCGACCTACCTCGTCACGACGACAGGCATGTCGAACGTCAACGCGGAGGGCCTGAAGGCGTCCGAGATCGGACTCGTCAAGAAATCGCTCGAGTTCCACCTCTTCGTGTCCCCGGAACTGCGCGAGCTCTACTCGCTGATGGCGATCGCCGCGAACGAAATCGCCCTGTCCAAGCTCGCACGACGCGGCAAGATCGGCTGGGCCAACCCCGAGATCCGATCCGAGGCGCAGCTCGCGGACGCGCTGATCAAGAAAAAGCAGATCGGCTACCCCGTCGAATACCTGCTCGAGCTCGACGGCGTCGAGGACGGCGACATGAAACGCATCCTCGAGATGATCGCCGCCGAGCAGGCAGACGCACAGCTGGATCACGCGATGAGGGAGCTGAACGACTATGGCAGTGCCCCAGGCTTCGGCGAGGTTCTATCGGGAGCAGCAGCGGATAGCTGAGGTCACGACCCGCGGTGTCCTCAAGCTGTGGCGCGGCACCGGCGATGACTTCGACGCCGGCTGGGCGAGCATCCGCCCGGACGCGAACCGTCTGCTCCTGGCCGGCGTCGGCGCCGCGGTGTCCTCCGCGGCCGCGTACACCCCGCGGCTGCTCGAAGAGACCGGGACCACGGCGCCGGCCACCGGCGAGCTGATCCCCGAGGGATTCATCGGCCTGTCGACAGACGGGGCCCCTACGGATCGGCTGCTCGACGCAGCCCCGATCCGCGCGAAGCAGGCCATCGGCGGCGGTGCGCTCGCCGCCGAGGCGCGCCGGCAGGCGGGCGCCTGGCTGACGATGAAGATCCTCACCGGCCTGGCCGACGCCCGCCGCGACGTCGTCGCGGTCGACATCGCACGGCGGCCGCGCCTGGCCGGGTTCACCCGCATGCTGAATCCACCGTCCTGCCCGCGGTGCGTGATCCTCGCCGGGAAGTGGTTCCGGTGGAACGAGGGCTTCGAACGGCACCCGCGCTGCGATTGCGTGCACATTCCGGTGCAGAGCGAGGCCTGGGCGCGCGCCGAGGGCTTCGTGTCGGACCCCTACGAGTATTTCCGGAGTCTCAGCGTCGCCGATCAGAACCGGCTCTTCGGCGCCGTCGACGCGCAGGCTCTCCGCGATGGTGCCGACATCTACCGGGTGGTGAACACTCGCATGCGGGGCCTCGGGGTGTCCAGGCAGGCGGCACGATACGGGACCCCGTCGCGGATGATGGTCAACGACATCTACGCGATGAACCTCTCCCGCACCGGCACCATCCGGATGCTCGCCCAAGAGGGGTACATCACCGGCCCGCAGCGCGCCGGCGGCAACATCGTTGGACGGTACAGGGAGGCGTTCCAGGCCCCGATCTCCCGGCCGATCGTGCCAGGGTCGCGCCGAGACCGTGTGCTGCGCGCCCGGGAGACCGGGGTGCGGGATCCGCTGGACCGGGCGACGATGACCGCGGCCGAGCGGCGCCTGTTCGATGCCGTGTACCGCCGCGAGTACGCCCTGCAGTACGGGTACCTCCCGCGCACGATCGGCATGAACTCGGCCGACAAGTACTCCGGCCTGGTCGGGCTGCCGGCGACGAAGCAGCGAATCGCGCTGCTCGACGCGGAGATCTCCCGGCACCTGTCCCACATCAAGCCTTCGCAGACCTCGCTGATGCGTCTCGTCGACGAGCTCGGCTTGAAGGGCGACGAGTACCTCACCGGGCAGGTGTTCCGCCAGATCGAGCACCGCGTCGGCCTGGCAGCACTCCGGCCCGACGTCGTCGCGCAGGCGCGCCGATCCGCCGGCACCGTCCGCACCTCCGAGCAGGGCTGGTCGCGCCACCAGGCCTTCGCCAGAGCCGAACGCGACGCGCTCCCGCGCGCCGGCGGAGTGCCGCCGGGCAAGGGACCCCCGCGGCTGCCTCCGGCGACCCCGCCGGAACCGGACGGCTGGCCCGAGGACCTGCCCGAGCTCACCCGCGACGCGTGGGCGCACATCCTCTTCGGCGACACGAAGTCTGGCGGGCACCAGTACGGCTACGGCTGGCTGCACGGCCGCTCCGAGTTCCCCGAGAACTGGGACTCGAGCACGATCATGACCGCGATCGCCTCCGTGCTGCGCACCCCTACGGGGAGCGTGCAGGCGCGCGGCGGCGGTGTCGATCACTCGGGCGTCTACCAAGGCGTGAGCGTCACGGTGCGCGTCGGAGCGCTCGGCCGCATCGCTACCGCTTTCCCGACCGGCCGGTAAACTGGAAGGCATGGCGATGACCTTGAAGATGCGCGAGCTGTGCGAGGCGGTCCTGCCTCTCGTCCAGCCGCACTTCAGCGACGCCGAAACCCGCGAGTACCGGATGCTCGACGCCGCCGGCGAGTGGGAACTCGCGTTCGAACTGCAGTCCCTCGTGAAGCTCGAGCACGACGTCGACCTGCCCGCTCAGCTGCAGGCCGAGATCCGCGCGTACCTCGAGGACTGGGACCGCGCAGACGAGCTCCGCACCGACGACTGCTACCCCGAGATCTCGTACGTCTCACCCTTCGCTGCCGCGACCGGCTGATGATCAGCTGACCAGGCGCACAGCCACCCCACGGAACCCCGCACCGACCCGGTGCGGGGTTCCGTCGTTTCCGGGCCCCGCCGGCAGCGCCGGCCCGGGTAGCTTCCCCGCCTGATCCCGGGCGGTGACCCGAAGTCGCCTGCACCGGATGACCGGCAGGCGCACCTGCCCGCGCAATGCGGCACCACTCGATCCCCGCGCAACGCGGGAGACAGGAGACCCCATGTCCACCTTCACCGACCCGCTGCGCCGGCTCCGCTGCTTCATGCTGCGTCCCGGCCTCCGACTCGCCCTGCATGAGCCCGGAGCCGGCGACGCCGGCGCCGAGAACGGCGCGGGCGGCAGCGGCACCGCCGCCGGTGCTTCGAGCAATTCGGAGCAGCAGACGACCGGAGCCGACCAGGCCCAGCAGCAGGACGAGCTCGACGACGACGACCTCGACGACGATCCGGAGGGTGCCGAGCAACTCGGTGACGCCGGCAAGAAGGCCCTCGACAAGATGAAGGCCGACAAGATCGCCGCGAAGAGGGACGCTCGGGCGGCCGCAGCGCGAGCGGCAGCCGCCGAGGCGAAGAACGCGGAGCTCCAGGCCAAGATCGACGGCCGCGAGGCCGAACATCAGGCCGAGCAGGACCGGGCTCGCGTCGAGTCGGATGCGCTCGCACAGGCGCACACCCTCATCAAGAAGGCCGAGGTGCGGGCGCTCGCCGCCGGCAAGCTCACCGACCCCGAGGATGCGCTGGTGTTCCTGGATCTCGAAGAGTTCGAGGTCGACCAGGACGGTGCGGTGGACCGCGCTCAGATCGAGGACGCGATCGGAGATCTCCTCTCCGCTCGCCCCTACCTGGCTGCCGAAGGGCAGTCCCGATTCCCGGGCGGCGCCGACAACGGCGCCGACAAGGGCGCCCGCAATCCGCGGCAGCTCACGGCATCGGACATCGAGAAGATGACCCCCGCAGAGGTCGACGCCGCCCGCAGGAACGGGCAGCTGAAGAACCTCATGACGGGGAAACGTTAGAAAGGAACCCCCGCCATGACCATGGCAAACTTCACGCCCATCGTCTGGGCCAAGCAGATGCTGTTCGACTTCGAGCAGGCTGCGATCGCCCGCAACCTCGTGAACACCGAGTACGAGGGCGAGGCGAAGTCCGGCAACACCGTCCGCATCAACACCGGCGCCGAGATCGAGATCAAGGACTACAAGACCGGCGTCCTGCTCGACGAGGACGACAACCCGATCTCGCGCACCACCGCGCCGGACGACATCTCCTCCACGAAGCAGGACCTCCTCATCGACCAGGAGAAGAGCTTCGACTTCCGCGTCGACGACATCGACCGGGCCCAGGCTGCGGGAGATCTCGGCGGCTACACGGTCAACGCGGGCCAGGGCCTGGCGACGGACGCCGACCAGTTCATCTTCGCGATGATCTCCGGCGCCAACGCCCACCTGACGCCGTCGGCGATCACCACCGGCGATCAGGCGTTCAACATCCTCCGGGATCTCCGCAAGGCGCTCGGCAAGGCCAAGGTCCCCGCCGCGAACCGCGTCGCAGTGATGAACGCCGAGTTCGAGGCACTGCTGCTCTCGGCCGACTCGAAGATCACCAACGTGGACCGCTCGGGAAGCCCCGCCGGACTGCGCGAGGCCTCGCTCGGCCGACTGCTCGGCATGGATCTGTTCACCTCGGAGAACCTCCCGGTGACGGCCAAGCCGCAGATCCTGGCCTGGTACAAGCCCGCGGTGGCGTTCGTGTCGCAGATCGACGAGATCGAGCCGATGCGCGATCAGAACAAGTTCGCCGACCGGCTCCGCGGCCTCCACGTCTACGGCGGCAAGGTCATCCGCACCGCCGGGGTGAAGGGGTGGACCGCATCGTGAGCCCCTTCGTGAAGGCCCCGAACGGGGACGTGTACGAGTTGCCCAAGCACGTGGCGAGCGGTCTCGTGAACGGCGTCGACTCGGACTGGTCCTACGCGGAGGAGCCGCCCCCGCAGCGCGGCACCGGCCGCGGCGGGAAGCGGGGCAAGGCCGGCGAGAGCCGGCAGCCCGCCGCACCGCGCAGCACCGCCAAGACGACCTCGGAGGCGCCCAGCACCCCGCCCGCATCCGACGCCGCGGCCGCCAGTGGCGAGCCCGCCGGAGCCGACGAGACCAGCGTCACGGTCGACCCGGCTGCAGGTGAGGGCGCTCCGTCCTCGCCGGTCGACGACGAGACGGCCGGGGCCGCGGCGGACGATCCCACTGCCGGCGGTGAGAGCCCCTCGAACGAGGAGGCCTCCGCCCCGGCCGCCGCCGAGACGGTCACGGGTAAGCCGCCCGCGGCCAACGCGTCGACGCAGGTCTGGGCGGACTACGCGCAGACCCTCGGAATCGACACCGAGGGCCTGTCGCGCGACCGGATCCGCGAGCAGGTGGCCACGAAAGCCGCCGCGAAGTAGGCAGGGAGGAGATCAGGATGCAGGCGTTCGCCACGCCGGAGGACCTCGGCCTCCGCATGAAGCGCGTCTTCACCGTCGACGAGAAGACGTGGGTGGAGACACTGCTCCAGGACGCCTCCGGATATCTCCGCTCGCTCACCGTGTGGGAGCTGTACCCGCGCCGTCAGGCCACGTTTCGCGCGTGGCCTGGCGGTCGCGGGAACATCCTGCTTCCGCAGCATCCGGTCGTCTCGGTCGATGCGGTCACCAGCATCGCCGGGGCCCCGGTCGCGTGGACCTTCCGCGACGACAGCGTCTACGTGCGCGATCGCGAGGAGAAGAGGGTGACTTTCACCTTCGGATACGACGCCCCGCCGCCGGAGCTCCGTCGGTGGGCGTGCGTGCTCGTCTCCCAGGCGATCCTCCCGATCGAGCTCGAGCTCGGCATGTCGATCGGCGGCCTGAGCTCGGTGCAGCTGGACGACTTCCGGGTCGCGTTCGCGAATGGCGGAGAGCAGACCGGCATGCAGTTGAGCGAGCGGAACGAGCAGCGGATCCGCCGCGACTTCGGCCCGCCGATGATCAGATCGGTGGAGACGGGATGATCGGCGGAATCCTGGCGCTCGGCCGCAAGCTCACCCTGCAGCGCATGTCGGAGACGGTGGAGGTCGGCGTCATCGTCGAGCGTACGGACCCGGACACGGGCAATCCCGTGCGCACCCTCTCCGTGGAGCACTACGCGGGCGTCGGCGAGATCAAGTACCCCACGCAGCACGTCTCGGAGAACGCGACCCAGGTCGGCCAGCAGCAGGCCGAGGCGTCTCCGCTGCTGAAGGTGCCCGCCGACGGCTCGGGCGCCGCGATCCGCGCCGGCGACGGCGTCCACGTCCTCGCCTCCAAGGTCGACGGGACGCTCGTCGGCCGCTGGTACCGGGTGCGGGCGCTGCCTCAGTCCGGGCATGTCACCGCGCACCGATTCCCACTCGAGGAGGTGACCTAGCATGACCGATCTCGACGACCTCGAGCGAGATCTCGGCCAGGCCCCGACCCGCCTGCTCCCGTCCGCACGGAAGGCCGTCGAACGCGCCGCCCTCAAAGTGAAAGACGGCTGGCGGGCCGAGGCCGCGAAGGCGAACCCCTCCCATGCACGCCGCTACCCGGCGAAGATCTCCTACGACATGGTCAACCGTGTCGGCGCGATCACCGCGATCATCGGCCCCTCGCTCGGCGGACAGGGCTCGCTCGGCTTCCTCGAGGACTCTCCTGGGCGAGTGCGTTCGGCGCCGCAGCGCAACTACGAGCGCCCGCTGCGCGACGTCGCGGACTTCCTCGACGAGGCCCTCGGCGAGGCGATGGGAGACGCTCTTGGCTGATCTGCACACCGCCCTCACCGCCCGTTTCGCAGGGTCCACGATCCTCGACGGGAAACTCCGCGACACCGCCGTCGACCGCGACGGCGGTGTCGTACGCGGCAACTACCTGCTGCTCTTCACCAGCGCGAATCCCGACGAGCTGCTCACCGAGCGTGAGACCCGCGAGCAGACCGCCGGCGACGACGGCCGATGGTTCTTCACGCTGCGCGCCGTCGCGGTCGACCCGGGCGGGTGCACTCTCCTCCTCGGCGAGGCATTCGCCGAGCTCGTGGGCTGGGCCCCGACCGTGGCCGGCTTCACCGCTTCCAGGATCCGGCACGAGGGAGCCGAACAGATCCGCCCCGACAACACCCTCCGCCCGCCGCTGTTCTTCGGCGAGGACGACTACTCCGTGCGCCTCACGCGCACCTGACCGGAAGGACCCCCGTGACTCTGCACGACGTCACCTTCGCCGACGGCTCACAGAGCCGAGTCGGCGCCGCCTGGATCGCACGCTGGCCCGAGGACATCCTCGAGGTCGACGGCGAACCCTTCACCCAGCCCGGCACCGCCGCGCCGGATACTCCCGAGCCGGAAACGGACACCCCCGAGCCGGAAACGGACACCCCCGCGCCCGAACCGGACAGCGTCGAGCCCGAACCGGACAGGACCGAGCAGGCGGACCCGGGACCGGATGCGCCCGAGACCGTCGAAGCGCCCGCAGCCGATCCGGCGGCGGACGCACCCACCCAGCCCGCCGCGCGCCGCAGCCGGGCATCGTCCAACAGAAAGCGAGTCGCGTCATGACGCTCGAAGCCACCCCGAAATCCGTCGCCACCGACGACAACTTCCGCGTCTGGTTCGTGCCCTCCGGGTCGAACCCGAAGAGCGCGGCCATCCTCGCCGGCGCCACCGCGAAGTCGATCACCTACTCGCTGATCCCCGGCGGCTTCAACCGGGGCACCACCGAGGAGACGATCGCCGACGAGCGCCTCACGCTCAAGCAGCTGCTCGAGCGCCCGGGCACCGTCGGCGAGACCCTCGAGGTGCAGTACGTCTTCGGCGACGCCAGCGACGTGGCCGCGGCCGCGCTCGCCGAGGGCACGGAGGGCTTCATCGTGGCCCGCTACGCGGTCCCGAACGCCACCGATCCGGCCGCCGCGCAGGAGGTCGACGTGATCCCCATCCGGTGCGGCAAGCAGCGGAAGAACCAGCCGGTGCGCAACGGCGTGTGGGCGAAGACGCAGAAGCTCTTCATCATCGGCGTCGTCGAGGACGACGTCGCGCTCGCCGCCTGACCTCCGACCCCCGGGTGCGCTGTGACTCCGTGCGGCGCACCCGGGCTTCACCTTCACGGAGCACACGGAGGAATAGACCATGGAACTGAAGGATCGTGTCGCCGGCATGCGCTTCGCGCACCGCGACGTGCAGATCTCCCTCGACGGGGCACTCGTCATGGAACGCGAACAGGCCATGGCGGATCTCGCGAATGCGAACACGCAGCTGCGCGTCGCACGCCGAGAGCTCGCCCAGGCGCAGGACACCGAAGGCCCCGACGATCGACTCGGCAAGAGCAGCTCGAACCCTGAGCTCGAGCAGGCCGTCGACGAGGCCGAGGCGGCGCTCGCCGCAGCGCACGCGCAGCTCGCCGACCTCGAGGAGCGGATGCGCGAGAACCTCGTCACCTTCCGCGTCACGGCGATCACCAAGGACCGCTTCCGCGAACTGCAGGTGGCCGCTGCCGGCGACCCGACGAAGACCTACTCGCTGCTCGCCCGCGAATGCGTGCGCTGGGTGAATCCCGACGGGGAGGTCGAGCAGATCTCCGCCGAGGTGTGGGACGAGCTCGAGCCGGCGATGACGCAGGGCCAGTGGGCCGTGTTCGTCGACGCACTCGACGAGGTGAACATCACGCTCGGCCGGAACCGTCTGGATTTTTTAGGCAGAGGGTCGCGGACGACCCAGAGCTGAGAGAAGAGCTCGCCGCCGCGATCGACATCGGGATCTCCCCGCGCCGCTTCTGGGGCTGGGAGCCCGAGGTGACGATCACGAGCGAGGTCGACCCGGCCGGCCGCACGGTGCAGCGCATGGTGCGGGAGCCGGAGTGGGACGACGAGCAACGCGCCTACGTCGTCGAGTACTTGGCCTGGCGGCGGCGCATCGGCCCGCACGGCCACCCCATGGACGAGGCGACGTCGCCGCTCGCGGATCCGGCGAACGAGAACGCCCAGTGGCGGTACTACGCCGACCCGCTGCCGATCGTCGACTACGCCATGCGCGAGCGCGAGATGGCTCGGGAAGCGTACAAGAAGCAGATCGGCGAAGAGGGCAGCATGGCCGGCCTGATCTTCACCGTCGAACGGGTGAACATCGAGGACCGTCCCCGCCTCCTGTAGACCGCCGCCGCCCGCTCGGGGCCGGCCCGGACCATGGGAGGGGGCAGCGGTGCGCGATCGCGTCGTCAAGGTTGAACTGCGGGCCCTCGTCTCGGGCTTCAAGAACGACATGGCTCAGGCCCGGCAGGCGGCCAAGGAGCTGAACCAGGAGGTACAGGAGTCCGCGACGAAGAACGCGGCCGCCTGGAACACCGTCGGCACCGCGGCCACCGCGGTAGGCCTCGCCGCGGCCGCCGCCGCCGGCCTCGCGATCGCGAAGTGGGCGACCTTCGATCAGGCGATGTCGGCCGTGAAGGCCGCCACGCACGAGACCGAAGGCAACATGCGGTTGCTCGAGCAGGCTGCACTCGACGCCGGCGCCCGGACCGTGTTCTCCGCAACCGAGGCAGCCGGCGCGATCGAGGAGCTCGCGAAGGCCGGCGTCTCGACCCGCGACATCCTCGCCGGCGGCCTCGACGGCGCCCTCGACCTCGCCGCCGCCGGCGGCCTCGGCGTCGCCGAAGCGGCTGGCATCGCGGCGACCGCCCTCAAGACCTTCCAGCTCGAGGGCCAGGACATGGCCCACGTGGCCGACCTGCTCGCCGCCGGCGCCGGCAAGGCGATGGGCGACGTCACCGATCTCGCAGCCGCGATGAACCAGTCCGCGATGGTCGCCAACGCCACCGGACTGTCGATCGAGGAGACCACCGCGGCGCTCGCCGCCTTCGCGTCGCAGGGCCTGCTCGGCTCGGACGCCGGCACCAGCTTCAAGTCGATGCTGCAGTCGCTCACCCCCACCTCAAAGGCCGCGAAGACGCTGATGGATGATCTGGGGATCTCCGCCTACGACGCGCAGGGCGAGTTCATCGGCCTGGCCGAGTTCGCCGGCGTGCTGCGCGGGGCCCTCGCGGAAATGAGCACGGAGCAGCAGCAGGCGACCCTGAAGACCATCTTCGGGTCGGACGCGATCCGTGCCGCCACCGTGCTCTACTCCGAGGGCGAGGACGGCATCCGGGACTGGATCGAGGCCGTCGACGACCAGGGCTACGCCGCGGAGACCGCCGCGGCCCGCCTCGACAACCTCATGGGCGATCTCGAGGCGCTGGGCGGCGCTCTCGACACCGCACTCATCCAGACCGGGTCGCACGCCAACGACGTGCTGCGCGACATGGTGCAGTGGTTGACCGGCCTGATCGACTTCTACAACGAGCTCCCCGCCCCCCTCCAGGGTGCGGTGCTCGGCGTCGGACTCCTCACGGCCGGCGTCGGGCTTCTGACCGGCGCGGTGATGCTCGGCCTCCCGAAGTACGTCGAGTTCAAGAACGCACTCAGCCAGGTTGCCCCGGTGGGCAGCCGCACCCGCGGCATGCTCGGCGGCATCGCGAGCTTCCTGGGCGGCCCGTGGGGTGTCGCGCTCGCCGCCGCATCGCTCGCGGTGCACGCGCTGAACGTGCAGATCGAGGAGGGCGTGCCGTCGCAGGAGAACCTGCGGAACGCGCTGCTGACCTCCGCCGATGCCGCGCTCCTACTGCGGCAGGCCTCCGATCGCAGCGGAGTGGAGCAGTTCTTCTGGGGCGACTACGCGCAGTCGCTCGAGGACCTGCCCGCGCTGATGGACGACGTCGCCCAGTACGGGCACGGCTTCTGGTCGGCGCTGTCGTTCAACCAGAACGGCGCCGTGGACTCCCTCGCCCGCGTGGGCGAGGCGCTCGCGGAGATCGCCGGCACGGACCTGCCGCGGGCCTCGCAGGAGTTCCGCGATCTCGCCAACTCGCAAGGGCTCAGCCGTGAGCAGATGTCCACCCTGTTGGGCGTCATGCCGGAGTTCAAGGACGCGCTCACCGCGCAGGCCACCGAGCTCGGGCTGACCGCGGACGATGCGACCCTGCTGCAGCTCGCGCTCGGCGAGATCGGACCGGCGGCCGAACGTGGCGCGGCCGGTGCGGACTCGCAGGCGAGCTCGCTCGAGGGGCTGCAGGGGGTCGCCGAGGATACGACCGGCGCGGTCGAGCGGCTCGCGGACGAGATCCGCGGCTTCGGCCAGGCGCAGTTCGACGTGGAGCGGGCCGCGATCCAGTTCCAGGACTCCCTCGCGAAGCTCGACGAGCAGCTCGCTTCCGGTGCCGCGTCCCTCGACATCACGACCGAGGCGGGCCGGGAAACCAGCTCGGCCCTGCTCGACGTCGCGTCCGCGGCGAACGAGCAGGCGGCATCGATCGCGGCCGTGGGCGGCACCACCGAGCAGATCCAGGGCGCGCTCGAGGCGGGCCGGCAGAAGATCATCGACACCCGCATCGCCCTCGGCGACAGCGAGGAGGCCGCACGCAGCTACGCGGACCGGCTGATCGCGACGCCCGAAGCGATCCACACCCGTGTCGAACTCGACACGGACATCGCCCGCGCCCGGCTCAACGAGTGGCTCGCGACGATCCCCGGGGTGATCCCGATCACCGCGGACGTCTCCTGGGTGGAGCGCGGTCACATGGCCGACGGCGGGATCCTCGAGCACGCCGACGGCGGGGTCCGATCCTACGCGGATGGCGGCTATCCGCCCGGCATCTACCGCGGCCGCCCTGGCGCACTGTACAAGTTCGCCGAGCCCGAGACCCGCTGGGAGGCGTTCATCTCGGGCAAGCCCGGCATGGAAGAGCAGAACCGCGCCTACGCGCTGGAGGCGCTCAACCGTCTCGGCGGGGCGCCATCGACGGGGGTAGCGATCAACCTGACCGTGGAAGCCGCCCCGGGCATGAACGAGTACGACCTCGTCGAACGGGTCGTCCAGCGTATTCGGGAGGTGTTGTGAGTCGAATCACGGTGGACCTGCCGGAAGGTCTGCAGCTCGACAACGAGCTGTTCTTCGACGGGTGGCAGCTGAACAACATCACCGGCTGGTGGGACACGACGGCGCCGCGCCTGGAGGACGAACCACGCGAGCACGGGCACGGTGATCATGATCAGGACGAGGTGTTCCTGAGCGCCCGCTACTTCACCGTCACCGGCGTCTTCCAGTCCTACTCGGACCCGGACGCGCTCGCGACGGCGAGGGCCGCCCTCGACGTGATGCACGGCCGGCCCGGCTTCGAGGTGACCGTCACCGACGAAGCCGGGCCGCTCCGCTCGACAGCCAAGCTCGCTTCCCGCATCGGATGGGACCGGAACCGGGCGCCTGGCTGCGCCTACTTCGAGTTCACCCTCAAGGCGGACGACCCGCGCCGGTACGGGCCCCTGCAGATCCTCTCGACCGGGGCACCGACCCCGGGCGTCGGCATCGCAGACCCGGTACTGGACCCCGTCCAGGAGGGCGCAGCCGGGAACCTCGGCCGAGTCGAGCTCGTGAACACCGGCTCCGCCCCGTCCGAGCCGCTCGTGCGGGTCGCCGGCGGATCCGACGAGGGCTTCGAGCTGCGCTGCATCGAGACCGCGGAGATCGTGCGTGTCACCCGGCCGATCCCGGCCGGCTCCGTGATCGAGGTGCGCATGGGCGATGGCACGGTCTGGATCGACGGAGAGTCACCGCTCGCCGCCTCCTACATCCCCGTCGCGGAGTGGATCAGCGTCGGCCCGGGCGAGACCTGCACCCTGCAGTTCACCCCGCTCGGAGCGCTCACGGGCACGCCGGCCATGAACGTGGAGTGGGCGGTGGCAACGTGGTGACGCGTGCGCAGGTGGCAGACATGGTCACCGGGGACCGCATCCAGACCCTCCCGACGTCGGAGGTGAGGTGGGAGCGGCGGATCCTCTCCCCGGAGCAGATGGACGTGAAGCTGACGCTCGCCCCGCGCGCGCACCAGCTGCTCGACCTGCGCAACTCGACCGTGGAGGCGAAGACCGCGCTCGTCGTCTCCGACGGCGACGTGGTGCTCGGTGCGGGCCCGATCTGGGAGCGCGAGTACGACGACACCACCGGGCGCTGGTCGGGCACCGCGGAGGGCATCTGGGCGCTACTGGAGCACGCGCACGTGCTCCCGGAATCGGTGACGACACTGCCGCTGCTGGTCGCCTCCGGCGACGACGAGGGCGAACCGAACCCGGCGGTGGCGACGACCTTCACGGCGTCGACGTGGCCGGAGATCGTGCAGGGCCTCCTCGCGCAGCGCGCCGCCCGCCCCGGCGGCGCACTCCCGCTCGTGTTCGGCCCGGCCGGCACCGGCGCCCACGACAAGAGCTACGAGGCGTCCGCGTTCAAGACCATTGGGGAGGCGCTCACCGATCTCACCCGCCTTGTCGATGGGCCGGAGCTCGAGTTCACCCCGCAGATCGTCGACAACAAGCTCCGCTGGCTCGTGAGGGTCGGCGACGACGCACAGCCCGAGATCCAGTCCATCACCCGGCACCTGTTCGACTTCACCCCGCGGAAGCGGTCGGTGCGGGCGCTCAGGGTGCGCTCGTCCGGGCGGGGCCTCGCCTCCGAGATGTGGGGCACCGGGGGCCGGCAGGCCGCGAAGGCGCTCTTCTCTCGGGCGTGGTCGCCGCAGCTGATCGACGCCGGCTTCCCCCGCATGGAGGCGGTGTCCTCCTCGCACTCGACCGTGGTCGAGCAGGAGACCCTCGACCGGTACACGCTGCGCGATCTCGCGCAGGCGTCCGCCCCGGTGGAGTGGTGGTCGTGGGAGTTCCACGCCGACCGCCGGCCCCGCCTCACCGATGTGTCGGTCGGGGATCTCTGCACGGTGCGGCTCAAGGGCAACAGGTACCTCCCGGACGGGGAGTACGAGCGGCGGATCGTGGCGATGTCGGGGACGTCGAAGTCGAGGTGGGTGCGGGTGACGACGGATGAGGTGGTGACGTGGTAGCGAGGATCCCCGAGGCGCAGGCGTTCGGGCGGATGCGCGCCGATCGGGAGCGCACCGATCGGCGCGTCACCGACCTCGAGCGCACCGACGGCTCGCAGTACGCGCGGACGCTCGAGAAGATTAAGGCGCTCGTCGCCGGCCTCGACGCCACGGTGCAGAGCTACATCTCGCTCTACTCGTACACGAAGGCGCAGATCGATGCCCACACCTGGGCGGCCGGATCGATCTACGGGGTGCTCGCGCCCGGACAGGGCGGCACGGGCACCGCCAACGTCTACGACAACCCGCTCGTGGGTGGCAGCGCGCTCGCCGTGTACGTCACCTCCGACGGCGTGCTCAACAAGGGCGCGTCGAGTGCGCGGTGGAAGCAGGACATCACCGCGTGGGATGGCGACCCCGCCGTGCTGCTCGAGCTCGCGGTGCGCCGCTTCCGGTGGCGCGTCGAGGCCGCGGCCGCCGGCGAGCAGCAGGTCGACCTTGACAGGTACGCGGATGACGGCGGCCCCGAGGGGCCCGAGCCCGGGCCGGCTCCCTGGGACTTCGGCCTCATCGCCGAAGAGGTCCAGGAGCTCGGCGCAGACTGGCTCGTCCGCCTCGGCGAGGACGGCCTCCCCGAGGGCGTCCACTACCACCGGCTGCCGATCGCGCTCCTCGCGCTGGTCCAGCAGCAACACCAGATCATCACCCGGCAGGGCAAAGCGCTCGCCGCATTCGAAGCGCGCCTCGCTGCGCTCGAGGAGAGGAGTACTCGATGACGCTCGGACACGGATTCCCCGGGCACAGCGCGCTCGCGACCTTCGCGGACGTGCGCCGGGATCTCGAGGGCGCCGTGGCGCGCAACGCCGCCGGCGTGATGCGCGCCGGCATCTTCCCGGCGCACTACGACCCGCTCGTGACCGGCCGGACCGACATGAAGGTCAACATCGCGGACTTCCGCGCGGTGCAGAACCGGGGCGGGGCGATCTTCCTCGCGAACGTCGGCACGGACGCATCGGTGCAGCTGGACGCGGCGCCGGCCGCGAACCGGCGCATCGATCTGATCTACGTGACGCAGCGGTCGACCGCGCTCGGCGACGCCGCGTCGACGCCCGTATTCGGGGTGGTGAAGGGCACCGCCTCTGCGTCGCCGGTGGTGCCGGCACTGCCTGCCGCGGTGACGGATGCCATTCGCCTCGCGACGGTCGAGATCCCCGCCGGTGCCACGACGACGCTCTCGGCCGGCGTCGTGATCACGCAGGTGTACCCGTACACGGCGATGGCCGGCGGCACCGTGGTTGTGAGAAACTCGGTGGAGCTGGCGGCGTGGACCCCAGCCGATAATGCTCGCGCTTTCAACCTCGCGGATACTGGAGACTACGTTCGAGTCGGCGGTGCATGGGGGAAGAAATCCGAGCCGTTTCGGATGCTCCTCACCCCGACGATCACCGGCGGCGGCAACACCTCCGGCTGGTACTACGCCAACGACTCCAGCTACAACTTCCCCGGGGGCACCTTCTCCGTCGCGCCGCGCGTGAAGCTCACCCCACGCGGCACCGGGTTCATCGTCGCGCAGCTCGCGGCGATCACCGCCGCCGGCATCACCTACGGTGTCGCGCGCCTCGGTGCAGCGCCGGCAGCGAACACCCGTGTTGAGCTCGAGGCATGGGTCGAATAGCCCCTCGCTGACAATGGAGACTACGTTCGACAGGCGGCCGCCTGGGCGCTTCCCGTGAGCGCCGGCGGGATCGTCGGCAGGCACCTCGCGGTGGGCACTGGAAGCGCAGCTGCGGGCGGGATTATCACCCAGCTGGACGTCTCAGGTCTGCGCCCCGGATCGAAGGTCCTCATCGAACAGTCCGCGGTCTCGTTGGCCCCTGCGGCGGCGGCGGGAATCGTGCAGCTCTATGGGATCTACACCACCGACGGCACCGCGCCGACCGCGGTCAACGGGACGAAGTTCCTGAACTCGCGCGTGTACGCGCCGAGCTCCGGCGCGGTCGTCTCGGCGCCCGGCGGCGCTTTCCAGGTGACCGTCGGCGCGGCCGGCAGGGTGCGCGCGATCACCTACTCCAATGAGCTCTGGTATCGGCCGGACATGACCGAGATGATCATGCGGCAGGGCTAGGCGACCGCGAGCCAGGACGCCCAGATGTTTCGAACGATCCCGGCTCGGCCTACAAGCCTGAACCCCGATGCCGTGATCATCGAGACTCCGACAGAGATTGTGCCCGCCAGATCTCCCGACCCCGGAACCGCCGTGACGATTGGTATCGTACGGAACGGAGTGGAGAAGACGACGTCGAATTGGTGGTCGGTATTCGCCGCTGCGCTCGCCTTGATCTGAGTCTCACCGCCCAGCCGAACGGGGCCCCACCCGCCGGCACGGCGAACATATTCTCCAGTATCCGCAGAGCCGCCGCTGAGGCTTCGCCAAGGCGCGACACACGGCCGCTGGCCGGCCTCATCATCCCGCACCCCGCGCATCCCGCGCAACCGTCACCTGAGCCCCGCCCCGTGCGGGGCTCACGCATTTCTGAGGAGGATTCCCATGGCAACGAGTATCCACGACGTCGAGGCCGAGGAGCGCGCCCTGATCGGTCGCACCCGCACCCCGGACGATCTCCCCGAGATCGTGAAGGCGGCGCTCGCCGCCGAAACCGGCCAACGCTTCGATGCGGACGGCTTCGAAATCGCCGACGAGGTGGTCTCCGATGGCTGACCCGCAGTGGTGGCCCGTCGACGACGTCCGCATCACCGGCGAATTCGGGGCTGATGCCGAGTGGTACATGCAGAACGTGGGCCAGAAGGGCCACAACGGCATCGACATCGGTGGCGAGTGGGGCACCCCGCTCTACGCCATCGACGACGCGGTGATCGTGCAGGAGGGGTGGAACATCCCGTGGTCCGGGGTGGCCGGCGGGATCGCGCTGATCGCCCGCTCGACCTGGGGGTTCTTCGGTCTCGCGCACTGCTCCGACATCCGGGTCAGCGTCGGCGACGAGGTGCGCCGCGGATACCGGCTCGGGTCAATGGGCAACACCGGCCTCGCTCTCGGCGTCCACGTCCACTCAGAGACGCTGCCGCTGAGCCCCAACTTCGGCAACGGCTTCTCCGGCCGAGTGAACCCGTACCGACTCCTCAATCTTCAGCCCCGCAACGGCCAGCCCGCTCCCCGCAAGACTCGCAAGAAAGGCGCCACCATGAGCACTCTGTTCCACCGCATCGACAACGGAATCTACACCTTCGCGCTTGCCGGCGAGGCCCCCGGCACCTCGGCCAACTGGCTCGAGACGAAGGACGGCGACTTCGCCAACAGGCTCGCCGAGACGCACGGCAACTCGAAGCTGCTCTCCGGAGGTACGTGGGACGCCTGGAAGGCTCGCTATCTCGAGCCGGTCAAGATCGCCACCACAATCGACGCCTCCCTCGACCAGAAGGGCGTCGAGGACTCCGCGAGGAAGGGCGCGATCGATGGGATCAAGACGCTCACGATGAAGGCCGTCTAGGGCGGCCACCATGCGTGTGCTCAGACGCTTCGCCCGCTGCTGGTGGGCGACCATCCCCGAGCCGCGGCTCGTGTCGGCCGGCGTCGCGATCGCCTACGCGCTCGCCGTCGTCGGTGGGGCCCGGATCCTGCTCGCCCCGCCGGCGCACACACCACCCGACGTGCAGGCCCTCGTGGTGACGATCGCGTGGCTGCTCATCCTCGGCGGGCTCCTCGCGGCCGGCGCCGGCTGGGCGGACGCGTGGGCGCTCGAGCGGCCCGGGCTCGCCCTGCTGATCATGGCAACGATCGCGCACACGATCGTGCTCGCCGTCGCCGAGCACCGCGGCGAGTCCCGCTCGGCCGACCTCGTCATGACGTCTTTCGGGCTGCTCCTCTTCGCGATTCGCCTCGGCATGATCTGGCGGTACTCCCGCAGACCCAGGGGGTAGAGCATGACCGGCGCCGAGCTGCTCCAGTCCCTGCTCCTGGTCGGCGGCGGCGCGGTCTCGCTCCGCATCATCGACATGATCCGCGACGCACTCTCCGCGCCCGGCCGGCGCCGACGCCGCGAGGTCGACCGCCTCGCGACGGACCTCCGTGAGCGTGACGAGCAGCTGCGCGAGGCCCGCACCGAGCGCGACACCTGGCGCACGAAGTACCGGCGCGTCATCGAGTCGTATCACGAGCTGCGCGTGTGGGTCATCCGCACCGGCTTGCACGACCCGGCAGACGTGCCCGACATCGACGATGAGAGGGGGTGACTATGACCAACCCCGAAACCCCCGCCCAGGGCTCGCAGGCGCCCGCTGAGGCGCCGAAGAGCACCCAGAGCATCCGGACGTTCATCGCGGCCGCGGTCGGCGTGCTGATCGTCCGCCTCGTCGGCGCGGTGCCGGCGCTCGCCGACGCGCTCGCGTGGACCGATCAGCTCTTCGCCGACATGGGCTACGCGGGCCTGTCCGCGCTCGCGCTCGTCCAGGCCGCGGTGATCGCCGGCGTGATCCTGCTCTACCAGAAGCTGGCCCAGTGGCTCGGCGACCGCTGGCCGGCCGCCGAGCGGTGGATGCTCGGCTCCGACGCCCGCCCGCACTACATCGCGCGATACGGAAGGAACCCGTGATGAACCCGATCATGAAGTACTTCGCGTTCGAGCACCTCCGCGAGGGGCCGTTGCGAGACACCTCGGCGAAGTTCGCGGCGCTCGCCGCCGACGTCGACGAGACCCTGCCGAACGGCCCCGAGAAGTCGACCGCGCTGCGGAAGCTGCTCGAGGCCAAGGACGCCGCGGTGCGAGCCGCCCTCGACCTGTAACCCGATCCTGAAACGCGCCCTCGCGTTCGAGCTCCACTGGGAGCCGAGCGCGAGGGCGCTTTCTGCGTTCAGGGCTGCACCGGATCCCGCGGCGACGGCAGCAGCAACGCCCGGCACCCCGAGCACTCCCAGCACCACCCCGCCGAACTCATCGGGTGCAGCCCGCAGTCGGGGCACGACGGGAGCCGGGGGTCGCACCGCCCGTCACAGATGAGGTGAGCCATGCTCCGAGTCTGCGCGACCTCCCAGCTGCTCGCGGCCGCGGCCACGCATCTGTGGAGAGGCCGGAGGATGCCCAGGGTCCGGGCGCCTGTGGACGGCGATTAGAAGAGCGTCGCCTCGGCTGCCGGCTTCTCCTCGGGCTCGGCCGGCGGCTCGACGACCGTCATCGCGCGCGAGATCTCCTCGGAGACGAGCTGCGCCCGTTCGACGAGCTCGGCGTCTCCGGGCCGGTCGGGGTCGAGCCATTCGTCGTGCAGCTCGCGCGGCAGGACGAGCGGCATCCGGGACTCTCCCCGGGACGAGACCACGGTCGACGCCTCGCCGACGCCGTGCCGGGTCACCATCGAGTAGCTCAGACCCTCGCCGCCGTCGTCGGCCGCGCGCGGCGCGACGATCGCCGCGATCCCGAACAGCTGCCCGTCAGGCAGTGCCCACCGCTTCCCGCCCTCGGAGTACCAGTCGGCCGGGATGAGCGCACGGTGTTGGAACGGCTTCCTCCACTTCGAGACCAGCGCGTCGTCGCGGGAGTTGAACGCGGAGAACTTGGCCGGCTCGCCGCCTACGTGCAGCCACCACCAGGCGAGCTCGAGCGAGCGAGCGCCGCCGCCTTCGCCGAGGATGATCGGGTTGAGGTTCACGCCGCGCTTCTGCCGCCGGGTGGTGTTCGCCTTGCCGAGCCACTGCCGAGCCCACTCCTCGAGCAGCACCCGATTGCCCTGCTCGCTCATCGGCTCGAGGTCGAGCGGCAGCGGCCCGCGGCCGCCCCCGAGTCCATACCCTGCACACATGCCGCCAGCGTACTCATTTGCGCCCCGAGCTGCGAGGCCTATACTCGAACATACTTTCGAATGGAGGCGGGGAGATGGGCGAGCGGGTGGAGGTCTGGTTGGGCGAGCAGGGGCGGCCTGCGCGCCTCGTGCACGGTGGGGCGCGGTGGCGGGTGATCGACCGGCCGACACCGCTGACGGAGGAGCCGGACTGGATCCCGCCGGAGATCACGCATCCGCCTGCGCAGCTGGTGGGGTGGCGCTGCACCGTGCGCCGGGAGATCGACCGTGAGGTGATCGTGGTCGACCTCCGCACCGGGGACGACGGCTGGGTCGTCGCACGCACCTACGAGGGCTGAGCTCGTGGGCGGTCGACGGAAAGACGGCTCGACGCCGCCGAGCGTGCTGCGGGACGAGGAGCGCATGATGGAGGCGTGGCATCGGCGCCCGGAGCCGATCTCGCTGTCGGCGGCGGAGGTGCGAGCGACGGGCTATCCTCACGAGGGTGACGGCACTCGGGTGCGGGTGCTCATGCCGCATCTGGTCTCGTACACGGAGCACATCGAGCTCGAGGGCGTGGTCGAGGGATGGACGCCGCGCGCGGTGCGCGTGCGAGCGACGCATCCGGACGGACGCACGGTCACGGCCTGGGTTTGGGCGAGCGCCGTGAAGCGGCTCGACAAACCACCTTCGGAGCCGACCTCCGGGCGGCCAAGGAGATGAATTCGGCGTGGCGCCCCCAGCAGGATTCGAACCTGCGACCGCGGGATTAGAAGGCCCGTGCTCTATCCAGCTGAGCTATGGAGGCAACACACCGAGGGTACTACGCCGCGAGCCGGCCACCCCCCACAGGGCTCTCGTGAGGGGCCTCGACTGAGGCGGATGGCGCGGGCGCTCGCCGCCGCCGTGGAGTGCGCTGCGGGACCTCGATGATGGGCAGTAGCTCTTGGCCGGCCGCGATCTGGTCGTGTCGGATGGCGAGGTAGCGGGGGAGTGTCTGCATGTCGGAGTGGCGGAGACCGGCGGCAATCACGGGTGCGTCCACGCCGGCCTGGCTGAGCTCGGTTGCGTACCAGGCGCGCAAGTTGTGGGGGCGGTGTCCGAGGATTCCGGCCCGCTTCATAGCCTGGCTGATGACCGTCGTCACTGTCCCGCCGGTGACATGGGTGCCGGGCTTGTAGGGGGAGGGGAACCAGAACCCGCTGCGAGGGTACTTCTGGGCTTCGGCCCAGATGAGCGGGTGGATCGGGCGCCAGACCTCCTTGCCGCCCTTTCCGTCGACCGAGAGAATGCGTCGGCGGCGCCAGTCGATCGCCTCGCCGGCGATCGCGGCGATCTCGGAGGCGCGGAATCCTTGGTAGGCGTAGAGCAACACGTACATGCGGGTTCGCGAATAGATGCCACTGTTGATGAGCAGCTGGAGGTCCTCGGTCGTGACGGGGTTGGCTTCCTTCTGCGTGACCCGCACCTTGGGCAGCCGCACGGCGGGGTTGTCGAGTCGATAGCCCTCGTCTTGAACCCAGGTCCAGAAGAGGTGATAGAGGCTCTTGTGGTGGCTGCGGGTCGAGTTCTCGATGCCGTCGCGGCCGACGTCGAGCAGCAGGTCGTGGCGGGTCATCGTGAGAATACTCTTGCCCGTCCGGCGCAGAACTGCGCGCATCGCGAACGCTTGATTGCGCAGTGTGCGCGGCCGGTAGCCGGATGCGCGAAGCTCTGCCAGCCAGTGCTCGAGGATGGCGTCGTCGTCCATTTCATCTCCGTTCTCTTGCACTCCTCGTTGAGTGAAGTCGGAGACTAGCGAGAGATGCCTTTGCGCGTTTCTCGGTAGGATCGGTGGTTGGGTGCTCATCGCTTCGCGAGTTCGAACCAGACCGCGTCGGCCTGGTCTCGACGGGCACTGTGCCGATCGACGGCGGACCAGTCGCCGCGTTCGAGCGCTCGCCGGGCGGCGAGATCGCAGACGTCGTGGAGAGCGCTCAGACGCCGCATCCGAAGGTCGCGGGCGTCCTGCGCGCACTCGTAGCAGTCTTCGCCGCTGCATTCTTCGGTGCAGCCGCCGTAGCAGTAGATGCAGGTGCTGAGGATCCCGTCGAGGTCATGCTCGAGACCATCACCTCCGCAGTATGGGCACCAGTGGTGTCCGACGGGGAGCTCGGTGGGCGGGTCGCCGGCGATGAATCGACCGTCGCCGCAGTTGATGAGCGTGCTCATGCTCCCACCGCCTCGAGCTCACGACCGGTGAAGAGATCGATAATCTTGGCGTCTGAACCATCCGCCTTGTAATCCCGATGTCGCAGGTTCGAGTCCTGCTGGGGGCACTCGAGCGGCGAGCCTCGCGCGCAGCTTTCCCGGAACAGAATCACGCGCGCGTGAGCGAGTTCACGAGCAGGCTCGTCTGCGTGTCCCGCACCCCGGGCACCGCCCGGATGCGCTCCAGCGCCTCGTCGAACCCCTCCAGCGAGCGAGCGCTGAGGTGCACGATGAGATCCCATGCGCCGAGGGTCGAGTGAAGCTGCTCCGCCTCGGGGATGCCGCGCACGGCGCGAATGATGTCCTGGCCCCGGGCGGGATCGCTGGCGACGAACACGACGCCGCGAATGGCGTCTCGGGCGACCTCGTCGCTGACCTGGATCGTGAACGCCTCAATCACGCCCGTGTCCACCAGGCGATCGATCCGGGCGTTGACGGTCGAGCGATTCACCCCGAGCTCGCGCGCGAGCACCGCGATCGGGGTGCGGCTGTTGAAGCGCAGCCAGGAGATGAGCTGTCGATCCAGATCGTCGATCATGCAGATAGCTTAATTCAGTCCCGCGAAATGCTGAAATGGTCATCACTATTCGGTTCGATTGCCGATTGCACCACCACATTGCCTCTTTCTAGCGTGGAGCATGCACGCGGGGACCGGTCGACTCGGGCGCTTCGTGCGGCTCCGTTCGTCATCCTGGAAGGATCCCGTTGTCACCTGCCGCGCCCGCCCCCGACCGCAGGCGGGTGCTCGCCGCTGCGGGGCTGATCCTCGTCGGTTCCGCCGGGATCCAAGCGTCCTCGGCGATCTCCTCGACCCTGTTCTCCTCCTACGGCACGGTCGGTGTCAGCGCGCTCCGCAGCGCGATCGCCGCGTCGATACTGCTGCTCGCCATCCGCCCGGCGCTTCGAGGAGCCGGTCCGAGTGGGCGGGGATCATCGTGTACGGCGCGGCGATGGCCCTGATGAACATCAGCCTGTACGCGGCGATCCAGCGCCTCCCGCTCGGAGTGGCCGTGACCCTCGAGTTCCTCGGCCCCTGCGCGGTCGCGCTGATGGCTTCGCGCAGGGTGAAGGAAGGCCTCTGCGCGCTCCTGTCGCTGGGCGGCGTGGCGCTCATCTCCGCGGGCCCCGCCGGATACTTCGACCTGCTCGGATACGCCGCGGGCATCCTCGCCGCGACGTTCTTCGGCGTCTACACGCTGTTCGCCGCCAAGGTCGGCAAGACCGGAACCGGCCTCGACGGCCTGGCGCTCTCGGTCGCCGTCAGCGCGATCCTGACCGGTCCGTTCGCCCTCGTCGACATCGGCCGGGTGACCGCGCCGCACTGGGGGCTCCTCGCCCTCGCGGCGGTCGTCGGCGTCGTGATCCCGTACTCGGTCGACACCCTCGCCGGGCGGATCACCTCGGCCCGCGTCATCGGCACGCTGTTCGCCATCGACCCGGCCATGGGGGCACTCGTCGGGTTCCTCGTGCTCGGAGAGACCCTCGCGCCGACGGCCCTGATCGGGGTGCTCGTGGTCATGCTCGCCGGGGCCCTGCTGGTCTGGAGCTCCTCGGGCAGGCCGCTCTCCGCGAGAAACGCGTCGGTCGGGCGCGATTTCCCTACTGCCGGGCGAGGCGCGCACCGATAGGATGACATCACGTCGCGGGTGCCGCAGGGGCCCCGCGCCCCTCAGAAGGGATGGCCATGGGCTTCATCAAGGCATTCGCGGGTGCGATCGGCGGCATGTTCGCCGATCAGTGGGTCGACTACCTCCTGCCGCCGGCAGGGCTCGCCCCGACCGCGGCGATCTTCCCCGCTGTGCCGAAGGGCCAGAACGCGGGCCGCGGCTCGAACACCAAGGGCTCCGAGAACATCATCTCCGACGGCTCGCTCATCGTCGTGCCCGAGGGCTACGCGCTGATGACGTTCCACAACGGCGAGCTCACCGGCCTCGTGGCCGAGCCGGGCGGCTACACCTTCACGACGACGGACCCGCAGGCGCAGTCGATCTTCACCGGCGGCGGCTTCCTGGCCTCCACCGTGATGCAGTCGTGGGAGCGCTTCAAGTTCGGCGGCCAGCCCGGCTCGCAGCACCTCGCCTTCTACGTCAACCTGAAGGAGATCCCGAACAACCGCTTCGGCACGCAGAGCGAGATCTACTGGGACGACGCCTTCCTCGGCACCCAGGTCGGCGCGATCACGCGCGGCACCTACACGATCCGCATCGCGGATCCGGTGCTCTTCCTCAAGCAGTTCGTGCCGCTGGCCTACTACAGCGCCGACGCGAGGATCTTCGACTTCACCGACCTCGACAACGACGCGGCCGCCCAGCTCTTCAACGAGGTGGTCTCGTCGCTCGCCCCGGCCTTCTCGCACTACACGAACGATCCCTCCAAGGGCAATCGCATGGCGAACATCCAGGGCGACTCGCTGGGCTTCGCCCAGTCGCTCTCGGCGGCCGTGGAGCAGGGCTACCAGTGGGCGAGCCAGCGCGGCCTCGTCATCGTGAGCGTCGCGATCCAGGCGATCGAGTACGACGAGGACACCCGGGCCCTGCTCAGCGACGTCAAGAAGGCGGACGCGCTCGGCGGTGCGCGCGGCGCCTCGTTCCTGCAGCAGTCCGTCGCCCGCGGCTTCGAGGCCGCCGGCGAGGGCGGCAGCGGCAACATGGCGATGATGGGCCTGGGCGTCGGCATGACCGGCCAGGCGCTCAACTTCCAGCAGCAGCAGACCCAGGCCGCGCCGCCTCCCGCGGCCCCGCCCGCCGCGGCACCGGCGGCCGCTGCGGCCGGCGTCGCCGCCGAGGCGGCCCCGGCGCAGGGCGCCGAGGATCCGGTCGCGAAGCTCGCCCAGTACAAGCAGATGCTGGACCAGGGCCTCATCACCGCCGAGGACTTCGAGTCGGCGAAGAAGAAGATCCTGGGTCTCTGACGAAGATGGCCGATCACGTCATCGACACGTCGAACGCGAAGGCCGACGGACTCGACAAGTGCCCGAAGTGCGGGTCGACCGAGATCTCGCTGCGCCCGAGCACCGGCATGCTCGTCTGCCACTTCTGCCGCCACGAGTGGAGCGAGGCGACGATCGACGAGAAGTTCGGCCTCGACGCCGCGATCGGGGACCTGCAGGGCACGGTGGTGACCTCGGGCGCCCTGGGCGGATCGGAGTCGACCGATGACGTGCTCACCCTCAAATGCGCTGCTTGCGGCGCGGAGGTCATCGTGAACACCGCCGAGGCGCTGCAGTCGCGCTGCCACTGGTGCCGCCAGACGCTGTCGGTGAACCAGCAGGTGCACAACGGCGCGGTGCCCGACGGGCTGCTGCCGTTCAGCATCGTCCGGGACGACGCGATCGCGCGCATCTCCCACTTCGTGAAGAAGCGCAGCTTCTTCGCGCACCCGAAGTTCGTGAGGGAGTTCGCGCCGAGCGAGGTGGTCGGGGTCTACATGCCCTACTTCCTGCTCGACGCGAACACCCACATCGACCTCACCGGCTTCGGGGAGGTGCTCACGCGCAGCTACACGCGCAAGCGGGGCGACGACGAGGTGCGGCTCTACGACGCCGACGTCTACCAGGTGGCCCGGTCCTTCGACCTGCACATCGACGACGCGGTCATCGAGTCGTCGGGGCAGCGGGCCGACATCGACTGGCAGCGCAACACGAACAACATCATCAACTCGATCCAGCCCTTCGACGTGAAGGCCGCGGTGGAGTACAACGCGAACTACCTGCGCGGCTTCACCTCGGAGAAGCGCGACCTCGACGTCACCGGGCTCTCCGACGAGGCCTACGGGCGGGCGCTGTCGATCGGGCGCGCCCGCGCCGAGAGCAGCATCGGCCGCTACGATCGGGGCGTGCGCTGGGAGACCGAGCACCTCGACGTGAAGGGCACGCGCTGGGTGTCGCTGTACCTGCCGGTGTGGCTCTACAGCTACTACGACGGTCGGCTCACCCACTTCGTGGCGGTGAACGGGCGCACCGGCGAGACCATGGGCAGCGTGCCGCTGCGCTACGGGCGGCTGACCGCGGTCTCCGTGGGGATCGGCGTGATCGGCACCGTGGTCGGCGGCTTCCTGGCCCTGGTGCTCGGATAGATCGGGGGAGCGATGATCCACGTACTCGAGCCGCTGCTCGCCACGGGCGGGCCGCTCGCGGCGCAGTCGTATTCGGACTCCGAGGGCGGCAGCTGGCTCCTGTGGCTGCTCGGCCCCGCCGCGGGGGTGCTGTTCTACATCGGGATGTTCCTGCGCTACCGCAACACGAACAAACGCCATGCCTACGAGCGGGAGACCTCGGCCGAGGTCGTCGACATGCGCGTGTACGACCAGGTCGTGGGGAACGTCACCGGGGTGCAGCGCACGAGCATCGAGGGCGCCAACGGCACGAGCCCGCGCTCGAGGCTCGGGCGGGGCACGACCGTGACGGTCGCCGCGGCACCCGCGCCGCCGCTGCCGCCGGAGGCGGGACCGCCGCCCGTGCAGCCGCCGACTCCGCCGCAGCAGCCGCCCGCGCAGGGCTGAAAGAAGAAGGCCCGGGGAGCACTCGCCGTTGAGTGGGCCTCAGGCATTGCCCACGCTAGCCCCGTGCGCCTGGGAAGTCGAATCGGGGGAGGCGTCGTGGCCGGATCGTTACCCGGGCGCCTCGATCACTCGAAGCGGTTCACCATCGCGAGCGCCGCGCGCTCGATGTAGTCGCGGAAGGCCGCGTCGTGCATCGGGGGCAGGGCGGCCTCGTCGAGCGCCGCGTTCATGTGGAAGAGCCAGCGGTCCTTCGCCCGCGGGGTGACCGGGAACGGCTGGTGCCGCATGCGCAGCCGGGGATGGCCCCGCTGCTCCGAGTAGGTGGTCGGCCCGCCCCAGTACTGCTCGAGGAAGGATCGCAGCCGCCAGATCGCGCCCTCCCAGTCGGCGTCGGGGTACATCGGCGCGAGTTCCGGATCCTCGCGGACGCCGGCGTAGAAGCGCCGCACGATGCGCTCGAAGGTCTCGGTGCCGCCGACCTGCGCCCAGAGCGTGTCGGTGACCGCCGGCCCTGCCTCGCCCTGCCGCAGGGTGAGGCGCGGGGCGGGGGTACCCTCGGCGTCGTTCATCGCGATCCTCCCATCACAGCGATCCTCCCGGCTGCTTCGGCAGCTCCGCGGCGAGCTCGATGCCGCGCTCCTCGAAGTGCTTCTTGATGAGCGCCCGCAGCTCGCGCTGCACGGCGTACTGCGCCTGCGGCCGGGTGCGCACGGTGAGGCGCAGCGTGGCGCGATCCCCGAACACGCTCTCGAGCCCCAGCACCTCCGGCTGCCCGGTGACCCGGCTCGCGTACTCCGGGAGGCGCAGCAGCTCCTCCCCGCACTCGAGGGCGGTGCGCTCGACGAGCGCGAGATCCGAGTTCGCGGGCACGGTGATGTCGATGATCGCCCGCCCCCAGCCCTGGGAGGCGTTGCCGAGCGTCAGGATCTCGCCGTTGCGCACGAACCACAGCGTGCCGTCGGCGGCCCGCACCTTCGTGATGCGGATGCCCACGTCCTCGACGGTGCCCGTCACCTGCCCCACGGTGATCAGGTCGCCGACGCCGAGCTGATCCTCGAACACCATGAAGATGCCGTTCAGGATGTCCTTGACGATGTTCTGCGCGCCGAAGGCGAGGCCCGCGGCGAGGATGCCCGCCGAGGCGAGGATCGCCGTGAGGTTGACGCCCAACTCGCCGAGGATCAGGATCAGGGCGATGACGACGATCGTCCAGCTGATGATGTGCCGGCCGACCGTGCCGAGGGTGCGGGTGCGCTGCACCGCGCGGGCGTTGAGGTGCGGGCCGGCCGTGAGCTCCTGCGTCGAGTCCACGGCCTGCGCGCGCTTCACGCCCTGCACGAAGCGCTTCACGCTGCGGTCGAGGATCACGCGCAGGATCCAGTTGAGCAGCACCGCGGCGACGAGGATCACCAGGATGCGGAAGAGCACCTGGTACTCGGCGAAGAAGGCGCTGATCGCGGCCCAGACCTCGGCCACGGCTCAGCCCTCGCGATCCGCCCGCTGCGCGGCGAGGGCGCGCTCGACGCCGGCGAGATGCTCGACGATCAGACGGCGCAGCGCCGCGGGGGCCTCGGTGTGCCCGTCGAGCCAGGCGCGGCTCGCGTCGCGCAGCCCCTCGTTCGCGAGTGAGGCCGGGTAGAAGCCGTCGATGAGCTCGTCGGCGATCGCGTAGCTGCGCGAGGCCCACACGTCCTCGAGCGCCGCGAAGTAGCGCTCGATGTACGGCTCGAGCAGCGCGCGGTCGTGGGCGCGGGCGAAGCCGAGACCGGTCGAGCGCACGATGAGGTTCGAGGCACCGGGCTGGTCGAAGACCGAGGCCCAGGCGGCGGCCTTGCCCTCGGGGGTCGGCAGCGCCGCCCGCGCGTGGGCGGCGGACTGCTCGCCGGTCGCCGTGCGGTCGTCGGCGAGGGCCTCGTCGATCTCCTCGTTCGAGACGCGGCCTCCTGCCGCGAGCGCGATGAGCAGCTCCCAGCCGAGGTCGGTGTCGATGTCGAGCCCGTCGAGCTCGATCTGCCCGTCGAGCAGCGCGAACACGGCGTCGAGATGATCGTCGGCCGCCGCGAGGTGCGCGAAGGACTTGAGGAACTGGAACTGCCGGTCCGTGCCCGCGTCCGCGGCCCGGGCGAGCTGCCACAGCGCCTCCGCGGTGCGGTGCAGCGCGGCCTCGCGCCGTTCCGGGGCGACGTAGCTCGAGGCGGCGAGCAGCAGCTGCTGCAGCACCGTGCGCAGGGTGGTCGAGTGGGTCTCGCGGCCGAGGTGGGCGATGACGGTGTCGACGAAGCGGGAGGGCGGGAACTCGCCGTCGCGCGTCGCGTCCCAGAGCGCGCCCCAGACGAGCGAGCGGGCGAGCGGATCGGCGATGTCGCCGAGGCGCCCCGCGGCCGCGGCGAGCGACTCGTCGTCGAAGCGGATCTTCGCGTAGCTGAGGTCGTCGTCGTTCAGCAGCAGCAGCGCCGGGCGGGCGACGCCCGCGAGCTCGGGCACGTCGGTGCTGGGGCCGTCGATGTCGAGCTCGATGCGGCGGGAGCGGTGCAGCGCGCCGTGCTCGTCCTGCTCGTAGAGGCCGATCGCGATGCGGTGCGGGCGCAGCGTCGGGTGCTCCTCGGCCGCCGTCTGGAGGATCGCGAACGACGCGTAGCGGCCCTCGGCGTCCACCGCGAACTCGGGGCGCAGCGTGTTGACCCCGGCGGTCTCGAGCCACTTCGCCGACCAGTCGGCGAGGTCGCGGCCGCTGCGGGCCTCGAGCTCGGAGAGCAGGTCGTTCAGCTCGGTGTTGCCGTGATGGTGCTTGACGAAGTAGTCGTGCACGCCGCGCATGAACGGCTCGCGGCCCACCCAGGCGACGAGCTGCTTCAGCACGGAGGCGCCCTTGGCGTAGGTGATGCCGTCGAAGTTGACGAGCACGTCCTCGAGGTCGCGGATCTCGGCGACGATGGGGTGCGTCGAGGGCAGTTGGTCCTGCCGGTAGGCCCACGACTTCTCGCTCGCCACGAAGGTCGTCCAGCAGTCGGTCCACTCGGTCGCCTCGGCGACGGCGAGCGTCGACATGTACTCGGCGAAGGACTCGTTGAGCCAGAGGTCGTTCCACCAGCGCATCGTGACGAGGTCGCCGAACCACATGTGCGCGAGCTCGTGGAGGATCGTGACGACGCGGCGCTCGCGCATCGCGTCGGTCACCTGGCTGCGGAAGACGTACGCCTCGGTGAAGGTGATCGCCCCCGCGTTCTCCATGGCGCCCGCGTTGAACTCGGGCACGAAGAGCTGGTCGTACTTGTCGAAGGGGTAGGGATAGTCGAACTCGCGCTCGAAGAAGTCGAAGCCTTGCCGCGTCTTCTCGAAGACGTAGTCGGCGTCGAGGTACTGCGCGAGCGAGGCGCGGCAGAAGACCCCCAGCGGGATCGTGCGGCCGTCGGCGCTCGTCAGCTCGCCGCGCTCCACGTGGTAGGGGCCCGCGATGAGCGCCGTGACGTAGCTCGACATGACCGGGGTCGGCTCGAAGGCCCAGGTGGCGATCGGCTCGCCGCGATCCTCGCTCCCGACGGGCACGGGCTCCGGCGTCGGCTGGTTGCTCACGACCTGCCAGCGGGCCGGCGCGGTGATCGTGAAGCGGAAGGTCGCCTTGAGATCGGGCTGCTCGAACACCGCGAAGACGCGGCGCGAGTCGGGCACCTCGAACTGGGAGTAGAGGTAGACCTCGCCGTCGGCCGGATCCACGAAGCGGTGGAGGCCCTCGCCCGTGTTGGTGTAGCGCTGATCGGAGACGATCACGAGCTCGTTCTCGGCCGCGAGACCCGGCAGCCGGACTCGGGAGTCGGCGAAGACCTCGGCCGGATCGAGATCCGCGCCGTTCAGCGAGACCGAGAGCACCCGCTCGGCGATGAGGTCGATGAAGGTCGAGGCGCCGGGGGTCGCGTCGAAGCGCACCGTCGTCTCGGCGCGGAAGACCTCGGCGCCGGTGGTGAGGTCGAGCGCGATCTCGTAGCTGCGGGCGGCGACGACGCTCGCTCGCTCGCGGGCCTCTGCGCGGGTGAGGTTCTCTCCGGGCACGGTGCTCCTTGTACTGCTCGACGGCTTGCTCGGTTCCGCCCCTCAGCCTACTTCCCGGGACGGCCCCGCGGCTGCGCGCGCACCGGGAGTAGACTCTGGGCCATGAGCGATGCGAAGCCCCATGTCGAGTTCTGGTTCGATCCGATCTGCCCCTGGTGCTGGATGACCAGCCGCTGGGCGACCGAGGTCGCCGCCGCCCGCGGCTTCGAGATCGAGTGGCATCCGATCAGCCTGAAGGTGATCAACGAGGGGCACGACGAGAACTCCGAGTATCTCGAATCGCATGGCGAGCGGCACCGCCAGGGGCATCGCATGGGCCGGGTCGTCGAGGCCGCGAGGATCGCGCAGGGCGAGGGCGTGGTCGGCGCCCTCTACACCGAGTTCGGCACTCGCATCCACCCGGGCGGTCGGGACGATTTCGACGCGATCATCGCCGAGTCGCTCGCAGCCGCGGGGCTGCCCGCCGAGCTCGCCGCCGCGGCCGACGACGAGGCGGGCGATGCGCAGCTGCGCGAGAACACGCGCCATGCGCTGGAGATCGCGGGCCCCGACGTCGGAGTGCCGATCATCTCGATCGACGGGGTCGCCTTCTTCGGGCCCGTCGTCACGCCCGCGCCGACGGGGGAGACCGCGCTGCGGCTGTGGGACGGCATCCACGCCGCCGCCAGCGTGCCCGGCTTCTACGAGCTCAAGCGCGGCCGCACGGTCGGCCCGCAGTTCTGATCTCGCATAGGCTGGCATCCATGCGCATCCACGTCGCCACCGACCACGCGGGGCTCGAGTTCAGCCGCGTCCTGCAGGAGCATCTCGCCGAGCAGGGCCACGAGGTCGTCGACCACGGCCCCGTCGAGTACGACGCGCTCGACGACTACCCCTCATTCTGCATCAACGCGGCGATCGGCGTCGCCCGCGACCTGCGCGACGGCGTTCCGGCGTTCGGGGTCGTCTTCGGCGGCTCGGGCAACGGCGAGCAGATGGCCGCGAACAAGGTCGAGGGGATCCGCGCCGCGCTCGTCTGGAACGAGTCGACCGCCGAGCTCGCGCGCGAGCACAACGACGCGAACGTGATCTCCATCGGCGCGCGCCAGCACCCGGTCGAGGACGCGATCCGCTTCATCGACCTGTTCATCGCGACGCCCTTCTCGGGCGACGAGCGGCACGTGCGCCGCATCGGCCAGCTCGGCGAGTACGAGCGCACGGGCGCGATCGCGGGCAAGCGGGTCGACGAGTTCTGACATGCCTGAAGGCCATTCCGTCCACCGCATCGCCCGCCAGTTCGGGGTGAACTTCGTCGGCACGCGCCCCGAGGTGACGAGCCCCCAGGGCCGCTTCGCCGAGGGCGCCGCGATGCTGAACGGCCGCGAGGTCAGCGATTCGCGGGCCGTCGGCAAGCACATGTTCCTCGAGTTCGAGGGCGACGAGTGGCTGCGCGTGCACCTCGGCATCTACGGCGCCTGGGACTTCTCGGGCGAGATCAAGGTCGACCCGTCGATCCGGATCACCGCGAAGGGCGACACCCACCTGCGCTACGGGCAGACGGGGGAGTACTCCCGCCCCGACGGCAGCCGGCTGCGCGACGCGGTGCTGCTCGACCGCGACGCCGAGGACTCGGTCTCCTCGATCGGGGCGCCCCGCCGCACGCGGGTGCACATGGCCGAGCACGACAGCGAGAGCGCGGAGCCCGGGATCTGGCCGCCCGAGCCGCGGGGCCAGGTGCGGGTGCGCCTGCTGAACGACACGGTGTGCGCCGATCTGCGCGGGCCGACCGCCTGCGAGGTGCTCACCCCGCTCGAGGTCGAGCGCGTGCTCGACCGGCTCGGGCCGGACCCGGCGAACGCGAACACGCCCGACGAGAAGCATCGCTTCGTCGAGCGCGCGGGCAAGAAACGGACGCCGATCGGCCTCGTGCTCATGGACCAGTCGGTCGTCGCGGGGATCGGCAACATCTACCGGGCCGAGATGCTTTTCCGCGCAGAGCTCGATCCGCACACTCCGGCGAACCGGCTCGGCGAGGAGACGCTCGGCCGGCTCTGGGACGACTGGGCGCACCTGCTCGAGATCGGCATCACCGTCGGGCAGATGATCACGATCGACGGCCTCGAGGGCGACGACTACCTGCGGGCCCTGCAGGATCGCGAGGAGCGGCACTGGGTCTACAAGCTCGAGGGCACGCCCTGCAAGCGCTGCGGCGCGAACATCGTGCTCGAGGAGATGGGGAACCGCAAGCTGTACTGGTGCCCCGGATGCCAGCGCGCCCACTAATCTGGATCGCATGCGTGATGCTCTGAGCGCCGTGACCGGCAAGGCCGTGCGGCAGCTCGCCCGCCTGCGCGGCGGCGGATCCGCCCTGCCCGGTCTCGTGATCGAGCGGATCGACCCCGGCTTCCTGTCCCGCGTGCTCGGGCGACTGCCGCTCGGCGTGGTCGCCGTGAGCGGCACGAACGGCAAGACGACCACGACGAAGATGATCGTCGAGATGCTCGAGGCCCAGGGACTGCGCGTCTTCACGAACCGCACCGGGTCGAACTTCCTGCGCGGCGTGATCGCCGCCGCTGTGCAGGAGTGCTCGCCACGGGGGCGCCTCGACGCGGACATCGCGGTGCTCGAGCTCGATGAGGCGCACGCGATCCACTTCATCGCCAGGGTGAAGCCGCGCTTCACCCTGCTGCTCAACGTGCTGCGCGATCAGCTCGACCGCTTCGGCGAGATCGACACGACCGCGAGGCTGCTGAGCCGGATCGCCGAGGCGACCACCGAGGGCCTCGTCGTGAATCGCGAGGATCCGCTCATCGCGGCGATCGGCGAGGGCGCCGGGGCGCGCATCGAGGCGCGGGCCTTCGGCCTGTCGGAGCCCCTGCGCGAGATGTTCCCGAGCGACGACGACTTCCACCGCGGCGCCGCTGCGGACGCGGCCGGCGGGGCGGGGGCGGATCGCGGCCCCGCGGACGTCGAGCTCGTGGAGCTCGGCGATCACGAGGCGGTCTTCCGCATCGACGGCGTGGACCACCGCACGCCGCTCAAGCTCGAGGGGCTCTACAACACCTTCAACGCGGCGGCGGCGCTCGCGACGGTCCGCCTGGTGCAGGGCGCGGTGCGGGAGGCCGGCGGTGAGACGGCCGGCACCGCCGAGGTCGTGGCGGCGCTCGCGCAGGTGCGCCCGGCGTTCGGGCGCGGTGAGCGGCTGGAGCTCGACGGGCAGCCGCTCGAACTCGTGCTCGTGAAGAATCCGGCGGGCTTCCGCCTCGCGCTCGCCTCCTTCGATCCAGCCGGGGTCGCCGCGATGATCGCGATCAACGACCAGTACGCCGACGGTCGCGACATGTCGTGGCTCTGGGACGTCGACTTCGGCTCACTCGCGGCGGAGGGCGTCGACACGGTCGGCGGCATCCGGGCGTGGGACATGGCGCTCCGGCTCGAGCACGACGACGTGCCCTTCGGCGTCGTCGAAGAGGATCCGGTCGCCGCCCTCGAGGGCTTCCGCGAGCGCACCGCCGGGCGGCCGCGCCGCATCTTCTGCACCTACACCGCGATGCTGGCCCTGCGCGGGCGTCTGGCCGAGCTGACGGAAGTCGAGGACGTCTGGTGAGCGAGGAACTGGTGGGCGAGGATCAGATGGGTGCGGATCTGGTGGACGCAGAGCCGGACGCGGGGTGCGAGCTCGTCATCGTCTCGCTCTACCCGCGCGACATGAACATCTACGGCGACCGCGGCAACGTGCTCGCGCTCGCGCGTCGTGCCCGTGCCCACGGCTTCGCGCCGCGGGTGGTCGAGGTGAACCCCGGCGATCCGTGGCCCGAGCGCGTGGACATCGTGCTCGGCGGCGGCGGGCAGGACTCGGGTCAGGGCCGGGTCGCGGCCGACCTGCAGGGTCGGGGGACGGAGATCCGCGCCCTTGCCGAGGACGGCACGCCGATGCTCGTCATCTGCGGCCTGTACCAGCTGTTCGGCCACCGCTTCATCACCTACACGGGCGAGGAGCTCACCGGCATCGGCGTGCTCGACGTCGAGACGCGCGGCGGCGACACCCGCATGATCGGCAACGTCGTGGCGCAGAGCGCCGATTTCGGCGAGGTCATCGGCTACGAGAACCACAGCGGGGACACGGTGCTCGGACCGGGTTCGGCTCCGCTCGCACGGATCGTGCAGGGCGCGGGCAACAACCCGCGCGACGGCGTCGAGGGCGCGCGCACCGGCAACGTGATCGGCAGCTACCTGCACGGCTCGCTGCTGCCGAAGAACCCGGCCATCAGCGACTTCCTGATCGGCGAGGCGGCGAGGCGGCGCTACGGCTCCTTCGAGCCCGGTGCGGTGGCTGATGCGACCGCGGAGCGGGCGCGATCCGCAGCGAAACGACGACCGAGATAGACCGAGATAGCGGTCTCGCCTACAGCAGCCCGAGCCCCTTCAGCTCCTCGCGCAGGGTCGCGCCGTCGGAGCCGTAGACCCAGGGCACGCCGTTCGCCTTGCGGTGCATGCCGGCCTTGGAGCGCCCGCCGACGAGCACGGCCTGACCGGTCGAGAGCTGCCGGATGGCGACGGCCGCGACGCTGCCCGGGTGCTGCTGCGCGAACTCCTGGTAGAGGGATTCGTCGTGCTGCCCGTCGTCGCCGAAGAGCACCCACTGCACCTCGGGGAACTCGCCCGCGAGCCGGTCGAGCTCGCGCAGCTTGTGCTCCTGGCCGCTGCGGAACCAGCGGTCGTGCGTGGGGCCCCAGTCGGTCAGCAGCAGCGGCCCCATGGGGTAGAGGTTGCGCTCGAGGAAGCGGCTGAGGGCGGGGGCCACGTTCCACGCGCCGGTCGAGAGGTAGATCACGGGGGCGCCGGGGTGCTGCGCCATGAGGTGGTCGTAGAGCACCGGCATGCCGGGCGTCGAGGTGCGGGCGTGCTCGTCGACGACGAAGCTGTTCCAGGCCGCCACGAGCGGCTTCGGCAGCGCCGTGTTCAGGATGGTGTCGTCGACGTCGCTGATGACCCCGAACCGGGCGGAGGGATCCACGATGTAGACGGGCGCCTCGACGGGCTCGCCCGCCCCGGTCTGCAACGAGACCGTGTGCCAGCCCGGGGCGAGCGAGACCCGCACGATCGAGTCGATCACCCCGCCGCGATCCGAGACCACCTCGGTGACGTGCTCGCCGTCGATGCTCACGCGCACGCGCTGATGCGGGGCGTGGAGGCTCGTGAAGCTGCGCCAGCCGCGCACCCGCGAGACCTGCGCGACGTCGGGTCGCTGGCGACGGCGCAGCAGGATCCGGCGCTTGCGCTTCGGCTTCGCGGGCTGCTCGGGCTCCTCGGGCCGCAGGTAGAGCACCCGGCCGAGCACGCGCACCCACTCGGTGCTGCCGTAGCCGATGTAGGGGATGACGCCGGGCGTCTTGCCGCGGCTGCGGGCCCGCTTCTCGCGTCGACGGTGCACCCAGTCGTCGACCCGCGCGGCGAAGCGGGGCCGGCTGTCGGCGGGACGGGGGGCGTCGATCATCCGTCCCAGTCTAGGTGCCGTCCTCCCGGTCGTCGTCCCACTCGCCGTCAGCCGCCGTTCAGGGGCCGCCAGGCGCTCTCGAGGCCGTCCCGGAAATCGGCGATCCGCCCGCGCTCCGGTCCGCCGGTCGGGGTTCCGTCGATGAGGGTCACCGCACGGATGCCGTGCAGCGCGTTCAGCGCCCACACCTCGTGGGACGCGATCTCGTCCGGAGTGCAGGCGCGCGGCTCGAGCGGGACGCCGCGCCGCTCGGCGATCGCGAGCACCAGCCGTTCGGTCACGCTCTCGACGCGCTCCCGCGACCGTGCCGTGCAGAGCACCGGGCCGTCCCACCAGACGAGGCTCGTCGTGGCCCCCTCCACCGCGCGGCCGGCCTCGTCGAGCAGCAGCGCCTCGGCGCCGAGCTCGCGGTTCAGCGCTCCGAGCCGATCGATGTTCGGGCCCTTCAGCCGGGGCGTCGCGAGCCGCACGCCGGGCGCGCTGCGCAGCTCGAGGTCCGTCGTCAGCGGGGGGAGGGGGCGGATCAGCACGTCGAGCACGGGGTCGCCGCCGGCGCTGCCGTCATCGTCGAGCGGCTCGATCCCGCGCAGCTCGATCCGGGGGAAGCCGGCGCCGCCGTCCGCGATCCGCCCCGGCACCGTCTCCATGAAGGGCTCGAAGACGAGCCGCCACCATTCCTGGCGCCTCGATCCGTCGAGCAGCCCCTCGATCGCCGCGGCGACGTCCCTGCGGAAGCGGTCGAAGTGCATCGCCGGCATGCGGGCTTCGGCGACGCCCTCCCGCTCGCGCACGCGGAAGGAGTCGGCGACGAGCAGCGTTCCCATGCCGCCAGATTAGCCCCAATGCCTTCTCGCAGTCGGTCGTCCTGCGCACTGGGGATCGCCGCTGTCACCCTCGGCGAGACGCGGTGCGTCTTTGACCGGCCACGTTGGCCACGGACACGACCTCAAAGCTCGAAAGGCCGGTGATGAACCGTGCCGAGAGAAGGAAGATGCAGGTTTCCCTGCGGAGAAACGTGCGTTCTCCTTCTTTCGAGATGCCTCTTGTGCATTGCGGGAAGACCCCGGGGTGGCGTCTCGCCCGGGCGGGCGCCGAAGCCGGAGGCCCTAGGCTGAGAGCCGTGGAAGAGCGGGCTGCGTGCGACGCGGGGGAGCGGGCCCGCGCGATGGCGGGCTCGCCGGCCTGGTGCCGCCTCGACTTCGGCGAGCAGGGGCGCAGCCTCTGCGGGCGGGCGAGCGAGGTGCTCGTCGCCGAACGCGGTCGCGAGCGCGAATTCCTCGCCCGCCTGCGCTCGGAGCTCGGCGACTCGGCGGGCTGGGCGGTGGCCCTCTCGTACGAGTTCGGCGCGGCCCTGCTGGGCCTCGAGCCCGCGGCCGACGTCGAGGCGCCGGCCTTCGCGCTGCGCCTCGACGAGGTGGTCGAGATCGCCGAGGCGGCCGGGGCCGGAGGCGCGGTGCGGCGCGACGATCCCCGCGGTCCGTCGGAGGCGGGCTGGCGCAAGACCCCGGCCCAGTACCGCGCGGGGGTCGAGGCCTGTCGATCCGCGATCCGCGACGGCAAGGCCTACGTGCTCTGCCTGACCGACACGGCCGAGCCGCCGGTCGGCCCGGTCGATCCGCTCGCCCTGTACGAGCGGTTGGGCACGGGCGCGGTGCGCGGCGGCGTGATCGTCGCGGGGGAGCGCGCGCTCGTCAGCGCGAGCCCGGAGCGCTTCCTCAGCGTGCGCGGCGATCGCATCGAGACCCACCCCATCAAGGGCACCCGTCCGCGCGGCGCGACGCCCGAGGCGGACGCGGCGCTCGCCCGCGAACTCGGCGCAGACCCGAAGGAGCGCGCCGAGAACCTCATGATCGTCGACCTCATGCGCAACGACCTGAGCCGCTTCTGCGTGCCCGGCACGGTCGAGACCCGCGGCTTCCTGCGGGTCGAGACGCACCCCCACGTGCACCAGCTCGTGAGCACGGTCGCCGGCCGCATCGCCCCGGGACGCGACGTCTACGACGCGATCGAGGCGTGCTTCCCCGGCGGCTCCATGACGGGGGCGCCGAAGCACCGGGCCGTCGAGATCCTGGCGGGCCTGGAGGCCGCGCCCCGCGGGCTCTACTCGGGCTGCTTCGGATGGATCGGCCGCGACGGCGATGCCGAGCTCGCGATGACGATCCGCAGCATCGAGCTGCGCGGTCTCGGAAGCGCGGCGCCGACCGCGCGCATCGGCGCCGGAGGGGGCGTCACGATCGACTCCGACGCTCGTCGCGAGCAGGAGGAGCGGGACCTCAAGGCGACCCCGCTGCTCGCTGCGCTGCGCGACGCGGGTCTCAGGCCTCCGCCTCGCTGAGCGCGGCGAGAGCGTCGGTCACCGAGCCCCAGCCGTCGAAGAAGCCGAGCCGCTCGTGCTTGTCCCGGTCGGCCTCGCTGCCGTGCCGCACGATCACCCGGTAATCGGTGCCCTCGGCGTGCTCCCCGAAGGCGATGTGCGCCGTCATGGCGACGGGGAACGGTCTCGCGGGGCGCCAGCCGCTGTCGAGCCCGTTGCTGAACACGAGCCGGCGCTCGGGCTCAGCCGCGAGGAAGATCGCGTCGAGGTGCGGGGTGAACAGGGAGCCGTCCTCGCTCATGCGGGTGACGAAGGCACCGCCCGCCACGGGGTCGAGGCGGTCGATCCGCACCGTGAAGGGCGCGGGGATCCACCACCGCGCGAGACGCTCGGGGTCGGTCCAGGCCCGCCACACGGTGCTGCGCGGTGCCCGGATCAGCCGGGACAGCGCGAGATCGCGCTCGGGGTCGAACTCGGGTGCTTCGTTCATGGTCGCTCCTCGGTGAAGGCCTGCAGGCGGTCGGTGTGGGCCTCCCAGCTGCGCCGCTGCGCGGCCAGCCAGTCGTCGACGAGCGCGAGCCGCTCCCGGTTCAGCTCGCAGCTGCGGACGCGGCCCGTCTTGCGGGTGCGGATGAGACCGCTCGTCTCGAGCACCCGCAGGTGCTTCATGAAGGAGGGGAGCGCGATCGGGAAGTCCCGCGCGAGCTCGCTCACGGTGCCGGGCCCCGCGCCGAGCCGGTGCACGACGGCGCGTCTCGTCGGATCGGCGAGAGCGGCGAAGACCCGATTCGCCTCCCCGCGATCGGGTTCGGCCCAATAGTTATCCATAAAGCTAAGTATTGCCCGCCCGGCGTCCGCGCGCAAGCCCCGCCCGTGCGGCTTCGGGGCGCCGGCGCGGTATTCTTGATCGATGTGCGCGTCCGCGGCTCGCGGGCGCGATTCCGATGTGTCGAGGTGAGTGTGAGCGAGCAGCAGGCGGGCGAGACGGTCGAGACCGGCGCCGTGGGCTACGACTTCCGGGCGATCCAGGATCGCTGGCTTCCCGTGTGGGAGGAGATGAGACCCTTCGAGGTCCGCGAGGGCGGATCCGAGGGGCGCAAGCCGAAGAAGTACGTGCTCGACATGTTCCCCTACCCCTCGGGCGATCTGCACATGGGCCACGCCGAGGCGTTCTGCTTCGGCGACGTGCTCGCGCGCTACTGGCGCGGTCGGGGCTACGAGGTGCTGCACCCCATCGGCTGGGACTCCTTCGGGCTGCCCGCCGAGAACGCCGCCATCAAGCGGGGCGTCGATCCGCGCGAGTGGACCTACGCCAACATCGCCCAGCAGAAGGCCTCGTTCCGCGTCTACGCGCCCTCCTTCGACTGGAGCCGGGTGCTGCACACGAGCGACCCCGAGTACTACAAGTGGAACCAGTGGCTCTTCCTGAAGCTCTACGAGAAGGGCCTCGCCTACCGCAAGGCGAGCTGGGTGAACTGGGATCCGGTGGATCAGACCGTGCTCGCGAACGAGCAGGTGCTGCCCGACGGGACCTCCGAGCGCTCCGGCGCGATGGTCGTGAAGAAGAAGCTGACCCAGTGGTACTTCCGCATCACGGACTACGCGGATCGCCTGCTCGACGACCTCGACTCCCTCGAGGGCCAGTGGCCCGCGAAGGTGCTGAACATGCAGCGCAACTGGATCGGGCGCTCGCAGGGCGCCGAGGTGGAGTTCGAGATCGAGGGCCGCGAGGCGAAGGTGCCCGTCTTCACGACGCGCCCCGACACGCTCTACGGCGCGACCTTCATGGTCGTCGCGCCCGACAGCGACCTCGCCGCCGAGCTCGCGGCCAGCGCCTCGCCCGAGGTGCGCATGCAGTTCCAGGAATATCTCGCGGAGACCCAGAAGCAGAGCGAGATCGACCGCCAGAACGCGGATCGGCCGAAGACCGGCGTCTTCCTCGACCACTTCGCGATCAATCCGGTGAACGGCGAGCGCATTCCCGTCTGGGCATCCGACTACGTGCTGGCAGACTACGGACACGGCGCCATCATGGCCGTCCCTGCGCACGACCAGCGCGACCTCGACTTCGCCCTGAGGTTCGAGCTGCCGGTGCGGGTCGTGGTCGACGTGCGGGACGAGGCGGGGGAGCCGCTGCCCGATCCCGCGGTCAGCGGCGCCGCAACGGCGGGCGACGGCGTGCTCGTGAACTCCGGCCCGCTCGACGGGCTGCGCAAGGAGGCGGCGATCCGGCGCGCCATCGAGGTGCTCGAGGAGCGCGGCACCGGTCGGGCCGCCAAGACCTATCGCCTGCGCGACTGGCTGATCTCGCGGCAGCGCTACTGGGGCACGCCGATCCCGATCCTGCACGGCACCGGCGAGCACGAGGGCGAGATGCGTCCGGTCGCCGAGGCCGAGCTGCCCGTTCGCCTCCCGGACCCCGCCGGGCTCGACCTGAAGCCGAAGGGCTCCTCGCCGCTCGGCGCCGCCACCGAGTGGGCGACCGTCGCCGACGCCTCGGGCGATGCGTGGTTGCGCGACCCCGACACGATGGACACCTTCGTCGACAGCTCCTGGTACTACCTGCGCTTCCTCTCGGCGCAGGACGACACCCGGGCCTTCGACCCCGAGCTCGCGAGGCGCTGGGGGCCCATCGACCAGTACGCGGGCGGGGTCGAGCACGCGATCCTGCACCTGCTCTACTCGCGCTTCATCACGAAGGTGCTGCACGACCTCGGCTACCTCGACTTCGAGGAGCCGTTCACCGCGCTGCTGAACCAGGGCATGGTGCTGCAGGACGGCGCCAAGATGTCGAAGTCGAAGGGCAACCTCGTCGAGTTCGCCTCCGAGCTGCGCGACCACGGCGCCGATGCACTGCGGGTGACGCTCGCCTTCGCGGGGCCGCCCGAGGACGACATCGACTGGGCCGACGTGTCGGTGCAGGGCTCGGCGAAGTTCCTGGCGCGCGCCTGGCGCGTCGCGGGCGACGTCTCGTCCGCTCCCGGCATCGACTTCGCCTCGGGAGATGCCGAGCTGCGCCGGCACACGCATCACCTGCTCGCCGACGCCCCCGGACTCGTCGAGCAGTACAAGTTCAACGTCGTCGTCGCGCGCCTCATGGACCAGGTGAACGTGACGCGCAAGGCGATCGACTCGGGCGTCGGCGGCGCGGATCCCGCGGTGCGGGAGTCGGCCGAGGCGATCGCGGTCATCCTGTCGCTCTTCGCGCCGTACGCCGCCGAGGACATGTGGGCGCGGCTCGGGCACGAGCCGACCGTTGCACTCGTGGAGTGGCCCGCCGCCGATCCCTCGCTGCTCGTGGAGGACGAGGTCACGATGGTCGTGCAGGTCGACGGCAAGGTGCGGGATCGCCTCACCCTGCCCGCCTCGGTCTCCGAGGGCGAGGCGGAGGCCGCGGCCCGCGCCTCCGCGGCCGTGCAGCGCGCGATCGGCGATCGTCAGATCGTGAACGTCGTGGTGCGGGTGCCGAAGATCGTGAGCATCGCGACGAAGCCGGCGTAACCCGTCCCCGCCGGCGCCGCGGCGGTTCCCGTTCGCCGTGCACAGGCGTGATCCGGCTGGGAGTCCGCCCGTTTCTCCGCAGATCGTCCCTTGACGCCGTTCGAGGCCGGTGCGCCTGCCTAGCCTGGCCGCATGGCGCTCCTCGAATCTCGCGAATCGGTCTTCCGCGGCGGGTCGACGTGGTCCCGGGAGGTCTCCGGGAGCGGCGAGACCCCGCGCCTGCGGTGGGGAGCGGTACCCGAGCCGGCCGCCCCCGCGACCCTCCCGCGCGAACCGCTTCAATCGTTCGAACCGCTCGAACCGCTCGAACCGCTCGAAGAGGCGGACTGGCGGCCCGCGCCGACCCTGCGAGAGCGATTGCTGCGAGCGGTCGGCACGCCCTTCGCGATCGGCGCCGTGCTCTTCGTCGGTGCGATCATCGGCGCCGTCGTGCTCGTGGCGGTGCAGCCGCACACGCCCGAGCCCGACCTCGCCGCCCCGGTGGTCGAAGCCGAGATCGGATCGGCCTCGGTCGATGCAGGGGTCGAGACCGGAGAAGAGGCCTCCCCGGCACCGGTACTGCTCGTCCACGTCGTGGGCGAGGTGCGCTCGCCCGGGGTGGTGGAGCTCGAGGGCGGCGCGCGGGTGAGGGATGCGATCGAGGCGGCCGGCGGTGCGACGGAGCTGGCCGTGCTCGCCGGAGTCAATCTCGCCAGACTGCTGACCGACGGCGAGCAGATCGTCGTGCCGAACGCCGAGACGGCGGAGGCCGCAGCGGCGGGCGCTCCGGGTGCGGGCGTCGCCGGAGCCCCGGGGCCGGTGAGCCTCAACGCCGCGGATGCGGCCGCGCTCGAGACGCTTCCGGGGGTCGGCCCCGCGCTCGCGCAGCGGATCCTCGCCTGGCGGGCGGCGAACGGCGCCTTCTCGAGCGTCGAGCAGCTGCTGGAGATCTCCGGCATCGGGCAGAAGACGTTCGAGGGGCTGCGGGAGTCGGTGACGCTGTGAATCGCCCGGCGCCCCTCATACCCCGGCAGCGCTCCCCGCCGGGTGCCTGGCGACTGCTCCTTCCCGCTCTCGCGGCGTGGGGATTCGCGGCATGCGCGGTGACGATCACCGGGCTCGCGGGTCCGGTCCTGTGGATCGCGGCGGTCTGCGGCACGGTGATCTGCGCGGCGGCGGCCTGCGGCGCGGTGCTCGGGGCGGGCGCGGTGGGGCTCCGGGTCGGTGCTGGCCGGCAGCGGCGCCCCGGCGCGGCGGGGCGGCGGTTCGCGGGTGCGGTGCTGCTGCTCTGCGCGGTGCTGCTGCTCATCGGGACGCGGATCGCGCTCGGCGAGTACGCTCGGGCGGATCCGGGGTTCTCCGCGGCCGCCGAGCGCGGGGCGACGATCGAGTTCACCGCGGTGCTCGCGGGATTCCCCGAATCCCGGGTCTCCGAGTTCGGGGAGCGACGCTGGGTGCGGGCCACGGCGGACACCGGTCGGGGCGGGGTGCCGGTGCTGCTCTGGCTGGGGGACGAGCCGGGAACCGCGCCCGATGCGGAGTGGGCGCCGGGCACCCGGGTCTCGGTGCGCGGCGAGCCGGAGCGATTCGACGCAGGGGGCAGCGCCGCCTACGGCGTCGCCGTGCGGCGGATCGATGCGGATCCGCCCGCGGACTGGAGCCTCGCCGGCGCCGGCGCGATCGCCGCCCATCTCAGGCTCGGCCTGCGCGATGCCGCGGCCGGCGCGCCCGGTGCGGAGCTGGTGCCGGGCTTCGCGGTGGGCGACACCTCGCTCGTGCCCGAGCCGCTCGACCGTGCGATGCGGGAGAGCTCGCTCGCGCACCTCGTCGCGGTCTCGGGCGCGAACTGCGCGCTGATCACGGGCGCGGTCGTCTGGCTACTCGCGCGCCTCGGGGTGGGGAGACGGCTGCGCACGGCGGCGGCGGGCTGCGGCCTCGCCGCGTTCCTCGTGGTCGTCGGGCCCGACGCGAGCGTGCAGCGCGCCGCTGTGATGGCCGCCGCGCTGCTCGCCGCGGGTTTCGGGGGCCGCCGGGCCGCCGCGCTGCCGGCGCTCGGGCTCGCGATCCTCGTGCTGCTCCTGGCCGACCCCTGGCAGGCGCTGCAGCCGGGCTTCGCACTCTCGGTCGTGGCGACAGGCGGCATCCTCCTGGGAGCGACCCCGCTGGCGCGCGTGCTCCAGCGGCGCACCCGCCTGCCCCGCGTGCTCGCGCTGCCCGTCGCCGTGGCCCTGGCCGCCCAGCTCGCCTGCGGGCCGCTGCTCCTGCTGCTGCAGCCGGGCATCCCGGCGGTCGGGGTGCTCGCCAACGTGCTCGCGGCGCCCGCGGCCCCGCTCGGCACCGGCCTCGGCCTCGTGGTGGCGGTCACCGCCCCCTGGAGCCCGGGCCTCGCGCATCTCGCGACGGTGGTCGCGGCGCTGCCAGCCCGCTGGGTCGCGGCGACCGCCGAGGTCTCCGGCGCCCTGCCGCTGGCGCGCTGGCACTGGCCGGAGGGCTGGCCGGGGGCGCTGCTGCTCGCCGCCTGCGAGGGCGCGCTGCTCCTGGCCTGGGCCCTGCGCCGGGGCCGGCTCGCGCTGCCCGGCGGCCTCGTCGCGCCCCTCAGGCGGCCGTGGCACGAGAGGCCCCGGACTCCGCGCGGGGTGCGCGTCGCCGCGGCGGTGCTCCTCGGCACCGGACTCGGTCTCTTCGTCGCGACCACGCTCGCGGCGCCCCTCGCGCAGCGCGCGGCGGATCCCGCGGGCTGGGCGGTCGTCGCCTGCGACGTCGGCCAGGGTGACGCGCTGCTGCTGCGAGACCCCTCGCGGCCGTCGCGGGTCGTGCTGGTCGACACGGGAGACGATCCCGAGGCGCTCGGCGCCTGCCTCGACCGCTTCGGCGTCGATCGCGTCTCGCTGCTGGTGCTCAGCCACGACGACCGCGACCACGTCGGCGCGCTGGGCTCCGTGATCGACCGGGTCGACGAGGCGCTCATCGCCCCGACGGTGCGCGGGGAGCGGGACGAGGATCGGCCCGTGGTCCGGAGCCTGCGGAGCGCCGGCGTGCCCTACCGGATCGGAGCGGCGGGGCAGAGCGGATCCGCCGTCGATGCCGGCATCGACGCCGAGGCCGGCGGCCTCGCCTGGGAGGTGCTCGCCCCGGCCGCGGGCGCCGAGCCCGCCGACACCAACGCGGCGAGCCTCGTGCTCCGGGTCGATGCCGGCGGCGTCTCGGTGCTGCTGCTCGCCGACACCGGCCTCGACGAGCAGACGGCGCTGCTGCGGAGCGGTGCGGAGCTGCGCGCCGAGGTGCTGAAGGTCGCCCACCACGGCTCGCGCGACCAGGATCCCGAGCTGCCGGGCGTGGTCGGTGCCGTGTGGGCGCTCGTCTCCGTCGGCGCGGGCAACCGCTATGGGCATCCCGCCGACGAGACGCTGGCGGGTCTCGCGATGGCCGGGACGCGCACGCTCCGCACGGATCTGCAGGGGTCGATCGCGCTGATCCCGGGCGATGGCGGCGAGATCGAGGCCTGGGTCGAGCGCAGCGAGCGCTCCGATGTCGGCGGTGCGCCCTAAGCTTGAGGGCGTGGCAGCAGGCAAGGCGAAGATCGCGGCTCTCGGCTACGACGAGGCGCGTCCGGCGCCCGTCGTGCTCATCAGCGGTCCCGAGCAGTTCCTCGCCGACCGCGCGGCGCGCGCCATCCGCGAGGCGCTGCGGACCGAGCGCCCCGATCTCGAGATCCACGACATCGACGCCTCGGGCTACGGCGCGGGCGAGCTCTTCACCGTGGCGAGCCCCTCGCTCTTCGCCGAGCCCCGCCTGATCCGCGTCGAGGGCGTCGAGAAGGCGAGTGACGCGTTCATCGAGGACGCCAAGAGCTACCTCTCCCAGCCGGCCGAGGACACGACGCTCGTGCTGCGGCACGCCGGCGGCCAGCGTGGCAAGGCGCTGCTCGACGCGGTGCGGGGCGAGCCGGGGGCGGCGCTCGGCGCCGTCGAGGTCGCCTGCGCCGAGGTGAAGCGCGACCAGGACCGGCTGGCCTTCGCGCAGGCTGAGTTCCGCCGGCTGAGGGCCGAGGCGACCCCCGGCGCCGTGCGCGCCCTGGCCGCCGCCTACGGGGGCGGCATCGGCGAGCTCGCGGGCGCGATCGAGCAGCTGGTCGCCGATGGGGGCAACCGCATCACGGAGGCGGAGGTCGACCGCGCGACCGAGGGCCGGGTCGAGGCCGGCGCCTTCAAGGTCGCCGATGCGGCGACCGCCGGGCGCGCCGCCGATGCGCTCGTGCTGCTGCGCCAGGCGCTCTCGACGGGCACGGACCCGATCCCGATGCTCGCGGCGCTCAACATGAAGGTGCGCGCCATGGCCCGCGTCTTCGGCGCCCGCGGCTCGAGCGGCGAGCTCGCGAAGGCCTTCGGGATGGCGCCGTGGCAGGTGGAGCGCGCGCAGCGCGAGACCCGTGGCTGGAACGAGGCCGACCTGGCGCGCGCGATCGACCTGGCGGCCGAGACCGAGTGGCGGCTCAAGGGCGGCAGCCGCGACCCCGAGTACGCGCTCGAGCGCTACCTGCTCTTCGTCGCGCGGCGGGGCCGCGAGCGCTGAGCGTCAGTCCTCCGGCTCCCCGGGGGTGCGCACGATGCTCTCCTGGGAGACGCTCGCGACGAGCGCGCCCTCCCGATCGTAGAAGCGTCCGTGGGTGAGGCCCCGGCCCCCGGTCGCGACGGGGGTGTCGAGCACGTAGAGCAGCCAGTCGTCGGTGCGGAACGGCCGGTGGAACCACATGGCGTGGTCGAGGCTGATGCTGCGCAGGCCCGGGGTCGCCCACGGCACGCCGTGACGGCGCAGCACCGGTTCGACGAGCAGGTAGTCGCTCGCGAAGGCGAGGGCCGCCGAGTGCAGGGCGGCGGAGTCGCCGAGGCTGTCGCGGCTGCGCAGCCACACGCGCTGCTCGCCGCTCGTCTCGGCGACGTTCAGCAGGATGTCGTCCTCCACGTAGCGGAAGTCGAAGGGGCGGTTCAGCACCCAGGAGGCGCGTCCGCCGTCCGCCAGGTGCCCGTACTTCTCCCACACGGCGGGCAGTCCCTCCGGCGGGGGCACGGAGGCGACGTCGTAGACGTCCAGGTGCTCGAGGCCGTCGCCCGGCGTCTGGAAGGAGGCGATGAGCGACATGAGCACCTCGCCGTGCTGGTAGGCCTGCACGCGCCGCGTCGAGAAGGTGCGCCCGTCGTGCAGCCGCCCGACCTCGAAGGTCATGCGCCGCTCGCTCTCGCCCGGACGGATGAAGTAGCCGTGCATCGAATGCAGCTCGCGGCCCTCCGGCGCGGTGTGCGCGGCGGCGGCGAGGGCCTGTCCCAGTACCTGCCCGCCGAAGGTGCGCCCGTGCGGGGTGGGGAGCGTGGGGCCGGTGAAGATGTCGTCCCGCGTGCGGGCTTCGGAATCGATCACCGAGAGCATCGCGGTGAGATCGGGTACGCCGGTCATGGGGCCTCCTGCTCGAACGATGGGCTTCAGTCTATCGGCGACGGGGGACGCTCCCTCCCGCGACGCAGGCCGTAGGCTGGAGGCGATGACCGCGTCCCTCGACCTCGCCGACCACGCCACGCGCGACGATCTGCGGGTGTATCTCGAACGCCTCGTGCGGGCGGGCGAGCCCGAGGTGCGGCTCGTCACGCGGGGGCCCGCGCTCGCCGTCTACGGCTGCACGCAGTCCCCGGAGGGCCTGCTCGACCCGGTGCCGGTGGTGCTCGTGATGCGGGCCTTCGCGCTCGCGGCCCCGTCCGCCGAGCCCCTCGACGCGACGGTGGAGGCCCGCGCCCTGCTCGATCGACTGGCGCGCATGGGGCGCATCGGCCTGCGCCTCGAGCTGCCCGATGCGGTGGTCGCGGCGGCGTGGGCCGGGGTGCTGCCCCCGAGCAGCGGCTGGGGCCGGTCGGCGCGCTGGACGCGCCTTCCCTTGAGCGCGCCGCCCGTGAGGGCATCGAGCGGATCGCCGCCGCCCTGCCGGCGAACCCCGGCGACGCCGTCGTGCGCGCGGTGCGCCGTCGCGTGTGGGGCGCCGAGATCGCCCCGGGGGTGCCCGCGGCCGCCGCGTTCGCCGCCGAGGCGCTCGGCTTCCTCCGGGAGGAGCGCGAGGTCGCGGTCTCGGCCTCGCTCACCTGGCTGCGCCTGAGCACCGGCCGCGGGCACACCATCGTGCGGGAGCCGATGGGGTAGAATGGCAAGGTTCAAGCGAAGGAGAACCGCCACATGGCTCAGGTGAACGGCATCATCGATCCCCCCATCGACGACCTGCTCGAGAAGGTCGACTCGAAGTACGCGCTCGTGATCTTCGCCTCGCAGCGGGCTCGGCAGATCAACGACTACTACACCGATCTGCACGACGGCAACCTCTTCGACAACATCGGTCCGCTCGTCGACGCCTCCGTCGACGACAAGCCGCTGTCGACCGCGCTGCACGAGATCGTCGAGGGCAAGCTGGTCATGAAGCCGCGGGTCGCCCAGGCGGAGAGCACCTCGCTCGAGGACGCGGCGGCCGACGCAGCGGGCTCGCTCGAGGCGGCCTTCGACGCGATCGCACCGGCCGCGGACGCCGACGCGGAGTAACCGCAGCGTCACGCGATTCGAACTTGTCGGTGGCGCCGGATAGCTTGGATTCATCCAGCCTTCCGGCGCCATCACTCATTTGAGGAGCCCAGCATGAGCCTGCGTCAGTTCACCTCGGAATCGGTGACCGAGGGGCACCCCGACAAGATCTGCGACCGGATCAGCGACTCGATCCTCGATGCGATGCTCGAGCAGGATCCGGGCGCCAGGGTCGCGGTCGAGACCCTCGTCACGACCGGGCTCGTCCACGTCGCCGGCGAGGTGACGACGAGCGGCTACGTCGAGATCCCGCAGATCGTGCGCGAGGCGGTCCGCGAGGTCGGCTACACGTCGAGCGAGATGGGCTTCGACGCGGCCTCCTGCGGCGTCTCGGTGTCGATCGGCCAGCAGTCGCCCGACATCGCGAGCGGCGTCGACGCCTCGCTCGAGGTGCGCGAGGGCGCGGCCGGCGACGAGCTCAGCGCCCAGGGCGCGGGCGATCAGGGCATCATGTTCGGCTACGCGACCGACGAGACCCCCGAGCTGCACCCGCTGCCGAGCTGGATCGCGCACCGCCTCGCCGAGCGGCTCACCGAGGTCCGCAAGACCGGGGTGCTGCCCTACCTGCGTCCCGACGGCAAGACCCAGGTCACGATCGGCTACGACGGCGACCGCGCCGCGAGCGTCGAGGCCGTCGTCCTCTCCACGCAGCACGCCCGGGACATCGAGCAGGCGCAGCTGCGGGCCGATGTCGAGCGCGAGGTGATCCGCCCCGTGCTCGGCAGGGTCGAGCTCGCGAGCGGCGACGCGCGGCTCTTCATCAACCCGGCGGGCCCCTTCGTCATCGGCGGGCCGATGGGCGACGCGGGCCTCACCGGCCGCAAGATCATCATCGACACCTACGGCGGCGCGAGCCGCCACGGCGGCGGCGCCTTCAGCGGCAAGGATCCGAGCAAGGTCGACCGCTCGGCGGCCTACGCAATGCGCTGGGTGGCCAAGCACGTCGTGGCCGCCGGCCTCGCGAAGCGCGCCGAGCTGCAGGTCGCCTACGCGATCGGGCGTGCCGAGCCCGTGGGCCTCTACGTGGAGACCTTCGGCACCGAGACGGTGCCCTCGGAGCGGATCGAGGCCGCCGTCCGCGCGGTCTTCGACCTGCGTCCGCTCGCCATCATCCGGGACCTCGACCTGCTGCGGCCGATCTACGCGAAGACGAGCGCCTACGGGCACTTCGGGCGCGAGCTGCCCGAGTTCACCTGGGAGGCCACCCCCCGCGTCGCCGAGCTGCGCGCGGCGGCGGGCGTCTAGCGGCCCGGGCGGGTCGCCGTGTTCGAGGCGGAGGGGGCGGCGGGCCGTCGGGTCGCGCGGGTGCTGCTCGACTCCGCCCTGCCGCAGCTCGACCACCTCTTCGACTACGCGGTGCCCGAGGAGCTCGCCGAGGAGCTGCGCGTCGGCCAGCGGGTGCGGGTGCCCTTCCGCTCCCAGAGCCGGCGCAGCCACGGCTACGTGATCGGCTTCGCCGAGCGCAGCGACTTCGCCGGCGAGCTGCAGCCCGTGGCCGAGATCGTGGGCCCGGTGCCCGTGCTGCGGCCCGAGATCTGGCGCCTCGCGCGCGAGGCGGCGGATCGGGCGGGCGGATCGGCCTGCGACATCCTGCGCCTCGCGATCCCCACCCGCATGGTACGAGTCGAGAAGCAGCACCTCGCCGAGGCGCCGCAGGGCTCAGAGGCTTCGGCCACCGCCTTCGAACCCGTCGAGGAGGAGGCCGAGACCGCGCGGCTGCTCGCCTCGGGCGCCCGCCTCGCGGTCACGGCCTCGCACGGGCCCGAGCGGCTGGGCACGGGCGAGTGGGTCGGAGGCTGGGCGGTGCGCCTCGCGCGCGCGGCGCTCGCGGTGCACGCGCTGGGGCGCAGCGTCATCGCGGTGCTGCCCGACTACCGCGACCTCGACCAGCTGCGTGACGCGCTCGCGGCGCTCGGCCACGCCGAGGCGGTGCGGGTGGATTCCCGCCAGTCGAACGGCGAGCGCTACGCCTCCTTCCTGCGCGCGCTCGATCCGGTCCCGCGCATCGTCATCGGCAACCGCTCGGCCGTCTACGCGCCCGCCCACCGGCTCGGCGCGATCCTGATCTGGGACGACGGGGATCCGCTCCTCGCGGAGCCCCTCACTCCCTACGTGCACCCCCGCGACGCGGCGCTCGTGCGCGCCTCGCAGAGCGGCGGCGACGCCACCGGCGGGGGGCCGGCGGCACGACCGACGGCGAGGGCGATGAAGGCGCCGCCGAGCCGGTCGGACTGCTGTTCGCGGGGCACGCGCGCACGGCCGAGATGCAGTGGCTCGTCGACATCGGCTACGTGCAGCCCGAACGGCTGCCCCCGCGGCGCACCCGGGTGGTGCACGCCGATGCCTCGGTCGTGCCCGACGCCTTCGCCGGCAGGGTGCCCGAGTTCGCCGCGCGGGCGATCCGCGAGGGCCTGCGGAAGGGCCCGGTGCTCGTGCAGGTCGCGAGCCCGGGCTACGCCCCGGTCGCGGTGTGCGCCGAGTGCGGCGAGCTCGCGCGCTGCACCGCGTGCGCGGGGCCGATCGGGTTCCGCTCGGCGGGCCGGGCGGCCTGCCGATGGTGCGGAGAGCAGGGGGCCGGGTGGCGCTGCCGCCACTGCGGCGGCCGCGGGCTCGAACAGCGCGGCATGGGCTCCCAGCGCACCGCCGAGCAGTTCGAGCGCCAGTTCACCGGTGCCCGGGTGGTGCTGAGCGACGGCGAGCACCCCCACGAGCGCATCGACTCCCGTCCCGCGCTCGTCGTCGCGACACGGGGAGCCGAGCCCATCGCGGCCGGGGGCTACCGGGCGGTGGTGCTGCTCGATGCCGAGCGGCTGCTCGGCATCGAGTCGCTGCGCGCGGGGGAGGACTGCATGCGCTGGTGGCAGAACGCCGCGGCGCTCGCGGCGCCCGACGGCGTCTGCGTCGTCGCCTCGGGCGGCGGCCCCGTCGTGCGGGCGTTCGTCACCGGTCGTATCGAGGAGTGGCTGCGCGACGAGCTGAGGGATCGGCATGCGCTGCGCTATCCGCCCGCGGTGCGGGTCGCGAGCGTCACCGGCGGGCCTGCCGAGGTGGATCGCGCCCTCGGCGCGCTGCGCGGGCCCGGCGGGGCAGAGCTTGCCGGCGTCGACGTGCTGGGACCCGTCCCGGTGCTCAGACGGGACGTCCCGCCCGGGCTCGTGCGGGCGATCGTGCGCTTCGACTACGCGCACGGCGCCGAGGTCGCCAAACGGCTGCGCGGCGCCCTCGTCGCCGACGCGGCCGGGGCCTCGTCCCGGGCGGCGGGGCGCAGGCCGGGTCGCGCCAGGCCCGAGGCGCTGCGGCTGCGCTTCGACGACCGCGGCGTGTTCGACGGCCACCTCGGCGCCTGAACGCCTGAGCTCCTGAACCTCAGTGCACGAGCACCAGCAGCGCGGCGACCGCGATGAAGAGCGCCCCGAAGACCGAGTTCAGCGCCTTGCGGCCTCGCGGGGTGCGGGTGAGCCGCCGGAAGGGGCGCGCCAGCGCCGCGAAGCCGCCCCACATCACGACCGTGTCCACGCCCACGGAGGTCGCGAGGAAGATCGCGTACTGCGGCAGCTGCGGCTGGTCGAGCCTGATGAACTGCGGGATGAAGGCGAGGAAGAAGACGATGGCCTTCGGGTTCAAGAGGTTCACCCAGAAGCCGCGCCGTAGCATCGACCACGCGCTCTCGCGCACGTGCGGGGGCTCGCCGCCGTCCCCGGCGGCGTCCGTGCGGATCAGGATGAGCCGGATGCCGAGGTAGACGAGGTACGCGGCGCCCGCGTAGCGGATCACGTTGAAGAGCACCGGCGACTGCGTCACGAGCAGGCCGACGCCGGCGGCGACGATGACCACGTGCACGGCGAGGGCGAGCTGCTGCCCCAGGACACCCCAGATGGAGCGGCGCCAGCCCTGCGAGAGCGCGTTGCTCATCGTGTTGATCGCGCCGGCCCCGGGAGTGAGACTGATCACCAGGCAGGCGACGAGCAGCGAGAGCCAGACCTGAAGCGTCACCGGCACAGTCTACGGGTCCGGCGGTGGCGGGATCGCCGGCCCGCGACTGGAAGAATGGAGCGCATGCGCATCCTCTTCGCCGGAACCCCCGAGTTCGCCGTGCCGAGCCTCAGGTCGCTCGTCGCCGCCGGCCACGAGGTGGTCGGGGTCATCACCCGCGAGGACGCCCCGGTGGGCCGGAAGCGAGTGCTCACCCCCTCGCCGGTCGCGACCGCCGCGGAGGAGCTCGGGCTGCCGGTGCTGAAGCGGAACCGCCTGGGCGAGGATGCGACCGCCTGGGCCGAGCGGCTGGGTGCGGAGGGGCAGGGCGCCGAGGGGCAGGGCGCGGATCTCGGCGTCATCGTCGCCTACGGCGGCCTCGTGCGCGAGCCGCTGCTCTCCCTGCCCGCGCACGGCTGGATCAACCTGCACTTCAGCGAGCTGCCCCGCTGGCGGGGGGCCGCGCCGGTGCAGCGGGCGCTCATGGCCGGTGAGCAGCGGCTGGGCGTCACCGTGTTCCGCCTGGTGCCCGAGCTCGATGCGGGCGATGTGCTCAGCCGGGGATCCCGCGACTTCCCGCCGGGCACCCCGGCCGGCGAGGCGCTCGTCGAGCTCGCGAGCTTCGGCACCGATGCGCTCGACCGCGCGATCTGCGCGCTCGAGGCGGATCCGGACGCGGGCGAGCCGCAGCGCGGCGAGACGAGCTACGCTCACAAGCTCGATCGCGAGGACGGCCGGCTCGACCTCGCCCTCCCCGCGGCCCTGGTGCTCGCCCACTGGGCCGGGGTCACCCCCGAGCCCGGTGCCTGGGTGCAGGTCGAGGGACAGCCCCTGAAGCTGCACGAGGTGCGGGCGGCGGATCCGCCGGCCCGACCCGCCGAGGCGGCCGCGACCGCGGCCGCCATCCTGCAGGACGGCCGCGCGATCCTCGGCCTTCCCGGCGGGGCGCTCGAGCTCGTGCGCGTGCAACCCGCGGGGAAGCCCGTGATGGACGGCGCCGCCTGGCTGCGCGGCCGCGGGGGAGAGGCGGTGCTCTCGTGAGCGGCGCACGCGGCGGCGGCGCGGGCGCGGATCGGTCGCCCCGGGTCTCGCCCGCGAGGCTCGCGGCCTACGACGTGCTGCGCGACGTCGACGAGCGGGACGCCTACGCGAACCTGGCGCTGCCCGCCCGCATCCGCGAGGCGCGGCTCGGACCCCGCGACGCCGCTCTCGTCACCGAGCTCGTCGCGGGCACCCTGCGCGGCCGGGGCCGCTACGACCGCATCATCGAGCTCGCCTCCGGCCGGGGCATCGACGCCATCGACCCGCGCACCCGCAACGTCCTGCGTCTCGGCGCGCATCAGCTGCTCGCGATGCGCACCGCGGCGCACGCGGCGGTCAACGAATCGGTCGAGCTGCAGCGGGTCGTCGGCAACCGGGCCGCGGCCGGGTTCGTGAACGGGGTGCTGCGCGCGATCGGGCGCGCCTCCGGCGAGGAGTGGGACGCGCGGATCGACGCCGAGGCGAGGAGCGCCGACGACGCGCTCGCGGCGCGCAGCTCGCATCCCGCATGGGTGGTGCGCGCACTGCGCGCCGCGCTGCGCACGGAGGGGCGCGAGGCGGAGCTCGCTGCGCTGCTCGAGGCCGACAACGCCCCGCCCCGGGTGAGCCTCACGCTGCTGCCGGGAGCGGGCATCGATGCCGAGACGGCCGAGGCGCTGGGCATCGACACCGAGCACGGCGAATCGCGGCTCGTCGCACGCGGTCCCTCGCCGCTCGGCCTCGAGCTCGCGGGCGGCGATCCCGCTCGCGCGATCGAGGCGCTCGAGGCGCCCGACGGCACCGTGAGGGTGCAGGATCAGGGCTCGCAGCTGGCGGCCCTCGCGCTCAGCCGCGCCCGTCCCGCGCAGGCGGGGGAGCGCTGGCTCGATCTCTGCGCCGGGCCGGGCGGGAAGACCGCGGTGCTGGCGGCCGAGGCGGCGCTCGCGGGCGCCGAGCTGCGCGCGAACGAGGTCTCCGAGCACCGCGCCGAGCTGGTGCGGGGAGCCGTCGCCGCCCACGAGGAGTCCGTCGAGATCGTCTGCCACGACGGCCGGCGCGACGAGGCCTTCGGCGGGCCGGATGCGCAGTACGACCGCATCCTGGTCGACGCGCCGTGCTCGGGTCTCGGCGCGCTGCGCCGCCGTCCCGAGGCGCGCTGGCGCAAGCAGCCGGGCGATCTGCCCGAACTCACGGCGCTGCAGGGCGAACTGCTCGATGCGGCCGCGACCCACCTGGCCCCCGGCGGCCTGCTGGCCTACGTGACCTGCTCCCCGCACCTCGCCGAGACCCGGGTCGTCGTCTCGGCGGCGCTGAAACGCCACCCGGAGCTGCGGGAAGTCGATGCGCGGGCGATCCTGAACGCCGTCGCCCGCGGGCCGCTCGACCTGGCGGGTGAGCAGCCGAGCGCCCAGCTGTGGCCGCATCGCAACGGCACCGACGCGATGTTCGTCGCGCTGTTCGAGCGGGCGACTACGCTGGACGGGTGACTGCAGAGCCTGCGGCCCCCGCCGCGCACACGCCGCCTCCCGGCGGCTGGCGCACCTTCGTGCACGTGCTCGTGAACACCGGTGTGGCCGGTCTCACGACGAACTTCCTCTGGTTCGCGGTGGTCTTCTGGGTGTACCTCGAGACCCGCAGCATCCTCGCGACGGGCATCCTGGGCGGCGCCTACATGATCCTGCTCGCGCTCTGCTCGATGTGGTTCGGATCGCTGGTGGACCGCTACCGCAAGCGGCGGGTCATGCTGATCTCGGCCTGGTTCTCCATGGCGGCCTTCGTCATCGGCACCGCCCTCTTCTTCACCGTGCCCCACGAGTCCCTGCTCGCGCTCGACGGCCCCTGGTTCTGGATCTTCACGACCGTGCTGCTCGCCGGCTGCGTGGTCGAGCTGCTGCGCGGCCTCGCGCTCTCGACCACGGTGACGCTGCTCGTGCCGGTCGAGCGGCACGCGAACGCGAACGGGCTCGTCGGCACCGTGCAGGGGCTGAGCTTCATCGTGACGAGCGTCTTCAGCGGCATCTCGATCGGCTTCCTGGGCATGGGATGGACGATGGTGATCGCGGTCGTCGCGACCGCGGTGCCGATCGCGCACCTGCTCCTGCTGCGCATCCCCGAGCCGGAGGTCGCGCACGACCCGAATCGCAGCGCGATCGACTTCCGCGGCGGGATGATCGCGATCCTCGCGGTGCCCGGGCTGCTCGGCCTCATCATGTTCACGACCTTCAACAACTTCGCGAGCGGCGTCTACATGGCGCTGCTCGACCCCTACGGCCTCACCATGTTCTCGGTCGAGATCTGGGGCATCGTCTTCGGGCTCGCGGGAACGGGCTTCCTCGTCGGCGGCGCGATCGTCGCCAAGTGGGGCCTCGGCCGGAACCCGGTGCGCACGATGCTGCTGCTGGTCGCCGTGCTCGGGATCATCGGGGCGCTCGTCGCGATCCGGGAGTGGGCCTGGATCTTCATCGCCGGCATCTGGCTCTTCATGCTGCTCATGCCGGCGATCGAGGCCGCCGAGCAGACCGTCATCCAGCGCGTCGTGCCCTTCGAGAAGCAGGGCCGGGTGTTCGGGCTCGCGATGACCTTCGAGGCCGCCGCCGCGCCGATCACCTCGCTGCTGATCGCCCCGATCGCCGAGTTCTGGATCGTGCCCTACATGCGGGACGGGGTCGGCGAGCAGAGCTGGAGCTGGCTGCTGGGCGAGGGGGAGAGCCGCGGCATCGCCCTCATCTTCCTCTGGGCGGGCGTCTTCACGACGGTGGTCTCGCTGCTCGCGCTGCTCACCCCGACGTACCGCAAGCTGAGCCGCAGCTACGCCGCGGCGGCCCCGGCGCCGGAACCCGAGCCCGCGCCGCAGCCGAGCGCCTAGTCGATCCACTCCACGCGCGGCTGGGCGGCCGCGAAGTCCACGCTGGGGAAGCGCATCGTCCCCGCCTGCACCTGCACGGTCTCGCCGCTCGCGAGCTGGGCCGTGATGCGCACCGGGAAGTAGTCCCAGGTGGTCATCGCGGTGCGCGGGTCGTAGTCCTGCTCGATCGTGAGCCGCTCGAACGCCGCTCGGCCCTCCTCGGTGAGCTCGCGCTGCACCGTGCCCTCGACCACCCGGGAGCCGGCCACCCCGGTCTGGGTCTCCGACACCTCGAAGCCGCAGGGGGTCGTGAGCGTGGTCATCGCGAGGCATTCGTCGAGCGAGGCGCGCACGAGCGAGCGGAAGGTCTCGTCTCCCAGCTCGGTCGTCACGAGCCGGAGCGAATAGAAGCTCTCGGAATCCAGGTCCTCGGCGAGGCGGATCCGCCCGTCCGGCAGATCGAGCTCGAGATACTCGTTGTCGATCGTGACCTCGTAGACGCCCGGGAAGACCAGCTGGTAGCCCTCCGCCGTCACCCCGTTCACCTCGAGCTCGAGGCCGGTGAAGCCGTCGATCCAGACCGATATCAGGCCGTCCGAGATCTCCCAGCCGTCCGAGACCTCCCAGAGCTGGAACTCGCGATCGACCCACTCGTCGCCGAGCTCGAAGGAGACGGGCACGGTCGCGCCGTAGCCCTCGAAGCCGGGGCTCGCGACGCCCACCTCGATGTCACCGATCGGCGCGATCCTCGCGGCCTCCGCGAGCACCTCGTCGGTGAGCAGCAGATCCTCGCCCTCCTCGACCCAGACGTACTCGAGGGCCGCGTCCGCGTCGCCCTTCGCGAGGGCGGTGAGGTAGCTCTCCACGGACTCGGCCGCGCCGGTGAGGTCGGGCGCCGTCGTCGGCTCCGGCCAGTCGTCGCGAGGGGGCGTCGGGCCGAGCAGCACCGTCATCCAGAGGAAGAAGAAGGCGATCCCGATCAGCACGACGACGCCGACCGCGCCGCCGATGATGCCGATGATCGCACCGACCGGCAGACCGCCGCGATCGGGGGGCGGTACCGGCAGGGGCTGCGGCCCGGGCGCGACGGGAGGCAGGGGAGACTGCGAATACGGGGTCCCGGGCGGCGGCGGGCCGTACGACGGCTGCTGCGGCTGCTGCGGTTGCTGCGGTTGCGGGTGCGGCTGCGGATCCTGCGGCTCTGACATGGCTCCATCCTATGAGCGGCCGTCGGCGACCCGCCCGATCGGGCCCGCGCGATCTCGTAGAATCGACGGGTGACCGCGCAGCGCATCAACCCGAGCATCCTCTCCGCCGACTTCGTGAACCTGCAGGCCGAGCTCGAGCGGATCGCCTCCGCCGACCTCGTGCACGTCGACGTCATGGACAACCACTTCGTGCCGAACCTCACGATGGGCCCGCCGATCGTGGAGCGCATCCAGGCGGTGTCGCCGATCCCGCTCGACGTGCACCTCATGATCGCCGACGCAGATCGCTGGGCGCCCGGCTACGCCGAACTGGGCGCGTTCTCCGTGACCTTCCACGCCGAGGCCGCGGCGGATCCGGTGGCGCTCGCCCGCAGGATCCGCGACATCGGCGCCCGCGCCGGCCTCGCGCTGAAGCCGGGCACCGATCCGGAGCCCTATCTCGAGCTGCTGCCCGAGTTCGACCAGCTGCTCGTGATGACGGTCGAGCCGGGCTTCGGCGGGCAGTCGTTCATGGCCGACATGATGCCGAAGCTTCGCCGCGTCGCCGAGGCGAAGGCCCGCCTCGGGCTCGACGTGTGGCTGCAGGTCGACGGCGGCATCACCGTCGACACCATCGGCATCGCCGCAGAGGCCGGCGCCGACACCTTCGTCGCGGGGTCCGCCGTCTACGGCGGGGTGCCCGAGGAGCGGATCGCGCAGCTGCGCGAGGCCGCCGCGCTGCACGCGCACTGATCCGCCGGGTGCGGACGCGTCCCGCGCTCCGACCCGATAGCATTGGTCAACGTGAAGACATTCGACGAGCTCTTCGCCGAGCTGAGCGAGAAGGCCGCGACCAGGCCCGAGGGCAGCGACACCGTCGCGCGCCTCGATGCCGGCGTGCACGCGATCGGGAAGAAGATCGTCGAGGAGGCGGCCGAGGTCTGGATGGCCGCCGAGTACGAGAGCAACGCGGCCTGCGCCGAGGAGATCAGCCAGCTGCTCTACCACCTGCAGGTGCTCATGCTCGCGAAGGGGCTGAGCCTGTCCGACGTCTACCGGCACCTCTGATCCCGTCCGACATTCTGCGGGGGCGAAGCGACTCGCGGAACCTCATCCCGAACAGATCCTGCGACCGGTGCGCAGGATGACGAGTGAAAGCAAGGAAAATATGCTCCGCGTCGCGGTTCCCAACAAGGGCTCGCTGTCAGAGATCGCCGCAGAGATGCTCGCCGAGGCGGGCTACAGCGGCCGTCGCGACAACCGCAAGCTCGTGCACCGGGATACCCGCAACGACATCGAGTTCTTCTACCTCCGCCCGCGCGACATCGCGACCTACGTGGGCTCCGGCGCGCTCGACGTCGGCATCACCGGGCGCGACCTGCTGCTCGACTCGGGCTCGGAGGCGCGGGAGATCGCGCACCTCGACTTCGGGGACTCGACCTTCCGCTTCGCCGCGCCCCGCGGCGCCTTCGAGGGCATCGAGCAGCTCGCCGGCCGGCGCGTCGCGACCAGCTACCCGAAGCTCGTGGACGACTTCCTGCGGCAGCGCGGGGTCGAGGCGGTCACCGTGAAGCTCGACGGCGCGGTCGAGTCGGCGGTGCAGCTCGGCGTCGCCGACGCCGTGGCCGATGTCGTCTCGACCGGGGCCACCCTCGCCTCCGCGGGGCTCGAGATCTTCGGCCCGGTGATCCTCGAGTCGACCGCGGTGCTGATCGGCGGCCCGAAGCGCCACGACGGCGTCGATCGCCTGCTGCGGCGTCTGCGCGGCGGCCTCGTCGCGCGCAAGTTCGTGATGGTGGAGTACGACCTGCAGGAGTCGACGCTGCCCGCCGCGATCGAGATCGCCGGCGGCATCGAGTCGCCGACCGTGTCGCCGCTGCGCGAGGACGGCTGGGTCGCCGTGCGCGTGATGATCCCCGCCGACGACGCGAACGAGGTCATGGACCGCCTCGCCGACATCGGTGCCCGTGCGATCCTGGTCACCGCGATCCACGCGGCCAGGCTGTAGCGGGCCTGCCATGACTGTCGCAGTGCGGGTCATCCCCTGCCTCGACGTGGCCGCGGGCCGCGTGGTGAAGGGCGTCAACTTCCTGAACCTGCGCGACGCCGGCGATCCCGTGGAGCTCGCCGCGCGCTACGCCGAGCAGGGCGCCGACGAGCTCACCTTCCTCGACGTCACCGCGACGGTCGACGACCGCAGCACCACCTACGACGTCGTGCGCCGCACCGCCGAGCAGGTCTTCATCCCGCTCACCGTCGGCGGCGGCGTGCGCGAGGTCGACGACGTCGCCCGGCTGCTGTCCGTGGGCGCCGACAAGGTCGGCATCAACAGCGGCGCCATCGCGCGCCCGGAGGTCATCGGCGAGATCGCCGACCGCTTCGGCTCGCAGGTGCTCGTGCTCTCGCTCGACGTGAAGCGCTCGCCCCGCACCCCGAGCGGCTTCGTGGTCACGACGCACGGCGGCAAGCGGGAGACCGACCTCGACGCGCTCGAGTGGTGCCGCGAGGCGGTCGAGCGGGGAGCCGGCGAGCTGCTCGTGAACTCCATGGACGCCGACGGCACGCTCGCCGGATTCGACCTCGAGCTCACCTCGCTCGTGCGCGCGCTCGCCTCGGTACCGGTGATCGCCTCGGGCGGGGCCGGCCGGCTCGAGCACTTCGCGCCCGCGGTCGCCGCGGGGGCGGACGCGGTGCTCGCGGCCTCCGTGTTCCACGACGGCACCTTCACGGTCGGCCAGGTGAAGCGCGCGATCGCCGACGCCGGCTACCTCGTGCGCTGATCCCGCAGGGGTACCCTGGAACCGTGGACATCGACACCAGCCTCGACCGGCTCTCCTTCGGCGCCGACGGGCTGCTGCCCGCGATCGTGCAGGACGACGAGTCGGGCGAGGTGCTCATGCTCGCCTGGATGGATCGCGAGGCCGTGCGCCGCACCCTCACCGAGGGCCGCGTGACCTTCTGGTCGCGCTCGCGCGGGGAGTACTGGCGCAAGGGCGACACTTCGGGGCACCGGCAGTACGTGCGCTCGGTGGCGATGGACTGCGACGGCGACACCCTGCTCGTGCGCGCGATCCAGATCGGCGCCGCCTGCCACACGGGAACGCGCAGCTGCTTCACCGATCGGGAGCTCCCGGCTGTGAACGGCATCGTCGAGAGCTGAGCCGTCGCAAGGCCCGGACCGTGTCGGGCATGTGCCGCCGCCTCGGGCTGCTAGTGTTTCGCCAAAGGGGGTGCCGATGCCCGGCTCGCAGGACTGCCTACCGTCGACCGGAGCGGATCCGCTCATCGTCGTGCTGATCGTCCTCCTGCTGCTCGCCGTGGCGGTCGCCGTGCTGATCGTGGTCCCGCGTCGGCGGAGGCACGTCGGCGCGATGCTCGCCATCGTGCTCCTGGTCGCGGCCGGATCCGGTGTCGTCGCCACCCCAGCACCTGCGAGCGCTGCCGTCGACTGCCGCACCATCCAGGACGACGCCGACGTGACGTTCCTCAGCGGCGGCATCACCGTCCAGGCCAGCTACCGCGGGCCGATCGACCCGAGCCACCCGGTGGCCGCCGCCGTCATCGTCGGCGGCACGGGCGACGTCGACCGCAACGGTGACGGCGCCGGCATACCCATGGAGGAGTACGCGTGGATCGCCGACCTGCTCAGCGAGCAGGGGATCGCGTCTCTGCGCTACGACAAGCTCGGCACCGGCGCGACCGGGCTCGGACCCTACGCCGACGACCCCGACGAGCTGCTGTCGCTCGGCTACGAAGAGCTGCGCATCCAGCCGGTCAGGGATGCGCTCGGCTTCGTGGCCGCGCAGCCCGGCATCGACGCGAGCCGCCTCCTCCTCGTCGGGCACAGCGAGGGCGGCGTCGTGACGATCTCGGTCGCGGCCGACCCGGGCTCGGGCCTCGCGATCGCCGGACTCGCGCTCATCGAGCCGGCCTACGACAACATCCTCAGCGTCGTGCCCAGCCAGCTCGCCGAGCAGATCGACGCCGCCGTCGCAGGCGCCGCGATGAGCGCGACGGACGCGGCCGCCTTGAAGGCGTGGATGGCTGACGGCGTGGACGAGATCCGCACCGGAGCGCCGCCGTACCCGGCTCCCGGGCCGGTGCCGCTGCCGGACGCGACCGACTACACCGCCGTCATGCAGACGACCATCGCGAACAACATCTACGGGTCGGACCCGGCGCAGATGGTCATCTCGCACGCGTACCGCACGCTCTACGGCAAGCAGTTCGACGAGATCGACCCTGCAGCGATCGCGCCGTCGATCACCATCCCGGTGCTCGTGACCTGCGGCTCGAAGGACTTCAACACCCCGTGCGGCGACGGCACGGCCGGGTCTGGCGTGGTCTCGCTCGCGAACGCCTTCGCCCCCGGCGTCGCGCGATTCGTCGAGCTGCCGAATACCGTTCACATCATGCGCGACGTCGGGTCCGCGGACGTACCCGGCCTCGCCGACCAGATCCAGTATCCATACTCGGCGCTGCTTGAGACCGAGTTCACAGCATTCGTCGCGCAGTTCCGCGACTGACCGAGGAGAGGCCGACCTTGCGACTCAACCGTTTCACCGCGATCGCGACCGTGCTGGTGCTCGCCGGCGCGCTCGCCGCCTGCGCCCCGGAGCCGGGCTCGTCACCGACCTCGACCGAGTCGCCGACGTCGGCCGCCGACGCCGTGTTCGCCGACCGGATGGCCGCGGCGCTCACCCAGTGGCGCGCATCGCCGTCGACCGGACCGTTCGCGTTCGAGATCCCCGGCACCGCGCTTGCCGCCTCCCTCGGCGACGGCGAGGTCGTAGCGACCGCGAGCGGCGAGGGCGAGCCCGGCGTGCCGCTCGCACCCGATGCGACGTTCCACATCGGCAGCATGACCAAGCTCTTCACCGCGGCACTCGTCATGCAGCTCGATCAGGAGGGCGTGCTCTCGCTGGGCGACACGATCGACCGCTGGTTCCCGGCCGCGCCGAACGGCGGCACGATCACCGTGCGGATGCTGCTGCAGCACGAGAGCGGGCTCGACGAACTCGACTTCGACCTGGTCGGGCACGTCACCCCTCAGGAACTCGTCGACGATGTCTTCACCCGGGCGCCGGTCTTCGCGCCCGGCACCGAGTACGAGTACCTGAACGCCGGCTACATCATGCTCGGCCGGATCGCGGAGCTCGCCGCCGAGACCCCGTACGCCGAGCTCGTCGACACCCGGTTCATCGAGCCGCTCGGTCTCACGAGCACCTACCTCGACGGCGAAGGCAGCGGCCCGGAGGCCGTCGACGGGTTCGTGCTCGTCTGCGACGCGGGCGAGGGCGCCGACTGCGCCAAGCAGTTCGGGACGGTCGAGCACCAGGAGACGTCTCCGCAGTGGACCGGCGCCTGGTCGGCGGGCGCCATGGTCAGCTCGGCTCGGGATCAGGCTCACTGGATCCGCGCGCTCGTCGGCGGCGACGTGGTCGACGAGCGGCATCTGGAGCAGATGCTCGAGATCACCCCGCTGTCGTCGGAGTTCTTCACCGCGACCTACGGCGCCCAGGGCGTCCCGGCTGTTCAGCTCGGCGAGGGCACCGGGCTCGCGACCTGGAACGTGCCCGGCGTCGGCCTCTGCCACGGTCACGCCGGCGCCATCCCCGGCTCGAACGGGATCGCGGCGTACTGCCCCGAGGCGGGTCTCGCGATCGTCATCCTCAACGCGATCGAGCCGGCAGGGCTCACACCCGGCTACCCCGGGCTGACGCCGTTGACCGCCGGGGCGCTCGGAGCGCTGCGGTGACGGTCCTGCGCGGGAGCCAGCGAGCCTTTCAGCGCTAGTCTGGTTCGGTGAGCCTCACCACGACCCGCGCCGCCTTCGACGCGGCGCGCGCCCGACGTTCCGTGATCCCCGTCTGCCGCGAGGTCTTCGCCGATGCCGACACGCCCGTCGGCATCTACCGCAAGGTCGCCGCGAACCGTCTCGGCACCTTCCTGCTCGAGAGCGCGGAGCAGGGCGGGGTGTGGACCCGCTTCAGCTTCGTCGGGGCCGGCAGCTTCGGCGTGCTCGGCGAGCGCGGCGGGCGGGCGCACTGGGCGCCCGACGCCCGCGGCGCGGTGGATCAGCACCGCCTGCTGCCCGGCGGCGTCGACGGCCTCGAGCCCGTCGAGGCGCTGCGCGCGGTCTACGAGCGGTGGCGGCAGGATCCGGATCCCGCGCTGCCGCCGCTCGCCAGCGGCTTCGTCGGCTACCTCGGCTGGGAGACGGTGCGCCAGTTCGAGCGGCTGCCGAACGGCCCGTCGGAGGGCCCCGGGCTGCCGACGCAGGGGCTGAGCTTCGTGAGCGAGCTCGTGGTGATCGACCACCGCGAGGGCACCGTGGTGCTGCTCGCCAATGTGCTGAACGACGAGCACTCGGGCGACGCCGAGGCGCAATGGCGCGACGCCCAGAGCCGCCTCGACGAGCTGCAGCGCGCGCTCGCAGCCCCGGCCTCCTCGCCCCTCGGCGAGCTCGACCGCGACGCCCTGCCCGCCCCGCACCGGCTCACGGTCGAGGACGACTACCTGGCGTCGGTCGAGCGCTCGAAGCGGTACATCGTCGACGGCGACATCTTCCAGGTGGTGATCTCGCAGCGCTTCGACCAGGAGTGCACCGCCGATCCGCTCGACGTGTACCGAGTGCTGCGCCACCTGAACCCGAGCCCCTACCTCTACCTGCTGCAGCTGGAGGACGCGGCGGGAAAGCCCTTCGCCGTGGTCGGCTCGAGCCCCGAGGCGCTCGTCACCGTGCAGGACACGGGGCACGTGATGACCCACCCGATCGCGGGCTCCCGTCCGCGCGGCGCCACCGTCGACGAGGACCAGCAGCACGAGCGCGAACTGCTCGCCGACGAGAAGGAACGGGCCGAGCACCTCATGCTCGTCGACCTCGCCCGCAACGACCTGCTGCGCGTCTGCGAGCCCTCGAGCGTCGAGGTCACCGAGTTCATGCGCGTCGAGCGCTTCAGCCACATCATGCACATCGTCAGCACGGTGGAGGGGATGCTGCGCGAGGGGCGGAACCCGATCGACGCCCTGCGCGCGACCTTCCCCGCGGGGACGCTGAGCGGGGCCCCGAAGCCCCGCGCCCTGCAGATCATCGACGAGCTCGAACCGGTGCAGCGCGGCGTGTACGGGGGAGTCGTGGGCTACTTCGGCCTGGGCGGCGCCGCGGATCTCGCGATCGCGATCCGCACCGCGACCATTCGCGACGGGGTCGCCATGGTGCAGGCGGGCGGCGGCATCGTCGCCGACTCGGTGCCCGAGCTCGAGGACCAGGAGTCGCGCAACAAGGCCGCAGCCCCGCTGCGGGCGGTCGCGATCGCGAACACGCTGCAGGCGCTCGGCGGCGATCGTGCGTAGCAAGCTCTGGCTGATCGCGGGCATCGCGCTGCTCTCGGCGGCGGCGCTGCTCGCGGCCTCGCAGACCTGGGTATCGCTCGAGCTGGTGCCGGGGGCGGCGGCGTTCGAGCTGCTCGCCGCATCGGGGCAGCAGCTGAACGCGGCGCTGACCGCGATCGCGCTCGCGGGTTTCGCGGCGGCGCTCGCGCTCACGATCGCGGGACCGGGCTTCCGGCGCGTGCTCGGCGTGCTCGTCGTCCTCTTCGGTGCGGGCATCGCGGGCGTGGCGATCTCGGTGCTGGCGGACCCCGAGGGCGCGGCATCGGGCCGGCTGGCCGAGGCCACCGGCATCGCGGGGGACGCGCAGTCGGCGATGGTGGATCGCGTCGCTACCACGCCCTTCATCATGCTCGCGCTCGTGTGCGGGGCGCTGCTCGCGGTGCTGGGCGCGCTCGTCCTGGTGCTGGGCGGGCGCTGGCGGGCGGCGGGGCGCAAGTACGCGGCCCGGGAGGACCGCGGTCCGGCCGTGGGGGGCGACGGGCGCCCCGATCCCGGTCTCGACCGCTTCTCGGACTGGGATCGGCTCAGCGAAGGCGGCGACCCGACTTCGTCGGATTGAGTCGTCCTGAACTGCTCGCGAGGACGCGAGCAGCGCCGAGGCGCGAAACGCTTCGCGTTTCACTGAGCGACCTCGCCGGGCGATGACCCGAGCGCACCGTAGGCGTGTGGTTTCCCGGGATCGCCCGAGGCCGGGTAGGCTGGAGGGAACCATCTGTTTCGAGGAGATTCATGAGCAACCAGCACGGAGACCCCGGTCACGGCGATTCGCCCGCCGCATGGACGGCGGTGATCGTCATGCTGCTCGGCATCGCTGCCGGAGCCGTCTTCTTCTTCCTGCACATGCCGGCAGGCGTCCTGGTCTGCGCCGGCGTGGTGGTCGTCGGTCTGCTGCTCGGCCTCATCCTCTCGAAGGCCGGCTTCGGCATCCGCGGTCCGAAGTTCAGTCCCAAGACCCACGACTCAGGTGCTTGACCAACTGCTCGCGGGTTCTCTGGAGGACGCGCGAGCCCGACGGCAGCTGAAGCCCCTCGCGGCGGTCGAGGCCGAGGCACTGGCCAGGCCCGCCGCGCTCGATGCTCTCGAGGCCCTCGCGCCGGCCGAGCATATCAAGGTCATCGCCGAGGTGAAGCGCGCGAGCCCGTCCCGCGGCGACCTCGCCGAGATCCCCGAGCCGCAGGCGCTGGCCGCCCAGTACGAGGCCGGGGGAGCGAGCGTGATCAGCGTGCTGACCGAGGAGCGCCGCTTCAAGGGCTCCCTCGCGGATCTCGAGGCGGTGCGCAAGGCCGTGAGCCTGCCGCTGCTGCGCAAGGACTTCATCGGCGACGAGTACCAGGTGCTCGAGGCCCGCGCGGCGGGCGCCGACCTGGCGCTGCTCATCGTCGCAGCCCTGCCGCAGGAGACGCTGCAGCGCCTCTACGCCTTCATCCGCGAGCTCGGCATGACCGCGCTCGTCGAGGCGCACTCCGAGGAGGAGGTGGCACGGGCGGTCGACCTCGGCGCGCAGCTGATCGGCGTGAACGCGCGCGACCTCACGACTTTCGAGCTCGACCGCGAGCTCTTCGGCCGGGTCGCCGACCAGATCCCCGCGGGCGTGATCCGCGTGGCGGAGTCGGCCGTGCTCGACATCGAGGACGTCGTGCGCTACCGCGAGGCGGGCGCCGATGCGATCCTGGTCGGCGAGGCGCTCGTGACCGGCGACCCGGTCGCGACCCTGCAGAGCTACCTGAGCGTCTGAACTTCCGAACATCCGAGGGGACAGCATGACCGACCAGGCCCCCGGGGGCATCACGAGCCTCCGCGAGCAGCACGGCCCGTTCTTCGGGGACTTCGGCGGCAGGTACATGCCCGAGTCGCTCATCGCGGCGATCGACGAGCTGACCGAGGCCTACGAGGCGGCGAAGGCGGATCCGGCCTTCCAGGCCGAGCTCGCCGGGCTGCTGCACGACTACGCCGGTCGCCCGTCCCCGCTCACCGAGGTGCCGCGCTTCGCCGAGCACGCCGGGCGCGCGCGGGTCTTCCTGAAGCGCGAGGACTTGAACCACACGGGCTCGCACAAGATCAACAACGTGCTCGGCCAGGCGCTCCTCACGAGGCGCCTCGGCAAGACCCGGGTGATCGCGGAGACCGGGGCGGGCCAGCACGGCGTGGCGACCGCGACGGCCGCCGCGCTCTTCGGGCTCGAGTGCACGATCTACATGGGCGAGGTCGACACCGAGCGCCAGGCGCTCAACGTGGCCCGCATGCGCCTGCTCGGCGCCGAGGTGATCCCCGTGACCACGGGCTCGCGCACGCTCAAGGACGCGATCAACGAGGCGTATCGCGACTGGGTCGCGAGCGTCGAGCGCACCAACTACATCTTCGGCACCGCCGCGGGCCCCCACCCGTTCCCGGCGATGGTGCGTGACTTCCAGAAGGTCATCTCCGAGGAGGCCCGCGCGCAGCTGCTCGAGCGCATCGGCCGGCTCCCCGACGCGGTCGTCGCGTGCGTCGGAGGCGGATCCAACGCGATCGGCATGTTCGACGCCTTCCTCGACGACCCGGACGTGCGGATCTACGGGGTCGAGGCCGCGGGCGACGGCGTCGACACCGAGCGCCACGCCGCCTCGATCGAGCGCGGCCGGCCGGGCATCCTGCACGGCGCGAAGACCTACGTGCTGCAGGACCAGGACGGACAGACCATCGAGTCGCACTCGATCTCGGCCGGGCTCGACTACCCGGGCGTCGGTCCGGAGCACGCCTGGCTCGCCGACATCGGCCGGGTCTCGTACATCCCCGCGAGCGACGACGAGGCGATGCAGGCGCTGCGCCTGCTCAGCCGCACCGAGGGCATCATCCCGGCGATCGAATCGGCGCACGCGCTGGCAGGTGCGATCCGCATCGGCCGGGAGCTCGGCCCCGATACCGTCATCGCCGTGAGCCTGTCCGGCCGCGGCGACAAGGACATGGCGACGGCGGGCCGCTACTTCGGTCTGCTCGACGGCGCCGCGGAAGACGGAGCGACGGGAGCAGAGGGATGAGCGGATCCCGCGTCGCCGCCGCGATCCGCGCGGCGAAGGAGTCGCGCCGCGGCGCGCTCATCGGCTACCTGCCTGTCGGCTTCCCCGACCTCGACACGAGCGTGGACGCGGCGATCGCGATGGCGAGGAGCGGCGCCGACGTCCTCGAGTTCGGCGTGCCCTACTCCGATCCGGTCATGGACGGCCTCGTGATCCAGGAGGCCACGCAGACCGCGCTCGAGCGCGGCTTCCGGCTGCCGCAGGTCTTCGAGGCGGTGCGCCGGGTGCGCGAAGCGGTCGACACGCCGATCCTCGTGATGACCTACTGGAACCCGGTGCTGCAGTACGGCGCGGACCGCTTCGCCGCCGACCTGAAGGCCGCCGGCGGCGACGGCCTCATCACGCCGGACATCACGCCGGACTCGGCCGCCGACTGGATCGAGGCGAGCGAGCGGCACGGCCTCGATCGCGTGTTCCTCGCGGCCCCGACCTCGAGCGACGAGCGCCTCGACATGGTCGCCCGCAGCACGACCGGCTTCGTCTACACCGTCTCCACGATGGGCATCACCGGCGAGCGCGCCGAGCTCGACGCCGCGGCCCGCAAGCTGACCGGGCGGCTCCGCGAGCACGGCGCCGAGCTCGCCTGCGTGGGCATCGGCCTGTCGACCGCGGAGCACGTCGCCGCCGCGCTCGACTACGCCGACGGCGCCATCGTCGGCACGGTCTTCGTGCGTGCGCTGCGCGACGGCGGCATCGAGGGCCTCGCCGCGGCCGTGCGCGAGCTCGCCGCCGGCACCCGGGCGCTCTCGGCGTAGCCCCGGGTTCCCCGGCAGTAGGATTGAAGGCGCCCGTGCCGAGCGGCGAGCGGGCGGCCGCAGCAACGCGAAAGAAGAATGAATGATCCTCCCGCTGAGTATTCCCAGCCCCGGTATTCAGTACCTGCAGATCGGTCCGCTGCAGATCCACTTCTACGCGCTGTGGATCCTGCTCGGCATCGTGCTCGCGACCATCTGGACCGCCAGGCGGATCGGGCGGCGCGGGGGAGAGCGCGGGGCCATCATCGACTTCCTGGTGTGGTCCGTGGTGCTCGGCATCATCGTCGCCCGCTTCTACCACGTCGCCACGCACTGGGGCGACTACTTCGGCCCCGACAAGAACATCTGGGACGTCTTCGCCTTCTGGAAGGGCGGCATCGCCATCTTCGGCGCGCTGCTCGGCGGCGCGCTCGGCGTGCTCATCGCCTCGCGCATCACGGGCATCCGCTGGCTGTCCTTCGCCGACGCGATCGTGCCCGGGCTGCTGCTCGCCCAGGCCTGCGGGCGCCTCGGCAACTGGTTCAACCACGAGCTCTTCGGCGGACCCACCACGCTGCCCTGGGGCCTCGAGATCGAGAGCAGCAACCCGGCCTTCCCGCTGGGGCTGCCGGAGGGCACGCTCTTCCACCCGACCTTCCTCTACGAGATTGTCTGGAACCTGCTCGGCATCGTCGTGCTGCTGGCGATCGAGCGCCGCTGGAAGCCGCGCTGGGGCAAGTTCTTCGGCATGTACCTCATCTGGTACGGCATCGGCCGCTTCCTCATCGAGGGCATGCGCGTCGACCCGAGCTTCGCGCTGCTGGGCATCCGCTCGAACCAGTGGGCATCCCTCCTGGCCGTCGTGCTCGGCATCGTGCTCATCCTCGTGCAGCGGCGCCGGCACCCGGGCCTCGAGACCTCGGTCTACCTGCCCGGCCGCAGCAACCCGGCCGATGCGATCGACGAGCGCACGGCGGATCCCGAGAAGTTCTACCACGTGCTGAAGAAGGACTGAGCCGTGCGGCACGCGAAGATCGTCGCCACCTGGGGGCCCGCCGTCTCCAGCTACGACCGCACGCTCGAGCTGATCCGCGCGGGCGTGAACGTCGCCCGCCTCAACATGTCGCACGGCACCCACGGCGTCCACGTCGGCATCTACCGCAACATCCGGCGCGCCGAGGCCGAGGTCGGGCGCCCCATCGCGGTGCTCGCCGACCTCCAGGGGCCGAAGATCCGACTCGGCACGTTCGCCGACGGCCCGCACGAGCTCGAGGAGGGCGACGAGTTCGCCATCACGACGCGCGACGTGCCGGGCGACCGCAGCATCTGCGGCACCACCTACCGGGGCCTGCCGGGGGACGTGAAGCCCGGCGATCCGCTGCTCATCGATGACGGCAAGGTCGGCCTGCGCGCCGTGCGCGTGACCGAGGACACCGTGCACACGGTCGTCGAGGTGCCGGGCACCGTGTCGAACAGCAAGGGCATCAACCTGCCGGGCGTCGCGGTGAACGTGCCCGCCCTCTCGGATAAGGACGAGGCCGACCTGCGCTGGGCGCTGAAGCTCGGCGTCGACTACATCGCGCTCTCCTTCGTGCGCGACGCGGCCGACATCACCCGTGTGCACGAGATCATGGCGGAGGAGGGGATCCGCCTGCCCGTCATCGCGAAGATCGAGAAACCGCAGGCGGTCGACAACCTCGAGGGCATCGTCGAGGCCTTCGACGGCATCATGGTCGCCCGCGGCGACCTGGGCGTGGAGCTGCCGCTCGAGCAGGTGCCGCTCGTGCAGGTCGAGGCCATCGCGCTCGCGCGCCGCAGCGCGAAGCCGGTGATCGTCGCCACGCAGGTGCTCGAGTCGATGATCGAGAATCCCCGTCCGACGCGCGCCGAGGCGAGCGACTGCGCGAACGCGGTGCTGGACGGCGCCGACGCGGTGATGCTCTCCGGCGAGACCAGCGTCGGAGCGTACCCGGTGCAGGCCGTGGCGACCATGGCGCGCATCATCGAGGCGACCGAGGATCACGCCCTCGACCGGATCGAGCCGCTCGGCACGAAGCCGCGCTCGCAGGGCGGCATCCTCACCCTCGCCGCCGCGGAGGTGGCCGAGTTCGTCGGGGCGAAGATGATCTGCGTCTTCACGGAGTCGGGCGACACCGTGCGCCGGATGTCGCGGCTGAGGAAGCCCCTGCCGATCGTCGGCTTCACGCCGAGCAGGGCTATCCGGCGCCGGATGGAGCTCACCTGGGGGGCCCGCAGCTACGAGGTGCCCCGCGTCGGCTCCACCGACGAGATGTTCGCGCAGGTCGACCTGACCCTACTGGAGCGGGACAAGCTGAAGCTCGGCGAGAAGGTCGTGATCATCGCGGGGTCGCCCCCCGGGATCGTGGGCTCGACGAACACGCTCCGCATCCACCGCATGGGCGAGGCCACCGGGCAGCTCGCCGAGGCGGGCCAGCGGAAGCATCTCATCGGGCGAGGCAGCATTCCGGTCTGAGTCGATGAGCCCTCTCAGCCGTCCCCGTGCAGCGCATGCGGGCGCGTTCGCCGCGGTGCTGCTCTGCCTGCTCGCCACCGGCTGCGCGGCAGCGCCGAACGAGGCGTCCGAGGGGCTCGGCGACCGCTCGCCGTCCGCCCCTGCCGCGGGATCGGATGCGAGGAGCGGATCCGATTCGGATCCGGCCCGGAACGGGAAGACTGAAACCGATATCGAGGGCGCGTCGAAGCTCTGCGGCGACGGCTCGACGCGGCGCGAGCTTCTCTTCGGCGGCTCGACCGACACGCACCGCTACGAGGGCCATGTCGTCGAACCCCGCGGCCCCGAGTACGACGTTCGCGCGACGGTCTCCGACGACGGGTGCATGGTCATCGGCACCGTCGAATACGTCGAGCTGGGGTGCTCGGGCGCGTGGACGTCGGTGCACATCGAAGCGCTGGGCGTGGATACCGGGCCGGCGCCGAGCCTGCGCGTGGACTTCGACGAGCGCATCGACCGCGATCCCGACGGAGCCTGCGCGAGCGAGGCCCATGTGACGCTGCTGTGGGGGCCGGCCGGGGTGTTCTACTACTCGGACTGGCTGCTCGCGGACGGGCAGTCCACGGATTCCCGGACGCATCTCGATCTCGTGGGCTAGGGCCGCTGCACGGTGGCCCGAACCCTCCACGGTGCCGGATGAGGGACTCGAACCCTCACGTCTTTCGACAACGCATTTTGAGTGCGCCGCGTCTGCCAATTCCGCCAATCCGGCCGGGACTGATCCACACTATCGCACGCTCACGGCGCCTTCGTGCGCGGTTCTCGAAGCGCGCGGAGTAGTAGGCTGAACACATGACAGAGCAGAGCGCCCCCAGCACCGCCCGGCGAGTCGTCGTCGCCGAGGACGAGTCGCTGATCCGCCTCGACATCGTCGAGACCCTCCGCGACAACGGCTTCGACGTCGTCGGCGAGGCCGGCGACGGCGAGGAGGCGGTGCGCCTCGTCGAGGAGCTGCGCCCCGATCTCGTGGTGATGGACGTGAAGATGCCGAAGCTCGACGGCATCTCGGCGGCCGAGCAGATCAACAAGGAGCACATCGCCCCCGTCGTGCTGCTCACCGCGTTCAGCCAGCGCGAGCTCGTGGAGCGCGCCGGCGAGGCGGGCGCCCTCGCCTACGTCGTGAAGCCCTTCACCCCGGCCGACCTGATCCCGGCCATCGAGATCGCGCTCTCGCGCTTCCAGCAGATCGTGGCGCTCGAGAACGAGGTCGCCGACCTCGCCGAGCGCTTCGAGACCCGCAAGCTCGTCGACCGGGCCAAGGGCATCCTGAACGAGAAGATGGGGCTCACCGAGCCCGAGGCCTTCCGGTGGATCCAGAAGGCCTCGATGGATCGGCGCCTCACGATGCAGGACGTCGCGAAGACGATCATCGATCAGCTCGGCCCGAAGAAGGACTGACGGCCCGTCCCCGCCCCTCCGGGCGAATCCGGGGAGGTGGTTCGGCGGGGTCGAGGGCCAGGAACTCGGGAGGATCGTCCGAGTTCTCGGCGTAGAAGGAGATCGCCGGTCTCCCGTCGGCTCCGACCGCGAGCCTGAGGGTCGCGCGCGGTGGTGCGGCGGCGGACAGGCGACTCGCGACCCAGTCCAGCGCGGCGGCCGGCACGGCCTCCGGCATCGAGCCTTCCCCGGGATCCCCGAGATCGTCGAGGAGCACGACATCCACTCCCCGCGCGCGAGCGGCACGAGCCGCGGACGGCACCGATCCCGCCGCGAGGCGGCGGCCGCGCAGCGCATCGCGCAGCTCGCCCTCGAGCAGCAGCGCCTCCCGACGCAGTTCGGGGCTCGTGTCCCCGACGGCGATGCGCTGCAGCGTCGATGTGACGAGGTTCCGGATGCGCTCGGTCTCCACGTGTCGCTGTCTCACGACCGTCTCCCTGAGCCGGATGGCCGTGAGCCTCGCGCGCTCCTCGTCCCTCAGCGCCGCGATCGCCTCCTGGCCGCGAACCAGCAGGACCGCGAACACCTGAATGGCGATCAGAGCTGCCGCCTGCCGCACGACGAGGTCGACCCACTGCTCGAACGGTTCTCCGCTCAGAATGTCGACGACCAGAGCGCCCGAGTAACCCACGAGCGCACCCGTCCACCCGGCGCCGGCTCTGCGACGCAGGATCACCGCGGCGCAGACGACCGTCGCCCCGCGCGCGTACCAGGGCGCGTAGCTCTCCACCTGCCCGTGGGCAGGATCCCAGATCGTCGTGAAGAGCACGAGCAGTGCGGCTGTCGTGGCCGCGCCCCATGCCCACGGAGCCGGAAGCCGGGCACCGCGGGGCAGCATGGCGGCGCCGGCGGCTGCGATGAGGCCGACGCCCGCGAGGAGGATCCGCGCGTCGGCTCCGACCTGCCACCATGTCAGCATGACGGCCGCGACCGTCGCGATCGAGAGCACCGCCCAGAGCTCCCGCCCGTAGCCGGGTCGGGGCCCGAAGAACACCGCCTCCGGGTGCTCGATCGAGCTCCGAGCCTGAACCGTCGCGCTCATCCGCGCCAGCTCAGCGTGACGGATGTGCCGGATCGCGCCCGTGAAAGGACTCTCGCGTCCCCGCCGGGCAGGGCTCGCATTCTCTCGACGATGCTGCGCGCGATGCCGAGGCGGTGGGGCGGCACATGCCGCACGTCGAAGCCGTCGCCATCGTCTTCGACCGTCACCTCGATCGCGTCGGGCCCGATGCGCGCGCGGACGACGCGCGATACTCCGCGGTCGACCGGCGCGTGCACGACGCTGTTGCGCAGAGCCTCGCCGCACGCCTCGGTGATTGCGTCGGCCACGCCCGCGGGGATCACCGGCGCGCCGGCCTGCACGACGCGCACCTCCGTCTCCGGCGCGACCGTGGTGACGAGCGAGCGTAGGCGATTCAGCAGCGCGCCGACTTCGACCGGTGCGTCGGCCTCATCCGGCCGCTGATCCAGCACTGCGAGGTGCTCGAGCGCTGCGCCGGCGAGCCGCGCTGGGTCCGCGCGAGCGGTGACGAGCCCGAGGCTCGCAGCGCGCAGGGTGGAGAGCACCTCGTCGTGCACGATCCGCTCGATGCGCCGGAGCTCGGCCGTGCGCGCGGCCTGGTAGGCGTCCTCGCGGATCGCCCGCAGTGCGAGTCGCTCCCGCAGATCGCGCGCGCGGGTCATCCGCAGGAACACCATCAGGACGGATACGAGCAGCACGGTCATCGTGAGGGCGACGAGGGTCGACTCGAGGAACTGGAACGGATCGCTCACCCGAATCGCCCGCGCCGCGGCCGCGAGGGATTCGAAGACGAGGATCCACGCCCAGGCCTCCGGAGGACGCATCGCGAGAGGCGCCGCCCAGACGTACAGCGACTGCGCGCGCAGCACCCAGGTGAGCTCCGGATTGACGGCGATCAGGGAGATGGACACGGTCACGACGCCGAAGGCGACGAAGGAGAGCGCCAGGACCCGCAGCACCGCGGCACTCGCGAACCAGGGCACCGTCAGCAGGACGACGCCGAAGGCCAGTCGTCCGGCCAACGAGACGATCCACCACCAGTGCGAGAGGTTGGTGGGCTGTCCCCAGATCGTGACGAGGTCGGCTGCCGTGTACACCAGCAGGGCAATCCCGAGCGCCGCACTCGCGACTCTTCGCGCCCGGAGCTCGGCAGGACCGACGCGTTCAGCTGACCGCGCCATCGCTCGACCGCGATTCGCCAGGCAGGGGCAGATACCCGTCCTCGAGGGCGCGCAGCACGAGATCGCTGCGTTGATGCGCGGGTCGCCCGATGCGGGCGTACTTCTCCCGCAGACGCGCGAGGTGGACCTCGAGCGTCGGGATCGCGATGCCGAGCTGCGCGGCGGCGGCCTTGCTCGGCAGGCCGGTGGCGAGCAGCACGAGCACCTCGCGTTCGCGGGGGCTCAGACCCACCTCGTCGAGGCCGTGGTCGCCCAGTATCGCCGCGGCCCAGTCGCTCGAGAAGGCGAGGCCGCCATCCGCGCAGAGCTCGAGTGCGGTGACGAGGTCGCCGAGCGGGGCGCTCTTGCGGACGAGTCCCGAGATCGGGGTCTGCGCGGCGAGCCGGATCAAGTACGGGCTCTCGCCCGAGGTGTACACGAGCACGGTGCTGCCGGCGTCGACCAGGGCGCGGACGTTCCGCACGGGCGAAGACTCGTCCGCCAGGCGCAGGTCGAGCACGACGATCCCGGCGGGCGCCCGCTCGGCGAGCGCTTCGTCGACGGTGCCGACGCGGCCGAGGTACCGCAGCCTTGCCGAGGTCGCCAGTGCCTGCTCGAGCGCGACGCCGACGAGCTCGTGGTCGTCGATGAGCCGGACCCCGGCTCGGTGCTGAGCCTCCATGCTCCTCATGATGCCGCAAAGCGGGCCCGCTGTCATGGACTTCCATGACTGCCGCGCGGAGCCGCCGATGCATACTCTGAAGCCAATATCGGAGGAGGTTCTCATGAAGTCCAGCACAGCCCCGGTCCTGGCCGGAGTCGCCCTGGCAGCCCTGCTGCTCGGCGGATGCAGCGGATCCGCCTCCGAGAGCTCGGGGACGCCCGCCTCTCCCGACGGTTCCGGATCCGCCTCCGCCGCGCCCGCGGCTCCGACCGGTTCGACCCCCGACGGCGAGATCTCGTTCGAGGGGACCTACACGCAGACGATCCTGATCCCCGAGAGCAGCGGAGAGTCGCGCGAGGATCACGAAGGAAACGCGACGGCGTACGTCGAGTGCTCGGACGGCGCTTGCGTACTGAAGGAGATCCAGATCGATGACGGCGGTGGAGGCGGCGTCGTCTTCTTCGACGAGCTCCCCACCCTCGATGCGACCGTCGCGTTCTCCCTCGACCCGGAACCGACCATCTGCACTGAGGACCTCCGGTTCGACTTCCCGCAGGGAGTCGAGATCACCGGGACCTTCTCGGCGGAGCGGCTGTCGCTGCAGATCAACGCGCCCTCGCTCGCGGAGAGCGATGACCAGGGGGGCTGGTGCGGCTACACCCAGGGCATGGAACTGGCATTCGAGGGCGCCTCGCGGCGTTGACCGGGAACGCGGCGTCGATCGCGTGCGCGGCGGCTGTCAGCCGTCGAGGCGCTTGTACATATTCGTGATCCGCACCGTCGAGCAGCGGCGGCCCGACTCGTCCGTGATCGCGATCTCGTGCACCGCGATGGAGCGCCCGACGTGCACGGGCGTGCAGACCCCGGTCACGAGACCCACCCTGGCCGATCCGGTGTGCGTGGCGTTGAGGTCGAGGCCCAGGGCGACGTGCCCCTCGGGGGCGAGCAGGTTCGCGTGGGTCGAGCCGAGCGACTCGGCGAGCACGACGTAGGCGCCGCCGTGCACGAGGCCGATCGGCTGCGTGTTGCCCTCGACGGGCATCGTCGCGACCGCGCGCTCGGGGGTGCACTCCGTGAAGACGATGCCCATGCGCTCGGCGAGCGCGCCGAGCCCGATGCGCGCGACGAAGGCGAGGCCCTCGGGGTCGGCGGTCTCGGGATCTGAAACAGGGGCGGTTGCGGCGTCGGTCATCTCGGTCTCTCGCGGTCGGGGGCGGAAATGCGCCTCGGGTCTGTCGGTGCTGCCGTAGGGTGGAACCGTGTCGAATACCACCAAGCCTACGCTGATGCTCATCGACGGCCATTCGCTGGCCTTCCGCGCCTTCTACGCACTGCCGGTCGACAGTTTCCAGACGCAGAGCGGGCAGCACACGAACGCCATCCACGGCTTCATCGCGATGCTCATCAACCTGCTCGGCAACGAGAAGCCCGACGCGATCGCGGTGGCCTTCGACATCTCGCGCCACTCCTTCCGCACCGACGAGTACCCCGAGTACAAGGGCACCCGGGGCGAGACGCCCCCCGAGTTCAAGGGGCAGGTGCCGCTCCTGCAGGAGGCGCTGCACGCCATGGGCATCCGCACCCTTGAGAAGGAGAACTACGAGGCCGACGACATCCTCGCGACCCTCGCGACGCGCGGTGCCGAGCAGGGCTACCGGGTGCTTGTGGTCAGCGGCGACCGCGACACCATCCAGCTCGTCGACGACGACATCACGCTGCTCTACCCCTCGAAGCAGGGCGTGAGCGAGCTCACGCGCTACGACGCGGAGAAGGTGATGGAGCGCTACGGCATCCGCCCCGAGCAGTATCCCGAGATCGCCGCGCTCGTCGGCGAGACGAGCGACAACCTGCCGGGCATTCCGCGGGTCGGCGAGAAGACCGCCGTGAAGTGGATCAACCAGTTCGGCTCGCTGGAGGAGCTGCTGCGGCGGCAGGACGAGGTCACCGGGAAGGTCGGCGAGAGCCTGCGCGAGAACGCGCACCTGGCCGAGCGCAACCGCCGCCTGAACCGCCTCGTGCGTGACATGGACATCGACGTGTCCTTCGGCGAGCTGCACCGCGGGGACATCGACATGGCGCTCGTGCAGCCGGTGTTCGCGAAGCTCGAGTTCCGCACCCTACTGCAGCGCGTGGGCAAGCTCGCGGGCGCCGAGGTGCCCGCCGGCGCGAACGGGGCCGCGGCGCTTGCGCCGAAGCTGCCCGAGGCGAGGCTGCTGCTGGACGAGGAGTTGGGCGACTGGCTGGCGAAGGCGGACGCCCCGGCCGTGCAGATCGTGGAGGGCTACGGAGGCCTCGAGGTGGGGCTCGCGACGCCCGACTCGACCGTGCTGCTGCGCTGGCAGCCGGGCGGGCGCGACTACGCGCCCTTCGAGGCGTGGCTCGCCTCCGACGACCCGAAGGTGTTCTTCGACGCGAAGGCGCAGCTGAAGCTCGCCTGGGCCGCGGGGGCGTCGATCGGCGGCATCGCGGGGGACGGGCTCGTGGCCGCGTTCCTGATCCGCCCCGCCACCCCCGAGAAGACGATCGCCGACGCGGTGCAGCGGTACCTCGGCGAGGAGCTGCCCGTCGCGGACCCGAACCAGCTGCTGCCCGAGGAGAACGGCGCCACCGGCCCCGAGGCGGTCGCCTGGTACATCGCGCGGACGCACGCCGAGATGGTCGCCCGCTTCGAGGGCGGCACCGAGGGGGTCTACCGCGACATCGAGCTGCCCCTGATCCCCGTGCTGGCCGCGCTCGAGGAGCGGGGGGTGCAGATCGACACGCCCCTGCTGCAGGCGCACGAGGCCGAGCTGCGCGAGCGGGTGCAGGGCTACGAGCAGGAGGCCTTCGCCGCCATCGGGCGCGAGGTGAACCTGTCTTCGCCGAAGCAGCTGCAGGAGGTGCTGTTCGACGAGCTCGACATGCCGAAGACCCGCAAGACGCAGACCGGCTACACGACCGACGCGGCCGCGCTCTCCGAACTGCAGGCCACGAACCCGCACCCCTTCCTCGACGCGCTGCTCGCGCACCGCGACGCGAACAAGCTGCGCCAGATCGTCGAGACGCTCATCAAGGCGGTGCGCGAGGACGGGCGGATCCACACCACTCTGCTGCAGAACGGCGCGAGCACCGGCCGTCTCGCCTCGACCGACCCGAACCTGCAGAACATCCCCGTGCGCACGGAGGAGGGCCGCCGCATCCGCGAGGCCTTCATCCACTCGTCCGACTACGAGACGCTCATGACGGCCGACTACTCGCAGATCGAGATGCGCATCATGGCGCACCTCTCGGGCGACGAGGGACTCATCCAGGCCTTCAACCAGGGCGAGGACCTGCACCGCTTCGTCGGATCGCGGATCTTCGGGGTGCACCCCCACGAGGTCTCGGGGGACCAGCGCTCGAAGGTGAAGGCGATGTCGTACGGCCTCGCCTACGGGCTCTCGGCCTTCGGCCTGGCGAAGCAGCTGAACCTCGCGGCTCCCGAGGCGCGGCAGCTGATGGAGGACTACTTCGACCGCTTCGGCGGGGTGCGCGACTATCTGCGCCGCGTCGTCGAGCAGGCGAAGGTCGACACCTACACCGAGACGATCTTCGGGCGCCGGCGCCCATTCCCCGACCTCGCGAGCCCCAACCGCACCCTGCGCGCGAACGCCGAGCGCGCGGCGCTGAACGCCCCGATCCAGGGCTCGGCCGCGGACATCATCAAGATCGCGATGGCGCGGATCGAGCGGCGCATGCGCGAGGCGGATCTCGGTTCGCGCATGCTGCTGCAGATCCACGACGAGCTCATGTTCGAGGTCGTCGCGGGGGAGTGGGACGCGCTCGAGGCGATCGTGCGCGAGGAGATGGGCGGGGCGGCCGAGCTCTCCGTGCCGCTCGAGGTGCAGGTGGGGCGCGGCCCGAACTGGAACATCGCCGCGCACTAGGACCCGCGAACGGGCTTGGCGATCCGCGGAATTTCGCGATAAGCTTGAGCGTCACTTCTGTGGCGTCTCAACCATGCTCAACCGCAGGGCGTGCACAGGCGAATGCCGGTCATTCGTCGGCGCGTGCGCCCCGCCCGATTTCCCATCCATCCTGGAGACCATTTACATGACGAACGCAACGACCGAGCAGGCAAGCAAGCAGGTCGCAATCAACGACATCGGCTCTGCCGAGGACTTCCTTGCCGCGGTCGAGAAGACCCTGAAGTTCTTCAACGACGGCGACCTCATCGAGGGCACCGTGGTGAAGATCGACCGCGACGAGGTGCTCCTCGACGTGGGCTACAAGACCGAGGGCGTCATCCCCTCGCGCGAGCTCTCCATCAAGCACGACGTGGATCCCGACGAGGTGGTCCAGGTCGGCGACAGCGTCGAGGCGCTGGTCCTCCAGAAGGAGGACAAGGAAGGCCGCCTGATCCTGTCGAAGAAGCGCGCGCAGTACGAGCGCGCGTGGGGCGACGTGGAGCGGATCAAGGAGAGCGACGGGGTCGTCACCGGCACCGTCATCGAGGTCGTCAAGGGCGGCCTCATCGTCGACATCGGTCTCCGCGGCTTCCTCCCGGCCTCGCTCATCGAGCTGCGCCGCGTGCGCGACCTCACCCCGTACCTCGGGCAGGAGATCGAGGCGAAGATCCTCGAGCTCGACAAGAACCGCAACAACGTGGTGCTCTCGCGCCGGGCCCTCCTCGAGGAGACCCAGTCGGCCAGCCGCTCCTCGTTCCTCGCGGACCTCAAGCCCGGCCAGGTGCGCAAGGGGGTCATCTCGTCGATCGTCAACTTCGGCGCCTTCGTCGATCTCGGCGGCGTCGACGGCCTCGTGCACGTCTCCGAGCTCTCGTGGAAGCACATCGAGCACGCGAGCGACGTCGTCGAGGTCGGCCAGGAGGTCACCGTCGAGGTGCTCTCGGTCGAGCTGGATCGCGAGCGCGTCTCGCTCTCGCTGAAGGCCACCCAGGAGGACCCGTGGCAGGTCTTCGCCCGCACCCACGCGATCGGCCAGATCGCTCCGGGCGTCGTCACCAAGCTCGTGCCCTTCGGCGCCTTCGTGCGCGTCGCGGACGGCATCGAGGGTCTCGTGCACATCTCGGAGCTCTCGGGCCAGCACGTCGAGCTCGCCGAGCAGGTCGTCTCGGCCGGCCAGGAGGTCTTCGTCAAGATCATCGACATCGATCTCGACCGTCGCCGCATCTCGCTCAGCCTCAAGCAGGCGAACGAGGGCGTGGACCCCGAGGGCACCGACTTCGACCCGGCTCTGTACGGCATGACCGCCGAGTACGACGAGAACGGGGAGTACAAGTACCCCGAGGGCTTCGATCCCGAGACCCAGGAGTGGAAGGAAGGCTTCGAGACCCAGCGCGAGCAGTGGGAGCAGGAGTACGCCGCCGCCCAGGCTCGCTGGGAGGCCCACAAGAAGCAGGTCGGCGAGGCGAGCCAGGCTCAGGCCGACGCCCCCGCCGCCGGCGAGGCGCCCTCCAGCTTCTCGAGCGACAGCGGTGCGACCGGCACCCTGGCCGACGACGAGGCGCTCGCGGCGCTGAAGCAGCAGCTCGAGGGCAACTGACCCCGAAGCGCTGAAGGCCGGGTTCCCGCGGGAGCCCGGCCTTCTGCTTTCATCGACGCATGAAGCTCATCGCGCTGACGGGCGCGACCGTGAAGCGAAAGGCGATTTCTCGCCTTTCGTAGGGAGCGGCGAGGCCGTCTCGGCCTCGCGACGGGGTGTGGTCGATAGTGTGGCCCTTATGAAGTTGATCGCGCTGACGGGTGGAATCGCCTCGGGGAAATCGACCGTCGCCCGCAGGCTGGCCGAGCACGGAGCCGTGCACATCGACGCCGACGGGCTGGCGCGAGAGGTCGTGGAGCCGGGGACGGCCGGCCTCGCCGCGATCCGCGGACGCTTCGGGGACGGCGTGCTGGGCGCCGACGGGGCGCTCGACCGACCGGCCCTCGGGGCGCTCGTGTTCGCGGATCCGGAGGCGCTCGCCGATCTCAACGCGATCGTGCACCCGGCGGTGCGCGAACTCTTCGAGCGGCGCATCCGCGAGGCGGGGGCGGCCGATCCGCACGCCGTGGTGGTCTACGACGTGCCGCTGCTCGTCGAGGCCGAGCCCGGTCTCGAGTGGGACCTGGTGATCGTCACGGAGGCGCCGGCCGAGACGCGGGTGCAGCGGATGGTCGAGCTGCGCGGCATGACCCGGGAGGATGCGGAGCGGCGCATCGCCAATCAGGCGAGCGACGAGGCGCGGCGGGCGATCGCCGACGTCGTGATCGACACGGGCGGCACCGAGGCGCGCACGATCGAGCAGGTCGACGAGCTCTGGGAGAGGCTCGCGCCCTGAGGTCGCCGCTGTCGAGACGCTGCGGTCAGCCCCGCGCGAACTCGGCGAACCAGTTCAGCTGGAACTGGGCGACCGCCGCGACCACGAGCACGTTGACGAGCACGATCACCCAGGCCCAGGCGGCCAGGCCCCGCCACCGGCTGCGCGCGCTCTCGGACAGCGGGATCTCGCCGGAGGCGTAGGGCCAGCCCAGGCTGAACCACCACAGCGGGATCATCACGGCCCAGGCCACCATGCACCAGGGGCACAGCGTGCCGAGCGAGAAGATGCTCTGGTACTGCAGCCAGCACACGAACACGAAGCCGCCGAGCAGCCCGAGCTGGTACAGCCACCAGAACCAGGCGCGGAAGCGGGCGCCCGCGAGCAGGGCCACGCCGACGGCGATCGGCGCGACGAAGGCCGACACGCCGATGATGGTGTTGCTGAAGCCGAAGAGCGATCCCTGCCAGGAGTCCATGTTAGGACCGCAGGTGACGAGGATGCTGACCGAGCAGTTCGGCACGTAGTCGGGATCCCGCAGCACCTTGATGTACTCGGTGAGCAGCTCGAAGGAGGCGATCCAGCCGACGACGCCGGCGACGATGCTGAAGATCGCGAAGGCGATGCGTCGCCCGGGCCTGCTCGTCTCAGTGCGCATGAGGCGATCCTACTGCGGGGGAGCGCCCGGAGGCTGCACCCCGGCTGGGCGTGACGCGGAGTCGCGCGGGCATGCCATAATGGAAGGCAGTACCCCGCGCGAATCAGCGCTCGGTACGAACAGTCTTCAGGTCGTACGACGACCGAGCAGGGGGCACCCGCCCCGTGCAGCACAGGTTTCGCGGTGGGAACGCCGCACAAGCAGAGTTTCCGGGCGGTTTTCCGTCCGGTTCAGAGGAGTACACCAGCAATGGTGAGTGAGCACGACGACACGACTACAGATTCGAATAGCGCGGAAGCGGAGCAGTCGAGCGGCCTCGAGTCGGCCGGCTCGGTAGCGGCTGCGGAGCCTGCGGCGGTCGAGCCGGCCGCCGTCGAGGAGCCGGCTATGGCCGAGGATCCGACGGACGAGCAGCCGACTGCGGAGGGGGCCTCGGCGGCCGAGGAGCCGACTGTCGAGGCGCCCGCTGCGGCCGAGGAGTCGGTGACCGAGGAACCGGTGGCCGACGAGACCTCGGCCGAGGGACCGGCCGCAGAGGCGCCCGCGACTGATGAGGCCGCCGCAGAGGAGAAGCCCGGCGAGCCCGAGCTGATCCTGCCGATCGCCGAGATGAGCCCCGAGGAGCGCTTCCGCGCGACGACGCGGCTCATCTTCCTCGCGCCCGACGTGCCGCCGGTGCAGCCGCGCCAGCGCCGCGGCGATCTGCGCCAGCTCGACGAGCTGCTCGACCGGCAGTTCTCGCGCGGCGGACGCGGCGCCTTCGGCGAGGAGGACGATCGCGACGAGCCCGACGAGGGGACCGGGACCCGCCGACGCCGGCGTTCGACCTCAGGCGAGGCGCCCGTCGACGACGAGCCCCGCCGCCCGCAGCGCCAGGCTCCGCTGATCACCGAACCCCAGAAGGTCAAGGGATCCACCCGCCTCGAGGCGAAGAAGCAGCGTCGCCGCGAGGGCCGCGACGCCGGCCGCCGCCGGCGCATGGTCATCACCGAGAGCGAGTTCCTCGCCCGTCGCGAGGCGGTGGACCGCGAGATGATCGTGCGCACGACCGCGGATCGCGTGCAGATCGGGGTGCTGGAGGACAAGGTGCTCGTCGAGCACTACGTCGCCCGCTCGAGCGAGACCTCGCTGATCGGCAACGTCTACCTGGGCCGGGTGCAGAACGTGCTGCCCAGCATGGAGGCCGCCTTCGTCGACATCGGCCGCGGGCGCAACGCCGTGCTCTACTCGGGCGAGGTCGACTGGAGCGAGTTCGAGGGAGGCGGATCCGCCCGTCGCATCGAGAACGCGCTCAAGCCGGGCGATCAGGTGCTCGTGCAGGTGACCAAGGACCCGGTCGGGCACAAGGGCGCGCGGCTCACCAGCCAGATCTCGCTCCCCGGCCGCTTCCTCGTCTACGTGCCCGGCGGCGCGATGAACGGCATCTCCCGGAAGCTCCCGGACACCGAGCGCGCGCGGCTGAAGAAGATCCTCAAGGAGGTGCTGCCCACCGGCGCCGGCGTGATCGTGCGCACCGCGGCCGAGGGCGCGACCGAGGAGCAGGTGACCGGCGACGTCGAGCGTCTCACCCGGCAGTGGGAGTCGATCCAGGCCCGCGTCGCGAAGGGTGGCGGCCCCCTGCTGCTGCACTCCGAGCCCGACATGCTCATCAAGATCGTGCGCGACGTCTTCAACGAGGACTTCCACCGCCTGATCATCGCGGGCCCGGACACCTACTCGACCATCGAGAACTACCTCTCGCAGGTGGCGCCCGAGCTGCTCGAACGGGTCGAGCGCTACGAGAGCGAGCGGGACATCTTCGACGAGTACCGCATCAGCGAGCAGATCGCGAAGGCGCTCGAGCGCAAGGTGTGGCTGCCCTCGGGCGGATCGCTCGTGATCGACCGCACCGAGGCGATGACCGTCGTCGACGTGAACACCGGCAAGTTCGTGGGCTCCGGGGGCAACCTCGAGGAGACCGTGACGAAGAACAACCTCGAGGCCGCCGAGGAGATCGTGCGCCAGCTGCGCCTGCGCGACATCGGCGGCATCATCGTGGTCGACTTCATCGACATGGTGCTCGAGTCGAACCGGGATCTCGTGCTGCGCAGGCTGGTGGAGTGCCTGAGCCGCGACCGCACGAAGCACCAGGTCGCCGAGGTGACCTCGCTCGGCCTCGTGCAGATGACCCGCAAGAAGCTCGGCCTCGGGCTGCTCGAGTCGTTCAGCGAGCCCTGCGAGATCTGCGCCGGCCGCGGACTGATCGTGCACCACGAGCCCGTGGGCAAGCAGCAGTCGAACGGCGGCGGCTCGCGGGGCGGCAAGCGGAAGGGCTCGTCCCAGGCGAGCTCGAACGGCTCGAGCCACGCGGCCTCCGCGGCGCAGACGCACGCGATCACCGAGGAGTCGCGCTCGATGCTCGCGAAGATCGCCGCGAAGACGATCCCGGGCGTCGCGGAGCATGCCGAGCACGTCGCGCATGTCGAGGCCCCCGCGGCTCCGGCCGTGGAGCCGAAGCCCGAGCCCGCCGTCGAGCTCACGCCGCAGCAGCTGCTCGACTCCGTGCTCGACGCGCTGCCCCAGGCGCCCGAGCCCGGCAAGCGGCGCCGGGCGGGGCGTCGGGCGTCGAGCGCCGAGACGCGTCACGGCGGGTCCGGCGAGGCGGCTTCGGCGGCGCGCGGCGTGGACCCGATCATTTGACCGGCCGGTGCCGATAGGATAAAGTTGATCGTTGGTGTCACCCGGTAACGGGTTGCAACGAGACTTGGGTGCGCGCGGCGCGCTCTCAGGCCCGAATCGGGGCCGCAGGTTCGTTTTCGAAGAAAAAGGTAGACAAGTGGTTTACGCAGTAGTGCGCACAAGCGGCCGTCAGGAGAAGGTCGAGGTCGGTTCGATCCTCACCGTCAACCGTGTTTCGGGTGACGACAAGGGCAAGCTCGAGCTTCCCGCGGTGCTGCTGGTCGACGGCGACGCCGTCACCACCGACGCCGCGGCTCTCGCCAAGGTCAAGGTCACCGCGGAGGTGCTCAACGACCTGCGCGGTCCGAAGATCGTGATCCAGAAGTACAAGAACAAGACCGGCTACAAGAAGCGCCAGGGTCACCGTCAGGATCTGACCCGCATCAAGATCACCGGCATCAAGTAGCCGGCACCCGTCACGGACTCGAGGAGACAGACAGATGGCACACAAGAAGGGCGCAAGCTCGACTCGCAACGGCCGCGATTCCAACGCGCAGCGCCTCGGCGTCAAGCGCTTCGGCGGCCAGCAGGTGAACGCCGGTGAGATCATCGTCCGCCAGCGCGGCACCCACTTCCACCCGGGCGCCAACGTCGGCCGCGGCGGCGACGACACGCTGTTCGCCCTCGCCGCCGGTGCCGTCGAGTTCGGCAGCAAGGGCGGCCGCAAGGTCGTCAACATCGTCACCGCAGCCTGAGGCGAGCGGTCGGCAGGGCGAGCTTCGGCTCGCCCTTTGCCGTTTCCGGGATGGATTCCAGACTGAGAGGGGCCGCGGCATGGTGACGTTCGTGGACCAGGTGCAGCTGCACCTGCAGGCCGGCCGCGGCGGCAACGGCTGCGTGTCGATCAAGCGCGAGAAGTTCAAGCCGCTCGCCGGGCCCGACGGCGGCCAGGGCGGGCACGGCGGCGACATCGTGCTGCTCGCGGACCCCCAGGTCACGACCCTGCTCGACTACCATCGCCGCCCGCATCGCACCGCCGAGAACGGCGGCTTCGGCATGGGCGACTACCGCTCGGGTACCGCGGGTGCCGAGCTGCTGCTGCCCGTGCCGGTGGGCACCGTGGTCAAGGACGAGGCGGGAGAGACGCTCGTCGACCTCACTGAGCCCGGCACGCGCTTCGTCGTGGCCAAGGGCGGGATCGGCGGCCTCGGCAATTCGGCGCTCGCGAGCTCCAAGCGCAAGGCCCCCGGCTTCGCACTGCTCGGCACCGAGGGCTGGGCGGGCACGGTCACGCTCGAGCTCAAGACGATCGCCGACGTGGCGCTCGTGGGCTACCCGAGCGCCGGCAAGTCGAGCCTCATCGCCGCGCTCAGCGCCGCGAAGCCGAAGATCGCCGACTACCCCTTTACGACGCTGCACCCGAATCTCGGCGTGGTGCAGGTGGCGGACCACCGCTTCACCGTGGCCGACGTGCCGGGCCTCATCGAGGGCGCGAGCGAGGGGCGCGGCCTCGGCCTCGACTTCCTGCGCCACGTCGAGCGCTGCAGTGCGCTGCTCCACGTCCTCGACTGCGCGACCCTCGAACCGGGCCGCGATCCGCTCAGCGACCTCGAGGTCATCCTGCACGAGCTCGCCGCCTACCCGGTTCCCGAGGGGCAGACCCCGCTCGTCGAGCGTCCGCAGCTCGTCGCCCTCAACAAGATCGACGTGCCCGAGGCCGCCGAGCTCGCGGCCTTCGTGCGGCCCGAGCTCGAGGCTCGCGGCTACCGCGTCTTCGAGATCTCGACGGTCTCGCACCAGGGACTGCGCGAGCTGGGCTTCGCGCTCGCCGAACTGGTCGAGGCGGCGCGCGCCGAGGCGGTCGCAGCCGAGGAGGATCGCCCGCGCATCGTGCTGCGCCCCAAGGCCGTCGACGACGGCGGCTTCCGGGTCGTGACCGAGGGCGGCAGCTACGGCACGCTCTACCGGGTGCTGGGGGAGAAGCCCGAGCGCTGGGTCGAGCAGACCGACTTCGCCAACGACGAGGCCGTCGGCTATCTCGCCGACCGCCTGCAGAAGCTGGGGATCGAGGACGCGCTCGTGAAGGCCGGCGCGACCGCCGGCTCGACCGTGGTGATCGGGCCCGGCAGCGGCGTCGTCTTCGACTGGGAGCCCACCGTCACGAGCGCCGCCGAGGTGCAGATGGGTGCCCGCGGCTCCGATCTGCGCCTCGACCAGAGCGGTCGGCGGACGAACAAGGAGCGGCGCGTGGAGTACCACGACCGCATGGACGCGAAGTCCGAGGCGCGGGCCGAGCTCGAGCGGGAGCGCGAGGCCGGGATGTGGAGCGAGGAGCGATGAGCGAGACGCAGCAGGGGGCGCCCCGCTTCGCGGGCGAGCGCGTCGTGGTGAAGGTCGGCTCGTCGTCGGTGAGCGGCGACAACGCCGCGCAGATCCCCGCGCTCGTCGACCAGCTCGCCCGGCTGCACGCCGCCGGCTGCGAGGTGATCCTCGTCTCGAGCGGCGCGATCGCGACCGGCGTGCCGTTCCTGAAGCTCGATACGCGCCCCGACGACCTCGCCACGCAGCAGGCCGCGGCGGCCGTGGGCCAGAACATCCTCGTCAACCGCTACCAGCGCGCGCTCGGCGGGCACGAGATCGTAGCGGGCCAGGTGCTGCTCACCGCGCACGACATGGAGAACCCGACCCACCGCGGCAACGCCAAGCGCGCGATCGAGCGGCTGCTCGCCCTCGGCACGATACCGATCATCAACGAGAACGACACGGTTGCGACCCACGAGATCCGCTTCGGCGACAACGACCGCCTCGCGGCGCTCGTCGCGCGCCTCGTGCGAGCCGATCGACTGGTGCTGCTGAGCGACGTCGACGCCCTCTACACGGCGCCGCCGGCGCTGCCCGGGGCGCGGCGCATCGCGCACGTGCCCTACGGCGACGAGCTCGCGGGCGTCGAGATCGGCGAGACCCAGTCGGGCTGGGGCACCGGGGGCGCCGCCACGAAGGTGGCGGCGGCGAGGCTCGCCGCCGAGGCCGGCACCGGCGTGCTGCTCACCGAGACCCGGCTGCTGGCCGAGGTGCTCGACGGGGCGGATCACGGCACGGTCTTCGAGCCCGCCCCCGCCGCGCCCGCCCGGTAGACTGGCGGGATGAGCACCGATCCCTTCCTCGACCGGTTGCAGCGGGCCCGCACGGCCGCGCGCAGCCTGGCCACCGTCACGACCGCGCAGAAGAACGCGGCCCTCGCCGCGATCGCCGATGCCATCGAGGCCTCGGTGCCGCAGGTCGTCGAGGCGAACGCCGAGGATCTGCGGCGCGGCCGCGAGTCGGGCATGGCCGAGGGGCTGCTGGACCGCCTGCTGCTCGACGAGAAGCGCCTGCAGGGCCTCGCCGCCGCGGTGCGCGAGGTGATCGCGCTGCCCGACCCCGTGGGGCAGATCGTGCGCGGCAGCACCCTCGCCAACGGCATCCAGATCTCGCAGGTGCGCGTGCCCTTCGGCGTGGTCGGCGCCATCTACGAGGCGCGCCCCAACGTCACCGTCGACATCGCCGCCCTCGCCCTGAAGAGCGGCAACGGCGCGGTGCTGCGCGGCGGCACCGCCGCCGAGAGCTCGAACCGGGTGCTCGTCGAGGTGATCCAGCGCGCGATCTCGAGCGTCGGCCTCCAGGGCGACGCGGTGCAGACCGTGGACGAGTTCGGGCGCGAGGGCGCGACCCGGCTCATGCGCGCCAGGGGATACGTGGACGTGCTGATCCCGCGCGGATCCGCGGGGCTCATCTCGACCGTGGTGAACGAGTCGACCGTCCCCGTGATCGAGACCGGCGCGGGCATCGTGCACGTCTTCGTCGACGCGAGCGCCGACGAGGAGAAGGCGGCCGCGATCGTGCGGAACGCGAAGACTCACCGGCCGAGCGTGTGCAACGCGGCCGAGACCCTGCTCGTGCACCGCGACGCCGCCGAGCGTCTGCTGCCGCGCCTCGCGCGCGAACTGCAGGAGGCGAGCGTCGTGCTGCACGGCGACGAGGGCGCGCGCTCCCTCGTGCCGGGGCTCGGCGCCGCGAGCGAGGAGGTCTGGGAGACCGAGCACCTCGCGCTCGAGATGGGGGTCAGGATCGTCGACTCCCTCGACGAGGCGATCGCGCACATCGACCGCTACAGCACGCACCACACCGAGTCGATCGTCACCGAGGACTACGAGAGCGCCCAGCGCTTCCTCGCCGAGGTCGACTCGGCCGTGGTGATGGTGAACGCCTCGACGCGCTTCACCGACGGCGGCGAGTTCGGCTTCGGCGCCGAGGTGGGCATCTCGACCCAGAAACTGCACGCCCGCGGGCCGATGGGGCTGCAGGAGCTCACGAGCACGAAGTGGCTCGTGCGCGGCAACGGCCAGATCCGCTAGCCGCCGCGCGGGCCTGCGCGGCCGGATACCGCGAACCCGCTAGACTTGAACCGTTCAACCCACCGACACGATTGCAGGGAAACCCGATGTCTGTTCTCGCCACCATCGCCGTCGCCGCAGAAGAGGGCCACGGGCACGTCGTCAACGAGCTCTGGTTCCCGGCTCCGCTGTTCGGCCTGATCATGCTGGTGTTCTTCATCGCGCTCGCGATCGTGACCTTCAGCTTCCGAGACGTCGCCAACCGCCACGCCGAGAAGGCCGAGGCGTACGCCCGCGAGCACGGCGAAGCGACGTCCCACCACTGACCCATGGCGTCACCACGGCGCCGCATCGGGGTGATGGGCGGCACCTTCGATCCGATCCACCACGGCCACCTCGTGGCTGCGAGCGAGGTCGCTCAGAGCTTCGCCCTCGACGAGGTCATATTCGTCCCCACCGGGCAGCCCTGGCAGAAGTCCGGCGTCTCGCCGAGCGAGCACCGCTACCTCATGACCGTCATCGCGACCGCCTCCAACCCGCGGTTCACGGTGAGCCGGGTCGACATCGACCGGGAGGGCCCCACCTACACGGTCGACACGCTGCGCGATCTGCGGGAGCAGCTGCCGGACGCCGAGCTGTTCTTCATCTCCGGGGCCGACGCCGTCGAGCAGATCGTGAGTTGGAAGGACGTCGACCAGCTCTGGAGCCTCGCGCACTTCATCGCCGTGACCCGGCCGGGGCACGAGCTGTCGCTTTCTGGATTGTCGGGCGAACATGTAAGTTTGTTGGAAGTACCTGCGTTGGCGATCTCATCGACCGACTGCCGCAGCCGCGTCGCCCGTGGATACCCCGTGTGGTACCTCGTGCCCGACGGGGTGGTGCAGTACATCGCCAAGCACGATCTGTACACCGATGGAATGGTTGAGGCATGACTGAAGCGGAAGAGGGGCGGCCGCTGAGCCGACGCGAACGTCGACTGCGCGAGATGGCCGAGGCCGGCGAGCTCTCGGCGGAGCAGCCGCCGGCCGAGGAGCCACCGGTCGTGCAGGCCCCGCCCGCGAGCGAGGTCGAGGCCGAGTTCGACGAGCCCGAGATCTCGCCCTTCAACCCCGACGGCACTCCGCGCTCGCGGCGCGAGATGCGCGAGCTGCGCGAGCGGGCCTTCGCCGAGCGGCAGGCCACCGAGCCCGATTACGACCTGGAGAAGACCCAGGCCTTCTCGCTGGAGGACCTCGAGGAGGCCCAGGCCGCCGCAGCGGCGGAGGAGCCCGACGCGCCGGAGACGGCCGAGGTCGAGATCATCGAGGATCCGGCCGCGGGCGACGACGAGTCACCGGCCTACTCCTTCCCCGACATCGCGCCCCTCGACGAGGGCGGATCCGTCTTCGACGATCCGGCGGTTCGCCTCGCGGGCGCCCAGGCCGATGAGGGCGGTGAGGGCGATGAAAGCGCCGGAGGCGGCGAGTTCGACGACCTCATCTCCCGTGCGGTGGCGCAGGAGAGTGCTGCGAGCCCCACCAACGCCTCAGCCCTCATCCTGCCCGACATGGGGCACACCGGCGGCATCAGCGGGCCCATCGGCGAGACCGGCGAGCTCTTCATCACCGGCTCCATCGAGCTGCCGAAATCCCTCGGCGAGACCGGCGGGCACTCCGCGCTGCTGGACTCGGTGCAGGGCGACCCCGACGAGTTCGCGCTGGGGGAGGCGCCGAGCCCCGGGGACACCGGCATCATCGCCCCGGTGTCCGCGGCCCGAGCGGTCAGTGCGCGATCGACCGCGGCCTCGGTCGTGACCAGTCCGGAGAAGGAGAAGCGCCGGCTGCCCATCGCGCTCATCGCGACGGGGGGCGGCCTGCTGATCGTCGTCGCCGGACTCGCCATCTGGGCCGCGAGCACGGGATTCTTCGCTTGAGCGGCGGCATCGGACCGGAGGTGATGGCGGCTCTCGAGACCGCCGTGCGCGCGGCGGACGACAAGGGCGCGATCGCCCCCGTGGCGCTCGAGGTCGGCGAGCTGTTCCCGCTCGCGGACGTGTTCCTGATCGTCAGCGGCAGCGTGGAGCGCAACGTCCAGGCCGTCTCGGACGAGATCGAGGACCGGCTGAACCAGGCCGGGGTGCGCACGGTCCGCCGCGAGGGGCGCGCCGGCGGACGCTGGGTGCTGCTCGACTTCGGCGACCTCATCGTGCACGTCTTCCACCAGGAGGAGCGCGACTTCTACCAGCTGGAGCGGCTCTGGAAGGACTGCCCCGTGATCGACGTCTCGCGCTGGATCGGCGCGGATCGCTGATTTGCGCAAAGCCGGTTCGGATGTAGTAGGCTAGAAGGGTTGTCGGGTGAGCATTCGCCCGACTTCCACGGGTCTGTGGCGCAGCTGGTAGCGCACCTGCATGGCATGCAGGGGGTCAGGGGTTCGAGTCCCCTCAGATCCACCACAACGTTCTTACACGAACTTAACGCATGAAACAGAGGCGATTCCGCCCCTGTTTCTTTGCTTTCTGGGGAGTCAAGTCGACCCCCTCCATGCGTGAGCATGTCAACCGTGAGATTCTCGAGTAGCTGCTCGTTGTCGATGATGCGCTGGAGCTTGCTAGAGAACTCTGGATCACCGAGGAAGGTGAAGCCTTCAGTGAAATGAGGCTCGAGCCAGTACTCGTTGGCGTACTCTTCGTAGTGAACATTGATGCGCTCGAAGAACACTTGATTCAAGAGTCGCTTGATCTCATCGGGCGCGCGCATGTAGGTGTCGAAGCTATTCTCGCTGACTTCCAGCGCATTCTTGATGAGGTCTTCCGTCGCCGTCGTTGCGGCCACCTGGGTGTCGAGGTCTCGCTCGATACTGGCGAGTTCACCACTAAGCTTTCTCTGCTGTGCGCGGAGCATCTCGATGCTGATCGCGTCGTTGAAGTGCGCCTCCAGTAGCTTCTCTTGCTTGCGCTGAATTTCCAGACGTTGCCCTTGTAGGATCTCACGTTCGTTATTCTCGGTCTGTCGGAAGTGCTTCAGTGCGATTTTGAGGCCTTGCTCCATCAGGTTGCGGGCTTCAGCAGACAGAGAGACTTGCTTATAAAGCTCAGCGATCTTCTTCTCGACAAGGTCAACTTGGACTGCTTTGAAATCGCACTTGTTCCGCTTCGCATGTCGATCGGTGCAGACGTAGTACTCGTAGAGTTCTCCGTTGCCGCCGGAACGGTTTCGTTGGTACATGAGTCGTGCGCCGCAGTTCCCGCAGAAGACCGTTGATTTGAGGTAGTGGTCGTGCTTTCGAGATCGTTCGCCGGTGAGCTTACTGCTCAAGACGGTCTGCACCTTCTCGAATGTGGCGAGGTCTATGAGTGGCTCGTGGTTCCCCGGATATTCGGCACCTTTGAACGTTAACGTTCCCGCATAGAATTTATTGTTCAGCATGCCGCCGATCTGCCGTATCTGCACTGGGCGAGACACCATTTTGGGTGTTGGAACAGTGGTGAGTCCACGGCGCTGAAGTTCTTCGGTGAGTGTGGCGATTGTCCATCCGCCTTCTGCGTAGGCCTCAAATGCCCATTTAACGAGAGGCGCTCGCTCCTCGTCGATCTTGACGGTACGTACTTCTCGTCCCTGGTCGAAGTCGCGCACGTTGAGGTAGCCGATTGGGGCGCGTCCGACACTGCCGCCAGTACGTACCTTTTCGTTCATCCCCTTTAAGACCTCGTTGGCGAGGTTTCTTGAATAGAACTCCGCAATGCTGCTCATGATGCCTTGGAGGAGCATCCCACCTGGTGATTCGTCGATGTTCTCACTGGTGGACACCAAACGGATGCCGAGATTACTGATGCGCGTACTGAGGGCGACTTCATCGGCGCGGAGACGCGACAGTCGATCGAGTTTGTGCACAATGAGGAAGTCGATGCTCTCGCCCTCTTCCTCGAGGTACTTCAGCATTTCCTGGAGACCGGGGCGGCTCAGGGAAGTACCTGAGAAACCAGGGTCGACGAATTCTTTGACGACCATCGCGCCAAGGCTGTGCGCCTTGCGCTTGTGAAGCGCTCTGGGTTTGTTGGAGGCTCCTGATCTTGGAAACGAGGATGGAGTTATGCCGAAGGAACAGAGTGTGGGGAAGCCGACGACGCGTCGCTACTCGGTCGAGGAGAAGGCTGCCGCGGTGC
>QZLF01000005.1 GCA_016771945.1 Candidatus Leucobacter sulfamidivorax
TCCACGCCCTCGCCGACACCGCCGGCGAGATGATGCTCGCCGCGACCTACGCCATCAAAGCCGGATTCACCGTCACCCAACTCGCCGACACCTGGGCCCCGTACCTCACCATGGCCGAAGGCATCCGCCTCACTGCGAACCTCTTCCGCAACGAACTCCCCACTTCCTGCTGCGCCTGACAACAGACAGCCACCCACATCGACCCGCCGCCACGACGGGGCCACTTCAAACCGTCACCCCGGGGCCAAATCAGGTTGACAAAGTCAAACGCGAGCTCACGCTCGCACGATGGGATTGGCCCAAGCCCGCGAGCCGCCCCGGCGGTGGGCCGATCATCAACGCCCGGATCGAGAAGCTGCCTACCGGGTTCTGGGTCGGCGCGTTCTCCAACAGCCGCTGCATCGTTCCCATGGCGCCGGGCTACTTCGAATGGACGGGGCCGAAGGGGAGCAAGCAGCCGCACCTGATCGCCGGCGACGGGATCCTCGCCGCTGCCGGCCTGACCTGGACGACCGACATCGCAGGAGAGCGGCAGCGGGTATTCGTCGTCATCACCAGAGAGGCACGAGACGCATCTGGAGAGATCCACGACCGGATGCCGGCGTTCATCACCGACGACCTCCGAGACGACTGGCTCAACCCCACCTCGCTCACCATTCAGAACGACAGCGCCGCATCGAAAAGGAACCGCCTCGAGCTGCTCGACGAACTCGATGCCAGCTCGAGCGCGATCGCCGAAACGATGCGCACCCACCTCATCGACCCACGGATGAACAACGCCCGCACCGTTGACCGACACGACCCGACGCTGCTCGAACCGATCGATCAGCCGAGCTGAGCAGCGCCCAACCGAAAGCCGCCGGTTCAAGGCAGCTCATCTCCGAGCTTCCCGAAGCGAGCGGCCTGGTGGTCCTCGCGCCGATCAACATCGCATAGTGGCCGTTAGTCTGGCGCGATTTCGGCAGCAGTTCACCAGGCCGGATCGCCTCGACTGACACCCCTGTGGAGTCACGCGGGTCGCTCTCTGAACCTGTACAGGAGCTTCGACCGCGAAGCCCTGCTGTTCAATCGGCACAAGTGACTGTCGTGACCATTCGAACAGGATGTGTGCTATGCATCGAGATGGAGTGATGACCAATTGCTGGCCCCTGCAATACCGGACCCTCGGTCTGACGCGTGGCCTACCGCTGAGAAACTCAATGGCTGAGGGCACGACCACCGCGTCGACGACCGAAGCGGCGTCCATGCCCTCAGCGGTTGAGCCTTCGCTAAATCGGCATGACGAACTCGTCGATGCCGAGCAGCGACTTCCCGTACGTTTCCTTCGAAACGCCCTCGTTCACCATCGCATGACGGCTTGCCGTTTCCGAGTCCCTCCATACCTGCTGAAGTGGGTTCACCGAGGCAAAGGCGGCCGAACCGATAGCAGTGAGCATTTTATCGATGGACTCTCGACATAGCACCGCTATGGTCGCCAAATCCATCCGAATACGTGCGCGCGTTGCCCAATCGATTTGACCACGATTGGTTACCACGGCGGCATCGATGTCATAACAAGCTCGCCGCCCAAGCATGCGTGCAGTGTCAATCGCGTTCGCAGCCTCGGCGACCGCAATCTGGTTCGTCGGCGCGTCGCTCCCCTTTGCATACTTTGTGTATGTGACGCCGCGCGTCGGAAGCTTTTCGAGAGCATAATCCAGAGCTGCCTGAGCAAGTCCGATTTGAGCCCCAACGAGCACTAGACTGAAGTGGGGGGCCATAGGCGTGAGATATTCGAGCTCATCGGTGAACTCGGACGCGTAGTTTCCTTCGTTTAGATTGTCAAAGCTTTGAGTGCGGTAGTCCGGCGCGAAAACCTCTGTGCCGACGACTGTGTTGCTCCCAGAGCCACGCATTCCTGCGACATACCACGTGTCTTCAAGCGTGACCTCGTCCATCGGAACGAGAGACATCATCCGTACCGGTGCGCCATCAATCTCGACGTCGAACCCGAGATTCACCCATTGTGCGTGGAGGGACCCTGACGCGTACGGCCAACGGCCGCTGATTACATAGCCACCGTCAACCTTGCGCGCCGATGCGGTAGAGCCGGCAGCAGGATTCGTTGCCCAGGTGATGCGTGCACGCGGATTCGCGCCCCAAATGTCGTCCTGGGCCTCGCGTGAGTAGGTGCCGACGCCCCAGGCGTTTGAGTTGAGCAACGCAAACGCCCAAGCTGTACCCCCATCTCCCCGTGCGATTTCGGCGGTGAGCTCGAACAGCGTTCGAAAATTGCTCTGGAATCCGCCATAGCGACGAGGAGTGCAGACCTGGAAGAGGTCAAGTTCTTCCAGCGCATCGATCACCACTTCGGAGACACGGCGGTCACGATCGCTGTCTGGGGCATGTTCATGGATAAGTGAGTAGAGCGATTGGGCGCGGCCGAGGAGGTCAAGGTTCGGCTGTGAGATTTCTGGAACGAACGAATGCGCACCATCTGACGCCGCAGTAGCCGATTGGACAGATTTCATTTGGATCCCTCTCCTTTGATAGACGACCATGTGTCGGCACCCTCGCCGACATCAGTCCTCATTGATCTCATTCACTATAAATGAACATCTTCACGTGCGCCAGATGCGAGAAGGATTCCTTCCGACGCGGACTCCGCCGGCGAGACCTCGTGGGCCGTCCGTGTGAATTTAACCATCGACCGCCCCACAATTGCGCGACGAATCCACCACGCGCGGAGGGCGACCGAATCGAATTGCGAGGATCTGCGTATCGATCCCTCGGATGACCCGATTGGCCGATCATGCGGTGGTTTGAGCGCGAAGAGTCCATCGCCGACCTGTGCAAGACTGCCGTTTGTTGTGCGCGTCAGCACTGCTCAAGCCGGCGATTCCCGACGCTGCTCGCTCCTGAGCGATCAGTTCCGTGCGGCCAGGCGCCGGCCGGATCGGCCGTACAAACAGCCGGATCGCGTCTGCCGCGACAAGGCACACTCGTCGAGCGTGATCCGTAGGCATCTATATGGGCGCAGCATCATCGCCGACACCTCGAACCCTCTCCTCAGCACGGACACCGCACACGCCGCGGACTGAAGGGTGGCCGGCCAGTGAACGACGACGTCGACAACTACATGGCCCGAAACACCGTCGAACGAGGATGAACGAAGACGATAGGCGATGGCGCGAACCCGCGGCCGGTTACGACAAGCTCGCCCCCACTTGCCGCTGCGGGCGCTCTTCTCGGGCCCCATCGCTTTCTGGCTGAAGCGGTTAGGAGACGTGTCTCGATGCGGAATAGCTTGCAAGCCGCACCGTTCAGTGGTTCTTGACAACCAACAGAGTGTTCTGCGAACATAAACAAAATTTGGACGCTGACGTGCTTCGTCCCAGTCGAAGTAGTTGCCTCGCCTGCCCGAGCGGCTCATGTGAGCGCCGCCGTCCCTTCATGGAGAGGAAGATCAATGACGCTGACCAACACCGAGGTTCCTGGCTTTCGCGCAGGTAAGTGGGTTCTCGACCCAACTCACAGCGAAGTAGGCTTCCACGTTCGTCACATGATGGTCTCGAAGGTTCGGGGCGCTTTTGGTGTAAAATCAGCCACTCTGATTGCGTCTGACAATCCCTTGGATTTCGTCCTCCACGCTACGGTCGACGCAGCATCCGTAAATACGAACTTGCAGATCCGCGACGACCATCTTCGATCGGTCGACTTTCTCGACGTCGCACGATTCCCGACGATGGAATTTGTATCAAGCGGCGCTCGAGTGAGCGGTGATGAGTTTCTCGTCGATGGCGAATTGACGATCCGCGATGTGACTCGGTCTATTACATTTCAGGTCGAGCTGGGCGGATTTGGCTATGACACGGACAAGGTGTATCGAGCAGGCGCTTCTGCGAAGACAACCATCGATCGAGAGGATTTTGGCCTGACCTGGAGCGCGACGCTCGAGACAGGTGGGCTTGTGGTTGGGAAAGAAGTGACGATTCTCCTGGAGTTGGAAGGTTTTCTCACCGAAGAGTGACTTGAGTGGGATGTGCTCGCACCCTGCGGATTTCATTCCGGCCAGGTTGGCTTCCAGGGTTACGACGACGTGCCCAGCTACGACCTCGATTCATTCGCTCGAGTGGTTTCGGTGTCCCCCAACACAACGATCAGGTGTGATGATCTTGCGGCCTCCGTCGAGCCAGTACGCCTGGTGCTCGTTGGGCACTCGGTGCCCAGCTGGGCTGAGGTCCCAGACATGATCCAGTCGAGCGGGTCGAGATCGAGACGCGCGGAGAACCGCTCGGTTCAATTCATCATCAAGGTCCAGCCCGCTGAAACGAATGCGCGCCAACGAGCTCAGTTGGGTCATCGACATCCATTTCATGCGGCTGAGCACGCTCAGTCACGAATCCGGCCGATCCAAGAAGTGACCGCGGGGGATGCCACGACCATGTCAGCGCGAGAGGTCCGACCCGTCAAATGCTGACCGAACCACGACACGCGCGTCTGCGTCGCCGCGGCGTCGTTCGGTGTCCTTCTGCCGAGCGATCGGGGCGGGTGCTCCGCTGCCATTCATCGCGTCATTTGCGGCGAGAATCGCCTGTTCGTGAACGTGACGGGCCTCGACATACTCACCGACACCCGCCACATACTGTGCCACAAGCTGCTGCCGCGCCGCGACTATCGGCGCGGCAGTCAACACGGCTTCGGGGTGTCCGTGCGTGCCGGCGTCGTCATCCGCAATGCGGCGGTCCAGCTCGATCAGCGCCTGTTTCGTCGCATGGAGCCCCTTATCCTCGATCCACCGATGAGCCTTCGGTGGGTGGCGTCGGTGTGATGGGCGCGGCGTGATCGGCTGCGGGCAGGGGTGAGTTCCGGGCGTCTCATCCCGGTTGTCCACTTCGTTGTCGGTCGTGCCGCTGGTGGCGGCGGTGGTCAGCTGGCCGCGGCCGGTGGTGGTGCGTGCGTCGCGGTGAAGAGTCGGTCGAACGCGGTCTGCCAGGGCCAGACGTCCGGCAGGTGCAGGATGATGCGGCGCGCCGTCCGCGCCAGTCGTGCCGGCACTGAGACGAGGGTGCGGCGAATCGTCGCGGTCGTTGCCCGGGCGAGCCGCCCGCCTCGGTCGGCGATGAGTCCAGCGGTGCGGGTGAGGTTGAATGCGATCACGGCGAGGACGAGCCATGCGCTGTTCGCGGTGAACACTCCCGAGGGCAGGTGAGCGAGCGGGCCCGCCTTCAGGTCCGCGTGAACTTGCTCGATGATCGCGTGCCCGCGGTGGGTCTTGTCCGCCGCGACGGTTCCCATCGTCTGCTTGTCGGTGGTGGTGAAGAACGCGTGGTGCCGGTAGATGTCGAACAGCGTCGGCTGCTCGACCTGCTTGGGGTTCAGGTCCGGGATCCGCCGCACCACCAGTCGCCCTTCAACCCGTTCGGCGATCTTCCGGGAACGGAACGCTGTGAAGGGCACCTCGGCGACCTCTGCCTTCGAGATCCACCGGCCCGTGACCTCGTCACGGATCGCGTTCGGGTACTCGATCGTCTCCCACCCGTCCTCGGGGATCGTCGCGATCGCCGTCTTCACCGCGGGGTCCATCCGAACGGTGACGGACACGTCCGCGCCGGCCTTGATCGCCGTGCCGATGGTGGCGTGTCCGTAGAAAGCGGAGTCCGCCCGCAGCAACGGCCGAACACTGCTGCCCAGGTCCATGCGGCGAAGCGTGGCGAGGGTGTCGGCGACGATCCTGGCCGCGCCTTTCGGGGAACCGGTCTTCCCCTGCCGCAGCCGCTGCCCCACGATCACCGGCGCCGACTGCGATGTCGACGCCGTGGCGAACAGGGCGTTCAGGCCGCGGACGCCGGAGTACCCGAACGACGCGCCCTGCTTCTGGTATCCGTGGACCTCGATGATCGTGTCGTCCAGATCCACCATCACCCGCTCGTCGTTCGACGCCCGCAGCAGCGGCGCGGATTGCGCGACGTTCACCAGGGTCCGTGAGGCGACGGCGTCGAGCTGTCGGACGTGCCCGAACCGGAACTCCCGCAGGAACGAGCCCAGCGTCGACGGCGCATACGTCCGATCGAACAACCGGCCCATCCCGCCATGACGCAGCAGATTCATGTCGTCGATCGAGTCCGCCCCGGCGAGCATCCCCGCCACCAGCGCCATCACCTTGCCGCCCGCGTTCGCACCCTTATCCGACGGGACCGTCAACCGGACCTGCGCGAGCTGATCGAGCCCCGCAGAACGGGCAAGACGGAGCATCGGGACCAGCCCTGCGGCCGACACAAGATTCGGATCATCGAACTTCGCTGACACCGCAGCGGGAGCATGCTTGAATTGCACCTACGAGATGCCTCTCAGACTCGGGAAATAGGATCTTAGACAAGCTCTATTCTTCCTGGTCAGAGGGGCATTTCTGCGTTACGACGCCAACTCAGCAAGCCTCCCCATCGGTGGATCGAGGCTAAGCGCGCTGCGCAGACCACCAAGGAGCAGGCCGAGGTCCGCCCCAGTCGCCCGCCGATGCGCGGGTGGCTGGGGCGCGGCCGTGGCCAGTCCGCGTACGTGCAGCAAGCCGACGAGTGGCGCGGCACAACGGTGCAGGTGTGCGGCCTGTGGCCGTACTCGGTCGGCACGGGTACGCCGATGATCGGCGTACCGCTCGGCCGTCACCTGTTCACCGGCTCGACGGTGTGCGCCGATCCCATCTCCTGGTTCCAGCGCGCAAAGCTCATCAGCAACCCAAGCTGCTTCGTGCTGGGTCTGCCGGCGCTGGGAAAGTCGACGACGGTTCGCCGCATGGCGGCCGGCCTCGCCGGGTACGGGTCGATCCCGTTCATTCTCGGCGATCTGAAACCCGATTACGTCGACCTCATCGAGGCGCTAGGCGGGCAGGTGATCCGGCTCGGCCGCGGCCGCGGATACCTGAACGTGCTCGATCCTGGCGAGTCAACCGACGCATCCAATGCACTGCGAGCTGCCGGCTTCGTGAAAGAGGCCGAGGAAGTCGAAGCCGACGCCCACGGGCGACGGCTCACGATGGTGTCAGCGCTCCTGTCGATTCTCCGCAAGCAGTCGCCCTCCGACGTCGAAGAGTCCATCATCGACGCCGCGCTGCGCGTCTTGGATCGGAAGTTCACCGATACCGTGCCGGTGCTCGCGGATCTCCTCGCCGTGGTGCAGGAAGGGCCGGAGGAACTGCGCGAGGTCGCCGTCGACCGCGGCGACTGGAACGAGTACCAGAAGATCACCCGCGGCCTCGAAGCGTCGCTCATCAGCCTCACCCGCGGTGGTCGTCTGGGCGAGACGTTCGCCAGGCACACGACAAACCCGATGGTGCGCGATCGCCCCGTGGTCTACGACATTTCAGGGTTGAAGGAAACCGACACGGATCTGCGCGCCGCAACCTTGCTCGCGTGCTGGTCCAACGGGTTCGCCACGGTGAACGTGGCTCACGCGCTCGCTGAGGCCGGCCTAGAACCGCAGCGCCACTACTTCGTCATCATGGACGAGCTGTGGCAAGCGCTGCGCTCTGGTGCCGGCATGGTCGACCGCATCGACGCACTGACGCGCCTGAACCGTCAGTTCGGCGTCGGGCAGGCGATGATTACGCACACGATGCACGATCTTGAAGGGCTCCCCGAGGAAGATCGCGCGAAAGCCCGCGGTTTCGTCGAGCGCGCCGGCATGCTCATCTGTGGCGGCCTCCCACAGGCTGAAATGCCGCTCCTGACGGCCGCTGTGCCGTTCTCACGCACGGAACAGCGCCTCCTCACCGGATGGTCTGCCCCGCCCTCCTGGGACTCCGCTACGGGCCGTGAGAGCGAACCTCCCGGCCGTGGCCGGTTCCTCGTGAAGGTCGGCGGCCGCCCCGGTATCCCGCTTGCGGTGAAGCTGACCGAGGCGGAGCGAGCTATCAACGACACGAACAAGCGGTGGGCGGCGCAGTCGCGCGTCGGCCGGCGCGCGCACGAAGAGGCAGCGATCCCCGAGGAGGCCAACGCATGAGCAGCCCGAACAACAACCGCAGACGCGATCCCGGCGGCCTCAGCTCAGAAGCGATCCTGGGCCTGGTCGTCATCTTCGCCGTGGCCGTGATCGTCGCAGCTCTCTACGCTGCGATGCACCTCGGGCACCGCCTCGCCGGTACGGGCGTGGAGGTGCCCGCCGACCCGTTCGGGGTGGTGTTCGGCCTGTTCGGTGGCAAGTACGAGTGGCCTGGTGCGGCCGGCTGGTGGGTGCTCGGCGGCCTCGTCGCCGTGGTGGTCACGCTCGGCACTTTGGTGCTCGTATGGCGGGCACGCCGCGCCAAGCGACGTACTCGCGTCGATCAGCAAGCCGCCTACATGGGGCGCGGCCGAGACATTGAGGATCTGAGCCGTAAAGCCGTCACCGCGAAGGCGGAACGGCTGGGCGTCACCGCCGCCCCCGGTCTTCCCATCGGTGTCACCGTCGCGACGCGGCAGCCGCTCCTCAGCTCGTGGGAGGACATGCGGATCACCATTGCCGGCCCCCGTACGGGAAAGACCACCTCGATGGTCGTGCCGGAAATACTCGATGCTCCCGGTTCGGTGCTCGCGACATCGAACAAGCGAGACATTGTGGACCACACCCGCGGGCCGCGCTCAGAGCGTGGCCCGGTTTGGGTATTTGATCCGCAGTCGGTCGCGAATGAGCCCCCGTCGTGGTGGTGGAACCCGCTCACGTACGTCACCGACGAAGTGAAAGCAGCCAAGCTCGCCGATCACTTCGCCGCCGGCTCACGTGACCCCGGCGCGAAAGCCGATGCCTACTTCGACACCGCTGCGCAAGATCTGCTCGCTGGCCTCCTCCTCGCCGCGGCGCTCGGCGGCCGCCCGATCACGCAAGTGTTCACGTGGATCACCCGCCCGACCGAGGAAGAGCCCGTGGAGATTCTGCGCGAGCACGGGCAGCGCCTCATCGCCGATCAGGTGGCCGGCGTCATCACCGCTCCCGAGAAGCAGCGTGGCGGCGTCTACGGATCTGCACAGCAGATGGTCTCCTGCTTGACGAATCGCCAGGTCGCCCAGTGGGTGAACCCCTTGGGCGACGACGATAAGCGCCCGCAGTTCAGCCCCGAGGAGTTCGTGAAGGCCGACGGCGGCACGCTCTACTCCCTCTCTCGCGAGGGCCGCGGCACCGCCGGCCCGCTCGTTACCGCGCTCACTGTCGCGGTCGTCGAGGCCGCCGAAGAGCTGGCCGCTCGCTCGAGAGGCGGTCGCCTGGAAATGCCCCTCGTGGGCGTGCTCGATGAGGCCGCGAACGTATGCCGGTGGCGGGATCTTCCGAACCTCTACTCGCACTACGGCTCACGCGGAATCGTGCTCGATACCGTTCTGCAGTCCTGGTCACAGGGCGCAGAAGTCTGGGGCGAGGCCGGCATCAAGAAACTTTGGTCGGCCTCGAACGTGAAGGTGTACGGCGGCGGTGTCGCCGAGGTTGGGTTTCTAAAAGAGCTTGCCGAGCTGATCGGCGATTACGATCGTCTCTCCTCGTCCTCGTCGACGTCGCGCGGGCAGCGCACCGTCTCCACGCAGCTCCATCGCGAACGCATCCTCGACGTCGACGCACTCTCGGCGCTCCCGAAGGGCCGCGCCGTGGTCCTCGCGTCCGGCTCAAGGCCGACGCTGATTCGCACAGTGCCGTGGATGGGTGGCCCGCACGATGCCGCGGTACGCGCGTCTCTGGCCGCGAATGACCCACAAGCCGAGTACACGATGCAGCAAGCGGATCAGGAGCTGGCGGCCGTGGCCGCAGCGGAGGCGACCCGATGAGCGGCTGGGGCGAAGATGAGAGCTGGGGCGAGACTTCCTGGGAGGAAACGCCGGCACCATCGGCGCCGGTCGCACCGCGCAGCTCGTCGACGTCGACCAACGTGTTCGGCGTCGACGTCGGCGGCTTAGCCAGCGAGTACGTCGACGCCGCGGTGAAAGCGGCCGTCAAGAAACAAGTGGCAGAAGTCGCCGCGGCCGCCGTAGATGAAGCGCTGACAGAAGAGCTGGTGGAGGCACTGCGCGCTCAGGCAGAGGACGCCGCGGCCGCCGCGATCACCGATCAGGTGGAAGCAAACGACGCCGGCACCCCAGAGGAACAATCGAGCGGCGACGATGCACCGCCGCTGTACTACGGTTCCGTCGACGAGTTCTACCGCGAGTATCTGCGTCTCGCGTACCGCCGGCCGATCAACGGCCGCGCTCGCGTGTGGGCGGCCGACTGGTGGAACTATGACGAAGCGGTGATCCGCCTCGAAGCGCTGTGGCGGTCCTGGGAGGAGCTGCGCCAGGACGCGAGCACGGGCATGAGTGTGTGGTGGCGGGATCACGCCGACCACCACATGGCCGTGCTTATGGACCCTGACGGCCCGTTCGCGGCCGCCGACGCGAACGACGAAACCAACCAGTCGCGCAAGGGCGCTCCGCTGCCGTACACCGCACCGCCAGAGGGGTTATTCCGCGACGTGCGGCTGCCTGACGAACCCGTTGAGCTCAACGACGCCGGCTAAGCGATCGCCACCACAAACACGGAGGGCCGCACCCAATCGGGTGCGGCCCTCCGTCGTTGTAGGCGGTTACCGTTCGAGGCCAGCGCGCTGCACCTGAGCGCCGCGGCCGCGAGAGGGTCGAGCCTTCGCGCTCGTCTTCTTCGCTGCCCCGTTGCGGGCCGCCTCAGTAGCCGGCTTCGCATTGCTGACGTCGGAGCGCATACGCGCCCCGATCGCCTGTTCGCTGATCCCCTGCCGTTCCAAGCTTGCAGCCGTAGCATCGCGTCGCTGCGAGCTGTCGTAGGTGTTCTGTGAGTCCTCCCGATACCGGGTAGCCTCTCGTTCGCGCAGCTCGGCGTCGGCGATGAATGCTTCGCTATCGTGGCCCGGTTCTGACGCGATCGCACGGGCGTTCTCAGCCGCCTGCTCAGCCTGGTTCGCATCCGCCATCAACCGTGCGGCTTCGGCCTCCTCAGCGGCCGCCCGGTTGCGTTCCTCAGCCGCGTTCGCGAGGTCACGTTCGGCACGTTCCAACTGTAGGCGCACCATCTGCTGTACCGAGCTGGGATCTATGCCTGTGTTGTCGACGTCGATCGCGTACCGACTTTGCAGCTCGGCACGCATCCGCATCTCGGCGCGAGCTGCCTCCTGGTCCTCGCCGGCCCAGCCCCGAGCAACCTGGTACGAATGGCCAATCTGTTCCGGGGTCGCTCGATCCCACCACTCCGGCTGATGCACGTTGCTCAGCTCAGCGCGCGCCGCTGCACGTTCCGCATCGAGGCGGGATTGCAGCTCGCGATGCTCCTGGATGCTGTGCTCACGTGCACGGCGCAGAGCCTCCTCACGTAGGCGAGTCATCATCTGACCGACCTGCGAGGCTGCCGTCACAAGGATGCGTAGCTGCCCCTCCATCGCCTCTTCGATGCCGTCGCTTTCAGCCATGATGGGATCTCCTCTCGTTGTGTTCTATCGCTCGATACCGTCGCGGCCCGGAAGCCTCGGCTGGGTCGTCTTCGGTCGCTCGTTCGGTTGTACTCGGTTCGGCACAGGCGACCCGATTTCAGTAGCCGGCCGCGCCTGGCTCGCGCGCACACGGTCAAGTACCGCCTGCGCCTCAGCATCGAGCAGCGCACGCTCGATAGTCGCCGTCGCCGTCTGCTGCTGTGCCGTCGCATCGGTGCCCTTCATGGGAGCCGGCAGCGCCGCACGAACGCGGCTCAGGCGAGCGCGCGTATCCTCCGCAAGCAATCGAGCCTGGCGCGCCTGCGACGCCGCGACGGATGCCGCGTACACCGCCTGAGTGAGGGTCAGCAATGACCGGATCATCGCGGCCTGAGCGACGGCACCCTGCCCGCCGCGCACTGCGCTTGCAAGCAGCATTGCTGCACCAGAGATGGCTACCGTGCCGGCCTGCTGAGGGCGCACGGTGCGCTGGTACGTCTGAGCGGATCGTGACAGCGCCTCCGATGCCGCAGCGAGGTCGCCTGGCGTCTCCTCGGTCGCGTTCGACCATGCGGCCAGAGCGCCGGCAGTCTGCCGCGCAACGGTCGCCCATGTGCTCCGATCCTCGATCGGCACAGATCGCAGTCGGTCGACGAGAGCGGTCAGCTCTTCACTGCTGCGTGTCCACTGTTCAGGGTTGGGCTCTTGGGTCTCCCGGCCCGGTGCGACTACGCGCCGGCCCCGCTTCGCGGCGTTCCATTCCGCTGCCGCAGTAGTGGCACCAGTCGGGGTGTCAGGCCACCCGTCACGCAGCCGTGGGAGCGTCAGGTCACGGCTGAGATTGCCGCCGCCGTACCAGATAGGCCGCTCGCCTGCAGTCGGGCGCTCAGCGACCGAGTACCCAGTGATGACGTCCGTGCGTCCGTCAGCGTAGCGTGGGCGAACGATGAGTCCTTCACGTCGCATTCGACGTACGAACTCGCCCTCATCTGCGCTGGCCTCCGCGCATCCGCGCACCTTCAAGCTGAGCAAGTACCGCGGCTGATCTGCGCGCATCTCGGCACCGATCAAGACCTGTCGCAGTGCACCGTCGAGCTTCGCCCACTCCGGCGCATCGGTGCCGGCAGAGTGGCGGTTACGTTCGTACTTCGCCCGTGCGCGCCAACGTGCTTGCACCTCACGTTCAGCGGGGTCATACCCACGGGTGGCGCGATCAGCCTGCACCGATTCCAGCGACTCCAAACCGTGCGCAACTTCGAGCGCACGTGCAACGGTCTGCGCCCGCTTGTAGTCCATGTGAATGGGAGCCTTGGTGCCATCCTCACGCACCAGGTTCACTGCAATGTGGATGTGATCGTTCCCGTTCTTCGAGACACCGTGACGCACGGCAACCCAACGGCACGGCGCTTTGGTTCCCTCGTGATCGTCAAAGCCCATCTCACGTACGAAGTCGTTAGCTATCGCGTTCCACTGTTCATCGGTAAGCGTGCCCTCTTCTGCGCGCAATGACAGTGAGCAATGCCAGACGTGACCGCCCTTCACGTCAACATCGAATGCCTTACGAGGGCGGTCCAAGTGTCGCGCGATCGCCAGTGCAGAATCACGGCCCAACTCAGCATCATCGTGCCAAGCCATCATCGCTGCATCCCCAGCTACAAGGTGAGGTTCGGTGTGCTCGTTAGCTCGGCCCGCTCCGACAAGATACGTCATGAGACCGGCCATGCGATCGCCGCGGGTGATGTTCGGCATCATGACGATGCCTCACTCAACTCATCGACGAATCTGTCGATGTGATCGGCGACCTCACGCACCTTCGTGAGTGTTGCAACCATCTCTGCCTGCACCGAGCCCGTAGCGTTCGTTGCCTTCGCCATCTGGTTCACGTTGTTCGCCAAACCCGCGAGCAAACGATGCGTCGCGAACATCTGTGCGATGACCTCGTGACGCACAGACTCGTTCGCAGCAGCAGCGGCCGCTCCCCCTGCCAATGCTGAGTCGACAAGCAGCTTAGGAACGGTCACCTTGTACTGCAATGCGAGCGCGAGAAGCTGGCCCTCTTCCTCCGGGCTGACCTTCACAATGTGCCGAGCAACCCGACCGCCCTTGACGTTACGACGTCGAGCCTGACGGCGCTTCGGTTCAGCATCCTCATTCGAATCAGCAGACAACCCAGCACCTCCCTCCAGCCCAGCGCAGCGACACCGCAACCGCGGTGACCACACTTCCAGTGTGCCGCATCCTCGACGGAAAATCGAGGATCAAGCCCAATTAGGTCACCTAATTGTATAGCTTGCTCCGTCTGGGGCTCCCCCTAGGGTCGCTCACGGTGGCAGCCGGGAGCGGTCGCGGCTTCGCCGCGGCGTGCTCGCATATGGTCGACGAACGTCGACGCGAGCTGTCTTCATCCGTAGGATGGAGACATGGCTAAGGAACTTTCAATCGAAGAAGCAATGGACCGTGCCCGTCGTGCTCAGGAGGATCGCATCGAGGCAATCCGTGTGCTCGCTGAGGCGCGCAACGAACTCGATACAATCCGTGAGGATGGTGCTCGTGAGCTGGCGGAGCTGCAAGCTCGAATCAGCGAGCGAGTGACGTCCGCCGAACGCGATGATGTGAAGGCGTATAACGCGGCCGTCAGTGCCGGATGGAGCCCCGATGAGCTGCGCAAGATCGGGTTTGCAGAGCCCGATAAGAAGGCTCGCACGCGCAAGCGGGCACCGCGTAAGAACACGGCTCAGACTTCATCTCGAACGCCCGCTGTATCGACGACGGCTTCGGGCCTCGAATCTGATTTCAAGCTCTCCGACGATGCTGCATCGCAGCAGCCGGCAACGGTCTAGTTGTTCGCTTGCGGTGGGGCTTTCCCCTCCCCCTGAGCCCGAGATACTGGCACAAGATAGCCACCTGTCAAGGGCGCTTCGCGTCACTCCGTGATGCGGCTGCGCCGCACCCTTGACAGGTGGCTATCTTGTTCGGGGCGGCTTTTATCAGGGGAAGAGAAAAGAACGGTTGGTCTATCGCTCAATGCCGTTCTCTGGTGCTCGTTCAGCACGCGGCCCTGGCCTCTGCTCATGCGCACCTGCGCTACGCGGTGCGGATCTGTCGGTACTGAAACTGGCCGCGGTTAGACGGCTCACCGACTGCTCTGCTTCGAGCTTTCCGCCAGGCTTCAATCGCACCTGTGCGACCTCACGAATGGGCTGGGCTTCGCGCCCCTCATCCAACGATGCTTGGTGCTCCTCGGCGCTCGTGTAGTGGCGCTCGTAACGGATCACTCGTGGGCATGTCTGCGCGAGCTGGGCTGCCGCATCCTGTGACTTCGAGCGTCCATGCTCAGTGTCGAACAGCGGCCGAGCGTAAGCGCTCGGCACCCATCGTCCGCCGAGTGCGTCTGCTTTGCCCGCCTCGGCTTCCTGCATCGCGTGCTGCCAGCGCTGCACGATCCGATCCTGCGATACCTCGAACGGCACCTCAACGTCGACGACGGTTACCTGGTAGCCGGCTTCCGCAAGATACGCACCAAGCTCCACTGCTTTGTCTGGGTCGCTCAGTACCGTGTCGACGATAATGTTCGTTCCCTGGTCGATCATCTCTGTGCGCAGCGCACGTGCAAGCATCGACGATTCTTCATGCACGAGTGAGGCAAGTTCAAGCGGATAAAACCGCTCCCCCTGCGCCTCTAAGTCGCGCACCGCGGGCGGTTTGATCCACTCCTCATAGCTGCCATCTGCCATCGCTTCGCGCAGCAACAGCTTCTTGAACTCGTCCGCGTCAATGTTCACGTAGTGGTCACGATCCGCACCGAGCACGGTGTCAGCGACCCGCCCTTTACCGGCACCTGGCGGGCCAGCCAGCACGAGTGCTCGACCTTCATCTTTCGCGTTCGGAGACTGGCTCACTACCGCGGCCTTGATGCGTTCGTGCGTCGCCCGTCGTCCGGCTTTACGCGACCCATTGGAGCGATACCAAGCTGGGTTTCGGGTAGTCGCGTGTGGGCCATCCTTGTCGAGTGGTCCGCCGGCAGTAGAGAGCGCTTGGACAACCTCGATATGCCGCTGCTCCTCTGGGGTCACGCGGCCGTCATCCGTGCTTCGATGCGATCGCCAATCTCGTCGTACAGCTCGTCGTCGATCAGCCCACGGCTCAGCGCGCGGTCCAGGTCATCGACCGAGCCCGCAACATCCATCAGCAGATCGTCGAACGCATCCTTGGTCTGCGCCTGCGGCACGTACTCCCAGCGCGTCAGCTCATCGACGAGCTGCGCCCGGTCGATCAGGCCGGCTGCGTACCGCTCGCAAATCTCGTAAGGATCTGCACCTGAGAAACCTTCACGAGGCATCGGGGTTGCGGCGGCCCGCTGCAACACCTTCTGCACGTTCGGCTGCGAGACCTTCACTAGATCGGCGATCGCCTTCTGCCGCAATCCACGCTGTTTCAGCCGCAGCAGACTGCGACGGTAGTCCAGCTCTCCGATGTTCCGCAAGTGCTGCGCCTTCCGTGCAGCGACCGCCTCGACGGGAATCTCTGTGATCGTCATAGTGTCCACCTCCGCTTCCAGTCTACCGAAAATATAACCATAGTTATACTGCTATTTTGCGAGCGCGCGCATGACGCTCGATGTGCCGACTCCGAGCACGCGCCCGATCTGGGCGTAGCTCTGATTCTCTGCCCGCATCTTCTTGGCCGCGGCGATCCGCTCGGCCGTCATCACGGTTGGGCGGCCGCCGACTCTCCCCTGGCTCCGTGCGTGCTCTAAGCCAAGGCGCGTGTTCTCTCTGATCGTGTCGACACGGAGCTGCGCGAAGACCACGACGATGCCGTAGAGCGCCTTCCCCATCGGCGTAGTGGTGTCGATGGCTGGCTCCGTGAGACTCACGATATTCAGGCCTCTATCGTTCAGCTCGGATAGCACCTCGATCATCAGGCGCTCACTGCCGGCGAGCCTGTCGAGCTTGCGGACCTTGATCGTGTCGCCGGGGCGCGCGGCTACGTCGATGAGCTTGCGCCACTCGGGGCGATCGGCGATGCGGCTCGATTCGCCGTGGTCGACGAACACGCGACTGCAGCCGGCCGCTCGCAGCTCGGCTTCCTGTGCGCCCGGATCTTGCTCTTTGCGCGAGACTCGCGCGTACCCAAATACTTCGGCCATGCCATAAACGGTACGCGCTCAGTATCGGTGCGATTCAGTTTCGGTGGGGGTTTTCGGTGCGTCGTCTCTCGGCGTGTCGCGCAGCTCGGCGTCTTCGACGAGCTGCGCACCGAAAACGACCGTTATCGGTCGGCGCTCGTCGGCGGCAGAGCTGCATCGAGCACCTGCCCGATGCGGGTGCGCTCCTCGGTGTCGGCATCCGGGCCGTCCACGTCGTGACTCACTGGGGATCGTCGTACCAGCGCACGACGCCGTTGGCTGCGTGCGCTTCGCGCAGCGCGGCCGAGGCGGCATCGAACGCTGCGGCGGCACGGTGCAGCTCTGCCGCCGTGGTGACGGTGCCAGTTGCGCCGTCGCCGCGCAGTAGTGCCCCGTAGAGTGGTGTAACGATCCCGGCCAGTAAACGTCAGCGTGGCCACCGGGATCTTCCTTCGAGGAAACTCTCACATCCCACTCGAAAGGCGTCACACCGATGACCACTCCCTCTATTGTCGACCCTGCCACCGTCCTCACCAACGCGCTGGGCGACGCATCACCGGATCTGATGCGCACCCTGCTGCAAACCATGATCAACACTCTCCTCTCAGCTGAAGCAGATGCGATCTGCGGCGCCGAGTACGGGAAGCCCTCTGCTGACCGAGTGAATTCCCGCAACGGATACCGCACCCGTGAACTCGATACGCGTGTCGGAACCATAGACGTCGCGATCCCGAAGCTCCGCTCAGGCACGTATTTCCCCGAGTGGCTCCTCGAACGTCGCAAACGCTCAGAAGCGGCGATGATCACCGTCGTCGCTGACGCCTACCTCGCTGGCGTCTCAACGAGGCGGATGGACAAACTCGTGAAGACCCTTGGCATCCATTCCCTGTCAAAGTCGCAGGTCTCCCGAATGGCCGCCGATATGGACGGGGTCTGCTGAAGGTTTGATTGACTCTTGTCCGCCAGTTCTGTAGGACTGGCTGGGAGGATATGGATCATGGCCAAATACTCGGAAGAGTTCAGAAAAGATGCTGTCGCGCTCGTCAGACAAGGCGCGACCCAGTCACAGATCTGCAAAGACCTCGGGATCTCGAAATCAGCGCTCTCGAAATGGGTGACCGATGCCGACCGAGCTGATCGTGGACTGCCCCTCGCGGCCGAAGTGACGCGAGAGGAAGACGCTCAGATTCGTGAACTGATCAAACGTAACCGGCTCCTCGAACAAGAGAACGAGGTCCTGCGTCGCGCGGCCGCGTATCTGTCACAGATCCACATCACACCCCCAAAATAGTGTTCCCGCTCGTCCAAGAGATGGCCGCAGTAGGTGCCCCAGTGAGGGTGCCTGTCGCGGTGGCGTGCAGGGTGCTGGGATTTACGAAGCAGGCGTACTACCAGTGGGTGAAACAGCCCCAGTCCAAGCGTGAACTCGAGGAGCAACATCTCATCGAGGTGTTGCGCGAGATTCATGCGGAAGACCCCGAGTTCGGGTACCGGTTCCTCGCCGACGAGCTCCAAGGCCTGGGCTACGAGGTGTCAGAACGGCGTGTGTGGCGGCTGTGCCATGTCGCCGGCATCCGTTCGGTGATCACGAAACGTAAGCCACGTAACGCCCGTGCTGGCGCGCCGGTGGGTGACGATCTGGTCGAGCGTGAGTTCACCGCGGAGCAGCCGAACTGGTTGTGGCTTACGGATATTACGGAGCAGTGGACGAAAGAAGGCAGACTCTATCTCTGCGCGGTGAAAGACGTGTGGTCGAACCGGATCGTGGGCTACTCGATCGGTGACCGCATGCAAGCGGCCCTTGCTGTGACTGCGTTGGAGAACGCGGTGGAGCAGCGCGGGAATCCGGTAGGCACGATTGTGCATTCAGACAGAGGCGGTCAATTTCGATCGCAGAGCTTCCAACACGCGCTCACCAGGCACCAGTTGCAGGGGTCGATGGGGCGTGTCGGGGCGGCGGGCGACAACGCGGCGATGGAAAGTTTCTTCTCGCTCCTGCAGAAAAATGTGCTTGACCGGAAGGTGTGGGAGACGCGGCTGGAGTTGCGGCTGGCGATCGTGGCGTGGATTGAGGGGAAGTATCATCGCAAGCGTCGCCAGCGTGGGCTTGGGAAGTTGACCCCGGTCGAGTTTGAAGTTGTTAATGTAGGCAGCGTCGCACTCGCGGCGTGAAGAAACCAGAGTCAATCAAAGCTTCAGCAGACCCGGGTAACCTCTGCGACCAGAAGGTGCGCGAAGGGAATCAGGAAACGCAATCGAGACGGACGGCAAACGAAAGTGAGCGACCGCTAGAGATCTGAACAGACCCGACGAGTCCGATCCGGTCTACCTGAAAGCGCAGATCCGGACACGAAAAGCACGAATTGCGACGCAATGCTCCGGGATCAAGCCGCTTTCGTCTGGATCACTCGGCGGCCGGGATACGGCGACTTAGAGCCCTGTACTGGCGGGGCGAGTAGCCCACACTCTGTTTGAAAAGCCGCCCGGCATAGTCTGGGTCAGGCCATCCCAACTGCGATGCAATCGTAGCGATTGGCGCGTCGGTGGTGCGCAAAAGTTCAGCCATTCGCTCGGCCCGCAGCATTGTCAAGTAGGCGATCGGGGTCTTGCCGAACGCTTCGCGAAACACCCGGCCGAGCCTCGACCGTGACAAATGCACTGAAGCGGCGAGCCGGTCTAGCGTCCACTCCTCGGCGAGCCCGTCGCGAAGCATTCGAGCAGCCAGGCGCGCTTCTTCCTGCACTGGTGAGAACGCGCGGCGCCGTGGCAAACGCGGCAGCACACTTGTCCGGCCACAAGGCACGATACCTCCATCGTCGAGCGTTGGCACGACGATGTCGAAGATGGAGAACAGGAGCGCTTGGAGCCGGTAGAACCGCTCCGGCAACAGGCCATTCGTGCTTAGGGCGGTTAGTTCGTCCAGCCACGGCGTAAGCAAGCTAGCTCTGTTTTCCCCGAGGCGCACTACATGAATCGGGTCAGTATCTTGGGCATCGAGGAAGGTCTGGGTGTCGAGCCGATCGGTGAAGTGCGTAGCGTACTGCCAGAAGATCTGATCGACTAGATAGTCGTTGTCCACGTACAGTGTGGTTATGGTGACCCATGGTTCCGGCTCGACACGGAACAGGGTACAGGGAGAGATCAGCGCAACGTCACCGATATTGAGATAGTGGTCACCGAACTTTCCGAACAGAATTGCGGACCCCGCGCGAACAACTGCCAGCTGGGCGCAGTCGAACGCACGGGGCCCGAGAGGGCGATGAATGGTTCCTAAGCGAGCCACGACTGGTGAAAACTCGCTACCGCGTGTTCTCACTAACCTTGGCACCACGTCGAGCCCCTGGCTCGTCCATGTACGCCTCCGTTGTCGTTGGCGGACGTAATTGCACCTGTCGGACTCGCCACGAGTGGGTCCTCACTGATCCTCGGCAAATCGGCGCCCAAAGTAGCGAGCCAAATCCGCGGCGAGTTCATTGTCGAAAGTCCCGTCTTGCTCCCTTTTGGTCGTGCGGTTGCCGGCTTTGGGTAAGGCGGGACCACAACACGGCCCATGTATCAGCCCGGAGATCGCGTGGCAGGCGAACATCCCCGAGTGACAGCTCACTGAGCACTCGGGATGCCTGGTTGCTTGGCGCTCCACTCGCTCGGCCAAGGATCTGTGGGAGAGTGCGACCTCTGCCGGTGAACGCTGCACGCACGAAGCTCTCATAGTTGCGCCGTTCCGCTGAAGACACGAGGGATTTTTCGCGGCGAGTTATGTGGAGAATTCCACCGTCTACGCTTGGCTGCGGTGCGAAATGGCGTGCTGGTACTCGACCACGCAACTCGAATACATACCAGGGAGCGGCTTGTGCAGTCATCATCGTGCATCCGCCGACGCCAGCCCGCTTCCGTGCGACTTCCCACTGTGTCAGTAGAACTGCATGGTTCCAGGTGGATGATTTAAGCAGGCGGCGCAGAATTGGGGTCGTCAGGTTGAAGGGGATGTTCCCCACTATGACCGGAAAGTCGAGTGAGAAACGCAGAGCGTCGGCACGCTCGACTCGAACTGTAGGAATATCCCGCTGCAAACGTTTGACAAGTTGTTCATCAACATCGATTGCGGTGATATCTCGATTTAGTAGAGACAGTTTCCGCGTGATCGCCCCATCGCCGGCACCTACTTCAAGGATGCTCCCTTCTGTATCGCGAACGACCGCAACGAATCGGTCAATGGTGCTGGGATTACGGAGAAAGTTCTGGCCGAGTTCATGACGGCCGCCAAAGGTTGATTGAAATCGCATGTGAACGCTCCAAGAGTCATGGGAATTGGAGCACCCGACGTCACAACGAACACTGAAAGAGGTGGGAACGCGCGCGCGGGTGCGGTGGACACTCCGTGCGATGGCGTCAACAATCTGGGTTCAAAAAGAGAGCGCTCAGGTCGCTACGAGCGACTGTCGCTATCCCCAGAGAGCGCCATCAGCGCGCGAAAATCAAAGTTCCCATAAACGTCAGGCTACTTGACCCTCCGTAGAATGCCAAGCCGCTGGCCGACGTGTCAATGGGCGTCGTTCCCCATGCTTCCGGGCTAGGCTAGGTGAATCGCGCGACCCGGCGTGGTATAGTTTGCGCCATGGGTGCGCTGATTCTTTAGTACGGGACGCCGCGTTGAGCTCTCTCCGTGGTGGGTCCTATGCGCGCCGGGCGGTAGTACGTTGCAGGCGCGAGGTTCCCGTACACCGTGCGACTCCGTTTTCGAGTCGCACCTGTTGCGATTCTGCTGGTGTTCCCGCCTGCCGGTCGCGCAGAGGAGTTCGCCTTGCCCCGTTCAACACCGTTCAACCTGCACACGAGTGCCACTAGAATCCATCACCGTATTTGCTCAATCCGGAACGGCACCGTCCGTTTCGCCGACCACGTGGTGTTTCGAAACATCGATATCACCGTCGGGGCTCACGAACGACTCGCGGTCATCGGGGACAACGGCGCCGGAAAATCGACCCTCCTGCAGGTTCTCGCCGGAATCGTTCCCCTGGAGTCCGGTGAGCGCATCGTCGAGCTTCCGGGTGGCTTCGTCCTTGCCGAGCAGCAACCTCACTTTCCACCCGAAGCCACGATCTCCAACGCACTAGACGAGTTGCTAGTCGAGGTTCGCGAGATCGAGGCGGCAATGCAGCACATCAGCGACAGCATTGCGGATGCTGCTGAATCCGAACTTCCTGCTCTCCTCAACAACCTGGCTGAACTAACAGATCAATTTGAGGCCAGAGACGGGTACGGCGTTGACCAGAGAATCGACGCTGCACTCAACGAACTCTCCCTTGAAGGTTTGGATCGCACCCGTCTTGTGGGGTCACTATCCGGCGGCGAGCGTACGCGACTAGCGCTCGCGGCGGCGCTTTCCTCTCAATCGGACTTGATCCTCCTCGACGAACCCACGAACGACCTCGACGAAAAGGGCGTGGCATGGTTAGAGGAGAGACTCTCGGAACATCGAGGTGCGCTTGTCGTCGTGACACACGATCGGGCATTTCTCGACCGAGTAGCAACAGAAATTGTCGCCGTGGAAGATGGGGAACTCCGGAGGTATGGCAACGGTTACGCGGGATACCTCGCCGCGCGCGACACAGAGCGACAACGGCTCCTCACTCAGTACGAGACGTGGCGGCAGGAACTCTCTCGGAGTGAGGCATTGTTGGCCTCGAACTCGTTCCGCCTCACTGCAATTCCACGCAAGCAAGAGAGAGCTAGCTTTGGTCACGGTGCTTTCCGGGCTCGAAGCAGCGACCACGGCGCGACAGGAAGAGTCAGGCAAGCCAAGGAACGCGTGGCACGATTGCACGCAGACCCAGTGTCAAGACCCGCAGACCTTCTGAGCTTTTCGCCCGCCTTCACAAACCGGTCGCTCGTCCAGGACCCCGACGCGATGCCCGAGCAAACACTACTCCTAGCCGCGCATTCGCTACGCAACAGGGCGAGCATCGGACAACCGGGGCTGCTGCTCGACTCGCTCGAAGTTCGCGAGGGCGACCGTTGGCTCATCGCGGGATCAAACGGAGCGGGGAAGACCACGCTCCTGCGCGCGCTTGCCGGCGAGTTCCCTCTGCAAGAAGGCGAGATATGGGGGAAACCCGACCTTCGCATAGCATGGCTCCGGCAGGAACCCGCGGGGGAGATCGGAAGCACCCTTTTGGAAGCGTTTGCCGAGGCAACACACTCCTATGCGGGGGACGCGGCAGAAACGCTTCTCGCACTGGGGCTCTTCTCGCCACGTGACCTGGAACTACAGATGAACAAGTTGTCCGTTGGGCAACGTCGACGCATGGAAGTCGCCGTTGCGGTGTCCGCGCCCAGTGATATTTTGTTCCTCGACGAACCCACGAACCACCTTTCACCGGAACTTGTCGAGCAAATGGAAGACGCGCTACGCGATTACCCAGGGGCAGTCCTCACCGTTACACACGATCGGCGATGGCAAGAAAAAGCGCTGGCAAGAGGCAGTGTGCAAAGAGTTCATGTTGACCTCGGCGGCATAGCGATGGTTGAGTGTTGAGTGTTGAATGACTACCGAAGGATGCCGCGTGAATTGGCAGACGGGCCCCCTCACTTCGGGCGGCGTGACGTCGTTCTCAGGGGCAGTCGCCGTCTGTCTCAGGCGGAGTGCCCCTCGACTGATGTCTACCCGATATTGCTAAAGAACGCGCGAAGTGCATAGAGAGCTTGTATCGGAAGAACTCCGTTGCCGAGAACAGCGGTCTGCTGGTTTAGTGTAAGCCCATGGGCTTCAGCTGTCGCCCAGCCTGTGGGAAGCCCCATCAGCCATTCGACGAACTCCGGTGCCGGGCGAGGTCCAGCCTTCTTCGTCAGAAGTTCAGGTGACGGAGCTTGGCGTCCTGTGATGCGTTCCCAGCGAGTGATGGCGTCGGCGTAGCGTCCCCATCGTCGAGCAGCGCGTCGATCAGTGAACACAGAGTCTCGGAGTCGTTGTTCCTGTTCGGTGAGCCATGCGGTCCGTGGAGGGCGAAGTCGATGATCTGGTGTGAAAGCGCGATGGTCCCACGACGCGCCTTCACCTGCTGCAGACTCTCTCCGCCTCGGGAGACGTCCGAGGCGAGCGGGGTCCGGAACAGTGCGACGGGCGAGGATGAAGGGTCTGCTGAAGGTTTGATTGACTCTTGTCCGCCAGTTCTGTAGGACTGGCTGGGAGGATATGGATCATGGCCAAATACTCGGAAGAGTTCAGAAAAGATGCTGTCGCGCTCGTCAGACAAGGCGCGACCCAGTCACAGATCTGCAAAGACCTCGGGATCTCGAAATCAGCGCTCTCGAAATGGGTGACCGATGCCGACCGAGCTGATCGTGGACTGCCCCTCGCGGCCGAAGTGACGCGAGAGGAAGACGCTCAGATTCGTGAACTGATCAAACGTAACCGGCTCCTCGAACAAGAGAACGAGGTCCTGCGTCGCGCGGCCGCGTATCTGTCACAGATCCACATCACACCCCCAAAATAGTGTTCCCGCTCGTCCAAGAGATGGCCGCAGTAGGTGCCCCAGTGAGGGTGCCTGTCGCGGTGGCGTGCAGGGTGCTGGGATTTACGAAGCAGGCGTACTACCAGTGGGTGAAACAGCCCCAGTCCAAGCGTGAACTCGAGGAGCAACATCTCATCGAGGTGTTGCGCGAGATTCATGCGGAAGACCCCGAGTTCGGGTACCGGTTCCTCGCCGACGAGCTCCAAGGCCTGGGCTACGAGGTGTCAGAACGGCGTGTGTGGCGGCTGTGCCATGTCGCCGGCATCCGTTCGGTGATCACGAAACGTAAGCCACGTAACGCCCGTGCTGGCGCGCCGGTGGGTGACGATCTGGTCGAGCGTGAGTTCACCGCGGAGCAGCCGAACTGGTTGTGGCTTACGGATATTACGGAGCAGTGGACGAAAGAAGGCAGACTCTATCTCTGCGCGGTGAAAGACGTGTGGTCGAACCGGATCGTGGGCTACTCGATCGGTGACCGCATGCAAGCGGCCCTTGCTGTGACTGCGTTGGAGAACGCGGTGGAGCAGCGCGGGAATCCGGTAGGCACGATTGTGCATTCAGACAGAGGCGGTCAATTTCGATCGCAGAGCTTCCAACACGCGCTCACCAGGCACCAGTTGCAGGGGTCGATGGGGCGTGTCGGGGCGGCGGGCGACAACGCGGCGATGGAAAGTTTCTTCTCGCTCCTGCAGAAAAATGTGCTTGACCGGAAGGTGTGGGAGACGCGGCTGGAGTTGCGGCTGGCGATCGTGGCGTGGATTGAGGGGAAGTATCATCGCAAGCGTCGCCAGCGTGGGCTTGGGAAGTTGACCCCGGTCGAGTTTGAAGTTGTTAATGTAGGCAGCGTCGCACTCGCGGCGTGAAGAAACCAGAGTCAATCAAAGCTTCAGCAGACCCACGAGCATGTGCGTGAGTTTCGCACGAGGCCGTTAGGTGAGGCCGGCCCGTTCACGTTCGTCGCGTGCGACGCACTCACGATGAAAGTGCGTGAGGGCGGGCGGGTGATCAACACCATGGTGCTCGTCGCGACCGGGGTGAACGCTGACGGGCATCGGGAAGTCCTGGGCATGCAAGTGGCGACCGCGGAGACCACGATGTCGTGGAACGCGTTCTTCGCGGACCTTGTCGCGCGCGGCCTCACCGGGGTGAAACTCATCACCTCTGACGCGCACGCTGGCCTCGTTGAAGCGATGCGCGCGAACTTCCCTGGGACGTCGTGGCAACGGTGTCGCACGCACTACGCTGCGAACCTGATGTCAGTGACCCCGAAGAGCATGTGGCCGGCGGTGAAAGCGATGCTGCATTCCGTGTACGACCAACCCGACCAGAAAAGTGTTGAGGCCCAATTCGACCGGCTCCTGGACTACGTCGAGGACAAACTCCCCGAAGTGCACGACCACCTCGATGCTGCCCGGGCTGACATTCTCGCGTTCACCACGTTCCCGAAAGATGTGTGGCAGCAGATCTGGTCGAATAACCCGAACGAGCGTCTGAACCGTGAGATCCGCCGCAGGACCGATGTGGTGGGGATCTTCCCGAACCGGGCCGCGATCACCCGCCTCGTCGGGGCCGTTCTTGCGGAGCAGTCTGACGAATGGGCCGAGGGTCGCCGTTACCTCGGCCTTGACGTTCTCGCGAGGTGCCGCCTCACGCTCGTGGACACCGACACGATCGGCCAGCACCATGAGCTCCCCGAGCTCGGGGCCGCAGCATGAGCGCCCCCACTCCTGGGCTGTACTCCGACACCGTGAGTGAGCTCGTCGCGAGCATCTGCAATCACAACGAAAACTAGCCCCCACATCCTTGAAGGATCACGAAACGGTTACACCACTCCACGGGACTTGACCCTGCCGCGAGCACCTGCTCGGAGGAGAACACCGTTCCGGCTTTGGGTCGGAACACGCTCGACCCGTCCGCGCGACGAAACAGCGAGGGGCTCGTCGCGAGCTCGGGCGGGGTGAGACGCAGCGAGACCCGCTCTGCGGCATCGACGATCTGCTGGGTGATCGAGTCCCGGTCGTTCGCGGACGCGAAGCGGAGATCCATCGTCTGTCGCACCGCCTCCGCGTGGAGGTTCCACCGCTTCCACGTCGCCCGCCGATCACCGACCTGCTGCACCACAACCTCGGCGACCTCCTCGAGATCCTCCAACGGGATATCGTCCGCCCGCAGCAACGGTTCGCCCGCGCTGCCGGCGAGCAGTGCCGACGCCCAGGTTGGCGCGTCCTCACCCAGCAACGCGGTCGCGCGTTCTCGCCACTGGGAGGTGAGGTCGCTGAGGGAGTGCTGCTGCTTCGGCGGCCGGGTCTCGAGCGTGGCCTGCTGCCGGAACTGCCACACCAGCTTCGGGGACGGCTGCCTCCCGTGCTTCATGACGTAGTCGTCGACCAGCCGGTCTTTGACCTGCTCGATATCGCGTGTGCGGGAAGAGAACTCGTCCATCAGCTCCTGCGGCACGCCGACGATCTCCCACGCCGTGGAGCGCCCGGCACCGCGGTCGCGGCCTTCCCACCCGACACTGAGGATCTGGGTGAGACGGTCCGAGAGGACGGCGTTGTAGTGCTCCGATAGGCCCGTGACGGCGGCGTGGATGGCGCGGGAATCGAGCGTACGCCACTTCCCGTCATCGACGGCTTGCACCCGGTTGGCGACGACGACGTGCGTGTGGAGTTGTGGGTCCGCGGCGCGGGAATCGTAGTGATCGTAGGCGGTCGCGATCACACCCCGCACGTCGACTTGCGCGACGGCGCCGCGCGGTCCTTTCGCGCCGACCCGGGTCATCGCGACGTCGCGTTCGAGCAGAGCGATTACGTCATGGATCGCTGCGTGGTGGGCTTGAGCGATGAGTGCTTGTGTCCCGCCGTCGGCAACTGCCCAGAGGGTCGAGACGGACTTCGGGACCGAGAACGTGAGATCGAACCCTGCGACCGGCGCATTGGTCGGCTTCTGTGCTTCCTCCGCCTCGATCAGCGCTTGCTGCGCGGTACGCTCACCTGCGGTGAGTGACTTCGGGAGCTGATCGAGGCGGCGCTGCGTCCGCTCGCCCGCGGTGGCAAACTTTCGGCACGGACGCCCCAGTTGCTCGCCGCTGTTCGGATCCTGCCCGTGCCCCATGAGGCGCCGTAACTGCTCCTCGCTCACCGAGGCACCGACGGCGATCTCTCCGGCGAGTCCTGGGAGGCCGGCCCCGAGCCAGATGCCGGGAGGCGTCCCTGCTTCAAGGTAGTACCTTGTCAGCGCTGACGACGCATCGCGATCCCCGTCGCCAGCGACAACTGCGTTCAGCAGGTACCGGTACCCGTCCCCAGCGGTCATGACCCTGATCGAAATCGTCACACTGGGCAGGTGCGCCGCAGATCTTGGGATCTACCCTCGGAAGGCGGAGAGCGCGATGTTTGCGTCAATGCAGGGAGATAGCGAAGAACGCGCTTCAACGGAGATGCTCGAATGGGTCCACGACGGATTGGAGTCCGTGGTCGCGGCAGACGTAGATGATTCGCACGCCGTACCCGTCGGCGCCGCTCGGCTCGGGGTCGCATTCTGCGCGGCAGACGTTACAGAGCCGGTGCTCGTTGCTCCCCCAGACCGTGACCTCGATATCGTCGGGGATCTCCATTCCGTCGAACTCCATATGCGGAGGTTAGCTGTCGCGGATTGAGTCGTGTCAAGATGCGGCACCGATGCTAAACCGCCGTTACCTATGGTCATCGCGCCGGTCGCGCACTCGACGCTTAGTTCTTGAGGTACTCGAGGACGGCGATGACGCGCTTGTTCCCTGTGCGCTCGTTAAGGTCGAGCATGGTGAAGATGCTGCTGATGTGCCGTTCCGCGATCGCGACGCGACATGCATACGGTCCCTGATTTGCTCGTTTGTGAGCCCCGTAGCCATGAGCGAATCGTCAGTATCGCGGAGAAGGTGCTGCGGGAGCGGGAAAGGATTGACCTTACTGACGCAGAGACCCAAAGTGCGAGCATCCCTCATCGCTTTGATGCCAGCCCTTCAACCATTGCAACTAACCCGAACTCGAAATCTAGGTCTTGATCGACAGGCTCACATCCGTTGTCGAGCGCTGTTTGTTCTTCTAGTACGAAACCGACCGTATAGCGGCTGATAGCCATGAGAGCTCGGACCGCAGAGCCCTCAGCGAATCCTTCGGACACGAGAAACTCGATCTGACTTTCGGGGGCATCCGAGCCCGCTGGCATCTGGTCACTCTTTTGACGGTGAAACTCTGCGTGCAGCCGTGCTCCATCCCGGACTGCCAGAAGCGCTGTCCGGAAGCTCCGCGCGTTGCGCAGGAGAAAGTCGTCCCAGCGCTCCCCTGGCTCTGGGAGTGAGGCGTGGTGTTCGCGATCAAGCACATCAGCTGCGAGCGATCCGAGCAGGTGGGCCTTTGTCCGAAAGTGCCAGTAGAGCGCTGGCTGCTGCACCCGCAGATGCGCAGCCAGCGCCCGCGTGGTGAAACCGTCGATCCCCGTGTTATTGAGCACATGCCTCGCACCGCGCAAGACTGCTGCACGATCGAGTCGCGCTTGTTTCTGAGCCATGCTTGCACTTTATCATCGATAACTTTATCGTTGATAAGGTGTCATCTCTCACTTCCGCTCGTGGCTCGTTGGCCACGGTCCTCATCACGGCTAGCCTCGACGCCGCCGGCATGGGCCTGGTGATGCCGATTCTCCCCGCACTGCTACACGAGGCAGGGGTCACCGCTGATGCGGTTCCGCTGAACGTCGGAGTGCTGATCGCGCTCTACGCGGTAATGCAGTTCATCTTTGCCCCCGTACTGGGAACACTGTCGGACCGATTCGGCCGCCGCCGGGTGCTGCTTGTTTCCCTGGCCGGTGCGACCGTCGACTATCTCGTGCTCGCCACGACGTCCGCTCTGTCGGTGTTCTATATCGCCCGCGCAGTGGCTGGGATAACCGGAGCGACCAATGCGGTCACCGCCACCGTGATCGCCGACATCACGCCACCCCACCAGCGCGCCAAGCGTTTCGGTTTACTCAGTGCCTGCTATGGCGGCGGAATGATCGCGGGGCCAGCCATGGGTGGACTGTTCGGTGCCATCTCACCACATCTGCCGTTTTTGCTCGCTGCTCTTCTCTCAGCGAGCAATCTGGCACTCACCTTTATCCTGTTACGCGAGACCCGTCCTGATTCCCCTGCGCGCTCTGCGTCGCTCGCTCAGCATCGTGGTCGCCCCGGCCTCAGCGCGGTGCCTGGGATTACCTTCCTATTAGTCGCATTCGGCCTTGTTCAATTCATTGGGCAGGCTCCAGGTGCGACCTGGGTGCTGTTTACTGAACACCGCCTCGACTGGAGTCCCGTCGAAGTTGGAATCTCCCTGTCCGTCTTCGGGATCGTACAGGTTCTCGTGCAGGCCCTCCTTACTGGCCGCATCGTGGAGTGGATCGGTGAGGCAAAAACAGTCATCATCGGGTGTGTTACCGACGCCTTGGGTCTCGTAGGCCTGGCGATTGTCACTGACGCATTTTCCATGGCGCCTATCTTGGCGGCACTGGGGATCGGTGGCATCGGCCTCCCCGCTCTGCAAACCCTTCTCTCCCAGCGCGTCGATGAACAGCACCAAGGGCGCCTCCAGGGTGTGCTCGCCAGCATCAACAGCATCACATCGATCTTCGGACCGGTCGCTTTCACAACGATCTTCGCGCTCACTTACATCAACGCCGACGGCTTCCTCTGGCTCTGCGCCGCAGCACTCTACGTGCCCTGCGTGATTCTCATCATGCGTGGTACAGCAGCGTCCCCGAAGTTCGGCTCATGGGCGAGCGGCGACTCGATGTGAGTTGTGAGGCGTGAGCAGGAGCAACACGGCGGCGACGCTGCTTCGCCATGGCCGACTAGCCGCGCCCGTCCTCGCCGTTGTAGTGCGTCCCGTCGACGACGCGCTCATGCCAGGCCGCGAGCTGGCCGAGCATGGGTACGTCGACGCCGACATACCTCCCGAACTGCGCACCGGCCGTACGCCTCAGTACAGCGTGCAGCGCCGTCGCGTCATCGAGGACGCGGGGGCTCTGTTGCAAAAATCGTGAAGCTTGAGCATGCTTGGCGGAGATTGGACGGACGGAACGATGACGGATTTCAAGTGGCGCCATTTCCAGGGTGATGTGATCCTGTGGGCGGTGCGCTGGTATTGTCGCTATCCGATCAGCTATCGCGACCTTGAGGAAATGCTGGCGGAACGCGGCATTTCGGTCGACCATACGACGATCTATCGCTGGGTCCAGTGCTACGCCCCGGAGATGGAGAAGCGGCTGCGCTGGTTCTGGCGGCGTGGCTTTGATCCGAGCTGGCGCCTGGATGAAACCTACGTCAAGGTGCGGGGCAAGTGGACCTACCTGTACCGGGCAGTCGACAAGCGGGGCGACACGATCGATTTCTACCTGTCGCCGACCCGCAGCGCCAAGGCAGCGAAGCGGTTCCTGGGCAAGGCCCTGCGAGGCCTGAAGCACTGGGAAAAGCCTGCCACGCTCAATACCGACAAAGCGCCGAGCTATGGTGCAGCGATCACCGAATTGAAGCGCGAAGGAAAGCTGGACCGGGAGACGGCCCACCGGCAGGTGAAGTATCTCAATAACGTGATCGAGGCCGATCACGGAAAGCTCAAGATACTGATCAAGCCGGTGCGCGGTTTCAAATCGATCCCCACGGCCTATGCCACGATCAAGGGATTCGAAGTCATGCGAGCCCTGCGCAAAGGACAGGCTCGCCCCTGGTGCCTGCAGCCCGGCATCAGGGGCGAGGTGCGCCTTGTGGAGAGAGCTTTTGGCATTGGGCCCTCGGCGCTGACGGAGGCCATGGGCATGCTCAACCACCATTTCGCAGCAGCCGCCTGATCGGCGCAGAGCGACAGCCTACCTCTGACTGCCGCCAATCTTTGCAACAGAGCCCATGTGATGGCGACGCACGACACCGCTCCGTGGATCGGTCGAATGCGTGTGCTGCGCAAAAACCCAGAACCACGGCCAGGAATGCCCGGCGCGCGGATACTTCCGCTCAAGGGCGTCGGGAAGCGCAACGCCGCTGCGGCCCTCGGCCTGGTCCTTCAGCCACCATGCCCGTGCACGCGACAGCTGCTCGCGCAGGCTGGGTGCCAAGCTCTCGGGTAACATCAAGGCCCGATCCTTGGAGCCCTTGCCCTCCCGCACGATGATCGTGCCGTGATCGAAATCCAGATCCTTGACCCGCAGTTGCAAACCCTCACTGATCCGCATGCCCGTTCCATACAGAAGCTGGGCGAACAAACGATGCTCGCCTTCCAGAAAACCGAGGATGCGAACCACTTCATCCGGGGTCAGCACCACCGGCAAGCGCCGCGACGGCCGAGGTCTTCCGATCTCCTGAAGCCAGGGCAGATCCGTGCACAGCACCTTGCCGTAGAAGAACAGCAAGGCCGCCAATGCCTGACGATGCGTGGAGACCGAAACCTTGCGCTCGTTCGCCAGCCAGGACAGAAATGCCTCGACTTCGCTGCTGCCCAAGGTTGCCGGGTGACGCACACCGTGGAAACGGATGAAGGCACGAACCCAGTGGACATAAGCCTGTTCGGTTTGTAAACTGTAATGCAAGTAGCGTATGCGCTCACGCAACTGGTCCAGAACCTTGACCGAACGCAGCGGTGGTAACGGCGCAGTGGCGGTTTTCATGGCTTGTTATGACTGTTTTTTTGTACAGTCTATGCCTCGGGCATCCAAGCAGCAAGCGCGTTACGCCGTGGGTCGATGTTTGATGTTATGGAGCAGCAACGATGTTACGCAGCAGGGCAGTCGCCCTAAAACAAAGTTAAACATCATGAGGGAAGCGGTGATCGCCGAAGTATCGACTCAACTATCAGAGGTAGTTGGCGTCATCGAGCGCCATCTCGAACCGACGTTGCTGGCCGTACATTTGTACGGCTCCGCAGTGGATGGCGGCCTGAAGCCACACAGTGATATTGATTTGCTGGTTACGGTGACCGTAAGGCTTGATGAAACAACGCGGCGAGCTTTGATCAACGACCTTTTGGAAACTTCGGCTTCCCCTGGAGAGAGCGAGATTCTCCGCGCTGTAGAAGTCACCATTGTTGTGCACGACGACATCATTCCGTGGCGTTATCCAGCTAAGCGCGAACTGCAATTTGGAGAATGGCAGCGCAATGACATTCTTGCAGGTATCTTCGAGCCAGCCACGATCGACATTGATCTGGCTATCTTGCTGACAAAAGCAAGAGAACATAGCGTTGCCTTGGTAGGTCCAGCGGCGGAGGAACTCTTTGATCCGGTTCCTGAACAGGATCTATTTGAGGCGCTAAATGAAACCTTAACGCTATGGAACTCGCCGCCCGACTGGGCTGGCGATGAGCGAAATGTAGTGCTTACGTTGTCCCGCATTTGGTACAGCGCAGTAACCGGCAGAATCGCGCCGAAGGATGTCGCTGCCGACTGGGCAATGGAGCGCCTGCCGGCCCAGTATCAGCCCGTCATACTTGAAGCTAGACAGGCTTATCTTGGACAAGAAGAAGATCGCTTGGCCTCGCGCGCAGATCAGTTGGAAGAATTTGTTCACTACGTGAAAGGCGAGATCACCAAGGTAGTCGGCAAATAATGTCTAACAATTCGTTCAAGCCGACGCCGCTTCGCGGCGCGGCTTAACTCAAGCGTTAGATGCACTAAGCACATAATTGCTCACAGCCAAACTATCAGGTCAAGTCTGCTTTTATTATTTTTAAGCGTGCATAATAAGCCCTACACAAATTGGGAGATATATCATGAAAGGCTGGCTTTTTCTTGTTATCGCAATAGTTGGCGAAGTAATCGCAACATCCGCATTAAAATCTAGCGAGGGCTTTACTAAGCTTGCCCCTTCCGCCGTTGTCATAATCGGTTATGGCATCGCATTTTATTTTCTTTCTCTGGTTCTGAAATCCATCCCTGTCGGTGTTGCTTATGCAGTCTGGTCGGGACTCGGCGTCGTCATAATTACAGCCATTGCCTGGTTGCTTCATGGGCAAAAGCTTGATGCGTGGGGCTTTGTAGGTATGGGGCTCATAATTGCTGCCTTTTTGCTCGCCCGATCCCCATCGTGGAAGTCGCTGCGGAGGCCGACGCCATGGTGACGGTGTTCGGCATTCTGAATCTCACCGAGGACTCCTTCTTCGATGAGAGCCGGCGGCTAGACCCCGCCGGCGCTGTCACCGCGGCGATCGAAATGCTGCGAGTCGGAGCAGACGTCGTGGATGTCGGACCGGCCGCCAGCCATCCGGACGCGAGGCCTGTATCGCCGGCCGATGAGATCAGACGTATTGCGCCGCTCTTAGACGCCCTGTCCGATCAGATGCACCGTGTTTCAATCGACAGCTTCCAACCGGAAACCCAGCGCTATGCGCTCAAGCGCGGCGTGGGCTACCTGAACGATATCCAAGGATTTCCTGACCCTGCGCTCTATCCCGATATTGCTGAGGCGGACTGCAGGCTGGTGGTTATGCACTCAGCGCAGCGGGATGGCATCGCCACCCGCACCGGTCACCTTCGACCCGAAGACGCGCTCGACGAGATTGTGCGGTTCTTCGAGGCGCGGGTTTCCGCCTTGCGACGGAGCGGGGTCGCTGCCGACCGGCTCATCCTCGATCCGGGGATGGGATTTTTCTTGAGCCCCGCACCGGAAACATCGCTGCACGTGCTGTCGAACCTTCAAAAGCTGAAGTCGGCGTTGGGGCTTCCGCTATTGGTCTCGGTGTCGCGGAAATCCTTCTTGGGCGCCACCGTTGGCCTTCCTGTAAAGGATCTGGGTCCAGCGAGCCTTGCGGCGGAACTTCACGCGATCGGCAATGGCGCTGACTACGTCCGCACCCACGCGCCTGGAGATCTGCGAAGCGCAATCACCATCTCGGAAACCCTCGCGAAATTTCGCAGTCGCGACGCCAGAGACCGAGGGTTAGATCATGCCTAGCATTCACCTTCCGGCCGCCCGCTAGCGGACCCTGGTCAGGTTCCGCGAAGGTGGGCGCAGACATGCTGGGCTCGTCAGGATCAAACTGCACTATGAGGCGGCGGTTCATACCGCGCCAGGGGAGCGAATGGACAGCGAGGAGCCTCCGAACGTTCGGGTCGCCTGCTCGGGTGATATCGACGAGGTTGTGCGGCTGATGCACGACGCTGCGGCGTGGATGTCCGCCAAGGGAACGCCCGCCTGGGACGTCGCGCGGATCGACCGGACATTCGCGGAGACCTTCGTCCTGAGATCCGAGCTCCTAGTCGCGAGTTGCAGCGACGGCATCGTCGGCTGTTGCACCTTGTCGGCCGAGGATCCCGAGTTCTGGCCCGACGCCCTCAAGGGGGAGGCCGCATATCTGCACAAGCTCGCGGTGCGACGGACACATGCGGGCCGGGGTGTCAGCTCCGCGCTGATCGAGGCTTGCCGCCATGCCGCGCGAACGCAGGGGTGCGCCAAGCTGCGGCTCGACTGCCACCCGAACCTGCGTGGCCTATACGAGCGGCTCGGATTCACCCACGTCGACACTTTCAATCCCGGCTGGGATCCAACCTTCATCGCAGAACGCCTAGAACTCGAAATCTAACGTCCGTTCGGGCATCGAGGTCCATGTCGGGGTGGGACGGGCCCGTGGCTTCAAGATCACTTGCAGTCCGACCGCGATGTCTTGGTTGCGCGAGAGGTTGTCGATATGGCTCTGTTGCAAAAATCGTGAAGCTTGAGCATGCTTGGCGGAGATTGGACGGACGGAACGATGACGGATTTCAAGTGGCGCCATTTCCAGGGTGATGTGAGGCTCTGTTGCAAAAATCGTGAAGCTTGAGCATGCTTGGCGGAGATTGGACGGACGGAACGATGACGGATTTCAAGTGGCGCCATTTCCAGGGTGATGTGATCCTGTGGGCGGTGCGCTGGTATTGTCGCTATCCGATCAGCTATCGCGACCTTGAGGAAATGCTGGCGGAACGCGGCATTTCGGTCGACCATACGACGATCTATCGCTGGGTCCAGTGCTACGCCCCGGAGATGGAGAAGCGGCTGCGCTGGTTCTGGCGGCGTGGCTTTGATCCGAGCTGGCGCCTGGATGAAACCTACGTCAAGGTGCGGGGCAAGTGGACCTACCTGTACCGGGCAGTCGACAAGCGGGGCGACACGATCGATTTCTACCTGTCGCCGACCCGCAGCGCCAAGGCAGCGAAGCGGTTCCTGGGCAAGGCCCTGCGAGGCCTGAAGCACTGGGAAAAGCCTGCCACGCTCAATACCGACAAAGCGCCGAGCTATGGTGCAGCGATCACCGAATTGAAGCGCGAAGGAAAGCTGGACCGGGAGACGGCCCACCGGCAGGTGAAGTATCTCAATAACGTGATCGAGGCCGATCACGGAAAGCTCAAGATACTGATCAAGCCGGTGCGCGGTTTCAAATCGATCCCCACGGCCTATGCCACGATCAAGGGATTCGAAGTCATGCGAGCCCTGCGCAAAGGACAGGCTCGCCCCTGGTGCCTGCAGCCCGGCATCAGGGGCGAGGTGCGCCTTGTGGAGAGAGCTTTTGGCATTGGGCCCTCGGCGCTGACGGAGGCCATGGGCATGCTCAACCACCATTTCGCAGCAGCCGCCTGATCGGCGCAGAGCGACAGCCTACCTCTGACTGCCGCCAATCTTTGCAACAGAGCCGATGATCTGTAGCGCGCTCATCAGCTCTCCTGCGGCTCCTGATACCAACGCACGACGCCGTTATGGCCGTGTGCCCGGTGAACGTGACTCGATGCCAGCCTGAGCATGTTTGCTGCGGTGGTCAGCTCGTCAGCGGCCGCACGGGCGCTGCCGGTGCCGTCGCCGTCTTCGCCGTCGTAGTGCGTGCCGTCCTCGGTGCGGCTGTGCCACTTGCCGAGCTGGTCGATCACCTGCGCCAGGTGGTCGATAGTCGCGCCCAGCTCACCGAGCAGCCGGTATGAGTCGCGCGGGTGCGGTACGTCACGGGTTGAGTGCGCGAGCGCACGCGCCAGCTCTTCGACCTCGGCGGCGATTTCGAGCTGCCGCTGTTCCTCGTTGATTGCCATTGTGGTTACTCCCCTACTCCATCGGGCGGCCGGGTGACAGGCTGTGCGCGGGTGCGCCCTCGAACGGTCGGCCGCCGTTCAGCTCGGCTTCGAGCTGCACTACCTTGTCGAGAATTGCTTCGAGCTGGAAGTCAGAGAGTGACCGATACGGCCGCCCTGCGTTCCTCGCTGCAATGAACGCTGCACGGATGCGTTCGCTATCCTCCGGGGCCGCGTAATAGCCCATCTTCGTGCGGGTGCCAGGCTTCGAGCTGGCGGCCGCCACGGTGCGCTTTGGCGCAGCGGGCGCGGCCGCTGCGGGTGCTGTTCTCTCAGGGGCCGGCTGTGCCGTCTCAACGCGGCCGCTCATCGGCGCTACGGGCGACAGGCCGCCGAGTTGTGAGCGTCGGCGTTCGGGTTTCTTAGACATGAGCAGTTCCCTTCATGAGCTGGTCGATGTGTGCGGCGTAGATCGCGGCGAGGTCGCGCGCCTGCGCGTCGCCTTCGTCCAAGCCGCGGGCCGTCTCGGTGGCATCTGCGATTGCCTGCCGCTTCGGCACGGGTGGGGTAAGAATCGGGAGCTGTGCGGCCTCGGCGGCCGCCGTCAGCTCGTCGGCCCAGTAGCCTCCTGCGAGTGTGTGCGCCTCGTGCGCGTTGAGCACCAGACCGGCGACCGTGAGCTGCGGGTTATAGTGCTCGCGCACCTGACTCACGGTGGTCATGAGCTTCGCGAGGCCGTTGACGCTCCACAGCTTCGACTGTGAGACGATCACGACTGCCTCGGCGGCCGTGAGTGCGCTGATCGTTAGCGGGTCGATAGCGGGGCCACAGTCGATGAGCACCAGGTCATATTCGGCCTGGATCGCGGCGAGCTGCGCGCGCAGCCGCGATTCGCGGCCTGGCTCCGATGAGATAACGAGTTCGTTTCGCACGTCGGCCAGGTTGTCGCCCACGGTCGGCGCGACTGTGAGGCCTTCCCAGATACCGGGCACGAGCACGTCGGCCAGCGTGTCTTCGCTGCGGCTGCTGAGCGCGTCTGCCACTCCGACGTCGCCCTCTTGCATGTCTTCGGTGAGAACGCTGGTGATGTTCCCCTGCGGGTCGGCGTCGATCACAAGCACGCGCTGTCCGTCGAGGATCGCGGCGCGGGCGTGGTGGTAGACGGTGGTGGACTTCCCCACTCCGCCCTTCTGGTTGCAATACGCAAGAATCATGGTGCCCTTCTTTCAGGTCTAATGGTACTAATACCCCTATTGGGGGCAGATAGTGGGCTGCACCTTGGCAGCCCACTATCTCGGCGGTCTAGTTCCGGCGCTCGACGGTGACGGTCTGCCCGCGAAGGCTCACGGTCACTTCTGCATCGAGCACCTTGCGAACGGTGCGGGTGTTGCCCTCGTCGTTCGTGTAGGTGTCCAGCAGCTCTTCGCCCGCGACGTTCACGCGCACGTTCCCGCAACGCTCAGCGAGGTCGCACAGCGCCTCGGCGTCGGCTCCCCAGACTGCAACGTCGTAACCCTCGGTGCCGCCGTCCTCGAACTCACCGCCCTTGTTCACGCGATCCGTGCGGATGACGCGAGCGAAGGTGTAGGGGCGGCCGTTCTTGTCGGTGCGCAGCTCGGGTGCCTTGGCCAGGTTCCCGGTGAAGCTGATGAAGGTGGTCATGATCTTTCCTCTCGGTTCGGTATTCGGGATTATGGGGTTTATAGGTCTATTGTACCTAATAGGTCTAGTCGTGTCTATGGTTTCGGCAGATTACCCGGTGCAGCTCCCCCACATTCCCAGCGCGTCGGCCTGCGCTGCGCGCTCTGCGTCGCGGTGCTCGGCCTGGCCGATGTAGGGCGCATCGTAGGTGTACTCGTGCGCGGCTCCTGCTTCGAGCAGCACGACGGCTGCGCTCTGCCCGTCGATGTAGACGTGGCGCAGCAGTCGCCCGTAGCGGTCGGTGTCATCCTGAGTAGGATCGGCGCGCAGCTCGACCGCCTGCCCGTAGACCATTGTGTTCAGCTCGTCGCGCGCCTCTTGCGCGTAGCAGTCATCCTGCCCGCCGTCACGGTTGATTTCGGGTGTATCGAGGCCGATGAGGCGCACGCGCGCCTCTCCCCCGGCCGTCTGCACGTCGATGGTGTCGCCGTCCACTACGGCGATCACTTGTGCGCTCTCAGCGGGCAGCAGCTCGGCGTCGGCCGCGCTCGTCTCGGTGCAGCTCTGTAGGCCGGTGGCACTTGCGATTGCGAGCACACCTGCAAGGATCGTGCGCAGCGCGCCCGCCCTCACTTGCTCTTCCCTTCGAGCCGGTCGATAGAGCGGATCATGCGGTCTTCCCACATATCTTTCTCACTCGATCCCATTTCATCCCAGCCCAGCGGGTACTTGATCCCGGCTGCACGGATGCGGTCTTTGATCTTCTGGTGCTCGGCCTCGCGCTTCGCGATCCACGCGGCGCGCTCTTCTTTGGTCAGCATGATATTTCCCCCTTATGGGTCTTATGGGTCTATTCCGCGGTGTCAGTGAGTCGCTGCGAGAGCGCTTCGATCTTGTCGGGGCGAAAGCCTGACCAGTGCTCGTCATCGGTGACGACGACGGGTGCCTGCATGTAGCCCAGCCCCTTGACGTACTCGGCGGCCGCATCGTCGGCGGTCACGTCGATCACCTGGTAGTTGATGCCCTTGTTATCGAGCGCCCGATAGGTCGCGTTGCACTGCACGCAGCTCGGCTTGCTGTAGACGGTGACTGTAAAGCTCATGATCGGTTCCTTTCCTGCCCAGTGCCTCGGTTCCCTCTGACACTCCCCCCACGTTTTTTTGCCGTGAAGGCACCATGTGCCTTCGTAGCGAGCGCAGCCGGAGGGCAAGTGACCGTGGAATACCGGAGCGGCCGAGCGCCAGCGAGAGACGCGAGGATATGCCGCGAAAGCACTTGCGTGTAGGTGGAGCGAACGTAGAATGCCGCAGGCTTCACGGCAAAATACGATTTGAAAGAGGGGCGGCCGCGCAGCGGCCGACGCATGGCCGCCCTCTGTCGGCTGCACCGGTCGCGGATGCGGCCGGTGCAGCGCTTAGGCGCTGCCGCCTGGTGCCCGCGGCCGAACGGCCGCGGGCGGCGGGCACTCATTCGCTGCACTCCTGCGCTGCCCTGTTGAGCGCATCGAGCGCCGCGGTGATTTCGATGCTCTGCTTTGCGGCGCTGAGCTGCTGCCACTCTTCGCCGTGCTCGGTCTCTGCCCACTTGTGCGCCAGCTCGACGGGGGTTCGGCCGGTCAGCTCGCGGCCGTCTTCGAGAGTGATGGTCAGGTGCTCGGCGGTGATGGTCATGGGTGCAACCTCTCGGTTCGGTTTCGGGGTTATGGGGTTTATAGGTCTATTGTACCTAATAGGTCTAATGGTGTCTAGGTTTCGATCCACTCCATTTCGGACTGATCGAGCTGACTTTCTGTCCAGCCCTCCCCAATGCCGTTGAGTACCGACTTCTCGGCGCGGCCGTCCGGGTGCACGGTGATGCTCTCCACGGTCAAGTCGTCCTCGATGACGATGATTTCAATGCTGCCGAATGCCTGCCGCTGCGCTGCTGGGCGCTGCCGCTCGTGCAGGCATAGGTCGCGGATCGTCGCCCATTGGGCGGCAGTGAGCTGCGAGCGGAACTTGAACATACTTTTATCTCCTTTGGGTCTAATAGGTCTATTTAGCTGTGCTCGGGGTCACGGGTCAGCGTGTCTACGAACGTGACGAACTCAGGGCCGGTGATCGCCACGGTGCTTGCGAGCCGGTAGCCGCTGCGGGCGTAGCTCATCAGGTCTTCGTCGCGCTCTGCGAGCTTGCGAAGCTGTCGCGGAATCTCGGTGTCATCCACGATGGGAACGATGGTCGTGATGGTGCTGATGCTCTGCATGGTGTCTCTCTCCCTCTCGTTTTTTTGCCGTGAAGGCGTTTACGCCTTCGTAATGAGCGATGCCGGAGTGCAAGTGACCGTGGAATACCGGAGCGAGCGCAGCGAGCGAGGATATGCCGCGAAAGCACTTGCGCGTAGGTGGAGCGAATGTAGTGTGCCGCCAGGCTTCACGGCAAGAAACGCGAAGCGTTCAAGCCCTGCGGCCGCTTGCGGCCGTCGATGTGGTGGGGAGCGCGAGGGCACCCCCTCGCCCGCCGCCTGGCTGGCGGCGGGCTGCTCGGGCATCCCTTATAGGTCTTATAGGCCTATTTAGGCGGCCTTGGCTTCCTGCTCTTCGTCGGCCTCGGTGATCGCGTCTGCGATGGTGTGCGCAGCGCGCAGCACGTTTGCGGCGGTCTGCTTGATGGTGTCGGTGTCGTCTCCGATCCATCCGGCCACGTAGCCGACGCTGTAGGCGCTCGTGTCAAGGCCGATGATCCCGGCGACGATGTAGGCGACGCTTTCCGCCTCGCACTCTTTCAAGCCTCGGTGCGCGACGTACTCGGCGTGATCCTCCGAGCTGTGCAGGATGACGTGCGCGGCCTCGTGCAGGATCGTCTTAGCGGCCTGCGCGTCGCTGAGCGCTGCGTCTACGACTACGCGCTTGGTGCCGTCTGTCGTGGTGTATCCGTTGGTTTCGCCGGGGATCGTCTCACGGGTGACTGTCCAGCCCTGGGCGGTGAGGTAGTCGGCGGTGGCGGCGTAGATTCCGGCCTCGTCGTTTCCGTCGAGCCGCTGCGCGGGGTTCGGGTCGATCCATTCGTCGGTGGGGTCGGTCTGGCTCATGTCGAACACGCTGAGCATCGGGAAGTAGCGCACGACGCGCTCGCCTGTGTCGAGCTGGTCGAGCGTGCCGTCTTCGTTCTCTTCGTCGGCCTTGGCCTTACGCTCACGGAACCCGAAGATTTTCAGGCTGCGCTCTCCCTTGCGCACCTGGCGGCCGAGCTGCTGCCACTTGCGGAACCCGGCTACGCGGGTCGCGGTCGGCATCTGCGAGAGGATCAACAGCACATTGTTCAAGCTGTAGGAGTGAAACGAACGGGCGAAGTCGAGGAATCGCTGCCAGGCGTCGGAGTCGCGCAGCTGCTCTACCTGCTGAGCGATGGACTCGTGCAGGGCGTCGGCCTCGGCGCGGCGCTGCTCTGCGGTCTTCTGGGTCTTGATCGTGCGTGCCATGATGAACCTCCCGGTGTCTCGGACTACCAACTACCCCTCACGTTTTTTTGCCGTGAAGGCACGAATGTGCCGCGCAGAGAGCGCAGCCGGAGTGCAAGTGACCGTGGAATACCGGAGCGAGCGCAGCGAGCGAGGATATGCCGCGAAAGCACTTGCGCATAGGTGGAGCGAACGTATGCTGCCGAAGGCTTCACGGCAAGAAAATGCGATAGCTGAAATGAGGGCGGCCGCGCAGCGGCCGACGCATGGCCGCCCTCTGTCGGCGGCCCCGGTCGCGGATGCGACCGGCGGGGGGAGCGCGAGGGGGTGACCCCTTCGCCCGCCGCCGAGCTGGCGGCGGGCTGCGACTGGCTCTAATAGCCCTTATAGGTCTATTGCTGCCAGTAGCGGGGGTTCAGTGCCTCGGTGCCGTCGTAGTCCAGGGCGAGCAGGACGCGGGCGAGCTGGTCAATGTAGACGCCTTCGATCTTCGCGTGCTCGATGCCGCGGGCGTACTCGCGCACCTCGATTTCGATTTCATCGAGCGGGGTCGTACTCACGAGCACGGCCATGTTGCGAGCGGCCGCGTAGCGGTCGCCGGTTCGCGTGAATGGAAGGATGCGGGCGGTGAACAGTAGGCCGCCGCGGTCGTAGCGGCCGGGCACTGCTGCGAGCTGGCTTGCACCAAGCGACATAAACACGCCGGGGCCGATTGCCTGGCGGAACTGTTCGGCGGTCGAGCGGTGGAACTCGTCAGCTCCGGCGATGTGTGCGGTGTCGAACGGGATAACTCGGGTGGGCTTCATGGTCTTACCTTTCGTTAGGTCTTATAGGGTTTATAGGTCTAGTTAGGCGGCGATGAGCCGGTCACGCTCGGCGTCGTCCAGTCGGTAGGCGAAGCTGCACGAGCCGAACCATTCGGCGGCGGCCGTCGCTGCTTCCTCGATCGAGTACAGGCCAAGAATGCGGGTGCATGGGCAGTTGAGCACGGCCCAAGCGTTCGCGGTTCGGCTCTGGCCGCACTCGCACGCGATCCGCTCGGCGCACTGCTGCGCCTCGGCGGCGGTGCCCTCGGCCGCGTAGCCGATTCCAACGGGTGCCAGTCCGGCGCAGCTCTTGCAGATGTAGGTGGTTGCCATGTTCTCTCTCCCTCTCATTTTTTTGCCGTTGATGGCACGTAGTGCCACAGCGAGCGCAGTAGCGGAGTGCAGGAGTAGTGCTGGTCCTGCACGGCCGAGCGGAGCGAGAGACGGGTGAGGCCGGCGCGTCTAGGAAGGCCGCGCAGCGACCGCCCGGACGGATGCGCGCAGCGGAGCGGTTGCTACAGTGCCGAAGGCATCAACGGCAATAAATTGGGCGCTTGCGCCTACTGCGGCCGGCTTGCCGGCCGGCGTCTGGCTCGGGCCGCTCCGTCGGCTCGAACTGGGGGAGCGCGAGGGGGTCGCACCCTCGCGCCGCGCCCTATCGGGGCGCGGCTGGGGCCACGCTCTGCGCGCGGCCCCTATGCCCCTAATACCTCTAATACCTCTTATAGGGATAATGCCTCTATTCTGCGGCGTGGCGGTGGTCCTGCACCTCGGCCCAGGCGTAGGCCAGATCCCATCCGGCTTCGACCTGGATTCGTACGGTCTTGGGGTTGGCGCGCTGCACGAGTGACCAGGTGCCGCGGATCTTCACGGCGTCGCCTTTCTTGACGGTCTCGCGGCTGTAGTTGGTGGCCTGGCCGGTGGCGATCTGGTCGGCGCGGATCTGCTGCCAGTAGGCGAGCTGGTCGCGCAGCTCGGCGAGCTGGGGCGCGTAGTGCTCGGCGCGCTTGGCCTGCTGCTCTGCGGTGGCGGGCTTGTAGCCGGTTTCGCGGTCGTAGACGTCGGCCGAGATGCTGCGCTCGACTCGGCGAATGTCGGCGGTAATTTTCTCGATGCGGTTCGCGACGGTCACGGGCTTGTAGCGGGCGCTCGTGGTGGCGGCCGCGACGCGTGCGCGCCGTGCGGTTTCCTCGGCCTCGGCGTCGGCTGCGATGGCCTGCCCCATGCGGCGGTGTGCCGTCTCGATGGCGTTGCGGTGGCGCTGCTCGGAGTGGTGGCCGATCTTGATGGGCTCGCCGCCCTCGGGGAGCGCGTTACCGGCCGCGTCTGCCCGGTTCCATGCCTGCTGTGCGTCTGCGCTCTTGCGCAGCGCCTTCGCTTCGAGCGCGTCGGCGCGGTTGGCCTGGCGCATGGCCTTGCCTGCTTCGACCTCTCCGGCGCTGCGGGTGGTGCGGTCGATTTCGAGGGCCAGCGCGTAGCCTGCGGTTTCGAGGGCTGAGGCGGTGCGGGTGATGACGTAATCCTTGGGCAGGCGGTCGCGGCTGTGCGGCACGTACCAGGCGGAGATGCTGCGGCCCCAGCGCCATCCGTTCGCTTTGAGGATCTGCGCGGTGCCGTCGCCGCGCTCGGTGCCCTCGATGATGGTTCCGGCTTCGTGCGTGTGGGTGATGGTCAGCATGTCAATGTCTCCATTGTCTCTATTAGGGATAATGCCTCTATTTGGTGGGCTTGTCGGGTGTTCCCGGTTCTCCCTCGATTTCTTTTTGCCGTTGATGGCACCCTGTGCCAGCGCGAGCGCGGCCGCGGAGCGCAACCGTAGTGACGAACCCGCACGGCCGAGCGCAGCGAGAGACGGGCGAGGCCGGCGCGTCAAGGGAGGCCGCGCAGCGGGTGACCGGACGGATGCGAGAAGCAGAGCGGTCGCTATGCTGCCGAAGGCATCAACGGCAAAAGAATGAGCGCGTCAGCGCGGGGGAGTGCGGCCGCGCAGCGGCCTGCTCGAATCGGCCGGCCTCGGTCGCCGGCCGTCGGCCGCGGATGCGGCCGGTGCAGCTCGACGAGCTGCTGGGGGGAGGCCTGCGGCCGACCATGACGATGCTCGGCCGTCCACACTGGGTGCAGGTCAGCCCTGCGATAGCTGAGCTGTGCCCATTGTGCGGCGGGCGAGCCGAACAGTCGTCGTCACCAGGTGGTCGGGTGCGTGCAGCCGTCCACGTGTTGGCGCACGACAACGGGTGCGGTGGGGCTGCCGCGGGTTTCGCAAGCGAACCCCTTGCCCTCAGATGGGGTTTGGTTGCGGTGGAGCTGTGCAGGGCAGGGTTATGCGGCGAGTTCGTAGAACTGGGGGAGTAGGCCGGTTCGGATGGCGATTTTGGCGGCTTCGTGATCGGGGCGGCCGTCGGCGGTGCGGGGGTAGGCGGGGTAGCGATCCCATGCGCGGCCGAGTACGAATGCTTGCTGTTCGTGCCTGGCGGGGCGTTTGTTCGCGTTCTTGCCGGGGCTGCTGAGTCTGAGCACTTCTGCTTGCCACCATCCCCAATGCACGCGCTCGACGGTGTAGGCGTCGGCGCGTGCAGCCAGGCGGCCGTGGACACCGAGCTGCACGGCTACGCGGTCGCGCTCGTCGGGGTGAGTTGACGTCCAGCCGGCACGGGTGAGGCGTACGAGTCCGTATGAGGCGAGACGGTGGAGGGTGCGCTGAGCACTGAGCATGGTTTGGGCGGTGGCCAGGGCTATGTCTTCCAGTGTGAGGGGGAGGGAGAGCCGAGCATAGGTGTTTCCAGCGTGGAGTCCGAGAGCCCGAGTGCAGGTGAATACGTCGTGTCGAGAGTGCTGCAGTCGGGTGGTCAAGGTCGTGATGAGTAGATCCCGGTGTGCGGCCGCCGCCCCTGCGGGGCGTGCGCCCGCTTGTGACCGGGCGGTGTCTAAGGGGCTGTGGATAGCGTTCTGGGGGTCGATGGTCCAGTGCGCTCCGTTGGGGCCATCGGCGCCGAGAGTGCGGGTGATCCATCCGCTTTCCGCGAGGCGCAGAAGCGCAGTGCGCGCGGTTTCTCGGCCGACGCCTGCCAGGACAGCGAGGCGGCGGGTATCGGCCTCCACAGAGGCGCTGACGGCCTGTAGAGCGAGGAGGCAGAGGGTATCGAGGATGCGGCGGTCTGAGGGGCCGCCGCCGCGCGTCCAGCGTCCTACGGAGGCATCGGCGCGTGTCTGCACCTGGTCGACGTGCTCGGCGATCGCCTGGGCGCGTGGCTCGAACGTGGGGTCTTCTCCGACCTGGCGGGGAGTCGTGGCCACGCGGCGCACTGCGCGGGTCCACTGGGCGCGGAGGACGCCTTGTGAGGAGTGCGAGCCGTGTACGGGGCGGGGGCGGCGCTGCGCGGAGCCCTTGCTGCGGCGCTCAGTGCGGGCGTGCTCTAGGCCGGGAGCTGTGGGCAGGAGTGCTGCGACGTCGGCGTAGCGCCAGCGCGCGGCAGCGGCACCGATGAGTACGCGCCAGAGCACTGCTGAGGCGTCTGTGTCGCGGGTGACGTCCTGGTGCAGGGCTTCGGCGCTTCCGGCCGGCAGGGGCCGGCGTGGGCCGGGGAGGTACACCTGCCCGGTCTCGTCGACGGGTAGCGGGCCGGCTTCCGGGCGGGCAGCGGCGCTGCTGTCGGTCGGGTAGTCGGTGTTGAGCTGTGAGGCGAGCTGCACGAGCTGCGCTGGCGTAGTTGTCGGCGTGGTGAGCGTGGCGACGTCGCCGCTGAGCACGTGGGAGTGCCCGCCGAGTCGGTGGGGTGCTCCTGGGGGGCGCACCGAGCCCGTCGACGGGTTACTGATGGGCGTGCGGTCCAGGCTCGGGCAGGCGCGTGCGAATGAGATGCCGAGGTCTTTCACGAGCTGCGCGTCTGCGGGCTCGGCGAGTGCGATCCATACGTGTCGGCCGCCGGTCGGCCCGGACTCGCAAATCACGTGCTCGATGCCGAACTGTGTGAGGTATTCGGAGATGGTGTGGGCGTCTTCGGCGGCCGCGGACGAGCCTGCTTTCGCGTCGAGGTCGAACGCGATCAGGTGGAATTGACCGTCTCGGTCGGCGAGCATAACTGCCCACGGTCCTGCGGGGGCAGGGCCGGTGATCGCCGCGGTGGAGGCGTAGAGGTTCAGGGTCGTGCCCTCGACGTCTTCGACAGCGACGCGCACACGGGGGCGCGGGCTCAGCTCAGCAGTGAGCGCCCACGCCACGCCGATAGGCGTACACGTACGGTTAGCTGGCTCTAATGATATGATTAACGCACCTCCTACAAGGCAGGCAAAAGCCCCTCGGGGCTTTTGAATCACCTGATCCGTTTCTGTCGCCAAACTTCTGCGGCTCAGGTACTGACTTCCGATCCCCCACTCCCCGGAGTGGGGGATCGTTCATTTATGCGGTCTTCGAGATAGAACCGCCTTCCGTATCGCTATCGTGAGCAACGGTCACTGTACGCGGCCGTCGCAGACCCGGCAGGGCGTCGCCGTCAACCGGCAGATCCCAGCCTTCGGGAATGCCATCGGGACCGGGTTTGCCGGACCGGATCGCTGCCTCAACAATTGCCCAGATAGGGGCGTTTGCGCTCTTCGAGTAGGTGTCGATGAGTTCCTTCACCTCAGGGGCAACGAAAAGGTTGAGAGCAACCTTCGGCGTACCCCTTGGGCGTCGGTACTGTTGACTGGCCATGCACCCACACTACCCCGATGCGCCTACATCTACATAGATTGAGCGCCCGGCGTGTTGATCTACATTAATGCAGCTCAATTCTGCATGTGACGTCACCGAGCACGAGCGTGGTTCCTGGTTGGACGATGTAGGGGCGTCCGGGCTGGAAGATCATGGGCGGCTCGGTGGCGGTCTGTACGCCGTTGCCGCTGTGGTGGTCGGTGACGAGGATCTGGCCTGCGTCGCTGACGTCGACGAGTGCATGGGTGCGGGAGAGCATGCGGCCGGGGCTGTGTAGGGCGATGGGTCGACGGCCGTCGACGGGCTCGGGCCGTCGACCGATTGCAGCGCTGTCGACGTCGATGGGTTCGTGGGCTGTGCTGAGGAAGAGGCGCAGCGTCAGCCGGGTGGCCGGCGCTGGCGTGCCTGTGGGCGGCGTCTGCTCGATGGCGTGTTCTGCGGGTGGGCCGACTACCTGTACGTCGACGCGATGTGGGCCAGCGATGCCGCATTGCTCGCACTTTGCCGCGGTGATGGGCTGGGTGTGCCGGCAGACTCGGCAGGGGCCGTTGTGGACGGTGAGCCCGTATGCGGGCGGGATCTTGCCGGCGTCGTCGATGAGCTGCACGTAGCCCTCTGGCCGGATGGCGAGCTGCCATGTTTGGGTGTCGTCGGTGACCTCGAACCGTACGGGGCGTCGGAGCTGCTGCGCGATCACTGCGCAGCGGGCGATCATGCCGGTGCGCAGTTCGTCGACGCTGGCAGCGTGGCAGAGTCGATCGGTCTTGTTGATGGTGAGCACACCGGCCCCATCGGGGCGGACGGTCGCGCTGATGCGCGGCCAGTCCGCAACCCGGTGGGTCTTATCGGGGGTGGTCATAGTCCGCGTGCGACGGCGGCTCCGGCGGCGAGCCAGGCGCGCTGTGTCGCGGGTCGGAGGGAGCCGTATCGCAGTACCCCGTCGATCATTGCCGGGTCGTGGGGGATCGTGATGGCGTCGCGTGCGATCGCGCGGTAGCCGTCTGCGACGCGGGCGGCGTTGTTGGCCTTGGGGTCTGCCTGGTTCACAACGACAACAGCGTTTTTGGTGAGCTGCGCGGTGTGCTCGTCGCGTTCGGCGAGGGCTTCGAGGAGAAGCGCGCCGGCCTCTGCGTGGTCGTCGCGGGTCGTGGTCGCGACCACGAGTTGGTCGGTGTGGTCGATCATGCGCCGCCACATCGGGTCTGACTCGTCGTTGCCGCTGTCGATGAAGATCAGCCGGTAATACTTGCTGGCTACCTGGTGGATGGCGTCGACGTCGGCGGCGTCGACGCGCTGCGCGCTTGCCAGCTCCATCGGCTTTGAGCGCAGCACGTCGTAGCGGTCGCGCGTCTGGTGGTGCACGAAGTGGGCGAGGTCGGCTGACTGAGCACCCGTGCTCAGGAGCCGGTCAGTTTGGGGGAGAAGGTCAAGCAACGTAGCCTCGTGCGGCCCTTGCTCGGTCCGCCATCCGAGTGTGCCCCTCGTTTGGTTGTTATCCCATGTGAGGACACCGGCACCGCCGTAACGTGCGAAAACTGCGGCAAGCAAAACAGTTGAGGGCGTCTTGCCGGCCCCTCCCTTCGCGTTGACGATGGCGATTGTGCGGGGTCCTGGCCAGTGTTGGCTTACCTCGTGGACGTCGGCGCGCTCGGCGCGCTCGGCGTCGCTCGGGCTCATGCGGAGCCCGACGCGGGAGAGAGCACCGCGCCATCCGCGAGTTGCCGGCTCCTCGGTCTGCTCCTGAGTGAGGAACGACTGGCGGGCCTCGCGCCTGGTGGCCGACGTCGACGTCGCCGTGGCGATCGCCGGCACTTCGGCATGGCCGGGAGACGGCACGACGGCGGCGGCCGCCGGAGTGTCTGTGGCGATCGCGGGATCTTCGGCTGACGCTGGTTCGTCGTCCTCGGCGTCGCGCTCACGCGGGCGCGCGGGTGCGCTGTCGTCGGCTTCGACGGTGCCGTCTGCGGCGATAATGACGGGCCAATCGCCGTCGGGGTCAGTCATTGTGGCGCGGACGCTGCGGCCGAGCTTGTCGGCTGTTTCAGCGACGAGCTCGACGACTGCAGCTCGAGCTCCGGGGAGGTCTTCGGCCTGTACCGGGTGCGTTTTCCCGCTGATGTTGACCTCTCCGCTGCCGTCGTCCTTGATGACGGCAGCGACGCGGGGCCATGCGGCCGTGGTGTCTGTGCTCATGGGGGATCTCCTTCTCCTAGTAAGTGATTCCGCGTTCGGCGAGGAACGGTTCGGGGTCAGTGAATTCGCCGTCGATCTGCACCTCGAAGTGGAGGTGGCAGCCGGAGCTTGCGCCGCTCGATCCGGTGCGGGCGATCTGTTCGCCGGCTTTTACTTTGTCGCCAGTTTTCGCGATCAGCCCATCGGCGTACATGTGGACGTAGTGCGTCATGACGCCTCCGCCGTGGTCGACGATGAGGAACCAGTTGCTATACGAGTCGATAAAGACGTTGCTGACGGTGCCGTCGTGGGCGGCCCAAATCGGACCGTAGCAACCGCCAGCTTCGAGATCGAGACCTGTGTGGAATCCTGCGCCGATCACTCCGGGGATTGCGGCTCGGGGTCCGTATCGGTCGTTGATCGGCCCGTCTCCGGGGCTTGCCCAGCCGTCCTTGCCGACGTGTCCTGGCGTAGTGTCGTCTTTGCAGGTTGCGCCGCCCGCGCCGAGCTGGGTGGTCTTGCCGGACAGCTCCTCGACGATCTGCACGGCCGTGTCCCAGTATTTTTCGTAGTGGTATGGGTCAGCGTTGATCTGCGTGCGGTGAGCGACGATCGTCGGCGCGAGGCTTTCGCGTTCCGCCTCGGGCACATTCCTGACCATCGCTTCGAAGAACATGGTGGCGCTCTTGTACGGGTCCATCCGATCTTCGGCTGATCCCCACCCAGCCTGCTGCTGGAACAGCCCTATTGACGTGGTTGCGGAACCATCAGGGTTAGTAACCCCGCCAGTTTCCCAGTCACCATAGTCAATGTTGGTCAGGCTCGACTCGCCCATTGCGGTCATGACACCGATGGTCTGGTCTCGGGCGTTCAGGCCGAGGTCTTCGCCGGCTGTGATGATATGGGCGGCGTTGACGAGTTGTTCGTGACCGTAGCTGCCGATGTTGATGTCGGGCACACTATCCGGGTCGACAGATACGCTGTCGCCGCCGGATCCCGACGGGTTGCAGTTTGCAGCGCTGCCCGTCAGAACAACGGTGAACACAAGTGCCACGATGAACAGTGGCACCGTGAGAATCGCGATGGGGCCGAGTTTCTTCTGACTGTCGCCGGCCATCAGTTCCCCGCTGACTCTGGGGGAACGAACCGGGCGACGAGCCACGGTTCCCCTGCGCCGTCGCGGTTCAAGATGATGTTGTACGTACCGGCATCCGTGGGCACGTCGACGAACACGACCAGGGCGCTCTCATCATCTGTGATGGAGCCTGGCCCGGTCACCTTGGTTGCCGGAATGGACTGAGGCTGCACGTACGCGTAGTCGAGACTGGCCTGCTGGTTCAGCAGCGGCTCTATACCGGCCCACCACTCCTCCTGGGTGATGGTGGGCCGTGCATACGTGCGCATCGCGGTTTCCGCTGCGACGATCGCGGCGGCCCGGTCCGATTCCTCCCAGGATGGCGAGGGGATCGGCCTGTGCCCGTCCTCGAACTGCTCCTGTGCGTGCGCGTTTGCACTAGGCGACGGAGTGGTATCTGCGGGTTTTGAGTCGCCCGCGCACCCTGTCACGAGTACGGCACTAAGCATCAGCGCCGCCGCAAGTACACTCCGCCGCATACTGTCTCCTATTCTTGGGGTTCCTCTTCTTCGTCCGCCTGGCCGATTGAGGCCCCTTGACGCATCTGTTCTTTGAGCGCGTCTCGGAGGATCAGCCAGTGGCCGGCGACTTGGTAGGCCGGCAGTTTGCCGGCCCTGCACATGCCATAGACCCCGGTTGTCGTCTTGCGCAGCAAGGTCGACACCTCGGCAACGGTCAGCGTCTCGGGTTTATCTGCGAACAGCGCGTCAAGCGCGTCAGATGCCGCCGCGCTCATCGCCATCCACCTTCTGTGCATAGCACCAGATTACACCAAGTTCGATAATCTGTATAATTTTGCATCATTTTACGCATACTTACCCCAATTGACCCTATATAATGGTAGACTTGAGAATGATCTCAATACCATTATCCAAGGAGTTGTCTTGACCGATGGAGTAAATCCGTGGGTATCGCGACCCGCGAACCCTGAGCCTACGGCGACGCCTGTAGCTGTGGGGCCGGTGGAGCAGCCCCCTGGCCCGACAGCACCGCAGCGTGGCATCCCCACGCCGGCTGTGCAGATCCCCGTAGTCGACCGCGCACCGCTGGCTACGTTGTGCTGGCTGGGCGTGCATGGGGGATCAGGAGAGTCGAGCCTGTCGCAGCTCGTACCGAGCTGGCCCGCTGCCAGCCACATGTGGCCGCACGCGGCCTCGCCGACACCTACGCGCGTCGTACTGGTGGCCCGCTCGTCGATGAGTGGGCTGCAAGCGGCACAGGCAGCGGCAACCCAGTGGGCTGCCGGCTTGGTGCCGAATGTTGAAGTTCTCGGCCTGGCGATCGTCGCCGACGCACCGGGCCGACTCCCGCGACCATTGCGCGACTTCGCGCGTCTGGTCGGCGGGGGTGTTCCGCGCACCTGGTCGGTGCCGTGGATCGAATCGTGGCGTCTGGGGGAGCCCATCACTCTTCCTAACGCTCCGCGGGAGGTTCGTCGCATGGTCGACGAGCTGACCACGCTCACCCAAACTGGTGCCGCCGGCACCCCGAATTGAGAGAAGGAAACACGATGAGCGTTCTTGTGACCGCCATTCAGACAGCGGTGGAAGTCGCAGCAGTGCTGCCGGCGGATCTGCCGAACCCCGATCCCGTGCAGCCTCCCGGCACCGATGGCTTCACCTCGATCATGGGCTGGGCCAAGTGGGTAGCCCTCGCCGTCGCGATCCTCGCGTTGTTCGCCGTCGGAGCCATGATGGGTCTCAACTCACGCCGCGGAGAGGGCGGAGAGCATGTCGGCAAGATCGGCATGATCCTTGGCGGTGTCGTACTCATCTCGGCCGCGGTTGCTCTCGTCGGTTTCCTCTCGGGTGCCTGATCGGAAGGCGTGACTCATGGCTAACGAGGAAACCCAGCAGAGCCCCTGGACGCGACCGAGCTTCCTGATGGCCGGAGCGCTGGTCATGCTCCTGGTGATCGCGGGCGTCGTGCTCTCGATTATCTTCACGCTAGGCGGTGACGATGATGCTGACTCAAACCCCTCGAAGCCGGCGACTACTGCCGCTCCCGCTCCTGATGAGGGAGTGGAGAGCGGCAGTAGCGTTTGCGGCCTCGAAGGAGACGTGCTCGAAGAGGCGCGTCTGAGTAAAGCACCAACCGCGGATGAATGGCTCTACCGCGGCACTACCGCCTACCCGGTCTCAAATGAATACGGGCCGGGAGAGACCGACTCATCAGGCTTCAAGTACTGCTTCCAGCGCTCACCCGAGGGAGCGGTATTCGCGGCTGCAAGCGCTGTGGCTGCCCAGGAGACCCCCCAGGCAACAGCAGCGTGGATCGACTATTTCCTGGCACCAGGTGCGTACCGCGATCGGCTCCTCGCTGACGGGCCGAGCTTGGACACCGACACCAGCTCATCGCAGACCGACACCCGTATGCAAATTGCCGGTTTTAGGCTACTCGCGTATGACGGCGAGTCGGCTCGCGTTGACATCGCTACTGAAGTTTCAAGTAGCAGCGGCACAGGCACGGCCTCAATCGTCTATGAGCTGGTTTGGTCGGAAGGCGATTGGAAGAGCAGTACCGATTCGGCTGAACCTATCAGTGTGGTTCCCCTGAAAAATTTGGCCGGATACATCGCCTGGAGGGAGTGATTACACATGGCCTGTAACCCAATCGAACTGTTCAGCGACCCCGGAAAATGCACGCAAGATGCAATCTCGGAGTTGCTGGGTGGCGCTCTTGAAGACATGGCGGCGGCTGTCATGGAGGGTCTCGGTAAGGCTGTTGCTTCGCTGGGCACTATGTGGGTGAACGTTGGTACACCGATTCTGACGTTCAGCGAGGGCGATTCTTCGTCGGTGCAGGCCGGTGATGCAGGCGCGGGATCTGGGTTCCTGACCCTCGTCATGGGGTATGTGTTTTGGATCGGCCTTGTGGTCGCGGTCCTCTCGTTGTTCGCTCTTGGTGCTCTCATTGCGGTCAAGCAGCGCCGTGGTGAAGGGTTCGCGTCACTCGGCAAGCTCGGGCTGATCCTGGGGGCGGTGGTCCTGATGGGCGGAGCTTCGTCGATCGTCGCGGGGTTGCTGCCGAATGGCCCAACGAATGCCGGCGGCGCGGTGATGTTCCTACAGTCCGCGCTCTGGTACTACACCGGAGCGTTCGCGGTTCTGTCGGTCATCCTGGGCGGTATCCGCATGGTGTGGGAACAGCGTGCCGAACCGGGCAAGGACACGGTGCGGAGCCTGCTTACCCTTGTCGTTGTTGCTGGTGCGGGCGTGACTATCACAGCCTTGCTGGTGGCGGCCGCCGACGGCTTCTCCGCGTGGATCATCGACAAGTCGCTGGACTGCAGCGTTGTTGAGGACGGAGCCTGCTTCGGCCGCAGCGTCACAACGCTGCTCGCCTTCGGTGGAGGATCTGGGCTCGGAGCAATCCTCATCATCCTGCTAGGCCTTATCGCGATCTTCGCGTCCATCACGCAGATCATTTTGATGATCGCTCGTGGCGGCATGCTCGTGATCTTGTCGGGGATCTTGCCGCTGGCGGCCTCGATCACGAACACCGAATCGGGTAAGACCTGGTTCAAGAAGTGCATCGCATGGCTGGCCGCGTTTATCCTCTACAAACCTGCCGCAGCGATCATCTATGCCACGGCGTTCTACCTGACCGGATCGGACGTGTTCAAGGATGACGGCACCGGCTTGTTGTCGATTCTGACGGGCATGATTTTGATGGTGCTCGCGCTGTTTGCGATGCCCGCCCTGATGCGCTTCGTAACGCCGATGGTGGGCGCGATGGCTGCCGGCGGTGCCGGTATGGGCGCTGCTGCTATGGCGGGCGGCGCAGCGGCTCTCCCGACGGGTGCCGCGCAGCTCGGACGGCTAGCCGGCTCGAAGGGTGAAGACGGCGCGCAGGGTGCAACGGGTAGCAGCTCCATGTCGACGGGAGCTACACAGTCCGCACCGCAGCAGTCGCCCGGTAGTCAGGGCGCTGGCACCGCGGCTGCGAAGAGCGGTGGCGGTGCAGCGACCACAGGCGGTGGTGCCGGTGGCGGCGCTGCCGCAGCGGGCGGAGGCGCAGCGGCCGCAGGTGGCGGAGCTGCCGCGGGCGGCGCAGCTGCCGGCGGCGCGGCTGCCGGCGGTGGTGTTGCTGCCGGAGCATCGGCGGGTGCCGCAGGCGGCCCGTGGGGTGCGGCTGCCGGTGCCGCACTCGGTGCCGCGAAACAAGCTGGTCAGGCTGCATCCGGTGCAGCTAAGGATCTGGGCGAACAAGCAACTGCAGAAGGGAGCGGTTCGTGACTACCGCAGAAGTGAATCGAGGTCCGCGGACCTACGGCAACTGGCGCAAGCCGACCAGTGCCGGCATCTTGGGGCTGGGCTCTGTAGGTACGGTGATCCTGCTCGGCGGCCTGATGCTCATTGTCATCGTCGTCATGACGGCCGGCCTCCTGGAAGGCGTCATCGCCTTTGCGGTGCTGGCGGTCGTTATGTTGATGGTGGTCGTCAAGGATGCTCACGGCAAGAGCACACTGTCTCGTGGGTCTGCGCGCGTGGGCTGGTGGGCAGCCCGGTCGAACGGCTCGAACATCTACCGCAGCGGGCCTCTCGGCCGTGCGCTGTGGGGCACGTATCAGCTCCCCGGCCTTGCGGCCGCGACTCGACTGTATGAGTACACCGATTCGTACGGTCGCCCGTTCGCGTTGCTCTACACACCTGCCACGGGCTCGTACTCTGTGGTCATTGGCACAGAGCCGGACGGGGCCGCGCTCGTCGACCAGGAACAGATCGACGCATGGGTGGCCGACTGGGGGCACTGGCTGTCGAACCTGGGCGATACGCCTGGGATCGAGGCGGCATCCGTGACGATCGAGACGGCCCCTGACTCTGGCACTCGGCTGCGCCGCGAGGTGCTGACGAACCTCGACGATGACGCTCCCGAGTTCGCGCGCGAGATGCTGCACCAGGTGATCGCCACGTACCCGTCGGGCTCGTCGACGGTGAAAGCGTACGTGACGCTCACGTGGAGCGCGGCACATCGTGCCGGCGGGAAGAAGCGCAAGCACGACGAGATGGGGCACGAGCTGGCCGCCCGTCTGCCCGGTCTCACCGGCAGCCTGCAAGCGACCGGAGCGGGTGCTGCGAACCCACTCTCGGCGCAATCGCTGTGCGAGGCGATCCGTATTGCCTACGATCCTGCCGCGGCAGTGCTGATCGACGAGGCGCACGCCGAGGGCGAGACGCCGGAGCTGACCTGGCCGGACGTCGGACCGTCGGCGGCCGAGGCGTCGTGGTCGGGCTACCGTCACGATTCCGCGTTCTCCTGCACCTGGGCGATGACGGGCGCACCGCGCGGCAACGTCCAGTCGGGAGTGCTGCGCGAACTGCTCGCCCCCCACCAGGAGATTGCCCGCAAGCGGGTGTCGATCCTGTACCGGCCGCTCGAATCGGCGCGCGCCGCGGCGATCGTTGAAGCGGATCTGCGCGCTGCCGAGTTCCGGTTGACGTCGACGAACAAGCCGGCCGCCCGCGACAGCCTCGCTGTGCGGGCCGCGGCCGCAACCGCAACCGAAGAGGCGAGCGGAGCCGGCCTGGTCCAGTTCGGCATGCTCATCACCGCGACCGTCACCGATCCTGCCAAGTACGAAGACGCGAAAGCTGCGATCGACAGCCTGGCGGCCGGCGCACGCCTGCGCGTGCGCCCCGTTTACGGGTCTCAGGACAGCGCGTTCGCTGCCGCACTGCCTCTGGGCCTGGTGCTGCCGAAGCACTTGAAGGTTCCCGCCGAGCTGAGGGAGAAGCTGTGAGCAAGAAGAGCACGAAGAAGCACGAGTCGCCGCGGCGAGCTAAGCCCGGATCCGCACTGTCGGGCAAGACTTCATCGACGAACAAGCCCGCCTTACGCCATTGCCAGGCGAGCGGTTCGATCCTGGCCTGGTGCTCTACCCGCGGGTAGACCGCTCGAGCCTGATCACCGTGCGGATGGCGAGGTACTCCGTGCCCGCCCGTCTGATCGGGCGGAAGGTGCGGGTCTCGTTGCGGGCGTCTGAACTCGTGGTGTTCGACGGCCACGCCGAGGTCGCTCGGCACGAGCGGGTCGTGGCCCGCGGCGGGGAGTCGATCAACCTTGACCACTACCTCGAGGTCCTCAGGCGCAAGCCCGGCGCGTTGCCCGGGTCCACCGCGCTGGCCCGTGCACGCGAAGCCGGCGTGTTCACGAAAGCGCATGACGCGTTCTGGCAGCAAGCGCGGAAGGTCGATGGCGACAGCGCCGGCACAAGGGCTCTGATCGATGTGCTCCTGCTCCACAGGACCATGCGAACCGTCGACGTGATCGCGGGGATCCGTGCCGCCCTCACGGTCGGGGCGGTGTCCGCCGACGTCGTCGCGGTCGAAGCCCGACTGCACGCCGCCGGGCCCGAGTCAGACCGTCATCGCGTTGAACAACCACGACGTGACGTGCAACGAGTTGTCAGCCTGACCCAGCGTCGCCTCATGGATCCGGCCGCGGTGATCGCCGGACTCCCAGCCGACCGGCGGCCACTGCCATCCGTCGCGCACTACGACGAACTCCTTAACCGACGTTCCGAACCAGAACCGCCGGTCACCGATGAGAGAGAAGGAATCGCCGGATCATGAGCAACCCCACGAATGTCACCACGACCCTGCGTCGGCAGCGCGGGCTGACCGAAGAAGCCGCCGCGGCCGCAGTTGACCAAGCCTGCCGCAGGCTCCGTTTACCCACCATGCGGGCGGTGATGCACGAAGCGATCACGGCCGCGGAACGTGAGCAGCTGACCTACCAAGGGTTCCTTGCCGAGCTCCTCCTCGCCGAGTGCGACGACCGGGACCGCCGGTCCGTTGTCCGCCGCGTGTCGGCAGCCGGGTTCCCGAGGAACAAGTGGCTCGGGGACTTCGATTTCGACGCGAATCCGAACGTCAACCCTGCAACGATCCATACGCTCGCGAACGGGGACTGGATCCGCCGCGGCGATCCGCTGTGTCTGATCGGGGACTCCGGCACCGGGAAGTCGCATCTCCTCATCGGCCTCGGCACCGCCGCTGCAGAGAAGGGCTTCCGCGTCCGGTACACCCTGGCGACGAAGCTCGTGAACGAGCTCGTTGAAGCCGCCGACGAGAAACAACTCACCCGCACCATCAACCGGTACGGACGCGTTGACCTGCTCCTGATCGACGAGCTCGGCTACATGGAACTCGACCGACGCGGCGCCGAACTCCTGTTCCAGGTCCTCACAGAGCGGGAAGAGAAGAACTCCGTCGCGATCGCATCCAACGAGTCGTTCAGCGGGTGGACGAAGACCTTCACTGACCCGCGCCTGTGTGCGGCAATCGTCGACCGGCTCACGTTCAACGGCACCATCATCGAAACCGGCACCACCTCGTACCGCCTCAACCACACCCGTCAGCGGCAGTAGCGATCCGAAAGTCATCAGAGGTAGCGGCAGATGGACTCCGGCGTGCAGGCTTCGGACGCCGTTGCCGTCGCGTGCGCCCGAAGCTCGACGATGCTCCCTCGTAGGGCGCGCAGCTGCTCGAGCTGCTCATCAATCTCCACGAGCCGGCGGTCAAGGAGATCCAGCACGTGAGCGCACGGCGAACCACCCGTGTCGCGAACATCGAGGATCTCCGCGGTCTGCGCAAGGGTGAGCCCCGCCGCGCGAGCCCGATCGATGAACTCGAGCCGCTGCACCGTCTCGTCACCATAGCTGCGGTACCCGGCCGGGGTGCGCTCCGGCGGTTGCAGCAGCCCGCGCTCCTCGTAGTACCGCAGCGTCGACGGTCTCGTCCTCGCCTTCTCCGCGAGTTCTCCGATCCGCATCGTGACACCTCCACCGTCAGTTTGACCTTCAAGCATGCTTGAAGGTCCATTCTGTCGCATAGGGCCGCACGTGCGGCCCGGTCCACCCGAGGAGGCATCATGACTCAGCACAACGAGTTCGATCTTGCGGTGGTCGGGACGGGCGGCGCGGCGATGTCCGCGGCGATCCACGCCCGACTCGAGGGGGCGAGCGTGGTCGCCATCGAATCGGGCACGCTCGGTGGCACCTGCGTGAACGTGGGTTGCGTGCCCTCCAAGACCCTCCTCGCGGCCGCGCACACCCGCCACGCCGCGCTCACGAACCCGTTCCCCGGCGCCGCCACCTCCGCTGGGGCCGTCGACCTCGGCGCGCTCGTGCAGCAGAAGGATGAGCTGGTCGGCATGCTCCGCCAGACCAAGTACGCCGACATCGCCGCCGCCTACGGGTTCGACATCCTCCCCGGCACCGCAACATTCACCGATCCCTCAACACTGCTCGTCGATGGACGACCGGTTCGCGCCAAGTCGTATCTCATCGCCACCGGCGCCGAACCGACCATCCCAACGATCCCCGGCCTCGAGCAGATCGATTACCTCACGTCGACCACGGCGATGGAACTCACCGAGCTGCCCGCTTCGCTCGTGGTGATCGGCGGCGGATTCGTCGGCCTCGAACAGGCCCAGCTGTTCGCCCGGCTCGGGGTCGAGGTCACCATCATCGGCCGGCTCGCCCCGCACGCCGAACCAGAACTCTCCTCCGAGCTCCGCAAAGCCTTCCTGACCGACGGAATCACCGTCATAGGCGACCGCGCCGCAACGATCACCCCACACGACGACCTGGTCCGAGTCCTCACCCGCACCGGGAAAGTAGCTACCGGTGAACGCGTCCTCGTTGCCACCGGCCGCACCCCCCGCACCGACGGGCTCGGCCTCGCCACTGCGGGCATCGCGACCGACACCCGCGGCTTCATCATTGTCGACGAACAACAGCGGACCACGAACCCGGCGGTGTTCGCCGCCGGCGACGTCACCGACGTGCCCCAGTACGTGTACGTCGCCGCGAGGACCGGGAAGATCGCCGCACACAACGCCCTCGGTCACTCTGAGCAGGTCGACTACACCGGGTTGCCCTCCGTCCTGTTCACCTCACCCCAACTCGCCTCGGCCGGGATCACCGAAGCCGAAGCCATCGCCGCCGGATACAGATGCGCCTGCCGATACCTGCGACTGGCCGACGTGCCCAGAGCCATCGCCAACCACAACACCCGCGGCGGCATCAAGATCGTCGCCGACGCCGACACCGGCAAAGTCCTCGGCGTCCACGCCCTCGCCGACACCGCCGGCGAGATGATGCTCGCCGCGACCTACGCCATCAAAGCCGGATTCACCGTCACCCAACTCGCCGACACCTGGGCCCCGTACCTCACCATGGCCGAAGGCATCCGCCTCACTGCGAACCTCTTCCGCAACGAACTCCCCACTTCCTGCTGCGCCTGACAACAGACAGCCACCCACATCGACCCGCCGCCACGACGGGGCCACTTCAAACCGTCACCCCGGGGCCAAATCAGGTTGACAAAGTCAAACGCGAGCTCACGCTCGCACGATGGGATTGGCCCAAGCCCGCGAGCCGCCCCGGCGGTGGGCCGATCATCAACGCCCGGATCGAGAAGCTGCCTACCGGGTTCTGGGTCGGCGCGTTCTCCAACAGCCGCTGCATCGTTCCCATGGCGCCGGGCTACTTCGAATGGACGGGGCCGAAGGGGAGCAAGCAGCCGCACCTGATCGCCGGCGACGGGATCCTCGCCGCTGCCGGCCTGACCTGGACGACCGACATCGCAGGAGAGCGGCAGCGGGTATTCGTCGTCATCACCAGAGAGGCACGAGACGCATCTGGAGAGATCCACGACCGGATGCCGGCGTTCATCACCGACGACCTCCGAGACGACTGGCTCAACCCCACCTCGCTCACCATTCAGAACGACAGCGCCGCATCGAAAAGGAACCGCCTCGAGCTGCTCGACGAACTCGATGCCAGCTCGAGCGCGATCGCCGAAACGATGCGCACCCACCTCATCGACCCACGGATGAACAACGCCCGCACCGTTGACCGACACGACCCGACGCTGCTCGAACCGATCGATCAGCCGAGCTGAGCAGCGCCCAACCGAAAGCCGCCGGTTCAAGGCAGCTCATCTCCGAGCTTCCCGAAGCGAGCGGCCTGGTGGTCCTCGCGCCGATCAACATCGCATAGTGGCCGTTAGTCTGGCGCGATTTCGGCAGCAGTTCACCAGGCCGGATCGCCTCGACTGACACCCCTGTGGAGTCACGCGGGTCGCTCTCTGAACCTGTACAGGAGCTTCGACCGCGAAGCCCTGCTGTTCAATCGGCACAAGTGACTGTCGTGACCATTCGAACAGGATGTGTGCTATGCATCGAGATGGAGTGATGACCAATTGCTGGCCCCTGCAATACCGGACCCTCGGTCTGACGCGTGGCCTACCGCTGAGAAACTCAATGGCTGAGGGCACGACCACCGCGTCGACGACCGAAGCGGCGTCCATGCCCTCAGCGGTTGAGCCTTCGCTAAATCGGCATGACGAACTCGTCGATGCCGAGCAGCGACTTCCCGTACGTTTCCTTCGAAACGCCCTCGTTCACCATCGCATGACGGCTTGCCGTTTCCGAGTCCCTCCATACCTGCTGAAGTGGGTTCACCGAGGCAAAGGCGGCCGAACCGATAGCAGTGAGCATTTTATCGATGGACTCTCGACATAGCACCGCTATGGTCGCCAAATCCATCCGAATACGTGCGCGCGTTGCCCAATCGATTTGACCACGATTGGTTACCACGGCGGCATCGATGTCATAACAAGCTCGCCGCCCAAGCATGCGTGCAGTGTCAATCGCGTTCGCAGCCTCGGCGACCGCAATCTGGTTCGTCGGCGCGTCGCTCCCCTTTGCATACTTTGTGTATGTGACGCCGCGCGTCGGAAGCTTTTCGAGAGCATAATCCAGAGCTGCCTGAGCAAGTCCGATTTGAGCCCCAACGAGCACTAGACTGAAGTGGGGGGCCATAGGCGTGAGATATTCGAGCTCATCGGTGAACTCGGACGCGTAGTTTCCTTCGTTTAGATTGTCAAAGCTTTGAGTGCGGTAGTCCGGCGCGAAAACCTCTGTGCCGACGACTGTGTTGCTCCCAGAGCCACGCATTCCTGCGACATACCACGTGTCTTCAAGCGTGACCTCGTCCATCGGAACGAGAGACATCATCCGTACCGGTGCGCCATCAATCTCGACGTCGAACCCGAGATTCACCCATTGTGCGTGGAGGGACCCTGACGCGTACGGCCAACGGCCGCTGATTACATAGCCACCGTCAACCTTGCGCGCCGATGCGGTAGAGCCGGCAGCAGGATTCGTTGCCCAGGTGATGCGTGCACGCGGATTCGCGCCCCAAATGTCGTCCTGGGCCTCGCGTGAGTAGGTGCCGACGCCCCAGGCGTTTGAGTTGAGCAACGCAAACGCCCAAGCTGTACCCCCATCTCCCCGTGCGATTTCGGCGGTGAGCTCGAACAGCGTTCGAAAATTGCTCTGGAATCCGCCATAGCGACGAGGAGTGCAGACCTGGAAGAGGTCAAGTTCTTCCAGCGCATCGATCACCACTTCGGAGACACGGCGGTCACGATCGCTGTCTGGGGCATGTTCATGGATAAGTGAGTAGAGCGATTGGGCGCGGCCGAGGAGGTCAAGGTTCGGCTGTGAGATTTCTGGAACGAACGAATGCGCACCATCTGACGCCGCAGTAGCCGATTGGACAGATTTCATTTGGATCCCTCTCCTTTGATAGACGACCATGTGTCGGCACCCTCGCCGACATCAGTCCTCATTGATCTCATTCACTATAAATGAACATCTTCACGTGCGCCAGATGCGAGAAGGATTCCTTCCGACGCGGACTCCGCCGGCGAGACCTCGTGGGCCGTCCGTGTGAATTTAACCATCGACCGCCCCACAATTGCGCGACGAATCCACCACGCGCGGAGGGCGACCGAATCGAATTGCGAGGATCTGCGTATCGATCCCTCGGATGACCCGATTGGCCGATCATGCGGTGGTTTGAGCGCGAAGAGTCCATCGCCGACCTGTGCAAGACTGCCGTTTGTTGTGCGCGTCAGCACTGCTCAAGCCGGCGATTCCCGACGCTGCTCGCTCCTGAGCGATCAGTTCCGTGCGGCCAGGCGCCGGCCGGATCGGCCGTACAAACAGCCGGATCGCGTCTGCCGCGACAAGGCACACTCGTCGAGCGTGATCCGTAGGCATCTATATGGGCGCAGCATCATCGCCGACACCTCGAACCCTCTCCTCAGCACGGACACCGCACACGCCGCGGACTGAAGGGTGGCCGGCCAGTGAACGACGACGTCGACAACTACATGGCCCGAAACACCGTCGAACGAGGATGAACGAAGACGATAGGCGATGGCGCGAACCCGCGGCCGGTTACGACAAGCTCGCCCCCACTTGCCGCTGCGGGCGCTCTTCTCGGGCCCCATCGCTTTCTGGCTGAAGCGGTTAGGAGACGTGTCTCGATGCGGAATAGCTTGCAAGCCGCACCGTTCAGTGGTTCTTGACAACCAACAGAGTGTTCTGCGAACATAAACAAAATTTGGACGCTGACGTGCTTCGTCCCAGTCGAAGTAGTTGCCTCGCCTGCCCGAGCGGCTCATGTGAGCGCCGCCGTCCCTTCATGGAGAGGAAGATCAATGACGCTGACCAACACCGAGGTTCCTGGCTTTCGCGCAGGTAAGTGGGTTCTCGACCCAACTCACAGCGAAGTAGGCTTCCACGTTCGTCACATGATGGTCTCGAAGGTTCGGGGCGCTTTTGGTGTAAAATCAGCCACTCTGATTGCGTCTGACAATCCCTTGGATTTCGTCCTCCACGCTACGGTCGACGCAGCATCCGTAAATACGAACTTGCAGATCCGCGACGACCATCTTCGATCGGTCGACTTTCTCGACGTCGCACGATTCCCGACGATGGAATTTGTATCAAGCGGCGCTCGAGTGAGCGGTGATGAGTTTCTCGTCGATGGCGAATTGACGATCCGCGATGTGACTCGGTCTATTACATTTCAGGTCGAGCTGGGCGGATTTGGCTATGACACGGACAAGGTGTATCGAGCAGGCGCTTCTGCGAAGACAACCATCGATCGAGAGGATTTTGGCCTGACCTGGAGCGCGACGCTCGAGACAGGTGGGCTTGTGGTTGGGAAAGAAGTGACGATTCTCCTGGAGTTGGAAGGTTTTCTCACCGAAGAGTGACTTGAGTGGGATGTGCTCGCACCCTGCGGATTTCATTCCGGCCAGGTTGGCTTCCAGGGTTACGACGACGTGCCCAGCTACGACCTCGATTCATTCGCTCGAGTGGTTTCGGTGTCCCCCAACACAACGATCAGGTGTGATGATCTTGCGGCCTCCGTCGAGCCAGTACGCCTGGTGCTCGTTGGGCACTCGGTGCCCAGCTGGGCTGAGGTCCCAGACATGATCCAGTCGAGCGGGTCGAGATCGAGACGCGCGGAGAACCGCTCGGTTCAATTCATCATCAAGGTCCAGCCCGCTGAAACGAATGCGCGCCAACGAGCTCAGTTGGGTCATCGACATCCATTTCATGCGGCTGAGCACGCTCAGTCACGAATCCGGCCGATCCAAGAAGTGACCGCGGGGGATGCCACGACCATGTCAGCGCGAGAGGTCCGACCCGTCAAATGCTGACCGAACCACGACACGCGCGTCTGCGTCGCCGCGGCGTCGTTCGGTGTCCTTCTGCCGAGCGATCGGGGCGGGTGCTCCGCTGCCATTCATCGCGTCATTTGCGGCGAGAATCGCCTGTTCGTGAACGTGACGGGCCTCGACATACTCACCGACACCCGCCACATACTGTGCCACAAGCTGCTGCCGCGCCGCGACTATCGGCGCGGCAGTCAACACGGCTTCGGGGTGTCCGTGCGTGCCGGCGTCGTCATCCGCAATGCGGCGGTCCAGCTCGATCAGCGCCTGTTTCGTCGCATGGAGCCCCTTATCCTCGATCCACCGATGAGCCTTCGGTGGGTGGCGTCGGTGTGATGGGCGCGGCGTGATCGGCTGCGGGCAGGGGTGAGTTCCGGGCGTCTCATCCCGGTTGTCCACTTCGTTGTCGGTCGTGCCGCTGGTGGCGGCGGTGGTCAGCTGGCCGCGGCCGGTGGTGGTGCGTGCGTCGCGGTGAAGAGTCGGTCGAACGCGGTCTGCCAGGGCCAGACGTCCGGCAGGTGCAGGATGATGCGGCGCGCCGTCCGCGCCAGTCGTGCCGGCACTGAGACGAGGGTGCGGCGAATCGTCGCGGTCGTTGCCCGGGCGAGCCGCCCGCCTCGGTCGGCGATGAGTCCAGCGGTGCGGGTGAGGTTGAATGCGATCACGGCGAGGACGAGCCATGCGCTGTTCGCGGTGAACACTCCCGAGGGCAGGTGAGCGAGCGGGCCCGCCTTCAGGTCCGCGTGAACTTGCTCGATGATCGCGTGCCCGCGGTGGGTCTTGTCCGCCGCGACGGTTCCCATCGTCTGCTTGTCGGTGGTGGTGAAGAACGCGTGGTGCCGGTAGATGTCGAACAGCGTCGGCTGCTCGACCTGCTTGGGGTTCAGGTCCGGGATCCGCCGCACCACCAGTCGCCCTTCAACCCGTTCGGCGATCTTCCGGGAACGGAACGCTGTGAAGGGCACCTCGGCGACCTCTGCCTTCGAGATCCACCGGCCCGTGACCTCGTCACGGATCGCGTTCGGGTACTCGATCGTCTCCCACCCGTCCTCGGGGATCGTCGCGATCGCCGTCTTCACCGCGGGGTCCATCCGAACGGTGACGGACACGTCCGCGCCGGCCTTGATCGCCGTGCCGATGGTGGCGTGTCCGTAGAAAGCGGAGTCCGCCCGCAGCAACGGCCGAACACTGCTGCCCAGGTCCATGCGGCGAAGCGTGGCGAGGGTGTCGGCGACGATCCTGGCCGCGCCTTTCGGGGAACCGGTCTTCCCCTGCCGCAGCCGCTGCCCCACGATCACCGGCGCCGACTGCGATGTCGACGCCGTGGCGAACAGGGCGTTCAGGCCGCGGACGCCGGAGTACCCGAACGACGCGCCCTGCTTCTGGTATCCGTGGACCTCGATGATCGTGTCGTCCAGATCCACCATCACCCGCTCGTCGTTCGACGCCCGCAGCAGCGGCGCGGATTGCGCGACGTTCACCAGGGTCCGTGAGGCGACGGCGTCGAGCTGGCGGACGTGCCCGAACCGGAACTCCCGCAGGAACGAGCCCAGCGTCGACGGCGCATACGTCCGATCGAACAACCGGCCCATCCCGCCATGACGCAGCAGATTCATGTCGTCGATCGAGTCCGCCCCGGCGAGCATCCCCGCCACCAGCGCCATCACCTTGCCGCCCGCGTTCGCACCCTTATCCGACGGGACCGTCAACCGGACCTGCGCGAGCTGATCGAGCCCCGCAGAACGGGCAAGACGGAGCATCGGGACCAGCCCTGCGGCCGACACAAGATTCGGATCATCGAACTTCGCTGACACCGCAGCGGGAGCATGCTTGAATTGCACCTACGAGATGCCTCTCAGACTCGGGAAATAGGATCTTAGACAAGCTCTATTCTTCCTGGTCAGAGGGGCATTTCTGCGTTACGACGCCAACTCAGCAAGCCTCCCCATCGGTGGATCGAGGCTTAATGCTCCCGGCTAGGTCGGTGAGCGACGCTTGCACGAGGTCATCTGGCGTGCGGAACGTGTCACGAAGATTCGTAGTGTCGACGCGGAGCGAACGGAACCCGACGTCGACGCTGTCGGTCTGCGTCTGCACAGAACTCGCCACCATGTTTCCGGCGCGCTCCACGCGGTCGCGGGTGATCTCTGCGATGGATTTGTAGCCTGCTCGGGCGGCCGCGCCCGATCCGTCAAGAGTCTCGGCGATCTGAACCAAGATGAACCGCCGATTGCCGGCATCCTTGGAATTCGCCTGCATGACTGCGTGTGCGGTCGTGCCAGACCCGGCGAAGAAGTCCAGGACGATGTGCTCCTCCGTCGCGCGCGTCGAAAGCTGAACGACGCGTTCGATCAGACGCACAGGCTTGGGGAAGTCGAAGTAGGTCTCTCCGTTCTTGTCGAACAGCGCCCTTACTTCGCGGGTCCCCTCCTGGGTATGACCAACCTCGGAGTTAGGCCACCAAGTCCAGGCAGACTTGCCATTGCGCTCAGCAAGGTATGTCTTGCGGCGCGGTATGCCATCACCACGGGGCCCAAACCAGAACCTCCCCTCTTCAACCTGGCGGAGGTACTCATCTTCGAGGTTCATCCAGCACCGACCGGGCGGGGGACCGACTTCGGCGCCCGAGGGTGTAGTGATCTTGTACATCTGATTAGGTCGATACCCGGGCGCGGTGAAATCGGACGACACCCACGGGCCGCGCGGATCATCGTCCGGATTGGTGAACGCCTCGCGATCCTTGTCCTCCAGCGGTAGAGGCGAGAGAGCGTCCTCGATGAGACCGATATCGCGTGCGTAGACAAGGAGGTACTCATGGCCCGCGGCGAGACGCTTACGCGCCTCGGGTGAGGTTCGCTTCTGCCAAATAATGGAGGCCACGAAGTTCGCCTCACCGAACACCTCATCGGCAACCTTCCGAAGTGAAGCGACCTCATGGTCGTCGATCGAAATCACGATCAAGCCATCCGATGCAAGCAGCGAGCGTGCCAACTTCAGCCTGGGGAAGATCATGCTCAGCCAGTCGGAGTGGAATCGACCATTTGCTTCGGTATTGGCCACAAACCGCGTGCCGTCCGTCGCGACTTGTTCGGATGCGGCGAGATACTCACGAGCAGACACACCAAAGTCGTCGTCATACACAAAATCTGACCCTGTGTTGTAGGGCGGGTCGATGTAGATCAGCTTGACCTTGCCGAGGTACGACTCCTGGAGCAGTTTGAGCGCGTCGAGGTTGTCGCCTTCGATGAAGAGGTTCTTCGTGTTGTCGAAGTCGACCGACTCCTCGCGCACCGGGCGGACAGTCTTGGCGATGGGAGCATTGGCGGCGAACGCGGCGGCGCGCTTGCCCGGCCAGTCGAGCTGATAGCGCTCCTGGGGGCCCTCGACGATGTGGTCGGAGAGCTCTTGTCTCAGGAGATCGAAGTCGATCGCCCGTGACGGTGAGCCCTCGGCGTCGACCGTCTCGGTGATGACGCCAGGGAATAGCGCTGCAAGCTTGTCGATGTTGACCTGGGTGAGGTCAGGGGATGTCATGCGGAGTTTCTCCATGGTCTACCTCTGGCGTTCCAGCTCGGCCTGCTTGGTCTTGAGGTCCCGGCGCAGTTCGACCTTTCGGTTGAGCTGCGGCTCGGTGCGGAGCTTGCGCTCCAGGGTGCTGATCTCGCGTTCGAGTTTGCGCACGGCCTCCAGTCTCGCGGCTTCCGCTGACACGTCTTCACCGGCGCGAGCGATGATCGGGGTGAGTGGTGTCACGAGGGCGGAGTAGAGCGCGGGCAACGTGATGGCGGTAGGGAGCGCAGCGCGGCAGGTGTTCGCCGGCATCCACCCTGTTGAGTAGTACGCCCTCGGCTTGGGTGAGCCTGTGCGCACGATCTTGTGTGCCGCAGCCATCCGTGTCGCGGGGCCACCCTGAGTGTCGCGATGGATCTCGAAGATAATGGGGATGGGGATCGCCTTGTCGATGGCGGCCAGCACAGCCTCGCTGACATCGCTCATCTTCGCGTCCAGCCACAGCACCTCGATCTCGGGAACTTCCGCGGAGCTGGGAAGGTTGATCGTGTCGTCTGCGAGCTTGTACATCCAGGTGATGCGTCGCACTTCAGAGACGAACTTCTCGCGGAGCGCGGAATTGTTCGCGGTTCGTTCGTAGAACCGCTCTTTCGGGATGCGTGCACCAAACCGGGCGGCCGCGGGCCACTCGTACAGAACGTCTGTCATGCGGGGCTGGCCCCGTCCACGACGGCGATGAACGCGATCAGTTCGAAGTCGTCGAGCCCCGCGATCTGCTGGGTGAGGGCGGTAGTGTGCCCACCGCTGAAGAGGCTGTCGATGTCGCGTTCTTCGGTGACGTCGATCATCGAGTGGATGGCATCCGTCAGCAACGCCGAATATTTGCTCATGTCGGCGCCCTCACGGGTGTCTTCGTTGAAGACACGAGTGACCTCGGCGACCGGTTCGTCGTGTGGGCGCGAGCCGGCGCGAACGAGGTCTAGGAGGCGCTTCGCTTCGGTGTGGTCAGCGACGACGTCGCCGTTGTCATCGACGTAGACGAGGTAGTGCGGATGGAGCCGGTTGCCCCGATTCACCGAAGGGTCAGCGTTGACGTTCTTCAGCGCGAAGATCACACCCGGCACGAGGCCTATGGCAGCGTCTGCGGGGATGACGGCGTGCAAGCCTCGCGGGGCGGTAGCGATGTCGCCATACTCGTTCATGTACGCGAGCAGGTCCATGCGGAAGTCGTTGAGGCCCAAATCCGTGATCGAAACCCCGGCTCGAACGTCCTCGAGTTCGATGTTCTCGTTCTGCAGCTTGCGCAACTGCTCCTTGCGGAACGCGGCATCCGAGTCCTCCGGGTTCAGCACGTTGTCGTCGGCTGAGCCGGCGAGGTCGGCGATCACCATCCGGTTCTCGACGCGCTCCTTAAGGTTGATGTACTCGTCGAGCGAGATGTCGGGCCAGAAGTTGACGAGTTGGATGACCTCATTCGTCGAGCCGATGCGGTCGATACGGCCGAATCTCTGGATGATCCGCACGGGGTTCCAGTGGATGTCGTAGTTGATGAGGTAATCGCAGTCCTGCAGGTTCTGGCCCTCGCTGATGACGTCGGTGCCGATAAGGACATCGATGTCGCGGGTCTCCTTCGGCATGGTGAGGTGCCGCTGCTTGGATCGTGGCGAGAACATCGACATGACCTGCTGGAAGTCGAAGCCGGTGCCGATCGTCGACTTCGCGCCGTGGCTGCCACCGGTGATCACCGCGCTTTCTAGTCCTGTCTGCTGGAGCGCCGGCGCAAGCTCGCGGTAGAGGTAGTTCGCGGTGTCGGCGAACGCGGAGAAGATCAGAACCTTGCGGTTCTCAGGGTTGAGCGGGTGCTCCGCCTTCTGCTGGACCAGGTGCCGCAGCCTGCGGAGCTTGAGGTCGTGCGCCGGACTCACCTTGTTCATCTCGTCCAGGAGTTCGCGCAGTGTCTCGCGGTCATGCCAAAGGTCTCGCTGCCACGATTCGACGTCGATGTCGTCGATGTCGATTCGGATCTTCTCGCCGAATGACAGCGCATCGACGTTGGCGTCATCCTCATCGTCGAGGACGAAATCGAGATCGTCCATGTCGCGGATCTCCGGGAGGGAGCCAGAGTGGTTGCTGAGTCGCGTGAGTGTGCTGTCGACGGCGGACTCGATCTTCGCCAACGTCAACCGGAAGGCCTCGACCGAACTCTCGAGACGCTTAAGCAGGTTGACGGTCATGAGCTTCTTCAGGCCCTCTTCGCGACCTTTCTGACCGAGGTTCGAACGGGCGGTGCCTGTCGTGACGTTGTAGAGGTCTTCGTACTTGCTGATGCGGCTCGGGAACACGTATGCGAGTGGCGTGTAGACGCCCAACGTCAGCACCTGCAGCTGCTCGAAAATCTCGTTGAACGAGGGGACTTCCGCGAGGTCGGTGAGGGGCTCGCGGATGGATTCGGGCGGCAACCGTCGCGGGAAGGCGCCGATCTCGCTCGTGTCGTAGAACGCCTGAATGTGCTTACGAGAGCGTGCGATGGTGACAGCGTCGAGCAGCTCGAAGAAGTCGAAGTCGAGCATCTGCAGGATGCGGTCGGCGGTACGCTCCTCAGCGGGGAGCTTCGACCACTCGTTGAACACCGTCTGGGCATCGCGGAACACCCGCTCGACCGACGTTGAGAGCGAGAGCTTGGCGGCGAGGGCGTCGCTCTCGCCCTCGTATGCCAACTGCAGCTGATTCTTGAGGTCGTTGAACCGGTTATTCACCGGCGTCGCCGAAAGCATCAGCACCTTCGTCTTCACGCCTTCGCGGATGACCTGCCGCATGAGTCGCTGGTAGCGCGACTCCTTCTCCACGGCGTAGTCGGCGTTGCGGAAGTTGTGGGACTCGTCGATGACGACCAGGTCGTAGTTGCCCCAGTTGATGCGGTCCAAGCGGAGGCCGAGCGACTCGCCGCGCGTACGGGACAGGTCGGTGTGGGCGAGGACGTCATAGTTGAAGCGATCGCTCGCGAAGATGTTGGTGGTGAGGTTGGCGTTGTAGTTCGTCCAGTTCTCGGCGAGCTTCTTCGGCGCAAGCACCAGGACCGACTTGTTGCGGAGCTCGTAGTACTTGATCACCGCCAACGCGGTAAACGTCTTACCGAGGCCGACACTGTCGGCGAGGATGCAGCCGTTGTACGTCTCGAGCTTGTTGATGATGCCGGTCGCGGCGTCACGTTGGAAGTTGTAGAGGCTCTGCCAGACCTTCGTGTCCTGGTATCCCGTCCGATCGTTCGGCAGAACGTCTTCGCTGATGTCGTCGAGGAACTCAGCGAACAGGTTGTACAGGATCAGGAAGTAGATCCGTGCCGGGGAGTTCTCCGCGTAGACGCTGGCGATGTGGTCGTGCACCGCATCGGTGACGTCGTTCAACTGGGCAGGGTTCGTCCAGATCTGATCGAAGACGGTGAGAAACGCCTGCGTCTCGGCCGGCCCCTCGAGCTTCGTGACCAGGTTGGATACGGAGTTGCCGCGCTCGTAGCCGAGGTCAGCCGTGGTGAGGCCCTGGAGTTGGAGGTAGGCGGCCTGATCGTCGACGACAGCGAACTGCTGCATCTGACCGCCGGTGGCATTCGAGCGAAACGTAACCTTCTCGCGCACCCAGGCTGCGCACTCGCGGGCGATCGCACGCTGCGTCAGCTTGTTACGGAGGCGGATCTCGAACTCAGAGCCATAGAGCGAGGACTCCGCGTGAGGGATGAAGAACTCGCGGCGGTCCTTGCGCAGCTTGTCCGTCGCCTGCCCGTTGCTGAACGACGGGGACGTGAAGATGAACTCGAGCTCCTCAACATGTTCGAGTTCCTTGCGAAGCGCCTCGAACGCGAAGATCGAGAACGTCGCGGCGGCAATACGAACCTTTGATCCTCGGCGAATCTCGTCCTTGAGATCATCGCCGAGCAGCTCGGAGACGTTGTTGATGATCCGCATGGCTAGGCGGCGCCCCCAGCGCTGCCGCCGCCGCGCACCCAGGTATCAACCTCGCTGGCTTGGAACTTCCACAGTCGCCCGACCTTGTGCGCTGGCATTCCCTTGTCGGCGATCCAGGCGTAGACGGTGTCCTTCGTGACGCCCAGGTGCTCGGCGATGTCGTCGGCAGAAAGCCACGGCTCGGTCATCACGCCCCCAGCGGATTGAACCGGATGTCTCCGGGTATGACCGATCCTAGCCAGCGTTGTCCTCATCCACCCAGAACGCGCGGACGATGGCGCGTTCAATCTCACTGACTGGCTCCGGCGGCATGCTCGCAACCGCATCACGGAGCGTCCGCAGAGTGGCTTCGATCGCCGGACGATTCTGATCGCGCCATGCGATGATCCCGGCGTCGCGCAGCAGCCCGCTCTCGCGGCTGCCCTCATAGTCGAGCAGGAGTTCGGTGTCGATCACCGAGGCCAGGACTCGGGCGTCGACGAGGCGGCTGGGTCGGAGCGACGCGCAGTCCGTTGAGGCGGCGAATCCCGACACGGAGACGCGGTAGCGCTGGATGTCGCCGTAGTCGCTGGGTGTGGTGTCGACGTGCGAGACAGTGATCGTGCGGTTCGCGATGGCGATTGTTGACATGCATCCTCCTCGGACTCGAACCGGCCAACGTATCAGGTGGTCTTCGTTCGGTCGTCGGTCGAGTCGAGATGGAGATTCCCGGGCCGAACGATGTCGTCGCGGCCCGGTGTGAAGGCGATCGCACCAAGACGCGTCCAGTAGCTGATTAGCCAGCGCTGGAGCAGTTCGACCTGCTCGTGGCGCTCCGGAAGGGTGCGTCCGGGATCTTCGATTGCTTCGTCCCAGACGATGCCGGCGAACATGGCCTGCAGCAGTTGCGTGCATGACGGTCCAGTCCCGTGCCGCTCCCACCAGGCAATGGTCAGTCGGCGAGCTTGGGCCGCATTGGTGGACCCGGCGGGTTCCTCGATCGTCCCGATAAGAGCGCTGAGGTAGGGGTCATCGGCGGCCAGGACGAACGGCTCTTGATCCAGTTCGTCAGCGCCCATACAGTGCAGAATGCCATACCGATTAGGCCTGGCCGTGTAGATCGCGGCCTGTCATTCCGCGCGAGGCGAGCGGCGTCAGCGGACCGTGAGATCGGGCGTCGAGGGCGGCAACAGGTCGGTGATCTGCACGTCGAGCACCTGGGCGACTGCCAGGAGTGTCTTGACCGTCGGGTTCGCGGGCGAGCCTGGTCTCGACTCGCCCTTCTCGAGCTTCTGGTACGTGTATCGACTCAGATTGGACTCGTATGCGACGCGGTCTTGGCTGTAGCCGACACGTGCCCTCTCGCGTTGGAGGTTCTGGCCGAGTTCGCGGGCATAGCGTTCCCATGCTTCATCGGCTGCGTTGGCGCGGGAGGGCACTCATTCAGAGTTGCGATTAGGCCTCCACCGCAAGGCCTAATCCGTATGGCAATCTGCGAAACTCATGCTCGCGGATGACCGTCCGCACAAGATCAGGTCTCATGCCACGTGCAGAACTCATGAGCCAGCCGGAGCGCCGGAATCATCCGGTATCGCGCTGCCGCGCGCCAAGCCGGGGGGGGTGTCGGATGCCGCTCCTAGAATGAGAGCGTGCGCAAGAAGACGAGCAGCAACGACGTCGACGAATCGGTTCGTCGCGCTCGGGCCGCCCGTGTTCGGCTGCTCAACGAAGAGCTCGACAGGCTCGTGACGGATGCCGCGGAGAGAACGGCGAGCGTCACTAGCAAGGCCTCATTTCTTGCCGTCTCGGCTGGCGTGCTGGTGGCGGCATCGACGGTTCAGCTCTGGACCAAGGCCCCCACGTTCGGCGTGGTTGCCCTCGCACTTGCCTGCATTGCCTTGTGCTGCGCAGCAGTCGCCGTACGCCCCGGCAAGCGGATGGGCATTGAAGCTCGTCGTCTCGTCGACCGGTATGCGGACAGTGCGATGAACGCGCTGCAGGTCGAGACGCAGCTCGTCGAGGACAAGGCGAAAGTGCTCACGCACCGTGAGGCGGATCTTCGGAACCGTGCGGTATGGGTGTGGGTAGGTTTTGCGGCGCTGGCATTCGCTGCCGCCGCCCTGACCGTGGTCTTCGCGGTCGAAGTGCTGGGAGGGTAAAGATTGGGACGTCCGAATTACGATGACAGTGTCGCTGGCGGCTCCGATGGCGCAGACGACTACGTCTTCCTCATCGGTGATTCCACCGGATCGCTCACTGCAAGCGGCAACGGCAACCTGAGCAAGGTGCTCGGTACTCTCCAGGAGAGCGACAATGGGACGCCCTAACTACGACGACGCCACTGCTGGTGGCAGCGACGAGCCCTCGATCGCCCAGGGCGACACGACCGGGTGGCTGCAACACGGTGAGGATCAGGACGGCGTCGAGTTCCGAGGGTGAGCCCGCTGGCATGAGCAGGATCCTGCGCTAGAGATCCCATCACCGGCCCGTGGAGGTTCGATTCCGACGCCCGACGATCACAGGGCACCCGTGCCGCCCGGAGACCGTCTCATCGGCGTGACGTTTCGCGTCGGATCCTCGCCTCGGAGTAGCTGGTTCTCCGCGTGGAGCTCGGCGATGGCAGTGGTTGCGATCGTGAGTTGATCCTCCAGTTCATGCACTCGCGCGCGGATCTCCTTGAGATGTGCCGAACGCTCTGCAAGTGATTGCTTCAGCGCCTCGATCTCGCGGTCTCTGGGCTGGGTACCGTCGACGCGACGTGACCACTCGTCCATCACCGCTGTGGCGCGGTTCATTGTTGCGCGGCTGACGCCGGCTTCGCGATAGAGGTTCTCCTTGATGATTCGGCCGTCGGTGCGGACGGCTGACCCGGTGAGGAGCCGCTCCATCGCGTCGCGCAGCTTTCGCTCTGAGTCGGGGGTGATCTCAGGCATCCGTGAACTTTCTGGTGATTCGGCGAACGTCTTCGAGCTCGGCCAGAGTGCGGCTGACGATCCGGGCGCGTAGCGGCTAGGTGCGTGGGTCAGATCCTTCCGTTAACGCGCCGGGGTGAATCCGGTGGATAGCGCGGGGTGCTGGGAGAATCGATTCATGACGGTGACTGCCAGCCTGGAGGGTCTGTTCGAGGTCGAGCCGG
>QZLF01000006.1 GCA_016771945.1 Candidatus Leucobacter sulfamidivorax
TACTCATCAGGGCCTCCGCTGCATGTCGGCATCTCCGAGCCGGTCTCGGGGATGATCCACGAATCTGCACCGTGAGGCCCTGATCTTGCAAGACCTATATCAGGCCCTCACCCTCATAGGGTCTAGGCGGTCCGGATCCCGCGCGATGGCCGGTCGCCCCGCGATGCGAACCCGGCGAAGCGGCTCGCGAGCCAGACGAGGCTCCCCGCCAGGATCAGGGCTCCGAAGAGCGCGACCAGATGCAGGGCGATCGATCCCGCTCCGTGGGACGGAAGCAGGAAGCCGTAGGGAACCCAGCCGTCGGTCGCTCCGCGGACGAGCACGACGGCGACCCAGAGGGCGGGGTAGGGGAGCACCAGCCAGAGTGTCCGCCAGGGCAGCCGCGGAGGGTCGCCGATGCAGAGCCAATCGAGCGCGAGCGCTGCGGGAAGCAGCTCGTGGAGGAAGAAGCTCACCCACGGCGGCGCCGAACCCGTGCCGGGGACGAGCACCTTGTACACCAGCGCCACGATGAGCATGCACGTCACCGACGCGGCCCGGGCCGTCGCCAGCCACGGCGGGACGGTCCGGTCTCGAAGCCGCAGCAGGCCCGTGGCGATCAGGATCAGAGCCGTGCAGAGACTCGTCAGATTCGTGAAGTATCCGAAGTAGTCGAAGGGGTTGAAGCCGTCCGCGGCGCCGCCCGCGACGTAGGCGTAGCCGAGCGCGAACAGGGTGAGGATCCCCGCGGACGATCGGACGACGCCGACCGCCCGCGAGGATCCGGATCCTGCGCGCACTGCAGACCCCTGTTCGGAGGACCCCGTTCGGAAGACCCCGCTCAGGCGGGGAGCATGTTCCCGGCGAAGAAGGCCGCGATCTCGTCGTGGGCGCTCACCGGGAAGATCCCAGCGACGTACTGATCCGGCCGCACGACCACGATCGCGCCCTCGCGGCTGATCTCGCGCTCCGCGAAGATGTCGCGGCCGTGACCGGAGGAGAAGATCTGGTTGATGTCGACCAGGCCGAAGGGCACCTTGACGGGCTTGAACGCGGCGGGCACGTCGTGGGGCTCGACCTCGGTGTAGTCCTGCTGGTAGACCACCTTCGTGTCGAAGATCGCGTCGTCGTCGCCGCCCTTCGGCGTGAAGCGCACCCAGGGGGAGGTCGCGTCGTTCCGCCACCACTCGGCGAACTCCGCCGTCGGGGTGCCGGCGAGCGCGGGCGCAGCGGCGTCGGCGAAGACGTAGACGCGCCAGCGGCCGTCGGCCTCGTGCAGGTGGCCCAGGTGGCGCCAGCGGTTGTCGGCGCGGCGGATCACCTCGGCCGACTTGAAGCGCTTGCCGATGGGGAAGCCCTTCGCGAGCGCCTGGTGCTCGGTGCCGGTCGTGATCATCGACTCCGTGTACTCGGTCATGAAGCCGGCGGGGAACTCGAAGGTCGAGACGTAGTAGCGCTCGAGCTCCAGCGGATCCTCCCAGGAGTCGGCCGGGCGCGCCATCATCGTCGACCATTCCTTGTCGAAGTCGATGAGGTTCTGCGCGACGACCTTGCGCTCGTCGGAGTAGGTCGACAGCAGCGACTCGGGCGCGCGGCCCTCGAGCACGGCCGCGAGCTTCCAGCCGAGGTTGAAGCCGTCCTGGATCGACACGTTCATGCCCTGGCCGGCCTTCGCCGAGTGGGTGTGGCAGGCGTCTCCCATGATGAAGGCGCGCGGGGTGCGCTCGCCGCGCAGCTCGTCGGGCACGTCGTCGAAGCCGTCGGTGACGCGGTGCGCCACCTCGTAGACGCTGTGCCAGACGATCGAGCGCACGTCGATCGAGTACGGGGCGATGATCTCGTTCACCTTCGCGATCATGGCCTCGACCGGGGTCTGCCGCACGGCGCCGGCGTCGTTCTCGTCCACCTCGCCGAGGTCGACGTACAGGCGCGACAGGTAGCCGCCCTCCCGGGGGATCAGCAGGATGCTGCCCGCGTCGTGCGACTGGATCGAGCACTTCACCTGGAAGTCGGGGAAGTCGGTGTTCACCATGACGTCGAGCACGCCCCAGGCGTGCATCGAGGCTCCGCCGTGGAGGTGGTGGCCGAGCGACGCGCGCACCTTGCTGCGGGCGCCGTCGCCGCCGACGAGGTACTTCGCACGCACGGTGCGCTCCTCGCCCGTGCGCGGGCCGGCCGAGTATCGCACGCGCGCGGACACCGGGTACTCGGCCTCGGGGTCGATCTCGAGGTCGAGGAACTCGACGCCGTAGTCGGGCACGATCCGGCCGGGGGCGCGCTCGGCGTCGCGCAGGAAGTAGTCGAGGATGCGCGCCTGGTTGACGTAGATGTGCGGGAACTCGCTGATGCCGCTCGCGTCGTCGGGCTGCCGGGAGGTGCGGACGATGCGCGAGGGGTCCTCGGGGTCCGGCTTCCAGAAGCACATCTCGACGTTGCGGTAGGCCTCGTCGACGACCTCGGTCGCGAAGCCGAAGGCCTGGAAGGTCTCCACCGAGCGCGCCTGGATGCCGTCGGCCTGGCCGACCTCGAGGCGGCCGGGCCGCACCTCGATCGCACGCGCGTTGATCGAGGGGAAGCGCGAGAGCTGCGCCGTGACGGCGACGGCGGCGGGGCCGGTGCCGACGATGAGCACGTCCATCTCGTCGGGGAGCTCGGCGGGGCGATCGACGCCGTGGCCGGCGGCCGGCTTGATGCGCGGATCTCCGGACACGTAGCCGCGGTGGTGAATCTGCATTTCGTGCTCCTCTTCGAGTGGCGAGTCGTGGCGGGTGTGGACTCCGCCCCGCTTCTGTCTCTATACTTGCTACATGTGTTCAAATGTTGAGATAATGCTAAACGAAGCCATCGCCGGAAAGCAATAGTCGAGATGGGTGGAAGCGGATGTCGGACGTCAAGATGAGCGTCGAGGGCGGGTCTCAGACGCTCTCGCGGGGGCTCGTCGCCCTCGCCATGATCGGCGAATCGCGCTCGCCCCTCACGGTGGCCGACCTCGCGGAGGGGCTGGGGATCCACCGCTCCATGGCGAATCGGCTCGTGCGCACCTTCGAGCAGCACGGCTTCGCCGCGCGCACCTCGAGCGGCCACCTCGTGCTCGGCCCGCGCCTCGTCGCCCTCGCGCGCGGGGTCTCGCGAGACCTGCAGGCCACCGCCGCGCCCGAGCTCGCCGCCGTGGCCGACGAGCTCGACATGACCGCCTTCCTCGTCGTCTACGACGGCGAGGCCGCCGTCACCCTGAGCAACGCGGAGCCGCGGCTCGCGAGCACGACCGTCGCCCAGCGACCCGGCAGCCGGCACTCGATCGACAAGGGCGCGCCCGGCCGGGTGATCCGCTCCCAGCTGCATCCCGACCTCCATCCGCCGAGGCGCTTCGAGCACAGCCGCGACGAGGTGCTGCCCGGCGTCTCCTCGATCGCCGTGCCGCTCCGGCTGCCGCAGGGCGAGCCCGCGGCCATCGCCGTGCTGTACCTCCCGCGCCCGCTCGACCAGGAGCACGTGGCCGAGGTGCTCATCGCCGCCGCGAAGCGGATCGGCGCCGCGCTGCGTTGATCCGGCGGGTTGCCCCTCGATCGCGGGCAGGGGATCGCGTACCCTGAATACGAGGCAAGGGGGCAGCCATGACGCAGACGGAGCAGACGACGCAGCGGATCGTGCCGAACATCTGGTGCACGCGCAACGCGGAGGAGGCCGGGGCCTTCTACACCTCGGTCTTCGAGAACGCCGAGTACCGGGTCGAGGGCCGCTACCCCGAGGAGGGGCTGCCCGACTTCCAGCGCGACTTCGCGGGGCTGCCGGTGACGGTCGCCCTCACGATCTCGGGCACGCGCTTCACCCTGATCAACGCCGGAGACGAGTTCCACCCGAACTCCTCGATCTCGTTCATGCTGAACTTCGATCCGCTGCTGTTCGACGGTTCCGAGGAGGCGGCGCGCGCGAGCCTCGATCGGCTGTGGGCCGCGCTCGGCGAGGGCGGTACGGCGCTCATGCCGCTCGGCGAGTACCCTTTCAGCCGCCGCTACGGCTGGATTCAGGACCGCTACGGGGTGAGCTGGCAGCTCATGCTCACCGACCCGGCCGGCGATCCGCGCCCCTTCATCATCCCGTCGCTCATGTTCGCGGGCCCCGTGCAGAACCGCGCCTCCGAGGCGATCGACTTCTACGTTTCGCTCTTCGAGGACGCGGCCGCCGGCAATCGCTTCCCCTACGGGGTCCAGACCGGCCCCGCATCGCCCGATGCGCTGATGTTCGGTGAGTTCCGCATCGGCGAGCAGTGGTTCTCGGTGATGGACTCGGGAGTGGAGCAGGACGTCACCTTCGGCTGCGGGGTCTCGCTCGAGGTGAGCTGCCCCGACCAGGCCGAGATCGACCGCCTGTGGGCCGCGCTCTCGACCGTGCCCGAGGCCGAGGCCTGCGGCTGGTGCGCGGATCGCTTCGGCGTGAGCTGGCAGATCGTGCCCGAGAACATCGGGGAGCTCATGGAGCGGCCCGGCGCCTATCAGAAGCTGATGGGGATGAAGAAGCTGATCGTCGCCGACTTCTGAGGGGTCCGGAGGCCGCGGGTGCATGGGCGACGCCCAGCGGGGCCGGGATAGCGTAGAGGCATGCAGTTCATCGGCGCCCAGCCCCAGGTCGATCTGACCTACTCCGACGTCTTCCTCGTGCCCCGCCGCTCGGGGGTGACGAGCCGACTGCAGGTCGATCTTGCCCCGGGCGACGGCACGCCGGCGACGCTGCCGCTCGTCGCCGCGAACATGAACGCCGTCACGGGCCCGCGCCTCGTGGCGACGCTCGCGCGACGCGGCGGCCTGGCCGTGCTGCCCCAGGACATGTCGCTGCAGCACACGCTCCACGCCGTGCGCTGGATCAAGCAGCAGCCCGTCGCGTGCGACACCCCGTTCGCGCTGCCGCCCGAGGCGACGGCTGCCGATGCGCTGCGCCGGCTGCCCCCGGTTCCCGGCTACGGGGTCGTGGTGGTCGAGGGAGGCGGATCCGCTCCCGGCGACGAGACGGCCCTCCGGCTGGAGCGGGTGCTCGGCCTGCTGCCGGCCGCCCGCCTCGCGAGCGCCCCGCCCGATGCGCGCCTCGGCGATCTCATCCACTCCGAGCCCCGCATCGTCGAGCTCGCCGAGCTCGGCGAGGGTCGCGCGTCTTTCGATGCCGTGCACGCGATCGAGGCGCAGGAGCCGGGCGACGAGCTGATGGGGGTCGTCGACGGCGACCGCTTCGTCGGCACCGTCACCTGGCGCAGCGCCCTGCGAAACGCCCTCTACCGCCCCGCCCTCGATGCGCAGGGACGCCTCGCGGTCGCGGTGGCCGTCGGCATCAACGGCGACGTCGCGGGCAAGGCGAGAGCGCTCGCCGAGGCCGGCGTCGACGTGCTCGTCGTCGACACGGCGCACGGGCATCAGGAGGGCATGATCCGCGCGCTCGAGACCGTGTCCGCTCTCGACCTGGGGCTCCCCATCGTCGCGGGCAACGTGGTCACGGCCGACGGCGTGCGCGACCTCGTGAGCGCAGGTGCGACGATCCTGAAGGTCGGCGTCGGCCCGGGCGCCATGTGCACGACCCGCATGATGACGGCCGTCGGCCGCCCGCAGTTCTCGGCCGTGCTCGAGACCGCGCAGGCGGCGCGGGAGCTCGGCGCCCACGTCTGGGCCGACGGCGGAGTGCGCTACCCGCGCGACGTCGCGCTCGCGCTCGCCGCCGGTGCGGCCTCGGTGATGATCGGCTCGTGGTTCGCGGGCACGATCGAGGCGCCCGGCGAGCTGCAGGTCGACGACCAGGGGCGCCACTACAAGGTCTCGTGGGGCATGGCGTCGGCGAAGGCGGTGCAGGAGCGCTTCGCGGGCCTCGACGCCTACGAGCAGGCGCGCAAGGCGCTCTTCGCCGAGGGCATCTCGGACTCCAAGATCTACCTCGATCCGCAGCGCCCGGGCGTCGAGGACCTGGTCGACATGATCACCTCGGGCGTGCGATCCTCGTTCACCTACGCGGGGGCGGCGACGCTGTCGGAGTTCCACGTGCGGGCGCACGTCGGCCTGCAGTCGGCCGCCGGCTACGAGGAGGGCAAGGCGCTCCCCGTCTCGTGGTGATTCGGCAGCGCCCCGCCCTGAGAGAATGGAAAGGCCCAGCGTGAAGAAGGAGCATCGGTGAAGTACATCTCGACCCGCGGCGGCATGGATCCCGCACCGTTCAGCGAGACCCTGCTCGAGGGGCTCGCCCCCGACGGCGGGCTCACGATCCCGGAGCGGCTGCCCGATGTGAGCGCCGAGATCCTCGAGGGCTGGCGGGGGCTCGACTACGCCGGTCTCGCGACCGAGGTCATCGGCCTCTTCGCGACCGACATCCCGCGCGACGAGCTCGCGCGCATGTGCCGCGACGCCTACGGGCCCGAGAACTTCCCGACCGCGGGGGTCGTGCCGCTCACCCCGATCGACGGCGGCGTCACCCTCGTCGGGCTCTCCGAGGGCCCCACGCTCGCCTTCAAGGACATGGCGATGCAGTTCCTCGGCCAAGCGCTCGAGTACGCGCTCGCCCGCAGCGGTCGCGTGCTCAACGTCCTCGGCGCGACCTCGGGCGACACCGGATCCGCCGCCGAGTACGCCCTGCGCGGCAAGGAGGGCGTGGCCGTGTTCATGCTGTCGCCGCAGGGCCGCATGAGCGCCTTCCAGCGCGCGCAGATGTACTCGCTCACCGAGGACAACATCCACAACATCGCCGTCGCGGGCGTCTTCGACGACTGCCAGAACCTCGTGAAGGCGCTCTCCGGCGACCTCGCCTTCAAGCGCGCGCACAGCCTCGGCACCGTGAACTCGATCAACCTGGGCCGCATCGTCGCGCAGGTCGTCTACTACTTCTGGGCCTGGCTGCGCGCGACCGACGCGCTGCCGGTTGCGGATCGCGGCGACTTCGAGGTCTCGGTCACGGTGCCCTCGGGCAACTTCGGCAACATCCTCTCGGGGCACTTCGCGAAGAGCATGGGCGTGCCGATCCGCCGCCTCGTGCTCGCCGCGAACGAGAACAACGTGCTCGACGACTTCTTCCGCACCGGCGCCTACCGGCCGCGCAGCGCGGCCGACACCCACGCGACCTCGAGCCCCTCGATGGACATCTCGAAGGCGTCGAACCTCGAGCGCTTCGTCTACGATCTCGTGGGCCGCGACCCCGAGCGCCTCGCCGCGCTCTGGCGCGAGCTCGACGGCCCGGGCTTCTTCGACCTCTCCGCCGAGCTTCCCCGCTTCGCCGAGGAGTTCGGCTTCGCGAGCGGCACGAGCACCCACGCGGATCGCGTCGCGACCATTCGCGCGGTGCACGCGGCGACGGGGATCGTGGTGGATCCGCACACGGCCGACGGCGTGAAGGTCGCCCGCGAGCACGTCGAGCCGGGCGTCCCGATGCTCGTGCTCGAGACGGCCAAGCCCGCGAAGTTCCCCGAGATCGTGCGAGAGGCCATCGGGGAGGACCCGGGCATGCCCGAGCATCTCGCCGAGCTGCTCGGGCTGCCGCAGCACGTCACCGAGATGGCGGACGACGCGGCCGAACTGCGCGACTTCATCGCCGCCCGCGCGGTGACCCCCTAGCGCGTCACCGGCGGGTTCGGCGACCCCCTGGCGGGATCCCGGCCGCATGGGGTAGAACGGACTTCTCCGCCCGGGATAGGGCGGAGTCGAGCAGAGCCCGGGCACGGTTTCGAGCAGGGCTCCGAACACAGTCGAGCAGAGGGAGGGCACCATGCGGTTCGGCAGGGGTGCGCGCCGGGGGAGCACGCCCGTCGCGGGGAGCGAGGCCGTGGGCGCCGGATCGCCGCGGGACGGGGCCGACCGGGCGTCCGACGCGTCCGAGGCTGGCGGGCGCGGCGCCGGCCGTCTCTGGGCGGACGGCTTCGGCCGGATCGCGACCCGCTCGCTGCAGGTGATCATCGTGGTCGTACTGACCGCCGGGGTGATCTGGGGGCTGCGCACGCTCAGCACGGTGTTCATCCCGATCGTGCTCGCGCTCATCTTCGCCAGCACCTTCTGGCCCGTCACGAAGTGGCTGCGGGTCCGACGGGTGCCGGGCGCCCTCGCCGCCGTGATCGAGCTGCTCGGCATCCTCGTGATCCTCGGCCTCGTCGGCTGGCTCATCGTCTGGGCCGTGCGCGACCAGTGGGACGAGCTCTCGGTGAAGGCCCGCGACGGCTTCGCCGAGCTGCTCGCCTGGGTGCAGACGCTGCCGTTCGCGCCCGACGCGGAGCAGCTCGAGGAGTGGCGGCAGACCGTCATCGACTTCGTGACGACCTCGGAGTTCGGCTCGGGGGCGCTCGCCGGCGTGGGCGCCGTCGCCACCTTCGTCACCGGCCTGGTGCTGATGGTCGTCGTGCTGTTCTTCTTCCTCAAGGACGGCCCCGCCATCTGGCGCTTCCTGCTGCGGCCCTTCGAGGGCGAGGGGCGGGCGCGCGCCGAGCGCATCGGCGCCAAGACCGTCGACACGCTCGGCTCCTACGTGCGCGGCACCGCGAGCGTCGCGCTCGTCGACGCGATCGGCATCGGCATCGGCCTGCTGATCCTGCAGGTTCCGCTCGCGCTGCCGCTCGCGGTCCTGGTGTTCGTGCTGTCGTTCATCCCCCTCGTCGGCGCGACGGTCGCCGGCATCCTCGGCGCCCTCGTCGCGCTGGTCGCGAACGGACCCCTCAGCGCGGTGCTCGTGGTCGGCGTCGTGGTGCTCGTGAACCAGCTCGAGGGCAACTTCCTGCAGCCCGTCCTGATGGGCAAGGCGCTGAAGCTGCACGCCCTCGTGATCCTGCTCGCCCTGACGGCCGGCACCGTGCTGGCCGGCATCCTCGGCGCCGTGCTCGCCGTGCCGATCGCCGCGGTGATCTGGGGTATCGTCCAGGTGTGGGACGGGCCGAACCTCCCCGCCAAGTGGTTCAGACCCCGGGCCGACGAGGCGCAGTAGCCGCCGCGGATCGCCGCGGTCACCGCAGGACGCCATAGATGGCCGTAGATCGCCGTAGGAGAAGGAGACCCATGCAGCTGGAGTTCCGCAGCGCGCTCGATGCGCCCGAACTGCTCGCCGAGCCCGTCACGCGGGCGATCGCGGATCTCCCGGCGGACCGGGCCGCGCGCATCCGCGTCGCCCCAATCGACGGCGGCCTCGCCGACACCGCGGAGTTCTGCGCCGCCTACGGGGTCGGGCTCGAGGCGTCGGCCAACTGCATCGTCGTGGCCGGCCGTCGCGGCGACGCGGTGCGCTACGCCGCCTGCGTGGTGCTCGCGACGACGCGCGCCGACGTGAACGGCGTCGTGCGGAGGCTGCTCGACGCTCGCCGTGCGAGCTTCGCCCCGATGGACGAGGCGACCGCGCTCACCCGCATGGAGTACGGCGGCATCACGCCCCTCGGCGTGCCGGCGGAGTGGCGGGTGCTCGTCGACGCGCGCGTGCGCGAGGTGCCCGAGGCGATCATCGGCGCCGGCATCCGCGCGGCGAAGATCGCGCTGCCGGGCGAACTGCTCTGCTCCCTCCCCGGCGTCGAGGTGATCGAGGGGCTCGCGGCTGAGGTCTGATCGGCCGGCCGCCCGCTAGTCTGAGGTCAACCCGCGGGCCTGCCGCGAGGGCGTGCGGCCGGGCCGCGCCTCGAAAGGAGATCGCCATGATCCGCTTCCTGCTCACCCTGCTCGCGAATCTCGTCACCGCCGCGGTCGCGCTGCTGATCGCCTGGTGGATCCTGCCGGACCAGTGGATGACCGTGCAGTGGCACGGCTTCTTCATCGCGGTGGCGGTGCTCGCCCTGGTCCAGGCGATCATCGGCCCCTTCATCTTCAACGTGGCGCGCAAGCACGCCTCGGCCCTGCTCGGCGGCATCGGCCTCGTCTCGACCTTCGTCGCCCTGCTCGTCGCCTCGCTCTTCAACGGCGGGATCACGATCAGCGGCTGGGGCTGGGCGCTCGCGCCGCTCGTCGTGTGGATCATCACCGCCCTCGGCGGGTGGATCCTCGTCGGCCTCATCATCGAGCGGCGCTTCGATCGACGCGCCCGGGAAAAGGAGATCCGCAGGGTCACGGGGGCCAGTTGACGGACGCCGGGCCCGCACCGGACCCCCTGCTCCGCGCCGACGGCGCGGCGGTCGCGGTGGACGGGGCGACGCTGCTGCCGCCGACCTCGCTCGACGTCGTCCCGGGCGAGTGCGTGGCCGTGCTCGGCCCGAACGGCGCGGGCAAGACCACGCTGCTGCGCGTGCTGTCGGGGCGGCTGCGGGCGACGGCCGGCAGCGCGTCGCTGCGCGGCGCACCGCTCGACGAGCGGCGACGAGAGGTGCGCCGCGAGCTCTCGGTGCTGCTCGAGCCGCCCGCGCTCTACCCCGATCTGACGCTCGCCGAGAACCTGGCGTTCGTCGAGGCGGCCTGGTCCGGGGAGGCCGGCGCGGGCGGGCCCGACACCGCTCCCGGTTCCGAGCCGGGTCTCATCCCCGGCCTGGGGAGGGGCGCGCTCGACGCCTTCGGACTGCAGGCGCTGCGCGACCGCTTCCCGGACGAGCTCTCCAGCGGGCAGCGGCAGCTGAGCGCGCTCGCGGTGGCCTTCGCCCGTCCCGCGAGCGCGCTGCTGCTCGACGAGCCGGAGCAGCGCCTCGACCCCGACCGCCGCGGACTGCTCGCCGAGGCGATGCTCGCCGCTCGCGGACGCGGAGCGGCCATCGTCTTCGCCTCGCACGACGCCGCGCTCGTCGACCGGGTCGCGGACCGGAGCATCCGGATCGACGCATGACTGCTCGAGGCGTGAGCGGACGATCCGCCGATCGTGCGGCGCTCGCGGCCGCGCGCCGGGTGCTGCGCGGGCGGGCCGGCCTGCCGAGCCGCGCCGACCTCGCCTACGGCGTGTACCTGGCCGTCCTGCTGATCATCATCGTCGTCGCGCCGGTGATGCGCGCAGGGATCCTCGCGCTCGCGGAGGGACTTCCGGGCGAGGTCTCCCCGGAGCTCGCTGCGGCGATCGTCGCCGGTGCCGCAGCGCTGATCTCCCTCGCCGCGCTGACCGGCGCCCAGACCGGTCCCGCGCATGCGCGCCTGCCGGAGGTCGACCTGCTGCATACCTCGGCCCTGCCGCGCGGGCGGCTGCTCGCCCGGCCGCTCGCCCGCTCGTTCCTCGCGGCGGGTGCGGCCGGCGCGCTCCTCGCCGGGGTGCTCGCCGCGGCCCTGGCCCTGCGCGGCGGGCTCGGCAGCGACGCCAGGTCCGCCTTCGCGGCAGCGGGTGCGCTGCTCGGCGGCGGCGCGGGCATCGGTCTGCTCGCCGCGGCGGCGATGCTGCTCGGCCAGCTCGGCCGCGGTGCGCGCCGGACGGTCGCCGGTGCCTCCGGGCTGCTCGCGGCGGCTCTCTGCCTGCTCGCCGCCGTGCCGGACCCGGCGCCGCGCGAGTGGCTGCTCTCCTCGGCGTGGTCGATCCCGGTCCTGCTCCTCGTGCCGCTCGTGCTCGGCGTCGCGAGAGCCCTGTGCTCCCCGCCGCTCGCCGCGCGGCTGCAGGGTGAGACCCTCCGCGAGCAGTCGGTGCGCCTCGGCGCCGTCGGCGGACTCGCGCTGACGGGGGAGCTGCGGGCGGCCGCGAACCGGCTCGGGGCACCCGTGCGCACGGGCCGCGGGTGGCGCTGGCGCGTACCGCGGAGGATCGCCGCGGCCGTGCTCGTTCGCGACCTCGTGGGCCTCGCGCGCACCCCGGCGCGCAGCCTCGCGGCACTCGCGGGGGCCGTCGCCGCCGGCGCGCTGCTCGGCAGTGCTCTGTTCGCCGGCGCGGGGTTCGGCGCCGCGGACTCCGTCGGTGTCGACTGGGGCGCAGCCGCGATCGTCGGTGCGTCCGCGACCCTCCTCGCCTACGCGGCGATCGGACCCTGGTGCCGCGGGCTGCGCGCCGCAGCCGAGACGGTCGGGGGTTTCGCCCTCACGCCGTCGCCGCCGGCCGCGCTGCTGCTCCGCCATGTCGTCGTGCCGGGAGCGCTCGCGGTGGTCTCGCTCGGGGGAGCCGCGGGCATCGCCTCGTCGTCCGCGCCGCTGCTCGCCGCATCCGCGGGAACCGTGACCGCGCTCGTCGCGCTGCTGCTGCGACTCGCCGGAGCGCTCAAGGGCCCGCTGCCGCAATCGCTGCTCGCGCCGGTGCCGACGCCCGTGGGGGACATGTCGGGCGCCAATGTGGCGCTGTGGAGCATCGACGGCGTCGTGGCAGCGGTGCTCATCGGCGGCCTGCTCGCCGCCATCGCCTCCGCCTCCGCTCTCGGCGGCCTGCTCGCCGCCCCGGCCGTCCTGGCGCTGCTGGGCGCCTGGGCGGGTCTGCGGCTGCGCCGCGCCTCGGGCGGATAGGCGATCCGCCCCCTCCGCGGCCACAATGAGCCGGCCGTCTTGTACTGTGATGCCAGGGGCGCTCCGCCGCGTTCCGGGCAGGGGCATCCATGACCAGACTGGTATCGCAGCGCTATCCTGAACTCATGAGCTCGGAGCGCGCCGAACTCGACGCCCTGCTCGCGTCGAGCGTGCTGGTCCACATCGGGCTGGAGACCCTGGGCCGCCCGGTCGTCTTCCCGACGGGCTTCGCCGTGATCGACGGGGCGCTCGTGATCCACGGCTCGACGGGTTCCCGCTGGATGCGCGCGATCGTCGGCCAGGACGTGTCGGCGACCGTGACCAGGCTGGAGGGCGTGCTCGTCGCCCGCAGCAACTACGAATCGGCGATGCTGTACCGCAGCGCGATGCTGTTCGGCCGTTTCGCGCCGGTCGAGGAGGATCGGAAGCGACGCGTGCTGGACGCCTTCTCCGACCGGATCCTGCCCGGGCGCAGCGCCGAGACCCGGCCCGCGACGAAGAAGGAGCTGGCGGCCACCATGGCGCTCGAGATGCCGATCGAGGAGTGGTCGCTGCGCATCCTCGACGCCTGGCCCGAGGATCCGGAGGAGGACGTCGCGGGCGACGCCTGGGCCGGGCTCGTGCGATTCGGTCCGCCGTCCGCGCGGATCGACGCGGCACCCGATCTGCGCAGCGGGATCCCGGTGCCGCCCTCGGTCGAGGCCGTGGCCCGGCACCCCGAGCGGCTCGTCTGACCGCCCCGCATCACCATCGAGAGAGGACGCCGTATGGCAGTGCACGACATCCCGAACACGCCGGAGAACCGCGAGAAGTTCGCCGAGGCCGGCAAGGCGCACCTCGGCGCGCTCGGCCTGAATGACGGCGTGGTCGAGGTGTGGGAGGACGGCTACCGCGCCGCCCGGAGCCCTCACGACACCTTCGAGTGGTGGTACTTCGACATGCACTTCGACGACGGCTCGACCCTCGTCGTCACCTTCTCGAACAAGCCGCAGACGGCGCCCTCGGGACCGGTCGCCCCGCAGCTGCTCGTGATCCGCCAGCAGCCGGACGGCACCAGCCGGCGTCAGGTCGTCGACTTCCCCGAGAGCGAGTTCAGCGCCTCGACGGAGCGCTGCGACGTGCGGATCGGCCCCAGCACGGTCTCGGGCGACCTCGATCGCTACGAGCTGCACATCGAGGTCGACGGCCTCGTCGCCGACCTCTCGATCGAGCGCGGCGCTCCCTCCTGGCGGCCCGGCGCGGGCATCACCTTCTTCGACGCGGCCGAGAAGCACTACCTCGCGTGGGTGGTGCCGGTGCCCTACGGCACGGTGACGGCGACGGTGGTCGAGGGCGGCGAGACGAAGCGCTTCGAGGGGTCCGCCTACCACGATCACAACTGGGGCAACAAGCTCATGGGTTCGTTCCTCGACCACTGGTACTGGGGCCGCGCCCATGTGGGGGAGTACACGCTCGTATACGTGCGCATGACCACGAAGTACGTCTTCCCGATCGGGCAGTACCACCTGCCCACTTTCTACCTGGCGACGAAGGATCGCGTCATCACCGACGAGCTGCTGCCGCTGCGCCTCGTCACGAGCGGCGAGGTCGACGGCCCGGGGCATCAGAGCTACCCGAGCCGCATGGAGTGGAGCTGGGAGACCGAGCGCGGGCGCATCTCGTTCACCGCGACCAACCCGCGGCTCATCGAGGCGATCGACATGGCCGAGGAGCGGCACGGCATCCAGAAGCTGATCCACGCGAACGAGCACCCGATGTACTACGACTTCAACGCCGACTTCGAGCTCACGATCGACCTCGACGATCTCAAGGACCACGCGACGGGCCGCACGCTCTATGAGAAGATGATGTTCCGCTGAGCCGCGTGCTCGCCTGGGCGGGCCTGCCGCCGCCGCGGGCCGCCGCCGCGCCGTCGCGCTTCCGCGCCTCGGCGGAGAGGCCGTCCCGCATCAGGGAGGCTGCTCGGGTCCCGGAACCGGACGGAAGCGCACGCTGCTGCTCGGAGCATCGCGGTAGCGGCGTCCGCTCGGGGCCGTCCATTCGTAGACGCCTCCGGCTTCCTGCTTCGCCTTCCATCCCGAGCCGCGGAGGAACTCGAAGTGCTTCAGCACATGGTGCCGTCGGCAGAGGTGCCCGGTGTTCTCGGGTGACGTGGGTCCGCCCTCCGCCGCCGGAATCGTGTGGTCGACATCGCAGTGGTCGAGCCGGCGCGTGCAGCCGAGGAAGCGGCAGTGCTGGTCGCGGGCGCCCAGCAAGCGCCTGAGGTCTTCGCTCGGACGGTAGCGGTCGACCGCGAGCACCGCCCCGCTGATGGGATGGGTGAGCACCCGTTCCCACGCGGGCGCGGCGCCGACGAGCCGCCGTGCGGTGCGCGCATCGATCGGCCCGTAGCCCGCGAGTTCCGCGGGGCCCAGGTGCGGCTGCGCGCCCGTGCCGGTCGCTCCGGCCAGCGTGAGCACGGGAACGGATACCTGCACCCGCGCGGTGATCGAGTCGAGAGGATCGCCGGCGACGAACGCGGCATCGTCCCGGTCGGAGTCGGGCGCGCCGGTCAGCAGCAGTCCGACGAAGGCGTCCGCCTGCGCCTGACGGGGAGTGCGCGCATCGGCGCCGGAGGAAGTCGTGGCAGCGCCGTCGACGAGCGAGGCCCGCCGAGCCGCGTACGCGATACGTGCGAGGCGGTCCTTGATGGCATGGGCCTCGACTGCGCCCACGGTCGCGATCACGTCGGCCATCCCGTCGTCCAGGTCGACGACGCGAACTCCGCGGCGCGCCCGCGCCTCCCGGTGCCGCTCCTCGAGGGAGTACTCGGCGAAGTGCTCGGCGATGCGCCTCGCATGCGCACGCAGCTGCCGAGGGGTGAGATCGAGCGCGAGCGGCAGCACCTCGGCCTCGTAGGCCGCACGGGCCCGGGCGTCGACGATGATCCGCCCGGCCTCCGCGACCACCCGGGTGTGCGGCAGCGAGACGCGGCCCTCGGCGAGCTCGCCCGCCGTGGCCGGATAGCGACCGACCAGCTCATCCGCGTGCGCCATGAGATTCGCTGCCGAGACGTGCCCCGTGCGCAGCGCCGCGGCGACCTCGGCCTCGATCGCGCGGTGCACCATCTCGCCGTGATCCGGGTGCCCCTCGTCCGCGGCGATCTGCGAGCCGAGTCGGCTCAACCCCGCGAGCTGCGATGCCTTGAGATAGTCGAGCCGTCGGATCATCGTCTCGATCGCCTCGACCGCGCTCACGCCCGCGGCCAGCGCCTCGCGGTGCTGGTCGGCGAGTGCCTGGGGAAGCCGATCTCTCATGAATACATCACAGCAGACACCACCGACATTCATGGGCGATGCATGCGGTGATCACGGCGAGGGCAACCACGGCGACGGAGCCGGAACCGGAGCGCTGGTGCCCGATGCCCGAAGCCGGAGAAGGGGCCGAGCCCGTGCGTTGCGCCCCGCGTGCGCTCCTGACCCGGGATAGGGTGAGCGGAGAGTAGGGTAGAGGATCGACGGAGAGAACAGCGGAGCGAAGGCGCGAAGGAGGCGACGTTGCACCTGAAGAGCCTCACGCTCAAGGGATTCAAGTCCTTCGCGCAGCCGACCGTCTTCCAGTTCGAACCGGGCGTCACCGCGATCGTCGGGCCCAACGGCTCGGGCAAGTCGAACGTCGTCGACGCGCTCGCCTGGGTCATGGGCGAGCAGGGGGCCAAGACCCTCCGCGGCGGGAAGATGGAAGACGTCATCTTCGCGGGGACGAGCACGAGAGGCCCGCTCGGCCGCGCCGAGGTCAGGCTCACGATCGACAACAGCGACGGCGCCCTGCCGATCGAGTACACCGAGGTCACGATCAGTCGCACGCTCTTCCGCAACGGATCGAGCGAGTACGCCATCAATGGCGAGAACTGCCGTCTGCTCGACGTGCAGGAGCTGCTGAGCGACTCGGGCCTCGGTCGCGAGATGCACGTCATCGTCGGCCAGGGGCAGCTCGACGCGGTGCTGCGCGCGACGCCCGAGGACAGAAGGGGCTTCATCGAGGAGGCCGCGGGCATCCTGAAGCACCGCCGCCGCAAGGAGCGCACCCTGCGCAAGCTCGAGGCGATGGAGACGAACCTCACCCGGCTGAACGACCTGGCCGGTGAGATCCGCCGCCAGCTGAAGCCGCTGGGGCGCCAGGCCGAGGTCGCGAAGCAGGCGCAGGAGATCGCAGCCGAGGTGCGCGACGCCAAGGCCCGCCTGCTCGCGGACGACGTGGCGCGGCTGCGCCGTGAGCTCGACGAGCTCGCGAAGGACGAGGCGGAGCGGCACAGCGAGCGCATCGTGCTGCAGGAGCAGCTCGAGCAGAAGCAGCTGCGGATCCAGCGTCTCGAGCAGGACCAGCAGAGCGAGGAGCTCGACGCCGCCCGGCGCGTCACCATCGCGCTCGAAGGATCGCAGAGCCGTCTGCGCGGGGTGCTGGCCCAGGCGCAGCAGCGCCTCACCTTCCTCGCCACGCAGGCGGAGGCGCCGGAGCTCGCGAACCGCCTCACCCGCGGCGCCGTCGACGAGGCGGGGCAGGAGGCCGAGAGCCTCGGCGAGCTCATCCCCGCGGCCGAGGTCGCCGGGCAGGAGGCGGGCGACGCGACCCGCCGGGCCCAGGGCGCGCTCGACGCCATCGACGAGCACCTGGCGGCGCAGAGCGCGCTCGTCTCGAAGCACGACCTCGAGCTCTCGAAGCTGCGCGGGCAGGCCGAGGCGGCGGAGCAGAAGCGCGGCGCCGTGGCGCAGGAGGTCGCGCGCCGCGAGAGCGCCGTGCAGCAGGCCGAGGAGCGCGCCGCCGAGGCCCGCAGCGCCCTCGCCGCCTTCGAGGACTCGCTCGAGCAGGGGGAGGCCCCCGAGGGCGGGCTCGACGAGGCCTATCGCGCGGCCCAGGAGGCGCAGGCCGAGGCCGAGCGCCGGCGCGACGAGGCGCGGGATCGACTGCACGGCCTGGAGCAGGAGCGTGCGGGGCTCGACGCCCGCATCGGCGCCCTCGCCCGGTCCCTCGACCAGCGCGACGCCTCGGGCGCGCTGCTCGCCGAGGCGCCGCGGGGCATCCGCGGCCGAGTCGCCGACCACGTGCGCGTCGCCGAGGGCCACGAGGCCGCCGTGGGCGCGGCCCTCGGGGCGTACGCCGACGCGCTGCTCGCGGAGTCCCAGAGCGATGCGGGCGAGGTGGTCCGCGCGGCCCGCGAGCGGGACCTCGGCCGACTGCGCGCGGTGATCGCGCGCGGGGGAGGGGCGCTCGCCCCGGACGCCCCGAGCGTCGACGGCCTCACACGAGCGAGCGACGTGCTGCTCGAGGCGCCGGAGGGCGTCTACGGGCTGCTGGCCCGCAGCTATCTCGCGGACGACATCGCCGCCGCCGTCGCGGGCGCGGCGACCCTGTGCGAGCGGTGGCCCGCCGAGAGCTTCACGATCGTCACGAGCTCCGGCGATGTCCTCACCCAGCACACGCTCACGGGCGGATCCGGCCAGGCCCCCTCGCGCGTCGAGCTCATCGCCGACCGCGAGCAGGCGGAGCACCGCCGCGACGCGCTCGCCGCGGAGATCGAGGAGGCCGATGCGGAGCTCGCCGAGCTGCGCGAGGCGGCGGCGCGCGCGAAGCTCGCCGCCGAGCGCGCCTTCGCCGAGCTGCGCGCCGCGGACGCGCGCATCGCCGAGGTGGCGGAGCAGCGCAACCGGCTCTCGGTGCGGGCCGAGGCCGGGCAGGCCGAGGCCGAGCGCGCCCGGCAGGCGCTCGCCGAGGTGGCGGGCGCCGAGGCCGAGGCCGCCGAGGCCGTCGCCCGCGCGGCGCAGGCGCTCGCCGAGGCCGAGGCCCGGCCGAGGCCGATCCTCGACGCCTCCCAGCGGGACGGGCTCTTCGGCGAGGTGGAGCGGGCGCGCGCCGTCGAGGTGGATCGCCGGCTCGAGCTCGAGACCGCCCGCGAGCGGGCGCGCGCCGCCGAGGCCCGGCACCGCATGCTCGAGAGCCAGTTCGAGGCCGAGCGGGTCGCCGCGGAGGAGGCCGCCCGTCGTGCCGTGCTGCGGGCCCGGCAGGTCGCGCGCGCCGAGCGCGTCGCCGAGCTGCTGCCCGGCATCCAGGCCGCCTGCGACCGCTCGCTCGCCGAGGCCCGGCTGGCCCAGCAGGCCGCGGAGCAGGAGCGCGCCCGGCACAGCCAGGAGCTCACGCTGCTGCGCTCGGAGGAGTCGGAGGTGCGCCAGCGCCTGCAGGCGCTCACGGAGCGGGTGCACGGCGCCGAGCTCAAGAGCTACGAGCGCAAGCTGCAGCTCTCCGCGCTGCTCGAGCGCGCGGGGGCCGAGCTCGGGCTCGTCGAGGACGTGCTGATCGCCGAGTACGGCCCCGATCAGCCGGTCATCTCGACGAGCTCGACGACCGGATCGCCGCAGGTCGAGCTTGTCGAGACCGGGGGCGAGCAGCCGGCTGAGGCCGGAGGCGAGCAGCCCACGGGCATCCCCTTCGTCCGCTCCGAGCAGGAGCAGCGCCTGCGCCGCGCCGAGAAGCGCCTCGCCGAGCTCGGCCGCATCAATCCGCTCGCCCTCGAGGAGTTCGCCGCGCTCGAGCAGCGCCACACCTTCCTGACCGAGCAGCTCGCCGACCTCACGAAGACCCGGGCCGACCTGCTCACCATCATCGGCGAGCTCGACGCGAAGATGGAGGGCATCTTCGCCGAGGCCTTCGCCGACACCCAGGCGGCCTTCGCCGAGGTCTTCCCCGTGCTCTTCCCCGGAGGCTCGGGCGAGATCGCGCTGAGCGACCCCGAGGACATGCTCGCCACGGGCATCGAGATGAACGTGCGGCCCGCCGGCAAGAAGGTCGAGCGGCTGTCGCTGCTGTCGGGCGGCGAGCGATCCCTCGCGGCGGTCGCCTGGCTCATCGCGATCTTCCACGCCCGCCCGAGTCCGTTCTACATCATGGACGAGGTCGAGGCCGCCCTCGACGACGCCAACCTCGGGCGTCTGCTGCGGGTCTTCGAGGGGCTGCGCGAGAACTCGCAGCTCATCGTCATCACGCACCAGAAGCGCACGATGGAGATCGCCGACGCCCTCTACGGCGTCTCGATGCGGCAGGACGGCATCTCGGCGGTCGTGGGCCAGCGCATCGGCCGCGAGGAGTAGCGGATGCCCGTGAATCATCCTCGAGGAGGAGGCGAGTGGTACCCGCGGCGGACGCGGGGCCGCGGGGCGCGCCAATAGTTTGATTCCCAGAGGGCAGGCAGCCCCGGAAGGCAGGGAATCATGATCGAGGCACGAAACCTCACGAAGCGCTACGGCGCCAAGCTCGCGGTCGACGACGTCGGCTTCGCGCTGCAGCCCGGAATCGTCACGGGCTTCCTCGGCCCGAACGGGGCCGGCAAGTCGACCACGATGCGCATGGTGATGGGGCTGGATCGCCCCACCTCGGGCAGCGTCACCGTGCTGGGCCGGCCCTACGCCGAGCACCGCAACCCGCTGAACGTCGCCGGCGCGCTGCTCGACGCGAAGGGCGTGCACCCCGGGCGCACGGCGCGCAGCCACCTGCGGGCCCTCGCCGCGACCCACGGCCTCCCCGCCTCGCGCGTCGACCGCGTGCTCGAGCTCACCGGGCTCGAGTCGGTGGCGAACAAGCGCGTGGGAGGCTTCTCGCTCGGCATGGGGCAGCGCCTCGGCATCGCCGCGGCGCTGCTGGGCGACCCGCAGGTGCTCGTGCTCGACGAGCCGGTCAACGGGCTCGACCCGGACGGCGTGCTCTGGGTGCGCCGCTTCGTGCGCGCCTTCGCGGCGGAGGGCCGCACGGTGCTGCTGTCGAGCCACCTCATGAGCGAGATGGCGCAGACCGCCGATCACGTGATCGTGCTCGGGCGGGGCAAGGTCATCGCCGATGCGCCGATCGCCGAGCTGCTCAGCTCGGGGCCGAGCCCGCGGGTGCGGGTCACCTCGCCCGACGCGATCCGCCTCGGCGAGCTGCTGCGCGCCGAGGGTGCCCGCAGCACGCAGGAGAGCGCCGGCGCCGAGCTCGTGCTCGAGGGCGTGGAGGCCCCGCGCGTGGGCGAGATCGCCGCCGCCCACGGCATCGTGCTGCACGCCCTCGCCGCCGACGCCGTCACCCTCGAGGAGGCGTACCTCTCGCTGACCAGGGGCGAGCTCGAATACACCGCCGACGAGTACGCCGCCGATCGCCAGGCCGCCGCCGCGGTCGTGGTCTGAAGACGCCGAAGGAGAACCCATCATGACCATCGCAGACCCGACCACCCCCGCCCCCGCCTCCGCACCCGCGACGGCGCTCGCCGCCCAGGCCGATCCGCGCGAGCGGACGACGGCCGCACCCGGGAAGCTCACCTTCGACGGCGTGCTCCGCGGCGAGTGGATCAAGCTGCTCTCGCTGCGCTCGATCCGCTGGTCGATCCTGATCATGCTCGTGCTCAGCTGGGGCGGTGCCGCGCTCATGGCGGCCGCCATGGCGGGCACCGAGTTCGCGACGCCGGAGGCCATGCCGACGCTGATCGCCCAGGCGGCCACCTTCGGCAGCAACATCACCGTGCTCATCATGGGCGTGCTCGGGGTGCTGAGCATCACGAGCGAGTACGCGAGCGGCCTCATCCTCTCGAGCCTCTCGGCGGTGCCCTCGCGCACCCCGCTGCTCGCGGCGAAGACCCTGGTCGTGGCGGCCCTCGGCGTCGCAGTCGGCGCGCTCAGCACGTTCGGCGGCGGCTTCCTCGCCTCCCTGATCTTCGGCGGCGACGCCCTCGGCGTGATCTTCGAGCCCGCGGTGCTCGCCTCGCTGCTCGGCACGACCGTCTACCTCGCGCTGGCCGCGCTGCTCTCGCTCGGCATCGGTGCGCTGCTGCGCTCGACCGCGGCCGCGATCTCGGTGGTCGTGGTGCTGCTCTTCGTCTCGACGCTCGTGCTGCAGATCCTCACCATGACCGGCTGGGAGTGGGTGCCGACCGTCGCGCAGTGGATGCCCGCGGATCTCGGCTACGAGCTCTCGACCTCGGCGCTCGCGCCGTCCGATGCCGTGGCCGCAGCCGGGGCGGACACCGGCGTGGGATACTGGGCGGCACTGGCCGGGCTCGCGGCCTGGGCCGCAGCCGCCCTCGTGCCCGCCGCGATCCTGCTGAAGACGAGAGACGCCGTGTGACAGACGCCCTGAACGCCCCGGTCGCCGAGGCTGCGCCGGGGGAGCCGCAGCCCGCTGAGGCGGAGCTGCGGCTCCCGCGTGCGCCGGGCGTGATCCGCCGCTGGCTCGCGGCGCATCCGCGGCTCGTCGACTGGACCATCGTCGGCGGCTACCTGTTCGGCTGCGTCCTCGTCATCGTGGTGGACATCGGCCTCGGGTTCTCCGCCGAGGCCCTGAGCGAGATCGACCCAGCCGCCGCCGAGTACATCGTGCAGCGCGGGGCCTATCTGCAGTGGCCCTGGGTGATCGTGAGCGTCACCGCCGTGGCGGTGACGGCGGTCGCGCTGCGGCTGCGCCGCCGCCTCCCGCTCGCGGGCCTCATCGCGATCTGCGTCGTGCTCCTCTTCGAGCAGGGGCTGCTCGCGGCGCCCGCCTCGATCGCACTCGCCTTCCTGCTCTACGCGATCCCGGTCTACCGCGGCGTCGCCGCGGGGTGGCTCGGCTTCGGCATCGCCCTCGTCACGAGCCTCATCACCGTGCAGGTCACCGGAGGCTCGGGCACCGGGCTCATCGGACCGGCCGGCCTCATGATCGCGGAGGGCCCCTTCAGCACGGCGGATCGCGTGGGCGTGAACGTGCTGAACGCGCTGTGGCTGCTCGCCGTGCTCATGGTGGGGATCAACCTCGGCAACCGCAAGCGCTACGTGGCGGCGCTCATCGACCGGGCGCACCAGCTCGCCCGCGAGCGGGAGCAGCGCGCTCAGCTCGCCGCCGCGGCGGAGCGCGCGCGGATTGCCCGCGAGATGCACGACATCGTCGCCCATTCGCTCTCGGTCGTGGTGACCCTCAGCGAGGCGGCGAGCGTCGCGATCGAGTCGCAGCCCGTGGCGGCGAAGCAGGCGGTCGAACGGGCTGCCGAGACCGGGCGGCACGCGCTCGTCGAGATGCGGCGGCTGCTCGGGGTCCTGGGCGACGAGGCGGGCGGCGGATCCGCCACCGCGCCGCAGGGCCTGGCGCCGCGCGCGCCGCAGCCCGGCGTCGCCCAGCTGCCCGAGCTCGTCGCGGGCTTCGTCGATGCCGGGCTCCGCGTGACCGTGACCGAGCAGGGCGTGCCGCTCGGCGATGCCACGCAGCAGCTCGCGGTCTACCGCATCGTGCAGGAGGGCCTGACGAACGCGCTGCGGCACGCGGGCCCCGGGGCCGCGGTCGAGCTGCTGCTGGAGCACGGCGCCGAGCGCACCCGGATCGAGGTGGTCGACGGGGGCCCCGTCTCGCTCGCCTCGCCCAGGCCGCCCCAAGGCCGGGGCGCGTCGGCCGGCACCCCGATCCCGGGCAGCGGCCGCGGGCTCGCGGGCGCCGCGGAGCGCGCGCGGATGTTCGGCGGAGAGCTCGAGTCCGGCCCGCGCGGGGCGGGATGGCGCGTGGCCGCAGAGGTGCCGCTCGCGGGCGGCGCCGAGACGACGGAGAGGGACGGCGATGGGCGATGATTCGACAGGCGGCGACGCGATCCGCGTCGTGCTGGTGGACGACCAGGAGCTGATCCGCACGGGCTTCGCGCTGATACTCAGCACGGCCGACGGCATCGAGGTCTTCGGCGAGGCGAGGGACGGAGCGACCGCGCTCGAGCTGATCGAGCGGCTGGACGCCGCGGGAACGCCGCCGCACGTCGTGCTGATGGACGTGCGCATGCCCGGGACGAACGGGATCGAGGCGACCGCGGCCCTCGCGGCGCGCTTCCCGGGCGTGCGGGTGATCGTGCTGACGACCTTCGACCTCGACGAGTACGCCACCGCCGCGATCGAGGCCGGTGCGAGCGGCTTCCTGCTCAAGGACGCCCGGGCCGCGGAGCTCGTCGCGGCCGTGCGCGCCGTCGCGGACGGCGATTCGGTGATGGCGCCGAGCGTGACGCGGCGGCTCATCGCGAGGCTGCGGGAGAGCGACGGGGCGGCCTCTCCCGCGGGGGAACCGGGAGGGACCTTGCCGGCCGGCGAGGATCGGAGCGCGGCCCTCGACGCCCTGACGGAGCGCGAGCGCGAGGTGTTCGCCCTCATCGCCGAGGGCCTCAGCAACGCCGAGATCGGGGAGCGGCTGTTCCTCTCGGAATCGACCGTGAAGACGCACGTCAGCCGGGTGCTCGCGAAGCTGGAGCTGCGCGATCGCGTGCACGCCGTGATCCTCGCCTACGAGGCCGGGGTGCGCTGACCCCCGCGGTCGCGCCCGACCGCGTTGGAGGGCACGGCCACCGATTGATCACGAGACGCTAACAAGTCTGTAAAGGTCCGATAATAACGGGCTCCGAGCGGTGAGTCACTCACTATGCTCATCCAGTGTGCCGGCAATTATTGCCCCGGCCAGATAGAAAGGCATTCATTCATGAAGATGAATATCACGCGTACAACCGGCGCCATCGCGCTGGTCGCGAGCGCCGCCCTGGTGCTCGCGGGCTGCTCCTCGGGCGGCGGCGGCGAATCGAGCGGCGGCGAGAGCGGCGGCGAGGCGAGCACCGGGCCCCTGAAGATCGCGACGCTGCTCCCGCAGACCGGCTCGCTGGACTTCCTGCGTCCTCCGGTCGAGGCGGGCATCGCGCTCGCGCTCGCCGACATCGAGGCCGCGGGCGGCGTGCTCGACCAGCCGGTCGAGGTCGTCGCCAACGCCAACGAGGGCGACGGCTCCGACATCACCGTGGTCGAGAAGGGCGCCCAGGAGGTCATCGACAGCGGTGCCGCCTTCGTGATGGGCGCCATGAGCACCTCGCGCTCGCAGCACGTCTATAAGGACATCACCGGGGCCGGCATCCTCATGGGCTCGCCGTCCAATACCGGCGACGTCATGACCGGCGTCAGCCCGTTCTACTTCCGCACCGCTCCGCCGGACTCCGTGCAGGGCTCGGTGCTCGCGCAGCTGATCCTCGACGACGGCAACGAGAAGGTCGGCTTCCTGACCTTCAACGACGTCTACGGTCTCGGCCTCCGCGACACCATCGAGGGCCTCGTCACCGACGGCGGCGCCGAGGTCGTCTACGGCGGCAAGGTCGAGGGCAACGAGTTCCCGGTCGAGCAGACCTCCTTCGCCTCCGAGGTGACCGCGCTCAAGGCGTCGGGCGCCGAGGCGATCGTCGTCATCACCTTCGACCAGGTCGAGCAGATCATCCCCGAGCTCAAGGCTCAGGGCGTCGATCTCTCGAAGGTGTACCTGGTCGACGGCAGCCTGAAGAACTTCGAGAGCCTCGAGCCGGGTCTGCTCGCGGGTGCGCAGGGCACGAAGCCGGGCTTCGAGGTCGATGCGGACTTCCTGCAGGCGCTGAAGGACGCATATCAGGAGGAGTACGGCAGCGAGCTCGCCGACCTCACCTACGCGCCCGAGGCGTACGATCTGCTGACCATTGTGGCCCTCGCGGCCGAGAAGGCCGGTGCGACCGATGCCGCCTCGATCCAGGCTCAGCTGGCCGCGGTCACCGGGGCCGACGGCGGCGAGGAGTGCGCGAGCTTCGCGGACTGCAAGGCGCTCATCGCCGACGGCAAGGACATCCGCTACGTCACCAAGGCCGGCGTGGGTCCGCTGAACGAGAACAACGATCCGTCCACTGCGTGGATCGGCATCTACAGCTACGGCACCGACAGCAACGAGCCGGTGTTCGTCCGCTCCGAGGAGGGCACGATCTAAGGATCGTCCTCCGACGCGAAGGGCCGGTTCCGTTCGGAACCGGCCCTTCGTCGTGCCCGGTGTCTTCCGGCCGGGGGCGGATCAGCCCGAGGCCGCCTTCTTCTCGACGTCGGCGGCGAGGGTGCCGAGGTAGAGCTCGATGACCTTGGGGTCGTTCGCCAGTTCGCGGCCCGGGCCGTCGTAGGCGTTCCTGCCCTGGTCGAGCACGTAGGCGCGATCGCAGATCTGCAGGCAGCGGCGGGCGTTCTGCTCGACCATGATGATCGTGACGCCGGTCTTGTTGATCTGCCGGGTGCGGATGAAGGTCTCGTCCTGGCGCACGGGGGAGAGGCCGGCGCTCGGCTCGTCGAGCAGCAGCACCTTCGGGTCCATCATGAGGGCCCGGGCCATCGCCACGGACTGGCGCTCGCCGCCCGAGAGCGAGCCGGCGCGCTGCTTGCGGCGTTCCGCCAGCATCGGGAAGAGCCGCCACATCTCCTCGATGCGCGTCGCGAACTCCTTCGGCTTCAGGAAGAGCCCCATCTGCAGGTTCTCCTCGATCGAGAGCGAGGGGAACACGTTGTTCGTCTGCGGCACGAAGCCCACGCCCTTGCGCACGAGCTGGTCGGTCGCGGCGTTCGTGACGTCCTCGCCGTCGAGCGTGACCGAGCCCTCGCGGATGTTCACGAGGCCGAAGAGGGCCTTCAGCAGCGTCGACTTGCCGGCGCCGTTCGGGCCGATGATGCCGATCAGCTCGCCCTCGTAGGCCTCGAGCGTGCAGCCGTTCAGGATGTTGATGCCGGGGAGGTATCCGGCGGTGATGTCGTCGGCCTTCACGACCAGTTTCGCCTCGCTCATCGCGCCTCCTCCTCTTCCTCGAGCTCTTCCTGGACCTGCTCGGCGATCGTCTCGATCATGTTCGTGTCGAGCACGTCGTCGTCGCCCAGGTCCTTGTCGTGGTGGGCGCCCAGGTAGGCGTCGACCACGGCCTGGCTGGTCATCACCTCTTCGGGCAGGCCCTCGGCGATGATCTCGCCCTGGGCCATGACCACGACCCAGTCGCTGATGTGGCGCACCATGTGCATGTCGTGCTCGACGAAGAGCACCGTGGTGCCCTCGTCGCGCAGCGCCTGGATGTGGTCGAGCAGGCTCTGCGTCAGCGCCGGGTTCACGCCGGCCATCGGCTCGTCGAGCATGATCATCGGGGGATCCGACATGAGCGCCCGCGCCATCTCGAGCAGCTTCTTCTGGCCGCCCGAGAGGTCGCCGGCCATGTCGTCCTTCTTGGCGTCGAGCTTGAAGCGGGCGAGCAGCTCCTCGGCGCGCTCGATGTTCTCGCGCTCGCGCTTCTTCCACAGCGGGTGGATGAGACCCACGAAGAGGTTCTCGCCGGGCTGGTTCGACGCGCCGATGAGCATGTTCTCGAGCACCGTCATGCGGCTGAGCGCCTTGGTCAGCTGGAAGGTGCGCACCATGCCCGAGCGGGCGGCCTGCGAGGCGCCCGTGCGGTTCAGGGTCTTCCCGTTGAACGTCCAGCGCGCGTCGCCGCCGCCGATGAGGCGCTTGGCGTTCGAGGGCTGGTCGAAGCCCGTGATGAGGTTGAAGAAGGTGGTCTTGCCGGCGCCGTTCGGGCCGATGAGCGCCGTGATGGCCCCGCGCTGCACCTCGAGGTGGTCGACGTTCACGGCGGTCATGCCGCCGAAGCGGCGGATCATGTGGTCGACCGACAGGATCGGGTCGGGCTTCGCCACGCCGGGCACCTGCTCCAGCCCGCGCAGGGTCGCGCGCAGGGCCTCGCGGTCGTAGGGGTAGGCATCGTGTGCGGTCGACGGTGTCGTCGACGTCGTCTGGTCAGACATTGAACGACAGCTCCTTCTTGTTCCCGAGTATGCCCTGCGGTCTGAATATGACGAGCAGCATGAGCGAGACGCCGACGAGCACCCACGCGAGCTGCTCGGTCTGGCTCGGGCTCAGCAGGCTGCTCGGCACGAACTCGCCCGCGATCGTGGTGAGCAGCAGCCGCACGACGAAGAAGATCAGCGTGCCGAGCAGCGGGCCGAAGATCGTCGCGGCGCCGCCGAGCAGCATGATCATCCAGAGGTTGAAGGTCATGGGGCGGGCCATGCCGTCGGGCTGCATCGCCGAGGGCATCGTCATCACGATGCCGCCGATCGCGCCCATCACGCCGCCGAGGATGAGCGCCTGCATCTTGTAGGCGTAGGAGCTCTTGCCGAGGCTGCGCACCGCGTCCTCGTCCTCGCGGATGCCCTTGAGCACGCGGCCCCACGGGCTGCGCACGAGCGCCCAGGTGATGAGGATGAAGAGCGCGACGAGGGCCCAGGCGACGAGGCGGATCCACCAGCTGTTGCCCTCGTTGTTCGAGTAGCTGAGGCCGAGGAGTGCGGTCTGGCCGTCGGGGAACGGCGACAGCTCGCTGAAGACCCCCGCGTACTTCGAGCTGTGCAGGCCCGCGGGGCCGCCGGTCACGTCGGTGAGCATCGCCATGCGCAGGATCATGCGGATGATCTCGGCCGCGGCGATCGTCACGATGGCCAGATAGTCGCCCCGCAGCTTCAGCGTCGGGATGCCGAGGATCAGCGCGAAGACCACCGCGCAGACGATGGCGACGAGGAGCGCCGGCCAGAAGCCCAGGCCGAAGAACGACACCGACACGCCGAAGCCGTAGGCGCCGACGAGCATGAAGCCCGCCTGGCCCATGTTCATGAGGCCCGTGAACCCGAAGTGGATGTTGAGGCCGATGGCGGCGAGCACGAAGGCCGCCGTGGTCGGCGAGATCGCCGTCTGCAGGATGCTCGTGAGAAGTCCGGTCCAGAAATCCATGATGCGCTCCTAGCCGATCCGCTCTTTGCGTCCGAAGATGCCCTGCGGTCGTATCAACAGGATGAGGATGAGGATCGCCAGCGCCGTCGCGAACTTGAGGTCGCCCGGCAGCCAGATGTTGGTGAGCTCGACCATCATGCCGATGATCATCGAGCCGATGAAGGCGCCGAAGGCCGTGCCGAGGCCGCCGAGCGTGACCGCGGCGAAGAAGAGCAGCAGCATCTGCCCGCCGGTGAACCAGGTCACGCCGTTGAAGACGAGTCCGAAGAACACGCCGGCGAGGCCGGCCATGCCGCCGCCGATGATCCAGACGATGTTGATGACGCGATCGACGTCGATGCCCGAGGCCCGGGCGAGCGCCGGGTTGTCGCTGATGGCACGTGTGGCGCGGCCCATGCGGGTGTACATGAGGCCGAGTCCCACGAGGATGATCGCCGCGAGCGAGACGCCCATGGCGATGAGCGACTGCACCGTCAGCACGATGCCGAAGAACTCGACCGTGGCCGGCGTGGTGCTGTCGATGCGGACGACGCCCGATCCCCAGATGAACTGGAAGAGGAACTGCAGAGTGATCGACAGGCCGATCGAGACGATCATCAGCTGCATGAGGCTCAGCCGCTTCTTGCGCAGCGGCTTCCAGAGCGCCTTGTCCTGCACCCAGCCGAAGACCGCCATCGCCACGACGGCGAGCACGGCCGCGATCAGGAGATTGCCCGTGAGGCCCATGAACACCGCGGCGAGGAGGCCGCCCAGCGACACCATCTCGCCGTGGGCGAAGTTGCTGAGGCCCGTGGTGCCGAAGATGAGGGAGAGGCCGAGCGAGGCGAGCGCGATCAGGAGGCCCATGCGGATGCCGGAGACGAACTGCTGCCAGAAGCGCGGCCAGGAGAACGAGCTCGCGCTCGATCCGCCCGTCCCGGCCTCGGCGCCGTCCCCTCCGCTCTGGGCGGCGGCGTCGGGGTCGTCGGTGAGCGGGAAGAGCGCGCTCGTCGAGCGGCCGAGCTCGACCTTCACGTCGCGCGAGTCGACGTTCCTGAAGTAGCTGCCCTCGGGAAGCGAGGACTCGTCGACCGTGACGGTGTAGGTGCCGGCCTCCTCGACCGTGAACACCCAGCGGCCGTCGTCGCCGGTCTCGGTGGTCTGGTCCTCGCCGCCCCCGGTCAGGGAGACCTCGACGCCGACCGCCGGGTCTCCCGAGGCCTGCTTGATGATGCCCTGCACGCACGCGGTGCCGGGATCGGGCGTGCACTCCGCCGCGTGGGCCGGCGTCGCGGAGAACAGGCCTCCGAACACGGTCACGAGGAGTGCGAAGAGGAGAGCGATGCCGAGGATGCGCCTGGCCTTCGCGGGCGTCGGCGGAGCCGCCACCGCCCAGGTCGATGCTGTCGTCATGCGGGTCACGGTACCTCCGTGGTGGTCGCTATGCGATCCGCGCCTTCGCGGATCCGCTGTGAATCCTTTGAATCGTAGCGGAGACCCGGGCCCGGGGTAATCGAATGTGGGAATCGTGCACAGCTTCGTGACCAAACGGGAATACGCGTTGTGGGATGCGCGCGACGATCGGAGGGCCGGAACGGGCCTCTAAGCTGGACGCATGGCTGAGCGTTCGTGGTCCCTCAAGGGTGTCTTCCGCAGTGTGTTCGGCGGCGCGGAGGCCGAGGCCGAGCCCATCACCGAGGACACCTGGGACGAGCTCGAGACGGCGCTCATCACCGCCGACTTCGGCCCCGAGATCTCGGATTCGATCCTCGACCAGCTCCGCGCCGACGTCGAGCGGCTGCGGGTCGCCGAGGTGCGCGAGCTGCGCGGCATGCTGCGCGACGCGATCGAGGAGCGGCTCGCGAAGTTCGACCCCACGCTGCATCTGTCCGAGCGTCCGGCCGTGATCCTCGTCGTCGGCGTCAACGGGGTCGGCAAGACGACCACCATCGGCAAGTTCGCGAACTACCTGCGCGCCTTCGACAAGCGGGTCATCGTCGGGGCCGCCGACACCTTCCGCGCCGCGGCCGTCGAGCAGCTCGCGACCTGGGCGGAGCGCGGCGGGGCCGCGATCGTGCGGCCGCAGCAGCAGGGGCAGGATCCGGCCTCGGTGGCGTTCCAGACCGTCGAGCGGGCGAAGGCCGAGGGCTACGACATCGTGCTGGTCGACACCGCGGGCCGGCTGCAGACCAAGGGCGGGCTCATGGACGAGCTGTCGAAGGTGCGCCGCGTCATCGAGAAGCAGGCCCCGGTGGCCGAGGTGCTGCTCGTGCTCGATGCGACGACCGGGCAGAACGGTCTCGCGCAGGCCGAGGCCTTCATCGAGCACGCGGGGGTCACGGGCCTCGTGCTCACGAAGCTCGACGGCTCGGCGAAGGGCGGCTTCGTGCTGTCGGTGCAGCAGAAGACGGGGCTGCCCATCAAGCTCGTGGGGCAGGGCGAGGGCATCGGCGACCTCACCGGCTTCACGCCGCACGTCTTCGCGCAGCAGCTGGTGGGGTAGCGCGGGCGACTGTTGCCAGATTTATGAACCGGCGGCGGAGACGACCACGCGTTGAACTGAGGGGCGCCCCGTGACCTTCTCTGCCGATGAGCTTCCGCTCGACCAGGCGCTCTACGCTCGCGCCATCGCGCTGTCGATCAGTGCGCAACCGGGCGATGAGCCGGGAGTGCTGCCGCGACGAGTTCGGAGGTGAACAGGAGCAAGCAGCGACGGCCTCGAATTGCTCGCGATCGTAGACTGTGAAGTCACCAGTTCTTGGATCGGCATGGGCGAGAATCTCGCCTGGTCGGAGGGCCGTGAGCTGTTCTGCTCCGAAGGCCTCCGAGAACGCATTGCCGTCTCGGCCAGCTGCCCGCAGCCGGTACAGCGCGTAAGGCTTGAGAGCTGCCTATCCGAAGGGCATCTCCATGTCGTGCGCCTCAGTGACCGCCGGTTTCAGCGGAACTTCGAGAGCTCCTACCGACTCCCAGGCATGGCTTTGCGATCTATAGTCAGCGCTGAGCCGGTAGGAATTGATCGGCTCGAGAAGGAGCGTATCGACGGAGCCCCGGCACAGGCGGATGAGCACATTCGCGGAGCTGTCTTCGGCGCGCTCGATACCTACTTCGCCGATGATCGGCGGGCTGCAGGCGGTGAGCGAAAGGCCGATGGCCCCTATCGCGACCACGAGTGTCGGCCGCAGGATACTGGGTTCGGTCATGTTCGCAATCGTAGAGAACATCTTCATCCCGCTCGCTGTCGGCTGCACGCACCATCGCTGCCTGCTCGGCAGAGGATTCTCGTCGACACCGCGTCTTGGCAGATCCCATACTTCTGGCACTCGCCGCCACTCGGGTGTATTCTTGGTGTATGGGACGCACAAACATCGATATCGACGACGATCTCGTGGGTGAGGTGATGCGGCGATTCGGGCTGCGCACCAAGAAGGAAGCCGTCGATCTGGCGCTGCGGCGTCTCGTGGGTGTGCCGCTCACCGAGGGATTCTTCCGCAGTTTGCGCGGAATCGGATGGGGTGAGGAGCTCGACGCGATTCGCTCGGACGGCGATCCGTGGGGCGCCGCTTGATCCTCGTCGACACCTCCGCCTGGATCGAGTATCTGCGCGACAGCGACGATCCCGTCGTCTCCCAACTCGAGGATCTGATCTCCGCGGAAGTGGATGTGCGAATCACCGAGCCCATCGTCATGGAACTGCTCGCGGGCGCGAACACTCCGGTCCGTGAGAGCGCGATCTCACAGCTCACGAACGGCCTGCCGTTGCTGCCGATCGATCCGGCGCTCGACTATCGCGCCGCCGCGCAACTCTTCGTCGCCGCGAGGCGCGTCGGTCATCCCATACGCAGCCTCAACGATTGCCTGATCGCCGCGATCGCGGTACGGCACGATGCGGCGCTGCTGCAGCGGGATCGCGACTTCACCTTCCTCGCAGAGGTGACGCCGCTGCGTCTGCATGGGACTGGATGATCGATCCCCAGGGTTCAGGACCGGGTCGGATCGGCGAGATCGGGATCGGCTCGTCGGCCGGCTACCGGGAGGCGAGCAGCGAGGGGATGCGGATCTCCCGCCACCAGCGAGGGTTCACCCCGCCGGCCGACATCCCGTGTCCGGGGTCGAGCTCCGGCACGTACAGATAGGGGTTCGCGCCCTCGGCGGGTCGCGCGTCGAAGGCGGCCCCGGTGATCCGCTCGAACTCCGCTGCGAGCAGGGCCAGCAGCTGCGCGGGGCGGTCCGGCGCCGGGGTGTCCGCGAACCGGCCCCGCAGCAGGATCTGGAGGGAGGGATCGCCCCGGAGCATGCCCTGGCCGCTCGCGGAGGGGGTCGGGTGCGGATCGCCGCCGTCGAAGAGCGCGCCGATCGACCCCGGGGCGACGGCCGGTGGGCGATGCCTCCAGAGGATCGCCTGCAGGCGCGTGAGCTTCGACTCGTCGAAGGCGATGAGCCGCACGTCCTCGACCGAGGTCTCCGCGGCGAGGATCGTGTCGATCGCGGTCTCCGCAGCCTCGTGCACCGGCCAGCCGTACACGCCCGCCGAGACGAGCGGGAAGGCGACGCTGCGCGCGCCGAGCTCGTCCGCGACCTCGAGCGCCCGGCGGTAGCACGAGACCAGCAGGGAGCGGTCCCTCTCGCCGGCTGCGAAGTTCGGGCCGACGGTGTGGATCGCCCAGCGCGCCGGCAGCTCGCCGCCCGGCGTCCAGCCCGCGTCGCCCGTCGCCAGGCCGTCCGGGAACCGCTCCACGCACTCGCGCAGCAGACCGGGTCCCGCGGCCCGGTGGATCGCGCCGTCGACCCCGCCGCCTCCCCGCATCGCGCGGTTCGCCGCGTTGACGATCGCGTCGACGCGCTGCTCGGTGATGTCGCCCCGCAGGGCGATGAGTTCGACCACGCCCCCAGTCTGCCAGGCGAAACCAAGCCCGCACCCCGATCCCGGTGCCCGGCGACCGGTAGACTGGGCGCACTATGGCTACCTTCGGCACCCTGTCCACGCGGCTCACCGACACCTTCAGGAACCTCCGGACGAAGGGCAAGCTCACCGCGGCCGATGTCGACGGCACCGTGCGGGAGATCCGCCGCGCGCTGCTCGAGGCCGACGTCGCACTCGAGGTCGTCAAGGACTTCACCGGCAGGGTGCGCGAGCGCGCCCTCGGCGACGAGGTCAACAAGGCGCTGAACCCGGCGCAGCAGGTCGTGCAGATCGTCAACGAGGAGCTGATCGCGATCCTCGGCGGCGAGCAGCGCCGCCTGGAGTTCGCGAAGACCCCGCCGACCGTCATCATGCTCGCGGGCCTCCAGGGCGCCGGCAAGACCACGCTCGCCGGCAAGCTCGCGAGGTGGCTGAAGGATCAGGGTCACACCCCGCTCCTCGTGGCCTGCGACCTGCAGCGCCCCAACGCCGTCACGCAGCTCGGCGTCGTCGCCGAGCAGGCGGGCGTCGCGATCTACGCGCCGCACCCCGGCAACACGGGCGCCGAGGGCGACGCCGTGGTCGGCGACCCGGTGCGGGTCGCGAAGGACGGCGTCACGGAGGCGAAGCAGAAGCAGTACGACTTCGTGATCGTCGACACCGCGGGCCGCCTCGGCGTCGACGCCGAGCTCATGCGGCAGGCCGGCGACATCCGGGAGGCGATCGACCCCGACGAGGTGCTCTTCGTCATCGACGCGATGATCGGCCAGGACGCGGTCGCGACGGCCAAGGCCTTCCAGGAGGGCGTCGACTTCACCGGCGTCGTGCTCACGAAGCTCGACGGCGACACCCGAGGCGGCGCAGCGCTGTCGATCCGCGGGATCACCGGCAAGCCGATCCTCTTCGCGTCCACCGGCGAGGGACTCGGCGATCTCGAGCCCTTCCATCCCGACCGCATGGCGAGCCGCATCCTCGACCTCGGCGACGTGCTCACCCTCATCGAGCAGGCCCAGCAGGCCTTCGACGAGGAGGAGGCGCGCAAGGTCGCCGAGAAGATCGCGAGCGAGCAGTTCACGCTCGACGACTTCCTGAAGCAGATGCAGCAGCTGCGGGGAGCGGGCTCCATCAAGAAGATGATGGGCATGCTGCCCGGCATGGGCAAGATGAAGGAGCAGCTCGAGAACTTCGACGAGCGCGAGATCGTGCACACCGAGGCGATCATCCAGTCGATGACGCCGGCCGAGCGGCAGAACCCGAAGCTGCTCAACGGCTCCAGGCGCCTGCGCATCGCGAAGGGCTCGGGCATGACGGTGACCGACGTGAACTCCCTCGTGCAGCGCTTCGAGCAGGCGGCGAAGATGATGAAGACCGTCGCGAAGGGCGGCGTGCCGCAGATCCCGGGCATGGGGACGGTGCCCGGGATGGGCGGCGGCTACGCCGGGAAGAAGAAGCAGCCCCAGGGCAAGGGGAAGGGCGCCAAGCGGTCGGGCAACCCGGCCAAGCGCGCGGCGGAGGCGGCCGGCCGGCCGTCCGTGCCGAGCGGGGGCGGATCGGGCTTCGGCCTCGGCGCGGGTCCCGCAGGCGGGGCCCCGCAGCCGAGCGAGGCCGACCTCGCCCAGTTCCAGCAGATGCTCGGCAAGCGGTAGGGTCCGTTAGCCCGACAGCCCGGCGGCGAACTCCTCCGCGAGTGCGTCGACGACCGCGGTGAGAGGGGCGGATCCGCCCGCGGTCCCGCCGTGCGCGGCGTAGGCCGCGAGCTGGCGCTCGGCGCTCGCGCCCCGCTGCAGGATCCGCAGCACCTCCGCGAGCTCCGCCTCGCAGCCGAGCTTCGCGGCGACGGGCGCGAGCGTCTCGACGAGGGACGCGAGGTGCTCGCGCAGCGGTTCCTGGCGGCCGTCGCGGTCCACGATCACGCGGGCGTCGAGCCCGTAGCGCGCCGCGCGCCACTTGTTCTCCCGCACGAACCACGCCTGCAGGCGGGGGAGCTCGCGCCCGGCGTCGAGCAGCTCCTGGAAGTGCTCGGCGAGGCACTGGGTCAGCGCGGCCAGGGCCCCGATCTCGGCGAGCGTCGACGCCCCGTCGCAGAAGCGCATCTCGAGCGTGCCCCAGCGCGGGGCCGGGCGGATGTCCCAGCGCGCCTCCGTGGGCTCGGCGATGATGCCCGTCGCGGCGAGATCCCCGATCACGCGCTCGACGTCGTCCCAGTCGTCGAAGTCCCAGGGCAGGCCCGCGGTGGGCAGCTGCTGGAACATCAGGGTGCGGTTCGAGGCGTAGCCGGTGGCCTCGCCGGCCCAGAGGGGGCTCGAGGCCGACAGCGCGAGCAGGTGCGGCAGGTGGGCGAGCAGCGCGTGCAGCAGGGGCACGACGCGCTCGCGCCGATCCACCCCCACGTGCACGTGCACGCCCCAGATCAGCATGTTGCGGCCCCACCAGCGGGTGCGCTCGACGAAGCGGTCGTAGCGCTCGCTCGGGGTGACGCGCTGATCCTCCCAGCGGCTGAAGGGGTGGCTGCCCGAGCCGATGAGGCTCGCGCCCCGGGTGGCGGCCGCGGCCTGCGCGGCCGCGGCGAGCTCGCGCAGCTCGGCCGTGGCCTCGGCGACGCGCCGCTGCGGGGAGGTGACGAGCTCGACCGTGTTCTGCAGCAGCTCGCTCGCGAGGTGCGGGAAGCCGTCGCCCGGGAAGCGGTCGCCGAGCTCCGCGAGGATCTCGGGGCCGAACTGCACGAGCTCGCGCGTGCCGCGGTCGACGATGGCGAGCTCCCACTCGATCCCGAGGGTCGATCGGGGGGATGCGGCGAAGGTGATGGGCATCCGTGGCTCCTCCCGTTTCGGGCAGGATCCCAGCCTACTTGTGCGGGGCGCCGCGGCTGCACATCCGCGTCACGAGAAGAAAAATGCCTGCTCAGAGCAAAAATTGTGTTTTGCTTCACGGCGTGGGATGATTGATCGTTCGCGCGATCGGCGCGTCGGGCTTCTGCGTCGCACTCGCGGCGCGGTATCGCAACAGCGTGCACCTGCACGGGATGAGACCGCGTGCGGCCGCACGCGATTGGAGAGATCATGGCAGTCAAGATCCGCCTCAAGCGCCTCGGCAAGATCCGGGCGCCCTACTACCGCATCGTCGTCGCCGACTCGCGCACCAAGCGCGACGGCCGCGTGATCGAGGAGATCGGCAAGTACCACCCGACCGAGCACCCCTCGTTCATCGAGGTGGACAGCGACCGCGCCCAGTACTGGCTCGGCGTGGGCGCCCAGCCCACCGAGCAGGTGGCCGCGATCCTGAAGCTCACCGGCGACTGGGCCAAGTTCACCGGCGAGGGCGACACCGAGTCGAAGGTGCTGGCCCCCGAGCCCAAGCCGGTCTTCGAGGCCGACGGCTCGAAGAAGCCGGTGCTGCGCCCGAAGGCCGAGAAGCCCGCCGCGCCCGCCGAGGCCCCGGCCGAGGAGAGCGCCGAGGCTGCTGCCGAGGAGGCCGCTGAGGCTCCCGCCGCCGAGGAGACCGCCGAGGCGGCTCCGGAGGCCGGGGCGGACGAGGCCTGATCATGGCCTCCGCCTCACTCGCTGAAGCCCTCGAGCATCTCGTGCGGGGGATCGTCGATCACCCCGACGAGGTGCAGGTCGACAGTCGTGAGACCGGTCGCGGCGAGCTGCTCGAGGTGCGGGTGCACCCGCGCGACCTCGGCCGGGTGATCGGCCGCGGCGGCCGCACCGCCCAGTCGCTGCGCACCGTGATCGGCGCGCTCGGGGACGGCCGCCGGGTCCGGGTCGACGTGGTCGACACGGATGCCGAGGACGCCGATGCCGACCGCGCGGACGCGGGTGGGCTCGGCGCCGGCGACATCGATCCGGTCGGCGCCGCGGTCGCCCCGCAGGCCTGATGCCCGACTCCGCGAAGCGCGCGCAGGCTCCCCTCCCTCTGGGAAAGGGGAGCCTGCGCGTCGGCCGGCTGACCAAGCCCCACGGGCTCAAGGGCGGCCTGAAGCTCGAGCTCTACACCGACAACCCCGGGCTGCGCTTCGCGCCCGGCGAGACCTTCCATCTCCAGGTGCCCGAGGGCTCGGAGTGGTTCGGCCGCACCGTCACGATCCGCGAGCTGCGCTGGTTCAACGAATCGCCGGTGGGCTTCTTCGACGAGGTGCCCGACCGCACCTCCGCCGAGAGCATCGTCCGGGCGATCCTCTGGATCGACGAGGAGACCGTCGAGGCCGGGACCGAGGAGAACGCCTGGTACGACCACGAGCTCGTGGGGCTCGAGGTGCGGCGCGGGGACGAGACCCTCGGGCGGATCGCCGAGGTGCGGCACTTCCCGGCGCAGGATCTGCTCGCGGTCGAGACCCCGAACGGCGTCGTGCTCGTGCCGCTGGTCGAGGCCATCGTGCCGCGCATCGACCTCGAGGCCGGGGTGGTCGAGGTGACCCCGCCGGCGGGCCTCTTCGAGGAGATCGAGTAGAGCCCGTGCGCATCGACATCGTCACCATCTTCCCCGGGTACTTCGATGCGCTCGAGCTGTCCCTGCTCGGCAGGGCCCGGGATCGCGGGCTCCTCGACGTGCGCGTGCACGACCTGCGCGATGCGGCGCACGACCGGCACCGCACCGTCGACGACACCCCCGCCGGGGGCGGGGCGGGCATGGTCATGAAGCCGGAGCCGTGGGGCGAGATGCTCGACGGGATCCTCGCGGACGAGGCGGCGGATCCGGATCCGCTCATCGTCTTCCCCTCGCCCGCGGGAGAGGTCTTCGACCAGCGCATGGCCCGCGAGCTCGCGCACGAGCGGCACCTCGTCTTCGGCTGCGGCCGCTACGAGGGCATCGACCAGCGCGTCTTCGACGAGTACGCGGGGCGCGGCAGGGTGAGACTCGTGAGCCTCGGCGACTACGTGCTGAACGGGGGAGAGGTCGCCGCGATCGCCATGATCGAGGCCATCGGGCGCCTGCTGCCGGGCGTCGTCGGCAACCCCGAGAGCCTCGTCGAGGAGTCGCACGAGGACGGCCTGCTCGAGTACCCGAGCTACACGAAGCCCGCCGTGTGGCGGGGCCGCGAGGTGCCCCCCGTGCTGCTGAGCGGCAACCACGCCGCGGTCGCCGCCTGGCGCCGCGAGCAGTCTCTGGAGCGCACGCGCCGGGTGCGGCCCGAGCTGCTGCCGCCCGCGGCTGCGGGCGATCCTGAATCTGTGGCATAATAGACGCTTGTGCCACGGTGCGGTACTGCCGCGAGGGTCCGCAGTCACCGTGAGCGCCGACATCTTTTTCACACGATAGCGTGCGACCCGACTTGCGGCGGGCGCAGGAAGAGACAGCCATGCAGAAGCTCGACCACGTCGATGCCGCCTCGCTCAAGAGCGACATCCCCGATTTCCGAGCCGGTGACACCGTCAAGGTGCACGTCAACATCGTCGAGGGCAACCGCTCGCGCGTCCAGGTGTTCCAGGGCGTCGTCATCGCCCGTCACGGCGAGGGCGTGCGCGAGACCTTCACCGTGCGCAAGGTGAGCTTCCAGGTGGGCGTGGAGCGCAAGTTCCCCGTGCACTCGCCGGCGATCGACCACATCGAGGTCGTCACCCGCGGCGACGTGCGCCGCGCGAAGCTGTACTACCTGCGCGGCCTCACCGGCAAGAAGGCCAAGATCAAGGAGAAGCGCGAGGTCTGATCCTCCGTTCCGCATTCCGCGGGGTCGTCCCGTGCTTCGCGCACCGCTGCGGCGCGGCCCCAGTCGGGCCTCAGCGAAGCACGATACGCTCATCTTCGATCACCGCCACCATCGCATCGGAGTCAGGTTGAGCCACGCTGGAGCATCGACGGCCGCGCCGCGCAGGAAAGGCCGTGGGCTCCTCGGCTTCCTGCGCGATCTCGTGGTGATCGTGGTCGTCGCGTTCCTCATCTCCTTCCTGCTGAAGACCTTCCTGGTGCGCAGCTTCTACATCCCCTCCGGGTCGATGATGCACACGCTCGAGGTGCAGGACAAGATCCTGGTCAACCAGCTCGTCCCGCAGCCCTTCGGCGTCTCGCGCGGCGACGTGGTCGTGTTCAAGGATCCGGGCGGGTGGCTGAACCTCGCGACGGTTCCCGACCCGAGCCCGGTCGAGAAGGTGCTGCAGGCGATCGGCCTCGCCGCGGACACGAGCGCCGAGTACGTCGTGAAGCGCGTCATCGGCATCGGCGGCGACCACGTCGTCTGCTGCGACGCCGAGGGGCGCGTCACGGTGAACGACGCCCCGCTCGACGAGCCGTACGCCGTGATCCCCGAGGGCGAGACGCGCGCCTCGGCCATCGACTTCGACGTCGTGGTGCCCGAGCACTCGGTGTGGGTGATGGGCGACAACCGCTACAGCAGCAAGGACTCGCGCTACAACCAGGATCAGCCGGGCCGGGGCTTCGTCTCGGAGGACGAGATCGTGGGCCGTGCCTTCCTGATCAACTGGCCGCTGAGCCGGCTGTCATGGATCGGCAGCTATCCCGAGGTGTTCGCCGAGGTGCCCGATCCCGAGACGACTCCGGTCGAGCATGGCGCGGAGTGACGGCGCTCCTTCGCGGGACCCGAGCCTCGAGTTCGAGCTCGAGTGCTTCGCCGCCGGGGTCGGGCTCGTCATCGGCATCGACGAGGTCGGCCGCGGGGCGATCGCAGGTCCTGTGGCCGTGGGCGCACACGCGGTGCCCGTCGGCACCTGCGACTTTCCCGACGGCCTCCGCGATTCGAAGCTGCTGAGCGAGAAGCGGCGCGAGGCGATGGCGCCGCTCGTGGTCGAGTGGGGGCTCGGGGCCGTGGGCTACGCGAGCTCGGCCGAGATCGACGAGCGCGGCATCTCGTGGGCGCTCGGGGCCGCGGGGCGCCGGGCGCTGCTCGCCCTGCACGAGGCGGGGGCCCCGGTGGCCCGGGCCGTGGTGCTCGTCGACGGCAAGCACGACTGGCTGAGCCCGGCGCTGCGGTCGCCGCTGAACGTCACCACCCGGGTGGGGGCGGATCGCGCCTGCGCCTCGGTCGCCGCGGCCTCCGTGCGCGCGAAGGTGGAGCGCGACGGGCTCATGCGCTCCGCAGACGCCAAGCACCCGGGCTACGCCTGGGCCTCGAACAAGGGCTACGGCTCGCAGGCCCACTACGAGGGGATCGCGGAGTTCGGCCTCGCGCCCCTGCATCGCCGCAGCTTCATCCACTGACGGAGCGGGCGGACGGGGCTCGGAGCGCTAGGCTGGTCTGGTGACGCGGGGCGATGCGAACGACAGGCCGATCGGGGTGTTCGACTCCGGCGTCGGCGGCCTCACCGTGGCGCGGGCGATCCGCGACCAGCTGCCGAACGAGTCGATGATCTACGTCGGCGACACCGCGCGCACCCCCTACGGCCCGCGCCCGATCGCCGAGGTGCGGCGCTTCGCCCTCGAGATCCTCGACGACCTCGTCGAGCAGGGCGTGAAGGCCCTCGTGATCGCCTGCAACACGGCCAGCGCCGCGATGCTGCGCGACGCCCACGAGCGCTACGACGTGCCCGTCGTGGAGGTCATCGGCCCGACCGTGCGCAGCGCCATGAGCATCACCCGCAACGGCAGGGTCGGGCTCATCGGCACCGCGGGCACCATCCAGTCGCGGGTCTACGACGACCTGTTCAGCATGCGCCCCGAGATCGAGCTCGTGGCGGCGGCCTGCCCGCGCTTCGTCGAGCTCGTCGAGGCGGGCCGCACGAGCGGCCCGGAGGTGCTCGCGCTCGCCGAGGACTACCTCGCGCCGCTCGTCGCGCTGGACATCGACACCCTCGTGCTCGGCTGCACGCACTACCCCTTCCTGCGCGGGGCGCTCAGCCAGGTGGTCGGCCCCGGCGTCGCCCTCGTGTCGAGCGACATCGAGACCGCCGCCGAGGTCTACCGGGTGCTCACCCGCGAGGGGCTGCTGCGCGACCCCGACACGGGGGAGCCGGCCGTGCGCTACGAGGCGACCGGCGCCGACACCGCGGCCTTCGTCGAGCTGGCGCGCCGCATGCTCGGCATCGGCATCGACGCGGTCGACCACCTGCCGACCGGGGCGATCCGCCTGCCGCAGCTCGACTGACACCCATCCGACCGAGGAGAGAGATGACCGAGAAGACCCGAGCCGACGGGCGCACCGCCGGACAGCTGCGGCCCGTGACGATCGAGCGCGGCTGGAGCCGCCAGGCCGAGGGCAGCGCGCTCATCTCCTTCGGGGAGACCCGCGTGCTGTGCACGGCGTCGTTCACGCCGGGCGTGCCGCCGTGGCTCCGGGGGCAGGGCACGGGCTGGGTCACGGCCGAGTACGCGATGCTGCCGCGCGCCACGAACGAGCGCAGCGCCCGCGAGTCGGTGAAGGGCAAGATCGGCGGCCGCACCCACGAGATCTCCCGCCTCATCGGACGGAGCCTGCGGGCGGTCGTCGACACGCGGGCGCTCGGCGAGAACACGATCGTGGTCGACTGCGACGTGCTGCAGGCGGACGGCGGCACCCGCACGGCGTCGATCACGGGGGCCTACGTCGCGCTCGCCGACGCGATCGCCTGGGGGCGCGGGCGCGGGCACATCGCGAAGAGCGCGAAAGCGCTCACCGACAGCGTGGCCGCGGTCTCGGTCGGTATCGTCGACGGCGCGCCCATGACCGACCTCGCCTACGTCGAGGACGTGCGGGCCGGCACCGACATGAACGTGGTGGTGACGGGATCCGGCGGCTTCGTCGAGGTGCAGGGCACCGCCGAGGGGGTGCCCTTCAGCCGCGCCGAGCTCGACGCGCTGCTCGATCTCGCGGTGGCCTCCACGGCCGAGCTGCGCGACGCCCAGCTCGCCGCGCTCGCGGGGGAGTGACGCCGTGCAGGTCGTGCTCGCCTCGCACAACGCGCACAAGCTCGAGGAGCTGCGGCGGATCCTCGCGCCCCTCGTGCCGGGCATCGAACTGCTCGGCTACGACGGGCCCGAACCCGTCGAGAGCGGCGTCACCTTCGAGCAGAACGCCCTGCTGAAGGCGCGGGCGGCGGCCGCGCACACCGGCCTGCCCGCGGTCGCCGACGACTCGGGGATCGCGGTCGACGTGCTCGGAGGCTGCCCCGGCATCTTCTCGGCGCGCTGGGCCGGACCCGCCCGCAGCGACGCCGCGAACGTCGAGCTGCTGCTGTGGCAGCTCGGAGACCTCGCCGACGCGCATCGATCCGCGGCCTTCGTCTGCGCCGCGGCGCTCGCGCTGCCGGCCGGCGATGGCGCGGGCGACACGGTCGTGCGCGGGGAATGGCGCGGCAGCGTGCTGCGGACCCCGGCGGGCGAGGGCGGCTTCGGCTACGACCCGGTCTTCCTGCCCGAGGGCGAGACCCGATCCGCCGCCGAGCTCGGTCCGGCCGAGAAGGACGCCGCCTCGCACCGCCGCCGCGCCTTCACCGCGCTCGCCCCGGAGATTGCACAGAGGCTCGCGTGAGCGAGCCGGGCGGCCTCGCGCGGCCCGAGGTGAGCGAGCGCGACGCCGAGACGATCGCGCGTGAGTGCTACGGGATCGAGGCGAGGGCTTCGGAGCTCGGCAGCAACCAGGATCGCAACTTCCTGCTGACGGAGCCCGACGGGGCGCGCAGCGTGCTGCGCATCGACAATCCGGCCTTCGGCGAGGAGGCGCGCGAGGCGCAGCACGCCGCGATCGACGCCTATCTCGCGGCGGGCGTGCCGGTGGCCCGCGTGCTGCCCGGCCGGGACGGCCGGCTCACCCAGCGCTGGAACGGCTTCGCGGTGCGGCGCAGCGCCTTCGCCGAGGGCACGCCGATGATCGAGCGCGGCTACCTCGCGCCGGTGGTGATCCGCGAGTTCGGCGCGCTCGCCGCCGCCTCGGTGAACGCGCTCGCGGGGCTCGAGCACACGGGTCTCGACCGCCCGCAGATGTGGGACATGCGCGTCGCGCATGCGGAGACGCTGCGGCTTGCCCCGGCGATCGCCGACGGGGCGCTGCGCGAGCGGGTGCTGCGCGCCGCCGACGAGGCGTGCGAGGCTCTGCGGCCCCTCGCCGACGCCCTGCCCGTGCAGGCGATCCACGGCGACCTGACGGACGACAACGTGATGGGGAGCCCCGGCGACGACGCACGGCTGCACCCCCGCACGGTGCTCGACCTCGGCGACCTCGGCTCGGGCTGGCGTGCGGCCGAGCTCGCCGTCACGGTGAGCTCCCTGCTGCACCACGAGCCGGATCGCCCGCTGCGCGTCCTCGAGGCGATCGAGGCGTTCCACGCCGACGCCCCGCTGAGCGCGGCCGAGGCGCGCGCCGTGTGGCCGCTCGTGGCCCTGCGCGCGGCCCTCCTCGTTGCGAGCGGCTGGCGGCAGCTCGAGATCGACGGGGCGAACGACTACGCGCGCGAGCGGATCGCGGGGGAGCAGGCGATCTTCGACGCCGCCACGCGCTACCCGCTCGCCGAGATGACCGAGCAGGTGCTCGCCGTGCTCGGCTACCAGGGGGTCGCCCACCGCGCCGGGCTGAGGCTCCAGCCGGCGCCGGCCGTCGAGGGAGCGGGGTCGCCGCCGCTGCGCGCCCTGATCCCCGACCTCGCCGGAGCGGTCGCGATCCTCGACCCCGGCGTGGAGAGCGAGGAGCTCGACGCCGGCCGGTGGCTCTCTCCCCAGGAGACCGGTCGCATGGTCGCGCGCGCGTTCGCCGCTGGGGCCGACGCCGCCGTGCTCCCCTACGGCGTCTACCGTCTCACGCGCACCCGGGTCGATTCCGCCGATGCCGCGGAGACCTGGCCGCTCGACGCCGAGATCGCCGTCCGCTCCGGGGGCCGGAACGCCGTGACCGCCCCCGTTCCCGGCCGGGTGCTGAGCGCGGAGCGCGGCGAGGTCTCCCTCGAGCTGACCGGCGGCTGGCGGTTGCGCATCTCGGGCATCACGCCCGCGATCCCGCCCGGCGCGGAGATCGCCGCGGGCGCGGTGCTCGGCCATCTCCCCGCTTCCGAGCTGGCGAGGCACATCGCCGTCGGCCTGCGTCGGAAGGACGCCCCCGAGATCCCGCCGGCGGCGCGGTGGGGGCCCGCGTTCGTCGCCCCCGAGCGCGTGCCCGCCTGGCGGCGCTTCACCCGCGATCCGGCGGCCGTCCTCGGCATCGAGCCCCGCGCCCAGCGCGACGAGGCCGGCGACGAGCTGCTGCGCCGCGAGCGGATCTTCGCGAGCGCCCAGGAGCGCTACTACGAGCGTCCCATGCAGGTGCAGCGCGGCTGGCGGCACCACCTCGTCGACACCACGGGCCGCAGCTATGTCGACATGGTGAACAACGTCTCCGGCCTCGGCCACGGGCACCCGGGCGTGGCCGAGGCGGTGGGCCGGCAGATCCGGCTGCTGAACACCAACTCGCGCTTCCTCTACCGGGAGCTCGCCGAGTACAGCGAGCGACTGCTCGCGCTGCTGCCCGAGGCCGCACGGGCGGACGGGGAGGGGCGCGAGGCGCTCGACACCGTGCTGCTCGTCAACAGCGGCTCGGAGGCTGTCGACCTCGCGCTGCGCCTCGCCCAGGCGGCGACCGGACGCAGGACCGTGGTGGCCCTGCGCGAGGCCTACCACGGCTGGACGATGGCGTCGGACGCCGTGACGACGAGCGCCTACGACAACCCGTACGCGCTCGAGAACCGCCCCGAGTGGGTGCACGTCGCCGATGTGCCGAACCGCTATCGCGGCAGCCACCGGGGCGAGGGGACGGGACCGCGCTATGCCGCGGATCTCGGCCGGGACCTCGGGGCGCTCGCCGCCGCGGGTCGCCCCGCCGCGGCCTTCATCTGCGAGTCGGTGCTCGGCAACGCCGGCGGCGTGCTGCTGCCGGAGGGGTACCTGGCCGAGGTCTACGCGGGGGTGCGCGCGGCCGGAGGCCTGTGCATCGCCGACGAGGTGCAGGTGGGCTTCGGGCGGATGGGCAGGGCGTTCTGGGGCTTCGAGCTGTCGGGCGTGCTGCCGGACGTCGTGGCCATCGCGAAGCCCATGGGTAACGGGTTCCCGATCGGCGGCGTGATCACCTCGAAGCGGATCGCCGACGCGCTCGCGACGCAGGGCCAGTTCTTCTCCTCCGCCGGCGGCAATCCCCTCAGCTGCCGCGCGGGCCTCGCCGTGCTCGACGCAATGGCGGCCGAGGGGCTGCAGGAGAACGCGCGGGTAGTGGGGGAGCGACTGAAGCGGGGCTTCGAGGCGCTGGCGGATCGCCACCGGATCGTCGGTCCGATCCACGGCGAGGGGCTCTACCTCGGCGTCGAGCTCGTGCGCGATCGGGGGACCATGGAACCCGCGAAGGAGGAGGCCGCCGCGATCTGCGAGCGCCTGCGCGAGCTCGGCGTGATCGTGCTCACCACCTCCGAGCGCTCGAACGTGCTGAAGGTGAAGCCGCCGCTCACCCTGAGCGAGGAGAGCGCCGATTTCGTGCTCGCGCAGCTGGAGCGCGTGCTGGCCGAGGGGTGGTAGGCCGAGGGGTGGCAGGTCGAGCGGCGCTCAGCCGAGCGCGGTCAGGGCGAGCTCGACGAGGATCGCCCCCGCGACGAGGATGAACACCGCCCCGGCGACGATGTCGATCGCCGGGGTGGCGCGCCGGAACCAGCGCTGGAAGCCTCGCGAAGAGGTCAGCAGCACGTAGCTCGTGAACCAGGCGGCGCAGAGGATCGTGAGCACCGCGAGGACCGCGACGCGGTCGAACCAGCCCGCGTCGGGCGGCAGGATCTGCGAGAAGAGCGCGGCGAAGAAGAGCATCGCCTTCGGATTCGAGAGGTTCGTGACGAGGCCGAGCCTGAAGGGACGGGCGGTGATCCGGGCGGCGACCGACGCCTCGGCGGGATCCCGCACGGCGCGGATGCCGGCGCGGATGCTCTGTAGGCCCAGCCAGACGAGCACCAGGGATCCGATGACCTGCAGCGCGGGCAGCGCCGCCGGCAGCGCTCGCATGAGGGCGGCGAGGCCCAGGAGCGAGGCGACCGTCCAGATCGTGTTGCCGAGGGTGATGCCGGCGGCGGCGAGGAGGGCGTGGCGCCGATCGCGCAGGCCGAGCCGCAGCAGGAGGAGGCTGTCGGGACCCGGCACGACGACCGCGACGACGAAGGCGACGATGAGGGCCGTCCAGGCGGCCGGGGTCAACGGAGGGTCCTCATCCCTCCATCCTGGCAGAGGCGTCGTCCCCGGCAGGAGCGCCGGTCGAATCCTCGCCGCGCCGTCGCAGCCGGGCGCGCGATCCTCCCGAGTAGATCGCCGAGACGATCGTGTCGGGCGTGATGCCCTCGGCGAGCTCCTGCCGCGGCGCGCCGTCGCCGAACACCAGCACGCGGTCGCACAGCAGGGCGAGCTCGTTCTCGTCCGATCCCGAGACCAGCACGGCGGCGCCCGCCTCGGCCGCGGCGCGCACGGCCTCCACGATGGTGTGGCGGGCTCCCACGTCGACGGCCTGCGTCGGCTCGTGCAGCAGGAAGAGCCGTGGGGCCATCGAGAGCCACTTGGCGAGCACGACCTTCTGCGCGTTGCCGCCGCTCAGCGAGCCCACGATCATGTCGGGTCGCGGCGGCCGCACGTCCAGTCGCGCGATCCAGTCCTCGACCAGCCGGCGCTCGGCCTTCGCGGGGAAGGGGAGCAGCTGCCGCGGTGAGCGGCAGCTCTGCGGAAAGGCCGCGTTCTCGGCGATCGTCATGCCCATCGCGAGGCCCGCGTGCTCGCGTCCCTCGGGCACGAGCACCACCCCCGAGTCGATGGCGCGCGCCGGCGTGAGACCCGGCAGCGCGATCTCCCGCCCGGTGACCGAGAACGTGCCCGCCTCGGCGGCGGCGGCGCCCGAGAGCAGGTACGGCACGTCATCGAAGCCGGAGCCGGCGAGCCCCGTGATCCCGAGCACCTCGCCCGGGTGCACCTGGAAGGACACCTCGCGCACGCCCAGCCCCGTGAGCCCCCGAACCGCGACCGGCTCGGCGTTCGCTGAGATGCGCGCGACGTTCTCGTGCTGCAGGCCCTCGAGGTTGCGGCCGAGCATGAGCCTCGTGAGGTCGGTCTCGTTCATGCCTGAGACCACGCGGCCCCGCTCGACCACGCGGCCGTCGCGCAGCACGGTGACGCGGTCGGCGGCGTCGACGACCTCCTCCAGGCGGTGCGTGATCATGAGGATCGCGGTGCCGGTGGCGACGATCTCGTCGCAGATCTCGAAGAAGTGCTCGAGGGAGCGGCGCCCCAGCGCGCGCGTCGACTCGTCGAAGATGACGAGGCCGGTGCCCGGCCGCGCGTCCTGCACCGCGCGGGCGATCGCCACCGTGGCGCGCTCCTCCTCGCGGAGGGAGCCCACGGGCACGTCGAGAGGGATCCGCCGCCCGAGGCGCTCGAAGACCTCGCGCGTCGCCTCGCGCTCGTCCTCCCAGTCGATCCTGCGCCACAGTCCGTGCGGGCGCATGCGGCCGACGCGCACGTTCTCGATGACGCTCATGCCGTCGACGAGGCCGAGGCTCTGGTGCACGACGGCGACGCCGCGCTCCATGGCCTCCGCCGGCCGCACCGGCAGGTGCAGCTCGCGGCCATCGACCGCGATGCGGGTGCCGGGGTCGGGCGTGTAGAGGCCCGTCAGCACCTTCGCGAGCGTGGACTTCCCCGAGCCGTTCTGCCCGATGAGGGCGTGGATCTCGCCGGGGCGCACGTCGATCGCGACGTCGCGCAGCACCCGGTTGCTGCCGAAGGTCACCCAGAGGTTCTCCACCTCCAGGCGCGGGGAGGCCGCAGGGGCGGGCGCGAGCCCCCGCTCCTGCGGCTCCGGTGACGAGGGTCCCGTCACGCGGCGCCCCACAGCTTCTTGAAGTCGTCCGCGAAGGTCGTCGGGCCGTACCACTCGCCCGAGGCCTCGGCCTCCTCCGTCAGCGTCACGTCGCCGATGTTGTCGGCGGTGAAGAGGCGGGTCGGGATCACGTACTCGAAGACCTCCTGATCGTTCGCCATGCGCAGCGCCGTGTCGATGAGCGCCCACGAGCCGAAGGTCGCCGACTGGCCGGAGGCCGCCGCGACCTGGCCGCCGGCGACCGCCTGCAGGGCGCCGAGAGTGGCCGCGCCCGTGCCGATCTTCTGGCCGGTGCTCGCCACGGCGGGGATGACGACCGGCAGGTACTGGGCGAACTGCGCGTGCACGTACTCGATGTTCGGATCCTGCAGCAGCTTCGCACCGAGGTCCGAGCTGACCTGTCCGAAGTTGGCGGAGGAGACCTCGAGCATCGAGATGGTGCAGTCGGGGCAGTCGGCCTCGACCTCGGCCATGCCCGCCTCGACGAAGGCCTGCTGGATCGGGCCGTCCTGGCTCACGAGCACGAGCTGGTTGCCGGCGCCGCCCGAGTCGAGCGAGATCCACGAGGCGACCTCGACGAACATGTCGGTGCCCGGGGAGACCACGTAGCCGAGCGTATCGCTCGCGGGGAAGTCGGGCATGACGTTCTGGTTGCTGCTGATCACGTCGATACCGGCGGCCTGCGCAGCCATCACGGAGTTCGCCGCCATGCCGATGAAGAAGCCGTCGAGGATGATCGTGCCGACGTTCGCATCGTTCACGGCGCCGTCGATGCACTGGCTGATGGTCGACGGCGTGCCGTCGCCGTTGCAGACCTGCAGCTTCGCGCCGACCGAGGCGGTCGCCTCCTCGAGCACCTTCGCGGTGAGCGCGAACTGCGGGGCCTGGATGGTGATCGGGATGTAGTGGATCGTCTTGCCCTCGAGCGCTGCGCCGTCGGCGATGGCCTCGCTCGGCATCTCGTAGGCGTCGAGCGGCTGCAGGAAGCCCGCGACCTTCGTCTCGAGCGCCGAGGCCTCTGGGCTCCCGCCCGCGTCGCCGGCGTCGGTCTCGTCGCCCGGGGCGTCTCCGCCGCTCGAGCAGCCGGCGAGCACGAGCGCCGCGGCCGCCGTGCCGGCGAGGGCGAGGGCGCGCAGGCGTGCGCCTCGCGATACGAATCGGGTGTTCATGGGTTTCTCCTTCGTGACTGCATTGGCAAACGAGCTCGGATGGGGCTGGAGGGGTGCGGCGCCCGGCGCCGCGCTCAACGGGTTCTTCGGTGGAGCAGGGTGCTGACGGTCACCGCGACGACGAGCACGCCGCCGTAGAACACCTGCTGCACCCAGCCGGCGGCGCCGAGCATCTGCAGCCCGATGACGCCGGTCGAGAGGAAGAAGATCGCGATCACCGTGCCGAGCGGGTTGAATCGGCCGGGTTGCAGGATCGCCGAACCGAGGAAGGTCGCGGCGAAGATGGGCAGCAGGTACATCTGCGAGACGGTCGCGTCGAAGCCGCCGGTGGCCGCTGCGGTCAGCACGCCGCCGATCCCCGCGATGAGGCCGGCGATCGTGAAGGCGCCGAAGCGGATGCGTCCCACCCGCACCCCGGCGAGGCGGCTGACCTCACGGTTCTCGCCGACGAAGCGCATGTTGCGGCCGAGCGGGGTGAAGCGCAGGATGTAGGCGAACACGAGCATCAGGATGATCCCGTAGAAGAAGCCGAGCGGCAGGCCGGCGATCTTGAAGAGGGCGATCTGCGCGAAGTCCTGGGGGAGGCCGAAGATCGTCGCCATGTTCGTCATCCAGAGCGCGATGCCGAGCAGGAAGGTGCCCATGCCGAGGGTCACCACGATGGTGTTCACGCCGAGCCGCACCACGAGCCACGCGTTGACGGCGCCGACGGCGGTCGAGACGAGGATCGCCGCGAGCGCTGCGATCCACACGTTCCAATGCTGGTTCACCGTGAGCACCGACACCGTGACCGCGGCGAGGCCGAAGTTGGAGGCGACCGACATGTCGACGAACTCGCCGACGATGATGGTGCACAGCAGCGCCGCGGTGAGGAAGAGCAGCGCGGTGTTCTGCTGGCTGCCGAAGATGGTGCGGAAGGTGCCGGCGGTGAGGAAGGTGCTCGGCACGAGCAGCCCGTAGAGCAGGATCAGCAGCGCCCAGATGCCGATGATGGCGTACCTCGCGCTGAAGGCGCCCAGGCGGGCGCGGAAGGAGCGCTGTTCCGGACCGACGCCGATCGCCCCCGTGTATTCATCGCTCCGGGCACTGGTATCGGCCATGCGGTCGTTCTCCCGTCTGCTCTCGCTGCGCTGCGAGGGCGCCCGCGGGGCCCCCGTGGTTCTTACATTACTTGTCGTCGTCAGACTTGTCACGGTGTCAAGCCACTTTAGTATAACAATATTATAAAACCGGATGACAGGCCGCGGGCGGCCGATCGGATCCGCTCGCGGACTAAACTGGTGAGGTTCGCGCGAGTGGCGGAATTGGCAGACGCGCTGGATTTAGGTTCCAGTGCCCTCGGGCGTGGGGGTTCAAGTCCCCCCTCGCGCACGGCACTCGATCGACCGACAGCGTTAAGGAGCCCCCGTGACCCGCACCATCAAGCTCGCAGTGATCCCCGGCGACGGCATCGGCCGCGAGGTGACCGAGCAGGCGAACCGGGTGCTCGACGCCGTGCTCGCAGGGGGAGAGGTCGAGCTCGCGCGCACGGAGTTCGAACTCGGTGCCGAGCGCTACCTCGCCACCGGCGACACCCTGCTCGAGGAGGATCAGGCGGCGATCGCGGCCCACGACGCCATCCTCTTCGGCGCCGTCGGCGGGGTGCCGGGCGACCCGCGGCTGAAGGACGCGAACATCGAGCGCGGCCTGCTGCTGAAGCTGCGCTTCGACTTCGACCACTACGCGAACGTGCGCCCCTGCGCGCTCTACCCGGGCGTGACGTCGACCCTCGCGAACCCGGGCGAGGTCGACTTCGTCGTCGTGCGCGAGGGCACCGAGGGCCCCTACGCCGGCAACGGCGGTCGCCTGCGCGCCGGGACCCCGGCCGAGGTCGCCACCGAGGTCTCGGTGAACACGGCCTACGGCATCGAGCGCGTGGTGCGCTACGCCTTCGAGCTCGCGGACTCCCGCCCGCGGAAGCGGCTCACCTGGGTGCACAAGACCAATGTGCTCGTGCACGCGGGATCCGCGTGGCAGCGCATCGTCGAGGCCGTCGCGCCCGAGTACCCGGACATCGCGGTCGACTACATGCACGTCGACGCCGCGACGATCTTCATGGTGCAGGATCCCGCGCGCTTCGACGTCATCGTCACTGATAACCTGTTCGGCGACATCCTCACCGATCTTGCCGGCGCTATCGGCGGCGGCATCGGGCTCGCGGCGAGCGGCAACATCAATCCCGACGGCGCGTTCCCGAGCATGTTCGAGCCCGTGCACGGCTCGGCGCCCGATATCGCGGGCAAGCAGCTGGCCGATCCGACGGCGGCGATCCTCTCGGCCGCGCTCATGCTCGACCACCTCGGCCTGAAGCCCGAGGGGGACCGGGTGCGCGCGGCCGTGCGGGACGATCTCGCGCAGCGCGGATCCGCCGCCCGTTCCACCGCCGAGGTCGCCGACGCGATCATCGGGCGCATCCCGCCCCGCTAGCCGCACCCCGACCGCCCCGCAGAAAGCAGCCCCATGAGCGAGCTCACCTTCACCCGCACCCCGGCCACGCCCCTTCCCGACGCCGAGCGCGAGGCGATCCTGCGCGACCCCGGCTTCGCCGACAGCTTCACCGATCACATGGTCTCGATCGTCTGGGACCGGGATACCGGGTGGCACGACGCCGAGGTGCTGCCCTACGGCCCCATCGAACTCGACCCCGCCTCCTCGGTGCTGCACTACGGCCAGGAGATCTTCGAGGGGCTGAAGGCGTACCGGCACCCGAACGGCGAGATCGTCGCCTTCCGCCCCGAGGCGAATGCGCGGCGCCTGAACGAGAGCGCGCGCCGCCTCGCGCTGCCGGAGATCCCCGAGGAGCTCTTCGTGCGCGCCGTCGAGGAGCTCGTGCGCGCCGACGCCGACTGGGTGCCGAGCGGTGCGGATCAGAGCCTCTACATCCGCCCCTTCATGATCGCCTACGAGAACTTCCTCGGGGTGCGCTCGGCCGAGCGCGCCCGCTTCCTGGTCATCGCGGGCCCGGCGGGATCCTACTTCCCGGGCGGGGTGAAGCCGGTGTCGATCTGGCTCTCGGGAGATCTCGCCCGGGCCGGTCGCGGCGGCACGGGCTCGGCGAAGTGCGGCGGCAACTACGCCTCGTCGCTGCTGCCCACGCGCATCGCCAAGGAGCACGGCTGCCAGCAGGTGCTCTTCACCGACTCGGCGACCGATGACACGATCGACGAGCTCGGCGGCATGAACATCTTCCTCGTGCGGGCCGACGGCACGCTCGTGACCCCGCGGCTGAACGGCAACATCCTCGACGGGGTGACCCGGCGCAGCCTGATCGCCCTCGCGAAGGATCGCGGCCACGCGGTCGAGGAGCGCGACGTCACCGTGAGCGAGTGGCGCGACGGCGTGGCGGACGGCTCGATCACGGAGGCCTTCGCCTGCGGCACCGCCGCGGTGATCACCCCGATCGGACGGCTGGTCGGCGAAGCGGGCACGATCGTCGACTTCGGGGATCGCGCGCCGGGCGAGCTCACCATGTCGCTGCGCGAGGAGCTCACCGGCATCCAGTTCGGCACGGTGGCGGATCGCCACGGCTGGGTGCACCGCATCGTCTCCGCGGGATAGCATCGATCTCCTGGCAGGTTGACGGAGGGGGAGCCATGGCGGCCGAGACTGCGACCGAGGCGGAGCTGCGCGAGCGGATCGCCGAGCTCGAACGCGAGAACGCGAGGCTGCGCATCTCGCACCCGACCGGACCCGAGGTCGCCGCCGGCGCCCCGACGGGTTCGGGCCGCCGGCGGGGCGCCTGGATCCGCTCGCTCGCCTCCGCGCTCTGCATCGTGCTCGCGACCGCCCTGGTGCCCGCGGCGGTGGTCGCCGGGTGGGCGAAGGCACGCCTCGTCGACGAGTCCGTCTTCGTGCAGACCTTCGCGCCGCTGGCCGACGATCCCGCGGTGCAGTCGGAGGTCAGCCGCCAGGTCATCGGCCTCATCGAGCAGCAGGTCGACATCGACGGCATCACGGACGCGGTGTTCGACGGCATCGCCGATCTCGGGCTGCCCCCGCGCTCGGCTGCCGCGCTCGACCTGCTGCGCGCGCCGGCCGCGAGCGGGGTGCGCAGCATGCTCGACTCGGGCGTCAACGACTTCGTGCGCTCCGACCTCTTCGCGGGCGCCTGGGAGACGAGTCTGCGGGTGAGCCACCGCGCGCTCGTCGCCGCGGCGACGCAGAGCGAGGCCGCGGGCGGCGCGGTGACGATCTCCGACCGCGGCGAGGTCGCGATCCAGCTCGGCCCGATCATCGAGCAGGTGAAGGCCGCGCTCGAGGAGAACGGCTTCGCCCTCGCCTCGGCCATTCCCGTCATCAGTGCCTCGATCTCGGTGGCGCAGAGCGACGCGCTGCCCTTCATCTCGCTCGTCTACACGCTCACCACCGTGCTCGGCTGGTGGCTGCCGCTCGTCGCGCTGGGCCTCTTCGCGCTCGGCGTGCTGCTCGCCGTGCGACGCCCCTCGGCGATCGCCGGCAGCGGCATCGGCCTGCTCATCGGGGGAGCGGTCTTCCTCATCGCCCTCGCGGGCGTCGGCATCGCGCTGGAGTCCGCGGCTCCCGGAATGGGGGTCGCGCCGGCAGCGGTCGACGCGATCTTCGGCCGGACCGTGGAGGGCATGCGCGCCACCTCCTGGGTGCTCGTGCTGCTCGGCATCGTCGTCGCGGTGCTCGGCCTGTCGCAGGGGCGGGCGCGATGGGCCGCCGCATCGCGAGGCGGCCTCGGCTCGTTCAACGAGGGGCTGCGGGTGCGGCTCGCGGCCGTGGGCTTCACCACGGGCGGCTTCGGACGGTGGCTGCGGGGCAACCGCGCCCTCGTGGCGATCCTCATCCTGATCCTCGCGATCCTCGCCCTCGTCGTGCTGCCCTTCGCCACCGCGGTCGTGATCTGGGTCGTGATCCTCGCCCTCGTCGTGTGGTGGCTGCTCGCCCTCTGCGAGTCGCCTGCGTCCGTCGAGGACGAGAGCGTCGAGCGTGAGGAGACGAGGGGAGCCGAGGCATGAGGATCGCGCGCTTCCGTGCCGGCGACACGATCGCATTCGGCGTGCTCGACGAGGCCGAGGACGGCTCGGGGATCGAGCTCGTCGAGCTCGCGGGCGATCCCGTCGCGACCGGCTACGAGACCACGGGACGCCGACTGCGGCTCGCGGAGGTGCGCCTGCTGGCGCCGGTGATCCCGCGCTCGAAGATCGTGGGGATCGGCAAGAACTACCTCGACCACGTCGCGGAGATGAAGGACGTGACGGGCGGCGGCGGGGCCGAGGCTCCGACCGAGCCGCTGCTCTTCCTGAAGCCCAACACCTCGGTGATCGGCCCCGACGATGACATCGTGCTGCCGGGGATCGCGGAGCGCGTGGAGCACGAGGGCGAGCTCGCCGTTGTGATCGGCCGCACCGCGAAGAATCTGCCGGCCGAGCGCGCCATGGAGGCCGTGTTCGGCTTCACCTGCGCCAACGACGTGAGCGCCCGCGATCTGCAGGTGCGAGACGGGCAGTGGGCGCGGGCGAAGGGCTTCGACACCTTCTGCCCGCTCGGGCCCTGGATCGAGACCGAGCTCGACCTCTCGGACGCCCGCGTCGAGACTCGCGTGAACGGCGAGCTGCGGCAGAGCGGATCGACGGCGCAGCTGATCCACTCGATCCCGCAGATCATCGCGCACGTCTCGCAGGCCTTCACGCTGCTGCCGGGCGACGTGATCCTCACCGGCACGCCGGCCGGCGTGGGTCCGCTCGTCGCCGGTGACACCGTCGAGGTGGCCGTCGAGGGCATCGGCGCGCTGCGCAACCCGGTGGTCTGAGGCGCCGTCCGGGGCGCCCGCCCGCGGGCGTAGGCTGAGGAGCATGAGCGAGCAGCAGGCGCACGACGGATTCTCCCTCCCGGGGCACCTACCGGCTGAACGGCATCGCGGGCGCCGAGGCCGTGGCCGCCGCGCTGCGCGGCGGCTATCGGCTCATCGACTCGGCCTTCAACTACGAGAACGAGGGGGCCGTCGGGCGCGGGGTGCGCGACTCGGGCGTCGACCGCTCCGAGGTCATCGTCACGAGCAAGCTGCCGGGACGCCGTCACGGCACCGACGCCGCGCTGCTCACGATCGAGGAGAGCGTCTACCGCACGGGTCTCGACGCGATCGACCTCTACCTGATCCACTGGCCGAACCCGATCACGGGGCGCTACGTCGAGGCGTGGCGCGGCCTCGTCGAAGCCCGCGAGCGGGGCCTCGTGCGCGCGATCGGCGTCTCGAACTTCCTGCCCGAGCACCTCGAGCGCATCGAGGCGGAGACCGGGGTGCGCCCGGTCGTCAACCAGATCGAGTGCCACCCCTTCTTCCCGCAGGACGAGGCGCTGGCCTACCACCGGGAGCGCGGGATCATCACCGAGGCCTGGAGCCCGGTGGGGCGCGGCGGCGAGGTGCAGCAGCACCCGGTCGTCGCGCGGATCGCGGCGGCCCACGGCGTCACGCCGGTGCAGGCGATCCTCGCCTGGCACGTCGCGCGCGGCGCGGTACCGCTGCCGAAATCGCAGGATCCGGCGCGCCAGCGCGAGAACCTCGCCGCCGCCTCGATCGCGCTCTCCGCCGATGAGGTCGCGGCCATCACCGCGCTCGGCCGCTTCGACGGCCGCCTGAACGACCAGGACCCCGCGTTCTACGAGGAGTTCTGAACGGCGCCGCCGAGCCGCCGCTTCGCCGCGCTGACATCCGACTCCGAGCCGCGGCCTGCGACAATGGTCTGGTGGATCCGAACAAGCTGAATCACGAGGCGAAGCCCGCCGAGGGCGGGCTGATCCGCACCCGACCCCGGAAGAGCGCCGGGACCGGCGATGCCGCCCGCCCCCAGACCCGGCCCCGCACCGAGGGCTGGACGCAGCTCACCGGGCCCGACGGGCGCCCGACCCTGCAGTTCGCCTCGCCGCGCGTGAAGCAGCCGGACACGCACCTCGCCGACCTGACGCTCGCCGAGCGCGAGGCGAAGGTCGCCGAGCTGGGGCTGCCGAAGTTCCGGGCCAGGCAGCTCTCGAAGCACTACTTCGAGCACCGCACGACCGATCCGGAGCAGATGACCGACCTGCCGAAGGATCGGCGGGAGGAACTCGCGACGGCCTTCTTCCCGCCGCTCCTCACCGAGGTGAAGCGCCTCGTCACCGACGACGGCGCCACGATCAAGTTCCTGTGGCGGCTCTTCGACGGCGCGCTCGTCGAGTCCGTGCTCATGCGCTACCCGGGGCGGATCACGCTCTGCGTCTCGAGCCAGTGCGGCTGCGGCATGAACTGCCCGTTCTGCGCGACCGGCCAGGCCGGGCTCACCCGCAACATGTCGACCGCCGAGATCCTCGACCAGGTCGTGCAGGCGAACCGGGTCATCGCGGAAGGCGGGCTGGGGCGCATGCGCGAGGCCGGCAACGGCGCAGAGCCCGAGCGCGTGAACAACATCGTCTTCATGGGCATGGGGGAGCCGCTCGCCAACTACAAGCGCGTCATGAACGCCGTGCACCGCATGGTCGCGCCGTCCCCCGAGGGCCTCGGCATGTCGGCGCGCGGCATCACGGTCTCGACGGTGGGGCTCGCCCCGGCGATCCGCAAGCTCGCCGACGAGGAGATCCCCGTCACCTTCGCGCTGTCGCTGCACGCCCCCGATGACGAGCTGCGCGACGAGATGATCCCCGTCAACAGCCGGTGGAAGGTCGAGGAGGTGCTCGACGCGGCCTACCACTACTACGAGACGACGGGCCGCCGGGTCTCGATCGAGTACGCGCTCATCAAGGACATGAACGACCATCCCTGGCGCGCCGACCTGCTGGCGGAGAAGCTGAACGCCCGCGGCCGCGGCTGGGTGCACGTGAACCCGATCCCGCTGAACCCGACCCCGGGCTCGGTGTGGACCTGCTCGACACGCGAGGTCACCCGCGAGTTCGTGGATCGCCTGAACGCCGCCGGCATCCCGACCACGCTGCGCGACACCCGAGGCAAGGAGATCGACGGGGCCTGCGGGCAGCTGGTCGCCACGGAGCAGGACAAGGCGGACGCGGCGCTCGCGGTCGCCGGGTAGCCCTACCGCCTCAGCGCACCCGCGAGCGCCTCGACGTCGGCCGCCGAGTTCCAGAGGTGGAACGCGATGCGCGCGTTCCCCGCGCGTCCGGACGCGGTGATCCCGGCCGCCTGCATCGCCGCGAGGTCGCGGCCGTCCGGATCGGCCCAGGCCACGATCGCAGAGTCGCCCGGCGGCAGCCCGAGGACGGCTCGGGCCCCGTTCGCGAGGCCGAGGTCGTGCGCGTGCACGGCGGCCGGGTCGAGCCCGGCGAAGAGCCGTAGCGCGGTCTCCGTGCCGGCGATCGAGGGCCAGGCGGGGGAGAGGTCGAAGCGCCCGGCGCCCGCGGCGAGCGGCATGTGGTCGGCGTAGCACGACGCCCAGACGTCGTCGGCCGAGCACCAGCCGGCCGCGACGGGCGTCATCGTGTCGTCGAGTCCGGCGCGCACGGCGAGGAAGGCGGTGCCGCGCGGGGCGCAGAGCCATTTGTAGGCGTGGCAGACGGTGAAGTCGAAGTCCGCGGCGCCGACCGGGAGCCAGCCCAGGGACTGGGTGAGGTCGACGAGGGTGCGCGCGCCGACCTCGGCGGCGCCCCGCACGATGGCGGCATGATCGGCGACGCGGCCGTCGGCCGACTGCACGAGCGAGAAGGCGACGAGCGCGGTCTCGGGCCCGATCGCGGAGGGGAGCGCCTCGAGCGGGACGGGCCGCACGCGCACCCCGCGGGCGGCGAGCTGCGCGAAGGGGTGCACGAGCGAGGCGAAGTCGCCCTCGGCGCAGAGCACCTCGGCGCCGTCCGGCAGCGACGTCGCCACGACCGAGACGAGCTGCGAGACCTGGGAGCCGACCGCCACGCGCTCGGCGTCGACGCCCGCAAGGCCCGCGTAGAGCGCGCGGCACCGCTCGACGGACTCGCCGATCGCCGCCGGGTCGATCCGGCCCACGGCCCACTCGTCGACGAAGTCGCGCATCGCCCGGGCCGTCGCGATGCTCGGCAGGCCGCTCGTGCACGCCGCGAGGTAGCCCGGGGCCGGCGCGAAGTGATGGCCGAAGGGCGATTCGCCACGGTTCATTCCGTCCATGCGGCCAGGCTAGCCAGCGGCTCCACATAATCAAAGCGAATCATTCTTATTCCATGCTTTGCGTTCGCTTATGCATGAGTTACGATCGGTGAATGACCAGCACTCGCCACGCGGATCCGCTCGGGGCGATCGACTCGACCGAGCTGCGCATCCTCCACGCCCTCGCGACCACCGGCTCGCTGACCGCCGCCGCCGCGAGCCTCGGCCTCAGCCAGCCCGCCGTCAGCCAGCGCATCAAGCGCGTGGAAACGCGGCTCGCCGTGCCCCTGATCGAGCGTCAGGGGCGGGGGATCCGCCTCACCACCGCGGGAAACATCCTCGCCGAGCACGCGCGCACGGTCGTCGCCGAGATCGACGCGGCGCTCGCGGCGATCGACGATCTGCGCGGCGAGCGCGGCGGGGCGCTGCGCCTCGTCGGCTTCCCCTCCGCCTCGGCCACCATCGTGCCGGGGATGATGCAGCGCCTGGCGCAGGAGGCGCCCGAGGTCTCCCTGCAGTACCGCGAGGCCGAGCCCCCCGGGGCGATCGCGCTGCTGCGCGACGGCGAGGTCGACTGCGCACTGATCTTCGAGTACGAGGGCACGGGCGAGCTGCCCGCCGGCAGCGCGTTCACCCCGCTGTGGCGGGAGACCGTGAGCCTCGTCGTGTCCGCCGAGCGCGCGGGGGGCCAGCCCGTGGCGCACCTCGGCGACTATGCCGCCGACCAGTGGATCGCCGGCTGCGAGAAGTGCCGCGGCCACCTGCTCTCCGCCGCCGCCGCGAGCGGCTTCGAGCCCGACATCGTGCAGGAGACCGACAACGTGCCCGCCATGCTCGCGATGGCCGCCGCGGGCGGCGCGGTCGCCCTCGTGGCGGGCCTCGCGCTCGCCGCGGCGCGCACGCTCCCGGACGGCGCCACGGCGCTGCCGCTCGATCCGCCCCGCTACCGGACCATCGGCCTCGTGTCGATGGACACCGCCAACGAGAGCCCCCAGGTGAAGCTGTGCAAGCGGCTGCTGGCGGGGGTCGACGGCAGCACCTGGGAGCTGGAGTCCGTGCGGTGAACGAGGTCCTGCGGACCGCCGAGCGCCCCGCGCCCGAGCGGCTCACCGAGGCGCAGATCGCCCGACTGCAGCGACGCACCATCTGGGTGCTCTCGATCGCGACGATCCTCGGCGGCTTCGGCGTCGGGGCGACGCTCTCGGTGGGCGCCCTGCTGCTCGCCGAGGTGAGCGGCAACGACGCGATCTCGGGCCTCGCCTCGGCCGTGTTCAACCTCGGCGCGGCGATCGCAGGCATCCCGCTCGCGCGCCTCGCGATGCGGCGGGGGCGCCGGCCGGCGCTCGTGCTCGGCAGCGTCGTCGCCATGGTCGGCGCGATCGTCGCGATCTACTCGACCGTGGTGGGGCAGTGGTGGCTGCTCACGATCGGTCTCGCTATGGTCGGCTTCGCGAGCGCCGTGCAGCTGCTCTCCCGCTTCTCGGCGACCGACCTCGCGGTGCCCGGCAAGCGGGCGCGCGACCTCTCGCTCGTGGTGTGGTCCATCACCGTCGGCGCGGTGATCGGCCCCAACCTCATCGGCCCCGGCGCGCTGGTCGGCGGCCTCATCGGGGTGACGCCGCTCGCGGGCGTCTTCGTCTTCACGGTGATCGCGCAGGCGTTCGCCGCGCTCGTCAACTGGTTCGGGCTCAGGCCCGATCCGCTGCTGACCGCGCGCGGACTGCGCAGCGACGATCCCGCCCATTCGCCGAACGCGCCGGGCGAGGGATCCGTCATCGGCGACCGCCGTGCGCAGTGGCTCACGATCGTCGCGGTCGCGATGGCCCAGGCGATCATGGTCGCCCTCATGGCCATGACCCCGCTGCACCTCATGCATCACGAGGGCACTCCGGAGCTCGTCGGCTTCACGCTGAGCCTGCACATCGCCGGCATGTACGCCCTCTCCCCGGTCTTCGGCATACTCGCCAGCCGCTTCGGGCGCCTGCAGGTGATCGCGCTCGGCTGGGTGCTGCTGCTCGTCGCCATCGTCATCGCCTACTTCTCGGGGCCCTCGCACCTGCTCGTGCAGATCGCGCTGACGCTCGTGGGTCTCGGCTGGGGCGCGGTGACGGTCGCCGGCGCCGCGCTGCTCACGGAGATCACGCCCGCGCACGACCGCCCGCGCTGGCAGGGCCGCTCCGATGCGATCATGAGCCTCGCGGGGGCGATCGCCGGCGCGCTCTCGGGCGTCATCTTCGCGATCGGGGACTTCTCCTTCCTCGCCCTGCTGTCTGGGCTGCTGCTGCTCGCCGGGATCCTATCGTCGCTGCAGACGAGCCTGCGCCGGCGTCGCGAGCAGGCCGGGAAGCAGGCCGCCTCGCGATAGACTGGGCCGCGATGTCTGACACCGCCTCGCCCCAGTTCTCGACCGCATCCGGCAGCGACGTCCGCGTGCGCTTCTGCCCGTCCCCGACCGGCACTCCGCACGTCGGCATGGTGCGCACGGCGCTCTTCAACTGGGCCTATGCCCGGCACACCGGCGGCACCTTCGTGTTCCGCATCGAGGACACCGACGCCGCCCGCGACAGCGAGGAGAGCTACGGCCAGATCATCGACTCGCTGCGCTGGCTCGGGCTCGACTGGGACGAGGGCATCGACGTCGGCGGTCCGCACGGCCCCTACCGGCAGTCCGAGCGCCTCGGGATCTACCGGGAGATCGCGGATCGCCTGCTCGCAGCCGGCCACCTCTACGAGAGCTACTCGACGGCCGAGGAGATCGACGCGCGCAACGAGGCCGCGGGCCGCCCGAAGCAGCTCGGCTACGACAACCACGACCGCGACCTCACCGAGGAGCAGCGGGCGGCGTTCCGCGCGGAGGGCCGCGAGCCGGCGCTGCGCTTCCGCGTGCCCGACGTCGACCTCGGCTTCGACGACCTCGTGCGCGGGCCCATCACCTTCCCGGCCGGGTCGACCATCGATTTCGTGGTCGTGCGCCCGAACGGCGCCCCGCTCTACACGCTCACGAACCCTGTCGACGACGCGCTCATGGGCATCACCCACGTGCTGCGCGGCGAGGATCTGCTCTCGTCGACGCCGCGTCAGGTCGCCCTGCACCGCGCGCTCGTCGAGCTCGGCATCGAGCCGGCGATCCCGCGCTTCGGCCACCTGCCCTACGTCATGGGCGAGGGCAACAAGAAGCTCTCCAAGCGGGATCCCGAGTCGAATCTGCTGCACCACCGCGACCGCGGCTTCATCCCGGAGGGGCTGCTCAACTACCTGTCGCTGCTCGGCTGGTCGCTGGCGGCGGATCGGGACGTCTTCACCCGCGAGGAGATGGTGGCCGCGTTCGACGTCGTCGACGTGAATCCCAACCCCGCGCGCTTCGATCAGAAGAAGGCCGACGCGATCAACGCGGATCACATCCGCCTGCTCCCGGAGGCCGACTTCGGCGAGCGGATCCTGCCGTACCTCATCGCCGGGGGAGCGCTGCCGGTCGAGCCGAGCGCGGCGCAGCTCGAGATCGTGCGGCGGGCCGTGCCCCTCGTGCAGAGCCGCATCACGGTGCTCTCCGAGGTCGTGCCCATGATGGCCTTCCTCTTCACGAGCGCGGACGCGCTCGTCACCGAGGACGACGCGCTCGCCTCCTTGAAGGAGGACGCCGGCACCGTGCTGCGCCAGAGCATCGACAGGCTCGACGCGGAGGTGCCCGCGGACGAGTGGCGCACCGAGAACATCCAGGCCGTGCTGCAGACCGCGCTCACCGATCCCGAGCAGGGGCTCGGGCTGAAGCCCCGCGTGGCCTTCGGCGCGCTGCGCGTCGCGATCTCGGGCCGACGGGTCTCGCCTCCGCTCTTCGAGTCGATGGAGCTGCTCGGCAGGGAGGAGTCGCTGCAGCGCCTGGCACGGCTCATGCACCGCCTGGAGCCGCGTCACGGAGACCAGCGCTGACCATGATCGAGACCGTGGCCGCCAACCCGGACAGTCCCTACGGCGTCGCCGTCATCGGCGGCGGGCCCGCCGGGCTCTCGGCGGGCCTGCAGCTCGTGCGGGCGAACCGGCGCATCGCGATCCTCGACTCGAACCGACCGCGCCACGCGGCCACGCTGCAGTCGCACGGCTTCCTGACGCGCGACGGGGTCTCGCCGCTCGAGCTGCGCAGGCTCGGCCGCGAGGAGTTCGAGGCGTACCCGACCGCGCGCTTCGCGCAGGCGAAGGCATCCGAGGTCGTGCCGCTCGAGCGCGAGGAGGCGCTCGCGGTCGGCTTCCCCGACGGCATCGGCTTCCGCGTGCGGGGCACGGGGATCCGCGGCTCCGCCGATATCGAGATCGTGTCGCGCCGCGTGCTCATCGCCGCGGGTCTGACCGAGGAGCTGCCGCCGTTCCCCACGATCCGCGCCTACTACGGCACGGCCCTGCACAGCTGCGTCGAATGCGACGGATTCGAGAAGACGGACAAGCCCCTCGCGCTCATCGGCGAGACGACCGACGTGTTCGCACGCGCCCTGCTCATCAGCCGCTTCTCGAGCGACCTCGTCGTCTTCACGAACGGCGCCGACACAGTGAGAGCCGAGCAGGAGGCGCAGCTCGCGCGCATCGGCATCCGCGTCGAGCGGCGGCCGATCGCGGACATCGAGGGGGAGCGCGCCGAGATGACCGGGGTGCGCCTCGTGGACGGCGAGGTGGTCCCGCGCGTCGGGGGCTTCGTCCGGCCGCGCTGGCACGCACCCGTCGAGTTCCTCGGCGAGGCGCCGCTCGAGCGCGACGACTGGGGGCTCGTGGTGGTCGACGATCGCGGGGAGACGTCGATCCGCGGCGTCTACGCCGTCGGCGACATCGTGCCGCCCGGGCCGCAGCAGCTCGTGATCGCGGCGGGCGCGGGCGCCCGCATCGCGGCGAAACTGAACATGGACATGATCCGGGGTGCGCTCGGGGTGGGAGTCGTAGATGAGTGAGTCAGCGCAGCAGACGCGGTCCGAGGAGCGGGGGCGGGCGCGGGACGATGGCGGATCCGCCGATGCCGCCGGCTACCTGACCCCGGGCGCGCGTGCCGCGGCCGCGGGCACCCGCTACGCGGCGATCTCGGCCGTGTTCGTCGGCATCCTGCTGATCTCGAACGTGGTGGCGGTGAAGCCGATCGCGTTCGGCGCGATACCCCTGGGCGACTTCTCGCTGCCGCTCGTCTTCGACGGCGGCGTCTTCCTCTTCCCGCTCGCCTACATCCTGGGTGACGTGCTCGCCGAGGTGTACGGGCTGAAGGCCTCGCGGCGAGCGATCTACACCGCCTTCGGGCTGGCGCTGCTGGCCTCGCTCACGATCCTGGTCGTGCAGATCTCGCCGCCCGCCGACGGGTGGGAGAACCAGGCCGCGTACGAGGCGGTCATGGGCTTCGTGCCGCGGATCGTCGCGGCGAGCCTCGTGGCCTTCCTCGTCGGACAGCTGCTCAACGCGTGGGTGCTCGACCGCATGCACCGCCGGACCTCGGGGCGCTACCTGCGCACGCGGCTCATCGTGTCGACCATGGCGGGCCAGCTCGTGGACACGCTCATCTTCTGCACGATCGCCTTCGCCGGCGTGATCACGGGCCTCGACTTCGTCATGTACGTCGTGCTCGGCTACGTCGTCAAGGTGCTCGCCGAGGTGGTGCTGCTGCCGATCACCACGCGAGTGATCCGCGCGGTTCGCCGCGCGGAGATGCGCTCGGCCGCCTAGCGACGCGCGAGGCGCCCGAGGGTCTCCTCCCGCAGCTCGGCGAAGGTGCCGTCGACGATCGAGGCGCGGATCCTCTCGACGAGCCGCACGATGTAGCGCTCGTTGTGGATCGTCGCGAGCGTGGACGCCAGCATCTCCTTCGCCTTGAAGAGATGATGCAGGTAGGCGGCGGTGTAGTTCGCGCAGGTGTAGCAGTCGCACTCGGGGTCGAGCGGCTCGAAGCGGCGGCGCTGCGTCGCGGCCTTGGCGTTGATGCGCCCCGAGCTCGAGTACATCGTGCCGCCGCGCGCCTGGCGCGAGGGCGCGACGCAGTCGAAGGTGTCGGCGCCGGCCGCGATCGCGACGAAGAGATCCTCGGGCTCCGAGATGCCGAGCAGGTGGCGGGGCTTGTCCTCGGGCAGCTCCTCGTTCACCCAGCCGACGATCGTGCCGAGCTGCGACTTCTCGAGCGCGCCGCCGATGCCGAAGCCGTCGAAGCGCTGATCCCGCGCCTCGTCGCCCGTGAGCTCGGCGAGCCCGCGCGCCGCCCGGCGGCGCAGATCCTCGTACTGCGCTCCCTGGACTACGCCGAAGAGGGCCTGGTAGGGGCGGTGCGGCCGGGCCTCCGTCTGGCGGGCGTGCTCGTCGAGGCAGCGCACCGCCCAGCGCTCGGTGCGGGCGACCGAGTCCTCCTGGTAGCGGCGGGTGTTGAGCAGGGTGGTGCACTCGTCGAAGGCGAAGATGATGTCGGCGCCCAGCTGGTGCTGGATCTGCATCGACACCTCCGGGGTGAAGCGGTGCCTGTCGCCGTTGAGGAAGGACTTGAAGGTCACGCCGTCCTCGTCGACGTGGGCGAGGCGCTCCTTGTTCTCCGCGATCACCTCGTCGCTCTGGTAGGCGTTCTCCTCCATCGAGATGACCTTCTTGAAGCCCACGCCGAGCGACATGACCTGGAAGCCGCCCGAGTCGGTGAAGGTGGGGCCGGACCAGTTCATGAACGTGCCGAGGCCGCCCGCCTCGTCGATGAGATCGCTCCCCGGCTGGAGGAAGAGATGGTAGGCGTTCGCGAGCACGGCCTGCCCGCCGAGGTCGGCGACCGTCTCCGGGAGCATCGCCTTCACCGTGGCCTTGGTGCCCACCGGGATGAAGGCCGGTGTCTCGATGTCGCCGTGGGGAGTGCGGATCACGCCCGCTCGGCCGAGCGGTGCGCCCTCGCCGTCCCCAGCCGTCTCGAGCCGCTGCTCGATCTCGAAGGAGAAATCCGCGGGGGAGGAGGAGGGGAGGTCGCGCGCGTCTGCTGGATCGGTCACCCGCCTATTCAAGCAGCAGGAGCGCGTGCCGGACGCCCACTCGCGGCAGTCCGCAGGGAGCGCCGGGAACGGCCTCGAGCACGTCGTTCCAGGCGACACGCCCGGCGTACCACTCCGGTTTGCACCCCGGCCCGGATTCGTCATAGAGTAATCACTCGTTGGCCCGGAGCTGAAAGGCGCGGGACAGCGAATTCCTCCAAGGCGGCGGGTTGAATAACCTCGCCGCTTGCATTATGCTAGGGGGACGCCTCAAACAGACTCTTGAGAAACATGTTCGTCATGCGCTCGGGTCAGAGGCAGACCAGCTTCTCGGAGGACCTGATTTCAGGTCGCTACGGGTGGTGTTTGGTCCTTGAGAACTCAATAGTGTGCACTTGATTGTCAAATGCCAATTTATTATCCCCGGCATCTGGCTGCGCAGTGATGTGTGGTCGGGTGTGGGAGATTCCTTTTGGACAAA
>QZLF01000007.1 GCA_016771945.1 Candidatus Leucobacter sulfamidivorax
TTTTGGCATTGGGCCCTCGGCGCTGACGGAGGCCATGGGCATGCTCAACCACCATTTCGCAGCAGCCGCCTGATCGGCGCAGAGCGACAGCCTACCTCTGACTGCCGCCAATCTTTGCAACAGAGCCGCTACAAGAACTCGGTGACACGTCGCAGATCCCGTTATTCTTCCAACGCGATGACCTCGCGGTGAAGCTTGAGCACATGGCCGGGATCGAGGTGGAAGAATGGCCTGCCAGAATCGCCTCGACCGCGCTGCGCCTCGTTGACCACCAAGCCAACATGCAAATGGAGCTTGCACTAGGCAAAGCCCCCGACACGTTACCGCTGGATACCATCACCGTTATTCACGTCGGTAACGCGCTGCGCATGGACTGGAACGAGATCGTTCCCGAGTCAGACGCAACCATCATTATGGGCAACCCACCCTTTATCGGCATGTCGTGGATGTCGAAAGAACAGCAAGCCGACAACCGGCACGTATTCGCACCCATCAGCGCCGCAAAAGGGCTGCGCACCGGCAGACTCGACTACGTGGCGTGCTGGTACGCGAAAGCCGCCGAGCTGGTCACCCTGCGCCCACAATCGCGGGTAGCGTTCGTGTCTACGAACTCAATCACCCAAGGCGAGCAAGCCCGCACCATGGTGCCACTGTTGGCCGGGATGGGGTGCGAAGTGGACTTCGGGCACCGCACCTTCAAATGGACTTCCGAAGCCCCCGGAGCGGCAGCGGTGCACTGCGTCATCGTCGGCTTTTCCAGCACACAACGCCCGAACAAGCGTCACCGCTTGTTCAGCTACCCCCGTATCACCGGGCAACCCATCGAGACCGTACCCGACCGGCTCAACTTCTACCTGTTCGACGGAGCCGACTACGTACCCGTGAAGCTCACCAAGCCGCTGATCGAGGGGATGCCGAACGCGCACAAGGGATCGCAACCGACGGACGGCGGGCATCTGTTGCTTGATGAAGCCGCGATGCGTGAAGCGGTGCAGATTCCCGAGGTAGCGCCCTACGTGAAGCGGTTCGTGCAAGCTCGCGACATGCTGCAAGGCTCACCCCTGCGCTGGTGCCTCTGGCTCGTTGACGCACAGCCTCAACACCTACGGCACCCGTTCATCCGGCAGCGCCTCGACCAGGTATCCGAGTCGCGCCTGAAATCCCCCACCGTTTCGGTGCAGGAATACGCAGCCAAGCCCGCACTGTTCACCCAAAACCGTCAACCCGAGGGCAGCTACTTTGCCCTGCCCGAAGTGTCCTCAGAAAACCGGCGCTGGATACCCGGCCAGTTCTACGACACCGACGTGATCGCAGGCAACAAGCTCATCATCTTCCCCAACGCCGAACCCTGGCACGCCGCGCTCTTGCAATCGTCCATGTTCATGGCCTGGGTCGAAACCTTCGCCGGACGCCTTGAGTCTCGCTATTCGCTTGCGCCCGGACTCGCCTACTTCCCGATCCCGTGGCCGGAACTCGACCAGCGCGCACAGCAACAGCTGGCCGACCGCTTCGAGCAAGTAGCCGACGCGAGAGCCGTCTACCCTGACGCGACCCTTGCCGACCTCTACGACCCCGCCGCGATGCCCTCACAACTGATCGACGCGCACACCGCCCTCGACCGCACCGTCGATAAGGCATTCGGCGCGGCCGCACTCCTGCGCTCTAACGACGAACGCCTTGCCCTGATCTTCGAGCGTAACAACACCCCGTAGAACCGTGCACGTGTGCACACGTGCACGGTAGCGCTCTACTCTCCCGCTGGTGTGAAGATTTCGCTAATCGGAATCATCGACCCCGTCCCGTCAAACGGGCACGCGCACGTCTCTTTCGTGAGCGCGGGAACCGGGGCAATGTAGATGCCCTTGATGCCACACGGCATACAGCCCCACAGCCGCACACCGTACCCGATAGGTTCAAGCCCGAGCTGCGCCAGACGCTCCGGCATGGCCGCGCAATCCCCCAGCGCAACCAGCATGCCCTCGTCTGCGTCGTCGGCCTCGACCTCGATCAGCACCGTCGGGTAGTGCGTTCCATCCGGAGCAACCGTGCCGCCCTCGTGAATCCTTCCCTTGCGCTCACTCATGAGTTCTCGCCCACCGGCGGCAGTGCTTCACGCAGCCGGGTAAACTCGTCAGTCTTCGCGCGCACAAGGTCTTGGTCTTGCGGGTCAACCGTGCGCACATCATCGTCGACGCGGTGCTGAGCATCACGCCACCGCTGCTTCTCGGTGGCGTCCTGTGCGGCACGCTCGCGCGCCAGGTACTCCCCTTGCAGCCAGTTCGCCGCCTCACGCATCACGTCGTACACCATCGGGTTACGCGCGCTCGGAAGGTTCAGGATATGCGTCAGCATTCGCTTGAATCGCGCCGTGACGCTCGATATTGCGAGCGAGTATCGCGCTCAGCTCAGCTTCACGCTCGGCGCGAGCCACCCAACTTTCTTTCACATCTGGTGCGCTGTCAGTGTCCATCTTGATAGCCCCTCCTCGATGACATTCACGCTATCGGCTACCACCGACAGGGAAATCAGCCCACACATGCACGTGCGCACAAGTGCGCACGTGCACTATTTCTTCTTGCCATTGGCGCGGCTCGCTAGAAGCAGTCGTAAGGCTTCAACAGTAAGCGCCTGTGCTGAGGTTTTTTCATCTAGGGCAAGTTGTTTTACTGCGTGACTAAGTTCCTCAGGCACTCGGGCGGAGTGGTAAACCATCTTCACTTCAACTTCGAGCGCCCCGCTCTCCTTGAGAGCTGGAACCCTTGATTGCTCTGGCGCTTTGCTCGCGTTGGCAAAGAGATTCTTCTTGTCGCTCACTTCTTCATCATCTCCACAAGTTCGGCGAGCACGTCGGAGTAGGCGTGCGCATCGGTGATCTGGTTGCCGTAGGACATCGCAAGGGCTTGCGCCTGAGGCACTTCGGCATCGAGCACAGGCAGGCCGTAAGGCTCTAGTGCCTCGCGCACCTGCGCGGCGGCAAGGGTGCGCTTGACCACACGAGTAAGGAGCACCACAGCCGGGGCGTCGGTGAGCGCTTGAACTTCCTCGACCAACTGCACCGTCTCGGCGTACTGCGCCACGTCACCGCCCGTTGGTTGCAACGGGATAATTACGAGTTCAGCCGCCCGTAGCGCCGACGTCGTAACGCCCAGGTCGCCCGGTGGTGTGTCAATGATGACGTGATCGTGCGAAGCTCCAAGCCATGCCTGCTTGTGAATCGTGTTCTGCGGGTGTGCCGTCACATCCCAGTCGAGCGCGGTCGCCCAGCGCAACGCTGACCCCTGCGGGTCAGCGTCAACGACAAGCACCGTGTCACCCGCCGCTTTGATCGCCGCCGCTAAATGCATCACAGTCGAGGTTTTACCCGTACCGCCTTTGAGGTTCACTACTGCTATCTTCATACTTTCAGTCTATGCACACGCGCACTTGTGCACAAGTGCGCGTGTGCATAGCGTTGCTTCCCTTGCAAATAGATCAAACCTTTTATATAGTTCGAATAGTTCGATTAAGGAGTTAAGTGTTGGAACAGTTGGTAATTCGAGTAAATGAGTTTTCCGAAGAAACTGATTACGGGTTTCAAGGCTGGTTGGATCGTGGTCGCGAGTGGTGGAAAACTCGCCCCGGGCGAGCTATTGAAGCTGATCGTCTCGTTGTGATTGATGCCTCTCTCAAGGTGATGGCTGTCGGCAAGATTCACGGTGTCCGTAAAGACATCGAGCAGGGTTCCGGACGCATCTCGGTAGAGGTAATCCCAGACCCCGAAAACGAATGGATCGGCAAAACCATTGAACGTGGTACTTCCCGCAATCCCATCGCCTACATGAAGAACATCGTCGTCATACCCCAGGAATAGGCTATGAATAAAACAGCCCGTCACCTGTTGCGAGGTAACGGGCTGCCGCTGCACGGCAACCGCCGACAGCAAACCCCCTACAAGTTGTTTTGAGACACGCTTAGGAGGCTCTAGTGAGCGTACCCAATGAAAACCATCCCGAACAGCACGACATGAGTGCACCTATCGAGTTCAGCCGCGACGAGCTGCGCGCTATCGAGCATCACCGCAAGCTTGAACTGGGCGAGCAAGACGAAGTGTTCGGCACGGTGTTCAGCCAGTCGGCGCACTTCTCGTATTTCCCGCTTGCCAAGGTGCAAGGTACTGAATGGGTCAGGCGCAATGCGTGGGGCGAGATCGCTATCGACGCTGGCCGCATCGCCGCGCCTGGCGGCTCGAAGCGCACCGGCGTCCCGTTCGGTGGCCTGCCGCGTTTACTCATGGCGTACATCACGACCGAGGCGCGCCGCGTGAACGCCGCAGGGGGTGACCCGTCGCGGCTTGACCTCACCGACTCACTGAATGCGATGGTGCGAGAACTCGGCCTCACTAAGGGGAGCCGCAACCGTGCAGTGATGGAGGCGCTAGAGAGCGCGCTGAGTGCCCGTGTGACGTTCACTCGCACCGAGGAAGACGAGCGCGACGGGAAGCGCGGGAACTGGCTGCACACTATGTGGGTGCCGCAGGTGGCAACCTCACTGAAATTGTGGGTGCCGTCTCAATCGCCGCTTGATGGGTTCGAGCCGTACATCACGCTCTCGACCGAGTTCCTACAAACCGCGCTCGATGACAGCAGAGTGCTACCCACGAGGCTTGACATGCTCGCCCAGCTCGCCGGGAAGCCCATGGCCTATGACGTGCTGCTCTGGCTGCAAAACGTCATCTACGCGCTGCACCGTGGCAACCTGCGCGAGCGGTTCTTCTCCTGGCCGGAACTATTCGCCGCCACAACCCACGAATACACCCGCGTGAACGACTTCACGACGTACTGGAAGCGAGCGCTCACTGAGGCGCTGCGCTACTACCAAGACGCACAAGTCGAACTCGTGCGCGGCGTGCGAGGCAAGCCCGGCGGTGTGATCGTGAAGCGTTCGCCCTTGCTGGTGCCGCCGAAGCGCGGAGCGCTCGGCTCATAGGCCGGATTACCCAAGCGTTTGGAAGTCGCCCGAGCCTGTGGACAACTGCGAATTACACGAGCGAATGGAACCCACCGAGCCCTGTGGATAACCGGGTTCCAGGTTCCAAACGCTCGTGTAATCAGGTTCCAAACGCTCGTGTAATCAGGTTCCAAACGCTCGTGTAATAATCCGGTTTTGCCGTGTGATTCTGCGGTTTTTTCCCGCATCTAACCTTTATTATTAACCTCTTTATTTAACTAATTCTTACTTCCTTACTTAGCTACCAGGTACCGCGCGCGCGAAGCTGCAAGCTCTCGACCCATCGGCAAGCTCGCAGCTCATCAAGTCCATTTCGGGGCTGCCGCCTGTTTCGCAAGCGAAACAGTTGCCTTCAAAATCAGTTGGTCACCCTCACGAGTGGTTGGGGGAGTGTGCCAGTACACACCGAACAGTCATCTGCTAGCGGGGGAGGGTAAGCAGCTGAGAGCGCACAGAATGCCCTCAGACGCGGTTTTGGCTCATTTTGATACTCTTCTACGCCCTTAGGCTAATTAGGGCGCTAGAGGGCGTTCTGCGGCTTGCTGATAGTCGTAGAAACAAGAAATCCCTGAAGCCGAAGCCACAGGGATTCCCGGAATAGGTGCACCGATCCAAGCCCGGTGCGCGATACCTCAACGATACCCTGGGTTTAATGCAAGATCAACGAACCGCTGAAACCATGCTGGGAACAGCTCGACTTCAGCCATACCTCAATGCGGCCGCTGGTGATTACGAGCGTGCCGTTGAGCTGTACCTGTGGTCAGCGGAAATCTCGGGTGCGCTGCACACCCAGCTCTCATTCGTCGAGATTGCCGTGCGCAACGCCCTTGACCCTGTGCTTGCAGATTGGAACACCGCCCAAGGTGTCAGCTATGGCCGCGCCTGGACAGCCCAAGACCAGGCTGCGCCGCTGCTCTACGACATCATCAAGGAACCGCTCAACCGTGCCCGCCGATGGGCACGCAAGGAAGCCCAGAACCGGCCGACGAACCACCCTCGTAAGGGCGTGATACCAACACATGATGATGTGCTGGTGCAGCTCACGTTCGGCGTGTGGGCATCGCTTGTTTACGTGCGAGGCGATAACACCAAACGTGTGCAGCTCTGGGAAGAAGTCACTCACCGAGCATTTCCACACGCACCGGACTCGGCGGAATCTCAACAACGGGTTGGGCAACAGCTCAGCAACATTCAAGCCTTGAGAAATCGAGTGGCACATCACGACAACCTGCTCGACGTGGCGCTCGGCAATCGCTTGAACTGGACACTGTCACTACTCTCGAAAATCAACCCTGACTATCCGAGCTTGGCAATGGCACGCAGCCAGCTACGCCGATTGATTCGAGAAGACCCCCGCCGCACCTGGTGACGGTCTCTAACTGGTGAAGTCGAGCCAGAGTGACCAGGTGCCCAACATGCGCCGCCCGTCTGGGTACTGTTGCCAGGTGACCGGATACCCGAGCTTGTCGGGAGCGTACACCGACACTTTCACCCCGTCGAGCTTGAGGTAACGGGCTGCTTCACGGTAGTGCCCGGCGACCTTCTTGAGCGCATCCGGTCGAGCCGTCATGAGCGTGGCGAGCTGCCACGAATCACCCTCACCCGCGCGGTGCCGAGCATCGAGGTCACGGAGCGTATCGACGGCCTGACGAATTGCCGGACGAGGCGCAAACGCTGCCTGCTTCGCCACCGGCTCAACCCGCACAATCTCCGCACCATCACCCACAGCCTCACTGCCCACGCTCACACTCTCACCAACCACTCACAACCACCAACTTCCTTACTCACATCACTCTCATATTCTCCCACTCACACCCCACTACTCACCTACTCACAACACTATCTTTCAACCTCAACACAACTACTCACACTCTAAGCACGTAATCTACCGATGGTAGAGTGGTGGTCACGACGCAAAAGCGACGTGACCACCAGGCAGGAGACGACAGTGAGCAAGGGCGGTTTCAAAGCGTTTCGCGGCAGCGCCGCGACCGCTGAGTCGTACCTGCTCGAACGTGACACAGCCAACCTTGACGACTACTACCGGGAGGGTAAAGACCGGGTTGTCGAGCATGGCATCGTGACCGGTGGCGGCGTCGAAATGGGCACCCTGACACCCGAGAAGTTCCGGGCATGGATGGAGCACCGCGACCCCGAAACCGACGAAGTTCGCGGCGTGATTCGACACCGCAAAGACATCGATAAGGTGACCGGCGAGATGGTCGATAACAGCACCCCGCTGTATCAAGAAACCATCCTCAGCGTGAGCAAAACACTGAGCCTTGCAGCGGCCGCAAACCCGAGGGTTGCGGCCGCGCTTGAAGCGGCAATGGGGCGCGCGTGTGAGGCCAGCGCTCAAGCTCTCGCAGAGCACGCCGTCACCCGTATTGGGGCGAAAGGTTCGCAGCGTTACGTGAAGCTTGACCGCATTGAGTTCACGAGCGTGCAGCACACCACGAGCCGCGCGGGAGACCCCCACTATCACCGGCACATGCAGATACTCCCCCGTGGCATGGTCAACGGTGAATGGCGCTCACTCGACGGGCGCACGCTCTATCGGCACGCCGAGCTGGTCAACTCCACAGCCGATCACGCAATCAGTACCGATGCCGAGTTTCGGCAGGTGCTCGCAGCTGAGGGCTACAGTTGGGTGCCCGGTCAAGGTGGCGGCGACATTACCGAGTTTCTGGGCATGGTTGACCAGCATTCAACACGGCGCGACCAGATCGATGTGAACCGTGAAGCCCTCGAAATCGAGTGGCGTATCGCAAACCCCGGCCAAGAACCCGGGCCACGCCAACGGCAAGCCTGGGATACCCACGCATGGGCGCAAGATCGCCCGACCAAAGAGCCAGCTCAGGAACTCACCCCCGAGGCCATGGCCGAACGTATCGGCGCTATCGAACCGCAGAACATCGAGCACACCCTGTACGGGCAGACCGCCGATCAGATCACCCCCGAGACCATCGCGCAGGGCGCGCTCGAAGACCTCGCCCGGTCACGCTCAGCATGGTGCCGAGGCGACATGATCGCCGCAATAAACCGCCGCCTCGCAGACACCTACCTAATCGGCGGCGATGGCGTTGAAGAGCTGAGGTTCACAGCGCTGGGGTACATGCTCGAACACAGTGTGAGCTTCCTCGATGAAGGCGTGAACATCGACGGAGTACGCCACTACACCAGCACCCAGGTGCTCGCCACAGACCAACAACTCACCGACGCACTTATTACCCGCGCGCTCATCCCCGGCGACAACGGCACCGTGCAGGGCGAGCGCGACGGGTTCACCCTGTCGGAAGAACAGCAGTTCGCCGCCGAAGCAATCGCCGGAACGCACCAGCTCGTCGTTATCCAAGGAGCCGCCGGAGCGGGCAAAACGACCATGCTGCAAGCCGCTGCAGAATCGGTGCAGGAGCAAGGCCGGCGTCTCCTGGTTATCTCCCCAACTAAGCGCGGCGCGCTAGAGGCCGGCGACGTGCTCGGCACCGACGGCGACAGCGTGCACGCCCTGCTGTACCGTGCCGGTGCGACCGTTGACGAAGACACCGGCCGTTGGGTGCTGCCCGCCCAATGGAAGGCGCAGCCCGAAGCCTGGCGCATGGACGAACACACGGTGCTTGTCGTTGATGAAGCCGGAATGCTTGACCAAGACACCGCCGCAGCGCTGCACTCCTACATCGACGCGCACCACGTCGGCACCCTCGTGCTTTCCGGTGATGCCTCACAGCTCGCAGCTGTCGGCCGAGGCGGTTACCTCGCCCGAGCATCGCAGCTCGCAGGCGTATCACTCGACCTCACCGATGTGCGCCGATTCCGTACCCCCGAGGGCGACATTGACCACGACTATGCAGCCCTCTCCCTCCGGATGCGTGACCGCGACAACCCCGAAACGATCTTTGACGAACTCGCCGCCCGTGGCCTGGTCAATGTAGGCACCCTTGAAGATCAGCTCGACCGCATCGCGGACACGGTGGCGCTCGAAGAACAACACGGCACCGACTCCATCGTGATCGCACCCACCAACGCGGCAGCTGGACGTATCAACCACGCCGTATTCGAGCGCCTGGCCGATGCCAGGGTGCTCGACACCAGCACGATCGCACACGGTCGCGACGGCGACCCCATCGCCGCAGGCGTGCGCATTGCGACCCGCCAGAATGACCGCGAGCTCGGCGTCGCCAACCGGCAAACCTGGACGGTGCAACACGTCAACGCAGACGGGCGCATCACCGTCACCGACACCACCGGGCACCGCCGCACCCTCGACGCAGACTATGTGCGTGAAAACGTGCAGCTCGCCTACGCCGTCACCGGGCACGGCGCGCAAGGCATGACTGTCGGCACCGCGCACACAATCCTGTCGGACGAAGTGACCGCCGCAGGTGCCTACGTTGGGTTGACGCGCGGCCGCGCCGCGAACGTGCTGCACGTCGTCGGCTACGACATGAACGACGCACGCGCACAGTTCGCCGACGCGTTCGAGCGCGACGGCGCAGACCAAGGCATCGAGGCCGCACAAGAACAAGTGCGCCGCGACCTTGAGGGCATCGACATTAGCGAAGACCGCACCCGCATCACCGAACGCATCGAACAGCTCACCCACACGAACGAACGCGCAGAACGTAACGCGGGCGTGTGGGACAGCATCGCCGCGAAGTTCGCAGAACTCGAGAACCAGCACACCACCGAGTTGGCGCAGCTCAAACAGGCCGTCGAGCTGGCGCAAGAAACCGCACAAGCTCGACGCGCCGAAGTGCTCGCACCACTCACCGAGCAGGCAAGCAACGACGGCGACACGGTCGCAGTGCTGCGTGAACAGTTGACACAGGCGCAGCAAGAAACCCGAAGCGCTGGCCGGTTCGGGCGGCGTCGAGCCGAGAACATTGAACAGAAGCTTTTGGGTGAATGGCAACAAGCGTGTTCCACTACTGAGCAAACCTGGGGCAGCTACCCATCAGGTCGCTACGAACTTGAGAAGTGGGCTGAGCGTGTCAGTAACCAGAAGGCCGACCAAGACCCCCGCACCCGCGACTCCGCACGCGCTGCACTGAACGCACAGATCGAGCTGAAAACCGCAAGCGAAAAGCACCGCTTTGAGGCACAAGGGCTTGCCCGTCAGCTCAAGTTCGACGATGCCACCACCATCCAGAGCGGCGCATCGGGTGAACGTCGAGCCACCAGGAACGCGCAGGCATGGCGGAAAGAAGGCAGCGCCGCGAAAAGCGAGGCCGCAGAGCTGGCCGCACTCCCCACCGAACAAGCAGTAGAACGCCTCGACAAGCAGGAAGCCGCCGCCGCACTCGAAGCAGCACAAGCCGCACAACGTGAAGCCGCAATGAAGGACTACTGGCAGCGACAACACCAGAGCGCACCGCACCAGCAGCCCGGACACGGCCGGGGCATCGGGTTCGGGCGATAACCACGCACGCCGAGATAATTGAGGGTATGAGCAAGCCCCTCTCGTTGAACGAACTGCGTTCGCGTTGCGCCGAGTTCGTCATCGAGTGGCGAGACAACCCCGGCGACGAACGTCAAGACGCACAAAGCTTTGTGCGCGACCTCCTTGCCGCGTTCGGCATCACCGAAACCCGTGCAGCGGGCTCTGTTGCAAAGATTGGCGGCAGTCAGAGGTAGGCTGTCGCTCTGCGCCGATCAGGCGGCTGCTGCGAAATGGTGGTTGAGCATGCCCATGGCCTCCGTCAGCGCCGAGGGCCCAATGCCAAAAGCTCTCTCCACAAGGCGCACCTCGCCCCTGATGCCGGGCTGCAGGCACCAGGGGCGAGCCTGTCCTTTGCGCAGGGCTCGCATGACTTCGAATCCCTTGATCGTGGCATAGGCCGTGGGGATCGATTTGAAACCGCGCACCGGCTTGATCAGTATCTTGAGCTTTCCGTGATCGGCCTCGATCACGTTATTGAGATACTTCACCTGCCGGTGGGCCGTCTCCCGGTCCAGCTTTCCTTCGCGCTTCAATTCGGTGATCGCTGCACCATAGCTCGGCGCTTTGTCGGTATTGAGCGTGGCAGGCTTTTCCCAGTGCTTCAGGCCTCGCAGGGCCTTGCCCAGGAACCGCTTCGCTGCCTTGGCGCTGCGGGTCGGCGACAGGTAGAAATCGATCGTGTCGCCCCGCTTGTCGACTGCCCGGTACAGGTAGGTCCACTTGCCCCGCACCTTGACGTAGGTTTCATCCAGGCGCCAGCTCGGATCAAAGCCACGCCGCCAGAACCAGCGCAGCCGCTTCTCCATCTCCGGGGCGTAGCACTGGACCCAGCGATAGATCGTCGTATGGTCGACCGAAATGCCGCGTTCCGCCAGCATTTCCTCAAGGTCGCGATAGCTGATCGGATAGCGACAATACCAGCGCACCGCCCACAGGATCACATCACCCTGGAAATGGCGCCACTTGAAATCCGTCATCGTTCCGTCCGTCCAATCTCCGCCAAGCATGCTCAAGCTTCACGATTTTTGCAACAGAGCCCTTGTAGCCGCAGCAGGATGCGCAGCTCAAGGGCGCGCAGGTCACGGTAGGCGACGACGAGGAAGTTACCGCACCCGCACGCCGGGTCGAGCAGCCGCAGCTCTGCCAGCTCGCCGCGCAGTTTCTTGAGCGCTTTAGTGTCGTGTTGTGCGGCTTCGAACTTCTCGGTGAGTTCGTCAAAGAACAGCGGGTCGATGGTCTTCCGAATGTTCGTTTCGGTGGTGTAGTGCTCTCCGAGTTCGCGGCGCGCCTCGGGTGACTTGACTGCTTGGAAGAGGGAGCCGAAGATCGCGGGGCTGATGCTTGCCCAGTTGAACGCGCACGCAGAGACGAGTTTGTCACGCATCACTCGGTCGAATGAGGGAATCGAGAGTGGTTCAGCGAACACGCGGCCGTTGACGTAGGGGAATCGTGCGAGCAGTTCGTCAAGGGTGGAGGCGCGGCGTTCCTTGGGCTGGTTCATCACTTGGAACAGCATGGTGAGCTGTGCGCCGAGGTCGCTGCCGTCGGTGCTGGTGCGCAGCTCGATGAACTCGGTGAATAGGTCACGCTCCCATATGCCCGAGTCGTCGGCGTAGAGAGCGAACAGGACGCGCACGAGGAAGATCGAGGCTTCGTGGTCGTCGTACCCTGACCCTTCGAGCGCTTCGTATAGGTCGGCCATGATTCTGGCGGCTTTGATCGACGCGGCTTCTTGTTCACCTGACCCGAATGAGCGGGTCTGGTATCCGGCGAGGAACGCGAGCGATTCGGTGTGCTTGGGGAGTTCGTCAAGGGTGAACTCAACAGTGTCGGCACCTTTGGGGGCGAGCATGTCGAGCAGCCTGAACCGTTTGAAATCGCTCGTGAGTATGTAGCGGGGTTGCTCGGTGTCGGTGAGCGCGTTCACGTAGTCGAGTGCTTGTAGCTCTGCGATGCCGAGGTTTCTGCCGGTGCTTTTCATTTCGATCAGCAACAGGCCGGGCACGAGCGCGTCAATGTAGCCTTGCCTGCCGGTCGATGTGCGCTGTGCGCGTTTCTCGTAGAACGCTGCACGGCTCTGTTGCAAAAATCGTGAAGCTTGAGCATGCTTGGCGGAGATTGGACGGACGGAACGATGACGGATTTCAAGTGGCGCCATTTCCAGGGTGATGTGATCCTGTGGGCGGTGCGCTGGTATTGTCGCTATCCGATCAGCTATCGCGACCTTGAGGAAATGCTGGCGGAACGCGGCATTTCGGTCGACCATACGACGATCTATCGCTGGGTCCAGTGCTACGCCCCGGAGATGGAGAAGCGGCTGCGCTGGTTCTGGCGGCGTGGCTTTGATCCGAGCTGGCGCCTGGATGAAACCTACGTCAAGGTGCGGGGCAAGTGGACCTACCTGTACCGGGCAGTCGACAAGCGGGGCGACACGATCGATTTCTACCTGTCGCCGACCCGCAGCGCCAAGGCAGCGAAGCGGTTCCTGGGCAAGGCCCTGCGAGGCCTGAAGCACTGGGAAAAGCCTGCCACGCTCAATACCGACAAAGCGCCGAGCTATGGTGCAGCGATCACCGAATTGAAGCGCGAAGGAAAGCTGGACCGGGAGACGGCCCACCGGCAGGTGAAGTATCTCAATAACGTGATCGAGGCCGATCACGGAAAGCTCAAGATACTGATCAAGCCGGTGCGCGGTTTCAAATCGATCCCCACGGCCTATGCCACGATCAAGGGATTCGAAGTCATGCGAGCCCTGCGCAAAGGACAGGCTCGCCCCTGGTGCCTGCAGCCCGGCATCAGGGGCGAGGTGCGCCTTGTGGAGAGAGCTTTTGGCATTGGGCCCTCGGCGCTGACGGAGGCCATGGGCATGCTCAACCACCATTTCGCAGCAGCCGCCTGATCGGCGCAGAGCGACAGCCTACCTCTGACTGCCGCCAATCTTTGCAACAGAGCCGCTCGTACTTGTCACGGTAGGACCCCGCGCCCTCCAGGGCGAGAGTGACCATTCCCGGATCCAGGGCCGCCACGATCGAGCGGACCACGCCGTAGGAAGGCACCGGCCACCCTCGGGTACCGCAGATACGGGTGACCCTGCGGTGGAGAGTGGCGATCGCGGGGCGGGGTTTGCTCAGCGCCAGGCCCTCGATCAACCGCACGAGCTCCGCGGGAAGATGGTGAGTACCGGCATCCGAGCGCTGTCCTGTGCTCAGGCCCGCATACCCGTCAATGCGGTAGCGGGCGTGCCAGCGCTCCAAGGTGCGCAGCCCGATCCCGGTCTCGCGGGCCAGGGCGGTCAGCGCGATGCCGTCCTCGACGTGCAGCCGCAGGATGCGCCACCGCGCCGCCCCGTCCATCTCACACCTGCTCGGCGACAGCTGCTCGGGCGCGGGCCGCCTGCTGGTGGCGATACAGCGTCGCCCGCGACCAGCCGACGAGTCGGGCGGCGTCTTCGGCGGTGCGGCCCTTCGCGCGCGCATCGGCGGCGATGTCGAGCTTCTCTGCGACCACGGCCGGGTCGACCGGAGGTCGGCCGAAGCGGGTACCGTTCTGCTTCGCCGCGGCGATCCCGGCATTGACACGTTCGGTGATCAGCTCGCGCTCATACTCGGCCAACGTGGCGAGCATGCCCATCATCATCCGGCCCGACGTCGTCTCCGGGTCGATTCCGTCCGAGACCGATCTAATCTTCACGCCTTGCCCGCGTAGCAGCGTGACCGTGTTCAGGACATCGATGAGGGACCGGCCGAGCCGGTCGATACGCCAGACCACCACGGTGTCACCGTCCTGGGCGTAGTCGAGCAGCCGCTTCATCCCCGGTCGCTCGATCGCGGTCCGGCTACCCGAGGTCACATCCGAGAACACGTCCCGCTTCTGCACCCCGGCATCCACCAGCGCATCGACTTGCAGCTGCGCATCCTGAGTTGCCGTACTCACTCGGGTGTATCCCAGCTGCCTCATACCCCCAGCATGGTGCAGAAAGTCCTGGAAGTCACCACCCTGAGGCGCTTTTCGTCGAGACGACTTAGCGAGACACTTCCGGGTGCCCATTCACGCAGGGAATGAACCTGAGTGTGAGTCGCAGCGATAAGTGGCCGGCATCTGATTGGGTTTAGTGGCCAATTAGGAGCGTCTCGCGTGCGGCGTCGACGACCTCGGGTGTGACTTGGTTGAGCCCGTTTAGCGCGGTGACTCGTTCGATCTGCGTCAGGAGCCGGTCGACGAGGCGGAAGTTGCCACCGGTGATGCGAACGATCGTTGCGACGGCAGTCGCGTGGGCGATGCCGCCGTCGGTCGAGTCCGACGCTAGCGGAAGTCGGCTAGTGAGCACTGCGGTGAGTTCGTCTGGGGTGAGGGGTCTGAACTCGTGAGCGAAGCCGATTCGGCTGTAGAGCTGGGGGTAGCGGGCGAGACGCTTTTCGATGCCTGGCATTCCGATGAGGATGACGCCCATGTGGTGGCGGTCGAAGTAGTCACGGACTTGCTCGAGGCCGGTAGTTTTCAGCCGGTCTGCCTCGTCGATGATGAGGAGCTCGGTGCGGCCGCTGGAGCGGGAATCGATGTGCACGTAGGGGTCGATTTCGCGGTGCTCCGCGTAGTCGACGGCGAATGAGATTGCTTGGCACGCGCGCGGCAGGCCTTGATCGATCTGGCGCACCGTGGCTGCGACGGTGGGAGTGAAGAACGCTGTCCGAGATTTGAGCACTCGATCGGGTACCGGGCCGAGATCGTCATCGGTGAAGATCGATTGCCACTGCTCCCATTCGTCTGTGCCGGCGTATCGACGAGCGGAGAGTGTCTTGCCGACGCCGGGTGGGCCCCAGCAGAGTCCGATGTAGCGGTGGGCACGCACGGTGTCGGCGAACTCGCTGAACCGTCGATGTTCGCGCGTCACCTGGAAGGGCGGACGGTCGGGTGGCGGAGATGGAGACGTGTTGACCTCGCCGAATTCGCCCGAGAGGAATCGACGACCGTCGTCACCTTTGCGGATGAGGGTGTGCTTTTCGTTAGTCGGTCGCATAGAGCCGCAATCCGTGGCGAGGAACTTCTTCAGTGGGGGCAGCTGCGGTGGCGGCTTCGGCTGGTTCCGCAGGTAGGTATCGTGTGTCGTCAGGCAGAGAATCCGCGAGGCTGCGCCGATTCCGCAGCTGCTGCTTGAGATCGCGGCGACGCTGGGCTCGAGCGGACTGCAGCTGCTGGAGCGAGATCGAGTCGGCCGCGAGCTCGGGCGCGATCGCACGACACAGGAAAGCGTCGTTGAGGTAGGCCCGAATCTCGCCCACGTCGCGCGGGTCGAATCGAACAGTCACGTCCTCTCCGACGTAGGCGGCGAGTGTCGTCGACACGTAGCGGGTGGATGCGAACTGGATGCCGTCGCGTTGCACGCGCCGAGTAGTGGCTGCGGTTAAAAGGAGCAGATCGAGATCCTCTGGATGGGCGGGCGCCCGCGGGATGAATCCTGACGAACTCCACCGTTCGGAGGGCGACTCGTGTGTTTCGGAGTGCGGCCGGGTGTTGTATTCCTCGACGATAAATCTTTCGATGATCCCGTCGAGCTGCTCCAGCGTCAACGCAGGTTCGGTGACTGGCTTCCCCTTGGTGCCATGGGGAATGTGGCCAGGGAGGTGCGGGAGGAGCTCGGTGGTGATGGTGCGATAGAAACGCTCGATCTTCCCGCGGCCCTGTGGCACTCCGGGCCGAGAATGGATAAGCCGCACGTGAGTGTCCAGGCAGACCCGCTCCAACCGAGCCGAGGTGAAGTCAGAGCCGTGATCGCTGTAAAGGACGTCGGGTAGTCCAGAGACGGGCCAGGCCGGGTTCGTCTTTCGGTTGATCGCCTGGTGGAGTGCGAGTGCGGTCTGTTCTGCATTCGGTGCGCCGAGGAAGAGAGTGAAGCCCGCTACTGCGCGGGAGTAGTCGTCGAGGACGATGGTCAGCCACGGCCTCACGGCGGATCCATCCTTGCCGAGCACAGTGACATCGAGGAGGGTGTGGTCGGCTTGCCACTGCACGTTCGGTCGCTCCGCGTTACGGCGGTAAACGAGCTCGAATCGGTCGCGGTAAGCGGCCTCTCCCTTCGTAGCGAGTGTTCGGAGACCTGGGTCGACGGCTTGAACTGTCACCCGGATGCTGGAGTAACTTGGTGCAGACAGGCCGCGTTCACGGGCGATGTCACCGACCCGGCGGTGAATGTACGCCGTCGTTGGCGCCGGATGGCGGAGCGCGAGAGCTTCGACTGCTTCGATCAACTCGGCCGGCATGCGCCGCTGCCCCTTGTCGCTGCGGGCTGGCCGTCGCAGCGAGGTCGGATCAGCGCGGTACGCGGCCGCCCACCGGCGCAGCGTGCGTGCTGGCACGCCCGAGTCCGCTGCGATCCTGACCCAGGGGACGCCGTCGTCGTGTTCGCGCAGCAGCGCCACTTTCTCCTCGACACTGCGCTGCGCCACGACTCACCACCAGCTAGGCCTGACCGACTTCAGACTGGAGGTGGCGGTAGATGGTCGGCCGGGAGACCCCGAACGTGTCGGCGATCTCCTGCACAGTGTGATTGCCGCTGTCATACATCGACCGGGCCTGCCGGATCTTGTTCGCGGTCATCTTGAACTTCGGCCCACCCTTCCGGCCCCGGGCTCGAGCAGCGGCGAGACCGTCGTGGGTGCGTTCGACGATGAGGTCGTGCTCGAACTCGGCGATCGCGGCGAGCATATGGAAGAACAGCCGACCCCCCGGGGTGGTCGTATCGATTCCCTGGGACAGCGCCTTCAATCCGATCCCGCGTTGCTGCAGCTCGTCGGCCACGTGCTTGAGGTTCCGAACCGAGCGTCCGAGCCGATCCAGCTTTGTCACGACGAGAGTGTCACCGTCGCGCAGATACGAGAGCGCATCCGTCAGCGCTGGTCGCTTCGCGAGCGTGCCCGATGCGTGCTCCACGAAGATCTTGTCGCAGCCGGCGGCCTCGAGCACGTCGGTCTGGCCTTCGGGATTCTGATCCCGGGTCGAGACGCGCGCGTAACCGATCTTTGCCATGCCCCACTGTAACGCGAACGCCGCCTGCATTACATAGATTGCGAACACGGGTCATGAGACACGACGCGCCGGTCTTGCGTTCAAACCTGTCGACCATCTCGTGAACGTTCGTTTATGACGCGTACCTGACTTGTGTCTTTTGCCGCTCGTTGGCGACGAAATTCGATGGCTCATTGTTGGTCGAGCTGCCCAAATGGGGAGGATCCGGCGGGGTGCTGCATGGCGTGGACGGTTCAGGCGAGGGTGAGGAAGAGTTTTTCGAGTTCGTCGACCGTTAGCTTGTTGGAATCGTCGTCGGCGGGGTCGTCGGTGATGCATTGGCGGAGGGCAGTGGAGACGATCGCGAATCCTGCTCGGTCCAGGGCGCTGGACACGGCGGCGAGCTGGGTGACGACGTCGCGACAGTCGGCGCCGGCGTCGACAGCGGTAATAACGGCGGCAAGCTGGCCTTGGGCCCGCTTCAGCCGGTTTGTGATCTTCCGCATGGCCGCGGCATCGCGAAGGCCCACGTTCGTGTTTGCCGGTTCCCCCGTCATGACTGGGGGGTTTCGATGTCGTGACCGCTCTGGATCCATGCCATGGTTCCACCTTCGACGTTGATCGCGTTGACACCGCGGTGCAGCGAGTGACGCGAGTCTGATTTTGTCAACCTGATTTGGCCCCGGGGTGACGGCTAGAACTGGCCCCGGGTGTGTGCTGCTGTTTGCTGTTAGGCGCAGCAGGAGGTGGGGAGTTCGTTGCGGAAGAGGTTCGCGGTGAGTCGGATGCCTTCGGCCATGGTGAGGTACGGGGCCCAGGTGTCGGCGAGTTGGGTGACGGTGAATCCGGCTTTGATGGCGTAGGTCGCGGCGAGCATCATCTCGCCGGCGGTGTCGGCGAGGGCGTGGACGCCGAGGACTTTGCCGGTGTCGGCGTCGGCGACGATCTTGATGCCGCCGCGGGTGTTGTGGTTGGCGATGGCTCTGGGCACGTCGGACAGTCGGAGGTAGCGGCAGGCGCATCGGTAGCCGGCGGCGAGGGCTTCGGCTTCGGTGATCCCGGCCGAGGCGAGTTGGGGTGAGGTGAACAGGACGGAGGGCAACCCGGTGTAGTCGACCTGCTCAGAGTGACCGAGGGCGTTGTGTGCGGCGATCTTCCCGGTCCTCGCGGCGACGTACACGTACTGGGGCACGTCGGTGACGTCGCCGGCGGCGAACACCGCCGGGTTCGTGGTCCGCTGTTGTTCGTCGACAATGATGAAGCCGCGGGTGTCGGTCGCGATGCCCGCAGTGGCGAGGCCGAGCCCGTCGGTGCGGGGGGTGCGGCCGGTGGCGACGAGGACGCGTTCACCGGTAGCTACTTTCCCGGTGCGGGTGAGGACTCGGACCAGGTCGTCGTGTGGGGTGATCGTTGCGGCGCGGTCGCCTATGACGGTGATTCCGTCGGTCAGGAAGGCTTTGCGGAGCTCGGAGGAGAGTTCTGGTTCGGCGTGCGGGGCGAGCCGGCCGATGATGGTGACCTCGACCCCGAGCCGGGCGAACAGCTGGGCCTGTTCGAGGCCGACGAATCCGCCGCCGATCACCACGAGCGAAGCGGGCAGCTCGGTGAGTTCCATCGCCGTGGTCGACGTGAGGTAATCGATCTGCTCGAGGCCGGGGATCGTTGGGATGGTCGGTTCGGCGCCGGTGGCGATGAGATACGACTTGGCGCGAACCGGTCGTCCATCGACGAGCAGTGTTGAGGGATCGGTGAATGTTGCGGTGCCGGGGAGGATGTCGAACCCGTAGGCGGCGGCGATGTCGGCGTACTTGGTCTGGCGGAGCATGCCGACCAGCTCATCCTTCTGCTGCACGAGCGCGCCGAGGTCGACGGCCCCAGCGGAGGTGGCGGCGCCGGGGAACGGGTTCGTGAGCGCGGCGTGGCGGGTGTGCGCGGCCGCGAGGAGGGTCTTGGAGGGCACGCAACCCACGTTCACGCAGGTGCCACCGAGCGTGCCCGATTCGATGGCGACCACGCTCGCCCCCTCGAGTCGGGCGTGGATCGCCGCGGACATCGCCGCGCCGCCCGTCCCGACCACCGCAAGATCGAACTCGTTGTGCTGAGTCATGATGCCTCCTCGGGTGGACCGGGCCGCACGTGCGGCCCTATGCGACAGAATGGACCTTCAAGCATGCTTGAAGGTCAAACTGACGGTGGAGGTGTCACGATGCGGATCGGAGAACTCGCGGAGAAGGCGAGGACGAGACCGTCGACGCTGCGGTACTACGAGGAGCGCGGGCTGCTGCAACCGCCGGAGCGCACCCCGGCCGGGTACCGCAGCTATGGTGACGAGACGGTGCAGCGGCTCGAGTTCATCGATCGGGCTCGCGCGGCGGGGCTCACCCTTGCGCAGACCGCGGAGATCCTCGATGTTCGCGACACGGGTGGTTCGCCGTGCGCTCACGTGCTGGATCTCCTTGACCGCCGGCTCGTGGAGATTGATGAGCAGCTCGAGCAGCTGCGCGCCCTACGAGGGAGCATCGTCGAGCTTCGGGCGCACGCGACGGCAACGGCGTCCGAAGCCTGCACGCCGGAGTCCATCTGCCGCTACCTCTGATGACTTTCGGATCGCTACTGCCGCTGACGGGTGTGGTTGAGGCGGTACGAGGTGGTGCCGGTTTCGATGATGGTGCCGTTGAACGTGAGCCGGTCGACGATTGCCGCACACAGGCGCGGGTCAGTGAAGGTCTTCGTCCACCCGCTGAACGACTCGTTGGATGCGATCGCGACGGAGTTCTTCTCTTCCCGCTCTGTGAGGACCTGGAACAGGAGTTCGGCGCCGCGTCGGTCGAGTTCCATGTAGCCGAGCTCGTCGATCAGGAGCAGGTCAACGCGTCCGTACCGGTTGATGGTGCGGGTGAGTTGTTTCTCGTCGGCGGCTTCAACGAGCTCGTTCACGAGCTTCGTCGCCAGGGTGTACCGGACGCGGAAGCCCTTCTCTGCAGCGGCGGTGCCGAGGCCGATGAGGAGATGCGACTTCCCGGTGCCGGAGTCCCCGATCAGACACAGCGGATCGCCGCGGCGGATCCAGTCCCCGTTCGCGAGCGTATGGATCGTTGCAGGGTTGACGTTCGGATTCGCGTCGAAATCGAAGTCCCCGAGCCACTTGTTCCTCGGGAACCCGGCTGCCGACACGCGGCGGACAACGGACCGGCGGTCCCGGTCGTCGCACTCGGCGAGGAGGAGCTCGGCAAGGAACCCTTGGTAGGTCAGCTGCTCACGTTCCGCGGCCGTGATCGCTTCGTGCATCACCGCCCGCATGGTGGGTAAACGGAGCCTGCGGCAGGCTTGGTCAACTGCGGCCGCGGCGGCTTCTTCGGTCAGCCCGCGCTGCCGACGCAGGGTCGTGGTGACATTCGTGGGGTTGCTCATGATCCGGCGATTCCTTCTCTCTCATCGGTGACCGGCGGTTCTGGTTCGGAACGTCGGTTAAGGAGTTCGTCGTAGTGCGCGACGGATGGCAGTGGCCGCCGGTCGGCTGGGAGTCCGGCGATCACCGCGGCCGGATCCATGAGGCGACGCTGGGTCAGGCTGACAACTCGTTGCACGTCACGTCGTGGTTGTTCAACGCGATGACGGTCTGACTCGGGCCCGGCGGCGGGCAGTCGGGCTTCGACCGCGACGACGTCGGCGGACACCGCCCCGACCGTGAGGGCGGCACGGATCCCCGCGATCACGTCGACGGTTCGCATGGTCCTGTGGAGCAGGAGCACATCGATCAGAGCCCTTGTGCCGGCGCTGTCGCCATCGACCTTCCGCGCTTGCTGCCAGAACGCGTCATGCGCTGTCGTGAACACGCCGGCTTCGCGTGCACGGGCCAGCGCGGTGGACCCGGGCAACGCGCCGGGCTTGCGCCTGAGGACCTCGAGGTAGTGGTCAAGGTTGATCGACTCCCCGCCGCGGGCCACGACCCGCTCGTGCCGAGCGACCTCGGCGTGGCCGTCGAACACCACGAGTTCAGACGCCCGCAACGAGACCCGCACCTTCCGCCCGATCAGACGGGCGGGCACGGAGTACCTCGCCATCCGCACGGTGATCAGGCTCGAGCGGTCTACCCGCGGGTAGAGCACCAGGCCAGGATCGAACCGCTCGCCTGGCAATGGCGTAAGGCGGGCTTGTTCGTCGATGAAGTCTTGCCCGACAGTGCGGATCCGGGTGTTGATGCGTCGCTCGTTGTCGCGGGCGTCCCACCGGCGGATCTGCTCGTTCAACTCGGCGAGCGAGTCGATGACCGGCATCGGCGACAGCCAGGTGCGGCGAAACCGACCAACTTCGCCTTCGACGCCACCCTTCTCGTGGGCGCCGTCGATTCCGGGCTGGCAATAGAACGAGTCGAACCCGTAGTGCGAGCGGAACAGTACCCATCGGTCGTTCTCTACTCGGCTACGGCCCTTCCCATACAGCACCGTCTGTACCGCGGCAGTGAGATTGTCGTACCGGATGTGCCGGGTCGGGATCCCACCTATCTCGTCGAACGCGTCGATATGTCCTTCCAGGAACGCTTCCTGCGATTGCGTCGAGTACACCCGGTGCACCGCCTTCCCCGAGTGCGAGAGCCGGAACGTGAACATGTGGCACTTCGTTTTCACCCCGCCAAGGATCACCCAGACCTCGCCGAAATCGACTTCGGCTTCCTCACCAGGTGCGTGTTCCTGTGGGACGAACACCTCGACGCGGCGCCCGGCTGCGGCATCGATCTGGGCACGACGTACGCGCACGTAGTCGCGGACCGTCGAGTACGACAGTCCCGCCGCTTCGTGCTCGTCGACCAGCCGCGCGAGAACCCTTGTCGCCGTGTGCCGCTGCTTACGAGGCGCGTCCAGATCCTGAGTGAGCATCGCGTCGATCACCGCCTTGTACGGCCCCAGCCGTGGAGACATCCGTGACGGTATCTTCCGCGGCGGCGGAATTGGCGACGCCAAGGCCTGCCGCACCGTGCGACGGTGGACCCCGAACCTGTCGGCTCTGTTGCAAAAATCGTGAAGCTTGAGCATGCTTGGCGGAGATTGGACGGACGGAACGATGACGGATTTCAAGTGGCGCCATTTCCAGGGTGATGTGATCCTGTGGGCGGTGCGCTGGTATTGT
>QZLF01000008.1 GCA_016771945.1 Candidatus Leucobacter sulfamidivorax
CCGCAGAGCATCGGTGTTATTCTGAAGGGTCTGTTGGCACGGCGATCGTTCTTTCGGCTGTCGCGCCCATCCCTTTGAGAAGCGAAGGCAACTATCGCGTATGTGCGGCATTTTCGGTTCGGTGACGGCGGTCGCGGCGACGCCGATGACGAGCACGCCGACGGTCGCGCGCACCCCGCCCCGGAGCAGGCCCCTCGTGCGCTCGCTCATCGTTCGCCTCCCTGCTCGGACTCGATGGCCGCATCGGGCGTCGAGCTCGTCGAGACCTCCGACGCGGGATCGGTCATCTCGACAGGCTCGATGGCCGGTTCGGACGCGATGGCCGGTTCGGACGTCGAGCCTGTCGAGACGTCCGCAGCGGCGTCCGCACCCCCCGCGCGCTTCCCCGCCTTGGCCCGGTGCCGGCGCTCGGGGCGCTCGACGACCTCGCCGGTGGGCAACGCGAGGAGCACCATGCCGAGCAGCACGATCAGCTGGATCCACCACAGCACGCGGGCGGTGATCGGCACGTCGCCGACGCGCGCGACCGTCTCCTCGCCCGAGGCCTGCTCGAGTCCCTGCGCCTGCTCGGCGTCGACCGCCTGCACGCGCCAGAGCAGTCCGTGATCGGTCTGTCCGGCGCTCGAGAGCGCGGTGTTCTGGTCGAGAGCAGCCTGCAGCTGGGCCCGCTCCGCGGCGGCAGAGGCGCCGGACTCGCCGCCGCTGCCCAGCAGCACGAAGCCGATGCCCTCGGCCGAGAGCTCGGCGTCGAGCGACTCGGAGCCCCCCGTGCTCGCGAGACCCCCGACGATGCTCGCCACGCGCTGGTCGCGATCGGTCACACCCTCGGCGCGGGACTCGGTGCGGATGTCGTCGAGCCGCTCGCCCGAGCCCTGGATCACCCGGGCGCGCACGGCCGTCTCCCCCTCGACGGTGAGCACGAGCGTGAGCAGCTCGGGGTTCGCGGCGCCGGCCGCCTGCACGATCGCGGGCAGCCGTGAGTCGCCCGGGACGAGGCCGGTCTGCGCGGTCACCAGGCGGAAGCCGAGAGGGCCCACCGCGACGAGCGCGAGCACGACGGCGACCGCGACGATGGGCGCGGCGGCGCGGCGCAGCACCGTGCAGCCGACGGCGGCGAGGCCGAGCACGGAGATCCAGTAGAGGGCGAGGCCCGATCCGGTCCAGAGCGCGACCGACTCCGCACCCTGGCTGACGAGCTGCAGCTGCGGGGCGGCGACCGCGGTCAGCATGCCGAGGCCGCCGACCGCGGCGAGCAGCAGCGTGATGTGCACGCGCGCGGTGACGAGGCCGAGGGCGGCGAGCAGCACGATCGGCAGCAGCAGCACGCCCACGAGCAGCGTCGCCGGGGCGTCGCCGAGACCGAGCGCATCGAAGATGGGAGCCCAGCCCTCGAGCCCGAACTCGGGGAAGCCGAGCAGCAGCTGCCGGGACGGGCTCGCGACGTAGGCGGGGGTGATGCCCGGGTCGAGCAGCAGGTTCAGCGGGGAGCCGCCGAAGAGCGCGAGCAGCTTGGGCGCGAAGAGCACGAGGGGGGCGATCGCGATCGACAGCACCCGGGTGATGCCGCGCACCGAGCTGACGAGGCCCACCACGAGGAAGACGACGGCCACCGGGATGAGCACGGGTGCGCAGGCGAGCGCGACGGCGGCGAGCAGCGAGGCTGCACCGCTCCAGCTCCACGATTCGCGGCAGCGCGCGGCGGCGAGCAGCAGCCACGGCAGCACGACGGCGAGGATCAGGGTGGGCAGCCGCCCGCCCGCGAGCGAGCCGAGCAGCACGGGGCTGAACGCCCAGCCGAGACCCACGAGGGCGCGGCCGGCTCGCGAGTCGGTGAGCTGCGCCGCCCAGACCCAGCCGCCGAGGGCCGACAGCGGGATCGCGGCGACCATGAACAGCACGAGGGCGTGCGAGGGATTCCAGAAGGTGAGGCTGCCGAGCACGGCGAGCACCCAGGTGAAGGGGTCGGCGGGCACCCCGCCCTGCGTCCGCGTGTTCTGCCACAGCTCGCCGATGGGGCTGAGCGGGGCGAGGGCCCCGCCGGCGAGGCTCGTCTGGGTGAGCGCCCACCAGCAGAGCGCGAGCCCGGCGACGAGGGCGATGACCAGCACGGCGAGCCCGCCGCTCGAGATGAAGTGCAGTTCTTTCGGCTGGCGGCCCTGCCCGGCGAGGATCGCCTCGCGGTCGATCATGCGCGCGGTGCGCACGGTCTTCGAATCGACGCGCAGCGGTTTGACGGCCGACCATCCGGGGCCACTCAGCCTCCTGATCCGCCGTCTGGAGGCGAGGATCGCTCCCGGGCGGAAGAACACCCGCATCGCGGCGGAGAACTCGCCCCACATGCGGCCGGGGTGCTCGCGGATGAGCGCCCAGAAGACCCTCGCGACGCCGAGCAGCGGCAGGCCCAGCCACATGAAGAAGGCGAGGAAGCCCGGGGCGTAGGCGATGCGCCGGTGCAGCTCGGCCGTGCGGCCCTGGCGATGGGCGACGCGCAGCACGCGGCGCGAGCGGTCGATGCGAGGGCCTGCCACACCGCGCTGGGCGAAGCGCACCCGCGAGTCGGGGGCCACGATCACCCGGTAGCCGTTGAGGCGGGCGCGCACGCTGAGATCGAGGCCGTCGTCGACGACGGGCAGGGCCGGATCGAAGCCGCCCAGCTGGTCCCAGACGTCGCGGCGCACGAGCATGCCGGCGGGGCCGACGCCCAGCACGTCCTGCAGATGGTCGTACTGCTGCTGGTCGAGCTCCTGCCTGCGCAGCAGCCATCGCTCGCCGCGGTGGGTGAGGCTCTGACCCAGCTCGATGATGCGATCGGGGCGATCCCAGTCGACGAGCTTGGGACCCGCGATCGCGACCGAGGGCGAGCGCTGCACGGTGCGGAGGATGCGCTCGAGCGCCTCGGGCTCGGGGGCCGCGTCCTCGCTGAGCAGCCACAGCCACTCGGCGACGATCGAGCCGGTGTCGCCGGGGGCGGCCGCGGCGGCTCCCTGGCCGGGCAGCGCCGTGAGCGCCTGCCTGACCGCGTCGCCGAAAGACAGTGCGCCGCTCGTGGTGACGACCCGATCCACGCCGCCGGCGGCGAGCTGCCGGGCGACCGATTCGGGCGCGCCGCCCGCGACCCCGATGATGCGGTCGGGGCGGCGGGTCTGCCCGGCGAGCGCGGCGAGGGTCTGGTTCAGCCAGTCCCCGCCCTCGCGGGCGACCAGTACGGCGGTCACTTGGGTGCGCATAACGTGCCCAGCCTAGGAGCCGGGTCGGCGGGCGGCGGCGTGCCTCGCCGGTCTCGGCCCAGTTCCCAGGAAACGGGTCAGACGGCGTCGCGGCGCAGCTTGCGGCGCTCGCGCTCGCTCAGCCCGCCCCAGATGCCGAAGCGCTCGTCGTTGGCGAGCGCGTAGTCGAGGCACTCGCTGCGCACCTCGCAGCCCTCGCAGATGCGCTTGGCCTCGCGGGTCGATCCGCCCTTCTCGGGGAAGAACGCCTCGGGGTCGGTCTGCGCGCAGAGGGCGTCGGCCTGCCAGGCGAGCGCTTCATCCTCTTCGACGCGGCGAACGCCCGGAACGCCGAGGAAGACCGGATCGACGAACCAATCGCCCGGAACCCCGGAGTTCAGAGGGTGCTGCGACATACGGCGTGCGCTCCTCTCGATCGGTCGGTTCGGCTGTGTCTCTGACAATTACATCGTTGTGATTCTTTCAAGTCAAGCCGGGAATCATAACCCTCAAGTAGCACTTGAGGGTTGCGACACGCCAGTCCAGCCCTCCCCGACCGTCGCGAGAAACGCCTCTCCGCAGCCGCTCAATTCGATCGCGCCCCCCGCCGAGACGTAGAGCGACTGCCCCCGGCGCACGCTCGCCACCTCCTCGAGCTCGGCATCGCGGCGCTCCACGCGCACCCGGCCCGAGGTGACGATGAGCACGATCGGGTAGGGCGCATCGACGGTCACGCGATCCGCGCGCTCGTCGTCGCGCACGAACGGCCGGCCCTGTTCGGGCTCGCCCTCGCCCGGATCGCGCAGTCGCGCACGCATCAGGCGGAAGTCGGGCACCTCGGGCTCCCAGGCCACGAGCCCCGGGGCGAGCGCACGGGCCGCGATGCGCGGCTCGGCGAGCTCCGCCGGATCGACGATGCGGGTGAGCTCGGGCACGTCGACGTGCTTCTCGGTGAGCCCCGCGCGCAGCACGTTGTCGGAGGCCGCCATCACTTCGACCGCGATGCCGCTCATATAGGCGTGCAGCTGGCGGGCGCAGAGGTAGATCGCCTCGCCGGGTTCGAGGCGCACGAGATGGAGCAGCAGCGAGACCAGGATGCCCGGGTCGCCGGGGTGGGCCGCGGCCAGCTCTCGCAGCGCGTCGAGGCGGTGCGGGTCGACGTCGGCCGGCAGAGGATCCGCGGATCCGCCGGTCGCGATCCGCTCGATGGCGGCGAGCGCCCGTCGCGCCTCGTCGCCACCGCCGAGCGCCCAGGCCATGAACTCGCGGCGGGAGCGCTCGGGATCCTCCCCGTCCTCCCCGCAGCACGAGACCGCCCGTTCGAGGGCGGATCGGCCCGCTCCCTCGGGCGCCGCCGCCGCGAGGGCGGCGAGATCCCTCCGCGCCTCGCCCAGGGGCCGGAACCCGCTGAGCGCCGTCGTCTCGCTGAGGGCGACCAGCAGCTCGGGCTTGTGGTTCGGGTCGCCGTAGTTGCGTTCGCGGGCGTCGCGCGGCACGCCTGCGGCCTCCTCCGCGGCGAAGCCGGCCTCGGCCTGCGCCCGGTCGGGGTGCACCTGCAACGAGAGGGGCGCGCCGATCGCGAGCACCTTGAGCAGGAACGGCAGCTGCCCGCCGTCGACGCCGTAGCGCTCGGGGTCACGGCCGATGAGGTCGATGAGCGTCTGCCCCTTCGGCGCGGCCTTCGCCACTGTCGCCGGGTCGTCGGGGTGGGCCCCGAGCCAGAGCTCGGCCTGCGGATCGCCCGTGCGCGAGATGCCCAGCAGCTCGGGCAGGGCGTCGCGCGAGCCCCAGGCATAGGCCCGCGGCGTGTTCTCGATGAAAATCAGCATGGCAGTCACCCGCTACCATACCCACTATGGCCGGGAACAGGACCCGATTGGGCGTGAGCGCGTACGCGATCGGCCTCTTCGTGTTCCTGCTGGGCGCGAACGGGGTGCGCAATCTCGTGGGGCTGCCCGCGTACTTCGTCCTCGCGGGGGTGTTCGTCGCGGTCGGCATCGTGCTGTTCGTGCGGCTGCGACCCGAGAGCTTCCGCTGGTACCGCCTGCCTGCCCCCCTCTACTGGTTCCTCACGCTCGCGGTGCTCTCGATCGCGTGGTCGGCGTACCGCTTCGAGAGCCTACTCGGGGTGCTCGCGCAGCTCGGCACCACCGCGGTCGCCGTGGTGATCGCGTACGTGCTGAGCTGGCAGGAGCTGCTGCGCACCCTGGGCACGGCGCTGCGCTACCTCATCGGCCTGTCGTTCCTCTTCGAGCTCTGGGTGGCGGTCGTCGTGCGGCAGCCGCTCATGCCGTGGTGGCTCGAGCAGCCCGAGGGCAAGACCCTGAAGCTGCTGTTCTGGAGCCGCGACCTACTCTTCTCGGGCGGTCCGATCCAGGGCGTCATCGCGAGCTCGGTGCTCTTCGGCTTCCTCGGCCTCCTCGCGCTCATCGTCTGGGGCGTGCAGCTGCGAGCGGGGCTCGTCCGCCCCGCCTCGGGGTGGTTCTGGGTCGTCGTGGCGCTCGGCACGCTGCTGCTGACCCGCAGCGCGACGGTGTGGGTGGCGCTCGCGGCGGTCCTGGTCGCCCTGGGATTCGCGCTGTGGGCCCGGCGCCGTCCGCCCGAGCGGCGGCGCCCGCTCTACCTGACCGGCGCGACGCTCATCGTCATCGCCCTCGCGGCCGTGATCTTCGCCCGCGACTTCCTGTTCGGCCTGCTCGGCAAGAGCAGCGATCTGACGGGGCGGGGCGAGACCTGGGCGAAGGTGTGGGAGCTCGTGACCGAGCGGCCCTGGTTCGGCTGGGGCTGGGTGAGCTACTGGCCCACCTGGGTGAAGCCGTTCGAGGGCCTCGATACGAAGGCGGGCCTGCCCGTGCCGAGCGCGCACAACGCCTGGCTCGACGTATGGTTCCAGCTCGGCATCGTCGGCGTGCTCGTGTTCGCGCCGCTCGTGGTGCTGACGCTGTGGCGCACCTGGTTCCGCGCGGTGGATCGGCCCCGGCGCGGGCCGGGGCCCGCCCTGCCGTACGCGACCTCGGCGCTCTGGCCGTGGCTCGTCATGGTCGCGCTCGTCGTGCAGTCGCTGACGGAGAGCCGCCTGCTCATCGAGGGCGGGTGGCTGCTGCTCGTGATCCTCGCGGTCAAGACCCGCTTCGACTACCAGGTGCCCTCGCAGGACACGGAGCCGACCAAACTGCCCTGGCGACGGGTGCCGATCCCCCGCGGATGACGTCGTAGCACACCGTGCTACGATAGCCCGTATGAAGACCGTCAGCCAGCGTCAGATGCGCAACCAGAGCGGCGAGCTCCTGCGCGAGGTGGAAGCCGGAGAGACCGTCATTGTCACGAACCACGGCAAGCCGGTGGCGATGCTGAGCCCCTACCCCGAGGGCCGAACACCCCTGGAACTCCTGCGCGCACTCGGGCAGACCCGCCCTGCTCAGGCCCCGCGCGAGGCCCTCGGCGACATCGTGCCGGTCGAGATCGACATCGATTCGGCGGAGCTGCTGCGCGAGTCACGAGGCGAATGGTGAAACTCGCCTACCTCGACACGTCGGCCGCACTGAAGTCCGTCGTACGCGAGCCCGAACGCGACGCCTTCATCGCGCACATCTCCGACCCGGGACTTACGCTGACGGCTTCATGGCTGCTGTACACCGAGATGCTCTGCGCCGCAGGCAGGCGCCCCGAGCAGCTTCCCGAGCAGCTGATACGTCAAGCACTCGATCATGTCGAATTCGTCGATCTCGCGCGTCGTGATCTCATCGCGGCGGGTCAGCATGCGCCATTGCGCAGTAACAATGCCATCCATCTCGAGGTCGCGCTGCGCCTCGAAGTCGATGAGTTCATCAGCTACGACCACGAGTTGCTCACCGCCGCGCATCGGCTGGGGCTGCGCACCGCCTCCCCCGGGACCGAATAGCCCCGACAGGCCGGATCGAAACCGCCGAGGCCCTCGGCCCACATCGAGGCACTAGGCTGTTCCGCGTGATCCTCACCCCCGAACGCCTCGAGCGGCTGCGATCCTTCGCCCGCATCGAGCGCAGCGCCATCATGGAGCACGAGGGGCGCGCGGGCGCGGATCCGCTGTCGACCCTCGCCAGGCTGCCGAGCGTCGACGAGTTCGTGGTGTGCGAGCTGCGCGACGAGCTGCTCGAGCAGAACGGGCGCCTCGCCGAGTTCGCGCTCGCGCGTCTCGCCGGACAGGGCACCGGTCCGGATGCCGCCGAGCACCGGGCGAACGCGGATCGCGTGGAGTTCGAGCTGCTGCGCGAGATCGCCGCGGCGTGCCCCGAGCTCACGGTGGCCGTGTGGGAGGTCGCGGGGCGGCTGGAGACCTCGCAGCAGTAGCGGAGAGGTGCCGGGTTGTGCCGCCCGCTCCGGGCACCCCTGTCGCTCGGCGATCTCGGGTTCTACACTGGCCGTACCCAGTCGCCGAGTGGAACGAGATCGCCATGGCAGAGCCGAGCCCCGAAGTCGTGGACAACCCCGAGCTGCACCTCGCCGTCGTGCGGGCGACCGTCTCGGGCGACAAGCTCCCGGAGCTCTTCGACCGGGGCTTCCCACTCGTCTTCGCGGCCCTGGGCCGCGCGGGCATCGCTCCGGTCTCGGCCCCGCTCGGGGTGATGCACGGGGAGCCGACGAACGAGTTCGACATCTCGGTCGCCGTGCCCGTGGCCGATCCCTTCGCCGGCGACGGCGAGGTGCGGGCCGAGACGATCCCTGCCGGCCGGGCCGCGCGCCTGCTCGTGCGCGGCGACTACGAGGGGCTGGGCGAGGCTTACGGGCGCCTTTACGGCTGGATCGCCGCGCAGGGCTTCGTGCCGACCGGGCTCGCCTGGGAAGAGTACCTCACCGAGCCCGAGCCCGGCGGCGACCCCGCGCAGAACGAGACCATGATCTGGGTGCAGGTCGCCGAGGCGCGGGCGGCGTAGTGCGGGCGCCTCGGCAGGAGGAAGATCGCCGGCCGAGGGGTGCTCAGCCTCGTCAGCCCCGGTAGCCGCGAGGGTTCGCCGACTGCCACGCCCAGGCGTCGCGGCAGGCCTCGGCGAAGTCGCGCCGGGTGCGCCAGCCGAGCTCGACCGCGGCGAGCGAGGGATCCGCCACGACCGTCGCGAGGTCGCCGGGGCGCCGGGGCTGGATCGCGTAGGGCACCGACCGTCCCGACGCCTCCTCGAAGGCGCGCACGGCCTCGAGCACGCTCGTGCCGATCCCGGTGCCGAGGTTGTAGTCCCGCACTCCGGGCTCGAGGCGCTCGAGCGCGGTGACGTGCCCCTCCGCGAGGTCCATGACGTGGATGTAGTCACGCACTCCCGTGCCGTCGGGCGTCGGGTAGTCGTCGCCGAAGACGCTGAGCCGCTCGCGGCGGCCGACTGCGACCTGGGAGATGTAGGGCATGAGGTTGTTCGGGATCCCCGTCGGATCCTCGCCGATGCGGCCCGAGGGGTGCGCGCCGACCGGGTTGAAGTAGCGCAGGTTCACCGCGGCCAGCTCGGGTCGGGCCGCGGCCTCGTCGCGGATGATCCGCTCGTTCATCGCCTTCGACCAGCCGTAGGGATTGCTGAGACCCGCGCCCACGGGGTGGTCTTCGGCGATGAGCCCCGACTGCGGCTCGCCGTAGACGGTGGCCGAGGAGCTGAAGACGAGGCGCGTGACGTCGCGCTCGCGCATGAGGTCGAGCAGCACGAGCGTGGAGTCGAGGTTGGTGCGGTAGTAGCGGATCGGCTGCTCCACCGACTCCCCGACCGCCTTCAGGCCCGCGAAGTGGATCGCCGCGTCGAAGTCTGCACCGTCGAGCGCCGCCCGGGTCTCCCTCGCATCGGTCAGGTCGGCGCGCACGAAGCGGATCGAGCGGCCCGCGAGCTCCTCGACCCTGCGGAGCGCCTCCTCGCTGCCGTTCGAGAGGTCGTCGATCACCGCCACCTCGTGCCCCTGTTCGAGCAGCACGAGGGCGGTGTGGCTGCCGATGTACCCGGCTCCCCCGGTCAGCAGTACGCGCATGGTGTCAATGCTAGGCGCTCGGCCGCGCCGCGGCCCGCTACATGGCGCGATTCACTCGCAGCCGACGCCGTCTCCATCACGATCGAGGTGCCTGCCGTACCCGGGCTGGCCCGCGTAGACCGGTGCCGCGCCGGCGTTGCGCGCCGCGGTGCAGTTCGCGTAGTAGGCACTCGCGGGTGGCTCGGCGACGGGCGCGGCAAGAGGTACCGCCGCCGCCGCTTCCGCAGCGGCGGCCTCGGCTGCTGCGGCCTCAGCGGCTCGCGCCTGGTCCTCGATCTGCGCTTCGGCGGTGGCGGCACGGGTTTCAGCCGCGGTGAGCTGAGTCTTCAGACGCGCACTCTCAGCGTCATGCTTCTCCTGCGCCGTATCCAGCCGGTCCTCGGCCTCGGACGCGGCGAGCTCCGCTGCGGAGAGCTCCTGTTTCAGCGAGGCGACCTCTTCGTTCAGCCGGGAAGCCTGCGAGCCCGCTCCGCCCGCGCCGACCATCAGTCCGAGTAACCCGGCGCCCACGCCGATGGAAACCGTGGCCCACAGCGGTGTTCTCCGCTTCTTCGCGGCTTGCCCAGCACCCATCGAACCCCGCCCTGTTCCCCGAAAGCAATGAGTTCATCATGCCAGTGGGAACACCTACCAGGAAGGCTGTGACTGCCGTCTCCGACGAATGCCGCCGATATGTTATGAAGGCCGGGTTGATGCAGTCCCTGTGAGAACGATGAATTGTTCTGCAGCGGACGGCTCGGCGGGCCGGATGAGGCCCGGCACGGGCGCCCGCTCCTCGAGTACGGCACCCGGCCGTTCGCCTTTCGGGTAGAGGTGGAGGAAGAGCCCGAGCAGCGCGAGCGCGAAGGCGGCACTGCCGACGAACCACACGACCATCGGTGAGACAGGCATCGCCCACCACCACTCGATACCGGCGTTGAGATTGAAGCCGCTGCCGTCGCCGAGGCCGCTGATGTAGCGGCGCATGTTGTTGTGCAGCGAGAGGGCGTTGGCGAGCGCCACGACGGCGAAGACGATACCGGCCTGCAGCCGGGTGATGCCCAGATGATCCTTGGCGAAGCCGAAGAGCGCGACGCCGACGAAGATGAGCAGCAGCGGCAGCAGATAGCGCGGCTGCACCCACTCGCCCACGCGTAGCCCCTTGCCCTGCAGGATGTAGAGCGGCACCGCGGTCATCGCGAACAGCGCAAGCAGCAGCACGATCCCCTTGCGCGGCGTCATGATCCGCAACCCCCAGAAGAGGAGAGCGATGAGCAGGCCGATCATCATGACCCAGACGAACACGGGGACCGGGGTATCGAGCCATCCGAGGCCCCAGGTTCCGGCACCGCCGGTCCACAGGAAGGGCAGGTCCATGAGATTCGAGAGCAGCAGTCCCAAGCCTCCGGCCGCCTCGGGCGCCGCCTCGACCGCTCCGACCGGGGCGGTCGCGTCACCGGCCGTTGCGGCCTGACCCGTCACCCCGACCGTTGCGATGCCGGTCGACTGCCCGGCCAGGAAGAAGAACACCGCGCCGATGATCGCGATGCCGAGGGGCAGGAGTGCGAGCTTCACCCAGCGACGGTCTCTTTCGAACGCGAGCAGCGCGGCCGCGAACGCGGCGAAGGCGACGAAGACCGCGGAGTCGCCCCGGGCTCCGGCGCCCATCACCGCCGTCACGGCGGCGATCGCTCCCAGAGCGATGCGCCTACCCCGGCTCTCAGCGGTGAAATAGCCGTAGGTCGCGAGCCATACCGTGAGTCCGGCGAGCACGGCCCAGCTGCTGGGGTTCACGCTCGGGATGAGGAAGACGCCGAGCGGCACCATCGGCACGATCGAGGCCCAGATCAGCGGACCTCGTTGTCCTGGCCGCAGCAGGGCCAGAACGGCGGAAACCGCGCCGACGAAGATCGCCGCGTTGAAGAGTCGCATCACGATGGTCGAGACGGCGATGTCCGGGCCCGCGAACACTCCCATCACCGAATAGAAGACGGGGGGATAGTTGCCGTCGAAGTTCCCCCGATCAGTGCTGATCGTCGTCTCGTCGTCCAGGGGGCATTGAGCGCTCTCCTCAGGGTGAGACGCGAAGCAGCGGGAGGACTCGATCAATCGCTCCGCAACGGTGCGTTCATTCGCCTCATCGCCCGGGGCGCAGAGCCCCTCGCGGTCGCCGAGGGAGCACCAGATGCTGGCGAGGTGGAAGTCGTCGTCGGGTGCCGCACCGACGGGCGAGGCGATCGCCCAGGCGCCGAGGCCGACGAACGCGACCAGCGCCGTCACCACGGCGAGCAGGATCCGCTTCGTCCGGCTCGATTCCACGCGCGTGTTCTCCCATTCATCTCGCACAGGGCTGCCTATGCATCGTAGCCGAGCGCATGCGCCCGGGGCCTGAACGCGCCCGGCCCGTCGGCGCCCCCCTGCGCCCCGCCGAGGTCACCGCGCCGGGAGAGCCCGCCTCACGAACTGACGGAAGGATTCGCTGCGGCGCCAGAACGCGGTGTGGCGGAGGCGACCGACCGACCTGCGGGCCTCTTTGCCGACCGGCGAGCGACGGAGCGCATGATCCTCCGCGTGCCTGGGCGAGGTGCAGAACTCGATCAGCGGGCGCAGCGCGCGGCTCCAGATGAATGTCCGGCCGAACTCGCGCACGCGCGCACTCGTCTCGGCCCGATCCCGCGCGTACAGCACCGTCTCGAGCGCCTCGGCGAGCGCCTCGGCGTCCTCGGGCGGCACGACCGCGCCGAGCCGGTGCTCGCGGATGAGATCCGCGAAGGTGTCGCCGTCGGTGGCGACGATGGGCAGCCCCGCCCAGAGATAGTCGAGGATGCGGGTGCGGAAGCTGAAGGCGGTCTCGACGTGCTCGAAGTGCGTGCTGACGCCCAGATCGGCATCGAGCAGATAGTTGACCCGATCCTCGTAGTCGACCCAATCGGTGTTGAAGAAGACGTGCTTGTCGGTGAGCCCGAGCTCGTCCGCGAGCCGCATGGTCTCGGCCGCCATCTTCATGGCCGGCACATCGGGGTTGGGATGCTTGACGCCGAGGAAGTAGAGGCGAAGCTCGGGGTGCCGTTCGACGAGTCGGGCGACCGCGCGGAGGAGGGTGAGCGGATCGAACCAGTTGTAGACGCCACCGCCCCAGAGGATCACCCGATCGCCCTCGTCGATGCCGGGCACGACGCCCTTGATCGCGTGCCGCGTCTGCACGGCGGGCTCTTCGGAGATGCCGAAGGGTGCGACATCGATCAGCGCGCGCAGACTCGGGTCGGCCTCGTAGTTGAGCGGGTTGATCCTCGAGACCGCGGCGAGCTGGCCGAGCCAGAAGTCGCGCTGCTTCTCGGAGGCGCAGAGCAGGTAGTCCGCGAGTTCGAGCTGCACGTTGAGCACCTCGGAGATGTACTCCGTCCACTTGGCTCGAGCCGCCGGAGAGTCGTCCTTGCCCTGCTCGAGGTATTCGAGATGCATCGGGTCGTAGATGTCCGCCACGATGATGGTGTCGGTGCGGCGGATCCACGGGAATGTGGAGAGCGTGTACCCCTGGAAGACGAGCACCTCGCACCAGTCGACGTGATGCTTCAACTCGGCCTCGTCGACCTCCAGCACCGGGAAGTCGGCGTGCTGCAGCGTCGAGCTCTGCGTGGAGACCAGGCGCACCTCGCACACGGCATGGAGCGCCTTCGCCATCTCCCACGCGCGGATCGCGGGACCCGCCATCTTCGCGCCCAGCACGTCGCCCGTCACGACGAGCACGCGCGTGCGCCGAAGCTCCGCGCCCTTCTCCGGCTGCCCGCTCATGAGCTCAGTCCCGCCAAGCGAGCCTGAATCGCGAAATCCGGCACCTGCGCCACGACCTCCTCGAAGGAGCCCTGGCCTTTGATCCGCCCGCCGTCGAGATAGCAGACCTGGTCGTACTCGCGGATCGTGGCGAGCCGGTGAGCGACGGTGATGAAGGTCACCTCGCCCTGGAGTTCGCGCATGGACTGGGTGACACGATTCTCGGTCGCAGTATCGAGCGAGCTGGTCGCCTCGTCCATCACCATGACCAACGGGTCGGAGTAGAGCGCCCTGGCGATGCCGAGCCGCTGCTGCTGGCCACCCGAGATGGATTCGCCTCGTTCTCCGATCCGCGTCGACAGGCCGCCGGAGCGCTCGGCGAGACCGCCCAGGTGGGCGCGCTCCAGCGCGCGCTGCACCTGATCGAGATCGTAGTTGTCTTCCCAGGTCAACGCGACGTTCTGCGCGATGGTGCCGTCGAAGAGAGCGACCCTCTGCGGTACATAGCCGACACGACGGCGCCACTGCCGCAGCACCTCGGAGAGCGGAGCATCGTCGATGTACAGCTGGCCGCCCGTGGGCTCACTGAGTCCGAGCAGAACGTCGATGAGGGTCGACTTGCCTGCGCCCGACGGCCCGACGATCGCGAGACTCGATCCGATGGGGATGGTGAGCGAGATCCGGTCGAGCACATCCTCGTCGGCATCCGGATAACGGAAGCACACGTCGCGGAGCTCGAGCCGCTTCGGCGATTCGGGCAGCTTTCGCGAGTCCTCCGACCGCTCGATCGCACCGGCGTCCTCCGTTTCGTCGCCTGAATCCCCAGACGTCAGCTCGCGGATCACATCGCGCGCGTAGACTTCGTTGGCCGACGCGGAGGCGATGCACGACTGGATGCCGTTGAGGGCTGGAATCACACGGAAGCCCGTGACGGCGAAGAGTCCGACCGCGACAGTCGCGCCACCGAGCCCGCCCATGAGGTAGGCGGCCCCGCCGACCAGCAGCACTCCACCGATCAGCGCAGTCTCGAAAGCGTACTTCGGCACCTGGCTGAGGTAGGCCATGTCGGCACGCGCATCGGTGGCCGTCTTCCGATTCTTCGAGATGACGCGGCTGACCTCGCCGAGCTTGCCCCGCAGCGTGACCTCTTTCAGCGCCTCGACCATCTCGGTCATGATCGTGGCGATGCGATAGACCAGGTCTCGGTTCGTCTCGCCCGCGCGCTTCGCGGCGCGGCTGACGAAGCGTGTCATGAACAGCGCGATGGTGAGGAGGTAGACGAGCGCGATCAGCGCAGTCACCGGCTGCGCGATGACGAGCACCAGGATGGTGGCGAGGAATGTCGTCACGTTACCCGGGATCATCGAGATCTGCAGCAGGAATCCGAGGTTGGTGTTCGCCATCGCGGTGTCGACGATACGCGTGACCTCGGGAGTGCTGAGCTGCGAGCGCCGCTCCCAGCTGGAGTGGATGTAGGCGCGGAACAGCCGGTCACCGGTCTCCAGCTCGTAGCGGGCGAAGCGACGGGTGGCCCTCCGGTGCAGCACCAGCGCGAACACGCCCTTCAAGACGAAGAGCGCGCAGATCACGATGACGAGCAGTGGGGCAGCCGATTCGGGGACCTGCCCGATCACCGGCAGCTCCATGGCCTCACCGGTGGCGAGAGGGGCGGTCACGACCACGATCAGGATCAGGGCGAACGAGTCGAGCACTGCAAGCAACCCGGTAATGACGGAATACCAGATGTAGAAGGCCTTCGACCCCTTGGGGAGCACCTCGAACAGCTCGCGCAGCGTGTTCCATATGCTTCTCAACGATCATTCCTCCGTCGCGTTCTCCTGCCGCAGAGCTTACTCTGCGGCGCAGCAGACAACCGCGGCGGCGGCTGAGATCGCAGTCGAGGACGCCGAACCCATCGCTGAGCCGGGAGGGGCTTTCGGCACTCGTGTGTCTCAGAGGACCCGCAGAGCATCGGTGTTATTCTGAAGGGTCTGTTGGCACGGCGATCGTTCTTTCGGCTGTCGCGCCCATCCCTTTGAGAAGCGAAGGCAACTATCGCGTATGTGCGGCATTTTCGGTTCGGTGACG
>QZLF01000009.1 GCA_016771945.1 Candidatus Leucobacter sulfamidivorax
GTGACGACGTTGTTTGCGTTCGCACCGGCTTCGCCTGCTTCCGCCGCTGACGGTAGTCAGGTACAGATCGACAATATTGCGATCCAGTATGACGGCGATGAAGGAGTCATCGAGGATTGGTCCTATCAGAGGATTGACGTCGATTGGAGTATTCCGGGTGAGGCAGAAACCCCGGTTACCCTGACCATCGATCTCCCGGACGGTTTCTACGGCAACCCCGAGACTTTCCCCGTCAACGGGCCTGACGGCCCCGCGGGTGAGTGCGTCGTCACGCGAACGCAAGTTACCTGCACGATTGATGACGCGTTCATCGAGGCCAACCCTCACGGGGTGTCAGGCGATTTCTTCTTCGAGGCACGCACTGAAAACGATAACCGCGAAGACACCAACCAGACCATTGATATTGGTGGGTTCGAGAACGAGGTAGTCGTCACCCCGAGCCGCAACTGGTGCACCGAGGACTGCGAGTTCGGTGAGTTCTGGGATGGTAAGTGGGGTTCATACGACACTGCCACTGATGAGATCATCTTCACCGTGCAAGTGAAGGGTGGCAACACCGGTATTGCCGCTGGCAACACAGTCACTGTCACCGACCTGCTCGACGAAGACTCCTACGAACTGGTCAGTGATGGCGAGTTCCCGCGTGTGCGCGAGGCCGGGCTGTTGCAGTACGACCGATGGGGCAACGAGGTCGTGGGTGGTTGGCAGACCTACCCCACGAGCGATGTCACTTGGAGTAACGGCGATCTGACGGCCACTTTTGAATCCCGCGAGGGGCGCGGTGCAGACTGGAATAACCATGATGAGATCGCACCGCCCGCGCAGGGCAGTCAGCGCGGCACTGACGGTAGCTTCTACCAGGTGCAGTGGAAGGTGAAGGCGCTCACCGGTGGCGACCTACAGGACAACGGCGACCGTGTTTTCCGCAACGCGGCCGAGTGGGATATCAACGGTGAAGAATCTGGTGACGTCAACGGCAGCGCCACGCGCTACAACCGTGGCGGCAATGTCGTGGGCACGAACTACGGCAAGTTCCAGGTCACTAAAGAGCTGACCGGCGACACGACCTTGAACCCAGCGTTCACGGTGAACTACACCGTCACCGAGCCGGGCCAAGATCCTGCCGAGAAATCGTTCACAGTGCACTCGGGTGAGACCTTCACGAGCCAGGAGTTCTTCCGAGGCTCCGTGGTGGAACTGACCGAGGTGAAGCCGACCGATCCGGCAAACGTGACCTGGGCCGACCCGGTGTTCCTCGACGCTGACGGCAACCCGGCCGACACGCTCACATTCACCGCGGACGGTAACGGAAAACTGGGTGCGGTCACTGAGATTCGCCTGGTGAACGAGGCGACCTTGCAGAAGGGTGACTTCTCCGCACAGAAGAGCGTGGTGAACGAGGACGGTGTGCCACTGGCCGACGACCTCACCTTCGCACTGGACTACAGCTACCCGGCAGACGCCGAGAAGGGCTTCCCTGCTGGTTCGGGCACGCTGACGCTTCCGGTCAACGGCGATGCTGTCACGAGTGACGAGCTGCCCGTTGGTGCGGTGGTCACATTGGCTGAACCGAATCTGCCCAACGTGCCTGGTGCGAGCTGGGGCGATCCGGTGATCGAGCCTGCGACGCTCACCATTGGTGAGAGCGCCGAACCGGTGACCGTTGCGGTGACGAACACCATCACGCAGGACGTGGGTGGCTTCTCGGTTACCAAGGCGATCACCGGCGACGGTGAAGAACTCGTGCCCGAGGACGCCGTGTTCACGGTGACTTATGAGTACGACGCGATTAACGGGTTCCCCGCAGGGTCCGGGCAGATTGAGTTCCCCGCAGGAGAGACAGCCACTGTCGAGGGTCTGCCTGCTGGTGCGACCGTCACCCTGACCGAGCTGGCCGTGGAAGATCCCACCGGTGGCACTTGGGGCGAGCCGGAGTTCAGCGAGAACTCCTTCACCATCGTGAAAGACACCGTGGTGAGCATCGACCTGGACAACCCGATCTCGTGGAACAACGGCGACTTCTCCATCCTTAAGGCGGTCACCGGTGACGGTGCCGACCTCGTGGGCGAGGACGCGCTGTTCACCGTCGACTACAGTTACACGCTTCCCGAGGGGCTGGGCGCTGACCCCGCGACGGGCACGGGCACCCTGACTGTTGCCAACAATGGCGAGGCCGTCGTCAGCGATCCGCTTCCCTACGGCACCGAGGTGACGCTTTCCGAAGCGACACCCACGCCGGTGGCCGGGGGCACCTGGCTCGGCTACGAGTTCGACAACCCCACCTTCACCATCGGCGACAAGACCACCTTCGAGGTCGCGTTGACCAACGAGATCGAACGTGATCTCGGCGGTTTCGCGGTCACCAAGGCCGTCGAGGGTACGGGCGCTGACTTGATCGGGTCGGACGTGGAGTTCACCGTGAACTACTCCTACCCCGCGGGTGAGTGGTACGAAGCGGGCGAAGGATCGCTCACTGTCACCAAGGGCGGCACCGCCTCCGTCGACGGGCTCCCGGCTGGCGCGGTGGTGACGCTTGAGGAAGTCCTTCCGGCTGACCCCGAGAACGGCACCTGGGTCTCGGCGTCCTTCCCCAACGGAAATGTCGTTGAGGTTGGGAAGAACGAGGTCGCTGAGGTGGCTCTGGTGAACGAGGTTGCGCTCGGTGAGGGCGGCTTCAGTATCCAGAAGCTCATCGACGGCAGCGGGAAGAACCTTGTGGCTAATGGTGCAGTGTTTGTCGTGCACTACGAGTACAAGGCCGGAGTCGGTTTCGAGGCGGGCGAAGGCACCCTCGAAGTGGCCGCAGACGGCACCCCGGTGACCGTTGACGGTCTCCCTGCTGGTGCAGAGGTTCAGCTGACTGAGCAGACTCCTGCCGGTGTTGACGGCGCGACCTGGACGGGTCACGAGTTCAGCGCCGATACGGTCACGGTCGGCAAGTCCGAAGTAGTGGAAGTCGCACTGACGAACACCATCGAGAAGGACACAGTGCTCGCCAGCACCGGCAGCAGTGGACTCGGCGTGATGATTGGGGCGGCAATCGTCCTGCTTCTCGCCGGCGCTACCGCAGTATTTATCGCGCGTCGACGCCTTAGCTAACGGGCTGCTCCCCCAAGCGCCCATCTGCTAAACATCACTGCCCCCGGGTAGTGGAGATGCTAAATACTGCGCGAGGGGCACCAACCTTTCCCCGAGGTTGGTGCCCCTCTTCTTTTTCCAGCCCACCGCACACTTCGAGTCGGATCAGCGGACGAGAGAACCTCGAAATGATCACCGATGCGGCATAGGGGTTGGTTGGCCTAGCGTCCAAGGCTCGGCCCTCGGTGCGGGCGTGGTTGGTGATGCAGCCGGTATGAACTGCTATCCCGGAGGCGTTCCGCACGCTCGCGCGCGAGCTGCTTTTCACGTGCGGCTTGCTCGGCCGCGGCCTGGTGCTTCGCCTGTACCCGGTTCGCGGCCTGGCCGGTGGGGAGCCGTTGCAGCTCGACTGCTTCGGCCCGTGTGTCGGCCGCGCGGTCGCGCCACTGTTCCGCGTTCCTCATTGCACGGCGCTCCCCGCTCTCAGCGGCGAGGAACTGCGCGGCGGGATCGTTGCGGAACACCCGGCGGGCAAGGCCTTGCGCTTCGAGCGGGTGCCGTTTGTGGGCGGTATTCAGCTCGATCTTCGCGGCGGTCGCAGCCTTGCTCGCGTCGCGCACCTGAGGCTCTTGGCCGGCGCGCTGCTGGCTGACACGCTCGGCCCAGCTCTCGACCTCGCCCGCACCCCACGGGGCGCTGCCCCAGCGCTGCTCGGCGTGGTCGCGCGCCTGCTCCCACTCGGTGACGGCACTCTGGGCGTCGCGCTCGGCCCTCCGGCGACCGAACCGGCCGGCGCTGCGCGCTTCCTGTTGCGCCTGCGTCGCACGCTCACGCAGCGCAGCAATCTCAGCCCCATCGGTCTGGGCTTCAGTGCGCAGCGGGGCGAGCACTTGGGCGTGCGTCTGCTGTGCGGTGGCCTGGGTCGTCTCCGCTGCCTGTTCGAGCTGTTGCAGCTCGGCGGCCTGCTGCTCGCGCAGCCGGGCGAACTGGGCGGCGGCATCATCCCAGACGGCGGCCTGCCGGTCGGCTTTCGCCGCGTCTTGAGTGAGTTGGTCGACCTCTTTGGCTACGGTTGCCGCGTTGCCGGTGATGATGCCGTGCATGTCGCGCTCGGCCTGTTTTCGGGCTTCGTCGATGCCGCGGTCGGCGCTGTCGCGTGCGAATGCGTCGATGAACTGTTCGCGGGCATCTTGCTCGTCGACGGCGACGACGTGGAGTACGTTTGCGGTGCGGCCGCGGGTCATGCCGACGTAGACGCCGGCGGCGGCCATCTCGTCGGAGAGCACCGCGTGCGCGGTATCGGTGGTCATGCCCTGCGCGCCGTGCCCGGTGACAGCGTAAGAGAGTTGCACATGCGAGGCTACGTAGTCGGCGTCGAGGGTGCGGTGATGCCCGGTCTTCGGGTCGGCAACGGTGATCCGGCCGTCAGCGTTCACGCTGCGCACTGTCCAGGTCTGCCGGTTGGCGACGCCGAGCTCGCGGTCGTTCTCACGGGTCGCTACCTGCGCGCCTGCGGCGATGGGGTCGCCGTCTCGTCCGTGCGTAACCGTACTGGGGTCGATGAGGCCGGCGTCGACCAGGCGCTCGTAGACGGCGTGGTTGATCTGCTGCGCGGCCGCGTTCGTCGACGTGACCGCGATAGTGGAGCGGCCAGCCATGTGTTCGAGCGCGAGGGTTTCCGAGAGCCGTGCTCGTAGCTCGTCGGGGGTGCCGGTCTGGATCAGGCCGCGCGCTGCGAGTTCGTCGAATATCTGGCCGGCGTCCTCGCGGTCGCGCATTCTCAGCGACAGCTCGGCGTATCCCTCGTCGATCTGGCCGTCTGGGGTGCGGAACCGGCGCACGTCGGTGAGGTCGAGCGACGCGGTGGCGAGCTGCGCGGCGCGTGCGAGGTATCCGCCGCGGCCGACGGCTGCGAGCTGCGCCGCATCCCCAGACAAGACAAGAGAGCCGAGGCGCATATCGTCGACGTACTGGTGCAGGGCTGCGGCGGTGTCTTGGTCGAGCATCCCGGCCTCGTCGACGACGAGTACCGTGCGCTCGTCGAGCCGCCAGCCGGCGGGCTGGGTGCGCCACTGTTCGGGGAGCTGCCAACGGCCGGTGTCGTCGACCTCGGCGCCGGCACGGTACAGGAGGGCGTGGACGCTCTCGCTGTCGACGCCGAGCACGTCGCCGGCTTCGAGCGCGCCGCGCTTGGTCGGGGAGACGACCACAAGCCTGCGGCCCTGCGCACTGAGGGAGTCGGCGGCCGCTTCGAGCATCGTGGTTTTCCCGGCCCCGGCCGCGCCCTGGATCACGACCAGCTCGTGTGTGCCGGCTATCGCCTCGGCTGCCGTCTGCTGCTCGGCCGAGAGCGTGAACCCCTCCCGCTCGACGGTCACGGTGCCAGCCTCGCCGGGCACCACCGCTCGAGCGGTGAGTGCGTCGGTGAGCTGCTGGTCGACCGCGCGCACCTGGTCGCTCGTGTAGTGCCTGACGCCCTCGACGTTCACGCCGTGGTCGAGGAACGAGACGCTGCGCTGCATAGCGGTGTCGATCGCCGCTTGCCGTAGCTCGGCCACGCCCTCGGAGCTGATGAGGTACGTCTGTGCGAGGCGTCGGTCGACGGCGGCCTCAACGTCGGCCAGCGACCATGCGGAACGCTGCCGGCCGAGGTCGTCGAGCGCCCCAGCACCGATCACGGCCGGGTCGATCTGGGCGGCTTCCTGCCCGTACAGCGTCCGGTCGACGTTCTGCGGGGGAACCTCGCCTACCGCACGCGCCAGCCCCTCGGGGGTCAGCTCGGCGTCGGGTTTCTTCGTCGGCCGCTCCTGCGCCCAGGCGTGCGTATCCCACGCCTGCCACTGGCGCGGCCCCGGCTCCTGGCCTGGGTGCGCGATCCGCCATTCCAGTTCGAGCGCTTCACGATTCTGCGCGACCTGGTCGCGGCGGGCCGAGTGCTCGTCGACCAGGTGGCTGTATTCGGTGATGCGGCCGCCGCCCTGCGCCGGCTCCCACGACAGCCCCTCGGCCGCGAGCACCTGGCGCAGCTCCATATCGGTCGAGAGCGAGAGGTCGGCGGCCGCGTTCACACGCTCCGCGAGCCGGTACAGCGTGCGCCCGTCGACCGCACGCCACCGCCCCTCCGCTACACCTACGGGAAGAATCTGCATGTGCCGGTGGTAGTGCGGGTCGCCCGTGCGACTCGTGGTGTGCTGCACGCTCGTGAACTCCATACGCTCGAACTTCACTTGCCGCTGCTTCCCAATGTCGCCCACACGGGTCACGGCGTGCTCGCTCACCGCCTCGGCCGCAGCGGTGCAGGCGCGACTCATGGCCTGTTCGAGCGCGGCCGCAACCCTCGGGTTCGCGGCCGCCGCGAGGCTCAGCGTCTTATCCACGCTGATAATCGTTTCTTGGTAGAGCGGCGTCCCGCCGACTTCCTCGACGCCCTCGGAGTTGATAAACCGGCGCTGCCGGAACGTGCCGCGCACCTCGTCGGTCACGGGGTCGCGGTGCTCCATCCACGCCCGGAACTGCTCGGCCGACAGCTCCCCCATTTCAACACCGCCAGCACCGATCACGCCGTGCTCGACGGTGCGCTCGGTGCCCTCCCGGTAGTAGTCATCGAGCCGGTCAGCATCGCGTTCGAGCAGGTAGCTCTCAGCGGTCGCGGCACTGCCACGAAACGCCTTGAAACCACCCTTACTCACTGCCCTTGCTCCGTCCGGTACAGCGCCGCGCAGCGGCGCTGCTAGTTCACTAGATTACGTGCTTCAAGCATAGCGAGGGAAAGGTGAGTGTAGGGCGTGAGTTGTTGGCGAAGCTGGCAAGGGGTGAGCTGAGGATGCAGACGTGGCTGTTAGGGGTGCAGTTGAGGAGGGTCAGCGGTGAGATCGAGGATGGGCTGGTCAAGCGCAGCGAGCATGTGCAGCAGCTCTTCGCGCAGCTCCTCAACGGTCGCGCCGGCAGGCGCTACAGGGTCGGTGGTGTAGCTGAATTCTGGCCCATCCTCGGCGGGGTAGAGTTCACGAATCTCGAACCCTTCACCGTCCAGCTCCGAGGAGCTGGACGTGCGGGAGACGACATAGCGCCAGATACCCGGTGTGCTTGGAGTTGTACCGGGGGCACCTCTTCGCGACGGGCCGAGATGTTCACCGTCGTAGTCTTCTTCGGTCTCGCCTTCGTCGTCGAGGATGAAGCCCAGCTTGGTAGCAAGCTCGCTGAGTGGGCGTGCTTGTTCGTGCTGTCGGTCACGAACGATGTGCGCGATTTCGTGCTCCTCAGCGCGCTGCTCTGCGATGAGCTGTTCATGCCAGAACTGCGCACGCCGTTCGATGGCTGCTTCTCCGTGAACGTCGGGGCAGTCAGCCGCGCAGCACCCACACAGCGGCACCCCACCGAACGTGAGGTCGGCCGGTTCAGTGCAGGTACAGCGTTCACACCCGCATTCAGCGTCGGCATCACTCATGCAGCGGCATGTGCCCATTCTGCGAGAGCTTCACGGATTGCCTCTGACCGTGTGCGGTGTTCACGCTCGGCGCGGGCCATGACTGCGGCCAGCTCAGACTCGCTCAGACGCACCGTTACCGCTTTCGAGGGTTCATCGGTGCGCGCCGGGCGACCAGGCGACCGAAATGTTGCACCAGGGAACTTGTCCTCGGCGTTCTTCACGAGGCGGGCGATCACTTCCTCGGTGATTTCCACGCCATCAATTACGCCGTAGGAACCATTCACGGGCTTGGCGATCTTGTCACTCATTTCAACCTCCTCTGCATCTTGGCTACTACTGACCGGCGGGCGGGCATTGCGTGGATCACGAGATACCTGGCACCGTTCCCAAAGCTCAACGCCCCAAGCTCCCACGGTCGACCTGCGTTGTCGAACGCGAGTCGCATGTACCGCGGGGGTTCGTCATCGTCGATCATGGTTTCTTCGGTGCCCTCCTTCCACATGCGGATCACTTCGTCAGCGTCCAAACCACGCTTAAGCGCTGATTCGTGTACCTGCACGTGCAGCAAACGTCACCACCAATCTCGTTTCGTACACAAAACTATCATTTTTTCGTACACAAAACTAGCCCCTGTTGCTGACTGTGCCTACGAGGTGCGCGCCAGCACCTCGGGCGCGAGGGTGTGGCGCAGTACAGCTTCGAGCTTCGCCGCGATCTCGTTGCGTTCACCCACCCCGAGCGCGTCGAGCAGGATGCTGCGGGCGTAGGCCGATGTAGGCTGTCCTGCTGCCTCAGCTCGTGCGGTCAGCTCTGTGAGCTGTTCGGCGGTGAGGCGCACCGAGAGCACGGCAGAGGTCGCGGCTCCTGCTCGACGCTGGCCGCGAATCTGGCTGGGGCCGCCCTGATGGTTCTCGGCGTCGTGGGCTGCCCGTTCGATCATTTCGGTGACGCCGCTCATGATTCCTCCTCACAGCTGGCCTGGTCTTCTATGTTTACATGTCTACTACGACTGGGGCGGGCGATCGATGGACTCCGTAGAATCGCGTGTGACACCCTCAAAAGCCGCTGCCCTTGGGGATGATGCCAGAAACACGCCCACATCGTTCCCAATGCCGTTCTTGCGCGTCTCAGAGGGTGTTCCGTTGTGAACGTGAGCTGTACCTGACGGCGCATCGTCACTCTCATCTGTTGGGAGGTCGAGCGTAACCAGTTCTTTTTGAGGGCAAGGGTTTCGCTTGCGAAACCCGCGGCAGCCCCGAGACGGGCGCAGCTCGTCGAGCACCGGTCGATACGTTCTAGCTTCGCGCACGCGCGCGGTCTTGAGTTACGTAACTCAGTAACCAATAGAGAGAACTAGTAAGAGAAAGAACTAGGGAACAACGACAGCCCAGACGGGAGTAGACCGAGGGGCGGGTATTTGTGTACTGAACGACTCACCATTTGTGTACTGAACGACTCACCATTCGACTTATCCACAGGCCTGAGCCGAGTCGTTCAGTACACAAATCGAGGTCGGTAGGGTGAGACGTTCAGTAGTGAAATGAGCTGCTACAGCTCGTCGGCCGGGAGCCTGAGCAGCGGGCTACGCCGGATGGTGAGCGCAGTCGCCCCGCCTCGTCGACCGGGGATGCGGTCAATCGAGAAGTTCGTCTCGATGCCGTCGCCGTGAATCCGGCGCGTGGCCGCCGCCTCATCCAAGGACTCGATGAACCGGCGCCGGAAGTTGCGAGGGTCTTTGTAGCCGTGAGTGATTTCGTCGTACAGGTGCGCCCACTCGAATGTGCGCTCGCGCCGGGGGCCGTCCTTGATCGAGTACAAGACTTTCTCGAGCCACGCGGCAACCTGCATCGGGAACGGGCCAGACATGCGCGCGAGCGCGTCGAGGCGGGCCGGTGGGGTCTTGGGATCGAGCGCCAGGTCGACAAGGAGCTGCGAGGGCACGATGTACGAGTCGAGGCCGTCGAGCACGTCGCCCCAGCCGGGCACGTAGAGCTGCACACCACTCGCAAGCGTTGTCGACTGCTGGCGGTAGCGGCGGCCGCCCTCGTCGTCCTCCGGCCCCCACTCGGCCATGTGGAACGTCGAAACTGCGAACCCGGTGACCTGACGGGTAAGTTCCTGGTGCTGGCGGCCGCCGCTCGACGTGTAGCCGAGGTCGGCCGCGAGAGCGCGCTGCGTCTCTTCAAGACCGATCCCGTCGAGCGGGTTACCGCCGGCCTTGACGGTCGAGCGGATCTTCGTTGCGATTGCCGCACCGATCAGCAGAGCCGGCTTACCCGAGGGAACCGGAGCCTCGACCCATTCACCGTGCTTGGTCAGCACTTCGCCCGCTGTGATCTTCCACGATGTGTACGAGTTCGAGGCATCCCATCTGCGGCCGGGCTGTTCGTCCATCGGGGTCAGCGAGAAGTAGCCGTTTCCGAGCACGATACCGCGGCGCTCGTTCGCCTCACCGTGCTCGACGGCGGCGGCGTGGTCGAGCTGCCGACGCATCCAGTCAGGCAGGCTCAGGGGGTCTTGGTTCCCGGCGCTCATCGGTATCTCTGCTAGGCCGGGATGTTGAGATGTTTTGAGACGGCTTCACGCACGATAGCGCCGATGGATGCCACGTCGGAGGGCTCACCTGCGGCAGCTCGTCGTGCTACCTCGGCTTTCACCGCTGCGTACATGGCCTCAGATACTTGCGCCCCCAAGAGGCGCGGGTACAGGCCGCCAGTGCCGCGCCTGCGCGGTGCGCCGGGTAACGCGGGGGCAATGTCCACGGTCGGCGCTTCTGTATTCGCCGGGGCCGTTGCGGTCGGTTTCATCGGGAGAGCCATTAGATGCTGCCTTTCAGTTCTTCAGCGATCAGGTCGTAGGGATGCAGGTTCGCTCGGGGCGGGAGGGTGCCGGCTGCCGTAATCGCGTGGGCGCGGTGCGGTACGACGTGCTCGTACAGGCTGCTGCCGCCGGGGAGGTCGGTTAGGAACTCGCGCACGTCACGGAGAGCACGTCGGCGTGGTTCTGCTCCGACGACGAGCACAGAGGCGGGTATCTGGGCTTGGGCGAGTGATTCAACGAACTTCGCCGTATGCCTCGCGTCAAGGTGGCTCGGCCGAGTCGGAACGAACACTAGATCGGCCACGGCAACAGCAGCATTGATCGCGTCGGGGTTTCCGGGTGGAGTGTCAATCACGGTGAAGTCGAACCCTGCCGCATCTGCTCGTGTGACAGCTCGATCCAAGATCGTCTTGACCGTGGGGAATCCCTCGCCGGCCTCCTGCGCCCACATCGTGAGTGAGCGCTGCGGGTCGGTGTCGATGAGCTGCACGGTGCCGTGCTCGCTGAGCGCGGCACCGAGGTAGACGGTGCCGGTGGTTTTCCCTACTCCGCCTTTGAGTGCGGCAAACGTAATGATCATGCGAGAAGCATACACCATAGGCCGTTGGGCATTGGCTTATGGCCGTAGGCCAAAGGTCGATGGTAGGGTGGTGTTGTCGGTGGTCACTCGTACTGTCGGCAATGACGAGAGGAACGTGGCTATGGCTATCAACGAACGAGGAGGAGGAATGCCTCACGAATCGTTCTCGGGTGTGTCGCCCTATGCGATCTGCGAGCAGTACGCAGCCGGCAAGATCGACCGCGCTCGGCTCGTCGACGAGCTGACGCGCTGGGAATATGCACCGCTGGCTCGAACGAAGGACTACTTCGACGATCTTTTGTTCGATGCGCCTGGCTCGATCGATGATCTAGAGCGGGCCCGGCGGCGTGGACTGATTGATGAGGGCACGTTCTACGAGGTTCAGGATCGCCTCGAAGCATTACACGAGCTTGACCCCGAAAAGCGATGGCCTGAGCTATTCGAGCCGCTACCCGAGGACGCCCGCAGTCAAGTGATTGCGGCATGCTGGCGCGCGCAAACCGACGCGGGTTCTCCGCTGTCACGCCGCGACGCCCAGCACATCACTTCCCTCATCGTTGACGATCCCGAACGCTTCGCGATGCTTTACGGCCCATACGTGCCGGTCGACGAGGCGGACTATGCGAAGGGCGGCAAGCAGCCCGTGAAGCCAGGTACAACCGTGTTGCGCGATGGGGCAGCGGTTGCCGAAGTCCGCCGCCTCCTGGCGGAGACTGACAACGCGTCACAAGGCCCTGCCTCAATTATTCGACCTGTGATATAGGCGTCATGGTATCATTCTGGGTGTTTTCTGTGCATTTTGCGCTGTACGCGATGCGTAGGGGAGCGTAGGGCAGGGGACTCACCATTGTCGATAGAACTGAGTAGAAAGCAGTAGGAGTCAATGAACGCAGGAGTGCTCAAGAAATTCCGGGGGGGGGGCGCCCCTAGCAGTTCTGCTGCTTGCG
>QZLF01000010.1 GCA_016771945.1 Candidatus Leucobacter sulfamidivorax
AGCGGTCGAAGCCGCGTTGTGTGGGCCAGGAGGATTTGTCGGCGGCGTCGTGGAGGCGTGATTCGCCGGTGAGGTGCCATTTGCCGACCATGAAGGTGGCGTAGCCGCCGGCACGCAGAGACTCCGCCAGGGTCGCGGCGGTGGCCGGCAGCTCGCAGGCGTAGCCGGGGTAGCCGGGATCGATGTGGGCGACCATGCCGAAGCCGGCGCGGTGGGGGTTGAGGCCGGTCAGCAGCGCTGCCCGGGCGGGCGAGCACACGGGCGCCGTGCGGTAGTTCGTGAACACGCGCCCGCTCCCGGCCACCCGGTCGATGTGCGGGGTGTCGATCTCGCCGCCGAAGGGGCCGAGGTCGCTGAAGCCGAGGTCGTCGACGAGCACGACGACCACGTTCGGGGCGCCCGCAGCGGCGCAGGTGCGCGGCGGGTACCAGGGGGTCGACTGCGAGGAGAGCTCCTCCGCGACGCCGCCGAAGCCCTCGTATCCGCGCGATCCCCGTCGATCCACCGGTCCACCTTTCTTTCGAGACCATCTGGTCTCTAAAAGTAGCACGCTTTCGAGACCATTTGGTCACAAATGGATAACCGCTCGTCGAATCGGTACCCTGGGACGTGGCGCGAGCGGCGTCGACGGGCGGAACCCGGCCATCGACGCGCGAGCGACGCGCCGCGATCCACCCTTCCCATCTCGAACGAGAGCGAGCATGCCCAAGATCGTCGACCACGACGCCCGCCGCGACGAGATCGCCGCAGTCGCCTGGCAGATCATCGCGCGCGACGGCTTCGATCAGCTCACCATGCGGCGGATCGCCGGCGAGGCCGGCTACGCCCACAGCGCCTTCGCCCGCTACTTCCCTGACAAGGAGTCCTTGCTCGACGCGGCGTTCCTGCTCTCCCGCGACCTCGCGGACGAGACCATCGCGCAGCGTACCGCGGGCAAGCACGGCCTCGCCGCTCTGCGCGAATTCTGCCTCGCGGTCCTGCCCTTCGGCGAGGAGGGCACGCGGCACGCGCGTGTCAGCTTCGCGTTCTGGAACCACACCGCGCAGACCCACGCCTTCCAGGGGCCGCAGCGCGAGCACGCGCTCGGCTGGCGCGCGCGCATCATGCAGTTCCTCGAAGAGGCGCAGGCGAGCGGCGAGATCGCGCCCGATGTGGACCTCGTCACGGCCTCCGACGAGGTGGCGGCCGCGAACATGGGCTGGCAGACGATCAAGCTGGTCATGCCCGATTTCGCGACCGACGAGCGCATGCGCGCCGCGGTCGACGCCCTGCTCGGCAGCATCGGCACGATCCCGGAGGATCCCGCGGACTCCTAGACTGGAGGCCATGACCAGCGCGCGCGAGCAGCTCATCGAGCTCATCAAGACCGAGGCCGTGTTCCACGGCGACTTCACCCTCACGAGCGGCAAGAAGGCGACGTACTACATCGACCTGCGCAAGCTCTCGCTCGATCACCGCGCGGCGCCGCTCATCGGGCAGGTCATGCTCGACCTCATCGAGGACGTCGACGGCGTGGTCGCGGTGGGCGGCCTCACGATGGGTGCGGATCCGATCGCCTCGGCGATCATGCACCAGGGCGTGGCGCGCGGCAAGACCTACGACTCGTTCGTCGTGCGCAAGGAGCCCAAGGATCACGGCCGCGGCCGCCAGGTCGAGGGCCCCGACCTCGCGGGCAAGCGCGTGATCGTGGTCGAGGACACCTCGACGACCGGCGGCTCGCCGCTCAAGGCCATCGAGGCGCTCGAGAAGGTCGGGGCCGAGGTCGCAGGCGTCGCGGTGGTGGTGGATCGCCAGGCCCCCGCCAAGGAGCGCATCGAGACGGCCGGCTACGAGTACCGCTACGCCATCGGCCTCGCCGACCTCGGGCTCGATCCGCAGTAGCCCCGCAGCCCGGACCGCCGGGTCTGCACACGCCCCCGAAGGCGGGTTCTGCAGCCTCTCCATCGGAAAAGGCTGCAGAACCCGCCTTTCGCGCTGCTTCCGGGTTCGGGCGGTCGGGGTCGGACCCGGCTCGCGTTCAGTCGGCGATCTGGGCGACCGCGTCGTCGATGGCGTGGAGTACGGTGCGGTCGTACTGCGAGGGTGCTCCGGGGATGTAGCGGACGTTCAGCAGTTCGCCGCCGGTGAAGCGGTAGCTGCGGTGTTGTTCGTGCAGGTTCCAGTCGATGGGTCCGCCGTAGTCGTAGCCGATGCTGATGCCGGTGAAGGGGGCCATGCCCAGGAGCATGGGCACGGAGGGGATCTCGGCATCGAGGGTGTCGTCGATGTCGAGGCGGATCCGCCACCTGAGTTCGGGGAGTTCGTCGACGTGGATGGTGAGCCGGTGGGGGCCGGGGGTGAGGGCGGTGCCGGTGGCGCGGTGCATGTCGCCGTAGGCGTTGTAGGAGAGGAGGGGTGCGCCGTGGTCGATGGCGAGGAGGTAGCCGCCGCCCTGGTCGCCGTGAGCTACGAGCACGCCTGCTGCGTCGGTGCCGAGGACGGTGTCGATCTCGACGGTGAAGGATCTGAGTACGGTGAGTTTCGCGGAGCGGAAGCGTTCGAGCGGAGGACGGAACGGGGGCAGGGTGACCGCCTCCGCGAGGCGCGCCTCCGTCACCGGACGAGCAGCGTGCAGTGCGCCGGTGTCGTCGAGCGGGAAGACGGCGTTGTTCCAGGCCTCCTTGCGCCAGCGTTCGGCGAGCTCGATCGTGAGCTCCGGGCGCTGAGCGGCCAGATCGTGTACCTCGGTCGGGTCCTCGGATAGGTGGTACAGCTCCCAGGTGCCGCCGGCCGCACCCTGCTCCTTCGTCGGGGGCACCGGGGAGACGGCCTTCCACTCGCCGTCGACGAAGCCGCGTCGACCGATGATCTCGAAGTACTGCGATTCGCGCCCGGGAGCCGCGGGATCCGCGAGCACGCCGACGACACTGGCACCGTCGGGCTCCTGGATGGGGCGCCCGCGCAGCTCTGCGAGCGGAGGCACGCCGGCGAGCTCGAGGATCGTGGGCGCGAGGTCGGAGACGAAGACGAACTGGTCGCGCAGTCCGCGCGCCTCGATCGGGGCGGCCGGCCACGACATGACGAGCGGCGCGTGGACGCCCCCCTCGTAGGTCGAACCCTTGAACGAGCGGAACGGCGTGTTCGACACCCGGGCCCAGCCGGTCGGATACTGGCTGAAGAGACGGGGGCCGCCGATGAGCTCGGGATCCCGAGGGACGTCGCGCACCCAGTCGGACGCGACCGGCAGACCGTGCCCGAACTGTGCGAAGTAGCTGCGTGTGCCGGTCGGTCCGCCTTCGGCGGTGCCGCCGTTGTCGCTCATCACGAGGATGATCGTGTTCTCCAGTTCGCCGAGCTCTTCGAGCCTGGCGGTGAGGCGTCCGACGCTCTGGTCGATCTCGTGCACCGCGGCGGCGTAGACCTCCATGTGCCGCGCGAAGAGCGTGCGCTCCTCGTCGCTCAGGCCCTCCCACTGCGGGATCTCATCGCCGTTCGCGAGCGCCTCTGCGGGAAGCTCCGCGTGATCCGGCACGATCCCGAGCTCGCGCTGCCTCGCGAAGCGGGCCTCGCGCAGCGCATTCCAGCCGGCCACGTAGCGGCCGCGAAACTTCTCGATGTCCGCTTCCTTCGCCTGGATCGGGCCATGCACCGATGTGTGGGCGTAGTAGAGGAAGAACGGCTTCGACCGGTCGCTCGTGCGCAGTTCGTCGATCATGGCGAGCGCCTCGTCGGTGAGTTGATCGGTGAGGAAGTAGCCGTCCGGGAACTCCTGCACATCGATGACCGAGTTGTCTCGCACGAGGCGGTGGGGGTGGTGGAGGGAGGTGAAGCCGTCCATGGACCCGAAGTACCGGTCGAAGCCCCGCTGCAACGGCCACGACGACTTGTCGGCGGCGTCGTGCAGTCTCGACTCCAGAGTCAGGTGCCACTTGCCGACGAGGAAAGTGGCGTACCCGCCCGCCCGGAGCGATTCGGCAAGGGTGGGGGCGTGCTGCGGCAGTTCGCAGGTGAAACCGGGGTAGCCCGGGTCCGTGTGCGCGACGTAGCCGAAGCCGGCCCGGTGCGGATTCAGGCCGGTGAGCAGCGCGGCGCGCGCCGGGGAGCACATGGGGGCCGTGCGGTAATTGCTGAAGACCCAGCCCCCGTCGGCGAGAGCGTCGATGTTCGGGGTCGGGATCTCCGAGCCGAAGGGGCCGAGGTCGCTGAACCCGAGATCATCGATGAGCATCACGATGACATTGGGGGCGCCCTCGCGGGCTTCGGGGCGCGCGGGCCACCAGGGAGTCGAGTCGGAAGCGAACTCGCCGACCCGACCCCCGAAGCGTTCGTAGCCGCGGGCCTCGCCTGTGGTCACTTCAGCCGGCCTTTCTGATGAGTTCGAAGACCTCGGTGCGTAGCTCGGCGAATCCGGGCAACGACCGCGTCGTGATCTGGTCTCGCGGGCTGTCGAAGTCGATGTCCAGGATCCGGGTCACCCGGGCGGGCCGTTCCCCGAGGACGACGACCCGGTCTGAGAGGTACACGGCTTCGTCGATGTCGTGGGTCACGATCACGATCGTCATCCCGAACTGGTCCCGGATCTGCAAACACAGGTCCTCGAGCTCGAACCGGGTCTGCGCGTCGACCGACGCGAACGGCTCGTCCATCACGAGGACCTCGGGCCGGTACGCGATCGCTCTGGCGATCGCGACCCGCTGTTGCATGCCGCCGGAGAGCTGCCACGGGTACTTCTGCTCCGCCCCGGCAAGCCCGACCGCCTGCAACGCCGAGCTGATGCGTTCTTCCCGTTCCGCCTGGGACAAACGGAGGTGTTTCAGGGGGAGGCGCACGTTCTTGGTCACGGTGAGCCAGGGCATCAGCGAGCGGGTGTATTCCTGGAACACGAGCGCCATCTCTTCCGGCGGCCCCTCGATCGGTTTCCCATCGATGAGCGCGACCCCGGCCGTGATGGACTGCAGGCCGGTCAAACATTTCAGGAGGGTGGTCTTCCCGATGCCGGAGGGGCCCACGATACAGACCACCTCCCCGGCCTGCACATCGAAGGTGAGATCCGCGATCACGGGGACCTCGCCCTTCTTCGTGTCGTAGATCTTCTGCAGGCCCTGCACGCTCAGGCGCGGGGTGCCGGCGACCGCGGCCGCGGCAGTGGTGCCGGTGGTGCCGGTGGTGCCGGTGCTGGTGCTGGTGTTGCTGGTGGTGCTGGTGCCGGTGGTGCTGGTGGGGGTGTTGCCGGTGGTGCCGTTGGGGGTGGTCATAGGTTCTTCTCCTGCTGACGGATCTGGATGTACCAGCGCAGCATGCTGCGCCGGAACAGGGTGAACAGCGCGGTCGCGACATACCCGAGGACCCCGAGCACGAGGATCCCGACCCACATGTCCGCGATCATGAACGACTGCTGCGCGATCAGCGTCGCCGCCCCGAGCCCGTTCGAGGAGCCGAGCATCTCGGAAGCGATCATCACGACGAACGCGACAATCAGGCTGACCTGCATGCCCGAGAGGATACGGGGCGAGGCTTCGGGGATCGCGACGGAGAAGATCCGGTCCCACCAGCTGAGCCGGTAGATGCGGCCCACGCTCACCCGGTCCGGGTCCAGGGCGTGGATGCCATCGATCGTGGAGATCAACACGGGAAAGAACGCGGACAGCGTGATCGAGAGGATACGGGTCTCGTTGCCGAACCCGATGAGGGACACGAAGATCGGCACGAGCGCGACCGGGGGGATCGCGCGGAAGAAATGGATCGTGGGCTCGATCAGCCACGACAACCATTTCACGCTGCCCAGCACGATCCCGAACACCACCCCCAACACGGAGGCGAGCACGAAGGAGAGGATCAGGTTCCCGACCGAGGAGCCCACATTGCCCCAGAACACGGGCGTGCCCGCGAGAGCGACCAGACGTTCCAGGATGGTCTTGAGCGGGGGGAAGAACGCGTTCGTGGAGCCCGCGGACGCGAACCACCACCACGCGAGCAGCAGGACCGGGACCAGGACCTCCGCGCCGATGAGCACCCATTTGGGCATGCCCGTGCGGCGCTGCTTCCGGGCGAGGCGGGTGCGGACGGGAATGGAAGAGGTGAGAGTCATCAGGCGCCTGCCTTCCGGTACTGGGGGTGCCAGTGCAACAGGCGGCGTTCGCCCCACTGGGACAGGCCCTGCACGATCAGGCCCAGGATGCCCAGGATCAGCACGTACGCGAACAGTTCGTCCTGGTTGCCCGAGATCTGGGAGAGGAGCAGGGACTGGCCCAGGCCCGGGCCCCCGCCGAGCAGGCCCGCGACGACCGCGACCACGACCGCGGTCGGCGCGGCAACCCTCACCGCGGTCCCGATATACGGGAGTGCGGACGGGAGGACGATGTTTGTCAGGATCGATCCTTTCCCGAGGCCGTAGGACTGGCCGGTGGCGCGGGCCACGGGGTCGGTATCGAACACGCCCGCGGAGGTCTGGACCACGATCGCGACGAAACAGCCGATGAACACGAGGAACACGCCCATGCCCGCGGTCGGGCCGAGGACGAGGACCACGACCGGGAGGATCACGATCGGGGGGATGGGCTTCAGGAACTCGAGCGGGACCCGGGTCGCGTGCATCGCCAAAGGAGACACCCCGATCGCGACCCCGAGGACGATGCCCGCGGCGGTGGCGAGGATGAGCCCGGTCAGGGCCATGTAGATCGTGTCCCAGGTCGCGGCCCACATGTCCGGGGTCGTGACCAGGCGGGCCAGCGCGGTCAGGGCATCGGTCGCGGCCGGCAACGGAGACGAAGCGAGCGGGCCCACCGACGCTGCAAGCTGCCACACACCCAAAGCGAGCAGGGCACCAAGCACACCGATGCCGTACTGAACCAAACGAGAACTCATGATGCTCGGCTCGACTTCCCGATTACGTGCCCGAGCGTTCCGGGCGGATGGTGCGTCTTCTTCATCTACGACTCCTTCGTCGTCTTCCCCTGAGATCTTCCGTCGCGCATCTCGGCTGGTTTTAAATCACCAAGCGGTGACTCAAGAATAGTCTCCACTTGGTGTCCGAAAATAACGAGCGGATAACGATCAGTTGTTCGCGGTACTGAGCGGGCGTCCCCGGAGGAACGGTCGTGGCGGCGAACTGCCGGAGGCGGAACGCCGCCACGACCCCGAGCGCGCCGATCCCGTACCGAGTCGGTCGGGGATCGTGCGGAGCGCTCAGTCCAGCTGCACGATCGCGTTCTCGAGCTTGGTGCCCTCCGGGAGGAAGCCGATGGAGATCAGGTTCTCGACGATGTGATCGACGTCGGCCTGCGTGACGTCCTCGGTGGGCCAGTAGATCTTGCCCGCCTTCTCGACCGGGATGTCGAGTCCGGCAAGTGCGACGCCGGCGGCAATCGACTCGTCGAGGTGCTCGTTCGCGTACGCACTGGCCTTCATGATCGCTCGCTTGAACGCGGCCACGAGCTCCGGATCGTCGTTCACGAGCGCTTCGCTGGTGAGCCAGAAGCTGCTCGGCCCGATGCCGAAGAACGCCGCCGCGGGGGAGGCGATCCGCACCATCCCGGCCTCCTCGGCCCGGAGGGTGAAGGGGTTCACCGGGATAGCGGCGTCCACGTCGCCGTTCTTCAGCGACTCGACCATCGAGGTGAAGTCGAGGGCGACCCAGTTGATGGAGTTGGGGTCGACGCCCGCGTCGAGCAGGGCCTGGCTGGCGGTCGCCTCGAGGTTCGCCTTGCGGGCGTTCACCGCGATCGACTTGCCCTCGAGCTGATCGAGCGACGTGATGCCGGAATCGGGTCGCACGTAGATGCCCGTGTCGTCGTAGAGATCGAGGTCGGCGCCCTCGACGCCCTCGGGGAAGCCGTTGGCCCCCGCGACGATCTGCACCGGCACGCCCTGCGAGCGCGCGTTCCCGAACACGACGCCGGGTGCGAAGGCGAATTCGACCTGTCCGCCCTGCAGAGCCGCGACGCCGGCCGGCGGGTTCGCCACGGTCGTGATCTCGATGGCCAGGTTCTCCTCATCGAGGTAACCCTGTTCCTCGGCGATCTGCAGCACGACGTCGGTCATGATCCCGACGGCGGCCACCTTGACGGTGCGCACCTCGCCGGAGGCGTCGCTCGTCGGCGCGCTCGTCGACTCGGACTCCGCCGCGGGGGCGGAGCATGCCGAGAGCGCGAGCGCCGCGGCCGGGATGAGTGCGAGCGCCGAGAGCAGGCGGTGTGTCTTCTTCAATGTCATCGACTCCTTTGTCCTGTAACCACCCGAGGTGGTGATCCACCCGGTAGAGCAACGGGGTTTTAAAATCACCATATGGCCATTTAAGGATAATCTCCACCTGGCCGTTAACGGTAACAAGCAGATAACGTTTTATGGCCAATTGGCGACGAAAAGCGATCCGCCGCATGAGCGCTCACCGGTGCTCGCTAGGCTCTCAGTGGGAGTGGGAACGAGGACCCGGGATATCGAATGCCGAAGATCGTAGATCATGATGAGCGCCGCGCGCACATCGTCGAGGCCGTCACGCAGATCATCATTCGCGATGGCTTCGACCGGGTGACCATGCGCGAGATCGCCGCGGAGGCCGGGTTCGTGCACGGCGCGATCACGCGGTACTTCCCCGACAAGCGCAGTCTGCTCATCGCGGCCTTCCTGCGGGTCTTCGAGGACTCGCATCGGCGGACGCTCGAGAGCGTCGAGGGATTCCGGGGCCTCGAGGCGCTCGCCCGCATGACCGAGGTGCTGCTTCCGTTCAGTTCCGGAAGGACTCATAACGCCCGTGTCGTGCTGTGCTTCTGGGATCGGGCCGCGCAGGATCCGGAACTCTACGAGATCCACCGGGAGAACTTCGCGCGGCGGCAGGAGCTGATCCGAACGCTGCTCCGTCAGGCCCGGGAGGATGGCGAGATCGCACCCGACTTCGACATCGAGCACGGCGTCGACTGGGTCTGCGCGCACAACGCCGGCTGGCAGATGATGGCCGTGCTCGTGCCCGAATCGACGCCCGACGTCAGGCTGCGGGCGAGCATCGACGCCATGATCGCGGAACTGCGCCACACGAGCTGAGGCGGCACCGCCGGTGAGACGACCGTGGCGGCGAGCTGCTGGAGCTCGCCGCCACGGGTATCGACCGCCTCCGCGGTGTCGCCGTCTAGTTCGTGTGGAACGCGTTCGAGAGGTCGACCGGTGCCGCGAGGAACTTCAGCTTCACCATCTTGTTCATCATGGTCTCGAGGTTCTCTGGCGCCACGTCCGTGGTCCAGTAGGGCACCATCACATCGGCCACGGTCAGCGGCGAGTTCGTGTAGGTGAGGCCGGCCTGGATGGCCTCCTCCGGGTGCTCGTTCGCCCACTCGTTCGACTTGATGATCGCGCGCTGGAAGGCCGCGATCACGTCCGGCTTCTGCTCGATGGTCGAGGTGCCGGCCACCCAGTAGCTGGTGGTACCGCCGTCGAAGAAGGCGACCGACGGAGCAGAGATCTGCGGGTTGCCCGCCTCGAGCGCCTGCGTGGTGAAGGGGCTCACGAGGCCGGCCGCGTCGACCGTGCCCTCGTTGAGGGCGGCGACCGCTGAGGTGAAGTCGAGCACGACCCAGTTCACGCCGGTCTCGGGGTCGATGCCGGCCTCCTGCAGCTCATCGGCGATGACGACCTCGAGGTGCGCCTTGCGGGCCGGGATCGCGATGGTCTTGCCCTCGAGATCCTCGATCGAGGTGATGCCGCTCTTCGCGCTCGCGAAGAGGCCGGTGTCGTCGTACTGGGCGGGATCGTCGGAATCCTTGGCAGCGGGGTCGTAACCGTGCGAGGCGGCTACCACCTGCACGCCGATGCCCTGGCTGAGCGCATTCAGCAGCGGGATGCCGGGGGTGAAGGTGATGTCGAGCTGTCCGCCCTGGGCGGCCGCGAGGCCGGCGGGCGGGTTCTGCACGATGGAGGTCTCGATCTTCAGGCCCTCCTCCTCGAAGAAGCCCTGCTCCATGCCGGCGATCAGCGCGCCGTCGGAGGTGAGGCCGACGGTGCCCACGGTGACCGTGGTGAGCTCGGCGGGCGCGCCGGTATCGGTCGTCTCGCTGGGAGTCTCGCTCGGCTGGCCGCCGGAGGAGCAGGCCGACAGTGCCAGCGCCGCAGCGGGGATCAGCGCGAGCGCGGCGATCAGGCGGGTGTATTTCTTCATGCGCGACTCCTTCGTCACCGTGATGTGGATGGCCACTCTCTTTGCAGTCACCAAGTGGTGACTAAAGAATAGTCTCCAAGCGGTGTCCGGTGGTAACGGCCGCATAACGATTGGTCTCCATTTGGTGACCGATGTCTTCCGATTGAAGCGGATATCCGCATGTTCCCTAGGATTGCCAGAGAGGAGAGCAATCGCATATGCCCAGGATCGTCGACCGCGACGAACGTCGCGCCCACATCGTCGAGGCCGTCACGCAGATCATCGTGCGCGACGGCTTCGACCGGTTGACTATGCGCCAGATCGCGGCCGAGGCGGGCTATGCGCACGGCGCGATCGCGCGCTACTTCCCCGATAAGCAGAGCCTGCTCGCCGCAGCCTTCGTGAAGGTGTTCACGCTGTCGCACGAGCACATCGACCAGATGGTCGAGGGGGTGCGCGGGCTGGAGGCGCTGCGGCTCATGGTGCTCGAGCTCATGCCCGTCGACGAGGAGGCGGTCGGGCGATCCCGAGTCGTGCTCACCTTCTGGGATCTGGCCTCGCAGGACCCCGAGCTGAGGGAGATCCACCACGAGAATCTCACCCGGCGCCGGGAGCTGATCAGGCGCTTCCTGCTCGAGGCGCAGGAGGACGGGGAGCTCGTCCCGCACGCCGATATCGAGACCGAGGTCAACCGCGTCTCGGCGCACAATGCCGGGTGGCAGATGCTCGGCGTGCTCATGCCGGAGGCGTCCAGCGCCGAAAGCCTGCACGCGAGCGTCGACGCCATGATCGAGGAGCTGCGCCGCGCCGACTGAGGTCGCGGCTCAGTCGGCGATCTCCGCCACTGCCTTTCCGATCTCGTGGAGTACGGTGCGGTCGTACTGTGAGGGTGCTCCGGGGATGTAGCGGACGTTCAGCAGTTCGCCGCCGGTGAAGCGGTAGCTGCGGTGTTGTTCGTATAGGTTCCAGTCGATGGGTCCGCCGTAGTCGTAGCCGATGCTGATGCCGGTGA
>QZLF01000011.1 GCA_016771945.1 Candidatus Leucobacter sulfamidivorax
CGACTGGTGATAGGCCAGCCCCTCGTTGCTCCAAGACTTCAGTTACTGGAACGAGGGCTGGTAACCACCGATCATGCGAGTCGGGGCCCCAGTCCTGTCAAGGGGTGACCACCCCCATATCGTCTATTGCAGGTGAGGGACCGCAGCCCGCGGGGCCGGCCCCCTACTCGGCGCGGAAGCGCGCCGCGGCCTCCACGAACCAGTCGACCGCCTCCGGGTTCGCGAGCGCGCCGCGGCTGACCGCGCGCTCCGGATCCGCCCCCATGAACAGCTTCTTGATCTGCACCTCGATCTTCTTCCCCGCGTGGGTGACGGGGATCGCCGGCACCGCGACGATCTCGTCGGGCACGTGGCGGGCGCTCGCGTGCTCGCGGATCGTCCGCTTGATCAGCTCCCGCAGCTCGTCGTCGAGCTCGACCCCCTCCGCGAGCGTGACGAAGAGCGGCATGCGATACTCCCCGTTCGGCCGCTCGACGCCGATGATCAGGCTGTCGCGCACCCCCGGCACGTACTGCATCGCCGCGTACACGTCGGCGCTGCCCATGCGCACGCCGCCGCGGTTGAGGGTCGCGTCCGAGCGGCCGTGCACGGCGAAGCCGCCGCCCGCGGTCTCGGTGATCCAGTCGCCGTGGGTCCACACACCGGGGAAGCCCTCGAAGTAGGCCGCGCGATACTTCTCGCCGCTCTCGTCGCCCCAGAAGCACAGCGGCATCGAGGGCAGCGGCCGCGTGATGACGAGCTCGCCGACCTCGTCGATCACCCGGCGGCCCTCCTCGTTCCAGGCCTCCGCGGCGACGGCGAGCATCGGACCCTGCAGCAGGCCGAGGTGGACGGGTTCGAGCGGGTTCGAGCCGAGGAACCCCGAGCAGATGTCGGTGCCGCCCGAGTCGGAGCCCAGGTGCAGGTGCCGCTTCACCGCGTCGTGCACCCAGAGCCAGGTCGAGTCGGGCAGCGGCGAGCCGGTCGACATGATGGATCGCAGCCGCTCGAGCCCGAGCTCATCGCCCGGCCGCAGACCGCTGCGCTCGAGCAGCGAGAGGTAGGCGGCGCCCGTCACGAAGAAGGTCACGCCGAGCCGGTCGATGATGCGGAACTGGCGATCCGCTCCCCCGAAGGTCGGCGAGCCCGCGTAGCAGACGATCGAGGCACCGGTCGCGAGCGCCGAGATCAGGGTGTTCCAGATCATCCAGGAGGTGTTCGCCGCGACGTAGTAGAGGTCGCCCGGGCGGAGATCCTGGTTCAGCCCCATCATCTTGAGCGACTCGAGCAGCATGCCGCCCTGCCCGTGCACGATGCCCTTCGGCGCGCCCGTCGTGCCGGAGGAAAACAGCACCCACAGCGGGTGGTCGAAGGGCACGCGGCGGAAGGGCGCCGTCGCGCCGTCACGGAGGGAATCGCGGATCAGCTCGTCGAAGCTGCTCCTCTCGATCGCGCCGCTCGCCCGAGCCGTGGTCGGCGCGGCGCCCGAGCGGACCGCGCCGGTGTCGATGCGCACGGCGCCCGAGCGCGCCGTGTCGGCGTCCATGCGCGCGGCGCCCGAGCGCGCCGTGCCGACCAGAATCGTGCGGGTGACGCTCGGCAGTCCCTCCTCGATGCGGGCGAGCGCCTCGGAGCAGTCGAAGTCCGCGCCGTTGAAGCGGTAGCCGGTCACCCCGAAGAGCACCTTCGGCTCGAGCTGCCGCAGCCGGTTCAGCGAGGCGTCGGCCGAGAGATCGGGCGAGTTCACCGCCCAGACCGCGCCGATCGCGGCACTCGCGAGCATGCCGATGATCGCCTCGGGCACATTCGGCAGCACCGCCGCGACGCGATCCCCCGGGCGCACGCCGAGCCGCTCCAGCGCGGCGGCGAGCGCGCCCACGCGCTGCGCGAGCTCGGTCCAGGTGAGACTGCGGACGGCGTCGGCCTCGTCGATCTCGACGATCGCCGTCGTCTCGGCGAGCGCCGGGTCGTGCGCGTGCCGCAGCACGTTCTCGGCGAAGTTCAGGCGCGCGCCCGGGTACCAGACCGCGCCCGGCATCGATCCCGGCCCCTCGGCGGGTGTCGTGAGGGCGGGGCCCTCAAAGCCCTCGCCGATCACCGCGGAGTGCTCGCGCACGGCGTCCCAGAAGCCGGAGAGATCGTCGACCGACCACCGCCACAGATCGCGGTAGCCGTCGAAGGCGAGGCCGCGGTGCTCGCGCAGCCAGGCGAGGAAGCCGGTGAGGTTCGCCTCCGCCAACTCAGCCTCGCTCGGAGCCCAGGTGATCGGCCGCTCGGCCTCCGCGGTCATGGGAGCGCTCAGGCCGGGATCGCCGTGGCCTGCATGCACAGCAGCTTCCAGTCGTCGCCGCGGCGCGCCCAGACCTGGGTGTACACGCTGCGTCGCTCGCCGGCGTCCCCGCCGATCTCGATCACGGCGCGCTGGTTGCCCGCGACCACCACGGCGTCGCCGAGCACGTCGATCTGCTGCGGATCGGTCTCCATCTCGAGGTAGCGGTACGCGCCGCCGCGCAGGGAGGCCAGCTGCGCCTCGCGGGTGTCGCGCCTCGCCGTGGCGTGCGTGTAGACGAGACGCTCGTCGAGCAGCGCCTCGAAGGCGTCGTAGTCGCACGCCAGCAGCGCGGCGATCCGAGCCCGTTCGACCTCGCGGATCTGCGCCTCCACGGCCCCCGCCTCGGCCGCCCTGGCCGTCGCAGTCTGCTCGCTCATCCCCGCCCTCGCGCTTCCTCGCCGTACCGATCGGCGCCCGCGCGGCAATCGGCCGGCACCGGAATCAGATGAAGATCATGGTCATTAACGAAAATATCGCAGATCGCCGGGCAGGGGAAGACGCGGGATCGCCGGGCGGACGGATCGGCGGGACACCGGCGGGCGACGCCCCGGGCGGGCGGGCCGCCCGGCCTTCGGGCCGACTACCGGGGCTCGAGCACGAGCACGGCCTTGACCGTCTCACCGGAGTGGGCGTCGGCCACCGCGGCGTCGAGATCGTCGAAGCCGTACAGCTTCACGAGCCGGTCGAAGGGGAAGCGCCCGCGGCGGTAGAGGGACAGCAGCCCCGGGATCAGCTGCCGCGAGGTGGATCCCCCGCCGAGCGTGCCGACGATCCGCTGCCCCCACAGGGTGCGCAGATGGTCGAACGACACCCGCGCGTCGACGGGGGCGCCGCCGATGAGGATGAGCGTGCCGAGCATGCCCACGGCCTCCGCCGCCGCCTCGATCACCCGCACCGAGCCGGTGCAGTCGATCACGTAGTCGGCGGGGCCGCCGCAGATCTCGAGGATGCGCGCGATCGCGTCCTCCCGCCCCGAGTTGATGACGTGAGTTGCGCCGAACTCGGTCGCGAGCTCGAGCCGCGAGTCGTGCAGGTCGACCGCGATGATCGTCGCCGCCGCGGTGTTCGCGGCGGCCATGACCGCGGCGAGGCCCACCGCTCCCGCCCCGAAGACGACGAGCGACTCGCCCGGCTCGGGCTGCGCGGTGTTGAAGACGGCGCCCGCCCCCGTCGTGATGCCGCAGGCCAGCGGGCCGAGGAGCTCCAGCGGCAGGTCGCGATCCACCTTGACGAGCGCTGCCGCGCTCGCGATGGAGTGGGTGGCGAAGGAGGACTGCCCGAAGAAGTGCCCCGAGACCGGGCTGCTGTCGGCACGCCGGTAGGCGGAGGTGCCGGCCAGCGGGCCGGTCAGGCGATGACCCCCGCAGAGCGCCTCGCCGATCCGCTCGCAGTACCGGTGCTCGCCGCGCACGCAGTTGCGGCACTCGCCGCAGAAGGGCCAGCCCATGACCACGTGGTCGCCGACCTCGAAGTCGGTGACCCCCTCGCCGAGGGCCTCGATCACGCCCGAGCCCTCGTGGCCCATGACGCCGGGCAGCGCGAACGGCATGTCGCCGGCCTGCGTGTTGAGATCGGTGTGGCAGACGCCGGTCGCGACGACCCGCACGAGCACTTCGCCGGGGCCGGGCGGATCGAGCTCGAGCTCCTCCCGCACGAACGGCTGGTCCTTGGCCTCCACGACGTAGGCGTCGATCCTCATGCGGCATCTCCTTCGGTGCGCGGCCGCGTCATGCGGCCGATGGCGGTCTCCCTGCACCGTCTACGGTAACCGCTCGACGGTGCCTCGCGATTGACTCGCAGGGACCTATCGATCGACTCGCCGTGCCTACCCGGGCTGTTCGCCGGCGCCCGCTTCGAGCAGCAGATGGCACCACGAGTCGACCATGAGGTCGAGACAGATCTCGCGCGGCTGCAGCCAGCCGAAGCGGAACCACCGCACCGAGAGGTACTCGAGCTGCCCGAAGGCGAGCACGCCGCGCATGCGACGGGTCTCGGGGTCGAAGCGATCCGCATCGTCGAGGCCGGCCTTGATGTTCTGCGCGACGCCCTCGAACCACGATTCCATGAGCTCGGTGACCTCGGGGTCGCTCGGCGCGGCCTGCTGCGCGACGAGGAGGTAGGGCTTGATGGTCTCCCACTGGTCGAACTTGTGCCCGATGTACTCGCGGATCAGCGCGGGATCGCCGCTCGAGACCACGCCGCGCAGCGGAGGCTTGTCGATCTCGGTGAGGATGCGGTCCGCCTCGTTGATGAGCGCGCGGGCGATCTCGCTCTTCGACGAGAAGTGCAGGTAGAAGGTGGCCCGGGTGGTGCCCGCGGCCGTCGCGATCTCGTCGATGGTCGTCGTCGCATAGCGGTTCTCGCCGAAGAGCTCGAGCGCCGTCTGCAGCAGGGTGTCGCGGGTCAGCTGCTTCTGCCGGTCTCTGAGCGTGGTCATGGCAGCCAGCGTACTCTCGCGCGGCGCCTCGGCCTGCATCGCGTCTTCCGACGAGACATCATGGCAATCATCCGCTCCGCCTCGCTACTCGTCCGCCGTGAAGGGCAGCACGAGCCGCGACGGGTGCGCCGCGTCGCGGTAGATCTTGTGCGTGACCGGCCGTCCCACCGGCAGGTGGAACGCGTCGGGCGGCAGCAGCGCGTTGTGCGCGTCGGTCAGCGGCTCGTCGCACGACAGCTCGGCCTCGAGCCGGTGGCCCGGCAGGAAGGTCGCGGCGAAGGGATAGAGGCGGATCACGTACTCCTCGATCGCGCCCGGCGTCACGGGCACGGCCCGCGTGTGCGGGTGGTAGGGGTCGCCGTGCGTCGTGCGCTCCTCGTCGAGCTCGCGGTGCGAGGCCTTGAGGAAGCCCGTGGTCACGAGCTGCCGGCCGCCGCCGGGGGCGACGTCCCAGAGCCGGAGGATGAAGTTCGTGTCCTCCTGGTCGATCGAGGCGAAGATGTGCGCCGCGCCCGTGCCGATGAGCTCGGTCGGCCGCTCGAAGGCCTCGGTGCTCCAGCTGATGATCTCGACCTTGTCGGTCACCGTGAGCGGCGCCTGGTAGAAGCCGTCGGGGGCCGCGTACTCGGGCGCCATGCGCTCGGGCTCGGGCGAGAGCTTCCGCCGCGGGCGCAGGAAGAGCTCGCGGTGCCGGGCCGGCTTCGGCGGCCACTGCGCACCCGTGACGAGCTCGCGCGACCCCTCGACGAAGACGCTCACGGCGGGCTCGTCCATGATGCCGTTGTCGATGCCCTTGATCCAGTAGTCGTACCAGCGGAACATCTTGTCGTGCTCCTCGATGAAGGGGCGCGACTGCATGGGCGGGTAGGGGCCGATGTCGAGCTTCTTCGGGCCCTGCAGCCGGTCGAAGGTCTCGATGGTGCCGTCGATGGTCCAGCCGCGGCCCTGGTCGATCTGCAGATAGACCGGGATGTCGATCTTCGGCGCGAGGGTCACGGGATTGCGCTCCTCGTACCATTCTCCGTCGAGCTCGTTCATCACGATGTCGAACCAGGCCTCGTGGTTCTTCGGGTAGTGCAGCACGTGCACGAGGTTGGGCCAGGCGGCGATGTCGGGATCGCGCAGCCGATCCGCCACCCTCCGCTGGATCTCCTCGGGCGAATACGTCTCGAGCATGCGCGACTTCACGCGGTCGGTGAAGGCCCAGCCCGAGTCGCCGCCGCGGCCCTCGCGGGCGGCGCGCGGCATGAACCACATGACGCCGCCGTGGTAGGTGGTCTCGTAGAAGTCGTAGTGGCCGCCGCTGACGAAGATCGCCTTCAGGCTCGGCGGGCGCTCGGCCGCTGCGAGCACCTGCATGGAGCCGAAGTACGAGATGCCGATCATGCCGACGTTGCCGTCGCACCAGGGCTGCGCGGCGACCCACTCGATGAAGTCGTAGGCGTCCTCGCCGAGCGGGACGCCGCCCGCGTTGTAGTTGCCGACGTGCTCGCCGCCCGAGGCGCCCGAGCCGCGGAGGTCGCCGATGACGTGGACATAGCCCTCCGACACGACACGGGCGATGTCGCCGGCCTCGATGCAACCGTCCCACATCGGGCTCGGGCGCTTCTGCGGAGGCGTGGTGAGGGCGAGCGCCTGCAGCTCCTTGCCGTAGGGGCTCAGCGCGACGAGGGCCGGGCGGGGCTCGTCTCCGGGTGCGGCGTAGGCGTCGGCCGCGAGCTCCACGCCGTCGCGCATGGGCACGCGCAGATCCTTGCGGACCCGGATGCTCTCGCCCCCTGCGTTCCACGTCTGAAAATCGACCATAGTGGTGTCAGCCCTTCTGCATCGCGAGCGTGCCGTTGCGATCTCAATTCCGTATATTATTATAATAAACATAGATCCGCTGGATTCCCAAGCAGGATCCCACCTCGAATTCCCGATCCCTGGAGGCGATGACCGTGGCAGCGACGACCAGCCCCGACTCCGTGTCGATCCACCCGCTCGTCTCGCCCTGGGGACGCTTCGGCCTCTACAGCTACTTCATCGACGCGCCCGAGCCGGCGATCGTCGACACCGGCATCACCACCTCCCCCGCCGAGGGCATGCTGCCGGCTCTCGAGGCGATCGGCCGCCGCATCGAGGATGTGCGCTGGATCCTGCTCACCCACGGCCACATCGACCACATGGGAGGCGCGCACGCCCTCTGGGAGCTGACCGGGCGGCGGGCGAAGGTCGTCATCCACGAGGCCGATGCGCATCTGCTGCGCTCGCGCCGGGAGCACGTCGCGCTGTACGAGCGGGTGCGTCAGCAGTACCTGCACGACCCCGCGGGAGCGGCCAAGCAGGCCGCAGCCGCCGAGCACGCGATCTCGGGCGAGATGGAGGCCGACCTGCTGCTGCGCGGCGGCGAGACGCTCTCGCTCGGGGGCGGCGTCACGGTGTCGGTGCACCCGGTGCCCGGTCACACGCCCGGCTCGGTCGCCTACGTGGTCGACGGGCAGGACGACGTCTTCGTCGGCGATGCCGTGCAGATCCACGGGGCGGCGAACTTCTTCCCCGGATACGAGGATCCCGTCGCCTACCGCGCGAGCCTCGAGTACCTGCGCGACGCGGTGTCGCCGCGGCGGCTCTACCTCGGCCACCCCTACCGCGGGGCCTCCGGCGAACCGTACGGGGTCGAGCTCGACCGGACGGCTGCGGCCCGCGCACTGCAGGAGAGCCTCGACATCGAGGCGCGGATCGCCGCCGCCGCGCACGCGGCGTTCGAGGCAGGGCTCGACGAGACCGACTCCGCGTACTCGCCGTTCGCCGCCGCCGCCGCGGAACTCGGCTACGAGGGCGATCCGACGCTCGACCCCTCGCCCTTCTTCACCACGATGCATGGCTACCGCCGCCTCTTCGAGGCGGGCGCCGCGAGCTGAGGCGCCCAAGGGGAGGCCGCGAGCTGAGGCACCTCCCCCGTTACTTTGTTCGTAGCTCCTGATCCGCGAGGATGAGGGGCAAGGCAGCCAGCCGGGTCCGGCATGATTGTTGCCCCCTGTCGCAGGAATGATCTGGGGGGTGTTGTCACCGGGCCTGGTCTG